>CAVPFX010000001.1:0-497438 GCA_963703895.1 uncultured Solirubrobacterales bacterium
TCCTCGGCGTTGGTCGAGACGGCGACGAAGTGCTTGGCGACGGCGGACTCATCGCCACCGAGGCCGGCCAGCGACCACTCGCGGGCGCTGCGGGCGTTGGTCATCGTCTCCAGCGTGGTGAAGGTCTTCGAGGAGATCACGAAGAGCGTCTCCTCGGGGTCGAGGTCACGGGTCGACTCGGCGAAGTCGGTGCCGTCGACGTTGGAGACGAAGCGGAAGGTCAGCTCGCGGCGCGAGTAGTGACGCAGCGCCTCGTAGGCCATTACCGGGCCGAGATCGGAGCCGCCGATGCCGACGTTGACGACGTTGCGGATCGGCTTGCCCGTGTGGCCGGTCCACTCGCCCGTGTGGACGCGCTCGACGAAGGCGGCCATGCGGTCGAGCGTCTCGTGCACCTCCTTGACCACGTCGACGCCGTCGACGATCAGCGAGCGCCCGCGCGGCATCCGCAGCGCCACGTGGAGGACGGCGCGGTCCTCGGAGACGTTGATGTGCTCGCCGGCGAACATCGCTTCGCGCCGCTCCTCGACCCCGCACTCCTTGGCCAGCTGGCCGAGCAGCATCACCGTCTCGTCGGTGATCCGGTTCTTGGAGAAATCGAGGTGCAGGCCGGCGCCGTCGGCGACAAGGCGCTCGCCGCGCGCCGGGTCGTCTGCGAAGAGGTCGCGCAGATGCTGGCCCTCGATCTGGGCAAAGTGCTTCTCCAGCGCCCCCCAAGCGGGCCGCTGCCTGAGACTCGGTCCGTCGCTCATCACCCCTCCTTCCGGTGCGCTTTATGTATCCCTGGGGTGCAAAAGGCGCACCGGAAGCTCATGCCGTGGCCCCGGCCTGCGACTCGATCGTCTTCAGCATCTCGTCCCACGACTTGGCAAAGGCCTCCTTGCCCTCCTCCTGCAACCGCTTGGCAAGCGCGCCGACGTCGATGCCCACATCGCCGAATTCCGCCAGCACCTTGTCGCAGTCGCCGCCGTCGGCGGGAATCGGCTCGCCGACCTCGCCGTGATCGGCAAAGGCGTGCAGGGTCGGCTCGGGCATCGTGTTGACCGTGAAGGGCGAGGCAAAGCCCTCGATGTAGAGGGTGTCGGAGGCATTGGGGTCCTTGGTGCCGGTGCTGGCCCAGAGCAGGCGCTGCGGCCGGGCGCCCTCGTTCATCAGCCGCTGCACGCGCGGCGAGTCGAGCAGCTCGCGGTAGGCACGGTAGGCCTGGAAGCCGATCGCCAGGCCGAGGCGGTTGTGCAGCTCGTCGGGAACCTCGCCGGAAACGGCGACGTCCCAGCGGCTCATGAAGATCGAGGCGACCGAGGCGATGTCGGCGCTGAGCCCGGCCTCGATCCGCCGCTCGATTCCCTTCATGTAGGCGTCGGCCGCGGCGAGGTACTGCTCCGCGTCGAACAGCAGCGTGACGTTGATCGGGATGCCGGCAAAGATCGACTCCTCGATCGCCGTCAGGCCGGCCTCGGTGCCCGGAATCTTGATGAAGAGGTTGTCGCGCTCCGCCTTGGCGTGCAGTTCGGCGGCCTCCTCGATCGTCGCTTCGGCGTCGTCGGCGATCAGCGGCGAGACCTCGAGCGAGCAGTAGCCGTCGAGGCCGCCGGTGCGCTCGTGGACGCCCCTGAAGAGGTTGGTTGCATCGCGCAGGTCGGCAAGCGCCAGCTCGAAGAAGATCCGCTCGGTGGGGGTGGCGCCAATTCCCTCCTCGGTTACGGCGCTGCCGCTCAGCTCGGCGATCTGCTCGTCATATGCATCGCCGCCCGAGATCGCCTTGTCGAAGATCGTCGGGTTGGAGGTGAGGCCGGTGACCGAGAGCTCATCGATGTATCCCTTGAGAGTCCCATCGGCCAGCATCGTGCGGGTGATGTTGTCGAGCCAGAGGCTCTGGCCAATGTCGTGCAGCTTCGCGGTCGGCTTCATGAGAGCAGCTCCTTTGCGGCTTCGGCCACCTTGTCGGGGGTGAAGCCGAACTTGGTTTGAACGTCCTTCAGC
This sequence comes from uncultured Solirubrobacterales bacterium, assembly GCA_963703895.1. Classification (GTDB taxonomy): domain Bacteria; phylum Actinomycetota; class Thermoleophilia; order Solirubrobacterales; family 70-9; genus VRUE01. The sequence continues at coordinate 1,984 of CAVPFX010000001.1, forward strand.
GGCGCCGAAGTGCCAAAGGTGTGCATCCCGACCTTGACGCCGTCAGACCCAACGTAGCGATCCCAGCCCAGGGTCGAGGCCTCCTCGATCGAGACCCGGGCGGTGACGGCCGACGGCAGGACCTCCTCGCGGTAGGCGTCGTCCTGGCGATCGAAGAGCTCGCAGCAGGGCATGCTCACGACACGCGCGCGAACGCCCTCGCCCTTCAGCTCCTCATAGGCCGCCAGCGCCAGCGCCACCTCGCTGCCGGTGGCGATCAGGATCACCTGCGGGTCACCACCCTCAGCGTCGGCGAGCACGTAGGCGCCGCGGTGCAAGCCCGCGGCCGGGGCGTACTTGGAGCGGTCGAAGACCGGCACGTTCTGGCGGGTGAGGATCAGGGCGACCGGCTGATGAGTGCGGTCGATCGCCGCTCGCCAGGCCTCGGCAACCTCGTTGGCGTCGGCGGGGCGGATCACGTCGAGGCCCGGGATCGCTCGCAGCGAGGCGAGCTGCTCGACCGGCTGGTGGGTCGGCCCGTCCTCACCGAGGCCGATCGAGTCGTGGGTGAAGAGGTGGATCACCGGCAGCTCCATCAGCGCCGAGAGGCGGATCGCCGGCCGCGCGTAATCGGAGAAGGTGAGGTAGGTCGACCAGAGCGGGCGCAGCTTGGAGAGCGAGAGTCCGTTGGAGATCGCCGCCGACTCATGCTCGCGGATGCCGAAGTGGAGCTGGCGGCCGGCGTAGGCCCCCGGCTCGAAGTCCTCGGCGCCGTCGAACTTGAGCCGCACCGAGGTCGAGTCGGTGAGGTCGGCGGAGCCGACCAGCAGCCAGGGCAGCCGCTCGCCGATCTCGTTCTCGACCTGCTGCGAGGCCTTACGGGTGGCGATCCCCTTCTCATCGGGATCGAAGCTGGGGATGCCGGCGTCCCAGCCGGCTGGCAGCTCGCGCCGCTGCTGCGCCTCGATCTCGGCGGCGAGATCGCCGTTCTCTCCCGCGTAGTCGCCGAGCAGCTTCTTCCATGCCGCCGAGAGCTCGGCGCCGCGCTTGCCGACCCCCTCGGCGAAGCACTCGCGCACCCCGTCGGGGACGAGGAACTGGGCGTCCTCGGGCCAGCCGTAGGCGCGCTTGGTCTCGCGCACCTCCTCCTCACCCAGCGGCTCGCCGTGGGCGGCCGAGGTGTCGACCTTGTGCGGCGAGCCGTAGCCAATGTGACTGTCGACGATGAGCAGCGTCGGCCGCTCCTCCTCGCCCTTGAACTCCTCGAAGGCGGTGGCGATCAGGTCGGTGTCGTTGGCGTCGCCGACGCGGGTGACGTTCCAGCCGTAGCCCATGAAGCGGGCGGCGACGTCGTCGTCGTAGGCGAGGTGGGTCTTGCCGTCGATCGTGATGTGGTTGTTGTCGTAGACCCAGCAGAGGTTGTCGAGCTTGAGGTGGCCGGCGATCGAGGCGGCTTCGTTGGAGACCCCCTCCATCAGGCAGCCATCGCCGGCGATCGCGTAGACGTCGAAGTCGAAGAGGTCGAAGCCGGGCCGGTTGTAACGGGCGCCCTGCCACTTGCCGGCGATCGCCATGCCGACCGAGGTGGCGACGCCCTGGCCGAGCGGGCCCGTGGTCGTCTCGACTCCCGAGGTCCAGCGGTACTCGGGGTGGCCGGGAGCGCGCGAGTCGAGCTGGCGGAAGCTCTCGATGTCTTTGAGCGAGACGGCGGGCTCGCCGACGATCTCGTAGTCGGGGTCGACCGCCTTGACGCCGGCGAGGTGAAGCAGCGAGTAGAGCAGCATCGAGGCGTGGCCAGCGGAGAGCACGAAGCGGTCGCGGCCAGGCCAGATCGGGTCGGCCGGGTCGAAGCGCAGGAAGCGCTGCCAGAGCGTGTAGGCGAGCGGCGCCAGCGCCATCGGCGTGCCCGGGTGGCCCGAGTTGGCCTTCTGGATCGCGTCGATCGAGAGGGTGCGGATCGTGTTGATCGCGAGTTGGTCGATGTCCCGGCTCACGTATCGATCCTATGAGACTGCCGTGACGGTGAGAGGCATCCGGGGGAGAGTCTCCGGGCCGGCCTTCGGCCGGGAGTTCCCGGAGACCCTCCCCGGATGCCTCCTTCCGACTCCATCCACGGAGCGATACGAAAGGCGCTCTGGCGCACAGCGCGTCGACCCGAGTCCCGGCGAGAGCTTTCAGGGTTCGATGCGGGTGACCGTGCCGTCGCCGTTGTTGGCTACCCAGACGGCTTCGGGACCAACTACGACAGCGCCGGGCTTCGGGCCGACGCCGATCGGACTGCCTATCGGGTCGCCACTGCTGAGGTCCAGCCGGATCACTGAGTCATCTGCCGCACTCGCGACCCAGACGGCGCTGGTTCCGGCGTCGATCCCGCCGGGGCGTTCGCCGACCTCGATTGGATCGCCGAGGATTGAGTGCGTCGCTGGGTCGATGCGGGTGACAGTGGTCGAGCGGCCGTTGGCGACCCAGACCAGGCCGTGGCCGACCGTCACTCCGGCGGGCCCGCGGCCGGCGAGGATCGGCGGGTCGACGGAGAGCGTGCCGAGGTCGATCCGGCGCACCGTTGCGGTCGAGGCGCTGCTGACCCAGAGGCCGCCGGCGCCGACGGCGAGGCGCAGCGGCGCAGCGTGAGGGGCAAGTCCACGCCTGATGATCCGCGCCGCCTGGGCGTCGATCGCGGTGATGCCGGCGCCGTCCTCGTCGGCAACCCAGATGCGACCGCCGCCGGAGACGATCGCGCCGGGGCTGCCGCCGACGGCGATCCGCGCGATCACGCGCCCGGGCGGATCGATGCGCAGGACGGTGCCGGTGCGGGGGTTAGAGACCCAAACGGAGCCGGCGCCAATCGTCACGCCGGAGACCCCGCGCCCGACTCGCAGCTTCGAGATCACCCGCCGGGTGTCGGGATCGATCCCGGAGAGGGTCCCGTCCGCCGCGCTCGTCGCCCAGACGGTCTCCGGGCCGACCGCGAGGCGCAGGGGCGGGTCGGCGACCGCGATCGGGGCGGAAACCGAGACGCCGTCGTCGCCGAAGAAGCTCACGATCAGGGCAACCGCCGCGGTGACAACCGCGAGGCCCCCGACGAACCAGAAGAGAAAGGCGCCGGCGATCGGGCGGCGCCAACGGCTCAGGCCGACCCCATCGGCCGGCGAGCCGCTGAGCCGCAGGGTCGGCTGCTCCGGCCGTTCGCTCAGCACCAGCGTCGCTGCGGGGGTGTCCCCCTGGCTCTGCCGGGCTGCCTCGATCAGCTCGCCCGCGCTCGCGTAGCGCTCCGCCGGGTCTTTGGAGACCGCCCGCTCGATCACCGCCTCGATCCCCTTTGGAAGCTCCGGCTCGGTGTCAGCCTCCTTGCGCGCGTAGGGAACGATCCCGGTCAGCGCCTCGTAGAGCACGCAGCCGAGCGCGTAGACGTCGGCCGCCGGCCCGACCCGCTCGCCCCGCCACTGCTCCGGCGCCATGTACTCGACCGTGCCGACGATCGAGGCGCCGCTGCCAGGCCCGGTCTCGGCGTAGGCCTTGGCCAGGCCGAAGTCCGAGAGGTAGGCGCGCTCGCCCTCGACCAGGATGTTGTGCGGCTTGACGTCGCGGTGGACGATGCCGGCGGCGTGCGCCGCGTCGAGCGCTTCGGCGACCTGGCCCAGCAGGTGGACCGCGCGCTCGGGCTGCAGCGGCCCCTCGCGGTCGATCAGCTTGCGCAGATCACCGCCCTCGACAAGGCGCATCGCGACGATCAGCTCGCCGTCGTCCTCGCGGGCGTCGTAGACCGGCACCACCGCGGGGTGCTCGAGCCGGGCCGCAAGTCGCGACTCGCTGAGGAAGCGGCGGCGGAACTTCTCGTCGTCGGCTAGCTGGTGCGCGATCACCTTGAGCGCCACCGGCCGGTCCAGCGCCAGTTGGGTCGCCCGGTAGACGACGCCCATGCCACCACGGGCGATCAGCGAATCGATCCGGTAGCCAGCGAGCGTCGAGCCGATCGAAGGTTCTCCCACGCGGCGGTTATATCGCCGCTCAACGACGAAGGGCCCGCTCCGGTGGGAGCGGGCCCTTCGAGCTGGAGCCGGGGGGAGTCCGTGCAGAGCCCCCCGGAGAACCGGATGGGACTCAGCGCCGCACCGGCTGCCAGGTGATGACCGACCCGATCGTCGTCGCGGTCGAGCCGCTTTCCAGCGCGAAGCCTTCGGCGAGCTGCGAGCTGCGGCGGCTGGCGACGTCGATCGCCGAGAGCGACTCGGCATCGTCGGTGGTAATGAAGGCGGCGACCTTGCGGCCGTCCGAAGCGAAGACCGAGTTGGTCGAGGAGCCGTCGGCGACCTCGCTCAGCTTGTGAGCGCGGGCCGGGCCGATCTTCTTCACCCAGAGGCCCTGATCGCGGCGGAAGAGCAGCAGCTGCGCTCCCGGCGCGACGTCTTCGACGAAGGACGAGCCGGCGCCGGCGACCTGCACTTTCACTTTGCTGCCGTTGCGCCGCATCGTGAAGATGTCGGCGTAAGCGCCGGGTCCTTCGCCGCTCTGGCCACGGCTGAAGACGATCCCACCCTGGAAGTAGCGGGGCGAGAACTCGTCGATGCGCGCGGTCCGGCTGAGCCGGGCGAGGCCGGCGCCGGAGGGACGCACCGAGTAGACGTCGTCGGCAAAGCCGCCGCCGGTTTCGGCGACGCTGCGGACGAAGACGATCGCTTTGCCGTCGGGCGAGAACGACGCTTCGTGCTCGTCGCCGGGGCTGGCAACCAGCGCGTGGGCGCTGCCGCCGAGATTGACCCGATAGAGATCGCGCGGACTGCCTTCGGCGGCGGCGCGCCGCTCGAAGATCACGTAGCGACCGTCGGGAGAGAACTGCGGGCGGCCGTCAACCTCGAGCCCGCTGGTCAGTTTGTGCTGGCCGGTACCGTCGGCGCGCATCGACCAGACGTCCCCGGCGCGGACGAAGGCGATCTTGCGCCCGTCGGCGGAGAAATCGGGTTCGCTGTCGGTCGGATCCTCGGTCAGCTGGTTGAGATGACCGTCCTTGGCGGCGTAGATGCCGCCTTCGGTTTTTTCGACTTGGCCGCTGTCGGTTTTTTCGACGTTGAGGATCGCCCGTGAGAAGACCACGGCGCCCGAGTGGCCGGCTGCGGCGGCGCTCGCTACCGGCATCAGGGCGAGGGCGAGGACGGTGAGTAGGAACTTGATCGAACGGTTGAGCATTGGACTCCCCTTTTCGGGTGGTTGCATTTGCACAACCGATGCTCGGCGCTGCGAGCGAGCCCGCCAACGACAGCGGCGTCACCGACCGGGCCAGCTTTGGCCCGGTCCGGGTCAGCGATCGAGGCCGAGCTCGATCACGCGGGCAGCGATCAGGCGCGGACGCTCGCGGCCCGACTCTCCCGGGACCTCGAGCTTGGCGGCGAGAGCGTCGAGTCGGCGCTGGGCGGTGCGCTCACTGACGTGCAGGACCTCGGCGATCTCGGCCCGGGTGGCGGGCCGGCCGGCGAAGGCACCCTCGTTGCGGTAGGGCGCTACGAGGGCAGCGGCGGTCACTCGCTCATCTGCGGTCAGCGCCACGCTGGGCCCGCTGGCGGCGACGGTGCCCCCAGCTCGACCGGGGACCGGGTCGGAGACTTCGAGCCGGTGGCCGCCGACGATCAGCGTGTCGCCGTCGCGCAGCCGGCGCGGCCGCTCCAGCGGCTCACCGTTGAGCGCGGTGCCGTTGCGGCTGTCGAGGTCGGTCGCCATCAGCACCCCACCGCGGTTCTCGATCTCGAGGTGATGCCAGGAGACGGCCTCGTCGTCAACCTGGATCCCGGCCTCCGGATCGCGCCCGATGACGGTGCGCTCGACCGAGAGCGCCACCGAACGCGGTGGCTCCCCACCCGGCCCGCTGATCCAGATTCGCGCGTCCATCCAGCCGCGAGCATAGATCTACCGAACTGCATCAACTTTTCCACCTGCCAGATAGACAAGTTGATGCAGTTCGCCGGGGGGCGGGAATAGAGTGGCGCGCCGTGAGCGAGGCGGACGCCGAGAAGCGGATCGCGGCCGAGGCCGCGGCGGAGCTGGTCGAGGACGGGATGACCGTTGGCCTGGGCACCGGGTCGACCGTCGCCCACCTGCTGCCGGCGATCGCCGCCCGCGGCGTCGGCGGGATCCGTTGCGTCGCCACCTCGGTCGCCACCGAGGAACAGGCGCGCGGGCTGGGCATCCCGGTCGAGGAGTTCAGCCAGCTGCAGCGGCTCGACATCGCGATCGACGGCACCGACCAAGTGACGCCCGACGGCTGGCTGATCAAGGGGGGCGGCGGAGCCCACCTGCGCGAGAAGATCGTCGCGGCGGCGGCCGAGCGCTTCGTCGTCATCGCCGACTCGAGCAAGCCGGTCGACCGCCTCAGTGCCCCGGTACCGCTCGAGCTCTTCTCCTTCGGCATCGCCTCGACCCTGGAGCGGCTCGGCTCGGCGGTCGCGCTGCGCGACGTGCCGCGCAGTCCAGATGACGGAGTGATCGCCGACTACAGCGGTGAGATTGGTGACCCGGCGGAGCTTGCCGCCCAGCTCGAGGCCGATCCTGGCGTTGCCGCCCACGGCCTTTTCCCGCCGGATATGGTGAGCGCGGTGCTGGTTGGGGCCGAGGGCACCGTCAAAAGCTTGTCCCTGAGCTGATCCGAGGAGACCAGATGAGTGACTTCACCGGGCTGGCCATCGCCGGCCGCGTTGCAACACCGAGCGATGCCGACTGGGACGAGGTGCGCCTCGCCTGGAACCTGACCGCCGATCAGCGCCCGGAGGCCGTCGTCTTCGCCGAGAGCGCCGACGACATCGCCAAGACGGTCCGCTTCGCCGCCGACAACGAGCTCAAGGTCACGGGGCAGGGAACCGGCCACGGCGCGGCGGCACTGGCGCCGCTCGAGGGCTCGGTCCTGATCAAGACCGAGCGCATGCGGGGGATCGAGGTCGATCCCGAGGCGCAGACAGCGCGGGTCGAGGCCGGCGTCCTCGTCGCCGAGCTGAGCAGCGCCGCGGGAGCGCACGGGCTGAGCTCGATGCCGGGCTCCTCGCCCGACGTCGGCGTTACCGGCTACACCCTCGGCGGTGGCCTCAGCTGGCTCGGCCGGCGCTACGGCTTCGCCTGCAACCGCGTGCAGGCGATCGAGCTGGTCAGCGCCGATGGCGAGCAGCGCACGGTCGATGCCGAGAACGAGCCCGACCTCTTCTGGGCGCTGCGCGGCGGTGGCGGTGGCTACGCGATCGTCACGGCGCTGCAACTGCGCCTGATCCCGATCGCGGAGATCTACGCCGGTGCCCTCGTCTTCCCCGCCGAGCTCGGCGCCGAGGCGGTGCGGGCCTACCGCGACTGGGCCGCCGGCGTCTCCGACGACGTCACCTCCGTGGTCCGCTTCGTCACCCCGCCCCCGATCCCCGACGTCCCCGAGCCGATCCGCGGGCGGCCACTGCTGACGATCGACGGCGCCTGCATCGGCGACCAGGCCACGGGCGAAGAGATCGTCGCGCCGCTGCGCGAGCTGGGCGAGACGATCATGGACACCTGGGGGCAGATCCCCGCCGAGGGCCTCTGCCGCATCCACATGGACCCGGAGAACCCGGTGCCGGGGGTCGGCGAGGGAATGACGATCCGCGAGCTTCCGGACGAGGCGATCGACGCCTTTGTCAGCGTGGCCGGACCGGACTCGGGCTCGCCGATGCTGCTCAGCGAGCTGCGCCACATCGGCGGCGCGCTGGGCCGCCCGGACCCCGACGGCGGCGCCCTCACCCACCTCGAGACCGAGTTCGTCATGTACAGCGTCGGCATGCCGATGACCCCTGAGCTGGGGGCGGCGATCCCCCAGCACCTGGCCAAGATCGAGCAGACGATGCAGCCCTGGGCCGGTGAGGGCTCCTACTACAACTTCACCGAACGCTCCTGCGACGCCGACGCGATCCTCCCCGCCGACGTCTGCGCCCGCCTCGCCGAGGTCAAGCGCCAGTGGGACCCCGACGGCATGATCGTCGCCAACCACTCGGTATCGCTGGAGACCGCTTAGGGCCGCAGGCTGCGGCGGGATCCAACGTAGAGCGGAATCAGGCTCTCCAGCCGCTCCACAGCCGGATCGTCGGGACCGACGAGGTCGGCGATCGTCGCTGCGGCAACGTCAATGTCCTCGGGCGTCGCCTGGGCGATCGCCTCCATGTCCGCCCAATCCTTCGTGCGGTCGAAGAAGGCCTTGAAGATCGCCAGCGATGCGCAGTCCAGCACTGGAATCTCGCGGCCGGCGAGCGGCACCCAGACAACGGCCGAAGCCACCGCCTGGTGCAGAGGGATGTTGTTGAGGAAGACGTCGACCGGCGTGCCCCCCCAGTCGAGCCTTGCTTGGCCATCGCGCTCAACCTTCGCGATGTCCTCCTGACTCACCGTCACACCAACCGGCATATGCGCAAGCGTCGGCCCAGCCTTGGCCGCATCGACAAAGATGTTCACGTCCAGGTCCCGCGTGCCGCGAGGCTCCTCAACGCAGTAGGCGAGGGCGATCGCGCCGCCGAACGCATGGGGAACGCTGGCCTCGTTCAGCGAGTCGTGAATGGCGAAGAGCTTGTCGACCAGCTCGCTCACGCCACGGACCTACGCAGCCAAGCGATCGGATAGACGCGGGTAACCGAGGTCGGGTTTTACCCTGAAAGGCAGCGCCTCCGCCAGCTCGAGTACCTGCACGAGGATTCGCCCGGCGCGATCTGCATCCACCGGCGGCTTCCGCCGTCCGAGCTTCAGCTCGAGCCCCCCCGCCGCGGCCAGGCGGGCAAGCGCATCCTCACCCGGCTCACGAACCCCTTTGACGTAGGCATTGACGACGGAGCGAGACATGCCGGCACGACGCGCAAGCTCCGCCTGGGTCAAGCCGCTCTGCACTCGAATCTGCTCAGCGAGGGGAGTTACTTTCCCAGACATACGCACATGTTAGCGAATCCGCTAACAAAACTAGCTAGCTGTAGTTCCTAACAACGTTGTTCATCCGGGCCTCCTTGAAGGCTGGGGGTGTCGAAGCTCCCACCCAACAAGGAGGACACCGGATGAAGATCCACGCTAACGCCCGCACCTGCCCGAACAGCCGCAGGCTCTTGGTCAAGCGGGTCGAAGAGGAGGGCTGGTCGCTGATGGTGGCGGCCGAGGCCGCCGGCATCAGCGAGCGCAGCGCTCGCAAGTGGCTGGGCCGCTGGCGCGCCGAAGGAGAGGATGGGCTTGCCGATCGCTCCTCGGCACCACGGCGGATCCCACACCGCACCCCCGAAGCGGTGGTCGAAGCGATCACCGCTCTGCGCCGCTTGCGGATGACCGCCGCGGAGATCGCCGAGGTCTTGGGCCTGGCGCTCTCAAAGGTCTCTCTGTGGCTGAAGCGGATCGGATTGGGCAAGCGCAGCCGCCTGCAGCCTCCGGAGCCACCCAATCGCTATGAGCGCTCACGACCTGGAGAGCTGATCCACGTCGACGTCAAGAAGTTGGGGCGCTTCGGGGTTGCCGGCAAACGGGCGATCGGCAATCGCAACGGCAGTCGCGGCTACGGCTGGGAGTGCTGCCACGTCTGCGTCGATGACGCCACCCGCCTCGCCTACGTGGAGGTGCTCCCCAACGAGCGCGGTGAGACCTCCTCGGCCTTCTTGCGGCGGGCCGTTGCGTGGTTTGCAGGGCGAGGCGTAAAGGTCGAACGGGTGATGACCGACAATGGCTCTCCCTACGTTTCGACCATCCACGCCGCGACCTGCCGGGAGCTGGGCATCCGGCACCTCCGCACCCGCCCCTACCGCCCCCAGACCAACGGCAAGGCCGAGCGCTTCATCCAGACGATGCTGCGCGAGTGGGCCTATGGGCGTCTCTATGGCAGCTCAGCTGAACGTCGCCTCCAGCTCGCCGGCTGGCTCGATCGCTACAACTACCACCGCAAGCACGGCTCCCTCGGCCATCGCCCGCTCGCGGCTCGCCTCAACGAGCTACAGGGGAACAACCTTCTTAGGAACTACAGCTAGCTCGGGAGTTGGTCCCGCTAACGGCGTCCACCGCCGCCGAGAAGGCCTCTGCCTCCGCCTGGCGCTCCAACGGGACCCAGATGTTGGTGATCACGGCGCCGAAGCCGATGCGGACGCGCTCCTCGTTGGCGCCGAAGAGCTTCTTCTTGTCGTCGCGGACGATCTTCGCCGGCTCGAGGCTGACCAGCGGGACGCGGTCCTGCTCGGCGCCCCAGCGGAGGATCTGCAGGTTGTTGCCATCGATCGCCAGGGCGCGGTCGTCGAGGCCCTCGAGCATCTCCATGGTGGGCCAGCCTAAGACGCGGCGGCCGTGTCGGCAACCACAGTCATCTTGGCGTTCTCGACTCGGCCGGCCGGGATCGAGCTGTCGCCGGCGAGCAGCTTGGCCAGCGGCTCGACCTTTTTCGGGCCGGTGACAAGCCAGATGATCTGACGGGCCGTGTTGATGGCCGGATAGGTCAGGGTCATGCGGTGGTGGCCCTGGTAGGCGGTCTCGGTGAGGGCGACGCGGCGATCGCCGACCTCGAGCACTGGGTCACCCGGCACCAGCGAGGCGGTGTGGCCGTCGGGACCAAGCCCGAGGTGAACGCAGTCGAGCGGGTCGGGAAGCGTGTTTTCGTAGTCGCGCGCGGCACCGTCGAGGTCGCGCTGGGTGACCGGCATCGGCCGCATCGCCGACTGGTGGTCCATCGAGAGGCCAAGCACCATGTGGGTGAGGTTGCGGTCCTCGCTGCCCGGCGAGGCGATGCGCTCGTCGACCTGAAACAACTCGGTCTTGTCCCAGGGCATCTGCTCTTCTTCGCCGAGGATCGCCAGCATCGCCCAGGGGCTGCGACCGCCGCTCATCGCCAGCGAGAAGATGTTGCGCTCGGCCACCGCGGCGGCGCCGATCGCGGCGATTAACTCGGCGGCACGACGCGCCGCCGCCTTCTCGTCGGCGCAGACCTCGAGCTCGATCGCCACGTGCTCGCCTAGGACGGCTTCTCGTCGTGGCCGCCGAACTGCTTGCGCATCGCCGAGAGAACCTTGTCGGCGAAATCGTCGAGCCCGCGCGAGGCGAAGCGCTCGTACAGCGCCGTCGTCAGTACCGGCGCCGGCACTCCCTCGTCGATCGCCGCGATCGAGGTCCAGCGGCCCTCGCCGGAGTCCGAGACCCGGCCCTCAAACTCGGCCAGATCAGGCGATTCCTGCATCGAGGCCGCGGTCAGATCGAGCAACCAGGAGCCGATCACGCTGCCGCGGCGCCAGACCTCGGTCACCTCAGGCAGGTCGAGGTCGTACTGGTAGTACTCGGGCTGCTCCAGCGGCGCCGTCTCGGCGTCAGCCTCGCGCTGGACCTTGCCGGCGTTGGCGTTCTTGAGGATGTTGAGGCCCTCGGCATAAGCAGCCATCACGCCGTACTCGATTCCGTTGTGGACCATCTTGACGAAGTGCCCAGCACCGTTGGGGCCGCAGTGCAGGTAGCCGTTCTCGGCAGCGTTTGGCTCGCCCGTGCGCCCCGGTGTCCGCTCCGCCGAGTCGACCCCGGGCGCCAGCGAGGCAAAGACGGAGTCGAGCCGCTGCACCGCTCCATCCGGGCCGCCGATCATCAGGCAGTAGCCGCGCTCGAGGCCGAAGACACCGCCACTGGTGCCGCAATCGACGTAGTCGATCCCCTGCTCGCCCACCTTGGCGGCGCGGCGGATGTCGTCGCGGTAGTAAGAATTGCCGCCGTCGATGATCGCGTCGCCGCTATCGAGCGTGGCAGCGACATCGTCGACCGTCTTCTCGGTGATCTCGCCGGCGGGAACCATCACCCAAACCGAGCGTGGCGCGCTCAGCTTCGCCGCCAGATCCTCGAGCGAAGAGGCTCCCTCGGCGCCCTCGCCGGCTAGCTCGGAGACCGCGTCGGGATTGACGTCGTAGACGACGAGGCGGTGACCGTCGGCCATCAGCCTGCGTGCCATGTTGGCGCCCATGCGGCCAAGTCCGACCATTCCCAGCTCCATGGCCCTAACCCTATGCGAGCCGGGCGATGGCTGGCCGAATGGCCAACGGGTAGCCTGGCGGGCCAATGGCTCAAGCTGACGCCAAGCACTCCGACGCCGACGCCGACGTGCTGACGATCTTCGGGATCACCGGCGACCTGGCGAAGAAGATGACCTTCCGGGCGCTTTACCGGCTTGAGGCGCGGGGCAAGCTCAACTGTCCGATCGTCGGCGTCGCGATCGACGACTGGGACGTCGAGCAGCTGCGCGAGCACGCTCGCCAGGCGATCGCCAGCTCGGTCGAAAGCCCCGACGAGGACGTATTCGGCCGTCTCGCGGCGCGACTCTCCTACGTGCAGGGCGACTATGCCGACGCCGCCACCTTCGAGCGGGTCGCGACGGCGATCGGCGAGGCGCAGCGGCCGGTCTTCTACCTCGAGATCCCGCCCTCGCTCTTCGCCACCGTGGTCCACGGGCTCGGCGACGCCGGCCTCACCGAGAACGCCCACGTCGTGATCGAGAAGCCCTTCGGCCACGACCTGGAGTCGGCGCGGGCGCTCAACGCCGACCTCTGCGAAGTGCTGGACGAGAAGCAGATCCTGCGCATCGACCATTACCTCGGCAAGGAGCCGGTGATGGACATCACCTACCTGCGCTTCGCCAACTCGACCCTGGAGCCGGTCTGGAACCGCGAGCACGTCTCCTACGTGCAGATGACGATCGCCGAGGACTTCGGCGTCGACGATCGCGGCCGCTTCTACGACGCGGTCGGGGCGATGCGCGACGTGATCCAGAACCACGCCCTGCAGGTGCCTGGCCCTGGTCGCGATGGGCCCGCCGACCGGCAACCACCACGACTCGATCCGCGACAAGAAGCTGGAACTGTTCAAGGCGACGCGGACCGCCGACCCGGAGCGCTATGTGCGCGGCCAGTACAAAGGCTTCCTCGACGTCCAGGACGTCGCCCCCGACTCGACCACCGAGACCTTCGCCGCGGTCGAGCTGGAGATCGACAACTGGCGCTGGAGCGGGGTTCCCTTCTTCATCCGCGCCGGCAAGTGCCTGCCCGCCAAGTCGAGCGAGGTGAGCGTCGTCTTCAAGAAACCGCCGCCGCTCGGGGTCGGACCCGGCAAACGGCCGGACTCGAACCGGATGACGGTGCGGATCGAGCCCAAACCCGGCGCGCGGATGCGGCTGTTCGCCAAGAAGGCGGGCGAGGAGGCGTTCGAGCCGGCCGACCTCGAGGTGCTCTTCGAGAAGGTGCCGGGAGAGGACCCCGAGCCCTACGAGCGCCTACTGGGCGACGCGATCGCCGGCCGCCACCAGCTCTTCACCCGCCAGGACGCGGTCGAGGAGACCTGGCGCATCGTCGAGCCGCTGCTCGAAGAACCGGGCCCGGTGCTGCCGTATGAGCCGGGCACCTGGGGACCCCCCGAGGCGGAGAAGCTGACCCGCGGGGTCGGCCAGTGGCACGAGCCCTGGCTGCCCTAACGCCGACGGGACTCAAAGCAGAGATATAGACCGCTTTGAGGCCCATCGGCCCCGGCTTTGTGGAGCCGTGCTAGGTTTGGGACCCCTAATTAGGGGCGCCTAACGTCATGTTGGACCACGTAGAGCAGAGGAGCTAGCGTTGATCCCCACCCTGGTCATCGCCCTGCGCGAGGGAGTCGAGGCCTCGCTGATCGTCGGCATCATCGCCGCCTTCCTGGTCAAGGAGGGCCGTGGCGACGCGATCAAGCAGATGTGGATCGGGGTCGGCATCGCCGTCCTGCTCTGCTTCGGCATCGCCGTCCTGCTCGAGGTCGTCGGCGAACAGTTGCCGCAGAAGGAGCAGGAGGGGCTGGAGACGATCATCGGCCTGATCGCGGTCTCCGCCGTCACTTACATGATCGTCTGGATGCGGCGCAACGCGCGCGGGATCAAAAAAGCGCTGGAAGGCGAGGCCGCGCACGCGCTGGCCCGCGGCTCGGCGATGGCGCTGGTCGCGATGGCCTTTCTCGCCGTCCTGCGCGAGGGCTTCGAGACCTCGGTCTTCATGCTCGCCGCCTTCCAGGACGCCACCGACACCACTGCCGCCGGGGCCGGAGCGGTGATCGGCCTGGTCATCGCGATCGTGATCGGCGTCGGCCTCTACCGCGGCGGCGTGCGGCTCAACCTCAACCGCTTCTTCCGCATCACCGGCCTGATCCTCGTCTACGTCGCCGCCGGCCTGCTGGCGAGCTCGCTGCACACCGCCCACGAGGCCGGCTGGTTCAACACCATGCAGGGACAGGCGCTCGACCTGACCTGGCTGGTGCAGCCGGGAACGGTCTCCGGCTCGCTGCTGACCGGGATGCTGGGGCTGCAGCCGACGCCGACCGTGGGCGAGGTCGCGATCTACCTGCTCTACGCGGTGCCGATGACGCTCTACGTCCTCTGGCCCGATCGCTTGCGGACGCGGCGCTCGCCGGCCCAGGCTCAGACGCAGTCGCAATCCGCTCCCGCCGAGAGCCCGGCCTGATGTCGACCGCCGCATCGCGATGACCGAGCTGACACGGCGGCGACTGCTGGCATCGGCCGGCGTCGGCGCGGCCGGCATCGGGCTCGGCGGCGCGGCCGGCTACCTGGTCGGCACCGAGAGCGCCGAGGCAAGCGACGGCACCGGCAGCGTCCCGTTCTACGGCGACCACCAGGCCGGGATCGCGACGCCGGCGCAGGACCGCCTCCACTTCGCCGCCTTCGACCTGGTCGACCCCAGCCCCGCGGCCCTGCGCGAGCTGCTGCAGGAGTGGTCGGCCGCGGCAGCCGAGATGACCGCCGGGCAGATGGTCGGCGACGTCAACGAGATGCAGCTCGCCCCGCCCGACGACACCGGCGAGACGGTCGGCCTGCTGCCCTCGCGGCTGACCGTCACCTTCGGCTTCGGGCCGAGCCTCTTCGCCAAGCGCCAGCTCGGCCTCGCCGGCAAGCGCCCAGCGGCGCTGCGCGAGATCCCGCCGTTGCCGGCGGACGAGCTGAACCTGGGCGAAAGCGGCGGCGACCTCTGCGTGCAAGCCTGCTCGGACGACCCTCAGGTCGCCTTCCACGCGGTCCGCAACCTGGCCCGGATCGGCCGCGGCACCGTCGTCATGCGCTGGTCCCAGCTCGGCTTCGGCCGCACCGCCAGCACCAGCCGCAGTCAGGAGACCCCGCGCAACCTGATGGGCTTCAAGGACGGCACCGCCAACATCAAGGCGGAGGACACGGAGGCGATGGACCGCTTCGTCTGGGTCGGCGGTGAAGGCCCGTCCTGGATGCGCGGCGGCACCTACCTGGTCACTCGCCGCATCCGCATGCTGCTGGAGATCTGGGACCGCTCGGCCCTAGCCGATCAGGAGGAAACGATCGGTCGCGACAAGTACAAAGGCGCCCCGCTCGGCGGCAGCGAGGAGTTCGAAGCGCTTGACCTCGAGGCCGAGCAGGGCGGCAAACCGGTGATCCCGGTCGACGCGCACGTGCGCCTCGCCTCCGCCACCGCCAACGACGGCGAGCGAATCCTGCGCCGCGGATACTCCTTCACCGACGGCGTCGACGAGAGCCTCGGCGAGCTCGAAGCCGGCCTCTTCTTCATCTGCTTCCAGCGCGACCCCGAGCGCCAGTTCGTCGCGATCCAGCGGCGGCTCGGCTCCTCCGACTCACTTAACGAGTACATCAAGCACGTCGGCAGTGCCGTCTTTGCCGTGCCGCCCGGAGCCCGCGGCGGCGGCTACGTCGGCGAAACGCTGCTCGGCTGACCTCCGCTGTTCCTCGCCAGGAAATACCGGGGCAAAGGCATAGCGGCGCGTTATTCCGACTCAATGTGTCGGTTTTTGTTAGGTTCCCCTAAATCTTGTCCCGGAAACAACAAGGAGCACCCAACCCGATGAATCGTCTCGCCCTTCGCACTTCGCTGATTGCCGCCGGCATCGGCCTCCTCACCCTCTTCGCCGCCGGCTGCGGCTCCAGCGACGACGCGCCCGCCGGCGCCAAGAAGATGGCCTTCACGCTGACCGACGCGGGATGCGAGCCGAACTCGGCAAAGGCGCCGGCCGGGCCGATCAACTTCGAAGTCGAAAACGCCGGCACCTCGAAGGTGACCGAGCTCGAGGTGCTCGACGGCGAAACGATCCTGGGCGAGGTCGAGAACCTCTCCGACGGCCTCTCGGGCAGCTTTGCGCTGACCCTGGAGAAAGGCGAATACACGCTCTACTGCCCGGGCGGGGACGAGGAGAAGGGCACGCTCACCGTCAGCGGCGAGCTGAAGGCCGAGAACAGCCCGGAAGTCGAGGCCGCGATCATCAAGTACCGGAAATACCTCGAGCAAAACACCGATGCTCTCGTCGCCACGACGGAACCCTTCGTCGCCGCGGTCATCGCCGGCAACGTCGCCAAGGCGAAGGCGCTATACCCGGCCGCGCGCATCCCCTACGAGCGGATCGAGCCGGTAGCCGAGTCCTTCGGCGACCTCGACCCCCGCATCGATGCTCGCGCCAATGACATCCCGCCGAACGAATTCGGCGGGTTTCACAGGATTGAGAAAGCTCTCTGGGTCGAAGACACTGCGAACGGCATGGCGCCGGTCGCGAAGCAGCTGCTCGCCGACGTCGAAGAACTGCAGGCCAAGGTGGCGAAGGTCGAACTGCAGGCAGTGCAGATCGCCAACGGCGCCAACGAGCTGCTCGGCGAGGTCTCGGCTTCGAAGATCACCGGCGAGGAGGAGCGCTACTCGCACACCGACCTGGTCGACTTCGAGGCCAACGTCGAAGGTGCCGAGGTCGCTTTCGAAGCGGTCGAGCCGCTGCTCTCCGAGAAGGACCCGAAGCTGGCGAAGGAAATCGAAGCGAGCTTCGAAGACGTCTACGCCTCGCTCAAGCCCTACAGGCAGGGCGACGGTTTCGTCCTCTATACGGGCCTGAGCAAGGCCGACACTCGCAAGTTGGCACAGGAAATCGACGCTCTCGCCGAGGAGTTGTCACAGGTGCCCGCCCAGATCGTCAGCTAAGACCCATAGCCTGGTCTGGATGACAGTCGCAACAACGGACAGGGCCGACCAGCTTCTCGGAGAGCTTGGCTTCGAGAGCTGGCGGCCTGGGCAGCGGGAGGCGGTCGAGGCCGGGCTGGAGGGGCGCGACTCGCTGATCGTGATGCCGACCGGCGGCGGCAAGAGCCTCTGCTACCAGCTGCCCGGGCTGGCGAGCGAGGACCTGACGATCGTCGTCAGCCCGCTGATCGCGCTGATGCAGGACCAGTGGCGGCGGCTTACCGCCGCCGGGCACCCGGTGGCAATGATCTCCTCTGGGATGAGTGCTGAGGGCGCCGCCAACGCGCTCGATCAGGTGCGCAGCGGCGCGGCGCGGATCGTCTACTGCTCACCGGAGCGCTTCGCCTCTACCGTCTTCCTAGACGCGCTGGCGCAGCGGCGGATCGACCTGCTCGCCGTCGACGAGGCGCACTGCGTCTCGGAGTGGGGTCACGACTTCCGCCCCGACTACCTACGCCTGCCCGAGATCGCCGAGCGACTGGGCCGACCGACCGTGATGGCCTGCACGGCGACGGCGACCAAGGCAGTGGCGGCGGAGATCGTCTCCCGCTTCCGGCTCAAGGACCCGTTGCAGGTGCGCTCTGGCTTCGACCGCCCCAACCTCTCCTTCGACGTCGTCCAGCTCGAGGGCAAGGGCTCGAAGGCGCGCCGACTGGCACTGCTGGAAGGCGGCCTCGCCGACCCGGACAACCGGCCGGCGATCGTCTACTGCGGCACCCGGCGCGACACCGACGAGGTCGCCCAGGCGCTGCGCGACTCTGGCCTGCGGGCGCTCGCCTACCACGCCGGCATGGAGTCCGAGGACCGGACCTCGACTCAGCGCCGCTTCATGGAAGGCGACGCCGAAGTGATCGTCGCCACCAACGCCTTCGGCATGGGCGTCGACAAGGCCGACGTGCGCTCGGTCTGGCACATGGCGATCCCGACCAGCCTCGAGGCCTATTACCAGGAGGCCGGGCGCGGCGGCCGCGACGGGCTGCCGGCGAAGGCGGTGCTGCTGGCGATGAAGGCCGACCTCGGCCGTCTGGTGCGCTTCATCGAGCAACGCGATCCCGAGCTGACGATCGCCCGCGAGCGCGGCTGGCGCGACTACCGCACGATCAAGTCCTTCATCTACAGCGAGCGCTGCCGGCGCCGCAGCATCCTCGACCACTTCGGCGACAGCAGGGCGGGTCAACCGATCGGCCGCTGCTGCGACGTCTGCGACGGCGCCGGTTGGCTGCCCGATCCCGAGACAATTGTCGTGCGGGCGCCGAAGAAGGCGAAGGCCGCGCCACCCGCCGACCTCAGCGAAGCCGACGCGCCCTTGTTTGAGCAACTGAAGGCCTGGCGCCTCAAGGCGGCCGCCGGCAAGCCCGCCTACACGGTCGCCCATAACTCGACCCTGGCGGCGATCGCCTCGGCGCGGCCCCGGGACGAGACCAGCCTCGGCGACATCCGCGGCGTCGGCCCCAGCTTCGTCGCCAAGTACGCGCCCGAGGTCCTGGAGATCGTCGTCTCCCGCACGCCGAGCTGAACGCCCGCCGGGGGTGTTCTACCTCCACACGATCTCCCCCGCCGGCGGGCCGGTGTCACAACACCTCCGATATCCGTTCCGCCGGTAGGGAGGGACGTGCGCCCCCTCAGTCGAATCAGGCTCGGATGACCTACGCGACGCGAACCCGCACCGTTCTGGCGGCCCTTGCCGCGCTCGCCCTCTGCTTCTCGGTGGCCAGTGCCGATGCCGCCACCCTGCTGCCCAAGGGCAAGAAGATCTTCTTCGGTGTCAGCGACACCGGCGACTCGGCTGACTTCGGCCAGTTCTCAGAGGCGCTGAACAAGCACCCGGCCCTGATCGAGAGCTTCCGCACCTGGGGCTCGGACTTTCCCGAGTCGATCGAACGCTGGCAGGCGGCGCGGGCGCGGCCGGTGCTGCACATCACCACGGCCGACAACGGCGACGGCCACGAGCTGATCAGCCCGCGCTCGATCGCCCAGGGCTACGGCGACGAATACCTGATCCGGCTCAACCGGCTCTTCTGGGAGAAGAAAATGGCCGCCTACATCCGCCCCCTCGGCGAGCCCAACCGCTGTCTCAACGTCTACTCCTCCTACGACTGCGCCGGCGCACCGCGCGACACCGCCCACAAGCCACGCTGGTACCGGCTCGCCTTCCGCCGCATCTACGTGATCGTGCACGGCGGCGGCAGCCGGGCCAGGATCAACGCCCGCCTCGGCGAAGCCGGGCTAGCGCCGTTGCGCGCCGGCGGAGGTGGCCTGCCACGTGCCCCTGTTGCGGTGCTCTGGAGCACCCTGCCCGCGGGCTCTCCCACCGTCCCCCAGAACCGGCCCAAGAACTTCTACCCGGGCGACGACTGGGTCGACTGGGTCGGCACCGACTTCTACTCCGACAACCAGGACTGGAAAGCGCTCACCGGCCTCTACAACCGCTACGCCGACAAGCCCTTCGCACTGCCCGAGTTCGGTGTCTCCACTGGCGACGACCCCGCCTACATGACCAAGCTGATGGCCTGGGTGAGGAGGCACAAGCGGACCAGGATGCTGATCTATTACCAGGACTTCGGCTCGACCAGCGCCTACCGGATCCAGAACTACCCGGCCAGCCTGGCCGCCCTCAGCAACGCCATCCACCACCCCGTCTTCCCGGCTTACGCGCCGAACCCGCCCATCGCCCCGCCCCCGCCCCCGGGCGGGATCGCGCCGAGAGGCTGACAGCGACCCGAATCACGGTTGCCGGCTATTTCCCCGCGATGGTGATGCGGGTCTGCCCTTGGGGCCCTTCGGGGCGACGATCCCGGGCGCGACGGCGCGTTTGTACTTGTAGGGCTGCAGCGCGGTGAGGCTCGAGTAGCCGGTCAGGTAGAGGCGGCGGCCGTCGGAGATCACCGGCGAGTAGGTGCCGCGGTTGTAGTGGAAGACGCGGCGGCCGCTCTTCATCATGAAGCCGCTGGTCGAGTTGTTGGTGAACTCGGCGACGTAGACGATGTCGCCGATCGCCGAGAGCGAGCCGACCACCTGCCCCCCGGCCGAGCGGCTCCAGCGCAGGCTGCCGTCCTTGGCGTCGAGCGCGTAGATATTGCCGTCGAAGGAGCCGATGTAGACCGTCGGCGGAGCGTGGCGGGTGGTCGAGACGGTCGGGCCCGAGTAGGCGTAGCCGCCGGTCGAGTAGCTCCAGGCCAGGGTGCCGTCCTTGAGGTCGAAGCTGTAGACGCGGTTGTCGTTGTTGCCGGCGTAGACACGGCCGAAGGCGACGGCCGGGGTCGAGTAGAACTGGCCCGAGGTGCCGAAGCCCTGGCCCAGCGAGCCGCTCTGCCACTTCAGCTTGCCGGTCTTGGCGTCGACCGCGTTCATGTAGCCGCCGTAGTCGCCGACGTAGAGGTTGCCGCCGTAGTAGGCGGGGGCCGACTTGACCGGGCCGCCGAGCGCGGTCGCCCAGCGCACGTTGCCGCTGATCGTGCTCAGCGCGTAGAGGTTGCCGTCCTCGCAGCCGAAGTAGACGGTGCGGTCGATCACCACCGGCGAGGACTCGGCGCGACCCGGCAGCGAGTGCTTCCAGATCACCTTGCCGGTCTTGGCGTCGAGCTTGACGATGTGCCCGGGGACGAGGTTGACGATGTAGAGCCGGTGCTTGGAGTAGGCCGGCGAGGAGGCGTTGAGGCGGCCGATGCTGCGTTCCCAGAGGATCTTGCCGGTGTCGGCGTCGAGGGCCCGGGCGGTGCCGTTGTTGTCGACGAAGTAGAGCTTGCCGGCGACGTAGATCGGCGGGAACTCGAGCAGCGGCCGCTCGGTGAAGCGCCAGAGCTTGCGGAACGGGGGCTTGATCCCCTTCGCCGGCAGGTAGCGGGTGCGCGCCGGGTTGAGCCCGAACATCGGCCAGTTGACCGTCTTCGCCTTCGGCTTGGCCGGCCTCTGGGGTACGAAGGTGGCGTTTTCGTTGTGAACGTCCCCCGGCCGCTTGAGCAGCTCGTAGGCGAGCACCCCGGCGCCGAAGACGACGAGCACGGCAGCGACGATCAGGCCGATCGCCAGCCCACGCCGACTGTGCCAGAAGTGGCCGGCGGCACCCCAGATCCCAACCAGGGCCGTTTTCCAGAACCCCTTCAGCGGCGCAGCTCCTGCCCTTCGACGCGCGGGCTCATCCGCGCTCGCTCAACCTGCCGCGGCTGCGCGCCGTTCCGACTCCTTGACCACGCCATCGACCAATCCCTTTACCGCCTGCTTGATGACGGCAACCACGACCGCGCCGACCACGGGAACGGTCGGGTGAGTGCGCACCGCGTAGACCATCTTGGTGCCACTGCCATTGGCGGTCAGCTCGACGGTGCCGACGTGATCGCGGACCGGCAGGCCGGAGAGCAGCTTGTAGGAGAAGCGCCCGTCCGGCTCGTAGGCGATCACCTCCTCGCGCAGTGGCGGGCCGATCGCGCTCAGCTTGCGGATCGCGCCGAGGCCATTGGGAGCGGGCTCGCCCTCGCGCTCGAGCTCCGACTTGCGCAGCGGGGTCAGCTCGGAGTATTTGCGGTGATCGGTGAGCACCCCGAAAACAGTCGCGGGCGGAGCGGCGATCTCGCGGGTGAAAGTGAAGCTGGCCACGGGCGAAGGCTATAGGGAGCGCCGGGTGCCCCTCACACCAGGCGCCATTTCTGCGGATCGGTCCCCTCGACCTTGCTCACTTCGCCGAGGATCGCCATGTGGTCGAGGCAGGAAAGGACGATCTGCAGGACCCAGGCGCTGACCGGCGTGTTGACGTTCTCCGCGCCGACGATCTCAGCGACGACCTCGAACGCGGT
Organism: uncultured Solirubrobacterales bacterium; assembly: GCA_963703895.1. GTDB lineage: Bacteria > Actinomycetota > Thermoleophilia > Solirubrobacterales > 70-9 > VRUE01. The sequence goes on from CAVPFX010000001.1 coordinate 23,741, forward strand.
CCTCTCCCCCTCGCCGAGCGCATCCCGGGTCTTCTCCAGCAGCTCCGCCACCTGACGGCGCGCCTCCGCGATCTTGGCCTTGGGATCGCGGAAGGGCCGGCCGTGGCCGGGCAGGCAGAGGTCGACCTCGAGCGGCTCGACCCGGTCGAGGCTGGCGAGGAACTCGCCGATCGGGTCGGGGCTGTGGCCGTGGTCGAAGAAGAGCACGGTGCGGCCGAGCAGGTGGTCGCCGGAGATCATCAGCTTGCGCTCGGGCTGGTGCAGGACGACGTGCGAGGGCGCGTGGCCGGGCGTCTCGTAGACCTGCCAGGTGCCTAGGTCGGTCTCCACCTCGACTCCCGGCAGGAGGTCGCGGTCGGGCTCGACGATCGCGTCGATGCCGTTGTCGTCATCGTCCTTGCGAGCCTCGCGGTAGCGTTCGAGCCCGGCGACCGGGACACCGCTCTGACGCGCCACCTCGAGCCGCTGCTCGAGCGCCGCTGCCGGATCGTCGGCGAGCAGGCGCACGTGCTCCCAGGCCGGGTGCATCCAGAGCTCGCAACCAGCCCCCTCGACGATCGGCGCCGCCAGCCCGTAGTGGTCGGTGTGGGAGTGGGTACAGACCAGCAGCTTCACGTCCTCGAGGCCGAAGCCGGCTTGGCCGAGGGCGAGGTCGAACTGGCGCATCCGCCCTCTGCCGCCGATGCCGGTGTCGAAGAGGACGATGCCGCCGTCGGACTCGATCGCCCAGACGTTGCCGTGGGGCACGCCCGGCCAGGGCAAGGCAAGTCGCAGCCTCCAGATCCCCGGCAGGACTTTCTCGCTGCGCGGCGCCTCGGGCCGCTTGCGCTCGTCCGCCATCGCGCCAATCCTCTCAGGCGCGGCGGGTATCGCACGTGACCGCCGTCATGCTGGGATAGGTTGCTTCCACATGGAGTCGAGCAGCCCCAAGCGCGCCGGTCTCGTCCTCAGCGCGCTGATCCTGGTCGCGGCGGTGGCTAACCTCAACCTCGCCGTCGCCAACGTGGCGCTGCCGGACATCGGCAAGGCCTTCGGCTCCGGTCAGACGACGCTCAACCTGATCGCCGTCGGCTACTCGCTGGGCCTTGCGACCTCGGTCCTCTACCTGGGCGCGCTCGGCGACCGCTACGGGCGCAAGAGGATGCTGCTGCTCGGCATGGGGCTCTCGATTCCCGCCTCGCTGCTCGCCGGTTTTGCTCCCTCCGACGGCGTCCTCTTCGTCGCTCGGCTGCTCGGCGGCGTCGCGGCGGGCATGGCCTTCCCCACCACCCTGGCCCTGATCACCGCGCTGTGGTCGGGCGCGGCACGGACCCGTTCGATCGCGCTCTGGTCGGCGATCGGCGGCGCGATCGCCTCGCTCGGGCCGCTGCTCTCCGGCGCCCTGCTCGAGCAGTTCGACTGGGGTTCGGTCTTCCTGGTCACCCTGCCGCTGGCGGTCCTCGCCCTCTACATGGCCTGGCGCTATGTCCCGGCCCACGTCAATGAGGCCACCGAGCCGGTCGACAACCTCGGCGGCATCCTCTCGATCCTGCTGATCGCGGCACTCGTACTGGGGATCAACCTGGCGCCGGTGCCCGGCAAGGGAGCGCTGGCGATCGGGCTGGGCGTCGTCGCAATCGCCGCGACCACTGCCTTCGTGATCCGCCAGCGGCGGGCCCGCTCACCGCTCTACGACCTCGACGTAGCGGGGCGGCGAGTCTTCTGGGTCGCCGCCTGCGCCGGGATCATCGTCTTCGGCTCGCTGATGGGGGCGATGTTCATCGGCCAGCAGTTCCTCCAGAACGTGCTCGACTACTCGACCTTCGACTCGGGCCTGGCGATCCTGCCGGCGGCGGTGCTGATGGTGATCGTCGCGCCACGCTCGGCGAAACTGGTCGAGGCGCGCGGCGCTCGCTTCACCCTGCTCGTCGGCTACGTCTTCTGCCTGCTCGGCTTCCTCGCCATGCTGCTGCTCTGGAAAGACGGCATCCCCTACTGGAAGGTGGGGCTGGGCTACGCCTTCATCGGCATCGGTGTCGGCTTCGCCGGCACCCCGGCCTCGCACTCGCTGACCGGCTCGGTGCCGGTCAAGCGCGCCGGCATGGCCTCGGGCACGGCCGACCTGCAGCGCGACCTCGGCGGCGCGATCATGCAGTCGATCTTCGGCGCCCTGCTCACCGCCGGCTACGCGGCGGCGGCCAGCGCCGCGATCGCCTCCTCCGGGGAATCGGCCAAGGTCACCGAGAACGTCGAAGGCGAGCTGACCAAGTCCTTCTCCAGCGCCGCCGACCTCGCCGGCCAGTATCCGGGCCACAGCGAACAGATCATCGCCGCCGCCAAGACCTCATTCCTGCAGGGCGACGCCTGGGCCTACAGCGCCGGCATCGCCGCGGTCCTGCTCGGCGCCGCGCTCGTCTTCTTCTTCTTCCCCAAGCGCGACGAGGAGCAGAGGCTGCTCGAGCGCTACCACGCCGAAGACACGGCCTGACACCGTTCCGGTGCGCTTTATGTGGTCCATAGCCACATAAGGCGCACCGGAACAGCGGGGCCGCTCGGGGAGCTTGCGAAGATGCGGCGATGGCTGCCGCCGACGAAACGCGCTCGTCCCGCCTCGGCACGACGCTGCGCGAAGGCGAGCGGGTGACGCCGCTGGAGCTCTTCTTCGATCTCGTCTTCGTGCTGGCGATAACCCAGTGCACAGCGCTGATGGCGCACCACCCGACCTGGTCGGGCCTGGCCCAGGGCTTGCTGGTGCTCGGCATGCTCTGGTGGGCCTGGACCGGCTACTCCTGGCTGACCAGCGTGATCGACCCCGAGGAGGGTGCGGTGCGCCTGGTCATCTTCGGCGCGATGGCGGCGCTGCTGTTGGTCTCGCTCTGCGTGCCGGAAGCGTTCGGCGACCTGGCACTCCCCTTCGCGCTGATCTACGGCGTCGTGCGCAGCGCCCAGATCGCCCTCTTCATGCTCGCCAGCCCCGAGGACGACGCGCTGCGCCACTCGGTCCTAGGGCTGGCCCTTAGCACCGCCGTCGCCGTCGGATTGCTGGCAACGGCATCGCTGTTCGACGGCCTCGCCCAGGGCGCACTCTGGGCACTCGCCCTCTTCCTCGACATGGCGGGGCCCTACTTCTTCGGCTCCGAAGGCTGGAAACTGGTTCCCGGCCACTTCGCCGAGCGCCATGGCCTGATCGTGATCATCGCCCTCGGCGAGTCGATCGTCGCGATCGGCGTCGGCGCCTCCCACTCGCTCACCCTCGCGATCGGCACCGCGGCGGTGCTCGGGGTCGCCCTGACCGCGGCGATGTGGTGGATCTACTTCGACATCGTCGCGATCGTCGCCGGCAAACGCCTGGCCGAGGCCGAGGTCGGCAAGCACCAGAACGAGATGGCCCGCGACTCCTACTCCTATATGCACCTGGTGATGGTGGCCGGGATCGTCCTCGTCGCGCTCGGCTTGAAGACGACGATCGGCCACACCGACGAGCACCTGCACACGGTGCCCGCCTTTGCCCTGCTCGGTGGCCTCGCCATCTACCTCTTCGGCCACGTCGCCTTCCGCTATCGGCACGTCCAGACGATCAACCGGCAGCGCCTGCTGCTCGGGATCGTCCTGATCCTCCTGGTCCCGGTCGCGACCGAGGTCCCCGCCCTCGTCCCGTTGGCGATCGCCAACCTGCTGGTCTGGGCGATGATCGCCTACGAGACTCGCCTCTACGGCGAGGGCCGCCACGAGGTCCGCCGCCCCCAGTCGGCCGAGTCCTGAGCGAACTGCATCAACTTCTCCACCTGGTGGATAGAAAAGTTGATGCAGTTCACGCCGTGCGGCGACGGCGCGGGCCGTGCGGGTGCTCGAACTCCTGCATCAGGCCGGCGACCGCGAAGCAGAGGGCGCCGAGCAGGGTGCCCCAGTTGGCGATGCCGACCGAGAGCTCGTCGCCGTTGGATGGCGAGACGAAGGAGGCGACGGCGGAGACCATGAAGAGGATCGAGCCGATCTGGTTGACGGCGATGATCCACCAGCCGAGGTCGCGCCGCTGCCAGAAGCGGCGGCCGCCGCCGATGCCGACCAGGGCGAGGTGGCCGGAGATGAGGAAGAGCGCGCAGCCGACCATGTCTGGGGACCAGACGAGGCGGTTCGCGGCGGCCGGGCTGAGTTCGGCGATGAACGAGTCGACCAGGTTGATCGCGAAGACGATCGTGCCGGCGAAGAGGACGACGGCGCTCAGCCACTGCAGGCGACGCGGCTCATGCGACCACCAGCGCCAGCGGCGCGGCCCGGCGAAGCCTTCGCCGCCGGCTCGTTGACGACCTGCAGCACCGAGGTGTAGCCGCCGGTGCTGAAGAAGACGCCGCCGACGAGGTAGATCGTCGCGCAGGCGGTCGGGTTGACGCCCGCCTGGGCCAGGGCCGCGCCGAGCGCGAAGAGCGAGCCGCCGATCAGGAAGGCGGTCGCCGCGACCGCGTTGACGAGAACGCTACGGCGAGACGAACGTCCCCGGGTCTGGACCGATGCGCTCACCGCGGTCGAGTCTCTCGAATTCCGCCATCTCGGCGTCGCCCAGCTCGAAATCGAAGATCTCGATGTTCTCGCGGATCCGCTCCGGGGTCACCGACTTGGGGATGACGACGTTGCCCAGCTGCAGGTGCCAGCGCAGGATCGCCTGGGCCGGCGTCTTGCCGTGCTGCTCGGCGATCGCCGCCGATCGTCTCGTCGTCGAGCAGCTCGCCCTGGGCAAGCGGGCTCCAGGCCTCGGTGACGATCCCGTGCTCGGCGTGCCAGGCGCGCAGCTCGGCCTGCTGCAGCCGCGGGTGCAGCTCGATCTGGTTGACGGTCGGCCGGGCCTCGGCCTCCGCCTCCAGCCGCTCGAGGTCCTCGACGCGGAAGTTGGAGACGCCGATCGTGCGCGAGCGGCCCTCCTCGTGGATCCGTTCGAAGGCGCGCCAGGTGTCGACGAAGCGATCCTCGGCTCGGCACCGGCCAGTGGATCAGGTAGAGGTCGACGTGGTCGAGGCCGAGCCGGTCGAGGCTGGCATCGAAGGCGGCCAGGGTCGTGTCGAAGCCCTGCTCCGCGTTCCAGAGCTTGGTGGTGACGAAGAGCTCCTCGCGGGCGATGCCCGAGGCGGCGATCGCGGCGCCGACGCCTTTCTCGTTGCGGTAGGCGGCGGCGGTGTCGATGTGGCGGTAGCCGACGTCGAGCGCCCGCTCGACCACCTCCTGGGTGTCCTCGGGCGGGACCTGGAAGACGCCGAACCCGAGCTGGGGGATCTCGACGCCGTCGTGGAGGGTGAGGCTGGGAATCGTCAACTCGGCCATCAGGGCGGCTTCCTTTGCTGATCGCGGGCGTACAGCGGCTCAACTACCCGCTGAGAGCGACGCTACGCGAGCCGGCAGGAACTAGCTGGTGGCGAGGCCGATGGCGAGCAGCGGGAAGGCCAGCATGACGCCCAGGTAGGCGCCGATCGCGGCGCCGGTGGCGAGGCTCGTCGTGCGCGAGCGCATTCCAGAGATCACGCCGATCAGGAAGATCGCGGCGGCGAGAACGAGGCCGATCCAAAATACGTCCGGCATCAGCGCCGCGAGACTATCGAAAGGGGAGGATTCGGCGGCCGCGTGCGACAAAACGGGCGGGACATGGAGAAGACCGGCGGCGCCAACAAGAAACTGATCCTCGCGGCGATGATCTTCGCCGTCTCGATGACCTTCATCGACATGACGATCGTCGCGATCGCCGTGCCCAGCCTGCAGGACGACCTCTCGCTCTCCTCGACCGGGGTGCAGTGGATCGTCAACGGCTACCTGCTCTCGCTCTCGGCCCTGTTCGCCCTCGGCGGCCGCCTCGCCGACATCGCTCGGCCACCGCAGCATGGTCGTGCTCGGCGTGATCGTCTTCGCCACCGCCTCGGCACTCTGCGGCGCCACCCCGACCGGCAGCCTCGACGAGGCCTGGATCGTCACCTTCCGCGTTATCCAGGGCGCCGGCGCGGCGATCATGTTCCCGGCCGCGCTGGCGATCGTCCTCGGCGCCTTCCCGGTGCAGCGAGCGCGGCAAGCGCGATGGCGATCTTCTTCGCGATCACCGGCGGCCTGACCTCGATCGGCCCGCTGGCCGGCGGCTACCTGGTCGAGATCAGCCTGGCGGGCGATCTTCTGGGTCAACATCCCGGTCGCGATCATCGCCCTCGTCCTGACCGCAATCGCCAAGCCGGAGAACGCGAAGCACCCGGCGCCGGTCGACTACCGCGGCACCCTGCTGGTCTCCGGCGGCATGGGCCTCGCCGTGCTCGGCCTGCAGCAGTCGAGCGTCTGGGGCTGGGGCAGCGCCGACGACCTGGATCTGCATCGCCGCCGGGCTCGCGATCCTGGTCGCGCTTCGTCCTCTACGAGCTGCGCATCGAGAACCCGCTGATGCAGATGCGCACCTTCGCGCGACCGCGCCTTCGCGGTCGACAACGCGATCCTCTTCCTGCTGATGATCCCCTTCATCCCGCTCTTCTTCTTCGCCAGCATGTACGCGCAGATCTCGCTCGGCGAAAGCGCCTCGGAAACCGGCCTCTACCTGCTGATCTTCTTCGCCGGCTTCGCGATCGCCTCGCAGTACGGGCGGGAGGATCCTCGACCGGGTCGGCGCGCAGGCCCGGCGGTGGTCCTGGGCTGCGCCGTCGCCGCGGTCGGCTTCTGCCTCTGGGCGAACTCGATGACCGACCTCTCGGTCAGCTCGCAGTGGTACTACATCGTCATCGCCGGAGCCGGAGTCGGCCTGGTGCTCAGCCCGGCCAACACCGACGCGCTCAACCGGGTGCCCGCAGACCGCTACGGCGAGGCGACCGGGATCACCCAGACGGTGCGCAACTTCGGCTCGAGCCTCGGCATGGCCGTGCTCGGCACGATCCTGATCCTGCAGAACAAGGCCAACCTCGAGGCGACGGCGGCGACCCACGGCGTGCCGAAGGCAACCGCCGACGAAATCGCCGACACGATCAGCCAGGGCAGCGGTGCCGGAGAAGCGCCCCAGCAGGTCAGCGGCGCGATCGGCAAGGTAATCGACAACATCCCTCACGACTTCGCCCTCGCCACGCAGACGGTCTTCTACGCGATGGCCGGCGTGATGGCGGTCGCCTTCGTCGTCGCCCTGGTCTGGATGCCCGCCGGCAAGGTCGACCGAGCAGATGCCCGAGCCCGACGCTGCTCCCGCACCGTAGATAGCGCACACGTCTCGCGGGCCACAAGAGCTGCGAGGCGTTGCACCCCGTTGGTCCGTGCCTTACGTTGCCGGACGTGATCGCCCGAGTCCTTCGTCTCATCCCCTTGCTCGCGGCGGTCGCGCTCTTCGGCCAAGCGGGGGCGGCGAACGCGTCCACGCCCGGCCCAGCGCCTGATCGAGACCTACGCGCCGATCACGATGCTGCGCGAAGAGCAGGACCCGCCCTGCGAAACCACGGCCGAGCAGTACGAGCCGACCAGCGTCTCGACCGTGCTCGGCAACCCCTCGGTCACGCCTGCAGCGGGTCGAAGAAGACGGCAAAGAAATGCTGGTCAAGCGGGCACCGACGGCCGCTGACATCGCCGGGCTCGACGACCCCTACCACCTCGAACTGCCCGGCGACCCGCTTGGCGACACCTGCGTCTACGCCCGCGACTTCGCCCAGCTGAAGCGTGAAGGCAAGGCGCCGCCGACCACCTACGCCCACATCGCCCGCCAGGTCGGCCGGCCCGGTCTGGTCGTCCAGTACTGGTTCTTCTGGTACTTCAACCAGTTCAACGACCTGCACGAGGGCGACTGGGAGGGCATGCAGATCGCCTTCGAAGCCGAGCACGGCGCGCGAAGCGCTGGCCGCGGGCCCAAGCGAAATGATCCTCTTCCAGCACGCCGGCGGCGAGCGAGCGGGCTGGGAAGACTCGAAGGTGGACAAGGAAGGGACGCACCCGATCGTCTACCCCGCCGCCGGCTCGCACGCGACCTTCTACGACTCGACCGTCTACGTGCAGAACGGCTCGAAGGGCTCGGGAGTCGGCTGCGACAACACCAGCGAGCCGCTGCGCGAAGTGCAGGTCCGACCCGATCGCGATCCCGACCTTCCCGACCACCACCGGCCGCTTCAAGTGGCTCACCTACTTCGGCCACTGGGGCCAGAAGGAGGCGGGCTTTAACAACGGCCCGACCGGCCCGCTGACGAAGAGGCAGTGGCTCGAACCGTTCTCCTGGATGGAAGAGCAGCGGACTACGAGTCCCCGTGTGCCGGGTGGCTCGTTCGCCGGCCCCGCGGTCAGCGGCGCCTTTTGCGGCGCCGTCGCCACGGTCTCCGATGTGATCAACCTCGAGTCGCGCTCCCGGCCGGCAGCGATCGCGATGATCGCGATCCCCGTCCTGCTCCTGCTGCTCTTCGTCGGCGTAACCAGGTGGGGCCCGGTCGACCTGACCGAGCTGCGCCAACGCCGTGCCTTCGGCCAGATCGTGCGGGCGGCGCGGCAGCTCTACGGGCGGCACTGGCGCACGATGGTGCCGATCGGGCTGAGCGCGCTGGCGATCGTCGGCGGGGTGCGCGGCCTCGCCGCCCTGATCGCCGGCCAGCGCGGCATCGACGACGCCACCGGCCGCTCCGGCGCCCACCTCGGCCTCGCCGACACGATCGAATCGCTCGGGCTGCCGATCGCCGAAGCGCTCGTCGCCGCGGTGGTGATCTTCGCCGTGCGGCTGCTGATCGAAAGCGGCGGGATGGGCTTCCTCGACGCCTGGCGCGGCATGCTGCGCCGCTTCTGGCGCGTCGCCGCCGGGTCGCTGCTGCCGCCACTGGCGGCGCTGGGGCTCGCGATCACGATCATCGGCATCCCGGTCGCGGCCTACAAGATCGTCTGCTGGCAGTTCGTCCAGCAGGAGATCCTGATCGAGGACAAGGGCATCCGCGACGCCTTCCGCGGCAGCTCCGACCGGGTGCGCGGCCGCTGGTGGCACGCCCTGAGGGCTCTCGGCTTCTTCTGGCTGCTCAGCATCGCCGCCGGCCCGGTGCTCGGCTTCACCCTGATCTTCACCAACTTCTCGCTGCTCTGGATCAACGTGATCGGCTCGGTCGTCTTCGCCCTGCTCGTCCCCTACGTGGCGCTCGGCCGCACCCTGCTCTACTTCGACCTCGGAACCCGGGCCGAGGAGGAGCCGGCAAAGCCCTGGCGCGAGCGGCTGCCACGGAGAGTGGCGACAGCCGAGGCCTGATCCTTAGAACTGCGTTCCGATCAGGGCGGCGATGATGCCCGCCGCCGCCAGCTAGATTTCGAGCGGTGAAATTGCTCGCCTTCAGCGATCTGCACCGCGACCTCGGACAGGCGGCCGAGCTGGTCGCAATGTCGGCCGAAGCGGACGTGGTGATCGGCGCCGGCGACTTCGCCTCGATGCACGAGGGCCTGGACGAGACGCTCGAGGCCCTGTCGGCGATCGAGACGCCAACCGTGCTGGTGCCCGGCAACAACGAGACCGAGACGGCACTGCGCGCGGCCGCCTCCGATTGGAGCGCCGCCACCGTCCTGCACGGCAGCGGCACCGAGATCGACGACGTCGATTTCTACGGCCTCGGCGCGGGCATCCCGGTCACGCCGTGGGACTGGAGCTTCGACCTCGATGACGAAGCCGCTGCCACGATGCTGGAGCCCTGCCCGCAGGGTGCGGTGCTCGTCCTTCACTCCCCGCCCCGTGGCCACTGCGACGCCAACGGCTCCGGCGACCATTTCGGCAGCCCAGCCCTGCTGCAAGCAATCGAGGAGAAGGCACCGCGCGTGGCGGTCTGCGGCCACATCCACGAGTCCTGGGGCTGCGAGAGCCGGATCGGCGACGCGCCGGTCCGCAACCTCGGTCCGAAGGGGACCTGGATCGAGGTCTAGACGAAGCGGTAGAAGAGGTGCGCGACGTCGGGCGCCTCGACAACTCGCACCTGCTCCAAGCCAACGTCGGCGGCCTCGAGATTGTCGAACAGGCGCGTGCCGGAGCCGAGCAGGACGGGCACGACGTTGAGCAGCACTTCATCGATCAGTCCGGCCGCCAGGTACTGCTGGGCGACCGCGGCACCGCCGGCGAGCGCGACGTCCTTGCCCCCGGCAGCCTCCTTTGCCCGAGCGAGGGCGGACTCGATCCCGTCGGTGACGAAGGTGAAGCTGTTGCCGCCTTCCTTCTCCAACCGCTCACGCTCGTGGTGGGTGAGTACGAAGACCGGGTGATGGAAGGGCGGATCGTCTCCCCACCAGCCGCCCCAGGGATCCTCGCCCCATGGGCCGGGCCCGCCGCCGAACATGTTGCGGCCCATGATCGTGGCACCGACGTTGTCGAGCCCTTCTTCCACCACGGCGCTGCTGGCGTTGGTCTCGCCGCCCTCCCGGCCGTGGGGCTTGCGCCAGGCGGCCAGCTTGAGCACCCACTCGTGCAGCTGCTCGCCGCCTTGGCCGAGCGGATCCTTCTCGCTCGGGTTCAGCCCGGCGACGAAGCCGTCGAGCGAGACCGAGATCTGAAACCGCAGCCGGGACAATGCCCTAGGCGTCGAAGAGCTCGCCATCGCGAATCCGCGCCGCCATGTCCTTCGATTCCTCGCGGTAGACGCGGCCGTCCTCGAACTCGATCGCCGGGTACTTGCGCTGTCCCGAGAGCTGCTCGAGCTCGTTGCGCTTGCCGGGCCGCACTGGGCCGGTCACCACCTCGTACTCGATCCCCTGCTCGTTGAGCGCCCTCTGCACTTTCCAGCAGGGGTGGACGTCGAGCTTGAACCACTCGATCGAACAGCGATGAAGCTTGACCGCCATCGGGTTAGCCTAACTGCGCGGCACAAGAATGGGAACGCCCCGACCGGCAGGGCGGGGCGTTCCCTGTTCGCGAGCTAGAGCGCTAGAGGCAGACGAACGCACCCAGCGGTGCCCGCAGGGGTGGGAATTTCAATTCCAATCCAGCCAGCAAGAGGCCGCCGAGGGTGATCCCGCCAAGTGCCCCCTGGATGACCGAATCTCCCCGACTCCGACAACTAGCTCGGGTGATTGGGTCCAAACCGCTTTCGGCCGCGGGCCCGAAGGACACAAACGGTAAAACGACTAGTCCTCTGGCTTGTCTGCTCGACTGTCAGATGGAGCCGAGCGAGCCCTGCTCAATCCGAGCGCCGCTGCGCTACCGGGAGCCAAGAGCAAGCCAGCGCCAAGGCGAACCAGCATCGCATCCTGCAACAGTCCGCAGATGACGAGGCCGGTCCCGACAGCGGCGAGCAGAATGACAATCCCCAGGTAGCTCCATTCTCTCCAGCTGCGCGCTCTCAGCCGGCCTCTTTCAGCTTTCTCCTGATGGCCCGCTTTTGCCGCTTCGGCTCCAGTCCTACTTGCCTCGGCCTCTGCTTTGGCTGCCTCAGCTTCCTGTTTTCGCCATACGGTGAGACGCTCCAGCAGGGTCAGCTGTTCTTGGGCTAGCTCAATCCCTTCACGGCTTTTCAGGTCGAAGGAGCCGACAACATCAGAAGTCAGCCGTTCCTCAAGCCAGCGAAGGCTGACTAAGCCAGGCTCCCCATTCGGGGACTCGCGCGGCTGGCCATTGCGCCCTTGCCCTGACCCTGCCGATGGAAAATCTGTGGACTGTTTGCGCTGCTCCGGATTCACGAGCCCTCCCGGCGGCATCGAGTGCCGTTGTCGTCCTGCCTGGCAGGCGACGCAACAGAGGGCTAACCCGGTCTAGCGCGCTAACGCGCAGGACCTACACGGGTAATGCTTGTTCTGCTACGAGCTGCATACAGGACTCATTTTCAAATGGCTGTTCGCGTGTGCCTTCGTGTTTGTTGGCTGAGACTTGATCGCTTCTGTGGTTGTTAAGAATTTGGTTAGTGCCTGCGGTGCTCTTAATTGGTCCGCTACCGATGTTGTTAAGGAAATTTCGTTTTTGACTGTTCCCGGAACTAACAGGGCTGTTGCTACTTCGCCTGAAATGTAGGAACGAGTTTTAGAGTGAGTCACTTTTTGTTCCTTTAATAGGTGCTGTAACCTGATTACGGTTTCACCGTTTTCTTTAAGGTGCTTATCTCGTTCGTAGTCTTCGATTTCATTAGCTTCTTCGTATTCTGCTTGTGCGCGTGCACTAGTCAGGGCCATCAGACCCAGAGCAATAAGTGCCATTCCGAGCACCCGCAGGCCTCTCATCCTTCTCATCGGAACTCCTTTCAGGGACTCTCGCCCCAGAGTGTTCTGCGTATAGCGGAGAGTCAGTTGATCTTTGACCAGGACTATCGTCCAAGTACAAATGGGAAATACCTCTCCGGAGACACGCCATCCCAAAGTGGGCCGGGCGATAATTAAAAAGAGGCTCACGCCTCCCGATCCTCGGCGTATGCATCATGGTTAGCTGTCTCGATTCGAGTCTAGCCGTGCCCTGATCCAAGGTCAAGAGCAGAGGCCCTGGCGCCTAGAGTGCCGCGGCAACACTGATTAGCGAACACACTAAATATTGTCATTCTTTAGCCTCAAGAGCTACCCACTCTCGGGGGCTAATTAGTGGCTCAATACTGGAAGCTAACAACTTCCTAAACGAGCTACTCACCATCCTCGTACGCAGCTTTCTCCGACGCCATCCGCAGGACGGTGGCTCGTCGCACCGCATCGTGTCATTGTCGTGGGCTGTCGGCCACTCGCCGTGGTTCTCGCTAAATGCGGCGCATACGAGATGTCGTACTCGCGCTTGAGGCCCTCCGCCTTTCCCAGGATCGACAGCAAAGAGTCTCGGTTGACAGGCTAGACCACTCGGCCCTCTCAATTCACCCGCCGGTCGGTGTCTTTCACCACTCGTGACCAAACACCGCCTCGTTTCTGCTGTCACGAGGGCGTAAAAGGTCCCGAGTCTGTGCCTGGAAGCGACAGACCGGCCATGAGACTTCAAGACCGGCGAATAAGACAAGCCACTGGAGCCGGCTTCGGCCCTAGAGCCGAAGCCGCGACGCGCCAGACAGGATTCGAACCTGTGACCTTCGGTTTCGTAGCCTGATCCGGTGGGTCGGCTGGACTACGTGGGGCTAGGTTTCAAGCGGTTTCCGCCGAATCGAGTCCCGCTGGGATCGGCTGGAATCTGTGGGGCATGTTGCCCCATTTGTTGCCCCAGCGGTGAACCCTCAGCCCGTCGCCAGGTACTGGCGCAGCGCTTTGCGGATCACCGCGGAGGTTGCTTCGTGGTCGTGCTTTGCGCGACGGTCAAGGGCGTCGCGCAACTCCGGGTCGAGGCGCACGGACTCCACCTTGGCCGGAGCCGAGCCGATCGTCGGCCGACCGCGTCGGCGCTTCAGCGTCTCCTCAACGTCATAACCCACCTCAGCCTTCTCGACGAGCCGGTCGATCAGGTCGTCGGTGATCGGCTTGCCACTCGCAGTCTTGCCATAGTTCTTTTTTGCCATCTTCAGTCTCCGGGGAGCAGTCGCTGGTATTTCTGCCTCATCGCCATCGCGTGGATCACCAGCTCCGAGCCGTCTCCGCGAACGAGCGCGACGACCTCGAGCAACTCGGCGTTTCGGGCAGGCCCGAGATAGAGCCGCGTGTCGTCGTCTTGGTCATCGATGGCCATCGCATTGTCGATCGCATGTTCGATGTCTTCCTCGTCGACTCCGTGCTTTCGCGCCGACGAATGGATCTCCACGGGAGAATTGTATTACGAAATGCTACGAGCGCAACCGCCTGAACCAAACCGCACCCATCAGCTCACCCCGCAGCCAGGCTATGGAGCCTCTCCGAAAGAAAATCCTCAGCCACATTTCGGACACGAGCATCACCGACTCGCAGACTGTCGAGCAGTGCCAAGATTTCACCCAGGTCCGACCACTCCTCGACGGCCTCGGGTGCCGCGCGATGCAGCGGCTCAACGGCCTGGCCCCTCACCTGCCCGTGGGCATAGGGCCATACCGGCGGGGGCTCTTCGCCAGACGAACTGATCGCCTCGCTCATCGGCGCCGCCGCCCATGCCGCCGGAACCCCCCGCGTGAGCGCCCCCAATCGGGCTGGTGCCAGAAAACGAAGCGCGTGGATGGCGAACTCCTCGAAGTGTGGAAGGTGCACTCTGCGGCGATGTGCCGAATAGAGGCCCGCATCCCCCGCCCGCGAAAGCGCTCGCTGGACAACTGCGTGTGGAACATCAAGCCGATCCGCTAGCGACCTATAGGTCCAATCCCCGTCATAAACGAGTAGTCCGCCGAGGACGTAGATGTCGGGTGTCTTGATCATCAAGACCTAGTGTATTAGGTATCAATAAACAATACACACTTTCGTTGCCAACCACGTCGCCCTCATCTTCAGGCCCCCGCACGCCGCCAGGCATCACCGCTACTCCGGCTCCCCGGCAGCTCCCAGCAGCTCCTTAGCAGCGTTAGCGACCTCGTTGTCGGCGGCTCCAAGTCTTTCGCGCAAACGGCCAACCGCTGCACCGCGAGCATGGCTGGAATGTTTCCCGGCAACGCCAATAGCCGCCGTGAGCATCGCTATTCGATTGTTGGCTGCCGTCATATCGGCCTCAATTCCCAACAGCCTCTGTACGAGCTCGAGCCGTTGCTTGGGATCCTTGACCTTCAATTTCCCTATTAGCGAGGTCACGTGAACCGCCAGACCGCGCTCGCTATCCGCTGCCTCCGCCAAGCTCATTGCGAGCTCGAATATCTGCCCCTCATCAAGCAGTTCCTGATGGTTGCTCAGGAAGTCTGCCTCTCCACTGCGCTGCTCGATCTCTGCCGGATGGCTACGAAGCTGCTGAGCGATCTCCGTAACCGTCGCAGCTATGCCATCAGCAGACATACTGCCGAGCAATTCATCTAGACGCTCCGACTGTTGCTCTGCAATGGCAATCCGCACTGCTCTCGCAATGACCATCGCCTGCTCGTCGGCCGGTAGCTGGGCGACGATCTTCTGTGCGCTCTCAGGCGACAGTCTCTGCCGCGAGCCTGCGACCGCATACGCCACCTCCTCGCGCACCGCCTCACCGAAACGGGAGGGCATCTCGCTCAAATTCGCTACCAACCATCCTTCGACGCCCACCCCCTCCTCCACGTCAAGCGCCTTTTGGCCCAGCTCGAAGCCCCGCTGAGCATCAGCTTCATCGCCACCTACGCACAACTCATAGCCCAGCCGCATCGCTTCCCATTTCGAACCGATCGGTACGGAGGACCAATTGTCAGCGAGTGCGGCAGCGAGAGCCGTACGCTCCTCCCCTCCCGGCAACTGGTCACCTTTCGTCTCGCGCGCAGTTCTAAGCAACGCTCTGAGCGAGAGTGCTACGTCTGCGTATTCATCACTACCATTTTCTCGTAGCCATTCAAGCATCTGTTTGCCAAGGCCCACAAGCCTCGCGAACTCATCGCTCTGGAGCGTGCGACCGACTGCAATGACTGCAACTCGCAGCTCAGGTCCGTAGCCATAGTGCTCTTCTCCGACAAGTCCCTCGAGCTGCTCGAGAGAGGCAGTTGCCACCACCGGACCAGTCACGCTGGGAGAGCTTTCAGCCAGCTTCGCATAGGAACGAACATCGCCCTTGATCTCGTTCGTTTCGAGAATGGCGCGCAGTCGAGCCACCGTTCCATTCGACAAGGACCCAGGGTGCTCGGCAATCGCATCCGCTATCCGGTGTCGCGCGTCGGGGCTGTCCGGATCTTCCATGCCGGCGCTGAATGCGAGTACCAAGCGGTTGAACCGCGGCTTATCGAAGAATTTATCGCCAGCATCAAGAACCGCGTCGGGATCGAGTCGAGGCAACCGTCGAGTCAACCTCGGGTGGGAAAGAGACTCATCGAGTAGGCGTGAAGCGATGACCCCCTCTTTACCGTGTAGCGCCGGTACCTCACTTACGACCCGCAGCGCGTTGTGAGCTTTGCTCCAATTTCCCTGGCGAACTTGGCGGTCAAAGTGACGGCTGACAGCCTGCACATATCGTTCTTTGTCCTCATCGACCGCCTTAAGCAGCGCCTGCACGCCAGCAACGTCACCACCGTCAAGCAAATCAACCAACTCAGCGTAGCGATCTAGTTCCAGCTCATCTCGACCCTGCTTGAGGTCTAGATACGCCCGTAGGTGCCTGCTGCGAATGTGATCAGTAAAACGCAGGAACTCTTCGAGCTGTTCTTTTTCGTTTTTCTTGCTCCCTTCAGCCTCGTCCGTGTCCTCGTCGTCGTCTTTGCTTGGAGAGCGAGCGTTTGTTTCCCAGGTATCGAGCACTTGGGGGGTTTCCTTCAGCTCAGAGAAGCGTTCTGGGAACTCCTCCTCAAGAATTGCCAGCTTTGCAATAACCAGAACCTCGGGCTCGATCAAGATCCGGCTCTGACGCAGCCGCTCCTCCAGAAGATCAAGGCGCAGGGCAAGATTGTTTACAAACTGAACGATCCGTCTTGGATTTCGCTTCAATGCCTGCGATGTCATTTCTATTAGGTCGCGCCGCGTTTCATTGTCAATTTCGGGGCGGGATTTGAAGAACCCCGCAAACTCCCCTTCACAGAAACGACTGATGTCCTCATCAAGGATCTCTCGAATCCTCACGCTTGCTCCGAAGAACTTTCGGAGGTATTCCTCTACAGAGTCCCGTACCTCTCGCGGCAACTCACCATCGCTCAACTGATCCTCATCTAGGCTGGTCGTTATCCCACTCGCGCTGAGCTCTTGTGCGGTGAGGTGACGCCTCAAAGCACCGTCATCGGCGGCAACGATGAAGCAGATTTGTTTCAGCTCCCGCTCCGTCCGCGTTCTCCCTTCCTCGAAGGCAGGCTCTAGGAACGTCTTGATCGTTGCCAGTGTTTGAGTCACGCGCGCTGGCGAGCAACGATCAAGATTGTCGATGGCGAAGACGAGCCTGGTGACCTTCGAGTTGTCCAGCAATTCACGAAAGGCTGCGGAGAACTCGTCTGGAAATTCTGCCCGCCTTCGAGTTTTTTGAATCGGAGCCGGAGCTATAACCGGCTGGAGCGCAAGCAGGCCGAAGGTCGTTAGGGCGCTGGAAATTGCCAGAAGAAAGGCGAGAATTGTCTCCTTCTCAAGGCCCAGTTGAGGAAGCCCAAAGATCGCTGCGAAAATGACTGCGGCGACCGCGATCGACGCCACTGCGGCACGCCGGTAGAGGTCAGGGTCGAGCAGCCGCATCGCTGGCTTTTCGGGCGTGACTTGATCGGTGTCCAGCGACTCGTCGAGTTCTTCCACCGCGCCCTTATCCAGCAACTTCTGATCCCTTAGGCTGCGTGCGCTCACCTTCAGGAACTCGCGGCGTAGCGAGTCCCCGTCATAGCGCCAGGCGTCGAAGAGGACGAATCCACTTTTGACGTCTGCGCGCTCAGAAGTAATACGCCTACGGACCTCCTCCAGGATGGTTGACTTTCCCGAGCCCCAGGGACCGAATAGGCCCATCGTGAAGTGGGGTGGTAGCGCGTCTAGGGCCGCAACCACAGCCGCCGCATAATCGCGATGCCCAAACGGATCGGCCTCATCCGAATCAATCCTCCGCAGGCCGTCTGGTCGGTATTCGAACTGATCCTCTGCCATTCCTCATTCATATCTCATCCGTATGCGGATCAGATGGCTCCCAAAAGGCGCCCGAAAGCATTGACCTAGCCGTTGTGCGTGGTGAGGTGTCTAGTGCTGGACGAGGTCTGGTCTCGTCAACTTAAGCGCAGGCGCCTCATCGCCAGGCAGCAGATGCGTGTAGCGGGTCAGCGTGAATGCGGGCGAGTGGTGGCCGAGGGCGCGGCTCAGTTGGAGGAGGTTGGTGCCTTGGCTGAGGTGGAGCGAGGCAAAGGTGTGGCGGAACGTGTGGAAGCCGGCCCAGGGGGCGTCGACCTCCTCTGCGAGCGGCTTGAGGACGCGGCGGCGGAGGTTGCCGGGGTCGAGCGGGCCGCCTGCTTCGCTGGGGAAGGCGAGGGCGGTCGAGTCTTGATCGGGCTGGGCGGCCAGGTGGGCGCGCAGCTTCGCCGCAAGCGGCGTCGGTAGGCGGACCTCGCGGCGGCCGTATTTGCTCTTGGGCGGCACGATCCGGTCGCGGACGATGGCGCGACGGATGCAGACCTCGGGCTCGCTCTGGTCGAGTTGGAGGTGCAGGTGCTGGAGGGCGATCGCCTCGCTGATTCGCAGGCCGGTGGCGGCCAGGAGCTCGAAGAGCAGTCGCGTGGCGGTCGGGGGCCATCGCCAGAAGCGGCGGCGAGCTGGTCGCGGCTGAAGACCTTGACCTCCTCGTCGGGTAGCTGCTCGCGGTGAGGCATCGCGAGGCCCTGCGCCGGGTTGTGGCGGATCAGGCCCTCGCGCTTGGCGGTCGCCAGGGCGGCGCGGAGAGGGATCACAGCGTTGGCGATGGTGCGGTCGCTGAGGCGCTTGCCCTGCTCCTCCTCGTCGGCGATCCAGTCCATGAAGCGGGCCAGTGCGTAGGTGCTCACATCGGCCAGCTTCAGCTTGCGCGGGAAGTGGCGGTGGGCATAGGCGCGGATCAGCCGGCGATATTCCTCGCGGGTGCTCTCGCGGAAGCCGCGTCTTCCCTGGCCGCGGTAGCGCTCGACCCATTCATCGACGTAGCGGAGGAAGCCGATCGTCGTGCGCTCCTGTAGCTCGCCGCGGTCGCGGTCGGTCTCGCTCTCGCGCTTGATCCGCTTCGCCTCGTCGTAGGTGCGGGCGTGGCGCTTTCTCTGCCGTCCGGCGCTGCGGAAGACGCAGACGTAACCGATCGTCTGCCCCGCGCCGTCCACGCGCTTGAAGACGCCGGGCGTCTTGGTCTTTCTGAGCCGCCGCTTGTCGCCGCAGCCTGGATCGGCCGCTGTGGCCGACGTATCCTGGGAAACGCTCATGAGCTAATCCCTCGTGAGCCGGGGGCGGGCCGTTCCACCGGCGCCGCCCCATTTGCGTTGTCGGACAAAACGTTAACAGGAGAAACCGGCCTCCAGAGCCGTTTGAGCACTTCGCACTGCACTTCGTTCTGTGGTTCGCACTGCACTTCGCACTGTGGCTCGCACCCCCTCACTCCGACGGCGCCGCAATGCGGCTTGCCAAGCGGCATTGCGGCCACCGCGCCCCGCTGACATCTATATGTCGATGCCGAGGGCTCCCGAATCGCACCGCAATCGCCGGGGGCTCGCGATCCGATAGCTCCGTCAGCCTCGCCGTGGCTCTGCTGATCTTCGCCTCCTGGGTGGACCGCCCGGCCGCCCGATCGGACGGCCGGACATTCGCCAGGACCAGCGAGACAGATCAGCCGACTGCGGCTTTCCGAGGGCCGAGGCAGGGACGAAGGCCCAGGCATCTGACCTCCGTCCTCCCTGTGGCCTGCGCCTCGGCCCTCGGGAAGCCGCTCGCTGCCGGCCGTCAGTCAGCCCTCGCGGGGATCGAGTTGCTCGATCAACTCCTCGCAGGTGCTCTTGGCGCGCTGGTAGCGCTGCTTGGCGCTCTCCTCTTCCCTCTCCAGCAGGCGCGCGCAGGCCGAGCCCTCCAGCACGCTCTCGGCTTCGCCATGCAGACGCCGCAGCAGTTCCATCAGGTCGTGCGGCGGCATCGTCAGGGCGACCGTCGCGTGGCGCGTGCTCTGGCACCCAGCCGATGTCGTCGAGCAGACCGGAAGTCTTCGCCGAACTCGATCCCCAGCCGCTCGGCCTTCGCGAAGTCCTTCTCCTCGATCGCGATCCAGAAGTCGCCGATGCCGCTGAGGTGGTCGAGGACGAGCTCGTAGAGCGCGTCTCGGCGCTCCCGGTCGATCGTCGCGGTGGTTTTGCCGGGCACGGCGTCCCCTTTCGGTCAGGGCGCCGAAGGGGAAGCCCAGGGATGCCGTCGGGTTCCCGCGCACTGCGGGTACCGTCTCTATCGCATCGAAGGCTTCTACTTCGGTGCCGGGCCCCGGGGCGTTCACGCGCCGCCGGGGCCGCTATTTCAGCTTGTCGCGGCCGAACGTAGGTGGACAGGACACCCGTCTCAAGGCCTGGCGCGAAACCTCACTCGCTTCTCACATTGCCCCATGCGTTGCCCCAGGGCCGTTTTCGCGCTCCAGCAGAATCCTTCAAAACCCTGCAATCCCGCTTCCCAAGCGGGATTCAGCGAACGCGCCAGACAGGATTCGAACCTGTGACCTTCGGTTTCGTAGACCGACGCTCTATCCAACTGAGCTACTGGCGCGGGATTAGGCCGGATGGCCCGGAGGGGCGATTCTAGGGACTTGGGGGCGTGGTTTGGCGGCTTCCGGCTAACTGGGCTGGTTCAGCCGCACATGCCACTGGACCGTGGCGGTGGCTACGCGCTGGCCGGAGGCGTCGGTTAGCTCGATCTCGCAGGGGAAGACGACCTTGCCCTCGGCATCGAGGGTGGCTAGGGCCTCGTCGGCGGGAACACCCAGCGTGGCCTTGGCCTCAATCGGGCCCTTGGCGATCTTTTCGTAGGAGATCTCGGCGTTGCGGGCAAGCGGCGTCACATCGCCCATGCGCTCAGCGAAGGCTCCGACGAAGGCCGCGCCCGAGGCCGTCTCGGCGGCGGTGAATAGGGCGCCGGCGTGCTGGGAGCCGACGTGGTTCTTCAGCTCGGCGCGCTCGGGCAGCACCGCAGTTGCCTCACCCGCTGCGAGGCTGGTGACCTCCACGCCGAGGAAACCGGCAAAGGGCACGGCCTGGGTCATCCCCTGGGCGATCGCGTCGAAGTCGGTCATCGGCCGAGACCCTATCCCGTTCCGGTGCGCTTTATACGGGCGTGGGCCACATAAAGCGCACCGGAAGGGCTCAGCGGCCCTCGAAGTTGGCGTGGCCGGGGCCGCCGTGCTCGAGGAAGGTTTTGACCGCGCGCTGGAGGTCCTCGGTGGCGAAGAGCTCGCCGGCCTCGGTGCGAATCGTCTCGTCGGCGGCGGGGATGCCGCCCTCGCGGAAGCGGCGCAGGACCAGCTTCGTCATCGCGTGCGCCTTGGTCGGCCCGGCCGCCAGCTCGGCGGCGAAGGAACGTGCCTTCGCGTCGAAGCCGTCGTCCTCGAAGACCCGGTTGACGACGCCCCAGCCCTCCAGCTGCTCGGCGCCGAAGAGCTCGCCGGTCATCACGAGCTCGCGCGCCCGGCCGCTGCCGGCCCGCTCGGCCAGCCGCTGGGTACCGCCCATCGAGGGTGTCAGGCCGACCACTTTCTCGACCAGGCCGAACTTGGCCGAGCGCGCGGCAAGGATCAGGTCGCAGCCCAGGGCCAGCTCGAAGGCCGCGGTGAGAGTCAACGCGTGGGCGGCGAAGATAACTGGGAGCGGCAGCGCTTCCACCCGCTCGACCGCGCCGATCAGCTCGTCCCAGAGGGCACTCGCCCGCTCCGGCGTCAATCCGTCGAACTCGGCGACGTTGACGCCGCCGGAGACAGCGCGTCCCTCGGCGCGGATCAGCAGCGCCCGCGGCAAATCGGCCTCGACCGCGGCGATCGTCTCCTGCAAGGCCTCGAACATCTCCCGATCGAAGAGATTGAGCGGCGGGCTGTCGAGAGTGGCGACCGCCAAGCCCCCGTCGTATTCCAGTCGAATCGCCACGCCAAGACCCTACCGCGTGCCTTGAGGCGCTCTGGGGCCAAGCGGGACAAGAAAGAGAGAGCCGGAAGGCAGCCGCCTGTCGGCGAACGATGACGCCGTACCGCGCCGGCATCCAGAACGCTTCAAGGCACGCGGTGGACCTCGAAGAGGTTCGTCCCAAGTTCCTGCTCGGGCAGCCCGGCGGTGATCGCGATCAGGTCACCCGAGGCGGCGATGCCGTGCTTGGCGGCCAGCGCGGCGCAGTCCTGCAGCAGGCTGCGCACGTCGGTCTCGTGCTCGTTGAGCACCGCGGTGACGCCGAAGAGCAGCTTCAGCCGGCGCACGGTCTCGATCCGCGGCGAGACCGCCAGCACCGGCACGTTGGGCCGGTGGGCGGAGACGAGCCGCGCCGTGCGACCGCTGCTGGTCGGCACCACCAGGGCCTTCAGCCCAAGCCGGTAGACCGCGCCGACTGCCCCCTGGGCAACCGAGTCGGCGACCTCCTGGGTCGCCTGGTCGGTGCGACCGAAGAGCCACTCGCCGTAGGGAAGGTCGGGCTCGGTGGCGCGGGCGATCTGGTCCATCACCCGCACCGACTCGACCGGGTGCTGGCCGACCGCAGTCTCCTCGGAGAGCATCACCGCGTCGGTGCCGTCGTAGATCGCATTGGCGACGTCGGTCACCTCCGCCCGGGTCGGCCGCCGCGCGATCACCATCGAGGCCAGCATCTGCGTCGCCGTGATCGCCGGCTTGGAGCGTCGCCCAGCGCCACGGATCAGCCGCTTCTGCACCACCGGCACCCGCGCCAGCGGCAGCTCGATGCCAAGGTCCCCGCGGGCAACCATCACGCCCCCGGTCGCCGCGGCGACGATCTCCTCGGCGTTCTCGGCCGCCTGCTGCTTCTCGATCTTGGCAATCAGGGGAATGTCGGAATCGAGGCCGCGCAGGCGCTCGTAGACCGGCTCGAGGTCGGCCGCGGTCGAGACGAAGGAGACGGCGAGCAGGTCGATGCCCTGTTCGACCGCGAACTCGACCCAGCCGAGGTCCCCCGTCGTCGCCGCCGGGGTCTTGATCCCCGGCACGTTCATGCCCTTGTGCGAGGAGAGCGTGCCGCCGACCTCGACCTCGCAATCGACGCCACCGTCTTCGGGCCCGCGCACGCGCAGGCGGATCGAGCCGTCGGCGAGGTAAACGGGCTCGTCCTCAGCCAGCGAGGCCACGCCCGGCCAGGTGACCGGGATCGTCTCCTTGTCGCCCTCGACCTCCTGCGGCGTCAGCTTCACGTGCATGCCGGTCTCGAGCTCGGCGACGTCGTCGCGCAGCTCGCCGATCCGCAGCTTCGGCCCCGGCAGGTCGCCGAGCACCGCTACCTCTTCGCCGACCTGCTCGGCCGCGGCGCGGATCGCCTCGACCGTGCGCGCGTGGCGATCGCGGTCGGCGTGGGAGAAGTTGAGCCGGAAGACGTCGGCGCCGGCCTCGATCAGGCGCACCAGCGTCTCGGGCTCCCAGCTCGCCGGTCCGACCGTCGCGATGATCTTCGTTCGCCTTCCGTGGTGCACTTCTATGACTGTAGAGCGTGACGAATCGCACCCCGAGATCAAGACGTCTACACCGATCTCTGTGACAATGGAGGGGTGAGCAGCGTCGCCGAGCGTCCCGCGGGAACCGAGCAGCCAGCCTTCCCCGATCTCGTCGGCGAAGCGCCGCCTTCCCCGGCCGGACCGATCGAGCCGGCCGCGGCCGCGGCGATGCCGAAGCCGCCTGTCGTCCCCCTGCCCCGGGCGGCGCAGATGCTGCGCTTCACCCAGCGCCAGATCGAGTACGTCTTTGGCGCCCAGCGCCGCATCGGCGAGGTCTTCCGCATGCGCACCGCCCTGCCGGGCGGTCCCGTCGTCACCAGCCACCCCGACCACGTCCGCTCGCTCTTCACCGCCAAGCCGGAGCAAGCGCCGTCGCTGACCGGCGAGTCGCCGCTGCGGCCGATCCTCGGCACCGGCTCGGTCCTCACCTCACTCGGCGACCGCCACATGCGCCAGCGCAAGCTGCTGCTGCCGCCCTTCCACGGCGAGGCGATCGAGCGCTACACGGCGATGATCAGCGCGGCGACCGAACGCGAGCTCGACCGCTGGCCGCTGAACCGCCCCTTCGCGCTGGCCCCGCGCATGCAGGCGATCACCCTCGACGTGATCATGGCCGGGATCTTCGGCATCGAGGGCAAGCCCGAGCGCGGCACCCCCGAGCACAGCATGCGGATGACGGTCAAGCGCCTGGTCAACGCCTCGACCTCGCTGGTCGGCCAGGCGGGAGAACTGCTCAACATCGGCCGCGAAGAGGCGGTCGGAGTGGTCAAGCTCGGCGTCGCCATCCTCGACCGGCCGACCTACGCGGTGATCAAGGCCCGTCGCGCCGACGAGCACCTGGCAGAGCGCCGCGACATCCTCTCGCTGCTGCTGCAGGCGCGCACCGAGGAGGGCGAGGCGATGGACGACAAAGAAGTCCGCGACGAGCTGCTCACCCTCGTCCTCGCCGGCCACGAGACCACCGCCAACTCGCTGTCCTGGGCCTGGGAGCGGCTGGTCCGCAACCCCGACGCGCACGAGGCGCTGCGCGAGGCGACCCGAAACGGCGGCAACGCCGAGGAGCAGGTCGAGGCGACGATCATCGAGAGCATGCGCTCGCGGCCGGTGGTCCCCTTCATCGGCCGACGGGTGACGGTGCCCTGGCAGCTTGGCCATTACGGCGTCTCCGCCGACACGCCGATCGGGATGAGCATCCTGCTCGTTCACCACCGCGAGGACCTCTACCCCGAACCCTTCGAGTTCCGTCCCGAGCGCTGGCTCGGTCGCAAGCCGGGCACCTACGAGTGGATCCCCTTCGGCGGCGGCATCCGCCGCTGCCTCGGCGCCGCCCTGGCGATGGCCGAGATGCGGGTCGTGCTGGAGGCGATGGCCCGCCGCCTCGATCTCGAGGCGGCAGAGCCCGAGCCCGAGCGCGCCCTACACCGCAACGTGACGATGATTCCGTCGCGCGGCGGCCGCGTCGTCCTGCGCGCTCGCCGCTAGGCCCGACAAGAGCGGGAAGTTAAATCCGTTCGTTTCTCTGGACTTTTTTGCCCAGCAAAAATCCCGCAAATGGCCGCCTTTGCGCAGGGTCCTTTGTAAAAGACCAGTTCCTCCAAGCAGTTCCGCCGTCGGGTCGATATAAGTTGCAGCTGGGGACGGGGCGTCGGCGTGGATCGGGGTGCTGCCCTCGGACCCACGTTCGACCATGGATGACGCAAGCATCCATGAGGCCTGATAGTCCCCATAGAAGGGGCCATGCCCCGTCCCCGATGTGCTCCGGGACGGTGAGCTAACCCTTCGTCTGAAACGGAGAGGGAGGGATTCGAACCCTCGAGAGAGCTTGCGCCCCCTACTCGCTTAGCAGGCGAGTGCCTTCAGCCACTCGGCCACCTCTCCGGGCATTCGGGCTCGATTGTAGGAACTCACGGGGTACGGCGCGGTTAGTCTCGTGGCCGTGTCGGTTCGCACACACGCTCAACTCGAGCAGATCTTCGACCGAGGTCGAGGCTCCGTTTGCCTTCGTCGACCTCGACGCGATGTGGTCCAACAGCGAGGCGATGCTCGCGCGAGCGGGCACGAAGCCGATTCGGGTGGCGAGCAAGTCGCTGCGCTGCAGGGCGCTACTCGAGCGGATCCTCGCCCGCGACGAGCGCTACGCCGGGCTGATGACCTTCACTCTGCCGGAGACGCTCTGGCTGACGGGGGAGGGATTCGAGAACCTGCTGCTCGCCTACCCGACGGCGGACGCCGGCGCGCTAGAGGAGCTGGCGCTGCGCTCGGTCGCCAATCCGGGCGGCGCCCCGATCATGATGGTCGACTGCCCCGAGCACCTCGACGCGATCGAGTCGGTGCTCGGCGCGGGCGCCGCCCCGGTGCGGGTCTGCATCGAGCTCGACGCCGGCTGGTGGGCGCTGGGCGGGCGGATCAAGGTCGGCCCCAAGCGCTCGCCGGTGCACACGGTCGAGCAGGCGGTCGAGCTGGCGCGCGAGATCGAGCGCCGCCCGCAGGTCGAGCTGGCGGCGCTGATGGCCTATGAGGGGCAGATCGCCGGCGTCGGCGACCGGCCACCCGGCCGGCGCCTGCGCGGCGCCGCGATCCGAGCGATGCAGCGCCGCTCCGCCGCCGAGCTGGCCGAGCGCCGAGGCGCGGTCGTCGCCGCGATCCGCGAGTTCGCCGAGCTGCCGATCGTCAACGGCGGCGGCACCGGCAGCCTCGAGCTGACCGGGGCCGAGGACGCCGTCACCGAGATCGCCGCCGGCTCGGGCTTCTACGCCCCCACCCTCTTCGACACCTACAGCCGCTTCAGCCTCACTCCGGCCGCCGGCTTCGCCCTGCCGATCGTGCGCAAGCCCAGCCCCGGCATCGCCACCGCGCTGGGCGGCGGCTACCTCGCCTCGGGCAGCGGCGAGCCCTCGCGGGTCCCCTCGCCCTGGCTGCCACCCGGGCTCGAGCTCGACCCCGAGGAGGGTGCCGGCGAGGTGCAAACGCCGCTCAGCGGCGGGCCCGCCCGCGACCTCGGGGTCGGCGACCGCGTCTACATGCGCCACGCCAAGGCGGGCGAGCTCTGCGAGCGCTTCGACGCTCCTGCACTTGGTCGAAGGCGAGGAGATCGTCGACGTCGTCCCCACCTACCGCGGCGAGGGCAAGACCTTCTTGTAGGCCGGCGCGGTCAGGGACCAAGCACGCGCTCGGCGTACTCGTTGGTGAAGGCGTGGCCGGGGTCGAGCTCCTCCCGCGCGGCCTGGAAGTCATCCCAACGCGGGTAGCACTGGCTCAGCGTCGCCGCGGTCTGGAAGTGGCGCTTGCCCCAGTGGGGGCGGCCCCCGTACTCGTTCATGATCGCCTCGACCGCTTCGAAGTAAGGCCGCCACTCCATGCCGCGGTACTGGTGCACAGCGATGTAAGCGGTGTCGCGTTCGTGCGAGGGACTGAGCAGGGCATCGTCGCCGGCGGTGACGCGCATCTCGATCGGGAAGAAGACCGGATAGCGGTTGGAGCGAATCCACTCGATCACCCGGCGCGCTGCCTCCGGACCCCGCTCCCGGGGCACGCCGTACTCCATCTCGGTGAAGCGCACGCGGCGCTCGTTGACGAAGATCCGGTCGCTGCGGTCTGTGGACGTGCTGCCCGAGGCAAGGCGGGCTGCCAAGCGTGAGAGCGATGGGATCGCGCGGGGCATGGCCTTGCCGGCGGCGGAGATCGCCTCCAGCGCCCAGTTCTCCAGCACGATGTCGTTGAGGAAGGCGGCGGTACGGCCGCGCGGTCGGGGCGCGCCCTCGGTGCGGTTGCGTTCAAGCACGAGGGCCGAGTCCGAGTAGGGGAAGGTGAAGAGCTCGAAATGCTCGTGCGCATCGGCGCGCTCCTGAAAGCTGTCGAACACCTCCTCGCGCGGCTCGGGGGTGTCGACCCGGTGTAGGGTGAAGGCAGGAAGGCAGCGCAGGGTCACCGAGCCGATCACGCCGAGGGCACCGATGCTCACCCGCGCCGCGCGCAGCAGCTCAGGGTCGGCCTCCGCCGTCAACTCGCGAACCGAGCCATCGGCCAGGACCAGCTCCATCGCCGCCACCTGCGAGGAGATATTACGCAGCTTGGCGCCGGTGCCGTGGGTGCCGGTCGAGATCGCGCCGGCCAGCGTCTGACGATCGATGTCGCCGAGGTTCTCCATCGCCAGCCCCAGCTCGTTGAGGCGCTCGTTCAGATCCGCAAGCACGGTCCCGCCTCCGACCTTGACCAAGCCGGAGGAGGGATCGGCGTCGATCACACCGCTCAGCGCAGCGGCGTCGATCATCGTCCCGTCCGTCATCGCCGTCTCGGTGAACGAGTGGCCGCTGCCGGCAACGCTGACCTTGCGACCCGCGCTCGCCGCCGCGACGACCGCCTCGGCCAGCGCCTCACGACTCGCCGGTCGCAGCCGCTCGACGGGGGCGCAAGCCTGATCGCCGGCCCAGTTTCGCCAGGTACGGGACGCCGGTCCCGCCTCCACACCGGAAGACATGCTCCGGGAGCCTAGTCCGGTCAGCCCTGCGCCGCTCGGATCGTCGGTGGAGCCAGCGCGTGGAACGAGTAAAGGACCGTGGCCACCAGGAGGACGATGATCGCCAGGCTGGGCGCCGCGTTACCGGCAATGCTGGCAGCGCCGCCGCCGGCAAGGCCACCGACCACCTGGCCCGCCGCCCAAGCCATGTTGGAGAGACCCGCGGCGAACCCCTGGTGCAGGCTGCTCGACTCGGCTACCTCGGAGAGCATGGTCAGAGCGGGCGTGAAGCAGATGCCGCCGCCGAGCGAGGTGAGAATCAGGCCCGCCATCACCACGCCCATCGCCTGCCCGATCGCGACCGCCGCCATCGCCAGCGCGCAGATGCTGAGGCCGACCATGAAGGGGATCCGCCGCCCGACGCGATCGGAGTAGCCGCCGGCGAGCGGGGCGAGGATCGCCTCCAGGGCGGCGCCGGCAATGAAGCCGCCGGCGATCAGTGCGTGGCCACCGCCGAGGTCGTCGATCTGCAGCGGCACCAACACCTCGACCGCGCCGAACATCACCGAGGGGATCGCGACGAAGGCGGTCGCGAGCAAGATCGGCCGAGAGAACATCGTCTCCGCGACCTCGTGCAGGTCCTGGCGTTCGGACACCTGGGCCTCGGGCAAGCGCGCCGCGAAGGCGGCGAGCGCCAGCGCCACCAGGAGCACGCCGCTGAAGACCTTTTCGGTCCCGACCGTCGCCGCCAGCGCGCCCAGCGCCGGTCCGAACAGGGCACCGGCGACCGCGGTTCCCAGAGCGGTGCCAATTACCGAGCCACGCTTCTCCGGCGGTGAGACGCTGACCAGCCAGGTCAGGGCGCCGGACCAGATCAGGGCCCCGGCGGCGCCCTGGGCAAAGCGCGCCGCATCGAGCAAGAGGAACTCGTGGGCGAAGCCGAAGGCAACGCTGGCCACACCGAGCAGACACAGCCCCGAGATCACCGTGCGGCGCGGCCCGAAACGGGCGGCAGCCAACCCTGCCGGCAGCGAGAAGATCAGGGTCCCGGCCGCGTAAGCCGCCGAGAGAATGCCGGCCTGCGCCTTGCTCAGCCCGAGATCGGAAACGTAGTCCGGCAACAGCGGCGCGATGGCCGAGAAGAAGACGACGTCGAAGAAGACCATCGCCGAGGCAAGTATTAGCAATCGACGCATTGCAGACAATACAATCATCTAGAGCGTTCCCGGTCGTGGGCCATCGCGTCTAGCATCGGCGGATCGACTACTCCCCGGAGGGGTGGCAGAGCGGTTGAATGCACCGGTCTTGAAAACCGGCAGGCGTCTAACGGCGTCTCGAGGGTTCGAATCCCTCCCCCTCCGTTAAGGCAGCCCCTCCTCCTCTCTCTCCTCAATCGTCTTCGAGACCTTGAGGCCGCCGGTCGACCGTCGATGGATTGACCGCGGCGGTTGTCATAAGAATGCGCATAAGGATGATTTTCGACCCGCTCTATGCCTGACTCAACACATGTAGATCGCACTGATGAGTTGAATTGATCAGACTTCTCCATGGCACACGTGTGTCGATGTGGTCGCGATCGGACAGCAAGGACGGTAGGAACTACATGACGAACCAGTCAGACGGCGTAGCGGAACTTCCGAAATCCACGGTTGCCGACCGCATCTCAGATGTGGTGAGGCAACTGCGAACCCAGGAGAGCCCACTGGGATTCGGCCTCTGGGACATGCAGACGGCGGATCGACGAGGCGAGGTCATGAATGCGATCAAGGGGATTGGGGGTCAGCCCAAGCACATCAAGGACGGGTATCAGTACGTCGGCGGATTCCCCTCGCACAGGTGGCGAGCCGCCACGGCCGACGATCACTACCGAACGCTTAGCTACGGAATCAAGCAGTTCCCCAAAAAATGGGCGCCGATTCGAGACGCTCTCGATCAGCCCTACCACTACGTGAGCGTCGGGCCCGGTACCGGCGAGAAGGACCGGATAGTCCTGCAGCATCTGCAATCGATGGCCTCAGACGAAACCATCGTCTACATCCCCATCGACATCAGTGCGGACCTGCTGCGCATGGGCATCGAAACCTCGATGCAGGATGTCGACGACGATCGCGTTGAAGTGCTTCCGATCGAACTCGACATCACCGACGACGACGCTCTGCCGGGACTGAAGACGGTCATTCAAGAGCTCACCGGCGAATCAGGGGTATTGATTTCTCTGCTCGGCAACACCCTTGCCAACTTCAACGACGACCGCTACATGCTCGGTCAGATCGCGTCGCTGCTTTCCTCGCCAAAAGATCGGCTGTTCGTCGAACTGGCGACCGCTCGCGAGGCAAGCACCAAAACGGCAACAAAGGCCGCCGAGGAATACGAAGGCAGCAGGACCTTTCGCGACTTCGCGATGGCCGCGCTGCGCGAGTACACCGACCTCAGCCTCAATCAGGGTCACGTGTATCCGACGGCCAAGGTCATCGATGACTCTGTGCTGCAGATCACGACTCACTTTGCCTCTGACAAATCGCAACGAGTGACTCTGAAGGACGGCGACGATTTCGATCTTGGGAAAAACGAGGAGATCGAACTGTATACGTCGCGCAAGTACACCGAAGAAGCCCTGGACGAGATGCGCTCCAGCTTTTCGTGCGTCGCGGCGAGCAGCCCCCAGCGGTTTCGGGGTGGTGGATTCGGCATCACCATGGAACTACTGAGTCGCAGGAACCTGGACGCGGGGGGCGAGAAACTTCACCCTGTGACGGGACAGTCGTAGCCCGCTCCCCCGTACCAGCCGGTGCACAAGAGCACACAAAGAGACGTCCTCGTCAGCCGTGCGCTGTGGGTTCTCATTGCGGCCTTTGTCGTGGCTGGGTTTGCCACCGCGGCTCGCGCCTCGGTTGAGGAGTTCCGCCCAGAAGCTCGTAGTAGAGACCTGCTCCTTCGCGACGGCGCTGCTGCTGCTGGCAGCCGAGCAACGGGCCTCGAGAAATGCCGGGCGCCGTACAGCGATGAGGCACGCAACCGAGGAGCTCCTCGCCAACGCCAAGGTCCTCTGCGACGGGCCCGTGACGATGTCACGGCAAGAGCTGGTGACCCGAAGCAAGGACCTCCGTGGAGGCCTGCGACTTTACTATCCGCACCTCGCGACGACAGCTCTCAAGGCCGCCTTGGTGGGGGGAGCGATGGATAGCAACCGTGACAGCAAGTGCGTGGCTGCCCTCAGTCAATGGCTTGCATCGGTGGAAATCTGTAACACGCGCTTTGCCATGGCCGAGCTGCTTCTGTTTTTCCTTCCGGCCACGACGGACGCGATGAGGGAGCGCCTGCAGCTGCACGTCTCAATCGTCGCCGGACCGACCGCCAAACAGAGGGACGAGTTCCGCAGCCTGATCGATCAGCTCAACGAGTTCCGAGCCCAGGGCCTGCTGCCAAAGGAGAGCGGCGAGCATCTCGACGAGATCGCGGCAGTGATGAAGAAATTCACGATCGCCGATGAGGTGGCAGAGGAAGTCAAGGTGCTGATCTCGGCGGAGGAGGTTCCGACACCAGGGCTACGGTAAACCCGTCGTAGCCCTTGCCGCCGACCGTCTGGATCGTCGTCGCCTCGACCCGCGGCTCGCCCGCGAGCTGCTCATGGAAGCGGCGCTGAGCGGCGATCGCGGGATTTTCATCGTCAGCGTCCGCGAGGCGGCCGTCGCGGACGACGTTGTCGGCGACGATCAAGCTGCCGGGGCGTGAATGCTCCAGCGACCAGGCAAAGTACTCGGGCGTGTGGACCTTGTCGGCGTCGATGAAGGTGAGGTCGAAGGGGCCGGCCGCCTCGGCCGCGAGCCGCGGAAGCTGCTCCAGCGCCGCGCCGATCCTGACCTCGACGACGTCACTGAGTCCCGCCGCGGCGATGCTTGCCGCGGCCACCCCGGCATAGCTAGGATCGGCCTCGAGCGTGATCAGCCGGCCGTCCGCCGGCAACGCGCGCGCCAGCCAGATCGTGCTGTAGCCGGCCAGGGTGCCGAACTCGAGGATCGAGCTCGCGCCAATCGTCTTCGCCAGTAGGTAGAGGAGCTTGCCCTGCGGCGGCGAGACCTGGATCTGCGGCAGCCCGGCTGCCTCGCCGGCCCGCAGCGCCGCTTCCAGCGCCTCGTCGGGCGGCGCCAGCAGACCACTCACGTAATCGTCGACCGCGGTCCAGGTCTCTTGCGCCACGGGGAAGGTCTATCAGGGCTCGCCTGCCGAGCAGGAAACCCGGCCCCACGGCCGAACGTGCGGGAATGGAGACAGCTTCGCGCCGGGCGCGCAGGCGTGAACGATGGTTGCAGCGCGCGGAGCGCGTCAGTGACGCCTATGGACTGGTCTTCCTCTTGGTCTTGGTCACCTATGTGCTGGCCTCGCTGCTGGACAACCGAGGCTGGACCGCCGTCGTCCTGACCGTGGCGACCAGCGCCACCTCAGTGGTGGCCCTGACCAGCTCCCATGCGCACGCCCGGCTCGTCCGTATCGCCCTGGCGCTCTCGATGCTGACCGTCGTTCTCGCCGCCGTCGGAGCGGCCTCCGGCAATCACGACTGGCTCAACCTGGCGACGCTGATCCAGGTCTCGCTCCTGGCCGTCGCCATGGGGGCGGTCCTGCGCCGCGTCGTCATGGCCCCCGAGGTTGGCTCGCGCACGATCCTCGGTGCGCTCAGCGTCTACGCCGTACTGGGCATCCTCTTCACCTTCCTCTACGGCGTCATCGACCGGGTCCAGGGCGGGCCGTTCTTCGAAGGCCACCCGAATCCCAGCGGCTCGGACTTCCTCTTCTTCAGCTACACGACCCTGACCACGACCGGCTACGGCAACCTCGTCCCCGGCAGCCAGCCCGGCCGGTTGATTTCCGGCCTGGAGATGATGGCCGGCCAGATCTTCCTGGTGACCTTGGTCGCCGGCCTGGTCAGCCTCTGGCGCCCGGGCGAGGCGATACGACGGCGGCGCGAGCGGCGCAGCGGCGACGAACCGGCGGCCGACCCGCCGCCCCCGAATTAGCTACTCGGAGAAGCTCGACGCGCTCAATCGTCCGCGGCTCGAGCGGGCGATCCGAAGCGTCGGTCTCGCTCGACTCGATCGCGTCGACGACGTCCATGCCATCGACCACGCGGCCAAAGACCGTGTGCTTGCCGTCGAGCCAGGGTGCCGAGCCGGTGGTGACGATGAAGAACTGGGAGCCGTTGGTATTGGGACCGGCGTTGGCCATCGCCAGTGCTCCCCGCTCGATCTTGTGCTGGTTGAACTCGTCCTCGAAGGTGTAGCCCGGCCCACCGCGGCCGGTTCCCTCGGGGCAGCCGCCCTGGATCATGAAGTCGGGAATCACCCGGTGGAAGACCAGTTCGTCGTAGAACTTGTCGGCCGAGAGCTTGCGGAAGTTCTCGACGGTCTTCGGCGCGTCCTCGTCGTGTAGCTCGAGCACGATCGCCCCGGCGCTGGTGTGAAGCGTGGCTTGCGACATCGCGCCGCACATTACCCGGTTACGCGAACGACGATCGGCATCGACGCGCCCGGTGCGTAGGGCCAGTGCTCCTCGGCTAGAGCCATGGCGCGAATCCTGATCGCGGCCGAGCCGCTGATGTAGCGGAACCGATAACCGGCGCGAAAACGGCCGCCGTGATCGGTACGTGTGACCAGCACCGGACGCCAGCGGCGTGCCGCCGACTCGAAGTACTGGATCGAGACCAGCTTGCCCCGCCGCGGCAACGCCGCGCCAAGACTGCGAACGCGACCACTGAACCGCACCGCCGCTCCGGTCCGCACCTTTCGCGGAGCGACGGAGAGCTCGCCCCGCTGCGAACTCGGAGCGTCAGCGGGGCGCGCTCGGCGGCGTCCAGCCGCGAGTCACCGGCAAAGGAGACCGCGATCCGACGCGAGGTGCCAGCGCCCAGCCGCAGCTGGAAGCTGCCGTGGGGGCCAGTCTGCAGCACCTCCGACCGCGCCATTCCCAGCGCGCCGCGCGAAGGGCGGCTGACGACGCGCAGGGCGCGCTCGGCAAGGCCCGCGCCATCGGCATCGACCAGTCGCCCGCTGAGCTTCGCCGTGCCTTTGAAGGGCACGGTCAGCTCCGTGCCGCTCTGCCCTCCCCGGCTGAGCCGCGCGTAGATGCGCGCCTTGCCGCGCGCCGGCGCGGCGCGCCTGACCCCCGCCATCGCTTCTCCGGCGACTTTGCGCACCGTCATCTCGGTCCCGTCGGAGCGGCGCGTCGTCGCCGCCGTGTTGCCAGCCGCATCCACCGCATCGGCACGGAAGACGTAGGTGCCGGGCCCGAGGTCGCTCGGCAGGCGAGCGAGCAGTTCGGCCCTGTCGAGGGAATCGGCGCGCTGGAGCTTTGCCGGCAACTCGCTCCACTGCTGGCCGTCGAGACGGCGGTAGTGGATCTCCCCGCTCGCCGGGCCGGAATGAACGTCGCTGACCTGGGCACGGATCAAGCTCGGAGCTGCGTCCCCGGCGGCGGCCGGCTCGAAAGCGACGCCTGGGGGTACGTCGTCGAAGCGCAGCGGCAGTGATGCCGCCGAGGACGCAGATTCGTTGCCGGCCTCATCGCGCAACCAAACGGTGAGCAAGTAGGCACCGGCACGGGGCACGAAGAGGTTCTGCAAGCCGCTCAGCTCGTGGCCGGCGACGAATTTCGCGCCGCTGTCGTAGCCCGCCGGCCCGGTAATTCGCCAGGATGCCCCACCGATCGGACTCGCCGGGCCCTGGTCCGGGTTGACCCAGGCCGGATCGAAGTCGTTGCTGCGCTGCCACCCTCCAGCGCCGGCGACGGTCAGCTCGCGCGGGTGGGCCGGCGGGTTGTTGTCGATCAGGATCTGGCGGGTCGGCAGGCAGTTGACATTGCCGGCGAAATCGGTGGCGCAGTGACCGACGCTGTGCGGGCCATCGCTGAAGGTCCGGGTCGAGATCGGGTAGTAGCCGACGCGTTCGGTCGCGCAGGGCCGCATCGTCGTCGCCCGCCACTCACCGCTGATCGAGACAGCGTTGCAAGGGTGGTCGTGACCGAAGACAGGGTTGCCGTCGAGCAGCGCTTCGGTCCGCTTCAGGCCAGCCCCCACGTCCGAGGCGACGTAGCCGAGCTTGCGGTCGCCCCGCAGCCAACCCCCGGCAAACATGTCGCCGCTGACCACCGACCCCGGTGGGTAATCGTCCTGCACCGTGATCGTCAAGGCCCGAATCGCGGACCAGGAGCCAGGTTCGAGGATGCACCACCTGCTCTCGGCGCGGGCGCAGAGCAGGCGATCCTCGACCGCGGGCATCGCCGGCGAGAAGCCAGCGACGAACTCGCGCGGCGTGATGTCGGTGCTCCCGGCAGTAGCGAAGGCATCAAAGCCGCCGCTCCAGGTGCCAACGCCGATCCGCTGCTCGATGCCGTCGTGCAGCGCGTGCCACCAGGTCCCGCTGACGCGGGTGATGCCGGTACCGGAGGGCGCATCCCAGCGCCAGCGGGCGTAACGGGTCCCGGAAACCGTTCCCTGACCGTCGCGGGTGAAGGTCTTCAGGTGGGCGCCATCGAAGGGATCCGCATTGGCGGGGGTGGCGCAATAGGCGTCGGGGCGGAACTTCGCACCGCCTGTGCTGTCGGCCCAGCTCGCGTCGGCACCGAGGTGCCAACCGCACTGGGCCACCGAGTACTTGCCCGCCGTTGCCTCCTTGGCCGCCAGCAGCAACAGCGCCAAGGCCAGCGCAATCCCCATCGCGACAATGCGGCCAAGACCGCCCCACGTACCCGACATAGCCCCTCCCTCGCTCGACAGCATGTGCGGGGGCTAAGTGAGCGGCCCGGCGTTCTCTCCCCCCACAACCGCGGGCGTCCCCAACGAGCGCCTTTGCGAGAATGACCGCAATGTCACTTCCGACGCAGGATCAGATAACCGAGAAGCTGCGCGCCGTCATCGACCCCGAGCTGCGCCGCTCAATTGTCGAGCTGGGCATGGTGCGCTCGATCGATATTCAGGACAGCGGCCGGGTGGAGGTCGTCGTCTCGCTTACCACCGCGGGCTGTCCGATCCGCTCCCACTTCGAACAGGCCGTCGCCAAGCAGGTCTCAGAGTTGGACGGGGTAACCGAGGTCGCGGTTGGCTTCGATGTCCTCTCGGACGAAGAGAAATCGGCGCTGCAGCAGACGCTCGGCCGAGGCAAGCTGCCGGCCGGCGCCCTCGCCCAGGTGAAAAACGTGATCTGTGTCGCCTCCGGCAAGGGCGGGGTCGGCAAGTCGACGATGACCGCGAACCTGGCCGCCGCCCTTACCGCCGAAGGCCACGCCGCCGGTGCCCTCGACTGCGATGTCTACGGCTACTCGATCCCGCGCATGCTCGGTGTCAACAGCAAGCCCGAGGTCAACGGCGAGCGCAAAATCCTGCCCCTGGAAACAGCGGGCGGGGTCAAGGTGATGTCGATCGGCTTCTTCGTCGAGGAGAACTCCGCTGTTGTCTGGCGCGGCCCGATGCTGCACAAGGCGATCCAGCAGTTCCTCGAGGACGTCGCCTGGGGCGAGCTCGAGTACCTGCTGCTCGACCTGCCGCCGGGGACCGGCGACGTCTCGATGACGCTGGCCCAGCTGCTGCCCCAGGCGAAGTTCGTGCTCGTCACGACGCCGCAGCCGGCGGCGCAGACGGTCGCCAAGCGAGCGGCCGACATGGCCGCCAAGTTCGACCTCGAGCTGCTCGGCGCAATCGAGAATATGTCCGGCTTCACGACGCCCGAGGGGGAGCGCCTGACGATCTTCGGCGAGGGCGGCGGCCAGCTCCTCGCCGACGAGCTCGACATTCCGCTGCTCGGCAAGGTTCCCCTTTCCGAGCCCCTGCGGGAGCACGCCGACAACGGCACCCCCCTGGCCACGGCGGAACCGGACTCCCCCGCGGCACAAGCGATTCGACAGGCAGCGCGCGGCATCGTCGCCGCCACTCCGCAGGAGCTGCCGGTCCTGCAGGCAACCCCCGCGGCAGCCGAGCCACCCCCGGTCAGCGGCACGCCACTTCCCGTAGTCCAGTAGCGGCTCTGGGCCGGCCCCTCGTGGCGGCCGACCCAGAGCCGGCACGCCTAGTTGTGCTTGAACACGTGCACGCTCGGCATGACCGCACTAACGGTGCTGATCCTCATCCCAGCTCACCTCCCTTCGCTCTCCTGCCCGTCTGACCGGGATTCGGGGCGCAATACTAAGAAAAAGTTAAGTATTGAGGGATGACTGAGTGTGAGCGCCGCCAATCAGGGAAACTTGCTTATCCTCCGGCCCGCCTTACCACTTAAATAGCTCTCGACTGGAGGGATCAGCCTTGGCGACGACCGCAAAGGGGCAGAGGAGAAGCATTGACGAGGCGGTGGCCTACGCCGTCGGTCACCGGATCAGGATCGACGCCCTTGCGATCCTCAACGAAGGCACCGCGAGCCCCAACGAAATCGCCAAGATCATCGGCGAGGGGGTTAGCAAGGTCGGCCATCACGTCAAGGAACTGTTCGATTCCGGCTGCATCGAATTCGTCGGCACCGAGCAACGCCGCGGAGCAACCGAGCACTTTTACCGGGCGATCGCGAGGCCGTTCATCAGCGACGAGGAAGCGCGCGAACTTCCGGCCGAGACGAAACGTGAGTTTGCCGCCCTGATTCTGCAGGCGATCATGGCCGAGGGACTGGCCGCCCTGCGCGCCGGCAGGATGGACTCCGATGAGGACATCTGGATGAGCTGGCGCTCAGTCAACCTCGACGAGCAGGGACGACGCGAAGTCGCGGACGAGATGGCCGCGTCCTATGCCCGCATCGAGGAGATCGAGGCGAAAAGCGCCTCGCGTTTGCTCGAGTCCGACGAGAGCGGAACCTCGACGGTGGTTGCCGCGATGAGCTTCGAGCGCAGCCGCTCCGGTCGGCCGCCAGGCGAGCGCCTGGCGACGAGCGAGGCGTAACAAGCTCTAACTGTCGGTTTCGAAAGTGACAGCTAGGAGGGCGGCCAAGACAGCGCCGCCCTCCCAGTCCATCGAGCAAGCATCGAGCGCCAAACCAGGCGTCTCATGCTGACAACCCAGCGGGCAATACCCGACGCAACAGTGATGTTAAAGCTAAAAAATGGTGCACTGTGGTGAGAGTGGACGTGAGAGACAACGCCCACGCTGAACTTGTTGCAAAAAGGCCGAAGGGTGTTATTTGGTACGCAAGAGGTGCCTAAACAGTGTTAGGCACTGGTTCGGGCTACGCTCCCTGCGGGATGAAGCGGACATGGGCGTGCCTGACCCTACTCGTCGCCGGAACCATCGCATGGATTCCTG
The DNA here is from genome assembly GCA_963703895.1 of uncultured Solirubrobacterales bacterium. Lineage (GTDB taxonomy): Bacteria > Actinomycetota > Thermoleophilia > Solirubrobacterales > 70-9 > VRUE01. The sequence goes on from CAVPFX010000001.1 coordinate 61,466, forward strand.
CATCCGCCGACGCAGTTGAGAAGGCAACCGTCTCGACGAGCCTCAAAGCGAATGGCAGTGGGCTTCTGATCGCCAACTCGCGGACGAACCCCGAGGACGAGACCTGGGCCTGGCGGGCCTGCGCGTCCGATCTGTCGAGCTGCATTGCGTTCGGCAGAGGCAGGACGATCAGCACCAGCGGCGCTCGACCGAACACCCGTTTCAGGGCCACCTCGAGCTATGGCGCCACCGCGGTCAGCTCTCTCTGGCGGGGTAGCTTGAGACCGCTCGGTCCGCCAGCGGTCTCAGGGCTCCTGCAAGCGAACAAACGCATAACTCCCGACCCCGGCCAATGGCGGGGCGGCTGGAGCGACGACTACGACATCATTCAGCTTGCGGCCTGCAAGAGTCCGAGGGGCCTGCGCTGCACGACGCTTACCGACTTGAATTACCCAGATAGCTGCTCGCACGGCGCGGTGGTGCTCGATCCCCAGTTCAGTGGCAGCTATCTCCGCGTCGCCGATCAACGCATCGGCACCGGCACGGCTTTCCCCGCCTTCGCTGTTCCGACCCCTTATGGGGGAAGGATCTGGGGCGCGGATCGGATGACGTCGGTGGCGATCGTCGGTCGTATCGCGAAGGCGACCGGTCCACGCACGATCCAATGCGGTCCGCCGCCATTGACTGAGGTGCCCTGAGCGGAGAGGGCGAGGCGTGAACCGCCTGTCGAGCTCGTGCCCTCAGGCAGCGCTCTTGCTCTTGTAGTAATTGGCGTTGATCTCGGCGTACTTGGCCCACTCGGCCGGAAGCTGATCCTCGGCGAAGCAGGCGTCGACCGGGCAGGCCTCAACACAGGCGTCGCAGTCGATGCACTCGTCCGGGTCGATGTAGAGCATCTCTACCGAGTCGTAATCGGGCTCGTCCGGCGTCGGGTGGATGCAATCGACGGGACAGACCTCAACGCATGAGTTGTCCTTCTGGCCGATGCAAGGCTCGGCGATGACGTAGGTCATTCGAGGCTTCTCCTGGGTCGTCGTTTCGGTGCCGCCGGAGGCTGGCTGCCCCCGCCAAAGCGCGGATGCACATTTTACGGATTGCGCGGCGGCGGGCGCTCCCCCACTAGCATCGGCAAGCAATGCTGCTGCTGACAGGGGCAACGGGAAGCGTTGGATCGCGGCTGCTGCCGCTGCTGCTCGAGCGCGGCGACGACGTACGCTGCCTCGTGCGCGAGCCACGGCGACTCGGCCCGCGGCGGGTAGATGTGCAGATCGCGCTCGGCGATCTCGGCGAGATGTCGGATCCTTACCTGGTGCGCCAGGCCCTGCGCGGGGTCGACACCGTGGTTCACCTGGCGGCGACGATCCGCGATCAGCCACCGCACCGGATCGAGGAGCTGAACGGGCTGGCGACCCTGCGCCTGCTGCGCGCGGCCGAGCGCAGCGGCGTGCAGCGCTTCGTCTTCTTCAGTGCCCTCAACGCGTCGGTGGCGCAGCGCACGCGGTTCTTCCGCGCCAAGTGGTTGGCCGAGCGCGCCGTCGCCTCCTCGGCGCTGGAGACGACGATCTTCGCCCCCTCGATCGTCTACGACCGCTCGGACCCCTGGGTGACGTTGCTGCGCCGCTTCTCCTTCCTACCCGTGCTGCCGGTCTCCGGTGACGGTCAGGCGCGCTTCGAGCCGATCTGGGCCAACGACGCGGCACGCTGCGTGGTTGCCGCACTGGAGCGAGGGGATCGCCAGCGCTACGAGCTGGCCGGGCCCCAGACCCTGAGCTACGACGAGATGTCGGACCTGGTCAGCCAGGTCGCCGGCCGGCCGCGCTCGCTGGTCCACCTGCCGCTCCCCCTCGTCCGCTCCGGCCTGATCGCGATCCGCTCCCTTTTCGGCGAGGCCGTGTTTGCAACCTGGGAGGAGGCCGAGTTGATGGAGGTCTCGATGCTCAGCGAACGCGGCACGGCCGACGCGGAGGAGCTGGGAGTCAAGCCAAGAAGGATGGGCGATGTACTGGAGGAGGACTAGGCAGGCGGCGGTTCTGGCGGTGGCGGTGGCGGCAATCCTCGCCGCGCCGGCGCGAGCGCTGACCCTGGTGCCACCGAAGCCCGGCGTCCTCTTCGGCGTCAGCGACCAGGGCACGACGACGCAGTTCAACGAATTCACCGAACTGCTGACCAAGCACCCGGCGCTGCTGCAGACCTTCCATCCCTGGGGCAACAGCCTCAACCAGGCCTACGAACGCTGGCGCGAAACCGGGACCCGGCCGGTTCTGGCGATCTCCACGGTCGACGACCAGACCCTGGGCGAGCTGATCACGCCCGAGCAGATCGCCCTCGGGGCCGGCGACGACTACCTGCTGCAGCTCAACGACTTCTTCGCCAAACGCGGGCTGCCCGCCTACATCAGGCCGCTGGGCGAGCCCAACCGCTGCCTCAACGCCTGGTCCGCGGTCAACTGCGACGGCACCCAGAAGGGCGGCGAACACACCCCCGGCTGGTACAAGCAGGCATTCCGCCGCATTGTCGCGATCGTCCGCGGCGGCCAGACGCTGGAAGGGATCAACGCGACCCTGGCCGAAATCGGCCTGCCGCCGCTCAACCGCACCAAGGGCCCGAACCCGACCGAACTGCTGGCGGCGCCGGTGAGCATCATCTGGAGCCCACTGCCGGGCGGCTCGCCGCGGGTGAAAGGCAACTTCCCCGGCAACTACTGGCCGGGCGCGCGCTGGGTCGACTGGGCGGGGACGGACTTCTACTCCGAATATCCGGTCTGGAAAGACCTCAACCGCTTCTACGTCGGCAAGCAGTGGAAGGGCAAGCCGGTGGCGATCACCGAGTGGGCCGTCTCGGGCAAAGACGAACCGCGCTTCGTCAAACAGCTGGTCGCCTGGACGGTCAAGCACCCGCGCGTGCGCATGTTCGTCTACTACGCCGGCTTCGGCCCCGGCGCCAATCCCTACGCCTTGAGTCTCTACCCGCGCACGACGAACACCCTGCGACTCAAGCTGCGCCGAGAAACCTTCCTCCAGTACGCCGAATACAACGCCGGCACCCTGCCGCCGCTGCCCCCTCCGCCGCCGAAAACCTCAAAAGTCCCTTAGCGGCCGAAGTTCGGACCTGTCTCGGAAGATCCGGGGTGTGCGACTGGCGAGCGCCGGATCAATCAGGGCAAGAACGCAAGAGGCCCGAATAGCAGAGCTATTCGGGCCTCTGAGGACGCCGCCCTGAGCCGATCCGCCGCCGCCAGGCGTGCGCACCGGGCTTTCGAGCCAGGTCCGAACTTCGTTACATCATGCCGCCCATGTCGGGCATGCCGCCGGGCATTCCGCCGCCGGCAGCGCCCTCCTTCTCGGGCGGCTCGGCGATGATCGCCTCGGTGACGAGGATGTTCTTGGCGATCGACGCCGCGTTCTCCAAGGCTGAGCGGGTCACCTTGGTCGGGTCGATCACACCGGCCGCGATCAGGTCGCCGTACTCGCCGGTTGCCGCGTTGAGGCCTTCGCCGGCCTTCAGCTCGCGGACCTTGTTGACCACGACCGAGCCCTCCTCGCCGGAGTTCTCGGCGATCTGGCGGACCGGCTCCTCGAGCGCCCGGTGGACGATCCGTGCTCCGGTCGCCTCGTCGGGGTCGCTGAGCTTGTCCGGGTCGAGGTCGGCCTGGGCGTTGAGCAGGGCAACACCACCACCCGGCACGACGCCCTCCTCGAGCGCGGCGCGGGTCGCCTGCAGCGCGTCCTCGACGCGGTGCTTCTTCTCCTTCATCTCGGTCTCGGTGGCAGCGCCGACCTTGACCACGGCGACACCGCCGGCCAGCTTGGCGAGACGCTCCTGGAGCTTCTCGCGATCGAAATCGGAGTCGGTGTTCTCGACCTCGTTTTTGATCTGCTTGATCCGACCCTTGATGTCGTCGGCCTCGCCGGCGCCATCGATGATCGTCGTCGTGTCCTTGGAGATGACGACGCGGCGGGCTTTACCGAGCTGGGTGACCTGGGTGTTCTCGAGTTTGAGACCCATCTCCTCGGTGATCACCTCGCCGCCGGTGAGGATCGCGATGTCCTCGAGCATCCGCTTGCGGCGATCGCCGAAGCCGGGTGCCTTGACCGCGACACCGGTGAAGGTGCCGCGCAGCTTGTTGACGACCAGCGTCGCGAGGCACTCGCCCTCGACGTCCTCGGCGATGATCATCAGCGGCTTGCCACCCTGCATCACCTGCTCGAGAATCGGCAGGATGTCGCGCACGGAGCCGATTTTCTGGTTGGCGATGAGGATGTAGGGGTCCTCCAGCACCGCCTCCATGCGATCCTGGTCGGTGACCATGTACGGCGAGATGTAGCCCTTGTCGAACTGCATCCCCTCGGTGAACTCCAGCTCCATGCCGAAGGTCTGGCCTTCCTCGACGTTGACCACGCCGTCCTTGCCGACCTTCTCGATCGCGTCGGCAATCACGTTGCCGATCTCGTCGTCACCGGCGGAGATGGCGGCGACGCGGGCGATCTGCTCCTTGCCCGCGACCTCCTTGGACTGCTTCTCGCGCAGGGTCTCGACAACGTCCTCGACAGCGGCCTCGATCCCGCGGCGCAGGGCCAGCGGGTTGGCGCCGGCGGCGACGTTCTTGAGGCCCTGGCGGACGATGATCTGGGCCAGCAGCGTCGCCGTCGTCGTACCGTCACCGGCGACGTCGTTGGTCGCCGTGGCGACCTCGCGGACGAGCTGGGCGCCCTGGTTCTCGAAGACGTCCTCGACCTCGACCTCGCGGGCGATGGTGACGCCATCGTTGGTGATCGTCGGCGCGCCGAACTTTTTGTCGAGCACGACGTAACGGCCCTTTGGGCCGAGAGTGACCTTGACCGCGTCGGCGACTGCGTCGACGCCGGCCTGCAGGGCCCCCCGTGCTTCCTCGCTGAACTTCAGCTCCTTATGAGCCATCTGTTTTCAGTCCTCCTTGGTTCATCTAAGTCCTGGTTGGCGGATCGGTCAGCCGAGCTTGGCGAGGACGTCCGACTCGCGCAAAACGAGCAGCTCCTCATCCTCGACGGTGACCTCGGTGCCGCCGTATTTGGAGTAGAGGACCTCGTCGCCCTCGCTCACGTCGAGCGGGCGGCGGGTTCCGTCCTCGTTGATCGCGCCATCGCCGACGGCGACGACCTTGCCCTTTTGGGGCTTCTCCTTAGCGGTGTCGGGAAGGACGATGCCGCTGGCAGTCGTCTCCTCCTCCTCGATCGGCTTCACGATCAGCCGGTCCCCGAGGGGCTTCAGCTTCATCCGTATACCTCCATCATTGGGTCAGGGGTGGTTCAGAAGTTCGAACTGGATTGGCACTCTGCAGGTGAGAGTGCCAGCGCCAGAAAGATAGCGGGGCGCGCGCCCCGGCGGCGGCTCAGCCGTTGGCAAGCAGGCGACAGCCCAGCAGAGCGGCGATTCCCTCGCCTCCCCGAGCCATCACCCAATCGTGATTCCACTCGAAGATCGGCCGGGCCAAGGGCGCCAGCAGGTTCATCCAGGCCTTGCTGGTGGCCACGTTCCACTCGTAGAGCACCGCGGTCGCACCGTCCTGCTCGTAGAGGCGCCAGCGACCGACTCCGCTCAGCTCGCCGACCGCGTTGCCCTCGAGCAGATGCGGGAACTCGATCCGCGTCGTCGTCACCTCGAACTCGACCCGGTAGGGCAGCAGGCTCTTCCAGACCATGCGGGCGACGGTGCCGACGCCGCCATCGTCGCCGGGGCTGATTTCCTCGGCCTCCTCGACGCCGCGCCACCATTGCGGCCAGTTCGCCTGGTCGTAGATCGCCTCCCAGACCTGCTCGCGCGGCGCCTCCAGCAACCAGGTGGTGAGGAACTTGTAGTCGGCCACCGGATCTAGATACGGATCAGGCGGGGTGCGCGATCAGTTGTGATGAGGGGTCTCGCCGTTGCCGAAATGAGCGCCGGGAGGCTCGACGATCTGCGAGAAGCGGATCACGGTGACGGATTCGTCGGGAGCGACGGGGCGCCCGTAGATCTGTTCGAGGAACTTGATCTCCTCCTCGAGCCGGCGGAACTCCGGGTTGTCGTGCTCGATGTCGCGCGGGGAGAGCTCGGAGACGCGCTTGACCTCGACGTCGTCGATCACCGCGGTGAAGATCTTCTCGCGCGGACTGTGGCGGAAACCGACCGTGATCCAGACGACCTGACCGCGCTCGTACTTGTTGCTCTTGTCGCCGAGCCGGATCGTCGCGGTCTTGCGACCGCGCTTGAGCTGGTCGACGAAGACCGGCGAGTAGAAGTTGAGAACGTAGATACCGCCGCGCATCGGGCTGCGAGCGTATCTGACCGGGCCCTGCGCAGCGTCGTGCTTGGGTGATTCTCGATCCGAGCTCGGGTAGTAGCTATGGACGGACGAACTAGGGACTTTTGAACGTTCGTCGACCAAAAGTGTAGGCCGGCCCAAAACGGGTCGATGGGGGAGCATGAGCCAATCGACAGCCAGGGGTCGTTCCCTGTTCTCATCCTCTTTTGCGTCCATTGCGTGTGCCTTCCTCTTCGCGCTCGCCTTCACCGCAAGCGCGAGCGCAGCCCAATGTCACGGCAAGCACGCGACGATCGTCGGCACCGCCGGCAACGACGTGCTCGTCGGCAAAGGCGCCAGCGACGTGATCTACGGCGGCGGCGGCAACGACAGGATCAGTGGCGGGCCTAACGGCAACGACAGGATCTGCGGCGGTCCCGGCGATGACAAGCTCTACGGTGGGCGCGGCTTCGACAAGCTCTACGGAGAAGGCGGCGACGACAAGCTCGCCGGCGACACGGGCTCCGATCATCTCGAGGGAGGCAGTGGCGAGGACGATCTCAGCGGCGCCAAGGGCAAGGACGGCATCCTCGGCGGCAGCGGCGACGACAAGCTGCTCGGCGCCAAAGGGCCGGACGTCCTCAACGGCGGCGCCGGCGATGACTTCATCGACGGCGAAAAGGGCAGCGACGACGAGGACGGGGCCGGCGGCAACGACATGCTCAAGGGCGACAAGGGCAACGACGAGATCGAAGGCGGGCCCGGCACCGACACGGTCGACGGCGGGCCCGGCGACGATCCCAAGCTCGAAGGTGGCGCCGACAACGACTTCGTCTTCGGCGGGGCCGGCAGCGACCTCGCGAGCGGTGGCGACGGTGACGGTGACGTCGTCCGCGGCGACAGCGGCGAAGACACCCTTGACGGCGGCGGGGGCGTGAACGACATCGTCTCCTACGCCAGCGCCACCCGTGGCGCCGTGACGGTCGATCTCTCCTCCGGCCGCTCCAAAGGAGACGGCCACGACACCCTGCAGGGCTTCGAGGACGTCGTCGGCTCACCGCAGGGGGACGTCATCGTCGGCGACGGCGGCTTCAACCGCATCGACGGTGGGGTCGGCAACGACGACCTCGATGCCATGGGCGGTCCTGACGAAGCCTTCGGCGGGGCCGGCACCGACGAATGCAATGGCTTCGCTGCCGAGTATTCCTGCGGCGCCGAAGAGGCGCCGCCGGGCAACGGCACCTTCGTAATCCTCAACCAGGGCCTCGACGGCAGCAGCCTGATCGTGCAGGGCGACGAACGCGCCAACGACATCCACGTCTACTTCAGCAACGGCACCTGGACGGTGTCGGAAAACGGACCGATCGTCTCCGGCGAAGGCTGCCAGTCGAACACCGCCAGCAGCCTGATCGCGACGGTCTCTTGCCCGACCAGTACCGCGACCGGCCTGCTGGTGATCACCGGGGCCGGTGGCGACGACTCGATCAACATCAGCGAAAGCGTCCCGGCCGGGATCAAGGCCCGGGCCAACGGTAACGCCGGCAACGACACGCTCAGCGGCGGCCCGGGCGACGACGTGCTGGAAGCGGGCGAGAACTACAACGGACCCGACAACGGCAACGACACCCTGATCGGCAATGCGGGGAGCGACGTGCTCTACGCGGACCCTGCCCCCGATCAACTCAGCGGCGGTCCCGGCAACGACCTCCTGGTCTCCTCGGTCGAGGTCTGCCAGGGCCACACCTACAGCGGCGGTCCTGGCGAGGACACGGTCTCCTACGGCCGCTCCAACGCCAACATGCGGGTCGAGCTGAACGGCACCGGTGGCCCAGCTGGCTGCGGCAGCCCGGACAAAGTCCTCGGCGACAACGAGGACCTCGAGGGCTCCGACGGCCCCGACGTGCTGATCGGCGACAACGGCGCCAACAGCCTCTTCGGCCACCTCGGCGCCGACACCTTCATCGGCAAGGGCGGCAACGACTCGGTCGAAGCGATCGATGGTCAGCGCGACAAGGCGATCGATTGCGGGGGCGGCGACGACGACGCCGGCAAGGACCCCTCCGATCCGCAGCCAAACAGCTGCTGAGCGGCACCTCAGAAGATGTAGTTGTGCAGCTTCTCCGGTGCCAGCACGGTCACCCGGCCGCGGCCGGGCCGGACGACACCGGCGCGCTCGAGATCGGCGAGGAAGCGGCTGACGCTCTCGCGTGAGGTGCCGGCGAGCTGGGCCAGATCGGCCTGGTTCATGCGGATCGTCACCTCACCCCCCTCCCCCTCGCGCGGCGACTCCTCGGCCACCAGTTGGGAGAGGACGCCGGCGACGCGGCTGGGGACCGTCTGGAAGGACTGGCGCGAGATCCGCTCGTTGGCGGTACGCAGGCGGCGGACCAGGGCCGCGATCAGCTTCACGGTGATTTCCGGATGGCGGGCCAGCAGAGCCCGTACCTCGCCGGCCGGCAAGGCAAGCAGCTCGCCGTCGCTGAGCGCTTCGACGCTGGCCGAGCGCACCTCGCCATCGAGCATCGCCAACTCGCCAAAGATGTCGCCAGGGCCAAGGCTCGCGAGGGTGATCGCCCGTCCGTCGGAGTGCTCGCGGGTGACGCGGAAGCTGCCGTCGCGGACGATGTAGCAGGCGTCGGAGTGATCGCCCTCATGGAAGACCCGCGTGCCCGCGGGGAAGGAACGGGCAACGGCGACGCGCGAGAAACGCTCCAGCTCGGCCTCCTCGAGGTCCGCGAAGAGCGGCACGCTGCGCAGCAGCGCGACCGGCCCGAACCCCTCCTCACGATCTGCCATCGCTTTGATTATCCCTCCGTTGGGGGGAGAACCCCGAACGCCCGGCGCCTTAGCCATAAATGAACCGATTCAGGAGCGTGTATACAGATCTGTAGACTCAGTCCATGGCTGCTACCGAGACGATGATGATCCGCGTGCGCCGCAGCACGCAGGAACGACTCGCTCGCGAGGCCGAGCTCGAGGGAAAGAGCTTGACCGAGATGTTTGATGCGACTGTGGACCTGTGGGAAGAGCGGCGCCTTCTCGACTCAATGGACGAGTCCTATCGGAAGCACGGGGACGAAATCCACGAGGAGATGAAAGATTGGCTGGACTTCCCGGACAGGTCGCCCGATGCCGATTGAGCGTCAGAAGATCAAACGCGGCGACGTCTATATAGGTGATCCCGAGCCGGTCGTGGGACACGAGCAAGGGGGGCGCCCCTTCCTGGTCGTCTCTATCGAGCAGATGAACCGGTCTCCGGCCAACATGGCGATCGCGGTTCCGCTGACCACAACCGATCGTCGCAACAAGCTGCACGTTCGGGTGGAGCCGCCCGAAGGGGGTTTGGAAAAGGTCAGCTTTGCGATGCCCGAGATGGTCCGATCGATTTCCTCGCTGCGCCTGCGGCGACGGCTGGGAGGAGCATCAATGGACACGGTCGAAAGCGTGGCCAATCGCATCGGTCTTCTTGTCGGCCTCGGCCGCTCTCGCTGATCGGGGATACCGGGTCAGCGGGCGGCGAGGGTGAGTTTGCGGGGGCCGCGGCTGAAGCCGGCCTCGAGCAGGACGTCCTCCTGGCCGGAGCCGATCACGGGGTCGCCGTCGAGCTTCTCCAGGGAAAGCTTGGGCAGGCGGCCGGCGCCCACCTCCTTGGCCAGGGCACCCACGACCGCGGTTAGCTCGTCTTCGCTCAACTCGATCAGGCGGACGATGCCGCGCCCGCCGCGCTCGATGTAGAGCACCGGCGAGCCGTCGCGCATCAGCACGTGGGCCCCGGGGGTGCGAGCGGGGCGGCGCCCGCTGGGCGGTTTGGGCCAGGGCAGCGAGGCTCCGTAAGGGTTGGCGGGATCGGTGGCGGAGAGCAAGAGGAAGGAGCCGTCGTCGTAGGGCAGGGAGCGCAAGCGCTCGACCGCGCCGGGCAGGGCGAACTGGGCGCCACCGAGGCCCTCGACGAAGTAACCGCGGCGGGCGGTGCCGAGCAGCTCGAGGTTGCCTAGCTCGGCGTAGAGGCTGGAGAAGCCGCCGGGAATGCCCTCGGCGAGGACGGTCTCGCGGGTGACGATGCCGTAGCGCTCGAGCATCAGCTCGGCCTGGGCGCGCAGGCGGGGGCCCGTGGCCGGCGCCTTCTCGAAAAGCGCCGCGGTCAGCGACCAGCGCCCCTGCACCGCTGCACCGCTGCCGCGGCGGCGGGCGAAGCGGCGGCCGCGCTGCTCTGGCGGCGGTGCGCCCCGGCGGCGCGGGGCGCGCAGGGGGGCGAAGGCGTCGTTGGTCACCTCGCCCGCCCAGGCGAGGTCCCAAAGCGCGCTGTGCAGCTCCTCCGGCGGGTGATCGAGGTCGGCAAGCAGGTCGAGCCAGAAGTCGGGGCCAGCGGCGAGGCGCTCGCGGATCGCGTCGTGGACCTCGCCCTCTGGTTTTTCGAGCTTGAGGTTGGCTGGCGGTGGGCCGGCGAGGCGGACGTCGTCGCGGAAGTAGAGGGCGACGCGGCCGTCGCTGCGACCGCGGGCACCAGCGCCGATCCAGACCAGCTCGCCGCTGGTGCAGAGTTCGTCGAGCCAGGTGGGCGAGTAGGCGCCAAGCCGGCGCGGCAACACGTCGGCCTCCCAAACTTTCGGAGTCAGCGTTACCCCCTGCAGCGGCACCAGCGCCTCGCGCAAGCGATCCGGGCCGGCGCCGGCGGCACGGTGAGCGTCGACGTTCTGCCAGCTCGGCAGGAAGCGGGCGAAGCGCTCGCGGCCGGCGGGCTCGACTTCGCGGCGCAGGTGGGCGAGGCTGGCGCGGCGCACGCGGCGCAGGACGTCGGCATCGCACCACTCGCGTTCGGAGCCACCGGGAAGCAGCTCGCCACGAACGAGCGTGCCGGAGCGCTCCAGCTCGCGCAGCGCCGGCATCGGGTCGATCCCGTAGCGAGCAGCAAACTGAACGGTTGGGAAGGGCCCGTGGGTGCGGGTGTAGCGGCGCACCAGGGTGATCAGCGGGTCGGCGGACTCCTCGAGGAAGCTTTCCGGTAGGCCGGCGGGCGGCGGCACGCCGAGCGCGTCGCGGAAGACGCCGGCGTCCTCGGCGGCGATGTAGCGCTCCTCGCCGTTGATCCGCACAAGTGCCGCGCGGCGCTCGCCGACAAGCTTCGCCAACATCGAGGCCGCCGAGTAGCCCTCGCTGACCCGCTCCTCGCACTCGGCCGCGGTCAGGTCCCCGACGTTGCGCAGCACCTGCTGCAGGGCGTCGCGGTCGCCGGCCTGGCCGGCCTCGGTGCGGTGCTGGAGCTGCGCCTCGACGTCTTCCAGCGCCTCCGGGTCGATCAGCTCGCGCAGCTCCTCCTGGCCGAGCAGCTCGCGCAGCAGGTCGCGGTCGAGCGCCAGCGCCGCCGCCCGCCGCTCGGCGTTCGGCGTGTCGCCCTCGTACATGTAGGTGGCGACGTAGTCGAAGAGCAGCGAGGAGGCGAAGGGCGAGGCGGTCGGGGTCTCGACCTCGACCAGGCTGAGCTTGCGCGAGTGCAGGTCACGCAGCAGCTCGCCCAGCGAGGGCAGGTCGAGGACGTCGCGCAGCACCTCGCGGTAGGTCTCGAGGATGACCGGGAAGCGGGGGAAGTCGCGGGCGACCTCGAGCAGGCTCTGGGACTTCAGCCGCTGCTGCCAGAGCGGCGTGCGCTTGCCGGGGTAGGCGCGCGGAAGCAGCAACGAGCGGGCGGCGTTCTCGCGGAAGTGGGAGCCGAACAGGGCCGAGCCGGCGAGCTCGCCGACGACTAGCTCTTCGACCTCGTCGGGCTCGATCAGGACCAGGTCTGCGGGCGGCGGCTCATCGGCGTCGGGGAGGTGGATGACGATGCCGTCGTCGGACCAGATCGCGTCGGCCTCGAGCTCGCGCTCGGCGCGGATCTTGGCCGCCAGCGCCAGGCCCCAAGCGGCGTGGACGCGGCCGCCGTAGGGCGAGAGGATGCAGAGGCGCCAGTCGCCGATCTCGTCGCGGAAGCGCTCGACCACGATCGTCTCGTCGGAGGGGACGACCCGGGTCGCGGTCTGCTGCTCGCGCAGGTAGGCGACCAGGTTCTCGGCGGCACGGCGGTCGAGGTCGTACTCCTTCGCCAGTTCCTTCGGCTCGCGCGAGACGGCCTCGCGAGCAAAGGCGCCGATCGCCTTGCCGAGCTCGGCCGGCCGGCCGATCCCGTCGCCCTTCCAGAAGGGCACGGCGCCGGGCACCCCCGGCGCGGGAGTGACGATGACGCGGTCGCGGGTGATGTCCTCGATCCGCCAGGTGGTGGCGCCGAGCAGGAAGGTCTGGCCGGGCCGGGCCTCGTAGACCATCTCCTCGTCGAGCTCGCCGACGCGGCGCCCGTCGGGCAGGTGGACGCCGTAGAGGCCGCGGTCGGGGATCGTGCCGGCGTTGGTGACGACCAGCGAACGGGCGCCTTTGCGGCCGTGCATGGTGCCCTCGGCGCGGTCCCAGACGATGCGCGGCCGCAGCTCGGCGAAGCGGTCGGAGGGGTAGCGGCCGTCGAGCATGTCGAGCACGTTCTCCAGCTGCTCGCGGGAGAGATCGTGGAAGGGCTCAGAGGCGGTGACGAGGCGCTCGACCTCGTCGATCTCCCACTCGTCGAGGGCGGCCATCGCGACCAGCTGCTGGGCGAGCACGTCAAGCGGGTTCTGCGGGATCACCGTCTCCTCGATCGCGCCTTCGCGCATGCGGCGGGCGACGACCGCGCACTCGAGCAGGTCGGCGCGGAACTTGGGGAAGATGCGGCCGCGAGAGACCTCCCCCAGCGAGTGGCCGGCGCGGCCGACCCGCTGCAGACCGCGGCTGACCGACTTCGGCGACTCGACCTGGATCACCAGGTCGACCGCGCCCATGTCGATCCCCAGCTCCAGGGACGACGTCGCGACCAGGCAGGGGAGCTGACCGGACTTGAGCAGCTCCTCAACGATCGTGCGCTCCTCGTGGGAGAGCGAGCCGTGGTGAGCGCGGGCAATTTCTACAGGGGCGGATGGGTCGGGTCCGTCGGGCCGGCTTTCGCCGGGAGTTCCCGACGGACCCGACCCATCCGCCCCAGGCGGATTCGCCCCCGCGTGCTCCGTCGCAGGCAATTCCTGCTCGCCTTCCCCGTTAGCGAGCTCGTTCAGGCGCTTGGCAAGGCGCTCAGAGGCGCGGCGGTTGTTGACGAAGATGATGGTTGACGTGTGTTCTTGGACGAGCTTCAGCAGCTCCGGGTAGATCGCCGGCCAGATCGATCTCACGTGAGCGAGGGGCTCCCCGTCTGTGGGGTTGCCGTCCTCGTTCGGGAAAGCAGGAGCTCCCGGTTCCGCCATGTCCTCCACCGGGACCACGATCTCCAAATCGAGCTCCTTGGCGATCCCGGCATCGACAATCTTGCACTCGCGTTTCGGCCCAACCAGGAACTGAGCAATCCGCTCCAGCGGTCGCTGCGTCGCCGAGAGCCCGATCCGTTGAAGACCAGGCGCATCTCCCGCGGGTGGCGGTGTAGGGGGTACCGCCCCTGAGGACGCTTTAGCGACCGGAAGGGGCGGTGGGTCCCCTGCACCGACAGGACCCGCGGGATGATCCGCATTGCTCTTCACCAGATGCTCCAACCGCTCCAAGCTCAGCGCCAGGTGGGACCCCCGCTTCGACTGGGCCACAGCGTGGATCTCGTCGACGATCACCGCCTCGGTGCTGAAGAAGATCTCGCGAACCGCCGAGGAGAGCATCAGATAGAGCGACTCGGGGGTGGTGATGAGGATGTCGGGCGGTTTTTTCTGCATCGCCCGGCGCTCTTTCTGCGGCGTGTCGCCGGTGCGCAAGCCAACCGATATATCGGCGCCGATTCCCCGTAGGGGCGCCCGCAGATTGCGCTCGATGTCGTAGGAGAGGGCCTTCAGCGGCGAGACGTAGACGAGGCGGACGCCGTTGCCGCGATCGCTCTCGCGCGAGAGCTTGTCAATGCCCCAGAGGAAGCTGGCCAGCGTCTTGCCCGAGCCGGTAGGGGCACAGATCAGCGTGTTGGCACCACTCGAGATCGCCTCCCAGCCGCCGGCCTGCGCCGGCGTCGGGCCCTCAAAGGACGCCTCGAACCAGCGCCTTACCGGGGCGCTGAAGGGGGCTAGCGGATCGGATCCCGCGGTCGGTTTCGCATCGGTGGCCAACCCACCGATCTTACGCAGGAAGAACTACGAGGGTCGTATTTCTCCCCGCAGAGGAGAAATACGACCGTGCCCGGATCAGCCCGGGCTACCGCCGGCGAACTTGACGTAGGCAAACCAGGACTTCTTCGGCACGAAGCCTTCGCCGAAGAGGCCGGTGCCGTCGCAGAAGTTGCAGATGTTGGGCTGGTCGTCAACCGAGAACCAGTAGATCTGCTTCAAGCGCCATCTCGCCTGGTTGCGCTCGAACAGGTTGAAGGCGCCTTTCAACTGGGTGACCTGGCCTTTCGGTCCCTTGGCAAAACCGTCGTGCCCAGCCCGCGGCTGGGAGCTCCAGCCGATCTCGGTGATCCAGAGGCCCTTTCCGGCATCGTGATTCTGGGTCAGAACCAAGCGGAACTCCTCGATGTCCGGCGTCAGCTGGCGATAGTCGGTGGTGTATGGGTGGAGCGCGACGCCACTGAACTTGCTCTTGATCCCGGGGGTAGAGCGGTACATCTGATCCAGAAAGTCGGTGGCGAAAAAGGCCTGGGCCGGCTTCTTTTTGAATTCCGCCTCCTTGGGCCGGGCAAACATGCCACCGAGAATCAGCTTGGCGCCCGAGTCGACGCTTTTGATCGCCGTGTAGGAGACGTTGACCAATTTGCCGTAGTCGGCCGGGCTGGGCCGCACGACGAAGTACTTGAAGTTCTGCTCGTTCCAGATCTGCCAGGTCCGAATCGGACTTTCCGGCAAAGCCGGATTTGCCGCCCAGAAGGCGCCCCCGGGGCCATAGCGGCGAACCACGAGTTCGAGGAAGTTGGCCCAAGCGGCGCGCTGCGCGCCCGTCTTCACCGGCAGCGTCTTCGGCGCCCGCACCGAGCCGTGCGAGCCGGGAACAGCCGCGGACGGGACCACCCAGGTGGGTGCGTTGTAGATGAAGGGAAGGACCCTCAACCCCGCTTGCGCCGCGCCGGCGATGAACGCGTCTACGTGCGAGAAGTCGGCGACCCCCGGAGCCGTTTCCACGGCGCCCCAGCCAATCGGGATACGGACGCTCTCAACCCCGCCGGTACGCAGGCGCTGGAACTGTTCGACGCTCGGCGTGGCCTGGGGCGAGACCCCCCAGAATCCGGCCGGGACCGCCGCGGCCGAAGAAGCCGAGGCCGCCAGTGCAATCAGCGACACGGACAAAGCGAATATCCAAGCACGCACCCGCCTCCGCGGGACCTTCCGCTCCTGAGCCATGTTCAGTTCGCCTCGGGAGAGGGGGCCGACGGAGAGGAGCCGTGGCGCTGTCGCCGTTGCCTGATCATCACCACGGCAACCGAGATAGCCGCCAGGACAGCGATCGCGATCAGGACTGGCACCAGCGGCGAGGAGTCGCCGCTGTCGCTGGATTGCGAGGTGGGCGCCCCGGACGCCTTCTGGCTGCCAGGCTGCACCGCCTTCTTGGCGCTCTTGTTGGCGCTGCCGCCTGGGTTACCCTGGCCCGTGCCGCTGTCGTTGCCCTTGGCCGCCACGGCGCTTTCCTTCGAAGATGATTCGCTTTCGTCAGACCCTTCAGCTTCCTTCAAGTCTTCCGAGCCCGAGGAGTGGGACGGCGCGGTCCCCCCGCCGGTATCGGTACTCGAGGACTTCGCCGGGGTTTGCTTTTTGTGGTGGTTCGTGGGCGTGTTTTCGCCTTCGGCCTTCGGAATAGTGTCCGAGTACTGCACGCCGCTCGAGTCTTCGGCGTGAGCAAGCACAGGGAAACAAGCCAATGCCAGAGCAATCACTGACATCAACACGAGGGCGGAGCGGCCCCGATTTGGGCCCGAGAGATGGCGCGTCCCGACGTTCATCGCGCGCAAGGTTAGACCAAACGGCGGCGTTGCTTGCGCCCGTTGCCTTGATCGGCGGTCTGGCCCTGGCTGGCGGCGGCTTCGATGTGAGCGGTCGTCACATAGCTGGCCTCGCCGTCTGGCTGGTTGTGGTCGCCCTGCTGGTCTTTGGTGCGGGCTCGGCCGTGAAGCCAGAGCGACCGCTGTACTGGGCAGGCGGACTGATCGTCTGTCTGTCGCTTCTGTGTGCAATCTCATCCCTCTGGTCGGGGTCAATTGAGCTGAGCGTGATCGAGGCGGACCGGGTTGCGGTCTACCTCGGGTTCTTCCTTGCCGCGTTCCTGATCGCCCAAACCGACGAAAGGCGCCAACGTTTCGCTGAAGGCCTAACAATTGCCGTCGCCTTGGTCGTTGTACTAGGGCTGGGCAGCCGTCTCCTGCCCCATGTAATGAATGTTGCAGATTCGCTGGGCAGCGGTCCGAGGCTGCGCTACCCACTCGGCTACTGGAATGCCAACGGGGCGATCTTCGGCATCGGCGTCTCGCTTCTGCTTTGGACCAGCCGTCAGGCCGCCTGGACGGTGTTGCGCTGGCTCTCGGTCGCGATGATCCCGGCGGCGCTGCTCGCCCTCTACTTCACCTACTCGCGCGGCGGCCTGCTCGCCCTGCTCGTCGCCTCCGGCTGCCTGATCGCGCTCTCGCGAGATCGCCTCTGGCTGCTCGCCACGCTGGCGATCGGGGTGCTGGGAGCGCTGCCGGCGGTTCTAGCCGTGCAGGCGCGGCACAGCCTGGCTGACAACCTCGCCACGCAGGCGACGGTCGACCAGGGCGTCACGGTGCTCCTGATCCTGCTCGCCGGCATCGCCGTCTCGCTGTTGCTCTTCGCCGCCTTGCGCTGGGAGGAGCGTCGCGAGGGCGGGCTCAGTGGCCGAGCGGTGGCTATCTCGCGCAATCCAAGCGTCCTCAGGGGGATCGCCCTGATCGGCGTCGTGCTGGCGATCGGCGCGGTAGCGTCGGTTGGGGGACGCGCCTGGGACCAGTTCTCGAGTCCCGACATCCAGTTCCCCAAGAACCCACAGGAACACTTCTCCGATCTCTCCGGCGCCGGGCGCCACGACTTCTACAAGGTGGCGATCGAAGCCGCTGGCGAAAAGCCTGCCTTCGGCCACGGCGCCGGCACCTACCAGTTCTCCTGGGAGCAGTTGCGCTCAATCGAACTGCCCGTCCACGACGCGCACTCGGTCTACCTGGAGGCCTTCGCCGAGCTGGGCGCGGTCGGCGGAGTGCTCGTGCTCGCCCTCGTCGGCTTCCTGCTCTGGTGCGCCTTCCTCGCCTGGCGCACAGCCCCCTATCCCGAGCGAGAGCGCTACGCGGCGCTCTTCGCCGCGATGCTTGCCTTCGCCGTCGGCGCGGCCTTCGACTGGTTCTGGGAGATCGCCGCGCTGGGCGCGGTCTTCTTCCTCGCCGCGGGAGTAGTGGTCGCGGCCCGCTGCAGCCAGATCGCCAGCGACCCGCGCCGAGGGGGCGAGCCGGAGCGGGAGGGGCGCCGCTTTGGCCTAACCGTCATCGCCGTCATGCTTGCCTGGGCCTCGGCGGTGGCACTGGTCGGACCGCTGCTGGTCGAGCGCGAGATCGACTCCAGCCAGGCCGCGGCGGCCAGGGAAGACCTCGGTGCCGCGATCGACCACGCCAACACCGCTCGTTCGATTGAGCCCTGGGCCGCGTCGCCCTACGTGCAGCTCGGCTTGCTCACCGAGCGGCAGGGCAACTACGGCGCCGCGATCGTGCATTTCGGCCACGCAATTGACCGCGAGGACCGCAACTGGCAGTGGTACTACCTGCTCTCGCGGGTAGAGCACGAGGCCGGCGACGAAGAGGCGGCCGAAGCGAACCTAAAGCGGGCGCGCGAGCTCAACCCGCAGGCCCTCTGCCTGCGCGGGGAATGGACCTGCTGATGAGCGCGCGGGTGACTGACGACGCGGAGCGGGAGGAGACGCCCACCGAAGTGAAGTCGGTTGCCCCCACCGAGGTGGCGAACCGGCTGGGGCTCACCGGCCTGAGCGGCTCGCGGCGTCGCGGCGCGATGCTGCGCCGCCTGCTTGCCGCAGGCGATTGGGGGGCAATCGTCGTCGCCCTCTGCCTCGCCACCGCGCTCACCTCGACCACGGACGTCGCCAAGCTCTTCTGGGCCGTGCTCTTCACCCCCGCCTGGTTGTTGGTGTTGAAGCTGCACGGCCTCTACGACAACGACCATCGGCGCATTCGCCACAGCACGCTGGACGAGTTGCCCTCGCTGATCTCCGCCAGCGCCCTCGGCACGATCGTGCTCGACGGCCTGCTCTGGTTGAGCCCCCCCGGCCCGCTTTCGGCAAAGAGCGCGATCATCGTCGGGATCGGCGCGGTTTTTGCCTGCTTCATCTCCCGGGCGGTGCTGCGCTTTGCTTGGCAACGACTGACCGGGGTGGCAATCGGCATCGTCATCGGCCCCGCCGCTTTGGCCGACGTGGTCGCGCGCCGGATCGCTACCCATCCGGAGGCACGCCTGCAATTGGTCGGCTACCTCTCGGCGCCCCGCGACAAGGATCGGCGCGCAGCGCTGCCCAGGCTCGGCTCGATCGAAGAGATCTCGCGCGTCGCCCGGGAGCACGACGTCGAGCGCGTTGTCGTCGGCGAGCAGGAGATGGGCGAGCGCGACGTCGAGCACCTGATCGAGGAGTGCAAGGCGGCCGGGCTCGGCCTCACCTTCCTGCCCAAGCACTACGGGCTGCTGGGGCCGGGGATCGAGCTCAACCGGCTGGCCGAGCTGCCGGTGCTCGATTTCCGCTTCTCCGACCCGCCGCGCTCGACCCTTGCCCTCAAGCGCGGCCTCGACCTACTCGTCTCCGGCCTGATGCTGACCCTGCTCTCGCCGCTGCTGGTCGCGATCGCGTTGCTGATCGTGGTCGACTCCGGCACACCGGTCTTCTTCCGCCAGAAACGCGCCGGCAAGGACGGCGTGCCGTTCACGATGCTCAAGTTCCGCACCATGGTCACCGACGCCGAGGAGCGCCTGGCTGAACTGGTCGATCTCGAGCAGCTCGACGAGCCCGCCTTCAAGATCGTCGACGACCCGCGAATCACCCGCGCCGGGAAGTTGCTGCGGCGGACCAGCCTCGACGAGCTGCCGCAGCTGATCAACGTGCTGCGGGGCGACATGTCGCTGGTCGGGCCGCGGCCAGAGGAGGAGGCGGTGGTCGCCCTCTATGACGAGCGCCAGCGCGCCCGGCTCGCGATCAAGCCTGGCCTGACCGGGCCAATGCAGGTCTACGGACGCGGCGACCTCACCTTCGAGGAGCGACTGGCGATGGAGCGCGACTACCTCGACAACCTCTCGGTCGCCGGCGATCTGGCGATCCTCTTGCGCACGCCGCGGGCAATCGTCCGCGGCGAAGGCGCCTACTAGCCTGCGCTGTGCGCTAGCCGCGTATGGCAGGAAAAAGGAACAGCGGAGCGGATTTGGACCTCGAGATCGTCATCGTCAGCCACGGCGCCGAAGAGCTGCTGCGTCGCTGCCTGCGCTCGCTGGCCGAGCACCCGGCGCAGGGAACGATGCGGGTGACCGTGGTCGACAGCGGCAGCCCCGACGCAACTCCGGACATGGTCGAGCGCGAGTTCCCCGCCGTGCGCCTGCTGCGCCGCGAGAACATCGGCTTCTCCGCCGCCAACAACGTCGTCCTGCGCGAGGACGAGGCGCGGGCGGTGCTGTTGCTCAATCCCGATACCGAGGTCTACGCGGGAACCCTGGATGCCGGGCTGGCGCGCCTGTACTCCGACGAGCGGATCGGCATGGTCGGCTGCAAGCTGGTCACCGAGTCGGGGGAGTTGGACCACGCCTGCAAGCGCTCCTTCCCGACGCCGCTCAGCGCCCTCGCCCACTTCACCGGTGTCGGCCGCGGCGAGGAAGCAGGTGAGTCGCTGAGCCAGTACCGCGCGACCCACCTCGGCGACGACGACCCCGGCGAGGTCGACGCGGTAAACGGCGCCTTCATGCTCTGCCGCGCCGAGGCGGTGCGCGAGGTCGGCCTGCTCGACGAGGGCTACTGGCTCTACATGGAGGACCTCGACTGGTGCCGGCGCTTCTGGCAGGCCGGCTGGAAGGTCTTCTACGAGCCGGCGGGAGTGGCTCTGCACGTCAAGGGAGGCTCCAGCGGCAAGCGCCGCGCGCCCAAACAGGAGATCGCCTTCCACCGCGGCATGGGCCGGTTCTACCGCCGTTTCGACGCGGACGAGCACAACCCGCTGGTCAACGCTGCCGTCTACGCCGGCATCGGCGCCAAGCTGGCAGTAAGCCTCGGCATCACCGCGGTGCGCGGGCGCTAGACCCTTAGCCCGCGGTGAGCACGGCCACTTCGGTGGCATCGCCGACAGCCCTGGCGAGGCGGCGATCGAGCGTGATCAGGGGCACATCCAAGGCCTCGGCAAGGGCGACGTAGAGACCGTCGTAGAAGCTGAGGTTGTGGCGTAGCTCCCAGGCCCGGTGGATCAGGCCAATGTGGTCGATGCGGCGAAACGGCATTCGCATCAGATCCAGCAGCGCCGCGTCCGCCCTGTCCTCACCCAACCGACCGGCAGCAACTTCGCGGCGCAGCCCCTGACCGACCTCCGCATCGATCAGATGCGGAACCCAGAGGGATCGATCGGCGCCACCGGCCGAGAGCTGCGCCTCGGCCCAGGGAGCGTGCTCGGCGTCGGCCAGCACGCCGACGACGACCGATGCGTCGATGACGGGCACGGTCCGCTACTCGCCGCGGGATGCTCGAATGCCCTCGACGATCTCCTCGGTGGTGATCCCGGAGGGGCCGCGCGCTCGAGCGCGGGCAAAGACATCCCCGAGGGTCAGCTGCTTGGAGAGCTCTTCGAGGTCGCGCTTTATGTAGTCGGAGAGGGAGATCCCCTCTTCGGCAGCGCGCACCTTGAGCGTCCTGTGGACTTCGTCGGGCACGTTGCGGATCTGGATCATCTTGGGCATGTGGATGACATTAGGCCATGTGGCGGACATGTCTATGGCGATTGCGTGGTTCATGGCAGGGATCCTGCAGGGCGTGGACGCAACCGTGGTGCGCCGATCGAGGCGATCGACGAGCCGAAGCGTGACGGAAGGCGCGCTGCTAGAACGGCAGCGTCTCGCCGACTTCGGCGAGGGTGGGCGCGGTCTTGTCGCGCTCGGAGAGGAGCGGATCGTCAACCGGCCACTCGACCCCGACGCCGGGGTCGTCCCAGGCGATGCCGGACTCGGTGGCGGGGTCGTAGGTGCTGGAGCAGAGGTAGGTGACGTCGGCGACCTCGCTGAGCACGGCGAAGCCGTGGCCGAAGCCGACCGGGACGAAGAGCTGGCGGTGGGTCTCGTCGTCGAGGACGTGGCCCTCCCACTGGCCGTAGGTGGGAGAGTCGCGGCGAAGGTCGACGGCGACGTCGAAGATCTTGCCGCGCGGGCAGCGCACCAGCTTCGCCTGGCCGGGCTCGGTCTGGAAGTGCAGGCCGCGCAGGGTGCCCTTGGAGGAGCGGGAGTGATTGTGCTGGACGAACTCGACCTCGACCCCGTGCTCGGCCCAGAGGTCGCGGCGGTAGGTCTCGACCATGAAGCCGCGCTCGTCGCCGTGGACGGCCGGCCCGAGCAGGGCGACCCCCTCGAGCTTGGTCGGCAGGCGCTCGAGCATCAGCCCAGGGCCTTGCCGTACTGCTTTTCGTAGTACTCGCGGTACTCGCCGGAGCGGATCGGGCCCCACCAGTCCTCGTTCTCGCGGTACCAGGCGACGGTCTTCTCCAGACCCTCGGCGAAGTGGACCTGGGCCTCCCAACCGAGCTGCTCCTTCAGCTTGGCCGAGGAGAGCGAGTAGCGGCGGTCGTGCCCGGGGCGGTCGGTGACGTACTCGATCAGCGACTCGTCTTTGCCGGTCAGCTCGATCACCCGCTTGATCACCTCGATGTTCTCGCACTCGTCGGGACCGCCGACGTTGTAGGCCTCGCCGGCCTGGCCCTTGCCCAGCACGGTGTGGATGCCACGGCAGAAGTCCTCGACGTAGAGCCAGTTGCGGACCTGCTTGCCGTCGCCATAGACCGGCAGCGAGTCGCCGTGCAGGGCGTTGAGCGTGATCAGCGGGATCAGCTTCTCCGGGTATTGGCGGGGGCCGTAGTTGTTGGAGCCGCGCACGATCGAGGCGTCGATGCCGTAGGTGTGGACGTGGGCGGTGACCAGCAGGTCGCCGGCGGCCTTTGTCGCCGAGTAGGGCGAGGAGGGGTCGAGCGGCGAGGTCTCGGTGAAGGAGCCCGACTCGATCGAGCCGTAGACCTCGTCGGTGGAGACCTGCAGGTAGCGGCCGATGCCAAGCTCGCGGGCGGCGTCGAGCAGGGTGCCGGTGCCGATCACGTGGGTGCGGGCGAAGGCGTCCTGGTCGTCGATCGAGCGGTCGACGTGGGACTCGGCGGCGAAGTTGACGACGGCGTCGCAACCCTCCATCGCCTCGCGCACGATCTTCGGGTCCTCGATCGCGCCCTCGATCAGCTCCGTCCCCTCCGGCAGGTTCTCGCGGCGGCCAGCGTAGGTGAGCTTGTCGAGCACCCGCACCTCGTGCTCGCCGCCGGCCAGTCGCACGTAGGTGGAACCGATGAAACCGGCGGCGCCGGTTACGAGGAGCTTCATGCCGCGGCCTCCTGCTCGGCCGAGCGCTGGGAGAGGTAGGCGGAGAGGCCGTCGCGCCAAGGCGGCAGCTCGATCGCGTGTTCGCGCTGGCTGGCCAGGGCCGAGTAGGCGGGGCGGGGTGCGGGGCGTCCGAGCATGTCCGTGGTGGCGGAGAGGACCAGGCACTCGACTTTGGCCTGGTCGAAGATCTCGCGGGCGAAGTCGTACCAGGAACAGGCGCCGCCGGCAGCCATGTGGTGGATGCCGAACTCGATTCCCTCGATCAGGCGGACGATCCCGTAGGCGAGGTGCCAGGTGTAGGTCGGCGAGCCGACCTGGTCGCGCACGACCAGCACCTCGTTCTGGGTCGAGGCGAGGCGCAGCATCGTCTCGACGAAGTTGGAGCCGCCAATGCCGAAGAGCCAGGAGGAGCGGACGACGAAGTGGCGCTTGTTGGCGGCGGCGGTCGCCTCCTCGCCGGCGAGCTTGGTGCGGCCGTAGGCGGAGAGCGGCGCGGTCTGGTCGGTTTCGACGTAGGGCGCGCCCTTGCTGCCGTCGAAGACGTAGTCGCTGGAGACGTAGACGACGCTGGCGCCGACCTCGGCCGCGGCGGCAGCGACGTTGCCGGCGGCGGCGCCGTTGACAGCGAGGGCGTCCTCCTCTGAGGCCTCAGCGCCGTCGACGTCGGTCCAGGCGGCGCAGTTGATCGCCACGTCGGGGCGCTCGAGCTCGAACTTGGCGCCAAGCGCGCCGGCATCGGTGACGTCGAGCTCGGTGCGACCGAAGCCGACCACGTCGTGGCCAGCGTTGCCCGCGGCGAGGACGACGTCGCGGCCGAGCATCCCACCGGCACCGGTTACCAGGACCTTCATCGCCGCACCCCCATCAGATGATCTTGATCTCAGACTTGTCGCCAACCAGCATCCGCAGCGTCTTCGGCATGCCGTCGCTGCGGGTCAGCTTGACTTCGCGGCCGAGCAGGCTCGCCTCCATGCGGGTGCCGAGGTCCTCGACCACGGAGCCGGCGAGGATGATCGAGTGCTCGACTTCGGAGCGGCGCACGCAGACGTCGTCGCCGATCGAGGTGTAGGGGCCGACGTAGGCGTCCTCGATGCGGGCGCCGGCGCCGATCACGGCCGGACCGCGCACTACCGAGTTCACCAACACCGCGCCGGGCTCGACGACGACGCGGCCCTCGATCTTCGAGCCTTCATCGACCTCCCCCTCGATCTTGGTCTCTATCTCCTCCAGCACCAGTCGGTTGGCCTCGAGCATGTCGGCGAGCTGGCCGGTGTCCTTCCACCAGCCGCTGACCACCTCGGACTTCACGGTCTTGCCCTCTTCGATCAGGCTCTGGATCGCCTCCGTTATCTCCAGCTCGCCGCGCCAGGAGGGCTCGAGCGCACGCGCCGCCTCGAAGATCGGCGGAGCGAAGAGGTAGACGCCAACCAGGGCGAGGTTCGAGGGCGGGTCTTTGGGCTTCTCGACCAGGCGCACGATCCGCTCGCCGTCGAGCTCGGCGACCCCGTAGGACTGCGGGTCGTCGACCGGCGTGAGCAGGATCAGCGCGTCCGGCTCCTCCTCGCGGAAGGTCGAGACGAGGCCGCGCAGGCCGTCGGCGAGCAGGTTGTCGCCGAGGTACATGACGAAGGGCGAGCCGCCGATGAACTCCTCCGCGGTCAACACCGCGTGGGCGAGACCGGCGGGCTTGTCCTGGACGATGTAGGTGATCTTGGCGCCGAAGGCCGAACCGTCGCCGGCCGCCTCGCGGATCTCGTCGCCGGTCTCCGGGGCGATGATGATTCCGATCTCGGTGACGCCGGCATCGACCAGCGCCTCGATCCCGTAGAAGAGCACGGGCTTGTTGGCAACTGGGACCAGCTGCTTCGCCGAGGTGTGGGTGATCGGGCGCAGCCGCGTACCGGCGCCGCCAGAGAGGATCAGGCCTTTGAGGTCTTGCACGTCGCCGGAAGGCTATCGTCGCGCCGACGATGAGCCCGGACGCCCCCCCGCCCGCAATCGACATCGCGATCGTCAACTGGAACACGGCCGCGGCGGCGCTGGCCGCGGCCGACGCCTATCTCGCCTCCGCGGGCGTGGCCGCGAAGGTGACGATCATCGACAACGACTCGCGTCCTGAGCAGCGCGAGCTGCTGCGCGCGAGCTGCCCCGAGGGGGTGCGGCTCGACCTCAGCGAGGAGAACCTCGGCTACGGCCGAGCCGCCAACCGGGCGCTGCGCGACGGCAGCGGCGAGCTGGTCTGCGTCAGCAACGCCGACGTGCTGGCCGAGCCCGGCGCCCTGGCGGCGATGGCCGCGCTGGCGGTCGAGGAGCCGCATGCCGGCATGGTCGGCCCGGTCTTCGGCGGCGACACCGATCGCTACCACGCGGCGCTGCCGGGAACGGCGACGATGCTGGCGCGGATCTTCGCCGGTTCCTTCGGCGGGCGACCGCAGCCCAGCCCGGCCCCCGGCGAGGTGGCCACGGTTGGCCAGCCCTCGGGCGCCTGCTTCGTAGTCAAGCGCGAGACCTGGGAGTCGATGGCTGGCTTCGACGAGGGCTTCTTCCTCTGGTACGAGGACGTCGACCTGGCCAAGCGCCTGCATGACGCCGGCTATCGCAACCTCATCGTCGGCTCGGCGAGGGTCGGCCACGCCGGTGCCGAGGCCTTCGTCCAGATCGATCGGCGTGAGCAGCAAGCGATCCGCCTGCGCTCGGTCGAACGCTACATTCGCCTCCACCACCGCCGGGCAATGCCAATCGCCGCTCCGCTACTTAGGCTCTCCCGACGCCTTAGAGCGGGCGGCGCCCGATGAACTCACTCTCCGTCGTCATACCAACCAAGGACCGCGCGGACGCGCTGGCGCGGACGCTTGACGCGCTCGAAGCCCAACGGGCTGGCGAGGCGAAGCTGGAGGTGCTCGTAATAGACAACGGCTCGAGCGATGGCACCGTTCAGCGCGTGCGCGAGCGCAGCGGCGACAGTGAGCTGGCGATCGAGCTGCTGGAGCGACCCGAGGGTGGGCCGGCCACGGCGCGCAACGCCGGCGCTGAGGCAGCCGCTGGAGAGGTGCTGCTCTTCCTCGGCGACGACACCGAGCCAGCGGACCAGGACCTGCTGCGCGCGCACCTAGACCTCCACACCGCCCGCCCCGAGCTCGCCTACGGCGTGCTCGGCCGGATCACCTGGACCCCCCGCCAGCCGGTCACGCCTTTCATGAGCTGGCTCGAGAACGGTGGGCCCCAATTTCACTACGCGGAGCTCGACCCCGGTCCGGTAGATGCCGGCAGCTACTTCTACAGCTCCCACGCATCGGTCAAGCGGGCGATCTTCGAGCAGGTCGGTGGCTTCGACGTTCGCTTCCCCACGGCCGCGGTCGAGGACACCGAGCTCGGCGTTCGCCTCGCCGACGCCGGCCTCGAGCTCGACTACCACCCCGAGCTGCTCGTCCTCCACGACCACCCGACGACGCCCGCACAATCCGCGCGTCGTTCGGTCGCGGTGGGCCGCTCGGCGGCCCTCTACAACCGCCTGCGGCCCGATCGCCCCCACCCCGGAGTACAGGCGCCAAAGGGGCTGGCCTGGTCGGCGGTCGACGCCGCGAAGCCCCTGCTCGGCCTTGCGGGGCGCCTGCCGCTGCCGGCCGGCCTTCGGGAGCCGGTCTGGCAGGCGATGACCCGCGCCGCTTACGCCCGCGGCTACCGCATGGGCCAAAAGGACAGTGTCGCGTGACCCTGCGCCGGCTCAACGCCTCACTGCTCTCGCCGCTGCTGCTCTTCCCGCTGGTCTGGATCGTCGTCGCGCTGCTGGCGCAGATCCACATCCTGCAGATCCAGGACACCTGGTCGACGGTGATGGTCGCGGTGGTTGCCTCGGTGCCGCTCGCCTTCGTCTCCGGCGGCCTGATCGGAGAGGGAGTCGCGGTGATGTCCACCGCCCTCTCCACGGTTCGCGGCGAGACGCGGATCTCCGACCGCGCCTTCAGGCGGGTGCTGCTGGTGCTGCTGGGGATCGGCCTGCTCGCCGTCCTCTACCAGTTCGCCAAGTCCGGCAGACCGCCGCTGCTCAGCGGCAGCATCGACGACGCGCGGTTCTCCCAGGGAGGCCCGACGATCCTGCTCACCGACCTGCTCACCGTGGTCGTGATCGTGGCGATGACGAGGGCACGCAATCCGTTCGGCCGCGAGTCGCGCTTCGAGCTGGCGGTCTCGCTGGTCGCGCTCGGTGCCTTCGCCCTGCAGGCCGGCCGCGGCAATGTCGTGCTGCCGATCATCGTCGTCATCATCGCCCGCTGGCTCTACTGGGGCCGACCCAGTCCCTACCTGCTCACCGGCGGCGCCCTGTTCGCCTTCGTCGCGATCTGCGCCGGCTTCTACCTGCGCACCTACCAGCACCCCACCACACCCTTCGAGGCCGAACTGTTCGGCGAAGTCCTGCCCTCGATGCCCTTCTTCGTCAAGCCACTGGTGCCGCTCTACCTGGCGCTGACCACGAACTTCGTCGCCCTCGAGGGAATCGTCAACCACATCCCCACGGCGGCGCCCTTCGGCCATGGGATCTATGACGCCGTCTCCCTCGACAGCGTCTTTTCCGGCGCCCGCCACATCGGCGACGTCTCGGGCGAACTGACCCCACCCTGGGTGACGAGCACGGTGGCCGGCTCGTTCTGGGCCGACGGTGGCTTCCCGCTGCTGATCCCGGGAGTCGCCATCACCGGCGCGCTGGCCGCTGGCGCCTACGCGGCGGCGGCCAGAACGCGGTCCTTTCGCTGGGCGCTCGTCGCCGCCTACCTGATCTTCATCTCGCTCTTCGGCCTCTACACGAACTTCTGGACCCAGCAGCTCGACTGGCTGATCGTCTCGCCCCTGCTGCTCGTCTTCGGCGCATTTGCCGAAAACCCGCAGGCGCCGCCCGGCGTGGTCGGGACCGCATGGGGCAAGATCCGCCGCATGCAGTCGTCTCCCTCCACCGCCAGCGAGAAGAGCGAGCCCACCGGCCCGGAGCAAACGGCTGCCAAGCCCGCGCGCGGCCCGCGCGGCGGCTCGGGCCGCGATCGTCTCCGGGCTGGCCGTAATCGTCGTCCTCCTCGTCGCCGGCCTGATCATCCAGCGCACGCTGCCCGAGCCGTTCCCCTTGGTCCGCACGATGAAGCTGCCCGCATCGGTCGCCAGCGCCGAGGCCATCTTCACCGACAGCCAGCGGGTCGCCGACAACAACACCGTTTGGTGGATCAACCGCTCGGGGCCCGTGGCGACGCTGCGCAGCTTCGACCCCGCGACCGAACGCTCACAGCTGGACACTCGCTTTCGACCCGTGGCGGGCCCCGGCGACGTCGCTTACGACATCGGCTTCTGGCAACCGCTGCGGGTGCCCGCCCTGTTCGAAATCCGCCAGGCGCCCAAACGGCTCTACGTGACGGTGCGCAGGAGCGACACTGGGGTCGTCGTCAACAGCTACTCGACCCCGATCACCGCCCCCGGCCCCGGCACCCACCGCAGCTTCGAAGTCGCCAACCTCACCTCCCCCCGCTCGGACCTCTTCATCCTCGATCGCGGGCTGGCGACGACCCGGGTGCGGCTCGGCATCCTCTCCGGCGAGTCCGGCTTCAACCATCAGGCCTTCGCCACCTATCTCCCCTTCCGCGGCCTGCGGCCGAGCCGCTGGTCGGTCAGCGTCGGCGAACTCGCCGGCAAGACCCTGGCCAACGGCGAGCCGGCGCCGCCGCGGCCGGACCTGCTCCTGGTCGAGCGCGATCCGGACCGCAAGCACGCCAACCTGAAGGTGATCTCCGGCGAGGAAGCCTTCGAAGGGTTCTCCTACCAGCGCGATATCGACGAGCCCGGTGACCTACCCGTGAGCCGGCTCTTCCTGCAGGGCGCCTACCGTGGGGCGCCGTCGCTGTTCGAGCTGATTCCAGACGCGGCCGGCGGACCGGAGCTGAGGATCTTCGACATCCAGGCCCCGGCGGGGTTCCTATAGAGGCGCCGCAGGACCTGGAGCGGTTCGAGGCCGCGCAACCGCCCGAACCCGCGCTCGGGGCAACGGCCGCCCGCGGGGTCGGCCTGCTGGTCGGGCGAACCCTCGGCCTACAGCTCCTCACGGCCGGCGTAACCGTCGTCCTGGCCAGGATCCTGACGCCGGCGGACTACGGTCTCTTCGCGATCGCCCTCGCCGTGCAGCTGGTCGGCCAGCGCGCCGCCGAGCTGGGGCTGCCTGCCGCACTGGTGCGGATGGAGGAGGATCCCGAGCCGCGCCTGCAGCGAGCGATCTGGGGGGTGCTGCTGGCCAGCTCGAGCCTGCTCGCGCTGGCTGTGCTGTTGGCCGCGTTCGCCTTGACACCGGCGCTCGGCGCAGGCGATCGCACGCTCCAGGTGATCGCCGTCGCCACCTGCGCGATCCCCTTCTACGCCGCCCGCGCGCTGCCGATGGCGCTGATGGAGCGTGGTCTGCGCTTTGGCCGCGTCGCGATCGTCGAGACAGCCGACACGCTCACCTTCAACGCCTTCGCCCTGATCGCCGCCCTGGCCGGGCTCGGCGCTTTCAGCCTCGCCGGCGCGGTCGCCGCCGGCGGGATCGCCGGCATGGCCACGGCCTGGGCGCTGCAGTCCTTCTCCCGGCGTCCCACGCTCGATCTCGATCCGGTGCGGCCGCTGATCGGCTTCGGCCTCCAGGTGAGCGCCCTGCAGGGGGTCTACCTGGTGCGAGAGCTGGGCTTCGTCAGCCTGATCGCGGCCGTCGGCGGCACCAGCGCCGCCGGCTTCTACGCGATGGCCAAACGGCTCTTCTCCTTCCCTATCGCGCTCACCTCCGCCGTCACCCGGGTGTCTTTCCCAACCCTCTCGCGCGAACCGGAGCAGCGGCCCCAGCGCGCCGCCCAGGCCGCCACCTACACGGCAATCGCCGCCGGGCTGCCGCTGGCGCTCGTCGCCGGCGCGATCCAGCCCCTGATCGCGGTCGTGCTCGGCAACGAGTGGCAGCCGACGACGGACGTCGTCCTCTACGGCTCGCTGGGGATGATGCTGACCGCAAGCGCCGAGGCGACGATGATCAGCATGGCGCTCGCCGAGGGGAAGCCTCGCTACCCGCTGATCTCGGCGATCGTCGAAACCGCGGTGGCCCTGATTGCCATCGTCGCTCTCGTCGGCTCGCTCGACGAGGTCGGCATCGGGCTGGCGATCACCGCGTCGACCCTGATCGGCACCCTGGTCCTGGTCCTCGGCACCCACCCCCGCGTCCGGCGCTCGATGCTCGCCGTCGCCAAGGCGAGCTTGATCGCGGCGGTCGCGGCGGCGGCCGGGCAGCTGATCGGCGCCGGTGAAGACACGATCGGCCTGCTCGCCTCGCTGGCGGCGGTCACGCTCGTCTGGACCGTCCTCGAGCTCGTATTCTCCCGCTCCGACGTGGCCCGGATCGCGAGCATCCTGCGCCCCCTCTTCCGGCGCGCCGTGCCGACATGAAGATCTGCCTTTTCGAGTGGAGCTCCGGCGGCCACCACGACTTCTACGCTCGCGCCTTCGCCGAGGCACTGGCGCCGAAAGCGGAGGTGGTCGTCGCGGCCTCCGATCCCCTGCTCGAGAAGCTGGGTGACACCGCAGTTCAGCGCCACTCGCTGGGCGCTCCCAGACCCAGGCCCGGCCCCGAGCCCGGCCTCGACAAGGCGAGCCTGGCCAAGCGCGAAATCGCCCTGCTGCGCGACGCGATCGAGGCGACGAAGCCCGACCACGCCGTCGTCCTCTTCGCCGACCCGGTCCTGCGCTGGCTGGCCAGCGCGCCGCCCTTTCCCTGCCGGCTCAGCGTCTTCGTCATGTTCGCCAACGCCCACTACCCGCGCGCCTACGGACTGCCGCTCTCGGCCCGGGAGCGCGCCAGCGCCCTGTTCAAGGAGCTCAACGTCCGCCGCTGGCGGCGCCGGTCTGAAGCACACGTGCTGTTCGGCCTCGACGAGGAAGCGGTGCGGCTGTGGCAACGGCAGAAGGGCGCCCAGGCACGCTGGCTGCCGGATCCGGACCTGGGAATCGAGCTGCACCCACGGCCGGCAGCCGAGAAGAGCGGCTGCTTCATGTTCGGCTACATCGACGAGCGCAAGGGGATCGAGCGGCTCTCGTCAGCGCTCTCGGGCGGTTGCGACGGGCTCGAGCTGGCGATTCAGGGCGACGTCGCGCCCGAGTACCGCGAGCGGCTCGAGGCCGAGTTGAGTCGCCTTCGTGCCAGCGGGGTGCGGCTGGACACCGAGCTGAGGCGCGTCCCCTACGCCGACGCGATGGATCGCATGGCGGCCTCACGCTGTGCCCTGCTCTCCTTCGGCTGGCGCCCCGCCGGCTCCCGGGTGCTGCTCGAGGCCGCTGCCGCCGGCACCCCGGTCGTGGTCGGCAACGACAGCGCCGTCGGCCGCCTGGTCGAACGGCACGGGCTCGGCGTCACCGCCGACCCGGCCGATCCGGCGGCCCTGCGCGAGGCGATCCTCGGCCTCGCCAGCGACCCCGCCAGCCCGGACCTCTACGCCGAGAATCTGCGAGCGTACGCCGAGGATCTGCATGGCGACCGCTTCCCGGTCGAGGTCCGCGAGGCCTTCGGCCTGAACTGAGTCATGGTCCCGACCATCTACATACCGACGCTGCGCGCCGGCGATCGCCTCGCCAAGACCCTGATGGCTCTGGAGCAGCAGCAGCCGCGGCCGCAGGTCGTGCTCGCCGACAACAGCGCCGACGGGGCTGGCGGCAAGCTGGCGCGGGAGCGGTTCCCCTGGGTGCGAGCCGCCGAGTTCGGCGAGAACCTCGGCTTCGGCAAGGCGCTGAACCGGGCAGTGCGCGAGCAGCCCGGCGATCCGATCGTCTTCCTCAACGACGACGTCACGGTCGAGCCGGGCTTCACCGCGGCGCTGATCGAGGCGCTCGAGCCGGGCGTCGACATGGTCGCCGCGGTGCTGCTCACCGAACGCGACCCGAGTCGGATCGACTCGGCCGGCGTGATCGCCGATCGAACCCTGCTCGGCTTCGACTACCTGAACGGGGAATCGGTCGAGGCGCTGACGGGCGCGCCCGACCCGCTCGGCCCGACCGGCGGCGCCGCGCTCTTCCGCCGCGCCGCCTTCGAGGCGGTGGGCGGCTTCGACGAGCGGATGTTCCTCTACTACGAGGACCTCGACCTGGCGCTGAGGCTGCACCAGCGTGGCTCGCGCTGCCGGCTGGCGGCGGCGGCGCGCGGGGTCCACGCCTACTCGGAGACGATGGGCGCCAGGACGGCTCGCAAGTACGAGATGACCGGCTGGAGTCGGGGCTACATGCTGCGCGCCTACGGCTACGGCGGCAGGCCCGGTCTGCTGGCCCGGGCGGTGGCGGTCGAGGCCGCGATCTGCGCCGGCCAGTTGGCCTCCGAGCGCACGCTGCGCGGCCTGCGCGGAAGGCTGCGGGGATGGCACGCCGGGCGAGGTGCGCCGCGACGAGCCGCGGGCGAGGACGGCCTGCTGGCGATATCCGCCGCCGAGGCCCTGGCGCTGCGCCGGCGCAGGCACCGGAACTAGCTTCACGAATAGCATCGGCAAATGGCAACCAACCGAAGCAAGTCCATCGCAAAGACGGCCCTGAAGCGCGCCGGGTTCGAGCTGCAGCGCAGCGACCCCGAGGGCAGCTACCCGAAGCGGCGCCAGCTCCTGCTCGAACGCGAGCGGATCGACACCGTGCTCGACGTCGGCGCCCACGCCGGCGAGTTCGGCCAGTCGCTGCGGCACAGCGGCTACAGCGGCCGCATCGTCTCCTTCGAGCCGGTTGCCGCACTGCACCGGCGCCTCTGCGACGTGGCCGCCGCCGACCCCGCCTGGAGCTGCCGCAAGATCGCCGTCGGCGAGCGCAGCGGCGAGGTCGAGATCAACGTTTCCGGCAACGACGGCTTCAGCAGCTCGATCCGCGAGATGGAGGCCGCCCACACCGAGGCGGCGCCGTCCTCGACCTACGTCGGCTCGGAGACCGTCGAGCTGAGCACCCTCGACCTGCTCAAGGACGATGCGCTCGAGCCGGCGAGCCGGGCCTTGCTCAAGGTCGACACCCAGGGATACGAGTCCGAGGTCCTTGCCGGCGCGACCGAGACCCTCAGCCGCTGCCCGTTGGTCGAGCTTGAGCTGGGCCTGGTCGAGCTCTACAGCGGCCAGGCGCTGTTCGCCGAGCTGGTGGCGTGGATGGAGGAGCGGGGCCTGCTGCTGACCGACCTCGAGCCCGGCTTCCGCGACGAGGGCACGGGCAAGCTGCTCCAGGTCGACGCGCTCTTCTTGCGCCGGACAGCGCCGGACGCCGGCTGATGCGGGTTCTGATCACAGGCGGCGCCGGCTTCGTCGGTGGCAACCTCGCGGTTGCGCTGGCCGCGGCGCACCCCGACTGGGAGATCGTCGCGCTCGACAACCTGATGCGACGCGGCTCGGAGCTGAACCTGCCCCGCCTCAAGCAAGCGGGGGTCGCGTTCACCCACGGTGACGTGCGCGAGCCGGCCGACCTCGCCGCGGTCGGCGACTTCGACGCGATGGTCGAGTGCTCCGCCGAGCCCTCGGTGCTGGCCGGCTTCGCCGACACCTCCTACTCGGTGCAGACGAACCTGATCGGGGCCTTCAACTGCCTCGAGCTGGCCCGAGCCCAGGACGCGTTCCTCGTCTTCCTCTCGACCAGCCGCGTCTACCCGGTTGCGCCCCAGCTCGAGCTGGGGCTGGAGGAGGCGGAGACCCGCTTCGAGCTGAGCGATTCTCAGCCGGTGGCCGGAGCGAGCAAGGAGGGCATCTCGGAGGACTTCCCGATCGCCGGCGCCCGCACCCTCTACGGCGCCACCAAGCTGGCCGGCGAGCTCTTGATCGAAGAGTACGCCGACGCCTTCGGGTTGCGCGCGGTGACCAACCGCTGCGGGGTCATCGCCGGCCCCTGGCAGATGGGCAAGGTCGACCAGGGGGTCTTCTCCTGGTGGCTGCTCAGCCACCAGTTCGGGCGCTCGCTCTCCTACATCGGCTACGGCGGCAGCGGCAAGCAGGTGCGCGACCTGCTCCACATCGACGACCTGATCGACCTCGTCGACCTGCAGCTGGTCGAGCCCGAGCGCTGGAGCGGCGTGACCGCCAACGTCGGCGGCGGTCGCGAGTGCAGCCTCTCGCTGCTCGAGACCACGGCCCTCTGCCGCGAGCTGACCGGCAACGAGGTCGAGATCGGGGTCGAGCCCGAAACGCGCCCGGGTGACGTGCCGGTCTACCTAAGCGACTGCTCGCGCCTTCATTCTTTAACCTCGTGGCGCCCGCGCCGTGGACCGCGAGACGTCCTCGCCGACCTGCTTGACTGGTCGACCGCTCACGAGGACGCGCTGCGAGCCGCACTGGGCTTCGAACGCTAGCCGGAAGGGGAGAGCAGAAAGCAATGGCGAAGGCAATAGTCACCGGATCTGGGGGCCTTATCGGCTCCGAGTCAGCAGCCAGGCTGGTCGATGCCGGCTACGACGTGATCGGCATCGAGAACGACACCCGCGCCGTTCTCTTCGGCCCGGAGGCCTCGACCGCGTCGGTCACCGAGCGGCTCAACCGCGAGCTCGACACTTTCCGCACCGCCGATCTCGACATTCGCGATGCCGAGGGCATCGACCGCATCTTCGCCGCGGCCGGCAAGGAGATCGAGCTGGTGATCCACACCGCCGCCCAGCCCTCGCACGACTGGGCGGCGAGCGATCCGCAGGCCGACTTCAGCATCAACGCCAACGGCACCCTCAACCTGCTCGAGGCGACCCGCAACCACTGCCCCGAGGCGACCTTCGTCTTCACCTCGACCAACAAGGTCTACGGCGACACGCCCAACCACCTGCCGCTGGAAGAGCTGGAGACGCGGCTCGAGCTGCCCGCGGACCACGAGTGGTTCGGCGGCATCGACACGACGATGTCGATCGACTCCACCCTGCACTCGCTCTTCGGCGCCTCCAAGGCGGCGGCCGATCTGCTGGTTCAGGAGTACGGCCGCTACTTCGACATGCCCACCGTCTGCTTCCGCGGCGGCTGCCTGACCGGCCCCAACCATGCCGGCGCCCAGTTGCACGGCTTCCTCGCCTACCTGATGAAGTGCACCGTGACCGGCGACCCCTACACGGTCTTCGGCTACGAGGGCAAGCAGGTGCGCGACAACGTGCACAGCGCCGACCTGGTCGATGCCTTCCTCCTCTTCCACGAGAAGCCCACCGCCGCGGCCGTCTACAACATCGGCGGCGGTCGCGCCAACGCCTGCTCGATGCTGGAGGCGATCGCGCTCTGCGAGCGGATCGCCGAGCGCGAGCTGAACTGGGAGATGAGCGACCAGGCGCGGATCGGCGACCACCGCTGGTGGATCAGCGACCTCGACGAGTTCGGCTCCGATTACGGTGGCTGGCGCCCCCGGCGCGACCTCGAGCAGATCCTGCGCGAAATCTACGAGGCGAACTCCGAGCGCTGGATCTCCGCCCCCGCATGAAGCTCTCGGTCGTCATCCCCGCCCACAACGAGGAGGAGACGGTCGCCGAGACCGTCGAGGGGCTCGTCTCGACCCTTTCGCGCGAGGAGATCGAGCACGAGGTGATCGTGGTCGACGACTCGAGCACCGACGAGACCGCCGCCGTGGTCGAGCGGATCGCCGCCGAGCACCCGCAGGTGCGCTGCCTGCACTCGCCCTACCGCAACGGCTTCGGCTTCGCCGTCCGCGCCGGGCTCGAGGCCTTCGAGGGCGACGCGGTCGCAATCGTGATGGCCGACGGATCGGACAGCCCCGGCGACCTGGTCTCCTACCAGCGCCTGCTCGAAGAGGGCTACGAGTGCGCCTTCGGCTCGCGCTTCGTGCACGGCTCGACCGTGCTCGACTACCCACGCTCGAAGCTGCTGATGAACCGGATCGTCAACTTCTGCATCCGCCTGCTCTTCCGCCACGGCTACAACGACACGACGAACGCCTTCAAGGCCTACCGCCGCGAGGTGATCGAGAACGTCCAGCCCTTCCTCTCGCACCACTTCAACCTCACGGTCGAGCTGCCGCTGAAGGCCGTGGTGCGCGGCTACAGCTACGGCATCGTGCCGATCTCCTGGACCAACCGCAAGGCCGGCGTCTCCAAGCTCTCGCTCAACGAGATGGGCAGCCGCTACCTGTTCATCGTCCTCTACGTCTTCCTCGAGCACCACCTCAGCCGCGGCGACTACGAGCGCGACGGCATCCCCGCCGCCCGTCCGCGCGGAACCTGGAGGGCAGGACGCCGATGAGCCCGGAAACCCCAAAGCGCGCCTTGCTCACCGGCCTGACCGGGCAGGACGGCTCCTACCTGGCCGAGCTGTTGCTCGAGAAGGGCTACGAGGTGCACGGCATCATCCGCCGCTCCTCGAGCTTCAACACCGGTCGCATCGAGCACCTCTACCGCGACCCGCACGAGGAGGGCACCCGCCTCTTCTCGCACTACGGCGACCTCGCCGACCCGGTGGCGCTGACCCGGCTGATCTACGAGCTGCAGCCGCATGAGATCTACAACCTCGGCGCGCAGAGCCACGTCCGCGTCTCCTTCGACATCCCCGAGTACACCTTCGACGTCACCGGCGCCGGCACCCTGCGCCTGCTCGAGGCGATCCGCGAGTCCGAGGTGAAGACGCGCTTCTACCAGGCGTCCTCCTCGGAGATGTTCGGCTCCTCACCGCCGCCGCAGAACGAGGCGACCCCGTTCCACCCGCGCAGCCCCTACGCGGTGGCCAAGGTCGCGGCTTACTGGTCGACGGTCAACTACCGCGAGTCCTACGACATGTTCGCCGTCAACGGCATCCTCTTCAACCACGAGTCACCGCGCCGCGGCGAGACCTTCGTCACCCGCAAGATCACCCGCGCCGTGGCGCGGATCAAGGCCGGGCTGCAGGACAAGCTCTACCTGGGCAACCTCGACGCCGAACGCGACTGGGGCTACGCGCCGGACTTCGTCGAGGCGATGTGGCTGATGCTGCAGGCCGACGAGCCCGACGACTACGTCGTCGCCACCGGGGAGAAGCACTCGGTGCGCGAGGCCCTGGAGATCGCCTTCGGCCACGTCGGCCTCGAGCCCGACAAGCACGTCGAGATCGACCCCCGCTACTTCCGGCCCGCCGAGGTCGACTCGCTGCTCGGCGACGCCAGCAAGGCGCGCGAGAAGCTCGGCTGGGAGCCGAAGGTGAAGTTCCGCGAGCTGATCGAGCTGATGGTCGATGCCGATGTCGCGGCGCTCGAGGCGCAGCTCTCGGGCGAGGCGGCGCGGTGAGCGAGGGGCGCTCCCCCGACCCCGCCTTCTGGGCGGGCAAGGACGTCGTCGTCACCGGCGGCGGCGGCTTCCTCGGCAAGCCGACCGTGCGCATGATCTCCGAGCTCGGCGCCAGCGTCCGCGCACCGCGCTCGGCCGAGCACGACCTGACCGATCCCGTCGCCTGCAAGGAGGCGCTCGGGGGCGCCGACGTCGTCGTCCACCTGGCGGCCAAGGTCGGCGGCATCGGCTTCAACCGGCGCAACCCCGGCCCGCTGGCCCACGACAACATGGCGATGGGCCTGAACGTCTTCGAGGCCTGCCGCGAGCTCGGCGTCGGCAAGCTGGTCGCCGCCTGCTCGGTCTGCGCCTACCCCAAGTTCACGCCGGTGCCGTTCAAGGAGGACGACCTCTGGAACGGCTACCCCGAGGAGTCCAACGCTCCCTACGGCCTCGCCAAGAAGATGCTGATCGTCCTCTCCGACGCCTATCGCCGCCAGTACGGGCTCGACTCCTGCGTGCCGGTGATCGCCAACCTCTACGGGCCCGACGACAACTTCGACCTCGAGGACTCCCACGTGATCGCGGCGATGGTCCGCAAGTACGTCAGCGCGGCGGAGAACGGCGACCCCGAGGTGGTGCTCTGGGGCACCGGTGAGCCCTCGCGCGAGTTCCTCTACGTCGACGACGCCGCCCGGGCGACGATCCTCGCCGCCGAGCAGGCCGACTCCTCCGAGCCGTTCAACGTCGGCACCGGGATCGAGACCAAGATCCGCGACCTCGCCGAGCTGGTCGCCGCGGCGGCCGGGTTCGAGGGCGAGACGGTCTGGGACACCTCCCGCCCGGACGGCCAGCCGGTGCGCTACCTCGACGTCTCCCGGGCGGCGGAGACGATCGGCTTCAGCGCCGAGGTGCCGCTCGACGAGGGGCTACGGCGAACCGTCGATTCCTTCAAGAGCTCCGCGGCGCGGGTCTAGGGCGGTCGCTCAACGATCAGGACTTGCGTCGCCGCTGCACGGGTGGAACCACGAGCTTGTGGGCTCTCCGCATATATCGATCGAACTGCGGAACAGTGAATGCGGCAAGGCCAAAACCAGGTGTGTAAAGCAAACCCTTGTCGATCAAGCGTGCTCTTGTCGGACCAAGCTGCTCAGATGTGCGTTCGAGAAGCTTGGCGACATCGCGAGCCTGCTGAGGCTCAGAACCAAGCTCGGCCATCGCGCGCAAGTACTGCAGCTCGAGATCAGTCGTGCGCTCCGCACGCACCTTGAAGAAGCTGCCATCGAGCTTCGTCTCGACTAGATCCTGGGCTTCTTCAACCTCCGAGAGCGTGATCTCCGCACCAGCGCCTTGATCCCAGGCGATCGACCCGTACTCCTGCAAGAAGTAGGGGTAACCCTCGGTGTAGGCAACAATTGCCTCGGCCGCACCTGAGCCATAGGAAATTCCGCCTTCGGCTGCCGGTTCAATCAGTGCCTTGAGCGCCTCGGACTCCGGAAGGCTCCCAACCATCGGGAATCTGAACAGCCTCTCGGCATATGACTTCGCCTCCCCGGCAAGTTCGGGTAGCTGGGGCAGGCCCGCGCCTACGAAAGTAACGGGCAGACTGCGCTGAACGGTCTTGTGAATGGCCGCTATCAAGGCCTCCAGCTCAGCCAAACGGAGGAAGTGCACCTCGTCAAAGAGAAAGACAACTCCACTGTCCTGCTCCTGCGCAGCTTCACCGATCGAAACTAGGACGTCCGTCAGATCCTCGGCGAGGCTGCCTGAATCAGCCATGCCCTCCAGCGGATCGACGCCACCGAGACTTGCTGATATCTCCCCTTCGGCACTGACAGCAAGCTGAAAGGAGCGGAGAATCTGAGCGGCGCGCCGTCCGCGCTCTTTCCAACGTGCCCGAGGCGCCACCTGCAGCAACGCCCGGCGGGCGAGCATTGCCATACGACGTCCAAAGTCCTCGTGCTTGGTGATCTCCGCGTCGACCGTCGTCCATCCGCGCTCTCTGGCCTTCTCCAAGAACTCGCCGAGCAAGACGGTCTTGCCGACACCGCGCAGTCCGATGATGATCAGCGACTGCGCGGTGTATCCGCGACGAAGGCGTCCGAGCAAGAGCTCGAACGCACCCAGCTCCTCGGCACGTCCAGCTAGGAGTGGCGGCCGTGCCCCTGCGTTTGGGGTATAGGGATTGTCTTCAGCGGATCGCCCCACCTTGACGAGATTATCATTCTTTATCAGTTTTTGAAAAAGTCAGATAAAGTTGCCAAGGGGCGCTGAGACCTTGCCACGTTAGGCCGCGACCTCACCCGGATTGGACGGGCTCGTCCGCCTGCAGGCGGGCCAAGTCGGCGTCGACCATCAGCTTGACCAGCTGCTCGAAGTTGACCGTGTGGCGCCAGCCGAGCTGCTCGTAGGCCTTGCTCGAGTCGGCGACCACCCGCTCAACGTCAGCGGCGCGAATGAAAGCGGGGTCTTCGCTCACGTACTCGCCGGGATCCAGGTCGAGGTGCCCGAAGGCCGCCTCGACGAGTTCCCGCACCGAGTGCTCCTCACCGGTACCGACGACGAAGTCGTCGGGCTCCTCGTGCTGCAGCATCAGCCACATCGCTTTCACGTAGTCGGGCGCGAAGCCCCAGTCACGGCGGGCGTCCATGTTGCCGAGGCGCAGCTCCGAGGCCAGCCCCAGCTTGATCGCGGCGGCGGTGCGGGTGATCTTGCGGGTGACGAACTGTGGCCCGCGGCGCGGGCTCTCGTGGTTGAAGAGGACCCCGGAGCAGGCGAAGAGCCCGTAGCTCTCGCGGTAGTTGACCGTGATGAAGTGGCCGTAGGCCTTGGCGACGCCGTAAGGGCTGCGCGGGTAGAACGGGGTCAGCTCGGTCTGCGGCGTCTCGCGGACCCGGCCGAACATCTCGCTGGAGGACGCCTGGTAGAAGCGGGCCTCCGGGCAGACCTCGCGCATCGCCTCGAGCATCCGGGTGACGCCCATGCCGGTGTATTCCCCGGTCAGCGTGGCCTGGTTCCAGGAGTTGGCGACGAAGGACATCGCCGCGAGGTTGTAGATCTCGTCCGGCTCGCAGGCGCGCATCGCCGCGACCAGCGAGTCCTGATCGCGGAGGTCGCCGGTATGCAGGGTGAGGCGCTGGCGGATCGCCCGCAACCGCTCGGGGCTCTCCTCGACGGAACCGCGAACCAGGCCGTGGACCTCGTAGCCGAGCCCGAGCAGCATTTCCGCCAGGTAGCTGCCGTCCTGCCCGGTAATGCCGGTTATCAGCGCCCGCTTTCCCACCTCGCTCATCCTACGGACGGGCTCCGGAGAGACGGCTCCTGAGCTGGTGCAGCTGGTGCCAGGCGATGCCGCGCGCGAGGCCGCGCTCGACGCCGAGGGTCTCGTCGCGGCCGAAGTGACGACGCATGCTGCGCAGCTGCAACCAGGGAACCGCCAGGGGCGAGCGATCGGCGGTGGCGACGCGGTGCGCGGCCCGCAGCTTCGACGGCTCCATCTCGGTGCCGCAGCGCTCCTCCAGGGCGGCCGCCTCGGCGGCGATGCGCAGGTAGACGCCGTAGGCCTCGCGCCAGCGTCGAGCCAGCTCGCCATCGCGCAGGCGCGCGAGTGTCTGCCCCCAGGCGCGCAGGTCGCGCCGTGCCGTGCCGCCGCGATTGGCGCGACCGTGACCGATCGCGGCACCGTCGTGCTGAACGTAGTCGAGCAACGGCGCATCGACGT
This sequence comes from uncultured Solirubrobacterales bacterium, assembly GCA_963703895.1. Taxonomy (GTDB): domain Bacteria; phylum Actinomycetota; class Thermoleophilia; order Solirubrobacterales; family 70-9; genus VRUE01. The sequence continues at coordinate 102,235 of CAVPFX010000001.1, forward strand.
AGGCGAGGTCGCCCAGCGCCAGGGCGACGAGGGCGATCCAGCGATCGTGAAACGCGTCCCCGGCCTGCGCCGGAAACGGCAGCGCGTAGCGCAACAGCTCGCGGCCGAACATGCAGGCGGTGCCCGAGACGGTGTTGGCGATCAGCAGCGAGAGCAGGTCGGTGGAGTTGTTGCGGCGCCGGGTCCAGTAGGTGTCGGCGATCACCTCGCCCGCCGCGCTGACGATCCGCATGTCGCTGTAGGCGAGGTTGACTCCGGGGCGAAGGGACTCGCGCAGGAGGCGGAGCTTCTGGGGGTACCAATGGTCGTCCTGGTCGCAGAAGGCGACGAACCGGGCCTCCGCGGGCACGAGCCCCAGCGCCCGCTCGAAGTTGCGATAGAAGCCGAGCCGCTCGTCGAAGGCGTGCAGCTCGAAGCGCTCGTCGCCGGCCAGGGTGGCTTCGATCCGGACCCGCGACTCCGGGGCCGACCCGTCGTCGCAGACGACGCAGGTCCAACCGCCCCGGTCCTGCTCGCGGATCGAGTCAATCTGGCGCTCGAAGAGGTCCGGGTCGGGATCGAAGGTGGCCAGGCAGACGACGATCTCCGGCTCACCCCCGACCCGATCGCCAGCGCCGTTGCCCGCGGCGGGTATCTCGCCTGCCATTCGGCTACTTTAGGCGCGATGACCGAGCAACCGGAAGTGCGCGTCGAGACCCTGCAGGCGGAATTGTCACGCGCGCTCGAGTCGAAGATCAGGCTGCAGGAGGCGCTCAACGCGGCCGACGCGGACCGATCCGAGCTGCGCCGCGAGGTTCGCATCCTCGACGGGCGGATCGAGCATCTCCACGAGGAGCTGGCCGTCACCCATCGCTGGCAGACCGAGCTGCACGGCGAGCTCAAGTCCGTGCACGAGGAGAGGGCCCGGCTGAAGGCCGCGCTGGACGCGGCCTTGCGGGCGGGCACCGGTGAGGCGCCCCTGCCGGCAGCCGAGGAGGATGGGGAGCCGACAGCGCCCCCCCTGAACCCAGCCGAGGCGAGCGACGAGGACGCAGCCAAGACAGCGGCCGAGAGCGGAGGGGCCGAGAAGCCCCCGCAGGAAGCCGCTCCCGTCCCGCTGCGGGCGGCGCCGGCAGCGATCGCCGTGGAGGTCAGGGACGTGCACAAGCGCTTCTCGATCCCCGCCCATCAGATGGAGACCCTGAAGGAGCGGGCCCTGCATCCGTTGCGCAACCGCCAAAGCGATGAGCTGTTGGCCCTGCAGGGGGTTTCCTTCGACGTGCGCGAGGGTGAGTTCCTGGGGATCGTCGGCGCCAACGGCTCCGGCAAGAGCACCCTGCTGAAGGTCCTGGCGAGCGTCTACGCCGCCGATGCCGGCACGGTCCGCATCGCCGGACAGGTGGCCCCCTTCATCGAGCTGGGCGTCGGCCTCAATCCGGAGCTGGCCGCCTTCGACAACGTCGTGATGAGCGGCGTGATGATGGGGCTCGAACCCGACGTGGCCCGCACCCTCTACCCCGAGATCATCGCCTTCGCCGGGCTCGAGCAATTCACCCGGCTGAAGCTGAAGAACTACTCCTCGGGGATGCGGGTCCGGCTCGCCTTCGCGGTGATGGCCCAGGTGGATGCGGATGTCCTGTTGGTCGACGAGGTGCTGGCCGTCGGCGACGCTGAGTTCCGTGCCAAGTGCCTTGACAGGCTGCACCGGCTGCGCGAGGAAGGCAAGACGATCGTCTTCGTCACCCACGCGATGGACGTGATGAAGAAGCACTGCGACCGGGCGCTGATGCTGGAGAACGGTCAGGTGGTGGCCGAGGGCGATCCGGCCGACATCGCCCGCCGCTACCTCGACGGAGAGCCCGCGACACCGGACGAGGACAAAGAAGGCGCCACGCTCGAGGTCGTCGAGCAGTGAACGCCCATCCCGCCGCGCTCGAGCTGCGCGAGATCTCGGGCCCGCGCGCCCTGGATTCGGACTGGCGACGCTTCTGGCACCTGCTCTGGCTCAGCTCCGTGGCCGAGTTCAAGCTCGTCTACGCCGGATCCGTGCTCGGCTACTTCTGGACCCTGGCCCGGCCACTGGCGATGTTCGGGGTGATCTACCTGGTCTTCAGTCAGATCCTCGGCATCGGCGCTGGCATCGTCAACTATCCGGCGATGCTGCTGCTCAACCTGCTCGTCTTCCAGTTCTTCACCGATGCCTGCACGCGCTCGATCCGAGCGATGGTCGCCAGCGAAGGCGTGTTGCGAAAGATGGAGTTCCCGCGGGCGGTGATCCCGCTCTCGGTGGTCCTGACCTCGGTCTTCACCTTCCTGCTCAACCTCGTCGCGATCATGGCGATCCTCGTCACGACCGGGCTCGAGCCGCTGACGACCTGGCTGCTGGTCCCCCTGGTCCTGCTGGCGGCGCTGGTCTTCACGATCGGGATGGCCTTCATCCTCTCGACCCTCTTCGTCCAGTTCCGCGACGTCTCCCAGATCTGGGCGGTGGTATCCCTGGCGTTGTTCTACGCCTCGCCGATCATGTACCCGGTCGAGCAGATCCCGCCCGACTTCCGCTGGGTCCTGATCGCAAACCCGCTGGCGCCAGTCTTCGAGCTAATGCGAAAGTGGGCCGTCGACCCCTCCGCCCCGAGTGTGACCGAGATCGCCGGGGGCGCCTGGGGATGGATCGGCCCCGGACTCGGCTTCGCCTTCGTCTGCGGTTTTGCCCTGCTTCTGTTCCGCCACAAGGTTCGCACGCTCGCCGAGCAGCTTTGAGCCTTTCGGTAGTCGTCGTCACCTGGGAATGCGCCGACCACCTGGCGCGCCTAGTCGAGTCGATGAACCACCACCTCGACACCAGTGCGGAGCTGATCGTGATCGACAACGACTCGGCTGACGATCCTGGGCGGGCGGCAGCCGGCTGGCAAGGCAAAACGCACTTCCAGCGCCTCGAATCGAACCGCGGCTTCGGCGCGGCTTCGAACCTGGGGGTCGGCGTCTCGGAGTCTGACGCGGTGGTCCTGCTCAACCCCGATACGGAGTTGCTCGATGACGGCCTCCCGCGCCTCGCTACCTTCGCGCTGGAGCACGAGTGCCTCGTCGGTCCCCGCCTTCTCAATCCAGACCTGAGCGTCCAGCCGTCGGCCAGCGGCTCTCCGGTGGGCACTTGGCCCTGGATCGGGGCGCTGGTACCTGGTCGCTTGCAGCCTCACTTCGCTCGCCTCAGAAGCGAGCCCTGGCGGCTTGGCTCGCGAGCGCCGGTCGCCTGGCTCTCGGCAGCCTGCGTCGCGGCCCCGCGGCGTCTCCTCCTCCGCCTCGGTCCCTTCGACCCAGCGATCCACCTCTATGCGGAGGACATGGACCTCGGCCTGCGCGCTGGGGCGATCGGGGTTCGCTCCTGGATCTGCCCCGAACTGGCCCAAGTAATCCACCGTCGCCGCGGCTCCACCGCCAGGCGCTGGCCAGACGGGCCCGAGCTGGAGGCGGCGATCAACCGGCGGGCGGTGGTGAGACGCGCGTACGGCTCAAAGGCGGAGCACCGCGCCTGGCTTGCGCAGCGGTTGAATCTACGACTCAGGGTGAGCGCAAAGCGGGTGCTTCGGCTCGATGCGGAGAAGGAGGACCGGGCGTTGGTGGCCGCCCGCCGAGCGGCGAGCCCTCCTCCGCTGCCAGCGTTTCCGCCACCAACTGGGTAAATCGCGCCGCCACCGGCTCCGGAGCGAATCGGCGTAACACGTCCGCCCGACCCGCGGAGGCAAGCCTTGCCGCGAGCTCGGGCTCGGTCAGCAAGCGCAGCATGCTCGCGGCGAGTTGGTCGGGCTGGTCGGGCTCGACGAGGAGCGCGCTCTCACCATCGCGGAGCACCTCCGAAACCGCTCCCACCCGGGTCGAGACGACCGGGCGACCGGCGATCAGCGCCTCGCAAGCCACCCTGCCGAAGGACTCCGGGATGCGGGCGGGATTGACCACCAGGTCGGCCGCCGCGTAGACGTCCGCAGTCGTCTCAACCGCGCCGACGAAATCCACCGCCGCGGAGAGGCCGAGACCATCGACGAGGTTTCCGAGCCGGGCGCGGTAGCCGAGGTCGCGGTCGCGCTCAAAGGGCTCGCCCACGATCAGGCAACGAGCCGAGGGGAGTCGCTTCCTGAGCGTCGCGAAGGCACGCAGCAGCACGTCCTGGCCGCGGCCGCGGGTGATGTTGCCCACCGCGACCACGCAGGGCTGGCTGTCGGCAATTCCGTAGTGCCGACGAAGGGCCCCGCGATCGCCATCGCCGTAGACGTCGGCGATCGGCGGGTAGAGCGTCTCGATCCGCGCGCCGCCAGCCGGGAACTGGTCGGCGACCGCCTCAGAGCAAGCGACGACCAGGGTGGCGCGCCGGGCCGTCCAGCGCAGCAGGCTGCTGGCGACGATTCTTTTCGGCAACGAGGGGAGCCGTTCGGGGCTGAGCAACTCCGACGCGTGGACAAGGACGGGTATGCCCTCCTTCTCCGCGGCGTGTACGGCGGCCGGCAACATCATCGAGGTGGTGACCACGAGATCCGGACGGGCCTCGGCGAAATGCCTTCGAAACTCGCCCTCTTCGGTACCCAAGCGAGCAATATGGCGGTGGGCGCCGAAGATCGTGTCGGGGAAGGTGAGGGCCGAGAAATCGAGCTTTCTGACGGGGCCGAGGTCAGACAGCTCGCGCTGGGCCGGGCCAAAACCAGGGACGATGAAGTCCAGCGCCACCCCTTGCTCGAACCCTCCGAGCCGGTAGCGGAGCGAGCGCAGCGCACCGCTCATTCCCTCGTAGTGAAGAACTACCGATATGCGCATGTCCCGCCTCATCGCTCGGCGCCCAGAATAGTGAGATCACGGCTATTGTTTCCAGCGCTGCGAATGAGCGGACGCGTATACAGGTGGGCAGGGGTTTTCGTCGCGGCGATCTCGCTCATCGCTGTCACCGGCTGCGGCAACTCCGGCGATAGCAGCGCAACGGGAGAAACGGCCGCGATCGTCACCGGCCCACCGCTCCTGAAGCAAGCCGAAGTGGAAGCTGAGAAGGCGGGCACGCCCGAGCGGACCGCGCTTGAATGGTGGTTCGCGGTACAGCAGAACGACCCCGAAAAGGCGGTGACGTTCTACGCCGAAGAACCCCCCGTCCCGGCCCTGGCGGGTCAGCTGAACCTGGTCGGCGGCACCCTCGGCGGATCGGTTCAGGTCAAGTCGGTGAAACGGTCGGGGAAGGAAGCAACCGTAGTGGCGACCCAGACGATCCCCGGCGCCGAGCCGCCTTCGCGCGAGGTGACCGTGCGCTTGGTGCAGGCCGGCGGCAGCTGGAAGCTCGCCGACAACCTCACCCTCGACGAAGCCGTCAAGCAGGTTCAGGGGGGCTAGCTTCGGGCGACGCCTCCCCTGGCGGGAGGTGGACGGCCAGAGCCCGGTCGAGCAGCGCGGCGGCGTGCGCGTACAGCTCGCTGTCGAGAGCGGTGCGTTCGAGGATCGCGGCTCTGGTCTCGGCCGGCACCTCGACCTGGGCCGAGGGAACCGGATTGACGTTCAGCTCGGGCAGCTCCCCGACCGGCTCCCAACCAATCATCGCCGACAACAGCCGCACCGACTCCTCCATGCGCTCGGTCAGGCCGACCCAGGCGAAGGAGTCGAGTCGAGCCTTCGCGACACCCAGCAACTCCTCGTCGGCGAGGGGAACGTCCAGATCCACACCCGCGTCGAGCGGCGGCAGGTTGCCGGGGACCATGCCGACCATCAAGCGCGTTTGCAGGTTGACGATCTCGCCTTGGGTTTCGGGGTGCTCGACGAAATCGAGAAGCGGCATCGTCTCGCCCTCACCGAGGCCGAGCACCTCGCGCAGCCAGTGTTCGGACCAGCGCATCACGTGCTGGTAGGCGGAGACGGTGCGGGCGACGGGATCGCGCATCACCGTGATCACCACCGGGTCGACCGCGAGCCGATCGTGGATCGCTCGGTCCCCGGGGCCGAACCAGTAATGACCGCGGGCGCAGCGAATCCGGGCCAGCTCGACCACCGACATCTCCGCGATCAGCCCCTCCGCTTCCCGCCAGTCCTGGACCTGAAGGATCGCCCCCTCGCCGTAGTGGGCGTCGAGGACCGCGGTGAGACTGATGCCGCCGGTCTTGGGAACGTGAAGGAAGAACAGCAACTCCCGGTCGCCGGGCGGCAGCGCTCTGGGCGCGATTTCAAGCGCTTGTCCGGCCGGGGAGACCACGGGGCGAGGGTATCCGAGTGGGTAGTCTTGCCGGCTTGATGAGGGAGCGACGTCTCGCAGCGGCAATAGCCCTCCTGGCATGCGTGGGTTTCCTCCTTGGCTGCGGCGGCGGCACCGATCCAACCCAATCCGAGGACAACGGACCGGTGAACCTGTCGATTGAGGATGTCGACGCCGCCAAGTTCGGGACGCCGCAATACGCCGCCCTGCAGTGGTGGCAAGCGGTCCAGTTCAACAAACCGGAGCTGGCACGACCTTTTTACGCGCAGGAACCGCCCCTGCCCGACCTGGCCGGCCAGTTCAACGTCCTCGCAGGCGCTCTCGCCGGCTTGCCAAGGATCGAGGAGGTGCGGCGCAAGGGCCCGCGCACCGTGCTCGTCATCGACTGGACCGAGCGCGAGCAGAAGCCGCACTCGACCAAGGTCCAGTTGCGGATGGTGCGGGTCGCGGGTAAGTGGAAGCTGGCCGACAACCGCTTGCTGAACGTCCTGCTCCAGCAGCGCGAAGAACGAAAGCAGAGCACCGTGCCATGAACGCCTGCACGATCATCGCCAAGAACTACGTCGCCCACGCCCGCGTGCTCGCCGAGTCGTTCTTGCAAGCCCATCCGGACGGCACCTTCCACGTTCTCGTCATCGACAACTTCGCCGGCTGGATCGATCCCGCCGAGGAGCCCTTCGAGATCCTCGGCATCGACCGGATCGACCTCCCCAACGCCGAGCGGATGGCGGCTTCCTACGACGTGCTGGAAGCTCTCAACCGCGGTCAAGCCGTGGCTCCTGCGGCACCTGCTCGCGCAACCGGGGGTCGATGCGATCACCTATCTCGACCCCGATATCTGGGTCGCGGAGTCGCTGCAAGAGATCGACAACCTGGCCCGCGAGCACGGCACCGTGTTGACCCCGCACTTCACCGCCGCCCTGCCACGGGACGGGCTGCGACCCAGCGAAGAGGACATCCTCATAGCTGGCACCTACAACCTCGGCTTCATCGCCCTGGGCGCAGGCGAGCAATCGACCCAGTTGCTCGATTGGTGGGCCGAGCGGCTCGAGCACCATTGCGTGGTCGACCCCGAGAACGGCCGCTTCGTCGACCAGCGCTGGATCGACCTCGTACCGGGGATCTGGAGCGACGTTTGCATCCTCCGCGACCCGGGCTACAACGTCGCCTACTGGAATCTCGCCAGACGCAACTTCGAGCAGCGTGACGGCGACTACCTCGTCGACGGCAAGCCGCTTCGCTTCTTCCACTTCAGCGGCTTCGACCCGTTCCGGCCGGAAGAGTTGAGCCGGCACCAGAACCGGATCGACGTCGCCGACGTCGCCGCCCTGGCCACGATCTGCTCGAATCACGCCGAGGCGCTGTTGGCGCACGGACACGGCGAGGCCACCTCGTGGTCCTATCAGTGGGGGTCTCTGCCCAACGGGATCAGGCTCGACCGTCCCGCCCGGCAGGTCCACCGCGAGGCGATCGAGGCTGGGCGCCTGAGGGCTTCGGTCTTCTCCCCCCGTGGTGCCAAGCGCTTCGTCAACTACCTGAACGAGGCCCCCGGTGGAAACGGGGGCGTCAGCCGCTACGCGAGGGCCGTCCGCGACTCGCGCGCGGACCTGCGCGAGGCTTTCCCCGACGTAGAGGGGCGCGACGGAGCCGCCTTTTCCCTCTGGATGCACGAGAACGCCGCCGCACTGCACATCTCGGAGCGACTGCTGCCGCGGAAGGCCGGGGTGACGCGGGCGAGCAGCAACGGCGGCGTCGGCCACGGGGACGGAGAGCTCGGGGTCAACCTGGCGGGCTACCTCAGCTCCGAGCTCGGCGTCGGCGAGGCCGCCCGGCAGATGCGGCTCGCGCTCGAGTCGGTTGGGGTCCGCACGGCACCCGTGGATGTGCCGGTCGAGGCGGCGCAGATGCCGGCCAGCTTCGGTCGCCTCACCGATCGCGACGTGCCCTACGACTTCAACCTGATCTGCGTCAACGCCGACATGCTCCCCGAGCTCGCCGGCGCCGCCGGCGAGCGGCTGCTGGCGGGGCGACGCTCGGCCGGGCTCTGGTTCTGGGAGGTATCGCAGTTTCCGCAGCGCTGGCGCGGCTCCTTCGACCACGTCGACGAGGTATGGGTCGCGTCCGAGCACATCGCCGCGGCAGTTCGGCCGCTCTCGCCGGTCCCCGTGGAGACGGTCCGCGTTCCCGTCACCCCGACCGCCCCGGCCAAGATGAGCCGCGCCGAGCTCGGCCTGCCCGAGGACTTCTGCTTCCTCTTCGTCTTCGACTACCGCAGCGTCTTCCAGCGCAAGAATCCGCTCGGGACAGTCGAAGCGTTCCGGGCGGCGTTCGAGCCCGATTCCGGCGCATCGCTCGTGGTCAAGTCGGTGTCGGGGGACCTCTTCCCCGAGCAGGCCGCGGAGCTCGCGGCGGCGGCCGCGGAGCACCCCAACGTCCACCTGATCGAGGAGACGGTGGCGGCCGAGGTCAAGAACGCGATGATCGAGAGCTGCGATTGCTACGTCTCGCTGCACCGCTCCGAGGGCCTCGGACTGACGATGGCCGAGGCGATGTACTTCGGCAAGCCGGTGATCGCAACCGCCTACTCGGGCAACCTCGACTTCATGACCGCGGACAACAGCTATTTGGTCGAGCACTCGATGGTCCGCATCGGCACCGGCGCCGGTCCCTATCCAGAGGATGCCGAGTGGGCGGAGCCCGATCTCGAGCGCGCCGCGAAGCGGATGCGAGACGTCTTCGAGCATCGCGACGAGGCGGCGGCAAGGGGACGGCGGGCAGCCGACGACATTCGTCGCACGCACTCGCCCGAGGCGGCCGGCGAGCTTCTCGTCGCCCGCCTCTCGGCCGAGCGCGCCGCCGCGCCAACCTCCGAGGCGGCCGGGCCAACCGCAGTGGTGCCACGGCCGGCGCCGCTGCCAAGCGCCGACCCGGCCTCGGGGCGAGCGCAGCTGCACCACCTGCTCAGGTTCGGCGACCCACCCCCGCGACAAGGCGCCGGTCGCTTCCGCGGCTTCCTCAAGCGCGCCTTCATGCGCGTGCTGCGGCCCTACGCCTCGCACCAGCAACGGATCAATCTCAGCGCCGCGGCCGCGATCGACGAGCTTGGCGCCACGATCGCCCAGCTCGATGAGAGGACGAGCCGAAACAGCGACGAGACCGGTCAGCGCCTCAGCGAAGAGATCGCCCTGCTCCGATCCGAGCTGGGTCGAAGCGCAAGCGAGATCAGCGAAACCCTGGCCTCCCGCTCGGCCGAGGTGGAGGACCTCCGCGGCTCGATCGGCGAGGTGGAGGATGCGGTCGACGAGACCCTCGAGTCCCAGCGGGCGTTGTCAAAGCAAGCGGCCGAGAATGGCGCCTCTCTGCGCCTCACTGACCAGGGCCTGAGCAAGCTCCGCCACTCGGTCGAGGAGGTCGAGGCGCACATGGCCGCGACGATCGAGGCCAGGGCCAAGAGCATCGCGCAAAGCACTGAAGCGCTGGAGGCAAGGCTCGCGATGCGCGATAAGAGCGATGAGCAGGCGCGGATCGAGGCGAGCCAAGCGATCGAGAGCATCGAAGATGAGCTGACCGCAACCAAGGCCGCGCTGGACGGCCTGGGCGAGCTCGGTGCCGAGCTTGACTCCACCAAGCAGGCCCTCAAGGCCCTCGAGAGCGACGTCGACGGCACCCTCAACCGGGATCGCCGCAAGGTCGAAGCGCTGGCGCAGACCCAGAGCGGCTTCTCCGATGAGGTCGCCACCAAGCTGACCGAGCTGCGCGAGCGCGCCGACCAGGCGAGCGCGCTGGTCCAGGCGAGCGCCGCGAAGCCGTACATGACGCCCGGCAGCTTCACCACCCACCAGCACCCCCAGCTTGGCGCGGTCACCGGCTTCGAGGAAAAGGGATCCGGTGGCTACCGCGGGTTCGAGGACATCTTCCGCGGGCCCGAGGAGCTGATCCGCGATCGCCAGGGCGTCTATGCCGACCTCGTCAAAGGCTTCGGACCCGTCCTCGACGCCGGCTGCGGCCGGGGGGAGTTTCTCGATCTCCTGCGCGAGGCCGGGATCGAGCGCCTCGGCATCGACTGCGAGGCGGAGATGGTCGAGCGCTGCCACGAGAAGGGGCACGAGGAGGTCGAGCAGGCCGACCTGGTCGAGTACCTGCAAGGGCGCTCGAAAGGGTCGCTCGGCGCCGTCTTCAGCGCGCAAGTAATCGAGCACCTGGAGCTGGGCGCGCTGCAGGGCTTTCTCGACCTCGGCCTGGCGGCGCTGCGTCCCGGCGGGCTCTTCATCGCCGAGACGGTCAACCCGCACTCGGCCCAGGCGCTGAAGGCGTTCTGGGTCGACCCAACTCATCGCCAGCCGCTCTTCCCGGAGACGATGCTCGCCCTCTGCCAACTCGCCGGCTTCGCCTCGGCTCACGTCTTCTGCCCCCTCGGTGAGGGCGACTGGGAGAAGGACAGGCTTGCCCAGGGCGAGTACGCCGTCGTCGCGGTCGCGCCCGAGCGGGACGCCTAGCTCCTACCCGCCGCCTTTTTTCGCTTCGGCTGGCTGCTCCCCCACCGGGCGCACCTTCATCCGGTAGAAGTCGTAGCGGATATCGCCGCTGACCCCCTCCAGCCTGATCTCAGTGGCCTGGGGGATCTGCGAGTACGGACCTGGTTGGTCGAGGGCTGGATCGGAGGCGAGCAGCAGCCCGCCGGTGGCGGTGTCCGGAACGAGGCGGAAGTTGGTCGTGTCGCTGAGGTAGGCAAAGCGGAACCTGGGTCGCCAGAGCAGCGCTCGCAGCGTTTCAAAGCCGTCGATGCCGATCCCGTGGATGCGGACGTAGACGACCTCGCCACGGCGCGGTGGCGGCACCGCTATCCGCTGCCCGACGCCCGAGCCGACGCTGGCGATCAGCTTCTCCGGCCCGCAGCGGTCCGCCGTCCGGGCCAGAACCTGCCAGTTCGGGGTGGTCCTGATCGGCGCGAAGTGGCAGAGGATCGCCCGCGCCTCTTCGGGTGGGTCCCAGGCCGGGTAGCGGGCCTCGATCGAGCGACTGTTGGCAAACGGATCGATCCCGTCGGGGTTCTCGCGCAGGATGATCTCCGGCCCGTCGGGATCGGCGACCTCGTCCGCGTTGAGCCGGTCCAGGTCGGCGGTGTAGGCGCTGTAGTTCTGGAAGACGGGCAGCGGCGACCAGTCGAGGCCGTAGGCCCAGGCGACGCCTATCTCCCAGGGATCGATGTCGACTCGCTTGCCGCTCAGCTCGCCCAAGGTCAGTGGGTCGACGCGGTAGGCAGCCTGCAGGGCCGTCCGCCCCTGGTCGATCAACTCGTCGCGGCGAGCGGCGCTGAGCAGGATCTCGGTCTGATCGCGGAGCAGACTCAAGTTGTTGATCGGATCCAGTCCCGGGTATCCCCCACTCGGAAAGCTGTGCAACATCACCGCTCCGATCACGGCGGCGCCGGAGAGCATCGCTGGCATCCGCCCCTTCGCCCAGGGAATGACCAGCCAGAGGCCGAGCGCGGTCGAGAAGCCGATCGCGAGGTGGCTCGTCTCGTAACGAACGATCCCGTACTTGAAGGTGATGAAAGCGGCAAGCGAGACCAACCCGATCCCGAACCAGCGGGCGCGGTTGTCGCGGTAGACGACACCGGCGCCTGCGGCGGCGACGAGCGCGAGCATCACCAGGAAAGTCACCGGCGCCTCCCAGCCGGGCGCGGTTATGGTGGCCATCGCTTCGTTGTAGCCGGAGACGATCTGCTGGCCGTTGGTCGCGTAGTCGAAGAGTCCGAAAAGGGACTGCCCGACCAGCAACCAGAGTCCGATCAAGCTGGCGAGGAAGACGCCGCCGAAGACGACTAGCTGGCGCCTGCTGGCCCGCGCCCCGATCAAACCGGCCAGGCAGAAGAGGAAGACCGGAGGGCCGAGGGAGAGCTTGACGAGGATCTCGAGCGCACTGAAAAAAGCCCCCCCGTAGACGAGCATGCTGAGCGCAAACGGCGGTCGGCCATCGCGCAGCGCGACCAGTGCCCAGGCGACCGCGAGCACGATCGGGAGCTGCTCGAGGCTGGGAGCGGTGGCGAGAAAGACAAAGGCGATCGCCGCCGCCGCGAGCTTGCCGAGGCCGCGGCTGAGGATCCAAACCAGGGTGCAGCTGAAGGCGAGCCTGATCGCGGCGCCATAGACAAAGGCGAGCGCGGCGAGGTCACCGTTCCAGAGCCTCGGGATGGCCATGAAGCCGAGTGGGCCGTAGCCGAAGACGATTTCCGAGCCGAAGTCGCGACCCTGTTCGGCAGCCATGTAGAGGCCGGCCGACCAGCTCGGGTCGACGCCCACCGCGGGCAGCTCGAAGCTGAGTCGCCAAGCGAGCAGGGCGACGACGATGCCGATCGCCCAGGCCGGCAGCTCGCGGCCCTTCAGCCCGCGTTGAACATCTCCGGCCAGGGACGCACCCAGACGCCGGAGCTGGACGGAACGCTCTCCCGCCTTCTCGCGCAGGGCAGCGGTGGATGACGTCTCGGTTCGCGCCAAGGCCGAGGCACCTTAGTCAGTTGACCAGAGGCCCCGGGCTTCGCTGCAGCGCTAGGGCCGCGCGCGGCCGCCGCTGAGGGCGATGAAGGAGCGCCAGGCCGGCTTCGGCTTGAAGCCCTTGCCGGCGTGGAAGAGACCGACCGAGTCGCAGAAGCTACAGGCCGTGTATTCGGGGTTGTCCTTCCACGAGTACCAGTAGGTGCCCTTGAGATTGAGCTGGCGGCGGTTGGCGATCAGGTAGCCGTAGGACTTGCGCAGTTCGCGCGCCTGGCCCTGGATGCCCTGCTCGAAGGCGACGACGTTGGGGTCGTTCTGGGAGCCCCATCCCATCTCCGTGATGTAGAGCCCGGTCGCGCGATCGTGGTTGTCGATCACGACTTCGCGCAGTTCTTCGGTCAGTTCTTCGAGGTCGTCGACGTGGAAGGCGTAGGGGTGCAAGGCAACCCCATCGAAGTAGTGCTTGATGCCCGGCACGCGGTAGACGGCGTCGAGGAACTTCGACGCGTCCATGCCGCGCTTGCCGTTCTCGTCGGGATCGCCGAAGAGGCCGGAGAGCAGGACCTTGGCGGTCGGGTCATCGGCCTTGAGCCGGTTGTAAGTCAGCTTCAGCAGACGCGCGTAGCGGCTCGGCGAGACCGGGTAGGCGAAGTAGAAGAAGTTCGCCTCGTTCCAGACCTGCCAGGTGCGAATCGGGGTCGGGCGCGGGATCGCCGGCACGTAGTTGATCGCGGCCTGGCTGGGTGCGTGCTCGTTCCAGAACTCGCCGCCGGGGCCGTAGCGCTCGACCGCGGCATCGACAAAGGCGAGCCAGGCCCGGCGAGCGCGGCCGCTGTCGAGTGGCAGGGTGGTTTCCTTGTTGGCCAGCCAGTGGGGCGTGCCGTAGATAAAAGGCAGGAACTCGAGGCCGCGGCGGGCCGCCACCTCGAGTGCTGGATCGACGCTGCTCCAGTCATAGCCCCCCTTCGCCTTCGGCTGGATCAGCGCCCAGTTGAGCGGCCAGCGCACGCTGCCGATCCCGCCGGCCTTCATGTAGGAGGCGTCGGTGTTGGTCAGCGCGGTCTGCGGCGCGATCCCGAAGAAGTCGCGCGGCAGCGCCTGCGCGGTGGCAGGCGCGAGCAGGGCGGCGGCGAGCGCCAGCAGGAGAAGGGTGGTCTTTGCGGGTCTCAACTCGGTGCGGGGGCAACAACGGTGCGCGTGCAGATCACTTCCTAACACGCGGAGACGACGTCGGTAGCGCCGTCCCGTTAACGGTCAGTACGTTCCGCCCAGCTTGCGGTGATCCCAACTCGCCGTTCGCACTGGCTCGAAGCGGATTGCTACGCGCTTTGGGGCCTGCGCCTCGAGGGCGGCCCTGGCATCGCCCTCGACGGTAGAAATGCCCTCCGCGTAGCGCAGCGTCAGCTCCTCGGCGAAGCCGAGCACGGTCTCACCATCGCGGTGGATCTCCGCCTCGGCCTCGATCATCACCCCGCGCAGCTCGCCGTACTCGAGCCCGGTCTCGATCAGCACCGTGGCCCGGCGGTCGCGTTCCAGGTTGCGGACCTTCTGCGATTTCGCGTAGGTCCAGATCCAGATCTCCCCCGCCCGCGGCACGAACCACATCGGCATCGAGTGCGGCCAGCCGCGGGGCCCGAGGCTGGAGACGACCGCGATCCGCTCCTGCCCGAGCAGCTCCAGCCGCTCGGGCTCGCTGAGCATGATCTGGTCGCGACGGCTCACGCCGCGGAGCCTGCCGGATCGGGGCGCGGGGCGCGTTGTGCTTCCGCGCGCTGTGCGCACCACGCGTCGAAAAGCCGCCTGTAGCCTCGCCGCCATGCCGGCACAAGCAGAAACAAAGCGGCTCTCTGGCCCGAATGATATCGTACGTATGTCGCTGTCCAAATACGTACGTACGTCTATCGAGGGAACCGCAATGGCCACCACCGCCTCCAAGCTCCGCGCCAACATCTACCGAATGCTGGACGAGGTGCTCGAGACCGGCCAGCCATTGGAGATCGAGCGCAATGGCAAGACGCTCGTGATTGCGCCGAAGGAGAAGCAGTCGATCTGGGACCGCCTGCCCCGGCGCGAGGGGGCAATCGTCGGCGATCCGGACGAGCTAGTTCACATCGATTGGTCATCGGAGTGGAACCCTGATCCAAATTGACACGCACGTAGCTCTCTGGCTGTATGCGGGCATGTCGGAGCGGCTTCCGGCTGCCGCCCGCGCTCTGCTCGACGAAGGCAGGCCACGGGTCTCTCCCCTGGTCGAGTTGGAGCTGGCCTACCTGCACGAGATTGGCCGGGCGCGCGATCCGGCGCCGATGATGCTTGCTGCTTTGCGCCAAAGCATCGACCTGGAGATAGCCGACGTCTCCCTGGCCGAGCTCACACGAGCGGCTGCCAGCCTTGCTTGGACACGCGATCCGTTCGACCGGATGATCGCCGCGCAGGCGATCGTCGCCGATGTGCAACTGATCACCGCCGACCGGACCATTCTGGCCAACCTCCCCCAGGCGACCTGGGCGTAGAGCCTCAGGCGGCGAGGGGCGTGAAGGAGCGGCGGTAGGCGGTGGGCGTCGTCGCCGTCGCTCGCCGGAAGTGGTCGCGCAGCGAGGCAGCGGTGCCGAAGCCGGCTTGCCAGGCGACGGCGTCGATTGGCAGGTCGGTTTCCTCGAGCAGGCGACGCGCCTCCTGCACACGTCGTGAAAGCAGCCACTGCAGCGGGGTCGTGCCGGTTTCCTCCCTGAAGCGGCGGGCGAAGGTGCGGGGACTGACGCCGGCGTGGGCCGCCATCGTGGCTACGTCGAGCGGCTCGTGCAGCCGCTCCGCGGCCCAGCGCCTGGTCTCCTCCAGCGAGCCGGTGGGAGCGGCCACGATCGGTCGGGGGCGCTCGATGAACTGTGCCTGCCCGCCCTCGCGGTGTGGCGCGGCGACCATGTGACGGGCGACGCGCTCACCCACCGCGGCGCCACAGTCCTCGCGGATCACATGCAGGCAGAGGTCGATGCCGGCGCTCAACCCAGCCGACGTCATCACCGCTCCCTCGTCGACGTAGAGAGCGGCCGAGTCGACGTCGACCGTGGGGAAGCCGGCTGCCAGGGCATCGGCAAAGGCCCAGTGGGTCGTCGCCCGGCGCCCATCGAGGAGCCCGGCGTGGGCAAGGGCGAAGGCCCCGGTGCAGACCGAGATCACCCGCGCGCCGCGTTCGGCTGCCTCGCGCAACGCCGCGGTTGCCTTCGCCGGTGGCGGTGAGAAGACATCGAAGTAGGCAGGCACGACGACGGTGTCGGCATCGGCCAGCAAGGCGAGGTCGCCCTGAGGGACCACCCCGAACCCGGTCGTCGATGCCAGCTCGCAGCCATCGATCGAGCAGGTCGAGAACTCGTAGTGCGGCCTTCCCTCCGGGGTCGCCGCCACCGAGAAAGCCTGCGCGGGCGCCGCCAGGTCAAAGGCGACCACGCCGTCGAGGCAGAGTGCGACCACGCGATGATGCATGGCAGGAATCTAGCGGATATTGGCAATCCTGCCACTCGACACGGGCGCCCTCGCGCGCGAACCTGAAGCCATGCAAATCGCCATCCTCATCTTCGAGAAACTGACCGCCCTCGACGCGATCGGCCCCTACGAGGTGCTGCGCTCGGTCCCCGGCTGGGAGGTGAAGTTCGTCGGGCCCGAGAAGGGACAGGTGCGCACCGACAGCGGCGCGCTCGGCCTCAGCGCCGACTACTCGCTCGACGAGGTCAGCGCGGCGGACATCGTCCTGGTCCCCGGCGGGAAAGGCAACCGACCGCTGCTCGAGGACGAAGCCGTGCTCTCCTGGCTGCGCGAGATCGATGCCGGATCCAAGTGGACGACCTCGGTATGCACCGGCGCGCTCGTGCTCGGCGCCGCCGGCCTGCTCGAGGGCAAGCGGGCGACCACCTACTGGCCCTTCCTCGGGCAGCTGGGCGAGTACGGCGCCGACCCAGTCGGCGGACGCTACGTCGAGGACGGCAAGACGATCACCGCCGCCGGGGTCTCGGCCGGCATCGACATGGCCTTCCACCTGGTCGCCCAGGAGGCCGGGCCCGAGGTAGCCCAGGCGGTGCAGCTGGGCATCGAGTACGACCCTCAGCCCCCTTTTGACTCCGGCTCGCCGGACAAAGCGGCGGCGCCGCTGGTCGAGCTGATCGAGTCCGTCGCCGGCACCTCCAGCGAGGAATGGCTCGGCGCTAGCGAGCCCGCTTGAGCTGAACCGAGCGGATGCTGCGCGCGTCGGGGATGGCGACGAGCAGCTGGGTCTTGAGCAAGCCGCGCGCCTGCAGCAGCGGCGCGCCGCGCTCGTTGAGGGCGATGCGGAAGGTGTGGGACTTGCCGCCGGCGAGGCGGAAGGTGCGGTGGCTGACGTTGAGGCGGACGACCCGCGTCGGCGCGCCGCGGCGGGCGCGCATCGGCAACCTCGCGTGGGTGCGGAGGATGATCTGGCCCGGGCAGCTTTCCCCTTCGGGCCAGCCACAGCGGACCCAGACGCGCACCGTGCCACCTTCGGGCCGCACGTGCTTGACCGTCAGCGGCGGCAGTTCCGGAGCGGCGACCGTGGCGCCGACGGTGGCGCCGTCGATGAAGTTGTTGTCGATGTTGAGCGTGATCAGGCCGTAGGTCTCGTTGTGGCCGCCGCGGTACTGGTGGATGCGCTGGTGCGAAGCCCAAGCGGTGGAGGGCAGGTAGGGATCGAGCGTGTCCTGCCGGCCGTTCCAGTTGGCGGTCCAGACGTGGTCGGGCAGCGTGTAGGTTTCGCCGCCGGCCGCCCGACCGAGGTCGGCGATCCCGGAGGCGCTGGAGCTGTAGACGCCGGAGACGTAGCCGAGCGCGTGCAGTTCCTCGGTCCAGGCCGAGAGGAAGGTGAGCGTGGACGAGGTCGCGCTCGAGGTGCGGGTATAGGCCTCCATGTCGAAGTAGATCGGGCTGCCGGGGCCCATGCCGATCTCGGCCGCGTCTTCGACCGCGGCGCGGGCCTCTTCGGCGCCCTGCGCCGTCGCTTTGGTCAGGCTCGAGCTCAGCTTGGCGCAGCTGCTGCAGGCGCTGGTCGTGGCCTGCAGGCCGACGTAAGTCGGGATCAGGTGCCAGCCGGCGGCGACCTGTTCGCTGACCCAGTCCGCGGTCAGGTTGGGCTGCGAGCAGGCGCGATTGCCGCCGCCGATGTAGACGCCGATCCCGCGGTAGGGCGAGGCCGCCCAGGAGGTCATCGACCGCGAGGAGGGCGCGGCGCAGGCGTCGAAGCCGAGACCGGTGAAGGCTTCCGGCGCAGATACGGGCGCCGGCGAGACGGCGCTGGCCGCGGCCCGCGCCCTTACCCGAGAGCGCGGTTCGACCAGGATCGCCCGCTGGCGCCCGATCGCCTCGGCGGGACAGCGTTGGCTGGCGCCGGGCGTGCCCAGGTAGACCGCCTGGCGGTCCAGCCGCACGCACATCCGCGGATGGTCGGCGAGGCGATATACCGGCCAGTGGGAGGGCACGTCGACGGCGCGCCCACCGAAGTGGACGGTCTTAGCCGTCGCCGGCGCGGCGAGGAGACCGAGCAGCAAAAGAGCCGCGACGGCTGGACGAAGCAGGCGCATACCCGTCCAACAATTGCATCCCACAATCGATTCGGCCCTCCCAAATCCCGAACTGCATCAACTTTTACGCCTGGCAGGTGGAGAAGTTGATGCGGTTGGCTTCAGGCCGGAACGAGATTTAGCTTGCGCCAGGGACCCTCGCCGGCCATCGGCTGGGTGCGGCCGTGCAGCCAGTCGGTCTGCAGGTCGTCGTAGTGGCGGCTGGCGGGGTGGCCGGACTGGCCGGTGAACATCTGCCAGCGCGAGCGCTCGGGCGCCGTCGGTTCGGCGACCATGCGCCAGCTCGGTGCCCAGACGGCTTTGTAGGGGTCGTTGGGGTCGTAGGCGATCTGGCTGACCGTCTCCTGGGCGCCGCCCGCACGGACCCGGCGATTGAGCAAGCGGCGCAGCAGCGGGCTGGCCTCGCCCAGCGGGTGCGGGAACTCCATCTCGTGCACGTGCCCCCAGCGCCAGCCGGCGGCGTCGGGGCCGAAGCGCTCGCTGAGGTCGTCGAGCGCGCCGCTCAGCGCCTCCAGCACGAGCTCGTCCCAGGGCCTGCCGATCAGCTCCTCATCGCCCTCCTCCCAGAGCTTCATCAGGTGCGAGTGCCAGCGCCAGGGCGAGGTCACGTGCGGGGTGAAGCCGTTGTCGGCGCGGTCGAGCCAGCGCTCGCTGAGGTCGCGGTCGCCGATCGCGGCCCGCGCGACCTCGCGCGCCAGGCGCAGCAGGAAGGCCTGGTAGATCGTGCCGGCGATCGAGTCCGGGTCGAGCCGGCCGTCCCAACTGCGCAGTCGCTCCAGCGCGCTCAGCTCGCGCTGGCCCTGCGGCTTGAGGCGGCTCAGCCGCCGCGCCGCCTCGATGCCCGGCAGCGAGAGGTTGTCTGACTGCATCGCCTCGAAGCCCTCGATGTCGTGCTCGTCGCTGGCCCGCAGCAGCTGCTCGATCCGCTCGGCGCGGAAGCCGTCGAGCCACTCGCTGGTGATGTGGTGGGGGTAGTCGTCGCCGACTATCCGGTTGTTGGCGGTGACGAGGAAGCCGCTCTCGGGATCGACCGTCTCCGGCAGCTCCTCATAGGGGATCGTCCCCTCCCACTCGAACTCGCCGCTCCAACCCGGCTTCGGCAGGTCGGGACAGCCGCCCTTGCGCAGCGGCAGGCGGCCGATCAGCTTGTAGCCGATCGAGCCGTGACGGTCGGCCCAGATCAGGTTCGAGGCGGGCGAGCTGTGCCCGGCGAGGCTGGCGACGAGCTCGGGCCCGGAGCGGATTCCGTGCAGGTCGAACATGCCGGGGAAGGCGGTCGGCTGGTCGAGCGTCTGCCAGCGCAGCGCCAGCGGCTCGGCCTCGTCGGCGCCGAGCGCCTCGTTGACGATCGGGCCGTGGTGAGTGATCCGCACGTCGAGCACCTCGGGCGCGTCGCGGCCCTTGACCGGGATCTCCTCGCGCACGACTTCGAGCGGCCGCCACTCGTCTTCGAAGAGGTAGCGATCGCCGTCGAGCCGCTCGATGAAGAGGTCCTCGACGTCGGCCATGACGTTGGTGAAGGTCCAGCAGACGTCGTTGTTCTGGCCCATGTAGACGCCGGGCATGCCCGGCAGCGAGGCGCCGCGGACGAAACGGTCGCCGAGCGTGAGGCCGACCTGGTACCAGATGCCCGGCATGCTCGGGGGCAGGTGGGGGTCGCCGGCGATCACCGGTGAGCCGCTGGCGCTGAGCTTGCCCGAGACCGCCCAGTTGTTGGAGCCGCTGGCCTCGGCGGCGAGGCCGATCGAGCGCCGCACGGCGTCGATCTGCTCGACCATCGCCAGACCATTTCCGGACCAGGCTGCCTGGGTGACGACCGGGTTCTCGGCGGGGTAACCGGGGTCGAGCTTGGCCGCCAGCTCATCGCCCAGGGCGCGCACCATGTCGGCCCGCAGCAGCTCCCGCTCCCAGTTGGTCGAGAGGCCGAAGGCGAGCAGCTTGCCGAGGCTGAGGATGTCGACCGGGCGCCACGGTTTCCACTCGAGCCGCAGAAGCTGCATCTCGAAGGGCATCGCCTTGGCGTCGGCGGCGGCCGCGTTGACGCCCTCGCAGAAGCGCTCGAGCAGCGCCTCCAGCTCGGGGTCGAGGTTGGCCGCCTCGCGCTCAGCCGTGCGGCGGATCCCCAGCGTGCGCATCAAACGGTCGATCGGCAGGCCCTCGGGGCCGGCCATCTCCGAGACGCGACCACAGACGACGCGGCGGTAGAAGTCGAGCTGCCAGAGCCGGTCCTGGCCGTGGCAGAAGCCCTCGGCGAACCAGAGGTCGCGCGCGTCGTCGGCGGCGACGTGCGGCACGCCCCAGCGATCGCGCCGGACGCTGACCGGCCCGTCCAACCCGGCGAGCGAGATCGTCCCCTTCTGCTTCGGCAGCGGTCGCCGCGCCAACCAGTGCCAGGCGGTCGCAGCCGTGACAGCGGCGAGCCCGGTCCCGGCCAAGCCAACCGCCAACCCCGTCCGCGCTGCGCCCCCGCGTGCCATCGAACAAGACTACTGGCTGCCCAGCCAGGCCGAACCACCGTTCCGGTGCGCCTTATGTGGTCCACAGCCACATAAGGCGCACCGGAAGCGCAGAGGGCCCGTCAGGGTCTGAGGTCCACGGAGAGGCGGCCTTCGGCGGCGAGCTTGTCGAGGTGGGCCTGCATGACCATCTCCGCCGCTGGGCGGAGCTCGGAGGGGACGTCGCTCCAGGCCTCGGCAAGGAGGGCATTGCGGGAGCGCTGGCCGCGCTCTAGGGCGGCCAGCAGGCGGCGCTCGCGCATCTCGCGGTGCTCGACGTACTCGGCAAGCTTTGCCGCGGGGTCGGTGATCCACGGCCCATGGCCGGGGCAGATCAGCTCGATCTCCTCGGTCTGCATGCGCCGCAGCGAGTCCATATATGCGGTGAGCGAACCACCGTCGGGGGGCACGAAGGTCGAGCCCGTGCCGAGCACGAGGTCGCCGCTGAAGCAGACCCCGTCGCCGGTCATCAGACAGACGTGGTCGGGCGCGTGGCCGGGGGTCGCGATCGCGCGCAGGCCGGCGTGCTCGTCACCGTCGCCGGGCAGGATCACCTCGGGCTTCCAGGCCGCGCCGCCAGCTTCCAGCGCTCGCCTGTCAACAACCGCTCTGGCCAGCGCCCCGGCGCCGTCGGCGTGGTCGCCGTGGCCGTGGGTGAGGACGATCGAGCCAACGCCGCCGCGCTCCCCGGCCGCGGTGAGCACCGCATCCAGGTGACCCTCGTCGTCGGGCCCCGGATCGATCACCGCACAGGGATCGGCGCCGTACAGGTAGGTGTTCGTCCCCTCCAGCGTCATCGGCCCCGGATTGGGCGCGACGATCCTGAGAATCTCCTCGTGGCCGGGGGCGTGGGTCACGCCAGGGCAGCGCTCGCCGCGACCTCTTTGGCGATCGCCTCGCGGGCGTCCTCGGGCTCGAGCACGACGAGGTCGCCGGCGCCGCGCAGGATCTCGCGAACGAGCCAGGAGGTGCCAGCGTAGGGCAGCTCGACCACGACGGCACCGTCGGCAAGCTCCTCGACCACGGTGCGCTCCTCGCGCAGCCAACGGGCCCGCTCGGGCGAGACCCAGACGCGGGCGACGTGGGCAGTCGGCACCTCGCCGTGGGTCATCCAGCCCTCCACCCCGGCGAGCTCCTCGACCTCCGGGCGCGGCTCGAAGCTGTCGGCGGAGAGCGTCGCCTCCTTGATCCGGTCGAGCTTGAAGTGGCGGACGCCGTCTTTGGTCAGGTCGTAGCACTCGACGTACCAGCCCTCTTTGCCGTTCTCGAGGCGGTAGGGCTCAACCGCGCGTTTGGTGAACTGGTCCTCGTTCTCCTTGTAGTACTGCAGCTCGAGCACGCGACTGCCGCCGATCGCCTCATTGACGACGCGGGCCACCTCGGCGTCGCCGCCGCTGCTGGAGGCGATCTCGAGGCCCTCCTCGGAGGGGTCGTGGCCGAGCGCCGCGATGATCTTGGTGCGGGCGCTCTGCAGGCCGCCCTGGGGCAGGTGATCGCCGAACAGGTCGATCGCCGCGACCAGCGCCTTGGCCTCGAGCGGCAGCAACCGCGCCGGGCGAGCGAAGTTGTCGCCGTAGGGCTCGGAGTCGACCTCGATCTCATCGCCCAGGATTTCGGCGTAGAGCACGTAGGTGCCGCCGCCGAAGTTGACGACGTTGAGCAGGTCGATGTCCTCGCGCAGCTCCTCGTCGGTCAGTTCGAGCCGCTGGCGCAGCTCGCTGAGGCGCAACCGCTCCTCGCCCTTGGCCGATTCGATCAGCAGGCCGGCGAGGGTGACCAGGCGAGCGAAGCGCTCGGGCCGGATCGCCGCCTCGCCGCGGCCGTTGGAGCGAGCCCGGCGCGGCGCCTCGCGCAGCGGCCGGTCGACGATCTCAGCTTGCTCGAAGCCGTTGCGGTGACGCTCGTGCAGCAGCCCGAGGCGGCTCTCCGCCTCCTCGCGCAGCTCGTCGGGCCCGAGCACCTGGGCGTTCTGGCGCCAGCGCAGCACCCAGGCGATCAGCTCGCGGGGCGAGGCGTAATCGGTCTCGAAGACCGAGCCTTTGCCCGGCGCGCCATCGGCCTTCTTCGCCGGGCGCAGCTCGCCGTAGGCGCCGAAGTCGCGCTCGATCAACCAGGCAATGCGATCGCGGACGAAGATCTGCGCCTTGCCGCGGGTCTCGCCCAGCTGCCAGTCGGCGCGCTGGCCGTAATCGCGGCGGTCGAAGTTCTCCGGCGGCGAGAAATCATGCTCGGCCTTGGAGGCGTAGCCGACCTTGCCCTGGATCCGCGAGAGGCGGAAGACCCGCACCGCCTCGCGCTCGTGAGCGTGGCCGATCAAGTAGAACTGGCCGCCGCGGAAGACCAGGTGGAAGGGGTCGACTTTGCGCTTCTCGGTCTCGTCGCGCTCCATCGTGTAGTAGGTGAACTCGACCGTCTTGCGGCGCGAGATCGCGGTCTCGATCTTGGAGAGGCGCTGGGAGAGCTCGCGCCCCCCCGCCGAGGCGGTCATCGCCATCTCGACCGGCGCCCGCTCGCCCTCCTTGAGCGGATTGGGGTGGCCCCAGGCGACCTGCTGCAGGGCGAGGCGCAGCGGCTCGGCGTAGGCGAATTCGCCTTCGGAGAGCAGCATCAGCGCCGTGCTCATCGCCGCCAGCTCGTCGTCGGAGAACTTGATCGCGTCGAGGTAGAAGTTCTCCGGCGGCAGCGAGTAGAGCTCGGCCTCGAAAAAGCCCTCGCCCGGCTTCTCCACCCCGAGCTCGATGCCGAGGCTCTCGAGCTCGGCCCGGTCCGCGTAGAAGCGCCGCGCGAAGGCGTCGTCGTTCATGTCGCTGTAGCCCTCAACCTCGCGCTTGATCTCGAGCGCCGAAACCGGCCTCCCCTGAGCCATCAGGAACGAGATCAGCGAGAGCTGACGGATCAGCTTCTCGGTGTCCTTTGCCACGGTTCGCAGGATAGTGTGCGGCCCGTCCCATGGACCTCCTGCGCAACCTCTTCGGCAACGTAACTTCGGGCATTATCCGGCTTGCGGTCACCGCCGGCATCCTTTTTCTCGTCTACCTCTTCATCCTCAAGCCGGTTCTCGACACGACCACCGAGGTGGTCCACTCGACCGGTCTTGACCAGATCGGCAAGTCGCTGGAAGGGATGAGCACCGAAATCAAACGCGAGGTTCACCGCTCATTCGAGGTGACCGGCCCCGGCGGACAGCGCAAGAAACTGGTCCACTGCATCCAGCGGGCCGAGGGCAACGTTCACCGGATCGAACGCTGCACGCGGCGCTTCTGAGCAGCCGCGACGCGCGGCGCGATCGCGGGGGCGTCGAGCGGCATCGCGTAGAAGTGGAGGGTGAGCTTGGTCGAGTCGTCGACGCCGGTGAGGAAGCCGCCGATGCGCTCGAAGCCGATCGTCGGCGAGCCGCTGTCCAGCGCGAACTTGCCTGGATAGTCGGCCCAGCGGGGCACCCGCAGGAGCAGGCCGTCGTCGGCGGTGTCGCCGACGATGTTCCAGAGGTTGGCCTGGAAGATCACGTGGCGGTTCTGGGCGTGGAGCAGCATCGTCCGCACTTTTTCGATGCCCTCGACGGCGAGCCCGTCGACCCGCACCAGCAGCGCCTCGTTACGCCGCACCCGCGGCAGCGGGACCGATTCGCCGTTGCCGGTCTCGACCGTGCGCAGGGGCCGCTCGCGACCGCAGCGATCGGGGCCGTGGCGCAGGACCGCCCATTCCTCGTTCCAGCTCAGCGCCTGGTAGCGGCAGAACATCTGCACCATCTGTTTCGGTGACTCGAAGGCCGGCCAGCGGGCGTCGATCGCCCCCGGGTAGTTGATCGAGTTGGGGTCGAAGATCGTCGTGTTCTGCCAGAGGATGTGGTCCGGCGCGGTGGTCGATTCGAGCTTTGCCGCGTTGAGCTCGTCGAGGCGCTTGGTGTAGGCCGAGTACTGCTGGAAGACCGGCAGCGGGTCCCAGTCGAGGTCATAGGCCCAGACCACGCCGGCCTCCCAGGGGGCGACGTGCACCGTCCCCGAGCGCAGCACCGCCAGCTGGGCGGGGCTGAGCTTGTAGGTCGCCTGCATCGTTTCGATCCCCAGTTGGCGGCCCTTCTCGGCCCGGCCCGGGATCGCCATCTCTGTCAGCTGGTCGCGGTAGTTCCTGGCGCGCTGCCCGTAGTCGAGCGTGAGGTCGATGTGGTCGTGGTTGGCGATGTAGGTGAAGGCGATCAGGACCGCGACGGCGGCGATCGCGAGCGTCCGCCGCACATAGGGGACCAGGGCGAGGCTGATGCCGAGCAGCGCCCCCATGAAGACGCCGGTGCTGCCCGGCGATTCGCGCACGACGGCGTGCTTGAACATGAGGAAGGTGACGGCGGCGACCATCAGCACGAAGCCGAGCCGGCGCATGTTGTCGCGGCGCCAGACGGCGGCGAGGCAGAGGCCGGCAATCGCGGCGAGGCCGACGATGAAGGCCGGCGTCTGCCACCAGCGATCGGGCTCGTAGAAGACCATCGAGGCCGAGTAGCCGCTGACGACTTCGGCCGTGTTGAGGAAGTAGTCGCCGAGGTTGGAGAGGCCCTGCCCGGTGACGAACCAGAAGAGGAAGAAAGAGAGGACGGCGGCGCCGAAGAAAGCCGGGTAGGTGCGGCGGCGGTCGGGCAGGCCGAGCAGCGTCGCGAACCCCATCGCCAGCAGGGTTGGGCCGGCGCGCAGCGAGCCGAGCAGCTGCATGCCGCCGAGGGCGCCGATGCCGACCGCCAGCCAGAGGCGCCAGCGCAGGCTCCACTCGCCGAGCAGCGCCGCGGCGCAGAGCACCGTGGCGGCGATCAGGATCGGGTCGGCGGTGGGGACCGCGGCGGCGAACAGCGTGATCAGCAGCGCCGGGATCAGCCCGAAGGCGCGGCGCGAGCCCCAGAGCAGGCCCGTGCATAGCGCGATCTGGACCAGCGAGGACCAGAAGAAGGCAATCCGCCCCGGCCAGATCTCGAACAGGTTGGGCAGCCCGAGGAAGCCCAGCGGGCCGTAGGTGAAGACGACCTGGGTGCCGGCGTCCATCCCCCGCTCGCCGGCCATGTAGAGGCCGGCGACCCAGGAGGGGTCGAGCCCGGCGGTCGGGCCGATGCCGCCATTCGGCCAGGTGAAGAGGGCAATCACGACCCCGAGCAGGGGGGTCGAGAGCAGCACTCGCTTCACTTTCTCAGCTTGGGCAGGCAATCGTCCTCGAATCGGTTCGCAGTTCGGCGCGCCAGGGCACTGGGCTGGCGTCGCCCGGGATCCGCACCACGCCGGGGCCGGCGGGTAGCGGCAGGGTGGTCGAGAACGCTGTGGCGAAACGGGCGAGGGCCAGTTCCAGCTCCGCATCGCTTGGGGCGCGGTAGGCAAATCCTCCCGGCGGCAGCTCGAGCTGGAACGACGCCGCTTGACCGGCCGCCGGCCTCAGCGCCAAGCAGGCGCCGACGGGCGTGGCGCTGCCGGCGCTCGCGGCGAGCAGCTGCGGCGCCTCGCCGCTGCGGCGCAAGGGGCCAACCAGGCGCTGAGATGAGATCGCCAGCGCCCTGACCAGCTCCTGGTCGGCCGCTTCGCGCGCCTGCTCTCCGGCCGCCGCCAGCTGGTCGAGGCTGTAGGCAGGCGAACCGAAATCGGCAGCGGCTTCGAAGTAGGCCGAGGCGGGGAAGAGCATGTCCGGGTGCGAGTGGGTGGTCGAGGCGTCCTCGACCGGCAGGTCTGGGTCCACCCGTTCCCTGCTCAGCTCGAGCGCCGCCAAGGTCGCCCGGTTGGTGTCGCCCTCGGCGGCAAAGAGGTGGCCGCCGACCCGCAGCTCGGCGACGTTGGCCATCAAGGCCAGGGCGAAGAAGACGGTGGCGACCAGGCCGACGGTGCTCGACCAGCGGATGTCGCGGCCGAGCTCGGCGACGAGCAACAGGGTCAACAGCCCGCCCATGTAGACGTAGCGGCTGGCGTTGGGAGCGCGGGCCGGACTGAGCCCGACCGCGACCAGGGCCAGGTAGACGACCAGCGTCGCGGCGACCATCCAGAAGCGGATCGAGCGCGGCGCCCGGCGCAGGTGGAGGACGACGAGGCCGCCGAGCAGCAGCGCCAGCGGGTATCCCCACTCCGGTCGGACCTGGATCAGGTCGGCCAGTTCGGCGCTGCCCGACACCCGGAAGAGGCCGGTGATCGCCGCGCAGAGGGCGGCCAGCTGGTCGGCCATGCCGCTGAAGAGGCTGCTCGCCGCTTCCGCCGTCGCCTCGGACTGGCCGAACTTGCGCGCCCAGATGAACCAGACGACGTAGAGGGCAGCGGGAACGAGCACGACCCAGGCGCGCCGCCACTCGGCTCGGCCGCCGAGCCAGATCGCGAACAGAGCGCCGAGGGCAAAGGCGATGCCGACGCTGAAGGAAGCGAGGCAGAGCGCCAGCAGGAGACAGGCCGCGACGTTCCCCGCCGGCGTGCGCCGCTCCAGCGCCAGCAGCATCCCCAGGCCGGTCGCCATCCCGGTCAGGTTGGGAATCTCGTAGGCGCCCATCACGGTGTCCCAACCGGCCCCGAAGAAGGCGACGAGCACGGTCAGGGCCACCGCCACCGCCAGCGGCAGGCGGGAGCGGACGAGACAGAAGAAGAGTGTCGCGACGGTCAGGTGGAGGACCACCGTCATCGCCTGGTAGGGCACGTGGGAGTCGGCGCCGACACTGGCGAACATCGCCTTGTAGATCAGCAACGGCACCAGGATCAGGTGGCCGTTCTGCGGGTGGAGCAGGGTTTCCAACGACCAGCCGCGGACGACGACGAGGTAGTTCCACTCGTCGTTGACGAAGGTCTGCTGCTTGCCCCAGCCGAGAATCAGGACCGCGGCGATGGCAAAGGCAAGGGCCAGGACCGCGTAGGCGATCTTGGTCTCGCCGACTCGGCGCGACCAGGCTGCGAAGCGGGCCACGACCCTGTCGAGAAAGCCGATCGGGTCGACGGCGGGCATGGCCTCGCGCCCCTGCTCTGACCTCTCAGAAGCCATCGAGCGCAGCAGTCTATGTTCGGCACAGGCGAAACCGCCGCTGCCTGACGCCGTCAGGCAAGAACGCAGGGAGCGTGGCGTGCTCTGCACGCGAGCGACCGAGGACGCTGCCTGACGGCGTCAGGCAGCGTCGGCGCGCTGGCCGAAGTAGGCCGAGCCGGAGAGCGCCCGGTCGAAGCCGGACCAGGACTCGCCGGCGGGCAGCTGGCGCTCGAGGCGGTCGAAGCTGCCGAGGCGACCGCCGAGGTTGTCGATCATGTGGACGAGCACCGCCTCGCGGGTCGCCGGCACCACCGGCGAGCCGTGTTCGAGCGAGCCGTGGTGGGCGAGGATGATGTGCAGGACCGCTTGGGCGAGGGCGGGGTCGAAGCTAGGGATCTCCTCGATCTGGCGGCGCACCTTGTAGTAGCCGAGCGGGATCTCACCCTGCAGGCGGCCGGCGTCGGTGAGGTCAATCGCCAGCGGGTCGTCGTTGTAGGCCTCGGTCTTGCCGATGTCGTGCAGAAGGGCGCCGGTGACGGCAACGTCGCGATCGATGCCGGGGAAATAGGCGGCCGCGGCGCTGACCGCCTGGGCAACCGAGACGGTGTGCTCGAGCAGGCCGTGGCGGTAGGCCTGGTGGTAGGTCTTGGCTGCCGGCGCGTCACGGAAGCGGGCCCAGATCTCCGAGTCCTCGCCGAAGAAACGATCCAGCAGGTAGCGCAACTGGTGGTCCTGGACGGTCGCCAAGAGCTCGCGCAGGCCGCTCTCCATCAGCTCGAAGGAAACCTCTGACTCGACCGCGAGGTCCTCCTCCCGGTACTCCTCCGGCGCTGCCTCGCGCAAACCGCTGAGCTTGACCTTCGCCCCCCAGCGCTCGCTCATCTCGAAGACGCCGCTGACGTGAACGGGGGTACCGGGCGCGGCGAACGCGTAGAGCTGCTCGGCGTCCTCCCAGGCGACCGCCTCGGCGCTGCCGCTGGCGTCACCGAGGACGAGACGCAGCCACGGCTCACCGTTTTTCTTGCGCCGCAGCTCACGCTGGCGAACCGCGTAGACGCTGCCCACGCGCTGCCCATCCTGCAGTTCGGCGAGCGGCACCCTGGCCGCGATAAGTGTGTCGGTGAGGGCTTGCTGTTCCATCTGAATCCAAAGTAGTGACAGCTGCGGACGGCCATGTGACGTCACACTTTCTCCCCACTTTGCAGGGGTATTGCAACGCGGGTGCGCGGCCTTCAGAGCACCGAGCCGAGCCAGTGACCGGCGACGATCGCGGCGAAGCCGACAACCAGGGAGAGGCCGAGGTTGAGCCAGACGAGATGTGTGTGGCCGGCCTCGGCGAGGCGGTGCGAGTCCAGCATCCAGGTGGAGAAGGTGGTGAAGGAACCGATGCCGCCGCCGGCGACGATCACCAGCGCCTCGCCTTCGAGCGCGGCGCCGGCGACGAGGCCGAGCACGAGGGTGCCGGCGAGGTTGACCGCGAGGATGCCGAGCGGAAATGGGTGATCGCTGCGAGCGGTGACTGCCGAGTCGATCAGGAAGCGCGCGGCGGCCGCGGCGCCGCCGAGCAGGGCGACCGCAACCCAGCCCGCCGCGCTCACTCCGCCACCCGCGGCCGGCGCTCGAGCGCGATCCCAGCGCGGACGCAGAGGAATCCCACAACCAGGGTGATGCCGATGTAGGCGGCAGCCCGCCCCAAATGCCCGCCGTCGACCATTTCGAACAGCTCCAGCTGCAGGGTCGAGAAGGTGGTCAGCGTGCCGCAGATGCCCGTGGTGAGGAACGGGTGGGCGAGGCTGTCCTCCGGGTGGTCGCTGAGGCGGGCGAAGAAGTAGCCGAGTGCCAGCGCGCCGACCATGTTGACCGCGAAGGTCCCCCAGGGCCAGCCGCCGGGAGCGTGCGGGGTCGCCTCGGCGAGGCCGACGCGGGCGAGCGCGCCGAGCACACCGCCGGCGTAGATCGCAAGCACCCGCCGAACGGCAAATCCCCTGGTCTGCACCGGCGCATCGTAGTTGCGAACTTCATTGAAGTTCATCAATGAATGATCTAGGCTGCGGCCGTGGCCGTAGCCGAGCTCCCCGTGATCTCCTGCTGCACGCCCCTAGCGGGGTCCTCGCTCTCGGAGCAGCGCGCGGTCGAGCTCGAGGCGGTGCTGAAGGCACTGGCCGACCGGCACCGGCTGCGAATCGTCAACCTGCTGCTGCGGGCCGATGGCGAGGCGGTCTGCGTCTGCGAGATCCAGCCCCTGCTCGGTCTCTCCCAGGGCACGGTCAGCTACCACCTCAAGCTGCTGCTCGAGGCCGGCGTGATCGCCCGCGAGACGCGCGGCACCTACAGCTACTTCAGCCTCGTGCCGGGCGCGCTCGACGCGGTGCGCGAGGTCTTCGCCCAGTGAGCGAGCGGCCCGGATTGCCACGGCGCGCCGCGGCAGAGGCTTTCGGCGCCTTCGCCCTCGTCTTCGCCGGCTGTGGCGCGATCGTCACCGACACCGTCCACTCCGGGGCGCTCGGCGCGGTCGGGGTCTCGCTCGTCTTCGGCCTGGTGATCATGGCGATGGTCTACGCGACCGGCCACCTCTCCGGCGCCCACCTCAACCCGGCGGTCACCCTCGCCTTCGCCCTCACCCGCCACTTCCCCCGCCGCGAGGCGCTCGCCTACATCGGCGCCCAGCTGCTCGGAGCGATCGCCGCGGCCCTTTTGCTGCTCGCCGTCTGGCCCAGCCAGCCGGCAGCGCTGGGCACGACGCTGCCCTCGGTCGGCACCGGCAGCGCCCTCGTCTACGAGGCGGTGCTCAGCGCCCTGCTGATGTTCACGATCATGGCCGTCGCCACCGACACCCGCGCGGTCGGCGCCGGCGCCGCGATCGCGATCGGCGGCGCGGTCGGCCTCGACGCCCTCTTCGGCGGCCCGATCACCGGCGCCTCGATGAACCCGGCGCGCTCGATCGGCCCCGCCCTCGTCTCCGGCGAGCTGCACGACCTCTGGATCTACATCGCCGCCCCGATCGCCGGCGCCGCCCTCGGCGCCCTCGCCTACCAACTGGTCCGCGGCACCCCAACCCCCCGCCGACGGGACTCAAAACCAACTATTTCGCGACTTTCAGGCCCGTCGACTGGGGAGGTTGGGTGATGGCCCGCGTCCTCTTCGTTTGCCTGCACAACGCCGGGCGTTCGCAGATGAGTGAGGCTCTCTTCGAGCGGGCCGCGGGCGGGCGGCACGAGGCGCGATCGGCCGGCACCGAGCCGGGCGAGCGAGTCCACCCCGAGGTGGTCGAGGCGATGGACGAGCTCGGCATCGACCTCGCTGACCGCGTTCCCCACAAGCTGACCACCGCTGACGCCGAGCGGGCCGACGTCGTGGTGACGATGGGCTGCGGCGACAAGTGCCCCTACATCCCGGGCAAGCGCTACCTCGACTGGGAGCTCGAGGACCCCAAGGGCCGGCCGATCGAGCAAGTCCGCGCCACCCGCGACGAGATCGAGCGCCGGGTGGTGGAGCTGCGTAGGTGAGCTCAACGACTGACCCGGAGGGCTGAGTTTGTGTTTAGTTCCGCATAGCGGGACAAAAGACGAACTCAGCGGACGTATGGGAGAGTCCGGTGCGATGAAGGCGTGCCAGTTCGCTACCGCGGCCGGGGGTTCTGCATTGGGGATCGTCGAGGGCGACGAGGTCGTCGATCTCTCGGCGGCGGACGTTCCCAACGAACCCGCGGCGGCGCTCGCCAAGCTGGGCCGGGACGGCCTCGAGGAGCTGGTGGGCGACGCGCCGCGCCTACCGCTCGCCGAGATTCAGCTGCTCGCCCCCGCCGCGCCGCGCAAGTACCTGGCGATCGCGCTCAACTACGCCGACCACATCGCCGAGATGGGGATGGAGGCGCCCGAATGGCCGGTCTTCTTCAACAAGCAGGTGACCTGCGTGACCGGGCCTGGGGCCGAGGTGCACATGCCCAAGGTCTCGACCCTGCTCGACTACGAGGCCGAGCTGGCGATAGTGATCGGGCGGCGCTGCCGCCACGTGCCGGTCGAGCTCGCCCACGAGGTGATTGCCGGCTACACCTGCGCCAACGACCTCAGCGTGCGCGACTGGCAGGGGCGGGCGCAGACGATGACGATCGGCAAGTCCTTCGACACGCACGGGCCGCTCGGGCCCTGGCTGGTGACGCCGGAGGAGGTCGGCGACCCCCAAGACCTGCGCGTGCGCTGTTACGTCAACGAGGAGCTGCGCCAGGACGCCAGCACCGCCGAGATGGTCTTCGACTGCTTCCAGCAGGTCTCCCACCTCTCCGAAGCCTTCACCCTCGAGCCCGGCGACGTGATCGCCACCGGCACCCCGGCCGGCGTCGGCATCGGCCGCAAGCCGATCCGCGAGAACGTGCTCCACGTCGGCGACACGGTGCGGGTCGAGATCGAGCGGATCGGCGAGCTGATCAACACCGTGGTCGAGGAGCCCGAGGACTACCTCGCCCCAACCGCCGACTAAGCGAGCTGCATCAACTTGTCCTCCCGGCAGGTGGAGAAGTTGATGCGGTTCGCGGTCAGCGCCGGTGCACGCTGGTCGCGGTCGCCTGGTCGCGCGGGCGGACGATGATCTCGTCGATGTTGACGTGGGGCGGCTGGGCGAGGGCCCAGCGGATGCACTCGGCGACGTCCTCGGCGCTCAGCGGCCGCATGCCCTCGTAGACCTTGGCCGCCGCCGCCTCGTCGCCGTCGAAGCGAACGAGCGAGAACTCGGTCTCGACCATGCCGGGCGCGACCTCGGTCACCCGCACCGGCTGGCCGAGCAGCTCCTGGCGCAGCACCCGCAGCATCGCCCGCTGGGCGTGCTTGGCGGCGTTGTAGCCGGCGCCGCCGACGTAAGGCTCGATCGCGGCGATGCTGGTGATGCCGACGACATGGCCGTCGCCGGACTCGATTAGCCGCGGCAACAACGCCCGCGTCATCCGCATCTGCCCCAGCACGTTCGATTCGTACATCCCCAGCCACTTGTCTTCGTCGGCCGCCTCGATCGAGTCGAGACCGAGCGCGCCGCCAGCGTTGTTGACGAGCACGTCGCAGCTGTCGAGGGCGGCGGCGAAGGCCCGCACGGAGTCCGGGTCGGTGACGTCGAGCGCGATCGCCTCGCCGCCGATCTCGGCCGCCAGCGCCTCGAGCCGGTCGAGGCGGCGGGCGCCGAGCACGGTGCGGTAGCCCTCGCCGGCCAGGGCACGCGCGGTCGCCGCGCCGATGCCGCTGGAAGCGCCTGTGATCACGGCCGTCCTCATCCCCATCCGACCCTAGCGACTCGGCATTCGCCCTTCGGCTCTAGGCTCATGGCATGAGTACGGCAAAGACCCGCACAGCGGAGATCTCGGTTTCCTCTCGGCTCAACGCCCCTCCCGCCGAGATCTGGGACCGGGTCATCAGCCCCGAGGGGATCAACGACGAGATGCGCCCCTACCTGCGCATGACACTGCCGCCGGGCGTCGAGCAGCTCGACCCGGAGAGCGTCGAGATCGGTGTGCCGATCGGCCGCAGCTGGATCCTGCTCTTCGGCCTGCTGCCCTTCGACTACGACGACGTCTGCTTGGCCCGACTCGAGCCCGGCCATGGCTTCCTCGAGCGCTCGAGGATGCTGAGCCAGCGCTCCTGGGAACACGAACGCACCCTCGAGCCGACCGCGGAGGGCTGCCTGGTCACCGACCGCGTGTGTTGGGAGCCTCGACTCGGCCTTCCAGCCCGCCCGCTGCGCCCGGTCATCGCCTGGTTCTTCCGCCACCGCCACAAGCGCCTGCGCTCGCACTTCGGCGGCGCAGGCGTCGCGGCGTAGGCGTCCCCCTCAATCAGACCTGCTGATCTTTTCGCAGCTTCGCGATGCCTTTGACGCAACGCGAGAACTCGGTCCCCTTTTGACCTTTGACGTGCTTTCGACTCATCCCCTTGCACGCTTTGCCCGGGGCGACCTTCTCGTTGTTGGCCGCTTTCGCCATCGCGGTCACGCACTGGCTGAACGGGGTGCCCTTCTCGCCGGCGACGTGTTTCTTGCTCTGGTCCTTGCAGTAGACGCCGTAGGCCTTCGCCTTCTCCGGCAGGCCGGCATCTGGCCCGGGTGTCGGCGGCGTTTCGGGAGCGGGGTTGTAGTTGGGGCCGTTGCCGTTCCCGTTCCCGTTGCCATGACCGGCGGGCGGGTTGGCCAGAACCGTGGCCGGAACCGCCGCAAGGACTAGCGCCGCGAGCGTTGCCGCGACCTTCGTCTGAAGCTTCATCACGCCTCCTCGTTGATGCGCCCGACAGGGCATTTGTTGGACATCTGCCCCTTGCAACGCCGGCGGGCGGTGGCCGTCAGGCCCTTGTCGCGAGCGGTCGATTCAGGGCTTCTTGCCGGGTTCAGGCTGCGCCGGGACCTCTTCGCCACCGGCACCCTGGGCCGCGGCACTCCTTTCGGAGCCGGCTTCCGAGGCGGGAGCGCTGCTCTTTGGCGTCGCCTTTTCCTTGCTGACGTCTGGCTTCGCAGGGTGCGGCGGGTGAGATGGCTTCGCCGGATGGGACGGCTTTGCTGGATGAGCAGGGTGTTCGCGACCGCCACCAGCCCCATGGCCGGTGTTTTTATGGGCGGCCGCCGTCTGTTGCCCGTGCGCGGCGGCGGCAGGGTGCTGCTTTTCGTGTCCCTTGCCGTGTGGATGAGTCGTGGCTTCGGCTTGCGATGCGGCAGGCTGGGTCGCTTCCGCGCCTGCTTCCTTGCCGGCGATCGTTCCGGTGGCCGCACCACCCTGAGCGTCTTGCTTTTGCTTCGCCTTCTTGCCCGGAGCAAGCCGAGACGTCTGGCTCGCGCTGGATCCGCTCGGCGAGGCGGCCGCCTGGCTCTCCGCCGATGCCGCCGGCGCCGCCTCGGCGGGGCGCTGCGCCGGCGTCGTTTTCGAGCCGCCGTCACCCTGCAGGCCAAGGTCGATCAGGCCGCCGCGCTCGGCCGCGCCGGTGCCGATCGCCGCCGCGGCGAGGATCGCCGCCGCGCCTTTCAGTGCCGCCGAGGAGCCAAGCGTCTTCGCCGCCCCACCGGCCAGCGCCGTCCCCGCCGCGGCGCTGCCACCGCCAGCCGCGGCGCCGCCACCGGCGCCCCCGGCCGCGCCGCCGCCGAGCAGACCGTGCAGCAACCCGCCGGCAAGAGCTGCTGGCAGCGGTGCAAGTGAAGCGAAGTCCTGCCTACGACCCTTGATCTCATCGCCGAAGCGGCGGCAATCGGGGCAGGCGCGCAGGTGGGCGCGGATATCGCGACGGCGGGCAACGCGGCCGTCGCCGTCGGAGAGCGCCTTGGTCACCTGTGCGCAGTCCATCCCCCGCCCCTCATCCATCTGGTGCAGGCTGAGGCGCGCCTCGTAGAGAGTCTGACGCGCGACCGCGGGCGAGGTATCGAGCGCCGCCGCGATGCCATCGAAGTCGAGGCCGGCGAGCTCGCGCATCACCAGGGCGCCGCGCTGGCGCTCGGGCAGCTCGTCGAGGTCGGAGAGCAGTTGCCGCAAGCGTTCTCGCGAGCTCAGCTCGTCCGCCAGCGCCGGCCCGGAAGCGGCAAGCTCGGCGTCGAGCTTCTCGCGTGTCGCGGCGACGGCGCAGCAGCTCGACCGACTCGTTGTGGGCGATCCGGTAGAGCCAGGGCTTCAGCTTGATCTCCCGCTGCTCGCCGGGCAGCGCCCGCAGCACCTTCAGCATCGTGTTCTGCAGCGCGTCCTGAGCGTCCTGGGAGTCGCCGACAATCGCCAGGCAGTAGCGGTAGAGCGCCTGGTGGTAGCGGTCGAAGATCGCCGCGAACGCGCGCTCCTCCCCACCCGCCGCGCGCTGGACCAAGCGCTGGTCGGAGAGCAAGCTGCTCATCTCGAGCTGTGCGCATTGACTGCCATCTCCTCAAGGGTAGGGGCCACCACTCGTTCGTTGAAACGGCTCGCCAGCTGAGTTGTCAGGGGCCTTGCCGAGTAGCGACTGACAACCGGGTCGCCGCGGACGTTTCAGTGGCAGCCCGTTTTCCGGGGAACCTCTGGAGGGAGCTCAAATGGTTGGAGCGATAGTTGGCCTGCTGATCGTGATCGCGATCGTGCTGGTCCTGCTCAAGGTCGCCGTCGCCGGTGGCATCGTCGGCCTGATCGCGATCGTGCTGCTGATCCTGCTGCTGATGGGACGGCTCTAATGACGATCGGCGGCTCGATCTTCCTGATCGCGGTCGGCGCGATCCTCTACTTCGCCACCAACCTGCACCTGGCCCACGTCAGCATCGACACCGTCGGCCTGATCCTGATGATCGCCGGGGCGGCCGGCCTGATCCTCGGCTTCGTCCAGCAGGCGATGTGGAGGAGGCAGACCCGGCGCGAAGTCGTGGTCGACGACCGTCACGACCCGCGGCCACCGCCCTACCAGTAGGCAGCGCCTAGAGCACCGGCTTGATGTCGAGCACCGGCGTTCCGTCGAGCGCCTCGAGCTCGCTGACCAATAGCCGCGGCCCTTCGATCGCGACCACGGTGACCGGATGCAACCCGATCGGATTGGGCCGGTCGGGCGAGCGGGTGTTGAAGACCCCCTGCACCGGGTTGGCTGGATCGTCGCGGGGATGGGTCTGCAGCACGGTGCGATCGCCACGATCGAGCCAAGTGAAGACCAATAGCTCGTCGCCGGGCTCAATCCCGTGCAGCGCCGGGAGCAACTCGGACTCGAGGAGGAGCCAGGCTTGCGGGGCTCCCTCGCTACCCTGCTTCGGTGCTGCGGCCCGATCGCCGAGCGGGGACTCGACCCATCCCACCGGCTTGAGCTCGATCTGCGCCACGCCCGTATGAATACCGACTCGGCTTTCGATACCCCGTTGCGGCACCCGGCGATCGTCCTCATAGCCATAGCTTGGGTTGTCATGGCGCTGCTGATCGTGGCAACCGCCTTTGCCGAGGGGCCAGCCAAGGCGGGTCCAAAAATGCCCCCCAACCATGGGAAAGCCGCCGTCGGAGATCAGGCCATCCTCAGCCAAGGCAGAACCACCGTTGGCTTTTGGGCGGGCGAGGCGATACCCGGGACGGACTGGGACTCACCCGGCACCTACTGGAATCGGCGCGACACGAACAACTACACCCCCTACCTCTGGCGTGTGCTCAGCCGCTATCGCATCCCCCTCTACTTCAACCTGCGCTACCAGCGAGATTTCGGCCCGGTCCCGCCCGGGAAGCCCCACCGCGACGACGCCCTGCCGATCATCCGCAAAGCCAACCGGCTCGGCGTGCCGGTCTGGGGCTGGGTCCTGATCCCCTACTCGGACGGCTACTGGGCCTGGGAGGGAGCGGCAGTCGAGCAGTTCAAGGCGGTCAAGGCACTGGTGCGCTGGGCGCGAGCGAAGCAGGTTCGGCTGCGCGGCCTCGTGCTCGACCCCGAGCCACCGCCGCAAACGCCTTTCGAAACGCGGGTGGCGATCAGGCGCGGTGAAGCTCACGCCGGCTTTCAGCCTGCCCTGGAGCAGGCGATCGATCCGCTTGGACAGTGCGCGGCGTGGGACGGCTACAAGCTGATCCAGAGCTGGGCCACGCGCCACCACGTCACCCTTGCCACGGCCCCTTCGCCCCTCGCTCTCGACGACGCCGAGGACGGCCACCTGGCGCTGCAGGACGCGGCCGGTTTCATCGTCCCGAAAGCGCCCTGGCACGAGGTCTTCTTCCAGGCCTACCGCAGCGCCTTCGCCTATTACGCCGGGCAGGACCCCGGGCCCGGCATCGTCTCCTCCTACTTCCACTCCGCCCAACGCGAGTTCGGCAGCGCCGGTCAGGTCAGCCTCGGCAGCGCCGGCCGCGGCCGCTACCAGCGCTTCTCGACCCTGCTCCACGACGTTCGCCTGGCAGCCACCCTCGGCGCCCGCGACCTGCCGATCTACTCGCTGGAGCGAACTCTGCGCGCCTACGGCGGCCCCCGTTCGCTGATCCGGCTCGTCGAAGCCGCCCAACGCCCCTTCACCGGCGACAAGCGAGCCAAGGCGAGCGCCGCCACCGCGCGCGCCACGGCGCTTCGGGCCGCGATCCGCAACTCCGACGCAGCGGCCGCCGCCGCCACCCCGGCGATCACAGCCCGCCGCCGCGGCACCCCCCAGGCGGCCAACTCATGGCCGAACGCCTGCGGCACGCCGACTGCCCCCGGTTCGCCGAGCTACCTGCCGGCGGCTGCTGGGACGAGGATCTACACACCGGCCTCGAAATAAGGGAATGAGCGGTAAGTAAGTGTAAGTGGCGAGGGTGGGAATCGAACCCACGACACCACGATTTTCAGTCGTGTGCTCTACCAACTGAGCTACCTCGCCGAGAGCAAGGCCAACGCCTCGCAGAGCGAAGGCTAGCGACCGCGTCGCGATCGGGCTGATTGCATTGGGACGTGGTCGCGATGCGCGCAGCGGTGGGGTTTGCGGCGTTCCTCGCCATCAGCGCCGTGCTCGTCTCCGGAGGTTCGCCCTCCGACTCGGTACGGCATCGCTATCTGCCTGCCAGCAACGAGCTGCGGACGGTCGAGAGCTACGGGACGGTGCGGGTCGTCAGCGTGCGATCGCTCGGTGCCCCGGGCCTGGCTCGCACCGATCGGCGCTGGCTGGCAAAGGCGCGACCGCTCGGGGAAGCGGCGCCACCGTGGGCACAGCGGATGTACCGTCGCTCGCTGCTTGTCCTGCGGGCGCTCACTGACCGGCGCACGGGGGCGGTCATCGCCGGCGCGCGCGACGGCTGGGCATACGTCTGGCCGCGCGACGCCGGCGCCGTCGCGATCGCCTTCGCCGCGGCGGGCTACCGAGCCGAAACGCAGCGCGTTGCGCGCTTCCTCCTCGGCCTCGACCTCGGCGCGGCCGCGCGCTTCCACACCAACGGGGCGCCGGTGGAGGGACGCGCGGCCCAAGGCGATGCGGGCGGCTGGGTCGCCGCGGCGGCGCGGGCGGCGGGGCTGAGCCGCACGGTCACCCAGCGGACCTGGCGCGATCTGGCCGACTACCAGGAGGGCGATCCCGGCGACTACCTCGGCAATGCACTCGCCTCTTCATCCGCGCCCAATCCGCCCGACAGCTTCGACGACCAACGGCGCGAAGCGGCGATCGAGGCACTGTTTGGCACCCCCGCCGAGACGCTCACCCGCCAGGCCGACCCCTCCTCCGGCCTCGACTCAGCCGCGGCCTGGGCCGTGCGGCCGTTCCCGCACCCTGCGCTCTACCCGCTTGTGCGCCGCACGCTGCTCAGACTCGCTGCGGAAAGCGGCCGCTACGGCATCGTCCCCTCGCAGAGCTGGGGCGGCGGCGAGGATCCCTGGACCGCGCCCACCGTCTGGACCGCCTGGAGCCTCGCCGCCCTCGGCGAGCGGCGAGCGGCCCTGCACCTGATGGCCGCGCTGCGCCGCACAGCGACCCCAGCCGGCATGCTGCCGGAGCGCGTCGACGCCGAAACCGGCACCCCCACCTCAACCACGCCGCTCGCCTGGTCCCACGCCTTCGCCATCCTCGCCCTGCGCCAGCTCTGGCCGCGAACTGCATCAACTTCTCCTCCCAGCAGATAGAGAAGTTGATGCAGTTCGGCTGGGCAGGCTAGAGGGCCGCGAGCGCGAGATCAACCGCCTCGCGAGCCGAGTCTGCTGGCGTCACACCAGGGGCATCGACCATCTGCTCGCGCCCGCTCAGCGTCCAGCTGCGCAAGGCGATCACGCTGCGGCCGACCGCGCGGGCGAAGCCGATCTCCGAGAGGGTCCCCCACTCGCCGCCGATCGCGATCACCACCTCGCCCGAAGAGACCACCGCCAGGTTGCGGGCGTGGCCGATGCCGGTGGCGACGACGTGGGTGCAGAACTCGTTTGCTTCACCAACCTCGTGCCCAGGCACGATCCCGATCGCCTCGCCACCAGCTTCGCGCGCACCGCGGCAGGCCGCCGCCATCACGCCACCCAAGCCGCCGCAAACCACCGTCACCTCCGCCTCGGCCAGAAGCCGGCCGACGTCCCTCGCCAGCCGCTCCAGCTCGGAATCAAGCTCGGCGCCGCTCGACCCGATGACGGCCACTTGACGCTTGCGCTCTGAGCCGAGGGAGTGGGCCTCGGCGGAACCTCCCTGCTGTTCGTGACGCCGAGGCCCACTCCCTCGGCTCACTGGGCTTCCCTCATGGTCCTCATCAACTCCAGCGCCCCCTGCTTATGGAGAGGTTCGTTGAGGTTGCCGCACTTGGGGCTCTGCACGCAGGAGGGGCAGCCGGACTCGCAGGGGCACTCGCCGATCAGCCTCTCAGCATCCCCGAGCAGGCGCTCGAACTGCTCATAGCCGCGCAGCGTGATCCCGACCCCGCCGGGGTGGCCGTCGTAGATGAAGATCGTCGAGCGGCCGGTCTGGAAGTGGACGTTGGTCGAGAGGCCGCCGATGTCCCAGCGGTCGCACATCGCGATCAGCGGCAGCACCGCGATCTGGCCGTGCTCGGTCGCGTGCAGGGCGCCGAGCAGGACGTCGGGCGGCAGCGCGCCGCTGAGCCGATCCGGCAGCACGTACCAGAGCGCCTGGGTGGCGAACTGCTGCTCGGGCAGCTCCAGCGAGACGATGTCGAAGGGCTCCTGCTCGGAGATCGAGACCCGCTGGTAAGCGATTACCTGCTCGGTCACCGAGACCTCGCCGAAGTGCAGCTCGACCCCCGAGGTCGTGCGCTGCTCGCGCAGCCGCTCGATGTAGATCTCGGTCTCCTTCTTCGGCCGCGTGTACCAGTCGCCGTCGAAGCGCGAGACGATCGCTCGCCGCCCCTGCACGTCGAGCTGCTCGACCTCGTAGGAGCGGCCGAGATGGAGGTAAATCGCGCCGGGATGGATCGTGGTGAAGGCGCGCTCGGTCTCGACCAGGCCCAGCATCTCGCCCGATTCGCGCTCGATCACCGCGACCGAGTCGGGCGAGGCCGAGCGCAGCGGCACCTTGGCGGCAACGAACTCGCTGCTGCGCGGCATGACCCGCCCGCCCGCCTCACGCAGCTCGCCCGCGGCGACGAGCCGCTGCACCCGCTGGCGCCACTCCGGCCCGAAGATCTCGGCGTCCTGCTCGCTCAGCGGCAACTCGTAGGCCGCGGCGACCATGTGCCGCCCGGCGATCTGCTCGCTGGCGTGGTCGAGGATCGCCGCCTCGACCGGGCGGCCGATGAACTCGTCGGGGTGGCGACAGAAGAACTGATCGAGCGCGTCCTGACCGGCGACGTAGACCGCCAGCCCGCGCCGCTTACGCCCCGCCCGTCCCCACATCTGGCGCAGGCTGGCGACGGTGCCGGGGAAGGTGACGCAGATCGCCGCGTCGAGCTCGCCGATGTCGATGCCGAGCTCGAGCGCGTCGGTGGCGACCACCGCCAGCAGCTCGCCCTCGCTCAGCCGCGCCTCGATCTCGCGCCGCTGCTGCGGCGTGTAGCCGCCGCGATAGGGCGCGATCCGCGCCGCCAGCTCCGGCTTGCCGCGCCGCTCCAGCGATTCGCGGGTAAAGCGCTGGATCAGCTCGATCCCGCGCCGGCTCTTGAGGAAGCAGATCGTCCGCACGCCGTGGGAGACCAGCTCGGCGAGCAGGTCGGCGGCCTCGGAGAGCGGCGAGCGCCGCGTCCCCGTCGCCTTGTCGATCAGCGGCGGGTTCCACATCGCGATCTCGCGCCCGGCCCGCGGCGCGCCATCGTCGTCGATCAGCTCGAAGGGCGTGCCGACCAGCTCCTCGGCCAGCTCGACCGGATTGGCGATCGTCGCCGAGGCGAGCAGGAAGCGCGGCTCGGAGCCGTAGGCGCTCGCCACTCGCCGCAGCCGCCGCAGCACGTTGGCGACGTGGGAGCCGAAGACGCCGCGGTAGGTGTGAGCCTCGTCGACCACCACCCACTCGAGGTTGGCGAGGAAGTCGCCCCAGCTCTTGTGGTGGGGCAGGATGCCGACGTGCAGCATGTCCGGGTTGGTGAGGACGAGGTTGTTGCGGCGGCGAATCGCCGGCCGCTCTTCGCGCGGGGTGTCGCCGTCGTAGATCGCCTCGCGCAGGCCGGGCGGCCGCAGCGCTGCCAGCTTGCGCGCCTGGTCCTGGGCCAGCGCCTTGGTCGGGTAGAGGTAGAGGGCGCGGCGCTTGGCGTCGCGCGCGATCCCGTCGAGGACCGGCAGGTTGAAGGCAAGGCTCTTGCCCGAGGCGGTGCCACTGGTGATCACGAGGTTCGACGAGGCAGCCGTCTCCAGCGCCGCCCGCTGGTGCGAGTAGAGCCGCTCGACGCCGCTCCGCTTCAGCGCTTCGACAAAGCCGGGGTCGAGCGATCGCGGCAGCGCCACCTGCTGCGCGCCGCGCTCCTCCTCACCGCTCTCGGCGACGATGCGACCGTCGCGCCGGGCGGGATCGAGGGCGATCGACCAAGGCGCCTCGAGCAGGCTCTTGGCCATCAGGCGAAATCCCAACGAGACGTCGATTTTCCACGTATGCGGTGGAAAATCGACGTTTCGTCATCGGAGCGCGCGATACGACCGGCGACGCGCATGGCTTGCAGAGACGTGCGGTCATGGATGCGCAGGACGTCGGCGCCGCCGCGCACCGCCAGGGCGACCGCGCCGACGGTCCCCCACTCGCGCTCGCCCGCCGGCAGGCGCTGCTCCCACGACCCGGCCACCACGGCGCCGATGAAGTCCTTGCGCGAGAGCGAGACATAGAGCGGCAGGCCGAGCTCGCGCAGCTCGGGAAGGCGGCGCAGGATCTCCAGGTCCTGCTCGGTGTTCAAGTCGAAGTCGAGTCCGGGGTCGATCGCAATCTGCTCCTCGCCGACCCCAAGGCCGCGGGCGAGCTCGACTCTCCCCCCGAACCACGAGGCCAGGTGCTCGACCACGTCGCCGTACTCGGGCGCCGGCCGATCCACCCGCGGCGGTCCCTCGATGTGCATCAGCACGTAGCCGCAGCCCGTCTCGGCGACAAGCGCGAACATCTCCTCCGAGCCGCCGGAGATGTCGTTGACGGCGACAGCGCCCGCGGCGAGCGCCGCCCGCGCCACCTCGACCGAGAAGGTGTCGGCCGAGATCGGCACCCCCGCGCCCGCCAACCCTTCGATCGCCGGCACCAGCGCCGCAGCCTCCACCTCGGGTGGCACCGGCGGCCCGCTTTTCGCTGCCACGGCGCCGATGTCGAGCATCTCGAACCCGGCCTCGACCAGCGCCAGCCCGTCGGCGATCGCCTGCTCCGGCGTGCCGCTGCGCGCCCCCTCGAACATCGAGTCGGCGGTGACGTTGACGATCCCGGCAGCGAGCGGCTGAGCCAGGTCGAGGCTGCGGTCGGCGAGACGCCAGCTCATCCGGCTACCGTAGCGACCCACCGATGGCACTGAGCTGCGTCTACACCGACCTCGACGGCACCCTGCTCGGCAAGGGCAGCTCGCTCTTCCGCGACGCCGAAGGCGGCTTCTCGTTGGCCCAGTCGCGCGGCCTGGAGGCCTGTCACCGAGCCGGGGTCGAGGTCGTGATCATGTCCGGTCGCCGCGAGCCGCAGGTGCACGAGGCCGCCCGCCTGATGGGCCAGACCTCCTACATCTACGAGGCCGGCTGCGCCTTCGCGGTCGAGGGCGAGACGACCCTCTTGACCGGCGACCTGGTCCCCGACGAGGACGGCACCGTCTACGAGAAGATCGAGCAGCGCGGCATCCCGAAGAGGCTCTTCGAGCACTTCGACGGACGGCTCGAGTACCACGCCCCCTGGCACCACGGCCGCGTCCTCTCCCACCTCTTCCGCGGCAAGGTCGACGTCGCCGAGGCCAACCGGCTGCTCGAGGCCGACGGCCACGACGACCTGCGCCTGCTCGACAACGGCGCGATCGGCCGCGAGATGCCCGCCGTCGACGGTCCCACCCACGCCTACCATCTCGTCCCCAAGCCGGTCAGCAAGGCCGGCGCCGTAGCCGCCCACGCCCGCGTCCGCGGCTACGACCCGGCCGACTGCATCGCGGTCGGCGATTCGGTCGAG
Source organism: uncultured Solirubrobacterales bacterium (assembly GCA_963703895.1). Taxonomy (GTDB): domain Bacteria; phylum Actinomycetota; class Thermoleophilia; order Solirubrobacterales; family 70-9; genus VRUE01. The sequence goes on from CAVPFX010000001.1 coordinate 145,886, forward strand.
GACCTCGAGGTCGCCGCCGCGGTCGGCCGCTTCTTCGTCGTCGCCAACGGGCCCGAGCGCGACCCCGGCCTGCGCGCTTCCCTGGGCGTCTGGGACAACGCCACCGTCACCGAGGGAGCGATGGGCGACGGCTTCTACGAGGCGGTCGTTTCGACGCTAATGGAGCGTCGCTAGTATCGATTCCATGGAGACCATGGAGACCGCAACGGTCGCAGAGCAGGAGTACCTGGAGATCATGTTCTGGCTCGAGGAGGCCGGGCTGCCGATGACCGGCGCCAACATCGCCCGCGCGATGCAGCTCTCGCCCCCGACCGTGCACGAGATGATCGGCCGCCTTGTCAATGACGGCTACGTCGAGCGCAAGCCCGACAAGTCGCTTGACTTCACCGCCTCCGGCCGCGAGCACGCCAGCCACATCGTCCGCCGCCACCGCATGATCGAGCGCTTCCTCACCGACGTGCTTGGCATCCCCTGGGACGAGGTGCACGAGGAGGCCGAGCGGATCGAGCACGCGATGTCACCGGTACTGGAGGAGCGCATGCGGGCCGCGATCGGCGACGCCACCACCTGCCCCCACGGCCACCCGATCGTCGAGGGCGCCCGCGAGCAGGGGGCGCTGCTCTCCGACGTCGAGCCCGGCGCCAAGGTCCACGTGCTGCGCTTCGAGAACGAGGCCGAGGAGCTGCTCCATTACCTCAAGGACGCGGGGCTCTACCCCGGCCTCGAGGGCACGGTGCAGAGCTCGGGCGAAGAGGGCGTGACGATCGCCTCCGAGGAGGGCACGCACCAGGTCTCGCGCAGCGTCGCCGAGACCGTCTCGGTCCGCGCCGACCCGGCGCCGCCGCCGCGGGCAACCATCCCCGAGCAGCTCGTGCTCTCATCCGACCGTTACGGTCGCTGAGACGGCGAAAATCAAGCCCGGCAAGGGACGCAGGGAGCGAAGCGTGCTCTGCACGTGAGCGACCGAGGACGCCGCCGGGTGCCGATTTGCAGCCGTCTCAGCCAGGAATCGAGACGCTGACGATCGGGGCGCTGGTCGGCTGCACGCTGCCGCCGCGCGGCTCGGCGGTGACCATCACGGTGCTGACGCCGTTCATGTCGTCGATCGTGGCCGAGGCGGTGCCGTCGGGGTTGGGGACGAAGAGCGTCTTGGCCGATTCGACCTGCTTGCCCCGTTGGACCCAGGCCTGAAGGACCTGGTCGCGCGGCAGTTGGTGAAGGTTGGTCAGGTGCAGGGTGCCGGAGCCGCCATCGCGCACCATCTGGGCGACCACGCCCGGCGAGTGTCCGCTGACCACCGTCGTCGTGTTGCCGCCGTCGCCTGAGCCACTGCCGATCGCGTAGGCGGCGACCGCGGCCACGACAAGGACGAGCGCGGCCAAGCCGACCGCCGGGCGCAAGCTCCAGCCGCCAATGCTCCGACGGCGCCCGCGGCTCGGCGCCTGGGCGCTCGCGGCCTCGGCGCGAACCTGCTCCATCAGCCGCCCACGCAGCTCCCCCGGCGGCTCGACCCGCTCCACTGACTCGGGCAGCAACTGCACCGCCGGCCGCAGCCACTCGAGCTCGGTGCGGCACTCCTCGCAGCCGGCCAGGTGGCGTTCCAGCTCCGCCGCCTCGCCCGGCTCCAGCGCCCCCAGCAGGTAGGCGGCGAGCGTCGCGGTGGCGCTCGTGTCCGTTCTCGCTCATGTCAGTCCCTCCGCCAGCTCGCCGCGGATCTTCTCCAGGCCTAGTCGCATTCTCCCCTTCACGGTGCCAAGCGGCACTCCCAGCATGCCGGCGATCTCCGAGTGGCTGAAGCCACCAAAGTAGGCCAGCTGGATCACCTTCGCCTGCTCGCCGGGCAGCTCGTCGAGCACCCCGCGTACCTCCCGCGCCGTCTCCCGCTGCAACGCCTCGGACTCGGTTTGCTCGACCGCCGGACGGTGTTCGAGGACCGCGTCGTCGTCGAAGTCGAGCTTCGGCGCCCGCCCGGCCTTGCTGCGCAGGAAGTCGATCGCCCGGTTGCGAACGATGCCGAGCATCCAGGTGCGAACGCTGCCGCGCGCCGCGTCGTAGCGCGCGCCGCTGCGCCAGATCGAGATGAAGGCCTCCTGGGTCACGTCTTCCGCCGCTCCTCGCTCGCCCACGATCCTGTAGGCGAGCGAGTAGGCGACGCCACCGTGGCGGTCGTAGAAGACCTCGAAGGCGTCCGGGTTCTTCTCCCCGATAAGAGGCATCAGCTCCTCGTCGGCAAGGCGCTCGGCTTTGCTCGTGGGCATCTTCGATTGCTCCTACGACCGTCTCGGCATGGTCTCGCCCTACTGGATGAAGGGTTCGACCGCCTTCAGCACCTTAGCCTTGGGCAGAGCCGGGTCGAAGGCGACCGGCGAGGGTTCATCGCCGTTCTGCAGCCGGATCGCGGCCGCGTGGCGCGCCTCGACCTGGACGATCGAGCCGGCCGCTTCCAGCACTTCGGCGGCCTTGATCTGCGGCGCGGCGCCGTTGTAGGCGCTGACCCCAGTGTCCTCGAAGGTCTGGGCCAGCTTGAGGAAGCCGGCGGTGTCGCTGTAGGGGAAGTCGAACTTCGGTTCCGCCACCGGCTTGCCGCCGAGCTTCTTGATCGTTTCGGTCAACGCCCCGACGTGTTCTTCCTCGTCGCGCCCGACCAGGTCGATCAGGCTCTTGAGGTCGCCGCTCGCCTTGGCCCGAGTCTTGGCTTCCTTGTAGAAGGCCGCCTCGAGGTACTCGAGCGTGAGGGCAAAGTTGAGGATGCCGACGTCGCCGCTTTCGGACATCGCCAGGGCACGGCCGACGAAGGGACCGACGGCGAGCGCGCCGTAGACGGCACCGGCCGCCAGCGCCCCTTTGAGGATCACCTCGCCGCGGGAGATGTCTTCGCTGTCGGCGTCGATGTTGACGCCAGCGAGCTCGGGCTGGGCCAGGATCTGGTCGCTCATCTGATTCTCCTTTCGCGCTTGTGCCGGCGTCAGCCGACGATGAAGGGTTCGACCGACTTGAGGACTTCGTCGGCGCCGGCCGGTTTGGCGAACGCCCCGTCAGGGGTGATCGATTCGCCCAGCAAGGTGTTGAGGGTTGCCGCGTGACGGCCCTCGACGCTGTGGATCGAGAGCGCCGCCGAGAGCACCGAGGCGCCCTTGATGTTGGCGGCCTGGCCAAGATAGGCGGCGGCGCCAAGGTTCTCCACCGTCGCCGCCAGTTCCAGCACCGACTTGGCGTTCTTCAACGGGAATTCGGTCTTCGGCTTGGGCGCCGGCTTGCCGCCCAGCTGTTTGACGAAGCCGGTCAGGGCGGTGACGTGTTCGGCCTCCTCGCTGCCGAACTTGCGGATCGTCTCCAGGTCGGAGCCCTTGAACAGCCCGCTCTTGACCACGTCCGCGTAGAAGGCGGCCTCGAGGTACTCGAGCGTGAGTGCGTAGTTGAGGATGCCGACGTCGCCCTTGCCGAACTGCTCGGTGCCGGTCTTGCCGCCACCGCCATTGGTGGCCGTCGTCGTCGTGGTGCTGTCGTCGCTGCCACAGGCGGCGAGAAAAGCCGCCAGCGCGGTCGAGCCACCGGTGACGGCGAGCAGCTTGCGCCGCGACACAGGGTCGCTCGCGACGCGCTCCAGCGCGTTCGGTTTGTTAGCCACAGCCATGCTTCCTCCTAAGTCGCGGATGGTCATTAACCCCACCTACGGGGAGCGTGCGCGGCTGGATCAGCACGAAGCAGAGGTGGGACGGCTGATCGACGCGACGAGCGTCGCCCGGTCGGAGAGCGAGGTGCCTAGGCGAGTGTCTACTCAGGCAGGTGAGCCGGCGCGGATGCGATCGAGCGCGCGGGCGATGCGGGCGATGCCCTCGGGGATCCGCTCCGGCGGCACGCTGGCGAAGGAGAGGCGCAGGCTGTTGCCGCCGCCGTCGATCATGAAGTCGGGGCCGGCGACGAAGGCGACGCCCTCGCCTTTGGCCTCGGCCAGCAGGGCGCTGGTGTCGGTGCCCTCGGCAAGATCGAGCCAGAGGAAGTAACCGCCGCCGGGAACGACGAACTCGGCCTCGGGGATCTGCTCGCGCAGGGCCTCGACCAAGGCGTCGCGCCGTGCCTGCAGCTCGCCCTTGACGAAATCGATGTTCCGGTCGAGCCCGCCGGAGCGGCAGAGCTCGAGAACCACGGCCTCGGCCAGCATGTTCGGTGAGATGTAGGTCTCGTTGGCCCGCTTGGCGAGCTTGGCGATCTCATCGCCTGGCCCGGCCAGGTACCCCACCCGAACCCCGGGGCTGACGGTCTTCGAGAACGAGGAAGCATGGACCACCCGGTCCGCCTTGTCGATCTCGAGCATCGTCTCCAACGCCTCCCCCTCGAAGGGCAGCTCGCGGTAGGGGTCGTCCTCGAAGATCCAGAAGCCGTGCTCGGCGGCGAGCTCGACCAACCGCACCCGCTTCTCGGCAGAGAGCGTGCAGCCGGCCGGGTTGTGGAAGTTGGGAATGACGTGGGCGAGCTTGATCGGCCCCTCGGCCAGCGCCGCTTCCAGAGCGGCGACATCCAGCCCGTCGTCCTCGAGCGCGACCGGCACCAGCTCGACCCCGAGCCGTTGCAGCATCAGCAGAGTGCGGTCGTAGGTCGGTTGCTCGACCACCACCCGGTCCCCTGCCTCGAGCAGGTGCTCGAAGAGCATCCAGCCGGCCTCGAGCGAGCCGTTGGCGACCATCACCTGACCGGCGTCAAGCCCGCCGTGACGCTGCGCGATCCACTCGCAGAGCCCCGGATGCCCGATCCCGGTGCCGTAGGAGAGGGCCTTTTCCCAGTCCTCGGCAAGCGCTACAGCCGCCGCATTCCGCACCGCGTCGCGCGGCAGGATGTCGGCGCTGGGCGCCCCTCGAGCGAATGAAATCGTGTCGCCAGCCATGCGAAACCGAGCCTAGCAACGCACCGACATTGCCGACGACGAGGCCGGCGTCCGTTCCGGTGCGCTTTATGTGGGCTATAGCCACATAAAGCGCACCGGAAGGTCGAACCGCTGGCCTTACCAGAGCGCGTCGTGCTGCTCCATCACGCCCAGACCCTCGGCCAGCTCGATCCCGCCGAGCTGGCCGCGGAAGTCGCCGAAGAGATGGCGATAGCTCGAGCGCATGACGAGGAAGTTGTCGTTGCGGCTGCGTTCCGAGCCGGGGGTGAAGGTGAGCAGCCCGCCGTCCGCGAACTCCACCGCCGCCAGCCCTTGGAAGGAGACCGGAGCGGGCTCGGCCGGCTTCCCATCCGTCCAGATCGCCCGCTCGCTGTTCGCAACCGGGTCGTTGATTCCCGCGACCAGGTTCCAGGCGACCGGCCGGCCATCCGTCGCTCGCCCCACCCCCGCCGACCAGTGCCAGCTGGTCTGCCGCTTCTGGTAGCCGGCCGACTGGTCATCGACGCCGTGCCCGTCGAGCTCCCAGCACCCGTCCGGGGTCTCGATCGTGGCCCTGATCGGCACCCCCGAGCGCTTGCGGGTCCAGCCCCAAGCATCGCCGCTGGGGCAAATCGATTCGATCGGCGCCGACTCCCCCAGCGACAAGCGGGCGCGCAGCTCGCGGGCCTCGATCGCGATCTCGGCGCCGTCCATCCTCACCTCGTCGCTGCCGGGCCGCAGCCTTGTGTTCGCGTAGCTGCGGTCGCCATCGCGATCCCACAGCGCCCAGAAGCACTGGCCGAGGGGGCCGATCTCCGCCCGGGCCGCGCAGAGCATCAGCCGCTCTGAGTAGAAGCCGACGTAACGCCAGCGCTTACGGGTCTGCCCGCGGCTGCGCAGTGGCATCCGGGCGGGAGGGAGCGGCAGGTCGGGGCGATCGGGGCCGGGGCCGCGCCAGGGGAGCTGCTCGTCCAGTCTCACCTGGCGATGCTAGCCGCGCAGAACTTCGACGGCGATCTTGGCCGTCTCGGTCGGGCTTTCGCCGACCCGCACGCCCTTGGCTTCGAGCGCGTCCTTCTTTGCCTGTGCGGTGCCGGAGGAGCCGGAGATGATCGCGCCAGCGTGGCCCATCTGCTTGCCGGGCGGCGCGGTGAAGCCGGCGATGTAGGCGACGACCGGCTTGGAGATCTCGGCAGCGATGAACTCGGCGGCGCGCTCCTCGGCGTCGCCGCCGATCTCGCCGACCATCACGATCAGCTCGGTGTCCGGGTCGGCCTCGTAGAGCGTCAGGATGTCGATGAAGTCCGAGCCGATGATCGGGTCGCCGCCGATGCCGACGATCGAGGAGTTGCCCTCGCCCGCCTGCTTCAGCTCGTTGCCGATCTGGTAGGTCAGCGTGCCCGACTTGGAGACGACGCCGATCTTGCCCGGGTCGAAGAACTGGGCGGGGATGATGCCGACGTTGGCCTTGCCCGGCGAGAGCACGCCGGGGCAGTTCGGCCCGATCAGGCGGACACCCGCCTCCTTGGCCTTCCAGTAAGTCTTGAGCATGTCGAGCACCGGGATCCCCTCGGTGATCGCGATCACCGTGTCTACGCCCGACTCGATCGCCTCGTCGATCGCCGGCGCGGCGAAGCGCGCCGGCACGAAGATCATCGAGGTGTTGGCGCCGGCCTGCTCGACCGACTCCTTGATCGTGTCGAAGACCGGCACGCCCTCGACGTCCTGGCCGCCCTTGCCCGGCGTGACGCCAGCAACGAGGTCGGTCCCGTAGGCGCGGTTGCGCAGGCCATGAAAGGAGCCCTCGCGGCCGGTCAAACCCGAGACGACCAGCTTGGTCTCCTTGTCGACGATGATCGACATCAGCCGTTGCCCCCGGCCAGCTCGACCACGCGGCGGGCGGCGTCGAGCATCGTCGTCTCCTGGTTCAAGTTGGGCAGGTCGGCCTCGGCGAGGATCTTCAGCCCCTCCTCGGAGTTGGTGCCGTCGAGGCGCACGACCAGCGGCAGCTTCAGGTCCAGCTGCTTCGAGGCGGTGACGATGCCCTTGGCGATCTCGTCGCAGCGGGTGATGCCGCCGAAGATGTTGAAGAGGATTGCCGTGACCTTCTCGTCAGAGGTGATCACGGTCAGCGCGTCGACAATCGCCTCCGCCTTGGAGCCGCCGCCGGCGTCGAGGAAGTTGGCCGGCGCGCCGCCCGCCTGGGCGACGACGTCGAGCGTCGACATGCAGAGCCCGGCACCGTTGGCGAGGATGCCGACGTTGCCCTCGAGCTTGACGTAGGTGAGGCCCTTCTCCTTCGCCATCGCCTCCTGCGGATCGTCCGCGGTGTCGGCGATCTCGGCCAGGTCCTGGTGGCGGAAGAGGGCGTTGCCGTCGATCGTCACCTTGGCGTCGAGGGCGACGACCTCGCGGTCGTTGGTGACGATCAGCGGATTGACCTCGATCAGGCTGGCGTCCTCGGCGCTCGCCACCTCGGCCAGCTTGACCAGCACCTCCGCGGCCTGCCCGCGCACGTCCTCGTCGAGTCCGGCCGCGTCGATGATCGGCCGTGCCGCGGCAGCGTCAAAAGGCTTGGTCGGGTCGATGTGGACCTTGACCAGCGCCTCGGGGTCCTCGGCGGCGACGGCCTCGATGTCCATGCCGCCCTTGGCCGAGACCATCGCCAGAAGCTTCTTCTCGCCGCGGTCGAGGATCACCGAGGCGTAGTACTCGGAGGCGATGTCGGAGCCGCCCTCGATCCAGACCTGGTCGACGCGGAACGGGCCCTCGCCGTGCGGCCCGACGATGTCCATGCCGAGAATCGCGTCAGCGTAGGCGCGCGCCTCCTCGGCATCCTTAGCGATCTTGATCCCGCCGGCCTTGCCGCGACCGCCGATCAGCACCTGCGCCTTGATCGCGCAGGGATAGCCGATCCGCCCTGCCGCGGCGACGGCGTCATCGACGTTGGCAGCGACCTCGCCGCTCGGCACGGCGACGCCGTGCTTGGCGAAAAGCTGCTTGCCCTGATACTCGAGGAGGTCCATAGATAGAAGGCGCGCCCCTGCGGCGCGGGCGGCAGCCTATCCGACCTTCGCAGCGGACCGGGTTCAAGTGGCGCACCGCCTGCCTTCGAGGCGATTGGCATAATGCGCCGCCGCCATGCCTCTTCCCAGTCTCAAAACCGTCAAATGGGTAACCGCCGACTGTTACGGCACCCTGATCGATTGGGAGAAAGGCATCATCGACGCCTGCAAGAAAGAGGCCCAGAAAGACGGCTTCAGCTTCGAAGAGGAGCCCTTCCTGGCCCGTTTCATGGAGGTTCAGGCGGAAATCATGGCCGGCTCCTACGAGCTCTACGCCGAGGTGCTGCGCCGCACGATCGTCAAGGTCGCCGGCGAGCTGGGCTGGGAGATCGAGCCCTCACGGGCTCAGTTCCTGCCCGACAGCGTCGCCTACTGGCTGCCCTTCCGCGAGTCCAACGCGGCAATGGACCGGCTCGGCAAGCGCTACGAGATCGGCATCGTCTCCAACATCGACGACAAACTTCTCGGCATCTCGCGCCGCCACCTGCGCACCGAACTCGACCTGGTCGTCACCGCCCAGCAGGTGCGCAGCTACAAGCCCGACCCCGTCCACTTCAAAGAGGCGGCGCGGCGGATCGGCGGCAAGAAAGGCTGGCTGCACATCGGCTGCAACTACACCAACGACGTAGCGCCGCTGCTGAAAATGAACGTGCCGGTGATCTGGGTCAACCGCCACGGCGAGAAACTCGAAGGCCGCAAGGCGCCAAGCGCCACCGTCAAGACCTTCCGCGACGCCGCCAAAAAGCTCGGCGCGTCCTGAGCGATCTCTAGCGTTCCGAAACTTCGGCGCGCGTAGTTGTTTCGACCGGGTAGGTCGCCCGCGCGACCGCTATCTCCATGCATCGGACCGAATACAGCAAGGCAGGGCACGGAATCCGGCTAGCCGTCATCGCCACCGGCTTGCTGGCGCTGCTCTGCCTGCTCACCACGGCCGGCTTTCGCTCCAGCGCCACCGCGGCGACGACGCAGCCGCCCAGCTTCCTCGTCATCCAGACCGACGACCAGACCCTGGACTCGCTCTACGCGGCCTTCGGCGAACCGAAGCTGCAGGCGATGCCGAACACGCAGAACCTGATCGCCAAACGCGGCATGACCTTCAACCGCTACTACGTCTCCTACCCGCTCTGCTGCCCCTCGCGGGTCAGCCTGATGACCGGCCGCTACGCCCACAACAACGGGGTCAAGGGCAACATCCAGCCCAACGGCGGCTACTTCGGCTTTTCCTTCCGCGGCGCCTACACGCACAACATCGCCACCTGGCTGCAGGGGGCCGGCTACCGCACGATCCACATCGGCAAGTTCCTCAACGGCTACGGCGACGAACCGTATGACAACGGCACCACCGTCCCGCCCGGCTGGTCGGACTGGCACACCGTGCTCAAGGCGGACACCAATCACTACTACTACGGCTACACGCTCAACAACAACGGCGCGATCGAAGGTCCCTACGGCGACTCGGGCACCTGGGAACCGCGCCAGTACACGGTCCGCGACGACATCGGCTGCCCCTACGCGCCGCTCAACGGCCAGCCCTGCTTCTACGAGACCGACACGCTGACCAACTTCGCCGTCCAAGGGCTGCGCGAAACCTCGCCCGAACAGCCCTTCTACCTGCAGCTCGACTACACCGCCCCGCACGGCGACTTCCGCCACCCCGCCGGCCCCGAGCCGGCGCCACGCCACTACGACTGGTTCAAGGGCGCGCCGCTGCCCCACAACCGCGGTCAGGGCTTCGCCGAGGGCAACGTCTCCGACAAGCCCAGCTTCATCAAGGAAGCGCCCTACCTCTCGCTCGCGGACATCCACACCTACCGCGTCTACTGGGACAAGCAGCTGGAGGCGCTGCGCTCGGTGGACGACGGGGTCAAAGCCCTGATCGACACGCTCGGCTCGCTGCACCGGCTGCGCAACACCTACGTCATCTTCACCTCCGACAACGGCTTCTTCTTCGGCGAGCACCGCCTGATCGGCGGCAAGTTCCTTGCTTACGAGCCCGCCACCCACGTGCCCTTCCTGATTCGCGGCCCGCACATCAAAGCCAACACCGAATCGGGCGAGATCGTCGGCAACATCGACGTCGCCCCGACGATCCTCGAACTGGCCGGGGTCACTCCGGACAAGAGCGTCGACGGGCGCTCGATGACCCCCTTCTTCAAAGACCCCGAACTGCGCACCCTGCGCCCCTACCTCTTCGAGTCCTTCGTCGAGACCTCCGACGTGCAGGAGGCGGGCGCGATCGCCGAACCGGGCGACCAGAGCAGTCCCACGGCGCGGGGCAGCCGTGTCCACGCGCTGGAAAACCGCGCTAGGGGTGGCTCGAATCCGGGCGCGACGGCTTCGATTCTCGCCCCGCCGAAGGACTACGAGGGAATCCGCCTCGGCCCCTACAAGTACATCGCCTGGCCGGACGGCGAGAAGGAGCTCTACGACCTCGAAAAAGACCCCTACGAGCTCAACAACCTGGTCCGCATCCCGAATTACTTCCCGGTGCGCAACTTCCTCCACCGCGAACTGATCGAACGGCTCGAGGACTGCGTCGGCCATGGCTGCAGCCAGGAAGCCGCCGAACTGCCGCTGACCCGGCGCGAACGCCAAGAGGTGATCCGCGCGATCAAGGCCGAACGCCGGGAAAAGCAAAAGCAGAAGAAAGAACAGCAGCAGAGCAAACAGCAGCCGAAACGCTGAGCGCATTCACTCCCGCGCGCAGCTCGACTGGCCGCCAGTTACTTGATTACGGCGAGGACGTCGCCGCTGGAGACCGCATCGCCCTCGGCGATGTTCAGCTCCTCGACCTTGCCGGCGCGGTGGGCGACGATCTCGTTCTCCATCTTCATCGCCTCGATCACGCAGATCAGGTCGCCCTCGGCAACCTCGGCGCCTTTCTCGACGGCGACCTTGAAGACGGTGCCCTGCAGCGGTGAGGGCAGCGACTCGCTCGAGGCCCCGCCGCCACTGCCGGCCTTGCGCTCGCGCTTCGGCGGTTTCTTGCCGCCGGCCGCCGGGGCCGCCGCCGCGCCGGCCGCGGCCTCGCCGATCACCTTGACGTCGAAGAGCTTGCCAGAGACCTCGACCTTGTAGTCGCGGGTCACCAGCTCGGCGCCCTCCTCAGTCTCAGCCGGCGCGGCGGCATCGGCCGGCGCGGTCGTCTTCAGCCACTCGCGATCCTCCATCAGGTCGCGGCAGGTCTCGCCCTTGCGCCACTGCTCGGTGGCAAGCAGCGCCTTGTGGAAGGGAATCAGCGTGGTCAGGCCACCGACCTCGTACTCGTCGAGGGCGCGCAGCATGCGGCGCGTCGCGTGCTCGCGGTCGACGTCCCAGACGATCAGCTTGGCCACCATCGGGTCGTACATCGGCGTCACCTCGGAGCCGGCCTCGACGCCGGAATCGACGCGCACGCCAGGGCCAGCGGGCTCGCGGTAGGTGGTGATCGCACCGGGGGCAGGGGCAAACTTCTTGTGGGCGGCCTCGGCGTTGATCCGGCACTCGATCGCCCAGCCGCGCAGGTCGACGTCCTCCTGGGCGACGGTGAGCGGCTCGCCGGCGGCGACGAGGACCTGCTCGCGAACGATGTCGATGCCGCTGACCATCTCGGTCACGCAGTGCTCGACCTGCACCCGGGTGTTCATCTCGAGGAAGAAGTACTCCTCGCCGACCTGCATGCCCTCGACCGTGCCGGCGCCGCGGTAGCCGACCGCGGCGGCCGCGTCGGTGGCGATCTTGCCGATCCGCTCGCGCATCTCGGCGTCGACGTGCGGGCCGGGCGCCTCCTCGATCACCTTCTGGTGACGGCGTTGGACGGAGCAGTCGCGCTCGCCAAGGTGGATCACGTTGCCGTGCCCGTCGGCCAGCACCTGGACCTCGACGTGGCGCGGGTCCTCCAGATAGCGCTCGACGTAGACGCGGTCGTCGGAGAAGAACTTCTCGCCTTCGCGGGCCGAGCCCTCGAAAGCCTCCTCGAGGTCGTCGGGAGTCATCGCCACGCGGAAGCCCTTGCCGCCGCCGCCGCCCGCCGCCTTGCAGGCGACCGGGTAGCCGGCTTCATCGGCCTGCTTGCGGGCGGCCTCGATGTCGGGCGCGGGCTCGGTGGCGCCGGGGACGATCGGCACCCCGGCCTGCTCCATGATCTCGCGCGCCTTCGTCTTCGAGCCCATCGCTTCGATCGCCTCCGGCGGGGGACCGATCCAGGTGATTCCCGCCTCGGCGCAAGCGCGGGCCATGTCGGCGTTCTCGGCAAGGAAGCCGTAGCCGGGGTGAATCCCTTCGGCGCCCGCCTCCTTGGCGGTGGCGATGATCTTCTCGATGTTGAGGTAGCTCTCGGCCGGCACTGCAGGGCCGATCAGGAAAGCCTCGTCGGCCTCCCGAACATGCGGAGCGTCGCGGTCGATCTCCGAGTAGACGGCGACCGAACCGATCCCCATCTCCTTCAGCGTCCGGGCCACCCGAATCGCAATCTCGCCGCGGTTGGCTATGAGCACTTTCTGGAACACGGCGGCGCAGTCTAATCAGCGGCGGGGCGGGGTGGTTGGGCCGTCCCCTCCTCTGACAAGTCGCCGCCGGAGGGGCGGCGACTTTGAGTATCCGTCAGCTGAGGGGACGGCCCAACCACCCCGCCGAGACTCGAATGGGCTGCACCGCCGCCATACCCTTCGGTGCAATAGCTTCTCCGGCCTTGTGTTGATCGAGCTTCAGAGTCACTCGACGGTTTCGGACGGGCAGCTCGCCCCGGCCGAAGTGGTTGCCCAGGCCTGGGAAGCTGGGGTTACGACGCTTGCTCTCACTGACCACGATGCGGTTGCGGGGGTCGAGGAGGCAGCGGAGGCGGCCAAGGGGCTGGGGGTCGAGCTGGTGCCGGCGATCGAGATGTCCTGCGTGCACGAGTACGCCGAAGACCTGCACATCTGCGGCTACTGGGTGGACCTGGTGACGATGAAGCCGATCTGCGAACGGGCGCAGAAGGAACGGGTCAACCGCGCCGAGGAGATCATCGAGCGGCTGCGCAAATGGGGCTTCGAAATCAAGCTCGAGGACGCGATCAAAGAGGCCGGCGACGCCCTCTCAATCGGCCGCCCCCATATCGCCCGCGCCGCCGGCGCAACCGGCGACCTAGGTCCCTTCTTCGAGGAGTACCTCGTCCCCGGTGCCAAGGCCTTCGTCCCGCGTCGCTGGCCAACTGCCGAGCAAGCCATCGCCTTGATCCACGAGGCCGGCGGCACCGCCGTGATCGCCCACCCGTACTGGGACATCGATGACCCCGACGAGGTCGAGGACCTGATCCGCTCCTTGGGAGCCGACGGCGTCGAGGCGTTCTACCCGACGCACGACCAGGAGCAAACCGAACACCTCCTCTCCCTCTGTGAGGAGCTTGATCTAGTCCCCACCGGCTCGTCCGATTACCACGGCCCCACCCACAAGACCTTCGCCAAATTCGGGGCCTACGACACCTTCGGCCTCGGCGACCCTCAGGTCCCTGCGCAGAAGGACCGGTAGCCCTTTCTCGGACACTCAAGAGCAGCCTCCCGGCTGCTCGTCCGAGAAAGGGCTACCGGTCCTTCTCCCGCCAGGTTCATTAGGGTGCCCTAACTATGAAGACGAACGATCCCGTTAGCGAAGGCGCTGCTGGTGCCATCGCCCACTTGAACGACGACCATGCGGATGCGCTGCTGGAGATGGTGCAAGCGCTCGGCAGCCACCCTGCTGCAACCGCTGCGCGGTGCACCGACGCCGACCGGACGGGACTGGACCTAGTCGCCCAGGTAGACGGCAGCGAGCAGTCAGTGCGAGTCGACTACGACGAGCCGATCGAGGAGCCGGCCGGCCTGCGCAAAGCGACGGTGAAGCTGGCCCACCGAGCCCGGGAGATTCTGGGGCAGCAAGCCGAGTAGCTGATCTTAGGCTAGCCTAATTAGGGAAACCTAATTAGGGTGCCCTCAAGATCGGACGTAAAAACGTCGCATCGAGGCACCCGCGAAAGGAGCGGGGCCTTGGTAACGGTGATGAATGTGGTGCAGGTGCACGAGGAGCGTCGGGAGGCGTTCGAGCGCGCTTTCCTCGAGCGCGATAGCCACGTCCACAAGGCCGAGGGCTTCGCCGGTTTTGAGTTGCTGCGCCGTGAGGGCGAGGGCAAGGGCGAGTACGTCGTGCTCAGCCGCTGGGAGAGCGACGAGGCCTTTAAGGCCTGGGTCAACAGCGACCTCTTCAAGATGAGCCACCGCCACGCCGACGGCGAGCTCGCCCACGGCAGCGAAGTGCGCAACTACACGGTGATCGACGCCAAGGTGCCCGCGTGAGGCGAGCCCTACTGGCAGCGCTGCTCGCGCTCGCCCTCTGCTTGCCGACCAGCGCCGCGGCCGCAAATAACTCCACCCCCAAGCGCATCGTCGCGCTCACCCCGTTCGCGGCCAACACCCTGGTCAAGCTCGGCGTGACGCCGGTCGGCGTCGGCCAGACCCTGGGCGGCAACGACCGCCTCTCGCCGAGGCTGAAGGGCGTGCCCGTGCTACCGCTCTCCCACCCCAACGGGCCCAACCTCGAGCAACTCGCCTCGCTCAACCCCGACCTCGTCTTCTCCTCACAGACCTGGGCCAAGGGCAACGAGTCGATCGGCGACCTCGGCATCCGCGTCCTCGTTCAGGAGCCCTTCCGGCTCAACGGTGCCTACGCCCAGACCAAGGTGCTCGGCGCGATCGTCGACCGACGCGCCGAGGCAAAGGCCCTGGTCGAGTCGATGAAGAAGAGTGTCGCCCAGGCTCGCGAGGGAATCTCCAGTCACCCGACGGTGATGCTGATCCTCGGCGTCGGCCGCACCCCGTTCGTCTTCCTGCCCAACAGCTGGGGCGGCGATCTCGTCACCAAGGCGGGTGGGCAGCTGCTCACCGGTGGGGTCACATCGAGCTCCGGATTCGAGCGGATCTCCGACGAAGTCGTGGTCGCCGAAGACCCCGACGTGATCGTCGCCGTCCCCCACGCCAACGAGGACGACATCCCCAGCCTGACCGAATACCTGCGCAACAACCCGGCCTGGTCGACCACCTCGGCCGTGCGCAATGGGCGCATCTACATCTCGGTCGACAACTCGCTGCTGCAAGCCGGCACCGATGTCGCCCGCACGATCCGCAAGGTTCGCAGCCTCTATCTCGAGAACTGAGCCGCCTTGGCCCGCCGCACCCTCGTCTACGCGGGCCTGCTGGCTGCGCTCGCGATCGCCGTCGTCACCTCGCTGGCGCTGGGGGCGGTCAAGGTCCCCTTCGCCGAAGTGATCGACATCGTCCTCGGCAAGGGCGGCGGCGGGCCACAGCAGCAGATCGTCGAGACGCTGCGGCTGCCGCGCACGGTCGAGGCGCTGATCGTCGGCGCCGCGCTCGGGATCGCCGGCGCGATCCTGCAGGGGGCCCTGGCCAACCCGCTCGCCTCGCCCGACGTGATCGGCGTCACCGGCGGGGCGGGCTTCGGCGCGATCCTGATCATCATCCTCTTCCCCGGCTCGATCGCGCTGCTGCCGGTCGGAGCGCTCGCCTTCGGCCTGCTGGCAGCGGCACTGGTCTTCGCGATCTCCTGGTCGGGCGCCAACCGCGGCTCGACCGGCAAGGTGATCCTCGCCGGGATCGCGATCCTCTCGCTCTTCACCGCCGCCACCACCGGGCTGCTGGCGGCCTACCCGGAGCGAGCGCCATCGGCGATCTTCTTCATCGCCGGCGGCCTCACCTCGAGCGGCTGGGACGAGCTGGAGACGATCTGGCCCTACTTCGCGGTCGGCTTCGTCTGCGCCGCTTTCCTGATCCGCCCGCTCGACCGGCTGGCGCTGGGCGACGACGTCGCCGCTTCGCTCGGCTCGCGCCCGCACCTGATCCGGCTCGGCGCCGCGATCGCCGCCGCCTTGCTGGCGGCCGCCTCGGCGGCGATCGCGGGGCTGCTCGGCTTCCTCGGCCTGGTCGTGCCCCACGTCGTGCGGATGGCCGGCGGCACCTCGAGCAACACCTTCGTCGTGCCGGCATCGGCCATCGGTGGGGCCACCCTGCTCGCCGCCGGCGACACCCTCGCCCGCACCCTGCGGGCGCCGATCGAAATGCCGGTCGGGCCCTTCATGGTCGTGCTCGGCGTGCCCCTCTTCCTCTGGCTACTGCGCAAGGCGGTGTGATGGAGCCGACGACGACGACCGGGGAGGCGCTGCTGGAGGCGCGCGGCGTCGAGGTCGAGATCGGCGGCACGCCGATCCTGCGCGGCGTCGACCTGCGGCTCGAGCGGGGGCGGCTCGTCGCCATCGTCGGTCCCAACGGCGCCGGCAAGTCGACCCTGGTTCGAGCGGTCTCGGGTCTGCAGGCGATGTCGGCCGGCGACGTGCGCTGGTCGGGGCGCGAGCTCGGCACGATGCGCGGCCGCGAGCTGCGCCCGGGTCCGCGCCTTCGTCCCCCAGCGGATGCCGGTACCGGCCGGGGTCAGCGTCCGCGAAGCGGTGACGATCGGGCGCTCCGCGCACCTGCGGCCACTGCGACGACTCAGCGCCGAGGACCAGGGCGGGATCGAGCGGGCGCTGGAGCGGGCCCGCGTCACCCGCTTCGCCGACCGCCCGCTGACGACCCTCTCCGGCGGTGAGCTGCAGCGCGTGCAGATCGCGATCGGGCTGGCCCAGGAGGCGCCGGTGCTGATCGCCGACGAGCCGACGTCCCAGCTTGACCTCGGCGCCACGATCGGCATCGCCTCGCTGCTGCGCGACCTCGTCGCCGACGGCCTCACGGTGCTGCTGGTGGTCCACGACCTCGCCCTCGCCGCCGCGGTCGCCGACACCGCGATCGTCGTCTCCTTGGGGCGCACGATCGCCGCCGGCAAGCCGACCGAGGTGCTGGGCGCCGAGCGGTTGGCGCAGATCTGGGGCGCCGACGCGCGACTGACCGAGCACGAGGGGCGCACGGCCCTGCACGTTGCCTGGACCGGCTCGCGACCTTCGCTCGACCGGAGCGCAATTTAATTCCGACGTTGTTAGTGTGAATTTATTAGGTATACCTAATAACCGAATAGCAAACCGCCGCACAGTGCCGGGTGCGGAACGAGGGCAAGGAGGCTCCTCCCAAGATGTACTTCGAACGATCGAACAGCAACCCAGTCAGTCGGGCATGGCTCACGCTGGCCGCAATCGCCGCCCTGCTGGCAATCGCGGCGCCGGCACAAGCGGCAAGCGGTCAAGGCACGGCAGCGATCATGGCTGCCGAGCACAGCAAGGGCCGCACCCTGAGTGGACAGGGCGTCAAGGTGCTCGCCGCCACTCCCGCGACCAAGTCGGGCCGCACCCTCAACCTGCCGATCTCCGCGGTCGATCCCGGCAAGGCGCCCTCGGCGACCGCCGAGGGCTCGCTCAGCTTCAAGCGGGGCAAGAAGAGCGTCCAATTGAGCGGCCTGCGCTTCGACCTCGCCACCGGCACCCTGCGCGGCAAGCTCGGCGATGCCGAGATCGACGTCTTCAAGCTGGGCGCCGCCGCCAACGTCAACGGCAACAGCGGGGCCGTCTCGCTCAACGAAGCACAGCTGCGCCTCACCGCGGAGGCGGCGAGCGCCCTGAAGCAGAAGCTCGGCCTAAAGCGTGCTCTGCGCCGTGATGGTGTCGGCATGGTCTGGCTCGCGGCCAAGGCGAACCCAACCCATGAAGCGGCCAAGACGGTCAGCGCCGGCAGCGCTGACTGGGGCGTACTCGCCTCCTGGCGGGCCTACGTGCTCGGCCAGCAGGGACCGCCGATGTCGAAAGGCACGATCACGGTCGAAGGTGGCGCCACCGCCAACGGCACGCTGAGCGAAGCGGGCGCCTTCTTCGGTTTCCCGGCGAACGGCGGAAGCTTCGTGAAGGGGCTCTACGGCGCCGCCGACAAGCTGACCCTGAAGACTCAGGGGAGCGTCGTTTTCGCCAAGCCGTTCCACTGCATCATCGCGATCGATCTCGCCGATCTCGAAGTCGTCATCGACGGGGCCAACTCCGCACTCGTCGTCGGTGACTACGGCTACGACATCGACGAATTCAACGGCATGGCCTGCGTCGACAAACCCGCCGTGCTGGCGTCCGGGACGAAGTTCGCCACGCTCGACCCGAGCGCGGTGACGCCGTCTTACTCCGCCGACGGCAAGACAGTTACGTGGAGTGGGATCCCGGCGACGCTGACGGCCGCCGGCGCGGTTCCGTTCAGCCCCTCCTACAAAGCGGGTCAGGTTCTCGATCCGATCACAGTCACGGTGACCACCGGGTGATCTGGATCCGTGCCAGCGTGCGTTTCGGCATCGCGACGGCGGCGGTTATCGCCGCCGTCGCGATTGTTCCCAGCGCCGCCACCGCCGCCGTCTCGGGCACGACCACGCTGGTCCTCAGCGGACCAGCGGCGAAATCGCTGCGCGCGAACGTCCAGGTCGCGCCGGTGAAACCGGCCAAGGGCAACGAAAGGCGAATCGTCTTGCCCGTGCGAGACGGGCTCGCTGGCGCGCGCACGACGATCCTCACTCACCGCGGCGGAATCATGCTGCGCCGCGGCAACACGATCGCGCGCCTGACGAAGCTTCGGCTCACGCTCGGCAAACGAGCACGCCTGAGCGCAAAGATCGGCGGCAGCGAGGTTGACCTCTTCGCCGTCCAGGGCGGTGCCGGAGCCAGCATCGACCCGACGACGGGAACCGCCCAGCTCGGCGGCTCGCGCCTGCGGCTGACCCGCGTCGGTGCCCGCGCGATCGCCGCCCAGCTGGCGACGCCGATCAGGCGCGCGGCCGGCAAGAGTGCCGCTGGACCCGCCTTCAGCGTGCAATCTGGGCACTTCGGCGGCATCAGCGTGCGAGCTGCCGGCCTCGCCATCAGCGGCGAGCCCGAGGACGGCAAGACGACGGCGCAGTCCGCCGGCTGCCCCCTGCCAAGCGGCGCCGGACCGACCCCCCCGGACCCGCCGCCGCTCGCGACTCGCCCGTCCGGGGCGGCCGACGTCACCGGCGCCACGCTCGACTGGCACGTGCGCGAGTCCTTCATCCGCTACATCGCCACCGCGGAGGGCACGAGCGCTTCCGGCGGCGCCACCGCCGGGGCCCCCGTCCTCCTGCCAGGCGCCTCGGCCGCGCTCTCCTATGACTTCCGCTTCCCCTTCGCCAGTGGCTGGCACGACCCTGGCTCCAACCCCGCCGACCCGAGTGACGACAGCGCCGCGGTCTACTTCGGCGGCGCTCTCCGCTTCCTCTACAGCGGGCACGGAATCGACCTGACCGCCGCGGCGCCGGAGATCGAGATCAGCGGCACCGACTCGCGGGCGATCTTCACCGTCAGCGAGGGAGCCGACCCGGCGAAACGACAGGTGCTGGTCAACCTCGATCTCAGCCGCGCCGGCGCGATCACGGCCAGCGGCGGCTCCCACACTTATGAACGGGTGCCGGGAGCAATCCCCGCGGGCGCCGCCAGCTCGGTCTTCGCCGGCTTCTACGCGCCCGGAACCGAGTTCGGATGCTTCAACCTCACCTACACCACCGGCTGAGCCGCTCTCTGGCCATCCTGGCGGCGCTCGCCGCCAGCCTGGTCACGAGTGCTGGCAGCGCGCGGGCCGACGATGCGCAGGTCACCGTCGTCTCGGCGAGCGGCGAGCGGCAAACGCTCTCGCTCAGTGCCTTGGCCGGAAGCGAGGACGTGATCGAACGCACCTACGCGGTCCGCTCGGCGGAAGGTGAGAGCACCCAGACCGTGACCGGCCTCTCGCTGGCCGCGGTCCTCGCCGCCGCCAATGCCGATCCCTACGGCTTCTCCTACCTCGAGCTCCAACGCCCGGCCGGGGGCTCGGTCCTGCTCAGTCGAGAGCAAGCGCTCGATACCGGCGCCTTCGCCGATGGTCCCCCGGTCGTCTACGCGACCGCCTCGGGCACCGGCTTCCTGCGACCGAGCGCCGGCGGGGACGACCTCAACGCAAGCGATAGCTTCGAAGCGCCACAGGGCATCACGGTCGTCCTCCGCAACGGCTCGCCGCTGCGCGTCAGGGCGCAGGCCTCGCCGCTGCGCACCCGGCCCGGTGAGTCAGTCTCATTCCGAGCCATCGTCGACCGTGCCGGCACCGGCGAGCAGCTCGTCTACTCCTGGTACTTCGACGACGGCGCCTCAGCTTCCGGCGCCAGCGCCCGTCACAGCTTCGCCAAGCGCGGCAGCTTCGACGTGGTGGTCGGCGTCACGACTCCGGGCGACAGAGCCGGCACCTCGGCCGTGGTGACAATCCAGGTCGGTGCGCCGCTCTCCGGAGCGGACCGCAAAGGGGGTGGGCGCCGTCATGAGACTGCGGCGCCCGATCACGGCGCCGTCGCCGGCACGCGCGGCGCCGTGGCCCCTGGTCCGGCTAGTGGTGGGGGCCATGTCGGTCGTACCTCGCCGGACACGCGGCCTGCGGCCGCGTTGAGTGTCCGTCGAGGTACGACCGACATGGCTCAGCACAAAACGAAGCGGGGGCACGGAGCCGGGGAGACCGTTGTCGGCGAGCTTGTAAGCGCCGCTGCGCCCGTCGACGCAGAGAAGCTGGTTGGGGCGCGGAGTGGTCGGCTTGAGAGTGACGGCCAGGGTTCGGGGCTTCCTGGCGCTGCCCTCGGCCTCATCGTCACCGTCGGGCTGCTCGGTGCGGGGGCTCTCGTCGAGACACGAAGCCTGATCAGATGAGGTGTAACGCGTTGTCCGTCTCATTGGAGAACAAAACGTTGCGGCGGAGTCCGCGATGAGCGTCGAGCAGATTCTCTTTGACGTCTCCGAGGCGCTGCAGGTGCCGGTCTTGGTCCTCGCCCTGGTCGCGCTGGTTGTCGTCGTGGTCGAAGCGGGGGCGCTGTTGGCCGAGCTGCGGCGGCGGCGCGGCCGCAGCGTCTGGCAGCTGGAGAACGCCGTCGCCGAGTGTCAGGGCAAGCTCGCCGCCGGCATGCGACCCGAGGCCTTGGTGGCGCTGCTTGGCGTCACTCGCAACCAGGCGATGGAAGAGGTCCTCGCCGAAGTGCTCGAACAGGTCGGCCGCCCGGACGCCGAACAGCGGATCGCCAAGCGCCTTGCTGAGTACGACTACCGCTCGCTGCGCCGCCTCGAGCGCACCCGCATCCTCGTCCGCATGGGCCCCGCGCTGGGCCTGATGGGCACCCTGATCCCGCTCTCCCCGGCCCTGGCCGGCCTCGCCGACGGCGACGTCGCGACCCTGACCGACAACCTCCGCGTCGCCTTCAGCGTCACCGTAGCCGGCCTCCTGATCGGCGCCATCGCCTTCGCCATCTCCCTGATCCGCGATCGCCTCTACGCCCAGGACTACTCCGACGTCGAGTACATCGCCGCCACCCTCACCACCCCCGCCGGCAACGGCATCCCCGCCGCCCAGCATTCCCACTGGGTCGTGGCCCCATGAAGGTCACCCCCCGCGCCCGAGCCCGCGACGACCGCGCCGGCGACCCCCTAGACGGCCTCGTCAACCTCTTCGACCTAGGCATAGTCCTCTCCGTCGCCTTCCTCCTGGCAGCCCTCTCCTCCTTGGACCTGACCTCGGCCCTGACCTCCAAGTCAAAAGCGGAGCACCCCACCCGCCCAGCCAACGCCGTGGTCACGAAGAAAGACCAGCCGATCAAGGAAGTCCAGCTCAAGCCCAACGAGCGAGTCATCGGCCGAGGCAAACCCCTAGGCACCGTCTACCGCCTAGCCGACGGCCGCACAGTCCTGGTCCCCAGCAAGCCCTAGCCCGGCATCTGGCTTCCGGTGCGCCTTTTGTGGCCCACAGCCACATAAAGCGCACCGGAACAGCTACGCGGCCCGGGTTGGGCATGCGGCGCAGTCAGCCCCGCGGCGGGAGTCGGGCAAGCTGCGCGGGAGACCGGCGGCTGCGGTTACCGCCCCTAGAACGAGAAAGGGAGGGGCGGATGCCCCTCCCAAAACACTCAAGCGCGGCGCCAGCCGCGCGTTTTGGGAGGGGCATCCGCCCCTCCCGTACGCCCGAACTAAGCGGTAACCGCAGCCGCCGGGATCAGCTCCCGCGACTCGAGATACTCCAGCAGCTTCTGCGCCGACTCCTCAGGAGTCTCGTTCTCGGTGTCGCAGACCCAAGCCGGGTTCTCCGGAATCTCGTACGGATCGGAGACGCCGGTGAATTCCTTGATCTCGCCCGAGAACGCCTTCGCGTAGAGCCCCTTGACGTCGCGCTCGGCACAGGTGTCGACCGACGCCTTGACGTAGACCTCGATGAAGCGGTCGCCCATCAGCTCGTGCGCCTCGTCGCGGATCTCGGCGTAGGGCGAGATCGCCGCGGTGATCACCGGCACGCCGTTGCGGCTGAGCAGGTCGGCGACGAAGGCGATGCGGCGGATGTTGATGTCGCGATCCTCCTTCGAAAAGCCGAGGCCCTTCGAGAGGTTTTCGCGGACCACGTCGCCATCGAGGATCTCAAGCTTGGAGCCGCGCGCACGCAGCTCGGTCTCGAGCAGCCCGGAAATGGTCGTCTTGCCGGCACCGGAAAGCCCGGTGAACCAGAGGGTGAAGCCCTTCTCGCCAGCCATGCTCGTTCAGTCCTCCTTGTAAGCGTCGATCAGGATGTCGGCGACCTCGTCACGCGAGAACTCGTGCGGCGGCCTTTCGCCGTTGCCGAGCATTTCGCGGACCTTGGTTCCGGAAAGGAAGAGGCGCGCCTCTTGGTCATGCGGACAGGTCTTGTTCGAAGCAAGCCCCTCGCACTCGTTGCACCAGAAGGTGTGCTCGAACATCAGCGGCTCGATGCCGAGCTCGTCGATGTCGATCGTCTCGAAGATCTTCTGCGCGTCGTAGGTGCCGTAGTAATCGCCGGCACCGGCGTGATCGCGGCCGACGATGAAGTGCGTGGCGCCGTAGTTGCGGCGGACGATCGCGTGCAGGACCGCCTCGCGCGGGCCGGCGTAGTGCATCTTCGCCGGCTTCACGCCCAGCACCACCCGGTCGTTCGGGTAGTAGTTCTCCATCAGCACCTCGTAGCAGCGCATCCGCACGTCGGCGGGGATGTCGCCAGCCTTGGTCTTGCCGATTAGCGGGTGGATGAAGAGCCCGTCGCAGGTCTCCAGCGCCGCCTTGGTCAGGTACTCGTGGGCGCGGTGGATCGGGTTGCGGGTCTGGAAGGCGACGATCTTCTTCCAGCCGCGCGCCTCGAAGTCGGCCTTGTGCTCCGCCGCCGTCTTGTAGCGGCGCATGAAGGCCTCCTCGTGGTCCGGCAGCGCGTCGACCTCGATCGGGCCGGCGAGCATCCGGTTGCCCTCCTCGTAGATCGCGGCAACGCCGGGGTGGGCCTCGTCGGTGGTGCCGTAGACCTGCTCGGCCTCGCGCTTGACGTCGCGCTCCCAGATCTCGGTGACCTTGAGCCGGCCCAGCGGCTTGCCTTCGTCGCTGGAGAGCGCGATCGTGTCGCCGACCTCGCACTCGAGATCGCTGGCCAGGGTGATAGGGATCGGCCAGTAGTCGCCGTCCGTCGTGCGCATCTCAGAACAGACGCGCTCCCAGTCGGCGGAGCCTTGGAAGCCGGTCAGCGGCGCGAAGCCGCCGTTGCCGATCATCTCGAAGTCAGCGGTGTGGCGCTCGTCAAGTGTCAGGGAAAGCTCAGTCATCGTCTCGCTCATGCGTTGAATCTCACCAATCGGTCGGGGGAAGGGATACGAAAGGGGGTTATCTCAGGCGCGTGGCGCCTAGGTGGTCGACTCCATGGCCGCGTGCGACTGGGGGCGTGCGTGGCCAAGCAGATCAAGGACGCAGGGTGCAGCCTTTGGCGGTGCCAAAGGCAAACCCGAGGACGCAGGGATGCGCAGTGCCACGCGCGTCATCCAGGCGTGCGGGGTCGTGGAGTCGACCACCTCAGTTGATCCCGCACTCGGTCTTTTCGAGACCCGCCCAGCGGCCATCGCGGGACGAACCGCCGACACTGACCGGCTTGGTGCAGTGGGTGCAACCGATCGAGGGATAGCCCTGATCGTGGAGCGGGTTGTACGGGAGGTCATGCTCATGGATGTAGTTCCAGACATCGCGTTCGGTCCAGTCCGCGAGCGGGTTGAGCTTCCAGAGCTCAAAGCGCTTGTCCCAGCCGAACTTCGAAGTGTTGGCGCGGCTGGCTGAGTCCTCACGGCGGACGCCGGCGAGCCAGCAGTCTACGGAAGAAAGCGCCCTGCGCATCGGCTCGACCTTGCGCAAACCGCAGCAGGCGTCGGGGTCGCGGTTCCAAAGCTCATCGCCGTGTTGGGCGGCCTGCTCCTCCAGCGTCAGGTTGTGGTACCGGTCGAACTCGATCCCCAGCGACTCGGCGAGACGATCGCGCGTCTCGTACGTCTCCGGGAAGAGCACGTCGGTGTCGAGGTAGAAGAAGCGGGCGTTCGGGTTGACCTTGCTAGCCAGGTGAGCGGTCACCGAGCTCGTTTTCTGGAACGAGCAGGCGATGTAGTGGCTCTCGCCAAAGGTCTCGAACATCCACTCGATCGTCTGCTCGGCCGAGCGGTCCTCGAGCTCGGCGGCGATCGCCTCCGGATCGGAGATGGCTGCTGGGGCGGCGACTGGGTTCATATCGCGCACTCGCCCTCGCCCCTCTCGACCTTGTAGGGGCTGGATCGGTTCCAGTCGATGAACTGCTGCATGGTCTCGAGGCTGAACTCAGCCGGCATCGTCAGCTCCTTGACCTCAGCTTCGAAGCGCTCGGCGCCAATCCGCTCGGCAAAGTCGTTGAACTCCTCGCTCGCACCGGAGCGCTCCGCCTCGTACATGCGGACCCAGCGCTCGACCGCCTCGGGCACGCGCTTGGCGGGCAGGCGCGACTTCAACCGCGTGCCGAAGACGACCTCGCCACCCTCGTAGCGGCCGCCGATGTGCGGGATGTAGGCGGGGATCTGGCGGCCGCCGACTTTCAGCGAGGCGCCGTAGAAGCCGATGTTGGCGATGTGGTGCTGGCTGCAGCCGTTGGGGCAGCCACTCATCTTGATGTGGATCTTGCGGGTCAGCTCGTCGGTGATCTCCATCGCCTGGAGACGCTCCTTGATCGCCCGGTTGAGGCCCATCGAGCTGGTGATGCCCATCTTGCAGCTGTCGGTACCGGGGCAACTGACCACGTCGGTGATCTCGTCGGCGCCGGCCTCGTCGAGGCCGAGCTCGCCGAGCCGCTGCCAGAGGTCGTAGAGCGCCTCGTCGCGAACCCAGCGCAGGACCAGGTTCTGCTGCACGGTGCTGCGGGCGTAGCCGCCGGTGAACTCGCGCATGATCGCGGCCAAGCCGCGGAACTGCTCCGGGGTCAGGTCACCGCGCTCGATCTTCACCTCGACCGCCGAGAAGCCCTCCTGGCGCTGCGCCTGCACGTTGCCTTCGACGAAGCGGTCGAACTGGGAGCGGTCGCCGTTGGGCGAGGCCGCGGCCGGCGGCGCGGCCGGGGCGTTGGCCTGCTCGTCGTCCTCGAAGCGCAGGCGCTCGACCAGCTCGGCGTCGAAGTCCCGCTCGGCAACCCAGTCGCCCTCGAGCTCGGCGTCGACCTGCTCGCGGAAGGCGTCGATGCCGATCTTGTCGATCAGGACCTTGATCCGGGCGCGGGCGCGGTTGACGCGCAGCCACTCCTGGCGATCGAAGATGCGCAGCGCGGCCTCGGAGACCTTGAGGTAGTCGCCGTTGTCGGCCTCGACGAAGTCGTAGAGCGTCGGCGCGACCCGGGCCATGATCGAGGTGCCGCCGCCGACCCGGACCTCGAAGCCCTTGACCCCGTCGCGTTCGCGCGAGAGGAAGGCGATGTCGTGAATGCCGGTGATCGCGCGGTCCTCGTCGGAGCCGCTGAAGGCGGTCTTGATCTTGCGCGGCATCAGCTGCGTCGTCGGGTGGCGGACGAAGTAGCGGGCGTAGGCGCCGGCGTAAGGGGTCGGGTCGAAGATCTCGTCGGGGGCGACGCCGGCCCAGGGGTCGCCGGTGACGTTGCGCACCGTGTTGCCGCAGCCCTCGCGCGAGGAGAGGTCGGCCTCGGCGATCTCGCGCAGCAGCGACTCCATGTCGCGCAGCGGGATGTGGTGGATCTGGATGTTCTGCCGCGTGGTGATGTGGCCCTTGTTCAGCGGCGCGTACTTCTCGACCACGCTGGCGAAGGCCTCCATCTGCTGCGGGGTGACCCCGCCGAAGGGAAGCTTGACCCGCACCATCTGCACGTCGGGCTGGCGCTGGCCGTAGACGCCCTGCTTGAGGCGGAAGCCGATGAACTCGTCCTCGGGGATCTGGCCGGCGAGGAAGGTCTCGGCTTCGTTTTCGAAGTCGTCGAACTCGCGCTCGATGATCGGGATGATGTGGCCGGGGACGTTGCGGTAGGTCTCTGGGTTCTCCAGAGACCCGGTGCGGCCCTTGCCCCGCTGCTCCTTCTGCTGGTCGACGGCTACCTCCACAGGAGGAAAATAGCAAAACCTGACAGGGATTAGGGTATTTAAGGCTTGGTCAGCTCTGGAGGCAGCTTCTTGCGGGCATGGAGGATCGACGCGGCCTCGCCCGACTCGGCTACGACACCGCCCTCCGGAGCAAGCGGCAAACCGGCCTCGGACCAACCGACGATCCCCTCGCTCAGCTTCACCGCGTCGTAGCCGGCATCCGCCAACGCCTCGGCCGCCATCGTCGAGCGATTGCCCCCACGGCAATAAAGAACGACGGGCCGATCCTTGTCGATCTCCCCCGTCCGCTCAGCCAACTCAGCCAGCGGCAAATGAGCAGCCCCCTCGATCCGCCCCATCTCCCACTCATGATCGGCGCGCACATCAATCAGTTGCGCCCCATCCTCAATCAGCTTCTGGGCCTCGTCTCGGGAGACCTCTCGTGTCTCATCGCTCATGAGACGAAATCTAGCCAACCGGTCTCGAGAGGGGTGAGGTGCCCCTCCCAAAACACTCAAGCGCGGCTCCTGCCGCGCGTTTTGGGAGGGGGCACCCCGCCCCTTCCCAGTCCCGTTAGTCGATGTCAGTCCCCTCGATCAGGAAGGCAACGCGCACGTGAGCACGGTACTCATCCAGGTTCTCCCCCCGGATCCCGGTCGAGACGATGTCGACGGCGCGGATGTTGCGCAGCGTGCCCTGTGCCTGACTCAGTGCCTGGCGGGCGGCGTCGTCGGTTGAGGTTTTGGAGCTACCGACCAGCTCGATGATCTTCACGACAGCCATCTCTCTCCTTCTTCTGAATCCATCACAGTGCCCTTGGCGCTGACTCCCTCGAGCAGCGCAGCCCGCTGCCACGGGCCGATGGCGTCCTCCTCCATGCCGGGCGCCGGCGCCGTCTCCGCGCGAAACCGCTCGATTGCCGTCGCGATCGCGACGGCCTCGTTCTCGCTCGGGGTCCGGGGCATGCACGAAGCCTAGATGACTGCGAATTGACGCACTCCCGTGCGTCTTGCGTTACATTACTTCGATGGAGGTGATGTAACGTGGCCCGCATGAAGCGACTGCAGATATCGATCGAGCCCGAGCTGGACGCGGCGGTGGAAAGACGCGCCGAAGAAGAGGGGCTCTCGAAGGCGGAGGTGATCAGACGTTGCGTGCGGGAGGAGATACGGCCATTGCCACCCATAGAGGAGGATCCGCTGTTCAAGATGTTCGGCACGGTGTCCAGCGATCCAGACGACAACCGGACGATCGACGAGGTCATATACGGCCCGTCGAACCCAGACCCCTGATCTTCGTCGACACGTCGTTTCTGATCGCGGGGTTTGACACGCGCGATCCACACCACGAGGAGGCCAGGCGCCTTGCCGGCCAACTCGGAGGTCGAAAGATGATCACGACCAATCACATCCGAGGTGAGGGGTGGACGTGGTTTCGGAGAAAGCGATGGCACGGGAAGGCCGTTGAATTCCTCGACGCCCTGACCGCTGCCCCAAGCCACGTAAAAGTCGACTTCGTGCCGGTAGGGATTGAGGACGAAGCACTCCACTGGCTGCGCCAACACGACGAGCGCGAGTACTCGTTCGTCGATGCCACCAGCTTCGCCTTCATGCGGTCCAAGCGGATCGAAGAGGCGCTCGCCTTCGACGGCGACTTCGCCGCGGCCGGCTTCGTCGAACTGCGGCCCTAGCCAACCGAGACCGGCGCAGCTCCCTCGAGTCGCCCCAAAACAAACGACCCGGGCCGACGAGGGAGGCGTCGAACCCGGGTCAATGTTTGCTGGTCACCGTCGGTAGGGGACCGACGGCAGGGGGGTAGCCGGCAGGGATCCGGCTGTGCCGCTGCGGCATCTTTGGGCCGTCCACATAAAAACATAGCCCTACGCATAAAGCAAGTCTGCAGCAGCGGTTATTTGTTAAGGCTGAACCTAGCGGTGCGTGAATTCTCCTTGCTAACGGGCTAAATAGCCTATTTAGCCACCTGAAATCATTTGCGCTCCAAAAGAATCGCCCGTACCATCGAACGCTCTGACAGATTCAAGCATCCAAAGGGGCAACTAGATGGCCAGTTATGGTCCGGTCGCGATGGTCACGACGCCGTGGGGGGACGCAGCCACGTTGCGCGATCGCAAGCTCCAACCGGGGCGGCGATTGCCGCCGGAGGAGGTCGCACGAAATCAGCAGGAGCGACTCTTCGCCGCTCTGGTCGCGGTGGTCGCCGAGAAGGGCTACGAGGGGACCCGGGTCGAGGACCTGCTCGAGCTCTCCGGTGTCTCGCGCAGCGCCTTCTACGCCCACTTCAGCGACAAGGAGGAGTGCCTGCTCGCTGCCCTGCACGCCTTCGTCGGACCGACCGTCGGCGCCATCTTCGGCGACGGCGGCCCGCCCCCGGACGAACTGCGCGCCCGCCAGGCCTTCGACGCCTTCATCAACCTGATTGTCGAACAGGCGGCGGCGGCGCGGATGTGCCTGGTCGAGATCTACGCCGCCGGCCCGCGGGCGATCGAAGAGATCGACCGCACTACCGACGGCGTGCAGGCCTTTCTCTCGGCCACGCTCGAGCAGGTTCCCGGCCGCCAGGGCATGCCGCCCGAGATCGTGCGGGCGATGGTCGGCGGCGTGCGCAAGGTGATCCACAGCCGCCTCTACCGCCAGGAGGAGAGCGAACTGATCGAGCTGATTCCACAGATGTGGGATTGGTTCGCTGTGTATGAGCCGCCGCCGGAGCCACTGCGCCGGCCGCGCAGGTCCGCCGCGCAGAACGGCGGTCCGCCCAACGGCTACGACCCAGCCGAACGGATCCTGCGCGCGCTCGCCGCGGTGGTCGCCGAGAAGGGCTACCCAGCAATGACAATCGGTGACATAGCCGCCCGCGCCTCGATCTCGCTCTCCACCTTCTACGCCAACTTCGCCGACAAGGAGGAGGCGATGCTGGCCGCCGTCGACACCGGCTCCTCGCAGATGCTGGCGACGACCCTGCCGGCCTTCCGCCGGGCCCCCGACTGGCCGCACGCGGTCCGCGGCGCCTTCGGCGCGATGTTTGCCTTCTGCGCCGCCGAGCCCGATTACACGACCCTCGGCGCGGTCGACGTCTACGCCGCCGGGCGCCGGGCGCTGGAACAGCGCGACGAGGTGATGAAGACGATGGAGGCCCTGCTGAGCCCCGGCTTCGAGATCAAGCCGGACGTCAGCCCGATCGCCGCCGAGGCGATCGGCGGCGCGATCTACTCGATGATCTACGACCAGATCAAAAGCGGTGGCGCCGAGAACATGCAGGAGGTCGCGCCGCTCGCCACCTACATCACCCTGGCGCCCTTCATCGGCGCCGCGGAGGCCTGCACTATCGCCAACGGCGACGGTCGCGGCCGCTGACCCGGCCTCGGCTAGGTCTTGCGAAACGGATTTTCAACGCGGACCCCGGCGTAGTCCTGACCGTCGTTGAGATCCTCCGACAGCACCGTGTCGCAGCGGAGGGCCCGGGCCGCCTCGAGAATCGCCGCATCCCAGTAGGAGATCAGGAAGCGGCGACGCGTCGCCATCGCCGCGAGCAGGATCTGGCGGGTCACATCGGCGAGGGGGAAGCGCAGGAAGGACTCGACCAGGGCAAGCGCCTGCTCGTGGGTCAGCGGGTCCGGACGCCCCTCACGGGTCGCCTGGACGTAGAACTCCTGAAGGACCTGAACCGAGAGAGCGAGGTCTCGCTCAGCAAGGAGGCCGCGCGCGATCTCGGCCTTATGGCGCTCCTCGGGATCGCGTGAGACCGCGTAGAGCAGGATGTTCGTGTCAACGAACCGCACGCCGGTGGATCTGGTCGCGATCGAGACGATCGCCAGCGCGGAAGCTGCCGATTTCGGCGAGCACCTCGTCCTGCTGGGACTTCAAGCGGGCGAACTCCGCATCTTGGTCACCCAGAGAACGCAGGTAGCTGGCGACGAGGCTGCTGACTGAGCTACCGGCCTCGGCCGCCCGAATCCGAGCCGCCCTGTAGACATCGTCGGGCACCGAAACCGTCAAATTCTTCACAGTTTCACAGTATCACAGGCTCACGGCTCATCGGCGTTGCCGAGGCCGTCGACGGGGCGGCCGTGCTTGGTGATGGCGCAGAGCGCCGTACCGGGATCGAAGGGGTCGGTGAGGGCGCGGCCGGCGGAGGTGCCGCGGGCCGGGTGCCCCGGCCTCGCCACGGTGCCGCGTCCGCACTGGATCGAGAAGTCCTTGGTTCCGTCGCGGGCGTCAATCACGTCGTCGCCGCCACCACCGTAGAAGCGATCGGCACCTGGCTGGCCGAGGATCGCGTTGGGACGGCCGTCGCCGACGAGGATGTCCCAGTCGAAGGAGCCCTCCATGTCCTCGTTGGTCGGCGAGAGGTGGACTTTGTTGCAGCCTGGGATCGCATCGATCCAAGCAGCGTGGGCTGGAAAGGAAACGTGGAGGATGCCCGGATGCGCGGGCGTCTCGGCGAAAGAGGCGTCGTCGCGACCGGGGCCGCCGACTAGGGCGCCGCCGGCGCAACCACCGCCGGCAGCGAGCAGGTCGCCGTCCTCTTCGCCATAGAGGAAGGTCGGCCCTGGCCTGCTGCCGATCAGGCCATCGGCGCCGGCGCCGCCGTAGAGCTTGTCGGCGCCGAAGCCGCCCTCGATCAGGTCGTCCTCGTCACCGCCGCGGATCGTGTCGTTGCCGAGACCGCCGGCGATGCGGATGTTCTGCGCCCCTTCAAGCGAGCCTTCGACGGTGAGGCTGTCGCGGCCCGGGCCGAGGTCTGCCATCAGCCAGCGGGCCGGTCCTTCGGTCGGGCAGCTCGCCTGAGCAGGGCTGACTCGCACGCAGCCCGGGCCGAGCGCAATCGGCTTTGCGGCGGTGATCCCAAAGGTCGAGAACTCTTCGTTGAAGGCGACCACGAACTGGTCGCGGCCGCCACCGCCGATCAGCTGCAGCCCGCCACCGCCACCGGACATCGGATCGACGTCGACGTAGGCGGACGCTTTCAGCTTCGCTTCCCGCCCACAGGAAACGGTGTTCCCCTTGGCGCCGTTGCAGCGATCGGTCCCCTGGCCGCCGACCAGGTCGTCCTTGCCACCGCCGCCGCGGATCACGTCATCGCCAGCGCCGCCGTCGATGACGTTGGCCTGGCCATTGCCAACGAGGACGTCGTCGAAGGCCGAGCCTTCGAGGTTCTCGAAGCGGAAGAGCCGGTCGTGGCCGTCGCCTTTTGCCCGGTGCCTGGCCAGGGAAACCTTTACCCCGCCGCTCTTTCCCGCACCGACATCGGTGGCGAAGGAAGCGATGTCGCCCTTGCCGGGGCCGCCGTCCATGCGGTCGTAGCCGTAATCGCCGTGGACGAAGTCGGAGTCGCCCGGGCCGCCGTTGAGGGTGTCAATGCCGAGGCTGCCGGCCACTTCGTCGGCGCCGCCGGGCCCGCCGGTCAGCTTGTCGTCGCCGAGGTCGCCGATCACCCGGTCGTCCCCGCCGGCGCCACCGTCGGCGATGTCGTTGCCACGGCCGCCGTGGATCAGGTCTTCGCCGGGCCCGCCGCAGAGCAGGTCGTTGCCGAGACTGCCGGTGATCGTGTCGTTGCCGTCGCCGCCCCAGATCACGTCGCGCTCAGGAGTCCCCTGCAGCACGTCGTCGTCGTCGGTGCCAACGATCTTGGCCTGCCGCCCGTGGCAGCGCGGCACGTCTTCGTCCGACGGCACGGCCGCCGCCAGAAAAGACGCGAGCAGGAAGACGAGGGCCAGCGGTAGGAGGAGCGTTCTCATCGCGCCCGAACCCTAATTGGGCCCTCGGCCACTCGCTCAGGCGGCGCTGCGGATCAGCTTCTTGTTGACGAACTCATCAGCGCCGTAGCGGCCCAGCTCGCGGCCGAAGCCCGAGCGCTTGAAGCCGCCGAAGGGCAGCTCTGGGCCGTCGGCCCCGACCAGGTTGACGTAGACCATCCCCGCTTCGATCCTGTCGGCAACCCGCTCGGCCTGCTCCGCGTCGGTCGTCATCAGATAGGAGCCGAGCCCGAACGGCGTCTGGTTGGCGAGCTCGACCGCCTCATCCTCGGAGCCGACCCGGTAGACCTGGGCAACCGGGCCGAAGAACTCTTCCTGGGAGGCGTCGGAGCCCGGCACGATCCCGGCGAGGATCGTCGGTTCGAAGAAGTTGCCCTCGCGCTTGCCGCCGGCGACGACCTCGGCGCCGGCGTCGACAGCCCGCTTGACCTGGTCCTCGAGCCGGTCCGCGGCGGTATCGGAGGAGAGCGGGCCGACAGCGGTGTCCTCGGAGGCCGGGTCGCCCGGCGCCGAGGCGGTCAGGGCGGCCTTGAACTTCTCCAGGAACTCGTCGTAGAGCTCGTCGACGACGATGAACCGCTTGGCCGCGTTGCAGGACTGGCCGGCGTTGTCGAGCCGCGCTTCCGCGGCGGCCGCCGCCGTCGCCTCGAGGTCGTCGGAGCCGAGCAGGATGAACGGGTCCGAGCCGCCCAGCTCGAGCACGACCTTCTTCAGGTTGCGGCCGGCGATCTCGGCGACCGCCGCGCCGGCCCTCTCTGAGCCCGTAACCGAGACGCCGTGCACCCGAGGATCGGCGATGACCCCCTCGATCTGCTCGTTGCTGGCGTAGATGTTCTCGTAGGTCCCCTCGGGGAAGCCGGCGTCGTCGAAGATCCGCTGCATCGCCTCCGCCGATTCCGGGCACTGCGGAGCATGCTTGAGCAGAATCGGGTTGCCGATCACCAGGTTCGCCGCCGCAAAACGGGCCACCTGGTAGTAGGGGAAGTTCCAGGGCATGATCCCGAGCAGGACGCCGAAGGCGCTGCGGCGGACCACCGCCGTGCCCTCACCGCCGAGCAGGGTGATTGGCTCGTCCGCCATCAACCCCTCGGCGTTGTCGGCGTAGTAGGCATAGATGCTGGCCGTAAAATCGACCTCGCCGAGCGCCTGCTCGACCGGCTTGCCCATCTCACGGACGATGATTCCGGCCAGTTCCTCGCGCCGCTCACCGTGGAGCTCGCCGACCCTGCGGATCAGCCCCGCCCGCTCGGTAGCGGTGGTGGAGGAGGTCCAGCTCCTGTAGGCGGCGTCGGCCCTCGCGATCACCGCGTCCAAGTCGGTGTCGCTTATCTCCTCGTACTCCTTGACCTTCTCGCCGGTTGCAGGGTTGACGACCGCGTAGGTGCTCATCTACTCCTTTTCCTCCTCAGGACTTCGTAGTTGTCTTTTCCATTTCGAGCGCCTGCTCGACTGGCACGCAGTCGACGCCGACGCCCTCGGCAACCGCCGGGTGCGTGACCACGCCGCCGGCCACGTTGACCCCGGGCCGTAGGCCCGGGTCGCGGCGGATCGCGCCGGCGACGCCCTCGTCGGCGAGGGCGATCGCGTAAGGCAGGGTCGCGTTGGTGAGCGCGTGGGTCGAGGTGATCGGCACCGCGCCGGGCATGTTGGCGACGCAGTAGTGGGTGATCCCGTCGACCTCGAAGGTCGGCTCGCGGTGCGTGGTCGGCCGCGAGGTCTCGAAGCAGCCGCCCTGGTCGATCGCCACGTCGACCAGAACTGCGCCCGGCTTCATCAGCGCCAGCTGCTCGCGGCGCACGACGTATGGCGCGCGGGCGCCATGGACGAGCACGGCGCCGATCACGAGGTCGGCGCGCGGCAGCATCTCCTCCACCGCCAGCGTGGTCGAGTAAACGGTCGAGCAACTGCCGGCGAAGTCGACCTCGAGCTCGCGCAGGCGGTCGATCGATTTGTCGAAGACGAAGACGTCGGCGCCCATGCCGATCGCGATGAAGGCCGCGTTCATGCCGACGACGCCGCCGCCGATCACCATCACGTTGGCGGCGGCGACGCCAGGCACTCCACCGAGCAAGATTCCGCGCCCACCGAGGGGCTTCTCGAGCATGAAGGCGCCGGCCTGGGTGGCGATCTTGCCGGCGATCTCGCTCATCGGCGCCAGCAGCGGCAGGCGCCCGCGCGAGTCCTCGACCGTCTCGTAGGCGACGCAGGTAGCGCCCGAGTCGCAGAGGCCGCGGGTCAGCTCTGGGTCCGGCGCCAGGTGCAGGTAGGTGAAGAGCAGCTGGCCCGGGCGCAGCATCTCGACCTCGACCGCCTGCGGCTCCTTGACCTTGAGCACCATCTCCGCCTCGGCGAAGACCGCCGAGGCGTCGGGGCGGAGCTGGGCGCCCTGAGCCTCGAAGTCGGCATCGGCGATCGCGCTGCCCTCGCCGGCGCCGGCCTCGATCAGCACCTCGTGGCCGTGCTCGACCATCTCGCGCACCCCGGCCGGCGTAATCGCGACCCGGTACTCATCGGGCTTGATCTCGGCGGGGACGCCGACCCTCACGCAACCAACTCCCGGGCTCGTATCGCCAGCCAGAACTCGATCCGGTCGTGGGCGCGCGAGAGGTCGCGGCCGGTCAGCTCCTCGACTTTGCGCATCCGGTAGCGCAGCGTGTGGCGGTGGCAGTAGACCTGGCGCGCGGCTTTCTCCCACTGGCCGTTCTGCTCGATGAAGGCCTCGAGCGAGCGCAGCAGCTCGCCGCCGTACTCCTCGTCGCCCGCCTCGATCGGCCCCAGCACGCTGTCGCAGTAGAGCTTCAGCGCCTCATCGTCCTGGATCGAGAGCAGCAGGGTGAAAGCGCCAAGGTCGCGCCAGGAAGCCACCTCCGGGGCGTTGCCGTTATCGATCGCGGTCGCCTCCAGGGCGCAGCGGGCCTCGTGGAAGGAGTGGCGCAGATCCTCCGGCGGGGCGGGGCGGCTGGCCGCGGCGCGCACCGCGCCGCGGTCTTTGACCAGGGCCTTGCGGGCATCGGCGGCGAGGTCGACGGGGTCGCGATCGGCAGCATCGACAACGGCGCAAAGGAGCTCGCGGCGACCGCTCGCGTGCGGCGCCACCACCGCCGGGCAGGCATCGGCGGCGAGCGCCCGCTCCAGCGCCGACTCGGCCGCCGCCGGATCGTCGAGGTCGAAGACGAGCACGGCGGCCTCGTCGCCGATGCCGAAGGGCTCGAGTCGGCGACGCAGCTCCGAGGGCTCGAGCCGCCCGCCCAGGGCTCCGGCAAGCACGTCGCCGGCGAGGCGGCGCTCGGTCTCGCGGGCGACGCGGCGGCGCATCAGCTCCAGCGCCACCACCGCCACCGCTTGCTGCAGGATCAGCCGCTCGAAATCGCCGAGGCCGCCGGAGTCGCGCACGATCACGACCCAGGCCTGCGGCGGGCCCCCACCCGGCGAGATCACCGGGTGGGCTAGAGCCCGACCCGCCACAGCGGGATGCGCCGGCACGAACGGGTGTCCGTCGGCGGTGTGGCGCAGAGCTTCCTCGCGGATCGCGTTGACCGCCTCGGCGGAGAGCTCGCGGCGGAAGCCGCGACCGGCGAGGCGCTCGCCACGGCCGCCGAGGATCGCCACCGTGCCGCCAACCGCCGAGGCGATCGTCGCCACGATCTCCTCCAAGCCGCGCTCTTCGAGGACCAGCCGCTCGAGCCGCCGCTGCACGGCGATGCCGCGCTGCAGCACCTCGTACTGCTCGTTGACGAGACGGGCGAAGGCCTTCTCCGTAATCGCGATGAAGGGGGTCGAGTAGGGGACCTCGAAGAGCGGGAAGTCGCGTTTCTTCGCCTCCTCGACCAGGGCTTTCGGCAGCGAGTCGTGATTGAAGCCGGTGCCGAAGCCGAGCCCGGCGAGGTTGTGGTCGGCGAGCAATTTGACGAAGGCCCGCTGCTTGGCGGCGCTGCCCAGCGGGATCCCCGTGGTCAGCATCAGCTCGCCGCCGGAGAGCCACGGGGTCGGGTCCTCGAGCTCGGAGATGTGGACCCAGCGGACGGGCGCTTCGGCCGCCGAGGAGCCAGCCGCGAGCTCGAGGTCCAGCTCATCCAGCAGGCTTTGGACGGTAAGCATGAGACGACCTATCGCTGGACCCGCTCCCAGGCCTCGGTCAGGACGCCGTGGAGGACGTCGTGGATCTCTTCGAACTGCTCCGTATCGGCGATCAGCGGCGGTGCCAGCTGCACGACCGGGTCGCCACGATCGTCTGCGCGGCAGATCAGGCCGCGCTTGTAGAGCTCGCCGGAGAGGAAGCCGCGCAGCAGGGACTCGGACTCCTCGTCGTCGAAGCTCTCTTTGGTCTCGCGGTCCTTGACCAGCTCGATCGCGTGGAAGTAGCCGGCGCCGCGCACGTCGCCGACGATCGGCAGGTCGCGCAAGGACTCCAGCATCTGGCGGAACTCGCCCTCCTTGGCGAGCACGTGGCCGCAGAGATCCTCGCGCTCGAAGATGTCGAGGTTGGCCATCGCCATCGCCGAGGCGATTGGGTGACCGGCGAAGGTGAAGCCGTGCGAGAAGGAGGCGTCACCCTCCATGAACGGGGCGGCGACGGCATCGGAGGCGATCACCGCACCCATCGGCGCGTAGGCGGAGGTGAGCCCCTTGGCGACCGTGATCAGGTCGGGCACGTAGCCGAAGCGTTCGCAGCCGAAGTAGTGGCCGAGCCGGCCCCAGGCGCAGATCACCTCGTCGGAGATCATCAGCACGTCGTAGCGGTCGCAAATCTCGCGCACCCGCTCGAAGTAGCCATCGGGCGGGACGAAGCAACCGCCGGCGTTCTGCACCGGCTCGAGGATCACGGCGGCGACGGTCTCCGGCCCCTCGAACTGGATCCGCTCCTCGATCGCGGTCGCCGCCCAGAGCGGGTGGCGGTCCTCGGGCCAGCGATAGAGGTTGGTGTTGGGCACGTGGCAACCGCCGGGGACAAGCGGCTCGAACTGCGAGCGCAGCTCGGTGATCCCGGTCGCGGAAAGGGCCCCAAGCGAGGTGCCGTGGTAGGCGATCTCGCGGGCGATCACCTTGTGCTTCTGGCCTTTGCCCAGCGCCCGGTGGTAGTTGCGGGCCAGCTTCAGCGCCGACTCGACCGACTCCGAGCCGCCCGAGGTGAAGAAGACCCGGTTGAGGTCGCCGGGGGCAAGCCCGGCGAGGCGGGTTGCGAGTTCGATCGCCCGCGGATGGGCGTAGCTCCAGAGCGTGTAGAAGTCGAGTTCCTCGACCTGGCGGGCAGCCGCTTCGCCGATCTCGGTGCGGCCGTGGCCGGCGTTGACGCAGAAGAGGCCGGAGAGGCCGTCGAGGTAGCGCTTGCCGTGGTCGTCGAAGACGTAGCAGCCGTCGGCGCCGACGATGATCGGGATCTCGTGCTCGGCGCTGTAGGAGCCCATGCGCGAGAAGTGCATCCAGAGGTGGCGTCGCGCCATCTCCTGCAGACCGGAACTCGCTGCCGAATCCAGCGCGGAACCCGGTCGCGACACAACGGCCATGTCAGTCTCCTCTCATGCTACGACGATGTGGACAACGCTAGAACTGGTATAGCGCACTTGCAATGTTCGCTTGGGAGAGTCAGAGCTAAAGACTTATACGAAGCGTACAAGTACCCGGTGGACATTTGGGACATCTGCAACTTGTGCAAATCGGGTACCGGGCCTACGTTGAAGCAGTCGTCGCGCATGGGTGCGGCGGATCGACGGAAGGAGGAGGAATGGAGAGCTCAGCGGTTCCCCCGCCCAGAGCGAAGACCCCGGCGGTCCCCAGCAGTGGCGACAAGGGCCTGAAGAAGAACGCGATCGGCTTCGTTTCCAGCGTCGTCATCGGCGTCGCCTCGACCGCGCCGGGCTACAGCCTCGCCGCCACCCTCGGCTTCATCGCCGCCGCGGTTGCCCTGCAATCGCCGGCCGTGCTGCTGATCAGCTTCGTGCCGATGTTCCTCGTCGCCGCCGGCTACTACTACATGAACAAGGCCGACCCGGACTGTGGCACCAGCTTCTCCTGGGTGACCAAGGCGATGGGTCCGCAACTGGGCTGGATCGCCGGCTGGACGATCGTCGTCGCCGACGTGATCGTGATGGCCAACCTCGCTCAGATCGCCGGCCTCTACACCTTCGAACTCTTCAGCTGGACCTCGGCGGCCGAATCGACCGCGGCCGTGACCGCGGTCGGCGTGATCTGGATCGCGATCATGACCGCGATCGTCGTGATCGGGATCGAGCTCTCGGCCCGCACCCAGGTCGGCCTGCTGGCGGCCGAGATCGTCACCCTCGCCGCCTTCGCCGTCGTCGCCTTGATCAAGGTCTACTCGGGCGACGCTCTGGACACCTCGATCGACCCGAGCCTCTCCTGGATCAACCCCTTCAGCCTCAGCCCCAGCGAGATCTCCGCCGGCATGCTGCTCGCGGTCTTCATCTACTGGGGCTGGGACACGACGGCGACGGTCAATGAGGAGACTGAAAATCCCGACGAGGCACCGGGTCGGGCGACCGTGGTCAGCACCCTGATCCTGCTCGGCATCTACCTCATCGTCGCCGTCGCGGCGCAGGCCTACGCCGGCGTCGACCAGCTGATCGAAAATCAGGAAGACGTGCTCAGCTCGCTCGGCACCGAGGTCTTCGGCTCGCCGCTGGACAAGATCCTGATCATCGCCGTGCTCTCCTCGGCGGCGGCGTCGACCCAGACGACGATCCTGCCGACCGCCCGCACCACGCTCTCGATGGCTCGCGCCAACGCGATGCCCAAGAGCCTCGGCAAGGTCCACCCTCGCTTCCTCACCCCTCACGTCTCGACCGTGCTGATGGGCGTCGCCTCAATCGTCTGGTACGTCAGCCTCACCCTGGTCAGCGAAGACATCCTCTTCGACTCGCTGGCGGCGCTGGGCCTGATGATCTCCTTCTACATCGGCCTCACCGGCTTCGCCTGCGCGGTCTACTACCGGCGCGAGCTGCTGCGCAGCGTCAAGAACTTCTTCTTCATCGGGCTCGGGCCGGCCCTGGGCGGCGCGATCCTCTTCTACCTGCTGATCAAGAACGCGATCGAACTCTCCGATCCGGCCAACTCCGAATCGGGCAACTCCTGGTTTGGGATCGGACCACCGCTGGTGATCGCCGTCTTCTTCCTCATCCTCGGCCTGCTGCTGATGTTTGTGCAGTGGCGCAAGGTGCCGGAGTTCTTCAGGCGCAAGCCGGAGGTGGTCCCGGCCGGGTTCCTCGAGGGCGAAGCCGAGCTGGAGCCGGTGCCGATCGCCAAGAGCGACGGGAAAGGAGACTGAGATGAGCCAGATAGTGGTCGGCTACGACGGCTCGGACTGCAGCCGTGCGGCGCTCGAGGAGGGGCTGCGCACCGCGCGAGCCCTGGGCGACGAGGTGGTCGTCGTCTTCGGCTACTCGCCGCCGGGGCTCTGGGGCGGCGAGATCGCCGAACACGAGGAGGCGATCGAAGAACGGGGCACAAAGGTGTTGGAGGAGGCCAAGCACCAGGCAGAGGCCGCCGGAGCCACGGTCGAGCTCGAGCTGGTGGCCAAAAAGGGCTCCGAGGCGATCGTCGAGGTCGCCGAGAAGCGGGATGCGCGGATGATCGTGGTGGGGAGCTATGGGGATGCGCCGCTCAAGGGAATGATCCTCGGGTCGACGCCCAACAAGTTGCTTCATCTGGCCGAGCGGCCCGTGCTTGTTGTGCCTGCCAAGCGGTAACCGAGGCCAAGATAAGAACATCTTCCCGAATGAGTAAGATGTTCTTATGGCTCAAATCACCTGGAGAGTCGAGGAGCTTGCCGCCCTTCATGGCTGGGGCGCCCGGCAGCTTGCCGAAGAATCGGGGCTTGACCAGAAGACGGTGCGCAACATCCTCGCGGGGCGGGCGACACGGGTCGACCTCAACACGATCGCGCGGCTGTCACGAGCACTCGGCGTCGGACCGGGCTCCCTCTGGGACGTGGATACAGACTCCGTGGGCGCCTGGGAGAGGACCGCGGGAGCGGCGGGCGAGGCGAAGCCCGGCGAGCTGGAGGAAGTCCTTGCCGGCGCCTGGCCTGAGCAGGTGGACTCCGGCTTGGAGCGGGCCCTGCGGTTGCCTTGAGTCGCTGCTATCTCGACACGAACTTCGTCTACGCGCACCTGAGATCGAAGCGAGGTGGGACTCTGGGCCCGGTCGAGACCTGGCGAGCGAACGTGCTGAGCCAGATGGACGGCAATGGGGTGATCAGCGGCCTCGTCATCGACGAGCTCGCCTACCGGTTGATCCTGGCGTGGCTGCGTGACGACGGAGACAACGATCCCCTCTCGACCTATCGGTCCGACAGCCGCTCGGTGATGCAGGCGATGCGGCGTCGGCTGGCAACGGCTTGGCGCGCGGTCGACTCCCTTTCTCTCGAGCTGCAGCCGACCGAGCACTCGGTGATCGACAGAGCAAAGTCGCTGATGTCTCGGCCCGGCCTTCCTCCCCGCGACGCGTTTCATGCGGCCCATGCCCTCGCTGCTGATTGCACTCTGATCGCGAGTGCCGATGCCGATCTTGGTCTGGTGCCGGGCCTGCGACTGCTGGCGCCCTGAGCTCTTACCTACCGATGTGAAAGCCGATCAGCTGCGGGACGCGAGCGAGCAGGGAGCTGATCGGGTCGGGGCTGCGGTCGTTTAGCTCGGCTTGCTCCTTGCGGAGGATGCCGGCTCGGATCGCTTCGCCTCCCAGCCAGTGGAAGGGCTCCGGTGGGACGCGGGGCGGGGAAGGGTCGACGAAGGCGAGTCTCGAGTGCTCGTCGCGGCGGTCCAGGGCTAGGGAGGCGAGGGTGCGGGCGACCATGTGGGAGGGGCCTACTCCGTTGCCGGTGTAGCCGGCTGCGGCGAAGGCTCGGTTGCCTTGTAGCGGGAGGACCAGGGGGAGGTGGGTTGGGGAGGCGTCGATCGGGCCGCCCCAGGCGTGGGTGATCGCCTTGCCCTCGAGGCCGGGGAAGTAGT
The DNA here is from genome assembly GCA_963703895.1 of uncultured Solirubrobacterales bacterium. Taxonomy (GTDB): domain Bacteria; phylum Actinomycetota; class Thermoleophilia; order Solirubrobacterales; family 70-9; genus VRUE01. Next base: position 186,881 of record CAVPFX010000001.1, read on the forward strand.
CCCAGAGGTGGGCGGCGGTCTGGGAGACCACTTCGGGGTCTTTCTCGGCGCGGCCGTGGAGGCGGGCGCCCATGTTGATGTGGCCGCCGCCCCAGCCGAAGGCGATGCGGCCGTCCGGGGTGGTGCGGAAGTAGTCGATCAGGGCGCAGCTGTCGGTGATGCACTCGCCGCCGGTCCAACCGACCTGCTCGAGCAGCTCCGGCACCGGCTCGGTGAGGACTATGTGCGAGGAAGCGACCGAAAGACGATTGTGGAAGGGCGCCCCGGGCGCCTTCGCCGCGGACCCCAGTGCCAGCACGGCGTTTCGCGCCCGCACCACACCGCCGGCCGCATGCGCCTCGACCCCGGTCCACGAGCCCTTAAGCCGGCGGACCGGCGAGCGCTCGCAAACCTCCACCCCCCGCTCGATCAACCGCTCGCGCAACCCAAACGCCAACCGCGCCGGCTGCACCGTCGCAGCCCGCGGGTAAAAAGCCCCGCCGCGAAAAGCAGGCGACGTACAGCGTTCCGCCACCTGCTCCGGCGAGAGTGACTCGAGAACATCCTCGACGCCGAGCTTCCCGACACGCAGCCAGCGGCTTGGCCCAGACATCGTCATGAGCCGGCGCTGTCGACACCTGCATGTAGCCACTCTGCCGGTACCAAGCATCAACCCCCTCCCCCGCGCAGAACTCTCCAATCTCCGCCGCCGCCGCTTCCGCCGCCCGCGCAACAGCCAACGCTCCCTCATCCCCCCACCGCTGCCGCATGCTCGGCAACGAGAACCACATCAGGTTGCAGAACCCCCCATTCCGCCCACTGGGCCCAAACCCACACCGATCCGCCTCGAGCAGGACGACATGCGCCTCGGGCTCCAATTGCTTCACATGCCAGGCAGCCCACATTCCGGTGTAGCCCCCTCCGACCACGACCACATCGGCATCTCGGGAGCCAACAAGCTCCGGCGCAACTTCTACATCGGGCGCCTCCTCCAGCCAGTACCCATGAGCATCGTGCTTCATGAGGAACGAGTGTCGCAGGAGGCAAGGGTGCCCCTAGACTGGCCCCCCATGCCTACCTTCGACGCACTCGCCAACCTCCCCCTAGAGATCGACGGCTACGAGCTCCAGCCCCTGGAACTGCAGCTCCCCGGTTTCGAACGCCTCTGCACCGTGATCCACCTCTGGGGCGCGGGCGAGGACGGCCTCGGCGAGGACGTCACCTACGACCCGGTCGATCACATCGCCCTCCAGGACGCCGGACCCAACCTCGACCTCACCGGTTTCGCGACCCTGGGCGAGTTCTGCGAGCTGATCGGCGACCTCGACACCTTCCCGACCGAGCCCCAGCGCGATGTCTCGCGGCTCTACCGCCGCTGGGCCTATGAGTCAGCCGCGCTCGACCTGGCGCTGCGCCAGGCGGGCAAGGGGCTCGCCGAGGCCCTCGGGCGGGAGCCGCGGCCGGTCACCTTCGTCGCCTCGATGCGCCTCTCGCCGGGCGAAGACAAGCCCTCGACGATCGACACCCTGCGGGCAAAGCTCGACCGCTACCCCGACCTGCGCTTCAAGCTCGACCCGACCAACGACTGGACCGACGAGCTGATCGCCGCCCTGGTCGCCACCGGCGCCGTCGACTCGCTCGACCTCAAGGGCTTCTACACCGGCACCCCGGTCGATGTCGAAACCGATCCCGAGCTCTACGCGAAGTTGATCGAGGCCTTCCCCGACGCCTGGCTCGAGGACCCCGACATCAACGACGAGACCCGGCCGGTGCTCGAGCCGGTCCGCGACCGCCTCACCTGGGACGCGCCGATCCACTCGATAGCCGAGATCGAGGCGCTGCCCTGGGCGCCGAAGATGGTCAACATCAAGCCCTCCCGCGTCGGCAGCCTGGAGGAACTCTGCGCCGCCTATGACTACTGCGCCGAGCACGGCATCGGCGCCTACGGCGGCGGCCAGTGGGAGCTCGGCGTCGGCCGCGGCCAGATCCAGGTGCTCGCCTCGCTCTTCCACCCCGACACGCCCAACGACACGGCGCCGCGCGGCTACAACGATGCCGAGCCGCCGCCGGGCCTGCCGACCAGCCCGCTCGAGCCGCGGCTCTCCGCCACCGGCTTTCGCTGGGAAGACTGACTCCGGCAACGATTTCCTCGCTGCGGGGTAGCTGCAGTGATGAAGTGGCGCCTGGCGACAACGGCAGCGTTCGGGGTACTACTTGGGACCTGGGCCTACCTGGCTGAATGGTCCTACGAACGGCCGGGCTCACTCCACGGCACGCTGGGCGATCCACTGGTCGTGGTGCCGCTGATGCTGCTCGCGATCCTGGTCGGCTTTCTCGTCGCCCGTCCCTGGGTGCTGCTCTCCCTCGTCGCACCAATTGCCTCATTGGCATATCTGCAGTCGACCGGCAAGAAGGGACCCGACGGCATCTCGCCACTGACCTCGCCGCCGGGCATCGCCCACATCATCTGGTTCGCGCTGCTGCTTGCTCTGGGTCTCGCCCTCGCCGCTCTTTGGCGTCAGTTCAGGGACTGGCAAGCCAAGCGAAGTCTTAGGTCCACCTGATCGCTGCTTCGGCCAACCGAACTTCCAGTTTCGGCTACGTTGCGGCTACCCGCCCGCCGAGCAAGGAGACAGAGATGGCCGAGAAAAGATTCGCGGACGCGCTCAATGCGCAGGTCGCCAACGAGTTCGCCGCTTCGCAGCAGTACGTGGGTGCCGCCGTGTACTACGACGCGGAGACTCTGCCTCGCCTTGCCGCCTTCTTCTACCGCCAGGCGCTGGAGGAGCGCGAGCACGCGATGATGATGATCCAGTACCTGCTCGACGTCGGCGAGGAGATCCACATCCCCGACATCAAGTCGCAGGAGACGACCTACGCCGACGGCAGCGCGCCGGTGAAGATGGCGCTCGAGCAGGAGAAGCGGGTCAGCGATGAGATCTTCGCCCTCTTCGAGCTGGCGCGCGAGCTCAAGGACTACCGGGCCGAGCAGTTCCTGCAGTGGTTCGTCAAGGAGCAGGTCGAGGAGGTCGCGCTGATGGGCGACCTGCTCAATGTGGTCGAGCGCTCGAAGGACAATCTGCTGCTGGCCGAGGAGTACATCTCGCGGGAGAGTCTTGGCGAGGAGGGCAGCGACCCGACGGCGCCGCCTATGGCTGGTGGGTCCGCGGGATAGGGCCGGACAGGGCGGGGTGTCCCTCGCCCTGTTCAAACCGATCAGCGGACTCCGGCTAGCCCAACCAGCCCGCCCGCTTGCGCATCGATTTGATCCGGCGAAACTCGGCTATGTCCTCTCGCAGCGCTGCCGGTGCTGGGGCCGGCAGGAAACGAGCGGGCAGAGGCGACTCGACTACTCCTGTGTCGGAGCTGGTGACGCGGTAGGCACGAGCGCCACGCCTCGCTGTTACGGCTGAGGGCGGACCCATGCCTTCCCAGAGCAGACCGGCGTAGTCGTCGAGGCCGTAGCCGCCGGGCATGCCGTTGCCGACTGCGGCCAAGTAGGCGGAGCGGCGCTCGGGCTCGTTGTTGTAATGGACGCAGAGGCTGCCGTGGAGCAAGCCGAGGCCGGCCTCGGCTTCGGGCCGGCCCGAGGATTTGGTGATGCCGGACTCAAACCAGCACATCGCGCCGGCGCTCTGGCCGGCGAGGACGATGCCCTGGCGCCAGGCGAGGCTGAGGATGGCACTGAGGTCGTGCGCGTCCCAGACCGCGAGCAGGTTGACCATGCTGCCGCCGCCGACGTAGATCAAGTCCTGGTCGAGCAGGTGATCGCGCAGCGCCATCGGTCGCCGGCCGAGACGGAAGAGCGAGAGGTCGGAGGGCTCGCAGGGTCGCTCGCCGAAGGCAGCGTAGAAGCGGCCGATCTGCTCGGAGGTGTCGCCACTGGCCGTGGGCAGGATGCAGATCTTCGGCCGCTTGCCGGCGCGCTCGGTCGCCAGCCGCAACATCAGCTCGCTGACCGCCCGGTCCGGGGGGCGCGAGGTGAAGTCGTGGCCACCGAGGGTGAGGATGCGGGAGACCATTAGACGACTGACTCCATGGCCACGTGCGCCTGGGGGCACGCGTGGCCAAGCAGATCAAGGACGCAGGGTGCAGCCTTTGGTGGAGCCAAAGGCAAACCCGAGGACGCCGAGATGCGCAGTGCCACGCGTGTCATCCAGGTGTGCGGGGTCGTGGGGTCATTCGTCTAGCTATGCCGCCGAGGTCGTCGAGAGCGACGAGGTCGTCGCGCCCGGCAGCCGCGTGACAGGGGGAGCGTCACCGAGGTAGGCGGTGGCGAGGCGCATCTCGACGACCCGGTCGCCGATCGCGTCGAGCCGGTAGCCGCGGACCGCCGGACGCGAGGCGATCACCCGGCTCAACTCACAGCCGACGAAGTGCAGGGCGGCGCTGTCCTCGGCGGCGTAGCCGGGCCGCATTCCCTCGCGCAACATCGCGTGGTAGGCAAGGCGCCGTTCGGAGGTGGGCTCGTAGTGGACGCAGTTGCTGAACGGCAGCAAGCCCAGGCCCTCAACCCGCTGCGGCTTGCCGTGGAAGCCGGAGACCGCTTCCTCGAACCAGCAGAGCGAGCCGGCCGAGAGCCCGCAGAGGACGACACCAGATTCCCATGCTTCGCGCAGGATCCGGTCGAGCCCGTGCGCCCTCCAGACCCCGAGCATGCTGACCACACTGCCACCGCCGACGTAGATCAGGTCCTGGGCTAGCAGGTGCTCGCGCAGGTCCTCGGGGCCCTGCTCACGGCGGAAGAGCGAGATGTGGCTGGCCTCGCAGCGGTCGGCCGGGAAAGCCCGGTAGAAGCGGACGACGTAGTGGTCGGCGTCGCCGCTGGCCGAGGGCAGGAAGCAGACCTTGGGCCGCTCGCTGCGGCAGAGGCCGAGCACGTACTCGTCGAGCAGGGGATTCCCCGACTCCATCGAGAAGCCGCCGCCGCCGAAGGCGACGATTTGCCGAGGGGCAGTCTCCATGCCTAAATGGTCCTCCCGCGGAGCTGAAACTCGCTTGTACAGAGGTCTGAAGTTCGTCGCGGCGCCCCCGCCCCTATGTACAGTGCGCACCGCCGCAACTGCCGCGAGGTCGAGGCCCGCCGAAGCGCTCCAATCCCACCGGCGTTCCCATCCCCGTCAGCACTTTGTTAAATCGGTACCGGAACGTCCACAGAGACCCATCAGGGTGTACAATCGCGTTTACCTAAACACGGTTGTCTACCTGTGGACGCGACGTGAATTCTCCCTCTTCAAGCCCCGGAAACGCTTCTCCAGCGCCAAATGACGATCTCGGCGCGGTGATCGAGCAGGAGCGCTTGCCGACCGGGATCGACGATCTCCCCGAGCCCCTCGTCGAGCACTCCCAGCGCGAACGGCTGCTCAACGCGATGGCCCGCAGCTGCGCCAAGAAAGGCTACGGCGCGACCACGATCGCCGACGTCTGCGAGGGCGCCGGCGTCTCACGCGCGACCTTCTACGAGCTCTTCAAGGACAAGGAGGACTGCTTCCACGCCTCGATGGAGGTGGCGCTCGCCGACGCGATGGGCCGCATCGTCGCCGTCTACTCGCCCGACAAGCCCTGGGCGACGATGGTGCGCGACGCCGCCGCCGCCTTCCTCGACCTGCTCGCCAGCCGGCCCAGCTTCGCCCGCATGGCCCTGGTCGAGGCGCCCTCCTCGGGCGAGCGCGCCTTCGAGCTCTACGCCTCGGGCAAGCGCGTGCTGCAGTCGCTGCTCGAACGCGGTCGCGACGACCCGGTCGAGGAAGAGGCGATCCCCTCCAGCGCCGGGCGCGCCGCGCTCTCGGCGGCCGAGTCGCTGATCGTCGGCCAGATCCTCGCCGGCAACACTGCCCGCCTGCGCGAGCTGCTTCCCGACGTCGTCTACATCACGACCGTTCCTTACCTCGGCCAGGAGGAGGCGCTGCGGCAGGCGCGCGCGGCCGAGAAGGCTGCTGTTCCCGCCGACGGCTGACGCATGGCGGCCGCGCGGGGGCAGAAACGGGAGCGGTGGCGGCCACCGCGCGGACGCCACCGCCTCCCCCCTGAGGTGATCGCCCGCTCACAGCGCGAGCGCCTGCTGGAAGCGGCAGTCCGCGTCGTTGCCGAGAAGGGCTACGCGGCGACCACGGTCGCCAACCTCACCCGCGAGGCGGGCATCTCGCGCACGACCTTCTACGAGATGTTCGACGACAAGGAGAGCTGCTTCCTCGCCGCCTACGACGGCATCGCCGACGCCCTGGTGCGGCGGGTCAGCGCCGCGTACGAGGCCGAGGAGGGCTGGCCCGAGCGGGCCCGAGCCGGCCTCGCCGAGCTGCTCGAGGCGCTTGCCGAAGAGCCCGACATCGCCCGCCTCGCGCTGGTCGACATCGGCGCCGCGGGCCCGGCGGCGCAGCGGCGTTACCGCGCCGTGCTGCAGCGCCTGACGCCGCTCTTCGACGAGGGGCGCGACTTCGCGCCGGGCGGCCGCAACCTGCCGGCCAACACCTCGCGGATGGCGATCGGGGCGGTCGCTGGGCTGATCTCCGACGAGGTGACTGAGGGACGGGCGGAGTATCTGCCGAACTTGCTTTCAGAGGTGCTCTTTGCCACGCTGGTTCCCTATATAGGACCAGCCGCGGCTGCCAGGGAGGTGGGCGTAAAAAAGTAGATAAACGCTTACGTACACCGAGCCGCTATGATGAAGGTACTCCGGAGTTTTCAACCTACCTGGGACGGGCTGATGGCATCCGAATCGCGGCGTGACCTCATCTTGGCGGCAATGATCCGCGTGGTCGGCAGCAAGGGATACAAGGAGACCTCGGTCGCGGACGTGATCGAGGAGGCGGGCACCTCCCGCACCACCTTCTACAAACACTTCGAGGACAAGCACGAGTGCTTCCTCGCCGCCTACGAGATGCTGGTCGAGCAGGTATTCGCCGAGGTCGTGGCCGAGTGCGACGGCGCCCAGTCGTGGCTGCAGCGGGTCGAGAACGGCCTGGCGACGATCGTCAAGCTCTTCGCCCTCGACCCGGAGCTGGCCCGCACCGCGGTGGTCGAGGTCGCCGCCGCCGGCGCCGACGCGCGCCAGTTGCACTGGAACGCCGTCGCCCGCTTCACCCAGTACCTCGAGGGCGGCCGCGAGCTCTCCGACGGCCGCGAGCTGCCGGAGAACATCTCGCTGATGTCGGCCGGCGCCGTCTCCGGGCTGATCTTCGACGAGCTGCTGGCGGGCCGGGCGGCGCAGCTGCCGGGGATGTTGCCCGACCTGCTCTTCGCCATGCTCGTTCCCTACATCGGCCCCCGCGCCGCGGCCGAGGAGATGCGCCGCGTCGCCGCGGCGAGCTGAGCCCAGCGCTACAGGGACCGCGGCCCTAGGAGGCCGCGCGAGCGGCCGGGCGGCCCATCTCTTTGCGCAGCCTGTGGCGCAAGCGATGGAGGCGGACCTTGACGGTGCCGTCGGGGACGCCCAGGCGACGGGCGATCGCCTCCTGGGTCAAGTCCTCTTCGTAGCGCAACTCGATCAGCTTGCGATCGCGCTCGCTGAGGCGCTTCAGCGCGGCGTGCAGGTCGGCGCGCTCGACCGTCGAGACAATCCGCTCGTCCTCGGCGCCCTCCCAGTCCTCAGCCGTGTCGACGGGGTCGGGACGCACGCGCGAGTGGTGCCGGAAGGCCTCGTTGCGAACGATCGTCCCCAGCCACTCCTTGCGCCTGGCGTCGTCGCGAAGGGTTGAGCGCCGGCGCCAGGCGCGCAGCAGTGCGTCCTGGGCGATGTCTTCCGCCTCGTTGGGATTGCTGGCGTAGTGATAGGCCATCCGCAGGCAAAAACGGTGCGCCTCATCCCACTCCCAACCATCACCCTGATCCGATTCTTGAATGATCGAAACGTTGATTGCTCGACCGTACTACTTCTAAAACCAAAAGGGTGAATTTAAGTGCTGAAACTTTTTAGATCATGAATCTGGTCTTTATTTCATGGGGGTTGGGGCATTAGGGGAGACGGGGGGTGACTGGGCGCAGCGCACTTACGATGCGATGGCGCCGGTCTACGACGACTTCACCGCCCACTACGAAACCGACGCCTGGATCGCCGACCTGGTCAAGGCCTTGGAACGCCGTGGGCTGCAGGGCAAGCGCCTGCTTGACGTCGGCTGTGGCACCGGCAAGAGCTTTCTCTCGATGCTGGCCCAGGGCTGGGAAGTCACTGCCTGTGACATCTCACCGGCGATGCTGGAGCTGGCTCGCGAGAAGGCGGGCGATGCGGTTGAGCTGGCGCTCGCCGACATGCTCGACCTGCCCGAGTTCGGCGAGTTCGACTTGGTTTGGTCGCTCGATGACGCGGTCAACTACCTGCTCAGTCCCGGAGAACTGGAGCGCGCGCTGGCGGGAATGCGCGCCAACCTCGCGCCGACCGGCCTGCTGCTCTTCGACCTCAACGAGCTGCAGGCTTACCGCACCTTCTTCGCCGAAACAGTCGAGGTCGAGCGCAACGGGCGGCGTCTCACCTGGCGGGGCACGGCGGCGCCCGACGTACCACCGGGCTCGATCTGTGAATCACAGTTGGAAGTCGCACCGGGCGAAATGACGACCCACCGCCAGCGTCACTTTCCCGAAGCGGAGGTGCTGGCGGCTTTGCAGCGAGCGGGGCTGGAGTGCCTCGATGTCTACGGCCACGGCGTCGACGGCATTCCCCGCCAGCCGCTCGAGCCCACACACACCAAGGCGATCTACATCGCCCGCCGATCCGAAGCCTGAGTCCGCCTTTACTCGCCCTATACGCGACTAAACACGAGCTCAGCTTGGTCGAGAGCCCCGTTGGGCAACCGCGAGCTGGTGGGCGGCGAGCGCCCACTTGCGCTGCAACTTCGGTTCGATCGAGCGCGTGCTGCAGGTGGTGGTGGCCAGGCAGTCGCCCCAGTTGTTGGCGGCGTCGATGTAGAGGTTGAAGGCGCGCTCGGCCGGGCCGCCGCTGGCGACCAGGCAGCCGATGGTCAGCTTTTTGGCCTCGATCTCGCGGTAGAGCGCGCGCACGCTCCGCACTTCGGCCAGGTAATCGTCGTAGCTGAGGCCGCGCGCCAGCTTGTCGCGCAGCGCCGCCATCGAGCCGATGAAGCCGCGCAGCTGGTGACAGGTCCTGGTCGTCTTCGCCTTCGGTACGGGAGCCGGCTTAGTGCTGGCACTGCTCACCGGCTCACCGGCGGCGCTCGTCCCGTCCTCGCCGCAGGCGCTAAGCATCAGCGCCAGGCCCAGCAGGATGCCGACTATCGCCGCCGAGCTGAGCCGCATCGACGTAGTGTAGAAATTCGCCAGATGCCGAGTTTGCGCAAGCTCGCGACCCTGGCGGCGGTGCTTGCGCTCGCCCTCACCGCTCCCTCGGCGCAGGCGAGTGGCAACGGTGGCGTGCTGGTCGTCGGCGACAGCCTCGAGGAGCTGACCTCGCCCTACCTGCAGCAGTACCTGCCGGGCGTGCCGCTGACCGTCAACGCGGTCGGCGGCTACAACAGCTTCCAGATCTTCGAACTCTTCGAGGAAAGCTACGACCCGTCGCAATCGGTGATCGTCTTCGACGCCGGCACCAACGACAACCCGGCCTATCCCGAGATCCTCGCCGGCAACCTGCAAAAGGTCGCCGAAGCCGTGGGCGACCGCTGCATGGTGGTGCCGACCATCCACGGCTTTACCGTCGACGGCATCGACAACACCGGCAAGAACAATGTTGTCGCTGCCTTCGCCGCCTCACGGCCGGGGACGCAGGTGCCCGACTGGGCGAGGGCGGAGGAAACCCACCCCGAGCTGATGCAATCCGACGACCTGCACCCAACCGCCGCCGGCGCTGACCTGCGGGCGCGGCTGATCGCGCGGGGGATCAAGGCCTGCCTCGGCATCGCCACGACGTCAACGGCGAAACCGGCGCTGGAGTCCGGTCCGGACCTGCCGCCGGCGCGCAAGCTGGCGCGGCGCGAGGCCGCGGTCCTCGGCACGATCGTCAACGCCCTACTGGGACTCTTCCCGACCCCGCTCGCCGGCGATGCCTGAACCGGTAGGGCGCGGCCAGCGCTACATGCCGGGCCTCGACGGCCTGCGCGCGATCGCGGTGCTCGGCGTCGTCCTCTACCACCTCAAGTTCGGCTGGGCCGAAGGCGGCCTGCTCGGGGTCGGCGTCTTCTTCACCCTCAGCGGCTACCTGATCACCGACATCCTGCTCAACCAGGTCAACCAGGGCGGGATCAAGCTGAAGTCCTTCTGGCTCGCCCGCGCTCGCCGCCTGCTGCCGGCGCTCTTCCTGATGCTGATCGTGGTGATGGCCTGGGTGACGGTGATCGGCCCACACCAGCCGAGCGACTTCCGCATGGCCGAGCTCAGCGCCGTCGGCTACTTCAACAACTGGTGGCTGATCCTCCACGACGTCTCCTACTTCGCCCGCTTCGCGCCGCCCTCGCCGCTCAACCACCTCTGGTCGCTCTCGGTCGAGGAGCAGTTCTACATCGTCTGGCCCTTCCTGCTGATGGCGGCGCTGCACCTCGTGCCGGAAGCGCGGCGCAAGGCCGGGCCACGCCCCCGCCTCGCCGCCGTCGCCCTCCTCGCGGCGCTCTGCTCGGGCATCCTGATGGCGATTCTCTACCACCCCTCGCTCGATCCCTCACGGGTCTATTACGGCACCGACACCCGCGCGCTCGAGCTGCTGGTCGGCGCGGCGCTGGCGATGGTCTGGCCCAGCCGCCGCCTCACCGCCAAGGTGACGCCGCAGGCGCGGCGGACGATCGACGCCGCCGGGCTCGCCGGCCTGATCGTGATCGGGCTGATGTTCTGGCAATCGAGCGAGTTCTCGCCCTTCATCTACCGCGGCGGCTTCGCCCTGCTGGCGATCGGCACGGCGCTCTCGGTCGCCGCCTTCGCCCACCCCGCCTCGCGCCTCGGCCCGATCGTCGGCTGCCGGCCGATGCGCTGGATCGGCGAACGCTCCTACGGCATCTACCTCTGGACCCTGCCGATCATCGTCCTCACCTCCCCCCAGGGCGTGCACGGCCCCAACCTCCTGCGGGCGATCCTGCAGGTGGCGGCGATCATGGCGGTGGCGGAGCTCTCCTGGCGCTACGTCGAGAACCCGATCCGCCACGGCGCCCTGGGCCGGCTCTGGAAGCAGTGGCAAGCCGGCGGCCTCAGGCGCCAGCGGGTGCCGCGCGAGGGCTGGGCGCTGATCGCGGTCGGCGGCCTCGTCGTCGTCTTCGCGATCGCGGGCCTGGCCGGGGTCGGCGTCTCCAACAACTCGCACGCGGTCGGCTCGGCCAACGTCGCCGAAACGATCACCGCTAAGAACGTCAAGCGCAAGCCGCTGGCGACGATCTGCGAAGCGGTCGTCCACATCGGCGACTCGACCTCCGAGGGGCTGGTCTCCTCGGAATATTTGCCCGATCCAAAGCAGCTGATCAGCGCCCAGTACGCGCGCGTCGGCGCCACCACCCAACACCTCGAGGTCTCCGGCGCGCGCTCGATCTACGAGAACTTCGAAGGCGAACCGAACGCCCAGGAAGTGGCGGAAGCGTGGAAGAACGAAGGCTTCAAAGGCTGCTGGGTAATCGCGATGGGGACCAACGAGGCGGCCAACGTGGCAGCCGGCTCGACCGTCACCTACGACGACCGGATCGACCTGATGATGTCGACGATCGGCGATGAACCGGTGATCTGGGTGAACGTCAAGTCACTGGTGCCGAACGGCCCCTACGCCGCCGCCAACATGGTGAGTTGGGACAAAGCCCTGCGCGAGGCCTGCGACCGCTACCCCAACATGCGCATCTACAACTGGGCCGAGGACGTCAAGGACGAGTGGTTCATCCCCGACGGGATCCACTTCACCTCGGAAGGCTACGCCGCGCGCGGCCGCCTGATCGCCGACGCCTTGTTGGAAGCGTTCCCGAACACCGAAGCGTCGCCGAAGCTGACCGACGCCAAGGACTGCGTCGTCACGGGCTGAGCGGCGCGGGCGCCTGGGCGTCAGATGATCTGGGCGTCGAGGAAGCCGGCCAGCAGCACCAGCCAACCGCCGATCTCGGCGACGATCAGGGTTGCCATAAAGGCCTCGAGGCCCCGCACCGGCCGGCGGAACTGGTTGTCGGTGTCCTGCCTCAGACCGTGCACCATGTAGCCGAAGACGGCGGCGTAGAAGTAGAAAGCCAGGGCTCCGGCGGCGAGCAGGTTGACCAGCACGCTCCAGCCGCTGAGCTCGACGAAGGTCGCGACCAGCAGCAGGGCGAAGCTGTAGAGCAGCGCCGCCCGGTGTGCGATGTCGGTGTAGGGATGGGCGAGCCCCTCGTCGGAAGCGTCCATCTGGCGGAACTTCAGAACCCCAAGCAACAGCGCCCAGAGGAACATCAGCCCCGCCAGCAGCAGCACGACCTTCGTATCGTCTCCCAAGACCACCTGCCCTGAATACCAGCTAGGAGAAAGCCTTGTCTACAGCCACCACCATCAGCGGCGTCGATTTCGCCACCGTCTTCGTCACCGATTACCCCGCCGCGATCGAATTCTACTGCCAGACCCTCGGCCTCGAACAGTCAGTCGACTACGGCAAAATCCCCGGCGGCGAGGTCGAGACCGGCAATCTCACCCTGCAGGTTGTCGACGCCGCCGCGATCGGCCGCGAGTTCGAGCCCAACACCCATCCGATCGCCTTCCACGTCGAAGACGTCGAAGCCACCCGCGCCGAGCTCGAGTCAAAGGGCGTCAAATTCCTCGCCGACACCCTCGACAGCGGCGTCTGCCACATGGCCTTCTTCGCCGACCCAGCAGGCAACAACCTGATGATCCACAACCGCTACGCGCCCAAGAACTGAGCGAGCGGCTAGGTCCCATTCTCCGAGAGCCAGGCAGCGAGGGCCTCAACGCCCTCGCGCTGGCTCTCACCGCCGCCGAGCCCGCCGAGCGGCCCACTGCCGTGCATCAGCATCAGTTTCAGCTTCTCCCCATCGGTCGTCTTCAGCTTCAGGGTAACGGCGGCACCGTCCATGACTGCGGCGCTGACTGTCATCCAACCGCCACCAGCGCCATCGGCTGAAGCGGCGGCGATCCGTTCCGGCGGCAGCAAAATCGCCTCCCCGACCGGCTCGAACTTGCGGGTCATGCCCTGCACGATCAGCCGCCGATCAGTGACTCCCAGCGCCACCTGTCGCCCCTTGAACATGCTCGCCTGAGTGGCGACGCAGACTCCCCGAATCTCCTCACCCGGCTCCAGCAGTTGCTCGATCACCGGCCGCAGCTTCGATCCAAGGTCTGCCATTGACCCATCCTAGTTTCTCGGTCTCGGTTAACGATCCCTAGGTCGGTACGTCGAAAATCGTCCTCATTCGCGCGGAGCTCCTTAACGCGGGTCTTGCCACCGTGGGCGGGCTCAAGCAGAGAGAACCGAGCGGTGCCTGGACACCAAGCTCAGGAACGCGAAGGCCAATCTCCACGCGAACAAAGATCACCGAGCCGGTCGGAGGCGGTGCCTCGCCACCGCTACTTGAGTGCCAGAATCAGAGTTTGTCCAGCTCACCAAAAAGCCGATCCTGGGGCGATGCGCCTCAATGCTCTCGCTAGTTGTTTATCTGAGCGTTCGCAAAACCGGAGTGTTGCATCTCGATAAGACTCGACATCGCCTCGCGTAGCCTCTGTACTCGGATCACCATGAGCGATGTTGTTCCTCTTCTGAACCAGCTCATCCAATGTGAGTCGAAGGTCGGTCCTAGTATGGACTGCACGCGTTACCGCCCGAAAAATATCCTTTATATTCCAATAGCGATAGTAGCGAATAAGATTTTTGGGAGTTGGCGCCTTCATCCATGCAAGAAGTCGTCCATGGTCGAGTATTCCAGGAGGGTGCGCACTCCACAGCCATGCCTCGTCTTGCACGAACGTGCGGAGCTTGTCGCCTCTGTTCTTCCAGGCACTCTCGATCATCGAGTCGATGCTTTCTCGGCTGTGCAATAGCCTCAAAGGCTCAGGAAGGAGCATTCCCGACATACCCCCAGAATTCAAGAGACTAGTTGCCTCCTCATTAATTGAATAAATATATCTCTCGAAGTGACTCGACAACAGCACTACACATGCCCGTCCGACGACTCTAGTTCTGGTTGAGTCAATGGGTGGACCGCCGGGCAGCGTAGGATCGGCCTGCTGAAGATCGCTGACCTCCTGAACAGCCTGAACAAACGCCTCGAGAGATCCTGACGCCATAGCTAAACAAACCTGCGTCTATTTCAAACCGGTAGGAGTTTTGACTTTTATCCCGGCTCTATTGAGTGCCGCAATCGACTCGCGTACGCGATATAGCGTGCGGCTACGGTCGCCGGTCGCGAGGCTTATGCTGTCAATAAACTCTTCTTGCCGGAAAAGCCGGGCAAACTCACGAATGATCTCTTTCCGCTTGCTCGCGACATTTCTCGAATCTGGAACGAGGTCAAACGCTGCCATCTGTGCATCGAAGAGCGCTCGGTTGGGGGCTCGTTCGGTCGTGGCCCCCTTTCGATCGGTTACGCGGTATGCGCTTCCCCCCCAAACGTCTCTAATGCGTGTGACTGTCTTGACGAATCGTTTGCGCAGGGCACGAAGCTCTCCATCTGGCGCATTCTGCATACTGCGCATATAGTCATTCAAGAACTTCTTTAGAGGTGGTCGATAACCCTGTAGATCGTTCGTTAGAGCGAAGTACCGTAGTGCGAACTCCTCATCCACCATTCTTTTCCGAGGAGCCACAGTGCCTATGCACTCTCGATATATGGGCTCGTCTACAAGATCGCGGAGCATTACATTAAATGTTCCACGAAACAACGAGTTGCGTAGCTCTTGGGCGTTTAGAATGACTGCGCCTGTATTCAGGCGCTCAAATATCTCGAACTTCATTGTTGGATGTGAGTCGATTGAGATAACAACAGCACGCATCATGCGAGATGTGAGGTATCGCCGCTCGCGTGTTGGAAGCTGGTGAAACCTAAAGCCATTGAATTCTGCTAGAACGGTTAGGCTGCTGAGGCGAAACTCATTCTTCAAAAAGCGCACCACCGATCGCACCCGTTGGTGTCCATCAAAGATCTCCCAAAGACCATCGTCAGTCTCAGCGAGATAGAGCACCGGGATGGGGATATTGAGAAGAAGCGACTCGATCAGTCTGCTAGCCCGGGGGTTGTCCCAGACATACTCTCTCTGGATCTCTGGAAGTACAAGATCCTCGTTCTCCCACTTCTCCTTGAGCGTTTGAATTGATAGGTCGTAGCTTTGGGTAACAAGCTTCCGCTCGGCGGGAGGAAAGCCGTTACCGTCATTTTGATCGATTTCTTCGCTGTCAGCTTTACTCACGTGTAGTCCTTGGAATGGTCTACCATCTTTAACCGCGTCGAGTAAGAGGTGGTTTCGATTAGGAACTTGTGGTTCCTGCCTATTCTCTTGTAGCTCTCAGCTCACCCGCGCTGACCACTGGAGCGGTCCCAGCGGCTTCGGTGGACTATGGCTTAGGCATCGGCGCCTCGGTTTACGAGACGGCTTGATCCTCGATTGAAGAAGCAATAGAGCTGGGCTCACGAGTCGGCGACTCATCGTCGCAAGTGCCGGTCGGTATGAGTGACGGGAGCGACGGGACTCGAACCCGCGACCTCTGGCGTGACAGGCCAGCGCTCTAACCAGCTGAGCTACGCCCCCGGAAGGCGGACAGAAACCCTGCCCTTTGTCAAGTATTTCAGGGTCGCTGGATTTGGAGTCGGAAGGGTCCGCCGTGGGGGCGGGTTGAGCGGATCACTAGGCGGAGGCGGTGCTCGCCGCAGACGGTGTAATCGAGCTGGTGGCTGGGACCGAGGCCGTTGCGGGAGCTGCGAAGGAGCCTGCCGGCGCGGCTACGAAGGGCCAACTCGTAGCCGCGCCTGTGCAGGCTGCTTGGGCGCAGACTGACCAATCCGTCGAGCGGCGTCCGCAGGGACTCGACGGCTGCGCCCTCCCCCCTGGCCGGCACGTGCCCGGACAGCGTCAGGCTGGTCCGCCCCTGCCAGGGCGTGAGGGTGTCTTCGCGGATCGCCCTGAAGGCGGCCGCGTTTGGCTCCAGCGCTGGGCTGTAGCGCCAGGTGACCGGGAGGTCGGGGAAGCGGTAGTGGGCAAATGCCTCGGCAAAGGCCTCGCCGGGATCCTCGAAGTAGTGGGTGCCCTCGTCGCCCGGGTAGAAGCGGCCGGCCCGCTTGCCCTGGCAGACGCCCTCGAGGCTGGCCCAGCGCTCGGGGCCCCAGTCGATCGCGTCCTTGAAGGGCGCCGGCATTTCGCGGTGCTGGGCGACGTGGTGGCCGTACTCGTGAGCGAGCACGAAGTCGAAGGTGGCGCCGTCGCCGTCGGCTTCCTCGTAGCCGCCGATGACGATCTTGTTTTCGCCACTGAAGTAGCAGGCCTCGGCACCGAAGCCGCAGTCGAAGCCGAGCTGGAATTCGCTGTCGAGCTGGACCGTGAGCAGGTCGACCTCGTCGCCGTGGATCAGCGTGCCGATGAAGTCGGCGACCCGCTGCGGATCGGTGACGTCGCAGGTTTCCGCGCAGGCGGGAGTGACGGAGACGGTGATCGTGGCGCTGCTGCCGTCGTTGATCGAGTAGCGCTGCGACGACGCGGACGCCGAAATCCGCGCCGCCGCAGCGCCGGGCTCGCCCAACACGACGTCGTGCATCGGTACCGCCAGCCGCGGCACCTCGAGCGGGACGCCCGGATTGGGACGCTTGGCAACGGCCCCTCCCGGGACCGCCAGGAGAAGCAGAGTCATGGCTATGCCCGCAAGCGCCCCCGCCGGGCGCCCGCTCACGGAGCGGGACCGGGCCTTACGCAGGCAGGGGCTGACATGTACGCGGGAAGGGACATTGCGGGAACGGTGATCGTGAAGAGCACTGGGCGGAACCCTGGCGCCGCAGAAAAGCTGTCCTCACGTCAACTGGGAAACACGGTATCGGCGATCTGGTCGGGGGCAAAGAAACCGCCATACCATTGACGTACCGAAACTGGGCACGACGGTCTGGGCCCCGGCACGAGCCGAGTTTGGCGAAATCATCCAAACGCCCGCAGCGTCCGTAAGGACTGAGCGATGAAGATTGCGATTGTCGGAACCGGTGTCTCAGGGCTCGTTGCTGCCCACCTCCTGCATCGGGAGCATGAGATCGTCGTCTTCGAGGCGAGCGACCGGGTCGGCGGCCACTCGCACACGGTCGAGGTCGAGAGCGGCGAGGGCAGCCACTGGATCGACACCGGCTTCATCGTCTTCAACGACCGCAACTACCCCAACTTCGAACGCCTGCTGGAGGAGCTCGAGGTCCCCAGCCAGGCCTCCCACATGGGCTTCTCGGTCTCTGACGGCCGCGGCGAGTTCGAGTACTCGGGCACGCCGCGCGGCATCTTCGCCCGCAAGTCCCACCTGCTCAGCCCCTCCTTCCTCGGCATGCTGCGCGACTGGCGGCGCTTCAACCGCGAGGCCCAAGCGCTGATCGGGATGAACGGCACCGCCCCCTCGCTGGGCCAGTGGCTGGAGGACGGCGGCTTCTCCCGCCACTTCATCGAGCGCCTGATCGTGCCCCAGGCCTCCGCTGTCTGGTCGGCGGACCCGGAGCAGATGTGGAGCTTCCCGGCCAGCTTCATGGCCGAGTTCTTCGACAACCACGGCATGTTCAGCCTGCGCGACCGGCCGCGCTGGCGCACTGTTCAGGGCGGCTCGCGCAGCTACGTCGAGGCGATCACCGCCCCCTGGCGCGACCGCATCCGCCTGCTGGCGCCGGTGCGCGGCATCGAGCGGCTCGATGGCGGAGTGCGGATCGCCGCCGAGGGCTGCGAGAGCGAGGACTTCGACCAGGTCATGATCGCCGCGCACTCCGACCAGGCGCTGGCGATGCTCGCCGATCCGAGCGAGGCCGAGCGCGAGATACTCGGCGCAATCCCCTACCAGCGCAACGAAGCCGTCCTCCACACCGACGCCTCGCTGCTGCCGCGGCGCCGCACCACCTGGGCGAGCTGGAACTTCCACCTCACCGAGCCAGCCAGCGACCGCACCACCGTCACCTACTGGATGAACAACCTGCAGCGGCTGCGGGCCGACCGCGAGTACCTGCTGACGCTCAATCGCGGCGAGGCGATCGACCCGGAGAAGGTGCTGCACCGCTTCACCTACGAGCACCCCGTCTATACCGCTGAGGGCGTCGCCGCCCAAGCCCAGCACGGCGAGATCAGCGGGGTGCGCCGCACCCACTATTGCGGCGCCTACTGGGGCTGGGGCTTCCACGAGGACGGCGTGGTCAGCGCGATCCGGGCCTGCGAGCGGATCGCGCCCACTGCGGCAGCGAGCGCAACCGAGGCGGTGCCCGCATGAGCTTCCGGTGCGCCTTTTACTCCCCCCAGGCACATAAAGCGCACCGGAAGGTGGGTGCATGAGCGCCTCCGCCGTCTACGAGGGCTGGGTGCGCCACCGCCGCTTCGAGCCGTTCGAGCACTCCTTCCGCTACCGGCTCTTCCTCATGTACTTGGACCTGGAGGAGCTGCCGGGCGCACTCGACCCCTACCCGCTCTTCTCCGCCCGCCGCTCGGCGCCCGCCCACTTCCAGCGCTCCGACTACATGGGCGACCCCTCCCGCCCACTGGCCGAGTGCGCCCGCGATGCGGTCGAGGCGCAGACTGGCAGCCGCCCGCCCGGCCCGGTGCGCCTGCTCGCCAACCTGCGTTACCTCGGCCACGTCTTCAACCCGGTCAGCTTCTACTACTGCTTCGACGGTGCCGGGGAGCAAGTGGAGGCGGTCGTCGCCGACGTCAACAACATCCCCTGGGGCGAGCGTCATCCTTATGTCCTGGCGCGCGGATCGCGCCGTGGGGCCGTGCTGACCGACGAGCTCGACAAGACCCTCCACGTCTCCCCGCTGATGGGGATGGACCAGACCTATGCCTTCCGTGCCAGCGAGCCGGGCGAGCGGCTGAGCGTCCACATCGAGTCGCGCCCCGCGCATCACGGTTCCCGCCTGGCAGAGGGGAACGATGATGCGCAGATCGGGCCGGCGAAGACGGCGGCCGACGTGAGCACAGCGGGTGGCGAGGGCAAGGCCTTCGACGCCACCCTCTCGCTGCAGCGCCACGAGCTCAGCCGCGCCCGCCTGACCGGGATGCTGGCCCGCTACCCGGCAATGTCGCTGCAGACCGTCGCCAAGATCTACGCCCAGTCGCTGCGACTGAAGCTGAAGGGCGCGCGCTACTTCCCTCATCCCGAGGGGAGGAAGCCGCGGGGGTTTCTCTCGCCATGAGGGACCAGCTCGCCCGCGCCGCCGTCTCGCAGGTCCTGCGCCGCCTGCGCAGCGGCCGCATCGACGTGGTCGAAGCCGGTCGCGAGCGCAGCTTCGGCCCTGCCGACGCCGAGCTACGGGCGACGCTCGCAATCCACGACCCCGCCGCCTGGCGCGGCGCCCTGCACGGCAGCGTCGGCCTCGGCGAGACCTACGTCGACGGCCTCTGGGAGACCAACGACCTGGTGGCGTTGATCCGCATCGCCGCCCGTGAGCTGCGCCAGACCGGCGGCGTGCGCGGCGCCGTCGCCAGGCCGCGCGGCTGGGCCCACCGGGTTCGCGGCCTCGTTCCCGACAACACCCGCAAGCGAGCGCGGCAGCACATCGCCGCCCACTACGACCTCGGCAACGACCTCTTCTCCTCCTTCCTCGACGAGCGCATGCTCTACTCCTGCGCCTACTTCTCCCGCCCGGATGTCAGCCTCGAGCAGGCACAGATGGCGAAGCTGCGACGGATCTGCGAGGAGCTGCGGTTGGGACCGGAGAACCACCTGCTGGAGATCGGCAGCGGCTGGGGCGGGCTGGCGATCCACGCCGCCCGCGAGCACGGCTGCCGGGTGACGACAACGACGATCTCACCTGCCCAGCACGAGCTGGCGAGCCGCCGCGTGCGCGAGGCCGGCCTCGGCGACCGGGTCAAGGTGCTGATGGAGGACTACCGCGACCTGCGCGGCAGCTATGACCGGCTGGTCTCGGTGGAGATGATCGAGGCGGTCGGCTGGCGCCACTTCGACGATTACTTCCACTGCTGCAGCGAGCTGCTCAGCCCCGACGGCCTGATGCTGCTGCAGGCGATCACAATCGACGACCGCCTCTACGAGGCCGAGAAGGGCGCCCGCAGCTTCGCCAACACCCACGTCTTTCCCGGCGGCTGCCTGCCTTCGCGGCGGCTGATCGACGACTGCCTGGCTCGCGTCACCGACATGCGTGAGGTATGGATGGACGACATCACCGCGCACTACCCACCCACCCTCGCCAACTGGCGCCAGCGCTTCCTCGACACCTGGGAGCGGTTGCGCGCCCGCGGCTACGACGAGCGCTTCCGCCGCCTTTGGGAGTTCTACCTCTGCTCCTCGGAGGCGGGGTTCCGCGAGCGTCGGATCAACGACGTCCAGCTGCTGCTCGCCAAGCCGGGGTGGCGGTGAGCGCGGAGGGTCGCGAACCGCTGCTGCTGCTCCACGGCCTCGGCGGCTCGAAGGAGATCTGGACGCCGGTGCTCGGCCTGCTCGAGGCCGAGCGGGCGCCGCTGGCGATCGACCTGCCGGGCTTCGGCGACGAGCCGCCGCTTGCGGCCCAAGTCGAGCCGAGCGCGGCCAACCTGGCCGCGGCGGTGCACGAGCGCTGTCTCGAGCTGGGCATCGAGCGGCCCCACGTCGCCGGCAACTCGCTCGGCGGCTGGGTCGCGCTGGAGATGGGACGGGCCGGCTGGGCGGCCTCGGTGACGGCGATCTCGCCGGCCGGCCTCTGGCGGGAACCGATCGGCGAGCGGCGGGTCAACACCCGCGTCTGGGCGAGGCGGCTGCGCCCGCTCGTCTCGGTGGCGCTACACAACCGGCGGCTGCGCGAGCGTGCCCTCGCCACCTTCGCCGCCCATCCCGAGCGTATCCCCGCCGCCGCGGGGCGCCGCCTGGTCCTCGGCTGGATCGATGCCAACGGCTACGACGGCGCCAACCGGGCAATGCGCACCCATGTCTTCGATCCAACCGGCTATCCCGAGATCCCGGTGACCCTCGCCTGGGGCGAGCTCGACCGCCTGGTTGGCCCGCCGCGGCCAGAGCGCCGGCCGGCCGGCGCTCGCTTCCTCACCCTGCCCGCGGTCGGCCACACGCCGACGTGGGACGATCCGGAGCTGGTCGCGGAGGTACTGCTGCAGGGCAGCGCGGTCGCCGTCGCGGGCTGAGCCCTTCCCGCTGGTGAGTCGAGTCTGGGAGAGTTCGAGCATCTGCCTAACCGCAAGTAGTTAGTCCCCCGGAAGGAGACGCGCTTGATCGTCGAGAGGACCGAGAACCCGCAGTGGCTGTCCAACGCCTACCTCGTCGCCGACGAAGCCGGCGGCAAGGGAGTGCTGATCGACGGCAACGACGACCTCGGGCCTCTGCTCGAGCGGGCCGAGCAGGACGGGATCGAGATCACTCACATCCTGATCACCCACCCGCACGCGGATCACATCGCCGGGCTCGCCAAGGCACAGGAGCAGCTCGGCGGCGTGCCGATGGTGGCCCACGCCGAGGCCCTGGCCGAAATCGAGGATGAGGTCGCCGAGACGATCGCCGACGGCGAGACGCTCAACACCGGCGGTCTGACGATCGAAGCGATCTCGACCCCGGGACACGCCTCCGGCCACGTCGCCTTCCTCGTCAACGACAGCGACGTCTTCACCGCCGACGTCCTCTTCAAGGGCACGGTCGGCGGCACGATGGCACCCGGCGCCAGCGGCTTCGCCGACCTCAAGTCCTCGGTGATGAAGCTGATGGAGCTGCCGCCGGAGACCGCCGTCCACCCCGGCCACCGCGAGCCGTCGACGATCGGTGCGGAGCGCGAGGGCAACCCCTTCGTGCAGATCTGGCGCGGCGAGGCCGAGACCGGCGAGGAGGACGTAACCGTCTGGGGTCGCCCGGCAACGCTGAAGCTCTGGGCACCCGACTACGACGGCGGCAACAAGGCCTGGGTCGTGTTCGGCGACGACGGCACCGAGGCGATCGTCGGCGGCTCGCAGGTCGAGCGCGGCTAACGCATCCAGCATTGGCCACGCTCCGGTGTGGTCAATGCTGGACACGCAGCGAGGCCCGCCGGAGCGGGCCTCGTGCGCCAGGGAGAGGGTTGAGGGATTACTTGATCACCGCCTCCATCAGCAGCCAGCAGCCGTCGGTGTCGCTGGCCGGGGTGAAGTAGCCACCGAGGAAAAGCGGCGGCGTGTAGATCAGGGTGTTGGGGCCACCTGAGGAGCAGCGGATCATCGAGGTGATGCTGCCGCGCAGGGCGAGCTGCTCGCCCTTCTTGATCTTCATATCGACCGGGAAGGACTCGACCCGGTAGTCGCCTTCTTCTTCGGCCGATTCGGACTGGCCGATGTAGTCGATCCGCTGCCCGTAGCGCTTGGCGAGCGCGTCGGTGCCGTTGATCTTCTTCACCGCCATCAGGCGGAAGCTGCCGGGGCCACCGGCGATCAGCCGGATCTTCTTGATCGTGCCGGTCTTCGGCGCGAGCTCGCCGCCGTTGGGTCGGCCGTAGGCGTCGTTGAGGACCATCGTGCAGGGTTCGAGCGCCGTTTCGGGGCCGTTGCATGTGAGGCCCGGCAGCGAGTTGGAGGGCTGCACCTTGGAGTTGAGCATGGCGCCGAACTTGACCGGCGCCTTGGCCTGGCCGGCGGCCGGGACGACGGCGAGGGCGAGGCTGGCGACGGCGGCAACGAGGCCGATACGGCGGGCGATCTTCTGGGCGGTACGCGTGCGGATCATTTGAGTCTCCTTTGCGTCGGTGAAGGTGGGTGACTGCTCTATGTCCCCAGCTTCGCCCGCATCCACCGCCCCTCCCAGACCCCCCAGGGGTGAACCCACCCACCCCTCCGCCAAGGCCTTCCCCCGGCCCCCTCCCGTTCCGGTGCGCTTTATGTGGGCCACAGCCACATAAAGCGCACCGGAAGCGGGTCGGCTCGTAGGATCAGGCCGTGAGCGCCGAGCCGCGACAGACCAGCGCCGCCGAGCTGAAGGCGCAGATCGAGGCCGAACGGGGTGGGCGTCCCTTCCTCGTCCTGCGCGACGGTGCGGGCGAGCAGCGGATCGTCACGATCGAGACGGGCACGGCCGAGCTCTGGGTCGGCCGCGGCGAGGCCGCCGGATTGCGGATCGACTGGGACGAGGAGGTCTCCGCCCTGCACGCCCAGATCGAGGTGGTTGCCGGCGAGTGCACGCTGCTCGACGACGGCCTCTCGCGC
Source organism: uncultured Solirubrobacterales bacterium (assembly GCA_963703895.1). Classification (GTDB taxonomy): domain Bacteria; phylum Actinomycetota; class Thermoleophilia; order Solirubrobacterales; family 70-9; genus VRUE01. The sequence goes on from CAVPFX010000001.1 coordinate 210,062, forward strand.
AACGGCTCCTTCGTCGGCACCGAGCGCGTGCACGGTCGCAAGCACCTGCGCGACGGCGACACGCTGCGCTTCGGCCGCACCACGGTCCTCTTCCGCCGCCCCGGCGAGGCGGCGCCGGAAGCGACCGTCGTCGCCAGCGAGGTGCCGGCCGCGGCGACGGTCTCGCCCGGTCAGCGCCGCGTCCTGCTCGCCCTCTGCCGGCCCTTCAAGGACGGCTCTGCCTTCGCCACCCCACCGACCAACCAGGCGATCGCCGAGGAGCTCCACCTCAGTGTCGACGCGGTCAAGACCCACATGCGGGCCCTCTTCGAGAAGCTCGAACTGGAGGACCTGCCGCAGAACCGCAAGCGCGTCGCCCTGGTCGAGCGGGCGCTGCAGAGCGGCGTCGTCGCCCCCCGCGACCTCTAGCGGGCGCGCCGACCTTTAGCGCCCAGGCACGGTCTGGACACATATGCGATTGGAGTGCGTGCGCTTTGTGCCCACACTCCATCGTTAGTTCTGAGCACACTCCTTTATCGATCGCAAGGCTGAACGTGACGCTCGCCCTAACCGCCACCGAGATCCAGGAATTCGCCTTCGACTGGTACCCGGTCTTCGGCGTCGTCTTCATGGCGATGCTGCTCTTCGTCTTCTTCAAGTTGATGCGGACGACGATGGGCACGACCAAGCCGGAGACGGTGAAGGCGAGCAAGACGGCGCCGGTGCTCTGGGACGACGTGCAGGGCGTCGACGCCGCCAAGGACGAGCTGATGGACGTCGCCGAGTGGCTGCGCGACCCCAAGCGCTTCGCCGCGCTCGGGGCCCAGCCGCCGCGCGGGGTGCTGCTCTTCGGTCCCCCCGGGACCGGCAAGACGATGCTGGCGCGGGCCGTCGCCGCGCAGGCCGGCGTCGACTTCTTCGCCGCCTCGGGCTCGAGCTTCGTAGAGATGTTTGTAGGGAGGGGTGCCGCCCGCATCCGGCGGCTGTTCAAGGAGGCGCGCAAGTCAGGGCGCGCCGTGATCTTCATCGACGAGCTCGACGCTGTCGGTGGAGCACGTAGTGGTGGAGGCGGCGATGGTGGCTCTAGTGAGCGCGAGCAGGCGCTCAATCAGCTGCTGGTCGAGCTCGACGGATTCGAGCGCGATCCCGGCACGGTGATCGTCATCGCCGCCTCCAACTACGTCGACAAGCTCGACAAGGCGCTCTTGCGACCGGGCCGCTTCGATCGCCAGGTGCTGGTCTCACCGCCGGACCGCGACGGGCGCGAGGCGATCCTGCGCACCCACGCCAAGGGCAAGCCGCTCGCCGACGACCTCGACCTCACCGACGTCGCCCGCAAGACGACCGGGATGACCGGCGCCCAGCTCGCCAACTCGCTCAACGAGGCGGCGATCATCGCCGGTCGCGCTGGGCGCAAGGCGACGGCGCGCGAGGACCTCGACGAGGCGCTGCTGCGCCAGTCGGTCGGCTCCCAGCAGGCGCGACGGTTGAACCAGAAGGAGCGCCGCATCGTCGCCTACCACGAGGCCGGCCACGCGCTCTGTCGGCGGTTGCTCGGCCTCGACCCGCCGGAGATCCTCAGCATCGTCCCCCGCGGGCCGGCGCTCGGCTTCGTCGGCCACTCGCCGGAGGAGGACACCTACCTGAAGTCGCGCGACGAGCTGCTCGACGAGGTCGTCACCCTGCTCGGCGGTCGCGCCGCCGAGGAAGAGGTCTTCGCCAACTCCTACTCGGGCGCCGTCGACGACCTCGCCCGCGTGCACGCCGTCTGCAAGCAGATGGCGGCTGAATTCGGCATGGGCGTGGCGATCGACGCTGACGGGGCGCCGCCAATCGCGCTGCCGACCGGCGACTACGCAGTCTCCGACCAGACCCGGCGGGACGTCGATCGCGCCGCGATGACCCTCGCGCGCGAAGCGCACCGGCGCGCCCGCACCCTGCTGGCCAGCAACCGCGAATGCCTCGACAACCTCGCCGCCAACGCGCTCGAGCGCGAGACCCTCACCCGCGAGGACCTCGACGAGATCTTCGCCGCCCACGAGCTGCACACCCCGTCGCGCTCGGGCATGCTCGAGCATGCCGTGGCCGCGCTTTCCTCGGAGGCCCCGGAGCCGAAGTAGCATCTGGGGCACCGATGGCGCTCCCGACAGACCCCGATTCCCCCTACTTCCCACCGGGCCGCTCGGTCGCGCGGATGGTCCACGGCGAGCGCTCGGTCGGCCTGCTCTACGGCCAGCGGGCGCTGCTGATCGGCGCGCTCGAGCCGCTCACCTACACCGGCACGATGATGAGCACCCGCTCTGAGAACCGCCCCTTCCAGCGCCTCGCCCGCACCGCCAAGATCCAGGAGACGATCCTGCTCGGCACCCGCGAGGAAGCCGACAAGGCCCTGGCCGTCGTCCATCGCCTGCATGAGCGGGTCAAAGGCACGCTGCCCGAAGCCGCCGGCGTCCACCCCGCCGGCGCCGCCTACTCTGCCTTCGATCCCGAGCTGATGCTGTGGACGCTGGCGGTAATCGCCGACTCTGGCCGGGCGATGTACGAAACGATGGTGCGGCCACTGAGCGAAGGCGAGCGCGAGGACCTCTGGCAGGACTACGTCCGCTTCGGCGAGCTCTTCGGACTGCCTCGCAACGACGTTCCCGGCAGCTTCCGCGAGTTCAGCGCCTGGTGGGAGGAACGCCTCACCTCACCGGACCTACAGGCGACCGCGCACGGGCTCGAGATGGCGCCGCTGGTCGCCTTCGAGCAGCCGGTGCCGCGGGCGGCGCGCGGCAACATCGTCGCCCAGAACCACATCATCAAGGGCACCCTGCCACCGCGCGTGCGCGAGATCTTTGGCATCCGCTGGAGCGCTGCCCACGAGCGGGGATTCCGGACGATGACCGCCGCCCATCGCCGTGCTCGCCATTTCTTCCCGCGCAAAATGCGCCGCGGCCGCAACGACGTCTTCTTCGACGTGGTCAGCAAGACCGAGCACCAGCGCGGCGGCACCAGGACCCCGCAGCTCCACGCCAGCGCCTGAGCCGATGCGGCGGCCACCGGGCCAGCCGATGCGAGGCAGACCGGAGTGACCGATCCCGCCCGCTGGTGGTCGATGCGCCGCGCCCAGAACCTGAAGCCGGCGACCTACCGTTGCCCGTTCTGCGGCGAGCTCCTGCCGGCGCTCAGCGAGCATGTCCTGATCGCCCCCGAGGACGACCGCAGCCGCCGGCGCCACGCCCACACCGAGTGCGTGCTGCGCCAACGGCGGGCGGGCAAGCTGCCCAGCGAGGAAGAGTGGCGGCGCACGCAACTGCGGCAACCATCGCTCTGGCGACGCCTGCGCGCCAGGCTGTCCTCAGCAGACTAGGGACTAAGTGCCGGGGATCGCCTTGCAGGGCCGGAAGAAGGTGCCCGAGAGGCGAGTGCCGTCCTTGAAGACGAACTTGCCGCGCGCCTGAAGGCGGCCGATTTCGCAGCGGGCGTTGACGTAGCTGTGCAGCTTGCCCTTGACCCTCGTTTTGCGATCGACCGTGAGGCGCCCGGAGATCGGGTGGCCGTAGCCGCCGGCGATCTTCGGGATTTTCGCTTTGACTCGGTAGCCGTAGATGCCGTTGTGGATCTTTTCGATCACGACGGGGACGATGAAGGTGGTGGCGACGGGGACCGTTGTGTAGGCATGAAAAAGGAGGGTGTCGTTGCCGTTCTTCTTCGGGCCGTTGAAGGCCGTGATCGGCGAGGAGACGGGGATGTAGCTCTGTTCCGGGAATGCCACGGTCGCCCGCCCGAAGCCCTTGCCGACGATCGCGTTGGGGCACTGCTTACGGGCAGCCGGCACATCGGTGGCCTGCAGTTTGCCCGCCGTGCAGACTTCGATCCCGGTCGTGTCGACGTGACCGTGTTTGTCGAATTCGAATTCGAGCGTGTCCAAGATCGCCGGCAGTTCGCCGGATACCGTCGAGACTGTGCCGCCGCCGTAGATCTTGATCGGCGCGTCGCGGTGCTTCGGCAGCGTTTCCGGCTTGAAGCCGCCGCGACCGACGATCAGAAGATCGCCGGCCCGCAGTTCCACCTTTTCGATGTCACGCACCGCGCCTGCCGTGGCGGCAAGGGCAAAGGCCGCCAGGACGAGCAAGCCGATGGCGACAAGCTTCCCCTTGCGACCCTTTGCCATGACGGTCAGCCCAACTTCCTAGCCGCGCACCTTGCAGGGCAGGATGAAGTTGGCTTTGAACACGCTGTCCTTCGCTTCGGCCTGTTCCTGAGTTTCTTCGGGGCCACCTTTGAAGGTGAATTCGCCGTGGACCAGGAAGTGGCCGGTTTCACAGCGGGCGTTGATGTAGCTGTGTTTCTTGCCCTTGAAGGTCCATTTCTGACCGACTTTGGCTTCGCCGGCGATCGGGTGGCCGTAGCCGCCGGCGATCTTCGGGATTTTCACGTTGACGCGATAGCCGAGCACGCCGCGGTGGATTTTTTCGATCACGATCGGGACGATGAAGGTCGTCGGCCCCGGGTAGTCGAGGTGGGCGTGGGCGATGATCGTGTCGTCGGCGCCCTTCTTGGGACCGTTGAAGAGGGTGATCGGCGAGCCGACCTTGATCGGCGCCTGTTCGGGGAACTTGACGACAGCGCTGCCGAAGCCGGTGCCGACGATCGCCGGTCCGCAGGCTTTGCGCGCGGTCGCCACGTCGGTGGCGACGAGTTTGCCTTTGGTGCAAACGGCAAGGCCCGTCGTGTCAAGCGCGCCGTGCTTGTCGAATTCGAGCACGAATTTGTCGAGGATCGGCGGCAGTTCGCCAGTCTTGGTCGAGAGGCTGCCCCCGCCGTGGGTCGTTATCGGCGCGTTCACGTGCCTCGGCAGAGCCTTGGGCGCGAAATCGCCTTCGGCATCGAGCACGAGGTTGCCGATCACGAGGTGGACTTTGAACGCATTGGCCGTCGCGGCGACGACGAGCATCCCCAGCACCAGCGTCACTACAACAGCGATCCTCTTCTTCATAGAACTTCCCCTCCCGTTGTCCCGCGAGAAAATTTAGCGAACCTTGTCATGGATCCATGTTAAGGACGCCGACGATCGGCAGGACGCCGCAGCACGACTTACCGCCCCGATGGCTTCGCCCGTAGCCCCACATCACGTTACAAGTAAAACAGGAACCGGCTGCGAGTCTCGCAATAGTCGATGGCCTTCTGAGGAATGTCTCGCGTGGCGGTAGAGCGGGGTCGGCCCAATCACCGGTCAAGGTTGTGGCTCCAGGTTCCGATTGTTGGGGAGTGATAGCTGAACTGAGCGAGCGCAAGCGAAGGACCGTCCTTGTCGGCGGCCTTCTCGCCCTGTGCCTTCTCACCGCCTTCACCGCGCACGTCGCGGTCGGGTTTGGCGGCCCTGGCACCGATGCGCTCTTCAACACCTGGATCTACAGCGCCCTGATGCTGACAAGCGCCGCCGCCTGTCTGCTGCGGGCCGCACTAGTCCGTCGCGAGCGGGCTGCCTGGGCGCTGCTCGGCGTCGGCTTGCTGCTCTACACCGGCGGAGAAATCTATTACGCGGCGATATTGGCCGGGAAGGCGACGGTGCCGATCCCCTCGCCCGCCGATGGTGGCTACCTCGCCTTTTATCCGCTCGCCTACGCAGCGCTGATCGCCCTTCTGCGGGCGAGGATCGGGACCTTCCCGGTCGCGCGGTGGTTGGACGGTGCGATCGTCGGCTCCGCCGTCGCGGCGCTGGCGGCGGCGCTCGCGCTCGGGCCGATCGTCGATGCCTCAAACGAAGGCCAGACGCTCGCGGTGGCAACCAACCTCGCCTACCCGATCGCCGACCTGACCCTGTTGACGATGGTGGCAACGGCCGCCTCGTTCACCGGCTGGCGGCCTGGACGCAGCTGGGCGGTCCTCGGTGTCGGCCTCCTGCTGCTCGCCGTCTCCGACGGCGTCTATCTACTGCAGGCCGCCAAGGGGGCCTACGTCGAAGGGACGATTCTTGACGCTGGCTGGCCGTGCGGTGTGCTGCTGGTGGCCTGCGCGGCGTGGATCGAGCCGGGAACCACCGAGGCACTGCGATCTCGGGCGGTGCGGATCATCGCGATACCGGCCGCGGCGGCCCTGGTCGCGATCGGCATTCAGGCAGCCGAACGATTCGCCACAGCCCCTACTGCCGCAGCGGTCATCTCCCTGCTCACCCTGATCGCGGTCGTCGTGCGACTGGTCCTCTCGTTGCGTGAGAGCCAGGGGGAAGCCCGCACGAAGGCACGTGAATCGCGCACCGACGAGCTGACCGAACTGCCCAACCGCAGGGCGCTGATGACGGACCTGGAGGGCGCTATCACCCGGCCGGCCCCCGCCGGGTCCCTTCGGCTCCTCGCGCTGTTCGACCTCGACGGCTTCAAGCTCTACAACGACACCTTCGGTCACCCGGCTGGAGACGCCCTGCTGGCGCGACTGGGCGGACGACTGGAGCGCTTCGCCTCCTCGAAAGGCCGCGCCTACCGGCTGGGTGGCGATGAGTTCTGCCTTCTAGTCGAGTGCACGGCGGCGGAGGTCGACGCGATCGTCGCCGGCGCCTCCGCGGCGCTCTCTGAGGGCGGCGAGGGCTTCGCGATCGGCGCCTCGCAGGGCAACGTCCTGTTGCCGAGCGAGGCCACCTCGGTCAAAGAGGCGATGCAGCTTGCCGACCGGCGGATGTACGCGAACAAGGCCAGCGAGCGGACCTCGGCCGGCTCGCAGTCGCGCGATGTGCTGCTGACGGCGCTACGCGAGCGCCAACCGGAGCTGGCCGAGCAAGCGGTTGATATTGCCGAGCTGGCACTGGCAGTCGCCGAGGAGCTGGGAATGGAGGCCGAGCAACGCGACGAGACCTACCGCGCAGCGCAGCTGCACGAGACAGGGAAGATGGCGATTCCCGACGCGATCTTGAACAAGCCTGGCCCGCTCGAGGAGTCCGAGTGGGAGTTCGTCCGCCAGCACACCCTGATCGGCGAGCGGATCATCGCCTCGGCGGCGGCGCTCGTGCCGGTGGCGCGTCTGGTTCGCTCAAGTGGCGAGCGCTGGGATGGCAGTGGCTACCCCGACTCCCTGCGCGGCGAGCAGATTCCTCTTGGCGCGCGGGTGGTCGCCGTTTGCGATGCCTACGCGGCGATGGTCTCAGAGCGCCCCTATAGCGTCGCGATGCGTCCCTCGCGAGCACTCGAAGAGCTACGCCACAGCGCCGGCTCGCAGTTTGACCCCAAGGTCGTTGCGGCCTTCGAGCAGGTAGCCGCACAGCGCCGCCTTCTCATTGGCTAGACCAAGGCGAGGTCGGCATCGGCTCTCGGTCGGAGCCTGCCGCTACGGCAGGGAGGTGCGGGAAGAGCGTGCTGAAGCCGAGAGGCCAGCGAGACCCAGGCATCTCGGGCGCCGCCGCAAAATCCCCTGCTTACTCCAGTAGGTTCTTGCAATCCCGATGCTCACGGAAGCACAGAGCGCCTTGGGGAAATTGACGGCGGTCGAGGAATCGATCGTCCGCTGCTTCGCCGCCGGAAAACCCGCCGAGTTCGAGCCAGGCGAGGATGGGGAGCCAGCGCAGGCTCGTGCCGAGGTGCTGCGCTGGCTGCTAGCCAACGCCGAGGAGGGCGAAGGATCGCGGGTCGGGGGGCTTCGCGTCAGCGGACTGCAGGTGCCGGATGACGTACTCGACCTCGACGGGCTCTCGGTCAGTTTCCCGGTCATCCTCGAACGCTGTCAGCTCGGCAGGTTGTTACTCCGCGATGCGCACCTGACCACCCTCAAGCTCACCGGCACGCATTGCAGGGGCATCTCCGGCGACCGACTCCGCCTTGAGCACGGGCTGCTCCTCGATCGCGGCTTCACGGCGTATGAGGCCACCCGGCTGCCCGCAGTTCGTGTCGGCGACGATCTCAACTGCCTAGGGGGCCGCTTTGCCGCCGGCAGGGCGGGCAAATCCGCGTTGCTGCTCGACGGCGCTCACGTCGAGGGTCGTCTCTACCTCACCGGTGCAAGCGCCGTTCCCGCCCTGGAGGGGCCCGAGGAGGGGCAGGACGCAGACACTCCTCCTATCCGAGCCGGGGGAGTCAGCGCTCAGGGCACGCGCATCGGGGGCAACCTGCTCTGCGTAGAAAGCACCTTTACGGCGAGCTCGCGGGAGAAATCCGCCCTGAATCTCGAGTCCTCGATGGTGGACGGAGACGGCGTCTTCGTGCGAATGGCGGCGGGTGGTGACGTGAAGATGCGGCAGGCTCGCTTCAGCGGGACGCTGACCTTCCGCGGCGCGAGCTTCGATGGCGTCTGCGACCTCAGGCGGTCCTCGGTGGGCGGAAGCATCGATTTCGGCAAGTCGAAGAAGGCGCCTGCGAAACTGACCTCCAGGCTGGACCTCGCCGGAGCCGAGGTGGGCGGACGCCTGCAGTTGGGGAGCGCCGACCTCACAGGTGTCTCCATCGTCGATCTCTCTCGAACCCAGCTCGGATATCTCGACGATAGCCGGGTGGACTGGCCTCCCGGCGCGACGGTGCGACTGGAGGGATTCAAGCTCGGTGGGATCGCCGTGGACCGTGCCACCGACGGTTGGATAGACAAGCGGCTGGCTTGGCTGAAAGCCCAGAACGACAGCTGGAGCCCACAGCCATACGGCCAGATCGTCGCGGCGCTGCGGCTGGCCGGCGAAGACGATCCCGCCCGCCGGGTAGCGATCGGGCTAGAACAGGAGCGCCGCAACAAGGGTGGGCTGAGGTGGATCTCCCAGTTTTGGAACTGGGTGCTCGACAAGACGATCGCCTACGGCTACCGGCCATACCGGGCATTCATCTGGGCAATCGTCGTCATCGGCGTCTGCGCGGCCGTTTTCGCTGGATGCCTCGGAGCCGTCGAGTTCAGACACAGCGACAAGCACTCACACCTCTACGCGATCGTCTACTCGATCGACGCCTTCCTGCCGATCGTGGATCTCGGCCAGGCCGACAATCACACCCCCAAGGAGCTGGCGCCTCACATCGTGCTCTGGGCCGAGATCTGCCTCGGCTGGCTGCTCACCACGCTAGGCGTCCTCGGCGTCACCGGAATCGTTCGCAAGGAGTAGGTGAGGCACACCCCACGTGGGCAGATCTCACCGCATCCTCGCGGGAGGCGCCTCGAGATAATGTGACCTCCTTGACGAAGGAGTAGCGCTGGCCGAACTGGCGCACCGGCACGAAATAGTGGGCCGCGCGGCGTGCAGGCGTTCATCACGTCTACGCCGGGATGGCGATCCCACCCGATCGGTGGGTGGGCGTAGACCTCCTCGATCGGAATGTGATCGGACGGGTCGCCGGCACAAACGATCAGGTCGCGCGAAACATTCTCGTGCCTCGGCGGACGTACCGGGTCGTTTCTCGGTAATTCGAGGTGTCTGTGCTCGCAGAATGGGTACCTGTCGAAGACTGACCCGAAAGGAGGCAGATCATGGATTGGATACCGGTCTTGGGGGAGGCTCTTTCCCATTTCTTCCACATCGGCCCCGATTTCTTCTCCGGACCTTTGGCCTAAGTGAGCCAAAAGTTAGAAGCCGCGTCCCGTTGAGGACGCGGCTTCTTGGAGACCGTTCATCAACTAGTCGCTGGCTCCAACTTAGTCGCCTCGTTGGCGACTCAACCCCGTTTGGATCTCACGCTGCCGGATGCATCGCGCTGCTTGTCTAGAGCGTCTCGTGTACCGACGCGAGGATCGACTGACCCGACGGCGATAGGCCCAGGTAGGGCGAACCTGGCTCAGGGCGCCGGCCGAGGCACAATCGCAGCTACCAAGCGAGTTCCAGAATATGGGCGGTACTGGGTTCGAACCAGTGACCCCCTGCGTGTAAAGCAGGTGCTCTCCCAGCTGAGCTAACCGCCCAGGCGCAGCGCTCTGATTATGGAACACGCGGGAGGAGGAGGTGGCGCGGTCGGAGGAATGGGAGAATCCCCGGCGTGAGATTCGAGGTCTTCTGGCGGGTCGCGGTAGTTCAGCTTGTTGCCGTGGCAGCGCTATCCCTGCTGCTCGGTGTGATCTTCTCCCGTGGCTTCTTCGTGAGCTGGGGGTGGCTGGTGGGGCCCTTGGCCTGGTTTGGCTGCGCTTGGCTGACGGCCAGGGTCGTTGGCTTGGAGCCGGAGCCGACTCTGGTGCGGGCGGTCCTGGCCGGAATCGTCAGCCTGCTCGCCGTGCTGATCGGCCAGCACTGGTTGGGAGCGTTGATCGCCGTGGGCCTCTTTGCCTACCTCTGCGCGATCGATTTCCGCCTGGATAGCCTGCGATCCGATGAACGCTGACGCGAAGCGAGCGATGCAGTGAGCTGGGGCGTCGCCGACATCCCGGACCTGAGCGGCCACACCGCCGTCGTCACCGGGGCCAACGGCGGGCTCGGCCTGGAGACGGCGCGAGCGCTGGCCGCGGCCGGCGCCGACGTCGTGATGGCGGCGCGCAACCAGGAGCGGGCGAGCGCAGCCAAGGAGCAGATCGAGGCGACCGCGCCCGGGGCAAGCCTGACGATCGTCGAATTGGACCTCGGTTCGCTTGACTCGGTCAAGGCCGCGGCCGAGGAGATCCTCGCGGCTCACGAGACGATCGACCTGCTGGTCAACAATGCCGGTGTGATGGGCATCCCCGAGCGTCGCACCGCCGACGGCTTCGAGATGCAGTTCGGCGTCGATCACCTCGGCCACTTCGCCCTCACCGCCCGGCTGCTGCCGGCGCTGCTCCGCGCGCCGGCGGCTCGGATCGTCACCGTGACCAGCTCCGCACACCACCTCGGCCGGGCGGTCGACCCAGAGAACCCCAACCTGGAGGGCCGCTACGGGCCCTGGCGCGCCTACAACCAGGCCAAGCTCGCCAACTTCCATTTCGGTCTCGGCCTGCACCGGCTGCTCAGCGAGGCCGGCGCGCCAGCCGCCAGCCTGGTCACCCACCCCGGGCTCTCCAACACCGAGCTGCAGGCGGTCAGCGTCGAGGAGACCGACGGTGGCTTTTCCCAGCGTTTCTTCTTGACGCTCGCCCGCAGCGTCGGCATGGCCCCCGCCGAGGGGGCGCTCTCGCAGCTGCGGGCCGCGACCGACCCGAAGGCCAAGAGCGGCGAGTTCTACGGCCCGCTGTTCGTCGGCAACGGCCCGCCGGTACGCAAGCCGGTGCTGCGCCTTGGGAACAACCGCGCGATCGAGAAGCTCTGGCAAGTCTCCGAGCGCGAAACCGGCCTCGAACTACGACCGTGAACCTCGGCCTCGAGAACCGGGTGGCGCTGGTAATGGGCGCCAGTCGCGGCATCGGCCGGGCGATCGCGGCAGCGCTGGCCGCGGAGGGGGCCAGAGTTGCCATCGCCAGCCGCAGCATCGAGAAGCTGGAAGAGGCAGTGGCTGGGATCGGCGCGGGCGCGGCGGCAACGCCGTTCGTTGCCGATGCGGCCGACCTCGATCGTCTGGCGGCACTGCCTGGCGAGGTCGAGGGGGAGTCGGCCCGATCGAGATCCTTGTCCTCAACACCGGCGGCCCACCCTTCGGCGGCGCTCTCGACCACGAGCGCGACGAGTGGGAGAGCGCCTACCGCTCGCTCGTCCTCGCTCCCCGCGTGCTCGCCGGTGCCGTCGTGCCGAAAATGCGCGGGCGCGGCTGGGGCCGGATCGTCAACGTCGGTTCCTCTTCCACCCGCGAGCCGATCCCCGGCCTCAACCTCTCCAACGCCCACCGCATGGCCGCGGTCGGCTTCCTCAAGACGCTCTCGCGCGAGGTCGCCGGCGACGGGATCACCGTCAACACCGTAGCCACCGGCCGCTTCGCCACCGAGCGACTTGCCGACGCCAGTGGCTCTCTTGACGGCGCCGAGACGGCCGCGAAGCAGGAAGTGCCCGCCGGTCGCCTCGGCCAACCGGAGGAGTACGGCGACCTCGTCGCCTTCCTCTGCTCGGAGAGAGCTGCCTACCTAACGGGCACCGTCATCCCCATCGACGGTGGTCTATTGCGCTCCGCCTTCTAACCACCGAGTCCGTCTCAACCCGCGTATAACGGGGTCTGGGACGGACTCGTTACTCGGCGGCAGTCGAGCGCATCGAGGGGAAGAGGATCACGTCCCGCAGGTTCTCGGCGTCGGCGAGGATCATCGCCAGGCGATCGACGCCGATGCCCGAGCCGCCAGCGGGCAATGACCCGTATTCGAGCGCCCGCACGAACTCGTCGTCGCTTGGGTAGGGCGCCTCTTCGCTTTCCGGGTGCCGGCGCTTGCGCTGGCGCACGAAGTTGTCGCGCTGCATATCGGCGTCGTTGGTGTCGGTGCCGCCACCGATGATCTCCATCCGGTCGACGACCCCGTCGAACGCCTCGCCTAGTTCGCGATCCTCAAGCTGCTCGGGACGCCTGGGGACCGGCTTCACCGTTGGCCAGAGTTCACGCGGCAAGTCGACGAGGAAGGTGGGTTGGACCAGCTTCGGCTCGATCCGCTTGCCCTGGATCCCGTCGACGATCCAGGCCCAGTCCGCGTCCGGGGGGGCGTCTTCGTCTAACAGCTCGACCAGCTCCTCGCGGCTCGCGGTGAGGATGTCGACTTTGGTCTCCTCGAGGATCGCGTCGCGCAGGGTGATCTGTTTCCATGGAGCTTTGAAGTCGATCTCGTGATCGCCGCGTTTAACCACCGTCGAGCCCTCGTTCACCTCCGCGACCACGGTCGAGATCATCTGCTCGGCGAACTCCATCACGCCCTTGTAGCCAGCGCAGCTGAGGAACCACTCGAGCATCGTGAACTCGGGGTTGTGTTTGGGCGAGAGGCCCTCGTTGCGGAAGAACCTGCTCAGCTCGTAGACGTTCTCGAAGCCACCGACGATCGCCCGCTTCAGGTAGAGCTCGGTCGCGGTGCGCAGGAACAGTTCGCGGCCGAGAGCGTGGTGTTTGGTGGTGAACGGGCGAGCCGCGGCGCCGCCGGCGAGGGTCTGCAGGATCGGCGTTTCTACCTCGACGAAGTCGTGCTCGTTCAGGTAGTTGCGGATCGCCGCGACCAGCTTCGCCCGCATCGCGAAGATCTTGCGCGAGTCCTCGTTCGCCATCAGGTCGAGCTCGCGCTGGCGGTAGCGGACCTCGACGTCGGAGATGCCGTGGAAGAGGTCAGGCGGGTCGCGCAGCGCCTTGCCCAGCATCGTGCACTCGCGCACCGCCAGCGCCAGCTGCCCGCGCTTGGTGACGTAGAGGTCGCCTTCGATGCCAACCGTGTCGCCGATGTCGAGCGCGTCGATGCGGCCGAAGGCCTCCTCGCCGAGCGAATCGACGCGGGCGTATGCCTGGATCGAGCCGGTCAGGTCGCGGATGTCGAGGAAGATCGTCTTGCCGTGACCGCGGCGACCCACCACCCGGCCGGCGATCCGGTAGGAGAACCCGGCCTGCTCGCCCTCTTCGAGCTGCTCGGGATCGTGCGCCTCACGGATCGCCGAGATCTTGTCGCGATTGGGGAAGCCCTCGCGGGGATAGGGATCGATCCCTTCCGCCCGCAGCCGCTCGAGCTTTTCGCGGCGGACGCTTTCGGTGGAGCCCTCCGAAGGCTTGGCTTTCGGAGGGGCGTCGTCGTTCACGGCGCCAGGCCGACCGTTACCCGCTCGTCGCCGCGGTAGTCGGTGCGCGTCTCGGCCTCGCGCAGCAGCTCGCGCATTGCCGGACCGTGATGGGTGTCGTGCTCGAGCGCCATCCGCCAACCGCTCGGCGTTTCCTCGATCAGGCCGCGGATGATGTCGAGGCCGTCCTCGCCGGCGTCACCGGCGTCAGGGTCCCCCTGCACGGCGACGCGCGGCTCGCGGCGGATCTCCGGTGAGCGCTCGTCGATCGAGGTATTGGTGATGTAGGGAAGGTTGGCGATCAGCAGGTCGACTTCCTCGACGTGATCGGGGATCCCGTGGGCCACGGTCACCTCGAGCGCAACGCCGAGCCGCTCGGCGTTCTCGCGGGCTTTCTCCGCCGCTTCGGGCGAGAGGTCGGAGGCGGTGACGCGCAGGTCGGGTCGCTCGCTGAGCAGCGCCAGGGCGATCGCCCCCGAGCCGGTGCCGACCTCGTGCACCCGCGCGCCCTTGGCGAGCTCGGTCCCGACCGCCACGAGCAGCTCGGTCTCGCGACGCGGGATCAACACCCGCTCGTCGACCGTGATCTCGATCTCGCGGAAGCGGCAGCTGCCGAGGATGTACTCGAGCGGCTCGCGCTCGCGACGGCGGGCGACGTAGCGCTCGATCTCCGCCCGGGCCTCGGGAGTGACGACGTTGGTGCCGTCGCGCTCGAGCTCCTCGACCCGCACCGAGAGCGCCTTGGCGACTAAAAGCTTGGCGTCGGACTCCGGTGTCTCGCAGCCGGCCGCCGCGATCGACTCGGTTGCCTGGGCCAGGACTTCTGCGGCGCTCGCCGCCGGCGGCGCTCCCTCCGTCTGGGCTTCCACGGCTACAGCCCCGCTACGGGTCTGATCGGTTGGGTGGAAGCCACGGTCGAAAGGCTACCGTGTCGGCGCCGAACGGCGAGGATCCAGACGACGCCGATCGCAACCATCGTCAGGCTCTCCAACTGGGCCGTGGTCAGGCCGAGCGCGGCGTCGCTGTTGCGGCGCAGGAACTCGACCCCGAAGCGCTCGATCCCAGCGTAGATCAGGTAGATCGCGAAGAGGACGCCAGCGCGAAAACGATCGCGCAACTGCCAGAGGATCCAGGCGCCGAGGCCCATCGCCAGCGTCTCGTAGATCGGCGTCGGGTGAACGGTGCGGTCGGTGGGCACGGTGCCGTCCGGATATGACATCGCCCAGGGCCCGTCCCAGGGCTTGCCGTAGTCGCCGTCGCCGGAAAGCTGACAACCGCAGCGGCCGATCGCGTAGCCGAGGGCGAGAGCGGGCGCGGCGAGGTCGAGCAGGGTGAAACCGAGGAAGTCGCGGTACCAGGCCCAGGCCAACACGGCGAGGGTGCCGCCGATCGCGCCGCCGTACCAGACCAACCCCGAGCCGGAGAAGAGATTGCCGAGCAGGTCGTCCTTGACGCTGTCGTAGTTCTGCACGATGAAGTAGATGCGCGAGCCGACGACACCGCCGATCAGGGCGGCGAAGCCCATCTCGTAAGCCCAGTCGACGGGCTTGCCGATCTCCTTCAGCCGCTTCGCGATCAGCGCCCCGGCGGCGAGAAAAGCGAGGGCGAACATCAGCCCAAAAGTCTGCAGGGTGAGCGGCCCGATGTTGATCTCGGGGTACATCGCTCAGCCGGCGAGCAGCATCTCGAGCAGGGCCTTCTGGGTGTGCAGGCGGTTCTCGGCCTGGTCCCAAACCGCGGAGCGCTCGCCGTAGAGCACCTCGGCGGTGATCTCCTCACCCGGATGGGCGGGCAGACAGTGGAGGACGATCGCGTCTTCCTTGGCGGCGGCGAGCAGGTCGGCGTCGACCCGGAAGGGAGCCAGGTCGGCGCGGCGGCGCGCTGCCTCCTCCTCATCTCCCATGCTGACCCAAACGTCGGTGTAGATCGCGTCGGCACCGGCCGCGGCGTCGCGCGGGTCGGCGGTCAGTTTTGCTTCGTGCCCTTCCTCCAACTGGTAGCCGGGCGGCGCCGCGACAACGACCTCGACCCCAGCCAGCTCACCGGCAATTGCCAGCGAGCGGGCGACGTTGTTGCCGTCGCCGACATAGGCGAGGCGCTGCCCGGCGAGGTCGCCGCGGCGCTCGCGCAGGGTGAGCAGGTCGGCGAGCGCCTGACAGGGATGGTGGAGCGGCGTCAGCGCGTTGACGACCGGCACCTCGGCGCTGGCAGCGAGCTCGGCAACCAGCTCGTGCGAGCCGGAGCGGATCACGATCGCGTCGACGTAGCGCGAGAGCACCCGCGCGGTGTCGGCGGGCGACTCGCCGCGCGAGAGCTGCATTTCGTCGCCGCGCAGCACGACCGGGTTGGCGCCGAGCTCGGCGACCCCGACCTCGAAGGAGATCCGCGTCCGGGTCGAGGGCTTTTCGAAGACGAGCGCGATGCTGCGTCCGGCCAGCGCCTCGGACCCGAGGTGCTCCCGCCGCCCCGCTTTCAGCGCCGCGGCGCGGTCGAGCAGCTTGCCGAGCTCGAAGGCGCCCAGCTCTTCGCCTGTGAGGAAGTCACGCTTCAAGCAGCGGATACTACGGCGGTGGAATTCACCGCCGTCAGCTGGAACCTCTTCCACGGTCGCGACTTCCCACCCGATCCGGGGCTCTTCACCTGGCGCTCGCGACTGCTCGGGATCGAGGAGCGAAACGAGACCCACGTCCAGGTCAACCGCGAGCTGGTCGACGAGTTCGCCGCGATGCTGGCCAGCGCCGAGTGGGACGTAGCGCTGCTGCAGGAGTGCCCGCCGCGGTTCGCGGCGCCGCTGGCCGAGGCCTGCGGCGCGGAAGCGCACCGGGCGCTCACCTCGCGCAACTCGTTCAGCGCCCTGCGCACCTTCATCGCCCGCCGCAACCCCGACCTGATCGCCTCCGGCGAGGGCGGCTCGAACCTAACCCTGGTGCGAACTCCCTTCCGGTGCGCTTTATGTGGTCATGAGCCACATAAAGCGCACCGGAAGGACGGAGTCGTGGAGCCGCGGGAGCTGGCGATCCACACGGGGCGGCCGGAGCGGCGGGCGATGGCCTTCACTCGTGTTGCGATCGACGAAGACGCCGACCTCTGCGTCGCCAACCTGCATGCGACCAACGACAGGCCCGACCTCGCCACCGCTGACGTGCTGCGTGCCGCGGAGGCGGCGGTCCAGTGGGCGGGAGACTCGCCGCTGCTCTTCGGCGGAGACCTCAACCTGCGGCCCGCTGAGGATCCCGGAGTCTTCGAGACCCTGCGCGAGCGCTTCGGGCTCAGCGGGCCCACCCACCCCAGGGCGATCGACCATCTGCTCGCTCGCGGACTTGAGGTAGTCGCGGCCCCCACGCCCTGGCCGGCGCAGCAACGCGAGCTTCCCGACCGCGGTCGCCAGCTCCGCCTATCCGACCACACCCCGGTCCAGGCTCGCTACAAAACGGGTGGCCCATAGCCGCCGAAACGGCAGGAATGCGATAGTCAGGCGGGAACACCCGCCCAAACGACTAGGAGGCGAGACGGAAGATGGCCGCGAAAAAACAGACAACCGGCAAAGCGACGAAAAAAGCCAAAGCCGGCGCGCGTGCCAAAAAACCGGCCGCCAAACCCGCATCAAAAAAAACAGCAAAAGCAAAAAACCCCAAAACGACGAAAAAAGCAAAAACAAAAAGCTCGGCGAGCAAAGGTGCGACCACCGGGCTCGACAAGAGCGTCGAGCAGTTCCGCGAAAGCCTCGAGCGCAACGTCACGGTCAGCCGCGACCGCCTGCAGGAGGTCGTCGACGACGCGGTCAAACGCGGCCGGATGACCCGCAGCGACGCCGAGAAAATGCTCTCCGAACTGGTCAAAAAGGGCCGCCGCCAGACCGACTCGCTGCTCAAGGAACTTGAACGGCTGGTCAAACAGGCGCGCCGCGAGGTCGGCGGCCGGGCCGGGCCGGTGCGCAAACAGGCGACGCAGGCCGCACGACGCGCCCGTAAGAAACTGCCCTAGTGGAGCAAGCCACCGGTGAGGCACCGGCCCGCCGCCATCGGGGCGAGCAACTCGAGGTAGAGATCGACTCGCTCGCCTTCGGCGGGCGCGGGCTGGCGCGGGCGGACGGGCTGGTCGTCTTCGTCGCCGGCGCCCTGCCCGGCGACCGGGTGCGGATCGAGATCACGAAAGCGAAGAAGCGCTTCGCCGAGGCGCGGACCGTCGAGCTGCTGAGCCCCGGCGCCGATCGCATCGCCGATCGCTGCACCCACGACGGGGAGTCCTGCCCCGGCGCCCCCTGGCAGGGCCTCGACTACGAGCGTCAGCTGGCCGAGAAGAGCGCCCAGGTCGACGAGGCGCTGCGGCGGATCGGCGACCTCGACGGCTTCGAGCTGGAGCAGATCGAGCCCGCGGCCGAACAGTGGCGCTACCGCAACAAGCTCGAGTACTCCTTCGGCGAGCGCGACGGCGAGCCGACCCTCGGCTTCCACGCCCGCGGCCGCTGGGACCTGATCGTCGACGTCGACGATTGCCAGCTCGCCTCCGAGCGCGGCAACGCGGCACGCAACGCGGTCCGCGACTGGGCCCAGCTGGAGTCGGTGCCCGCCTACGACGGCCGCGAGCGCAGCGGCGTGCTGCGCAACCTGATCGTGCGCGAGGGCTGGCGCACCGGCCAGATCCAGACCCGCCTGGTCACCGCGGCGGCGCGCTTCCCGAAACCACCGGTCGACCTGCACACGGCGATCGAGGGCGACTCGGGCGGCACCGACGGGCCCACGGGCGTGCTTGGCGAGGAACGACTGCGCGAGGAGCTCTTCGACCTGAAGCTGGAGATGTCACACGGCGCCTTCTTCCAGACCAACACCGAGATGGCCGAGCGGCTTTACTCGGTCGCCGCCGAGTTCGCCGGCCTCAGCGGCAGCGAGCGGGTCTTCGACCTCTACTGCGGGATCGGCACGATCGGGCTGACGATGGCGAAGCGTGCGGGCGAGGTCTGGGGCCTGGAGATCGTCCCCGAGGCGATCGCCGATGCGGAGCGCAACGCCGAGCAGAACAAGATCGAGAACGCCCACTTCATGGCCGGTAGCGCCCGCACCGGCGTGCGCCCGCTGATCGAGAAAGCCGGCAAACCCGACGTCGTCGTGATCGACCCGCCGCGCGCCGGTCTCTCGCAGAAGATCGTTCGCCGCGTGCTCGAGTGCGAGGCGAAGAAGATCGTCTACGTCTCCTGCAACCCGACAACGCTGGCCCCCAACGCCGCCCAGATGGTCGAGGCCGGCTACAAGCTGAGCCGCGTCAAGCCGGTCGACATGTTCCCCCAGACCCCGCACATCGAGTGCGTGGCGTTGCTGGAGAAGCCTGAGTAGAGCGGCTTAGGTTCGGCGGCAACATGCCTCGCTTCGCTTGAAGCGCAAGTCGCTCACTTCACGCCTCAACAAGCGAAGTTCAGATGTCAGCTCTCGACGGAGGCCAAGGATGTCGTCCCTGATCCAGGCAACTTCGCGATCAACTCTTCTTTCCAGATCCTCTACTCGTCTTTCGGTCCATTTGCTCATGCCTCCAGACTAGGTAGCAACTTGTTGTCTGTGGTTGAGCTGAGATTGGGAAAGTGTCACGTCTTTCAAACGAAAGTCAGGCAATAGGCTTCGAACATGAGCGACGGGCGTAAGAGGGGCTTCGGGGTCGCCGCCGGACTCGATCCCGAAGTGGCGCGACCCCTCGCCGAACGCTGCGCGGAGCTCGGCTATGACTCGATGTGGTCGAACGACCACCCGGGTGCCAAAGGCCTGGAGACGCTGGCGGAGTTCGGCACTGCAGCCCCGAGCCTAGACCTCGGCGTCGCCGTGATCGCGCTCGACCGCACGCCACCGGAGACGATCGCCGCCGACATCGAGCGGCTCGGCCTTGATCCGTCGCGCCTCTGGCTCGGTGTCGGCGCCGGCTTCTCCGAGAAGCCACTGACCCGGATGCGCGAGTCGCTGCCCGATCTGCGCCAGAAGCTGCCCGGCGTCCGCCTCGTCCTCGCCGCGATGGGACCGAAGATGTGCGCTCTCGCCGGCGCCGAGTTCGACGGCGTCTTCTTCAACTGGATGACCCCCGAGTTTGCCGCCGGCGCACGCCAAAAGGTCGAGGCCGGCGCCCAGGAGGCCAGCCGCCCCACCCCGCCGGTCTTCGGCTACGTCCGCACGGCAATCGGTCCCGACGCCGCCGAGCGCCTAGCCAAGGAGGAGTCCTTCTACCGCGACCTCCACGCCGGCTACCGCAACCACTTCGACCGCCTCGCCGAGCCCGAGGGCACCGTCGGCGTAGCCGCTGCCGACAGTGACGCGGCCCAGCCTCAGCTGGCTGCCTACGAGGCGCTCGACACGATCGTCGTCAGAGGCCTGGCAAGCGCCAAGGTCGACGCGATGACCGCCGTCGCCGAAGCCGCCTCTCCATGAGAGCAAGGACTACAGCGGTAGCGCTCCTCGCGCTATTGACTTGGCCAGCCGTAGCGCAGAGCACCGAGAACTCTCCACAGTTCTGTAGCTCTCATGTCATTCACGACTACCTGAAGCCCCTCGGCGGCCTGCCCACACTGCACAACCCTCCCCGCGACCCGCGTTTGCCGTTTGGCCCGCCCTCGGTGCAACTCCTCTCGGGTCCTCAGCTTCGGGTAGGCGCTGGAGAAATTGGCTTTTCTCTCGTCTATAGCCGCCTCCCTCGACCCCTGAATTGGCTCGTTACCGCAAGCCTGGCGAAGGTCGGGCGAAATGGAGACTCTCACAAGCAACTAAAGACGAAGGACATCGAAGTAGGGCGGCCAAGCCGCGGCACTTTCGACGATCTCTACTTCCCAGTGCCGACGACTTCTGCGCTCTACAGAATTGACATCCTCTTTCGCAATCGATCAGGAAAACGATTGGCCCGTTACGGGCGATATTTCCGCGTCGTGCCTTCGCGCTTGGACGTCCGACTTGGCCTGAGTGCTTCCTCCTACAGAGGCGAAGAAATCGTCTACGGACGGATCGAAAATTACGGCACCCTCAGAGTTTCCTACGGAGCGGCCTACGTGATCGAAAGATACGACGGCTTGGGATGGTCAGAGGCACCGGAGAGTCCACGCGTCTTCATTCGGCCGCTCTACTCCGCGGACCTAGGCATGACGGGGCGTTGCTTCGATTTCAAAATCCCAGCCGAAATGCCCTCCGGTCTCTATCGCATGTCAAAGCAAGTGGAAGGGTCGAGTGGACCGGTGGCCCTCACCGCTGAGTTCGAACTACTGCCGCCCGCGCCTTGATCCGCTGGTAGAACCGCGTCGGCCGATCAGTACGGCGGTAGATCCTCGTACCAGTCGCCGAGCATCTTGAACGACCGCCAGAAGCGCGCCTTGGCATCTTCTTCATCCAGCGAGTCGTCGATATCCGGGGTGTAGAGGGCGTCGACCGTGGGCGTAAAGGCCTGGACCTCACCCTCGCGCGGCTCAATCGGGCGTGAGAGCGGCACCTGGAGGTTGTTGAGGACGCGCAGGGCGGGTTCGCCCATGACGACCACGATCTTAGGCTGCACGATCGCGATCTCTTCGACCACGCGGTGCATGCAGGCCTCGGCGGCGAGGTCGGGCTCCGCGATCGGGCACTTGACGCAGAGCGTGCCGTAGACGACGAGGGGGTCGATGCCGAGCCGCTTGAAGCTCTTCATCAGCGCGTTGCCGGCGCGCCCGTAGAAAGCGACGCCCTCTTCGATCTCCGCCGCCGCGGGGGCCTGCTTGAGCATGAAGACGTCGGCCTGCGGGTGGCCCGAGCCGAGCACCGGCATCAGCTTTCCGCGCGGACAATGCGGGCAGGACTGGAGATCGTGGGTCAGCTGGTTGAGCTCGCGGATCGCGCGCTCGAGGTACTTCTCCTTGATCTCGTCATCGGTGGCGGGCATGGGGCTGGGCGCTCTCTTTGACGAGCCCGCCTCGGCTCCTCTCGCCCGGCCCGCCTGCATCAGCTCTTGCTAGCCGGCCGGCGTTTGCGCGGGCGCCCGCCGCGCACCGGCTTGGCGTCGGGAACACTGCGTTTGGGCGCCTTTGGCCGCCCCGCCGTCTGCAGCAGCTTCAGCGTCTGCACGTAGACGAGGTTCTTGTGCTTGCGGGTGATGTCGGCATCGCGCATCACCTCGAGGAACTCCTCCGGCCCCTCGAAGTCGTGGATCCGCACCCGCACGCTGCCCAGTCCCTGGGCGACGTGGCTGTCGGAACCGGCGCCCGGCACGATCCGATACTTGCGGGCGAAGCGTTCGGCCTCCTCGTTGAAGGCGGTCAGCGCCACCCGCGGGTTGAAGACCTCGAGCACGTCGATCTCCTCGACGATGTCGAGCAGGTGCTCGTAGTCGGGCACCGAGTGGAAGCGGTCGAAGGGGTGCGGGACATAGACGAGCCCGCCCTGGGCACGGATCGCGGCGATCGTCTCCGCCATCGTCATCCCCTTGGGAATCTTCTCCTCGAGGAAGAGGCCGATCACCTCACCCTGCTCGGCGGTCTTCACCTCCTCGGCGACGATCACCTTGATGTCGTCCATGCCCTCGGCGATCTTGCGTGCCTCCAGCGCCCCCGAGACCTCGTTGTGGTCGGTGATCGCGATCGCCCCGAGACCGCGGTCGCGAGCCGTCTCCAGCAGCACCTTTACCGGGGTCGCGCAATCTGGCGAGTGGTCGGTGTGCATGTGCAGATCGACCTCGATCAGCGGCCGCTTGGCGATCCGCTGGCGCACCTCGGCGTTCCCGGTCGGGTCGTGTCGACGCGCGACCAGGCGCAGGTAGATCGCCTCCAGCTCGTCCGCGACCTGGGTCCACTCGCGCTCGCCGCCGCCAGGCGCAACCAGCTCGTAGGAGGCGGGGAAGTAGCGCTCCAGCAACTCACCGGTTTTCGGCGACGCCACCGTGCGGGCGTCGAGCCGGCCGAAGAAGATCTCGACCAGCGGCCGCGCAACCTGGGTCGAAAGCACCCGCTCCTGCGGCGCGTGGAAGGTGGCGACGTTGAGCGAGGAGGAGTGGCGCAGGGCACCGGAGGAGACGCGGGGGGCGAAGGGGTCGTGGACGTGGACGATGTCCGCCGGCGCCCCGCTGCGCAGCAGCTTTTTGACCTGGTCGCCAACGCCAGCGACTCGCACCGAGTGACCGCGGCGCTCCAGCTCCGCCGTGACCCGCTCGATGTAGAGATTGACCGGGTTCTCGGTGCCACGCCGGTAAGGCGTGACCTGAACTATCGAAAGCTTTTCCGACACGGCCGCAGCATAAGACCGATCCGGGCAGGGATCGGAGTGGGCTAGGACGCCGGGGATGGGTTTCCGGGAACTCCCGGCCGAAGGCCGGCCCGGGAACCTATCCCCGGCGTCCCATCACGCCTCGACCTCTGTTGCCGACTTCTCGACCTTGGGAGCCGCGCCCGCACCGCGCTCGTTGGCCGCGATGAACTCCTCGGTCTGCTCGCGCGCCTCGTCGTCGGGCCGCTGGCTGTGCGGCGACTTCATCAGGTAGCTGGAGGGACCGTCGAGCTGGCCGGCGATGCCGTTGTTGAGCGCCAGCTTGATCAGCCGCACCGCATCGATCACGACACCGGCCGAGTTGGGCGAGTCCCAAACCTCGAGCTTGAGCTCGACGTTGAGCGGCACGTCGCCGAAGGCTTTGCCCTCGAGGCGGATGTGCGCCCACTTGCGGTCGGTCAACCAGGGGACGTAATCGGAAGGTCCGACGTGAACGCTCTCGGCAGGCAGGTCGTGGCCCATGATCGAGGTGACCGCGTTGGTCTTGGAGATCTTCTTCGAGTCCAGCCGCTCGCGCTCGAGCATGTTGTAGAAGTCCATGTTGCCGCCGACGTTGAGCTGTGAGGTGCGCTCGACGCGGACGCCGCGGTCGTGGAAGAGGCGGGCGAGCTGGCGGTGGACGATCGTCGCCCCGACCTGGGACTTGATGTCGTCGCCGATGATCGGCAGGCCGGCCTCTTTGAAGCGCTTGTCCCAGTAGTCCTCGCGGGCGATGAAGACGGGCAGGCAGTTGACGAAGCCGACGCCGGCCTTGAGCGCCTGCTCGACATACCACTTGGTCGCGTCCTCGGAGCCGACCGGCAGGTAACAGACCAGCACGTCCGCCTTCGTCTCCTTGAGGATGCCGACGACGTCAGCGGTTTCCCCCGGCGCCTTGGTGATCTTCTCCTTCAGGTACTTGCCGAGGCCGTCGAGGGTCATGCCGCGCTCGACCTTGACGCCGAGGTTGGGCACCTCGGCGAACTTGATCGTGTCGTTCTGGCCGGACCAGATCGCCTCGGAGAGGTCCTTGCCGACCTTCTCGGAGTCGATGTCGAAGGCGGCGACGAACTCGACGTCGCCGACGTGGTAGCCGCCCAGGTCGACGTGCATCAGGCCGGGCACTTCCTCGTTGGGGTCGGCGTCCTTGTAGTACTGGACGCCCTGGATGAAGCTGTTGGCGCAGTTGCCGGTGCCGACTATCGCGACGCGGACCTTCTCGTCCGCGCGGGCGGCGCCGTTGCCGTTTGCTCCGTTGCTATCGCTCATGTAATTCGAAGTCCTTCCTCGATCGGGCTAGGTGGCAAGGGACACCCTGGGCCACGACTGGTTACAGATCTGTTGGGTCCGGACCCTCGTTTGAAAGCTGGTTTCGGACGTGCCATACGCGCTGGATCGTGGTGACGATGGTCAGCGCCGCGATCAGGTAGACCGCGGGCGCCAGTAGTTCGAAATCGGCGATCCCGGCGCCCTTGGCGAAGACCAAGCCGATGGAGAGTATGACTACCCGCACGGGACGCGTGGCCAACCCCACCTTGCACTCGACGCCGAGCGCCTCGGCGCGGGCGCGCGTGTAGGAGACCATCAGCGAGCCGAGCACGGCGACGACGCACATCGCCGCGGCGAAATCTTCGCCGTTGGCGGCGAAGTAGCCGGCCACGGCGGCGAGCACGATCCCCTCCTCGATCCGGTCCAGGGTCGAGTCGAGGAAGGCGCCGAAGAGCGTTCCCTTGCCCGACATGCGCGAGTAACGGCCGTCGAGCGTGTCCATCACCGAGCCGAGGATGAAGGCGATGCCGCCGAGGAAGAAAAGCTGCTGGGTGACGAGGGCAGCCGCGACAAGGTTGCCAATCAGACCAGCGACCGAGATCGCGTTCGGGGTCAGCCGCGACTCGATCAGGCGGTCGCGGGCGTAGGCGCGCAGCTCCTGACCGTTGCGTGCCTGGCGGCCGTTGCGGCGAGGGCCGGGGGCCCTGGGGGGCGCCGAAGACTCCATCAAGAGTGAGGCTACCGGGCGCGGGGGATCAGACGCCACCCGCGAACTGCATCAACTTCTCCACCCGCCAGAGGGAGAAGTTGATGCAGTTCGCGCTGCTCGGCTAGGCCTCCGCCTCCCGCGGGCTCGAGGAGGAGCGCCAAGACCAGGCTTCGGGACGCGCCCGGGCGAGCAGGCGCTGGGCTACGAGCGCCGAAGCCGCGGCAACGCCCCAGCCGAGCACGACGTCGACCCAGTAGTGGTTGCCGGTGATGATCACGACCCAGGCGATCAGCATTGGCCAGGCGCCCCACCAGGCCTTCGACCACCAGTGACGGCAGACCCGGAAGCCGGTGCAGCCGATCATCGCGGCGAAGGCACAGTGCATGCTCGGCACCGCCGCGTAGGGATTGATGAAGACCTTGGCCAGCGAGGAGTCGTGGTTGACGCCGGAGAAATCGGTGATCGTGTCGACGAAGCCGTCCCCGGGGAACATCCGCGGCGGCGCGGTCGGGTAGAGCGTGTAGCCGACCAGGGCGAAGCCCATCGAGACCACAAACATGTTGCGCACGAAGTAATAGGACTCGTTGCGGAAGAGGTAGAGCCAGACCAGGAAACCCAGGGCGATCGAGAACTGGGCGTTGAGGTAGAGCTGGTTGGCGATATCGATTAGCCAGTTCGCCGGCAGCAGGAAAGCCTGCACGCTGGGCTCGAAAAGAGTGTGGGTCGAGCGCTCGAAGTCAATTACCTGCTGGCCGTGGGCGATCGCCTCGGAGCGCTGGCCGTCGGCGATGCCGCGGACGAGCTCGTAGGCGATGTCGACCAGAACCAGGATGCCCAGCTGGCGGCCGGCATCGCCCCAGCCTTGGGGCAGCTTGTTTCCGATGCGGGCGAGGGCACGGGACACGGACGGCCAATTGTAATTCGCCCGTTAACGGGGCGGAAACAGCGGACGGGTCCTGTCACTGGGGAGGGGGGCCTGCGGGCAGTCCATGGGCTGTCCTCGACCCCCCTCCCCAGTGCCACCCGTCCGAGTTGCCGTCTCGGCTAACGGACGAACTCCAAGACGTCGTCCACTACGCGAGCATCGTCGATCCAGGGCCAGTGGCCGGCGGCTGGGACGAGTTGGAGCGTGGAGTTGGGGAGGGCTCGGGCGTAGGCCTCGGCGAGGCGGGGCTTGAGGAAGGGGTCGTTGGCGCCCCAGAGGACGAGGGTCGGGCAAGCGATGCGACCGAGATCCTTTCCCGCCAGGGCGAGGCGATCCGGGTCGGCGTGGCGGTAGAGCGCCAGGGTGGCGTCGTTAGTGCCGTGGTCCATGTGGCGCCAGACCATCTCGATGAACCACGGTGGCATCGGGCGGCCGTCGCCCGAGAGCTGGCGCATGATCAATCCCATCGAGGACTTGATCGTGGTTGCGTTGGCGAGCTCGCCGAGACCGCGGCGGCGCCAGATCTGGGCGACCCAGTGCCAGCGGTAGCCGGGCAGCAGGGGGATCGCGTTGATCACGACCAGCTTCTCGATCAGCTCGGGCCGCTGCTGGGCGCCGATCAAGGCGAGCGAGCCCCAATCGTGGACGACCAGCTTGCGCTTGCTGACTCCCAGCTCGCCGAGGCACTTCTCGAGGAAGACCGAAAGCCCGTACATCGAGTAGTCGAAGTCGGCCGAGTCCGGGTGCTCCGAGCGGCCCCAGCCCGGCATGTCGATCGCGATCGCGGCGCCGCCCCGCTCCATGAACGGCACCCAATCCTCGCCATGGGTCGGGTTGCCGTGGCAATAGACGATCGGCGTCCCCTCGCCCGCAACCCGTCGGTAGAAAACCCGCACCCCGTCGACCCGAAGCTCTCCCTCTGTGATCGCCGCGCTCACCGCTCGAACCATAAGGCGGATTAGGGTCCGGGGCCGTGGCCTGGAAACGACCGCCCAAGCGCCGAGTCCACGCGATCCGCGATCGGCTGCGGGAGATGTACGGACAGCCGGTCAACGAGCCGCACGGGCACCCGATCGCCGAGCTGATCAAGACGGTGCTCTCCCAACACACCAACGACCGCAACCGCGATCGCGCCTTCGCCGCGCTGCGCGAGCGCTTCCCGCTTTGGGAGGAAGTCCGCGACGCCCCAGTCGGCGCGATCGAGGAGGCGATCCGGCCCGGTGGCCTGGGCAAGCAGAAGGCACCGCGGATCCAGGCGATCCTCGAACAGCTCGGCGAGGAACCCGACCTCGACTGGACCGAGACGGCGCCACCGGCCGAATCGATGGCCTACCTCGACTCGCTGCCGGGGGTCGGGCGTAAAACCGCCGCCTGCGTGCTGATGTTCTCCTGGGGCATCCCCGAGATCCCCGTCGACGTGCACGTCCACCGGGTCGGCGGCCGGCTCGGCTTCTTTCCCGAGAAAGCCTCCTTCGAACGCGCCCACGACGAGATGCAGGCCGTCGTCGATCCCGAGGACGCCTACGAGCTGCACATGAACCTGATCTACCACGGGCGACAGGTCTGTCGGCCGAAACCGCGCTGCGGCGAGTGCGAGCTACGCCGAATGTGTCCCTGGTACCGTGCCGGGCGCAAATGAGCAAAAAAACGTTCATCGTCTTCGGCTTGGTGGTGGTCGTCCTGGCCGTACTGATTCCCTGGCTCGCCTTCCGCTCCGACGGCGACGCCGCCCGCGGTGCCCAGGAGGTGCCGGCGGACCTGGAAAGCGGACAGAGCCTCTTCCAGACCAACTGCGGCACCTGCCACACGCTCTACGCGGCCGGCACCGACGGCAACTACGGGCCCGACCTCGACGAACTGCTGGCGCCCGCCGGCCCAGCCGACCCGAGCGACGCTTCGGCGCTCAAAGGGATCGAAGGCCGCGTCCTCAACGCGGTCGAAGTCGGCGTCGACAGCAGCACCACGCCGGGCCGAATGCCGGGCGGCATCCTCAACGAAGAGCAGGCGAAGGAAGTCGCCGAATTCGTTGCCCGCACGGCTGGCGAGGGATAGCGCTCGGACCATCCCCGGGAGGGGTTTCACTTAACTTTTTTGGGAAGACGCGGCCTAGCGGCCGCGCCTTGATAACCCAAAAAAGTGCAAGACGTTCCACCCCTCCCGGGGATGGTCCTTATGTCAGCTGGTTAGCCTCCGAGACTCAGTTCGCTGACTACTCCCGCGTGGTCGGAGGGCCAGAACGGGGGAGTTGCCTGGAACGGCGTGTCACCGACCAGCTCGGCATCGTCTCCGTCCGAGCGAGCGGCGCCGCGGCTGAGGATCAGGTCGATCCGGGTCCGCAGGGTCGAGACCGGGTTGTTCAGCGCCCCCGGCGCGAGCGGCGGAGTGTTCGACTCCTGGCAACACGAGCTGCCCGGTCCGAGCAGTTTCTCGTTCCAGCTATCGCGGAACTTGCCGGGCGCGGTGAGCTGCGCGTAGGAGGTGGTCGTAGAGCCGTCCGAGGCGGAGTTGAAATCGCCGGTGGCGACGATCGTCCCGCCTTTGCCCGGACCGGCGAGGAATTCGGCCGCCTGCGTCTGTTGCACGAGCGGCGATTCCTCGGTTTCGAGGTGGGTGTTGACGAAGTGGAACGGCTGCTGCTTCAGCTTCGCGTCGATGCTGGCCCAGCCGCGGTCGAACGAGAGCGGGCCGACCGGCGATTCGATCGCCTGTTGAGTGGCGTAGCGCCCGCTTTGCGGATTGCTCCAAGTCAGTCCCGGCGTGTCGTCGTTGACGAGGATCACGTCGCGATCTTCGAGCTGCACGGAGCAGGTGATCGTCGGCCCTGGCTGGACGCAGCCCTGTTCGGGCAGGGCGAGCGGCGCCGGCCCGATGTTCGCGTTATGCGCGATCGCCGCCGTCGAGTAGTCCAACCCCCGGGCTTCGAGGTCGCTTTCCAGGATGGCGAGGAAGTCGTAGCCGGGGGGCGGGTTCAGGCCGCCTGTCGTCCACTTCGTGACCTCCTGCAGGCCGATCAAGTCCGGTTCGGCTTCCTCGATCTCGTCGGCGATCGCTTCGGCGCGCTGCGGGAAGTTCGTGTACTGCACGGTCGCGTAGATCCGCGCGACGCCTTCGACGAATGCTTCCGGGGTGCCCGCTTCGAGCGCCGGCCCGAGGCTCGAGCCCAGATAGAGGTTCCGGGTCATGACCGTCAAGTCGCGCTTGCCGTGGCCGTGGCCTTTGCCGAGGTGGCCGTGGCCAGGATGGTGCTGGGCGTGGTGAGACTTGCCGTGGTGACCCCGGTGCGCGTCCGCAGCGGTGAGCGGAAGCAGGGCGAAGATCAGCGCGGCGGCGATCGCGAGCAGCGTCGCCGGCCGCCGGTTCCACAAATGAAGGTGATTCACATCGGCTCCTCTTCGTTGGCGACTCGCCGCTAAGCGGCGAGTCGAGTCGTCGAGGCGCCTCCCCGTCGGGCGCCCACCCCCAGGTGGCTGCCCGGCATTGCTAAACGCAAACCAACTATAAGCAACTGCTTGGCATGATGTGAGAAATCTGTCATACTGCCGCTTAGATTTCTTAGGCAGAGCGAACTAGAGTTGGAGGTAGTTAATAGTGGGTAAGACGATCGGGATCGATCTGGGCACGACCAATTCCTGCGTCGCCGTGCTGGAGGGCGGCGAGCCGACCGTACTGGAGAACTCCGAGGGCGGACGCACGACTCCGTCGGTGGTCGCCTTCAGCGAGTCCGGCGATCGCCTCGTCGGCACGGTGGCCAAGCGCCAGGCGGTGATGAATCCCGAGAACACGATCTTCTCGATCAAGCGTTTCATGGGCCGCAAGGAGGCCGAAGTCAAAGAGGAGGAGACGATCGTCCCCTACAAGGTCGAGGCCGGCCCCAATGGCGACGTGCGCGTCGACGTGCGCGGCAAGCAGTACAGCCCGCCCGAGATCAGCGCGATGATCCTGCAGAAGCTCAAGGCCGACGCCGAAGCGAAGCTCGGCGAGGCGGTCGACAGCGCCGTGATCACGGTCCCCGCCTACTTCAACGACGACCAGCGGCAAGCAACAAAGGACGCCGGCAAGATCGCCGGCCTCGAGGTCAAGCGGATCATCAACGAGCCGACCGCCGCCTCGCTCGCCTACGGGCTCGACAAGGAGACTGCGGACCACACGATCCTCGTCTTCGACCTCGGCGGCGGCACCTTCGACGTCTCGGTGCTCGACATCGGCGACGGCGTCTTCGAAGTGAAGGCGACCGCCGGTGACAACCACCTCGGCGGCGACAACTGGGACAAGGCGATCGTCGAGTGGCTGGTGGCCGAGTTCAAACGCGACCAGGGCGTTGACCTGGCCGCCGACAAGAACTCGCTGCAGCGCCTCTACGAGGCCGCGGAGAAGGCCAAGATCGAGCTTCTCCTCAGCGCAGGAGACGCAGATCAACCTGCCCTTCATCACCGCGGTCGAGGGCCAGCCCAAGCACCTCGACATCAAGCTCTCGCGCTCGAAGCTGAACGAGCTGACCGCCGACCTGCTGGAGCGCGTCGTCGGCCCGGTCAAACGAGCGCTCGACGACGCCGGCGAGGCGGTCGACCACGTCGTCCTCGTCGGCGGCATGACCCGGATGCCCTCCGTGCGCGAGCGAGTCAAGGAGCTGACCGGCAAGGACCCGCACCAGGGCGTCAACCCGGATGAGGTCGTCGCCGTCGGCGCCGCGATCCAGGCGGGAGTGCTGGCCGGCGACGTCAAGGACGTGCTGCTGCTCGACGTCACCCCGCTGACCCTCGGCATCGAGACCAAAGGCGGCGTGATGACGAAGCTGATCGAGCGCAACACGACGATCCCGACCAAGAAGTCGGAGACCTTCTCGACCGCCGACGACAACCAGCCCTCGGTCGAGATCCACGTGCTGCAGGGCGAGCGCGAGATGGCCAGCGGCAACAAGAGCCTGGGCAAGTTTCAGCTCACCGGCATCCCGCCGGCGCCGCGCGGCATCCCCCAGATCGAGGTCACCTTCGACATCGACCCGAACGGGATCATCCACGTCACCGCCAAAGACCTGGGCACCGGCACCGAGCAGAAAATCGAGATCCAGTCGGGTTCCGGCCTCTCCGAGGAGGAAATCCAGGGCATGGTCTCCGACGCCGAGAGCCACGCCGAGGAGGACCGCAAGCAGCGCGAGCTGGCCGAGGCGCGCAACCTCGCCGAGAACGCCGCCTACCAGTCCGAGAAACAACTCGAGGAGCTGGGCGACAAAGTCGAGGCAGCGGATAAAGAGGCGATCGAGGCGGCGATCAAAGACGTGCGCGAGGCGCTGACCTCGGAGAGCGTCGAGGAGATCAACTCGAAGACGGAGGCGTTGACGGCCGCGTTCACCAAAGTGTCGGAACAGCTCTACGCGGCGGCGCAGGCTGAGCAAGCGGCGCAGCAGTCGGCCGACGGCGGTTCAGCCGAGGGGGGCGACTCCGATGACGAGGAGGAGGTCGTCGATGCCGAGGTCGTCGATGAGGGTGACGGTGACGAGAAATGAGTCGCCCCGAGGGACAGCCAGACAACGCGCACCAGCCCGCGGGTCCTGTCGCGGGGCAGGGGCCCTCGTCCTCGCAAGCTGCGGGCGAGGACCCCAGCCCCACACCACCCGCGGGAGATGCGTTGGCGGCCGACGCCTCCGGCTCGGGAGCGGAGCAGGTCGCGGACGATCTCGATGCATTGCTCGCCGACACTCAGCGGGAGCGGGACGAGTATCTGGACCTCGCTAAGCGGACCAAGGCTGACTTCGAGAACTTTCGTAAGCGGATGACGAGCGAGGTTCAGGCGGCGTCGGCGCGCGGGAAAGCCGAGGTGATTCGGGAGGTGGTGCCTGTTCTGGACGATTTGGAGCGGGCTATTCAGGCCGCTGGGTTGGATCCGGAGGGGGACTCGGAGGACGGGCTCTCGCACGGGGTGCTGCTCGTGTTCAGGAGCTTGCGGGACTCGCTCTCTCGGAACGGGGTCGAGGCTGTGGATCCCAAGGGGGAGAAGTTCGATCCGATGCAGCATGAGGCGCTCTCGACGCTGCCGGCTGAGGGAGTTGAGTCGGGGACGGTCGTCGAGGTGATGCAGAAGGGGTACCGGCTCGGCGAGCAGTTGATCCGGCCTGCCCGCGTGGTGGTGAGCGAGTAACGAGTGGCTGAGGATCTCTACAAGGTGCTCGGGGTCCCGAAAGGGGCTTCCGAGGACGAGATCAAGAAGGCGCACCGCAAGCTGGCGCGCCAGTACCACCCTGACCGCAATCCGGACGATCCGAAGGCGGAGGAGAAGTTCAAGGAGGTACAGGGGGCCTACGACACGCTCTCGGATCCCGAGAAGCGCAAGCAGTACGACGCCGGCGGGGGCATGTTCGGCGGCTTCGGTGGCAGCGGACCGGGTGGACCCGGGGGCGCTGGTCCCTTCGGACCCGGCGGTGCTGCCGGCGGCTTCGACGTCAGCGACATCTTCTCCAACCTCTTCGGTCGCGGAGGGGGTGGCGGGCGGCCGCAGGCCCAGCAAGTGCGCGGCCGCGACCTCGAAACCGAGATCAGCCTCAGCTTCGACCAGGCAGTCAACGGGGCGCAGGTGCAGGTCACCGTGCCGAAGGCCGAACGCTGCCCGACCTGCCACGGCAGCGGCGCCAAACCGGGTACCAGCCCAGTCACCTGCCCGCGCTGCGAAGGCCGTGGCATCGACGCCCAGAGCCAGGGCTTCTTCTCGATCAGCCAGCCCTGCCCCCAGTGCGGCGGCCAGGGCCAGATCATCGAGGACCCCTGCCCCACCTGCGCTGGCTCGGGCCTGACCAACCAGACCAAGCGCTACAAGGTGAACATCCCGGCCGGGGTCAAGGACGGGGCGCGGATCCGCCTCGCCGGCAAGGGCGAGGCCGGGCAGCGCGGCGGTCCCCCCGGCGATCTCTTCGTCGTCACCCGCGTTGCCGCCTCGCCCGTCTTCAAGCGGCTCGACGGCGGCAACCTCGAGGTGACGGTGCCGATCACGATCGCCGAGGCGCTGCGCGGGGCGACGATCGAGGTGCCAACCCTGGAGGGCACGAAGAAGATCAAGGTCGGGCCGGGGACCAAGCACGGCTCGATCCAGCGGCTCAAGGGCGAGGGCGCCCCCAAGGCAAAAGGCCGCGGCAAGGGAGACATCCGCTACCGACTCGAGATCGAGATGCCGGAGCAGCTGACCGCCGAGCAGGAGGAGGCGGCCGAGAAGCTGGCCGAAGCCTTCAACGGAAGTGATCCGCGCGCGGACCTCCTGGCAAGAGCGGGCCACCGATGATCTTCCGGTGCGCCTTTTATGGCCCATGCCCACATAAAGCGCACCGGAACGGGGGTGTGTGGTGAGCACGCGGCGCGAACGGATCGAAGTCTCGATCGACTCCGATCAGGGCGTCTTCATGATCTCCGTTGCGGCTGAACTCGCTCACATGCACCCGCAGACGCTGCGGATCTACGAGGCGCGCGGGTTGATCCAGCCGAAGCGCTCGCCGAAAAACACCCGGCTCTACTCCCAGCGCGACGTCGAGCGGCTGCGGCGGATCCAACAGATGACCGCCGAAGGCCTGAACTTGGCCGGGGTGGAGAAGGTGCTGGCGCTGGAACGCAGGCTCAGAGAACTGGAAGGAGGCGCCGATGCAACCGGATAGGTTCACGCTCAAGTCGCAGGAAGCGGTTGCCGCGGCCCAGGCCCTCGCCGCCGAGCGCAAGAACTCGGAGGTGACGCCTGCCCACGTGCTGGTTGCCCTGCTGCGACAGGAGGACGGCCTCGTCGTGCCGATCCTGCAGAAGCTCGGCGCCGACCCGGGCGCGATCGTGAGCGGTGCGGTGGCCGCCGTCGAGGAGCTGCCGAAGCTGAGCGAGACGGCCGAGGTCCGCCCCTCCTCCGCCCTCGTCGCAACCTTGCAGCGGGCCGAGAAGGAGATGGCGAAGCTCGGCGACGAGTACATCTCGACCGAGCACATCCTGCTCGCCCTGACCGACTCGGCCTCCGGAGTCGCCGACTTGCTTCCCGACCGCGGCTCGCTGGAGCAGGCCGTGGCCGAGGTGCGCGGCCCGCACAAGGTCACCTCGCCCAACCCGGAGGACAGCGTGCAGGCGCTGGAGAAATTCGGCCGCGACCTGACCGCCGCGGCCAGGGAGGGGAAGCTCGATCCCGTGATCGGCCGCGACGAGGAGATCCGCCGCGTGGTCCAGGTGCTCTCGCGGCGGACCAAGAACAACCCGGTGCTGATCGGCGACCCCGGCGTCGGCAAGACCGCGATCGTCGAGGGGCTGGCGCAGCGAATCGTCGACGGAGACGTGCCGGAGAGCCTGCGCGACCGGCGCGTGATCGCGCTCGACATCGGCTCGCTGCTGGCCGGCTCGAAGTACCGCGGCGAGTTCGAGGAGCGACTGAAAGCGGTGCTGACCGAGGTCCAGGAGGCGGCCGGCCAGATCGTCCTCTTCCTCGACGAGCTGCACACGATCGTCGGCGCCGGCGCCGCCGAAGGCGCGGTCGACGCGGCCAACCTGCTGAAGCCGATGCTGGCCCGTGGCGAACTGCGGGCGGTCGGGGCGACGACGCTCGACGAGTACCGCAAGCACATCGAGAAGGACGCGGCGCTGGAGCGGCGCTTCCAGCCGGTGCTGGTCGGCGAGCCCGACATCAACGACACGATCGCGATCCTGCG
Source organism: uncultured Solirubrobacterales bacterium (assembly GCA_963703895.1). Taxonomy (GTDB): domain Bacteria; phylum Actinomycetota; class Thermoleophilia; order Solirubrobacterales; family 70-9; genus VRUE01. The sequence goes on from CAVPFX010000001.1 coordinate 244,334, forward strand.
CGGGCTCAAGGGCCGCTACGAGGAGCACCACGGCGTCCGCATCACCGACTCGGCGATCGTCGCCGCTGCCACCCTCTCGGAGCGCTACATCGCCGACCGCTTCCTGCCCGACAAGGCGATCGACCTGATCGACGAGGCGGCTTCGCGGCTGAAGATCGAGATCGACTCGATGCCGACCGAGATCGACGAGGTGAAGCGGCGCGTCCAGCAGCTCGAGATCGAGCGCGCGGCGATGAGGAAGGAGACCGACGACGCCTCCAAGGCGCGGCTGGAGGCGTTGGAGGCCGAGCTCGCCGAGCTGAACGAGAGCTTCAACGAGATGAACGCTCGCTGGCAGAACGAGAAGGGGGCGATCGACTCGATCAACGAGGCCAAGGCCCGGCTCGAGGAGGCCGGTCGCGAGGCCGAGCGAGCCGAGCGCGAGGCCGACCTCGAGCGCGCCGCGAAGCTGCGCTACGGCGAGATCCCGGAGCTGGAGAAGGCTGTCGCCGAGCAGGAGGAGCGGATCGCCGAGCTGCACGCCGGCGGCGCCTCGATGCTGGCCGACGAGGTAACCGAGGAGGACGTCGCCGAGGTCGTCGCCAAGTGGACCGGCATCCCGGTCAGCCGGCTGATGGAGGGCGAGGTCGAGAAGCTGATCCAGATGGAGCAGCGCCTGCACGAGCGGGTGATCGGCCAGGACGAGGCGATCGCCGCCGTCTCCAACGCGCTGCGCCGCTCGCGCGCCGGACTCTCGGACCCGAACCGGCCGATCGGCAGCTTCCTCTTCCTCGGCCCGACCGGGGTCGGCAAGACCGAGCTGGCAAAGAGCTTGACCGAGCTGATGTTCGACTCCGAGCAGGCGATCGTCCGCCTCGACATGTCCGAGTACATGGAGAAGCACACGGTGGCGCGGCTGATCGGGGCGCCACCCGGCTACGTCGGCTACGAGGAGGGCGGCCAGCTGACCGAGGCGGTGCGGCGACGGCCCTATGCGGTGGTGCTGCTCGACGAGATCGAGAAGGCGCACCCCGACGTCTTCAACACCCTGCTGCAGATCATGGACGACGGCCGGCTCACCGACGGCCAGGGGCGCACGGTCAGCTTCACCAACACGGTGCTGATCATGACCTCCAACGTCGGCAGCGATCGCATCGTCGGCGAGGCGGTCGACGAGAAGATCCGCGAGCAGATCGAAGAGGTGCTCGTGGCGACCTTCAAGCCCGAGTTCCTCAACCGGATCGACGACACGGTGATCTTCCACCGCCTCTCCAAGGCCGACATCGGTCGCATCGTCGAGCTGCAGGTGGAGCAGCTGATCGGCCGGGTGCGCGAGCGCGGGATCGAGGTCGAGCTCTCCGACGAGGCGAAGGCCCTGCTCGGCAACCTCGGCTACGACCCGACCTACGGGGCCCGGCCGTTGAAGCGGGTGATCCAGAAGCAACTGGTCGACAAGCTGGCGCTGAAGCTGCTCGAGGGCGAGTTCCGCGAGGGCGACACGGTGCGCGTCAGCGCCGCCGACGGCGAGCTGATCTTCGAGATGGGAACTTAAGCCCATTACTTGGTGTTAAGGAAAAGGCTTGAGAATCCGAAATAAGCTCTCAACCTGAACCAATCCATGCTCGGACGCCGTCGCATCGATACCCCCGCCCCATTCCGCTCTTCGATCGCCAATGCCGCTTTCGCGGTAGAGGAGCGCGTGGTCTGGGGCGGCGCCGACGTGTTGCGCGCGATTGGCGAGGCGGTCAAGTGGCCCTTCGAGCGAGTCATCTGGGCCTTGGAGCGCGGCTTGGTCTGGCCGCTGGAGGAGCGGACCAGCAACTGGAACGCTCCCGTGCGCGCGCTTGGCGTCATCGCCCTCGCTCTGCTCGCGGCGGGTGCCGGAGTTCTCGGACTCGTCTGGGCTTCGGGGAGCGGCGGCGGGACCGCGTCGGTGCGTGAGGCAGCCGCGCCGCCTACGACGCCGCCGATAGTGCGGCAGGCGCCGCAGCCGGAGGCCGCTGCGACGGCACCGGTGCTGCAGGGCGCAAAGCCCGACTTCAGCGCCGAGGCCGACGCAGGGGTCGCGAAGAGCTCGGGTGAGATCGCCAGCTCCGACACTGCCACCGCGACTAGCGGCTCGACCGCCGAAGTGGCGAAATCGGCGAGCTCGAGCGGTGGGGGATCAGCCTCTACTGCCGCCACGGCGGACACCAAGCCGGCCGGACCGGCGGCAAGCAAGGTCGCCCAGCAGTTCGCCGGCGCCTTCGTTCTCTACGAGATCGGCCGCAATAGCGCCGAGGTCCGCAAGGTCTTCAACGAGACGGCGACGCCGCAGCTGACCCACGAGCTCTTGCAGCGGCCGCCCCGACAGCCGGCAGGCGTCGAGGTGCCAAAGGCGAAAGTGCTCAACGTCGTGGCCGGACCGCACCAAGGGGACACCTACACGCTGAGCGTCTCGCTGCTGCGCGTCGGCGTCACCAGCGAGCTGCGGCTCGAAATGCAGCGCGACTCCAAAGATGGCGTGTGGCGCGTGATGGGTGCGCTCGGCTGATGGGTCGGCTGCGCAACACACTCGCCGTCGCGGCGGTCGGCGCGGCGCTGAGCGCCTCCAACGCGAGCGCCGCGGAGCCGGTGCCGGCGGAAACGATCGCGCCGGTCCTCGGGCAGAACGAAACGATCGCGCCGATCCCGACCACGCCGCAGCCCAGCGGCGGCACCGCGGTGGAAGCCCCCGCCGAAGAAGAACGGGAAACGACCGAAGCGACACCGGAAACCGAGCCTGACGCCGGCGCGATTCCCGCTCCCACTCCTTCCGAAGTCTTCGAAGTGCCCTCGATCCCGAGCTCGAGCTGTGCCACCTCCGGCGTGCCGCCAGTCTTGATCCCGCTCTACAACCGCGCCGCCGCCACCTACGGCCTCGGCCCGCAGGGGGCCTCGATCCTGGCCTCGATCAACGGCATCGAGAGTGCCTTCGGCACCAACATGGGGCCATCCTCGGCCGGTGCGGTCGGCTGGATGCAGTTCATGCCCTCGACCTGGGAAACGTACGGAGTCGATGCCAACGGCGACGGCGTCCGCGACCCCTACAACCCCGAGGACGCGATCTTCGCCGCGGCGCGCTACCTCAGCGCCGCCGGCATGCCCGCCGACACCTACAACGCGATCTTCGCCTACAACCACGCCGATTGGTACGTCGCCGAGGTCCTCGCCAACGCTTCCTGTTACGGCGCCCTGGGGGCCGGTGTCGGCGGTGGCTTTGCGCTGACGCCGCAGCTGCAGGGCTTCAGCTGCGAGCCGGCACCGGCCTGGGGCGGCGAAATTCCCGACGACTACATGGAAGCCTTCGAGGCGGCGGCGAGCCGCTACGAACTCGGCCAGCGTGGAGTCTGGGCGCTGGCCGCGGTGGCGCGCCTGGAGTCGAACTTCGGTCGCGGCATGGGCAACGCGCAGATGCGCCAGCGCGGCCCGCTCGGGCTGGAACCGAGCGAGTGGAAAAAGTACGCGGTCGACGGCGATGAAGACGGCCACATCCATCGCGGCGATCCGGACGACTCGGCCGCCACCCTGGCGCGCCTGATCTGGTCGCAGGGCGGTTTGCGCGCTGGCATCTTCACCCACAACCAGGCCCAGTGGTACGTGCAGGCAGTCCTCGCCGACGCCGAACAGCTGGAAGGCAAGTGCCAGGTGACGCCGGTCGACTGGTCGATCTCGCTGCCGGGCACAGTCGGGACGCCGATCAACTGGGACAACCTGACCCTCTCCAACGACCTCGAGCTGAACGACATCACCTCCGGCGCGCTCGATCCGCGCATCGTCGCCCTGATCGGGGCGATCACCCAGCAGCACCAGCTGACGATCTCGGCCCTGCGCTCCGACCACTCCCAGTACACGACGAGCGGCTACGTCTCCAACCATTACTTCGGGCGGGCGATGGACATCGCCGCCGTCGACGGGGTCTCCTGCACCGACACTTCGGTCAACGCGCCCTGCGCCGAACTGGGCCGAACGCTCGCCTACCTGCCGGCTCCGGCGCATCCGACCGAGCTCATCTACTGCTTCGATCTCGACGGGCCCGGGGCGGCATTTGCGCGGTCGGATCACTGCGATCACGTTCACGCTGGATACGACGGCTGAGGATCAAGCGGGGGAGGCAGGCGGTGTCCCCCCGCGGCGGCGACGGGTAGGGCCGGGGTCGGCGGGTGTCCCTCCCGCGGCGCTGGGTTTTTCGCCCGAATCGGTAGTCGCCGTCCGAGGATGTTTTGGGGCGAAAAAGAGGACGCCGCTTGCGGAGGGACACTCGCCGACCCCTCCTCGATCCGGTCGTCTGATCGCGTAACGTAGGGGTTACCCCAGTCCCCCGAGAGGAGAGCGCGATGCCTACTTACGTGATGCTGACGAACCTGACTTCCGAGGGTGTTCGGACATTGAAGAACAACCCTGGGCGCGTGGCTGAGGTGAATCAGGAGGTCGAGCAGATCGGGGCGAAGGTGGTCGCCCAGTACGCGACGCTGGGGCAGTACGACTTCGTGACCATCGTCGAGGCGCCCGATGAGAAGACGATGGCCAAGGTGTCGGTGGAGCTTGGGTCGCGCGGGACGATGACCAGCCAGACTCTGGCGGCGATGTCGGCCGGCGACCTCTCCGACTCGCTGTAATAAGGCACCGCCTCCTCTGCTCCCGCGAATGCCTGAAGAATCAGATATGGACAGGGATTCGCTCCCGCGTCCGGGGGCGGCTTGAGCACGAATATGCGCATTCTCGTTGTCGGGGCCGGTGGGCGCGAGCACGCGATCGTGCGGGCGCTGGCGCGCTCGGCACACGCGCCGGAGCTGCTCTGCGCGCCGGGCAACGCTGGCATCGCGGCGGACGCCGAGTGCCTGCCGGAGATTGGTGCCGATGACGTCAAGGCGATCGTCGCCGCCGCGCGCGAGCGCAGCGTCGACCTGGTTGTGGTCGGGCCCGAGGCGGCGCTGGTCGCCGGGGTTGTCGACGCGCTCGAGGACGCCGGCGTGCCGGCCTTCGGGCCGAGCGCGGCGGCGGCGGAGCTGGAGGGCTCGAAGGCCTTTGCCAAGGAGCTGATGAGCGAGGCCGGGGTGCCGACCGCGGCGCATGTGCTGCTGCGCAGCCGCGAGGAGGCGCTCGCCGCGATCGCCAGCACCTCCTACCCGGCGGTACTCAAGGCCGACGGCCTGGCGGCGGGCAAGGGCGTGATCATCTGCGGCTCAGAGGAAGAGGCGCGCGGGGCGATCGACGTCTTCTTCACCGAGCAGCGCTTCGGCGACACGACCGTCGTGCTGGAGGAGTTCCTCGAGGGTGAGGAGCTTTCGTTGCTGGCCTTTTGCGATGGCGAGAACGTGGTGCCCCTAGCTCCCGCCCAGGACTACAAGCGGATCTTCGACGGCGACGAGGGGCCGAACACCGGCGGCATGGGCAGCTACTCGCCGGTGCCCGGCTTCGGCCCGACCGAGGTGGAGGAGATCGTCGACGCAGTCCACCGCCCGATCGTGGCGGCAATGGCGCGGCGCGGCCGGCCCTTCCACGGCGTCCTCTACGCCGGCCTGATGATCGGGGCTGACGGCCCCAAGGTGCTCGAGTTCAACACCCGCTTCGGCGATCCCGAGACGCAGGCGGTGCTGCCGCGGCTGCGCTCCGACCTGGTCGACCTCTGCCTCGCCGCGCGCGAGCCGGGCGGCCTGGCGGGGGCTGAGGCGGAGTTCGTCGAGGACTGGGCCGTAACGCTGGTGCTGGCTTCGGCCGGCTACCCCGAGTCCTCTTCAAAGGGCGACGTGATCCGCGGCCTCGAGGCCGCTGGCGAGCTATCTGAGATCACCCACGCCGGCACCGCCGAGCGCGAGGGCGAGGTAGTCACGGCGGGCGGGCGGGTGCTCAACTTGACGGCATTGGGAGCGACGCCAGCCGAGGCGCGCGATCGTGCGTACGATGCCGCGGGTCGGATCGAGTTCGCGGGAATGCAGATGCGATCCGACATCGCCGCCCGCGCGGTGGACCGCGTCGCCAGCTAGCCAGTCACACAAGAGAGGACGAGATGAGCGAGATCTCAGAGGGACCCCAGCCCACCGGAGGCGAAGCCAACGAGCCGCAGGTCGGCGAGGCGCTGGCGATGCCGGCGGTCGAGGAGGCCTTCGAGGAAATCGAGGTCGATGAGCCCCTGGTCGGGATCATCATGGGCTCGAAAAACGACAAGCCGAAGATGCAGCCGGCCGGCAAGGCGCTGCACGAAGCGGGCATTCGCTACGAGGTGCGGGTGATGAGCGCCCACCGCGATCCCGAGCTGGTGCGCGAGTACTGCACCAACGCGCGCATGCGCGGCCTGAAGGTGATTATCGCCGGCGCCGGCATGTCCGCCGCGCTGCCGGGAGTGGCGGCCGCCCATAGCGACCTGCCGGTGGTCGGCGTGCCGATCCTCGGCAAGAGCCTCGGCGGCCTCGACGCGCTGCTCTCCGCGGTGCAAATGCCGCCCGGAATCCCGGTCGCCTGCGTGGCGATCGACGGGGCCAAGAACGCCGGCATCTTGGCCGCGCGGATCATCAACGCATGACCCGAGAACTCCACGCGCGCGGGTCCTGTCACGGGGGAGGGGGGGCCTGCGGGCAGTCCACGGGCTGTCCTCGACCCCCCCTCCCCCGTGCCACCCGCGCGAGAGGAGTTGTCAGATGATCCCTCGATACACGCGGCCAGAGATTGGGAAAGTTTGGTCGCAGCAGCGTAAGTTCGAGTGCTGGCTCGAGGTCGAGCTGGCGGCGACCCAGGCCTGGGCCGAGCAGGGCGCGGTGCCGCGCGAGGCCGCCGAGGCGGCGCGGGCGAACGCGGCCTTCACGGTCGAGGCGGTCAACGAGCGCGAGAAGATCACCGACCACGACGTCGCCGCCTTCGTCGACGTGGTCGCCGCCTCGGTCGGCGAGCACGGACGCTGGATCCACTACGGGCTGACCTCCTCCGACGTTCTCGACACCGCCCTGGCCCTGCAGCTTCGCGAGGCCGGCGAGGTGGTTCTGGCCGGGGCCCGCGCCTACCGCGACGCCCTGATCGAGCGCGCCCTGGAGCACCGCGACACCCTCTGCGTCGGCCGCACCCACGGCGTCCACGCCGAGCCGACCACCTTCGGCCTGCGCCTCGCCGGCTTCGCTTTCGAGGCCGACCGCAACCTCGACCGACTCACGGACGCCTTCGAGCAGCTCGCCTTCGGCAAGCTCTCCGGCGCCGTCGGCACCTACGCCTCGGTGCCGCCGACGGTCGAGGCGCGAGTGATGGAGCGGCTCGGTCTCAAGCGCGAGGACGTGGCGACGCAGGTGATCCCGCGCGACCGCCACGCCGTGCTGACCTCGCGGGTCGCGATCGCCGGCGCCGGCCTCGAGCGCTTCGCCACCGAGGTCCGCAACCTGCAGCGCACCGAGCTGCGCGAGGTCGAGGAGCCGTTTGCCTCCGGCAAGCAGAAGGGCTCCTCGGCGATGCCGCACAAGCGCAACCCGATCCGCACCGAGCGGATCACCGGGCTCGCCCGCGTCCTCCGCGGCTACGCCCAGACCGGCTTGGAGAACGTCGCCCTCTGGCACGAGCGCGACATCTCCCACTCCGGCGCCGAGCGGGTAATCCTGCCCGACGCCACGATCGGGCTCGACTACATGCAGGACCTGGCGACCAAGGTCGTCAGCGGGATGACGGTCCGCACCGATCGCATGCGCGAGAACCTCGAGCTGACCCACGGCGCCCTCTTCAGCCAGCGCGCCCTCACCGCCCTGGTCGAGTCGGGCCTAACCCGCGACGAGGCCTACCGGATCGTCCAGGAGAACGCCCAGCAGGCCTGGGACAGCGGCACTCATTTCCGCGAGCTGCTCGGCGCGGCGGCCCCTGGCTCGACCTCGACGCCGTCTTCGACTACAGCGCCTACCTCACCCACCTGCCCGAGGTCTTCGAGCGGCTGGAAGCACTGCGCGGCTAGGAGCTGGCAAAAGCCTCAGACCGGGATCACGGTCAAGCCGGCAACACCGCTGAGGGCGTCGAAATCGCTGTCCTGCGTCAAGACGGGCATCTCATAGGCAGCCGCCGTGGCGGCAATCCACATGTCGTTGACCGGAACTCGGGCGCCGGATGCCGCGAGGTAGGCGCGCATTTGCGACCAAGCGCGCGCTACCTCGTCGTCGATGGGAAGCGCGGCGAACCGACCGGCTGCCTCGAACGTCGCAATGCGGAGGTCTCGATTCTTTATGCCGTCAGCGGACAGAACTCCTACTCGGAGCTCGGCTCGGGTCACCACCGAGATCGTGCTCTGCCGGGGAAGCGCCTCCTGTCTTACGTGACGACCTTCCTCCAGCGCGATAAAGATCGAGGTATCGAGCAAACCGCGAACTGGTCGCTTCTCGCTCACCACAATGGAGGCAGTTCGTCACTTGTTTCATCGAGGCGCCGAAGGTCGTCGCGAAGCCCGGGGTCGGCTGAGAACTTCGTCACGATCTCCATCACCTCGTCAGGTGCAAGCCAGCGGGGGCTCTCTGAGCGATGCGGAACCAGATCGGCGACCGGCTTGCCCCGAACCGTGATCACCATGCTCTCGCCCGCCTCAACCCGCTTGAGCAGGTCCGCGGTTTTGTTCCGCAGCTCTCGTGTCGCAACTTCTACGATAGTGCGACAATCGTAGCATCTGATCCAGCGGTCGATTTCCCTTTGCGGAGCTAGTCTCGTTGCGATGGAGAGCTCTGGGCAGCGAGCCGGCGGCGAATCGATCGAGGCGGATGTCGCGATCGTCGGCGCCGGACTGGCCGGGCTCGTCGCCGCCCGCCGGCTTCTCGCCGCCGGGGTCGAGCCGGTCGTGGTCGAGGCGCGCGATCGCGTCGGCGGGCGCCTGCTCAACGAGGAGATCGGCGATGGCAAGGTGGTCGAGGTCGGCGGGCAGTGGATCGGCCCGACCCAGGAGCGGATCGCGGCGCTTGCCGGCGAGCTGGGCGTCAGCACCTTCCCGACCCATGACCAAGGACGGCACTTGATCGAGATCGCCGGGAAGCTGGCTTCCTACACGGGCCCGATCACCGACGCCAGCCCGCGCCTGGTCCGCAACCTCTCGCGAGCGATCTCGCCACTGGCGCTGATCGATTTCGAACAGGCGCGCGCCCGCCTTGACCGGATGGCGCGCAGCGTGCCGTTGGAGGAGCCGTGGCTGGCGGAGAAGGCACTTGACTGGGATGGGCAGACCTTCGCCACCTGGGTGCTGCGCAACACCCGCACCGCTGCCGCCCGCACGCTCTTCGAACTCGCTACCGAGGCGGTCTGGGCGGCGGAGCCGAGCGACGTCTCACTCCTCCACGTCCTCTTCTACACGCGCTCCGGCAGCGGCTTCAACACGCTGCTCGGGACCGACGGGGGCGCCCAGCAGGACCGCTTCCACGGCGGCTCGCAGCGGCTGGCCCTGCTGATGGCCGAACAGCTGGGTGGGGAACGCGTGTGCTTGGCGTCGCCGGTGCGTCGGATCGAGCATGGACCCGGTGGCATCGTCTTGCACGCCGACGGCGCCGGTGGCGAGCCGGGTGGGCTGACCGTGCACGCTCGCCGCGCGATCGTTGCCGTGCCCCCGACCCTGGCCGGCCGGATCGCCTACGACCCACCGCTGCCGGCCCGCCGCGACCAGCTGACCCAGCGCATGCCGCAGGGCACGGTGATCAAGACGATGGCGATCTACGAGCGGCCGTTCTGGCGCGAGGAAGGACTCTCGGGGCAGGCAGCCAGCGACGGCGGCCCGGCCCGCGTCGTCTTCGACAACTCGCCGCCCGACGGCAGCCCCGGCGTCCTGCTCGGCTTCCTCGAGGGGCGGCTGGCACGTCAGTGGGGCGCTCGGCCCGCCGACGAGCGGCGCCAAGCGATCCTGGCCGGCCACGCCCGCCTCTTCGGTGAGCGGGCAGCACAACCGGATCGCTTCATCGAGCGGGTCTGGGCAGAGGAGGAGTGGACGCGCGGCTGCTACGGCTGCCTGATGACGACCGGCGGCTGGACCGAATACGGCCGCGCTCTGCGGATCCCGATCGGGCCCCTCCACTGGGCCGGCGCCGAGACGGCGACCGTCTGGAACGGCTACATGGACGGCGCCGTGCAGTCCGGCGAGCGCGCCGCCGACGAGGTGCTGGCGGCGCTCAACACCTGAGCCAACGGTTCCGGTGCGCTTTATGTGGCCTATAGGTACATAAGGCGCACCGGAACTGGATAGGGTTCGCTTGGTGCTCCTCTACACCTGTGGACAGAAGACGACCGGGCCGGCATTTGCGCATCCCTGTGCGAAGGCGGGCAAGGCGCTTGATGCGGCTGGCTACACCTACGAGCTCAAGGTGATGGGGGGCTACCGGTTGATGCCCTGGACCTGGGGCAGTCGCGACTCCGACCGGGCCGAGGTGAAGGAGCTGAGCGGCACCAACGAGGTGCCGATCCTCGTCCTCGACGACGGCGAAGTGATCTCGGGCTCGAGCACGATCGCCCGCTGGGCGCAGGAGCACCCTGCCGCCCGCGCCGCCGCCAAGAGCTGAGCGCTACCGTCTCACCTCTTACGGGCCGACCCCACTGCGGTAGGCGACGACCGGCTCCGACTTGCCCTTCAGGGTCAGCTCCAAGCGTTCGCCGGGGGGCTCGGCGAGGCGCTCGGCGAGGCGGCCCGAGACGAGGATCTCGCCACCGGCTGCCTCTCCCTGCAGCCGCGCGGCGACGTTGACGACGTCGCCCACCGCGGTGAAGTCGTTGAGCGACCGCCGGCCAACGTTGCCGACGAAGGCCTCGCCGTAGTCGAGGCCGATCCCGACCTCGGCGAAGGGGCCCTCGGGGCTGCCGTAGCCGATCTGGCGCAGCAGCTCACGGGCGCTGTCGAGCATCACCGGCGCCGCCTCCTCAAAGCGCCCGTACATCGGCAGGTAGAGCGCCATCACCTCGTCGCCGATCAGCTTGTCGATCACCGCCTCGGGAAAGAGGATGTCCTCGGCGCAAGCGTAGAAGCGCCGCAACAGGACGCTGACCGCCTCGGGATCGGACTGCTCCGAGAGCCGGGTGAAGCCGCGCAGGTCGGCGAACAGCACCCCCGCCTCGGTCGTCATCCCGCCCGGCGGCGATGCCTCGACGCAGGTCGCGCAGAGGTTGGGACTCTTGCGCGACTGGCGGTACCCCAGCGGGCGGATCAGGCGGTTGCCGAAGCCGGCGAAGGGAGCACCGCAGATTCCGCAGCGTGGACTCGATGGGAGCGCGCGCAGCAGGCGGCTCAGTGCGCTCTCCATCCCCCCGGATGCCACCTCGAAGTACGCCGCCCAGTCCTCGGAAGCAAGCGGCTCGTCGCCGCTCTTGCCGGCGGCCTTGCGCATGCGGCGCAGCGCCTGGCGCTGCCACCACGTCAGCCGATCCGCCTCGCGCTCTTCGGCCATGACTTGATCATGCCCTGATGGTGGGCACCTGTCGAGAGCCGACGTTGTGGCTTGGACTAGGCGGCGACCAAGTCGCGCTCGCGCGCCGGGTGGCGGGCAGTGAGGACGACCGGGGTGCCGGCACGCGGTGAGAGGGTGATGTTGCGGCGGCCGATTTTCTCGGGCGCCGGGCTGGCCTTGTGCAGCTCGCAGCGGGTCAGCACCTCGTGCAGGGCGATCCGCATCTCGAACTCGGCGAAGGCGGCGCCGATGCAACGGCGGATGCCGCCGCCGAAGGGGATCCAGGCGTAGGTGTCGGGACCGTCCTCGAGGAAGCGCTCGGGGCGGAAGGCGAAGGGCTCGGGGTAGGAGTCGGCGCGGGTGTGGGTGAGCCAGATCGCCGGCGTCACGTCGGTGCCGGCGGGCAGGTGCAGATTGTCGGTCTCGAGGTCGGCGTTGAGGCGGCGGCCGGCGAGCGGCACGACCGGGCGCAGGCGCAACGACTCGCTGATCACGGCGCGCAGGTAATCCTCCTCGCCCGCCTCGAGCGACTCGCGCAGGCGCTGCATCGGCCCCTGGTGGCGCAGCAACAGGTCGAAGGTCCATGCCAGCGCCGTGGCGGTGGTCTCATGGCCGGCGAGCAGCAGGGTCATCAGCTGGTCGCGCAGGTCGGTGTCGGTCATGCCCGAGCCATCTTCGAATTCGGCCTGCATCAACAGCGAGAGGATGTCCTCGCGCTCCTCGAAGTCGCCACGGGCGCGGTGGTCGGCGATCTCGGCGTAGAGCAGCTCGTCGGCCAGGTTGAGCTGGCGTTCGAACTTGGCCCAGGGGCCGCGGCCGCCGAAACGGCGCGAGGCGAGGCTAGTCAACTGGGCGAAGGGCGAGGCGGTCTCCTCCAGCACCTTGGTGAGGACGAGGCGCAGCTGCTCCAGGCGCGGGCCGTCGGCGACGCCGAAGACAACGCGCAGGATCACCTCGAGCGTGATCGCCTGCATCCGCGGGTGGATCGGGAACTCCTCGCCCAGTGGCCAGGAATCGATCTCGCGGTCGACGATCTCCTCGACCAGCGGCTGGTAGGAGCGCATCCGCTCGCCGTGGAAGGGCGGCAGCATCACCTTGCGATGGGCGAGGTGATCGGCGCCTTCGGTGACCAGCAGCGAGCGGGCGCCGACGATCGGGGTGAGGATGATGTCGCGCCCCGGCGGCAGGCCGTGCGACCGCTCTCTATAGAGGGCCTTGATCGCGGCCGGATCGGAGATCATCACCATCGGCCGCTCGAAGGTGAGGAACTTGACGCTGAAGTTGTCGCCGTACTTTTCCCGGTTCTCCTGCATGAAGGGAAGCGGGCGGAAGCTCCACCTGAGTGTCTGGGTCAGGGGCGAGCTCTTCGGTTCGGGCGGCAGACTCACGGCGAGAAGGATCGCACACTGGCTGCTCAGCCAGTGTGAAGGCTCGGTTCAGCCACGCCGCGCTCCTCGCTAGCATCGCGCCAATGCCGCCTATTACTGATCTGAAGCTCCACTCCTCCGGGAAGGTTCGCGAGATCTACGAGTGGGAGGACGACCTGCTGATGGTCGCCTCCGACCGGATCTCGATCTACGACGTGGTGATGCCGACGGCGATCACCGACAAGGGCAAGGTGCTGAACCGGATCTCGGAATTCTGGTTCGAGCTGACCGGCGAGATCGTCCCCAACCACTTCGTCTCGGCTGACGTGCCGGAAGAGGTCGCGGAACGGGCGATGCGGGTGCGGCGGTTGGAGATGTACCCGGTCGAGTGCGTGGTGCGCGGCTACCTCTCCGGCTCGGGCTGGAAGGAATACAAGAACGGCGGCGCCGTCTGCGGGATCGAGCTGCCGCCCAACCTGCTCGAGTCCGACAAGCTGCCCGAGCCGATCTTCACCCCGGCGACCAAGGCCGAGATCGGCGACCACGACGAGAACGTCGACTTCGACCGCGCCGCCGAGATCGTCGGCGACCGGGCGCTGATGGAGGAGCTGCGGCGGATCTCGATCGAGGTCTACACGCGCGGCGCCGAACACGCGGCCGAGCGCGGCATCATCCTCGCCGACACCAAGTTCGAGTTCGGCAGCCACGCCGGCGCCGAGATCGTCCTCGCCGACGAGGTGCTGACCCCCGACTCCTCGCGCTTCTGGCCGGCCGACCGCTACCAGCCGGGCAGCACCCAACCTTCCTTCGACAAGCAGTACGTGCGCGACTGGGCCACCGAGAGCGGCTGGGACAAGACCCCGCCCGCCCCTGAGATCCCGCCCGACGTGGTCGAGCAGACGCGGGCCAAGTACGTCGAGGCCTACGAGCGGATCACGGAGCTGTCCTTCTAGTGCCCCGGGCCCGGGTCCTGATCCGCCCGAAGGAGGGGATTCTCGACCCCCAGGGCAAGGCGGTCGAGCGGGCGCTGCCGGCGCTCGGCTTCGAGGGGATCGAGCACGTGCGGGTCGGCCGCATGGTCGAGCTGGAGGCCGAGGACCCGGAGCGGCTCGGCGAGCTCTGCGAGAAGCTGCTCGCCAACCCGCTGATCGAGGACTACGAGATCGAGCAGCTAGACGGCGCCGCCTGATGCGCTGGGGGGTGCTCCAGTTCCCCGGCTCCTGCGACGAGCGGGACGCGCTGATGGCTTGCGAGCGAACCGGCGCCGAGGCGCGACTGGTCTGGCACGAAGAGCGCGACCTCGACGGGATCGACGCGGTCGTCGTCCCCGGCGGCTTCTCCTACGGCGACTACCTGCGCGCCGGCGCGATCGCCCGCTTCTCGCCGGCGATGGAGGCGGTCAGCGAGTTCGCCGCCACGGGCGGCCCGGTGCTGGGCATCTGCAACGGCTTCCAGGTCCTCTGCGAGGCGGGCCTGCTGCCGGGCGCACTGCTGCTCAACGAGGACCTGCGCTTCCACTGCCGCCAGGTCGAGCTGATCCCGGTCGATGGGCCTCAAAGCGGAGATATAGATCGCTTTGAGTCCCGTCAGCGGACGCTGTCGATCCCGGCGAAGCATGGGGAAGGGCGGTACTACGCGCCTAGCGAGGTGCTCGACGAGCTGGAGGCGCGGGGCAGGTCGCCTACCGCTATGCGCCGGGACAGAACCCGAACGGGTCGGCGCGGGACATCGCCGGGGTGCGCAACGAGGCCGGCAACGTGCTCGGGCTGATGCCGCACCCCGAGCACGCGGTCGATCCGCTGACCGACTCGACCGACGGGCTGCGGGTGTTCGAGGCCGTGGCGGAGGGGCGAGGATGAGCTTCCGGTGGGCCTTTTGCTCCCCACGCGTGCATAAAGCGCACTGGAAGGGACTGCGATGACGGTGGAGACGGCCAAGCACCGCGAATTGGGGCTGACCGACTCCGAGTTCGCGCTGATCGTCGGCAAGCTCGGCCGCGAGCCGAACGACGTCGAGCTGGCGATGTTCAGTCTGCTCTGGTCCGAGCACTGCGCCTACAAGCACTCGCGCAAGCTGCTGCGGCGGCTGCCAACCGAGGGCGAGCGGGTGGTGATGGGGCCGGGCGAGAACGCCGGCGCTGTCGACATCGGCAACGGCCACGCGATCGCCTTCAAGGTCGAGTCCCACAACCATCCCAGCGCGGTCGAACCCTTCCAGGGCGCGGCAACGGGGGTGGGCGGCATCCTCCGCGACGTCTTCGCGATCGGGGCGCGGCCGATCGCGATCCTCGACTCGCTGCGCTTCGGCGAGCTGGATTCCGTGCGTTCGCGCCATCTGCTCGACGGCGCCGTGCGCGGGATCGGCCACTACGGCAACTCGATCGGCGTGCCCAACGTCGGCGGCGAGATCTACTTCGAGGCCCCCTACGAGCACAACTGCCTGGTCAACGCGATGTGCCTCGGCATCGCCAAGCAGGCCGACATGGTCCGCGCCGCCGCCGCCGGGGTCGGCAACACGGTGGTGCTGATGGGCGCCTCGACCGGGCGCGACGGGATCGGCGGCGCCTCGGTGCTGGCCTCGGCCGAGCTCGGCGAGGGCGACGACGCGAAGCGTCCGACGGTGCAGATCGGCGATCCCTTCGAGGAGTCGAAGGTGCTCGAGTGCTGCCTCGAGCTGCTCGAGAAGGGCCTGCTGGTCTCGCTGCAGGACCTCGGCGCCGCCGGACTGACCTCCTCGGCCGGCGAGATGGCCTCGGCGGGGAGGGTCGGCATCGACCTGGACGTTGGCAAGGTGCCGCTGCGCGAGGCCGACATGGAGCCCTTCGAGATCATGGTCTCCGAGTCGCAGGAGCGGATGCTCGCCGTGGTCGAGCCGGCCAAGGTGGCCGCGGTGCTCGCGGTCTGCGAGAAATGGCAGACCGGCTCGGCCGAGATCGGCGTCGTCACCGACTCCGGTCAGATCCGCATCCTGCGTGCCGGCGACGTGATCGG
The DNA here is from genome assembly GCA_963703895.1 of uncultured Solirubrobacterales bacterium. Lineage (GTDB taxonomy): Bacteria > Actinomycetota > Thermoleophilia > Solirubrobacterales > 70-9 > VRUE01. The sequence continues at coordinate 260,057 of CAVPFX010000001.1, forward strand.
TGAGATGCCGGTCGAGGCGCTGGTCGACGGCTGCCCGCTCTACGACCTCAGCCCGGCCGAGCCGCAGGGGTGGATCTACGGCAACCGGGTCACGCTGGCCGAGGGCGCCTCCAGCGAGGAGACCCTGCTCGCCCTGCTCGCCGCTCCCAGCATCGCCTCGAAGCGCTGGGCCTTCGAGCAGTACGACTCGGTGGTCGGCTCGCGCACGGTGCGCCGGCCGGAGTCCGCCGACGCCGCGGTGCTGCAGATTCCCGAGGCGGGCAACGCGATCGCGGTCTCAATCGACGGCAACGGCCGTCGCGTCGCCTGCGATCCCCACGCCGGCACGATCGAGGCGGTGCTCGAGTGCGCCCAGAATCTCGCCTGCGTCGGCGCCGAGCCGCTCGGCCTGACCAACTGCCTCAACTTCGGCAACCCGGAGAAACCGGGACCTGCCTGGCAGCTCGACCAGGCGGTCAGCGGCCTGGCCGAGGCCTGCGAGCAGCTCGGCGTGCCGGTCGTCGGCGGCAACGTCTCGCTCTACAACGAGGGTCCGGAAGGCCCGATCTACCCGACCCCGGTGGTCGGCATGGTCGGCGAGCTGCCCGACCCGGCGAAGGCATGCGGCAGCGCCTTCGCCCGCGCGGGCGAGGCGATCGCCCTGCTCGGCCCCTTCTCCCCCAGCCTCGCCGGCAGCGAGCTGGCCAAGCAGCGCGGCGAGCTCGACACGGGCCTGCCACGGTCCGACATCACCGCCGTGACCGCCGCCTGCGCGACGGTTCGCGAGGCGGTCCGCGCCGGCAAGCTTTCCTCCGCCCACGACATCAGCGACGGCGGCCTCGCCTGTGCTTTGGCCGAGTGCGCGATCGGGGGCGGTATCGGTTGCCGGGTCGACGTGCAGCCGCTGCGCGAACGCGGCTGCTCCCCCGAGGACGCCCTCTTCGGCGAGGGTCCCGGCGGCTTCCTTCTCAGCGGCGAGCGCGAGGCGCTCGAAGCACTCGGCGCCACCCTGCTCGGCGAGGTCGGCGGCACCACGATCGAAGTCGCCGCCGGCGACCGCAGCTTCACCGTCGGCGTCGGCACCGCCGAGAGCGCCTGGCTCTCACTCACCGTTTAGAACCGCACCAAAGCGGGGATTTCTAGCGGTGCGTCCCCGCCCCCCGGCGGGCGCCGACACGGAGGGATGGAATTGACAGCTCGTCTGACGACCCTTGTCGTCCTTTGCGTGGGCGCATCGATCCTGGCGATCGTCGGGCTCGCCGCCTGCGGCGGTAGCTCGTCGAGCTCCGGCGAGCGCACCCTGAGCTTCTTCGTCGCGATCCAGCCGGGTGGCTCGATCGAGGAAGTCTCCAAACGCTGCTCAGAAGAATCGAACGGGCGCTACACGATCGAACCGGAATTCCTCCCCACCGACGCCAGCCAGCAGCGCGAACAACTCGTCCGCCGGCTCGGCGCCGACGACTCCTCGATCGACATCGTCGGCATGGACGTGATCTGGACCGGCGAGTTCGCCAACGCCGGCTGGGTCGAAGAGTGGACCGGCAAGCGCAAGCAGGAAGTGACCGAAAAGGTCTTCCCGGGCGTGATCGAAACCGCCTCCTTCGAGAACAAGCTCTACGCCGCCCCGTTCAACACCAACACGCAGCTGCTCTGGTACCGCAAGGACCTGGTCAAGAAGGCGCCTCGTACCTGGGACGAGATGATCGACACGGCGGAAAAGCTGGGCCGCGACAACGGCGGCACGATCCAGGTCCAGGCCAACCGCTACGAGGGCTTCACCGTTTGGGCCAACGCGCTGATCGAGAGCGCCGGCACGGAACTGCTCTCCGGGCCGGAAAGCGTCGACCTCGCCGAGGGGCCGACGACGCGGGCGCTGGAAGTAATGGGCCGCTTCGCCAACTCCTCGGCGGCGCCGCCCAGCCTCTCGACCTCGACCGAGGACACCGCGCGGATCGCCTTCGAGTCGGGTGAATCGGCCTTCATGACCAACTACACCTTCGCCTACGCCAGCGCCAAGGAGGAAGCCCCGGAGATCGCCAAGAACATGGGCTTCGCCCGCTTCCCGGGGATCGACGCCGATCGGCCCAGCAAGCCGCCGCTGGGCGGCTTCAACCTCGCGGTCAGCTCCTTCTCGGAAAACAAGGACATCGCCTTCGACGCCGCGGCCTGCCTGGCCAACGGCAAGAGCCAGCTGACCGCGACCGAACTCGACGGACTGCCGCCCTCGCGCTCGGACCTCTACTCGACCAAACTCGTCACCGAGGCCTACCCGGGCTTCGCCGAGCTGGTCAAACGCTCGATCGAAGACGCTGGGCCGCGGCCCAGCACCGCCGCCTACCAGGACGTCAGCCTGGCGGTGCAGCGCTCGCTGCACCCACCCGACAAGATCGACCCCGAAGACGCCTCCTCGGTCTACGACGAACTGCGCTCGAACCTCGAAGACGCGGTCAAGCGGGAAGGGCTGCTGTGAGCGAGGGCGCGGCAACAGCCCCGACCAGCGCTCGGACCCGCTCCGAGCACCGCCTCGCCTGGCTGCTCTGCGCCCCGGCGGTACTGGCGATGCTCGCCGTCACCGCCTACCCGATCGGCTACGCGATCGTGCTCTCGGTCCAGCAGATCGACCTGCGCTTCCCCGACGAGGGCGGCTTCGTCGGCCTCGACAACTACACCTCGGTGCTCAGCTCCCAGCTCTGGTGGACCGACGTCTTCAACACCGTCTTCCTCACCGTCGTCACCGTCTCGATCGAGCTGGTGCTGGGGATGATGATCGCCCTGGTCATGCACCGGGCGATCTTCGGCCGCGGCGTCGTCCGCACCGCGGTGCTCATCCCCTACGGGATCATCACCGTGGTCGCCGCCTTCTCCTGGCAGTTCGCCTTCGCCCCGGACAGCGGCTTCGTCAACAACCTGCCGCTGATCTCGGACGAAATGGACTGGTTCGGCGGCCGCTTCAGCTCCTTCGCCGTGATCATCATGGCCGAGGTCTGGAAGACGACGCCCTTCATGGCCCTGCTGCTGCTGGCCGGGCTGGTGACGATCGACGGCCAGCTATATGAGGCGGCAAAGGTCGATGGCGCCAGCGCCTGGCAGCGCTTCGTCCGCATCACTTTGCCGCTGATGAAGCCGGCGATCCTCGTCGCACTGCTGTTCCGCACCCTCGACGCCTTCCGCGTCTTCGACACGATCTACATCATGACCGCCGGTGCGCAGGACACCGAATCGGTCTCGATCCTCGGCTTCAACCAGCTGATCTCGCGGCTCAACCTGGGGCTCGGCTCGGCCGTCTCGGTGCTGATCTTCCTCTGCGTGCTGGCGATCGCCTTCCTCTACGTGAAGGTGCTCGGCACCCGGGTCGAGGAAGGAAGGCCGGGCAACTGATGGAACGCGGCGGCCGCGAATACGCGCTCTGGAGCATCGCGATCGTGGTGGTGCTGATCTTCGCGATGATCCCGGTGCTCTGGCTAATCTCGATCTCGCTGAAGCCGCCGGAGGCGATCACCGACGGGCGCTTCATCCCCAGCGAAGTCTCCTTCGACAACTACAAGAGCCTCTTCGAAGGCGGCATCGACGGCAGCCCCTTCATCAAGCCGCTGATCAACTCGATCCTGATCGCCCTCACCACGACAGTGATCTCGATCGTGCTCGCCTCCTTCGCCGCCTACGCGATCGCCCGGCTTGAATTCCCCGGCAAGCGCCTGATCCTCGCCGGGGCACTGGCGATCGCGATGTTCCCACCGATCTCGACGATCGGGCCGCTCTTCGACATGTGGCGGGCGCTGGGGATCTACGACACCTATCCCGGCCTGATCATTCCCTACCTGACCTTCTCGCTGCCGCTGGCGATCTACGCCCTCACCGCCTTCTTCCGCGAGATCCCCTGGGAGCTCGAGCAGGCGGCTCAGGTCGACGGCGCGACCCCGTTCCAAGCCTTCCGCAAGGTGATCGTCCCGCTCGCCGCGCCGGGCATGTTCACCGCCGCGATCCTCGTCTTCATCTTTGCCTGGAACGACTTCCTCTTCGCGATCTCGCTGACCTCCTCGGACGCCTCGCGAACCGTGCCCGCCGCGCTCGCCTTCTTCACCGGCGAGTCCTCGTTCACCGAACCGACCGGCAGCATCGCGGCGGCGGCCGTCGTCGTCACCGTGCCGATCATCGTCTTCGTCCTCTTCTTCCAGCGCCGCATCGTCTCCGGCCTCACCGCCGGCGCCGTCAAGGGATAAAGGAGCCCGCAAATGTCAGAGATCACCCTCGAAGGAGTCACCAAGGTCTTCGCCGACGGCTCCGAAGCCGTCAAGGACATGAACCTCGAGATCGGCGACGGCGAGTTCATGATCCTGGTCGGGCCCTCGGGCTGCGGCAAGTCGACGGCGCTGCGGATGATCGCCGGGCTCGAGGACATCTCCAGTGGCGAGGTGAAGATCGGCGGCGACGTGGTCAACGACCGCGCCCCGAAGGAGCGCGACATCGCCATGGTCTTCCAGAACTACGCCCTCTACCCGCACATGACCGTGCGCGAGAACATGGGCTTCGCGCTTAAGCTAGCCGGGGTCGAGAAGGAGGAGATCAAGAGCAAGGTCGAGGCCGCAGCGAAGACGCTCGACCTGACCCAGCACCTCGACCGCCGGCCGGCCAACCTCTCCGGCGGCCAGCGCCAGCGGGTGGCGATGGGGCGGGCGATCGTGCGCGAGCCGCAGGCCTTCCTGATGGATGAGCCGCTCTCCAATCTCGACGCGAAGCTGCGCGTGCAGATGCGCACCGAGGTGGCGAAGCTGCAGTCGCGGCTGGAGACGACGACCGTCTACGTCACCCACGACCAGACCGAGGCGATGACGCTGGGCGACCGGGTCGCCGTGATGCGGGCCGGCGTCCTGCAACAGGTCGGCACCCCGGCCGAACTGTACGGAGAGCCGATCAACCTCTTCGTCGCCGGCTTCATCGGCTCACCGGCGATGAACTTCATGGCGGCCGAACTGAGCGGCGGCAAAGTGAAGTTGCCGATCGGCGAGGCCGACCTACCCGAGGGCCTGGGCGACGGTCGCGACGGCAAGGTGGTCGCCGGCCTGCGGCCGGAGAGCTTCGAGGACGCCGAGATGGTCGGCGACCTGCGCGACGAGCGCGGCGTCGTCTTCGAGGCCGAGATCGACCTGGTCGAGTCGCTCGGCTCCGACCTCTACGCCTACTTCCACGTCGAGTCCGGTGCGGTCGAGTCCGACCAACTCGCCGAACTGGTCGAGGAACGATTGGAGGAGACCGGCGTGCCGGAAGTGCGCGAGGGCCAGGAGCAGATCGTCGCCCGCCTCGACCCGGCGAGCAAGATCAAACGCGGCGAGGCGGCCCAGCTATGGGCCGACACCGCCAAGCTCCACCTCTTCGACGCCGAGAGCGGCGACCGGCTGGGGCGAGAGCGCGAGGACAACCGCGCCGGAGACGAGCGAGGCGAAGACGGCGAATAGGTAGGCGTCGTCGGAAACGCTGAGCGCCTGAGTGAGCGAGGTCGGGTCGCCGACGATGGCGACGAGGATCGCGGTGCCGAGCACGGCGCCGACCTGGCGGAAGGCGGCGTTGACGGCGCTGGCCGTGGCGAAGCGGTCGTCGGGGATGTCGCGAACAGCGGCCGAGCCGAGGGTCGGGAAGGCGAGGCCGATGCCGATGCCGGTCAGGCAGGCGCCGGGCAGCCAGAGGCCGAGCCAGTCGGGTTCGGCCCCGGCCGAGCGCAGGACCATCACCCCGGCAGCGAAAAAGAGGGTGCCGGGGACGATCACGGCGCGGTGGCCGAAGCGATCGGCGAGCTTGCCGGCGGGCCCGGCGAAGACCGTCGAGAGCAGCGGCCCCGGCAGCGTCGCGGCGCCGGCCTGGAGCACGGTGTAGCCCCAGATCGAGGTGAGGAAGACGACGTTGCCGAGGATCAGGGAGAAGAAGGCGGCGGCGAAGAGCAGGGTGCCGAGGTTGCCGAGGCGGAAGGAGCGGTGGGCGAAGAGGGCCGGCTCGACGATCGGCCGCGGGTGGGTGAGGCTGCGCCGGATCATCCCGCCGAGCAGGACCGCAGCGGCGGCGAAGCAGCCGAGCGTCGCGGCCGAGGCCCAGCCCCAGTCGTTGCCCTCGACGATGGCGAGCGTGACCAGGGCCAAGCTCAGGGCCAGCATCAGCGCCCCGGGCAGGTCGGGCAGGCGGCTGTCGAGCTGCGGGCGCTCGCGCAGCGCGCGGCGGCCGAGCAGGACGACGGCGGCGCCGATCGGCAGGTTGACGAGGAAGACGAGGCGCCAGTCGGAGAGCTCGACCAACGCCCCGCCGAGGGTCGGGCCCACCGCCGCAGCCGCGGCCGCCGCGGCGCCCCAGAGACCGACGCCAGCGGCGCGCCGCTCGGGCGGGAAGGCGTCGAGCACGAGCGCCAGCGAGGTCGGCGCGATCATTGCCGCGCCGATCCCCTGCAGGACGCGGAAGGCGATCAGCAGCTCGAGCGAGGGCGCGACCGCGCAGAGCAGGCTGGCGGCGGTGAAGCCGGTGACGCCGAGCAGGAAGATGCGCTTGTGGCCGAAGCGGTCGGCCAAGCCCCCGGCCGGCACCAGCAGCGCGGCGATGACGACGAAGTAGCCGTCGAGCACCCAGGAGAGCTCAGCCCGTCCCGACCCCGCGAAGGAGCGCGAGATGTCGGGGAAGGCGATGTTGACGATCGTCGCGTCGAGGAAAGCCAGGAAGGCGCCCGCGCAAGCAATGGCCACGATCCCTCTATGCCCACGGTCATACATCGGCGCGGACTATAGACTATGACCGTGGGCATAGCGAGGATCGCGGACGGGGAGCCGACCGAGCGCAAACGTCGCGACGGTCGCGCCCTGCTGCTCAAGGGGGCGCGACAGCTGCTCGCCGAGAAGGGCTACGCCGGGATGGAGCTGCGCGACGTGGCCGAGCGCGGCAAGGCACCGCGAGGCTCTATCTACCACCACTTCCCCGGCGGCAAGGTGCAGCTCGCCCGCGAGGCCGCCGAACTCGAGGGGACGACGATCCGCGACCTGATCGAGCACTCGCTCGAAGAGCGCGGACTGAGGCAGACGCTCACTCTCTTCGGCGACGTCTTCCGCCGCCGGGTCACCGATTACCCCGAGCGCATCGGCTGCCCTGTCGCCGCGATCGCCCTGGCCCGCCCCGAGGACCCCGAGCTGGCCGCGGTCGCGACCGCCGCCTTCCAGAGCTGGGAACGCCCGATCGCCGCCGCCCTGCGCGACGAAGGCGTCAGCGCCAGAGACGCCGAGACCTTCGCCGGCCTCGTCGTCTCCACCGTCGAGGGCGCCCTGCTGCGCGCCCGCGCCGCCGGCAGCCAGGAGCCGCTCGACTCGGCGATCGGCGGGCTCGGACATGCGCTGGACCGGCTGCTGGAAGGCTCGCCGGCGTCGCCCTAGGCGTCTAACCTTCGGGCGGTCGTCGAACCTGGAGGAAGCTAAATGCGGTCGCTGCGGGCAGTTGTTGTCGTCGGAATGGTCCTGGCCATCGCGCTGACCGCGGTGTCGGCTGCGGGGGCGGCAACCGAGGTCGGCGACGAATGCGTCGGCAACTCCAACAGCGGCCCGTTCACGATGATCCCCGAGGCGCACGCATCCGGTGGGGGTCTGCAATTGGCGGCACCCACCGGTGGTGTCGTCACTGAGTGGAAGGTCAACTCCGCGCTCGCCGAAACCGTTCCCGAGTTCATGGCGGCCTTCCGGCCGACCGGTCAGGCCGGCACGTTCCAGGTCATCGGCGAGAGCGACCAAGAGGACATCAAGCCAGGCCTAAACGTCTTCCCGACCCGGATCCCAGTCCACGCGGGCGACAGGTTCGGCCCCGTCCCGGTCGGCGAAGAAAGTCCGGTCTTCTGCGCTACGACCGATACCGGCGACAGAGCCTGGTCCTTCCGGGGCAGTGTCGGCGTCGGCTCGATCCACACCTACGCCGCCGGGGTCGAAACCCGCGTGCCGCTGGTCGCCGTGATCGAGCCCGACGGAGACGGAGACGGCTACGGCGACGAGAGCCAGGACAAGTGCCCGCAGAGCGCCGCCTACCAGGGACCCTGCCCGACGATCACGCTGGAAGCCTTCCCGGTCGCGCTCAAGCGCTCGGTGCTCGTGCTCGTCAGCGCCAGCGAAACCACCCAGGTCCAGGTCTTCGGCCAGGTCAGCTGGAAACCGCGCCACCGGGGCGGTGCGCTGGCCTCGAAGACGAGGAAAACCAACAACCACAAGAGTGCCGGCATAACCGTCGGGCTCCTTGGCGACACCCAGATCGTCAAGCCGGGCGAGGTCGCTCGCTTCAACATCAAGCTGCCGAAGACGGTGAAGCGTCAGCTGCGCCAGGTCCCGTCCAGCAAGTCGCTGAAGGGGACGATCACCGCGCGGACCGTCGACCTTGCGAGCAGGGTCACGGACCGCGTGATCAACATCCATCTCAGGGGACAGGAGGCCGCCGGGCGCTAGCGTCTCCGGAACGGCCGCAAATCGCGGCCTTTCGCGACCGGCTTGCCGCCCGACCGCCGTTGCTACCCTGCCGGAGTAGGCAGTCCGCCTGCGCGTCACGTCCTTCCCCAACCGCGAGGAAAGCGCGCTTGACTCCGCCCCAGGGGCAGTTCATAGACCGCGACAGCCCGCGCGAGGAATGCGGGGTGTTCGGCGTATACGCACCCGGCCACGACGTCTCGCGCCTGGCCTACTTCAGCCTCTACGCCCTGCAGCACCGCGGCCAGGAGTCAGCCGGGATCGCCACCTGCGTTGGTGGCCACATCACCACGATGCGCGACTCGGGCCTGGTCTCCCAGGTCTTCGACGAGGAGAAGTTGAAGGCGCTCGAGGGCGACATGGCGATCGGCCACGTGCGCTACTCGACCACCGGCGGCGGCTCCTGGGAGAACGCGCAGCCGGTCTGGCGTGACGACGGCCGCGAGCTGGCGCTCGCCCACAACGGCAACCTGACCAACGCGGTCGAGCTATGGGGCGAGCTGAAGGAGCGCGGCATCGCCTTCCGCGGCACCTCGGACTCGGAGATCATCGCGGCGCTGCTCTCCTCCCACGACGGCAAACTGATCGAGGACGCGGTCACCGACGTGATGCCGCGGCTCGAGGGTGCCTACTCGACCGTGGTGATGACCAAGCGGGCGATCGTCGCCTTCCGCGACCCGCACGGGGTGCGGCCGCTCTCGCTCGGCCGCCTCGACGACCGCTTCGTCGTCGCCTCGGAGAGCTGCGCCTTCGACATCATCGGCGCCGAGCTGATGCGCGAAGTGCATCCCGGCGAGATGGTCTCGCTGACCGAGCGCGGTCTCGAGACGCGCCAGGTGGTCAAGGCCGAGCGCCCTGCCATGTGCGTCTTCGAGCACATCTACTTCTCCCGCCCCGACAGCCGGCTCGAGGGCAAGGTGCTGCAGCAGGTGCGCGGCCGGATGGGCGAGATCCTCTGGCGCGAGTCGCCGGTCGAGGCCGACCTGGTGATCTCGGTGCCGGACTCGGGCAACCCCGCCGCCGCCGGCTTCGCCCGCGCCTCCGGCCTGCCCCGCGACGACGGCCTGATCAAGAACCGCTACGTGGCGCGGACCTTCATCCAGCCCGGCCAGGAGCTGCGCAAGCACGGCCTGCGGCTGAAGTTCAACCCGCTGCCGGAGATCGTCTCCGGCCAGCGCATCGTCGTCGTCGACGACTCGATCGTGCGCGGCAACACGACCCGGCAGATCGTCGGCATGTTGCGCGACGCCGGCGCCCGCGAGGTGCACCTGCGGATCTCGGCGCCGCCGATCCGCAACCCCTGCCACTACGGCGTCGACATGTCGACCCGCGAGGAGATGATCGCCCACAAGCGCACGGTGCAGGAGATCGCCGACGAGCTCGACGCCGACTCGCTCGCCTACCTCTCGCTCGACGGCGTCTACGAGGCGATCGGCACCGCGCCCGAGGATCACTGCGACGCCTGCTTCAGCGGCCGCTACCCGCTCGGCGATCCCGAGGAGGCGAACGGGAAGTTCGCCCTCGAGGACGTCGCCGTCGTGCCGGCAAGCGGCTGAGCCAGCGCGCCGTCGCTTACTTTCGCCGCTTGTGCTTCTTCTTGACGCACTTCGCCTTGCCGTGCGTCCTTTTCTTCTTGAAGCCGGGCTTGCACTTCAGGGGCCTCGGTTTTGACTCGAGCGCAGCTTGGGGGGTCGGGAGCACCGCAAGGGGCGCCGGAGTCGAGGAGCTGTCGTTCGTCGCACCTCCACCTCCACCTCCACTTTCACTTCCTCCGCCGTCGAGCGAGCCCTCGAACATGAGTTTGAGGTTTCCTTCGCTGCCGCCCTTGCCGTCGACCGCGATCTTGTAGGTGGTGCCGGCGGTGGCGGTGAATTCGACGGCGCCGTCGGTTGACTTGCAACCACCCCCGTCATCGTCGCTCGCGACCGCTGTGAGACCACCCACTGTGGAACCCGTGTAGACGGCGAGCAGGGAATCGAAATCGTTGTCGGCGGCGTTCGCGCAAGTCGAGATGCGGACCGGTCCGCCGGCCGAAGGGGTCCACGAGTACCAGACGGAGTGACCGCCGGCGTTGCCCGCGTGATTGGGCTCGCCGCTCTGCTTGGTGGCAAGGCCCGTCGTGCCGGCGGCCGGCGCGGGCAGGTCGCTTCCCAGCACTCTGGCATCGGCGAATTCGTCGTTGTCGGGTTTCGCCTTCACCCTCAATTCGAAGCTTCCTTCGCCGGCGTCCTTGCCGTCGACCGCGATCCTGTAGGTGGTGCCGGCGGTGGCGGTGAAGACGATTTCGCTGTCTGTCCACGGGCCGCAGCCATCCGCGGCGCCGCCTTCGCTCGCCACCGGGCTGAGGCCGTTCACAGTGGAGCCGGTGTAGACCGCGAGCAGGGAATCGAAACCGCCGAAGAAGACGCAGGTGGAGATAAAGGCCTGGCCGCTGCTCGACGGCGTCCACGAGTACCAGACGGAGTGACCGCCGGCGTTGCCCGCGTGATTGGGCTCGCCGCTCTGCTTGGTGGCGAGGTCCGTCGTGCCGTCGAAAGCCCCCGACTCGATCGTCTCGGCGTTGCCGAAATCGTCGTTCGGGGCCGGCCCCCTCAAAACCAGCTCGAATTCGCCTTCGCTGCCGTTCTTGCCGTCGACCGCGATCCGGTAGGCGGTGCCGGCGCTGGCGGTGAACTCGACTTCGCTGTCGGTCGAGTGGCAGCGGGCTTCCGCGCGCTCGTCGTTGCTAGCCACCGGGGTTAGACCGTTCACGGCAGAGCCGGTGTAGACCGCGAGCAAGGTGTCGATCCCAGGGCCGAGGGTGCAGGTGGAGACGACGACGTGGGCGTTGACCGAAGGCGTCCACGAGTACCAGACGGAGTGACCGCCGGGGTTGCCCGCGTGGTTGGGCTCGCCGCTCTGCTTGCCGGCTCCTTTGTTGTCGTCGAACTCGACGCCCAGAGGTGGGCCGGCAAGTGGCGTCGCGTTGGCGAAATCGTCGTTGCTGGGGGCCGCCTGCGCACTCGCGGTCAAGGAGATGAAAACGACGGCGAAAGTTGCCAGCGCCGCGCCAAGGCGCTTGGGCCTCTTCCAGCTCCTCCGTTTCGTTTCGGTACGCCGCAAGATCCTTAAATCAAAGAGCATTTGCGGGTCGAGTGCTCCTCAACCCGTGGTCTTCGCGAAGATGCCGAGTGTGAGCGATGGCTTCAAGCTCGTTGTCCTGGCCTCCGGCACCGGCTCCAACCTGCAGGCGATCCTCGACCGGCTGCACATGCGCGAGGGGATCGAGGTGGTCGGGGTCGGCTCCGACAAGCCGGGCGCGCCGGCGATCGAACGGGCCCGCGCCGCCAGCATCGCGGCGGGGCTCTTTCCGGGCGAGGACTTCGCCGACCGCGAGGCTCGCGACGTGGCGATGGGCGACTGGATTGAGGAGCGGGACGCGGATCTGATCGTCCTCGCCGGCTACATGCAGCTGCTCAGCCCTGCCTTCGTCCAGCGCTTCCGCAACCGCATTGTCAACGTCCACCCCGCCCTACTTCCAGCCTTTCCCGGCCTCGACGCGATCGGCCAGGCGCTGGCGGCGGGGGTCGGGACGACCGGCGTCACCGTCCACTTCGTCGACGAGGGAGTCGATACGGGGCCGGCGATCCTGCAACGAGAGGTGGGCGTGCCCGCCGATCGCGACCGCGAGACGCTCGAGCTGGCAATCCACGCAACCGAGCACGAGCTCTACCCAGAGGCGATCCGCATGATCGCTACGGGCAGGGTTAGGATCGACGCCGACGATCCTCGCCGGGTCGTAATCGATGAGTGAGGCCACCGCAGACACCCGATCCGAGACCGTGAACGACGGTGCGATCAGGGTGCGCCGGGCGCTCGTCTCGGTCTCCGACAAGACCGGAGTCGCCGACTTCGCCCGCGGCCTCGCCGGCCTCGGGGTCGAGATCCTCTCCACCGGCGGCACCGCGGCGGCGCTGCGCGACGCCGGGCTCGAGGTCACCGACGTCTCCGAGTTCACCGGCCAGGAAGAGATCCTCGGCGGCCGGGTCAAGACGCTGCACCCACGACTGCACGCGGCGCTGCTGGCCCGTCGCGACGACCCGGAGCACATGGCGACGCTGGAACGCGAGGCGATCGTGCCGATCGACCTGGTCTGCGTCAACCTCTACCCCTTCGAGGAGACCGTCGCCGTCCAGGACGTCGAGCCCGGAGTCGTGGTCGAGAACATCGACATCGGCGGGCCGACGATGATCCGCGCCGCCGCCAAGAACCACGCCGGCGTCGCGGTCGTGGTCAAGCCGGAGTCCTACGACGCGGTGCTGGCCGAGATGGAGGAGGCGGGCGGTGAGCTCTCCGCCACGACCCGGCACTGGCTCGCCAACGAGGCCTTCGCCCAGACCGCCCGCTACGACGCCGCGATCAGCCGCTGGTTCTCGGCCGAGTACGAGGACTACCCCGAACACCTCGCCGTCGCCTACGAGAAGGTGCTCGACCTCGCCTACGGCGAGAACCCGCACCAGCGGGCGGCGCTCTACTCCGAGGCGGGCGTGCGCAGCCACGTGCTCTCGCGGGTCTCGAAGCTGCACGGCCGGGCACTCTCCTTCAACAACGTGCTCGACCTCGACTCCGCCCGGCGCCTGGTCGACGACTTCGAGCAGCCGGCCTGCACCATCGTCAAGCACAACAACCCCTGCGGGGTGGCGATCGGCAAGGACTCGCTGGAGGCCTACGAGAAGGCCCTCGCCTGCGATCCGATGTCGGCCTTCGGCGGCGTCATCGCCTTCAACCGGCCGGTCTCCGAGGAGCTGGCCAAAAGGCTGCACGAGAACTTCGTCGAGGTGCTGATCGCGCCCGACTACGAGCACGGCGCGCTCGCCGTCCTGCAGCAGAAGGAGGCGATCCGCATCCTCTGCGAGGAGGAGCGCCGCCAGCGCGAACCGGACGAACGCGACGTCAAACGGGTGATGGGCGGCCTCTTGATCCAGGACCGCGACGGCGATCCCGAGCCGCGCGAGATCATGGAGGTAGTCACCAAGTCGGAGCCGAGCGAGCAGCAATGGAGCGACATGTGCTTCGCCTGGACCGTGGTCCGCCACGTCCGCTCCAACGCGATCGTGATCGCCAAGGACGGCGCCACGCTCGGCATCGGCGCCGGCCAGATGAGCCGCGTCGACTCGGTCCGCCTCGCGGTCGAGAAGTGCCGCGACGCCCGCGGCGAGGGCTCCGACGCCCTGCTCGCCGACTCCGCCGTCGCCTCCGACGCCTTCTTCCCCTTCGCCGACGGCCCCGAGCTGGCCCTCAAGGCCGGCTCCACCGCCGTGATCCAGCCCGGCGGCTCAAAGCGCGACGCCGACGTGATCGCGGCCTGCGAAGCGGCCGGCGTGACGATGGTCTTCACCAAGCACCGCCACTTCCGCCACTAACTCTGCTTATCTGCTGAGCTAAGCTCGTTTTTAAGCTTAATTCATCACTTAAGATGAATTAGAAATTCAATTTCATTTGGGTTTGATATTCTTATAACTCTGCTTATGTGCTGATTTAAAGCTAATTTGGCTTTTAATTCAGCAGTTAAGATGAGTTATGAAAATAGAAGCCAGCAATAGCGACCAGGCTGTCCTTGCCGAGATCGGCGAGCGCCTTGCCCGGACTCGCTTGGAGCGGAACCTCAGCCAGGAGCGCCTGGCAAAAGAGGCGGGGGTCTCCAAGGCCACGGTCGAGCGGCTGGAGGCGGGGGAGGCAGTTAAGTCGAGCAGCCTCGTTCGTGTCCTGCGCTCACTGGGACGGCTGGAGGCGCTCGACCAATTGCTGCCGGAACCCCTGCCAAGCCCGATCGAGCGACTTCGCCTCCAAGGTCGGCAACGTCAGCGCGCGGGCTCCCCCCGCGCCGGGCGGGCCCCGGCAGAGCCGGAGCCTTGGCGTTGGGGCGATGAGCCAGCGGCTGACGAGCCGCGCGGATGAGCGAAGACGCGGAGGTCCTCCTCTGGGGCCGGACTATCGGCGCCGTCTCTCTGGAAGCCGGAGAGCAAACCGCCGTCTTCCAGTACACGCCGGATTTCGCCGCCAGCGGCATCCAGGTCTCCCCCTTGGCGATGCCGCTGCGGGTCGAGCCGTACTCGTTTCCGGAACTCTCCCGACCCGCCTTCAAGGGCCTGCCGGGAATGCTGGCCGACTCGCTGCCCGACAAGTACGGCGACGCCCTGATCAATGCCTGGCTGGCGCGGCAGGGGCGCGAGCCGGAGAGCGCGAACGCGGTGGAGCGGCTCTGCTACATGGGGAAGCGAGGAACAGGCGCGCTCGAGTTCGCGCCGATCAAGGGGCCAGACCCAACCGTGGAGGAGGACATCCAGATCGGTGCACTGGTCGAGCTGGCCTCTGAGATCCTCGCCGAGCGCGATGGCTTCGAGACCTCGCTGACGCCGGGCAACGAGGAGGCCGGCTTGCTCGAGATTCTCAGCGTCGGGATGTCCGCCGGTGGGGCACGAGCCAAGGCGATGATCGCCTGGAACCGGGAGACGAACGAGGTTCGGTCCGGGCAGGTGGAAGCCCCCTCTGGCTTCGAGCACTGGTTGCTGAAGTTCGACGGCGTCAAGGCAAACCGGGACAAGGAGCGCTTCAACGACCCCGAAGGCTACGGCGCTACCGAGTTCGCCTACTCCCGAATGGCAGCGGCGGCGGGCATCGAGATGGCGCCCTGCCGGCTGTTCGAGGAGAACGGGCGACGGCACTTCATGACCCGCCGCTTCGACCGTCCCACCGGCAGTGCCAAGCTGCACATGCAGTCGCTGGGCGCACTGCGGCACTTCGACTTCAATCTCGCCGGCGCCTACTCATACGAGCAGGCGCTGATGACGATCCGCAAGCTCAACCTGCCGATGGCGGCGATCGAGCAGCAGTTCCGGCGCATGGCCTTCAACGTGATCGCCCGCAATCAGGACGACCACGTGAAGAACATCGCCTTCCTGATGGACCGGGCCGGCGAGTGGTCGCTCTCGCCGGCCTTCGACGTCACCTACAACTACAGGAGCGACGGCGAGTGGACGGCCCAGCACCAGATGTCGCTCAATGGCAAGCGCGACGGCTTCGTCGTTGACGATTTCGCCCGCTGCGCCGAGGCGGTCTCGATGCAGCGAACGAGGGCGCTGACAATCGTCGATGAGGTTGCGGAGACTGTGGCGGACTGGCCCGTCTACGCCGGTGAGGCGAATGTGCCGGAGCCCCGAACCACCGCGATCGCCGAGACGCTGCGACTCGAGCTGCGCCCGCGCTGAGCGATCGGCTCAGGCCATCTGCTTCTGCGCCGCGCTCGCTCGCTGCACGTGTTCGCAGACCTCGCCGGGGGTGTCGGCGACGATCAGCAGCTCCTTGTCCACGGCGGTGATCATGCCGTCGTCCTCGAGGCTGTGATCGATCCAGTCGAGCAGCGGCGCCCAGTGCGCGGAGTCGACCAGGATCGTCGGGAAGTGCTTGATCCGGTTGGTCTGGATCAGGGTCAGGCACTCGAACATCTCGTCGAGGGTGCCGAAGCCGCCGGGCATGATCACGAAGGCGCGGGCGTAGCGGACGAACATCAACTTGCGGGCGAAGAAATAGTGGAACTCGAGCGCGCGGTTGACGTAGGGGTTGGTCTGCTGCTCGTGCGGAAGCTGGATGTTGAGACCGACCGAGAGGCCGCCGGCCTCGGCGGCGCCGCGGTTGGCCGCCTCCATCAGGCCCGGGCCGCCACCGGTGATGACCGAGAAGCCGTGGTCGACCAGGCAGGCGGAGATCTCGCGGCAGAGCCCGTACCAGCGGTGCTCCTCGCCGATTCGCGCCGAACCGAAGATCGTGACCCCGTCGTCGATGTCGCGCAGGGCGTCGAAGCCGCGCTCGATCTCGTCGTGGATGCGCCCGAGGCGCAGGTCGTCCTGCTCCTCGACGTCGCAGGGAGTGCGCAGCAGCAGCTCGTCGCGCCTCGCCCCGCTGCTCCCGTTCGGACCCGCCAAAGTGCCCCCGACCGGATTCGAACCGGCGCCGCGCGGCTTAAAAGGCCGCCGCTCTAACCAGCTGAGCTACAGGGGCTCGGCGGTCAATGGTAGTCGGGTGGCAGGGACTCGGACTTGCGGTCAGGAAAGTTCGGGCAGACCCTGCTCGGGGGTCGAGGCCTCGGCGTGGGTGCGGCGCGGGATGCGGCCGGCGCCGCGGGCCGCGTGGCCGGCCTCGACGCCGAGCCGCAGGGCGGTGGCCATCGCCACCGGGTCGGCGGCACCGAAGATCGAGCTGGCGGCCATCACCGCGTCGCAGCCCAGCTCCATCGCCAGGGCGGCGTCGGAGGCGGTGCCGATGCCGGCGTCGAGGATCACCGGCACGCTGGCGCGCTCGGCGATGATCGCGATGTTGTAGGGGTTGCGGATGCCGGCGCCGGAGCCGATCGGCGAGCCGAGCGGCATCACCGCGGCGCAGCCGGCCTCCTCGAGCCGGCGGGCGAGGATCGGATCGTCGTTGGTGTAGGGGAGGACGGTGAAGCCCTCGCCGACCAGGGTCTCGGCGGCGTCGAGCAGCTCGACCGCATCGGGGAAGAGGGTGCGGTCGTCACCGATCACCTCGAGCTTGATCCAGTCGGTCTCGAAAGCCTCGCGGGCGAGCTGGGCGGTGCGAACCGCGTCGCGGGCGGTGTAGCAACCGGCCGTGTTGGGGAGGGCGACGAGGCCGAGCTTGGCGAGCACGTCGAGGACCGAGCCCTTGGCGTCGGGATCGATGCGGCGCAGGGCGACGGTGACGATCTCGGTGCCGGAAGCGGCCAGGGCCTGCTCCATCTGCTCCAGCGAGCGAAAGCCGCCGGTGCCGGCGATCAGGCGAGAGCTCCAAGCTCGCCCGGCCAGCTCCCAGCCTTCGGCGCCGCCTTGAATCGCCGCCAGCACCTCGACCTTGCTGCCCTCCGCCAAGCGCCGCTGCGCCCACTCGCCGCGTGGAGCGACCTCGCCGTCGAGGGCGACGGCGACCCCGCGGGAGTCCGCCGCGCCGGCGGCGTGCACGGCGTCGGCGAGCGTGGCGTCGGCAGACAGCTCGCGCGCCTCGCCGTTCAGCTCGATCCTCATCGCCCCACCCCCACGCTGGCGAGGCGCTCGGGGTTGGCGGCGGCGACCGAGTCCGGCAGCTCACCGGTCGCAATCGAGTCAGCGACAGCTGCACCCGTCAGCGGCGCCAGCAGGATGCCGTTGCGGTAGTGCCCACAGGCGAGGACGAGTCCGCCGAGGGCGCCGGGGCCGATCAGGGGCAGGTTGTCCGGCGTGCCCGGTCGCAGCCCGGCCATCGTCTCGACCAGCTCCATCTCGGCCACGTCGGGGAGGAGGCGGTAGGCCTCGCGCAGCAGCTCGTGCACCCCGCCGGCGGTGACCGTGGCGTCGAAACCCCGCTCCTCGGTGGTCGCGCCGACGATCAGGCGGCCATCGGGTCGGGGCACCAGGTAGACCCGCTCGGAGGCGACGATCCGCTCGCAGGGAGGCTGGCCCTCCGGCGAGCGCAGCTCGAGGATCTCGCCTTTGACCGGGCGCACCGGGGGGCGGGCCGACTCGGGCAACCAACCCTCGGTGCCCGCCCAGGCGCCGGTGGCGAGGACGACGTGGCCCGCCAACAGCTCCGCACCGGCAGCCGTGCGCACCCCTTCCAGCCGCACATCGGCAAGTAGCGGTGCGACCACGTCGGTGTTGCCGCGCACCTCGACGCCAGCCGCGGTCAGGGCCGCCAGCAGCGCCGCCGTCATCCGCCGCGGGTCGATCGCCGCCTCCTCGGGCGCGTGGACCCCGCCGTTGAAGGAGGGAGTGAGACCAGGCTCGAGCTCGCGGCAGCGGCGCGGCGGCAGCCACTCGGCGCCGAGGCCCAGCGAGCGCTGCAGGTCGTGCACGCGGCGCAGCTCGGCTGCCTCGTCGCGATCGAGGGCGATGTGCAGGGCGCCGGAGCGGGCGTAGCCGGTGCCCAGCTCGCTCACTGCCTCCAGCTCGGCGACGAAGTCCGGGTAGACCTTGGCCGCGTCGATCGTCATTCGAAGCAGCTCGGGCTCGCCGAAAGCGAGCTCGCCGATCGGCGCCAACATCCCGGCGGCGACGCGGGTCGCACCGGCCGGCGGCTCGGCGCGATCGAGCACGATCGTCCTGGCGCCGCGCTGGGCTAGGTGCCAAGCGCAGCAGAGGCCGATCGCTCCGCCTCCGACAACGACTACGTCATAAGTGCCTCTATCGCTCAAGCTTGCCTCCGCCGGCATTACCCGGATCAGGTCCAGACGGTCGGTGGCCTCGTTGCCACCCTCTCAGCCTCGTGGGCTCCCGTTCTCCATCGATGCTACCCCGAAGTAACGATTTCCTTACCGCTAACAAAATCGTGACCTCGTGATAATCAAGGAGTGAGCCTGGCACCACCCGAGGCCGAGGGACCGTTGCGCCGCGAGCGGCTGCGCACGGCACGGCTCTACCTCTGCTGCGACGCGCGGCCCAACGGGGAGGACCCCGAGCCGCTGCTGGCCGCCGCCCTGCGCGGCGGGGTGGACATCGTCCAGTTGCGCGAGAAGTCGCTGCCACGACGCGAGGTCGAGCTCGCGGCGCAGACCTTCCGCCGCCTCTGCGACACCTACAGCGCCCTCTTCATCGTCAACGACGACCCCGGCTTGGCGCGCACCTGCGACGCCGACGGGGTCCACGTCGGCCAGGACGATCTGGCGGCCGCGGAGGCGCGGGCACTGCTCGGGCCCGACGCGATCATCGGCCTTTCGACTCATTCCGCGGAGCAGATCGCCGCATCCGCTGAGGCCCCTGTCGACTACATCAGCGCCGGCCCAATCTGGGAGACGCCAACGAAGCAGGGGCGCCCGGCGGTCGGGCTCGAGCTGATCGCCCACGCCGCGGCGCAGGCGCCCCATCCCTTCTTCGCGATCGGCGGCATCGACTCGTCGAACGCGGCGCAGGTGGTTGAGGCCGGCGCCCGGCGGCTCTGCGTCGTGCGGGCGATCCGCGACGCCGAGGACCCGGCTGCCGCCGCCGAAGAGCTGCGCAGGGCCTTTTCCTCAACCGGCGAGGTCGCTCCCGGTGGCTGATCATCCGCGCAAGCGCAAGCAGCGCGGCGCCCCTCCCTCGCCCCGTGAGCGAATGGAGCGCGGCTACGCGAAGGCCGAGGAGCGCAACCAGGCGGCCCGCGAAGAGCTCGAGCCGCTGGCCGAGGGAGAACGGCCGCTGGTGGTGACGATCGGCGCCGTCGTCTCCGCCCTGGTCGCGCTCTCGATCGTCGTCAGCTACCTCCTCGGCACCGAGGTCAACGGCGAGAAACCGCGCTTCATCCAGGTGCTGGCGCCGGCCCTGCTGATGGGGCTGATGGCCTGGGGGATGTGGCGAGCCCGCTACTGGGCCGTGCTCGGCTTCCAGCTCGTCCTCGTCTTCCTCATCTTCAGCGCCGTCTACGGCCTCGCTCTGCAGGCGGCAACCGTGACCCAGGTTCTCGCCACGCTCGCCCTGCTCGCCGTCGCCGGCAGCTTCTTCTACTTCATGGTCAAGGCGATGGCGCGGATCCAGATGCCGACCCGCGAGTGAGCTGATCGTTCCGGTGCGCTTTTTGCTCCCCACGGGTACATAAGGCGCACCGGAACGCGGCTTCTATAGGCTGGAGTGCAGTGGCAGATTCTTACGACGTGATCGTCATCGGCGGGGGCCCGGGCGGCTATGTGGCCGCGATCCGCGCCGCCCAGCTGGGCAAGAAAACGGCTGTCGTCGAGCGCGACAAGGCCGGCGGCCGCTGCCTCAATTACGCCTGCATTCCGGCCAAGACCGTGTTGCGCACGGCGGAGATCTACGAGCAGGCGCGCGAGGGGGCGGAGCTCGGCGTCGTCGCCAAGGACGTCTCGATCGACTGGGAGGCGCTGGGCAAGCGTCGCGCCTCGGTCTCGGAGTCGCTCTCCAGCGGGGTGAAGATGCTCTGGGACAAGAACAAGATCACGCAGATCGAGGGCTCGGGCTCGCTTACGCCCGAGGGCAACGTCAAGGTCGACGACGAGGTCTACGAGGCGGCCACGGTCGTGCTCGCCACCGGCTCGGTCGCGCAACCGATCCCCGGGGTCGAGTTCGGCGGCCGCGTCGTCGACACCTGGGGCGCCTGGTCGCTGCCCGAGCAGCCCAAGAAGATCGCCGTCGCCGGCGCCGGCGCCTCGGGCTGCGAGATCGCCTCCGCCTACGGCCGCTTCGGCACCGAGGTGAGTCTGATCGAGATGCTCGACCAGATCCTCCCCGCCGAGGACAAGGACATGGCCCGCGTGGTCGAGCGCGCCTTCAAGAAGCAGAACGTGACGATCTCCACCGGCACGCCGGTCAGCGACATCGAGGCGGGCGATAGCTCGGTCAAGCTCAGCTACGGCGAGGAGACGGTCGAGGTCGACTACCTGTGCATCGCCGGCGGCCGCGCACCCGACGTCGAGGGGCTCGGCCTCGAGGGCGCCGGCGTCGAGCTGACCGACAAGGGCAAGGTCAAGGTCGACGAGTACAACCGAACCTCGAACCCCAAGGTCTACGCGATCGGCGACCTGGTCAACGCCAAGGCGCTGGCCCACAAGGCCTCCGAGGAGGGCGTCGTCGCGGTCGAGCACGCGGCCGGCGAACCGGCCCACCCGGTCGACCAGAACCTCGTCGCCGGTGCCACCTTCTGCCACCCCCAGGTCGCCAGCGTCGGCCTCACCGAGGCAGCGGCGAAGGAGGCCGGGCACGACGTCAAGGTCGGCAAGCAGAAGCTCGGCGGCGTCGGCGGGGCGACCGTCTACGACGACAAAGACGGCCTGGTCAAGCTCGTCGTCGACTCCAAGTACGGCGAGCTGCTCGGTGCCCACATCGTCGGCAACCGCGCCTGCGACATGATCGCCGAGCTGATCGCGACGATGGCGCTGGAGGGCGGCTACCAGGAGCTGGCCCAGATCGTCCACCCCCACCCGACGATCTCCGAGGCGATTCCCGAAGCAGCACGGGCGGTCGATGGCCGGGCCATCCACGCCTGAGCAGCCAGCGGTCGCGTCAGCCTGAGCTGGGCGGCAGTTCGATCGTCTCGATGCCGAGCTCGGCGGCTACCGCGAGCACATCGGAGTCGGAGCTTGCGATCTTGTCTCCTGGGCGCGGGGCGGCAAGCAGCGTGGCATCGGCAAGAGACAGCGAGCGTCGCTTGCGGTGGTAGTGCTCGGTTCGAATTTCGGCCGCACGGCGCGCAAGTCCCAGATCAACGGCGATAAGTGCAAGGGGTCCCTCGAATAGAGGTTCGACCACGTCAGCGATGCGCGCGTGGCCGATACCAGCCTTCCGGGCAACCACGTCAAACACCTCGGTGACGTTGGTAGCCGTCATTGCCGCTGTTCCTTCGCGAAGAATCGCCAACACCCGTTTCATCGCCGGCTCGCCTTGAATCACAGCGATTAGGGCGCTGGCATCGAGGAAGGTCACAGGCCGTGCTTGCGCTCGTAGGCTTCCGCTTCGGCCTCGCGTTCCTCTCGGATGACCTTCTCCCAGTTGATCTTCGGTCCGCCCGCGAACGCCCCGGCGGCGGCGGCGATCGGGTCGTCTGGAACGGGCTTGAGGACGATCTCCTCCCCGCGGTCCTCGAGTGTCACGGTCGTCGTCCCCCAGCGCTTGCGGATAGGTGCCGGAATCGAGACCTGGCCCCCCTTGCTGATTTTCATGCGCTTCTTCATGAGCATTGAAATTACCATGAGACTCCTCACGCAGCGGTCGGTGCACCTGCGCATAAGGTCTTGCCGTGGCCGATCCCTCCCCCCGCGCGACCTTCTACTTCGACCTCGGTTCGCCCTACGCGTACCTGACCGCGGAGCGGGTCAGCGCGCTCTTCACCGAAGCGGGTTTGGAGCAGCCGGAGTGGCAGCCAATTTTGCTCGGCGGCCTGTTCCGGCATTTCGAGCGCGACTCGTGGGGCAATGGTGCTGAGCGCGAGGCGGGAATGGCCGAGGTCGAACGACGGGCCGCCGAGTACGGGCTGCCGCCGCTGGTCTGGCCGCAGCCGTGGCCGGGCAACATGCTGATGGCGATGCGGGCGGCGACCTTCGCCAAGCAGACCGGGCGCACCGTTTCCTTCGCCCTCGCCGCCTTCCGCCAGGCCTTCGTCGCCGGGCGCGACCTCAGCGAGCCCGACAACGTGCTGATCGCCGCCGCCGGCTGCGAGCTGCACCCCAAGGCTCTACTCAAGGCGGTCGAGACCGAACACGTCAAGAACGCCCTGCGCGAGGCCACGGATTCCGCCGCCGGGCGGGGCGTGAGCGGCGTCCCCTCCCTGGTCGTGGGCGACGAGGTCTTCTGGGGGGACGACCAAGTCGAGCAGGCGGTCGCCGCGGCTAGCTAAGGTGGCCTCAATGGCAGATTTGCCTGACGCCACCACCTCGTACGAGCTCCTCGCCCGCATGGCGCTGATCCGCCGCTTCGAGGAGGAGGCGGGGCGCCAGTATCAGCGGGCCAAAGCCGGTGGCTTCCTCCACCTGGCGATCGGCGAGGAGGCGACGATCGTCGGCACCACCTCGGTGATGCGCGAGGAGGACTACCTGATCGGCACCTACCGCACCCACGGCCACGCGATCGCCCGCGGCACCGACCCCAAGCGGGTGATGGCGGAGCTCTTCGGCCGCGTCGACGGGACCAGCGGCGGCCGCGGCGGCTCGATGCACATCTTCGACGCCGAGCGCCGCTTCATGGGCGGCTACGGGATCGTCGGCGGCAACCTGCCGATCGCCGCCGGCCTGGCGCTCTCCTCCGACTTCAAGGGCGAAGACGCGGTCACCGTCTGCATGTTCGGCGACGGCGCCTCCAACGCCGGCAACTTCGGCGAGACGATGAACCTGGCGGCCCTCTGGAGCCTGCCGATTCTCTTCCTGGTCGAGAACAACCTCTACGGGATGGGTACCTCGGTCGAGCGTCACTCGGCCCAGACCGATCTCTCGAAGAAGGCCGAGGGCTACGGCATCCCCGGCCGGAGGATCGACGGCATGGACGTGTTGGCGGTGCGCGAGAGCGTCGCCGAGGGCGTGCGGCTGGCGGGCGAGGAGCGGCGCCCGACCCTGATCGAGGCCTTCACCTATCGCTACCGCGGCCACTCCGCCGCCGACCCGGAGGTCTACCGCGAGCGCGAGGAGGTCGAGGAGTGGCGCGAGCGCGACCCGATCGAGAGCTTCGGGCGGCGCTGCGTCGAGGCCGGCGTGCTGGGCGAGCGCGAGCTGCAGGAGGTGCGTGACAAGGCCGAGGAGACAGTGTTGGCGGCGGTCGAGTTCGCCGAGGCCTCGCCCGAGCCGGCGCTCGACACGCTCTACGAGAACCTCTACGTGCTCGGTGGCGACGAGGGCTGGTACGCGGTCGACGAGCGCAGCCCAGAGCCGCACCGCGGCGAGCGCGAGAGCAACATGCCCGACGCCGCCCGCGAGCTGGCTGAAGCTGGAGCCGCCTACGCGGCGCAGGACGACGGGCCGCGCCCCAACCCGGCGACGCACGGCGACGCCCAGGAGGGCGTCGAGCCCGAGGTCGCCGGCGAGATCGAGGAGGCGACGGACTGATGGCGGAGCTGCGCATGCGCGAGGCCCTGCGCGACGCGATGGCGGAGGAGATGCGCCGCGACGAGGCGGTGCTGGTGATGGGCGAGGACGTCGCCGTCTTCCAGGGCGCCTTCAAGGTGACCGAAGGGCTGCTCGACGAGTTCGGTGAGCGCCGCGTGCGCGATACGCCGATCTCCGAGAACACGATCGTCGGCGCGGGCGTGGGCGCGGCGATGGGCGGGCTGCGGCCGATCGTCGAGCTGATGACGGTCAACTTCTCGTTGCTCGCACTCGACCAGATCGTCAACCACGCCGCCGCGATCCCCTACATGTTCAACGGCCAGGCGCGGGTGCCGATAGTGGTGCGGATGCCGGGCGGCGGCGGTCACCAGCTCGGCCCCACCCACTCGCACAGCTTCGAGGCGCTCTTCCTGCAGGTGCCGGGACTGCTCGTCGCCTGCCCCTCGACGCCCGCCGACGGCAAGGCCCTGCTGAAGACGGCGATTCGCGACGACAACCCGGTGATCTTCATCGAGCACGAGAGCCTCTACGGAGCGCGCGGCGAGGTGCCCGACGACGGCGAGGTGCTGCGCTTCGGCGAGGCCGCGGTACGGCGCGAGGGCAGCGACGTGACGATCGTCGGCATCCTCAAAATGGCCCACACGGCCGCGGACGCGGCCGAGACGCTGGCGGACAAGCACGGCGTCGAGGCCGAGGTGATCGACCCCCGCACCCTGCGCCCGCTCGACCTCGACACGATCCTCGCCTCGGTGCGCAAGACCAACCGAGCGGTGATCGTCGAGGAGGGTTGGCCGCACGGCGGAGTCGGCGCCAACCTGGCGACGCTGATCACCGAGCAGGCCTTCGACCACCTCGACGCGCCGGTGCAGCGCGTCACCGGAGCCGACGTGCACATGCCCTACTCGCGGCGTCTGGAGCAGGCGGCGATTCCGCATGAGGAGCATGTGGTGAAGGCGGCATTGGCCGCGCTGGAGGGGTCGCTGTGAGCGGCTTCAGCGTGGCGGGTCCTGTCGCCGAATGGGGCCCACCACCCCCTGCGGTAGCTAAAGCTTCCTCGGGGGTGGTCCCCCCATTCGGCGCCACCCCCCGCGAGAAACCCCACGAAGGGACGCCATGCCGGAGATCGTGATGCCCAGGTTGTCCGACTCCATGGAGGAGGGGACGATCCTGCAGTGGCTGAAGCAGGTCGGGGACGACGTCGCGGTCGGGGACGAGCTGGTGGAGATCGAGACCGACAAGGCAAACATGGCCTACGAAAGCGATGTGGCCGGGACGCTCTCCGAGATCTTGGTGCAGGAGGGTGAGACCGTGGCCATTGGGACTCCGATTGCTCGGGTCGGCGGCGATTCGGAGGCTCTCAATCAGGACGGCGAGGGATCGACCGCTTCATCCGCGGGTCCTGTCGCCGTAGGGGACCCACCGCCCCCTGCGGTAGCTAAAGCTTCCTCGGGGGCGGTCCCCCCTACGGCGCCACCCGCGGACGTAGCGATCAATGCGGCCCCGGCGTCCAACGGCGGAGGCGAGCGTCCGAAGGCGTCGCCGGTGGCGCGGCGGATTGCCAAGGAGAAAGGGCTCGATCTGACGACGCTCGAAGGCTCCGGGCCTGGCGGGCGCATCGTCAAGGCCGATGTGGAGAAGGCCGAGGGTGCGAGCGCTTCGGAGCAGGCCGGGGCGCCCGGATCTGAACCGGGGACCTCTGCGGTTACCGGGGAGACAGGATTTGAACCTGCGACCGCTCGGCCCCCAGCCGGCGCCCCCGCAGCCTCGGCGCCTGGTCCCGAAACCGCCAAGGGGACCGTCAGCTACGAAGACCCGTCGAAGCTGCAGTCGACGGTGGCGCGGCGGATGTCGGAGTCGAAGGCGACGGCTCCTCACTTTTATCTCGAGGCGGAGATCGACATGAGCCGGCTGGTTGCGGCGCGGGGTCAGATCAAAGCTGGGGCGAAGGAGGGTGACGTGGTCCCCTCGTTCAACGACATGGCGGTGAAGGCGTGTGCGCTGGCGCTGCGGGAGCACCCGCGGGCCAACGGGGCATATCGGGACGGGCGCTTCGAGCTCTACTCGCGGGTCAACGTCGGCGTCGCGGTGGCCGCTCGCGATGCGCTGGTGGTGCCGACGATCTTCGATGCGGACCTGAAGAACCTGCGGCAGATCGCCGGTGACTCGCGGGCGCTGGCGCAGCGGGTGCGCGACGGGCAGATCACCCCGCCGGAGCTCTCCGGCGCCACCTTCACCGTCTCCAATCTGGGGATGTTCGGGATCGACAGCTTCGCCGCCGTGATCAACCCACCGCAGGCGGCGATCCTCGCCGTCGGCGTGATCAGCGAGCGTCCCGTCGTCCGCGATGGCCAGACCACCACGGCCCACCTGATGCGGGTCAACCTCGCCTGCGACCACCGCATCCTCTACGGCGCTCCCGCCGCGGAATTCCTCGCCCGGGTGCGCTCGCTGCTCGAAGAGCCTCTTTCCCTGGCGCTCTGACAACGAAGCGAGAGTTGACCCACCTATAGGTGGGTCAACTCTCGCTTCAGTTCTCTTTAGCAAGTCTTGCGGGCGCCCGTCACCGCGTTCCAGGCGCGGCCCAGCGAAAAGTCGGCGGAGACGCGGAGGATGCCGGGGTGCGAGGCGTGGGCGAGCGTCCAGTCACCATGGCGGAGCAGGCAGCCGGCACCGCGGGAGATCGACCAATAGGGGGTGAAGTTGACGCGGACGAGGAAGTCGCCCGGGCGGGTGACCTCGAGGCCGAAGCTCTGCCGCCCCACCCAGAGGGTGCGGGCCGCCGCCTCCCCCATCGGCTCGACCAGGGGCTCGGGATTCTGCACCGCGTAGATCCGCCAGTGGGGCGAGCTCCAGCGCAGGTCCAGGTAGGGCGGTGCGCCGAGGATCAAGCGGCGCTCCGCCACCGAGGAGTAGTCGAGGGGGGCGTCGGGCAGGGCGACGTAGGAGATCGCGTTGCGGTGCAGCCAGCGCCGGTAGGTCTCGGAGGTGAGCTGGCCCTCGTCGTCGTAGAAGATGTCGTCGCGGGTCGTGTCGAGCTGGCGCAGCCAGCCGCGGGCGAGCTCGAACTGGCTCGCCAGGTAGGCCGACTCCCAGTGGTTCGCGGTTGGCGGGACCTCAACCCGCACGCCGGTGCCGCCGTGGGCCCGCAGCCACTGGGCCGCGGGCTGGAAGTACTCGCGCGAGGTCGAGGGGTCCCCGACGCTGCGGGCGATCTGGCTGACGCTCGCCGTCACTTGCCAGTAAAGCCCGCCGGCCAGCGCCAGCGAGAGGACGACGACCGAGAACGCGTCGAGGCGCGGCCGCCGCGCCAGCATCACCGCGGCCAGCACGGGCCCGCCGAAGAGGGCGCCGAGGCGGACAGCGTTGCCGCCCATCGGATTGGGCGCCAGCAGCAGCAGGGTCGCCACCACCACGTAGCCGATCAGGGCCCAGCGCAGCTGGCGCTCCTGCTCGCCGAGGCCGCGGGTGACGAACAGCACCCCACCGCACCAAAGCGGGATCGCCAAGTAGGAGGAGAAGGCAAAGGGGAACTGGCCCGATTCGGGGAAGGCGAGGTTGGGCAAGAGGACGAGGCCAAGCGCGATCGCCGCGGCGCCGACGGCAATCCGGTTCACCGGCCTGCCCCGCTCCAGCGCCCCGATCAGGATCACTCCGGCAAGGAAGGCAGCGGCAACCGGGCTGGAAAGCGCGCAAGCGGCCGCGGCGGCAAAGGCCAGCTTGTCGCGGCCGAGCTGCAGGCAGCGCAGCGCGGCCAGACCGAAGACGACGCCGAGGGCAAAGGTGAGCTGGCCGTCGGCGAGCAGCGTGACCACGCCGGCGGCGAACCAGAGCGTCGCCCAGCGGGCGCGCTCGCCCCAGCGGTCGCGGACGAGGCGATCGAAGAAGTACGACGAGGCGACAACGGAGATCGTCCCCACCAGTTGCGGCCCCAGCAGCGAGGCAAGCGGCGGGAAAAGGAAGCTGTAGGTGAGGGTGTAGTGGCCGCCGTACCAGCTGCCGTTCCAGATCGAGAGGCCGGCACGCTGGAAGAGCTCCGCGCGGAAGACCTGGGCCGCGAGATCGCCTACCTGCGGGTTCCACACCAGCATCGCCAGGGCGAGCAGGGAACTGAGGGCGACGGCCGGAAGCCAGTCTGGTCGGAGGGCCTTCGACTGGACCATGGGGAGCGGCGCAAAGGATAAAGCTGCGCCATGCAACGATTTCGAGGATGAGTGCAGAAGTCCTGGTTGTCCGCTGCGGCCTGGTCCCCTATGACGAGGCCCTTGTCGCCCAGCGCTGGTTGCGCGATGCGCGTGAGGACGGCTCGATCCCCGACGTGCTGATGCTGCTCGAGC
This sequence comes from uncultured Solirubrobacterales bacterium, assembly GCA_963703895.1. GTDB lineage: Bacteria > Actinomycetota > Thermoleophilia > Solirubrobacterales > 70-9 > VRUE01. The sequence continues at coordinate 288,358 of CAVPFX010000001.1, forward strand.
ACCCGCCGGTCTACACCCGCGGGCGCCGCTCCACCCCGGAGGAGTTGCCGATGGCGGACGAGTGGTACGAGATGCAGGGAATCGAGCTGCGCGACACCGATCGCGGCGGCCGCGTCACCTACCACGGGCCGGGACAGTTGGTCGCCTACCCGATCGTCGACCTACGCCCCTATGACGACGACGTCCACGAGTACGTGCGGCGGCTGGAGCAGGTGGCGATCTCGGCGCTCGCCGAGCACGGCGTCGCCGCCCAGACGATCGATGGCCTGACCGGGGTCTGGACCGAGGGCGAAACCCCCGGCAGCACCGTCCGGCCGGCCGAGCGCGTGCAGAAATCGGACGGCATCGGGCCACAGGTGAGCGAGGCGCGCAAGATCGGCTCGATCGGCGTCCACGTCAGCCGCGGCATCACCACGCACGGCCTCTCGGTCAACGTCAGCAACGACCTGCAGCCGTTCGAGTGGGTCGTGCCCTGCGGGATCGAGGGCTGCCAGGTCAGCTCGCTCAGCCGCGAGCTCGGCGCCGAGCAGGATGTCTCGGCCTTCGCCGAGACGGTCGCCGCGCGTTACGCGGAGGTCTACGAGCGCGAGCCGACCGCGGCCACCCCTGCCGAGCTGGGTCTCGACAACGCTAGGCTCGGAGTCGCATGAGCGAGTCGACCGCAGACCGAGCCACAGCGCCCGAGCAGTTGAACGGGGCAGTCTCGAAAACTGCTGGCGTCGCGGAGCGCGTCCACGTAACCCGTTCCCGCGCCAAGCCGGGCGGGACGGCGGCTGAGAGCGCCGACACGGTTCCCTTCCGCCGCGCCCGCAAGCCGCCCTGGCTGAAGGTGCCGGCGCCGGGCGGGCCAACCTATCGGCGGCTGAAGTCGATGATCGGCAGCGACAACCTGCACACCGTCTGCGAGGAGGCCAACTGCCCCAACGTCGGCGAGTGCTGGGAGCGCGGCACCGCCACCTTCATGATCCTCGGCGACGTCTGCACCCGCCGCTGCGGCTTCTGCAACGTGAAGACGGGCGTGCCGACCTGGAACGACCCGCTGGAGCCGCTGCGCGTCGCCAACCAGGTGAAGAAGATGGGCCTGCGCCACGCGGTCGTCACCTCGGTCGACCGCGACGACCTGCCCGACTACGGGGCCAGCGCCTTCGTCGGCGTGATCCGCTCGATCCGCATGCAGGCGCCGGGCTGCAAGGTCGAGATCCTCACCCCCGACTTCCGCGGCCAGGAGATGCCGTTGGCCAAGGTGATCCACGAGCGCCCCGACGTCTTCAACCACAACGTCGAGACGGTGCCGCGTCTCTACCCGGTGGCCCGGCGCGGCTCCAAATTCCTGCGCTCGGCCCGGGTGCTGAAGATGGCCAAGGAGATGGGCGGCGCCGACGTCGTCACCAAGTCGGGGCTGATGGTCGGGCTGGGCGAGAGCTTCGAGGAGATGGTCGAGACCTTCGGCATCCTGCGCGAGCACCGCGTCCAGGTGCTGACCGTGGGCCAGTACCTGCGCCCGACCGAGAACCACCTGCCGGTGGTGCGCTACTGGCACCCGGAGGAGTTCGCGGCGCTGGAGAAGGCGGCGTACGAGCTCGGCTTCGAGTCGGTCGCGTCGGGTCCGCTGGTGCGGTCGAGCTATCACGCAGATCAAAACCTTCCCCTAGCGGCGTCCTGACCAAGCAGATCAAGGACGCAGGGAGCGCCGCGTGCTTCCGCACGCAAGCGACCGAGGACGCCGATATGCGCCGGTCAGGACGCCGCTAGGAGATCGCGGCGCGCCATCTCGCGGGCAAAGGCGACGACGTCGCCGAGCGCCCGGCCCTCGTCGATCTCGAAGCGCGCCGCCAAGCCGCTGGCCAGCTCGCTGACCTGGCGCGGCTGCTCCAGCTGCTCCCAGATCCAGGCGCCGGTGGAGTTGAGCCGCACCGCAGTGCCGGCGTCGACGTCGAGCAGGACCGTCTCCTCGGGCAGGTCACCGTGCACGGCACGATCCGTGCGGCGCAGCGTTGTCTCGGCTTCGATCGCCGTGGCTCCAGTCATCGATCCATACCCTAAGACCGCATGGCCAGCCTCTATGGATTCGAGGTTAAGAGCGATTTGCCGCTGCGTCGGCTCAATTCGGCGGCGGGGACGCGCGGTGAGCTGCTGATCGAGACGGCCGCGGAGCCGCTCGTCGCACCCGCTGGGGAGCCCGCCGGCTCGCTGGTCGATGCCGACGGCCGGCGCTGGTTCGCCTCCTACGAGCTCGAGGACGGTGGCTGCCTGCTGCAGATGCCGCCGACCGGTTCCTTCCTGCTCGAGCCCGGCGGCGGACGGATCGCCGTCGACGCGAGCGATGGCGACGCCGAGCTGCTCGAGCACCGCCTCGCCTCCTCGGCGATCTGCACGCTGCTCTCGCTGCGGGGCGATCTCGCCCTGCACGCGGCGGCGGTTGAGGCGGCCGGCGCCGCGATCGTCTTCTGCGGCCCCTCGCTGCGCGGCAAGTCGACGCTGGCGCGGGCGCTGGGAGAGGGCGGCTACCGGGTGCTCGGCGAGGACGGAGTCGCGATCGAGCTGGGCGAGGCCGGACCGGTCGCCCACCCCGGTGCGCGCGGCGTGCGCGTGCGCGGACCCGGTAGCGGGCGGGAGCGCCCGGTGCTGGTCGAGGACCCCGGGGCGGGAGAGCCCGGCCCCTGTCCGCTCGCGGCGGTGGTCCTGCTGGGCGAGCGCGGGGACGAGTTCGTGGTCGAGCCGCTAGCGCCCGCCCGCGCCCTGGCCCTGCTCACCCCCAACCTCATCCACAGCGGCGGGCGCGGCTCAATCGCTGCCGCGTTTCAGCGGCTCGCGGCGCTTCTCGGCTCCGTCCCCGCCCTGCGCATCTCGCTGCCTGACGATCTCGCGGCGCTACCCCTGGTACGCGAAAGGTTTCTCGACTCGATGCCCATTCGTGGCTAGACTCCCCGCAGGGTTACACCACAGAAGGGGAGAGATGAGCGATACGCGTCCCGAGTCTTACGAAGCCCCCAGCGTCGAGGAGATCGACACCGGCGGCTACCCGATCACGACTGCTGCCGGCGCCAGCATCCAGGTTGACTGAGGTGAGCATGAGCGAGCCCCAGACTCCGTACGAGGCCCCCAGCGTCGAGGAGATCGAGAGCGACGGCGCTCCGATCAGCACCGCGCCCGGCAACAGCTTGCCGATCGGCACCTAGAGGGAAGTGTCATCCGGGCGGCCCAGTCGACGCGGTCGCCCGGTGAGCTGAGATGCGCAGGCGCGAGGAGAGCTTCACCTTCGGCCGGCTGCTCTGGCGCCTCGGCCGGCGCCCGCCGCGCACCCTCGTTGCCGCACCCGAGCGGCCGATCGGGGCGAAGCTCGAGATCACCTACGCCTGCAACCTGCGCTGCGGCTTCTGTTACACCGACTCGCCCCGCCAGACGCTGCAGCGGACGCCGGAGCTGAGCGACGAACAGTGGCGCGAGGTCGTGCGCCAGTCGCTCGAGCTCGGCATCGTCGAGGCGGTGGTGACCGGTGGCGAGCCGTTCCTGCGCAAGGATCTGACCCTGGGCCTGATCGAGACGCTGAGCGCGGCCGGCGTCGGCGTGACGCTGAACACCAATGGCTGGTTCGTCGACGAGGAGGTGGCCAGCCGGCTGGGCGCCCTGCGCGGGGTCACCGCCCACGTCTCGCTCGACGGCGCACGGGCCGGCCTGCACGACGGTTCGCGCGGCGTGCCAGGGAGCTGGCGGCGCGCAATCGAGGGCATTGACCGGCTGCTCGGCGCTGGAGTCGGCGTCTGCGTGGTGCACGTGGTGACGCCGGACAACGCCGCCGGTTTCCCCGACTTCCTCGAGCAGATGTGGGCACTGGGAGTGCCCTGGGTGCGGGCAACGCCGGTGATCGTCACCGGCGCGGCGGCACGCGGCGGCGACTGGCGGATCTCGAAGGGAGACCTCGACCAGGCGGCCGAGGCCTTTCGCCGCCGCCACGGCAAAGCGATGAAGATCCTGGTGCAACCCGGTACCGGTGGCGGCGTCAGCCTGCAGGGCCGGGCGGCGCCGGGCAGTTTCCTGGTGCGACCCAACGGCGACGTGCGCCCCGACTCGCTGCGGCCCTTCACCTTCGGCAACGCGATCCGCGACGGCGTCGAGACTTGCTGGGTGGCGATACGCGAAGGGTGGGACGACGAGCGGATCAATCGCTGGGCCGACTCGATGAAGCGGCCCGGGGATTTGGCTAAGTCGGAGCTGGTGGCTTATCTGGATGACGAGGTGACCGTGGTTGGTGGCCCCCCAGCCGGGGGAGACGTCGGGTCCGCCTCGGCGGAACAACAGCGGGGAGGTTCCGCCGAGGCGGACCCGACGTCTCTCTCAGGGACGGACAACCGCCAACGACCCGGCGGTCGAGAGGCGCCGGTACCGGAACCGACGCCGCCAAAGCCAGTGGATCCAGCTAAGGAGCTTCGGGAGGCCCGGGAGAAGGTCCGAGACCTGGCCGGGCGGCGGCGTTACAAGCACGCGCCGCTGCGCTGGACCGGGAGCGAGGAGCAGCGGTTCGTGCGGCTGGCCGGGGACGGGACCTATCTGCGGCTGAACGAGTCGGGCGGCGTGGTGATGGACGCGCTCGACGGCGGAACGCTGGCCGACGCGGCCAGCGCCCTGCGGGCCCGCTACGAGATCGACGAGGCACGGGCCCGCGACGACGCCGAGACGACCACACGCGAGCTGCTGCGACGCGGCGTCGTCATGGCCGCCGACGCCAGCGGCTCCTTCCCGGCCGAGCCGGGGACGACGGACCTACCGGGGTCCGAGCCGAACGGCTGAGTCGGCACGCTGCTTCGAGCTGTGCCCCACCCGCCTACAATTGAGGAGCGGGGCCATAGCTCAGCTGGCAGAGCGCGGCGTTTGCAACGCCGAGGTCGCCGGTTCGATCCCGGCTGGCTCCACTCGCGGATCCCGACTTAGATCTGGCTCGGTGTAGTCCTCGGCGTTTCGAACACCGATCCTCTGTCCGTTGCGAGCAGCAACGAGCCGCAGGCTCAGCTCGCACCGACCCGAGCCGAGCTCACTTGAGGGGCAGTAGTAGCAACGGTCCGTCGTTCGGTCGTAAACCGCGATCCAATCCACAGTCTCAGCTGTGTAGTGCTTTGTGTCGCGAATCTTGCCTTTGGTCAAAGAGTGCGATCGGCATCGGATCAAGATGATCTCGCCGTTGGATTCGGTGTACTTGACCTGAATCCGATGCAGCACAGGGCCTGAGTCGGCAATCAGGTCGTAGTCGCAATCCTCTCCAAAAGGAATGGAGAGCTGACAGCCACGATCTAGAAGGTCTGCGGCGACCTTGAGCTCAGCCAGATCTCCCTTCCGCTTCAGCAGCGCCATTGACGCCGACCGTATCTGCGACCGCATCATTTGGGGCACGCAGAAAGAAACGAAACTGCGACAGAACCGCGACGTGACTCAGTCGTCGAAGTCGAAGTCCTTGGGCGGCTTCTGCTCGAACCAGAGCTGGTCGTCCTCGGGGCTCTCCTCGAGGAAGTCGGGGGTCTCCTCGAGCACGTCCTCGTCGCGGCGAGGCGCCGCAGGCTCGGCTTCGGCAACGGGCTCTGGCTCCTCCACCGCCTCGGGCTCGTCGTGTTCCCCGGACTCAGGCTCGGCTGCCTCCTCGAGCTCCGGCTCCGGCTCGTCGGCGGGCTGGGCGACTTCTTCGACCTCGAGCTCCGGCTCAGGATCGCGCGGCGCCTCCAGCGCCTGGTCGAGTTCGTCGGAGAGGCGCTGCTCGTTCCAGAAGGCATCGTCCTCATCGTCGTACTCGTCATCGTCGTCGGGGGCCGGACCCTGGACGCTGACCTCGGCCTCTTCGGTCTCCTCGAGGCCGGCAAGCGGGTCGGTCGGGGCGAGGCGTGGCTCGGCGATCTCCTCTTCGACGATCTCCTCGTCGGTGGGGTTGGGCGGGCCGCCCAGCTCCTGCTCGACGTCGAACATTTCGGTCGGCTGCTCGGCGATCGCCTGGCGCTCTTCGGTGGAGTGGCCGGCGGGCTCGGGCTCGTCGTCCGGAGCTGCGGCCTCGACGGGATCGGCGACGATCTCGTGCTCCATCGCCGGCTGTTCCTCCTCCGCCAGCTGTTCCTCCTCCGCGGGCTCGACGATAGCCGCGGCTGCCTCCTCCGCCGGAACCTCGACCTCGGTGGGCGCGGGCTCCTCCGCCGGCGGTGGCGGCTCCTGCAGGTCGGCAATCGTCGGCTCGCGCCGCGATCCCTCGTCCTCAGCCACCTCGGGCTGCTCCATGAATTCGGTCGGCGCCTCGGCAAGCGGGTCCGCCGCCTGCTCGTCGCCAGGCCGCTCCGCCTGACCGAACGCCTCGTCCTCGAGCTGCTGCAGCTCGGAATCGCCCGCGCCGTGCTGGCGCTTCAGTTCCAGGTGCTCTCGGATTGCCTCGTCAAGGATGCCCATGGCTGGAGTCCCAAAGCGGGAACCTAAAGCCTATGCGGTTATCCTTGCCCTTGCGAGGGCCCTGGGACGAACCTCCCAGCCGCGCACTCGGGGCTATAGCTCAGCTGGCAGAGCGCCTGGATCGCACCCAGGAGGTCGGCGGTTCGAATCCGCCTAGCTCCATCGCTTTAAGTGCCTGCACGTGGGCGGCTTCGGCTTCTCAAGCACTTTTCCAACCGCCGCTGAATTTGCGCTCCATTTCGGGCACGAGTGCCCGAAATCGCGGGGATGCGAAGGGATTAACGGCGATTGCCGCGGATTCCCGCCTTGAATTTGGGGGACGGCAGAGCTATGGCCGCGCTAGCTTCACAACATGAGCATCGAGCGCGAGTACGAGATTGCGCTGCAGCCCGAGCCCGAAGGCGGCTTCAGTGTCTTCGTTCCCGAGTTGCCGAGCGTTGCCACCCAAGGCGAGACGATCAAGGAAACCACTGCGATGGCCAAGGAGGCCATCGAGGCCTACCTCGAAGCCTTGCACGAGGACGGCCTCCCAACCCCTACATCTACCGCAGCCGCGTCGCAGTCAGCGGCAGTCCTAGGGAGAAGGATCTGGACAGGCATTGCGCCGGCTCAAGATGTTGAAGCGGAAGCCTGTTAGCCCTGGTCGGTCTTCGAATTAACCTCGTAGCGCCGTTTCGTCATCGTTGAGCGCAAATAATCGTCGTCGCACAGACGAAGAATGCGGAAGCGCTCGGCGGGTGCAGATCGGAACTCAAGTTCGATCTGACCCCCTTTCCCTTTCATGGTCGGGATGTCGAGTTCGAACTCTTCGATCACCGGCTTGACCACCGAATAACTCAGCCCGTCAAAGTAGTCGCGCTTGCGAATGGCAAGCATCTTGTCTGCCAGCCGCGAATCCGAGCCACAAGCGTTTTGGAAGTCGGAAAAGTTCGAAATCGGGAGCTTTCCGTGGAGGTCGCTCGCCGCATTCTTTGCCTTGTCAAATACCGCTTTCATCTGCTCGAAGACGCTGCGGAAGTCGCTCTTGCGAAGTACGAAGACGTACTCGTCATACACAAAGCAATCAATCGCCTGGTCAAAGAGGAAGATCCGCTCCTCGACCAAGTGGAAGGTGCCCGACTTCAGCACCATCGCTGCTTTGCTCTTGCGTTTCAGCTCCGAAGAGGAGGAGAAGCGACGAAAGAAGTAGGCGCGGTTGTCGCTATTCCCGATTGCGGCGCCCCAATAAGTCAACCGCCTTAGAAATGAGGAGTCAGATGCGTCGAACCCAGCCAGGCCGCTGACATTGTCAAGGCGGTCAGTCGCCTGCGAAACAGCAGCAACCTGATCGAGCTTGATCCACTCGATCTCGACACCGCCTGGCTCAGGCTTGTAGACGGGATCGAATTTCTTCAGAGTCCAAACGAGAGGGTTGAGATTGGCGGTAACCGCCTTATTGATGATGGTCCGAAACTCCCCCTCGGCGTCACCGGCCAGCTTGAGGATCCTCGCCTCCGGCGGATCGTCTTTCCGCGCGCCTCTGGCAATCGTCGCCACTGCAAGTTTGGGCTCGCCCGCCAGTACATCAACGAGAGTCTCTAGCGCCTCCTGCGGTTTCATCGGATCTTCTCCTCTGCCAGTGTGCATCGACGCGTAGATGGCGATCCGGCTTACGGAGCCAAAGCGGCTCGGGGAAGAAATATCGCTAGCCGAGCTTCGCCGGCGCTGGCGAGGATTTGAGCCGCCGCAGAGCTTTCGGTACCTAGACGCCGCCCGCGCCGCCTCGGTGCAATAGCGACGGCGAGCAGACACATTGGTGTACCCGCCAGAAGTGGCTGCTTCCCTGCGGAAGGCCGCATTCGGCCCTTCGTCAATGACGGAGCCGATAGAGCCGATACTCGACGTGCCACCCAAGAAAACTAAGATCCGCATTTATGTGCGCGCGTGGCTTCGTTCTTGTACTGGTGCTCTTGGCATCCACCGCCGCCCTCTGGGCTCCGCCGGCAGTCGGCGCTCCCGGCGAAACGCGGGTCGGAGCGAACTTCAGCTATCACGAAGGGCCCTACGGTGAAGTGCGAGGGCTGCGAGTCGAGATCTGGCGCGACGGCGTCAAGGTGGTCGACCGGCCCGCGACGATCCCGTGTGAAGGCTGCGAGCCGCAGCCGATGCCCGGCGGATACTCGACGAAGCCGGTGCGCGTTGTCCAGCTTAATTCGACGCCGGAACCCGAGGTCGTCTTCACGATCCTCAGCGCTGGCGCTCATTGCTGTGCCTTCGCCAAGATCTTCCGGTGGGACGCGGGGCTCGAACGCTACCTCGATTCCACCCACAATTTCTACGATGGCATCTACCTGCTGCAGGACCTGCGCCACAACGGCATCCCGCTCTTCGTCGACACGGACACTCTGCTCGCCTACCGCTTCTCCTGCTACGCCTGTGCGATCTATCCGCCTCAGATCTCTGAATACCGGACGGGTCGGATCGTCGATGTAACGCCTCGCTTTCCACGCGAGATCAAGGAGAACCTCACCAAGGCGCGTCGCTCCTACCGGCGCATTCGCCCCCACGACAGCCGCGGCATGCTTGCCACGGTCGCGGCGGACTACTGCCTGCTCGGCCGTTGTGGGGCGGGCTTCGCCTTCGTCCGCCGGGCCACTAGTCGCGGTCGCGCCAGTGGCAATGAACCCCATTTCGAAGGCTCCCGCGGACGCAAGTTCATTCCGGCCCTGCGGCGGTTCCTGCACGCTCACGGCTACCTGTAGTCGTCGTTTCCTGGCTCCACAGGCACATTCAGACCGCAGCGCTTGCGCTGCACTCCTCGTCGTAACGTGCTCACCGGTACGCTCGGCCGCGCGGTCGAATCGCGAGTATGTCGATCACCCTCTCCTTTGAGCGTCGATCGAAGAGGATGCGCCACTCGCCGACGCGGAGTCTCCAGAGGCGCTCCGGTCCGCGAAGACGTTTGATGTCGCCGTCGGGAAGCTGACTGATCGCTGAGCTGATGCGCTCGCGGTCTTTCCGACCCAGCTTGCGGAGGGACTTCAGGGCGGCGGGGCGGATCTCGATCCGCCATCCGCTCGGCTCAGCCAGCGTTCAGCTCCGCCTCGGCATCTGACCAAGAAACACCCGCCTCGCTCCGCGCCTCCTTGACGGCGTGAAGATCCTCGTTGGTCAGCTTCTCGTCGTCGTAAGGAGCGGCGTCCAGCTTGGCCGCAACGGGGTCCTGGGCACGGCGAAGCAAAATCGCTGCGGCGGGCAGCGATTCATCGGGGAGCGCATCCACAAGCTGATGTAGCTCGGTCTTAGTCATCAGGCATCAAACGGTACCACCCGTCTATCCCAAGGTTTGGGCGTTTTCCTTGGGATAGACGGGCCACAACCAAAGCTTCCTTGGGAGGCGAAAACCCGTTCCAACCGCCCTGCGCAGATTTCGGGCACTTCTCGCCAGGAGTGCCCGACTCCCTGCATATCGCCGCATATCCCTGCTTATCCGCTGCGAAATGCCGACGCGCCGAGTGGTCGCGGAGTACGGCTAATTCCCTGCTAATCGCGGACTTCTGAAGCTACCGCTCCGATTTCGCCCCGTTGGATCGCACCCAGGAGGTCGGCGGTTCGAATCCGCCTAGCTCCATTGGAGGAAGTGCCTACGCGTCGGGCTTCACGCTCCTTGAAGGCAGTCGCCACTGCCTTGCTCAACTCCCCGTCGCGCCGGCTCGACTTGGTGTCTCTACGTCGAACGGAGATCGAATGGAGCAAGTAGGTTCCGAGAAGGGCGTGGAGGGTGCGCCGTCTCAGTCCCATCGAAGGGGAGAAGAGTTGAGAGTTCTACTGACTGTCTGCATTGCGCTTGTTGCCCTTGCCGCACCGGTTGGGGCAGTGGCCAGCGCGCCCACCACCACGGCTTCTGCCTCGGCGACCTGCAAGACCCGCGCCTGCAAGCTGAGCGCCAAGCCGACCGCCAAAGCGCCGTGGAAGTTCAGCGACAAGAGCCTGCCGCTGAGCGCCAGCTTTGATGGCAAGAAGCTGAAGGTAATCTCGACCGTGAAAGGCGCCTGCGAAGAAGGCGAACTCAACTTCGTCGATGCAACCTACCCGGTCAACTCCTCGATCCCCGTGAGCAAACAGGAATTCGACGCGGACGTGATCGTGACCGACTCCCACGGCAAGAAGCGGAGCCTGCTGCTGCGGGGCAAGATAACCAAGGAAGTCCTTTCGATCACGATCAGCGCCTCTTTCAAGGAAGCCGCCAGCTGCATCATCGGTGGCAACAAGAATTCGGTCAAACGCGCGCTCTGATCGGCGTCGGGACGGGAACGGAGGCCGCGCCTTCGCGGCTTCATCCCTCGTTCTCGAGGTACTCCTTGGCGAGTCGTTTCGGGGCTCTGCAGAGCCAGGCTTCGACGATCAGCTCGTTCAGCTCCTCGGCTGAGATTCGGTCGAGGCGGATGAGGACGGTGGCGTAGCCGTCGAAATGCGGGGTGGTGAAGAAGGTCTCGGGGTCGGCTTGGAGCAGGGCCTCCTTCACGCTCAGGTCCTCGACCCGGACCGCCAGGATCGGGCCTGAGGGGGCGCGCTCGCCGAGGTCGCTTGCTTCCTTGGGGCGGAGGGGGCGTTCCCAGACGAAGATCTTGTCCCGGACTCGCCAGGCGGTGTTTCCGTATGCCGGGCGCTCGCTGGTCTCAGGCAGGGCCAGGGCGATCCGCCGCACGTCGTCCCACTCGGCCACGAGGCGACGGTACAGCTTTCCTCGCAGCGCGGACTAAGGCGACTGCGGCAGCTTGACCGCTCCGCGCTTCGTGACCGGCGCCGAGGGCGGCGGCACGACGGGGCCGATGTCTCCGTCGGGGGCCTCGTCGAGGTCGGCGATCACCGGCGCGTGGTCGCTTGGGCCTTTGCCCTTGCGCGCCTGCCGGTCGACCCAGGCCGCGCGGACCCGGTCGGCCACCGGCGCGGCGGCGAGGATCAGGTCGATTCGCATCCCCAGGTCGCGGTGGAACATCCCGGCTCGGTAGTCCCAGTAGGTGAAGACCCGCTCGCCCGGCCAGCGGTCGCGGACGACGTCGCGCAGTCCCAGCGCCTGCAGCTCCGCCAGCGCGGCGCGCTCGGGCGGCGTCACGTGCGTCTGCCCCACATAGGCCTCCGGGTCGAAGACGTCCTCGTCGGCCGGGGCGATATTCACGTCGCCGCAGACGACCGTCGCCTCGGGCCCCGCCGCCACCGCGTCGCGCAGCGCGGCCAGCCAAGCGAGCTTGTACTCGTAGTGCTCCGAGCCCGGCTCGCGCCCGTTCGGCACATAGATCGAGTGCACGCGGGTGCCGCCACAGGTGGCCGACAGCGCCCGCGCCTCCGGATGCGGGAAGCCAGGGGCACCCGCCAGGCCCGGGACGACATCCTCCAAGCCGGCGCGCGAGAGGATCGCGACGCCGTTCCAGCTCGCCTCGCCGTGCACGGCGACCTCGTAGCCACGGTTCGTCAGCTCGTCGCCGAGCAGATCGAGCAGGGCGCCGTCGGCGAGCTTCGTCTCCTGCAGGCAGACCACGTCCGGATTGCGCTCGTCCAGCCAGGGGAGCAGTCGCGGCAGCCGCTGCTTCAGCGAGTTCACGTTCCAGGTGGCGATCCGCATCGAGCTGACCGTACTGCGAATAGCATCTCCCGCATGCGCAAGTGCTGCATCGCTTTCCTCGTCGCGTTGTGCGCGCTGGCTCTAGCCGCTCCGGCGGGTGGCCAGGAAGAGAGATTGAGCAACTCCGAGCTGTACTGGCTCGGCCCCTACTTCGCTGGCCTGCATTTGACCGAAACGTGGTACCAGTCGTTCGCGTACGGAGAATGTGTGTTCCCCGAGGGGGAGGGCGGGTGCACGCCGCCGGTCCAGGTGCAGAACATGACCAGTTGCGCCCGTAACCCGATCGGGACCGGCGGCCTGGGGGAAGTGTTTCTCGTGCGTGGCGGCGGGCTCGCGGTGGGAGATCCAATTGAACCGGGAGCGATCGACGTGGGAACGGGGCGGCAGACGGTGAGCGTGCGCGCCGAACCGGAGGTGCTCGGAGCGGTGCTGCGGGAACTTCACCGGCGTTCGGAGGCGGGCCCGGAGCCGCTCGCCCCGCCCGTGTATCCGCTGCCGGTGCTGCGCGAGCTGAAGCGGGTGACCGTGGCCGAGGGACGGTTCGACGGGGTAACAGCGATCGCCAAGGCAACCGAACTGCACCCAGACGAGGTGAGGCTGCGATTGCGGGTCGCCGAGCTGCTGGGCCCAGACGCCCTAGCCGGCGTTCCCGCTCCGACGATGTCGGTTGCCACCGTGAAGCGGCTGAGCGCGCTGGCCTTCGGGGTGCAGACGCACAATCTCGCCCACACCGCCGAACGACACAAGATGTCGATAGCGACCCTGCGCAAGAAGATCCGCCGGGTGCGGGGGCTCGCCGGCGACTGCTGAGCTGTCCGCAACGCGGACGAGGCCGCTACTCGTTGTCGAGCTGATCTTCGGGGTAGAGGATCGCCCCGGAGCCGGGCCCAAAAAGGCTGACGGAACCGACCCCGAGCAGCGGTCCCCGGATCGTGCTTCGCCAGAGGTCGCGGCCATGAGGGCGGGCCCTGAAGGACGCGTGGCCGCTGAATGGTGGCGGGGGGTGCACGGTCGCGGTGCCTGCCACATGGTCGAAGTCAAAGGCGGTGGGACCCCCCTTGGCTCGAGTTGTGCGAATGATCTCCATCCCTTCGTGGCGCTCTTCTTGCGCCAGGTAGAAGAGGCTCCGCCCTCCCCTGTAGCGACGGTGAACGGCGGCGACAAACACACAGTCGCAACGACGACTACCGGCGTACAGCGTTGCCGCTTCCCTTTTCTTCCGAGAGCCCAGCGCCAAGGGCCCCGCAGCGCCCGCGAAGGGCATCGGCTCTTCGATATCGGGGCACTGCCATTCGGGGATCACGCTCATCCACCCCTCGGCCTGGGGCCCCTCGATCCGCACGTATTCCCGCTCGCCGGTGAAGTCGATCGTCCCGGTGAAGATGCCCTCGCGCACCGTCCGTGGCTCACCCGCGCACCCTTCCGATGGCTCGGTGGAGCCCAGCGTCCGGGTGGGTGTGAAGGCGACGTCGATCAGGCCGAGGCGACCGAACCGGGCTTTCAGGCCCTCCTCGGTGACCTTGCCCTTCACCTCGTAGCTGGCGAGAAGATTCTCGCGCCGGAGCTCGAGCGTCACCGTCTCGTCGCCCGAGGTCTCGAGCTGCGCCTGCAGGCCGTTGCTCGCCTTCAATCCGAGTTCGACCGTGACGATCGTTCCCGACTCCGGGCTCGCGGCCGGGGCCGAGGCGGCAACGATCAGGACGACGATCGCAGTTGCCGAGGCGAGGAGTGACGAGCGCCGCATCCCCTGGAGCGTATTCGTAGCCCGCTCGGCCGGCCGAGGACTACTCGGGAGGCGGCGAGACCACCGCCTCCCGAAAGAGCGCCTCAGCCGTTGACGGCCTTCTTCAGTTCCGCTCCGGGGCTGAACTTCGCCGCCGTCTTCGCCGCGATCTGCATTGACTCTCCGGTCTGCGGATTGCGACCTTCCCGAGCCGGTCGGGCGACGGTCGAGAACTTGCCGAAGCCGGTGAATTTGACCTCGTTGCCGGCCGCGAGCTGAGCCGTGATCTCCTCGATCGTCGCATCCACGGCGCGCTTCGCCTGGCCGACCTCGAGGCCGGCCCGCTCGGCAACCTGCTTTGCCAAATCATCCTTGGTCGTAACCGACATTCTCGTCTCCTTGAAGTAGGGCGCAAGACCCCGGTCAGGCCTGCTGTTCACAGGCTTTCTACAGGCCCGGGCGGGCGTCTCCGCGTCAGTCCGGCCTATTCGGCGTTGCCGAAGAAAAAGTCGAGGCTCGCCGTGCCCCCGGAGTTCGAGTTGCGCAGCACCCAGCGCCAGTTGCCCGATTCGGGGCGGACGATGCCGATCGTCGTCGTGTTGTTGCCGTCCCAGTCGCCGGTAACGACTTTGTCGACGTTCTTGTTGCCGTAGAGGAATTCAAGGTCCACCGAGCCGCCGGCGTTTTTGTTGCTGAGGCACCAGATCCAGTTGTTGCTGCCAGAGTCGGGGTGGACGACGCCGATCGTCGTCGTGTTGTTGCCGTCCCAGTCGCCAACCACCGGCACGTCTTCGTACTTGTTGCCGAAGGCGAATTCGACGTCGACAGAGCCCCCGGCGTTTTTGTTGCTCAGATACCAGATCCAGTTGTAGCTTTCGGGGTCGGGACGGACGATGCCGATCGTCGTCGTGTTGTTGCCGTCCCAGTCGCCGGTGACGACTTTGTCGACGTTCTTGTTGCCGTAGAGGAATTCGGCATCGGCCGAGCCTCCGGCGTTGGAATTCCTCAGACCCCAGATCCAGTTGTAGCTTTCGGGGTCGGGGCGTGCGATGCCGATCGTCGTTGTGTTGTTGCCGTCCCAGTCACCCGTCACGGGCGTGTCGATGTTCTTGTTGCCGAAGAGGAAGTTCGTATCCGCACTGCCTTCGGAATTGGAGTTGCGCTGTAGCCAACGCCAGTTGTTGCTTTCGGAGTCAGGGCGAACGACGCCGACCGTCGTCGTGTTGTTGCCGTCCCAGTCGCCGGTCACCGGCCGGTCTGCCCCGCTGGCCAACCCGGGAAAGCCCGCAACGGCCGCCAGAGACATCGAGCTGACGATCACTACAAGCTTGAAGCGCCCGAACATGCTCAAAAAGTTTAAAGGAACTCCGACGAGTGTGGCGGCGAGCGATCCGCGCGACGGCCGTTAGACCGCCAGCGCGGTGGCGAACACCGCGCAGGAGCCCGTGCCCGGCGTCGGTACCCGCGAGCTGGCGTCGAAGCTCAGGGTGATGATTCTGGCGGGCGTTCGCGCCACGATCGTCCCGGTTGCGCCAACCTCGGTCCCGGTCGAGGCGGTCGGGATGACGTTGCCGTCGCCTTCGAACTGTCCGCGGCGAGCTTCGGTGTTGTTGGTGGTGTAGCCATAGCCGGTCCGGGTGGCGCCGATCACCCGCAGGATCATCGCGCTGATACCGCCGTTGTACTCGCAGGTGGCACGCACGGTGACGCCGGCGATTGTGAGGACGTCGGAGACGCAGAAGACGGAGAGGGTGCAGCCGGAGAAAGCCCGGTCGATGTAGCCGACCTGGCTGTTGCTGACGAAGCTGCTGGCGGGGTTGCCGCCGAGCAGATCGGCGTTGGCCGCCAGGTTCGCTTTGGTCGCGACGGCGGCTTTGTCGGCGCTCAGGGCGCTGGTCGCCAGGGACGCCCGGTCGGCGCTGCCCGCGCTCGTCGCCCGATCGGCATTGAGCGCCGTCGGCACGGGACCGAGTGTGCGGCTGTCCACCTTCGCGCCGGTGATCGTCCCGTCCTTGATCTTGACCCCGGTCACCGCGCCCGTCTTCAGCTGCGCGGTGCCGACGCTCTTGGCCGGCAGCCGGGCGGCCGCGTAGGCGCCGCCGCCGAGCAGGATGAAGAGGCAGATCGTCGAGATCACGTTGGCGTAGCTGAGGTGGCGGCGAGCTGACTTCATCGAGTCTCCGTTCGGACGAGGGGTTCGAGGTCTTCTCGACCCTGGCTGCGGGCGCCTTTAGCTATGCGCCCTGGCACCCGGCTCCTACTCGCCTCGAGGCGAAGACCGGCCGCCGGAGTAGCGGCGGGACCGGGTGGGTACTTTGGAAGTAGATGCGCTATCGCCTGCTCGCAAGCCTCGTGGCGGCGCTGATCGTTGCCTTCGGGGTATTCCCAAGCATCGGCGGCGCGGCCCCAAGCTGCGCCGAAGGCCCGGAAACCGTCGGGACGACGATTATCGGCACGCCCTGCGCCGACCTGATCCGCCTGCCGCGAACGGTCACCACCGTCTTCGGCGAAGGTGGCGACGACGTGCTCTACGGCCAGCGCGGCAACGACAGCCTCTTCGGCGGCGAAGGGGCCGACCGGCTCTACGGCGGGGTCGGCGACGACCGGCTCCGCGGCGGCCCGGGCGACGACCGGCTCTCCGGTGGGTTCGGCGCCGATTCCCTCGATGGCGAAGGCGGCAGCGACCTCGCCCGCGGCGACGCGACGATCGACTCGATCGGCGACTCGGGTGGCGGCAGCGACACCCTCAGCTTCGCGACCGGGGTGACGCCCGGCTTCCCCAACACGGGCTCCTTCTTCACCGACGCTGGCTTCCCGGCGGGCGCCGAGGGACGCGGCGTCTACGTCGACCTGGGGCAGGACTTCGCCAACGACGGCTCCGCTCCGTCCGGCGGCGGCTTCGACGTGCCGCTCGAACCGGCGACCGACTTCGGCGACTTCGAGACCGTGATCGGCACCCCCTTCCCCGACTACATCGTCGGCACCTCCGGAGCGGAGACTTTCTACGGCGGCGGTGGCGCGGACCTGATCGACGGCGGCGGGGGCGGCGACGTCGCCCACGGCGGCGCCGACGGGGACGGCTGCGTCGATGTCACGACGGAGGACTGCGAGCTTCTCCGGCGAGGAAATCGAGCTGCGCGATCCCGGCGCGATCGCCGTCGGCGTCATGGCCCCGGGCGCACCCGGGGGCCCTGCCGTCTACCTGACCGGCAGCGACGAAGCCGACCGAGTGACGGCGAGCTACGCATCGGGAGCGGTCACCTTCACCCTGGCCGCGGGCAGCGAGGGGCAGTTCGAAGCCGGCACCGCGGGGGGCTGCTCCGCTCCATCCGGAGGATCGGTCTCCTGCCCCGTGCCGGAAGCCCCCGACTCGATTTTGCTTAGCGGCCTGGCAGGCGACGACGTCCTCTCCGCCCCCGGCCTGCCCGAAGCCGTCTCGGTCATCGCCCTGGGAAACGAAGGAGATGACAACCTCACCGGCGGCGAGACCGAAGACGCGCTGGTCGACGGCGCGGGAGACGACGTCGTCAACGCAGCCGGCCGCGACGACGCGCTGCCCAACAACGGCGGCGGCGACCAGCTCCACGCCGGCGCGGGCGAGGACCTCTTCATCTCCAACGCGGTCTGCGACGGCGACTCCCTCGACGGCGGCGGCGATCGCGACAACGCCAACTGGGCCAATTTCGGCTCCGGCGTGACGATCGACATGGCCCAGCAGAGAGCCGGGTTGATCGGCCCCCAAGGCGAGGCGCACTGCCCAAGCACCGATCAACTGACGAGCCTGCAGGCGATCGAGGACATCGAGGCCACCAACGGGGCCGACAACCTCCTTGGCGACTCCGGGCCCAACCAGCTGCTGGGCAGGGACGGCTCTGACAATCTTCTCGCGGGCGCCGGCAACGACCTCCTGCTGGCCAACTCCGGCGACTCCGATCCGACCGTCGATTGCGGCGAGGGCTTCGATACGGCCCTGGTCGACTTCGCCAGCGCGGGCACCGACGGTCCGCCGGTCGACTGCGAGTCAGTCGAAGAACGTGCATCGAACAGCTTCCGCCCACCCGACACCCCGCCCGACCCAGAACCGGAACCCGAACCCGAACTGCCGGCGCCGCCGCTGGTCCAGCGGCCTCCGGTGTCGGACCCGCCGCCGCCACGGCCCGACCGCACCCCGCCCGCGACCAGCCTTCGCCGGCATCCTCAGGCGCTCCTCTTCGCCACGGGCCAGCGCCGCCTCGTCACCTTTTCCTTCGGGGCTTCCGAGCCAGGAGCGCGCTTCCGCTGCCGCCTCGACCGCCAGCCGTTTCGCCCCTGCCGGTCGCCTCGCGGTTATCGAGTTGCCCCCGGGCGACACGCCTTCAGCGTCTTCTCGATCGACGCCGCCGGCAACCGCGACCCCTCGCCGTCCCTGTTCCGCTTCCGCGTCCGCTCTCGCTGAAGGCAAGCGAGGTGGGCAACCCGCAGCGAGGGCCCCTGGCGGAACTAGCTCCCTTCCGCCAAGCGGTCGAGGTGGCGCTTGCCGACCTCGTTGGTGAGGCGCAGGAACTCGGTGATCCGGGTCAGCTCGGCGGTGGTGAAGCGGCTCGCCAAGGACGCCTCCCACTCCGCTGCCAACGGGCCCCAGATTCGCTCGGCGCGAGCGTAGAACTCCGCGGTCACCTCGACCTTGACGCGGCGACGGTCGCCTGGGTCGGGGACGCGGCGGGCGAAGCCGGCGCGCTCGAGCCGATCGATGACGCCGGTCACCGCGCCGCTGGTCAGCCCCACCTCGGCCGCCAACTCGCCAGCGGTGAGGCCGCCGGCATTCTCGATCGCGTTGAGGCAGTGCAGGTCGGTGTGGTTGACCCCGAGCCGGTCGGCAGCGAGGTTTTCGAAGGCGCTGTCCTGATTGCCGCTGGCGCGAAAGGCGGTAATCAGCTCCCCGATCAGTTTTCGCTTTGGACTTGCTGACATATCTCTTAGTTGCTAAGATACTTAATAGATAAGGAACTTACCGGGCGAGAGAATCATAGGACGCCTGGACGACGAAGGGAGTGCGAATGACGGACGCGGGAAACACGGCATCGAAGACCGGGTGGCGGCTGGAGCTGATTCAGGTGCCGGTCTCCGACGTCGATCGAGCCAAGGCTTTCTACATCGATCGGGTCGGCTTCCTCGCCGAACACGATCATCAGGTGAGCGAGGAGCTGCGCTTCGTACAGCTGACCCCGCCCGGCTCGGCCTGCTCGATCGCGCTGACCAGCGGCGCCCACCAGATGCAGCCGGGCAGCGTCTCGGGCTTGCAGCTGGTCGTCGAGGACGCAGCCGCGGCTAGGGCGGAGCTGCTCGAGCGCGGGGTCGAGGCGAGCGAGGTGCAGGAGTTCCCCTGGGGGCGCTTCGTCTTCTTCGCCGACCCGGACGGCAACGGCTGGGCCGTCCAGGAGATTACGGCGCCGTGAACTCGACCGAAACGCAGCCGAGCTCGGGGCCGATGAGGAGATCGCCGCCGCTCAGCGGCAGACGCGATAGCGCAGGTGGGTGACGCCGGGGCCGTCGACGATCCGGATCGGCTCGAGCTCGATGTGATCGGTGCCGAGATGCTCGAAGAGGCGGCGGCCCTCGCCGAGCAGGACCGGGATCAGGTGGATCTGCAGCTCATCGAGGACACCGGCGGCGAGCGCCAGCTGGGCGGTGCCGACACCGTGGACCAGCACGTCCTTCTCGCCGGCGGCCTGCTTGGCGCGGGCCATCGCCGTGACGACGTCGCTGAGGTAGGTCACCAGCGGCCATCTCGCTTCCTCGGCCGGATGCGGATCGCGGCTGAGGATGAAGATCGGCACGCCGTCGTGGTGATCGCCGCCCCAGCCTTCGGCGGGCTCGATCGTCCCCCGGCCGGCGACCACCGCACCGGTTGCCATCAGCTCGTCCATCAGCTCGCCGTTGACGCCGGCTGGTCGGCCGGGAACTCCTGAGTGATCTGTAGCGGCACCCGTGAAGAACCACTCGTGCAGGCGGTGCCCGCCATCGCCGAGGCCGTTGTTCGGCCTCTCGTTGGGACCAGCGACGAATCCGTCCAGGGACATCGACATGTAGAGCACGGTCGAGGACATCGGTTCTCCTTGTCTTGCTCAGCGGGCTCCATTTTGGCCGCGCCTCTACCAGTACGACGAACAAGCGGCGCGAAAATCGACAACTGGGGGCTCAGCACTCGGTCGCATGTGAGGACGGTCGGGCTCGGAACTGAACTTCGAGAACCTCCCTAAAGCGCTGTCTAGGCGGGGTCGCCCCAGGCGGTGGCGACGAGCGAACGGGGGCCGCCCCTGTCGCGGTGCTCACAGAGGTAGATGCCCTGCCAGGTCCCCAGCGCGGGGCGGCCGTCGCTCAGGGGCAGGGTCAGCGACGGGCCCAGCAGCGCCGCCTTGATGTGGGCGGGCATGTCGTCGTCGCCCTCGAGGGTGTGCGTCCAGTACGGCGCGCCTTCCGGGACCGCGCGATCGAACCAGGCCTCGAAATCCCGCCGCACCTCCGGCGAGGCGTTCTCGCTCAAGGCCAGGGAGGCCGAGGTGTGTTGGATCAGCAGGTGGAGGATCCCGGTCGAGATCTCGCCGAGCTCAGGGAGGGCATCGAGCACCTCCCCGGTGACCAGGTGAAAGCCGCGCGGCTGCGCCGGCAGTCGAATCGCCCGCTGGACCCACATCAGCCCGCGACCCAGGCCTTTGCCTCCTCCAGCCCCTCGAGGTCGCGAATCAACACTTCGCCGGGCGTCAACCAGGTAAACATGTGCATCGCCTTGGCGACCCACTCGACATCGGTGACGAGGGCGAAGCGCTTCCAGGCGGAGTGGTCGCGAATCCAGGCCTTGAGCCCAGTCTTCATGTCCTCGGGTATCGCGGCGGCCTCCAAGCCGTCGAAATCCGTAAGGACGAATAGCAGTCGCAGTTCCCCCGACTCGACCCCCTCGCGAAGCGTTGGCTCCAGCACCCCGGCGTAGTCGTCCTTGCTGAGCTTGCCCGAAGCCCGTAGCCCGACGGTCCCCGTCGGCATCCCATCAATTCGCTCGATCATTTCTTCCTCCTATGGCTCATCGCCTAGAAATCCGCCCAATCGTGGCACGGTCGGAGCCTGTCTGAGGCTAGTACCCGCTCCATCAACATGAGCGAAATCTCTGCTTCCCGGTATTTGTCCTCTCCGCAGTACTCGAAAGCGCGGCCGTCCGGAGTCAGATGGAGGTAGCACTTGGTTTCTCTGTTCTTGTAAGCGTGTAGAGGAGTCCCGTCTTTCAGTTGGACTTCGTGCATCCACATGAAGTCGGCGACGAGGTAGTCGGAGAGGAGTTTGAGGAGCGGGTCCCAGTGAGGCGTGTCGCGCTGGGTGATCTGGCCGTGTCTTTTTCTTGGAGTCCTTTTTCTTTGAGTCATCTGACGATCCTCGGCGCCCCGCCACAACGCAACAAGACCCGAGAGTGCCGAAACCGAAAACTCGGTGCTACGAAACACGCGGCCGTCGTCGGCCTGAGTTGCAGCTCTACGAGCCCACGTACCGGGCGACGGCCTCGCGGGCGAGGTCACTGACTGAGCGGCCTTCTTCTTTGGCTCGCTCTTGAGCGGCGCGATAGAGGTCGGGGGTGGTGCGAAAGCTCAATCGTGGAGAGGGCCCAACGCCGGCAAGCGAGGGACGGCCGACTCGTTGGCGTTTCGCCTTCGAGAGGTCGTAGCCGCCCTCTGCCTCGGCGGCGAGGGCGTCGGCGATCTCAGGGGTGATCTCATCCCCGGACTTCGTTCTGGGATTCGTGCTGTTCGCCTTTTTCACCTTTGCCATTTCTTCGCTTCCTCATATTGCTCGCGATAACGGTCGCGTAGCGGCATTGCGTGGATCACCAGCAGGCTCTCGTCCTCGAGCTCGACCGCCATCACCTCCAACGCGATCCCCTCTGTGTCATCGCCGAGAAAGACGAGTCGCGCACTGGCTTCCGACCGATCCCCAACGGACGGCTCCTGCACGAAGCGAAGGCCACAATGCTCGATGACGTAGCGAGAGCGTTCATGAGATATCCGATGCTTGGTCGCGGAGCGAGCCCAGACGAAACGAGTGGGCAGACTGCCAGTTTTGTCTGACAATATTACCAGGATGCCTCGAGGGAATCGCTTCATCTGCGCTACCCAAGCCTGTGGAGATGGCTTAGTCGCCCCCAGCTCCCACCCGACCTCGAGCTGCCACAGCAAACGACCCCGGCCGCATTGGCCGGGGTCGCGTGTGTTGCGCCGTCCCTAACCCTGAGCCGCAACCGGCTCGGGCTCCGCGTGCTCGACGCGGGGCAGCCAACCGAGTGAGCGGGGCAGGTACCAGTTGCGGTCCCCGAGCAGCTTCATCGCCGCGGGGAGCAGGATCGCCCGGACGATCGTGGCGTCGATCAGGACCGCCACGGCCAGGCCCACGCCCATCTCCTTCATGTCGATGATGCTGAGGGTGGCGAAGACGGAGAAGACCGCCACCATCACCATCGCCGCGCTGGTCACGGTTCCCGCCGTAGCGAGGATGCCGGTGCGGACCGCGTCGTCGCTGCTCATGCCCTTGTCGACCGCCTCGCGGACCCGGCTGAGGATCAGCACGTGGTAGTCCATCGAGAGGCCGAAGAGGATCACGAACAGGAAGAGCGGCAGCCAGGAGCTGACTCCTCCATTTGAGTGGAAGCCCAACAGCGACTCGCCGAGCCCCTTCTGGAAGACCAGCACCAGGACTCCGTAGGCAGCTCCAACCGAGAGCAGGTTGAGCACGATCGCCTTGATCGGGACGACGATCGAGCGGAACGTGATCAGCATCAACAGGAAGGCCAGCCCGAGCACGAAGGCGAAGACGAGCGGCAGGCGCTCGGCCAGCTGATCGTTGAAGTCCTTCGACTGGGCGGCATCGCCGGTGACGTTGACGCTTGCTCCCTGCACTCCGGCGAAGGCCGCCGGCACGAGCTGGTTGCGGACCTGCTCCATCGCCCGCGTCGCCGCGGCATCGCTGCCGCTGCCGACGGTGGGGATGTCAATCGCCGCAACGGTGTCGTCGGCACTGCGCGTCACCGTCACCGCACCGGCAACCGCCGGATCGTTCCCGGCCTCGCCGCGCAGGTCGGCGATCGCCGCGGCGACGGGGCCCGATGTGAGGTCGTCGGCCTCGACCACGACCCTCGCTCCTGCGGCTTCACCCGGGAAGGCAGCGGTAACGCGATCGTATGTCTTGACCACCGGGATGTCCCGCGGCAAGTCGTCGGCACCGCTGACAACCGTGTGCATGCCCAGCGCCGGCAGCGCCAGCGCGACCAGCACGCCCACCGAGGCGACCGTGGCGATCACCGGGTGCCGCATCACGCGGTCGATGATCGGGGCCCAGACCGAGCGGCCCTGACGACGCTGACGCAGGCGCTCGATGAACGGAATCCGGCCCTTTTCGACCCGGTCGCCGAGCTTCGAGAGCACTGCCGGCAGCACCGTCAGCGAGGCGAGCATCGCCACCGCGACGACGGTCATCGTGCCGACGGCGAACGAGGTGAAGGTCGGGTCGCCGCTGAGCAGCATCCCCGCCATCGCCGCGATCACGGTCAGGCCGGAGACGAGCACTGCCCGCCCCGAGGTCGCCGCCGCCGCTTGCAGCGAGGCCGAGGCCGTGCGCCCCGCCCGTCGCTCCTCGCGCTCGCGGCGCATGTAGAAGAGCGCGTAGTCGACGCCGACCGCGAGGCCGACCAGGACCACCACCGAGGAGACGTTGGGGTCCATCGGCACCAGCTGGCTCGGCAGGGCCAGCAGGCCGAGGGTCGCCACCACCGAGCTGAAGCCGATCAGCAGCGGCACGAAGGCAGCGACGAGAGCGCCGAAGGCGGCCAGCAGGATCAGCAGGGTGATCGGCAGCGAGGTCGTCTCCGCCTTGCTCAGGTCTTCGCTGAAGACCTCTTCCAGCGCCTTGTTGGCGCTGGAGCCGCCGAACTGCTCAACCCGTACATCGGGGTTGTGCGCCTGCGTCGCCGCGGTCGCGGCGAGGCTGGCGTCGACCTTTTCTTCGGCCTGCGTTTTGTCGCCGGCGATCTCGAATTCGATCAGCGCCGAGTGGCCGTCGGCGGAAACTTGGCCGCCACCGTCTGCCGGCGAGCTGACCTTTTCGACCGAGGAGACGTTCCCCAACCGTTGTGCCGCTTCATCGACCGCGTCTGCGAACGGCGGGTCGGTCGCGCTCAGCGAGTCGCTCTGGACCAGCACCACCTCTTCGTTGGGGTTGAGCTCGGCGCGTTCGAGCGCTACCTCGGCCTTGCCCGACTCGCCGGAGACAGCTTCGGCGTCGGTCAGCTGCTTCTGCCCGACCGCGCCGCCGATGACGATCGACAGGACGACGAAAGCCAGCCATCCAAAGATGGCGACCTTGCGATGGGTGGAGCTCCAGCGTGCTGCGCGGGCTGCGATGTTGGTCTTCTTCGATTGCATTTCGTTCCTCTCGGTCTGGAAGTGGATTCGACCGACCGAGCTTCACATCGCAGCGAGGGCGTTCCAATGCGGCTGACAGGCGTCTCGGGGTACGGCTCTCCGCGCCAATGGTGTGGCTGCCCGTACCCCCGAAGTGCCCGCAGTCGAGGACAATCGAGCTGTGCCCGCGTCCGTGCTCATAGTCGATGACCACCCCAGCTTCCGCGCCAGCGCGCGGCGGATGCTCGAGGCGAACGGTTACGCGGTCGTCGGTGAGGCGGCCGACGGTGAGGCGGCGATCGCTGCCGCCGGCGAGCTCGATCCCGACCTGATCCTGCTCGACGTGCAGCTGCCCGACCTCGACGGCTTCGAGGTCGCCGAGCGGATCGCCGCCGGTGCCGCCGGTGCCCCCGCGATCGTCCTTACCTCTAGCCACGAGCTCTCCGACTTTCGCCAAGCGGTTGCCGAGAGCCCCGCCCGCGGCTTCATCGCCAAGTGCGATCTCAGCGGCGAGACCTTCGCGGAGCTGGCTGGATGAGCAGTCTGCGCCGCGCCCTGCTCGCGCTCGGGGCGCTCGCTTTCCTCGCCGGGATCGGCAGCGCCACGCTGATCCTGACCAGCGACCACGCCGACACCCGCGGGCTGGCGGCGGCGCTGATCCTGACCGCCGGCTGGAGCTTTGCCGGCACCGGCCTCTACGCCTGGGCGCGGCGGCCGGGCAACAACATCGGACCGCTGATGACGGCGGTCGGCTTCACCCTGTTCTTCCAGGGGCTGACGTCATCGAGCAGCAGTGTCGTCTTCGCGATCGGGATCCTCGGGGCATCGCTCCCCTACGCGATCCTCGTCCACCTCCTGGTCAGCTTCCCCGCCGGCCGGCTCGAGACCCGCTTCCAGCGCATCGTCGTCGCCGCCGGCTATCTGACGACGACGGTCCTGCAGCTGGCCTGGGCGATCTTCATCGACCCGGCCAAGCAGGGCGACTGCGAAGGCTGTCCGGAAAACCCGATTCTGATCGGCGGCCACGAAAGGGTCGCCGACGTGATCAACGCCTTCCAGGTCACGCTCGCCTCCTTCGCGATCGCCTCGACCGTGGCGATCGTGGTCCGGCGCTGGCGCCGCAGCACGCCGGCAGAGCGCCGCGTTCTCACTCCCGTCGTGTTCACCGGAGCGATCGCCTTCACGATCCTGCTGGCACAGCTGATCCTCACCGAGATCGGCATCCCGCCGGCGGTCGAAGACGGCGCCTACATCGCCTCGATCATCATCTTCGGCGCCCTCCCCTTCGCCTTCCTGCTGGGCCTGCTGCGCTCGCGCATCGGCAAAGCGGAGGAGATCACCAGCGCGCTTAGTGCCGAGAACGAGCAGCTCAACGCCGACCTGCGGGCCAAGGTCGAGGAGCTGCGCGCCTCGCGAGCGCGGATTGTCGAGGCCGGCTACGCCGAGCGGCGCCGGGTCGAGCGCGACCTCCACGACGGCGCCCAGCAACGGCTGATGGCGCTGACGATGAACCTGCGCCTGGCCCGCGACAAGCTCGAGGGCGACCCGGCGATGACCGCCGAGCTGCTCGACGAGGCGATGGAGGAGCTGACGGCGGCGACCACGGAGCTGCGCGAGCTCGCCCGCGGCATCCACCCCGGCGTGCTCAGCGACCGCGGCCTCGCCGCCGCGCTCGGCGGTCTCGCCGAACGCTCGCCGGTGCCGGTCGAGATCGTCGCCACGCCGAGCGAGCGATTGCCGGCGCCGATCGAGTCGGCGACCTACTTCGTCGTCGCCGAGGCGCTGACCAACGTCGCCCGCTACGCCGAGGCCAAAGGCGCGAGCGTGCGGGTCGGCCGCCACAACGGAGTCGTCGAGGTCGAGATCCGCGACGACGGCGTTGGCGGCGCCGACCTCGATGCCGGCACCGGCCTGCGCGGGCTCGAAGACCGCGTCGCCGCGCTCGAGGGCAGCTTCGCGGTGCGCAGCCGCCCCGGCCAGGGAACGACCGTGGAAGCGAGGATCCCATGCGGGTAGTCGTCGCCGACGACTCGACCCTGCTGCGCGAGGGCCTGGTGCGGCTGCTCGAAGAGGGCGGCCTCGAGGTGGTCGGCCAGGCCGGCGACGGCGAGGAGCTGCTGCGCAAGGTCCGCGCCCACAAGCCCGACGTCGCCGTTGTCGACGTGCGGATGCCGCCGACCCACACCGACGAGGGGCTGCGGGCGGCGCGCGAGATCCGCGCCGAGCTGCCCGAGGTCTCGGTCCTGGTGCTCTCGCAGTACGTCGAAGTCGCCTACGCCCGCGAGCTGCTGGCCGAGAGCGCCGAGGGGCTCGGCTACTTGCTCAAGGACCGGGTCGCCGACGTCGGGGCGCTGACCGACGCGGTGCGCCGCGTCGGCGCCGGCGGCTCGGCGCTCGACCCCGAGGTCGTCTCGCAGATGCTCGGCCGCCGCCGCAACGACGACCCGCTCGAGCAGCTGACTCCGCGCGAGCGCGAGGTCCTGGGCCTGATGGCCGAGGGCCGCTCCAACGGCGCGATCGCCGCCGAGCTGGTGGTCAGCGAGCGCGCGGTCGAGAAGCACGTCACCGGCATCTTCTCCAAGCTCGAGCTCGGCGCCAGCAGCGAGGACCACCGGCGGGTGCTCGCGGTCCTGCACTTCCTCGACCAGCCAGCCTGAGTGGGACGGTACGAGCTGCTGGAGTCACCTTCGTTGGCGTTTTGCCACAAGGCATCCAGCTCGGCCGCGACACTGAAGCGGTGACTGATTGGAAGGCATCTGAGGTCGAGAGGTTGTCGGCCGAACTCGCGTTGGCGGCGGCCGCTTCGAAGCCGTTTGAGACAGAGGGAGATGACCCGACGTTGCCGGCGGCCGCGATCCGCCAGTCGCTGCTCAAGCTCCCCGCGAACGAGGCGGATGCCGGCTGTCTCTGGATACGCGCTACGACGATCGTCGGTCGATTGGACTTGGGAAGCATCCGGATAGCCCCACGCATTCGGTTTGACGACTGCTCGTTCACCGACAGGATCGACTTCAGTCAGGCAGAGGTGCCCGATCTTCAATTCAACGACTGCAAGCTAGAAGCCGGTGTCTGGGCGGATCAGATCGAGATTCGTTGGAACCTCGGTTTCGATGAGTCGGAGGTAGAAGGTGGCATCCGGCTTATGGACGCAAAAATCGATGGTCTCCTGACCTTGATTGGCGCAACCGTGAGGGGAGAAGAGCGCGACGGCGAGGTGATCGCCGTGGACATGGATCGCGGCCAGGCGGGGGGTCTGATCGCCGACGAGATCTCGACCACGGGCACCCTGCGCCTACTCGGGGCGACGATCTCTGCACAACTCTCTTTGAACGATGCGGTTCTCGAGGGAGTCGCGAACGACGCGGGAGCAACCAGGGCCCTCTACGCCGACGGGGCCGTGGTGGCCGGCGGAATCTTCGGCGAAGGGGCGCGCATCCACGGCGAGATCAAGCTGGTCAGCTCGAGGCTTGGTCCATTGACCTTGACGGGGGCGACGCTGCGCGGCGCCGGCGCCGGCGGGTACACACGTGCGCTCAGCGCCGAAGGTTCGCTGATCAGCGGCGGGATGTGGTGTGACCGCGCCGACGTAGTCGGCGAGCTGCGACTGATCAGCGCCAGGATCGAGGGGCAACTCTCACTCAATCATGCTCAGATCGCCTCCCCGGACGTTGGACAGGAGGCACGGGCTCTTGGCGCGGAGGACATCGAGGTCACCGCGGGGATTTTCTGCGAGGCGCTCGAGGTCAAAGGAGAAATGATGCTGTCCGATGCCCGGATTGGGAGTCGCCTTCTCTTGTTGAGGGCAAGCCTAGAGGCTGGTGAGCCCGGCAGAGCACTCGTTATGAGCGGGGCGACGGTTGACGAGCTGGTTCTCGCCTTCTCCGCAGTAGAGGGCCTGGTCGATCTGCAGCAGACCGAGGTGCGCAGCCTGTTCGATGCTCATGAGGGACGCTACTTGGGTGCCCTGCCCGCCGAAACCCGGCTTGACGGCTTTTCCTACAAATCGCTGCGTGAACCACTCGACGCGGAGATGCGGCTGGAATGGGCCGACACCTCCCAAGGAAGCCACTACTACCCGGGTGTCTACGCGGAACTGGCGGACGCGTTTCGCCGGATCGGCCGACGTGCAGATGCCCGGCGCGTTGCGATCGCCGGCGATCGCCGGGGACATGAAGCGTTGCCCAAGTGGAGCCCGCGGCGCTTTTGGAGCCAACTCCTCTTTTGGACAATCGGCTACGGCTATCGCAACTGGCTAGCCGCGGTCTGGCTTGGATTCGCCCTGCTCGTCGGCTGGCTGGCGTTCTTGATCGGTGAAGGATCGTTCGAGCGGCTGCAGGCCAAGCCGCCGGCCTTCGATCCTGCCCTGTACGCCATCGACGTCACCATTCCCGTGCTTGACACAGGACAGCAGAGCGCCTGGGCGCCGACCGGTGGCCTGGTGTGGGTGAGCTTGGCGTTGACCGTCGGTGGCTATGCGCTGGCAACAGCGGTGATCGCCGCCGCAGCCGGGCTGCTCAACCGCGATCAGAGCTGAGGACGGATGCCAACGCCCCGCTCGATCCAGCGCACCTACCTGACGCTGCTGCTCGGCAACACGCTGGCGGCGTCGCTGATCTGGGGGATCAACACGATCTTCCTGCTCGATGCCGGGCTCTCGAACTTGGAAGCGTTCGCGGCCAACGCCTTCTTCACCGCCGGGATGGTGCTGTTCGAGGTGCCGACTGGGATCGTCGCCGACACGATCGGGCGCCGCGTCTCCTACCTGCTCGGCACGCTGACGCTGATGGCGTCGACCTTCCTCTACGTGCTGCTTTGGCAGCTCGGGGCGCCGCTCTGGGAGTGGGCGATCGCCTCGATCCTGCTCGGCCTCGGCTTCACCTTCTTCTCCGGCGCGGTCGAGGCCTGGCTGGTCGACGCGCTCACCGCGACCGGCTATACCGGCGAGCTGGAGACGGTCTTCGGCCGCGGCCAGATCGTCAGCGGCGCGGCGATGCTGGTCGGCTCGGTCGCCGGCGGCTTCATCGCGCGCCAGACCAGCCTCGGCGTGCCCTTCGTGCTCCGCGGCCTCGTCCTGATCGTGATGTTCGGGCTCGCCTTCAGGCTGATGCACGACGTCGGCTTCACCCCCGAGAAGGGCGGGCGGCCGCTGGCCGAGATGCGCAAGATCGCCGCCAACTCGGTCGACTACGGCTGGCGGGTGCCGGCGGTCAAGTGGCTGATGGTCGAGTCGCTGTTCACCGGCGGCGTCGGCATCTACGCCTTCTACGCCCTGCAGCCTTACCTGCTGGAGCTCTACGGCGACCCACAGGCCTACCAAGTGGCCGGCCTGGTGGCGGCGATCGTCGCCGGCGCCCAGATCGCCGGCGGTATCGCGGCGCCGCGCATCCGCCGCCTCTTCCACCGCCGCACCTCGGCGCTGCTCGTGACGGCGGGGCTGAGCGTCGTCGCGCTCGGCCTGATCGGTCTGGTTGAGAGCTTCTGGGCGGTGATCGGCCTGATCGTGGTCTGGGGCCTGCTCTTCGCCGCCACGCTGCCGATCCGCCAGACCTACCTCAACGGCCTGATCCCCTCGCGACAGCGGGCGACAATCCTCTCCTTCGACTCGATGATGTCCTCGACCGGCGGGGTCTGGACCCAGCCCCTGCTCGGCCGCGCCGCCGATGCCTGGGGATACGCGCCCTCCTACCTGATCGGCGCCGGGATCTCGATCCTGGCGCTGCCCTGTCTGGCGCTGTCGAGGAAGCAGAACGCCCCTGCGGACACGGTCGACGTGACGGAGGCCGAGCCGGTCCCACAACCAGGCTGAACGGGCCCGGGCGCGACCGCGCTCAATGACCCGTCGCCGAGAAGTGCTGGTAGTCCTTGGGCCAGGGCCAGTTGCCGCCCCACTGCCAGCCGACCGCTGCGAAGGCGGCGACCACCGGGCCGCCGCGGTGGACCATGCCGCGGCGATGGCGAGAGCGATCGGCAAAGGGAGCGCCTGCCTCCGGCGAGACGTAGCCCGACTCGGTGACGTAGGGGTTCTCGAGCGGGTTGAGATCGAGCGCCCTGCCGTAGGCGTGCTCGGACCAGACGCCATCGCTGCCGGCGACGAAGCGGCAGTTGAAAGCGGAGGTGTTGTCCGCCGCCATGCTGCGGTGATCGTCGGCGCCGTAGGCATCAACCAGGCGCATCTGGCGGATCGGGAAGTGCAGCCGGTAGAGCGAGCGCATCGCCGCCAGCATCGCCGCGGCGGCGTCGCGGTTGACGACCAGCCGACCGCGGTGGCGGCGACCGTCGAACCCCCAGTGACTGACGCTGAGCAAGCGCAGCTCGGCGAAGCCAAGCGGGCAGCCGCGGTGCCAGGAAGCGCCCGTCATCCGCTCGCGGGTGCCGGCGTCGATGCGCTCGATCGAGCCGCGGAAGGTCAAGCTGCCAGCGCGGTCGCTCCCTGCCGCCACCGGCGCCCAGCCGCAGACCAGGACGACAGCGAAAGCAAGTGCCGAGAGGGTCCTCATAGGAACACTCAACCATGCAAGGGCCGGGGCGGCGCGAAGCTAGGGTGTCGGGATGAGCGCCGCCCAGATCACGATCGCCGACAACGCCGACCGGGAGCGCTACGAGATCCGGGTCGACGGCAAGCTTGCGGGCTTCGTCAAATACGGCTTGCGGCCCAGCTCAATCGAGCTGATCCACACGGAGATCAATGACGAGTTCGAGGGCCGGGGGCTGGGCAGCCGGCTGATCTCCTTCGCCCTCGACGACGCGCGGGAGCGGGGGCTGGCGGTGCTGCCGTCTTGTCCCTTCGTCAACGACTACATCCAGCGGCACCGCCAGTACGTCGACCTCGTGCCCGAGGGACGGCGCGAGGATTTCGGGCTCTGACCAACCGCCCAGGCCAGGTGCGAGAGTGATCGCATGCAGCTGATGCCCCTCGTCGTCGCCGTGGTTGCGGCGACGATGTTGGCCACCTGGGCGGTGAGCCTTCGGCTCGAAGACGCCTCCGTCGTCGACGTCGTCTGGGGACCGGTCTTCGTGCTGATCGCGCTCGTCGGTGCCTTCGGGGGCGATCGGGACGCGGGGCTGCGCTGGCTGCTGCTCGGATTGACCGCGGCGTGGGGCCTGCGGCTCGCTTGGTACCTGGGGAGGCGCAAGCTGTCCCATCCCGGAGAGGACCGCCGTTACGCGGTCTTGCGCGAGCGCCACCGGAAACGGTTCGCGACCTGGTCCCTGGTCTGGATCTTCGGCGCCCAGGGGCTGGTGATCCTGGTCGTCTCGTTGTCCCTGCAGGCTGCCGCCACACGGGCCGGCGACCTGACGGCGGCAACTCTGCCCGGAGTCCTCCTCTTCGCTGTCGGCTTCGCCTTCGAAGCGATCGGCGACGCCCAGCTGGCGCGGTTCCGGGCCGACCCCGCAAACGCGGGCGCGGTCATGGACCGTGGTCTCTGGCGATATACCCGGCACCCAAACTACTTCGGCGACTGCTGCGTCTGGTGGGGGCTGTGGCTTGTCGCCCTGACCGCGGCCGGCGTCTGGTGGACGGCCCTCGGGCCACTGGCGATGACCTTCCTGCTGATCCGCGGCAGCGGCAAGCGGCTGCTCGAGCGCGACATCGGCGAGCGGCGGCCGGCCTACGCCGCGTACGTTCGCAACACCTCGGGATTCGTTCCGTTGCCACCGCGGAGCTGATGCGGCCCGAGCAGGTACTGGCTGACCATCCAGCGCCCGCCGCGGTCACGCTTCCACATGCACCTGGTCGAGATCAGGAAGAGGCGCCAGGTCGCCACCAGCCTCCGCGCCTCCGCGCGGGAGCCAGTTGCTCGCTCGAGGATTGCCAGCGCCTCCTCGCGTCGGGCATCGAGGTTCTCGAGCCAAGCGTCCAGCGTTCTCGCGTAGTGCGTTCCCGCAACCGCCCAGCGATCGAGGACGCGGAGGTCCTCCTGAAAGTGAAGAAGGAGGCTCGTGGGACGGCATCAAGCCAAAGCTGAAGAAGCGTTCGGCTGCCCACGTCGACTCGAAGCGGTAGGGCAGGGTGTGGTGACTGAAAACGTGTACGAAGGCCCTGCCGTCCGGCTCCAGCCAAGTTGAGATTCGGCGCAGCAGCTCCCTCCAGTTGCGCATGTGCTCGAACATCTCGATCGAGACGATGCGATCGAACCTGGTCGAGACTTCGAGCTCGTTGACGTCCGCGGTTTTGACGCAGAGGTTGGCGAGCCGGTCGCGGGCCGCGCGGGCTTCGATGTGGCAGCGCTGGGCGTGGGAGTTGGAGACGGCGACCACCTCCGCGTTCGGGTAGTGCTGTGCGATCCACAGCGAAAGCGACCCCCATCCGCAGCCGAGGTCAAGGACCCGCATCCCATCCGCGATCCCGGCTCGGCCGCAGGTGGCTTCGAGCATTGCCTCCTCGGCCTCGGCCAGGGAACCGACCCCCTGACGCCAGAGGCAGCCGGAGTACTTGAGCCGTGGCCCGAGCAGCAGCTCCATGAAGGCGGCCGGCAGCTCGTAGTGCTGCTCGTTGGCCTTCTCGGGCTGCTCGGCGATCGGGCCCGAGGACATCCGTTGGAGCAGCATGCGAAGGCGTTGCTCCCGGGCTTCGGGACCACCGCGCGACTCACGCCTCGCGCGGGCAAAAGTCCCCCAGAGGGAACCTGCCTCCAGCATCGCATCGGGCATCGCCCCACGGGCGAGCGCCGCATCGAGAAGTCGATACCGCAGCGAGCTCAAGGCGCCACCGCCTCCTCAAACGCCCCCGGGGCACCGGCCTCCGCGGTCGCCGGCACCCTGCCGCGCCAGCCGGGTGCCGCCAGCAGTGTCTGCCCAACCGCGATCCGCCGCTCGCTGAAGCCGCTCTCGCAGTAGTGAAGGTAGAAGCGCCAGAGCCGCTGGAAGTAATCGTCGTAGCCTCGTTCGGCCAGTCGCTCCGCGTTGCCCTCGAGGTTCTCCCTCCACCGCTGCAGCGTCGTCACGTAGTGGGCGGTCAGGTCCTCGTGGTGGACGCCGCGCAACTCGGTGCTGGAGGCGATCCCTTCGGCCAGGGCGGCCTGCGAGGGGAGGCAGCCGTTCGGGAAGATCGTGGTCCGCATGAAGGTCTTCGCGTCCTTCTCGAGGTCGTAGGCGCGGTCGTCGATCGTGATCGCCTGCAGGAGCATCGCCCCCCCTCGATCCAGCAACCGGTTGCAGACCGCGAGGAAGTTGCCGAGGTGGCGCCAGCCGACCGCCTCGATCATCTCGATCGAGACCAGCGCCGAGTACGAGCCGAAGAGGTCACGGTAGTCGCGCTGCAGCACCGTCACCCGGTCCTCCAGCCCGGCCTGGCGCACCCGGCCGCTCACGCGGGCGTGCTGAGCGCTGGAGACGGTGGTCGTGGTGACGCGGCAGCCGCGGGTCGCTGCCGCGTGGAGCGCGAAGCTCCCCCAGCCGCTGCCGATCTCGAGCACGTGGTCGTCCGGCCCCAGCCCCAGCTTCGCGCAGGCCAGCTCCAGCTTTGCGAGCTGGGCCTCGCGCAGGGATGCACCGGGAGCGAACACGGCGGAGCTGTAGGTCATCGTCTCGTCGAGCATCAGCTCGAACAGCTCGTCGCCGAGGTCGTAGTGACGGTGGATGTCACGGCGAGCCCGCTCTGGCGTCGTCGCCGACCTCGAGCCGCGCAAGCGCTGGAGCGGCACCCGCACCGGGCTCAACCGTCGGCGCACCGCATCCATCGCGTCGAGGTTGCAAACCGCCACCCGCAGGACGGCGGTGACGTCAGTGGACTCCCACCAGCCCGCCGCGTAAGCCTCGGCGACGCCCCGACTCTTCCGGGTCAGCATCGTCCAGGCGCGGGGATCCCGCAGCTCGACGCGAGCCTCGGGATCGCCGCCGTTGCCAAACCGGTGGACCCGGCCATCGGGCTCGACCAGCTCGATCCGCCCTAACTCGATCCGGCCGAGGAAGTTCAGGGTCGCGCGGCGGCAGACGTCAATCCAGGCTTTGCTCACCGGACTCCCCCAACATCGTCGCCAAGGTGGGGACCGGGTCTTGGCGCCCGCCGCAGCCAGAGGATCAGGGCGTGGATGTAGATCAAGGTCAGCACCCGAGCTCCTCCCGCTCGACGAAGCAGGGCTCGGCGGAGGTTGACAGCGGAAAGAGCAACGCGCCGAAGCTCGAGGTTCGCTTCGAAATCGGGCGCACCGGCGGCGGGACGATTGGCGATCTCGACCGAGAGCGTCTCGCCGGGAACGCTCGCCGTCCACTCATGGCGGCGCTGCATCGGCTGAAACGGCGACACGCTCAGCAGCTTCTGCTGAGTGCCACGGAGCACATCTGTCTCCGGCAGCTCGGGGTCACGCCGCAGCACGTAGCAATGCCGCTCACCCCTAGGAGTGTTGGTTACCTCGGCGACGATCGCGTCAAGCCGCTCGCGACTATCGAAGGAGTAGTAGAAGGAAACAGGGTTGAAACCGACGCCAAAGAGGCGCGGATGGGTGAGCAGGCGAACGGGCCCGTCAGCAGCCGGGCGGCCGGTTCTAGCGGCGATCAGCGCTCGGACCTGGTCGGCCAGGTGGCGAAGCTCGCCCCCGCCACCACCCAGCAGGTCGCGGCGGCGGATCCGGAGAAGGCCCGGGCGGCGGCGCACGAGGCGGCCCCCCAAGAGGGCCGGCAGCTCCTCCAGGTCAAGGTAGAGGAACGACACACGGTGCCCGAACTCACGCGCCGGGCTGCTCAGCCGGCGGTGCCGCACGAGCCCGAGGTAGAGCGCGGAAGCGGTCACGCGACCGCCGTCCCCGCGAGCGAGGAGAGCTCGATCTGCTCGGCGACCCGGCGAGCGCTGTTGACCCCATCCTCGTGGAAGCCCCAGCCCCAGTAAGCACCGGCGAAGTGCACTCCCTGCCTGCTGATCTCCGTGTGCCGGCCCTGGGCGGCGATTGCCTCCGGGGTGAATATCGGATGCGCCAGCGAGAAGGTTCGGTCGATCTTCTCGGGGTCGATGCGCTCCGCCATGTTGAGCGAGGCGAGGATCGGGCGAGCGGTGCGCAGTCCCTGCAGGCGCTTCAGGTCGTAGGTCAGGGTAGGCGCGGACGCCTCCGAATCGACCAGGTGACAGTTCCAGCTCGCCCGCGCCGCGCGGCGGCGCGGCAGCAGGCGATCGTCGCAGTGAAGGGCAAGCTCGGAGGTTAGGTAGTTGAAGCTGGACAACACCTCTTTCTCCAAGGAGGTTGGGTCATCGAGCAGAGCCAAGGCCTGGTCGGCGTGGCAGGCGAGTACCACCTCGTCGAAGTGCTCGGTCCCATTCCTCACCGTGATCGCGATGCCGTCGGGAGCGCGCCGGACGCTGCGAACGGGCTCCCCGAGCCGAACGTTCTCGTCGCCGAGCCGGGCGCAGATACTCTCCACATAGGTTCGGGAGCCACCGACGACCGTCCTCCAGGCCGGTCTTCCAAACAGGTTCAGCATCCCGTGGTTGTCGAAGAACTGAACCAGGAACCGAGCGGGAAAAGTCCACATCTGCTCAGGGTCCGCCGACCACACCGCGGATGCCTGCGGCACCAGCAGTCGCTCGATGAAATGTGTTGAGAAGTCCCGCTGCTCGAGCCAGCCACGAAGCGACGGATCCTCTTCAGAGAGCATCAGCGCACGCGCCTCGCGATTGAACCGAATGTACTCCCTGACCATCCGCAGAAACTCCCGATCGACCAAATGACCGCGGTTGGCGAAGAGCGCCATCGGGGAATGTGCGCCGTACTCGAACTTGCCTCCGTCGGAGACTGAGAAGCTCATATCGGAAATACGGGAGCGCACCCCAAGCCCTTCGAAGAGTTTGACTAGCCCCGGGTAGGTCTTGTCGTTGAAGACCATGAAGCCGACGTCCACCGCAACGGTGTGGCCCTCCGGCACACGCAGATCAACCGTGCAGGCATGGCCACCCGGACGGGGCTCGCGCTCATACAGGGTCACCTCGTGGGTGTCCGCGAGCAAATAAGCCGTGGTCAGGCCGGCGACGCCAGCGCCGACGACCGCCACACGTCGCTTATCGGCGCGGACAGGGGGCAGCTCGGATGGGTAGGAGTGCAACGGCATGGCGTTCGGAAGGCGCTAGGCCTCGACCAGCTCGAGCTCGGTCGCCTCGGGGCCAGTGTCGTGCTCCCGCCTGATCCGCCCGACGGCGTCCCAGGCGCTTCGCGCCGCCCCCTCAGCGGAGTCGAGCGGGTAACTGTTTTCAACGTAAGACCCGGCGAAGTAGACCCGGGAAAGTCCCGCCGGGACGATCGCATCGCGATTCACATAGTCGGCGCAGTAGACCGCCTCATCGAGCCTCTGGTTGTCTCGCTTCTTCAGCTCGACGATGGGGTGCTCCAAGCCCAGCATCTCGCGCGTTCTAGCCACGACCCACCCCTGATCGGTGCTGGCCGAGTTGGTGCAGAGCACGAGGCAGCGGCGGGCTTGCGGCTGCACAAGAATGTTGAGCCCTTCCCGGCAGTAGACGGCCGGGCCATCGCGGTCCAGAATCGGCTCTCGCCGATCCAGGCTGACGGTGAAGCACGCACAGTGGATGTGGTTGAGCTGCCGCAGCGTGTGGGCGGTCCCGGAAGCATCGAGCAAGGCGATCGCGTCGGGTATGAATGCCGTCACCAGCACAGCGTCGAACCGGCGCGGGCCGGCCGCCGTCTCAACCGTCACGCCGTCGCCATCTGCCCTCAGCGCCCTCACGGGCGCCGCCGCATGAAACCTTACGCCGCGGCCTTTCAGATAACGGACCCACGGCTTGATCAGCAGACGATCGGTTGGCCCGTCGAAGGCGAAAGCCGTACGGGACTTGAACAGGTTGAGACTGAGCTTGACCAGGGTGCGGAACGAGAAGTTCTTGCGCGAGCCGAAGCGATTGGCGTTGGGT
Source organism: uncultured Solirubrobacterales bacterium (assembly GCA_963703895.1). Classification (GTDB taxonomy): domain Bacteria; phylum Actinomycetota; class Thermoleophilia; order Solirubrobacterales; family 70-9; genus VRUE01. The sequence goes on from CAVPFX010000001.1 coordinate 325,365, forward strand.
CCCGCCTCTTCGGCGACAAGCGGAGGGCGAAGGCGCGCGATCCCAGCGCGGAGCCGGTCCCGCATGGGGATCTCCCGGGCAAAGAAGCCGTAGAGGTGTGACAGCTCGATCCACCCAGCCGACTCGGTGAAGTAAAAGCGCCTCAGTGAACGCAGGCTGTCGTGAATGCTGATGCTGCTCCCATCGTGGTCGGCAGGGAGCCGATCCAGGATGCCGAAAAGGCGCTCATAGTCGCTGAGAAAAAGCCGCGGGCAATGCTCCCCCTCATCGGTCACGTTGGCGCGGCCACCGAACACACCTAACTTCTCGAACACCTCGACGTTCACTCCTGGCTCTTCAGTCAGGTAGAAAGCTGCGCTAAGTCCGGCTATGCCGGATCCAACGATGCAGAGGTTCACGTTAGTACGCGGTCCGCGCCTGTGGCCCGGAACTACTTGGGCATCGTTGACTTAGCGATTCGGCAGCGGGGTCGACACACGGTAGGAGCAGCAGCCGGGTTTGAGTGTCGACGCAAAATTCCATCAGAGCTTGAACGGCTGAATGATGGAATTTCTTTTTGCCACCTACCAGGAAGTTTCATTGACGAGCAATGAAACAAAAAAACCAAGCCGGATCGGCGGCGTCACCGCCGCCGAAGGCCTAGCTACTTCGACTCGCGGTTGCGAAAGGCGTGCACGGCGAGAACGAAGGTGACCAGTAGCACCGGGCCGAAGGCCGGCAGGGCGACGACGAGGTTGTGGTGGGCGAGCGGCAACATCGCTATCGCTGCAGGGCGGGCGTCGAAGTCGCCGGGGCCTTGCCGGAGCTGCGGCGCAGGCCCGGCCGCGGCGGGAAGGCGAGACGGTGCAGGCTCCAGGCCAGCAGGACGAGCAGCGAGAGCGAGATGGCGGCGACGGTTGCGTAAGCGAAGGCGACCAAGGTCGGGGAGCCACCGGTCTTCTCACGCTGCAGCAGCTGGGTCTCGTCGACGAAAGCGCGGCTGAAGCTGGCGCGCGCCGGGACTTCCGGGGCAGGGATGGCGGCATCGCGGGGCAGGAAGATCGGCACCGCGGTCAGCGAGCTGCCGCTGTGCAGGCGAACCATCGTCTTCCAGTTGCCGCCGACCGGAATCGGCTCGGTGGTGCGGTAGGTGCCCGGGCCGACGCGTTCGAGCGGATCGACGACCAAGCCGTCGCCTTGCCATGCGGTTACGTCGAACCAGCGCGCGTCCTCGGCAGCGTCGCGCGGGGTCAGCCTGACCGTCGCGCTCACCTCGCGCTGCGGGCCGGTGGAGATTTCCTGCAGCGCGACCTGCGCCCGCACGCCCTCGTCCGCGGACGTGTTCAGAGCGAGGGCGGTCGCGACGGCGATCGTCGCCGCCCCGGCGCAGGCGCCCAGCCGCAGGCCCGGGTACCGCCGGCCCGGCTCGGGCGAGAGCCGGGTGCCGATCCAGGCGCCGAGCAGCGAGGCGGCCACGGCGATCGCCAGGCCCGCCAGGACGACTTCGGGCAGGGCAGCCGACGGCCATGGGATCGGCATCCAGACGTGCGACCAGGCCCACTCCGAGGCGAGGCCGACGGTGCCGATCCCGAGCCCCGACCAGAGCCCGAAGGCGAGCGGCCGTTCGGCCGACACGCGCAGCGCCACCGCCTCGACGACCAGCGCCTCGGCGATGTAGAGCGGCATGTGCGGCGTGGTCTCACCCAGCACCGGGCCGATCAGCAGGGCGAGGACGCCGCGGGCGGCGAGGAAGAAGAGGACGGCACCAAGGGCAGCGCCGCGACCGGCGTAGAGGCGGGCGGCGACCAGGCCGACGCCGGCGGCGAGCATGATCATCATCGGCTCGAAGAGGAAGTTGAACTGGGGCACGCCAAAGTCGAACTCGGCTTGAAAGGTGGAGAGGCCGAGCAAGAGGCCGCCGGTCGAGGCCACGGCCCGGGCCAGCACCACCTGGCGGCGATCGGCGCCAGCACCGTGCCGCGAGCGCGCCCGCATCCCCTCGACCGTGAGCACGCCGATCCCGATCAGGGTCATTGCCGCACCGCCGATCAGCATCAGGTGGGTCGGCCCCCAAAGGGTCACGTCCTGGCCGAAGAGGCGGTGCCAGATGTCGTCGAGCGGGAAGCCGATCAGGGAGAAGGCGCCGCAGGCGCAGATCAGCACGCCGCCGAGTGGCGCGTACCAGTCGGGCCCGAGGCGGACCGCGGTATCGCTCGGCTTGCCCTCGGGCAGGACCATGGCGAGGAAGCCGGCGGTGAAGATGCCGAAGAGGCCGCCGAGGATGAAGTAGTGGGCGGGGTTGGCGAGCGGCCCGGGATCGCGGCCGACGTCGATGTGCAGGGAGATGTCCCAGTACATGCCGAAGAGCGCGACCAGCAGCGAGCTGGTCGCGATCCCGACCGGGATCCCGACCCAGGCCGGGTAGCCACTGAAGCGTTCGACCCGAGCGCCGAGGCGACGCAGCCAGGCGACGCGGCCGGCGCGGTAGCCGAAGCCGATGTAAAGCAGGGCGGCGGTGAGCAGCATCGCCGCCAGCGAAGCGATTGCCACCTGGCCCAGCGTCGCTCCCCCGGCGGGGGGCGCCGCTGCAAGCGCAGATGTCGCGAAGATCGAAGTCATGACTGCCTCTCGATAGACGGCAAGTTCTTGGTTACCTGTAAACCGTTACCTCAAACGAGGTTACAAAGGCAAGGTAGCATTACCTCGATGGCGCGCAATGTGAAGACGGTCACTGAGTCCGGAGAGCAGGCGGAGCTGACGATCGAGCAGCTCGCCTACGAGACCGGCATGTCGGTCCGCAACATCCGCAACCACCAGTCGCGCGGCCTGCTCCCCCACCCCGAGGTGCGGGCGCGGATCGGCTACTACGGGCCAGACCACGTCGACCGCCTGCGCCTGATCCAGGAGATGCAGGCGGAGGGCTTCAAGCTGAGTGCGATCGAGCGCTTGATCGGCGAGCACGGCGTCGATGCCGACCGCTTCGTCGGCCTGCGCCAGGCGATCACCGCCCCCTTCGAGAGCGAGGCGCCCGAGGTCCTGACCCGCGAGGAGCTGGCCGAACGCTTTCACACCGACGACGACAAGCTGCTGGCCAAGGCGCAGAAGCTGGGCCTGCTGATCCCGCTCGGCGAGGAACGCTACGAAGCGCCCAGCCCGGCGCTGCTGCGCGCCGCCGAAGACGTGCTCGGCCGCGGCATCCCGCTCCCCGCCGCGCTCGCCGCGATCGAGAAGCTGACCCGCAATGCCCAGTCCTCGGCCCGCGCCTTCGTCAAGCTCTTCGTCGAGGAGCTCTGGAAGCCGTTCGACGAGGAAGGGCGGCCGGACGAGCGCTGGCCGGAGATGACCGAGGCGGTCGAGCAGCTGCGCCCGCTCGCCTCCGAGGCGCTCAACGCGACCTTCCGCCTCACCCTCACCGCCGAGATCGAGAAGGCCTTCGGCGAAGTGCTCGAACGGCGCAAGAAGAAGGGTTAGCTCTTCAGGGTCACCTTGCGGACTCGCGGGCCGCTGGAGATCCCGGCAGCGGTTGCCCGTGCCTTGATCTTGGCGACCGGCTTCCTGCCCACCGCAAGCTCCGCGGCGGCCGCTTTGCGCGCCTTGGCGGGGACCTTCAGCTTCAGCACCGCGGTACGGCCTGCCGCGACCTTGACGTTCTTGGCCGGGTTCAATTTCAGCTCGGCGGCAGGGCTTTTCGCTCCGCTCGAGGGAACCCTTAGGGTGCCGCCGGCACTGACGGAGCAGGCCTCGTCGCCACAGTTCGCCTTCAGCTTGATGAAACGGCCGAGCTGCTGCTGTCTCTTGCCCGAGAGGGTCAGCTTCAGGCTCCCCCTGCCGTTGTTGTCGCCACCGCCGCCGCCTCCACCGCCCGACGACGAGGGGTTGTAAAGCCGGAAAAGGCGGGTGCTGGACTGGTCGGTGACCCAGATCTCCCCGTTGGGCCCGTTGGCCACCTGCCATGGTTCGGCGTCGAAGGGGAGCGAGGTGAAGGTGAAGGTCGGAGCGGCGGTGACCGCGAGCACCTTCGCGTTTCCAGGGGAGGCGACGTACATCGAGCCGTCAGCGCCGGCAACGATCCCGAAGGGATTGCTCAGGGTTCCTCCGGTCGGGGTCAGGGCGGTCGCATTTCCCAGGTTCTGGTTAACCGAGAAGTGAGCCACCTGGCCGGTGGAGAAAAGAGTCACCCAGAGGTTGCCGGCGGCGTCGGCGGCGATGCCGTCCGGAGCGCTCCCACCGGGAGCGCCGATCTCGGCCTCTTCGGAAAGCGTGCCAAGCGCGACGCGGCGGACCACGTCGCCTTCGAAGTCGGGAACGAAGAGCTTGCCACCCCGCACCTCGAGGTCGAAGGCCTGGCCGAGCGATCCCACCGTGAACGTGCCGCCGCTGCCGTCGGCGTTCGTGTGGCCGATTTTGCTGGCGCCACAGGAGCCGTCCGACGGCGTCGAGAAGTACATCAGCCCGTCGCCGCCGGAGACGATCCCCACCGGGCCGCAGCCGGCGCCGGTGGAAACGCTGTGAACCGAGGGCGAGGCGGCGGTGGCATCAAACCAAGCCAGCTTGTCGTCGCCGGTGACGCTGACCCAGACGCGGCCGTCCGGGCCGGTCGCCATCAAGGTCGGACCGTCGCCGACCGGGTAGTGGCCCAAGACCTGGCCGGACGGAGCTATGCGAACGACGCTGTCGGCGAACTCCTCGGCTGCCCAGATGTTGCCGTCGGGACCGAGGACGATGCCGCTGGTAGCCGAGTTGAGCCCGCTGACTTCCTGCACGGTGAAGGCGCTGGCGCTGGCCGGCGCGATGGCGAGGAGGGCAAGGACGAGGGCAATTGCGTTGGGAAGTTTGATCCGGGCACCCTACGTGCTGGGTAGAGTCACGGCCGATGAGCGAGACGAATGGCTGAGACGGTCCTCGTCACCGGCGGCTCCGGTTTCCTTGCCGGCTGGTGCATGGTCGAGCTGCTCGGACAGGGCTACGAGGTGCGGACGACCGTGCGCGACCTCGGCCGCGAGCAAGAGGTGCGCGAGGCGGTCTCGGCCGGCGGCCAGGCGGGCGAGAAGCTCGCCGTCCTCGCGGCCGACCTGACCAGCGACGACGGCTGGAGCGAGGCCGTCGCCGGCTGCGACTACGTCCTCCACGTCGCCTCGCCCTTCCCGCCGGTGCAGCCCAAGGACCCCGACGAGCTGATCGTGCCGGCTCGGGAAGGGACCCTGAGAGTGCTGCGCGCGGCCTTCGCCGCCGGCGTCAAGCGCACCGTCGTCACCTCCTCGGTCGCCGCGATCGCCGGTGGGGCCAAAACCCCTGGGCCGCTGACCGAGGAGGACTGGACCGACCTCGACTTCGACGGGCTCTCCCCCTACGTGCGCTCGAAGACGATCGCCGAGCGCGCGGCCTGGGAGCTGGCCCGCGAGCAGGGCGCCGAGGACCGGCTCGCCACCGTCAACCCCGGCGCGATCCTCGGACCGCTGCTCAGCCACGACGCCTCCTACTCGCTGGAGGCGATCCAAAGGCTGCTGAAGGGGATCCCGGGCACGCCTAAGGTCGGCTTCAGCTTCGTCGACGCCCGCGACGTCGCCGCCCTGCAAGTCAAGGCAATGCTCGCGCCCGAGGCCGCCGGCCAGCGCTTCATCGCCGTCACCGAGTTTCTCTGGATGGCCGAGGTCGCCGCGACGCTGCGCCGCGAGCTGGGAGACGACGCTGCCAAGGTGCCGAGCCGCGGCGTCCCCAACCTGCTGGTGCGAGCGATGGCGCTCTTCGACCCCGGCATCCGCTCGATCACCAACCAGCTCGGCAAGAAGCTCACCTACTCGAGCGCCAAGGCCAAGACGACGCTCGGCTGGGCTCCGCGCCCGATCGAGCAGACGATCGCCGAGACCGGCCGCAGCATGATCGAGCTCGGCCTCGTTTAATCGTTCCGGTGCGCTTTATGTGGCCCATAGCCACATAAAGCGCACCGGAACAGCAGCGAAGCTAAGACCACTCCTCGGCGCCGGAGTAGCGCAGCGAGCCCGGGGTGGTCAGCTCCTCGCCTGTCTCCAACAGGGTCTTCAGGCCGGAGAGGATCATTGGCCAGCCGCCGAACAGTTCGGAGTTGGCGCCCTCGGGCAACTGATCGTGGGTGACGGTGAGCTGGCAGGAGTCGCCGACCGGCTCGATCTCCCAGGTGACCCGCGAGGTGCCTTCGCCCTTGACGTCGTCGCTCCACAGCGCCGTGAAGCTCTGCACCAAACGCCGCGGCGGCTCGACCTCGAGGTTCTCCCCGGCCGCGATCTTGATCCCGGCGGCGGGGTGGACCGACTCGTAGCTCGAGCCCGGCGTCCAGTCCGAGCTGACCCCGACGCCGAAGTTGTACTTCGCCCGCAGCGCGGGGTCGGTGATCGCCTCCCAGAGCCGCTCGGGGGTGGTCTTGATGTAGATCTCGAAAACCTTCTCCATCGTCTACTCCTCCTTCTCCAGTTCTTGCTTGAGGCCGCTCAGGGCCGCTGCCCAGGGCTCCGCGTACTTGCTCACCCAGCGGTCGTGAACCAGCCGGATCGGGACGGGGTTGAGGAAGTGCAACTTCTCGCGGCCACGCTTGCGGGTCTTGACCAGGCCGGCCTCCTCGAGCACGCGCAGGTGCTTCATCACGCCGAAGCGCGTCATCGGCAGGCGTTGCTCGAGCTCGCTCAGCGTCTGCCCGTCGCGCTCGAAGAGCTCGTCGAGCAGGCTGCGCCGGGTGGGATCGGCAAGCGCCTTGAATACCTCGTCCATGGCCGAGACTATAGGTGACCAATTAGTCACATGTCAAATGAGCTTCACTCGAACGCGACTCGGCGCGCCTCAGCGGCGCCCAGATACGGCGTCAAGACAAACTGAATCGCCTCTCCCGCGATCGCCGGCAGCTCGGCCTCGCGGCCGAGCGAGAGGCGCTGGGCGACGAGCATCGCCACCCCACTCGCCATCGCCCGCTCGGTGATCTCGGGGAGCCGCTCGCCGTGGCTCGCCAGCTCCCGACCCGGTCCAAGCAGCCGGGCGACGTAGGCGATCATCCGCTCGTAGCGCTCGAAGCCAACGCTGCCCGCGGCCAGGGCGTCGTTGGTCAGCAACTGCGCCGCCGCCGGCTCCGCGGCGGCCCACTCGAGGGCGGCGCGGATACCGACCGCGACTCGGTCGGGCCACTCGCTCGCGGTCGCGCAAGCCGACTCGATCCGCACCTGCAGAGTCGCGAAGGCAGAATCGAAGGCAAAGGCGAAATCCTCTGGTTGCCGTGCGCTGCTGCCCATCCCCCCGCCCTGCTGCCGTTGGACCGGGAATGGTAAACATGAATGTCTGCAAGCGCAAGCCGCGCTCTGGCCGTTTGCTCAACAGCACCTGGGGTAGCCTCGCCAGGGTGAAGCTGCTTTTCACTCCGATCGGAATTCTCGCCGGCCTGGTTGCCGGTCTCGTCGCCCAAAAGGGCTTCGACCGGATCTGGGCGATCTTCGACGAAGAGAAGCCGCCGGAGGCCGAGGACCGCGAGGTCTCCTTTCCCAAGCTCGCCCTGGCGCTGCTGCTCGAGGGAGCGATCTTCAGGCTGGTCAAAGGCATGGTCGACCGTGGCGCACGCGCCAGCTTCGCCTCGATCACGGGCAGCTGGCCCGGTGAGGAAAAGGGAGACGAGGTCTAGGCGAGCATCGTCCGCAGGCGCACGGTGGTGCCCAGCGCGTTCGAGCGGATCTGGACCAAGTCGCAGAGCTGATTCGCCAGCCAGAGGCCGCGGCCGCCCTGCTGGGTGGGCGGCGGGCGCAGTCGCCCGGCGAGGGGCTGGTCGATCGTGCCCCGATCCTCGAACTCGATCAGCAGGCGATCGTGCTCCCGCCAGGTGCGCAGGGTGCCGGCGCCACCCCCGTGAGCAACGCTGTTGGCGGCGAGCTCACTGGCGGCGGTGACGAGATCGGCCGTCTCCCGCGAGGCGATTCCGACCTCTTCCGCTGCGCGTTTCACGCGGCGCCGAACGGCGGCCAGTTGAGTGCGGCCATAGGCAAAGGCCTCGACGTCCGGGGGATGGTGCGACAGCTCTCCCTCAAAGCAATCTCGCCCGGCACTGGGCTCCTCGCCCGCCCTGTGGGCGCCGTCGCGCTCCACCGACCGGTGCGAGTGGGAAACAGCCTCCAGCACCTCGTCAGGTAGGGCGGCAGCATCGTATGGACAGAGCAGAGACAGGCCGGCGGCAGAAGAGAAGGCGAGGTTGAGCAGGGACTCGTGGCGCTGGCACTCGTCTATCTCGGCGGCCCCGCGACCCGGCCAGATCGGTTCGCCGATGCCGCGCGCCGGCCGGCCCTCTTGGCCGTCGATGAAGTCCCGCCAGAAGGGAATGAGCCGAGCGGGGTTGCGCCCCAGCTCCTCCATCGCGACGAATTCGATCCCCTCCGCGTCGGCGCCCAGCTCACCCCGCAGCATCTCGGTATTGCGCTCGCTCACGGCCACCAGCGCCCGCTCGCCAGCGACGAGGGCGGTTGTGAGGAAGGGAACCGTGGCGGCGAGAAACTGCTCGGGATCGCCGTAGATCAGTGCCTCATGCCGAAAACCCGGCTCCATTTCGGTGTCAACGCTGCCTGCGGTCACTTGCTCAGGGTCTTCGGCTGACTTCGGTCGCGGGTTTAGACGCTCTGTCTCATTGGGTAAAGAACATTCAGTCGTGTTGTCCAAGAGGACTTGGGAAGTCCGTGGGAGGTAGAAGATGTTCAGCTGTGAACGGTGCGGAAGCAGTTACAGCGCCATGCATGCGGTAGCGATCGAGAATTGCCCTCGTTGCCAGGCTCGCGATCAAGTCACGTCGCAACTCGCCTTTAGACCTTTCGGGTTCCCGGAGGGCAAGAGAACGAAACTTCGCAGCGTGCCGCTTACCGTGGCTTCAGAACCAGCAGGCAGAGATCGTCGCGGATCGGCTTCTCCGCCCAGTCGAGGATCGCTCGCTCGACCTGGTTGACGATCTCGCCTGCCGGCAGCTTCGTCAGCGGCGCCAGCAAGCGAGAAAGTCCCTCGAGTCCGAGCGGCTCTCCCCGCCTCCGCACGTCGGTAGCGCCGTCGGTGTAGACGAAGACGCCACCGCCGCTCGGCAGCGAGGCCTCGCCGTTGCTCAGAGCCAGCTCGGCTTCGGCGCCGAGCAGATAGGTGGAGCTCGGCAGGGACAGCTGGTCGAGTCCCGGCAGGCACAGCGGCGGCGGGTGGCCCGCGAGCGCCCAGGAAAGCTGGCTTTCGTGCAGCCGCAGGCAGACGGCGCTGACCAGCTCCCGCTCGGAGCGCGGTCGTTCGCAGAGAGCGCCGTTGGCAAGCGTGAGCAGCTCCGCGGGATCGCTGGTGCCGGCGGCAAACGCGGCAAAGCGGGCGCGAACGAAGGTGGCCAGGCGGGCCGCCTGGGGACCGTGGCCGACCACATCGCCGACGATCGCGATGGCGGAGCCGTCGCGGCCGTTGGTGAGCAGGTAGAAGTCGCCGGAGACGCCGTGCTCGGAGGGGACGAAGGCGGCTGCCGAGTCGACCCTGGGCAGCTGCGGCAGCGCCGCCGGGGTCAGCGCCGCGCGGATCGCCTCCAGTTCCTCGGCCGAGTGCTCGAGTACCTGCTGGCGCTCGCGCAGGATCGCGATCAGCGCCGCGACGGCGACCAGAGCGATCATGCGAATGGCGAAGGCGAGGCCGAATTCGTGCACCGGCTGGAGCAGCGCGCCGGCACAGTAAAGAACGCCGCAGCCGAGCACGGCGATCGCGGCGGCGCGGCGGCCGTACCACCAGGTCGCCATGCCAACCGGGATCGCGTAGAAGAAGCCGATGCCGATCGTGGAAGGTCCGGGCGCGGCCAGCCAAACGACGAAAACCAGCAGGGCGGCGGCGCAGATGCCGGCAACGCGCGCGCTATTCGAGGCGTTCCCGTGCACTGCGGCCGACCCTATAGGAGGCCCAGCCACAAGCGAACTGGATGGCGCAGGGCTAGCCGAAACGCTGGCGCATCGGCTGGAAGGCCTGCCACCAGCCATCGTCCAGAACCGCGTGTTCGACGCTCTCGATCACCACGCCGTCGTCGTCTTGCAGCTCGTAGCTGACGAGGGGCGACCCACCTCCCCGCTCGACCCTGAGGATGTGGGCGATCAGCGTGTACGGCGGGCAGCTGAGCCAGCGCTCTCCGGGGCGGGGAATCGACTTGGTGTCGACCATGCGCGCTCAGTACCCGTCTTTTGGGAAGGGAAACCAGGCCCAATTTGAAATCCCCTGCAGCGATTGCAGCCGTTAGAAAACTTTTGCCGTACCGTATTAAGCGCAACCCATCGAAGGGGACTGAGCGTTTAGCCAACTTCGAAGCGGGGCAACCCAGAGTATGAATAACAAGAAATGCAGATAGGCCAGCCAGCGATGAGGGTGGTCGTCACTGGGGCGGCGGGCAACGTCGGCAAAAGCGTGGTCGAAGCGCTGGTCGAACGGGACGAGGTGGGGGAGATCGTCGGGCTGGTGAGCGCCAGTCCGGGCTGGAGCCCGAGGAAGACCAGCTGGTCGAGCGCCAGCGTGGCGAGTTCCGATCTGGCGCCGGTCTTCGAGGGCGCCGATGCGGTGATCCACCTCGCCTGGGCGACCCAGCCCTCCCACGATCGCGAGAAGCTGGAGCGAATCAACGTCGAGGGAAGCCGCCGGGTATTCGATTCGGCAGCTGCGGCCGGGGTGCCGAAGCTGATCTACGCCTCATCGGTCGGCGCCTACGCTCCGGCGCCGAAGGACCGTCTGATCAGCGAGGACTGGCCGTTGGCAGGTGCTGAAACCTCCTTCCACGCTGGCTACAAGGCGGCGATCGAGGGGCACCTCAACGAGTTCGAAAGCGTCGCTCCGAACACCAAGGTGATTCGCCTGCGGCCAGCGCTGACCTTCAGGGGAGACTCGGCTACCGAGCTGTGCCGACTTCTCGCGGGCCCGTTCATCCCCGACTTCCTCCTGCGCAACCGCTTGCTCCCGGCGATTCCAATGCTGTCCGGCATGTGCTTCCAGGCGATCCACACATCCGACCTCGCCCGCGCCTACGTGCTGGCCACGATTCGGGATGTAAGCGGCCCCTTCAACCTCGCTTCCGCCCCGACCCTGAGTACCGATGACCTGGCGGCGTCTCTGGACACCGCAACCTTCCCCCTCCCCTTCTCGCTGGCCCGGCGACTAGCCGATCTGAGCTGGCGCCTGCGCTTGCAACCGACACCCCCCGACTGGCTCGACACGGCGATGCGACTACCGCTGATGTCCTCCGAGCGAGCGAGCCGAGAGCTGGGTTGGGAACCGCGAGTAACCGCGAGCGAAGCGCTGGCAGAGCTCTTCGGCGAGCTGCGCAATGGCAACCCGGGGTCGACATCGGCAGTGCCCGGCTCGCTCGCTCCGGTGGCGCAGTTCAGCCAAGCACGCAGCGACACCGAGAGCCAGCAGCCGGTGCGGGGACGAACCGAGCAGAGGCTCGTCGAGCAGATCGCCGATGCGCACTCGATCGGCGAACAGGCGGTTGTTCAGATGGAGCGGGCGCGGAAGATCGTCAACGGCCCGTTGGCCGAGATCTTCGACGCACACCTGGACGAGAGCGAAGGCCAGGCGCAACAAGCGCGCGTGCGCTTGGAGGCCCACGGCGCCGACGTCGCCGCGGTCAGCCGCGGGGCCGGCGGCATCGGCCTGGCCGTTTTCGCCGCCAGCAAACCCGACACCCCAAGCAAGCTGGTCGCCCACACCTTCTCTTACAAGCACATGGAGGTCGCCGCCTACGAGGTCCTGCGCAAGACGGCCGAGGACGCCGGCGACGAGGCGACGGCGGCGATGGCGCGCCAGGGCAGCGAGGAGGCGCGGCGCATGGCCGCCCACCTCGAAGCCTGCTTCGACCTCGCCGTCGACGCTTGCTTGAACGGAGGTGGCGAGGATGACCTCGGCGCTCAGCTCGACCGCTGCCTGGCGGATGTCCAGGCAATCGAGAAACAGGGGCTGCAGTTGCTTGAAATAGCTCCGAAGGCGATCGAGGACGAAGAGCTGCGGGGCCTCTTCCGTCGCCACCTGCGCGAGAGCGAAGAGCACGCGCAGATCCTCAGCGAACGCCTCGAGGTCCGGGATGCAAGGCCCGCCAAGGCAAGGGACGCGGTGTTGCGAATCGGGAGCATGCAGGTGGGCGCGTCCTTCGCCGCCCAGTCGGACACGGCAGCGAAGCTCCTCGGCTTCGCCGTTGCCTTCGAGCAGCTCGAGATCGCCGCCTACGAGATGCTCGTGCGCACCGCCCGGCGCGCCGGCGACGGCAAGGTCACCGGCGTCGCCGAACGGATCCTCGCCGAGGAGCGTGCCGCCGCCGAGAGCCTCGCTCAGGCGCTTGCCGGCTCGTAGGTGAGCACGGCGACACCGTCGCCGACTACCTTCGAGTCGAGCAGGCGCAGCGGCTTTTTCTCGGTTACGTCTCCGAAGAGGCGCTTGCCCTCCCCGAGCACGACCGGGAACACCATCAGGCGCAGCTCGTCGACGAGGTCGTGCTCGAGCAGCCCCTGAACCAGCCGGGCGCTGCCGGCGACGAGGATCGTGCCGTCGACCTCGCGATGCAGCCTCGCCACCTCATCGGCCAGCCCACCGTCGAGGATCGTCGAGTTGCTCCAACTCGCCTCTTGCAGGGTGGAGGAAACGACGTACTTCGGCATCGAGTTCATCTTCTCGGCAAAGCCGCCGGGATCTTCTCGCTCCGGCCAGGCGGCGGCGAAGCCTTCGTAAGTGACCCGGCCGAGCAGCTGCGCCTCGGCCTCGAAGAGCTCGTCCAGCTTGAACTTGTTGCCCTCCTCGCCGCGGTCGATCTCGAAGGTCCAGCCGCCGTGCCTGTAGTCCTCAGAGCCGCCGGGGTCCTCGATCACACCGTCTAGGGATATGAACTCGGTGACGACGATCTTGCCCATCGCGTGCCTCTCCTTTGTCGTTGATCGAACCTCTACCCCGACGACGAACGGGCAGACGCGAGATCGACACCGTTGGCGAATTCTCGTCGTCGCGACCCCGATATGCTCTCCACCGCTCGAATGCCCTGGCGGCGGCGAGCATCAGCCAGGCGCGGGTGTCTCCAAGGCCGCCGCGCAGGGTGCGACAGATTACGAAGCCAGGGCAAGCGGCTCGCACACAGGAGCCGTCGCTTGGATCACCCGAACCCGCCAGAAAGCCCTGCTGCTCATGGGGCGCTTGTATCTCAGCTCTCGCGCGAGATCGTGCAGCTGCACGCGCGCCTTTACGGGCGCGGCCCGACCAAGGCGCGCTCCTTCCTGCAGGACGATTACGCGGTCTGCATCCTCGAGGAGATCTTCACCACGGCGGAGCGCACGCTGATCGGCGCCGGCTCCAGCGAGCACGTTCGCGAGACCCGCAAGAAGTTCCAGGAGGCGGTCAAGGACGAGTTCATCGCCGTGGTCGAGCGCATCACCGGCCGCACCGTGCGAGTTTTCCTCAGCCAGGTCGACGTCGAGGCAAACCTGGCACTCGAGTTCTTCATCTTCAGCGAGCCGCCAAGCTCCTAAGCGGGCGTCGGCTCGCCCAGCAGAAAGATCTCGATCGCCACGTCGGGATCGACGTGGACCACGCTGAGAAAGGCCTCGACCGAGCGGCCCATGATTGCTTCGACGCTGGCCTTGTACTCGGCCTCCAGCGCTTCCTGGTGCAAGCTGCGGGTGCGGCGGACGTGGTCGGCCTGGCCGGCGCCGATCAGCGTGCGCTCCACCGCGGTGTAGATGTCGCTGAGAACGCAGGTCACCATGTCGTCGTTGACGAAGCTCTTCGCCGCGCCCGGCCCGCGGCCGAAGTGCTCACGGTGCAGGGCGACCATCGCGTTGGAGAGCTCGACCAGGGCCTGGCCTCCTTTGGGTGTCTCTTTTCCGGCGATGAAAGCTCCCCGGGCTCGGGTTCGACAGAGTCGCCAACCTCAATCGCTCCTCGCGCGACCTCTGCACGGGCGGCGTTGGATCGACGCGATCCCTCGCGACCCGGTCAGCTCTTGCAAAATCTGCGCGCTGGCCCGTGTATTAGGTCGGAGCGGCCAGCCTACTAACTCGATCCCTTTGCGGTCGCTATTGGTTTTATTTAGGAACGCCTCGAAATGAGCCTGCGATTTTCGCCTGGAGTAGCTTTGTTTGGTGCAGTCATCCGATCCAGCGGGAGCGACCGCCGCCGCGCTTCCCGAGGACGCGATCTACCGGCTCGCCCAGGTTGTGCAGAGCACGCGGGACGCGGTTCTGAGCAAGGACCTCAACGGCACGATCACCTCCTGGAATCCCGGCGCGGTCAACCTCTACGGATACAACGAGTCGGAAGCGATCGGCTCCCACATCTCCTTGCTGATCCCCGCCGACCACAAACACGAGGAGCAGGAGATCCTCACTCGCGTGCGCCGCGGAGAACCGGTGGAGACCTATGAGACGGAGCGGATCCGCAAGGACGGCGTGCGCATCGACGTCTCGCTGACGATCTCCCCGATCGAGCACCCGCAACGCGGCATCGTCGGCGCCTCGGTGATCGCCCGCGACATCACGGCGGAGACGCGGCGGCGCCGTGCTCAGGACTTCCTCGTCGCCGCGACGCGCGGCCTCGATGCCTCGCTCGACTTCGACCGCACGGCGCGGACGATCGTCGAGACCGCGGTGCCCGAGCTGGCCGAGCTCTGCGTGCTCGACTTCATCCGCCGCGACGGCTGGGTCGGCGACAGCGTCGTCGGCGCGGCGCATCCGCAAGCCGGCGCGGCGCTGGAGGAAATCCGCCGCAACACCCCGCTCGACCCGCGTTGCGACCACCCGGTCGCCCAGGTGCTGCGCGCCGGCCGGCCGATGGTCTGGCGCGACCTCACCGCGGCGAGCGTGCTGAAGGACGTCGTCCAAAACGAGGAGCACCGGCGGCTGATCGAGGAAACCCACTACCGGTCGGCAGCCGTGGCGCCGCTGGTGGCGCGCGGCTCGACCCTGGGCGCGATCTCCTTCCTCCACGCCAGCACCGACATGCGCTACGACGACGCCGATCTGCGGCTGCTCGGTGAGCTGGCCGACCGGGCGGCGATGGCGCTCGACAACGCCCGGCTCTACGAGGAGCGCGACCAGATCGCGCAGAACTTGCAGCGCGGCCTGCGCCCCCCGGAGCCACCCTACGTTCCCGGTCTCGACATCGCCGTCGTCTTCGACACCTTCGGCGAGGGCATGGAGATCGGGGGTGACGTCTACGACATCCTCCCCACCGAGGACGGCTGTTGGATCATGGTCGGCGACGTGACCGGCAAGGGCAGCGTCGCCGCCGGGGTCTCGGTCGCCCTGCGCCACTCGATGCGCGGGCTGGCCCGCCAGATCGAAGAGCCGCGGGAGCTGCTCGCGCAACTGAACGAGATGCTGCTCGAGGGCCGCAGCCTCAACGACTTCGCCACTGCGCTGCTGCTGCGCCTGCAGCGCGACGGCGAGCGCTGGAAGCTCACCCTGGCGGCGGCGGGGCACCCGCCGGCGATCCACGTCACCGACGACGGCCCGGTCCAGCTCGGCGGCGGCGCCGTTCTCGGCGCCTGGGCCGACGCCCCGATACCCAGCCACCGGACCGAGCTGCTCGCCGGCGAGACCCTGATCCTCGCCACCGACGGCTGGTTCGAGGCCGGCCCACCGGAGACGCACCTGGGAGCGGAGGCGCTCGGCGAGCTCGCCACCTCGTTTGCCGACCTCGAGCTGTCCGAGATGACCGAGTGCCTGCGCCAGGACGCGATCTCGCGCAGCGCCGGGCGGCTGCGCGACGACCTCGTGCTGCTGGCGATCCGGCCGGGGGCGGAAGACTGAACGGTCCGCTGGACCGCGAGGCGGCCGCTCGCCCGGCTAGGTCGAGGGGTCGAGCTCGTCAAGCATCTCGAGCATCTTGCGGTGGTAGACGACTCCCGCCGTCAGGGCAAGCGCCGAGCGCCGCCAGGCCTCGTCGCCACTCACTTCCTCCAGGTAGCCCTCGAGCTCGGCCAGCTTCTCGCGATGGTAGGTCCGCCGCGGCCCCAGGAAAGCCGTTGGATCGGCGCCAGCGAAGACTTTCAGCATCGTCTCGTCGCGCACCTGCGGTGGCGCCGCGGTGACGTCCTGCGCCCAGGCGGAGAGCGCCTCCCGGCCCTCGTCGGTGAGGGAGTAGGTTTTGCGGCGCCGGCCCCCCTCCTCCTGGTGCACCGAGAGGTAGCCGCCCTGCGCCAGTCGCGCCGGCTCCTCGTAGGCGGTCGTGTGGGGGACGGGCCAGAAGTTCTCGATCGACTTGTCCATCGCCTGCTTGATCTCGTACGGGGTCGCCTCGCCCAGCTGGGCGAGCAATGCCAGCAGTGCGTAGGAGGTCGATGTGAGGCGGGTTAACTTGCGCTTCATAGTTCGATGCGTATAGTTCGGAACGAACGATACAACGATGGTCCCCGGAGGCAGACATGCCCGACAGCGAGCAGAGCAACGGCAATCGTTCGGACTACGACGCGGTGATCGTAGGCGCCAGCCTGGCGGGCTGCGCGACCGCTATCGGGCTGGGGCGAGCCGGCGCCAGCGTCGCCCTGGTCGAGAAGAGTCCCGACCCGGCCGGCTTCAAGCGCATGTGCTCCCATTTCATCCAGGCCTCGGCGGTGCCGGCCCTGGAACGATTCGACCTGCTCGAGCCGATCATCGAGGCTGGCGGAGTGCGCTCGAGGATGCGGGCCTGGACTCCATGGGGCTGGATCGAGGTGCCCGCGACCGAGGCTCGCGAGGCGGTCAACCTGCGTCGTGAGCTGCTCGACCCGCTTGTCCGCGAGACGGCGGCATCGACTCCCGGCGTTGAGCTGATGCTCGGCCGCAGCGCCGAGCGGCTCGTGCACGCGGGGGACGCCGTGCGCGGCGTCGTCGTTCGCGACCGCGACGGCGAGGAGGTCACGCTGGGGAGTCAGCTCGTGGTCGGCGCCGACGGCCGCGACTCGCGCATCGCCGAGCTGGCCGCGGTGAAGACGAAGACCTCGCGCCACGGCCGCTTCGCCTACGGCGCCTACTTCGACGGGCCACCCGCAACTACCGATCACGCCAGCTCGATCTGGATGCTCGACCCAAACTGGGCTGCCGCCTTCCCCACCGACAGCGGCCTCGTCTTCTACGCGGCGATGCCGACCAAGGACCGCCTGCCCGAGTTCCGGCGCGACCCCGAGGCGGCCCTGGTCTCCTTCGTCGCCAACATCCCCGAGGCGCCGCCGATCGAGGTCGCGCGCCGGGTGAGCCCGGTGCTGGGCAAGATCGAGATGCCGAACAAAGTGCGGGTGCCGGTTGCGCCCGGGCTTGCCCTGGTCGGCGACGCGGCAATGGCGGTCGACCCGCTCTTCGGGGTCGGCTGCGGCTGGGCCTTTCAGTCCGCCGAGTGGCTCGCCGGCAGCGTCGCGGCGGCATTGCGCGGCGAGGAGCCGCTGGGGGCCGGCCTCGCCCGCTACCGGCGCCGGCACCGGCGCGGCCTCGGCGGGCACACCTGGCTGATCAACGACTACGCCAGCGGCAGGAGGATGAACCCGGGGGAGCGACTGATCTTTGCCGGTGCCGCGCGCGATCCCCGGCTGGCCGTGGCCTTCGAGGCCTTCGGCACCCGCAGCATCGGCCCGGCCCGCTTCTTCGCTTCGACGATGCCGCGGGCGCTCGCCGTCAACGCGCGACACGCGCTCGGATCGCGCGGCCAGCGCCCGGCCGCGCGGGCGCGAGACCGCAGCCCCAACCCGCTCTCCTGACTGGCCTACCTGTGCGAGCTCTGGCTGACCTGCGTGATCAGGCTGACTTTCGGTTCGCCTGAACCGATTTTCGCCGCCCGCACCGCGAAGCTGAGCTGACCCTTGTGCAGGTGAGAGACCGTGAGCACGGTGAAGGTCGAGCTGGTTTTGCGCGAGATCTTCAGTTTGCCCGGCTTCTTGCCAGGACGGCCGGCGATCGCAAGCAGGTGGCCCTTGTTGCTCAGTTTCAGCCCGGAGAGCTTGAACTTGTCGAGCGGGTTGGTCCAGGTGAGGGTGATCTGAACCGCCTTGCTGGCGGCACCGATCGCGACGGAATGCGTCTTGCTCTGACCTTTGCCGAGCTGGTCGATGAACTGTCGCGGCGGCGTCTGGCAGGTCAGCGCCGCCTCGATCGTGTTCATCACCGCCTGCAGCTGGGCCGAGTCTTCGAGCGGGAAGTAGCGGCCGCCGGTATCGCCGGCGATCTTCTGCAGGCGCGTCTGGTCTTCGCCGGCGGGGACGCCAAAGCCGACCACGTAGGTGGGCACGCGGTGGGCGAGGTGCGCTTCGTTGTAGGTGCCGACGATGTGGCCGCCGTCGGTGAGGAAGATGCGGGCGTCGGCGCTCGGGTTATCGAGGTCTGACTGGGCGAAAGCGCCGTTGTAGTCGGTGGCGCCGTTGTCGGCGTGGATCTTCTGGTCCAGCGCGGCCAGCATCGCCGGCGCGTTGGGTCCCACCGGCTCCGGCGGGAAGAGCGTGTCGGCAGCGGGCGGATTGTTTTCGAAGCCAGCGGAGCCGAACTCAACCGCGCCCAGCTGGGTCGCCTTCCCCAGCGTGCCGATCAGCAGGCCCATCGCCTGCACGCGCAGACGGTTGGCGTCGGTGAATTCCATCGAGATCGAGTCGTCGACGATCGCCTCGATGTTGGTCGCCTTGGTGCAGGGCGCGCTTGCCGACGCGCTTGCCAGGGGTGCGGCAGCGCTTGCCGGCGCGGCGACCGAACCGATCGCGAGCAAAGCGGCGACTCCGGCTCCCAGAAAGACCTTGGCGACTCGTCTCATCTCCACCCTTCCACTACTTGAGGATTCCTGTTCACTCGCTACGCTGAGGTACCGATGGTTGCAGCCCAAACAGACAAGGTCACGGTGATCACGCTCGGGCCGGAGGGAACATGTCATGAGCGGGCGGTGCAGCGCTACCTCGAGTTCCAAGGGGTCGACGAATATCGGATCGAGCTGATCACCGACTTCTTCGTCGGTCTCGAGCTGTTGCGCGAGACCCCCAACGCCTTTCTCGTCCAGTGCAGCGCCCACCCGAAGGTGCACGAGATCACCGAGAAGTACTGGACCGAGGTCTTCGTCGTCGACACCTTCATCTACCCGACCAAGCACCTGGTGCTGCTCAGCCGTCGCGACGTCGAGGTGCCGCGCTCGATCGGGATCGTGCCGGCGACCAAGGGCTACGTCGACCTCTCGCAGTGGGAGGAGGTCATCGACGTCGTCTCCAAGCCGGTGGTCGGCGAGGGGTTGCTGCGCGGCGACTACGACTCCGGCCTCACCCACATGGAGCATGTCGAGGAGCACGCCGAGGAGCTGCGGCTCGATCTCGACATCGGCGAAATCGACACAACCTGGGTCGTCTACGGGCGCCAGAAGCGCTTTAAAGGCGAGGTAATCGGGATTCCCTCGGCACAGCTCTTCGAGCAGGGCGGCCCGAGCGTGACGAGGGTCCCCCCGGTTCACGCCTAGCACGCGTTACCATCGCGCCCGACGCTGGCGCACCTCGCAGGGGCCGCCCCGGTGTCGGCATCTAACGACGGATGCGGTGGCGCTGTTGTGGCTGCGACCTGACCCGTTGGCATTTACACCTGGAGTCGGAGCATGTCCCGCCATGCCGATGAGGCCACCGTCAGGCGCTGGTTCGACGCCTTCAACTCTCGCAACCTCGAAGCAATGCTCGCTTGCATGGACGCCCACGTCGATTTCCGCCCCCTGAGGCTGGGCGGAATCAAGGCTGCCTACTACTGCCACGTCGGCGTGCGGGAGTGGTTTGCGGATCTGCTGGAGATGGAACATCGCCACCGCATCGAGCTTCTCGAAGTGCAGGCCTCCAGCGGTGGCGAGGTGATCGCCGCCGGCGCGCTCTCCGCCGCCGAGCCCGGCGGCTCGTCCTCCTTCTGGGCGGTGGACCAGTTTCAAGACGGCCTGATCGTCGCCGCCCGCCACTTCCTCAGCGACCGGTTCCACCTGCGATGAGCGAGGGGCAGTCCGAGCCGATGGGCGAGCGCTTGACCGGTGGCGAGTTGAACGCCGCGGTCACGCGGGAGGTCGTCCGCATCCACACCGCGGCGATCGGCCGGGGGCCGAAAAAGTCCTACTCCTTCCACAGCGGCGACACCCTGATCACCGTCCTGCTCGAGGTTCTGACCCGTGCCGAGCAGAACCTCGTCTCCTACGACGAGGGCGACGCCGTCCTCGCGATGCGGCAGCTCTCGCAGCGCGCCATGGCCGCGGAGATGAAAGCCGCGGTCACCCGCCTCACCGGCCGCAGGGTGCTGGCCTTCATGTCCGACAACCACCTCGACCCCGACATGGCGATCCAGGTCTTCATCCTCGAGTCGGCGCCGGCCTAGGCGGTCTGGGGCCACCCGCGGCGAGCGGCTCAGGGCTTGGCCAGCAGGGCGGCGAGGCGGCGCATCGCTTTGGCGTTTGGCCGGCGGATGAAGGCGCGGGTCATCGCTGGGATCAGGCTTTCGGCGCGCGCCGAGGCCAGCCACTCCAGCGTGAAGGAGATCTCGGTGCCGTCGTCGGGCAGGCTCCGCAGCCGGTAGGTGCCGCGGGTGCGGCGTTTGCCTTTCAGGCCCACGCCTTCCTCGACCAGCCGCAGCGGCTTCGCCGCCTCGACGATCTCGAAGTCGGTCCAGTCCTGCGACATCGGCGCGCTGGCCCGCGCCTCGGCTTTTGCCCCTACCCCCTTCCGCGGCCCGGAGAACTTCCAGTCGACCAGGAAGTGGTCGAGGAAGGCCTCGTGGTTGGCGAGCACGGCGAGGTAGTCGAAGACCTCTTCGGCGGGCTGGGGCACCTTGACGGAGACGGTCACCGGCTTCACCGCCGCGATCCTACGCCGCGGCTCGCCTGAGCACGGCGCGCAGGGTGCGCTGATCGGCCTCCGAGAGGTTCTTCAGCCAGGCCGGCGGCTTGCGCGCCTCGCGCATCAGGCGGGCACGCAGGCGGCGGCCCTCGGCGGTGAGGGCGATCAACTTGACGCGGCGGTCGCCGGGGGACGCGGTCCGTTCGGCCAGCCCCCGCGCTTCGAGCCCGTCGACGATCCCGGTCACGTTGGAGTTGTCGCAGCGCAGGAAAGTGGCGATCTCGCTCATCGTCCGCGGCTGGTCGAGTACGCGCAGGGCGCCGAAGGTGGCGGGGCGCAGACCGGACTCCTGAGCGATTGCCAGGAAGGGCGGCGGGTAGACAAGCGAAGCGAGCAGATCCCAGGCCTCGCTGGCCGTGGAACCGGCGGCCGCTGAGGGCTTGCCCTTCTTCTCCGTCGCCTTGCTCATATCTTGCCAAAATACATTCTAGTATCAATATTTGAGAACGTCAACTATCTGGTATTGTCAGCGATCACGTTTCCCGGGAACCGACAGTCTGGAGTGACGATGGCGACGGAGCGGCAAGAGGGCATCGAAGTCGAGGCGCTTGTGCGCGAGTTCAAGAACGGGCCGCGGGCGGTCGACGGGATCGACCTGCGGGTCGAGGCGGGCGAGATCTACGGTTTCCTCGGCCCCAACGGCGCCGGCAAGTCGACCACGGTGCTGATGCTGACCACGCTGCTGCCGCCGACCGAAGGCACGGCGCGGGTGGCGGGCTTCGACATCGTCAAGCAGGGGCCGCGGGTTCGCTCCTCGATCGGCGCGGCGCTGCAGGAGGCGGCGCTCGACCCGCTGCTGACCGGTCGCGAGCACATGCGCCTGCAGACCGCTTTGCACGGGATCGGCAAGCCCGAGCGCGAAACGCGGGGGCAGGAACTGCTCGAGCGGGTCGGCCTCGCCGAAGCGGCGGACCGCAAGGTCGGCGGCTACTCGGGCGGGATGAAGCGGCGCCTGGATCTGGCGCTGGCGCTGGCCCACGGGCCGAGCATCCTCTTCCTCGACGAGCCGACGACCGGGCTCGACATCCAGAGCCGCACCGCGCTCTGGGACGAGGTAGCGCGGCTGGCGGCCGACGAGGGCGTGACCGTCTTCCTCACCACCCAGTACCTGGAGGAGGCCGACGCGCTGGCGGGCCGGGTCGGGATCATCGACCACGGCCAGATCGTCGCCGAGGGCACGCCGGCCGAGCTCAAGGCCGAGATCGGCCGCCCGACGGTGGAAGCGGTGCCGCAAGAGCCCGGTGAGCGCGAGCGCCTGGCAAGCGTGCTGGAGCGCTTCGGCGAGCGCGCCGGCTCGGGGCCGCGGGCCGCCGCGGCGCGCCTGGAGGGCGGCGAGGCGCAGCTGGCCGAGGTCGTGCGGGCGCTCGACTCCGAGGGGATCGCGATCGAGCAGCTGCAGCTGCACGCACCCTCGCTCGACGACGTCTTCCTGGCAAAGACGGGGCGCTCGCTCGAGGGTGCCGGCGACGAGGCGGAGGAGCCCGAGGCCGAGGCGGTCAGCGCGGCGTGAGCGGCGAGCTGCGCACCCAGGTCGGTCAGCTGGCACGGCGCTCGACGCTGCGCACCCTGCGCCAGCCGGCGCAGATCGTCCCGGCCCTCGTCTTCCCGCTCTTCCTGCTCGCGGTCAACTCGGGCGGGCTGAAAGACACGACCAGCCTGCCCGGATTCCCCACCGACTCCTACCTCACCTTCGCCCTCGCCGTGCCCTTCGTCCAGGGCGCGCTCTTCTCGGTGATGAACACCGGCACCGACCTCGCCCGCGACATCGAGACCGGCTTCCTCAACCGCCTGGCGCTGACCCCGCTGCGCGGCGCGGCCCTGCTCAGCGGCCTGCTCGCCGGCACCGTGCTGCTCGGCCTCGTGCAGGCGGTGACCTACCTCAGCGTGGGGCTGATCGCCGGGGCCGAACTGGTCACCGGGGTCGGTGGCGCGCTGACTATCGTCGCCCTCTCGGTCTCGGTCACGGTCGCCTTCGGCTCGATCGGGCTCTTCGCCGCCCTGCGCACCGGCTCCGGTGAGGCGGTGCAGAGCCTCTTCCCGGTCTTCTTCGTCTTCCTCTTCCTCTCCGCGATGGCGCTGCCGCTGGAACTGCTGCAGACCCAGTGGTTCCACGACGTCGCCGCCGCCAACCCGGTCACCTACCTGCTCGAGGCCTTCCGCTCGCTGCTCTTCGAAGGCTGGGACGCGGGTGCGCTGGCGCTTGGCTTCGGCATCGCCGCCGCGGTGCTGATCGTCGGCATGCTCGCGGCGAGCGCCGCGATGAAGACGCGGCTGGTGCGGACATGAGCGCGGGCGGAAGCGAGCGCGGCACGGCGAGCTTCAGCGCGATCGCGCGGGCGGTCGCCTGGCGCAGCATCCACAACTTCCTCAGCAACCCGGCCTTCCTGGCGCCGGCGATCGTCTTCCCGCTCTTCTTCTTCGTCGCCTTCGCCGGCGGCCTCTCGGCGGTCGGCAACGTGCCGGGCTTCGACTTCCCCAGCGGCTACACCGCCTTCCAGTTCGTCTTCGTGCTGCTGCAGTCGGCGGCCTTCGGCGGCGTCTTCACCGGCTTCGGCATCGCCCGCGACTTCGAGATCGGCTTCGCCAACCGCTACCTGCTCGCCGCCAGCAACCGCGGCGGGATCGTCGCCGGCTACGCGATCGCTGCCCTGACCCGGGCGGCGATCACCTGGGCCGTGCTGACCACGATCGCCCTGATCGCGGGGATGGAGGTCGGCGGCGGCGGGGTCGAACTGTTCGGCCTCTACGGGCTGGCGATCCTGACCAACCTGACCGCGACGCTATGGGCGGCGGGGGTGGCAATGCGGGTGCGCTCGATCCAGGGCGGGCCGCTGATGCAGTTCCCCGTCTTCCTGATCCTCTTCCTCGCCCCGGTCTACGTGCCGCTCAGCCTGCTCAGCGGCTGGATCCACGCCGTCGCCTCGGTCAACCCGGTGACCGCCCTGCTCGAGGCGGGCCGCGGCTTCATCTCCGGCGAACCCGTCGTCGTCGCCCTGGCCTTCGCCATCGCGCTCACCCTCCCAATCCTCTTCGCCCTCTGGGCGCGGGGCGGCCTGAGGCGAGCCGAAGCGGCGGGCTGATCATCGAGTCCGTCACAACCCGTGCATATCGCGGGTTGTGACGGACTCGCGGAACGGCGTTGTTGCTAGTAGGCGGTGTTGCGGGAGCGGGGTCGGGGGAGGGACTTGTAGCGGGGGGCGCTGCCGCGGTTCCAGAGGACGCCGTCGGTCTCGGCGGGTGAGAGCTCCGTCTTCGCGGCGAGCAGCTCGATCGCGTGGACGGCGCAGGCGCGCAGCTCGACCTCCTCGGGTGAGCCGTGCTCGAGCAACTCGCCGGCTTCGATCCTCGCCTCGAGAGCCGGGTCCAGTCGCAGCACGCCGTCGACGCGGAGCACGTGGGGGACGAGGTTGTCGGCGAAGGCGGTGAGCCGGTCGAGGTCGCGCAACCTTCCCGGTCCCGTCGCAGCGGTGCCTTGCCCGTCGGCGAGGCCGACGCGATCGATGTCCGCGGCGGCTATCTGGGCCCGCTTGAAGAAGGGGACCGCGCGACCGTCATATGCCGAGGTGTCGGCGAAGGCATCCCAGGCGGCGAGCACCCCCGCAAGCGCCGGGGCCGAGCCGTTCGCGGCTTCGATCACGGCCTCAAAGCAACCGCCGTGCTCGGCGCTGACATGCTCGCCGACGTCGCGCAGGGCGGCTGCGTAATCGGCCATCAGCGGGTGCTCGGGATCCTGGCCGAGCGCCGTGGCAACTTCACCCGCCTTCAGGCCGGCCAGCTCGGCGGCCGTCCACGGTCCCTGCTCGCGGAAGCGCTCGGTCAACCCCGCCGCGATCGTGAAGTAGCCGCTGCGGCCGGGTCGCTTGCGGATCGTCGGCCACCAGCCGGAGCCGAAGTTGATCGCGTCGAGGCAGAGGACGAAGGCGGCACGCGACTCGCGGTCCCCCTCGACCAACTCGGTAGCGGGATCGGGCGGTGGCGAGGTCGCGGCAGGCGGCAAGCCGCCCGCGTAAGACTCGAGGACACCCTCTTCGATCCGCACGGAGCGCGCCCGGCCCGCTACCCAGGCGCAGGCCGAGCGCACTCTCGCTGAAACCGAATCTTCCGCCTCACCCACGATCGAGCGAGGTTTTCATCTTTGCCCTGCTCAGTGGGCGACGCGACGAGAGGTGAGGGCGATGCCCTGACCCACGTAACGACGCTGGCTGCGGTTGCGGCGCTTGCGGCGCGGCTTTGACTGGGACTGCGCGGCGGCGGTGCCCGCCTGAGGTGACGACGCTCCGCCCGGCCGCGGCTCAGGCTCCACCCCGACGCCGGAGAGCGTGAGCTGGGCGCCGCCGTCGCCGTCGCCAGCGAGAAAGAGGCGCGCCGTCTTGGCGCCGGCGCTGATCGGGTCGAAGTTGACCTGCAGGTTGCAGGTCGCGTCGGGGCCCAGCGGAATGCCGGTGCAGTTCTCGTCGAGCAGGTGGAAGCTGCCGATCGCGCCGCCGGAGATCACGGCGATGAAGACGCCACCGGGCATGTTGCCCTCGTTGGTGATGTCGATCGTCTTCGTCACCCCGCCGGAGCCAACTTCCACCGTGCCGAAGTTGGTCGGGTCGGTGGCGGGCCTGAGCGCGGGGCGGCCGCCTTCACCGCTGAGCGCGGCGGTGAAGCTGGTGCCGGCATCGGAGCTGGCGCTGAGCTGGGCCGAGAAGGGCACCGCGTCGTAGGGATTGAAGTTGACCTGGACCGAGCAAGTTTCACCCGGTTCGAGCGGGTGGTTGAAGCAGTCGCTGTTGCCGGTCCAGAAGGCGCCCGAGCCCGAGCCGACGATGTTGATCGAGTAGACGGGGGCGGAGACGCCGCCGACATTGCGCAGCTGGAAATTGGTCTGGCCGTTGGAGCGGTTCACTTCCTGCAGGCCGAAGTCATAGCTGCCGGGTTCGAAGGCGAGCTGCGGAACGACGGGCGGTTCTTCGCCACCTTCGGGAGCCCCGAGCGCGGCAGCGGGAATCGCTGCCAACAGCGCGCAGATGGCGACGACGAAGGTTGTCGCGGTGGCGCGCCGCGCTGACTTGGACTTGCTTCGGAATGAGAACATGGACGCTTCATCGACCGCGGCGCTCGTCTATTTGACGATGCGAAAGAAATTTCACTTAAGGAAGTGCACATGGCACCGATCACGCAGGCCGAGTCAGAGCAGATCGAGAAGGCGAACGCGTCGGGACGGACCCCCGTTGTCTTCATCCACGGCCTTTGGCTGCTGCCGAGCAGTTGGCAGAACTGGATCGACCTCTTCGAGCAGGCCGGTTACGCGGCGGTGGCGCCCGGTTGGCCCGGTGACCCCGACAGCGTCGAGGCGGCGCGCGCCAACCCGCAGGCGCTGGCCGGGGTCGGCGTGGTCGCGGTTGCCGACCACTTCGCCGAGGTCATCGGCAAGCTCGACAAGAAGCCGGCGATCGTCGGCCACTCCTTCGGCGGCCTGATCACCCAGATCCTCGCCGGGAGGGGGCTCTCGATCGCCTCTGTCGCGGTCGACCCGGCCCCGTTCAAAGGGGTGCTGCCGTTGCCGATCGCGGCGATCCGGACCACCCTTCCCGTGCTCGGCAACCCGCTCAACAAGGGTCGCACCGTGACGCTCAGCTTCGACCAGTTCCGCTACGGCTGGGCCAACGCGGTCCCCGAGGAGGAGGCGCGGCAGCTGTACGAGGAGTACCACGTCGCCGCTCCCGGCAAGCCGATCTTCCAGGCGGCGATGGCGAACCTCAATCCCGGCGCCGAGACCAAGGCCGACACCAAGAACCCCGAGCGCGGGCCACTGCTGATCTTCACCGGCGAGGACGACCACGCGGTGCCGCCGGCAATGAGCGTGGCGGCCTACAAAAAGCAGAAGAGCCACAACCCGGGCGTCACCGAGCACATCGAGATGCCCAACCGCAGCCACTCGCTGACGATCGACCACGGCTGGCGCGAGGTCGCCGAGAACGCCCTCGCCTTCGTCAAGCGCTTCGGAGATTGACCCCGCTGGAGGTGGGTCAATGTCGGATGGGCTGACAGAGCGAGTCCGCGCCTGGCAGGGGCGCGGGCGAAGCGAGGAGTTCCGCGGCTACTCGATCCACACCTTCCGCCAAGAGGGGGAGGGGCCGCTGCTGCTGCTCCTGCACGGCTTCCCCTCCAGCTCCTATGACTGGCGGTTGCTGCTGGAGCAGGAGATGCCGCCCAATGTGCTCGCCTTCGACTTCCTCGGCTTCGGCCTCTCCGCGAAGCCGCGCGAGCACGATTACAGCCTCTTCTGGCAGGCCGACCTGGCCGAGGAGCTGGTGCGCCGGCACGGCGACGGGCGGCCCGTCTTCGTCGTCGCCCACGACATGGGCACCTCTGTCGCCAACGAGCTGATGGCGCGCGGGCTCGAGGGCAAGCTCGGGATCGAGATCGCCGGGATCGTGCTCTTCAACGGCAGCATGGTGCTCGAAGTCGCCAGCCCAACCCCGGCGCAAAAGGCCCTGCGCAGCCGCTTCGGCCCTTTGGTCGCCCGCCTCTCCAGCGAGCGCTTCTTCCGCCACCAGTTCGGCTCGGTCTTCTCCGCCGCGCACCCGCTCAGCGAGGAGGAGGCGGCGGACCAGTGGGCGCTGATCTGCCACAACGGCGGCCGCACGCTCGGCCACCGGCTGATCTCCTACATGGACCAGCGCGAAGAGCATGCGGAACGCTGGCACGGCGCGATCCGCGAGTGGCCGGGCGAGCTCGGCCTCGCCTGGGGCATGCAAGACCCGGTGGCGACCACCGCGGTGCTGGCAGCGCTGCGCGAGCTTCGCCCCGAGGTCCCGGTGAGCGAGCTGCCCGCGCTCGCTCACTACCCCCAGCTCGAAGACCCGCGGAGCTTGGCGCAGGCACTCGCGGCGGCGTCGGCCTGAGGGACGCCCCCAGGCCGACGCGGCGCGTCGGATCAGCCCGCTTTCACCGCCGCGACGAGGGCGGCCGCGCCGCCTTCCATGCCGTGCAGGTTGGGGTGGATCGGCGCCGCCGGGTTGTTCGGCACGAGGGGTTCGACCCAGCGCACCGAGGCGCTCTTGCAGGCGTCGTGGCCGATCGAGGCCTGGTACCAGTTGACCAGTTTCGCCCCGTTGGCCGATGCCTGGCTGGCGATCATCGCGTTCAGTTCCTGCTGCTTGGCGCGCAGGTATGGCGCGTCTTTGAAAGAGATCGGCATCTGCGGCCAGCAACCGCTGCCGGTCTCGGGGAAGATCGCCGGGTAGTTGACGACGTAGACGCGCGCCTGCGGCGAGCGGCCGTGGATGCCCTGCAGCACCGCCGCCACCTTGGGCGCCGTCGCCGCGATCCGTTCGGCGATCTGGTCTTTGCCGCCCGCGTTGTATTTGTCGCGGCAGGGCGAGCTGAAGGGATTGAAGGTGATGCAGCTCTGGGCGATTTCGGAGAAGCCGATGTCGTTGCCGCCGATCGTCACCGAGACGACTTCGGTGCTCGCCGCGAGCGAGTTGAACTGGGGCGGGTTGGGCCCGTCCGGGTCGACGTTCTGCGGGCTGGTCATGTCGACGGTCTTGGCGCCGCTGCAGCTCGGGTCTTTCAGTGGCCCGATGCTCGGCGCCGCCAGGTGCGGGTAGTTGTGGTCTGACTTGAGGCAGCCGAGCGGCAGCACCGGGTTGGGGATGAAGGGCCCGGCGGCGTAGGAATCGCCGAGCGAGACGTAGCTGGCGGCGCCGGCCGAGGCGGCGAGGCCGGCGAGCGCCGCGGCGAACAGCGCCAGCGAGACGAGCAATGCGCCCAGCAGCCGCCGCGAAGACGAAAAGGTCGAAGCTCCCATTTGTTGCTCTCCTCCCCCGCCCTCTTGGTTCGATCGGGATCGACTGAGCGATCCCGAGTGCCTCGTACCCGATTTTGTGGATCGCATTCCCCTGCGGTGGACGCTGGCCGATCTGTCGATCTGAGCGAGCGCGGTTCGTCGTTAGGGTGAGAGCGGCGAACGGCGCCGCTGAGGAGACAGGAGGAATTGAGATGCAGTTCATGCTTGCCCTGATCGCCGAGGAGCGCAGTTGGGAGGACATCACCCCCGACGAGGTGAAGAAGAACCTCGCCGAGATGGGCCAGTTCAACGCCGAGCTGACCGAGGCCGGCGCCGTCGTCACCGCCGGCGGGCTGCAAGAGCGCGCCACCGGCACCACGGTCCACTACAGCGACGGTGAGCCGCTGATCACCGACGGGCCCTTCGCCGAGACCAAGGAGCAGCTCTCCGGCTTCTGGCTGATCGAGGTCGAGAGCCTCGACGACGCCCTGGCCTGGGCGAAGAAGGTGCCGCTGCGCAGCGGCCACGTCGAAATCCGGCCGATGGTCAGCGGCGGCAAGGAACTGATCGAGAAGGCGGAAGCCTCGTAGCCGGCGCGCGCGACAACGTCGCCGCCCGTGCCTTCCGGGAGGAGTCCGGCAGGGCGGTGGCGACGTTGATCCGCGTTACCGGCGACTTCGACCTCGCCGAAGAGGCGGTGCAGGAGGCCTTCCTCATCGCCCTGGAGCGCTGGCCGCACGAGGGAACCCCGGACAACCCCGGCGCCTGGATCACCCAGGTCGCCCGCAACCGGGCGATCGACAAGCTGCGGCGCGAGGGCGTGTTGCGCGACAAGCTCGCGGCGCTCGAGCACCTGGAAGCGCTCCACGCCGAGCCCGAGGCGGGGCCGGGCAAGCACCTGGGTGAGATCGGGGACGACCGGCTGCGCCTGATCTTCACCTGCTGCCACCCGGCGCTGGCGATCGAGGCGCGGGTGGCGCTCACACTGCGCAGCCTCGGCGGCCTCAGCACCGGCGAGATCGCCCGCGCCTTGCTCAGCAGCGAGAGCGCGATGGCGCAGCGGATCGTCCGCGCCAAGCGCAAGATCGCCGCCAACAACATTCCCTACGAGGTGCCGGTTGTCGAGCAGATGCCGGAGCGGCTGCCGGCCGTGCTGGCGACCCTCTACCTGATCTTCAACGAGGGCTACCTGGCGGCATCGGGCGAGGAGCTGGTCCGCACCGAGCTCAGCGGCGAAGCGATCCGGCTGTCCCGCATCCTCGCCGCGATGCTGCCGCGCGAGGCCGAGGCGCAAGGCCTGCTGGCGCTGATGCTGCTCACCGACGCGCGGCGGCCGGCGCGGCTCGACCAGCACGGCGAGATCGTCCTGCTCGAAGATCAGGACCGCTCGCTCTGGGACGCGGAGCGGATCGCCGAGGGCCTCGAGCTCTCGCGCCAAGCCGCGGCGGATGGGCCCGGCGGTCCGTACACGATTCAGTCCCGCATCGCCGCGGTCCATGCGGAAGCCGCGCGCGCCGCGGAGACCGACTGGGATCGCATCGTGCGGCTCTACGAATGGCACGCCGAGATCGCCCCGAGCCCGATCGTCGAGCTCAACCTGGCGGTCGCGGTCGCGATGCGCGACGGGCCCACGGCAGGCCTGGCCTCGATCGACGCGATCGGGAAGCTAGATGACTACCACCCGCTTCACGGGGCCCGTGCCGACCTGCTGCGGCGCCTGGGCCGCGAGACGGAGGCGGCAGCCGCCTACAAGCGCGCCCTCGCCCTCGCCCCCAACCCGGTCGAGCGCCGCTTCCTCGAGCGCCGCCTCGCCGAGCTCGCCTAGGTTCGGACCGCGGAGAGCAGCTCGAGGCTGCCCCAGGCGGTGCGGAAGCGATCGTGGCGGATCGGCTGCTCGAAGCCGGCCTCGATGACGAAGGCCGGTATGCGCCCGGCGGCGTGGTCGCGAATCCCGTCGAAGCCGTCGAAGATCGCGAGGACGAAGAGTCCGGTGCGCATCAGCGGATCCTGCGGCTTGCCCCAGTCGGCGATGTGCAGGCGGCCGCCGGGACGAAGCACCCGCCTCGCCTCGGCCAGCGCGGCGCGCTTGCCGTCGGCATCGAGGTGATGGAGAACGAGCGACATCACTGCCCGGTCACAGCTTTCGTCGGGCAGGGGCAGCAGGCCCGCCTGTCCACGCTTCCAGGCGACCCCGCCGGCGCCGGGCTTGGCCTGCGCCAATCGCAGCACCTCGGCGTCGGTATCGACTCCGACCACCTCCGCGTTGGGTTCCAGGCCGGAGATCTGGATCGCGAAGCTGCCCGTGCCGGCACCGATGTCGACTATCCGCCCACCCGATTTCAGGCCCGCGAGGACCTGCGTGGCAAAGGCGCCGCGAAAGAGGCGCGCGCGCATCGTCAAGGCGATGATCGAGTCGTAGAAGCGAGTCAGGCGGCCGACCCCGGCGGCGGGGACGAAGCGGGACTCCGAGATCAGCGGCTCGGGCATCTCGGCCAGTCTGCCATTTCAACCGCGGTAGTGGAAAGGCTGGTCAATGGGGCTGCTTCCCGGGGAGCTGCTCTCCGTCGAACCCACGGAGAGTGCTCCCCGGCCGAGCCCCTGCTAAGCCTCGGAGTAGGCGGGCTCGCGCTCGGGCTCGCCGCCGTGGGCGTGTTCGGCCATCTCCTCCGGTGAGGGCATCGGCACTTCGCGCAGGACGGTGACGGCGATCACCACCGCCAGGCCAACGAGGATCGCGCCGATCACGTAGGCGAGGTGGTAGCCGGAGTTGAGCGCGGCGAGCTGACCGGCGCCGTCGGCGAGTTTGTTGTCGGTGCGCTCAGTCGCGAGCGTTGCCAGCACGGCGAGGCCGATCGCGCCGCCAACCTGCATGCTCGTGTTGACCAAGCCAGAGGCGAGCCCGGAGTCCTCCGGCGTCGCCCCCGACATCGCCAGCGTCATCAGCGAGGGGAAGGCGGTGCCCACCCCGAGGCCGATCAGCAGCATCGGCGCCAGCAGGTCGGTGAGGTAGTCACCGTCGACGGGGGTACGGGCGAAGAGCAGCAGGCCGATGCCGACGATGACCACGCCGGGGATCAGCGTGGTGCGCGGGCCGAAGCGCATGATCAGCTTTTCGGAGAACCCGAGCGACATCGTCCCCATCACGATCGTCGCCGGCAGGAAGGCGAGGCCGACCTGGAGCGCGTCGTAGTCGAGGATCCGCTGCAGGTACAGCGCGCCGAGGAAGAACATGCCGAACATGCCCGCGACGAGGAAGGCCTGGATCACGTTGGCCCCGACCACATTGCGGTGGCGGAAGAGGCGCAGCGGCATCAAGGGGTTCTCGATCCGCGCCTGGCGGGCGACGAAGGCGGCTCCGAGCACGAACGAGACCGCGCTCAAGGCGAGGGTCTGGGCAGAGCCCCAGCCGTGCTCGTTGACGCCGAGAATTGCGTAAACGCCGATCATCAGCGAGCTGGTGATCAGGGCCGCGCCGGGAATGTCGGCGCCGGCCTTGAAGCCGATCCCGGGCCTGTTCTCGACCAGGCGCAGGGCGCCGTAAGCGGTGGCGATGCCGATCGGCAGGTTGATGATGAAGATCCAGTGCCAACTGATCGCCTGGGTCAGCGCGCCGCCGAGGAGCAGGCCGATCGAACCGCCCGCCGAGGCGACGAAGCCGTAGACGCCGATCGCTTTCGCCTGGTCGCGCGGCTGCGGAAACATGGTCACGATCATCCCCAGGACCACCGCCGAGGAGAGCGCGCCGCCGACGCCGGCGAGGAAGCGGCCGGTAATCAGCATCGCCTGGTTCTCGGCGGCGGCGCAGAGCAGCGAGGCGACGGTGAAGACCCCGAGGCCGATCAGGAACATCTTGCGCTGCCCGAGCAGGTCGCCGAGACGCCCGGCGAGCAACAGCAGGCCGCCGAAGGGGATCAGGTAGGCGTTGACGACCCAGGTGAGACCGCTCTGGGAGAAGCCGAGGCTGTCCTGGATCGTCGGCAGGGCGACGTTGACGATGGTCACGTCGAGGACGATCATCAGCACGCCCGCGCAGAGGACGTAGAGGGCGAGCCAGCGGCTGCGGTCGGGCTCAGCCGCCGTGGTGGCCTGGTTGGTTGTCGCTGCTTCTGCGGTCATCTAGGCCTCCTTGCCTCTTCCAGATTTGCTGCGGGCACTCTAGCAAAAGGTTCAAAAAAACAACTACTTACTTGCATATCCGTATTTCATCGTTATAAACTTATTTACATGGCAACCAAGCGCTCATACGGAGAGGCTTGTCGTTTCGCCTACGCCCTCGACGTCGTCGGCGAGCGCTGGGCCCTGCTGGTGGTCCGCGAACTTCTGCTCGGCCCGAAGCGCTTTACGGACCTACGCGCCGGGCTGCCCCATGCCAGCTCGAACATCCTTTCCGAGCGCCTGCGCGACCTCGAGCACGGGGGCGTTATACAGCGTCGCAAATTGCCGCCGCCGGCGGCGTCGACGGTCTACGAGCTGACCGAGTGGGGCCGTGAGCTGGAGCCGGTCGTGACCAAGCTCGGCGCCTGGGGAGCGCGTTCGCCGATCCCACCGGACTCGCAGGAGATCGGTCCCGACTCGATCGTCCTCGCCCTGCGCTCGCTCTTCGATCCGGAGGCGGCAGGCGATATGAGCGCCGTCTACGGGCTGCGGATCGGCGAGGAACGCTTCCGGGTCGATGTCGCGGACGGAGGGGTCGAGCTCTCCCGAGGCCCCGCCGAGGACCCAGCGGTCTCGATCGCCGCGGCCGACGCCGGCAGCTTCGCCGCGATCCTCGCCGACCAGCTCCCCCTTGACGACGCGGTCGCCACCGGCGCCGCGCAGATCGAAGGCTCCAAGCAAGCCGCCAAGCGCTTCCTCCGCCTCTTCCCGATGCCCGAGCCCTGCGCCTGCACGAGCACGCCGGACGTCGCCCTGGTGGCCCCTTAGAGAAATTCGGCGAGAGGATGGTGGCGACGCACGTAGTCGCCGAAGAGCGGGGCGGTGAAATCGATCAGCCCCCGCTGTGGGCTGTAGAGCAGACCCTTGACGTCGATCAAGTTCTGACGCTGGACGGCGGTGCGTTGCTGTGTCGTGCCCAGCCTTCCACTGACCTCAGCGGTCGATTGCGGCCCATCGCCCAGATCGGCCAACGCGGCGAGATAGCGGCACTCCGCCGTCGTCGCACGGCTCCATCGACTCCGGTGAAAACCACTGTCAAGCTGGTCTTGGGCAACGGCATTTGCCGACTGCGCGGCGGCCATATCGATCGGTGAATGCTGTGCGACGTCCCACGCGTACTTGCCGTAAGCCTGGATGAAGAAGGGGTAGCGACCGGTTCTCTCCAAGAGGAAGGCCAGCGCCTCGGGAGCGAACTCAACACCTTCCCTTTCCGCCGGAACCACCAGCGCTGCGGTTGCTGCATCTGCATCCAGTGCGCCGACCTCGTGATAGCTGAAGAGGCGCTCGGCATAACTACTGGCCTCGACGAGTCGGGAGGCGAGCTGCGGCAAGCCGGCACAGATCGCGACGATCGGTAGGCCGCTCTGACCCGCACGGTGGAGCGCCGCCAGCACCGCGCCGAGCTCATCGGAATCGGCGAATTGCATCTCGTCGAAGAACAAGGCCACTCCGACACCCGCCCCTCGCGCCACCTCACCGAGCTCCAGCAGAACCTCGTAGAGGTCCACGTCGAGCTGACCGCTGTCTCCACGGCCTCGGTCAGGCTCCACGTCAAAGGAGAAAGTGACTCCGGTGGGCATTGCCGTGACCGAGAACGAGCTCACGACTCGCAGAGCGGCCCGCGCACGCTCGGCAAGTCCAGGCTGCCGAGCCAAGCTCTGCGTCACCTGAGCCGCGACCGTGGCAAGCGCGGGACGCAACGGGCCCCGACTACCGAGCTCCACGTATCCGGTTCCCCAGCTTTCTGCCTCAGCATGTCGAGCCATGTCATTGAGCAGGACCGTCTTGCCCACCCCCCGCAACCCCCACAGGGCCATGCCCTGATCGGTTCGTCCAGCTGCGAGCCTCTGCAAGATGACCTCGAATGCCTGGCGCTCCCGGTCTCGCCCAGCCAACTCTGGCGGAGGAGTGCCAGCGCCCGGGGAATAGGGGTTTCGCACCGGGTCCACGGCGAAAGACTAACAAAATATCTATGTGTATATGAGTTTCATATAGATGGATATAAAGGCTTAGTCTCAACGCCGTCCCCAGCTGTGGCCGGCGGGGGCGACGGCACGGAGCTCGGCGACGGCGCGGTCGCGGAGCGGGCGGCGGGGCGGCCGTTTAGCGGGCTTGGTTCGTGGCTTGGGAATCGAGAGCGCGACCAGCTCGGAGACGACGACGTTGGTGGTGCCTTCGTGGCGCTCGAGCCGGCCCACTGCGCGGACCACGGGGGCGGCGCGAACCGCGGCGCGGCAGCGCTCGTAGACGGGCGGCGGGACGACCAGGTTGACGGTGCCGCGCTCGTCCTCGAGCAGCATGAAGACGACGCCCTTGGACGTCTCGGGGCGCTGGCGGGCGACGACCATGCCGGCCACCTCGACGGTCTCGCCGCCCGCGGTTTTCTCGAGCTGGGAGCTGCGCAGGATCCCCGGATCGAGGTCCGCGCGCATCAGGCCGATCGGGTGCCTGCCGAGCGTCATCCCGGTCGTGCGGTAGTCGGCGATCAGCCGCTCCCAATCGCTGAGCGGCTTCAGCTCTGGCGCCAGCGGCGGCTCGAGCGGCAGCGCCATCTGCATCCCCCCCTTGTGCCGCACCCCCGCTCCGGCTCCTCCGGCCTCCCAGAGCGCCTCCCGCCGCCCCGGCAGCGCCGCCGATGGGCCTGAAAACGGAGATATAGATCGTTTTGGGTCCCGTCGGCCCACGAGGTCGTCGAGGGCACCGGCCCAGGCGAGGCGCTCGAGCGAGTCGCGGCCGGCGCCCGAGCGGGAGGCGAGGTCGGCAATCCCGGCGTAGTGGCCGCTGCGCTCGCGCTCGGCGACCAGGCTCTCCATCTCCTCCCCGCGCACGCCCTTGACGTAGCCGAGGCCGACCCGCACGGTCAGGTCGCCACGGAGCCGCTCGACGTGGCAGGGCACGCGGCTGCGGTTGGCGTCGGGGCTGGCCAACCGCACGCCCCGGCGCTGCGCCTCGTGGACGAGGGCGTCGGGCGGGTAGAAGCCCATCGGCTGCTCGTTGAGCAGGGCGCAGAGGAACTCGGGGGCGCGGTGGATCCGCAGCCAGGCCGACTGGTAGGCGAGCAGGCCGAAGGCGGCCGAGTGCGCTTTCGGGAAGCCGAATCCGGAGAAGCCCTGGATCTGCTTCCAGACTTTCTCGGCCACCGCCTCGGGGACGTCGTTCACCTCCACGGCGCCGGCGACGAAGCGATCGCGATGGCCCTGCATCGCCTCGGCCGAGCGCTTGCGACTCATCGCCCGCCGCAGCGAGTCGGCTGCGGCGGCGCTGAAGCCGGCTAGGGCAATCGCCACTTCGATCACCTGCTCCTGGAAGACGATCGTGCCGAGCGTGCAGGCCAGGACGTCCTTCAGCAGCGGGTGCTCGCAGGGGGCCTCGAAGCCCTCGGGATCCTCGCGTCGCTGCTTCAGCCGCTCTATATACGGGTGCACCGCTCCGCCCTGGATCGGCCCCGGCCGCACCAGCGCCACCTGCACGGTGAGGTCGTCGAGCGTTTCCGGCCGGGTGCGCGGCAGCATCGACATCTGCGCCCGGCTCTCGATCTGGAAGACGCCGGTGGTCTCGGCGGCGCGGATCGAGCGGAAGGTCTCGGGGTCGTCGTAATCGATGCGCGAGAGGTCGAGCGGCTTGCCCCGCGTGCGGGCGACTTCGTCGACGCAGCGCTCGACCGCCGAGAGCATCCCCAGCCCGAGCAGGTCGATCTTGAGGAAGCCGGCGTCGTTGCAGGAGTCCTTGTCCCACTGGACGATCTGGCGCCCCGCCATCGCCGCCGGCACGACCGGACAGACGTCGATCAACGGCCGGGTCGAGATCACCATGCCGCCGGAGTGCTGGGAGGGGTGGCGGGGCAGCCCCATCGCCTCGCCGCAGAGCCGCAGCAGCTCCCGCCAGCGCCTGCTCCTGGCTCGCTCGGGGCCGATCGCCACCAGCAGGTCCTTGCCGATCTCCCCCCGGCGCTCGTGGAAGCCGACCATCCCGGCCACCTTCTCGATCTCCTCCCGCGGCAGCCCCAGCGCCTTGCCGAGGTCGCGCACGGCGCCGCGCGGGCGGTAGGTGGGAAAGGCGGCGACCAAGGCCGAGCGGTCGGCCCCGTAGCGCTCGTGCACACGCGGGATCAGCACCTCGCGGATATCGCGCGGGAAGTCGAGGTCGATGTCGGGCATCGTCGCCCCGGCCGTCTTGCCGACCTCCTCGTTGAGGAAGCGGCTGGAGTTGAGGTTGTTGGCGACCGGGTCGATGTGGGAGAGGCCGGTGAGGTAGCAGACGATCGAGCTGACGCTGGAGCCCCGGCCGCGGCCGGGGGGCAAGGCGGAGCGAGCCGACCCCCGTCCCCGCACCTCGAGCGCGACCTCGCGGGCCAGCTCGAGCAGGTCGTGATGGAGGAGGAAGAAGCCGGAGAGGCCGAGTCCGCGGATCGTCCGCAGCTCATCCTCCAGCTGCGCTTCTGCCCTGGGCCGGTACTGGGGGAGATCGGCGTAGCTCTCTGCCAGCAGCGCTCGGCAGAGCTCGGCCAGCTTGCGGTCGACCTCCGGCTCCCCTTCGCGCGGGTAGCGGTAGCCGAGCTCGCGGCTGAGGTCGAACTCGAGCCGCTCGGCGATCCGCACGGTCTCGGCGACGGCGTCCGGGTGATCGGCGAAGCGCTCCGCCATCTTCCGCGGCGAGGCCATTGCCGAGCTGCGGTTCCCCCGTCGCAGCGGCTCGGACTCCTCCAGCGTCATGCCGAGGCGAACCGCGACAAGGGCATCCTGCAGGTGCGCTCGCTCCCCTGCCTCGTGCGAGTGGACGTTGCCG
Organism: uncultured Solirubrobacterales bacterium; assembly: GCA_963703895.1. Lineage (GTDB taxonomy): Bacteria > Actinomycetota > Thermoleophilia > Solirubrobacterales > 70-9 > VRUE01. The sequence continues at coordinate 362,888 of CAVPFX010000001.1, forward strand.
GTGGCGACGGTGGCGAGCGCCAGCCGCTCGGCAAGCCCGGCGAGCCAGCGGTTGCGACTGCGGTCGCGGCGCCAGAAGGGCCGCTGCAGCTCGATCCGGAAGCGGTCCCGCCCAAAGGCCCGCAGCAGCCTCCGGGCGGCCTCCGCTCCCGCCGCCGCGTCACCCCGCTCCCAAGCAGCGGCGAGCATTCCCGTACCCGCACACCCCGAGAGACAGACCAGCCCCGCGGCGTGTTCCTCCACCTGCTCGATCGTCACCGACGGCTGGCCGGCACTGCGCTGCGAATTGTCGCGCGTGTGAGCGTGGGCGGCGGTGAGCAGGCGGCAGAGGTTGCGGTAGCCGCTCGCGTCTTCGACCAGGAGAGTTAGGTGGACGCATCCGACCGGGCCCGTTTTCACCGTCACCTCCGCGCCAGTGATCGGCTTGATCGCAACCTCTCCGCAGGCTTCGATCTCCTTGCAGGCCTGAACGAACTCCATCGAGCCCCAGATCCCGTCGTGGTCGGTCAGGGCAAAGGCCGGGTAACCGAGCTCCGCCGCGGCGTGCGCCAACTCCCGCGGCGTCGAGGCCCCGTCGAGGAAGGAGAAGGCCGAGTGGGCATGCAGCTCGACGTAGGGGGCCGCGCTTGCCATCAGCCCGAAGTGCGCTCGGCGTCAGCCACGCTGCCGGTACCAGCGCCTGCTGACGATGCTGCGGAAGACGACCAGGTTGCGGCCGTCGGCGAGCGCCAGCTCGAAGTAGTGGCGGCCGAGTGGGTTCGGCGTCCACCAGCGGTCCTCGACCACCCACTCCTCGCGAATCGCCTCAACCGGGATAGCGTCCACCGAGATCGGCTTGCCGTCGCGATCGGCCTCGACCCTCACCGGTCGCGGCACGTACAGCCGCCGCAAGCCTGGACTCATCGCCGTACACCTTCCGTGCGATTTCGGAAACAAAGACCTGAATCGAGTTCCACACACGTGCGTCGTCGCTCCATAGCGTCCGCGCCGTGGACTGGCCTCCCGAGATTGGAGAAGCTCTTTCTCGGCCCGAGGACGCTTGGTACGAATGGAGGAAGGTCGAAGACTGGATCCTTGGGCCCGCAGGACACAGTTCGGAATGGAACAGTGTGTTCCACATCAGCCTCGGGGATTTGGGGGCTCTCTGGGGCGGCCTTGCCGAGGCGGCCATTGGGGCTACGATCGCTGTTGTTCGTGATCGCCGGCCCAACGGAATCGCCTGCGGGGTCAACGTCGAACTTGCTCTTAATGGTCGGTGTGCCCCAGTAACGATTTCGTGGCACTACTCCGGTAGAGACAGCGCACCAAGACTGGTCACCGCCTATCCAAGTCCCTAACATGGAAACCCGATGGCAGTAGCTCAGAAAATCACGGAGTTCGACATCGTCGAACTGACCGAGGCGATAGATGATGCGCCAGCTGGGGCCAAAGGTGGTGTCTTGGAGTTCTACCGTGAGGGGACCGCCATGATCGAGATCCTCGAGCCCGAGCTCGACGCCGCCGCACGGATCGTCTTCGTTCCCGTCGACAAGCTGCGTCATACCACTCGCCCACCTCATCGCTAGCGACTTCATCGGTCCGCGGCCGGAGTCAGCATCGCCCAGCGCTCGGGGAAGCGCGAGGCGGAGTCGAGCGGCACGACGGTGAGCAGCGAGTCGCCGCCCTGGGCGGCGCGGACCTCGCGGATCGCCGCGCTGAGGCGGCGCTTGCGGTGCTCGGAGCCGTGCAGCGAGAGCTCGAGCTGATCGCCGACCGGCGGGCCGAGGCCGAGCGCCCGCAGGCGCAGGGCGGCGACCGGCCCCGGCAGCGTCTCCAGGCGCGGCATCAGCACCGCGCCCATGGTCCGCGCCGAGGCGGTCGGCCGCCCCAGTCCCTGATCGACGCTCCAGCTGCCGCCGCTGCTCAGCACGGCGCCGAGGCGCAGCCCCAACACCGTTCTCCCCTTGCGCTGTGGCGCGGCAAGCAGCCGGGCGACGAGCAGCTTGAGCGCGTGCTCGAGCTGGCCGCCCGCGGCCCCTTCGGGCAGCTCGACCTGCTCGGCCAGCTCCTCGTGCGGGTGTCGCGGGCGCAACGGCCCCTCCTCGCCGCGAGCGAGGCGCAGGGCCTCTAACCCGGCCGGCCCGAAGCGGTCGGCGATGCGGGCTGGGGAGAGCGCCGCTAGATCGCCCAGCGCCTCGATCCCCAGCCGCCGCATCGTCTCGACCAGGCCCCCCGCCTCGCGCGGCGGCAGCTCTAGCCTGCCGACCAGCGTTGAGACGGGAAGCGCTGCCAGGAAGTCGCCTGCGGCCGACGGCGGGACGATCGTCTCCCGTCGCGCGGCAGCATGAGCAGCGAAGCGGGTGGGCGCAACCCCGATCCGCACCTCGATCTCCGCCGCATGCCGCGCCGCCGCCAGCACCCCAGCGCTCTCTCCCCCGTGGATCCCACGCAATCCATCGAGGGCGAAGAACGCCTCCCCGACCCGCTCCGACTCGACCGCGGCGCCGATCCTCTCAAGTCGGCGCAGCAGCCCCTCGGTCAGCTCGCCGGCCTCAACCGGGTCGGCGAGCGCGGCATCGGGGATCAGGACACAGGCAATCTCCATACGAACGTATGTTCGTATAAGCACCCCGCAAAATCAAGGCTGAATAATGTGCTGATATTGCTACACCATGCCCAAATACCTCAATGTATGAATATCCATACAAACTTCCTATCAGTGGTATTGTTTGAATATGCAAACAGAAGATGAGGATGTCGTGCGCCGCCAGTGGTCGATTCACAACCCCGCGGACCTCGGCAGGGCAATCGCCGGCGCCCGGGCCGCGCGAGGACTGACCCAGGTTGAGCTCTCAAAGCAGGCGGACATAGACCGCGGCTACCTCGCCCGGCTCGAGTCGGGGGCCTCGCAACTGGTCCTGGAGAGATCGCTCCGTGCCCTGCGCAGGATGGGTGCGACGATCACCGTGACGGTGCCGGTCAAGGGCGGCGATGGCGACCGCTGAGCGCCTGGGCGTATGGCTCGACGGCATCCGCGTAGCGGAGCTGACCTCGCGCCGGGCCGGATCGATCGACTGCCAATACAGCGACCAGGCCCTGGCGAGGTGGCCTCAGAACAGCCCCGTCATCTCCTGCAGTCTCCCCCTCGGCCCCCGGCGTCAGCCGGCCCTGGCGTTCTGCAAGGGCCTGCTGCCGGAGGGGAATGCCCTGCAGACGCTCGCCGAGCGGGCCGGCCTGGCCACCAACGACACCTTCGGCCTGCTCGCGCGCTACGGGAGGGACGTCGCCGGCGCGCTGGTCATCGGCAAGGACGACCCCGACGAGCGGCGCTTCGGGGTGGAGCCGTACACCCCCAAAACGCTCGAGGGCGCAATCGACGAGCTCGACGACCGCCCGCTCGGCTCCGGCGACGACAGCGAGCTCTCGCTCGCCGGCCTCCAGGACAAGCTGCTGCTGGTCGACCTCGGCGACGGCAAGTGGGGACGGCCTCTCCGCGGCAGACCTTCCACCCACATCCTCAAGGCCGACGATCGGCGGCACGAGGGACTGATCGATGCGGAGGCGGACTGCCTCGAGCTAGCTCGCGCCGTGGGGCTGACCGACACCGAGATCCAGCGCGAGCGCTTCGGTGACTCGCGCTGCCTGATCGTTTCCCGCTTCGACCGGCTCGAGAGCCCCAAGGGGATACAGCGAATTCACCAGGAGGATCTCTGCCAGGCCCTGGCAATCGACCCCGACGATCGCAACCGGCGGGCGAAGTACGAGTCGGCGGGAGGCCCGACCTTCAAGCAAGCGGCAAAGCTGCTGGACGACTACTCGACCAATCCAGCGGACGAACTCGATCGCCTGGTCGCGATCATGGTCTTCACCGTGTTGATCGGCAATGCCGACGCGCACGGCAAGAACCTCGCCCTCCTGCACACGAGCCCCGAGGGCCTGCGAATCGCCCCCCTCTACGACACCGTGCCAACCGCCCTCTGGCCCAAGCTACGCACCGACGCGGCGATGTCGATAGGCGGTCAGGTGACGCTGGCAGACGTGACCCTGAAGGACATCTATCGCGAGGCCACACTCTGGCGGCACCCGGTGGAGCGAGCCGAAGCCAGCGCCCTGGCCACGATCGAGGCGATCGCCAGCGCCATTGATGAGAAGGCGATTCCGACCAGCTCAGCAGTTGCGAAGTTCGTTCGGGCACGTGCCGAGGCGCTGCGGAAGTAGGTCGCCCGGTATCTCTCCGATCACCTCGCCCGGCACCTCCTGTTCAAGGTCGAGCTCAGCTTGCGCCCCCCCTCGAACACGAAGCCGGCCTTGATCAGGGGAAAGGGGGCGGAGCCAAAACCCTTGGGGGCCGGGCAGCTGGCGCTCAGGTAGCTATGTCGCTTGCCCTTGTAGGTGTAGCGGCGGGAGAGCTTCAACTCGATCCCGGTCACGTAGCCCCAGTTGCCGAGCGCTTCGGGCAGGGAGGCGCTGAGCACCGTGCCGAAGGTGCCGCTGCGCCGCTCAGCGATCTTGAAGGTGATCACGAAGGAGGTCGCGAAGGGCCGCTGGGCGTAAATGTGGCCGAAGAGAACCGACTTACCGTGACTTTTGCCGTTGAAGAGGAGCAGCTTGCCGGTGGTCGGGTAGGGCTCCTGACCGCGCAGGACGATGTTGGCGTGGAAGGTTCCACTGCCGACCAAGGCACCGCGACAGGCCGCGGCGGCACGCTCGCTGGTGGCGACGGCGACCTGCTCGAGCGGGCACTCCGGCAGGCCCTGTTGTTCGAGGTGCCCGCCGCGATTGATCTCTATCGCCAGGGTGCGCAGCCGCGGCAGCTCGCTGCCGTCAGTGGTCGAGAGCTGACCGCCGAGTGAAACGGAGACCGGCGCGGCAGCGCTTCGGGGTAGGGCCTTTGGCGCCAGCTCGCCCTGCATGACGACCCGCAGGTGGGCGTGCTGGGTGACCTCTGCCTTGGCGAGGGTGGCGAGCGCAGCCGCGAGCAGCGCCGCCAAGATCAGGACTCGACCTCTCATTGTCGGGTGGCCTTTCGGTTGTGGTGGATCGCTCGGCCGCTGCCGAGAACGGGACTACGGACGGCGTCGGCCCAAATTCAGCGCTCACCATGTGAGCGGCGTCCATGCTCACCACGCAGCGCCCCGGGCTCGGTTCTTCGTCACAGCCGCTCCAGGCGACGAACACGCTGCCCGGGTCGGCCGTCGCCCTGAGCAAGACGTTCGCTTCTTTGTTGAACTCCGCTTTGCAGACCGGACCGCAGCCGATCCCCGCCGGCAAGCTGTTCACACTTCCCGTCCCGGTACCCGCCTTGGTTACGGTGAGCAGCTGCGGATCGAACGGCGCCGGCGGGCCGAAGATGTAGACGGCCGCATTTTCGAAATTGCCACTGGTCACGTAGAGGTCGCCATTTGAGGTCGCCAGCCCGGTCGGTTCCCCGGCCTGCAGGAAGGAGGCAAAGCCATTGGCGAAGCTGCGCGGGACCGGACCGCGGTAATAGCCGGCCGCACTGAACTCGCTGACAATCGCTTCGGGTGTGAATTCGAAGCGGGGCTCGAGGTTGTTGGCGACGTAGAGATGGCCGTCGGCGGGATCGACGGCGAGGTCGGTGTCGGTGAGGTAGAAGTGGCCTTGGTCGGTGCCCTCGCCGCGGATCTCGAACTGCGGTTGTTCGGGATCGAGCCCCGGGTCATAGACCTTGACCGTCTCCGTCGCCGCGTCGGCGACGTAGACGAGGCCTTTGGTCGCGGCGAAGCTCGAAACCGCGACGCTGTAGCCGTCGACCAGCGAGCCGGCGCCGATGCGCAGCGGTTCGGCGCCGTCCATCGCCGCCACGCCGGACGGTTCGTAGACGGCGACGTAAGTGCGATCGTCGACGTAGACGCGGTCGCTTCCCGGCTGCACCGTCACTCCCGTGGAGTGCGCTTCGTCGATCGTCAGCCGCGAGCCGTAGGTGGTGCCTTTTACCGGCGGGTACTGCGCCGGGGTGAAGCGGACCACGTCGCGGTGGTAGTCGTTGACGTAAACGTGGCCGGTCGAGTCGACGGCGAGATCGCAGGGGCCGTCGATCGGGGCAACCCCACCGGCGTCGAGCGGGTTCACTTTGTTGATCTGGGTCAGGTATTCCTGTTTTTTGTCGAAGACGACGATGCGGTTCTGGTAGTAGTCGGCGACGTAGGTGTAGCCGCCGGCGTCGACCGCCACGCCACACGCACCCTTGAACTGTTCTTCTTTGGCGATTTTTTCGCCGGTGATCGAGCCACGAACCGGATGGTCGGGAAGTTCGGCCGCGCTCGCGCCTGGGGCGCTTGCGACGGTCGCCGCTGCCAGCAGCGCCAGCGTGGTGGCCAGCGCCCGTGTCATCCGGCTCACTTCTTCCCCCTCTTGTTCTTCTTCGAGCAGTTCGCCTGCAACGGCGCCGAGAGGGCATAGCCCTTGTTGTTCTGTCCCACCATCCGCGCCAGGGCCGGCGAGGTGGCGGTGCAGAGGTTGGCCGAGTTGACCAGCAGGCCGCGGCTACCGCCGGCCATGTTGAGCACGAAGCGGGTCAGCGGCGCGTCGGGAAGGCCGTCGAAGCTGGCGCGCAGCTGGCCGGCGCCGACCGAGTCGATCCGGCCCTCGAGCACGACGCGGATCGCCCCGGAGCGCAGGTCGGCGACGAGGTCGGGAAGGAGGTGGTCCGAGGAACGCAGGTAGATCGGCCCGCGCAGCGGCTCATCGAGCAGCGGCGTGTAAGCGACCGCTTTGCCGTAAGCGGAGTCGGCGGGACAACTCTGGGCGTCAAAGCGCGCCCGGGTGCAGATGTCACGGATGTGATCCTGGGCGAGGAACTCGGTGTGGGGCATGGTGACGACGACCCGTTTGACGTTGGCGTCCTCGGGACGGGCTTTGAGCACGGCGCGCAGGGCCGGGTGGGCTCCACGGCGGCTTTTGCCCCGCAGCCTGAAGCTCAGCTTCGGCTCGAAGGCGCGCGCGGTGCAGTTGAAGGGCTGGAAGCGGTTGGCGACGGTCGCGCTCGAGTCATCGCTGAAGTCGGCGAAGCGCGCGCCCGAGCCGGTCAGGGTCGAGGTGAAGGTGGCGGCGTCGCAGCTGGTTGGGTTATGGGTGAAGGCGGGCCTGTCTATATAGACGCGGATATCGCGCAGGTGCAGCGGGATGCCGTCGATGATGTGCGGGATCGGGTCCGAGGCGGCCGAGTCGATCGAGAGCGCGGCGGAGTGCGGGTCGACCTTGAAGGCGGAGCGGATCACGATCGTGCCGAGGTCGAAGGGCCCGACCTTGGCCGAGTCGATCGCGACCAGCGAGAGCGCCGAGCCCTTGTAGGGGCCGGCCAGGTACATCTTCCCGGGCGCGTAGGCGAGCACCGGGCCCGACCCCGTAGCCGGCGGTGGTACGACCGACCTGGCTCTGTGCCGGACAGGAGGGCGAGCGTTCCTCTTCGGTACCGGTGCGCGACTTCGCCGCCTCGATCGCGGCGTCGGGGCAGAAGGGGATGCCCGCCAGGCGCCCGGTCAGGCCCTTGGGCAGGGCCGCCGAGTAGGAGGTGATCTCCTGCTCGGCATCGGTGCGGGTGAGGTGCAGGTAGAAGGGGGTGTAGGAGCCGGCGTTGGAGTTGAGCGTGCCGCCGGTCGCGCCTGGCGCGAAGGGCGGAGTGCCCGAGGGGCAGGCGCCGTCCGGGCCGATTCCCTTGTCGAGACCGAAGGCGGAGGAGGTGAGCGCGTGGGCGCTGGGGTCGTTCCAGGGTGAGAGGTCGATCCGCGAGGTGAAGCTGCCGCAGGCGGCGGGCGTGATCAGCGGCGCTCGCTGGCCTTCGCGGAAATGGATTTTGAGGTTGGAGTAGGGAAGCTGGGGCAGGCGGTCGAAGATCGCGGTCAGCTGCCCGCTCACCGGGTCGGCCCGCAGCTGCCCGGCAACCTTGACCAGGATCCCCCGTTCCGAGGACTTGGCCACGAGGTAGATCGCCAGCAGCGAGTCGAAGGGGTTCTCGGCGCTGGGTGTCGGGGTCGCGTGGTCGTCGGGCTGAGCGAGGAAGATCGCCCCTTCGACCGTCTCTTCGAAGAGCGGGCTGGTGACCGTGAACTTGCCGATCTTCGAGTTCTCCGGGCAGCCCGCACCGGGCGCCGAGCTCGCCGTCTCGGCCGCGTAGCCGCCAGGCGTGCAGACACCGAGGCCAGCGGCCAGCGAGGGGTTGATCGTCATTCCCTCCGGCAAGGTGACGACGGCCTTGCGCGGCTGCGAGGGGACCGGGTTTTTGTAGTTGGTCAGCGCTTCTTCTTTGGGGGTGAGGCTGAAGTCATAGCCCGTCGCCGAGGAGGCGCGGAAGTTGGTCGCCTGCCCGGAGGTGATCGGTTCGAAGCGCAGCGTGTTGCAGCCTTTGAGGCCGGCCGGATTTCCTTCCTCGTCGCGGCTGGGCACGGTCGCGCTGACCGGGGTCGGGTCGCCCCAGGCAGTGGCGAGCGCGTTGAAGGCGAGCGGGCCCGAGCAGGAGGCCGGCAGGGTCAGGTAGGCGAAGGGCACGTGATCGGGCTGGGGCGGGTAGATCGGGCATTTGGCCCATGGGAAGGTCGGCTCGGCCTCGTTGAGGCAGTTGCCGCGCTCGCCGTTGTGGCTGAGGCCCCAGGGATTGCCCCAGATGTTCAGGGTGAAGCCGTGGACGTCGATCCGCTGGGAGAGGTTCCGCAACTGCAGGGTGATGCCGTATTCACCGCCGGCGTCGCGCAACCGCGGCGTGAAGACCATCGGCGTGCCGAAGGGGCTGGCGCCGATCTGCGCGGGAAAGCCCTCCGGCGGCGCAAGGTTGAAGAGGCCGAAGGTGCGGGTTGGGTTGCCGAGCGCCCCGGAGCGGATCTCGATCGTGCCGATCTGACTCAGCGCCGGGCAGTTCTCCCCCGAGCGACTCGTTTCGAAGGGAGAGGTGCGCGCTTCGTGGAAGCGCTCCTGAGAGCACTTCGAGACCGCCCTGGGGTTTTCGATCAGCCCCGCCGGTAGTTCCAGGTCGAGGTTGCGCAGGTCGCCGTCGGTGTAGGGGCCTCCTTCGCCGGGGACTTCGGGGGCGAGCTCGAAGTTAAAATCGGTGGAGATCGCGTAGGGATGCGAGCCCGCCTGGGTCTTCACCCCCACTCCGCCTTCGTCTTGGATCGCGATGTCGAATCCTTCTGAGCCGGGAAGAAAGCCAAAGGCGGCCTGAGCGGACGGGCTGAGTGCCGCCGCGGCGGCACTCACGAGCAGGGCCATCAAGGCGAAGCGGCGGATCACTTGCCCGCCCCCCTTCGATTCTTCTTCTTGCTGTTGGCGCGCTTGGGAACACAGCCGGCCTTGCCGGCGCGCTGGACCCGGCGCTTTCCCTTCGGGCATGACTTGGGCGGGAAACGCACCGGCGGGTTGCCTTCGGTCAGGATCAAGGTGCCCGGAGTCGGGTCTTCGGGTGGAGAGGGCAGCGGCTGGCAGGCGTCGCCCTCGCAGGGGATCGGCTTGGGCGGGACCGGGAAGCCACCGCCTTCGCGGGCGTCGTAGAGGTCGACGGCGCCGGGGTCACCGTCGACCAGCGAGCCGTCGGTGAGAAAGAAGGCGTCGCGGCCACTGGCCGAGGCGTCAACGAAGGAGGCGCCGTCTTCGCTTCGCCCGCTCGAGATCAGCCCCAAGCAGCCACCGGCCTGGGCGCAACTGCCGGTCCCTTGCGCCTCCCACTCATAGACGTCGTCATCGTTGTTGGTGTCCTGGGTGACTAGGGCGTCGCGCGAGTCGAAGAAGAGCCGGTTGCCGGCGGCGGTGAGGACACGGGGCTTGTAGGCCTGGGTACCAAGGGGGCCGGTGCCGTTGGCGATCGCGCCGGGAATGGTGGAGGCGCCCTCAGGGCGTGTTCCGTCACGCCGGCAGGAGGCGCAGGCCAACTCGCCGGTTCCCCCGTTGGCGCCGGCGTCATAGAGGAAGACCTCCATGTCGAGTTCACCCGTGCTCTGGTCGGTGTTGTCGTAGCCGGTCAGCGGCGCCTCGGAGAGAAAGGCGAGGCGCGTGCCGTCGGGGCTGACCCGAGCGGTGCCCGTGGCCGGCGGGTAGTTGCGCGCGTCGGCCGAGTCAGCGACTTTTCTCGCCGCACCTTCCTGCCAGAGAAAGAGCCCTGCGGCGGTGAGGTAGTAAACGCGCGAACCGCTTTCGGAGGCGCCGAGCACGCCGAGCACTTCGCCACCGGGTGTCAGGTCGGTGGCGGAATTGGCGGCCGCTTCGTAGCGGTAGAGGTGAGCGCCCTTGGTGAAGAAGGCGACCGAGCCGTCGGGCGATGCCACTTGGAATGCCTCCGGCCCCACCCCGGCAGTCGATTCACCGGCCCATTTCGTCGCACCCGCCTCACGCAGGTAGAGGCGCCCGTCGGTCGAGTCGTTCCAGTAGACGCGGCCGGCGTCGGTCGAGACGGCTCCGGCCGGGGCGGCGAGCACGGATTCGGGAGTGCCGGCGCCGCCAGGCAAGACGTTGATTGGAGTCAGAGCCCCGCCGCTCCACGTATAGAGGTTGCCGGCAGTCGAGAAGACGACGTGGCGCAGATCCGGAGAGGCTCCGGCGAAGCGCAGATCGGACGCTTCGGGTGAGGCCGCCAGGGCGCCGCCCGCGGTCTCGCGCAATGAGTAACCGCGCGGGCAGGGGTCGCCTTCACCGCAGCGGCGGCCGTTGAGAAGGAGCGCCCAGGCCAGGTCGCCCGAGAAGAGCCGGTAGGGAACGCCTGCCGGTTCTTCTCCGTAGGCGGCCGAGACGGTTGGCCCGGTGACGTCGGTGGTAAGCCAGCCGCTCGGTGTGCGGCGGGCGATGTACTGGCTGGCGACCGGGGCGCCCTGGGCTTCGGCGCTGAAGGAGGAGGCCGAGCTGAAGGTAGTGGCTTCTCCGTCGGCAGCCGCCTGCAAGACGCCGCCGCCGAACAGAGCGCCAGGGGCGGCCACCTCGCCGCCGTTCTTGTCGGCCGGGCTGACCATCTCCCAGCCGCGGGAGTCGGGCAGGGTCAAGGGCTCAGCCTTGGCCACCGAGGCCGCGAGGGAGAGGCCGATCGCCGTCGCGGCGAGGACTGCCCAACGACGGTGCGCCACCCGCACTATTCGGGGAGCACTCACCTCACCCGCTTCCCGTGCTTCCCGCTCCTCGCCTTGCTCTTGCACTGGGCCTTGAGCTCGGGCTTGCTAACCGAGACCTTGCCGTTATGCGCCACGAAGCGCGCGTCGGCCCTGTGGGTACCCACGCAGATGTCGGTGGAGTTCTGCAAAAGGCCCTTCTTGGCCCCCTTCAACTTCAACGTGAACTTGGTGACGGGGGCGTCGGGGACGACTTCGAAGGTGTTTCGGAGCCCACCGTTGACCGAGTCGTTGCGCCCGGCAAGGACGACGTTGACCTGACCGTTCAGAGCAGCGACGAGGTCGGGCAGCTGGTGGGAGGAGGATCTGAGGTAGACCGGTCCTTCCAGGGGCTTGTCGAAGAGCGGCGTGATCGCCCTGGCGTAGCCGTAGACGGACTTCGCCGGGCACTGGTTGGCCGCGAACTGGACCCTTGTGCAGACGGTGCCGATGTGGGCTTGGTCAAGGAACTCGGAGTGAGGCAGGGCGACCTGGGCGAAGGCGATGTTGGAGTAGGCGCCTGCCTTGGGGTAGGTCAGGGTTGCCGTGAGGGCGGGATGGGCGCCTCGTTTGGTTCCTCCGGTCAGCTTCAGCGAGAGCTTGGGCTTGAAGCCGAGGTTTGCGCAGGCGCCGACCTGGAAGCGGTTGCTCAGCTGGACGCTTTGCCCTTGAGCCGAGATCGCCTCCCCAGTTACCGCCTTCTCTTCGCAGGAGGTCGGGTTGAGGGTGAAGCCCTGGCGGTCGATCTGAACCGAGATCGATCTGACGTCGAGGGGGATGCCCTCGAGGATCGTCGGGAAGCTCGATTTGACCGTGCCCCTGGCTGTTTCGGGGTCGATGTAGAGGGGGGCTCTCACTACGACCGTTCCCAGGTCGAAGGGGCCGGCCACCGCCGGGGTGACGATCGCCATGCTCAGGGGGGCGCCGTCGGCGGGGCCCGCCAGGTAGACGTCGCCCTTGACGTAGTAGGGGGCGGGCCCCGCTCCCGCTCCCACGGTCACGGCGCCCAGGTGCGAAGCACCTGGGCAACTCGGAGCTGCCTTCTCTTGGGCTCCGCTCTTGCCTTCGGCGGAGGCTATAGCCGCATCCGAGCACTCCGCCACGCCGGCGAACTTGGCTGCCATCCCGGCGGGGAGGCTCAGGTTCAGGCCTTTCAGTTCCTGGCTTCCGTCTTGCCTTGACAGGTTGACCACGAAGGGGGAGTAGGCGCCGGCGATCGGGGAGGCCGACCCCGCTTCGAATCTCGGGTTGTTCGGCAGAGCCGCCGCACTGGTCGGGCAGCTGCCTCCGCCGGGGGCGGTGGTGGTCGCAAAGGAGTCAGACGGGGTGGCCGGTGGGCCCGAGGCAGGGGCGCTCCATGGAGTGAGTGACGTGGCCGTGGTGTGAGTCCCGCACACCGCCGGCGTCCTCAGCGGCGCCCTGGCCCCTTCGAAGAAGTCGAGCTTGAAATCTTCGAAGGGCTGCTGGGGGCTCTGGTGAACGATCGTGGTAAGCCGGCCGGTGTTCGGATCGGGCTTTACTTCCGCCGGGAACTTCACCACCACCCCGCTTTGGGGGTCGTTCGCGGTGATATAGATGGCGAGGAGGCTCCCGAAGGGGTTCTCGCCCTGCTTGGCCAGGTAGACGGCTCCCGGCAGGGGGTGATCGATAGCCGGAACGCTCAGCTCGACCGAGCCGATCTTGGCGGCCTCGGGGCACTCGGCCGGGGCCGCGGTGAAGGAAGGGTGGCCTTCGAAGCTGCCGTCATAGCCGATCTGGGCCAGGGAGCAGGCGGCGAGGCCGTCTGCCGAGGCGGGGTTGACCAGCATTCCCTCCGGCAGCACCACAGTGGTGTCCCGCAGATCGGCCTGACCCAGGCCGTCGGGGTCTTCGTTCTCTTTCTGGGGGAAGTGGAGGTCGAAGTGAAGGCCCGAGGGGGCGTCGGCGACGTTGGTGGTCGGCTTCGACCCGATCGTCGGATCGAATGGAGGGAGGTTGCAGCCAACCGGGGCCGGTTCGGTTGACCCCAGGGCCGCGACGACACTCGGCTGCGACCAGGTTTCAAAGCTCATCGAGGAGAGCATCGGGCTATCGCAGAAGCTCGGCAGGCGAAAGAAGGGCCTGGGTGTGCCTTCGGCTGGACAGGCGGGGGCGACTCTTTCCGCGCATTCGCCCCGCGCCGGATCATGGCTTCCATCCCATGGCGTTCCCCAGATAGTCGTCCGCAAGCCAGTAACCCGTTGGGCCTCGGTTACGTTGTGCAGATAGGCGGTGGTGCCGTAGTCGCCCTCGCTTCTTACCCTGGTGTTGATGTAGATCGGCAGGCCCAGGACCTGGAGGCCGAGCTGGGCCGGCATCCCCTTGGGTGGGACGAGGTTGTAGATAGGGACTTGGTTGATCGTCGGCGTCCCTTCCAATTGCTGTAGCAACGCCACTCCCACCGCTGAGCCGGCGGGGCAGAAGTTCGGGAAGACATTGATGCCCTCTTCCGAGACCTCACTGTGAAGCGTGTTGAACTGCTGCGCGCTGCAGCGTTCGATCGCCGTCGGATTTCCCGCCAGCCCCGGCGGCAGCGCCACTTCGATCTCCTTCAGATCGCCTCCCACCGGCAGGAACCGCGCGGTCGAGGTCGCCGGCGCCGGCGCCAGATTGACCCCGAAAGACGTCGTGTATTGGTAGGGGTGTGAGCTGGCGCCGGCAGCGGGCAGGCCATCGGGGCCGGTGAGCTCGGCCTTGAATTCCTCAAAGCCAGGATCTGCTTCCTCTTCGGTGGCCTGGTTTTCGGTTTCGGTGGAAACCGGGACAGCGCCGCCGCCTTTGACTTCCACCCGGTTGACCAGTGCCCCTGTCGTGGAGGGCGGGACCGTGACGGCGATCTTCAGCAGCAGCTCCTCGCCCGGGTAGAGCTTCGCCGGTTCGAATTTAGGCAAAAGCGCGTCGGTGACTTCACAGGTGACGGTGCTGACTTCGCCCACGGTTTTGGTTTCGCAGGCGGACGATTTAAGAGGTAGAAGAGACAGCCTGGGTGGATGCAGCTCGACGCTTTTTACCACCAGGCCAGCCGGCAGCGTGTCGGTGATCGTGACCGGGCTCTGGTCGGTGACCTTGCCGCCACTGTTGACGATGAAGACCTGGTACTCGTCTTGGACGCCTTCCTCGCCACCGGGCTTGAAGTTGGTTGGCGCCGCCAGCGCCTGGATGCTCCAGGCGGGCATGGCGATTGGAGCCGCCGCCGCCTGGGCCGGAGTGAGGGAACAGCCCAAGAGAGCGCTGCCGAGCAACGCCGCCAATACCCCGCGCACCCTCATCGCCCTGCCCTCCGCTTGTGGCTGGCGTGCTTCTTCTTGTGCTTGCTCTTCTTGCTCTTCTTTTGCTTTTTTTGCTTTTGAGCCTGGTTGCCGGAACCTTGGAAGTGGGGTGTCACCGGCGAGGAAATGCCGGGGGGACCCGCTGCCGGAGGCTTGCAGCCCTCCCCTTCACAGATCGCCTCTTCTTGCGGTTCGGGGAAGCCGCCGCCTGCCCGGGTGTCATAGACGTCGTAGTTTTCGTTGACGTCCCAGGCCACCAAAGAGCTGCGGGTCGAAAGGAAGGCGTCCCGTCCGTTCGAGGAGGCGTCGATGAGGAAGGTTTCGTCCTCGCTCTTACCGCTGGAGAGCAGCGAGATGCAGCCGCCGGAGACCGGGCTGAAGCTGGGGCTTTGGCCGGTGCAGTCGCCGGTGTCCTCGCGCTCGAACTCATAGACATCGCGCTTGCCGTTTTCGTCGGCCAGCACTAGAGCGTCGAAAGACTCGAAGAAAAGGCGGGAGCCGTCATCCGAGAGGTAGCGAGGTCCTTCGTAAGCGCTGCTCCAGGCCGGCAACACGGCGGGCCCCAAGGGCCTCGCGCCCGAGGGATTGCACGAGGCGCAGGTCAGCGAGCCCGTATCGGCATCGTAGATGAGGGCCTGGGCGCAGAGCAGCCCTTTGACGAAAACCTTGCCCGAAAGCCGGCATTCGTCGCCGCCGGCGATCGTGTTGTCATAGCCCGCCAGCGCCTCGGCTTCGACCGAGAGGAAGGCGAGGTGGCGGCCATCGGGGGTGACGCGGGCCCTCAGGACCTTGGGCTGCGACGACCAGCTACTGGAGTCCAGCTCCGCGGAGAGAGTCCCGACAAAGCTGGTTTTGCCTTCGTGGAAGAGGTAGAGGTTTCCTTTGC
This sequence comes from uncultured Solirubrobacterales bacterium, assembly GCA_963703895.1. Classification (GTDB taxonomy): domain Bacteria; phylum Actinomycetota; class Thermoleophilia; order Solirubrobacterales; family 70-9; genus VRUE01. Next base: position 378,123 of record CAVPFX010000001.1, read on the forward strand.
CGGCTTGGGCTTTCTTCCCAGCACTGTTTTCTTCTTCGCCGCTGAGCACGCCCTTGGCTACGAAGTAGACGTAAGAACCATCGTCGCTTGCACCGACAACGCCCTGGACTTCCGCGTTGGCGCCTTTGGTCAGGTCGGTAAGCGGTTCCGCTTTGCCGATCTGGTAGCGATAGAGGTCGGCGTTGTCGACACTGGCTTTGGAGCCTTTGACGAGCTTGCCGGTATCGGTGAAGTAGACAACGGAGCCATCGGTACTAGCGGCCCCAAAGAAGCCATTTCCGGCAGGACCGGGGCCTTTGGTTGCTGGATTGGTGGGCAGCGCGTCGAGCTGCACGGTTTCGCTGCCGTTTGCCCGCACCAGTAGCTGGGTGGTCGGTTTTTCCCCTTCGGGCACGTAGGTCCAAAAGGCCCGCGAGCCATCCTCAGAGACGACGTGGCGCAGGGTCTTTTGGCCGACCTGGCAGTTTTCCCCGTCGGTGCCGAAGGAAGTGCTCTGGGTGGGAACAACGGCTTTGCTTCCTTTGGGCAGGACGCTGATCGCCTGCAGCCCGTTTGCCGCCGACCATTCATAGAGGCTGAAAAAGTTGCCGAGGTTTTTCGGGGCGCCGGCATAGGCGGCATCGGCGCCGAAGAAAGCGCGGCTGCCGTCTTTGCTGGCCCCGGCGAAGACAAAGCAGATTCCCTTTTCCTTGGGGTTGTCGGGCGCTTCGGGAGTCAGGCACTGCAGCGCTCCCGTCGCGTTGTTGCGTAGGTAGAGGTTTTCGAATTCTTCCGGGCATTCCGCCGTCAGCGCCGGTTCGCTCACCTTCACCGAGCCGAAACCGAGACCGGCATCAAAGCCCGAGTAGGGCGGAACGAGGGTGCTGGAGATAAAACCGAAGGGAGAGATATTCTCGGTCTTCCAGCCGCTCGAGGTTCGGCGCGAGAGGTACTGGCTGGTGGCCGGAGCGCTTTCGGCGTCCGCGAAGGAGGTCCAGGAGGTGTAGGTGATCGCTTCGCCTGAGCCGCTGCCGGCCTGAATGCGGACCGTGCGGTCTTCAAAGAGACCCCCCGCGGCACCCGGCACCGCCACTTCGGCGCTGTTCTTCAACCCCGGAGAGACCAGCTCCCAGGCGCGGTCGTCTGGCAGAGACCCGCTGTTGTCACCAAAGGTCCTGAAAACCGCGGTCGGGCCCTTGATCTCTTTGCCTTCGAGTTTGATGTCAGTGACGACGACGCGAAAGCGATAGTCGGTCGCGGGCGCCAGGCCGGCGATTTGAACGGAGCCTGCTGCGAAGCTTTCGGAGGCGCCGAATTCGATCGGTTCTTCACCCGTGGCCGGCGCCTTGCTTGCGTGGTCGAAGCCGTGCTCGGGACCCAGTTCGGCAACGTCTTTTTGGTAGATCGCCTCAGCGACATATTCGAAATAGCCGCTGGTGGGGATACCGAGCGGGTTGACCAAGACATTCAGCGTCGCAGTGTCGGTGCCGACGTCCATGACGGTCGTGGGGCCAATTTCAAGCGGCGCCTTTGAGGTAAAGGTTCCTTCCGGGCCGATCGCCGAGCCATCGGCATTGCTTGCCACCACCCGGCAGTGGTATTTGGTTTCCGGTGTCAGGGCGGCGTCAGCGCTTGCTTCCTGCAGCTCGAAGTCATCGCCGATCGATTCGCTCTCGGCGGTTTCTTGAGCCGGATGGGCACCTTTGAAGCTGTTGCCGTTGGCGATGAAGTCGGCCTCGGTGATGTATTCGTAGTGGACAGTGGTGGCCTTGCCCTCGGGGTTTACTTCGGCGAGCAGGGTCGCTTTGGCGTTACCGAGGAAGCTAGTCCTGCAGCCTTCGGGGAGGACAACTGGGCCAGGCGGGGGCAGGGTGAGGTAGGTGACTTCTGTTGTTCCTATGGATTCCCTTGGACCTTCGCTGGCGAAAAGCACCCCACCAGCACTCGCGTAGGCCGCCAAACCGGGGACCAAGCGCTCCCCGGCGAGCACATAATCAAAGCGCTTGAGCACACTGCCATCTGGGCCGTACTCGGTGATGAAGTGTGTGCCGGTTCCGGACGTTTTCACCTGCGTCCCGCGCTGCTTGGCAAAAAGGTTGTCAAAGCCGTCGACCGCGAGGCCTTCGTTTTCTGTCGGGCCTCCGAAAAATGTCGAGCTATCCAATTCATAGAGGAGCGTCCCGCTGGGGTCGTACTTGCGCAGTACAGCACCGGCGCCCCTGACCGTCACGTAAGAGTCGCCGGTGGAGTCGACAGCGAAAGCGCGTATCCATTTGTGTTCACCCTGGAAGAGCTCGGTTACCCCCACACAGGCGCCCGAAGTATCGAAGCGCTCGACCCGGCTGACAAAGTTGTTCGACCCCACCGGCAGCTGTTCGTAGCTGTCGGCGACATATAGGTCCCCGCCGGGGCCGACGGCAATCGGGTCGCGGGTGCCCGCAAACTGACATTCGCCCGTGCCTTCCTCACCGAGGGATTCGATGAATTCCCCCGTTGGCGTGAACTTCTGCACGCGGAAGTTGTCGGTGCCGACGTAGACGTCGTGCCGGGAAGGGCTGGCCGGGTTGTTGTCGACGGCGATCCAGCTCGGGGAGGAGAACTGTCCGGCGCCGGCGCCGGCGATGCCGGCGTTGCAGCCCGTTGCCGTGGTGCAGTTCTGCAATTTGCTTTCACCTGTGTCGACACCCCAGCCGAAGGCAAAGAGGAAAGTGCCGTCCGGCTGGAAGACGTCGATGCGGTTGTTGCCCTTGTCGACGACGTAGATATGACCGGTTTCGGTGTCTGCCGCCAGGCCTTCGGGCTTGATGCACTGTCCGGCGCCGGTGCCGGCCGCGCAGAGGGTGGTTTTGGCCGAGGCAGCTGGGGCCAAGCTAAGCAGGAGGGCGATCGTCACCGCTGCCAGTGCCAGCGGCACCCGGACAACGTCAAACGCTGTCCGGGTGTGCTTTTGTTCAGGATGGGATGTCATGGTCATCTGCTGATACGGGGATGACTTGGATTAGGGAGCAGCCGGAGCAGTGATGGCGAAGCTGCCACCTTCTTCGGCGCCATCGGTCATGACAGGCTTCACAAGGATTGCGCCGCCTGCTCCGACTTTGCCGGCGACCCCGTTGCCGCCAGTGACTCCGTCGGGCGCAAAGACACGGGGGTTGACCCCCGCTTGATGACTGAAGCCGCTGTAGACACAAAGGAACCCAGGGGGTGCCGTAGGCGCATTGGCAGTGCCGGTGCACTCGGCTTCGTCTCCGAATCTGACCTCGATAGCAGCCGGATCCGCTAGCGGGATGGGGAAGCTGATCGGCGATGCGGCAGGCCTTTCGCCACGTGGCGTTTCTCCGCCTTCAGTTGCGTAGCTCCTCATGAACCAAGTCCCGGTCTCGGTCTGTTCGCTGGGCAGGGTTTCCGTGAAGCCAGTGGTGCCGTTTTGGCCGTTGCAGGCATAGGTGGTGTTGGCGCCGGCAACGAACTTGGAGCCGCCTACTTCTTCGCAATGACTGCCATCGATGGTGCCTGCAAATTCAGTGCTGGTGACGCTCGCTCCCGGCGCACCGGGAGCGCCGGCCGAACCGTCTTTGCCGTTGGCACCAGGTGCGCCGGTGTCTCCCTTGGCGCCTGCCGGTCCCTGCGGCCCAGCTGGACCCGCGGGACCCGTGTCGCCCTTCGGTCCCTTGGGGCCCCGCGGCCCCTTCTTGGCCTTGGCGCTGGCGGTGGCCTTGCCGCCGTCTGAAGAGTTGGAGGCGGCGTAAGCGCCGCCGAACATTGCGAAGACCAAGGCGATGACCGAGATGACTCCCGGGATGCCAAAGCGGTTGCGTAGCGTCGAGAACATCTAGATCTCTCTCCTTGTCCCGTGAGCCCCTCTGCCCGCCGCTTCCCTTAGCGGCTTCCTCGAGGCTCGGTTATGTCCCTGTACTTGTCGTTTCCCTGAACTGCTGAGCTGATGTGGAGAGTTCCTAGAAAGTGCTCTCGGTACCGCTCAGTGGCGCCAGTGAAGCACCCCGCTCGGGGGTTGTCAAGGGAAAGTTCCCAAAAGAAAAAGAGCGTTCCCAGAGGCGTTCCCTGGGCGGATATACGGGTACCGAATTAAGCGGCTTGGGAGCGCGCCAGGCGTGCGGCTTGCTCCGCCCCTATGTAAGGGGCGAGGATGAATTCGGCGAAGTCGGGGAGGACGTCCTCGAGCTGCTCTGGTTCGCCGGCGGCGACCTTGCGGCTGGCGAGGAGCACGAGGGCGCCAATCGTCGACTCCTCCGTAGTGGCCGGCAGCTCACGCTCGGAATCGCGCAAGGCGCGCCCCTGCTCAAGGTATGGAACGACCTCGTGCACTGCTTCATGGAAGCGGGCGGACACGGCTGGGCCGGCGGCCTGTGACTCGACCAGGCAGAGGCGGGCCAGGTCCGGCTCGATAGCAAAGAAGAGCAGCACCGCGCGGGCGGCGGCGATTGCTTGCCGCGGCCAATCGTCGGCTGGCGCGATCGCTTCCGAGGCGAGGTCGCGGATGTGCCCGACCACCACCTCGAAAGCGGCGAGGAAGCACTCCTCCTTGCCCTCGAAGTTCTCGTAGAAGACCCGGCGCGAAACTCGCGCCTCTTTGGTGATGTCGGTGATCGTGGTGGCGCGATAGCCCTTCTCGGCCACCGCCGTGGCGAGGCCGGCGATCAGTCGCTCGCGCTGGTTGTGGGCGACCTGCTCGCGGCTGAAGCCGTGGCGGCCCGCCGGCAGCGGGCCGAGCTCATCCTCTGCCATCTAGGGCACTCCCTTTGTCATGACCGGAGGCCAAGTCGCCAACAGCTTCGGCGGTCAGGCTGAGCTCGCCTGATGACTTGCCCCGCCTGCCTCGCGGGCCGCGGCATCCTCACCGACGTAAGGCCGCAGCAGGAACTCCAGCGCCTCCGGCAGCAGGGCGCGCAGTTGCTCGGCTTCGCCGGCAATAAGGCGCTGGTTGATCACCCAGAGCACGCCCCCGGCAAGCGTCTCCTCCAAGCTCTCGGGCAGTTTGTCGCTGCGGGGGTTGAGCTCGCGGCCGGGGCGCAGCAACGGCGCGAAGCGCTTCAGCATCGCCTCGTGGCGAGCCGCGGCCTCGGGCCCGGCCGTCGGCGCCTCGACCAGACAGGCCCGCGCCACCCCGGGATGCTCGGCCGCGATCTTCAACAGCGCCCCCAGCCCAGCCCCCACCTTGTCCGGCCAGGGCCCGGCTTCGCCGTCGTAGGCTTCCTCCACTACATAGGCGGTCCGCTCCAGCGCCGCGTCGAGCAGCGCCAGGAAGGCCTCCTGCTTGTCGGCGTAGTGCTTGTAGAACGTCGCGTAGCCGACCCGGGCCCGGCGCACGATCTGCTCGATCGTCGTCTCGGCGTAGCCCTGCTCGGCGATCAGGTCCGCGGTCGCCTCGAGAATTCGGCGACGCTGGTCGTCAGCGGACGCGGCTCGGCTGACCGGCTCGGGGCCGGGCGGCTGCCGGGAAGCCTTTCCAGGCAATGCGCGCACCGGGTCAGGATAGCGCGCGTTCCCATTGGTACGAAGGCAGTATATGAAGTGTTGATAGTTCCCAAAGATGGGCTAAGGTACCCCGAGTGGATGCTCCACCCACACTGCGCGCGGTGAGGTCATGGGACGAGGCCATCCCCGAGCGCGCCTCGGACGAGGGAGCACTGGAAGCGATGCTGCTCAGCGTCGGGGCCAAGGGCTACGACAAGGCAACGGTGCAGGAGGTGCTGGAGCGCAGCGGCATCTCCCGCGACCGCTTCCAGCGGCGCTTCGGCGGCAAGGAGGCCTGCTTCGCGCAGGCCTACGAGATGGCGGCGGACAGACTCTGCGCGGAAGTGCTCGAGGCCGGCCGAGAAGCCGAGAGCTGGCGGGCGGGCTTCCGCGCCGCCCTCGCCCAGCTGCTGCGCGCCGTCGCCGAGCAGCCGCTGCTGGCGAAGGCGCTGCTGATTGAGGTGCGGGCGGCCCGGGGGCAGGCCTGGGCCAAGCACCAGCAGCTGATCGAACGTCTCTCCCGCGCCGTCGATTCGGCCCGCCATCTACCCGACGCTCGCGCAACCGCAACCGCGCTCACCGCCCAGTTCGTCGTCGGCGCGGTCGAGGAAGCGATCGCCACCGAGATCGGCGCCGGTCGCACCGCCACGGTCGAGCGCCTGCTCCCCGACCTCGCCCACTTGGCCGTGCTCAACTACTTCGGCGAGGACGAGGCCTGGCTCGAACTGCGCTCGCCGGATCTGAGCCCAGTCGAATCGGGCAATTGAGCGCCTACCAAACGACCCGCGCCGGATCTGAGTGACGTAGCCGACCGTCAGCGCTAATTAGCCTCGCGTCGTGCTCGACGGCGGTCGCGTAGATGAGCCGATCGACGGGATCGCCGTGGAACTCGGCCGGGTCGAGCGACCCGGCGCGAAGGGCCACCGAGACCGTTGGCGCCAGGGCGCGGACCTCGTGAACGTTCAGCGCATCGCCGATCCACGTCTCCACCGGCCGATCCGTCGCGAGACGGCCGCGAGCCACCAGATAGGCGATCTCCTGCACTGAGGCGATGCTGATCGCGAGCTCTTGGCCCGAGTCGATTGCCTCCTCGGCAGTGGCGCTCAAACGCTCTCGAGCCCCGGCGAGCCAGACCAAGACATGGGTATCGAGCAGGATCACTCCTGCTCCATGTCCCACGGTCCCATCGAGAAGTGGATCAGCTCGTCATCGGAGATGTTGAACTTGACGCTGCCGCGGAGGTCATCGGGGCGCATTGGCGGCTCGACCCGGGCCACGGGGCGACCGTGCTTGGTGATGACCAGCGTCTCCCCGGTTTCGGCGACCTGATCGAGCAGCCGCAGGCACTTCGCCTTGAACTGGGTGGCGGTGATTTCCTTGAGGGGCTGAGGCATGACCATGGTCACCGTACCATGGTCAGCTACTAGAAGGTGGGGCATGACCTCGATAAGGGCGCGACGAGGAGGACTCTCCCCCAGTCCCTAAGTGCTCAGCTCTTCTCCTGAGCCAGCTCCGACGCCTCGGCGCTCCCTACATAAGGAGTGAGCGTGAACTCGACCAAGTCGGGGAGCAGCTCCTCCAGCTCTTCGGCTTTGCCGGCGATGATGCGGCGGGAGATCAGCGAGACCATGCCTCCCACTAGGGCCTCCTCGGTGGTCGGCGAGAGGCGGGAGAGGACCTCGGGCGGGCGGCCCTCGCGGCCGGTCTGGAAGTAGGGGACGAAGCTCTGGATCGCGGCGTCGTAGCGCTCGACCACGACCGGGCCGGCGACCAGCGCCTCGACCATGCAGAGGCGGGCGAGGTGGGGCTCGGCGGCAAGGAACTCGAGCATCGCGCCGATCCCGGCTTTGACCGCGTGGGGCCAATCGTCCGCACCGTCGAAGGCGGTTGAGACGCGGCCGCGCAGCTCCTCCATCACCGTGTCATAGGCGGCGACGAAGCACTCGTCCTTGCTCGAGAAGTGCTCGTAGAAGGTGCGCCGTGAGACCGCGGCGTGCTTGGTGATGTGGGCGATCGTCGTGCCGGAGTAGCCGTTTTCGGCAATCGCCTCGGCGAGGCCGGCGATCAGACGCTCGCGCTGGTTGTGGATGACGAACTCGCGCGGCAGGCCGTGACGGCCGGGAGGCAAACGGGCGAGCTCGGGCGGGTAATCCTCCGCTGACACTCCCGGCTCACCCTTATCCCGGGAGGAGGGCTTCTTTTTGGCCACACCCCGACGATATCGCGCTGGCGGATCAAAGCCCCTCGACAACTCGGCCAGCCCCGCCTCGATTCCCAGATACGGCATTACTGCCGCGGACATCAATTGGGGGACGAGCTGGGGAAGATCCGCGGCGTCTCCGCGTACGACTTTGGCGTAGACCTGGCCGTAGGCGGAGCCGGCCAGAGCCTCGGCCGTGGTGTGGGGAACGGACTCCGGGTCCTCCATCTCGTTGCGACCGGCGTCGATCAACGAGGCGATCACCCGCATCGTCATGTCACGGCGCGCCCGCGCCGCATCGCCCGCGGCCAGCACCTCGACCGCGAAGGAGGCGCGGCTGGGAGCGTTGCGCAGGTTGTCGACGATCTCGCAGGCGACCGCGCGCAAGCGGTCGGGCCAGCTCTCCTGGCTGTTGTAGGCCTCCAGCATCTCCCTCATGCAGCCCTCGTTCATCTCCTGCCAGGCGGAGAGGAAGCAGTCGTACTTGCTGCGAAAGTGGCGGTCGAACGCGGGCCGGTCGAGCTCGGCTCGCTCGATGATCAGCTCGATCGTGGTCTCGGCATAGCCGCGCTCGGCGGCGATCTCGATCAGGGCCTCGACGATGCGCTCGCGCTCGGGACTGGCGGCGCGCTCGCGGGTCTCCAGGTCAAGCACTAGGTCATGGGACCCCCGATCCCTGCCCCTGGCTCAACCCGCGGTGGGTGTCGGTGCTTCTTCGCCGGCGATCCGCTTGGCGGACTCGGCGCCGAGGTAAGGCGTGAGCGAGAACTCGACCAGCTCCGGCAGCAGCTCCTCGATCTGCTCCGCCTGCCCCATGATGATGCGCTGGTAGAGGATCCAGAAGATCCCGCCGACGATCGTCTCCTCCAGCGTCGCCGGCAGCTCCTCGCCCTTGGCCGAGACCTTGCGGCCCATGCGGAAGAGCGGCACGAAGGCCTGGATCGAGCGCTCGTAGCGGTCGACCGCGGCGGGGCCGGCGGAGAGCGCCTCGACGATGCAGGTGCGGGCGAGGGCGGGCTCGCTGGCGACGTAGTGGAGGAAGGCGGCGAGGCCCGCGTTAACACGGGCCGGCCAGCTGTCGACCTTGCTGGCGGCGTCGACGACGCGGCGCAGCGCCTCCTTGACGGCGAACTCCGAGGCGGCGAGGAAGCAGTCCTCCTTGGAGGAGAAGTTCTCGTAGAAAGTGTTGCGGGCGATGCCGGCGCGGCGGACGATGTCGGCGACGGTGACGGCGCGGTAACCCTTCTCGACCGTCTCCTCGGCGAGGCCGGCGATTATGCGGGCTCGCTGGTGCTGAGCGATGAACTCCCGCGGCAGTTGATGCCTACCCGGTGGCATCCTTGTCGCTTGCGGAGCTCGATCGGGCACGAACGCCAGAGTACCTCGATAGGAATCCGTTTCCAAGCTGGACGGATCGACCAGATACCGCTACTGTTCCTGATTCCAGACAACCCGTTCCCTTGATCGATTTAGAGGAAGGTCGGATGGGCAAGCAGGCCGCAACCAAGGTCCGGGCAGGGGCTGAGGGGACCGGCGCGACGGGGAAGGTCTTCCCCGAAGCTCCCACACTCAGACTGGTGAGTTCCCCCAAGCGTCAGCGGATACTCGAGGGAATGCTCGAGGCTGTCGGCAACGCCGGCTACGACGCCGCGTCCGTGCGCATGGTGCTCGATCGGACCGGGCTTTACAGGCAGGCCTTCTACGACGAGTTCGCCGACAAGGACGACTGCTACCTGGAGGCGCTTGCCTACGGAGTCGCCAAATTCGAGGCGATCGCAAAGGCAGCCGCGGAGCCGGAAGAGGGCTGGCGGGCCCAACTACGGGCCGGGGTCGGCGCCGTCCTCGACGCCCTCGACGCGGACCCGGCAGCGGGCCGCGCGCTGATCGTCGAGGTGCACGCGGCAGGGGCTGAGGCGCTGAAAATTCGCTCCGAAGCGATGAAACATGTCACCGATTTCATCGATTCGGCGCGCCACGCCTCGAGCGGCACCGAGTCGCCGCCGCCGATCGCGGCGGAGGGAATCGTCGCCGGCATGCACGCCGTCGTCCACGCCAAGCTTGCGGCCGGAGACGAGGACGGCTTCCGCCAACTACTGCCCGACTTCATGTACTTCGCCGTGCTGCCCTACTTCGGCGCCGACGTCGCCGGCGCCGAGATGAAGGCCGCTAGAGCCTGACCAGGTTGGGCGACTCGATGCCGCGGGTCACACCGCGGAAGTCGACCACGAGCGGGGCCGAAGAGACCACCTCGGCGTAGTCGAGCTCGGGGTGGGCGGTGACGATCGCGGCAACGTCGGCGCTGGCCAATGCCTCGCTCAGATCGACCGAGACGAGGCCCAGCTCGGAGAGCTCCGGCACGTGAGGATCGTGGTAGGAGACCTCGCCGCCGAACTCGCGCAGGCGGCGGGCGATCTTCAGCGCCGGTGACTCGCGGGTATCGCCAACGCCGGCCTTGTAGCTGACCCCGAGCAGCAGAATCCGCGAGCCCTTGACCGGCTTGCCGGCGTCGTTGAGGGCGCGCTCGATCCGCTCGACGCAGAAGGCGGGCTGGGTCTGGTTGACCTTGCCGGCGAGCTCGATGAACTCGGGGTAGAAGTCGTGCTCGCGAGCCTTGAAGGCGAGGTAGAAAGGGTCGACCGGCAGACAGTGTCCGCCCATGCCGGGGCCAGGCTCGAAGCGCATGAACCCGAAGGGCTTGGTCGCCGCCGCGTCGACCACCTCCCAGACGTCGATCTCGAGCCGGTCGCAGAGCTGGGCGAGCTCGTTGACGAGGGCGATGTTGACCGAGCGGAAGATGTTCTCGAGCAGCTTCGAGAGCTCGGCCGCCTCGGGACTGGAGAGGACGATGACCTCGTCGCAGATCAGGGCGTAGAGCTCGCGGGCGCGCTCGGCGCAGGCCGCGGTGAGGCCGCCAACCAGCTTCGGCGTGGTGCGCACCGTGTAGTCGGTGCGCCCGGGGTCGATCCGCTCCGGCGAGAAGGCGAGGTGGAAGTCGCGGCCGGCGGAGAGACCCGACTCCTCGAGGATCGGCAAGAGCCGCTCGCGGGTCGTGCCCGGGTAGGTCGTCGACTCGAGCACGACGAGCTGCTCGGGCTGCAGCACGCCGGAGAGGGCCGTGGCCGAGTCGAGCAGGTAGGTGAGGTCGGGCTCGCGCGACCCGGTCAGCGGCGTCGGCACGCAGATCACGATCGCTTCGCAGGAAGCCAGGTCGGCCTGGTTGCCGGTCGCGCGCAGACGCTCGGCGAGCGGCGCCAGGGCAGCGTCGCCGACGTCCTCGACGTGGCTGCGCCCGGCATTGATGCCCTCGACCTTGCGCGGGTCGGTATCGAGGCCGATCACCTCGTGGCCGGCCTCGGCAAAGGCAACGGCGAGCGGCAGGCCGACGTAGCCAAGACCGACGATCCCGATCTTCATCGACGCAGTGTAGGCGTCGCCGTCGGGCGCTTGGACGCAGCGGCCAGAACTGGGTGCCGGACTGCGGCACCGGTTGGACAGCCTGAGAACACTGCCCTACTCTGAACCCATGGATTCACCCCCTGCTTCGAGCCCTGAAAAAACACAGGGTGGTACGCAAAGTCTGCCGCGGGCTTACTTGGTGCGCTCCGAAAGGGAGCGTCTTCTGGAGGCGATGCTGCGCGTCGCCGCGGCGAAAGGCTACGAAGCAACCACTGTCAAAGACGTAATCGAGGTGGCCGGTGTCTCCGAGCAGACCTTCGAAGAGATGTTCGCCGACAAGCAGGCCTGCTTCCTCGAGGCCTACGAGGCGGTCTTCGACGTCCTCCTTGCACACATGACCAGCGCCTTCGAGGCGACCGCCGGCCAGCCCTGGCCCGAGCGGATCACGGCCGCGCTCAGCGCCCTGGTCGGGCTGCTCTCGATCGAGGCGGGGATCGCGCGGCTCTCGATGGTCGAGGTGACCGCGGCCGGCGACGATGCCCGTGCTCGCTACCGCTCGGCGTTGGCGCGCTTCACCCCGTTTCTCGAGGAGGGACGCCAGTACGCCAACCAGGGCGAGGAACTCCCCGCCGACACCGCACGCTTCGCGATCGGCGGTGCCGCCTCGATGATCTTCGACGAGATCCGCGCCGGCCGTGGGCCCGAGCTGACCCGCATCCTCCCCGACCTCGTCTTCGCCGTGCTGATGCCCTACCTCGGCCCCGAAGCGGCCGAAGACGAGATGCGCCGCGTCACGCGCGAGCATCAGTTGGGTGGCTCGGGCTAGATCCGCGCCCGCAGGCCGTCCAGGGTGCGGCGCGACGGCACTCGAGGCCGAAGCGATCCTCAAGCGTCCAGGCAACGGCAGCTCGATCGCAATTGGGGAGATCGGGTACGGGGTTCCCGATGCGCGCTGGGTTGCGAATCGGTTGCGGTGGGATCGCGCTGGTCGCGGCGGTGCTGGCGCTGGGCGGCTGCGGTGGCGGCTCGGGAGGCACGACCGACCAAGTGGGGACGCTTGGGTTGCCGATCTGCGACGTGTCCGGGGCCGAAGGAGCGCTGACCGGGTTGCAAGCGGGGATAGCCGGAGCCGGGCGGGAATTCGAAGCGCTGGCACACCGGCGGAAGACGATCCCCAACCGGGAGGGCGGAACCGAACCGATTCCCGCCGGGCGAAACGAGCGCCAGATCCTGCGGGCGATGAAGATAAACGTCGCCTCGATCCGCGGTCAGCTGCCAAAGCTCGAAGACTGCGCACGCAACGCGCTCCTGGAAGCGGAGGGCAAGCCCGTGCACGAAGTGGCGGCGGCGCGACCGCCGGCGCGGCGCACGGTCGTCGGGCGGCGGCGCGGGTCGGCGCGGGTCGAGCCCGGCAAGCAGCTTCTGCCTGCGAGGCCCTGCGAGACGTTTGACAGGAACGGGACGACGACGGTCCAGATCTTCTCCGACACCGGGGATTGCGTCCGAGTGGGGCCGGGCGAACGGCTTCTCTTCGTCAACGACACCGGGATCGGGCCGCGGCACGCGGGCGCGGCCGCGGTCAGGGTCCGGGTCGGAGACTTCGAGCTATGGATCGGGCCGCACGAGAGAGCGCTGATCCCGGCCCCCGTCGAGACCTATCTCGGCCGCGGTTCGCACCGGGTGCGAACCGCCGGTGCGCCCGGGGCAACAATCCTCCTCCTGCCCCCGGTCTGCGCGATGCGCCCGCCGGTGGCGCCCGGCGAAGAACTCTGCTTCCGCTAGACGCCCTCGCCGTGGCGTCCCTCGCCGGAGGCGAAGCGCATCGCGCCGCGGGCGGCGACCTCGAGCACCTCGCGACCGAGGCGGTGCTCCAGGGCGATCCCCTCTTGCAGTGGCAGCCCGAAGCCCTCGATCGCGGCGCGGCGGTCGGCCAGCATCGTCTCCTGCGGGAAGCCGGCGATCCGCTCGGCCAGCTCGAGCGCTCGCTCCAGGTGCTTGCCGGGCTCGACCACCTCGTTGACCAACCCGATTCGCTCGGCCTCATCGGCCTCGACCGGGCGTCCGGTGAGGATCAGCTCCAGCGCTCGCCCCATGCCGATCACGCGGGGCAAGCGCTGGGTTCCGCCATCGACCAGCGGCACTCCCCAGCGCCGCTCGAAGAGGCCGAAGGTCGATTGCGGAGTGGCGATCCGCAGGTCGCACCAGAGCGCCAGCTCCACCCCACCGGCCAAACACCAGCCGTCGACCGCAGCGATCGCCGGCTTGGCCGGCGTGAGCCGGGTCGGTCCCATCGGCCCATCGGGGTGGTCAACGTTGAGATCCATCGCCTTCAGATCGGCCCCAGCGCAGAAAGCCTGCCCACCGGCACCGGTGAGCACGAGCACCCGCGCCCCTTCGTCGGCCTCGAACTCCACCAACCCCTCCCGAAACGCCTCCGCCGCAGCCCCATCGACCGCATTGCGCCGCTGCGGCCGATCGATAGTCAGCACCGAGGCCGCACCAACCCGCTCGTAACGAAGCTCCCCGCTCATCGCGGCAGATCCTCCCACAGCGATTCGGAAAGGGGAGTGGGCGGGCTAGTCGTCACGGCCTTCCGGGTCTCGCAACGACGCCCAGCTCCCAGGCACTACGTCCCGGCACGCGCGGAAATCGAGGGCAGGAGCTCGATGACCACAGCCCAAACTAGGCATCCACTCAGACAGACCCAACTCTGCGTTGTCTGAGGGAGGTCAGATGTGTGGCTGGCGAGCGCCGCTCCAAGCAGGGCAAGGACGCAGGAGGCGCCGCGTGGCAACGCCACGCAAGCCGACGAGGACGCCGCCATGCGCCGGAGCGCCGCCGCCAGACGCGCATCCGACCGACCGAAGCCAACGCACAAAAAATGCGACTGGCGATGGCGCTCGGTTGCCTGCCGTGCACGTAGCCTTCGCACACTGAAGCTCGTCGCGCCACCTTCGAGGCGGTGTCCGGTGGGCTTCCGCGGACCCCGTCTCTCCCAGTCGCAAAGCGAACTTAGCGCGCGCCTGGAGCGGTGCCTAGGGGGGGCGACGAATACGTTCCCGCAAACTCCGCTAATTGCCCCGTCCGCAGGGGCGGTATACGGTCTCCTCGGGATGAGCGACGGACTCGAGGCCTCCCGACGGAGGGCGCGCCGCAACGTTGTGTTGACGGCTGCGATCGCCGGGCTCGGCGGCCTGCTCTTCGGCTACGACACCGGCGTCATCGCCGGCGCCCTGCTCTTCATCAAGGGCGACTTCGGTCTCGGTAGCTTCGCCCAGGGCCTCGTCGTCGCGGCGGTCCCGATCGGCGCCGTCGCCGGAGCCGCGATCGCCGGGCCGGCGGCCGACACCTATGGGCGGCGCTCGATGATCCTGCTCGCCGCCACCGTCTTCATCGTCGGCGCCCTGGCGAGCGCGGCGGCGCCCGGGGTCGAGGTGCTGGTCATCGCCCGCATCGTGATCGGGGTCGCGATCGGCCTCGCCTCCGCCGCCGCCCCCGTCTACATCTCCGAGGTGGCGCCGCCGGAGAGCCGCGGCCGCCTGGTCAGCTTCTTCCAGCTGGCGGTGACGATCGGCATCCTCGTCGCCTATCTAGTCGGGCTTGCCTTCGACCACACCGAAGGCTGGCGCTGGATGCTCGGCCTCGGCTGCGTGCCGGCGCTGGCGCTCGGCTTCGGCATGGTGCGGATGCCGCAGAGCCCGCGCTGGCTGGCGATGAGCGACGACGACTTCGCCGCGCGGGCGACGCTGGCCAAGATCCGGGTCGACGACCCGGACACGATCGACCGCGAGCTGGAGGAGATCAAAGACAGCCTCGACGAGAAGCCGGGCGCCTGGAGCGAGCTGCTGCAGCCGGTGGTGAAAGCGGCGCTCGTCGTCGGGGTCGGGCTGGCGATCCTGCAGCAGGTCACCGGCATCAACACGGTCATCTACTACGCGCCGACGATCGTCGAATTCACCGGCGTCGACTCCTCGGCCGGCTCGATCCTCGCGGCCGTCGGCGTCGGCGTGATCAACGTCGGCTTCACCCTCCTCGCGCTGCGCCTGCTCGACCGGGTCGGTCGTCGCACGCTGCTCTTCATCGGCGTCAGCGGGATGACGATCTCGCTCTTCGCCCTCGGCGCCGCCTTCAAGGTCTCCGGCGGCGACAGCACCGTCGGCTCGGCGATCGCGATCGGCAGCCTGATGGCTTACGTCGCCTCCTTCGCGATCAGCCTCGGGCCGATCTTCTGGCTGCTCAACGCCGAGATCTACCCGCTCAGCGTGCGCAGCAAGGCGGCCGGGGTGGGAACGATGGCCAACTGGACCTTCAACTTCATCGTCTCACTCACCTTCCTGCTGCTGATCGAAGCGCTCGGGCGCAGCGGCGCCTTCTGGTTCTACGGCGCGATCGGCCTGCTCACGCTCGCCTTCTGCTGGAAGTTCGTCCCCGAGACCAAGGGCAAACGGCTCGAGGACATCCAGGCGTACTTCCAGGACCGCGTAGATGCCCGCAGAGCGCGCGCGTAGCTACTCTGCGTCGGTGCGTATAGACGAGATCATCGCTGCCAAAGCGCCGACCTTCTCGGTCGAGTTCTTCCCGCCCAAGACGGAGGAGGGGCGAGAGGGGCTGTTTGCGACGGCGCGTTCCCTGCGTGAGCTCGAGCCGGACTTCGTCTCCGTCACCTACGGCGCCGGCGGCTCGACCCGCGACGGCACGGTCGAGATCACCCGCGAGCTCAAGGACGAGCTCGGCTTCGAGACGATGGCGCACCTGAGCTGCGTCGGCGAGACCGCCGAGGGCCTGGCGGAGACCCTGGATCAGATCGAGGCGGCGGGGATCGAGAACGTCTTCGCCCTGCGCGGCGACCCGCCGCGGGGGCAGGAGGACTTCGCGCAGCCCGAGGGCGGGTTGGGCAGCGCCGCCGAGCTGACCGCCTTCATCAACTCGCGCTGGCGGTTCACCGTTGGCGGCGCCTGCTTTCCCGAGGTCCACCCCGAGGCGCCCGACCTGGAGACGGACCTGGCCTACCTGAAGACCAAGGTCGAGGCCGGGGCCTCCTTCCTGATCACCCAGCTCTTCTTCGACAACCAGGTCTACTTCGACTTTGTCGCCGCGGCGCGGGCAGCGGGAATCGAGGTACCGATCGTCGCCGGGGTGATCCCGGTGGCGAGCTTCGCCCAGACCAAGCGCATCTGCGACCTCTGCGACGCCTCGATCCCCGCCCGCCTCGAAGCCGCTTTCGGCGCGGCTGGGGGCGATGAGGAGGCCGAGTTCGAGCTCGGCGTCGCCTACGCCGCCCAGCAATGCTCGGAGCTGCTCCTGGCCGGAGCGCCCGGCATCCACTTCTACGCCCTGAACCGGGCGCCGGCGACGCGGGCGGTGCTGGGCTCGCTGCAGGCGGCGCGGCCCTGGGAGCGGAGCCGCAACGGCAGCGACGACTTGGCCAAGTCACTCTGAGTAAACTGCGACGTCCTCATGGCTAATCGCAGGGAGGAAGAGAGGGAGCGGCTTCGCCAGGCTCGGCAGGAACGCGAGAAGAGCCAGGCCGGTTCGGAGAAACGCCGCTTGATGATCGGCTACGGCCTCGCCGGGCTGGTTGGGATCGTCGTTCTGGTCGGGATCGTGACGGTGATCGTCTCGGCCGCGAACAAGAACGACAGCGGCAACGCCCACATCAGCCAGCAGTCGGGCTCGACCAACGGCATCCAGCCCGACACGCGCAGCGGCACCCCAGTGGCAGCGGTCAAAGTCACCGACCTCAAGGAGGCGGCGAAAAAGGCTGGCTGTGACCTGCGCCTGCACCTCAGCGACGAGGGGCGCGAACACCTCCCCGTGACGGCGCCGACGCCCGAATACAAAACCAATCCGCCGACCTCCGGCAACCACGTCGAACCGCCCTTCCAGCAGGCCGATGGCGCCTACAAGGAAATGCCGCGGGAACTCGACATCGTGCACTCGCTCGAGCACGGCCGGCTGGAGATCCAGTACTCCCCGGACCTCTCCGGGAGCGCGCAGCTGGAACTGATTGGGCTCTACGACTCCATGTACGGGGCGACGCTGCTCTTCCCGAACGAGAACATGCCCTATGAAGTGGCGGCGACGAGCTGGCGCAACCTGATCGGCTGCAACGAATACAAGGGCGCGATCACGCTCGACGCGATCCGCGACTTCGGCAAGCAGACCTGGGGCAAAAGCCCCGAGCCCGTCGAAGGCTTTCCCTTCACCGGTCCGACCCCGGTCGAACCGACCATCGGCTAAGACCTTCTAGGCTCGATAGGCGGGGAAGAAGCCGCCCTCGCCAGTGTGCTCGCCCGCGAGTCGGGCGTAGGCGCTGGGATCGGCGACGAGCTCCGAGCAGCGCCAGGGCAGCTCACGATTGGCGAAGCCGCGCTTGAACTCCTCGAGCCGGTCGCCGCGACTGATGCCGCCGCCGAGGTTGAGTGGCAGCCCCAGCTCGGCCGAGAGCTCAACCAGCGAGGCGACGACGTTCTTCATCGGCGAATCACGCAAGTGTGAGTCGGCGCTGCCGCTGAGGTAGTAGTGGAGGTAGCCGTCGCTGACTGCCGCGATCGAGGCAGCGGCGATCGTCCCGTCAGGAGCATGGGCGAGGGCGAGCCAGCTGCGCGGGAACTGGAGGATGCGGTCGAAATAGGCGCTGCCGAAGAAGTAGCGCTCGGCGGCGGCGGCGCGACGCATCGTCTGCTCGTAGGCGGCGAGGAAGCCGGCGCGTTGGGGGGCGGTGGTCTGCGGGCCGGGAACGAGCTCGAGCGCGTAGCCACGGCGAAGGTTCTTGTTGATCTGGTTGCGATCGCTGCCGCGGCTCTTCGCCGGCAGAGCGGGGTCGGCGATCTGGACCACGCTGCGCTCGCTGGCGTCCTTCAGCGCTGTCTCGCTGAGCGTGTGGCGGAGGAAGACCGAGACCAGACCGGTGGCGGAGAAGTCGACCGCGGCTGGGTCAAGCGACGAAGCGAGAGTTGACCCACCTGGAGTGGGGTCAACTCTCGCTTCGCTGACAATGCCGGGGTAGCCGTAGGGGGAGATCGCGTCGCGCTCGGGTCCATCGCCGATCTCGCGCACGATCAGCGGCGCGACCAGCTCGTTGCCTTCAACGACGATGCGCAACGTGTGGGTCGTCCCTTCGGCGTCGAGAAACTCGCGGCTGCGGAAGAACTCATCGCTCGTGGCGGCGGCCCCACCATCTTCGAGCAGCTCGGCGACCGCGGGGCTCACCGGCGCGCCCCCATGGTCCTGCGGGCGCCGTTCACGAGAGCAGATCGGCTGCGGCGGCGCGGAACTCGTCTGGAAGGACGCCCCAGACCTCGCAGTCGTCGGCGGGTTCTCCCTCGCGGCGCAGGTGAGCCCGCATCGTTCCCTCGTGCTTCCAACCGAGCCCGGCAACCGTCTTCTTGGCCACCTCGTTGCGGGCCGGGATGCGGCCGTAGACGCGGTGGGCGCCGAGCTCGTCGAAGGCCTTGGCCAGGGTGAGCGCCTCGGCGCGGCGGCCGACCCCCTTGCCCCGCACGTCGTCGCCGATCAGGGCGCCGAGCTCGGGCGCGGTCTGACGGAAGAGACCGTAGAGAGCAGTGAAGCCGACCGGCTCGTCGTAGCCCTCGACCGCGATCGCGTACTTGCGGTCCTCGCCCGAGTCGTCCATCGCCCGCCCCACCCAGGCCTCGGCTTCGGCCTCGGAGAACGCGTCCCGCTGCTCCATCAGCGAGGCGGTCGCGGCAGGGTTGTTGAACCAGCGGTGGACCGCGGCGGCGTCGCCGGGCTCGAAGCGACGCAGTGAGACATGTGGTCGATCGTTCACAGCAAAACCCTACGTCCTCCCACCCCCGTACGAACTGCATCAACTTCTCCACCCGCCAGATAGAGAAGTTGATGCAGTTCGGGTCAGTCGGGGGCGAGGCCGTGGCCGGTTAGCAGGAGACCCAACGTCTTGAGCAGGATGCGGGCGTCGAGGGGGGCGCTGCGGTGGTCGACGTAGTAGACGTCCAGCTCGATCCGCTCCTCCCAGGGGATGCCGGCCCGGCCCTGCACCTGGGCCCAGCCAGTGATGCCGGGGCGGACCTCGTGGCGGCGGTGCTGGTGCGGCGTGTAGTCCGCCACTTGGGCGGGGATCGTGGGGCGCGGGCCAACAACCGCCATCTCGCCGCGCAGGACGTTGAAAAGGTTGGGAATCTCGTCCAGCGAGGTGCGGCGCAGGACGCGGCCGGCGGCGGTGACCCGTGGGTCGTCGCGGGTGACGACGGCGCCGGCGCCGACCGGGTCCGAGCCGACGACCATCGTGCGCAGCTTCAGCATCTCGAACTCCTCGCCGCCGAGACCAACGCGGCGCTGGCGATAGAGGACCGGGCCGCGGCTACCGAGCTTGATCGCGATCGCGGCGACCAGGAGGACCGGAGAAAGGATGGCGAGTGCCAGCAGCGCGATGGCGATGTCGAAGGGCCTGGGCATGGGGCGTTAGCGGCAATTCCTCATCGAGTTCCCGGCGCCTTCTCCCAAGCCCCGGCCGGTCGCCCCCGGCGGAAGCGGTCCCAGAGGCCGGCGGCGATCGAGAGCGTGGTCATCGCGTAGTAGCGGGCGATGCGCAGCGGCCCGACCGGGAAGCTGCCGCCAAAGAGCGCGGCCGCGATCAGGGCGACCTGGATCCCGTAGGTGACGACGTAGACGCTGCCGCTGCCGAGCAGGGCGAGGTTGGCGAAGAATGCGACCAGGTGGAGGAACGGGGTCAGGTAGCGCAGCAGGCGGTGCGAGAAGAGCTCGAAAGCGTAGAGGGCCGAGTAGCCGCGCGGGCGGATCATTCCCTCGCCGACGACAATGTCCCAGAGCCCGACCATCATCCGCCGTTTGCGGGCGAACTCGCCCTCCATCGTCGGCACCATCTTCTCCTCGGCCTGGGCGGTGGCCACGTAGAGCGAGCGCTTGCCGCGCTTGGCGAGGGCGAAGGGGAAGGAGAGATCGTGGCTGCCGGCGCCGTCCAGGGGCAGGTAGTCCTCGGCGCGCACGGCGTAGATCGCGCCGTTGCCGGCGGTGATCCCGGCAAGACTGGACTCCATCTTCCGGACTGCCATCTCGTAACGCCAGTAGGCGCCCTCGAGGTTGTCGCCCTCGGCATCGAGGAAGCGAACCTGGCCGCAGGCATAGCCGACCTTGGAATCGGCAAAGGTCGCAATTAGTTGGCGCAGAGCGTCGGGGCGCCAAGCGCTGTTGGCGTCGGAGAAGGCGAGGATCTCGCCCGAAGCGCGCTCGGCCGCCGCGTTCTGCGCGGCGAGCTTGCCGCCGCGCGGTAGCTCGAGGACCAGATCGGCACCGGCGGCGCGGGCACGCTCGGCGGTGGCATCGCCCGAGCCGTCGGAGGCGACGATCAGCTCGAGCCGCTCGCGCGGGTAGTCGAGGGCGAGCGCGTTGGCGACCTTCGCCTCGATCACCTCCTCCTCGTCGTAGGCGGCGACGATCAAGGAAACAACTGGCATCTGCTCAGCTGCCGCCTGGCCGGAAAGAATCAGAGATGGATCCGGCCAGTCCGCCATGCCGGGTCCTGCACCAGCGGAGCGACGGCGCAGTCGCGTCAGCAGCCAAAGCAGCACTGGATAGCCCAGGTGCGTATAGACGATCAGGGCGGCAGAGATCCAAAAGATCGCGGCGAGCACGGGGCGATTATCTGCTTCCGGTGCGCTTTATGTACCCCTGGGGAGCAAAAGGCGCACCGGAACCGCGGCGCGGCTCAGATCAGCTCCTGGTAGAGGGCGAGGGTCTGGGCGGCGATGGCGTCCCAGGAGTAGGGGCCGGCCGCGGCCTCGCGGGCGGCCCTCGCCAAGCGCTCGCGGGCGGTGTGGTCGGCGGTCAACTCGGCGAGCGCCGCTGCGAGCGCCGCTGCGTCCCCGGGGGGCACGAGCCGGGCGGCGCCCGTCGCGGCCACCTCGGGGAAGCCGCCGAGCGCGCTCAGCACCAGCGGCTTGCCGAAGGCGAGGCCGGTGTAGAGAACACCGGAGTGCTCGGCATCGCGGTAGGGAAGGACGACGAGATCGGCGCGGCGGAAGATCGCCGGGATCTCGGCGTCCTCGATGAAGCGGGTGACGAAGCGGACCCGGCCCGGCGCCGCGGCCGCCGCGGCGCGCAGCGGCTCGACCTCCATGCGCGGGTTGCCGACGATCCAGAGCTCGGCCCCCTCGACTTGGCGAAAGGCCTCGAGCAGCAGATCGAGGCCCTTGTAGGGACGGAGCAGGCCGAAGAAGAGGATCACCGGCCCGTCCGCTCCCTCGAGCTCGGCCGGCAGCGGCTTCTCCTCGGGCAGGCGGGCGAGGTAGTCGAAGGCGCCGTGGGGAATGACCCGGACGCGCGCGGGGTCGAGCCCGACCTGTTCGCGCAGGCGCGCCGCGCCGTGCTCGGAGTGGGCGATCACCGCGTCCATGCGACCGAAGAGGCGGCGGGCTACGCCGAGTTGGCGACGGCTGGGATCGGGCGGAAGGATGTAGTGGGCGGTGAGCAGTCGCGGGCGCTTCGGCGGCAGCAGGTGAGCGTCGAGGGTCGGCATGGTCAGCCACTGGTAGTGAGTGACGTCGGCATTGAGCTCGCCGCGCAGTCGTCGCATGTCGCTCAGGTGCTCGGCAGCCTTGAAGGCCCGGCGGCCGGGGGCCTCCAGGCCACGCTGCGCACTGCGCCGGTAGAAGCACTCGCGCACCCGGTAGCCATCGGCCTCGGGCACGGGTCCGTAGAGAAAGCGGCTGGTCAAGAGCTCGACCTCCGCTCCCTGGCTGCTCAGCGCAGCGGCGAGCGCGCGGTCGTAGGGCGGCGTGAAGGCCGAGGGGTCGACCAGTTGGACCTTCATGCCCGCTGGGGTGTCGAGAGTTCGGAAAGCAGGAAGCGGCAATTATCGTGGCGGCCGTGGCGCCCACGCTCTCCTACTGCGTCGTGAACACGAACGGCCGCGACTACCTGCTCGCCTGCCTGGAGGCGATCGAGCGCACGCACCCGCAGGGGGTCGAGCGCGAGGTCCTGGTCTTGGACAACGCCTCGAGCGACGGTTCGGCGGACGCTGTGCGCGCCCGCGGCGGCGAGATTCGCCTGATCGAGCGCGAGCAGCGCCGGGGCAAGGGCGAGAACGACTCGACCCTGATGCGCGAGGCGAAGGGCGAGTACTGCCTGCTGCTCAACGAGGATTCCGAGCTGCGGCCGGGTGCCGCGGAGGCGCTGATCGCCTCGCTCGAAGCCGACCCGAAGGCCGCGGCCGCGACGGCGCAGCTGCTCGACTCCGCGGGCTCGCCGGTGCCCTGCGCCTGGCGCTTCCCCGGCGTCGGCGCCGCCCTGGCCGGCGCCCTCTTCCTGCACCGCTGGCTGACCGTGCAGAGCAAGGGCAGCTCAACCCGCCGGGTTGACTGGGGCCAATCGAGTGCGCTGCTGGTCCGCCGCGAGGGCGCCGCGCGGGTCGACTACATGGACCCGGCCTTCTTCGTCTACTACGACGAGTGCGACTTCGCCAAGCGCCTGACCGACGCCGGCTGGCACAGCCTCTTCGTCCCCGCCGCCGAAGCGGTCCACCACGACCAGCTCTCCACCGACCTCGGCAAGGGCCTCCCCCGCATCGTCGAATTCCACCGCAACCGCGACCTCTATATGCGCAAGCACCACGGGGCCGCGAGCGCGCTGGCCGTGCGGGGGCTGAGCGCCTGGTCCTACGCGCTGCGTGCGCTCGTCGCAACGGTCATGCCCGGGCAGCCGGCAACCATCTATTGGGCCCACGCCCGGCAAGCGCTATTCCCCAAGCGTGGAGAAAGTATTCGGGACCGGGCGGAAGATCAGAGACGCGAGTCCTCGTCCATTTGCTCTGCCTCGTAGGTCTCCGAGATGGATCCGGCGACCCCCGCGGAGGCGGGACGCAGGGTGCGCAAGCGCCGAACTAGTTCTCCCGGGTGACGGAGGCGAGCGAGCCAAGCGCGCTCGGCAGAAGTAAAGAAGCCTGTGGCGAGAAGCGCAAGCGGGTAGAGCACCCAGAGCGCTATCCGGGCGAGCAGGCCGGCGAAGCCGTCGGTGGGCAGGAGCAGCTCCCCGAGCAGCACGAGGGCACTCGACACGGCGAGCACTCGGATCAGCCGGCCCCATTCGTAGGGAACCGGGAAGAGCCGTTGGGTGAAGCCGTACATCAGCGCCAGCACGACGATGTAGGAGGCGACGAGGGCGATGCCGGCGCCGACGATCCCCAGCGGCGGCACGAGGATCAGGTTGAGGGCGATGTTGGCAGCGAGGGCTGCGCCGGTGGCGGGGAAGTTGAACTCGGTGCGCCCGGTGCGACCGAGGATCACGACGAGCACCATGTAGAGGGCGTAGAGGGTGACGCCGGTCGCGATCAAGCCGATCACTTCGTAGGAGCCGAAGAACTCGGGCGCGGCGAGGGCGCGGACGATCCAGCGCGAGAGCAGCCACATGCCGGTGACGACAAAGGCGCAGCCGGCGACGAACAGGGTGACCACGGTGGCGTAGACGCGGCGTGCCTCGCCGTCGTCACGGATCGAGTAGGCGAGCGGTGGCCAGGCGAGCTGGAAGCCGCGGACGAGGACGTTGACGCCCTGGGCGAACTTGACCCCGAGCGAGTAGAGGCCGGCCTCGCGCAGGCTAGCCGCGTGGACGATGATGATCCGGTCGACGAAGTTGAGTCCGTAAAGCGAGAGCTCCGCGGGCATCGTCGGCAGGCCGAAGCGCAGCAGCCGCCGCAGCAGTGGCCGTTCGAAGCGCAGCGAGAGGCGCTTGCGGTGGACGAAGATCAAGGCGACGACAAAGGCGGCGCCGCTGGCGTAGCTGCCGATCAGCAGGCCGCGAGCGCCCTCTTCCATGCCGACGACGAGGATCACGGTGAGGCCGATCGCCGCCGCCACGTTGAGGATCGTGGTGATGAAGAAGGCCCGCGCTCGCTCTTCGAGCCTGAAGAGGGTGAGCAGGTACTCGATCAGGGTCAGCACCCACAGACCGCCGATCGAGATCCGCGCCAGGTCGGCGGCGGATTCGTCGAGCAGCGCTTCGGAGATCGGGCCGGCGAAAGGAAGCACCGCCAGCGCCGCGACCGTCGCGAACCAGAAGAGGGCGGCAAAGGAGGTGGCGACGACTCGAGCCGGGTCCTCACCCTCCTTGTAGTAGAAGCGCAGCAGCGCCTCGATCATGCCGAAGCGGATCACGATGCTGGCCGAGACGACGGCGGCGAACATCACCTCGGCAGCGCCGTAGTCCTCGGTCGTGAGGTAGCGCGTGTAGAGCGGCAGCAACGCCACCGCGATCAGCTTCGAGACGATGCTGGCCGCGGTGTAGGCGGCCCCTGTCGTCGCTAGGCGGCGGAGGTATCCCGACACGCGGCGAGACTACGTTGATTGGCGGCTGCCAGCGAGGCACCAAGGGCCAAGAGCACCCACGTGATGGGGTCCTCGAAGAAGCCGGCGTAGGCCATCGTGTGGACGAGGAGGGCCACAAAGGTGGCGAGAACCGCTGTGCGGGCAACGGAGGGTCGGCGCAACAGACCGGTCGCCATCGTCCACAACGCCGTCACCACCAAAGCTGCATAGAGCGCGAGCCCCACGAAGCCCTGCTCGGCGGCGATCGTGATCGGCTCGGTGTGGGAGACGGAGACCGGAGCTTTCCTCGTCTCGACGTGCTGGCGGTAGGCCTTGGGGAAGCTGCCGGAACCGTAGCCGTAAACGGGGCGCTGGGCGAAGAGGTGGATGCCGCCGGAGACGAGGTTGGCGCGGCCGCTGGTGTCGATGTTGATCCGATCGAAGCTGAAGCTGCCAGCGAGGGTGACGATCAGCATCGTCATCGCGACTCCGGCAACGGCCGCGATCGCGGTCCACTTCACGCTCCAACGCAGGGCGGCGAGGATGACGAGGCCGGCGAGCAGGGCGGCGAAGCTGGACTGGGAGAAGGTGGGCACGAGCCCGAACCAGAGCACGGCCACCAGCGCGGTGAGCAGCGCCAGCGTTTTCCGGTCGCGTGCCCACAGCAGCGCGCTCATCGCAACAACCGCGACCAAGGACAGGTACCTGCCGTAGATGTTCGGGTCCCAGAAGACCGAGTTGACCCGGAAGTAGGTGTGGAATTCGTTGGAGCGGATCACCTGGTCGTTCCAGAAGAGGCTGCGGGTTGCCCACTCGACCGTCCCGATCAGAACGAAGCAGACAGCCTCGATGCCGATCACCCAGAGGACCAGGGTTAGAAGCCTCCGATCCCAGGTGACGTCCCGCAGCAGGCCGTAGACGAGGCTGAAGGGGACGAAGAAGAAGCAGACGTTCTGCAGGCCCTTGGAGAAGTCCTCGGAGTACAGGGCCTGGATCGCGTACAACACGACAATCGCCGCCAACAGACGGGGCAGCCAGGCGGTAGGGCCGGCGAGTCCTGTCGCCCTAGGGGACCCCCCACCCCTTCCGGTCGCTAAAGCGTCCTCAGGGGCGGGCCCCCCTACGGCGCCACCCCCCGGCAGAAGCGCGGTCAGGACACCGCCTGAGATGACGAGGTAGAGGGGGACGAGGAGATTGGCCGTGTCTCCTCCCGCCTCGAGCGGGACGCGGAACGGTAGCGCCGCGACGATTGCCAGCGGCAGCAAGATCGGCCAGCGCTTGAAAGCGTAGGCGAGTGCCACGGAGGCCGCGACCGCCAGTAGGCCGAGTGCAATCAGGCGGGACGGGTGGTCGCGCAGGTCAACGATCTGCTGGGAGTGCCACTGGTCGCCAAGGATCAAGACCGGGAAGAGGGCGAGCGCGGTCAGCATCGCCAGCGAGCGAGCGCGGCCCGTGGGGAGCAGGATCGCCCCAGCCGCGGCGAGGGCGGCGATGACGAGGCCGAAGCCGGCGAGCACGTCGTTCACCGCCCTTTCCCCTTGTGGGGGTGGAGCGTCGGGCAGAAGTCACGTGCCTGCAACGGGTGCAGCTTTGCCCGGTGCAGCTTCATCGAGCCCGGCGGAACCAGGACGCGGTCCTGGCCGAGCAGTTTGACCCGCAGCTTGTAGCGGCCCGGCAGGGCGATGCCGTCGTTGCGGCGGCGGCCGTCCCAGTAGTAGGTGTGGAAGCGGTAGCGCTTGAGGTAGGTGTCGCGAGCGAGGGTGACGATCAGCCTGCCGCCCGGCTTGACGACCTGGACGGTGCCGCGGTCCGACTGGGTGGTGCGAAAGCGGATGCGGATGCGGTCGAAGCGGCAGTCGGCGTTGGGGGTGAATGCGCGCACGGGTGGCGCCTTGGGATGCAGGCGCGGGACGGCGACGAAGGTGACCCGGTCGAGGACCAGGGGGTCGCGCTTTAGCCGTTGCGACCAGGCGAAGGCGGCGAGTGTGGCGAGGGCGAGGAGGGCGAAGACCAGGCCGGCCCAGGCCTCAGCCTTCGGCCGCGGCATTGTCTTCGCCGACGATTACCGAGACCGATGCGCCGTCCGACACCGATTCGATGTCGGACGTCATCAGCCGCACTTCCGAGATGCCCAGGGCCTTGGCGACCTTGCGCGCTTCCGGGGCGTGGCCGCGTTCGAACATGACGACGCTGTCGGCGAAGCTGGTGCTGCTGTTGGTGACGGCGCCGAGCTGGAATCCCTTGCCCTCGACTTTGTCGCCGTATTCGGCGGCGAGGCCGGGAACAGCGGTGCCGTTGAGCACCGTCACTTCGATTTCGGCGGGTTTCGTCGCCTTCGCCGACTTGGTCTTGCCGCCCTTGCCGTCGGCGGAGTCCGAGCCCTGGGTAACGAGATAGGCGACGCCGCCGGCGACCAGGACGACGACGACGAAAAGGGCGATCAAGTAGCGAGGCTCGGCGATTCGCGAACCGACGCTGGAGAGTCCGGCGCGCAGGCGCTCGCCGCGGGTCAGTTCGGGCAGGCCGGCGTCACGGCGGCGGCGGCGCTCCTCGCGCTGATCGAGCGAGGCCCGTTCCTCGGTGCGCGCTTCCTCGAGCGCCCGCAGCTCCTCCGCCCGTTTGGCGGCGGCGGCGGAGGTGGAGTCCTTGCGCTCCGAATCGCGCTCAGGCGCCGAGCCGGCCCACTCGCGCAGGCGTCGCAGGTCGCGCCCCTGGGAGAAGGCGAGCATGGCGAGGACGGCGAGGCCCAGAAAAGCTGCCAGGCCTGCGAAGGCGCCGATTTCCTTGATCAACTCCACTGATGCCCTGCCTCATGACGTGGGCCGGGAAATGACGAGACCCAGGCGCCGCCAGACAAGGACGCAGGGAGCCCGAATAGCGACGCTATTCGGGCGACTGAGGACGCAGTATGGCGGTGAGCTGGGGCCGTCATTTGCGGTCTGACGTCATGAGGCAGGGCATCAGGTGGCTGCGAGAGGCTACTTGTCGGAGACGACTGCCGCCGCGTCACCGCCAGGAGCGGTGATCATCTCGACGACGCGCTGAGCCAGGTTAGCCTCGTCTCCGGCCAACACCAGGTGCTCGAGCGAGTTCAGCGTCGCCTCGATCCACTCGGGATCGAGCGGCGCCTCGCGCACGGCTCGCTGGATCCGCCTCGCCGCCGTCGGCTGTCCGCTCTCGGCGAAACCGAGCAGCTCCTCGTGCAGCTTCTCCCCCGGCCGCGGTTTGGTGAACTCGATCGCGATGTCGGTTTCCGGCTCGTAGCCGGCGAGGCGGATCATGTTGCGGGCGAGGTCGACGATCCGCACCGGCTCGCCCATGTCGAGGACGAAGACCTCGCCCTTGCCGGCGCCGATGTCACCGGCGCGGATCACCATCTGCACCGCCTCGGGGATCGTCATGAAGTAGCGGGTCATCTCCGGGTGGGTGACCGTGACCGGGCCGCCGCGCTCGATCTGGCTGCGGAAGATCGGCACGACGCTGCCCGAGGAAGCGAGCACGTTGCCGAAGCGGACGCTGGCGAAGCGGGTGCCCGGGTGCTTGCGGCCGGCCGACTCGACGATCCACTCGGCCATCGCCTTCGAGGCGCCCATCACGGTTTTCGGGTTGACCGCCTTGTCGGTCGAGATCAGGACGAAGCGCTCGACGTCGGAGGCGGCGGCGGTCTCGGCCGTGATCCGGGTCGCGATCGCGTTGTTGCGCACCGCCTCCAGCGGGTTGGCCTCCATCAGCGGCACGTGCTTGTAGGCGGCGGCGTGGAAGACGACGCTGGGCTTGAAGCGCTGCATCACCTCCAGCATCCGGCCGGGCTCCTTGCAGTCGGCAAGCACCGCCTCGACATTGGTGAAGTGGCGCTCGTCGACCATTTCGCGGTCGATCTGGAAGAGGTTGTCCTCGGCGTGGTCGAGCATCACCAGCAGCCGCGGTTTGACCTGGGCGATCTGGCGGCAGAGCTCGGAGCCGATTGAGCCGCCGGCGCCGGTGACGAGGACGATGCGATCACGTAGGTAGGCGCCGACGCGGTCGAGCTCACGCACGATCGGGTCGCGGCCGAGCACGTCCTCGACCCGGACCTCGCGCAGCTGCTTGTTGAGCTGGACGCCGCCGCGCAGCAGCTCGAAGACGGTGGGCAGGGTGCGGACACGGATCTCGCGGTCGCGGCAGGCTGCGACCACCTTGGCCCGCAGCGTTCCCGGCGCCGAGGGGATCGCGATCACCACCTCGTCGGGCTGGGTCTCGTCGAGGATCTTGTCGATCTGCTTGGTCGAGCCGAGCACCTTGAGGCCGAGCATGCGCATGCCGCGCTTGCGCGGGTCGTCGTCGATGAAGCCGATCGCGGTGGCGCCGAGGTCGGGGTTGAGCTGCAGCTCACGGACCACCATCTGACCGCCGGAACCGGCGCCGATCACCAGGACCTCATGCTTGGGCACGCGGGCCGAGCGCGAGGGGCGCTCGACGATCAGGCGCACCGCGAGGCGGGCGCCCGTGATCAGCATCAGGGTGAGCAGGAAGTCCATCACCGCCACCGAGCGCGGCAAGTTGTGGGCGAAGGGGCGCAGCACGGTGAAGGCGACGACGAGGATCGCGCTGGCGACGGTGACCGCGCGGACGATCAAGAGGAAGTCGCGGCCGCTGACGTAGCGCCACCACTTTTGGTACATGCCGAAGGCGGCGAAGACGATCAGCTTGCCGACGACGACGAAGCCGACCGACTGCGCAAAGAGGATCCAGTAGCGGTGCGGCAAGCCGCTCTGATCGAGGAAGCGCAACCGGAACGCCAGGTAGAAGGCGAGCGCGACGAGGGCGCCGTCGGCACAGACCTGGAGAACCCGGTTGCGGTAGACGGGATGGTTCAACCGGCGCATAGAGAGCCGAGTGAGTTTAGTTGCTGGCGGGCATGACGTTGCATTTTTAGAGACGCCTGGGCACCTGTACCCGGCTCTACCCCTACGATGTGCCGCTCGCCATGCTGCTCCTCCTCGCCAGCATCACCGACAAGATCGTCGACCCGATCGTCAACGTCGCCACCGACTTCATCGGCTCCGCCGGGGTGGTTGCCGTCTTCTTGCTGATGGCGCTGGAGTCAGCCTGCATCCCGGTGCCCAGCGAGGCGATCATGCTCTTTGCCGGTTTCAGCGTCGCCGAAGGCGAACTGACGATGTTCGGGATCGTCACCGCCGGGGTGCTCGGCAACCTGGTCGGCTCCTGGGTCGCCTACGCGGTCGGCTACTACGGGCGACTTGATCTGTTGGAAAAGAACAAGCTGATCCACATCAGCCCCAAGCACTTGAAGTGGGCCGACGATTGGTTTGAGCGCTACGGCGCCGCCACCGTCTTCTTCTCGCGGATGCTGCCGATCGTTCGTACCTTCATCTCGCTTCCCGCCGGGGTGGCGAAGATGCCGTTTTGGCGCTTCACCCTCTACACCCTCGCCGGCTGCATCCCCTGGGTATTGATGCTGGCCCTGATCGGGCAGAGCGTCGGCGATAACTGGGAGGAGTGGCGCCACAAGCTCGGCTACTTCGACTACGTGGTGGTAGCGGCGATCGTCGGCGGGGTCATCTACTGGATCGTCAAGCGGCGTCGGGGCGGTGGCGGGCCGACGGATGAGGACCCGGCACCCGCAGCCGAGACGGTCGGCTCACCGGGCGCTTGAGCGGAGCAGCGGACGGGCGGATTCCAGCCGGACGGGCGATCGCGCTCGGCATCGTCCAGGGCCCGGCCGAGCTGCTGCCGGTCTCCAGCTCCGCCCACATCGTCCTTGTCCCCTGGCTCGCCGGTTGGGACTGGGAGGCGATCGACCCGGAGCTGCGCAAGAGCTTCGAGGTGGCGCTGCACACCGGCGCGGCGGCGGCGCTGTTGGTCGGCCAGCGCCGCCTGATCGCCGAGGAGCTGCGCGCCTTCGACCTGCGCGGTGCGGTGGTGCTGACCCTCTCCTTCCTGCCCGCGGCGCTGGTCGGCTACAAGCTGGAGCGGCAGATCGAGCGATACCTGGGCGGGCCGCGGGCGACCGCCTACGGCCTGCTCGCCGGCGCGGCGGCGATGCTGGTGGCCGACACCCGGCCGCAGCTGCGCGGCCGGGGCGAGGCGAACGCTGCCGACGGCCTTGCCCTCGGCGTCGCCCAGGCCGCCGCGCTGGCCCCCGGCGTCTCGCGCAACGGCATCACCCTCGCCGCCGCCCGCTGGCGTCGCTTCTCGCGCGATCAGGCCAACCTGCTCTCGCGCACGATCGCGCTGCCGATCATCGTCGGCGCCACCGGCCTCAAGGGAACCCGCCTCGCCCGGCGCGGAGCCTCGCCGCAGTTGCGCCGCTCGCTGGCGCTAGGCGTCGCCGCCTCCTTCGCCTCCACCCTTGCCTCGCAGCGCTTGATCAAGCTGGTCGAGCGCGACCGGGCGTTGTGGCCGTATGCCGCTTACCGCGCTGGCCTCGCGGCTGTGGTCCTGGCGAGACTGCGCCGCCCTTAATCCAAGATTTGGATGAACTTGGAATAGATTTGGAATGGGGCTAAGGTATTCCAAGATTTGGATGAACTTGGAATAGATTTGGATGGCCATGCACGTTGAGAAAGCACCCCCATACGCGGAGTTGGTTGCGAAGCTCGGCGGTGCGGCGATAGGGCGAGTTCTTCGCGCCATTGAATCGGGGCTTGTGGACGACCGCTATCTCCACTGGGACAAGCTCCGGCACCTGGAGGCGCCGAATGGCCTAAGCAGCGACGAGTGGTGGCTGGGACTCAAGATTCGCCGTGGGGCAGGGGCGCGCCTCCTGCCCCTGCAGGACACAGCGGGAACCTCCTTCCGGTACGGGCTCCCAGACCCGGTGCTGAGACGTCTGCATCGGATCGACCAGCGCGCCAGTGGCGAGGTGGCAATGGACGAGGTGGTGACCTCGGAAAAGCAGGCCGGGCAGCGCTTCCTGGTCAACTCGTTGATGGAGGAGGCGATCCGCTCCAGCCAGTTGGAGGGGGCAACGACATCGCGGCGCGTTGCAAAGGAGATGCTCAGAACGGGACGCAAGCCCAGGGACCGCGGCGAGCTGATGATTCTCAACAACTATCGCGCGCTCCAGTTCATGAGAGAGGAGATGGGAGAGAGCCTCAGCCCCGAGGCGATCTTGGAGCTGCACAGGATCGTCACCGAGGGGACGCTGGGCAATCCATCGGCAGCGGGACGTCTCCAGTTGCCAGGCGAAGAACGCGTAGCGGTCTACGACCGTGACGGCGACGAGCGCCCGGTTCATAGGCCTCCTCCCGCCGAGGAGCTTCCAGAGCGGATGCGCCTTCTCTGCGATTTCGCCAATGAAGGTGAGGATGGTGAGCCGTTCATGCACCCAGTCGTGCGGGCGATACTTCTGCACTTCTGGTTGGCCTACGACCATCCCTTCGAGGATGGCAACGGGCGAACAGCAAGAATTCTCTTCTTTTGGCTGTTGCTGCAACGCGGGTACTGGCTGATCGAGTATTTGCCGATCTCCCCGATCATTCGCGAAGCCCCCGCGCAGTATGGCCGCGCCTTCATCGAGTCCGAGAGCGACGAAGGCGACGCGACGTACTTCCTCATTCACCAGCTCGAGGTGATCGATAAGGCGCTCGACAAGCACGACGTCTACATCCAGCGCAAGATCGCCGAGGTTCGTGAGGTCGAGCGGCTGCTGCAGAGCGAGGACGGGTTCAACCACCGCCAGCTCGCGCTCCTTACCGATGCGGTGCGCAGCCCGGACGGGATATACACCTTCGGCAGCCACGCCACCAGTCACCGGGTGACCCACGAGACGGCGCGCACCGACCTTTCGGACCTCACAGAGCGCGGTTTGCTCCTCAGGCGGAGCAGGGGTCGCGGCTACACCTTCGAGCCAGTTCCTGATTTGGCGGCGAGGCTGAAAGAATCGACTGTATGAGCGGCGACGCCTACGCCAAGGCCGGAGTGGACCAGGGAGCAGCCGATTCGGCTGTTGCCGGGCTGGTCAAGGCGCTCGGCGCGATCCAGCTCGGGCGGCCCTCGCGGCAGGTGCCGCTGCCCGGCCACTACGCCAGCGTGATCAAGCTCGACCAGCGCACCGGGATCGCGCTCTCGACCGACGGAGTCGGGACCAAGCTCGTGGTCGCCGAGGAGCTGGGGCGCTTCGACTCGATCGGAATCGACTGCGTGGCGATGAACGTCAACGACGTGATCTGCGTCGGCGCTGAGCCGCTGGCGATGCTCGACTACATCGCGATCGACCGCGCCGATCCGGCGGTCTGCGCCGAAGTTGGGGTCGGGCTCGCCCGCGGAGCCGAGCTTGCCGGGGTCGAGATCCCCGGCGGCGAGCTCGCCCAGCTTGGCGAGATGGTCCGTGGCGTCGACGTCTCCGGCGCCTGCTTCGGCACCGTCGCCCTGGACGAGATCGTCGACGGCTCCACCGTGCAACCCGGCGACGCGATCATCGGCCTCCCCTCCTCCGGCCTGCACTCCAACGGCTACACCCTGGCCCGCTCGGCGCTGGCGGGGCTCGCGCTCGGCGATGACCCCGAGGGGCGCCTCGGCCGTTCGCTCGGCGATGAGCTACTCGAGCCGACCGAGATCTACGTCAAGCCGGTGCTCGAGCTGCTGCGCTCGGGAGTCGAGGTGCGCGGCCTCGCCCACATCACCTCCGGCGGTCTCGGCAACCTGCTGCGCCTCGCTGTCGAGGTCGCCTACGAGATCGAGCAGCCGCTGCCGGTGCTGCCGATCTTCGAGCTGATCCAGGAGCGCTCGGACACCTCCGACGCGGAGATGCACGAGGTCTTCAACATGGGGTGCGGTTTCTGCTGCATAGTCGCTGCCGGCGACGAGGAGCGGGCGCTTGATCTCCTTCGCCCCCACTACCCTGGGGCACAGCGGATCGGCACAGCGGCGCAAGGGCCGCGCGAGATCCGTCGCCACTGAATGGAAGCCCGCCCCAGCAGCGCGATGATCGGAACAGTGCTCTCCGGCCGCTACCGGCTGGAGGCGAAGCTCGGCAGCGGTGGCATGTCAACGGTCTACCTTGCCCGCGACCAAACGCTCGACCGCCAGGTGGCGGTGAAGGTGATGCACCGCGAGATGTCCGAGCAGGCCGACCAGCTGGAGCGCTTCCGCCAGGAGGCGCGCTCGGTCGCCAAGCTCTCCCACCCCAACGTCGTCTCGGTGATCGACGCCGGCGAGGACGGCGGTCACCCCTACATCGTCTTCGAGTACGTCGAGGGCGAAACCCTGAAGCAACGGATCAACCGCGACGGGGCGCTGGCGCCCCAGGAGGCGATCGCCTACGCGATCGAGATCGCCCGCGGCCTCTCGATGGCGCACGCGCGCAACATGGTCCACCGCGACATCAAGCCGCAGAACATCCTGATCGACGCCGAGGGGCGGGCGAAACTGACCGACTTCGGCATCTCGCGCCAGCTCGAGCAGGACGGCATGACCGCCACCGGCCGCGTGCTCGGCACCACCGACTACGTCGCACCCGAGCAGGCGATGGGACGCAAAGTCGACCCGCGCACGGACATCTACTCGCTCGGCGTCGTCCTCTACGAGATGCTGGTCGGCCAGGTCCCCTTCGCGGCCGACAGCCAGGTCGGTGTGGCGATGAAGCACGTCAACGAGGACCTACCCGACGTGCAGCGGCGGCGGCCCGAGGTCTCGGCCGCGGTGGCTCTGGTGGTCGAGCGCTCCACTGCCAAGGACCCGAATGAGCGCTACCAGCAGGTCGGCGAGATGATCGACGACCTCTCGACCGCGCTCGAGGTCGAGGCGGCGCGGGCCGGGTCGACCACCGGCGAGGCGACCAGCGTGCTCGACGCGGTGCCGCCGCCGAAGCGCAAGCTCTCGGGACCGGGGCGGCGCAGCTGGGTGGCGATCATTGGGCTGCTGCTCGTTGCCGGCGCGGTGCTGCTCGTCGTCGAGCTGATCTCGAACGGGGACCTCGGTGGGGGGGGCGCTAACAAGGGCAAGGGCAGCCCGATCTCGATCAACTCAGCGACCGACTACGACCCGCAGGGCGACGGGCAGGAGGTGGGCAGCAAGGTCGGCCTAGCGGTCGACGGCGACCCCGGTGGCACGGCGTGGGAAACCGAGCACTACGAATCCGACACCTTCGCCGGCACCAAGACCGGGCCGGACCCCGGCGTCGGCATCTACGTCACCGCCAGTGCACTCGGCAAGCCGCAGAAGATGATCGTGCGCTCCCCAACCCCCGGCTGGGACGCCCAGATCTTCGCCACCGACTCGGGCCCACCGGACGACCTCTCCGAATGGGGCGAACCGGTCGGCATCGTCGTCGACGCCTCCCCCACCGAGGAAATCGACCTCACCGTGCCCTCTCCGGCGAAGTACTTCCTGATCTGGTTCAACAAGGCCTCGGAAGCCAACGACCAGTACGGCGGCTACCAGGTCGAGGTCAGCGACATCAAGCTGTTGCGATGAAGCGAGGTACGCAGTGGAGGCTTCGGTCGGCATCGGTTCTCGCCCTGATCGCCGTGGCCGCGATCAGGGCGAGCTCGGCCGCTGACGCGGCAAGCACAGACTCGGGCTGCTCGACAGATCCCGGGACCCCTTCACACGAACTCGTGTACGCCTTGCAGGCAGGCGAGAAAGCAGTCACGGCTCGCACTCGCGGTAGGGCGGCGGCGATCCTTTGCGACCGACTGCGGAGGATCGGAATCGCCGGAGCCGAGGTTGACGTACAGGGCAAGCGCCGCATTCGCGTCGTATTGCCCGGGCTGCGGCGTGATCGCAACGCCCAGTACCTGGCGGACCGACTGGCTGCGCCTGGCCAGCTCGGCCTCTATCAATGGGAGGCCAAGCTGATTGGCTCAGAGCGAGCGATCGGGGGACACCCAGGAAAGGCGCCTGCGGCAAGCGCCCTGCGCCGAGCCGAGCGCGAATGGAAGATGGCGGGACGTCCCATCCGCCGACCCGCGGAGAGGCGCTTGATGCTCGCTGGCGCCTTCCCTGGAGCTTATGGCGCCGTCAGACTGGCATCCACGCAGTCACCTCGCCGCCATTGTGCTGCCTGCTCAGCTCATACGCCGCTTTTCTACATGTTCGACCGCACCCCGGCCCACCGCTTGATCGCAGGGCCCGTCTCCAACAAGGCAGAACTGCGGCACTGGAAACAGGGTGCCAACATCGTTCTCAAGGTCCCAGTCGGCATCGCGGTCGTCTCAGAACAACCCTCAAACCAATCCGGCGAGGTCCTTTCCGCGGCCGAGCCTGGATGGTTTGCGCTGCGCGAGGGGCCAGCGCTGACCGAGCATGAGATCACCGCCCCCGAGCAGGAAGTGGATGAACTCGGGCAACCATCTGTGTCATTTGGCTTCACCAAGAAGGGGAAGATTGCCTTCCAGCGGGCCACCCGCGCGATCGCCCAATGTGGCCGGTCCCAGGCACTGGGGCCAGTCACAGCGGCGGAGGCCGAAGCACTTTCCTGTCACCTTGCACTCGTCCTCGATGGTGAAGTGAAGATCCGGCCGATCATCAACTTCGCCTACAACCCCGATGGAATCGACGGGCGGACCGGAGCTCAGATCTCGGGCGGCTTCAACAACATTCGGCAAGCACAGGAGCTGGCAGCGGTGCTGGGGTCAGGCTCGCCGCCGATCAAACTGACACTGGTGCGCCAGCGTCAGCTGCCGGCTCAGAACTCGTAAGAGCGGGCGCGTTGGTGGCGCTCGATCGCCAGGGCGATTAGGCGGTCGCAGAGGGCCGGGTACTCGAGGCCTGAGGCTTGCCAGAGTTTGGCGTAGACGCTGGTTTGGGTGAAGCCGGGCATGGTGTTGATCTCGTTGACGAGGACGGCGCCGTCGGGCTCGACGAAGAAGTCGCAGCGGGCGAGGCCGCTGCAGCCGCCAAGCTTGAAGGCGGTCACCGCCAGCTCGCGAACCCGGCTGATCTGCTCGGGCGGAATCGGCGCCGGGACAACCAACTCCATGCCCCCCTCGCGGTACTTGTTCTCGTAGTCGTACCAGTCGCCATTGGTGATGACCTCGCCGGGCTGGGAGGCATCCACCTGCTCGTTGCCGAGCAGCGAGCACTCGACCTCGCGGCCGCTGGCCGAGGCCTCGACGATCACGCGCGGATCGTGGCGGCGGGCCAGCTCCACCGCCTCGTCGAGCTCGCTGCCCACCCCCGCCACCCTGCTGATCCCGACGCTGGAGCCGAGCCGCGAGGGCTTGACCCAGAGCGGCGAGCCGAGGCGCTCACACTTCGCTCGCCAATCCGCTTCCGCCGCGTCAACGAAATCGACTTGGGGAAGGCCGGCCTGGGCGAAGAGTCGCTTCAGCGTCAGCTTGTCCATGCAGGCGGCTGAGGCGAGTACGTCGGAGCCGACATAGGGCACCTCCAGCCACTCGAGCAGGCCCTGCACGCTGCCGTCCTCGCCGAACGGGCCGTGCAAGGCCGGGAAGGCGACATCGGCGGCGAGCAGGCCCTCGCCGGGAACCAACTCGACCCCGGCGTCATCGTGGCTCCACGCACCCTCGCGTGAGATCGTCACCCGCAGGGCTTCGTGTCCAGCCTCTTCGAGACCCCGGGCCACCGCCTCCCCAGAGCGCAGCGAGACATCGTGCTCAGAGGAGCGGCCGCCGCTAAGGACCGCCACCCTCATTCTGCTTCTTCCGCTCCCGCTTCCGGTTCAGCGGCCGCTGGGGCTGCCTTGCCGACGACCAGCGTCAGCGTGCTTCCCGGTTTCACTTCCGAGCCGGGCGGCGGGAACTGATCGGTGACGCGGCCGACCTGGGAGGGCACTTCGGTTTCCTGTTCCTGCACGACCGGCTTGAGTCCGGCTTCGCGTACGGCTTCCACCGCCTCGGCCCGCTCCTTGCCGATCAGGTTTGGCACGGTCGCCTTTTCTTCGCCCTTGGAAACGGTGAGTGAGACCGTCGAGCCCGGCGGCAACTGCGACCCGGCGCTCGGCGCCTGGCGGATCACCTGCCCCGCGGGGGAGCTGTCCTCCACTTCTTCGACGCTGGGAACGAAGCCGCGGCCGCGGATCTGCTGCACGGCGAGCGAGCGCTGCGAGCCGACCACGACCGGCACCTTCGCCAACTTCGGCCCACTGGAGACCTTGAGCACCACCTCGCTGCCCTTGGTCGCGGTTACACCACCCGACGGTTCGGACTTGATCACGAGTCCCTCTTCGATGTCCTTCGAGTTGACCGATTCCAGCCGCGAGTCGAAGCCCGCCGCTTCGAGTTTCGCTTCCGCCTCGGTGCTCGAGAGGCCGGCGGTTGAGGGAACCTTGGCACTGCCAGGACCGGCGCTAACCGTAAGCGTGACTTTTGGCTTTGAGCAAAAGAGGGTGAGAAAAGTGCAGTCGAGCGAGGCTTCGTCGCCGGGTGGCGAGGCGGCCGGGTCCTGCTCGAGCACTTCGTTTGCCGGTGCTTCGCGCTCTACCCGCTTGACGTCGCCGACGCTGAAGCCGTTCTGCTGCAGCAGGGCGATCGCCACGTTGAGCTCGTTGCCCGTCACGTTGGGAACCTCGGTGGTGGTGTCGCGGGTCAGCACAAAGCCGATCAGCAGGCCGATCAACACCGCCGCGGCGACGAGCATCCAGATGCGGCGGCGGCGCTTGCGCTCCTCGTCCTCGGGGTCGATGCCCTCGGCGACCGGCTCCTCGGGCACCGCGACCACCGGCGGCAGCGGCGCGAAGGCGGCGGTGTTTTCGGCTCCGCCACCCGGATCCTTCAAAGCCGCGTCGATCGCGGCGATGAAGGCGTCGGCGTTCTGAAAGCGCTGGCCCGGCTCCTTCTCCAGCGCCCGCATCACCACGGCGTCGAGGGCGGGCGAGACGTTGGGGTTGATCGAGCTTGGCCGCTGCGGCGGCTGCGAGACCTGTTTCATCGCCACCGCCACAGCGGAGTCGGCCTCGAACGGCACCCGCCTAGTCAGCGCCTCGTAGAGCATCACGCCGATCGAGTAGAGGTCGGAGACGGCGGTCACCTCGAAGCCCTGCGCCTGCTCGGGTGAGAGGTAGTGCGGCGTGCCCATCACCGAGCCCGCCTGGGTGATCTCCGAGACCCCGGCGCGAGCGATGCCGAAGTCGGTCACGGTCGCCACGCCCTCGGCGTCGACGATCACGTTCTGCGGCTTCAGGTCACGGTGAACGACGCCGTGACGGTGGGCGAAGCGGGCTCCCTCGAGCACCTGACGAATCAGGGCCGCGGCCTGCTCGGGAGCGAGGCCAGCGTCGATCACCTGCTTCAACGAACGGCCCTCGAGGTACTGCATCGCGATGTAGTACGTGCCGTCGACCTCGCCGCGATCGAAGACGGCGACGATGTTGGGGTGTTGCAGGCTTGCGGCTGCCTCGGCCTCGCGACGGAAGCGCTCGACGAACTCGCGGTCCTGGGCGAAGCGCGCGTGCAGGACCTTCAGCGCCACCCGGCGCTGAAGGTGAGTGTCGTCGGCGAGCCACACGTCGGCCATGCCGCCCGATCCAATCCGCTGCAGCACCGCGTAGCGCCCGTCCACCACGGACCCCTGCGTGACCTCAGCCACACCTCACCTCGCTGGCGACGGGACTCAAAACAGAGATATAGATCGCTTTCAGGCCCATCGGCGGCTGTTCTATCTCATTCGCCGTTCAGGATCGTTTCCGCGACGTCGCGGAAGATCGGTGCCGCCACGTCGTTGCCGAATTCTTCTGTGCACTCGACCGTCGCCGCGATCGCGATCTGCGGGTCATCGGCCGGGGCGAAGCCTATGAACCAGGCCTGGTTCTCTTCTTCTCCCCCGCCGCAGGCTTCGTTGCCGGGTGTTTCCGCCGTGCCCGTCTTGCCGGCGACCGGAACACCCGAGATCGCCGCGTTCGTACCTGTTCCTTCGCTAACCACGCCTTCCATCGCGGTGGTCAGCTCTTCGGCGGTCTCGGCGCTGATCGGCTGACTGTACTCGGAGGGCTCGAGGCGTTTTGTCACCCGGCCGTCGGGGTCGACCACGCGGCTCCAGATCTGTGGCTTCATCAGCTTGCCCTTGTTGGCGACCGCGGCGGCGACCTCTGCCATCTGCAGCGGCGTAACCACCAGGCGCTCCTGGCCAATCGCCAGTCGAGCCAGGTCAACCGGATCGTTGGCGCCAAGCAGTTCTTCGTCTTCGTTGTAGACACCGCTCTTCGACACCTCTCCGGCGGGAAGGTCAATGGCCGGGGTCGAGTTGAAGCCGAAACGTTCCATGTATTCGAACAGGGTGTCGTTGCCGAGCTGCTGACCCAGCTGACCGAACCAGGTGTTGACCGAGTTGGTCAGCGCCGTGTCCAGGGTGGCACCGAAGAAGTCCTCGCCGAAGTCGTTTTCGAGCGGGGTGCCTTCGACTTCCAGCGAGCCGGGCGCGTCAATCGGCGTGTCGGGAGTGATCGTGCCGCTTTCCAGGCCGGCGGCCGCGGTGACGACCTTGAAGGTCGAGCCCGGCGGATACTGGCCCTGGGTGGCGCGGTCGAAGAGCGGCGTTTCGATTTCGTTCGTATTGAGCTTTTCCAGTTCGTAGGGCACGCGGTTGGGGTCGTACGGCGGGTTCGAGGCCAGAACCCGCACCCGGCCGCTCTGCGGCTCGATCGCGACCACGGCGCCAAAGCCCGCCGCTTCGAGGTCGGCGAGCGCGGTCGCCTGCGCCGCCGGGTCGAGGTTGGTGACGACGTCGTTGCCTTCCTGGCGGCGACCGCGCAGCTCGTCGAGGATCGAGGTGAATTCCGAGTCGTTGCCAACCAGCTCGTCGTTGTGGAACTGCTCGAACTCGGCATCGCCCTGCTGGACGAAGCTGTAGCCGATCGGATGGCCGTAGAGCCGGCCTTCCGGGTAGCGGCGCACGTAGCGGAGGCCGGAGCCGTGTCCCTTCGCCACCGAGCGGGCGATCACGGTGCCATCGGCGGCGAGGATGCGACCGCGGCGAATCTGCTGCTGCTCGAGCAAGGGCCGCTTGTTGGCGTTCTTTTCCTTCAGCGCTTTAGCGTCGAAGACCGACCAGTAGGAGGTGAAGCCAATCAGCACGGCAAAGAGGACGACGACGAGGCCGAAGAGCTTGACGATCTGGCGGTTCACCTGCCGCCCTCCAGCAGGATGCCGCTGTGGCTATCGCGCCCGGCGAGGCCGGACTCCCGCCGCGCTCGGTCCGAGATCAAGAGCAGCAACGCGAGCAAGACGAAGTTGGCGACGATCGAGCTGCCGCCGTAGCTGATGAAGGGCAGGGTGACGCCGGTCAACGGAATCACCCTGGTCACGCCGCCGATGATGACGAAGGCTTGGATCGCGAAGACGGCGGTGAGGCCGGTGGCGAGCAGCTTCGAGAAGCCATCGTCGGCGAGCAGGGCGATCTTGAAGCCGCGGGCCGCGATCAACAGGTAGACCAGGATCACGCCGCAGGCGCCGAAGAGCCCGAGCTCGTTGACGATCAGCGAGTAGATCGTGTCGGTCTGCGCCGCCGGCAAGAGCGCCGAGTTGGTGCCGGGGATCGTGATCAGCGCCTGCCCAAACCCCTTGCCGAAGAGGCCGCCGTCAGCTTGGGCGAAGATCGATTGGAGGATCTGGTAGCCGCTCGCCTGCGGGTGCGCGTAGGGATCGAGCCAGATCTCCACCCGCTCGTGCACGTGCGGGACCGTCGCGGCGAAGAACCAGGCGCCGAGCAGGAACATCCCCATGCCGATCGCGACGAAGGAGAAGCGGCCGGTGGCGACGTAGAGGAGGGCGAGGAAGGCGGCGAAGAACATCAGCGAGCTGCCGAGGTCGCGGATGAAGACGAGCATGAACATCGAGGCGCCCCAGACGACCAGCATCGGGCCGAAGTGCTTGAGCGGCGGCAGGGTGACGCCAAGCACCCGTCGCGCGCCGACGATCAGCACCTCGCGGTGCTCGCGCAGGTAGCTGGCGAGGAATACGACCAGGCATATCTTCGAGAACTCGGCCGGCTGAAAGGCCAGCGGGCCGATCTTCACCCCCAGGTAGGCGCCGTTGACCTGCTGGCCGATGCCGGGCAGGCGCGGCGCCAGTAGCAAGAGCAGACCCACCACCGCGATCGTGTAGCGGTAGCGCTCGAGCACGTCGTAGTCGCGCAGGAACTGGATCGTGAGGGCGAAGAGCACTAGCCCGAGTACGAACCAGTTGGCCTGGTCGCGGGCCAAGTCGGCATCGATCCGGTAGACCATGACCAGGCCGAAGGCCATCAGCAACGCCACCAGCGGGAAGAGGTAAGGATCGGCGTTGGGCAGGCGCAGGCGCAGGAAGAAGTGGGTGGCGAGGCAGACGGCGAAGAAGTAGGCGCCGTAGACCAAGCTGGCGTCGCCGAGCCGCGATTGCTCCTGGGCGAAGACCGCGGCGAAACCAGCGGTGAGCAGAAGGGCGACCGGGACGAGAGCCATCAGCTCCCGGTTCCTGGCCGACATCAAGGTGCCGCCCGCGTGCTCTGCTCTCGCGCCGGGGCCGCGGGCGAGCCTTCGGCGGCTCGTTCGATGTCTTCGACCAGCGAGACGGCGTCGTCTTGCGAGCGCAGGTCGTGGCCGCTGACCGCGTCCTGTCGACGTGGCGGCAGCGAGGAAGTCTGGATCGGGCTCGCGTAGCGCTCTTCGTAGAGCTCGATCCCGAAGGGCAGCTCGTAGGGCAGGCCGCGATAGAGCGCGACCCGACCACCGTCGTCGGTGCCGAGGAACCAGACCTGGCGGTTTCCGTACCAGGCGCCAAGGGCGATCGCACCAAGTACGACCAGGACCGCGACCACCTTCAGCGCCCGGCGCAACACTGGGCGTCGCGACGACTTCGCGGCGAGCTGCTCGCGGCGATCGCGGGCGGCCTCGGCGGCGGCGCGGCGGCGCACCTCGGTCGCGGTCAACCCCTCGGCCGCCGCGGTGCTGCCGATCAGCGTCGCGTCCTCGTGACTCTGCTGCGGCGCGGCGGCGTCTTCGAGGCGGAAGGCGAGGGCGGTGATGTTGTCGCGGCCGCCGGCCCGGTTTGCTTCGTCGACGAGGGCACGTACCGCCGCGCTCATCGAGGTGGCGGCGCTGAGCAGCTTGGCGATCTGCTCCTCGCCCAGCATCGTGGTGAGGCCGTCCGAGCAAAGTAGGAAGACGTCGCCGGGGACGGCGGGAACAGTCTGCACGTCCGGCTCGACTTCGGGCTCGGGACCGAGGGCGCGGGTGATGATCGAGCGCTGCGGGTGGTCCTCGGCCTGGGCGTCAGTGAGTTGACCCTTACGGCGCATCTCCTCGACCAGCGAGTGGTCGCGGGTTAGCTGCTCGAGCTTGCCCGCCCGCAAACGGTAGGCACGACTGTCGCCGACGTGGCCGATCGCCACCTCTTCGGCGCTCGCGTCGACGATCACCGCGGTCAGCGTCGTGCCCATTCCGGCGCGCGAGGGATCGGCGCGGGCGAGATCGTGGATCGTGCGGTTGGCGGCGAGGATCGTCTCGCGCAGCACCCGCTCCGGCGGACCGTCGGGAAGGTCGACGTCGAAGGCGTCGGCGGCGGCTTTCGAGGCGACCTCCCCAGCCTGGGCGCCGCCCATGCCGTCGGCGACGACGAAGATCGGCGCCCGCACGAAGAAGGAGTCCTCGTTGGCGTTGCGCTGCCGCCCCGTGTCGGTGCGAAAGGCCTGGTCGTCGATCCGCAGCATCGAGCTAGGCCCCGGCCTCGTATCTGAACTCGGTGTCGCCGATGCGCACCAGATCGCCGTCGATCAGCTCCGCCTCCCCTTTCAGGGTCGCGTCGTTGAGCAGGGTGCCGTTGGTCGAGTTCATGTCCTCCACGTAGGTGCGCCTGTCGCGCGTGAAGATCCTGGCGTGCACGCCGGAGGCATAGCGGTCGTCGATCCGCACGTCGGCTTCGGCCGAGCGGCCGATCGAGAGGCCGCCGATCAGGTCAAAGCGCTCACCCTGTTCGAGCCCGCCGCCGCGCTCGACAACCAGCCAAGCGTCGGTTGCGCTGGGCTGTGCGGAGAGGCCGGGGACCTGGTGGAAGCCGGTCGCATCGGGAGCCGGCGAGGTGGTGCGACGGAGGTCCTTGAGGGCGCTGCGGGAGATCCAGAGCAGGAAGAGGTAGAGGACGGCGAGGAAGCCGAACTTGAGGAAGACGGAGATGGGCTCGTAGTCCACTAGCGGGCGGCGCTCACTGCTCGATCTCGAACAGGAAGGTCGTGGTGCCAAGCGTCACCTGGTCGCCGGGGCTGAGCCGCGAGGAGGAGACGCGCCGGCCGTTCACCTTGATGCCGTTGGTCGAGCCGAGGTCGGCGATCGTCCAATCGCCGGTCTGCGAGCGGCGCAGCTCGGCGTGACGACGGGAGACGTTGGGGTCGGCGAGCACGCACTCGGCGCCCTTGGAGCGGCCGATCGTCGCCCGCGGTCCCTCCAACACATAACGCCGGTCGTCGAGCGAGACAACCGCCCGCGTTGCCACCATCGCTTCCGCCCGCTGCTCGGGGCTGGCCTGCGCGGCCGGGCGCTCTTTGACCGCCGAGTAGACCATCGTGTGGCCCTCCTCGCCCTGGCTCGGCGCCTCGCCCTCGTGCGCCGGGGGCTTGACCAGCCTGGTCTGGATGCCGAACTCGCCGAGGCGCAGGCGCTCGTCGGTCTTGAACTCCACCGCCGGCCTGGTGAGCAGGTCGTAGTCACGGCGCCGCGCGTGCTCGAGCAGATAGCCGGAAAGCTCTTGCTCGAGCGAGCGCTCGTAGCCTTCGAGCTTGACCCGGTCCTTGCTCGAGAGGTAGACCGTGTACTCGTTGGGCACGTAGACGCGGGCGACGCCGGCCGTCTTGTGGGCGTCCATCTCCTTGGCGAGCTTGCGCGCCAGCTCGACCGGCTGCACCTCGGAACTGAAGGCACGACTGAAGACCCCCTCAACGAGGCCTTCGATCCGACTCTCAAGGTTGCGTAGAACGCTGATCGGTGGCTCCTTTTCGCGGGCGGCGCCAATTCCGCCGGCTGGCGGTGGAAGGCCGCTGAAATCCTACGGGAGCAGGACGCCGTGACCGACGGCGAGCCAGGTACCCAGGGCGGCGGCGAGCGCAATCGCGGCGAGGCGGAGGGGCAGCGCTCGCTCGCTACGGGGC
Organism: uncultured Solirubrobacterales bacterium; assembly: GCA_963703895.1. GTDB lineage: Bacteria > Actinomycetota > Thermoleophilia > Solirubrobacterales > 70-9 > VRUE01. The sequence continues at coordinate 422,490 of CAVPFX010000001.1, forward strand.
GGTTGCTCTGCGAGGCGGTCAAGCGAGCTTTCGATCGCGCCGCCCAGCTCCTCCAGGGACGGGCGTCGATCCGGACGGGTCTGCAAGCAGGCGTCGACCGTCTCGCAGAGCTCGCGCGGCAGGTCGGGGCGCAGCCTGCGCAACGGCCTCATGCGCGCGCCGATCGCCCGCGCCGTGGCAGCGGGGGTGGCGCGGCGGGTCGGGTGCTCACCACTCCAGCTCTCGTAGAGCATCAGGCCGAGCGCGTAGACGTCGGCCTCCGGTCCGGCGGCGCGACCCTCGGCCTGCTCGGGGGCCATGTAGGCGAGCGTGCCGACGACGTCGCCGGGAGCGGTCAGCGCCGCGGCGTCGGCGAGGCGGGCGACGCCGAAGTCCATCAGCTTGGCGTGGGGCTCCCCTTCCTCGGTGACGAGCACGTTCTGCGGCTTGATATCGCGGTGGACAACGGCCCGCTCGTGCGCGTGGTCGAGCGCCTCGCAGAGGTCGGCCCCGATCTCGCCAAGCTCGCGGTCGCTGAGCGTGCCGTCGCGGTTGAGCTGCGCCAGGGTCGAGCCGTCGACCAGCTCGGTGACGAGCAGGGCATTGCCGTCCTCCTCGCCCATCTCATAGAGGGTGACGATGCCGGGGTGGTTGAGCCGCGCCGCCGCTTGCGCCTCGCGCAGCACGCGGTCGGACCCGGGGGCGCCAGTCGATTCGATTGCCTTGACCGCGACCGGGCGCTCGAGCCGCCCGTCCCATGCCTCATAGACCGTGCCGAAGCCGCCGCTGCCGATGCGGCGCTCGATCAGGAAGCGGTTGAGGACGAGCGAACCGACCAATGCACTCTGCGGCTTCGCCGCGAATCCGCTTCCTCCTGCGACATACTCCCTGCTTCTTGGAGGATTCCGCCCCAACCCGGCCGGGTCGACGGCCACGGCCTCGTCGTCGCCCTGAGCGTCAACAGATCCTGCTGCGCCGCGGGCTTGCGCTCGGCGGCGGTCTGCTGCTGCTGATCGTGATCGTGCTCGGGGTCAAGGGGTGCCTCGACGCGCGCAAGAACCGAGCGCTGAGCGACTACGCCCGCAACGTAACCCAGATCGTCGAAGAGACGGACCAGACGAGCAAGACCTTCTTCGACAAGCTCGACGACCCGGGCAGCCTCTCGGTGACCGAATTCATCAACCAGATCAGCGCCGATCGCAGCGCGATGGACAACTACGCCAGCCGCGTCGACGGTCTCGACGCTCCCGGCGACATGAGCCACGCCCAAAACGCGCTCGAGCTGACCTACGAGCTGCGCGCCAGCGCGATGAACGAAATTGCCGAAAAGATGAGCACGGCGCTCGGTGACGTCGGCTCCCAGCAAGCGACCAGGAGCATCGCGATGCAGATGCGCAAGCTGCTCAGTAGTGACGGCCTCTACGCGGCGGTGGTGCGACCCGAGATCAACGGCGTCCTCGCCGCCAACGGAATCAGCGGCTCAGACGTGCCGAAAAGCATCTTCCTCGCCGACGAAACCCGCTGGCTCGACGAAGACGAAGTGAGCGCGGCGCTCGGCTCGGTGAGCGGCTCCAGTAGCGGCGCCATCACGGAAGGCGTGCACGGCCTCGGCTTGATCGGCACCACCATCAACGGCACCGAACTGAGCGCGGAATCGACCACCTCAGTCGTCAGTGAAGGCACCCCCGAAGTGGAAGTGGAAGTCTCGAACCAGGGGGAATCGACCGAGAACGGGATCAACGTCTCGGTCAGCGTCAGCGACGGCACCACCCTCTCGGGCACGATCGACAGCATCGGCGCCGGCGAATCCTCGTCCGTCCTGATCCCGCTGACGCCGGCCCCCAGCGGGGAAGTCACGCTGGAAGTCGAAGTCGACACGGTGCCCGGCGAGCAGGTCTCCGAAAACAACGAAGCCAGCTACAACGTCGCCTTCGAATAGGAGGTCCGGTCGTGCGGATCGCCTATCTGGGGCCAGCCGGGACCTTCACCGAGGACGCCCTGCGCGGCGCCCTCGCAGCGAGCACCGACTACGAGCCGTTGCGTACAGCGACGATTCGCGACGCGATCCTCGCGGTCGAGCGGGGCGAGGCCGAGCGCGCCCTGGTCCCCTTTGAGAACTCGATCGAGGGCTCGGTGCGGACCACCCTCGACACCCTCGCCTTCGACGCCAGCGGGGTGACGATCGTCGGCGAGCACGACTTCGCCGTGCGGGCGATGCTGATCGCCCGCGAGGAGACCGAGCTGGCGCAGATCGAGACTGTGATCTCGCATCCCCAGCCCCTAGCCCAGTGCGCACGCTTCCTGCGAGATCAGCTGCCCGGCGCCGGGCGGCGGAGCGTCGAGAGCACGGCGGCCGCGGTGCAGCTGGTCAGCGAGTCGGAGCGGCCGTGGGCGGCAATCGGGGCGGGTGCGGCGGCCGAGCTCTACGGCTGCACAATTCTGCGCGAGGGAATCGAGGACGAGGCCAACAACGTCACCCGCTTCGTCTGGATCGCCCCAACCGGCGCCGAGCCGACCGGTGGGGCTGCCTGGAAGACCTCCCTGGTCTTCTCCGAGCTGGGCGAAGACCACCCCGGCGCCCTGGTCAACGCTCTGCGCGAGTTCTCCAGCCGCGAAGTCAACTTGACCCGGATCGAGTCACGTCCCCTACGGCTCGAACTGGGCCGCTACATGTTCTTCTGCGACCTCGAGGGGGCACTCTCGGAGACCCCGGTCGCGGAGGCCGTAGAGGCCCTGCGAGGCAAGGCCGAGTCGGTTCGAATCTTGGGCTCCTACCCGACTGCGTAGAATTCCCGAGCAATATGGCACGCGTCCTTGTTCTCAATGCGACGTATGAGCCGATCAACGTGTGCACGTTGAGAAGGGCTGCTGTGCTGCTGCTGAAGGAAAAGGCAGAGCTACTGGAGCGCCGTCAGGGCGCGATCCACTCCGAGCACATGACGATGGAGCGCCCCGACGTGATCCGCCTCGTCAACTACGTGCGGATCCCCCGCGAAGCCCACCGCCGCAAGATCACCCGCCGCGCCGTCCTCGCCCGCGACTCCTGGACCTGCCAATACTGCGGCTCGCGCAAATCCGGCCTCACCGTCGACCACGTGATCCCCCGCAGCCGTGGCGGCAAGTCGGTCTGGGAGAACATCGTCGCCGCCTGCGCAAGCTGTAACCGCCGCAAGGGCAACCGCCTTCCCCGCGAGATCCATATGCACCCGAAGAACACTCCGAAGGCGCCGGGGCCGACCGTCTTCATCCAGGTGGCCAGCCCCAGCATCCCGAGCAACTGGCAGCAGTATTTGCCGGCTGCTGCGTAGCGCCCTTTTAGGCGGGGGTGATGGTGCGGAGGCCGGCGAGGCGGGCCGCGGCCGCTTGCCGCTCGTCGTAGGTGACGAACGAATCGATTGGATGGAGGTCGACTGCCGTAGCGACGTGTATTGCGTCAAGCGTGCGGAGTGCGGGTGCCGCCAAGGCGCCCGCGGTGGCGAGAAGGTGGTAATCCAATGGACGAAGCCCGAGCATGTCGATCACTTCCGCGGCGCGCTTCAGCAGGCGGCCGACCGGGCGGCGGTCTCGCGCCGCAACCCGGTGCGCAGCTCGCAGGATCTCGGTAAGCGCGAGCTCGGAGCTGACCAAGTTCGCGCCCTCGATATAGACGTGCAGGGCATCCGACTCGGCCTCTTTGCGGACGAGCTTCACCAAAGCCGAGGCGTCCGCGTAGTAAATCGGCATCGTCAGCCGGCGCCGCGGACTTCTTCGAGCGCCCGGCTCAAAGCGTGCGGATCGCCATCCATCTCCAGTGGCTCAGGAAGCGAGGAGCGGCGGGGGCGAGATACCTTGCCCTCCGCGATCAGCAGATCCAGGGCAGACCCTGTACTAGGCGGGGGACCGAGCTCGGCCACCGGCCGATTGCGGTCCGTGATCACCAATCGCTCCCCTTTATCCACCCGCCGTAGATAGAGGCTCAAGTTCTGCCGCAACTCCGCCACGCCTACCGTTTCACTCATGTACATCAATGTAGCATCTCCTTTCTCCGGGCCAGCTCGGCCGCTGCGCGCAGGTCATTCAGGACGTTCTCCTTGATTGAGGTGAGAAGCTCGATCGCGATACGGCAACCGTCATCGCCGGCTGCATCGATCGCCGGGCGACAACTGCCCGCCAGCATCTCGACCATCACTTCACCGGAGTCCTCCCCCGGAAACGCACCATCAGGCAAATCGTCGAGCAGTGACGCAGAGGCATCGAAAAGCCAAAGCGCCGTCCGCAGCATCTCTTCGATCAGGGACTGCCCCACGTCGCCCGCTCCGGAATCCGCACGAGTCACCTGCCCATAAGGCCAGCCGCCTTTCACTTCTCCCCCCAAAAGCACGGGGACCAACAGTCTTCATCCAGGTGGCCAGCCCCAGCATTCCGAGCAACTGGCAGCAGTATTTGCCGGCTGCTGCGTAGGGCAACGGGGGTCTCGAAGGTCCCGCGAACCCGGATCGCGCCGTCCCCTCCAGCTTTCACAGATCAGTCTCGGCGGGGCTTTCTAGTTGAAGCTCATCAGGCTCCGAGGCGGCGGGGAAGGAGCGGTTTTGAGCTTAGGGGTGGTGGGGGTGGTTCCTGGGAAACTTCGCGAAGCGGCTCCGCAGAGTGCTTCTATGCCGCGAAGCGGCACTCAGTTGCACCGCCTGTCGGGCGGTGCATAGGTTTCCCAGGAACCACCCCCACCACCCCTCTACTCAGCCAACTCCTCCTGCCCATCCGGCTCGTCCGTGGATGAGTCGTCGTCGACCACGAGCGCCACGGCCGAGACGCAGTCGTCGTCCTTCATGTTCATGACGCGAACACCCTGAGTTGGCCGCCCCATCTGGGAGATGCCGCCGGCGCGGGTGCGCTGGACCATGCCGTTCTGGGAGATGAAGAGCAGGTCCTGGTGCTCGCGGACGATCAGGGCTCCGGCGAGGCCGCCCTTTTTGGCCGTCAGCTTTGCCGTCAGCACCCCCTTGGTACCGCGACCCTTGACCGGGTACTCGGAGACCGAGGTGCGCTTGCCGTAACCGTTCTCGGTTACGACGAAGAGCTCGGAATCGTCGCGGGCGATGTCCATCGCCAGTACGCGGTTGGGCTTGCCGTTGACCTTGGCCGAGACGTTCATGCCTTTGACGCCGCTGGTATCGCGGCCCATCGGTCGCACTTTCTCCTCAGAGAAACGGGAGGCGTGGCCTGACTTGGAAACGAGCAAGATGTCGTCGTCGCCTGAAGTGAGACGGACCTGGACCAGCTCGTCGGAGTCGCGGATCTTGATCGCGATGATCCCATCGGCGCGGATCGGTGTGTTGTAAGCCGTGAACTCGGTCTTCTTGACCAGGCCCTGGGCGGTGGCGAAGACCAGATACTTGTTCTCGCTGAAGTCGCGGGTTGGGATCACCGCGGTGACCTTCTCACCGTCACGCAGGGGCAACACGTTGACCAGGGCGCGGCCTTTCGAGGTGCGCGAACCCTCGGGCAGCTCGTAGACCTTGAGCCGGTAGACCTTGCCGCGGTTGGTGAAGAAGAGCAGGAAGTCGTGGGTCGAGCAGATGTGGAGGTGCTCGATGTAGTCGTCCTCCTTGAGGTCCATCCCCATCACGCCTCGACCGCCTCGGTGTTGTTGGCGGTAAGTAGCGAGCGGCAGGCGCTTGGCGTAGCCCGAGTGAGTGATCGAGATCACCATCTGCTGGTCGGCGATCATGTCCTCGATGTTCATGTCGCCCTCGAAGTGGGTGACTTCGGTGCGCCGCTCGTCGCCGTATCGCTGGTCGACCTCGTCGAGCTCCTCGACGATCACGGCGTCGATCCGGGCCGGGTCACCGAGGATCGCCCGCAGCTCGGCGATCCGCTTGGCCAGTTCTTCGTGCTCCTCGCGCAGCTTGTCGGACTCCAGCGCGGTGAGGCGGGCGAGGCGCATGTCGAGGATCGCCTGGGCCTGCTCTTCGGAGAGCTCGAAGCGCTCGACCAGGCCCGCCTTGGCCGCATCGGTGTCGGCCGAGCCACGAATCAGGGCGATCACCGCATCGAGGTTCTCGAGCGCGATCAGCAGCCCCTCGAGGATGTGGGCGCGGGCCTCGGCGCGGCGCAGCTCGTACTGAGTGCGACGGATCACGACCTCGCGCTGGTGGTTGACGTAGTGCTCGATCAACTCCTTGAGGCCGAGCGTCTTCGGCACCCCGTCGACGAGCGCGACCATGTTGATGCCGAAGGTGCTCTGCATCGCCGTGCGCTTGTAGAGCTGATTGAGCACGACCTCGGGCGGGTCGCCGCCGCGCTTGGTCTCAATCACCAGGCGCATGCCGTTGCGGTCGGACTCGTCGCGCAGGTCAGAGATGCCGGTGATCTTTTTGTCGCGGACGAGGTCGGCGATCTTCGTGATCAGGCCGCCTTCGCCGCCCTTCTTGACCATGAAGGGGAGCTCGGTGACGATGATCGCGTCGCGGCCGCCCTTGAGCGGCTCGACGTGAGCGCGGGCGCGGATCCGCACCGAGGCTCGGCCGGAGGCATAGGCGTCCGCGACTCCTTCGGCGCTCATGATGCCGCCGCCGGGGAAGTCGGGGCCTTTGACGTGCTCCATCAGGCCGGCTAGATCGATCCCGGGGTTGGCGATATAGGCCTTAACCGCGCCGATCGACTCGCTCAGGTTGTGCGGCGGGATGTTGGTCGCCATGCCGACCGCGATCCCGGACGAGCCGTTGACCAGCAAATTGGGGAAGCGCGCCGGCAGGACGAGCGGCTCCTGCTGGGACTCGTCGTAGTTCGGCCCCCACTCGACGGTGTCGGCATCGATGTCGCGCAGCAGCTCAGTCGAGAGCCGGGCCAGGCGCGCCTCGGTGTACCGCATCGCGGCGGGTGGATCGTCGTCGATCGAGCCGAAGTTGCCCTGGCCGTCGACAAGCATGTAGCGCAGCGAGAACGGCTGCGCCATCCGCGCCAGCGTGTCGTAGATCGCCGAGTCGCCGTGCGGGTGGTACTTGCCCATCACCTCGCCGACGATGAAGGCGGACTTTCGGTATGGGCGGTTGGGCTGCAGGGCGAGGTCGTGCATCGCGTAGAGCACCCGCCGGTGCACCGGCTTCAGCCCGTCGCGAACGTCCGGCAGCGCGCGGCCGACGATCACGCTCATCGCGTAGTCGAGATACGACGAGCGCATCTCGGTCGTCAGCTCGCGCTCCTCGATCCGCCCTCCGGTAAGTGCTTCTGCGCCCTCCATCAGATCACCCGTCCCTCAAACGACGCCGAAAACCAAGCAGGTCGGGGGACGCAGAGAGCGGGGGGAAGCGAGCGCACTTTTGTGCGTGAGCGAGACCCGCGACCGAGGACCCCGAGATGCGCCGGTTTGCAGGCGTTGCGCTTAGACATCGAGAAACCTCACCTCCTTCGCGTGCCTTTCTATGAAGGCCTTGCGCGGCTCCACCTTGTCGCCCATCAGGTCGGTGAAGATCTTCTCCGCCATCGCCGCGTCGTCGATCTGGACCCGCTCCAAGGTACGGCTGGCGGGATCCATCGTCGTCTCGCGCAGCTGTTCGGCGTTCATCTCACCCAGGCCCTTGAAGCGCTGCATGGTCACTCCATGGCGGGCCAGGTCCATCACCATCCGGCGCAGCTCGGCGAACGACTCCGCCGCTTTCTCTTTCTGCTCGAGCGAGATCTTGAACGGTGGTCGACCGACCTGGCTCAGCAGCTCACGGTGAGACTCGACCAGGCGTCGGTAGTCATGCGATTCGAAAAGGCCGGCGGAGAGCTCGAAGGCCTTGGCCAGCCCGTCGCGGCGGTGAACCGCGCGGACCAGGATCTCGTCGCCCGATTCGGAGACGATCTCGGTGTCAAATGGCTCGACCTCGCCGGCGTCGCCGTTGAGCACGTCCTTCACCTCGGCGAGCGACGTCACGCCCCGATCGAGGATTTCCGACTCGCCGAGGAAGCGGATCAGCTCATGGCCGAAGTCGGCTTGCAGCGAGTCGGCCCAGCCCTCGTGCTCCTTCAGCCGCCGGTTGAAGCGCTGCCAGCGGGCGGCGGTCAGCTTGTGCGTCTCGGCGGTGGCGTCGGTGACCTCCATCTGCTCGAGCTTGTCGCGCAGCAGCAGCTCCTCGAGCTCGGACTCCTTCTCGACGTAGGTTTCCTGCTTGCCGTTTTTCAGCTTGTAGAGCGGTGGCTTGGCGATGTAGACGTAACCAGCCTCGATCAGCTCCGGCATCTCGCGGTAGAGGAAGGTGAGCACCAGGGTGCGGATGTGGGCACCGTCGACGTCGGCGTCGGTCATCAGCACGACCTTGTGGTAGCGCGCGTCTTTGACGTCGAACTCCTCGCGGATGCCGGTGCCGACGGCGGTGATCAGCGCCTGGATCTCGTTGTTGGAAAGAACCTTGTCGATCCGCGCCTTCTCGACGTTGATGATCTTTCCGCGCAGCGGCAGTACCGCCTGGGTGTTGCGATCGCGACCTTGCTTCGCGGAACCGCCGGCGGAATCGCCCTCGACTATGAACAGCTCGGCCAGGGCAGGGTCGCGCACGGTGCAGTCGGCGAGCTTGCCGGGCAGGGTCGAGTTCTCCAGCGCCGACTTGCGGCGGGTCAGGTCGCGGGCCTTGCGGGCGGCCTGACGGGCGCGGGCGGCGTCGACTGCCTTGCCGATGATCCGTTTCGCCTCGCCCGGGTTCTCCTCGAAGAACTCGCCGAGCTTGCGGTTGACCGACTCCTTGACCAGTCCCTCGATCGGCGGGTTGCCGAGCTTGGTCTTGGTCTGACCCTCGAATTGCGGGTCGGCGAGCTTGACCGAGATCACCGCGGTCAGCCCCTCGCGCACGTCGTCGCCGGTGAGGTTCTCGTCTTTCTCTTTGAGCAGGCCTTTGCCGCGCGCGTAGGCGTTGAGCGTGCGGGTCAGGGCTGAGCGGAAACCGGAGAGGTGGGAGCCGCCCTCGTGCGTGTTGATGTTGTTGGCAAAGCTGAAAATCGATTCCTGGTAGGACGAGTTCCACTGCATCGCCACCTCGACCTGGCCGTCGTCGGTCTCGTTCTCGAAGAAGACCGTCTTGCGATGCAGGGGGTCCTTGTTCTCGTTGAGGTGGGCGACGAAATCGACGATGCCGCCCTCGTAGTGGAAGGTGTCCTCTTGACCGGCGGCACGCTCGTCGACCAGCTCGATCTTGAGGCCACGGGTTAGGAAGGCGGTCTCGCGCAGGCGCTCGGCCAGGGTCGCGTAGTCGAACTCGAGCTCGTCGAAGATCTCATCGTCGGGCAGGAAGGTGATCGTCGTGCCGTGCGAATCGCTCGCCTCTCCGCGGTGGAGATCGGCCTGCGGCTTGCCGCGTTCGTAGTCCTGGGTCCAGATCGCGCCATCGCGGCTGATTTCGAGGTGGAGCTTCTCGGAGAGGGCGTTGACGACGGAGATGCCGACGCCGTGCAGGCCGCCGGAGACCTTGTAGCCCTCGCCACCGAACTTGCCGCCGGCGTGAAGCGTGGTCAGCACCACCTCGGCCGCCGGCCGCTTCTCTTTCTTCAGTTCGTCGACCGGGATACCGCGGCCGTTATCGACGACGGTGCAGCTGTTGTCGGGGTGCAGGACCACGCGAACGCTGTCGCAATAGCCGGCGATCGCCTCGTCGACCGAGTTATCGAGCACCTCGTAGACCAGGTGGTGAAGGCCGCGTGGCCCGGTCGAGCCGATATACATGCCCGGTCGCTTGCGGACCGCTTCCAGGCCCTCGAGGACGGTGATGTCCTTGGCGCCGTAGGACTCCGACCCGCCTTTTTTCTGCGCGGCCGTGTTCGTCTTCTCAGGCAATTAATCCCTTCCCGCTCTCATAGAAAACCCCGACCGTTTGGGCTTTTGCCGCCCAAGGTCGGGGCAGAAATGCAAGTTGACATAAGGATACCAGTTCGGACCCCTCGCAAGCCGCCGCTGGGGAAATAAAATCCCTGCAAATCGCGATATTTGAAATTACTTTCAGTCATCACTCACGCGGAAGCGCAAACTCTTCGGAGCGTGGTCGCCAAGGCTCTCCTTCAGTCGCCCGAGCAGCTGCGCCTGCATCAAATCCAACTCCTGTGCCCAGACGGAATCTGAGCAATCGATTGTCACCTCGCCGGCGCGTTCTGAAACAGGCCGGGTGACCGCGGCAATGCGCTCGCCGACGGCGCCGACCCAGGCCGACTGTACGGCCGCCAGGGGCGTCTTGGGCGCAACGCTCTCGAGTGCGCTGCGAAGGCCCGCGGAGGCGGGTCGGGGAGCACGGCGCCGGCTCATGCCGCCGCCGATTCTGCCTGCAGGGGCATGTGCACGACGCTGTTCCTAGCCTCTACCGGCAGCGAGTCCTCGGCGGCGGCGCTGATCACTGCCTGACCGCCACTGGCGAGGCGGTCGACCAAGCGGCGGCGCCGGTCTGGGTCGAGCTCGCTCATCACGTCGTCGAGCAGGAGCAGCGGCGCTACCCGCCGCGCCTCGAGCAGCACGTCTCGCTCGGCAAAAAGGAGGGCGAGCAGGGCGGCGCGCTGTTGGCCCTGTGATCCGTAGCGGCGCAGGGAGCGACCGGCCGCATTGAGCTTGACCTCGTCGAGATGGGGACCCCATGAGGTCCGCCCCAGCCTCAGGTCGGCCTCGCGGCGCTCGTTGAGCCCAACGCGGATCTCCTCCGCCGATCCGCACGCGCGGGGCGCGTACTCGACCTCCCCCCCACCCTCCAATCCCAGCTCTCCGGCAGCGGTCGAGAAGGGGGCGGCGAGCTCGGCCACCGCCTCGGCGCGTGCCGCGATCAGCGGCGCCGCCGACTCGGCAACCGCCGCGTCCCAGGTATCGAGCTGGCCAGGGCCACCGTGGCCAGCCGCGATGCGCGCGACGAGTGCGTTGCGTTGGGCCAGCGCCTGGCCAAACCGCTGGCGCAATTCAGCCCGGCTAGGCCAGCGGGCGGCGATGAAGCCGTCGAGATGGGCACGCCTCTCCGCTGGCGGACCCTTGATCAGGGAAAGGCGATCGGGTGAGAAGACCGCGATCGCCGGGCGGCTGCGGGCCAGCGTTGCCGGATCGGCGGGGCTGCCGTCCAACAGATGTCGCCGACCTTCGGCGCGGCTGACCGAAGCAAGCAGGTGGCGCTCGATCCCATCGTCGTCGCGGATCGTCGCTTCGGCGCGGGCGAAGGAGCCGCCGAAAGGAATCAGGTCACGGCGATCGGAGGTTCGAAACGAACGCCCGGTCAGGGCGAAGTAGAGCGCCTCGAGAAGGTTTGTCTTGCCAACACCGTTGGGTCCGACAAGACTGAGGACCCCGGTTCCCAGCTCGATCCGAGCCGCAACCAGGCTCCGCAACGGGCGCGCTTCGACGACGGTGACAAGCACCGGCAGCGCTCACACGTTGAGGCGGATTGGCATCACCAGGTAGCGGAAGTCTTCGTTATCGACCGGCTGCAGGAGACCGGGCCGCAGCGGTGAGATCAGGCGCAGCACCACCTCATCGCCCTCGACGCTTTCGATCCCCTCGCGCAGGAACTCGGGATTGAAGCCGATCTCCAGGGGCTCGCCCTCGAAGGCCGCCGGCATCGTCTCCTCGGCGTCGCCGACATCGGGAGTGGAGGCCGCGATCTTGAGCTCACCCGGCGAGAAGGAGAGTCGCAGCGGCGCGTTGCGCTGGGCCAACTGGCTGATCCGTCGCGTCACGTCGAGCAACTCGGGTCGCGGCAAGCGCACGTCGTGCTCGTAGGACTCCGGCAGGAGCTGTCGAAAGTTGGGGAATTGGCCCTCGATCAGCCTCGTGTTGAGGACGATCGCTCCTGCCTTGAAAATGGCCTGGTTGCGCTGCAGGGCAACCGAAACCGTCTCGACGCCGTCAGCGGAGACAATGCGACCCAGCTCGCGCAGGGCCTTGGCCGGAATATTGGCCTCGAGCTCGCCGCCGATCGCGCTATCCAGCTCGGTGCGCTTGACCGCGAGCCGGTAGGAATCGGTCGCGACCATCGTCATCTCCGAGCCGCTGGCGCTGACCAGAACGCCGGTCAAAACCGGTCGCATATCGTCGCGCGAGGCAGCGCGGGCGACTAGGTCCACCGTCGCGGCGAGGGCGGCGGCTGGGATCGAGAGGGGCTCGCCCTCTTCCTCGGGGAAAGCGGGGAAGTCCTCGCTGGGCAGGATGCGGAGGTGGAAGCTCGAGCCGCCGCTGCGAATCTCGACGTCGCGCTCGGACTCGCGCAGCTCAATCTCCACCGTCGGATCGCCCAATGAGCGGCAGACCTCAGCAAGTAGGCGGCCGGGCAGGAGGACGGAGCCGTCCCCGTCGGCCTCGGCCGCGAGCTTCGTCTTTAGGCCCATCTCCAGATCGGTGGCACTGAGGCTGACCCCATCGCCATCGGCACTGAGCAAGATCCCGGAGAGCGATTGAGTAGCGGCGCGGGTAGATACAGCTCTGGAGACGACCGAGAGCTTGGCGACAAGCTCGTCTCGTTTAGTTGTCAGCTTCAAGTGATTGATGCCTTCTTAGGTTGAGTTAGTGCCTGTGGGAAAGCTTGCAGGTGGCCGCCAAGCCGCATTGTCTAGCGGTTGGGTGGCTGTGGAGGGACTTGTGGGAAAGCATTGATTCTTACAGTGGCGTCGGCCGTTAGGGGCGGCCTGTGGAGCTGTTGTGGATCGCCGCGCGCAGCTCCTTGACCTGGGCAGCGAGGACCGCATCTTCGCCGCAGCGCGCCTCGGCGCGGCGAATCGAGTTGAGCACGGTGGAGTGATCCCGGCCGCCGTAGAGGCGGCCGATCTGGGGCAGCGAGAGGTCGGTCATCTCGCGCGTGAGGTAGATCGCGACCTGGCGGGCGCTCAGTGGTGTCGCTGCCCGCGTCGCGCCGACCAGCTCGGCCCGCGAGATGCCAAAGGCGGTTGAGACGTGTTGCTGGATCTCCTCAACCGGAGTTCTTTCCGGCCCGCGCGAAGCCTTGGGAATCACGGCTTCAACCAGCTCGGTGCTGATTGGCTTGGCGGTCAGCGAGGCGTGGGCGATCAGGCGGGTGAGCGCGCCGTGCAGCTGGCGAACGTTGATGTCGATCCGCCGCGCCAGCTCGGTGAGCACATCCCCCTCGGTGTCAACGCCGGCCTCGCGTACAAGGCGCCGCAAGACGGTGAGTCGAGTAGCCAGGTTCGGCGGCTCGACGGCCACGGTCAAGCCCCACTCGAAGCGGTCGCGCAACCTTGACTCCAGGGTCGACAGCTCACTGGGAATTCGGTCGGCGGAGAGGATGAGCTGGCTACCGCCTTCGTAAAGCGCGTTGAAGGTATGGAAGAACTCATCCTCGGTATGGCGCTTGCCCTCGAGGAACTGGACGTCATCGACGAGCAGGACATCGAGGTCGCGGTAGCGGCGCTTGAACTCTTCGGCCCCGGCCCTGCGCAACGCGGTGACGAACTCGTTGGTGAAGCGCTCGGCGGTGGTGTAGCGAACATTGAGGCCGGGCGCGGAGGTGCCGAGATAGTTGGCGATCGCGACCAAGAGGTGAGTCTTGCCAAGCCCTGGCGGGCCGTGGAGGAAGAGCGGGTTGTAGGCCTCCGAAGGTGCCTCAGCTACGGCCAGCGCCGCGGCGTGGGCGGCCCGGTTCCCTTCTCCAATAACGAAGCGGTCGAAGGTGTAGTTGACGTTCAGGTCGGTTCCGGTGCCGATCTCCGCCTCGGCCGCACCGCCCTCGGCCACAAGGCTGACCTTGCTCAGCTGCGAGCCGACGCCAGCGAGGGCCTCCCGAATCAGTCCGGCGTAGCGACGCTCGGTCCAGGCCCTGATTCCCTCGGGGGCGGAGAGCAGCAGCGCCTCGCCCTGACTGCCGACGACTTTCAGCGGCTCCAACCAGAGTTGGAAGGTCGACGGGGGAACGGAGGCCCGCAACCGGCCCTGCACGTCCCTCCAAAGGGAGTCGAGGTCTTGTCTTGCCGCGTCATCTTGCACCGACGGCCGACCATAGCGACGCCTCGATAGGCCGAAATCGGTCCCCCCGCAAATGCCGCCGAAATCATTTTCGCGCTGAGTTTTCCCCGCTCGGCGGCGCGTCCGTATACTGCGACGCCCGATGAAGCGGACTTATCAGCCGAAGAAGCGGAAGCGGGCGAAGACGCACGGATTCCGGGCGCGAATGAGCACGCGTGGGGGTCGGGCGATCCTCAAGCGCCGGCGCCGCAAAGGCCGGAAGCGCCTCACTCCCTAGATGGCGGCGAAACGACGCCGCCTTTCGCGCAGCGGCGAGTTTGACCGCGTCTATCGCGACGGATCCTCACATGCAACCCGCTACCTCGTTCTCTACAGCTTTCCTCGCAAGGACGAGGAGGACGACGAGGTGAGGCTGGGAGTCTCGGTCAGCCGCAAGATCGGTGGAGCCGTCGATCGCAACCGGGTCAAGCGCGTCTTGCGAGAGACCTTTTGGGGTCTCTCTGACCAGCTCCCCGACAGCCACGACTTTGTCTTGGTAGCCCGGCCTGAGATTGGCGATCTGATTGAGCGGGATGGCTCATCGGGCGTCCGCGCCAGCATTGAGGAGGCGCTTGTGGGCTCGCCAGCGAAGAAGCGTTCCACGTGAAACGGGTCTTGCTGGCGATGATCCGGGCTTATCAACGCCGGATTTCCCCGGCCTTTCCGCGCCGCTGTCGTTACGAGCCAACCTGCTCGGCTTACGCGGCTGAGTCAATAGGCCGATTCGGCGCTGTGCGGGGCACTCTGCTTGCGGCTTGGCGCGTCTTGCGCTGCAACCCCCTCAGCCATGGCGGCTTTGACCCCATTCCAGAGCGCTTCACGCTCAAAGTTGGCCCGGTCGATCCCGCCGCCCATCACGGTGAGGTGCACACGTGATTCCCGCGGCGAACGTCCTGCAGCCGCTGATCGACATCGCCAACTCGGTTCTGCAGTTCTTCCACGACAGCGCTGGGCTGAGCTGGGGGATGTCGATCATCGCCCTCACGATCGTCACCCGCGCCCTGCTGATCCCGCTCACGTACAGGCAGCTCAAGGGAATGCGCGCCCTGCAGGCCCTGCAGCCGCAGATCAAAGAGATCCAGGCGAAATACAAAAACGATCGCCAGCGCATGCAGCAGGAGATGATGCGCTTCTACCAGGAGAACAAAGTCAACCCCTTTGCCTCCTGCATCCCGCTGATCGCCCAGCTGCCGGTCTTCATCACTCTCTTCTACGTCCTGCGCCACGAGCTGCCGAGCGATATCGGCTGCGAGGCGGGCCATTGCGGCTCGGAAGCTTCGTTCCTCTTCATCAACGACCTGACGGCGAAGGCGCACGGTCCCGAATTGATCATTCTGCTGGTCCTCTACGTCGGCACCCAGCTGTTCTCGGGCATGGTGATGTCGGTAACCGCCGACAAAAGCCAGCGGATGATGATGATGGTCCTGCCTTTCATCTTCGTCCCCTTCGTGATCAGCTTCCCCGCCGGCCTCGTCCTCTACTGGATCACCACCAACTTCTGGACGATCGGCCAGCAATACGTGATTCAGCGGATCATTCCGGCGCCGGTCACGGCAACGCCTGAGGCGATGGCAGCAGCCGCGGCGTCGAAGCCACCGCCTCCGCCGCCTAAAAAGAAGAAGAAGCGGCGCTGATCCGGTAGTCCAGGGAGAGCGATGGGTGAGGTCCCGTCGGATCCCATGCACCGCCCTCCGGGCGGTGCAATGAGGTGCCGCTTCGCGGCTTTTGACCTCTCTGCGGAGCCGCTTCGCGAGGATCCGTCAGGACCTCACCCATCGCTCCAGCGCACCACCCGCCTCAGCTTTAGCTGAAGGTTTGGGATGTCGGAAAGACAGAAGCTTTCATCTGGTGGCCATTGGCGCATAGACTGGCGGCGTGACCGGAGCTGACGACTGGCCGCAAGAGCCCGCTGAGCGGGTTCGGGAGCTTGTTGAGGAGGTTCTTGATGAGCTCGATCTCGAGGGCGATGTCGACATCGTCGAGGACGACGATCGGATTACGGCCTCGGTTGAGGGTGACGAGGACTACGGGCTGCTGATCGGCAAGCGGGGGCAGACGATCGATGCGCTGCAGCTGATCGCCTACCAGGCGGCGTTTCGGGGGATGCGGGAGCGCAAGCGGGTCGTTGTCGATGCAGCGGGGTATCGAGATCGCCGCAAAGAGACCCTGACGGCGCGGGCCGATCGGGCGGCGGAGCAGGCGCTGACCGGCAACGAGTCGGTGGAGCTCGACCCGATGAGCGCCCAAGAGCGCCGCGTCGTGCACGAGCACCTCAAGGAGCGCTCGGGCGTCGAGACCTACAGCGAAGGCGACGAGCCAAGGCGCTGCGTGGTCGTTGCCCCGCTCGTGTCTGAGTAAGAGCGAGTGCTCCGGTAGGGGTTTCGCTTAATTTTTCGAGGGGCGATTGCTGCGATGGACGATGGCTGACCGCGAAAAAGTGCAAGACGCTTCACCCCTACCGGGGCACTCGCTTGACGAGGCGCAGCGGGCGACGATCGCTTGCGTCTTGGAGCTTCTCGAGACTGAGCGGGCGTCGGTCAGCTCCGTTACCGATCCGCGGCGGGCCTGGCGGGTGCATGTTGCCGACAGCCTCACCGGGCTCGACTTCGAGCAGCTGGCGACGGCTCGGAAGATCGCGGATATTGGCTCTGGGGCGGGGTTCCCGGGGCTTGTGCTGGCCGTTGCTCTACCCGACGCGCGGGTTGACCTGATCGAGTCGGTGGGGCGCAAGTGCGACTTCATCCAGCGCGCTATCGATGCGGCCGAGATCGCCAACGCCCGCGTCATCAACGCCCGCTCCGAGGAGCTCGCCGCCGCCGAGGGGCGCGAGGCCTACGCAGCTGTCACCGCCCGCGCGGTCGGTCGCCTCTCCACCCTTGCCGAGCTCGCTTCACCCCTGCTCGAGGACGGCGGCATCCTCGTCGCCTGGAAGGGCAAGCGCGATCCCGATGAGGAGGCGCAGCTGGCGAGCGCGCGGGCGCGGTTGGCGATGCGGCCGGAGGAGATTCGCCACGTCGGTCCGTTCGCCGGCAGCGAGCATCGCCATCTCCACCTGGTTCGCAAGGCCGGCCCCACCCCGGATGACTTGCCGCGCCGTCCGGGAATGGCCAAGAAGCGACCTCGTGGCGACCACTAGTCTGCGCTCGCATGGGTGTCGTCTACGCGATCTCGAACCAGAAGGGCGGCGTCGGTAAGACGACGACAGCGGTCAACGTCGCTGCCTGTGTGGCGGCCACCGGCGCTCAAACGCTCCTCGTCGACCTCGACCCCCAGTGCAACGCGACCGTTGCCCTGGGCGGCGAGCGCGACATGCATCCCTCTTCCTACGACTGCCTGATCGGCGACGTCTCGGTCGCCGAGGCGGCCCGGCCGGCCGGGCCCGACAACCTCTGGCTGGTGCCGGCTAACCGCGACCTCGCCGGCGCCGCGGTCGAGCTGCCGCGGATCGAGGGGTCCGAGACGCGGCTACGCGAACGGCTCGGACCCGTGCGCGAGCGCTTCGCCTACACCCTGCTCGACTGTCCTCCGTCGCTGGGGCCGGTCAGCGTCAACGCTCTCACCGCCGCCGACCGCGTCGTCGTGCCGGTTCAGGCCGAGTACCTGGCCCTGGAGGGACTGGTTCAGTTCCTCGACACGCTGGCGACGATCCGCCGCGAGCTCAACCCGGCGCTGGAGGTGTCGGGGCTCTTGGTCACCATGCACGATGAGCGCACGCGCTTGGCGCGGGACGTCGAGCGCGAACTGCGCCAGCATTTCCCCGAGATGGTTTTCGAGACGGTCATACCGCGCAGCGTCCGGGTCGCCGAGGCGCCAAGCTACGGCCTGCCCGTGATCGACCACTCACCCAAGTCGCGCGGCTCCGAGGCCTACCGCGCCCTCGCGCAGGAGCTCGCCGAACGTGGCTAGCGCGACCAAGCGCGCCAGGCGGGGCCTCGGCAGCGGCCTCTCGGCGATCCTGCCCGAGGCCAGCCCCGAGCGGGCGGGCGAGCTGCGCGAGCTGCCGACCGAGCTGATTAAGCCAAATCCCAACCAGCCGCGGACCAAGATCGACCCCGAGGCTCTCGCCGGCCTCGCCTCCTCGATCGAGGCCAACGGGGTCGTGCAGCCGCTGCTGGTCCGTCCCCTCCCCGACGGTAGCTACGAGCTGATCGCCGGCGAGCGCCGCTGGCGCGCGGCGCAGGCGGCCGGTCTGGCGAAGGTGCCGGCGGTCGTACGAGATCAGGAGCTGGCTGAGCGGCTGCAGGTGGCGCTGATCGAGAACATGGTCCGCGAGGACCTCAACCCGGTCGACGAGGCGCGCGCCTGCTCAGCCCTGGTCGACGAACTCGGCCTCTCCAAGGAGGAGCTGGCACGCCGCGTCGGCCGCAGCCGTCCCGCCGTCTCCAACTTGATCCGCTTGCTCGACCTCCCCGACGAGGCGATCGAGCTGCTCGAGTCGGGCGAGCTGAGCGAGGGTCATGGCCGCGCCCTGCTTGCCGCCGACGGCAACGACGTCCGCCGTCGCCTCGCCCGCGACGCCGTTCGCGGCGGCTGGTCGGTGCGAGAGACCGAGAGCAGGGCTAAGCTGGCTGGCCAGCCAAAGGCAAAGAGCGCCGCGCGAGCGTCTCTGGCACCGGAGGAGGCGGCCGCACTGCGCGAAGCCGCGGACAAACTCGAGTCGGTCCTTGGCCACGAAGTCAAGCTGCGCCCAAAGGGAGGGGAGATCGCGGTCGAGATCCGCTTTGACGATCTCGATCAAGCGCTCGACCTGGCCCGCAGCCTCAGCCGTCGACGGCGCTGAACGGGGCGCCCGGCGGGCACGATTCCCCCGCTATCCTTTCGGCTTGGCTCCGGGCGATTAGCTCAGTTGGTTAGAGCGCGTCTCTGATAAGGACGAGGTCCCTGGTTCGAATCCAGGATCGCCCATTCGTGCAACAGATGCAGATCTACGGCGTCAGCTTTGACATGGTCGGCAAGCAGCCGATCGTCTTGCTGAAGACTGTTGACAGCAATAAGTTCCTGCCGATCTGGATCGGGCATCCGGAGGCCGCGGCGATCCTGATGAAGCTGCAGGGCGCCTCGACACCTCGCCCGATGACCCACGACCTGCTCTCCGACGTGCTCGAGCAGCTCGACGCCAAATGCGAGCGCGTCTCGGTGACGGAGCTGCGCGACAACACCTTTTACGCCTCGATCACGGTCTCGATCAACGGCACCGAGATGGAGATCGACTCGCGGCCCTCCGACGCCCTCGCCCTCGCCGTCCGCGTCTCGGCCCCGATCTTTGCTGACGAGAACGTGATCGAGGAGTCGGCGATCGAGTTCGAGCACGACGTCGAGGACACCGAGGAGGTCGTCGACAAATTCAAAGAGTTCCTCGACGAGGTAACCCCCGACGACTTCGCCAAAGGCGAAGACTCCTAGGCGTTTGCAGGCGCCAGCGCGAGGTCGAGGATCTTCTCGACCAGCCGCTCGAACGACATCCCCGCGGCCTCGGCGGCCTGGGGGAGGAGGCTGGTGTCGGTAAGGCCGGGAATCGCGTTGACCTCGAGCACCTGTGGTCCCCCGCTCTCGAGGATCAGGTCGACTCGCGAGAAGCCCGAACAGCCGAGTGCCCTGTAAGCGCCAAGCGCGGCCTCAGTCACCGCAGTCGCCTCCGCCACCGTCAGCTCGGCGGGGCAGACGAAGGAGGTGCGGCCGATCTCGTAACGAGCCTCGAAGTCGTAGCTGTCGCCGGCCTGGGGGATCGCCTCGACCACCGGCAGCGGCCTGTCGCCAAGCACGCTGACGGCGAGCTCGCGGCCGTCGATGAAGCGCTCGAGCAGGACGCGCTCGTCGTAGCTGAAGGCCGAGACCAACGCTTCGGGAACGTCGAACCAGTTCTCGGCGAATTTGATTCCCAGCGCCGAGCCACCGCGGCTGGGCTTGACCACGAGCGGGAAGCCGAGCCGTTCCTCGAGCCCGCCGAGGGCGTCGGCGGCACCGAGCTCGCGAAAGGCGGTCTCGTTGAAGGCGAACCAGTCGGGCGTCGGGATTCCCGCCGCGCGCAGCTCGTGCTTGGCGAGGACCTTGTCGATGCAGCGAGCACATGCCGCGACGCCGGGACCGGTGAAAGGGATGCCGAGGATTTCGAGCAGCTCCTGCGCCGTGCCGTCCTCACCGCCGGGGCCGTGCATGGCGACGAAGGCGATATCGGGCCGGTTTGCCGCCAGCCGCTTGACCAGGTCACCGTCGGCCTCGAGCGGCAACACTTCGTGGCCCAGTCGCTCCAAGGCATCTTCGACCCGGGCGCCGGAACGAAGTGAGACGCCGCGCTCGAGGGAGCGACCGCCTTTGAGCACCGCGACCTTCAAGCGCCCTCGGCCTTTCTGAAGGGCACGACCGTCGAATTCGCCTCCGGGGAATCAGAAGATATGGACGGCGCCGAATTCGACGGTGAATCGGTTCCGCCCATGTCCTCGGCTTCGTCTGCGGGCATATGCGGTCCCCCGGTCAGCGTCCCGTACAGCTCGACCTGCCCCTCGATCACCTTGCCGATGCGGCGGATCCCCTCGCGGATCTCGTCATTGCCACTGCCGGAGAAGTTGAGCCGCATCGAGTTGCGTCCTCGCCCGTCGACGTAGGCGGCCTGGCCGGGGACGAAAGCGACGTCCTCGCGCAGCGCCTTGGCGAGCAGGTCGCTGGTGTCGATGTAGGGGGGGAGGGTGGCCCAGATGAAGAGCCCGCCCTCGGGTTCGGTCCAGCTCGCCTGCGGCGGGAAGTAGCGATCGAGCGCCTCGATCATCGTGTCGCGCCGGCCGCGGTAGAGCTCGGCGAGGCTCTCGATGTACTCGCGCCAACGCCCGCCGCTGAAGTACTCGCGGACGAAGTACTGGGTCAGGGTCGAGGTGCAGAGGTCCGAGGCTTGCTTGCCCAGCACGATCTTCTCCATCACCGGCGGCGGCGCGACCGCCCAGCCGAGGCGGATGCCGGGCGAGAGGATCTTCGAGAAGGTGCCGATGTAGAGGACGAAGTCACCGCCGTCGAGTTGATAGAGCGGCGGCAGCGCCTCACCGCCGAAGCGAAGCAGGCCGTAGGGGTTGTCCTCGACCACGAGCAGCTCGCGCGAACGGGCCAGCTCAACCAAGCGCCGCCGCCGCTCCAGCGACATCGTCACCCCGGCGGGATTCTGGAAGGTCGGCACCGAGTAGATGAACTTGGGCCGGCGCCCTTCGAGGTCGAGCCGCTCCAGGGTGTCCTCGAGTTCGTCGATCCGCATCCCCTCGCGGTCGCACTCGATCTGGATCGTCTCGGCCTGGTAGCTGCAGAAGACCGGGATCGCGCCGGGGTAGGTGGGGGCCTCGCAGATCACCACGTCACCCGGATCGACCAGCGCCTTGCTGATCAGGTCGATCGCCTGCTGGCCACCGGTGGTGACGATCACGTCGTCGGGATCGGGGAGCATCCCCTCCGCCCCCATCACTTCGACGATGCAGTCGACGGTCTCGCTGAAGCCCTCGGTTGGTCCGTACTGAAGCGCCTCGGCCGCCGACTCCTGGGCGATGCGGGTCATCTGCGCGGCGAAGGTCTGCGGCGGAAAGGTCGAGGTGTCGGGCAGCCCACCGGCGAGCGAGATCACCTCGGGCCGCGCCGTCACCGCCATCAGGTCGCGCATCGCCGAGGAGCGCATCACCCGCGTCCGCTCGGCAAACAGGCTCGCGTAGCGCTCCAGATCGCTGCTGCTGGCGTGCGCGCGGCGCCGGTGGGGCGGTTCGGGCATGGGGGATAGTGTGCCGAATCCGCGTCGCCTCGCCCGGGGAGTTAGGTTTTCGGGCGTGGGATCCTTCTCCGGCATCTGCCTCGAGCTCGGCATCGGCATCGCGATCGGGATGCTGGCCGGCACCACCGGCACGCACGGCTCCGCTCGTGGCCGGATGACGATCCTCGCCGGGGTGATCGCGCTGGTCGTCGGCTTTCTGCTCGCCGGCACGGCGGACGTCGGCTCGGCCGCCGGTGCCTTCTTCTGCCTGGTGGGCGCCGTCTTCGCCTGCCTGATCGTCAGCGACGTGGTCAGCTCCGCCGGCCGCCGCGAGGGCAGCGGTGGAGGTGCCCTGGCTTTCCTCGTCTCGCTAGCCGCCCTGATCGTCGTAGCAATAGCGATCCTGATTTCTCCGGCCACCCTGCTCGTAGTGGCTGCACTCGCCTGGCTCGGAATCTCAAGACGCAAGCGGGCTCAACGCAAACACGCCGGCCTCCGCGTCCTCCGCTAGAACGCAATCCCGGCAGGGGTGAAACGTCTTGCACTTTTTCGTCGTGAGCCAGCGGCGCCAGCCCAACGACGCCCCACCGAAAAAGTTAAGTGGAACCCCTGCCGGGATTGCGTTCTGAGCTCAGTTCAGCGGTCGAGGATGATGCGCTAGTGCCCGCCAAGAAGCTGATCCTGACCTACGTCGACTCGCTGCGCACCGACATGCTGGAACGCACCGTCGCTGAGGGTCGCGCGCCAAACTTCGGCGCCCTGATCGAGCGCGGCGTCCTCGTGCCCGACTGCGTGTCCAGCTTCCCCTCGGTGACGCCCGTCGCCAGCGCCGAGATGGTCACCGGCCGCGGCGCCGACGGCCACTGGATCAGCGGCATGAACTGGTACCACCGGCTCGAGCGACGCTACGTCGAGTACGGCTCCTCGCTCGAGGCCAGCCGCGCCTTCGGCGTTTTCCGCTCGCTCTACGACCTCGTCTACAACATGAACCTGGCCCATCTCAACCCGGCGGCCGAGACCCTCTTCGAGCAGCTCGACGACGCCGGCCTGCGCACCGCCTGTACGCCCTTCTTGATCTACCGCGGCCGCCACCGCCACCAGGTCTCGCTGGATGGGCTCCTGCGCCGCGCCGTCGACGCCACCCGGCTCAAGTTCCGCCATCACACCTGGGGCCCCGGCGAGCTCTTCTACGGCGATCTCTACGCCAGTCGCGAGGTCCCCTGCCGCTCGACTTCGATCCCCGGCAACCGCGACGGCTACTCGGCCTGCTGCGCCGCCGAGCTGGCCAAGGCCGACGACTTCGACTTCCTGCTGCTCTCGTTGCCCGACAACGACAACTACTCGCACCGCTACGGGCCGGAGGCAAGCGCCGAGTCGATCGCCAAGGCCGACCACTGCTTCGGCAAACTCGTCGAGGCTGCCGGCGGGCTCGATGAGCTCCTCCGCCGCTACGCCGTGATCCTGCTCGCCGACCACGCCCAGACGCCGGTGCACCGCGGACTGCCGCTTGCCGAACTGCTGGGCCGAGAGTGGTCGGTGCTGCGGCCCTCGGAGTCGGATCCCGAGCCGGCCCAGATCGCGGTCAGCCCGACCGGCCGCGCCGCCTACGTCTACCTCTTGCCGGGAGGCGCCGAGCGCGCCGACCCCGAGGCGGTAAGGCAAGCGCTGACCGTGATCGAGGGGGTGGATCTCGTCTGTCGCCTCGAGGACGCCGCCGGCCGCCCGCTCGTCAGGTCCGAGCCAGGAGCGCCGCAAGACGGCTGCAGCGCCGTGGTTGAAAGAGGGGAGGCGCGGCTCAGCTTTCGGCGCGGCGGCCCGGTCGCCGATCTGCGCGGGGCCCGCTGGCAGGTCGAGGGCGACCTTGGGGCGCTGGAGGCGGTGGTCGAGCAGGGCCGGCTGCGCAGCGCGATCTATCCCGATCCGCTTGCCCGGGTCTGGTCAGCCCTCAGCGCACCCCACGCCGGCGACTTCCTGCTCTCGCTGCAGCCCGGCTTCGAGGCCGTCGACTGGGGTGGGGTCACCCACGCCGGCGGCGGCAGCCACGGCTCGCTGCACGCCGGCGACTCGCTCGGCCCGCTGCTCTTCGTCGGTTGCGGCCCCGACCGGGCGAGCGAGCGCGATCAGTGGACCCTCAGCGACGTGGTGCCCGCGGTGCTCGAGCATTTCGGCCTATGAGATGGCTGGCGGCAGCAATCGCCGCCGCGCTGCTTTGCCTGTCGACTCCCACGCTCTCGGCAGCAGCTGAAGTCAGCTCAGCGCAAGCGACGCGGACCGCCGACCGGGACCCCAACGTCGCCAAGGAGCGCCACGCTAACGACGGCCTGACCCACACCACCAACAAGGTCGATGGCAACTGGGAGGTCGCCTATTTCGCCGCCGACAAAGAGGTGGCACTGGTCATCGTCGACTCCCAGACCGGCCTCGTGCGCGAGTCCTGGACCGGCTATCAGGTCGCCTGGAAGATGGCGCGCGGCTACTCCGGCGCCTTCGGCCACAAGCTCAACGCGCCCTACGTCTTCCTGCCGCTCTGCGCGATCTTCCTGCTCGGCCTGCTCGACTGGCGTCGCCTCGGCCGCATCGCCAACCTCGACCTCCTCGTCCTGCTCGGCTTCGGCGTCTCCAACTTCTTCTTCAACCGGGCCGAGATCGGGCTCTCGGTGCCGCTCCAGTACATCCCGCTCACCTACCTCTTCGGCCGAGCGCTGTGGATCGGGATGCGGGGTGGGGGGGAGGGGATCCAACCCCGCTGGCCGGCGGCCTGGTTGCTGATCGCGGCCCTTTTCCTGATCGGCTTTCGGGTCGGACTCAACATGACCGACTCAGGTGCGATCGACGTCGGCTACGCCAGCGTCGTCGGCGCCGATCGGATCGTCCACGGCGAACCGATCTACGACAACTTCCCCGAAGACGTCTCCCAGGGCGATACCTACGGCCCGGTCAACTACCTGGCCTACGTGCCCTTCGAGCGAATCTGGCCCTGGTCGGGGAGCTGGGACGATCTGCCCGCCGCCCACGGCGCCGCGGTCTTCTTCGATCTCGCCACCTTCGCCCTGCTGATCTTCCTCGGCCGTCGCATCCGCCCCGCGCCCGCCGGCAACAAGCTCGCCGCCACCCTCGCCTTCGGTTGGGCCGCCTACCCGTACACCGCCTTCACCCTGCTCTCGAACTCAAATGACTCGCTGGTGGCAATGCTCCTCGCCGCCACCCTCCTGGTCCTCACCCGCCCAGCGGCAAGGGGCGTGATGGCCGCCCTGGCAACCTTCGCCAAGTTCGCCCCCGCGGTCCTCGCCCCGATGCTCGCGACCTACGGCGAGAAGCGATCGCGCTTCGTCCTCGCCTTCGCCCTGACGGCAGTCGCCGTAATGCTCTGGCCAGCAATTGATCCTGGCATCCACACCGTCTACGACCGCACCATCGCCTACCAATCCGGCCGCAACTCCCCCTTCAGCATCTGGGGCCAAGCCCCCTCCCTGGAGCCTCTACGCGTCGCCGTCCTTATTGCGGTTGCTTTCCTCGCCATCGCATTTGCCTGGCGCCCCAAGGAAAAGCAGCTCTTCCAAGTAGCCGCGTTGGGTGCGGCGCTCCTAATCGGCGTCCAGCTCACCATGCATCACTGGTTCTACCTCTACATCGTCTGGTTCTACCCCTTGCTCTTGGTCGCGCTGGCAGTTCGGTCGCCCATCGCCGGACACTCAGCGCAGCCCCCGGCTGCGCGTCCGGCGATGGGCGACCGAACTGCCCCCACGCTCACGAACTAGGAGCAGGAACCATCACCGGCGTGATCGAATCAGCGAGCCCCTGGTCGTTGACATCGACCACAGCCCCCATCACCCAAACGTCCTCTTCCGCAGTCTCGAACTTAACCGGCATCTGGGTGATCATCGACTCGAGGATCAGCTCCGGCTTGACCCCGAGCACGCTCGTCCGCGAGCCGGTCATTCCAACGTCGGAGATGAAGGCCGTGCCCTGCGGCAGCACCCGCGCGTCGGCGGTCGGGACATGAGTGTGCGTGCCGAGCACGCCCGCAACCCGCCCGTCGAGGTGCCACCCCATCGCCACCTTCTCGCTGGTCACCTCGGCGTGGAAATCGACGATGACGAAATCGGACTCGATTTTCTCGAGGATGTTGTCGACCTCGTGAAAGGGCGAGCGCGCGACCCGCAGGCCGACGGCACCGCTGAGGTTGATCACGCCGCAGCGCCGCCCATCGATCTCGACCACCGTGTAGCCGCGCCCGGGATTGGCGTAGGGGTAGTTGGCCGGCCGGATCAAGCGCTCGCTGCGGTTGAGGAAGCCGTAGACCTCGCGGTGGCGGTAGACGTGGTTGCCGGTCGTAATCACGTCGGCGCCGGCGTCGAAGAGCGCCTTGGCGGTCTTCTCGGTGATGCCCATGCCGCCGGCGGAGTTCTCGCCGTT
This sequence comes from uncultured Solirubrobacterales bacterium, assembly GCA_963703895.1. GTDB lineage: Bacteria > Actinomycetota > Thermoleophilia > Solirubrobacterales > 70-9 > VRUE01. The sequence continues at coordinate 448,529 of CAVPFX010000001.1, forward strand.
GACGATCACCATCTCCGGCGCGAAACGCTCGCGCAGTTCCGGCATCGCGGCGGCGAGGCCCCGCCGCCCCGGCCCGCCGACCACATCGCCGATGAAGAGCACCTTCATGGTGCTGACCCTATCCGCGCAATTGCGAAAGGGTGTGCAGGGTGAACGAGCGAAGCGACGTGGTCGAGCGTGCCCTGGGCTACCCCTACGGCGCCCCGGGCGAGCCCTTCATCCAGCTCGGCCACCAGACTCTCGACCCGGCGGAGGTCGAGATCGACCGCGAGTCGCGAACGCCGGTGCTGGCCTACGGCTCCAATGCCGCCCCCCGGGTCCTCTCCCGCAAGCTGGCGCTCAGCGACCAGCCAGTGCTCGTCGTTCCCGCCCGGCTCTGCGGGTTCGACGTCGTCTACTCCGCCCACATCTCCCCCTACGGCGCCATACCCGCGACCCTTCAGCGCAGCCCTGGCACCGAGGTCCGGGTCCACGTCATTTACATGACCGATGCCCAGATCGGCGTCATCTCGGCGACCGAGCCCAACTACGAACCGCAACTGCTGGAGAGCATCGTCTGCGAGCTCGAAGACGGCGAGGAGCTGACCGAGGTCTCGGCCTACATCAGCCGCCACGGCTGCCTGCTCGCCGACGGCTCCGAGGTCGCCCTCGCCGCCGTCTCGGCAACTGGCAGGACGCTCGCGGCGATGAGCGAGCCGGAGGCGATGGAGTGGGTTAGGACCTCGCTCTGTCCCGACGAGGGCCTCGAGACCTTCGTCCTCGCCAACGTCACCGATCCGGCCCTTTCCCAAGCGCGCACCGCGCAGCTCGCGGGTCGCCCCCTCTCTCCGTCCTGACTTCAGACCGCGCTAAAGCGGCGCAGGGCGAGTCGGGCGAGCAGGCCGTAGGCGACGATCAGAATGCCGAGATGAAGCAGCGCCGCCGCGATGCTCGGCCCGTCGGGATCGAGGGCGCCGGTGATCGCCTGCAGCGCGGGCTTGAAGGGGAAGATGGTGGCGATCACCCTGATCACGTCATAGAGAGCTGGCCCGACCGTGCCGGAGGGGATCAGCGAGAGGAAGGCGACCGGCAGCGTGACCATGAAGGCGAGCAGCGAGACCGCCCGCACCTCGCGCGCGGCCGCCCCGAGGGCAGCCCCGGCCGCCCCCAGCGCTGCACCGCCGGCGACGATCGCCAGTAGCCAGAGTCCGAAGCGACTCCAGTGCAGGGGGACGAAGAAGGCCAGCCCGCCCAGCATCAACAGCGTCACCAGCAGCCCCACGCCGACGCCGAGCGCGACCTTCTCGGTGAGCAGCGAGGTGGGCGAGACCAGGCCCCTGGTCAGTCGCGGGAAGGCGTTCTCCTCTCGCTCCAGCGCCAACGAGCCGGCGACCAGCAGCACGGTGACGAAGGCGAGCGTGAACGTTGCAGCGACGGCGATCGCGAAGACTTCGAGCGGCGGGGTCGACGCGTTGACCACCTGCTTGTCGACTGCGATCGGCCGGGAAATGCGGGTAAGCAGGGTCGCGGCGGTGCCGAGGTTGCTCCGCGTCAGGTCGGTGAAGCGAAGCACTTCGTCGAGCGAATCGCGAAGTGGGCTGGGTGGCAACGAAGCCCGTACGGCGTGAAGGATGCGGGTCGTGTTGCCGAGGCCGAGGATCTGGATCGCCTGGCCGAGCACGGTGAACTGACCGCCGTCGACGACGAGACCGACGAATTTGCCGCCTTCGTGGGCAATCCGACTGGCGATCACCAGGTTGGCCTGGGTCAACAGCGAGTCGATCCGATCGTTGACGAGCCGCGCCTTGACCGGGTCCGCTTCGTTGACGATGACTTCCACTTCGGGAGTTCGCGGCACCGGCGTCGAAAGCGAGTTGATGTTGTCGACCAAGTCCGCCGGCAGGATCAGCGCCGCGAGCACGTCGCCGGAGCGCACCTCGTCGACCGCTTCGGCGCGACTCTTCACGTTGACGCACTCGACCCGCCCGCAGATCCGGTCGCTGACGCCGATCTTGGGAAGTTCGGCGGTGCCGACCGAGACACGCGATTGGGCCGGCACTTCGTTGAGGAAGGCGACGCGGGGCTTGTCCGGCGAGCCCGAGATCGCGAAGCCAACTAGGACCGCGATCAGCACTGGATAAGCAACGAGCAGGAAAGCCTGCAGCGGCGAGCGACGGAGGATCTGCAGGTCCTTGAGCAGCAGCCAACGCATCAGTGGCCCCGGTGATGGAGAAAGGCGACGAAGGCGGTCTCGAAGTCCTGCGCGGCAGCCTCGGCCGCCTCTCCGCGCACCGCCTCGCGCAGGCCGTCGGCGGAGCCATCGAAGAGCGCCTCGCCGTCGGCGAGGACGAGCAGACGCTTGCCGTAACGCTCGGCCTCCTGGATGTCGTGGGTGGAGAAGATCACCGTCGTCCCCCGCTCGGCGGCCAGTGCCGAGACGAACTCCCACAACCGCGCCCGCTGCCGCGGATCGAGCCCCACGCTCGGCTCGTCGAGCAACACCACCGACGGCCGCGCCAACAGCCCGATCGCGATATTGATCCGCTGCTGGTTGCCCCCAGACAGCCGCGCCACGATCTCCCCCCGTCGCTCACCAAGCCCCGTCAGCTCCAACATCTCCTCGCACGAACCGCGCGGATCCGGATGCTTCTCCAGCCGCGCAAACAAGAGCAGGTTCTCCTCAACGGTCAGCCGTCTATATAGAGCCGCCTGCTGAGGCACCCAGCCAACCTCCCCCTCGGGCACATGAACCTCACCGCCATCGGTCTTGGAGATCCCGGCGAGAATCGAGAGGAGCGTCGTCTTACCCGCGCCATTCGGACCGATGACGGCTACCAGCTCACCCGCGGCGGCCTCGAAGCTGATCCCCCGCAGAGCCTCCCGCTCTCCGAAGCGCTTAACCAGCTCGCGCGCCTCGAGCACTGCCACCCCGGTCCCTGTCCCCGCATCCATGCCGCCGAAAGCTATCCGTAGCCAGTAATCGGTTTGTTAGACCGCGCTTGAGCTAGGGAGGCGGGTGCCCCTGTCCCAGACACTCAGACCGGCGTAAGCCGGGCGTCTGGGACAGGGGCACCCGCCTCCCTCCCTTAAACTCGCTCTCGAATGCCGTTCCCCGCCACACGCATGCGCCGCCTCCGGCGCACCGAGGCTCTGCGTGGCTTGGTCCAAGAGACCAACCTGTCGCCCGCGCACCTGATCCAACCGTTGTTCGTCGTAGCCGGCGAGAACGTCCGCGAAGACGTCGACTCGATGCCCGGCATCGAGCGCTTCTCGATCTCCGAGCTTGTCGCCGAGGCAACCGAGATCGCCAGCGCCGGCGTCGGCAGCGTCCTCCTCTTCGGCGTCCCCGCCGCCAAGGACGAGTCCGGCTCGGGCGCCTACGACGACGAGGGCGTGGTGCAGATGGCGGTGCGGGCCCTCAAGGAGGCCCACCCCGACCTGACCGTGATCACGGACGTCTGTCTCTGCGAGTACACCTCGCACGGCCATTGCGGCTTTGTCCGCGACGGCGAGGTCGATAACGACATCACGGTTGAGCTACTGGCCAAAATCGCGATCTCCCACGCCGAGGCCGGCGCCGACGCGGTCGCCCCCTCGGACATGATGGACGGCCGGGTCGGCACGATCCGCCACCAACTCGATGAAGAGGGGCACGCCGGGGTGCCGATCATCTCCTACAGCGCCAAGTACGCCTCGGCCTTCTACGGCCCCTTCCGCGACGCGGCCGAGTCGACCCCCGAGTTCGGCGACCGTCGCGGCTACCAGATGGATCCGGCCAACGCCGCCGAAGCCGTGCGCGAGGCCGAGCTCGATCTCGAGGAGGGCGCCGACATGCTGATGGTCAAGCCCGCCACCCCCTACCTCGACGTGGTCCGCCGGGTCAAGGAGGCAACCGGGGCGCCACTGGCCGCCTACCACGTCTCCGGCGAGTACTCGATGCTGAAGGCCGCCGCCGAGCAGGGCTGGATCGACGAGCGCGCCGCGGTTCTGGAGACCCTGACCTCGATCCGCCGCGCTGGCGCCGACGCGATCGTCACCTACTACGCCAAGGAGGCCGCCGCGTGGCTTCAGTAAAGGTCCCGCAGTCGAAGGCGCGCTCGCGCAAGGACGGCGCCGCGATCCCGCTCGACGAGACCGACAAGCGGCTGATGAACCTGCTGCAGTCGAGCTTCCCGCTCGACCCCGAACCCTTCGCCCTCGTCGCCTCCGAGGCCGAGCTGGAGCTGGACGACGTCCTCACTCGCACCCAGCGCCTGCTCGACGAGCGAATCATCCGCGAGATCACGCCGATCTTCGACACCCGCGCGCTCGGCTACGACTCGATGCTGGTTGCGGCCAAGGTCGACAGCGAGCACCCCCACCGCGCCGCCCAGGTCGTTAACTCACACCCCGGCGTCTCGCACAACTATCTGCGCACCCACGACTTCAACCTCTGGTTCACGATCGCCACCCCGCCCGATTCCGAGCTCGGCCTCGCCGGCACGCTCGAGGCGCTGATGCGCGAGACCGGGGCCGAGTCGATGCGCGAGCTGCCCACCCTGACCCTGTTCAAGATCAACATGAACCTGGAGATGGAGAAGGGCACCGATGCTCTCGCCGCGGCTGCGGTTGACGCCGCGCCGCCGCGCGAGCTCGAGGCGCAGCCCTACGACGAGCGCGACATCGCGGTGATCCGCGCCCTGCAGGGGCCGATGGAGGCAATCGAGCGCCCCTACGACGACGCCGCAGCCTCGGTCGGGATGACGACCGAGGAGCTGCTTGCCCACCTCGGCGGCATGGTCGAGCGCAAGTTGCTGCGCCGCGTCGCCGCGATCCTCTTCCACCGCCGCGCCGGCTTCTCCGCCAACGGCATGGGCGTCTGGAAGGTGCCCGAGGCCGAGATCATGGCCACCGGCGCCCGCATGGCCTCCTTCCGCGGCATCTCCCACTGCTACCAGCGCCCCACCTATGAGGACTGGCCCTACAGCGTCTTCACGATGGCGCACGGGCGCTCCAAGGAGGAGTGCGACGCGGTGCTCGACTCGATCGCCGAGGACTGCGGCATGGGCCCCGACGATCGGGCCACGCTCTACTCCTCGACCGAGTACAAGAAGATCCGCCTGCACTACTTCACCGACGACTACCGGCGCTGGGAGGAAGAGCATTCCTAGCGGCGAGCGCTCGGCGGAGCTCTACCGCCGCGCGCTGCAGGTCCTTCCCGGCGGGGTCAACTCGCCGGTGCGGGCGATGCGACAGATCGAGCGCGAGCCGGTCTTCATCGAGCGTGGCGAGGGTTGCGAGCTGATCGACGTCGACGGCAACCGCTACCTCGACTGGGTCGGCTCCTGGGGCCCGCTGATCCTCGGCCACGCCCACCCAGCCGTGCTGGCGGCAGTGGAGGCCGCCGCAGTCGCTGGCACCAGTTTCGGTGCCGCCACCGAGGCCGAGGTCGAACTGGCCGAGGAGGTGGTTGCGCGCGTTCCCTCTGCCGAGATGATCCGCATGACCAGCTCCGGGACCGAGGCGGCGATGAGCGCGATCCGCCTCGCCCGCGCCGCCACTGGCCGCGAGGTGGTGGTCAAGTTCGCCGGCGCCTACCACGGTCACTCCGACGGGCTGCTCGCCGAGGCGGGCTCCGGGATCGCGACGCTGGCGCTGCCGGCGACACCGGGAGTCACCGCGGCACAGACCGCCGGGACGGTGGTCGTGCCGTGGAACGACTTGGCCGCGGTCGAGCGGGCGCTTGCCGAGCACCCGGTTGCGGCGGTGATCCTCGAGCCGGTTGCCGCCAACATGGGTGTCGTCCCGCCCGCCGACGACCTCCTCCAGCACATCGCCGCCGCAACTCGGGCGGCCGGGGCTCTGCTGATCTTCGACGAGGTGATCACCGGCTTCCGCGTCGCCGCTGGCGGCGCCCAGGAGCTCTACGGGGTCGAACCCGACCTGACCGTGCTCGGCAAGATCCTCGGCGGCGGCCTTCCCGCCGCCGCCCTCGCCGGTTCGCGCCAGCTGATGGAGCGGATCGCCCCGGCGGGCGACGTCTACCAGGCGGGCACCCTCTCCGGCAACCCGCTGGCGACGGCCGCGGGCCTGGCCACCTTGCGCCAGCTCGACCCCGCTGCCTACGAGCGCCTGACCCAACTAACCGAGCGCCTCTCCGACGGCCTGATGAGCCTCTGCGAGGGCCGGCCCCTCCAAGTCGTCTCAGCACCTGGACTGCTCACCCTCTTCTTCAGCGCCGACCCGGTCACCGACTTCGCCGCCGCCTCGGCCTGCGACCTCGACGCCCACGCCCGCTTCTGCCGTGCCCTGCTCGACCGCGGCGTCTACCCGCCGCCCTCCCAGTTCGAGGCCTGGTTCGTCTCCCTAGCCCACGACGAGGCGACGATCGACCGCACGCTTGAAGCGGTGGCCGACTCGCTCAACGAGGCGCTTTGAACGACGCGAGCGCACCCAGGTCGGACCCGAGCCAGGCGCTCGCCCTGCTCGCCGAGCGCCTGCGCGAGGCGGAGGCGCCGCTCTCGGCCCACGTGGTCGACTCCTCCGAGCGCCCCGTCTTCGGCTTGCTCTCCGCCCTCGGCCCCCGTTCTGCCGCGGCGCCGGGGGAGTACGCCTTCGTGGTCGAGGCGGTGCGCGAGGGTTACCTCCTGCACTACGCCCAACCCCGCTTGCTTAGCGGTCATGACGACGATCTCGCCCTGCTCGCCGGCGACTATCTCTACGCGCTCGGCATCGAGCGATTGGCCGCCCTGGGCGATGCCGAGGCGGTTGCCGTGCTGGGCGAGTTGATCGGGCGCTGCGCCCAACTGCACGGCGAGGATCGCGTCACCGAGGTGCCGCAATTGTGGCGTTCCGCCGCCCTCGCGGTCGGCGGTCGCGACCATCGCGACCGCCAAGGGCCCTGAGTCAATAGACTCCGGACTCCTTGAGGTTGAGCTGTTGAGCGACGAATCGGACAAGCAGAACGGGGCCGAGGCAAGCGGCCGGCCGGAGCGCCCAGCGCCCGAGCCGCCTGGCTACTTCGAGGGCGAGTCGATGACTCGCCGCAAGGCCTTTACCGTTGCAGTTCAGGGCATCGGCGGCCTCGCCGGTGCCGCGATCGTGCTGCCCGCGGTTGGCTTCGCCGTGGCGCCGATATTCCACCGCGGCAAGGAGCGCTGGGAGGCGGTCGGCCCAACCAGCGATTTCGTCGAGGACACCTACCGCCAGGTCGTCTTCACCGAAACCGAGGGCATCGGCGACGCCGGCAAGACCACCGCCTACATCCGCCGCAGCTCCAAGCAGCTCGAAGAGGAACCGGGCAAGTTCGTCGCCGTCTCCAACCGCTGCGCCCACCTCGGCTGCCCGGTCCGCTTCGTCGAGGCGGCGGGCAACTTCATCTGCCCCTGCCACGGTGGCGTCTACGACTTCCAGGGCAAACGAATCGGCGGCCCCCCGGTGCGCCCGCTCGATCAGTTCCAGACTCGCGTGCGCCAGGGCCAGGTCGAGGTCGGCCCGCGCTACAGCGTCACCTCGCAGCTCGAGCCGGTCCGCGCCCGCGACCCCGGCGAGTTCACCGGCGGAGTCTGGGAATATCTGTATCCGCCCCGTCCGTCCACCTTCCCGCCCCCTTGATCGGCTAGGCGCAGATGAAGCTCGATTCCCTGATCCCAGCCCCGCTCCGCAAACCGGCCAAGCCCGGTACGGGCAATGGCAGCAAAGGCCCGGCCCCGGCCGACCTGAAGACGTCGCCGCCGGAGCGTCCCTCCGACGCGCAGCGGCTCGGCGACCGCGCCAAGGACGCCCCGGCGGACGTACTCGCCTGGGTCGATCAACGCACCGCCGCCACCGGCTTCCTCACCGGGATGCTCTACCGCAAGGTGCCGAAGGGGACCAACTGGTTCTACACGCTCGGCTCGGCAACGCTGATCGCCTTCATCGCCCAGGCCCTCACGGGGGTCTTCCTGGCGATGTTCTACACGCCGTCGACCACCCAGGCCTACGCCTCGATCGCCCACATCAACAACGACGTCTTCCTCGGCCAGCTCGTCCACGGCATGCACAAGTGGGGCTCGAGCGTGATGGTGATCCTGATCTTCCTGCACATGGGGCGCACCTTCTTCTTCGGCGCCTACAAGTACCCGCGCGAGCTCAACTGGGTGATCGGCGTCGTGCTGCTGATCCTGACCATGACGATGGCCTTCACCGGTTACCTGCTGCCCTTTGACCAGCGCTCCTTCTGGGCCTCGGTCGTCGGCATCAACATCAACGGCACCGGCCCCGTGGTCGGCCCCTACCTGAGCGACTTCCTGCGCGCCGGCCCCGAGCTCGGCGCAACCACGCTCTCGCGCTTTTACGCGATCCACATGCTGCTCGTCCCCGGCGCGATCATCGCCATGATCGGCGCCCACATGTACCTCGTGGTCAAGCTCGGCACCACGGCGCCACCCTGGCTGAAAGCCGAAAAGCCGAAGGGCGCGACCCCCGTCTCCCAGCTCGACGCCGGCGTCGAGGGCAACGGGGCCACTCCCGGCAACGGAGCTTCGGCAGCATGAAGCCAGCGGATAAGCAGGCATACCTCGAGGAGTACGAGCTGCTGAAGAAGAAGGGCAAGCCCTTCTTCCCCTACGCGGTGCTGAAGGACTCGGCGATGATGCTCGCCGTCGTCGGCGTGATCATCCTGATGTCGGTCATTCTCGGCGCCGAGCAGGGGCCGAAGGCGGACCCGACCACCACCACCTACGTGCCGCGCCCCGAGTGGTACTTCTTCTTCCTCTTCGAGCTCCTGCGCGTGATCAAGCCGCCGGAGCTGGTCCCGATCGCGACGATCGGCATCCCGACGATCTGCATGGTCCTGCTCCTGCTATTGCCCTTCTACGACCGCGGCCCGGAGCGCAACCCGATCCGCCGCCCGATCGCGACCACGGCCGGGATCCTGACGATCATCGCGATGGCCTACTTGACCTTCCTCGGTGCGACCGGCGGCTCGCCGACCGAGATCGAGATGGAAGTCGCCCCCCGATACGAGGCCGGCAAGGAGGTCGTCGCCGGCGCGGGCTGCCTTGCGTGCCACAAGATCGGCGAGAACGGCAACAACGGGCCCGGGCCCGAACTGACCCATATCGCGGCGCGGATTCCGCGCGCGGCGATCGTCCGCTCGGTCGAGATCGGGCCTGGAATCATGCCCTCCTTCCGCGACCTGCCGCCGAAAAAGCTCAACGAGCTAGCTGATTTCCTCTCCTCGCTCGACTAAGCCGTCGCGGGATTCCGCCCAGTTCGCGGGGCAGGTCAACCGCATGTTCGACCGGGTCGCCGGGCGCTACGACGCGCTCAACTCGGTGATGACCGCCGGTCTGCACCATCGTTGGCGCGAGCGCGCCGCCGAGCGGGCGGAACTGGGCGCCGGCGACTCGGCCCTCGACGTCTGCTGCGGCACCGGCGACCTCGCCTTGGAGCTGGCCGGCAGGGTGGCCCCGGGCGGCCACGTCATCGGTTGCGATTTCTCCGAGCCGATGCTTGACCTCGCCCGCGAGAAGGCCGGTGAGCGCAGCGTCGACGGCGTCCGCTTCGAGTGGGCCGACGCCCTCAGCCTGCCCTACGACGCCGGCCGCTTCGACGCGGTCACGGTCGGCTTCGGCGTCCGCAACCTCGCCAACCTCGAGCGCGGATTGGGCGAGATGGCCCGCGTCCTGCGCCCCGGCGGGCGCTTGGTCGTGCTCGAGATCACCCAGCCGGCGCGTCCGCCACTCTCGACTTTCTTCTCGCTCTGGTTCGACCGCATCGTGCCTCTGCTCGGCAGCTTCTCGGATGACTCCGAGGCTTACAGCTACCTGCCCGAGTCGGTGCGCAACTTCCCCAACCCCAGCCGGCTGGCCGAGCTGATGGATGGTGTCGGTCTCGAGCGGATCCGCTGGACCGTTCTCGCCGGGGGGATCATCGCGATCCACAGCGGCGTCCGCGGGTGACCCGGCCCTCCGCGGTACCGCCGCCGGTCACCGCGGTCCTCGATGCCTCGAGCCGCTGGCTGCCGGCCAGGCTGGGCGAGGTCGAGGAGTTGCTACGGCAGCAGAGCGCCGGTCACGGCGAGTTGCTCGGCGCCGATGCGGCGGCGATCCTGTCAGCCGGCGGCAAGCGATTGCGCCCCCTGCTCGTACTGCTCTGCGCCGGCGCCGATGGGGGGGAGGAGGCGGTACGAGCCGCCGCGGCGATTGAGCTGGTCCACATGGCGACGCTGGTCCACGACGACGTCCTCGACGCCGCGCCGCTGCGCCGCGGCCTGCCGACGATCGCCGCCACCTCGGGACGCGGCCGAGCGACCGCCGTCGGCGACCTGCTCTTCTCGCGCGCTTTCGCCCTGCTCGGCGAGCACGGCGACGCTCGCGCCGTCTCCCTCCTGGCCGCGGCATCGGTGGCGCTGGCCGAGGGCGAGCTGGCCCAGCGCCAAGACGCCTTCGACACCACGGTCTCCGAGCAGCGCTACCTCGACCGCTGTCGCCTCAAGACGGCGACCTTGTTCGAGTGCGCCTGCCTGCTGGGCCGTGATCTGGCAGCGCTCGGTGCCTTCGGCGCTCGGATCGGACTCGCCTTCCAGCTGCTCGACGACGTGCTCGACGTCTCCGGCCCGGTTGAGCGCACCGGCAAGGCACGGGGCACAGACCTGATCGACGGCACGGTTACCCTGCCGCTGATCGTTGCCGCCGAGTCCGACCCTTCGCTGCGCGAGGTCGAGCTGCGGAGACTGGATCCCAGCTCGGCCGAGCACCTTTGCGAACGCATCGCCGCCAGCGGCGCGCTCGAGCAGGTGCGCTCACGCGCCTTGCGATTGGTCGCGACGGCGAAGTCACAGCTCGACAGCGACGATTTTGACTCCGAGCAGCGCCAGTTGCTTGGACTGGTCGCCGACGGCGTCGTCCAGCGCTACTCCTGATCGACCCACCAGGCGTGGATCAGCGGAAGTCGTCGGCCGAGATCAGATCGGCCTCGAGCGCGACCGCAAAGGTCTCGACCACGAACTCCATGTTCTCGTGCTCGAGCGTCTTCAGCACATCGCTCAGCGCCCGGGTGCCCAGGTCGAGCTCCTCGTCGAAGGCATCGATCTCGGCTTCCGCGTGAATCTCGTTGCTGTGCCACTCGCACTCGGGGCAGCGCCGCCACAGCCGCCAGTGGCCACGGTCGCCGGCCTGCTCCCAGCAGGTCGGCTGCACCAGTGAGGAGCGACAGCTCGGGCAGACGTGTAGTCCGGTCGCGGTCTTCGTCTGACTGGCGTGCGCGTCTCTCATACCTGCACTATCGAACCCGCGAAACGATCACTCCATCCGCACTTTCGGGTGAGAAAGTCACAAAACCCGATTACCGGGTAGGCCACGCCCCCAATTACATGCGAGGCGAAATCCGATCCGATTGCCTGCGGCGGTCAGTACCATGGACTAATGCCAAATATCGGACCCCTAGAGCTTGCGATCGTCCTGATCATCGCCCTGGTCGTCTTCGGCCCCAAACGCTTGCCGGAGCTGGGCCGCTCGCTCGGCAAAGGGATCCGCGAGTTTCGCGGCTCAGTTAGCGGCGATAGTCACGACGAGCCCGAGCAGCGCGAGACGATCGAGGCGCCGAAGTCCCCCGCCAAGCCGGGCCCAGAGGGCGAGACCGTCGCCCACGATCGCCACTGAGGCCTCGCCATGGCCCGGATGAGGCCGGTCTCACACGAAGATCAACTCAGCCTCGTCGAGCACCTCGACGAGCTGCGCACGCGCATAGTCATCTGCCTGGTCGTGGTCGGGGTGGCTCTTGCCCTCTGCTTCTGGCAAAACCACCTGCTGCTCGAAATCGCCTCCGGGCCGCTCCCTAGCGACCACAAGAAGCTGCTCACCTTCGGCATCACCGAGCCCTTCACGGTCACGCTTACCGTCTCGGTCTACGGGGCGCTAATCCTCTCGATGCCGATCCTGCTCTACCAGGCCTACGCCTACGTGCTGCCCGCCTTCAGCGACCGCGAGCGTCGCGTCGTGCTGCCGATCCTGATCTTCGCCCCCGTCCTCTTCCTCGCCGGAGTTGCCTTCGCTTACTTCGTCGTGATGCCGGCCGCGACCAAGTTCCTGCTCAACTTCAACGACAACCAGTTCAACGTCCAGGTCCGAGCTCGCGATTACTACAGCTTCTTCTCGACCACGATGCTCGCCGGCGGCGTCGTCTTCCAGCTGCCGCTGGCGATCCTCGCCGTCGTCCGGCTCGGGATCGTCAGCGTCGCGCAGCTCACTAAGAACCGCCGCTACGCCTACCTGATCATCGCCGTGGTTGCCGCGGCGCTGCCAGGAGTCGACCCGGTCTCGATGCTGATCGAGATGGTTCCTCTGCTTCTTTTGTTCGAGTTGAGTATCTTGATCGCTCGCGCCTTCGGCACGCCGAAGGAGGCGGGAGGATTGGCAGAGCCCTCAACCCAGGAGCGGTGATTCGAGTTGGCGGAGAACGGGGAGCGACGGATGCTGTTCGACATCCGGGGACGGCGCAAGCACGTCGTCCGGGTCGTCTACGCGATCCTCGCCCTGCTGATGGGCGCCAGCCTCTTCCTCGTCGTCGGCCCCTTCAACATCGGCAACCTGGTCGGTAACGGCGGCACCACCGAAGCGGCCAAGGTCCTCCAGGAACAGGCGGAACGGACCGAACAAAAGCTGCGGCGGGAACCCGAAAACGAAGACCTGCTCGTGGCTCTGACTAGGTCGCGGCTGACGGCCGCCAACAGCCTCACAGAAGTCAACTCCGAAACCGGTGCCACCGTCTTCACGCCGGAGGGCCGGCAGGAACTGGTGCGCGGGATCGAAGCTTGGAACAGCTACCTGAAACAAGCTGAGGAACCGAAGGCCTCGGTGGCGCTGCTCGCCTCGACTGGCTACTTCAGCCTCGCCGAAACCTCGACGAGCTTCGAAGAAGCGGTCGAAAACGTCGAAGGCGCGGCCAAGACGCAGCGGATCGCGGCGGAAGCCCAGCCGACGATCAACTCGCTGACCACGCTCGCCATCTACGACTACTACGCCGGCAATTTCGCCGGCGGCGACAAGGCGGTCAAGGAAGCGGAAGCCAAGGCCCCAAGCAAGGCCGAAGCCAAAGAAATCGGCAAACAAATGGCGGAATACCGCAAGAACGGCAAGGCTTTCGAAGCTCAGAAGAAGGAAGCCGAAAAAGAAGAAGCGAAATTCGGCAAAGAACGCCTGCAGAACCCGCTCGGCGGCCTTTCCGGCGGCGGCTCGCTCGGCGAATAGCCTCGTTGCGCAGCTAGCCCACGCTGTGAATTGCGCAGCCGGTCCGGAAACGATCTATCTGGTCGACCGGTTTGCGCGACTCACGTCCCCTCTTTGGCTCGCTCCAGCGATAAGCGACTCCAGGCATGAGGCCAAAGAGCACGTGTGCATGTCGCTCGTCGGTGGTCGCGTCGACGATCATCTCCCCGACTACGCAATCGGGGGATTCGGCGGCCTTTCTGTCCTGGAGCTCAATCACCCAAATCCAGCGCGAGCCCGCGCTCATGCTCAGCCAGATCAGCGCATCCTTGGAGAGGCCTCGGTCTGCCAGGCTTTTGCGGTAGGCGTTCAGCTCAGTAAGGTACGCCCGGATTTGCAGGTCGCTCTCATCGATCTCCGCGACGTTTTCAGCGACCACCCGGTCGTCTTCCAGCAGCTCGTTGAAATGGAACTGGGCAGCCTTCTCCGCCGCCATGGCCTCGAGGTAGATACGACCGGGAGAGGGGATCAGCAGCCGCTCGGCGCCCTCTAGGCTTTCCAGTAGCTGATAGGGACCCCTGATGTCATCGTGAGCAACGTAGATTCTCTTGCCCTCGGCGTCGTGGAAATACCCGATCAGCACATGCACGTGGCGACCCCGAGTCAAGAGGAGCGGGATTCCAGAGTTCAGGTAGGCGCGCAGCATCTCGTCTGTGTCGGCATCGACTGGGAAGTCCGTCAGGCTGTAACTGAGTGGAAGCATCCCGAGCCGGTCCATCGCGCCGCTGATCTGCTGGGGGGTTAGGCCCCGGGAGGGGGTCATTCGATGATTGCCGGGATGAAGGCCGGCGGCCTGCACGATGTCTGACATGTGCAGTCTTGGAAAGCCGAATCTCAAGTTGAAGTATTGAGCCACCATCCATATCGAGGCGTGCGCGCAGACTCCGTATTGGAAGTCCTGGGAGATGAAGGGGCTCGCCTTTACTCCCTGTTGCATGCCGAACAGGGTTGCTATGTCCGGAACCAGGCAGGAGGTGAACCGCTCGAGTCCGGGGGGCGGGGCGATCATCGTGCGACAAACCAAGCGCCCCGGGATGGGTCGGAGCACCACAAATCCGAGATAGCGATCGCCGTCTTTCGAAACGAAATGCAAGCGCTGGCAGCGGTCGGAGAGCGACCTGAAGGTTCCAGCGTAGAAGTGCGCGTACTCATCGCGGTAGTCACGATCTATGTAGTCGCGCTCGATGTAGCAGAGGGGCTCTGGATTGTTGCCGACGACCATCAGGATCTGCGCCAGCGCCTGCCCGCCATCGAGCACATTCAGGTACCGGTCTCGGAATGTGCTGAAGTCGGCACGATTCGCGAGGTCGAATCGCTCGAGACGAGGCGGGTCCCACACCCACTCGTCTGACATTGACCATTCAGCGGACATTGATCCGCAACCTATTCCAAAAGCCGACCCCGGTCCCCGTACCTTCCCGACCCCTTTTCCCGGAGCCGTTTGCGCGCCGGTTACTCGAGGAATGACGCAGCGGCGAGCTCGCGAGCCTCGCGTTGTTTCGCCAGGCTCTCGATGTCACGGTCATAGGCGAGGCGCCTGTCCTCAGTTGCTCGCTCGTAGGGATGCTCGTTTTGTTCTATCTCGTCATTCGAGATAGAGGCTGAGGGTCTCGAGAAGCTCGATGTTTGCGGTCATCAGATCTGGGTGCGTGGGAAGGGGGCCGTTCATACGGAGAACCCCACCGAGAAAAGCCTATCCGGAATTTCAGAGTAATGCGCCACGGGCTGTCCCAGGCAAGAATCTGATGTTAAATCTGATGTAGAACATCAGTTACAACATCAATATGAATTCGAGAGCGGACGGAAAGATGCTCCTCTCCGAGGTCGCGATATGCCGTCTCGCCGGCGTCGACAGAAACCGACGGCGCGAGTGGGCGAAGCGGAATCTCGTGCGCAAAGCCGGCCGGGGAGGCTATGGCGAGCTCGATACGGTCGAACTGGCGGTCCTTCGTGCTCTGGCTGCAGAACTCGACTTCGATCGCGCTCGAGAGGCCTGGGAGGGAGTGCAGCCTTTCCTCAGGAGGCTCTGTGCCCACCGGGACCGTCCTAGCCGTTCTCGATGAAGGCCGAGCGGAAGCGACCGTCGCCATACAGCCCGACGACCTCTACGAGTTCGTGGCTCAGGGAGGCCGATTCCAAGTGGTTGACATCTCGGCGGCGATAGAGGATGCACGGAAAGGGTTTCGAAACGCGGCTCGAGCCAAATATGGGCAGAGAAAAGAGGCTATAAAAGCATCGAAAGTGCAACAAATACGTTCAAAAAGCGTCAAATAGACGTTATCCGGGCGTACTTTTGGTAGAATGGCTGCCGCAGAGTAGAGCAATAACTGGGCGCCTCATAAGGCAGAAAGTAGAAAGGAGACGCCTGATGGCTAAGGCCAAGAGAGTCAATGTCAACTTTTCTCAGGGTGCGTACGACGACCTTGAAACGATTGCGGATCAGCGGGGGAAGTCCAAGGCGGAGGTCTTGCGTGACGCGATCGCGCTTGAGCGCCTCTTCCACGACACTAAGCGCGAAGGCGGCCGTCTCTTGATTGAGCGAGACGGTGAGATTCGGGAGATCATTCCCCGCTGATGGCAGGCTCCAAGGAAAAGACAGATGCGGCGGCGGAATCATCCGCTGGCCGCTCTGTCGAGTCCGTCGATCTCGGCACGGTTGAGGACACTTCGACGGTTCGACCTTCCGAGCGCCGAGTTGACCGACTTGCTCTGCGGCAGGAGGGGATGCGAGGCAGGATCGCGCTCAGTTTGCTCATCTTGCTGGGCGTGGCCCTTGTCTGGGCGCTGAGCACGGCTGACACATGGCCAGAAATGCGTGAGCTGCTCGAGATCTGGCTACCGGCCCTGACCGGACTCCTTGGTTCGGCGGTCGGCTTCTACTTCGGAACCCGGCCATAGCGTCGAGCTGCCTGATGGGCCGTGCTGGGCTCGAACCAGCGACCTTGAGATTAAGAGTCTCCTGCTCTACCAACTGAGCTAACGGCCCGCGGTCGGCAAGTATAGGAAGGCGGGGCGCCTAGCGGACGGTGCAGCCCTTTTCGACGCTGCCGTCGATGATCGTGCCGTCGCTGAAAGTGAAGCGACCGTGGGTACGGATGATGCCGTCGCCGCAGCGGGCGGCGACGTAGCTGCGTTTCACGCCGTTGAAGCGGTAGCGCTTGCCGATCGAGGCGTCGATGTGGATCAGCGAGCCACGGCCGTCGGCGATTGGCGGCAGGTCGACGGTGGCGCGGTAGCGGAAGAGGCCCGGGCGTTTTTCGATCGGGATCGTGATTACGAAGTTCTGCACTCCTGGAAAGGTCGTACGAGCATGCAAGACAACCGTTGGCTTGCCTTCCAGGGAGGGACCGTTGAAGAAAGTCAGCGGTGAGCTGGCGAGCACCGGCCCGCCGCCGGTGGCAATCATCGCCTGGACGTGGCCGGTGCCGACGATTGCGTTGGGGCAGCGCTTCCGGGCTTCCGCGGGGGTGGCTTCCTCAAGCGAGGCGGGCTGACAGACGGGGAGCCCGGCGGTGGTCAGCCTGCCGTCGCGATCGAAGTCGAGAACCAGCTGCTGTAGGGCGGCGGGGACGCTGCCGTCGGTCGCCTTCAGGTCGGCGCGGCCCTTGAAGCTGATCGGCGAGTAGATGCTGCGGGGAAGGCTGCTGGGGGTGAAGGTGCCGTCCGCGGTCAGCACGAGGGTGCCGACCTTGACCAGCGCGGCATTGGCGCCACCCGCGAAGAGGGCGCAGCAGATCAATGCCCCAACTGCCAAAAGACGCTTCAAGTTCTCCTCCGACAACCAGGCTAGCGCGCCGTTCAAGCCGGCCCAAAAAGTGATCCTTAACACAGTCTTCTGCAACCTAGCCCCCGCTCGGCCGCTCGGACCGCCAAACTATGGCGGTGCCTGTGAGGAGGAGCAGGGGGCAGAGCGATGATGCGCGCGCTGAGCGGGAGGACGAGAAGCGGCCGCCGCTGATGCTGCGCCACCCGAAGCGGTCGCTGCTGGTTGGCGTGATCGTGGTCGCGCTTCTCTCGGTGTTCGGCTTCAGCCTCGAGGAAAAGCTCAACCCGAGCACGATCGAAATCGAGGGCACGAACACGAGCCGCGCCACCGCGATGCTGAACGAATACTTCGGCGACTCGGCCCCGTTCGTGATCTTCCTCGAGGGCCCACCGAAGGCTCTCGACCGACAGGGCCCGGAGCTGATCCGGGTGTTGCGGCGCGATCCGCAGGTCACGACCCTCTCTCCCTGGGACCGGGGCGCGGTCGCCCGGCTGCGGCCGGGGCCTCGGCACGCCTTCATCCTGCTCGATTTCCACGTCGACAATCACGCGGCGGTCGACGACAAGGTGCCGCTGCTCAACGAAGTGCTCGAAAAAACGCTCCACGCTCCCGTCCGCGGCACCCAAACGGGAGTCGCGACTCTTTCGCGTGCGATCGAGGACGAATCGATCGCCGCCACCGAGAGGGCAGAGCTGATCGCCCTGCCGGTGCTGTTGATCGTGCTCCTGCTCGTCTTCCGCTCGCCGATCGCGGCTGGGGTCCCGCTCGCCTTCGGCGCGCTCGCGGTGCTCTCATCGCGGGGATTGCTGGCGCTCCTCACCAACTTCTTCGACGTCAGCGCCCTCGCCCTCACGGTCTGTTCGATGCTCGGCCTGGCGCTGGGGGTCGACTACGCGCTGCTGATGGTCTCGCGCTTTCGCGAAGAGCTGGCGGAAGGGGCGGACCCGATTACCGCCGCCTGGACGACGCGTCGCACGGCCGCTCGCACCGTCGTCTTCGCCGCCGCCACCCTCGTCCTCTCGATGGTCGTCGCCCTCTTCGTTGTGCCCGGCGCCCTGCTCGCCTCGCTGGCCGGAACGCTGGCCATGGTGGTGACGCTCACGGCTCTCATCGCCACCGTGCTCGGCCCCTCGGTCCTAGTCTTGATCGGTACGAACATCGACCGCTGGCGGATTGGCGCGGCGCCGAACGGCGAACGCTCGCGCCTGATGACGATCGTCTCCGCGGCCTTGCGACGCCCGGCGCCGGTGGCGATCGCGATCGGCGCCGTGGTCCTGCTGCTGGCGGCTCCGGCGCTCGCGCTCAAGACCGGTCCCTTCAGCATTGGCCAGTTGCCCAAGGACGATCCTGCCCGCGAAGACGCGGAACTGATCGAAGAATCGGCCGGCGGTGGCCTGGAAGCACCCTTCGTGATGGTCGCCGTCTCACCGAAACGGCCGATCACCGAAGAAGCCACGCTCGACGCCCTGAGCCGCTGGCAGAGGCGGCTCGCGCACACGCCCGGCGTGCAGAGCGTAATTGGGCCAAGCCAGCTGACGAGCGCGGTCAAGCCGCTGCAGAAAGGCCTTTCGGGCTTGCTTGCATCGAACGACGAAGTCGGTCCGCTGGCGAACCTGAAAAGGCTCGGCGATGGCATGGAGCGGGTGGCCAGCGGTGTCGCAGCGATACGCGGCGGCCTCTCGCGGGCGACCTACGGCGCCTCGATCCTGGCCGAAGGCAGCGGTAAGGCCGAAGAGGGGGCGGTCCAGATTGCCACCGGCGTCGGCCAAGCGGCCGCTGGCAGCCAGGAAGCCCTCGACGCGATCGGCGTGATTGCCAAGGGCAGCAAGCAGCTTGCCGAAGCGAACGAAAGGGCGGCGCTCGGGGGGCTGCAGATCAAGTTCGGCAGCCACGACCTGGTGCCTAACTTCAATTCCAACGGGCTGCCGCGGGCGAAGCGGTTGCAGCGCTCGCTCGAAGGCTCGAAGGGCGCAGTTCAACAGACCCAGGCAAATGCCCAGAGCAGCGACGAAAAGGTGAAAGCCGCGCTGCAGCAGGTCGAAGGCATGACCGTCGGCAAGACCGACCCCAACTACGCGGGCGCCCTGGAAGCCCTTCGTCAGGCTTCAGGCGTGACCGCGGTCTTGCCTGGAGAACTCGAGCTTCCGTGCAGGAAAGCCTTGACCAGGACGTTCACGAAGCACGCGAAATCAAGCTCTGGATTCAGAGCACGCTGGGCCAGATGAGGGAACTCGCCTCTGCCTCGAAACGGCTCTACGACGGGCTCAAGACAATCGAAGGCGGCAGTAAGAAACTCGCCACAGGCACGGCGGAACTCGACCGGGAAGCGAACAAAGAACTCGGCCAGCTCCCCACCTTCGAAGAGGGCGCCAATGAACTGGTCTCCGGTTTGGCCCGACTCACCGGCGGCACGACCGAGCTCGAACAGCGGCTGGGCGAATTCTATTCCCGCTCCTATCCAGTTCAGAGCGGCGCTCGCAGGATCGCGGTCCGGGTGCAATCGCAGAGCCGCACGATCAACCGGCGGATCGAGCGCATCCGCGAGACCACGCCGGGCCTCTTCGACTCGGGCTACTTCGTCCTCTCGGCCCTGGACGGCACCACCGGCGAGCTGCACGAACGCGCCGCCGAAGGGGTCGACCTCGAACACGGTGGCCAGGCGGCGACGCTGACGGTGATCCCCAAAGACCCGCTGAACTCGCCGGGCTCGATCGCGCTGAACAAGAAACTCGACGCCGACGCCGCCGCGATCGGCCAGGAGACCGGGCTGAAGGCGGGCGTTACCGGCGGCCCGGCGACGCTCAACACCTTTAGCCAGGTGACCAAAGACAGGATCCCGATCGTGATCGCGGCGATCATCCTCGCCACCTTCCTCGTCCTCGTCCTCGTCCTGCGGTCGATTCCCCTGGCCGCGATCGCGATCGCGCTCAACATGGCCTCGGTGGGCGTCGCCTTCGGCGTGCTGATGCTGCTCACCAATGTGCCCGACGGCTGGCCCCTGGGCGGCAGGACCTACATCGATGCGGTCAGCACCGTGATGATCTTCGGCATCGTCTTCGGCCTCTCGATCGACTACGCGGTCTTCCTGCTCGTGCGCATGCGCGAGCACTACGACGAGTTCGGCGACAACGCCGCCGCGATCGAGTTCGGCCTGGAAAAGACGGCGCGAGTGATCACCGGTGCCGCGGTCATCATGATGGCCGTCTTCATCGCCTTCGCCGGGGCGCCGATTGCCACGGTGAGCCAGATCGGCATCGGCCTCACCGTTGCCGTGATCCTCGACGCCACCGTGGTGCGGATCGTCCTGCTGCCGGCGCTGATGCTGCTGATCGGCGACAAGGTCTGGTGGATGCCGCGGTCGCTGGAGCGAGTGATGCCACGTCTCAACGTCTGAGCGGCCGGCCCCCGCGGAATTCGCCGCAAATGAAGCGCGTTGACTTCCAGTTAAGTCCCCGCCCGCCGCACCCGTAGCGGCGGGTCGCTCGGATACGATTCTGCAGCCGTTCCGCCGGATCGGAGGCCGGGGAACCGCAAGCGACGATCCGTGGCTGCTAACCCCTCAGGCGAGGACCAAAATAGCTCGGCGCAAAGCCGGGGGGTTACCCCCGCCCGCGTTGCGGTAATCGCGGTCCTGGCGGTGGCGGTAATCGCCCTCGGTTACGTGATCTTCAGCGGCAACGGCGAACACAAGTACAACCTCCTCTTTCAGAACGCCAGCCAGCTTGTCCCCGACAACCAGGTGCTGATCGGCGGTCAGCCGGTCGGTTCGGTCGAAAGCATCGAGCTGACCGACGACAACCTGGCCAAGGTCGTGGTCAGCGTCAGCCAGGAGCTGCACGAGGGCACCACGGCGACGATTCGCGCCACCTCGCTCTCCGGCGTCGCCAACCACTACGTCTCGATTAGCCCCGGTCCGAACAGCAACCCACCCCTCGACAACGACGCGACGCTGGGCCTTGCCACGACGACGACGCCGATCGATATCGACCAGCTCTTCAACACCTTCCCGGCGCCGGTTCGCCGCGGCCTCGAGCAGTTCATCGAAGGCAATGCGCAGTGGTACGCGGGTCGTGGCAGGGACGGCAGCGCCAACGACACCTTCAAATACATCGGCGTCGGCTTCAACCGGGCCGGGGCCTTCGCCCATGACCTCAACGCCGACGAAAAGATCTTCTCCCGCTTCCTGGTCAGCTCGAGCAGGCTCGGCACCGCCGTCTCCGAACGCGGCAGCGAGCTCTCCAGCGCGATCGCCAACGCCAACGCCGCCTTCGGCGCGATCGCCAGCCAGAACGCCGCGCTCGGCACCAGCCTCAGCCTGCTGCCGCCGACCTTCCGCCAGGCGAACACCACCTTCGTCAACCTGCGCGCCGCGCTCGACGACGTCGAACCGCTGATCAACACCTCGCGCACGGCGACCAAGGACCTGGCGCCGTTCCTCGCCGAACTCGGCCCGGTGCTCTCCAAAGCCGTTCCCGTCTTCAAGAACCTGCGGCTCACCGTGCGGCGCAAGGGCTTCGCCAATGACAGCGCCGAACTGCTCGGCGCCCTGCCGGCCGTGCAGCAGCGGGCCTCGCGGGCGTTCCCGCACGCCGAAGGGGCGATCACCGCCTTCCAGCCCAACCTCAACTTCTTCCGCGCCTACACCCCGGACCTCTTCAACGGCTTCGCCCGCCTCGGCCAGGTCAGCGCCCCCTACGACGGCAACGGCCACTACGTCCGCAGCAGCTTCAGCGATCTCAACCTCTTCAAATACGACAGCGGCAGTCGCGCCCTCGAACCGATCGCTCCCTCCGAACAGTACGACGTGTTCGGTTCCTCGGCCACAGCCAAGAGCCGCTGCCCCGGTGGCGCCAGCCAGCCCGCCGCCGACGGCTCGAGTCCCTTCGTCGAACCGCCTTTCAGCGGTTCCGGCGTGACCACGTCCGATTGCAACCCGGCCGACGCGCCACCCGGACCATGAGGAAAGCAATCGTCATAGGCGGGCTGGTGGCGGCGGCGATCGTCGCGATCGTGCTGATCTCCTCCGGCGGCAGCAGCAACGACGGCTACGTCGTACGGGCGATCTTCGACAACGGCGGCTTCATGGTCAAAGGCGAGCAGGTGCGGGTCGCCGGCGCCAACGTCGGCGAAATCAAGTCGGTCGGCGTCACCATGCCGGGCGAGGTCGACAGCTACGAGGGTGGCAAGGAACAGGCGATCGCCGGCAAGGCAGTGATCGTGATGGAGATCACCGACCCCGGCTTCCAGGACTTCCGCAGCGACGCCAGCTGCCAGATCCGGCCGCAGTCGCTGATCGGCGAGAAGTTCGTCGACTGTCGCCCGACCTTGCCGCGGGCGCCGGGAGCCGAGCCGGCGCCGCCGCTGAAGGAAATCCCCGACGACCAGCCTGGCTCCGGCCAGGTGCTGCTGCCGCTTGAGAACAACAGCACCAGCGTCGACCCGGATCTGATCAACGACATCAACAAACTGCCTTACGCGCAGCGCTTCCGCTTGATCTTCAATGAACTCGGCGCCGGCCTCGCCGGCCGCGGCGCCGATATCGAGGGGGCGGTCAAGCGCGCCAACCCGGCCCTGCGCGACGTCGACAAGCTGCTCGGCATCCTCAACGACCAGCGCGACCAGCTGACCCAGCTTGCCGCTGACTCCGAGCAGATCCTTGGCCCGCTCTCGCGCGAACGCGCCAGCGTCGCCGGCTTCTTCATCAACTCCGGCGCCGCCGCCCAGGCGACGACCGAGCGCGGCTCTGATCTGGAAGCCTCGCTGCAGAAGTTCCCCGCCTTCCTGCGTGAGTTCCGCACCACGATGCGCAGCCTGCAGGGCTTCTCCGACGCCGCCACGCCGACCTTTGCCGCCCTTGGCAAGGCGGCGCCCTCGTTCACCGAAGCCACCCGCCTGCTGACCCCGTTCTCGGCCGCCTCGACCGTGGCGCTGAAGTCGCTCGGCGCCACCGGCGAAGAAGCCGGACCGACCCTGCGCGCCGCCGACCCGGTCGTGCGCAAGACCACCCAGCTCGCCCGCACCGGCGCCAACCCGACCACGAAGCTGGCTGAATTCTTCGCCAGCACCAAGGAAACAAAAGGCTTCGATGCCCTTGTCGACCTGATCTACAGCGGCACCGCCGCCAATAACGGCTTCGATAAATACGGCCACTTCACCCGCCTGCTCGTAACACTGACCAACTGCCTCGAATACGAAGTCGAAGCGAGCGGCTGCTCGGCCAAGTTCACGGGACAGTTCGCCTCCAGCTCGTCGGCTTCGAGCGCGCAGCTATACGAACTTCTCGGAGAACAGGAAGAACAGGAAGCGGGCGAAATCGGCGGCACCCTGGCCCGGCCCGGGGCCCCTTCCACCACGGTGACCCCCTCCACTCCGCTTAGCCCGACCTCACCCGAGATCGCCCAGGGTCGCCAGCTCGGTGCGAAGACCGCCCTGCCGGCGCAGCGGCAGCGGGCCCTCCTCGACTACCTCCTCGGCCCATGAGAAATCGCAGCGGCATACAGGGAGTGGCGAGCAGCCCGGTGATCGTCGGGGCGGTGACCGTGCTGGTCATCATCGTCGCCGTTTTCCTCGCCTACAACGCCAACAACGGCCTGCCCTTCGTCTCGACCTACAACCTCAAGGCCCGCGTTCCCAACGCCAACGCCCTGGTCAAGGGCAACGAGGTGCGGATCGGTGGCGCCCGCGTCGGCGTGGTCAAGTCGGTGGTGCCGGTGCAGACCGGCAACGGTCAGGTGGCGGCCGAACTCGACCTCAGCCTCGACAAGAACGTCGAACCGCTGCCGGACAACTCGACGATGATCATCCGGCCGAAATCGCCGCTCGGCCTCAAGTACCTGCAGATCGTTCCCGGCGACTCGGGCAAGGGCTTCACTGCCGGTGACACGATCCCGGTCGAGGCGGCGCGCCCGGAACCGGTCGACATCGATCAGTTCTTCGACATGTTCGACGAGAAGACGCGCAAATCGATCCAGCGCGGCCTGGCCGGCTTCGGCAACGCCCTCGCCGGCCGCGGGCCGCAGATCAACAACGCCTTCGTCGCCCTGCGCATGCTGGCCGAAAACAGCGAGCCGACCCTTGCCAACCTGGTCGCCCCGAGCACCGGCTTCGGCGAGTTCTGGCGCGCCCTGGAGGCGCTCTCGGCGACGGTTGCGCCGGTGGCGGAGGAACAGGCGAGCATGTTCGCCGCGCTCGATCGCACCTTCGCCGCCTTCGCCCGGGTCTCCCGGCCCTACATCCAGGAAACGATCTCCAAAGGCCCGGAGACGCTCGACACGGCAACCGCCGACCTGCCCGCCCTGCGGCCCTTCCTCCACGACTCCGAACGCTTCTTCACCGCCCTCAAGCCGGGCGCGAAGGTGCTGGGAGAAACCTCGCCGACGATCGCCGCCGCCCTGCGCGCTGGCATCCCCGCGCTCAACCGCTCGCCCAGCCTCAACGCACAGCTGCCGCCGACCGCCGACGCTCTGCTCGCTTTCCAGCAGTCGACCGGTGTCTTCAACGGGCTCGACCTGCTGATCGACACCAACGAACTGCTCGGCCCGGCGATCCGCTTCATCGCCCCCGCCCAGACCACCTGCAACTACTTGAGCGTCGCCTTCCGCAACCTCTCCAACGCTTCCAGCGAAGACAACGGACTCGGCGGTTGGATCAACGCGATTTCCTTCCAGCCTCCGGAAGGGGCGAACAACGAGGGCGGCCAGGCCTCGGCACCGGCGAACGACAGCTCGGTCGATCGCCTCAACCATCTGCACAGCAATCCCTATCCGAACACCGCTTCTCCGGGCCAGCCAAAAGAGTGCGAGGCTGGAAACGAGCGCTTTGAAAACGGTGTGACCAGGATCGGCAATACGTCTCGCAATGACGGCATCGTCACCGCTGGACAGTCCAAAAAGCAGCTCGGGGAAGAGGAAAAGTAATGGGCCGGCTGCCGGAGAGAGACACCAGGGCGGGGGCGACAAACAGTCGCTTCAAGTGGCGGCCGAGCAACGCCATGATCGCGGTGATCTTCATCCTCATCTTCACCATCGGTCCCTACCTCGCCTTCACCGGCCACGTGCCCTTCACCAGCTATGGCTACGAGCTCAAGGCCACCTTCAGCAACGGGGTCAACATCGCCACCAACTCGCCGGTGCGGATCGCCGGCGTCGACGTCGGCCGCGTGATCTCGACCGAACGCGACGGCGACGCCACCACGGTCACCTTCACGGTTGAAGGCAAAGGCCAGCCGATCCACGACGATGCTTTCGCCGCGATCCGACCGCGCATCTTCCTCGAGGGCAACTTCTTCATCGACCTCTCGCCCGGCAGCCCCAGCGCGCCGGAGCTGGACAGCGACGAGACGATTCCGGTCAGCCACACCTCGACCTGGGTCCAGATCGACGAAGTCCTCACCGCCCTGCAGGCCCCTGTGCGCGCCGACCTCAGCCGCCTGCTCGAGGGCTACGGCACGGCGCTGACCCACAAGCCGACCGCTGCAGAAGACGTGGGTCAGTTGCCCGAGGTGCACGGAAAGTCCGGCGCCGAAGGGCTCAACGGCGGCCTCCGCTACGGCGGCGACGCCGGCCGCTACAGCGCCCAGGTCACCAATGCTCTGCTCGGTACCCAGCCCGGCGATCTCTCTCGCCTCGTCGCCGGCACCAGCCGCACCTTCAGCGCCTTGGCCCGCAACGAGGAGGACCTCAAGGGCCTGATCGTCAACTTCGACGTCTTCACCGGCGCCCTCGCGGCGCAATCGGCCAACCTCTCGACCACGGTCCACCGCCTGGCGCCGACCCTGCAGAACTTCCACAGCTCGTTGGTCAGCCTCAACCAGGCACTGCCGCCGCTGCGCGCCTGGGCGATCGAGCTGAACCCGGCCGTCGCCGAGCTGCCGGGCCTGATCAAGGCCGGCAAGCCCTGGCTCCAGCAGGTACGACCGCTGCTCTCCGGCAAAGAGGCCGGTGGCACGGCGAAGCTGCTGCGCGAAGCTACGCCCGGCCTCGCCGGCGCCGCCCAGGCGGGCAAGGCGGTGGCACTGCCCCAGCTCAACCGGATCAGCCTCTGCACGACCAAAGTGCTGGTCCCGACCGGCAACCAGGTGATCAACGATCAGTTCAGCACCGGTCAGCCCAACTACCGCGAGTTCCTCTACACGCTCGTCAACTTTGCCGGCTGGGGACAGAGCTTTGACGGCAACGGTCCCTTCCTGCGGGTGCAGCCCGGCGGCGGCAACCTGCTCGTCGAACAGACGAACCCGAACGGAAACCTGACCACGGACAAACAGGACTTCGCCCACACGATCGCCCCGGTGCTCGGCACCCAGCCGCGTCTCGGCGGCCGTCCGCCGAAGAAGCCGGACGTGCGCTGTGATCGCAACCCGGCTCCCGACGTCAACGCCGGCCTCGGTGGAGTCGGCGCCCCCAGCCCCGCGGTGGTGAGCCCATGAGCCGCTGGTCGCACTTCCGCTCGTCGCTCTCGCGCCAGTCGCGCGGCCGCAGCAAAGACACGATCGCGATCTTCGTCCTCGCCGCGGTGGGGATCGTGATGACGCTTTGGATCTTCACCCAGCAGAAGGCCTCGCTGCCCTCCTGGGTGCCGGTGGTCGGCGAAGAATTCGAGCACATCACCGGTGAGTTCACCACCGCCCAGGCGGTTACCCCGGGGCAGGGCCAGGCGGTCGACATCGCCGGCATTCAGATCGGCAAGGTCACCTCGGTCGATCTCGAAGACGGCCACGCCGTCGTCGGCATGGACATCGAGCCCAAGTACATGGAGCTGATCCACCCCAACGCGAACCTGCTGCTGCGGCCGAAAACCAATCTCAACGACATGGTCGTCGAGATCGATCCGGGCGATGGCAAGGATCACATCGAGGACGGCCACAACTTCCCGCTCTCGCAGACCGAACCCAACGTCAACCTCGACGCCTTCCTCGCCACTCTCGACGCCGACACCCGCCAGTACATCCAGCTGCTCGTCGCCGGTGGCGCCCAGGGAATCGGCGGCCGTGGCCGCCAGCTCGGCAACGCCTTCCGCCGCCTGCAGCCCTTCGCGCACTACGTCGCCGACCTCAACCGGGCGGTGGCCCAGCGCCGGGTGGCGCTCGCCAACGTGATCCACGACTTCGGCCTGCTGACCACCGAGCTGGGTCGCCATGACGCCCAGATCGAACGCTGGGTCTCCTCCTCCAAGGGAGCGCTCGGCAACTTTGCCAACCAGCAGGCCTCGATCCAGGAAATCCTCACTGAATTCCCCTCGACCTTGACCGCGGCCGAATCGGCCTTCGCCAGCGCCAATCGCTTCTCCCAGACGGCCCGCCCGGCTCTGCTCGGCTTGATCCCGCAGGCGCAGGCATTGAAGCCGGCGCTGAAGGCCAACCAGCGGCTCTTTGAACAGACCGTCGAACCGATCCGCACTCAAATCCGACCCTTCACCCGCCAGATCCGGCCGGTGCTGACGCACGCAAGGCAGGGCTCGGATGACTTCAGCAAGTCCGTGCGCAGCTTCGGCAACGCGCTCGGCGCCTTCAACAGCTTCCTCAACGAGCTTGCCTACAAGCCCAAAGGCTCGAGGCAGAGCTACCTCTTCTACCTGCCTTGGCTCAACCACGATCTCAACGCGACCTTCAACCTCGAGGACCCCGCCGGTCCAATCAACAGGGGCCTGGTGATGATCTCCTGCAACGGGACAAGCCTCGCCTACGGCTTTGCAACCGACAAGCCCTACGTCTCCTCCCTGCTCAACGGAGCGAACGTCCCTCGCAAGGGCCAGCTCCCCCCGATCGCCTCCGACCCCACATTCCCGGGCCACGACTGCGGACCTGAAACAGAATGAGCAAGCGCGCCCCCAGCACAACCCAGCTCCTGGTGATCGCCGGCTTCGCGCTCTCCTGCTTCGGCATCCTGCTCTTCCTCTGGATCACCTTCGGCGGGCCGACCCCGTTCAAGGCCAAGCCGTACGAGATCAACGTTCCCTTCAAGGAGGCGACCCAGCTCGCCCAGCAGTCCGACGTGCGCATCTCCGGCGTCTCGGTCGGCAAGGTGCAGGACATCGTCCTCGCCCCCAACGGCGAACAGGCGATGGCGAAGGTCGACATCGACGACAAGTACGGTCCGCTGCCGGCCAACACGCGCGCGGTGCTGCGGACCAAGACGCTGCTCGGCGAGACCTACATCGAACTTACCCCGGGTGACCGCGACGGACCCGTGCTCGCCGACGGTGGCACGCTGCCAAACGCGCAGATCGCCGAATCGGTGCAGCTCGACGAGATCTTCCGTACCTTCGACGCCAAAACCCGCGCTGCCTTCCAGACCTGGCAGCAGGAAGCCGCGCTCTCGATCGAGGGCCAGGGCGCCAGCCTCTCCTACGCCTTTGGCGAGCTCGAACCGGCTTTCACCAACTTCGACCGCCTCTTCCGCGTCCTCGACAGCCAGCGGCTCGCGGTCAAGCAGCTCTTCCGCAACGGCGCCACCTCGCTGCGTGCCCTGCGCGGCCGCCAAGGCGAGCTGGCCAGCCTGATCCAAAGCTCCAACGCTGTCTTCAGCACCACGGCCGCCCGCGACCGCGATATCGAAGCGCTCTTCCGCGCCTTCCCCACCTTCCAGGACGAGTCGCGTCTGACGCTCGACCGGCTGAAGAGCTTCTCGCTCAATGCCGATCCGGTGATGAAGCAGCTGGTCCCGGTCGCCGAACAGCTCTCGCCGACCCTGATCGCCTTCTCCAAGCTGGCGCCGGAAGCAAAGGGCTTCTTCGAAGGCCTCGAACCGGTGATCGATCGCGCCCCGACCGGCTTCCCCGCCGCGCGCAGGCTCTTCCGTGACCAGTTCCCGCCGCTGCTGCGTGCCGTCGACCCCTTCCTGCGCAACCTCAACCCGGTGATCACCGGCCTCGGTCTCTACAAGCACGAGCTGACCGCGACGATGGCCAACATCGCCTCGATTTCGAACGCCAAGCTGACGGAAGAAAACGCCGCTGGCGAACACGTCCATTATCTCCGCGCGATGGGCCCGTTCACCCCGGAATCGCTGGCGACCTATCCGAGCCGGACCACCACCGGCCGGACCAACGCCTACCCGCAGCCTCTCGCCTCCAAGAGCCTCGCCACGGGCTTGCCGAGCTTCGATACCCGCGGCTGCACGGCTGGCGTGACCGCGACGCTGGATCCGGAAGCGTACAAAGACCCTGCCTTCGCGGAACGCACAGCGGCGAGCAAAAAGAGCGCCGCGGACAACGAAAAAACCTCGAAGTCCTTCTTCGAATCGTTGCGCAAGTACGCCTTCGCCTCACAGACCGATTCGGCTGCGGTCCCAGCCCCCGGCTGCTTCCAGCAGGCGCCCTTCAGCCCGATCGGCCGCTCCGGCCCCGCAACGACTTACCAGCACAGCTTCGAACAGAGCAGATAGCCACCAGCAAGCCTTTTGGCTGCTGGGTAGCGCAAATCGCGCTACCCTCTGGGACATCGCCCCGACACCTCCACCGCTTTCGCTTCGCCTCGGCAGCGAGGGTGCTCGTGCCCTCGAGGAACTAGCGCGCAGACGAGGGATCACGAAGGCGGAGGCTGCTCGTCAAGCGATCCTGGAGGCGGCGTTGCGAGAGCGGCGCCGGCGCGGGCTTGCAGCGGAGGCAAGGCGTCTGATGGCTGACCCCGACTACCTCAGCGAGGCCCGCGAAGTCAGCGAGCTGATGGAGGAGCTCCGTGGTCCGGGGTGACGTTCGCGCGATCAAGCTGCCCCGACGACGGGGCCATGTCCAGCATGGCCCGCGCTACGCGGTCGTCGTCCAGGCGGATGACTTGCTGGGGCTTTCGACCGCGGTCGTCTGTCCAACTTCCCGCTCGACTCCGCCCGCCACCTTTCACCCCGAGATAGTGCTGGACGGCCAAATCACACGTGTGCTGTGCGAGATGGTTGGCGCGGTCGACGCTACCCGGCTCGGCGATCACGTGGCGCACCTCTCCCTCGGCGAGCTGGAATCGATCGACGATGCTCTCAGCCTGGTCCTCGATCTGGGATGAGGATTGCTTCATCGGTTCCTCTTCCCTCGAGAGCATGCTGCGCTCGTTGATCTTTCCTCTCAATTTGCACGGACGTCCCTGAGGCGGGCGGCCGGCGTCTGATTCTCTTGAGTCTCCGGGCGGTTGCCGCCGCGCCGGGCCCTTAACTAAGTCGATGGCCTCCGCTCCCACAGCCCACGTCCCGCCGCAGAACATCGAGGCGGAGGAATCGGTGTTGGGGGCGATGCTGGTCTCCGAGCCGACACTGACCCGGGTGATCGACGAGGTGAAGCTGAACGCCGCTGACTTCTACCTGGAGAAGCACGGCGCGATCTTCACCTGCGTCCATGATCTCTACGCGGCCTCCAAGCCGGTCGACGAGCTCAGCGTCACCGAGGCGCTAACGCAGCGCAACCAGATCGAGGCGGCGGGGGGAAGCACTACGTCTCCGAGCTCGCCGCCAAGGTCCCGGCTGCCGGCAACGCCAAGCACTACGCCGAGATCGTCCAGCAGAACTCGCTGCTGCGCCGCCTGCTCGGCGCCGGCCAGCAGATCCAGGGCTGGGTCCACGAGCGCGACGGCGAGCCGCGCGAGCTTTCCGAGCGGGCCGAGAAGCTGCTCTTCGACGTTGCCCACAAAGAGCAGGCGAGCGACTTCAAACTGCTCTCGGAGATCCTCCACGGCGAGGTCGACCGGCTCGAGAAGCTCTCCACCGGCGAGGCGGAACTGACCGGCACGCCCTCGGGCTTCCGCGACATCGACGCGATCACGGGAGGGTTCCAGCCAGGGAACCTGATCATCGTGGCCGCACGCCCGGCCATGGGCAAGTGCCAGAGCGCACAAAGTCTGGTGTATGACCCTCGGACCGGCGCCCGAAGGCGAGTGGACGAGCTCTTTGCGGCTCACACTCAAGGCGATGAGGTGTGGGTTGCCTCTCTTGGCCCCGATCTTCAGATGAAGCCAGCCAAGGTCGCGGCGATGGAGTGCAACGGCCGTAAGAAGGTCTATCGGTTGACGACGCGCCTCGGTAGGTGGACGGAGGCCACCGCCAACCACCCAGTTCTGACCAACTCTGGGTGGCAGGAGCTCGGCGATGTCGAACCCGGCGTGAGGGTGGCGGTCCCGCGCCGTCTCCCTAGGCTCGGCTTGAATACCGAGCTTCCAGACGCAGAGGTCGTCCTGCTCGCCGCGCTCATCGCCGATGGATCAATTGGAGGCGAGACTCCGGCTTACTGCTACGGCTCGGCCTCCGGTGTCGCCGCAGTAGTGGAGGAAGCCGCCCAGAAATATGACGTTTGGTTCAAGCCGTCTCGTCCAGATGCCACCGGAAGCTCGTATCTAAGTTCAGGCAACCGACCGGGAGGAAATCCGGTCACGAAAATGCTGCGCGGTCACGGGCTCATGGGACTCCGTTCCGGAGAGAAGTTCGTCCCGGACGCAATCTTTGGACTCAGCGATGAGCAGCTCGCACGGTTCCTCGGTGTCATGTACGCCTGCGACGGGCACGTGTACTGCAGTGACCGGTTGGCGCAGATTGGCTACACGACGATCAGCGAGCGGCTTGCTCGGGATGTCCAGCACCTACTGCTCAGGCTTGGCATTGTGGCGACGATCCGGACGCTGAAGCGCCCCGTGTATGACGGGACTGGCAAAGTTGCACGGGAGATCCGGATCACGTCGCAGGACAGCCTGCGCAGGTTCTGCGAGCTCGTTCCCGTTCCCGGCAAGGAAGAGAAACAGGCCGAGGTCTTGGAGCGGCTTGCCGCTGCGCCGCGGTCAACGAATACGGACACGTTGCCCCCGGAGATCTGGGACGACGTCGTTCTCGCCAAGGGTGATCGTTCCTGGGCAGACGTCAGCGAGCTGACAGGCCGACCCCGCAATCACAACTGGCATGTGGGCGAACGGGCGCCCTCACGTGGACTAGTCGGCGAACTTACAACCGCTGTTGCCTCTCCGGCTTTGGAGGAGCTTTGCGACTCCGACATCTGGTGGGACGAGGTCGAGTCGGTCGAGTACGTGGGCGAAGAAGAGACCTACGACCTCGACGTGCCGGGGCTGCGCAACTTCGTCGCCGACGACATCATCGTCCACAACAGCGCGATCGTCGCCAACATCGCCGAAAACGTGGCCGTCAAACACGACCAACCGGTCGCCTTCTTCTCGCTCGAGATGTCCGAGGTCGAGCTGGCCCAGCGCTTCATCGCCTGCCGGGCGCGGATCTCCGGCGACAAGCTGCGCAAGGGCCAGGTCTCCCAGAGGGACTGGCCGAAGGTGGTGCGGGCCTGCAACGAGCTCGAGCAGGCGCCACTCTGGTTCGACGACTCCTCCGACCTCGGCGTGCTCGACCTGCGGGCGAAGGCGCGCCGCCTGCACGCCCAAGAACAGGACAAGGGCGGGCTGGGGCTGATCATCGTCGACTACCTGCAGCTGATGCGCACCGACGACCCGCGCGCCAACCGGGTCGAGCAGGTCGGCCAGATCAGCCGTGGGCTGAAGATCCTCGCCCGCGAGCTCGAGGTGCCGGTGCTGGCGATCTCCCAGCTCTCGCGCGCGCCCGAGCAGCGCCACCCGCCGAAGCCGATGCTGTCGGACCTGCGCGAATCGGGGAACCTCGAGCAGGACGCCGACGTCGTCGCCTTCCTCTTCCGCGAGGACTACTACCGCGATCCCGAAGACGAGCCCGACGGCCTCGCCGACCTGATCATCGCCAAGCATAGGAACGGGCCGATCGCCTCGCCGAAGCTGGTCTTCCTCGACCGCTTCCCCAAGTTCGCCGACTACGCCGGCCAGGACCAGCCGATCGAACAGCCCGTCGGCGAGGGCCCGCCGATCGACGACGCGGCCGCCGTCGGGCCGGAGTTCTAATGGCGATCGCCCGCAGCGAACCCTTCCGCGAAGTCGCCTGCCCGCTCGGCGTCTGCGACGGCTCCGGCTGGATCCTCGGCCCCGAGGACGTGGCGCGCGAATGCGAGTGCCGCGCTCCGCGGCTTAAACGCGGCCGCGTGCGCGGCGTCGCCTCGGTGATCCCACCGCGCTACCGCGGTGTCTCCTTCGACCGCCCACCGGTCTCCGACATGGCCCGCGACCTGCAGACCAAGGCCGCCCTGGCGGAGGTGCGCGGCTTCGTCGACGAGCTCGATCAGCGGCTCGAGGCGGGGCGGGGGCTGTGGCTCTTCGGCGACACCGGCACCGGCAAGACGACGCTGGCGATGCTGGTCTCGAAGATGGCCCTGGAGGCCGGCCACTCGGTGGCGATCTACTCGCTGCCGAAGCTGCTCGCTCGCATTCGCCGCACCTACGACTCCGAGCCCGGCGGCGACTCCTACCTCGCCTTCTTCGAGCGCCTGACCTCGGTCGACCTGCTCCACATCGACGACCTCGGCGCCGAGAAACGCAGCGACTGGGTGCTCGAGCAGCTCTACGCGCTGATCAACGAGCGCTACGAGGCGCAGCGCTCGGTCCTGGTCACGACCAACCTTCCGCACGAGGAAGCTCGAGGAGCAGATCGGTAGCCGCACCGTCTCGCGCTTGAGCCAGATTTGCGACGAGGTGCCGCTCTTCGGCGACGACCGCCGTTACGGCAAGGTCGCCTAGCCGACCGAACCGGCACAATGCCCCGGTCATGCCAGGGCTGGTCATAGTCGGCGCCCAGTGGGGCGATGAGGGCAAGGGCAAGGTCACCGACCTGCTTGCCGAGCGTGCCGATGCGATCGTGCGCTTCCAGGGCGGCAACAACGCCGGCCACACGATCGTCCGCGACGGCGAGGAGTTCAAGTTCCACCTGATCCCCTCCGGGATCCTCTATCCGGACAAGGCCTGCGTGATCGGCAACGGCGTCGTGCTCGACCCGCGCATCCTGCTCGGTGAGATCGACGGCCTGCGCCGCCGCGGGGTCGACATGAACAACCTCAAGATCTCCGCCAACGCGCATCTGATCATGCCCTACCACGTGCTACTCGACACGGCGGGGGAGGTGAAGCTGGGCAAGCTCTCGCTCGGCACCACCCGCCGCGGCATCGGTCCCTGCTACGCCGACAAGGCGCTGCGCCTCGGCATCCGCGTCCAGGACCTGCTCGACGAGAAGATCCTCCGCGCCAAGATCCGCACCGCGATGGCGCCCAAGCAGCAGGCGCTGCGCGAGCTCTCGGTGCAGCGCCGCAAGCTGCGCAAGGAGGCGGGGGAGGGCAGCGTCGCCGAGGGCGCGATCGAGGACGCGCCGGACCCGCGCCTCGACCTGCACACGATGACCGAGGAACACGTCAACTACGGCCACCGCCTCGAGCCCCACATCGCCGATACATCGCGGCTCTGCTGGGACGTGCTCGACGCCGGCAAAACGGTGATCTTCGAGGGCGCGCAGGCGACCCTGCTCGACCTCGACCACGGCACCTATCCCTTCGTCACCTCCTCCAACCCGATCGCCGGGGCGGCCACGGTCGGCGCCGGCATCGCCCCAGGCGACATCGAGGAGGTCTGGGGCGTTGCCAAGGCGTATGCGACGCGAGTGGGCGCCGGCCCCTTCCCCACCGAGCTCGAAGACGCCACCGGCCGCTACATGGTGGAAAAGGGCCACGAGTACGGCACCACGACGGGACGCGAGCGGCGCTGTGGCTGGATCGACCTGGTGGCGCTCCGATACGCCGTGCGCCTAAACGGGATGACTTCGCTCGCGATCACCAAGCTCGACGTGCTCAGCGGCATCGACACCCTGCGGGTGGCGGTCCGCTACCGCTCACGCGAGGGCGCGCTGCTGGACAGCTTCCCCTACCACCAGTCGATCCTGCACTCGGCGACGCCGGAGTACGAGGAGCTGCCTGGGTTTGATGCCGACCTGACGCAGTGCCGCAGCGAGTCCGACCTGCCCCCGGAGGCGAGGCGTTACCTCGACTACATCGCCGAGTTCGTCGGCGTGCCGATCCACTTGGTCGGCGTCGGCCCGAGTCGCGATCAGGTCGTCTGGCTCGGCGACTGACCGGTCCGGCGGACCCGGGGCTCAGCCGAGGGTGGTGCCTGAGAGGGCCGTGACCTTCCAGCTGCCGCCTTCGTCTCTGAGCGGCATCGCGTAGGCGGTGTGGCCGGCGCCGAAGTACATCAGGAAGCCCTGTTCGCCTTCGCGGCGCAAGCTGCCGGCGTCGACGGTGGTGATTTCCCTCTGTACGGCGGCTGGCAGTGGGCGGGTGAAGGCCTTGAGAACTGGCGCGCAGCCAGCGCCTTTGAGCTGGGGCGATTGCGAGCCGAGCTGTTCAAGCTGTTCGATGTTCGACTTGGCGAGGTAGGAACAAGCCTTGCTCCATTCCTCCTGGGCCCGGGCGACGTAGAAGCCATGCACGACTTCGGCCGCTTCCTGGAGTTCGGATTCGTCGCTCTCCTCACCGAATTCCTGGATGCTGTTGTCGCCGCCTTTGCTGCGGAATTGTGCCGAGCCCCCGCCCGAAACCGCAAGAGGAGCGGCAACGTCCTTCGAGCCCGAGCTCCGCCCCCGCTCCGTTGGCCCCCGGACTGGTCGTCCTTGGAGCCACTCTGGCCCTGGCCACCGCTTTGCTTCTGGCCGCCGTTGCTTCCCTGGGAATCGCCGCCGTTCTGGGGGGTGGTGGCGGTCGCCGTCGAGTCGCTCTTCGTTGTCGTTGCCTCGGTTGAGTCCGAATCGGTCGAGTCCGAATCGGAACCGCCGCAAGCGGCAAGCAGCGCCGTCACAAGCACAGCAACGATGAAGACCGCGAGCGGCCGTTTCCCTTCCCTGGTCACCGCTGACGATTGTATTCGATCGGCTGGTTCGCTCAGCTGAGAAGTTCGGGGGTGAGGGAGGCCACTTTCCAGACGTCGCCCTCGCGGTTGAGCGGCATCGCGTAGACGGCTTCGCCGGCCCCGTGGTAGATCAGGAAGCCCTCGCGGCCCTGCTGGCGCAAGCTGCCGGCGTCCACCTCCGTGCTGTCCTTCTTTTCCTTGGCGGAGAGCCGGGTGAAGGTGCCGAGGAAGGAGGGGCACGACTTGTCCTCGAGTTCGGTCGCCGAGATCGCCAGGTGCTCGATTTTGGCCAGCATCGGGCGCGCGAGCTGGGCGCAGGCGGCGTCCCAGTCGCCCGCCGCCCGGGCGGTGAGAAAGGCCTGGACCGCATCGGCTCCTTCCTCGAGCTGTGCCTCGCTGCCCTCTTCGCCGAAATCGAGAGTGGCGCTGTCGGTCTGATCGCGGAACTGATCCGAGCCGTTCTCCGAGCTGCCGCCGCAAGCGGCGATCAGGATCGCCGCAAGCAGCGCGGCCACGAGGGCAGCAGGCGGTCTTATTCCGGCCTCACTGAGCACGGCGGCGATTGTATGTGGGGGGCGCCAATGGAGACTCCGGGGTACAGAAAGTCGCGCGACCCAGCCTTCTCGTTTACAGTCTGGGAGTGGCTTCAGGTAGACGCACGGCTAGGCTGAGCGAGCGGCTGCCAAGGGGCCGGCACGGGTTGCCGCGGGAGGCCGTGACGGAGTCCCAACGCACCCGCATCCTCCAGGCGATGATCGAGGTCGTCTCCGAGCGCGGTTACCCCGAGACCAGGGTGGTCGACGTGATCGGCGTCGCCGGCGTCTCGCGCAAGACCTTCTACGAACTCTTCTCCAGCAAGGAGGACTGTTTCCTCGCCACCTATGATGTGCTGCTCGGCAACCTGCTCGGCGACACCGCCCGCGGCTTCGAGTCCAAGCCGGGCTCGCCCTGGGCCGAGCGCGTCGCCGGCGGCCTCGGCGAGCTGCTCAAACACCTTGCCGAGCACCCGGACGAGGCGCGCTTCGCGATCGTCGAGGTCCTCGCCGCCGGCCCCAAGGCGCTGGCGCGGCGCGATGCCGCCCTGCGGCAGTTCACCGGCTTCCTCGACGCAGGCCGGGCCGAGACCTCGGTCGAGCTGCCGGGAATCACCTCGCTCTCGCTGGCCGGCGGCATCAACGAGCTCCTCTACAGCGAGATCCTGCACGGCGCGGCGGCCCGCTTGCCGAGCCGCCTGCCCGATCTGATGTTCTGGATCACCCTGCCCTTCCTGGGGCCCGAGGGGGCCGCCGAGGAGCGCGAGCGCACGCGGCTTTCGATGCTGGAGGGCTAAACCGCCCAGGTTAAGCCGCTCTTTTCTGTGAATGCCAGGGTTTATCTAGATTAGGAGACTGGTAGTTTGGGAATTGGAGGGATTGACCAAGGCTTTTCGATGGCCGGGGCTACTGAAGGCCGGGCCGCAAAAGGAGAGAGATAGAGCACATGCGCAAGCGTTTGATTACGACACTGGCCCTCGGGGCGGCACTCGCCGTCGCGGTAGCGGGCATCGCCACGGCAGAGAAGCCGACCATCGTCCAGGCGGGGAATCTGAAGCTGACCCTGAACGGCGGCTTTACGCCGAAGGCGCTGTCGAAGACCAAGCCGAGCCCGATTACCCTCAACGTCAGCGGCAAAATCCAGACGGTCGATGGCAGCCACATCCCGGCCGTGAAGGAAATCATCGTCGAAACCGACAAGAACGGCTCGATCGACACCAAGGGCCTGCCCAAGTGCACCTCGGGCAAACTGCAGGCGCAGGACACCGCAGCGGCGGAAAAGATCTGCAAGGACGCGATCATCGGCAGCGGCAAGACCAACGTCGAGGTCGAATTCCCCGAACAGGCACCCTTCATCGCGAAAAGTAAATTGGTCGCCTTCAACGGTGGCACCAGCGGTGGCAAGACGACGATCTACATTCACGCCTACCTGAGCTCACCGGTCTCGGCGGCAGTCGTCACCACGGTCAAAATCTCGAAAATCCACAACGGCCGCTACGGCACCAAGTCGATCGCCTCGATCCCCAAGATCGCCGGCGGCTACGGCTCGGCGAAGGAATTCTCGCTGACCCTCGACCGCGGCTTCAATAACACACCGTTCCTCTTCGCCAAGTGCCCGG
This sequence comes from uncultured Solirubrobacterales bacterium, assembly GCA_963703895.1. Taxonomy (GTDB): domain Bacteria; phylum Actinomycetota; class Thermoleophilia; order Solirubrobacterales; family 70-9; genus VRUE01. The sequence goes on from CAVPFX010000001.1 coordinate 486,373, forward strand.
ACGGTCACCTCAACGCGAAGGCCACCTCGGTCTTCTCCGACGGCACGAAGCTGACCGGTAGCTTCGTCCGCTCCTGCACCCCGAAGGGCTGATCGAAGCACTCATCTCTCAGGACGAAAAGGGGAAGAAAGGGCGGCCAGCGGGCCGCCCTTTCTTTTGCAAAAAAAACATACAAACGCTCTAAACACTCTTTCGGTACATGGTAGTTTCTTGCGTGGGAAGCTCAAAACCACAGGCCGCATCGGGATCGGCCGTCCGGAGGAGATGACGCCGTGAGCAAGCGATTGACGTTGGTACTCGCCGTTGGAATGTCCCTGGTTCTCGCGCTGGCGGGGATCGCGCTGGCCAAGGGGGTCAACCAGCCGATCAAAGTCATCGCCGGGAACCTCGAATTGACGGCAAACGGATCCTTCAGCCCGCAGAAGCTGCCGAAGAACGAGCTTGCGCCGATCACCCTCAACATCAACGGCAAAATCAGGACCCTGAATGGCGAGCATCCACCGGCAGTGAAGGAAGTCGTGATCGAAACCGACAAGAACGGCGCGATCAACGCCAAGGGGCTGCCTGCTTGCAGCTCGGGAAAGCTGCAAGCGCAGACCACTGAAGGGGCGAGGGCAGCCTGCAAGTCGTCGCTGATCGGTGAAGGCAAGACCAGCGTCGAGGTCGCGTTCCCCGAACAGAACCCATTCATCGTCAAAAGCGACCTGCTCGCCTTCAACGGTGGCACCAGCGGTGGCAAGACGACGATCTACCTTCACGCTTACCTGACCTCACCGGTCTCAGCGGCGGTCGTTACCACGGTCAAAGTCTCCAAAATCCACAACGGTCGCTACGGCCTCAAAACCGTGGCGGCGGTCCCCAAGATTGCCGGCGGCTACGGCTCGCCGGTCAGCTTCAGCCTGACGGTGGGCCGCAAGTTCACCTACAAGGGCAAGCAGCAGAGCTACCTTCTCGCCAAGTGCCCCGATGGCCACCTGGATGCCAAAGGCGTGGGCGTCTTCAGCGACGGCACTCGCTTGGCGGGCAGCCTGGTCCGCGCCTGCACGCCCAAGGGCTAGGCGCCGGGTGCCAAGGCGCCTTACCGGGGCGCTCGCTGTAGTCGCATCGCTTTCCGTCGCCGCAACAGCGGCGGCGGAAGTGCCTTCCATCGGCTTTCCTCCCAGCATCCGCTCCGCCTTCACCGCCCACTTCGCTCCCGAGAAGCTGCCCAGGGAGCAGCGCGGAGGTGTCAGCTTGAGGATCGACAGCCGGGTGAGGATGGAGGACGGAAGTCATCCGCCGGCGCTCGAGGAGCTGCTTCTCGATCTCGACCGGAACGTCGCGATCGACGCCAGGGGCCTGCCGGCTTGCCGGCGGGGCCTGCTCGAAACGGACGACACTCGCGGCGCGGAAATCGACTGCGGGGAGGCCCTTGTGGGAGAAGGCAAGATCGAATTCGAGGTTGCCCGGCCCGAACAGTCGCCATTTCCGCTCCCGGGCAGATTGCTCGCCTTCAACGGCGGTGTCTCCGCCGGCAAGACAAGGATCCTGATCCACGCCTACCTGGCGACACCGATCCCCGGCCCGATCGTCATCCCGGCCGAGGTCTCGAAAGCGGGGAAAGGGGTCTTTGGACTCGAGGCGTCGGCAAAGTTCCCGCAGCTCGCCGGCGGCTATGGCTCTGTCACCAACCTCTCCCTGAAGCTGGGTCGCAAGTTCACCTACAAGGGCAAGCAGCAGAGCTACCTGCAGGCCAAGTGCCCCGAAGGCCGGCTGCTCGTCAAGGCCACGGACACCTTCAGCGACGGCAGCCGCCTGTCGGGCACTGTGGATCGCCCCTGCACGCCTGCGGGCTGATCGTGTCGCTCAGTCGCGCGGGTCGATCAGGTCGGTGGGGGCCGGAGGAATCAATCCCTCCGCTTCCCGCCGCCGCTCGCCCCGCCGCAGCATCCTCTGAGTGAGGATCGCGATGCTGAGAATCGCGGTGGCGCCGAGGCTGAGCTGGATGCTCAGCAGCCCCTCGCGGGTCCAGTAGACGTCGCGCAGGTCAAGCAGCAGCGCCGCCTCGTCGAAGGTCAGCCCCATGCCGACGCCGGTGGTGATCGCGAGCCGCTCTTCCAGCGCCTCGTCGTCGGTCAAGAGGGCGGTCGTGCCCGAGGCGAAAGCGAGCACGATGCCGGGCACGAAGTGGTGGATGTGGTGGCCGCCGACGCTGACGTTGCGGAATGGTCCCCACTCGTCACGAATGCCAAGGGTCGAGAGGCGTACCAGCGCGAAGGAGCCCAGGAAGCCGGCGAGCAGGTTGAAGAGGACGGTTTCGGAACGCGGCGCCTCGTCATAGCCGCCGACGGCGACGCTGACCGTGTCGATGGCGGCCGCGGGTGCCGCTTCGACCAGCCGCTCTCCGTCGTCCTCCTGGCGGGCGCGGCGCTGCAGCATGCGGCCGAACTGGCCGGCGAGGACGACCCCTGCTCCTCCCAGCGCGACGGTGGCGAGGCCGATCGTGGCCCGCTCCGAGCGCGCCCAGTGGAAATGGGTCCTCGCCTTGGCGCGCCGGGTTAGACGAGTCGGCAAGCGAGGCGAGCCCATGCCCCGCAGCCTAACGGCGCTCGGCCGCTCTCAGCGTTCCTCGGTGACGATCGTCTTCACCGTGGCGATGGCGCCATCGGCGAGCTCGATCTCGACCATGTGGGTGCCGATCTCGCGGATCGGCTGCTCGAGGAGGATCTTGCGCCGGTCGATGCGCAGATCGCGAGCGTCCTGGATCGCCTCGGCGATCTCCTTGACCCCGACGGAGCCGAAGAGCTTGCCGTCCTCGCCAGCGCGCTGGTAGATCGTCAAGACGGTCTTGGAGAGCAGCGAGGCCGCTTGCTCTTCGCGCTCGGCGCGGGCTTTCTCGGCCTTTTCGGTCGCGGCCTGGCGACGCTGAGCCTGCTCCAGCGCACCCGGCTGTCGCGGGGGCCGCCAGCTTGCGCGGGATCAGGTAGTTGCGCAGGTAGCCGGGCGATACGTCGACCGGCTCGCCGCGCTGGCCGAGCTGCTCAACGTCCTCGAGCAGGATGGCCTGCGTCATCAGCGCTCTCCGACGTAAGGCAGGAGGGCGATCTCGCGGGCGCGCTTCACCGCCACGGAAAGCTGACGCTGGTGCTTGCGCGAGAGGCCAGTGACCCGGCGGCCGCGTGTCTTCCCCTTGTCGGAGAGGAAGCGGCGCAGCAGGTTGAGGTCCTTGTAGTCGACTTCCTCGGAGTTGATCCGCGTGTATTTGCGCGGCCGCGTGCGATCGTCGCGACGACCGCGGCGGGGCGTCGATGAAGTCGAGTCATTGGTTCGAGCCATACGGGCTGGCAATCCTACAGAGATCGCAGCCCGAGCCCGGACCCCTCGCGCCTTGGGCTAGAAGGGGATGTCGTCGTCGCCACCGCCGCCGCCGGCTGCCGCGCCGGCGAAGTCGGAGGAGTCGGCGGGCACGTCGGCGCTGGGGCTGAAGCCGCCGCCTTCGTTGCCGCCACCCCCACCGGAGCCGTCACGCGAGCCGAGGAACTGCACCGAGTTGGCGATGATCTCGACCTTCTGCCGCTTGCCGCCGCCGTCTTTGGCCTCCCACTCGCGCCAGTCGAGGCGACCTTCGACCGCGACTGGGCGGCCCTTGGAGAGGTAGTTGGCGCAGTTCTCCCCCTGCGCGCCCCAGACCTTGACGTCGAAGTAGTTGGGCTTGTCTTCCCATTCGCCGGTCTGACCGTTCTTGCGGCGTGAGTTGACGGCCACGCGCAGCTCGCAAACCGCCGTGCCTCCACCGGTATGGCGCAGCTCCGGATCGCGGGTCAGGTTTCCGGTGATGACCACTACGTTCACATTCGACGCTGCCACGGCTCTCAGCTCCTCTGAATCGTTGTCTGGATTCCAGTCTAAGAGCGTTGGCGGCGCGACTCTTCCCTTCGGAGCCGCAATCTCCGCACAATTCCAAGCGGAAGCCCCGATCGAGGTCGGCTAGCGGTGGACTTGAGCGGCGCTACTCAGCGGGAGCGGCCGGTGCGTCGACGCTCTCGGCGTCGCCGTTGCTCTCGGCCGGCTCGGAATCCGGCTCGGCGGCAACCGCGGGGCGGGGCGGGCCCTGGGGACCGCGGTCGCGTGAAGCGCCGGGCGCCGGAGCGGCAACCGTGGGCGGCACCATTACCGGCGCGTCGGCATCGACTTTGAAGATCCGGAAGCGCAGCACGCCGTCGGCGATCTTCAGGTTGTGGTTGAGCTCGTCGAGCAGCTCGGTCGGTGCCTCGAAGCGGAGCCAGCGGTAGTCGGCCTCGTTTCGCCCGCCGATTTCGTAGGCCATCTTGCGCAGGCCCCATTTGTTCTCATGCTTGAGCGTCCCTTTGCCCTCGATCCGGCGGCGCACATCTTGCGCAAGCGCATCGCGTCCGGCCTCATCTGGGCCGGGGTCAAGCATCAGGACCAGCTCGTATTCACGTGGGGCTGCCAAAACGGCGAGGGACTATAGCTAGTGCGGCGCAAACTCCATCGACCCGTCGTCGGGCGGAGGCGGGGTGGGAGCGGGTTCAGGCGGGGGTTTCGGGGGCGGGGGAGGGACGAATTCGGGCGGAGGGACGGGTTCAGGGACCGACCGGACGGCGGGCGGGTCCTGTCGTCGGGTGGGGGTGCTCGGCTTGTGCTGCGCGCTTCTTCGGGCAACGGGTCGATGCGGTTTCTGCTTTGAGGTCTCGCCCTCAGAAGCCTCCGCACGGCGCCGAGCACCCCCACCCGACACCACCCGCCCGAGACGCCGCTTGGTCCCAGGGTCCGAGCCTCTGCCAGAACCCGTGTCCTCTCGCAGCTCCGAAACCACCGGACCAGAACGAGCTTCAACCCGCGGCAGTCCAACGTCAGCAGGAAGCGGAGCAGGCGCCGGCGGCTTCAGCAAGCTGGGTCCGATCCGAAGCGCCAGGAGGACTCCGGCGACTCCAAGGAGCGCCAGTCCAGCTTGAGACCAACGGACCCGGACACGCATTCCCGACTAAGCCCCCAGCTCTGGGATGTCTTCCCCAAGCCGATCGCTGGATAGGACGGGCACCCCTCCGAACGTCTTGCACTTTTTTCGGGCATAGCATCGGGCGACAGCCCTCCCCGGCTTCTTCGAAAAAAGTTAAGAGAGGAGGGGTGCCCGTCCTATCCCACCGCACCGTTCGCGTTGGAGAGAATTGCCACTCTGGGTAGTCTGAGCACCGCGTGTCAGCCTCCGACCCACTGATCATTGTCTCGAACCGCGGCCCGGCCCAGTTCGAGCTCGACGAGGCGGGGGAGCGCACCGTGCAGCGGGGCGGCGGTGGGCTGGTGACCGCGCTTTCGGGCCTGGTCTCCCACCGCGACGCGCTCTGGATCGCCTCGGCGATGACCGACGAGGACGTCGCCGTCTCCGAGGAGCGCGGCGGCCCGGTCGAGCTCTCGATCGACGGCATCGACTACCGGGTGCTGCTGGTCGGCTCCGAGGCCGAGGCCTACGACCGCTTCTACAACGTGATCGCCAACCCGATCCTCTGGTTCATCCAGCACTACCTCTGGGACCTCTCCAACGCGCCGGACATCCGCCAAGAGGAGCTCGACGCCTGGGACCTCGGCTACCAGGCGGTCAACCGCGACATCGCCAACGCGGTGCTGGGTCAGATCGAGGGGCGCGAGCGGCCGCTGGTGATGCTGCACGACTACCACCTCTACACGGCGCCGGGAATGATCCGCGAAGCCCGGCCCGACGCCTTCCTGCACCACTTCGTCCACATCCCCTGGTCACAGCCCGACAGCTGGCGCATCCTGCCCAACCGGATCCGCGAGGCGCTCTTCCGCGGCATGCTCGCCAACGACATCATCGGCTTCCACACCCACGCCTACTGCATCAACTTCATCCGCTGCTGCGACGAACTGCTCGAGGTCGACGTCGACTACGACCAGGGGATCGTCCGCCACGCCGGCGGCGAGACTCGCACCCGCGCCTACCCGCTCTCGATCGACGCCGAGCGGCTGCGCCGGGCGGCGGAGTCGCCCGAGGTCGCCGCCGCCGAGCGCGAGGTGCTGGAGCGCCGCCGCAAGCACCTGATCATCCGCGTCGACCGCGCCGACCTCTCCAAGAACGTGCTGCGCGGCTTCACCGCCTTCGACACCTTCCTCACCCAGCACCCCGAGTTCCGCGAACAGGTCACCTTCATCGCCCACCTGCAGCCCTCGCGCGAGGACGTGGTCGAGTACGCCGAGTACATGGAGCGGATCAACGCTCTGGTCGCGGTCGTCAACCACCGCCACGGCACCACCGACTGGATGCCGATCGACCTCAAGGTCTACGAGAACTTCCCCGAGGCGGTTGCCCGCTACAAGCACTTCGACCTGCTGATGGTCAACTCGCTCTTCGACGGCATGAACCTGGTCGCCAAGGAGGCACCCGCGGTCAATACCCGCGACGGGGTGCTGATGCTCTCCGAGAACACCGGCTCGCACGAGGAGCTCGCCGACTCCGTGCTCTCGGTCAACCCCTTCGACATCCAGGAGCAGGCCGACGCGATCTACCGGGCGCTGACGATGGAGCCGGAGGAGCGGCGGCTGCGGGCGCAGCACCTCAAGGAGCTGGTCTTCTCGCGCAACCCGGGCGACTGGGTCGACGATCAGCTCAAGGACATCGGCGAGCTGCGCGAAGCGGTCGGCTGACGCCGCGGTAGCCCGGGCTCAGGTATCGAGCTCGGCCAGCAGCTCGACCCAGTCGCGCAGCAGGCGCGGCGAGAGGAACTCCTTGCGGGCGTGTTCCTTGCCGGCCCGGCCGAGGCGCTTGCCCAGCTCGGGGTCGGCGAGGATCTCGAGGCAGCGCTGCGCGCACTGCTCGGGCGAGTCGACCAGGAAGCCGGTCTCGCCGTCGCTGATCTGCAGCGGGATGCCACCGACGTTGCCGCCGATCGTCGGCCGCCCCTTCCAGAGCGCCTCGGTCACGGTCAGGCCGAAACCCTCGCGGATCGACTTCTGCATGCAGACGTCGGACTGCGACTGGAAGGCGTTGACCTCGATCGCGCCGACGTTGTTGAGGTTGTTGAGGATCTTGATGTCCTCGTCGCCTTCGGCGTACTCGAAGGTGTGCTGGAAGAACTCCCAGCCCTCCGGGTCGTCGGTCGCCATCGAGCCGACCAGGGCGAGCTGCACCTCGGGGATCTGCTCGTGGACGATCCGGTAGGCGTCGATCACGCCCATCGGGTCCTTCCAGGGGTCGAAGCGCGAGACCTGGGTCAGCAGCGGCCGGTCGACGTCGATGCCGAACTGGCGGGCGACGAAGGCGGCGTCGTCGGGCGAGAAGGCCATGTTCTTCGGCGAGAGCGGGTCGATCGCCGGCGGGATGATCTTCACCCCGTTGTGACCGTCGATGCCCTTCGGCACATAGGTCGGCAGGTGCCAGACGGTCGCGTCGTATTCCTCGATCATCGGCAGCAGGCGGGCGATCGGCTCCGGGTTGGGCTCGGAGAGGTCGATGTGGCAGCGCCAGATCCAGTTGCGGCCCTTCTCCTTGGCGCCGCGGTGCAGGCCGATCGGCTGCGGGTCGTGGACGATCACCGTGTCCCACTCGCCCTGCAGGCCCTCGGCGTTGATCGCGTTGATCTCGTCGAACAGATCCCATTCGGAGTCGCTCAGGGTCTCCGGGGCTCCCTGCAGCGAGTTATGGAGCAGCTTGGTCGCGTTGTAGAACTCCTCTTTGCCGAAGATCACGTGCCAGTGGGCGTCGAGGCCGATGTCGCGCATCAGCGGCACGATCGTGTAGAGGATCTCCGAGACGCCGCCGCCGAAGGCGGTGGCGCTGACGTGCAGAACGCGATGGCCTTTCATCGGCTCCGCCAGCTCGCGAATCCGTTCGATCGTCTCCTTGCCGGCGATGTGGGTGTAGTCGGCGAGGGACTTGTGGCCTAGTGAGACTTCCTGAAGCATCGGGGAGTTCTACATCGCCCGGCGGTCGCCCGTGCTTTAGCCCTGCGGTCGTTTGCCCAATGTCACATTGACCTGCTCGCGGTCTCCGTCGTGCAGGACCTCGAGGTGCACGGTCTGGCCGGGCTGATGGGCCGAGATGTAGCGGGCGAGATCGTCGGGCCGGACGACCGGATGGCCGTCGATCGAGAGGATCACGTCGCCGCCCGTTTCGTAGGGGATCGCCTGGAAGGTCAAGCTGATCGTCTGCCGCCCTCGAGCCCCGCCTTGTCGGCCGGGCCGCCGGGCACGACTTCGGAGAGCAGGCCGCCGTGGTCGGTGTCGAGGCCGAGCTTGTCGGCGAGCTGGGGGTAGATCGCCTGGGTGGCGACGCCGATGTAGGCGTATTCGGCTTCGCCCTTCTCTTCCAGCTGGGCGACCGAGCGCTTGATCGCCGAGACCGGCACGGCGAAGCCGACACCCGAGTTGGAGCCGGAGTTGGTCTCGATCTGCTCGTTGATGCCGAGCACGCGGGCACCGGCGTCGAGCAGCGGGCCGCCGGAGTTGCCGGGGTTGATCGAGGCATCGGTCTGGATCGCTCCCTCGATCTGGAACTTGGTCAGCGATTCGACCGAGCGGTCGAGCGCCGAGACGACACCGACCGAGAGCGACTGCTGCTCGCCGAAGGGGCTGCCGATCGCCGCCACCGGCTGGCCGACGACGAGGCTCGCTGTCGTCGCCGAGCTGCAGCGGGTGCAGATCGAAGCCGTCCGGCTCGACCTCGAGCAGGGCGACGTCGGCGAAGGGGTCGAAGCCGACGATCTTCGCCGGAACGGTGTTGCGGTCGGGGAACTCGACGAAGACTTCCTTGGCGGGCTTGCGCGAGCCGCTGGATTCGTCGGTGACCACGTGGGCGTTGGTGACGATGCGGCCGTCGGCATCGAGCACGAAGCCCGAGCCCTCGGCCGCACCGCCGCCGCCGCGGAAGATCGAGCGGATCGTGACCACTCCCGGCGAGGCCTCGCGGAAGACCTTGGCCGCGTCGAAGCCATGTGCGGCGGTCTGCACGGCCACCTGTGGCGCCGCTCGGTGACCGTCGTCGTCTGGCTCGCCGTTTCGTTGCCGCTCTCCACCGCAGCCCGCGATTGCGAGAGCGATCACCAGCGCCGCCAAGCGGACGGCAACGTTTTGACCCCCTCCTTGGCGACTGCGCTGCACCTCTCACGCGGCAGCCCTGGGTACGGCCGCCGGTGTCGGCTCGGCGACCGCCGTGCGCGAGCGCGGCAGGTCTAGCGTGAAGGCGGTGAAGCGCTTGCTCGAGGCGATCGCGACGCGGCCCTCCATGCGCTGGGCAAGCTCGCGGGCGATCGCCAGGCCGAGCCCGGAGCCGCCGGCCGAGTCGGCGGTGTAGAAGCGCTCGAAGATGCGGCTGTGGACGCGCCGCGGGATGCCTGGACCGTCGTCGGAGACGGTCAGCTCGGCGCGGCGGTTGACGGAGTAGGTGGTCACGGTCACCTTGGTGCCCTCGGGGGTGTGGGTGAGGGCGTTGTCGAGCAGGATACGGATGACCTGGCGCACGCGGTCGGGGTCGGCGCTGGCGATCACCGGCTCCTCGGGGGTGCGCAGCTCCAGCCGGGAGCCGCGGCGGTCGGCCCGCGGCCCGAACTCGCGCGCCACTTCGCGGGCCAGGGTGCCGAGGTCGACGTTGTTGCTCTTCATCGCCACTGCGCCGGCATCGAGCTGGGAGAGGTCGAGCAGGTCGGCGGTGAGCTTGGTCAGGCGGACGATCTGTTCGCGCATCGTGTGCACGAACTCGGCCCGCTCCTCCGGGCTCGGGTCCTCGTCCTCGAGCAGCTCGACGAAGCCGCCGAGGCTGAAGATCGGCGTGCGCAGCTCGTGCGAGGCGTTGGCGATGAACTGCTTGCGGGCGCTGTCGAGCTCGGCGAGGCGGCGCTGCATCTCGTTGAAGGTGCGGGCGAGCTGGCCGAACTGGCCGACCGACGGAGATCGGGATCGGCGTTTCGAAGTTGCCGTCGGCGACCTTGCGCGCGGCGTCCTGGAGGCGGCGGATGCTGCGGCTGGCGAGGTACGCGTAGTAGCTGCCGCCGGCACCGGCGAAGATCAGCGACCGGGCCGCCGCCGGCGAGGATCTGGGCCTTGACTTCGCTCGAGCCGCTGGGGCCGCCGATCACGGCCGTGTAGCGTAGATGATCAGCGTCGTCGCGGCCGCGATGGCCACCGAGACGATGATGATCTGGTTGCCCCGCGAGTCAGCCTGAACCGCCGCACGAGCTACTCCCGGAAGCGGTAGCCGACGCCGCGCACTGTGAAGAGGAACTCGGGGTCCTTGGGGTCGCTCTCGAGCTTCTCGCGCAGGTGGCGGATGTGGACGTCGACGGTGCGTGGATCGCGGTACTCGGAGTCGCCCCAGACGTGCTCGAGCAGGGTCTCGCGGCTGAGCACGCGCCCGGGCGAGCGGGCCAGCGCGCCGAGGATCTCGAACTCGACGTAGGTGACGCGCACTCCTCCTCGTGCAGGGTGACCATGCGGCGGCCGAAGTCGATCTTCAGCTCGCCGTGATCGATCGTCTCCTCCTCGGTCGGTTCGCCGGCCATGCGCGAGCGCCGCAGCGCCGCCTTGACCCGGCTGCGGAACTCGCGCATCGAGAAGGGCTTGGTGATGTAGTCGTCGGCGCCGACCTCGAGCCCGGCGACCTTGTCGGTCTCCGAGCCCTTCGCGGTCAGCATGATGATCGGCACCTGGCTGCGGGAGCGCAGCTCGCGGCAGACTTCGACGCCGTCGAGCTTGGGCAGCATCAGGTCGAGGATGACCAGGTCGAAGCGCGCCTCTTGAAGCGTTGCAGCGCTTCGCGGCCATCCTGGGCGGAGGTGACGTGGTAGCCGTCCTTGCGCAGTGGGTACTGAGCAGCGTCTGAATCGATTGCTCGTCGTCGACGAGGAGGATGCGGGTGGACCCGTTCGGCATAGGCACAGGGTATTCGCTACGAAACCCGCATATAGCGGAGTTGAAGCGGCCGCACCGAATCGACCGTTGGACAGATGTGCGAGTACCAACTACTAAGGTTGCTGGGTAGAGAGCCGATATGAAGCGCAGGATGCAACCACGACAGTTGAAGAGCCTTGTCGAGACCGGGCACTACAGGCCTGAGCCCT
>CAVPFX010000002.1:0-1490916 GCA_963703895.1 uncultured Solirubrobacterales bacterium
GCGCCGTGAAGCGCCGCCTCGCCCCCGCCGCCCTGCTCGCGCTGTGCCTGTTGCCCGGCGCTGCTCAGGCGGCGCCGGTGGCCGCGAAGGAAACCGGCCCACCCGACGCCGCCCTGAAGATCAAGGTCGGGCATTTGAAGGGTGGCAAGGCGCCGATCTACGGGACAGTGCCGGTGACCGGCTCGATCGCGCCGTTTGTCTCGGGACAGAAAGTCGAGGTGACCTTTTACCTCGATGGCCACCAGCTGCTCAGCCGGCAGGTCGCGGTGCAGAAGGGCAAAGGGGACAGCGGCGCGTTCAAAGCCTCGATCGTCGTGCGCGAGGACGGCAAGTACGCCGCCGCCGCCAAGCACGTCGCCACACCTGAGCTCGGCGCCGCCAGCACCGTGCGCAAGAGCTGGCGGGTCAGCTTCCCGGCGTTGCACGCCGGCCAGTGCGGCAACGTCGTCAAGGGCTTCAAGAAGGCGATGGCGAAGATGGGCTACGCCTCCGGCGGCGGGCGTTGCTTCGACGGGCGCACCGGGCGTGAGGTGCTCGCCTACCGCAAAGTCAACGGCATGTCGCGCACCGAGCGGGCCGGCGCGGGCCTGGTCAAGGACGCCTTCGGCGGCCGCGGCGGCTACCGCGTCGCTACCCGGATGCCGGCGAGCACGCCGAGGTGCCGCTCGACAAGCAGGTCCTCGTGCTCAGCAAGGGCGACAAGCCGTTCGCGATCTACCCGGTCTCGACCGGCAAGCCCTCGACTCCGACGGTCACCGGCCACTACACCTTCTACCGCCAGGAACCGGGCTACAACGCGGAGGGGATGTACTACTCCTTCTACTGGCACAACGGCTACGCGGTGCACGGCTACCCGAAGTGCCCGATTACGCCGCCAGCCACGGTTGCGTGCGCACCTTCATCGCCGACCAGCCGAGGATCTACAACAAATCAACTACGGCGAGAGCATCTTCGTCTTCTGAGCGGGTGCGTGACACTGCGCATATCGGCGTCCTCGCTCGCTTGCGTGCAGAGAGCACGCCGCGCTCACTGCGTCCTTGATCTGCTTGGTCACGCACCCGCTCAGTGACTGAGAAAGCGCTAAAAGCGGTCCTTATCGTCATCGCCGCCTGGCACGTCGTCACCGGACTGCTGGCGCTGATCGTGCCCGACACCTTCTTTGACCAGATCGGCCATTACGGGGTCGAGAACTCCCACTACGTCGGCGACGTCGGGGCGTTCATGCTCGCCTTCGGCGTTGCCGTCGGGATCGCGGTCGTGCGCCCGTCGTGGCGGGCACCGATCCTCTGGCTGGGTGCGCTCTGGTACGGCTTTCACGCGGTCAATCACGCCTTCGACACGGGAGAAGCGAAGAGCGAGGGGCGCGGTTGGGGCGACACGCTGCTGATCGCGTTCGGCGGACTTGCGTCCGCCTGGCTGGCGCGGGTCTCGGAACGGCTGAACGCCGGTAACCAGTCTGAATAGGGAGGTGCTGCAATGAGGGTCTTCGTAGCGGGTGCGAGCGGGGCAATGGGCAGGCCGCTGGTGCGCCGTCTGGTTGCGGCCGGCCACGAGGTAACCGGGATGACGCGGCGCGAGGAGCGCGCGGCGGAGATCCGCGAGGGCGGCGCGAGCGCGGTGGTCTGCGATGTCTTCGATGCGGCGGCACTGGAGTCAGCCGTGAAGGCGGCGGCGGCCGAGGTCGTCGTCCACCAGCTGACCTCGCTGCCGTCCCGGCTCGATTACAAAGCCAAGGACGATCCGCTGGCCGCTACCAACCGCGTGCGCATCGAGGGCACCCGCAACCTCCTCGCGGCGGCGAAGGCCGCCGGCGCCCGCCGCCTGGTGGCCGAGAGCGTCGCCTTCCTCTACGCGCCCGAAGGCGACTGGGTCAAGGACGAGCAGGCGCCGCTGTTCAAGGACGCTCCATACCCTTTCGGGGGCGCGGTCGCGGCTCTCACGGACCTCGAGCGCCAGGTGACTCGGGGCAGAGGGCATCGAGGGGGTCATCCTGCGCTACGGCTGGCTCTACGGTCCCGGCACCTACTTCGACCGCGAGGGCTCGCAGACTGAAGAAGCGCTGAAGCGGCGCCTGCCGATCGTCGGCAAGGGCACCGGCACCTTCTCCTTCGTCCAGGTCGAGGACGCCGCCGCCGCCACCGTGGCCGCGGTGGAGAAGGCTGCCCCCGGCACCTACAACGTGGTCGACGAGAGCCGGCGCCGATGCGCGACTGGGTGCCGGTCTTCGCCGAGGCTGTGGGCGCCAAGCCTCCGCGGCGGGTGCCTGTCTGGCTCGCGCGCCTCCTCGCCGGCTCCGCCGCCGCCAACTCGGCGACGCAGCTGCGTGGCGCCTCCAACGCAAAGGCCAAGCGCGAGCTCGGCTGGCAGCCGAGCTATCCGAGCTGGCGCCAGGGCTTTCGCGACGCAGAAGCGCGCGGCTAGCGCCCTGCTTAGGATGCGCGTCGTGGCCGACCTCGACGCCGCCAGGCAGACGCTGCTCGCCGAGTTGCGCGAGCACTCGCTGGTGATCGGCGAAGTGACGCTCTCCAGCGGAGCGATGGCGCAGTACTACGTCGACGCTCGCCGGGCGCTGCTGCGGCCGGCCGGGTTCCTCGCCGCGGGAGAGCTGATCGCCGCCGCCGCGGTCGAGGCCGGGGCGAGCGCCGTCGGGGGTCCGGCGACCGCGGCGATCCCGCCTTCCTGTGCCGCGCTCGCGGTGCCCGCGGGCCAGGGCCTGGTCGGCTTCTTCGTCCGCGGCGAGCGCAAGCAGCACGGCCTGCAGCGCTGGGTCGAGGGGCCGGTTAAGGCCGGCGCCCGTTGCCTCGTGGTCGAGGACACGGTCACTTCCGGCGGCTCGACCGTGAGCGCGATCGAGCGGATCGCCGAGCAGGGCCTGGAGGTCGCCGGCGTGATCGCCGTCGTCGATCGCCTCGCGGGCGGAGGCGAGAGGATCGAAGCCGCCGCGGGCGGCCCCTACCGAGCGCTATTCACGATCGACGAGATCTACCCCGAGCGCCCGGACCGGGGCTGAGGCGGGTGGAGCCCGACGCCGTAGAGATCCGCGTGCTCGGTTGCTTGATCGAGAAGCAGCGCACCACGCCCGACGTCTATCCGCTCTCGCTCAACTCGTTGCGCCTCGCCTGCAACCAGGCGACCAACCGCGAGCCGGTCGTCGACTACGACGAGGGGACCGTGGTCGAGGCTCTGCGCCGCCTCGCACTGCGCGGCTGGACCCGGCTGGCCAGCGGCGCCGGCAGTCGTGCCCGCAAGTACCGCCACCTGCTCGATCAGGCCTTTGGCCTCGACGATGCCGAGGTGGCACTGCTCGCCGTGCTGATGCTTCGCGGTCCTCAGACCCCGGGCGAGCTGAAGCAGCGCGGCCAGCGCCTGCACGACTTCGCTGACCTCGCCGTTGTTCAAGATGCGCTCGACCGTTTGGTCGAGCGCGGGCGGGTCGCGCGCCACGAGCGGCGGCCGGGGCAGAAGGAGGATCGCTACGAGGAGCTGCTTGGCGGGACCTCCGTCGAGTCGGTACCGGCGGCTAGCTCGGTCGATGCCGTCGAGCGGCATTCCCACTCAGCTGAGCCGGATCGCGCAGAACCGACGCCGGAGCTGACCCCCGCCGAGGACCGCCTCACCCGCCTCGAGCGGGAGCTTGCCGAGCTCCGTTCCGAGCTGGCCGCCTTGCGCGCCGATCTCGGCGACTGAGCGCCCCCACGCCACTCGCCGAGGGAGCGGCCATATTCAGCGAACCGGGGCCGCCAGCTCTTCGCTCGCTGCCGCGTGCCCCTCATAGGGCAACACGGCGAAGTACATCAGCGACGGCAGCAGGGCCTCGATGTCGCTGGTCTCGCCGCGGTTGAGGCGGGAGTAGAGCAGGGCCTCGATGCCGCCGACTATGCCGGCAGCGGCAATCGCCGAGGGCGCCTCGCCGGCAGGCGCCTCCGCCCGCACCTGAGTGTCGAGGCAGGAGGCGAAGTGGTCGAGCAGCTCGTCGCGGCGCAGCAGGGCAGGTGGGCAGGCGGCGCGGGCGTCGACGACCAGGGTCATCGCCGCGTCGGGTTCCTCGTTGACGAAGCGCAGCAGCTGCTCGAGGGCTGGGCGCAGCCGCTCGCGCCAGGTCTCACCCTCCTCGCCGGCGGTCTCGAGCATTTGGCGCAGGCGGGCGGCGGCGGCGTCGAAGGCGGCGAGGAAGCAGTCCTCCTTGTTCTCGAAGTGTTCGTAGAAGGTCGGGCGGGAACGCCGGCGCGCTCGAGCACGTCCTGGACGCTGAGCTCGCGGTAACCGAGCTGCGCGGTGGCCCGCAGCATCCCCGCAAGCAGGCGCTCGCGCTGAATCGCGCTGACGAGGTCAGAAGGCAGCGAGCGGATGCCTGAGGGAAACTGTCCTTCGCCGCCGGAGAGGAGTTCCGCGGCCGCGGACACGTCGGCAGAGGACCAGCTGTCCCCCAAGCGCCGCGAGCAGCATGTCTTGGCTTAGTTCTACCCTGTCCGACGCCATCGAGAAACCCCATCGTTTCTGTTATAAACCCTACAAGTCGTGCCACGGTACCATTTGAGTTGCTATCGTGCAAGGTCATCCGCCGTTCCGGAGGTATCCTTGACCGATGCCGCGGCGCGCACAGGCGAGGACCGAGACTCGCACGGGTGCGTTACCGGTCCGTCCCGAGCTGCCACGCGAGTTCGTCGCCCTTCACAAGCGCCGCCGGATCATGGACGCGATCGCCGAGCTGACCGCGGAGCAGGGCTATGACTCGACCAAGATCGGCGACATCGTGCGCCGGCAGGCGTCGCCCGCAAAACGCTCTACGACAACTTCGAGGGCAAAGAGGAAGTCTTCCTGGCCGCCTTCGACGCCGCCCTCGACGAGGTGATCGGCCGGGTCGAGGAGGAATGCGCCAAGGTTGAGGGAGGCTGGGAAGAGCGAGTGCAGGCGGCCTCGCCGCTTTTCTGCGCTACGTGGCCGAGCAGCCCGCGCTTGCCCGCATGTGCATGATCGAGGCGCTCTCGGCAACCCCGGCGGCGACCGAACGCTACGAGGCCGCGGTGCAGCGCTTCGTCGAGCTGACCAAGCGCACCGTCCCCCATACCGAGCAGCTTCCCGACACGATCGAAGAGACGCTGGTCGGCGGCGTCGCCTGGATCATCTACCAGCAGCTTCGCCGCCACGAAGCGGAGAAGGCCGAGGACCTGCTGCCCGAGCTCTCCGAATTCATGCTCGCGCCCTTCCTCAGCGCCGCCGATCACGAGACGGCCTGAAGCTCTCCGCGGCTCCTCGTCACTAATAACGCTTAAAGAAGAGGCCTTGACGGCGGATACCCATGCGCTAAGTTGAGTCGCCGGGCATAAACAGCTTGGTATCCAAGGAGAAACGGCAGGGAGGCCTTCTCTATGTTCAGCTTGCCACGGACACGTGCGCGTTCTCGTATTCGGTCTATCTCAGCCGCGTTACTTCTGGCTGCCATCTCTTCCGCCGCCGCCAGCTCCGCCGCCGCTAGTCCCGGCTACCAACCCGATCCTCTATCGATAGCGCTGGCAGGCCAACTTGCTCACGGCGTTGCGATCGATCAGGTCAGTCAAAACATCTACGTCACGGAGCTGTCTACGGACGCCGCCAATTACGCTCACGGGCAGATCGAGCAGTTCACCGGCAGCGGAGTCCCGACCGCCAACTCGCCCTTCGTCACGGGGGGCGAAGACGGTTTCACGGGCGTCGCGGTCAACCCGGTCACTCAGGGCATCTATGCCTATCAGACACAGCTCTCGACGCCGGCCGGGATCAAAGGCATCTCGCAAATGAACATCTTCTCGTCCACCGGTACTCCAGGTGGGTCATTCGCTCCCAGCAAATCCACCGCGCCGCAGCTCGCCGCCGACGCCGCCGGCCGCGTCTACTTCCCAAATGACTCGACCGCCACGGTCAAGGTTTTCGACTCCAGCGGGACGCTCAAAGAATCAATTTCCTGCTCTGCCTACGCCGGCGGCTCCTTCGGCAAGTTGACCGGCGTGGCTCTGGATTCCGCCGGCAATCTCTACGCGGTTGACATCAACGGCGTCGGCCGCGTAGTCAAGTTCAAAGCTTCCGGGGGCTCATTCACCTACGACTGGGTTCTGCAGAGTGGGGAGGGTGCGGTCGCGGTCGCCGTCGACCCTTCGAGCAACGACGTCTTCGTCGGTGATCTCGACAACGCCACCTACCACGTCGTCGCCTATGACTCCACTGGCACCCAGTTCGACGACTTCGGCGGCGGGGTAATCGGCGGGCCACCATCTGGCCCCGGAAACTTCCGGCCAGGTCGCCGCCAATGCAACCACCCACAAAGTCTACGTCTCGGACCCCAAAGCCGAAAAGGTCTGGATATTTGACCGGGTGGCCTCGATTCCGGCGCCGACTGCAGCCCCGCTGCGCCGGCGTCGCTCGGTCAGTTGGGAGCCACGCTCAAAGCCACGGTAAATCCCAACGGACATGGCCTCAGGGATTGCCACTTCGAATACACGGACGCCGCCGACTTCCAGGTAAACGAATTCGCAAATGCGACCTCGATTCCGTGCTCGCCCAAACCCTACGGATCAACTTCCGTTCCGGCTCAGGCACGCCTCGTTGGACTCGCCCCTGCTACCGCCTACGACTACAGGATTGCCGTTACCTCCAATGGCGGCAGCGCCAAAGGCACTGCGCAAGCCTTCGAAACCCTGCCGCCGTTGGCGCCGACCGTCACCACCGGCTCCGCCTCGCTGGTAACCAAGACCTCCGCCACGATGCCGGCACGGTAAACGCACACGGGGGCCCGATCAGCAACTGTCGCCTTCAGTACACCACCGAGGCCAGCTTTCAGAAAAATGGCTTCGCCGGCGCGGCATCGAATGCTTGCGTACCGAACCCGGAAGGCACGACCAACGTGTCGGTCTCGGCAAAACTCTCCGGTCTTGTCGCTGGTACCAGTTATCGCTTCCGCGTAGTTGCAACCAACAACTCCGGCACCGCCGAAGCCACCGACAGCACTTTCGCAACCCTGGCGGAAACCTGTGCCACAAACCCAGCTCTCTGCCCGCCACCCCCGCCTGAAGAAACACCTCCAGCGGTCGTGCTTCCCGCGCCTGTCCTACAACTGCCGGCGTCGCCAACGCCACCGGCCAAGCCGCTCAAATGTCGCAAGGGCTTCAAGAAGAAGCGAGTGCACGGCAAGCCAAAGTGCGTGAGGATCAAAAAGAAGCAGGCCAACCGCCACGCCGGCTAAGAAATAATGCCCCGAGCTGGATTCGAACCAGCGGCCTACTCCTTAGGAGGGAGTCGCTCTATAGCTAAGCTATCGGGGCGGGAGGGGCAAAGCGTAGAGGCTAGGCGCCGGTCTCCGGAAGCAACTCGCGAGACCAATCAACCGCGAATTCGGCGATGGCCTCCGCTCGCTTGCGGTCAAGCGATTCGATTGGTGCATCGTCGTAGCGAAACTCCGCAGCCCAAGGAGTCAACCAGCCTGCCTGGCCAGCTCTGCTGGAAGTTCGATCTCGCTTTGGTTGGCGAGCGCCAGTAGGAAGTCGAGATCATGAGTCTTTGGGAAGTCGACGCCGATCAGAGTGAGAGCGACCTTGAGCGCCTTCTCGACCGCTTGCTGAGCATGGAAGCCGATCGGGTCGTCGCTTACCTCTGGATCGGGAACGAGCTTCTGCACAACCAGCAGGTCGCTCGCTGCCTTGCCAGCGAGTAGTTCAGCAACCTCAATCTGCTCAGGAATGGGCGAAGACTTGGCCATCTCGAAGAGCGTGGTAGACGACCGTGCCGGGAACCTTTGCTCGCCGCTCGGCCAGTCGCTGGTCGAGAACGATGATGTCGACCGGGAGGAGGATGTCGTCAATCGCCCGGCGTAGTCGATCCCACTCCTCGCGTCGATTCGCGACCTCTGGCTCAATTACGAGAAAGTCAACGTCGCTGTCAGGGCGCTCCTCGCCGCGAGCGTGGGAGCCGAACAGGATCACCTTGGAGTCGACACCGGCAGCCTCGGCCAGCGCTTTTCCGGCTTGCTCGATCAGGTCGCGAGATGCCATGTCGACACGGTAGCGGTAGGAGAGGGCAGACAATGCAATCCATTGGGCAGCGGAGCGGTCTCGCTGCCCAAACCGACATAGAACCACGGCAATCGACTGGAATCCGCGACCCCACGCGGCACTGTCCCGACCCTTATGTAGAGCCGAAAATGCGCCCTCCTCCGACTCGCTTAGGAGGGAGTCGCGCTATCAAGCTGAGCTATCGGGGCGGGAAGAACCAATCGTAGAGCTAACTGCCTGCAGCATTTGAGATCCTTTCGATCCGCGGGAGCTCGGGTTGGCTGTTGAGAAAGACCCGTCGGCTCGCCGCTGCTAGACACTGATGTTTATAATTGGCGGGACGGGTCGGGCCCACGGCTTGCTGGAGGGGACGACACCAGACCATCTCTCAGGCAGGAATGGACGAAGCAGCGCAGCGCCAAGACGGGGTCGCAGACGCTTTCGACGTGGCGTTCGGCCGGCTGCGGATTCGCATCGAGATCGGCCTGTGCCGATCAGGCCGATGGCCCCGGGGTGTCTGCCGGCATCGCGCGGCGCTGGCCTTCGCGGCCGCCGACCCCGTTGCCGTCCGGGTCCTGACGACCGATGCCCTCGCTGCCGGCAAAGCGGGCTTCGCAGCGCTACGAGCGGATGATCTCCTACCTCTGCGATCTGCTGCGTCCCGGCCGGGCCGAGCGTCCCGGGGCCGAGCGGCTCCCCGACGAAACAGAGAGGGCCTTGGCCGGCGGCATGGCGATGCTGGTGGCTCAGCGCGTCGATCTCGACAGGCAGACGGAGCTGCCGGACGCTTGCCCCCGAGGCGACCCAGTTCGTTCTCACCCCTTATCTGGGGATCGACGAGGCGAAGCGGGTCGCCGCCGCTAACCTCGGTCGGGGATGGGACGAGGCAAGAAGACAGCGGTGACGTTGATTGCGGCTGCGCTGTTGGCCCTCATCGTGCCCCTTGCCCATGCCGAGCTGACCGAGCGCGGTGACCTCTTCGTCCACTTCAAAGGAGGCATTGCTCCCAGTGCCCTGCCGCGCACGAAACTGGCTCCGATAGCGGTCAGCGTCGCCGGGCACCGTGAAGACGCTCTCCGGCGAACGACCGCCGGCGCTGCGCCGGATCAGGATCGAACTCAACCGCGGCGGCAAGCTCGACCCCCCGGCCTCCCCGTATGCCGCTACGAGCAACTGGTCGCCGCCACGCCCAGCAGGCGATGGCAAGTGCAGGGAGGCGCTGGTCGGCGAAGGCTTCTACGACGCCAAGACCGCCTTTCCCGAACAGGAAACGTTCCCCTCGGAAGGGAACGTGCTCGCCTTCAACGCCGTCTATGAAGGCCACAGCGCGATCTTGGCTCACGTCTACGGGCGCGAGCCGGTGCCGATCAGCCGGATCATCGTCTTCCGCATACATCGGACGCGGCTGGCACCTTCGGCACCATCCTCACCGGCTCCCTGTCCGACGCGGTCAACCACTACGGCTACGTGGCGGGCATCTACCTGCGGCTGTTTCGTCGCTTCAACGTCCGACGGTCAGCGGCGCAGCTACCTCAGCGCTGCCTGCGCGGCTCCGTCGGGCTTCCAAGCGCGGTCTTCCCGTTCGCCCGCGCCTCGATGAGCTTCGCCGACGGCCGCACGCTCTCCAGCACGCTGACCCGCAGCTGCAGGGTGAGCGGCTGAGCGCTAGGCGTAGAGGCTCTCGGAGGCCAGCTCCTGCGCGCGCCGGCTCCAGAGCTTGACCTGCATGAAGATGTCGTCGCCGTAGGCCTCGAGGGCGTCGAGGGCGAGCAGGGTGAAGCGGCCGTTGGAGATCTCTTCCTGGTCGACGGTCTCCCGGTCCAGCTCGGCGGTGGCGGCGACGGCGCCCTGCACGAGCGGGCGGCCCCAGACCAGGGTGACCGCGCCGGCGCGGCCGTTCTCGCCGCGCCAGCGGCCGATCACCTCGTCGTTGAGGTCGATTTTCCAGCCCGGGTTGTCCTCGGCGAGGACGTCGGTGAAGTCGGCGGCGGCGCGGAGCTCGGTGGGCTCGCCCTGCTCGGGCTGGACGTAGGAGACGTGGCCGAAGAGCTCCAGCGCTCCCTCGGGACCCTCGGTGCGGGCCGTGCAGGGGACCCAGACCCGGCCGCCCCAGGCGCGCTCGGGGTACCAGTCGAGCTCGGTCGGGCGGCTCGACGCCGTCCGGCAGGTCCTCGATCTCCCCGCAGGCCTTGCGGAAGGCCTCGCCGAGCCGCTCGGCGAAGCGCCCGTGCGGGATCCCCTCCTGGGTCGAGTCGGCGATGAAGCGGGGGATGGGCGCGGGGTTGGGTGGCATCAGAGGCACTCGCGCAGGTCGGCGGCGGCGCGCTCGGGAGGGTAGGTGTTGATGTCGACGCCGGTGGCGAACTCGAAGGAGGCCTTGATGCTGAGCCGCGGCGCGATGTCGACGTGCCAGTTGAAGTGCTCGGCGCCGCGCGGCGCGGTGCGGACCCAGAGGTTGAGCTCGGGGAGCCGTCGAAGCGCTCGGCGAGCAGGCGCAGGGCGGTGTGGATCATCGCCGCGCCGCCGTCGTCCTCGGCGAAGCTGGCCGGCCGCCGGCGGGGAACGACGCGCAGCTCGAAGGGCGAGCGCGAGGCCCAGGGGCAGATCAGCGCCGCCTCGTCGTCGATCGCGACCAGGCGATCCTTGCGACGCACCTCCTCGACCAGGATCTCGCTGAGCAGCCCGCCGCCGGCCGTGCGTTCGGCGTAGGCGCCGACCCGCTCGCGCTCGCGGGCAACCGCGGCCGGGACGAAGTCGAGCGCGTAGAGCTGGGCGTGGCTGTGCTCGAGCGAGGCGCCGGCGCCGCCGCCCTCGTTGACGATCAGCTGCACGTAGGAGGCGCCGGCGTGGGCGCGCATGCGCTCGCGCCAGGTCGCGACGGCAGCGCCGAACTGCTCCTCGCTCAGCTCGTCCATCGCGGTGACGTGCGTCGGGCGCGTTGATCAGCACCTCGTGGCTGCCGGTCGCGGGGCGTGAGGAGAAGAGGTCGGGTTCGCCGGAGCGGCGCGACTCAAGCAGCGGGTCGCCGGCGCTGGCGAAGGCGCCGGCCTCACCCCGCATCGATTGGCCCGCATGACGGTTGCCGGCTATTCCCCGGAAGCTGATTCGCAGCGCCAGCCGCTGGGTCGGCCAGAGCGGGGTAGAGGTTCGGCACGACCCGCGTCGTCCAGCCCGGGCTGTCGGCCTCGCCGCCATCCGGGCGCGTCGCGTAGACCTCCGGCGGCGTGCGGTCCTCGCGTCCCTCGCAGAAGGGGCAGTTGTCCGGGCCCTTCGGCTCGCTCTTCGGCAGGTTGAAGCTGTCGGGGCGATCGGCCCGCGCCGGCGCGAGGATCGCCGGCAGCCCGGAGAGCTGGTCGATGCGTAGTTCGGGGGAACTCAGGAGCGGGAGGGTGGCAGGTCGGGTCGGGCGTGGGCACCGGCGGCACGTCCGGCGGAGGCGGCGGTTTGGCGCTCGGTCCTCGCTTCGGCCCTGCTCCCCTCGAGGAACGGTTCGATCATGTCCATCGGCAGCGGGAAGACCACGGTCGTGTTCTGGTTGCTGCCGATTTCCAGCAGCGTCTGCAGGTAGCGCAGCTGCAGCGAGGCCGGGTTGGTGCTGATGATGTCGGCGGCGTCGGTGAGCTTCTGCGCCGCCTGGAACTCGCCCTCGGAGTTGATGATCTTGGCTCGCCGCTCGCGCTCGGCCTCGGCCTGGCGGGCGATCGCGCGCTGCATCTGTTCGGGGATTTCGACGTCCTTGATCTCGACCGCGGTCACCTTCACGCCCCAGGGCTCGGTCGACTCGTCGATGATCTTCTGCAGCTCTTCGTTGAGCCGCTCGCGCTCGGAGAGCAGCTGGTCGAACTCGGCCTTGCCGAGGATCGAGCGCAGCGCCGTCTGCGAGATCTGCGAGGTGGCGAGGAGGAAGTTCTCGACCTCGACGATCGCCTTGCGCGAGTCGACCACGCGGAAGTAGGCGACGGCGTTGACGCCGGCCGGCACGTTGTCGCGGGTGATCACCTCCTGCGGCGGGATGTTCAGCGTCACCGTGCGCAGGTCGACCTTGACCATGCGGTCGATGAACGGGATCAGCAGGATCAGGCCCGGGCCCTTCTGGGCGATCAGGCGGCCGAGCCGGAAGATCACACCGCGCTCGTACTCGCGCAGCACCCGCACCGAGGTGCCGAGGGCGATCGCGCCGAAGAAGAGGATGATGATCAGGACTCCGAGTGCGGCTGCCATCAGCTTGCTCCTTCTCTCGGCCGAGCCGGTGGTCTGGGTCTCGGGATGGACTACCAGGGTGAGCCCCTCGACCGCGTCGATCCTGACTCTATCCCCCAGGCGCACTGGCGCCCCGTCGCCGCCGAGGCGAGCCCGCCACAGCGCCCCCTCGACCCAAACCTGGCCCTCGGGGTCGAGCGCGCTGCGCACCTCGGCGAGCGAGCCGACCAGCTCCTCGCTGCCGGTGCGCACGGGCTGGTCTCGATGGGCCGCGACCACCTTGCGGGCGATGAAGTAGAAGCAGACGAGCGAGAGAAGGCCGAGCGCGATCAGCGCCGGGCCGATCACGTCGCGCTCGCCCGCGTCGGATTCGAGCGCGAGCACGCCGGCAGCCATCAGTCCGAGCGCGCCGATCACCGCCAGCACGCCGCCGGTGGGCAGCAACAGCTCGGCGACGAGCAGGGCCACCCCGATCAGCGCGACGACGACGAAGAAGTCCATGCCCCGATTATCCGCCTTCGCATTCTTCGCGCAGGGCGAAGCGCTGGATGTCGGCCACCAGCAGGGCCTCCTCGGAGTAGACGCCGAACTTCTGGAAGCAGAGATCGCCCTGGCGGTCGTAGAAGGCGGTGTGGGGCAATCCGCGGCCAGCGTCGATCGAGTCGGCGATCTCCTGGCCGTCGCTGTAGCTGGGATACGGGACCGGCGCCTCTTCGAGGAAGGTCTTGGCGGCGGCGTCGGAGTCCTGGCTGTCGACGCCGAGGAAGGCGACCCGCTTGCCGTAGGCGGCCGAGGCCTTCTGCAGGGTGGGGAACTCGAAGCGGCAGGGCCCGCACCACGAGGCCCAGATGTTGACCACCACCGGGAAGCCCTTCAGGGCCGCGATGCGCTTTTCGAAGGCAGCGGTGCCGCCGGGCAGCAGCTCGTTGCCTTCCGTATAGAGAGCGGCCAGTGGTGCCGGGGCACCGGCAAGCGCCTTGGCGTAGTCGGGATGCTGGCCGCCGTAGTCGCCGCCCTCGGCCCCGCAACCGGCCGCCACCAACCCCGCCGCCGCGACTGAGATCAGACCAATCGCGAACTGTCGTCCCTTTTTCTTCAATTCCTTGATTACAATACGTATGTTCGGTTCGCTGCTTTGTGCGAACCGCTGTGAGAGCGCTGGGGGGAAGCAGCAGAGGCTGACTCCCGGCATTCCTCGTCTAAGTGCCCCCGCCTGCCATCGATTTGCGGTGGGGACGAAACCCGAAAGCCTTTATGGCCAAGACCAGCGAAGTTGCCGCGCCGGCGGCAGTTCCATCTAGCGCCGATATCGATCGGGCGGCGAAATTCGCCCGCGAGCCCTTCCTGCTCGATGGCGAGGGGCCGGAGGCGCTCGCGCCCGGAACGGCGCGCCGCCGTGCGCTTGACGCTGCTTTGGCCGAGCTCGACGAGGGCGCCGAGAACCCCTCGATCCAGTGGCGCCGCGATTTCTCCCTGCTGCTGGGGCTGGAGCGGCTGCTCGCCGACGAACCGCCGAAGCTGCGCGACGGCGCCGAACTGAATCCGCACCAGGTCGATGCCCTCTCGGGCACGCTGACCGAGTTGATGGCCGAGCAGCAGGTCGCCATCGGCGACGAAGCGAACGGCAAGGCAAAGGGCAACGGCTCGGTTGCGGCAGCGGAGAAGGCCGCGCCGGCGAAGCCCGCCAGGGAGGCGGACGACGACGCCACCGCCAATGGCGAGGCGGAGCTCGAGGAGGAGGACGAGGAGCTTGCCCCCGACGAGGAGCCGCAGGACTGGGAGGAGCAGGCGGCCGAGGACGAGGAGACAATCGAGGAGGCGCCCGAGGATCCCGGTGCCGAGCGACGCTTCTGGTTCGAGCACGCGACCGGCGCCGGCAAGACTGTCGCCGCGGTCGGCTTCATCGACGCCACCCGCACCGGCGGCGTGCTGATCCTCACCCATCGCCGCAACCTGGTCGACCAGTTCATCGGTGAGATCTCCGACCGCGGCTACAAGGAGCGGCTGCGACCGCCGCTGATGGGCGACCGCGACGACCCCGACGGCCCGGTCACGGTCGAGACCTACCAGTGGTTCGTCCGCAACCACAAGAAAATCTCCGACGCCTACTCGATCGTGATCTGCGACGAGGCGCACACCGCCCTGGGCGAGAAGACCAGCGCCTGCATCCGCGCCTGGACCGGCCCCGTCTTCATCGGCATGACCGCGACCGGGGCGCTGATCGCCCGCCACGTCGCCGACCTGTTCCCGACCCAGACCTCGCGCTTTGACCTGATCCAGGCGGCGCGGCGCGGCGTGATCTCACCGCTGCGCTGCATGCGCATCCCGCCCGGGCCCGGCGTGCGGACGATCGCCAAGGTGCCGCTGCGCAAAGGCGAGGTCGACCAGGACTTCGACCAGGAGGAGCTGGCCGCGCTGCTCGATCAGGAGCCCTTCAACGTCGCCATCGCCGATCTCTACAAGACGCGCTTCGACGGCATGCCGGGCGTCCTCTACACCGCCGGCGTCCAGCACGCCAAGAACGTGGCGCGGGCGCTGCAGGCGGCGGGCGTCACCGCGCGCGCCGTCTCGGGCGAGACTCCGAAGCGCGAACTGGCCGAGATCCTCGCCGGCTTCGAGCGCGGCGAGGTCGACGTGCTCTGCAACGCGATGCTGCTGGCCGAGGGTTGGAACTCGCCGCGGGCGACGCTCTGCATGCACCTCGCCCCGACCGCCTCGCGGCGGATCTACCAGCAGCGGGTCGGCCGCGTGACCCGGCGCGCGCCGGGCAAGGAGGCCGGCCTCGTGATCGACTTCGTCCACCCGGCGACCACCCACGACGAGACGATCATCACCCTGCACAGCCTGCTCGACCGCGACGTCTACCGCGGTGGCGCGATCGTGATCGGCCCGGTGCGGCGCTCGCGCGGGCGGCGGATCCGGGTCGAGCGGCGGATCGTGCCGGTCTCCGGCGAGGAGGAGCGCCGCATGCAGGTGCTCGAACGCGAGCTCTGGCGGATCGCGGTGGAGAACCTCGACCACGCCGAGCAACACGCCTGGGCAGCGCTGGCGGGGGCGCGGGTCAACCCCCAGGGCTGGCGGCGGGCGCGGGCGATCCTGCAGGGCTCCGGCTCGCAGGAGCTGAAGCGCCGCTTCCTGCTCACCTGCGTGCAGCGCAACCGCACCTCGCAGCTGAAACTGAAAGCGCTGAGCGAGATCGCCGACCTCGGCGACGCCGACGCCTTCGACGACGCGATCGACATCGTCGGCACCTGGAGTCGCGACGACAAGCGGGCCGGCACGAAGACGCTGCTGCAGGCGCTGGTCGACAAGCGAATCGGCCGCCGCGACCAGGCGCAGGCCTGGGTCTGGCGGCTCGCCTCCTACACCCCGGAGCTGCACGAAGAGTATGCGGTGCAGCGCTGGCCGGAGACGAAGCGGTTGCTCGGCCTGCTGGTCAATTCCTCGGGCCGGGCGCACGGGCGCAACGCGCGACGGTTGGTCCACTCCGCCCGCAAACAGGACCGCCGCCTCGCTGTGGCCCTGCTCGCTGGCGCGGTCTCGCACACCCCCGAGGGCGAAGAGGTGCTGCGCGGCGCGCGCATGCGGATGGCCCGCAAGCCCTCGGCGATCGCCCGTGAGCTGCTGCGCAACTTCCCCAAGGGCGGCAAGCGGCGCAACAAGCGCGGCAAGAAGCGCCCGAAGCGGGATGGGGCACCGGCGAATGGTGGGTCCGCGGCGAACGAGGCGACCGATGCTCCGGACAACGGCGATGCGCAGAAGAGCGACAAGGCGCAGCGGAGCGCCGGCGCTCCAAAGAACGCCGATGCCAGCCGCGACGCGGGCCAGGGCAAAGATGCCGAGGCCAAGAAAGCCGCCAAACCGAAACGGCGTCGCAAAAGGGCGAAAAGGCCCGCGAAGGACTCAGAGGCGCAGCTGGACCTCGCCGGCTCCGAGGCTGACGCTGCCGCCGCCGGCAAGGGCGACGACGAGGTTGCCGCGGTCGTCGATGCCGTCGGCGACTCCTGAGCCGTCCTCCCAGCTGACCTCGCGGCCGCGCAGGCCGTCGCGGCCGCGCCACTCGGCGAGGACCTCCTCGTCTCTCGCCCAGGCCCAGCGGTCGAGGTGGCGACTTAGGACCATCGCGGCGGTTGAGAGGGACGGGGGGAGTCCCGGCGGAGCAACAGCGGGGAGGCTCCGGCGGGACTTCCCCCGAGTCCCCGCGGGCGCGTCGAAGAGCGAAGTAGCCGGCTGGCGCAGGTCGTCGGGGAACTCGTCGGGAGCTATGGAGAGGTTGAGGCCAACCCCGATCACCGCCCAGCCGTCCTGCGGCTTGGCCTCGATCAGGATCCCGGCCAGCTTGCGTCCCTCGAGCCAGACGTCGTTGGGCCACTTGAGCTTGCACGAGATGCCGGGACGGAGCGTCTCGGCGGCGGCGCAGACCGCCAGCGGAACCGAGAGCGGCAGCAGCAGGTGGCGCTGGTCGAGCGGCCGCAGGATTGCGGAGTAGAGCAGGGCTTTGCCTTCGGGGGCGGTCCAGGCCCGGCCGACGCGTCCCCGGCCGGCGGTCTGTTCGCGGGCCGTGACCACGGTGCCGCCCGGCGCGCCGGCCTCGACCAGCTCGCGAGCGCGGTTGTTGGTCGAGTCGGTGACGCGGTAGTGACGGTGGGGGGACCCGAAGGTCACCGGTAGGTCTGCGGGCATTGGCGACTTATACGTCTATATGACGCATAAGTCGCCAGGCGATCAGGTTGCGTCAGCGACGAGCGCAGCGACGAGGCCGTCGATGTCGTGGCGCTCGGCTTCGACGTCGACCTCGAGGCCAGCGTCGGCGACGGCCTCGCTTGTCACCGGGCCGATCGAGACTATGCGGGCGCCGCTGGGGAAGCGCTCGCCCAGTGCCTCGGTCAGGTTGCGCACGGTCGAGGAGGAGGTGAAGGTGACGTAGTCGGCTGCCTGAGCGACCTCGATTGCCTCGGCGCTGAGCTCCTCGCGCACGGTCTCGTAGAGAGCGACGACGTCGACCTCGGCACTACGGCCCTTGAGGTGCTCGGGGATCACGTCGCGGGCCTCGGCGGCGCGGGCGACAAGGACGCGCTTGCCGGCGATATCGACTTCTGCGAGTGCTTCGACCAGGGACTCGGCGACGAAGCGCTCGGGGACGATGTCGGCGCTGATGCCGCACTTCGCCAGCGCCCGCGCGGTGCCTGGACCGATTGCTGCGACGGTCGTACCGGTCTTCGCGGCAGCGCCCGATCCCACTTCCCCTACTTGCTGCTTTTCCGGAGTGGCGACCGCCCGCGCATCTAGGCCGGCAGCATGCATTGCCTCGAAGAGCAGGTGGACCCCGTTGGGGCTGGTGAGAACGATCAACGCGTAGTCGCCGATCTGGTCGACGGCGCGCTTCACCTCGTCGCTATCGATCGCCGGCTCGATTCGGATCGCTGGCAGCTCGACCACCTCGGCGCCAAGATTGCGCAAGGTCCTCGCCAGGCCACTGGCCTGAGCGCGGGCCCGGGTGACGACTATGCGCTTGCCGGCGAGGGGGCGGCGCTCGAGCCAGGCCAATGACTCGCGTCGCTCGACCACGGGCCCGATCACGATCAGGGCGGGGGCGCCGATGTTCTCGCCCTCGACCGCGTCGGCCAGGGTGCCGAGGGTGGCGACCACGGTGCGCTGGCCCTCCATCGTGCCGCGCTCGACTGCGGCAGCGGGCTCGTCGGCGTCGCGACCGGCGGCGATCAGGGCTTGGGCATTGTCAGCGAGGCGCTTGACCCCCATGTAGAAGACGAGGGTGCCGGGGAAGCGGGCCAGCGCCTCCCAGTCGAGCGCGCTCTCCTCCTTCTCCGGGTCCTCGTGTCCGGTGACGAAGGCGACCGCGGAGGCATCGTCGCGGTGGGTGACCGGGATGCCGGCGTAGGCGCTGGCGGCGACGCCGGCCGTGATCCCCGGCACCAGCTCGAACTCGATCCCGGCCTCGCGCAGCGCCTCGCCCTCCTCGCCACCGCGGCCGAAGACGAACGGGTCGCCGCCCTTGAGCCGCACGACGCTCTTGCCCGCGCGCGCCGCCTCGATCAGCCGCTCGCCGATCTCCTCCTGGGGGACGGACGGCTTGCCCGGGGCCTTGCCGACGTAGACCAGCTCGGCATCCTCTAGTGCCCCGTCGAGCGCTCCCGGCGGGATCAACCGGTCGTAGTAGATCGCGTCCGCCGAGCCGATCAGCTCCAGCGAGCGCGCCGTCATCAGTCCGGGGTCGCCAGGACCGGCGCCGACGAGGTAGACGATCCCAGGCCGCGCCGTCATTCCGGTGCGCCTTTTGTGGTCATGGGCCGCATAAAGCGCACCGGAAGCGTCATGTGGCCATCTCCTCCGCCCGGTCGAGTAGCTCGCGGGCGCCGACGTCGAGCAGGCGCTTGGCGAGTTCGGCACCGAGCGCGGTCGGCTCGGTCGAGTCGCCCCCGACGCTGTCGCGGACCCACTCGCTGCCGTCGGGCAGGCCGACGAAGGCGTCCATCCGCATCCGGTCGTTCTGGCCATCGACCTTGGCGTGGACGCCGATCGGGCTGGCGCAGGTGGCGCCGAGCAGGGCGACGACGGTGCGCTCGGCAGTCAACTCGCGCAGGGCGGCTTCGTCGACGATCGGGTCAACCAGGCGCAACGCCTCTTCGTCCTCGGCGCGGATCTGCAGCAGCAGTGAGCCCTGGCCGGCGGCCGGCGTCATCGCCTCCTCCGGGATCGGGAAGGCGATCTCATCGGCCCGCCCAAGCCGCCGCAGGCCGGCGACCGCGAGAACGATCGCGTCAAGCTCGCCCTCGGCGAGCTTGCGCAGCCGAGTGTCGACGTTGCCGTGCAGCTCGCTCACCACGAGGTCGGGCCGCGCGGCGAGCAGCTGCGCCTGGCGCCGCAGGCTCGCGGTGCCGACCTTGGCCCCCTCCGGCACCTCGTCGAGCGAGGACCCCACCCCGATCCAGGCGTCCCGCGGATCCTCACGCTCCGGCACCGCGGCCAACATCAGTCCCTCCGTCAGCTCGGCCGGAAGGTCCTTGGCGGAATGCACCCCAATCTCCGCCTCGCCCGCGAGAAGCGCTTGCTCAACTCCGCGCACGAACCGCGCCTTGTCCTCAGCTCCGCCGTCCGAAGAGACCTGGACCAGCTCCGCCCCGCCGAGCATTTCGCCCACTTGGGTGGCCTGGGCTATCGCCAGCTTGCTGCCGCGTGTCGCAATTCGAAGCATCAGTGAACGTGGAGAGCCGATCCCGGCAGGGGTGGAACGTCTTGCACTTTTTGGTCGTGAGCCAGCGGCGTCAGCAGAGAACTCTCCACCCAAAAAGTTAAGTGGAACCCCTGCCGGGATCGGCTCGGCGCAACTCAGTGACGTTTGAAGAGCCACCCTCGGCCTCCGGCTCGGTCTCCACATCCAACCCAAACAGCTCCCGCAACGCGCTGACGTACAGGTAGGCCTCATCGCTCCCGGCACTCCGCTTCATCCGCAGCGTCGGCTCGTGCAGAAGCCGCGACGCGATCGCTTTCGCCATCACGCTCAGCCGCTCGCGGTCGGCCTCGCTGAGGCCCTCCCAGCGGCCCTCGTTCTCGGCCAGGACGCGGCGCACGACCTCGTCGGCGCGCTCGCGCAGGGCGCTGATCGTCGGCACCACCTCGAGCGAGGCGAGCCAGCGCTCGAAGCGGTCCTGCTCGGCGTCGATCAACTTCTCGGCCCGTCGCGCCTCGGCCTCGCGGCCGCTGGTGTTGCGTTCGATGATCTGCTGGACGTCGTCGATGTCGTGCAGGCTGACCCCGGCGATCTCGCGGCAGGCGGGCTCGATGTCGCGGGGGACGGCGATGTCGACCAGCAGCAGCGGCCGGCCCTCGCGGGTGGCCATCACCTGCTCGAGGTCGTCGCGCTCGACGATGTGGTGCGGCGAGTTGGTCGCCGAGACGACGATGTCGGCCTGCTCGAGCTGTTCGGGTAGCTCCTCGAAGCGCACGGCGTTGCCGTCGAAGCGCTGGGCGAGCCCGATCGCGCGGTCGTAGTGGCGGTTGGCGACGAAGACGGTGGCGACGCCACGGCTGACCAGGGCGCGGGCGAGCAGCTCGGCGGTCTCGCCGGCGCCGATCACCAGCACCCGCCGCTCGGCCAGGTCGCCGAGAGTGCGCCGGGCCAGCTCGACCGCGACCGAGGGGATCGAGACGTTCTTCTCACTGATCCCCGTCTCGTCGCGGGCGCGGCCGCCAGCGGCGAGGGCGCCGCGGAAGAGGCGGTTGAGGATCGGCCCGGTGCCGCCCTCGACCAGGGCCAGCTCGTAGGCGCGCTTGACCTGGCCCTGGATCTCGGCCTCGCCGAGGATCATCGAGTCGAGCCCGGCGGTGACGCGGAAGAGGTGGCGGACGGCCTCGCCGGAGCGCAGCGAGTAGAGGTGGCCGAGCAGCTCGGTGGGGCGGATCTCGGCCTGGCGGGTGAGCACGCCGAGCGCGGTCGACTCGGCCTCTACCGGGTCGGAGACGACCAGGTAGAGCTCGGTGCGGTTGCAGGTCGAGATCGCCGCCGCCTCGTGGATGCCGGCGACGTCGGTGAGCTCGCGCAGGGCCCCGGCGGCGCGGCCCTCGGTCAGCGAGAGGCGCTCACGCAGGTCGAGTGGCGCGGTCTTGTGCGAGACGCCGAGGGCGAGCAGCTCACTCATCGGGCGCCGCCTCCTCTGCTCCTGTGAGGGCCAAGGAATCAGATATGGATTGGCCCTCACTCCCGCGTCCGGGGGCGGCTTCCTCTCCTTGAGCGCGGGACTCTGCGAACCCTGCCAGCTCTCTGAGCTCCCTCTCCATGCGCTGCAGTTTGCTCGCCATGATCGCGACGTAGACGACGATCAGGACGAGGAAGACGATGTAGGCGCCGGCGACGTACTTGCCGGCCTCATCGAGCGGCAGGGCGGGAGCAGCGAAAAGGAAATCGGGCACCTAGCTCACCTCCGGCGCGATCCGCGATCCGCCGCCGCCCGGTGCCGGCGCGTCGAGCGCCCGCCGCAGTCGCTTCAGCTGCCCCGAGCTGCTCTTCGCCGTCAGCTCAAGCTTGACCAGCGTCACCCAGAGCAGCGCCACCGCGGCGAAGCAGACGAGGAAGGTGAACATCATCTCGCCCGGCAGGCCGCCGTTGGCGGTGCCGAAGGTGCGCGGGTGAACCAGGCTCTGGGCCATCCGCACGGCCATGAAGTTGAGCGGCACGAAGGCACCGGCGGTAACGGCGAAGACCGAGGCGTAGCGCGCCTGGCGCTCGGGGTCCTCGATCGCGTAGCGGAAGGGGTAGTAGGTCGCGTACATCAGGAAGACGATCAGGAAGCTGACCAGGGTCGGCTCGTCCCAGACCCACCAGTGCCCCCAGGAGGCCTTGGCCCAGATCGCGCCGGTGATCAGCACGGCTACGCCGAAGATCACCGACATGTGGATCGAGACGTAGGAGTAGGCGTCCCAGCGCCGGTTGCCGCTGCGCAGGTGGAAGATCGCGAAGACGCCACCGACGATGAAGCCGATCAGCGCCACGATCGCCAGCGGCACGTGCAGGTAGAAGATCTTCTGGATGAAGCCCTGGTCGGCGTCGAGCGGCGCGTAGAAGAAGACCAGCGAGAAGGAGGCGAGGATCGCGACGACGGTCGCGGTCGAGAGGGGTCTTAGTCCTTTGCCGTACATGCCAAGTTTGGGCGGTGGGAGGCGGCTGCCCGCTAGTCCTCCAGGAGGAAATCGAAGACGGCCCAGCCGAGCAGGAGGAAGATCAGATCGTATAGGGAGAGCACCGCCAGCCAGGTGCCGAAGCGGTGGTAACCGGGTCCGCCCACCGCCAGCAGCGGCTCGCTGGCGCCCGTGGCGGCGATCATCAGCGGCACGACGAGCGGCAGCAGGACGAGCGGCCCGAGCAAATCGCGGGCGCGCGATTGGACCGCCATCGAGGAGATCAGCGTGCCCGTCGCGGCGATGCCGAGGTCGGCGAGCAGCAGCACGGCGAGCAGCGGGCCGAGCGCCGCGGCCGAGCCGAGGAAGAAGAGGGCGAAGATCGGCACCACGACCAGCTCGAGCACGAGCAGATAGAGGAAGAGCGCTGTTGCCTTGGCGGCGAAGAGGGCGCTGCGGTCGATCGGGGCAAGCCGGATCGCGTCGAAGCCGCCCTCCTCGCGCTCGCTGACGAAGAGGCGGTTGACGCCGAGCAGGGCGGCGAAGAGCAGGGTCGCCCAGAGCACCCCGGCGGCGAGGCTGCCGGAGAGCGTGGTGCGGTCGAGGCCGAAGCGGAAGATGACGAAGGTGGTGGTGGCGAAGAGCGCCATCGCCGGCAGCGACTGCAGCGTGCGCAGCTCCGCCCGCAGGTCCTTGGCGAGGATCGTGGCGAAGGCCGTGCGCGAGGGAGTCATCGCTCCCCCTTCCGGTGCGCTTTATGTGGGTATAGGCCATAAAAGGCGCACCGGAAGCTCATCGGACCGCCACCTTGCCGCCGGCCTCCAGCCGCAGCACCTGGTCGGCCTCCGCTTCGAAGCGCTCGGGGTCGTGGCTGACGATGACGCGGGTGCGCTCGGCGCTGGGGCCGATCAGCGCCCGGGCCAGCTCGCGCCCCTCGGCATCGAGGTTGGAGTCGGGCTCGTCGAGCAGCAGCAGCTCGGGCTCGTGCAGGACGCAGCGGGCGATCGCCAAGCGTTGGCGCATCCCGGCCGAGAGCTCGGCGACGCGCTGCTCGGCGCGCCGCTCCATGCCGACCGCGGCCAGCAGCCGCTCGATCCGCTCCTCGCCGGCCTCGCCGCGCATCCCGTGCAGGCGGGCGTGGAAGCGCAGGTTCTCGCGACCGCTGAGGTCGCGGTAGAGCAGCGGCTCGTGGCCAAGGAAGCCGATCCGGCCGCGCAGCTTCCAAGCCTCGTCCGGCAGCGAGCAGCCGAGCGCCCGCACCTCGCCGCTGCTCGGGCGCAGCAGGGTGGCGAGGATGCGCAGCAGCGTCGTCTTGCCGGCCCCGTTGGGACCGAGCACGAGCAGCGTCTCGCCGTGACCGAGCCGCAGCCCGATCCCGTCGAGCGCTGTCCGTTCGCCGTAATCGCGACGCAGCCCGGCGAGGCTCAGCGCCGGCTCGTCTCTGGCCTGATCGGGCTGCACAGCGGGGATTCTGAACGTCTAGGCTGCCGCGGCACATCTCAAGAGGAGGAACGAATGAGCAGGACCAAGAAGGCAGGGGCGCTGGCGGTGTCAGCGCTGGCGGTTGTGGCACTGGTGGCGATTCCGGCCGGCGCCGCCGGCCCGGGCCAGACCGGCGAGGTCAAGTCCGAAGTGACGCTCGGCGCCAGCGGTTACCAGGGCAAGGTCAAGGCCGCCAACCCCAGCTGCGTCGGCGAACGGACCGTCGTTCTCAAGCAGAAGGGCAATGGCGTTCTCAGCCGGGTCAAGTCGAAGGCCAACGGCAACTGGAAGGCCGACCTCGAAGAGCTCAACGAAAACCTCAAGATCCCGGCCATGGTCTACGCCGAAGTGAAGCCGTTCTCTCCGGCTGGGCCGGTCTCGAAATGCGGCGGGGCGATCTCGAAGACGGTCGAAATCGCCGGCGGCTGAGTATCGGAGGCACCGGTAGCCGGCCAGACCGGCAACCGGTACGGGGGTTGATCGCTCGCGGTACGCTTTGGAATCCGTGAGCGATCAACCGCCAATCCTCAACGAGGTCGACACCTACGGGCCCGCCTACATGCGGGTCGCGAATCAACTCGGTCGCTACGAGGGCAACGAGGAGGAGGCGCCGCTGGCGATGGACCTGCTCGGCGTCAAGGCGGGCGACCGCGTGATCGACGCCGGCTGCGGCCTCGGCCGCTTCGTCGCCGCCCTCGCCGACAACGGGATCGACGCGGTCGGGGTCGACATCTCCGAGATCGCGATCGCGGCAGCGAAGCGCGAGTACCCCGGCCCGACCTACTACGTCGCCGACCTGATGCAGCCGCTGCCGCCGGAGCTGAAGGGCTTCGACGGCCTGGTCAGCCTCTCTTCGAGCTTTGGCTTTGGCGAGACCGTGGCCGAGGACGAAGCGATGATGCGCGCCTACCACGAGATGCTGCGCCCCGGCGGCAAGATGGCGATGGAGCTCTCTGATCTGGAGCGCTCGCGCCACCGGCTCAAAACCGACGAGGGCGTGGTCGAGCGGGAAACGAACGGGGTGCAGGAAACGCTCGATGTCGACTTCTCGACCGGGATGCTGCACGTCCACTACGTCTATGGCGACGACGTGGTCGATTCGCGGATCCGCATGTACGAGGCCGAGGACCTGGAGCGGATGGCGGTCGAGGCCGGCTTCCGCGAGGTCGAGCACTACGGCAACTTCGCCGGCGGGCCGAAGCGGCCCGAGGACCGGCTGGTACTCGTCGCCACGGCATGAGCGCCGGGCGGGAAGAGCCGCGGTGACCGTCCACGGCGCAGCGGTCGTCGTCGACGCCTACTCGACCGGGGCGCGGCTGGCGCCGCGCTTCGCCGCCGCCGGCCTGCCGGTGGTCCACGTGCAGAGCAGCCCGTGCCTGCCCGAGTTCTACGAACGCGCCTTCCGCGCCGGCGACTTCGTCGAGAACGTCGTCCACGATGGCGACCTCGAGGCGACCGCGGCGCGGCTCGCCGGCCACGACCCGGCCTTCGTCGTCGTCGGTGCCGAGCCCGGCGTGCCGCTGGCCGACGCGCTCAGCGAGCGACTCGGCCTGCCCTCCAACGGCAGCGCCCAGAGCGCCGCGCGGCGCGACAAGAACGCGATGTCCGAAGCACTGCGAGACGCGGGTCTGCGCGCGGCGGAAGCGCTGAAGACCGCCGACGCGAGCGCGGCGGTTGCTTGGGCGGCGCAGCGCGGCGGCGCACCCGTCGTGGTCAAACCACTCGACAGCGCCGGCACCGACGGGGTCAGCATCTGCCATGACCCGGCCGCGATCGAGGCTGCCTTCGCCGCCAACCTCGGCCGGCCCAACGCCCTGCACGGCGCCAACGAGGAGCTGCTGGTCCAGGAGCTGCTGGAGGGGACTCAGCTCTTCGTCAACTCGATCAGCTGGGACGGCGCCCACCACGTCTCCGAGGTCTGGCGCGACAACAAGCTGCGCGCCGGCGCCAACTTCGTCTACGACTACGAGGAGCTCTTGCCCCGCCACGGCGAACAGCAGGACCAGGTCGTGCCCTACGTCGAATCCGTGCTCGACGCGCTCGGCATTCGCTTCGGCCCCGCCCACACCGAGGTCATGCTGACCGCAACCGGCCCGGTGTTGGTCGAGTCGGGTGCCCGCATGCACGGCTCGGTTCCCGACGAGATCGTCGACCGCTGCACGCCCAGCCACCAGACGCTGACCGCCGAGGCCTACCTCGATCCGAAATCGGTCGCCCGCCGCGCCCAACAGCCCTACGAGCTGGCCGCCGGCGCCTACTGCGTGATGCTGATTTCCCAGCACGAAGGACGGATCGTCGACGACGCCGGCATGCGCGAGATCGAGGCGTTGCCCTCCTTCGCCGGCACGATCTCAATGCTGGAGCCGGGCGATCAGCTCAAAAAGACCATCGACCTCTTCTCCTGCCCGGGGATCATCTACCTGGTCGACCCCGACCGCGATCGGCTCAAAGCCGACTACGACCGCATCCGCGAGCTCGACGCCTCAGGCGCCGTCTTCGAGCTCGAGCAGCTCGTCGCCTCCTAAGGCTTGGCAGGGGACCCGGGTCAGCCGCCGCGCTTGCGCAGGGTGCGGCGGCCTACCTGCAGCAGCGGTCCGATTCCCTCGCGCAGCGCTTTCGTCCGCACCGCACCCTTGCCGTAGAGCAGCTTGGCCGAGGCCTGCACCGCTTCGCCGAGCGTGCGGTCGTAGGGGTGCCACCAGAAGTCGCGGGTCAGGCCCGGCTCCCAGGAGTTCATCTTCACGTTGACGCACTCGTAGAAGCCGAATTTGGAGTGCGAGCGGCCGACGCCGGAGTCCTTGACCCCGCCCCAGGCGCACTGGCAGGCGCCGTGGCTGAAGGAGTGGTCGTTGATCCAGACCATGCCCGACTCGATCCGGCGGGCGATCCGCTCGCCCTTCTGGCGGTCCTTGGTCCAGACCGAGGCGCCGAGGCCGAACTCGGAGTCGTTGGCGAGCTCGATCGCCTCCTGCTCGGATTTGACCACGACGATCGGCAGCACTGGGCCGAAGATCTCCTCGCGCATGATCCGCATCTCGTGAGTTACCCCGGTGAGGACGGTGGGGGCGACGAACTTGCCGGGCAGGCCGGCGACGTCGACCGGGCCGCCGCAGAGCTTGGTCGCGCCGGAGGCCTCCGCGTCGGCGATCAGGTCGACGACTATCTCGTACTGGCCGTCGGAGGTCATCGGGCCGATCTCGGTCTCCCACTGCAGCGGGTCGCCGAGGCGCAGCTTCTCGGCCTCGCGGGCGACGCCGGCGACGAAGCGCTCGGCGACCTCCTCGACTACGTAGACGCGCTCGATCCCCGAGCAGGTCTGCCCGGCGTTGGCGAAGCCGCCCCAGACGGCGCCGGAGATCGCGTTGGGCAGGTCGGCGTCGGCGCAGACGATCATCGGGTCCTTGCCACCCAGCTCGAGCACCGAGCCCTTGAGCTTCTCGGCGCAGACGGCGCCGACCTTGCGGCCGACCTCGACCGAGCCGGTGAAGAAGATCTTGCCGGCGCTTGACTTCGCCAGCGCATCGCCGACCGCGCCGCCGCCGTGGACCACCCGGATCAGGCCCTCGGGCAGGCCGCCCTTCTCGAAGACGCGGCGGATCGCCTCGCCCAGCAGCGGGGTAAGGCTGGCCGGCTTGAGCACGACGCCGTTGCCGGCCATCAGCGCGATCGCGACCTCGCCGAAGGGGATCGACCAGGGGTAGTTCCAGGGCGCGATCACGCCGACGACGCCGATCGGCTCATACGAGAAGTGGCTTTTCTTGGTCATCAAGAAGGACTGGCTCATCCGCACCTTCTCGTCGGCCAGGATCTTGGGGCCGGCCTTGGCGCACCAGTGCAGGGCGTCGACCGTCGGCAGCAGCTCCATCGTGTAGGCCTCGGCGCGGGGCTTGCCCTGCTCCTGGACCAGCAGCTCGGCGATCTCGTCGATCTCATCGAGCAGGGCGTCGGCGGCGCGCTTCATGTAGCGGGCGCGGTCGCTGAGGGAGAGCTCGGCCCAGGCGGGCTGGATGCGGGCGACGTCGTCGACCACTCCCTGGACTTGGGCAGGGGTGATCGTGGCTACGGAGCCGACCAGCTCACCGGTGGCGGGGTTGAAGCTCTCGAGGGTGGACTGGGCGGGGGGTGACTGCGTTGCGCTCTCCATTTGCTGAGTGTAAAGGGGATCGGGGGAGGTCTTGGGGTGCCTATGTTCGCTTCGCTCACCAATCTGGAGCCGCTTCGCGGCCCATGGTCACCTTGCCGGGGGCCGCTTCGCGAGGCACCCCAAGACCTCCCCCGATCCCCTCATACTGAGCGCAGTGGCTGACCAGCTCTTTGACACCGGCGGACCCGCCAAGTCGGATATCCCAGCTGCGGATGCGCCGTTGGCGGTGCGGATGCGGCCGCGGTCGCTCGATGAGCTCGTCGGGCAGGAGCATGTGCTGGCCGAGGGCTCGGCTTTGAGGACTGCGATCGAAAGCGGCCACCCTCACAGCGCGATTCTCTATGGGCCCCCCGGCGCCGGGAAGACGACGCTGGCGCGGATCGCTGCGACGGGCGCCGAGGGGGCGTTTGAGGAGGAGTCGGCGGTCAATGCGGGGCGCGCTGAGATTCGGGCGGTGATCGAGCGGGCTCGGGAGCGGCGGCGGGGGAGTGGGCGGCCGACGGTGCTCTTCTTGGACGAGATTCATCGCTTCAACAAGGCGCAGCAGGACGCGCTGTTGCCGGCGGTCGAGGAAGGGTTGTTGACGCTGATCGGGGCGACGACCGAGAACCCCTACTTCGAGGTCAACTCGGCACTGCTCTCGCGCAGTCAGATCTATGAGCTGCAGCCGTTGGAGGCGGGGCAGGTGGAAGAGCTGCTGCGACGGGCGCTGTCCGATTCAGAGCGGGGGTTGGTCGATCCGCCGCCGGTTGAGGACGCAGCACTGGCGATGCTCGCCGAGCGCAGCGGCGGCGATGCCCGGGTGGCGCTCTCGGCGCTGGAGCGGGCAGTCGAGCGCGCTTCCGACTTTGACACTGGAGGTGGGTCAAAGCCAGAAGCGATAGACGTCGCCGCGATCGAGGATGCGCTGCAGCGCAAGGCGCTCGACTACGACCGCCAGGGAGATCGCCATTACGACTTCGTCTCGGCCTGGATCAAGGCGACGCGCGGCTCCGACGTCGACGCCTCGCTCTATTACCTGG
Source organism: uncultured Solirubrobacterales bacterium (assembly GCA_963703895.1). Taxonomy (GTDB): domain Bacteria; phylum Actinomycetota; class Thermoleophilia; order Solirubrobacterales; family 70-9; genus VRUE01. The sequence continues at coordinate 28,503 of CAVPFX010000002.1, forward strand.
CGGTGATGCTGGAGGGCGGTGAGGACCCGCGCTTCATCGTCCGCCGCATGGTCATCCTCGCCTCCGAGGACATCGGCAACGCCGACCCGCAGGCGCTGCTCATCGCCGACGCGGCGGCGCGGGCGGTCGACCGGGTCGGGCTGCCCGAGTGCGCGCTCAACCTCGCCCAGGCCGCCGTCTACCTGGCGCTGGCGCCGAAGTCCAACGCTTCCTACAAGGCACTCGACGCCGCCCGGGCCGAGGTGCGCGAGAACGGCGCCAAGACGCCGCCCGATTACCTGCGCGACGCCCACTACCCCGGCGCCAAGACGCTCGGCCGCGGCGAGGGCTACCGCTACGCGCACGACGAGCCGGGCGGGGTAAGCGATCAGCAGCTGCTCCCAGAGGGGCTCGAGAACAGGCGTTTCTACAACCCCACCGACCGCGGCTTCGAGGAGGAGTTGGGACGCCGGCTGACGGCTCTGCAAAAGAAGATGCGCGGCGATTGAGGCAACCGCAACTTCTTTCAGAAGCGGTGTTTTAAAGGGCGGCTTTCCAAGCTAGAGCCAGGGAGAGCCGACACACCGGCCGGAGGCCTGGACTGGGGGCCTCCGGTCGGTACTAAAAGGGACACACAGGGGGGACGGTGACCGCGCCTTGCTCGATGGGCGCAGTCACCGCGTCCAGAGCCAGGCGTTGAAGCAGCCAGGAAGTCGCCCCGCGAGTGCCTATGTTCGCTTCGCTCACGAATTTGGAGCCGCTTCGCGAAGGCACTCGCGGGGCGACTTCCTGGCTGCTCTATCGTCCGGTCATGGACTCGGAGAAGCTTCGACTGGGAGGAATGGCGCTCCGTAATGGTCTCCTGATCCATGGGCCGACGCATTGGGCCGCCGCGGTGCGCGATCCCGACGGCAGCATCGAAGTCGCCTCCGAGCGCAAGCCCGAGCTGGCGCCTGGGCTCGCGGCCAAAATTCCCGGCCTGCGCGGCCCGCTGAAGCTGGCCGAGGCGCTGGCGGTGCTGCCGCTGGTGCGGCTGCGAATGCCGGCAGCGCGACTGCCCTTCGAGAACCCCCGCGTGCTGGGCACGATCGGCGCCACCCTGGTGGCGACCGCGGCCCTGCGCAAGCGTTTCGGCAGCTCCGCCCTGCGCGAGGGCGTGGTCCAGATCGTCGGTGCCGCGCCGGCGCTCGTCGCTCTGCTGGACCGTGACCTCGCCGCCTACCACGGGGTCGAGCACAAGGCAATCGCCGCCTACGAGCAGGGGATCGAGGACCCGGCCGGCGTGCCCAAGGAGCACGATCGCTGCGGCTCCAACCTGATCACCCCGATGATGCTGCTCTCGGTCGGCGGCACCCTGATGCTGGAGCGCCTGGTCGAGAAGCCCAGCCCGGCCGCCCGCGCGATGGTGGGGCTGGCCGGCGCCTCGATCGCGGTCGAGATGTTCGCCTGGAGCGATCGCCACCACGGCGATCCGCTCGCCGAGGCCTTCCACACGCCCGGTCGCGAGATCCAGCGGTTGGTCGCGACCAAGGAGCCGACCCCGCAGCAGCTCGAGGTTGGCGTCGCCGCCCTGGCCGAGATCCTGCGAGCCGAGAACGGCGCGTAGACTGCCGCCTCGTGTTCGGAAGGATCGACCACATAGGCGTCGCCGTCGAGGACCTCGACGCGGCCATCGAGCTCTATGAAAAGAGCTTCGGCATGGAGCTGGGGCTGCGCGAAACCGTCGCGGAGCAGGGCGTCGAGGCGGCGTTGCTGAACGTCGGCGACGGACACGTCGAGTTGATGGCGGCGACCGGGCCCGACACGCCGGTCGGCAAGTTCATCGCCAAGCGCGGCGCCGGCATGCACCACGTCGCCTACGCGGTCGACGACATCGACTCGGTGCTCGAGCAGCTGGCAACGAACGGGATCGAGCTGATCGACGCCAAGGCGCGGGTCGGCATCGGCGGCAGCCGGGTCGCCTTCCTGCAGCCGCGCTCGACCGGCCGCGTACTTACCGAGATTGTCGAACCCCCTGAAGGAGGGCACTGATGGCGGACGCACAGAAGGTCGAGGTCGGCTTCGAGGGTGGTCAGGTCATCTCTGTCCGCCTCGGCGAGGACGAGCTGAAGGAACTGCGCAAGCAAGTCGAGAAGGGCGGCTGGCACGACGTCAAGACCGAGGACGGCACCCTTGCGATCTACGTTGGCAAGGTCTCTTTTTTGAGAATTGACTCGGGCGAGCACCGGGTCGGCTTTTCCCAGACACGCCCGAACTAGTGCGTATCCGCAAGCTGTTCGGTGCCGCCGCTCTGGCGACACTGGGCGCGGCGCTGTGGTGGAGGAAGAACCCGTCCGCGTGTCCTTATGGCCAGCGTTTCTGGGTTGAAGCGCCACACCCGATCATCACCCGCGACCGCTTGCGCGCCGTGCTGCGCGCCGAGTCCGGTGAGCGCGTGCTCGAGATCGGCCCCGGCGTCGGCTACTACACCCTCGACATGGCCGAGTGGGTCGGGCCCGAGGGCAAGATCGAGATCTTCGACCTGCAGCAGGAGTTCCTCGACCACGTCGGCAAGCGAGCCGCCGAGCGCGGCCTCACCAACATCGCCCCCACCCAGGGCGATGCCACGGCGCTTCCTTACGAGGACGACTCGATGGACGCCGTGGTCCTCACCGCCGTCCTCGGCGAGATCCCCGATTCAGTCGCCGCCCTGCGCCAGATCCAGCGGGTCCTCAAGCCCAGCGGCCGCCTAATAGTCGGCGAGCTCTTCGGCGATCCCCACTTCACGACGCAGTCGACGCTCAAACGCCAAGCTGGCGAAGCGGATCTCGCTTGGGAATCGCACTCCGGCAACTGGTTCGGCTACTTCAGTCGGCTGACCATCTGACTCACACACACTGTTGGGCTTCTCTAGCCTCGACGGTATGAGTGAGGTGGATTCCACCATTCTTCCGCCCAGGGAGCGGGATCCCGACCAGTTGCTTGCGCACTGGCAGGAACGTGCGCTGGTGGCATTCTTCGCTCACAACAGTTCAGCCGATAGGTGTAAGGCGTGGGATACCCGGTTGGGCGGCACAGTCGCGATCCTTACCGCTGTTGTAGGAACCTCGATCTTTGCGACCTTGAACAAAGATCCCTCAACCGCCGCCAAGATCGGCGCGGGTGTCGTCACCGTTGCAGCTGCCATCGCCTCCGGTATCCAGGCCTTCGCGGGATTGTCGAAGCGAATAGAGGACTATCAGCAGGCGGCGCGCCGGTATGGCTCGATCCGACGCGAGATCGAGCAGCTCAGAGCCACGGCCGATAAAGCTGGAGCCGTACCGAGTGAGGAGGTCACACGAATCCGCAACCTGCTCGACATCGCGGCGGACAACAGCCCCAACGCGCCTAAACGCATCTGGCTCAAGTCACGACGTCACACAAGGGGGGAATTCACGGTCTGGGAGCGTCTAGGGGACAGGCTGCGCGGTCTCCCTCCCCGAACCAAGCTCGGCCTTCACCCCACTCGTCGGGTCTCTGTCAGCAAAGAAGAGCGCTAGTAGCGTGGCGGCAGGTCACGGCGTTCCTCGGGCGCCGGTTCCACTCGTTCTTCCGGCACGACAACCGCGCCGCGGCGGGCGCGTTTGGACCAGATCACTTCTTGGAAGAGACCGAGGATGAGGCCGGCGGCGCCAGCGATCATCAGGATCAGGCCGACGGTGTCGAGGCTGATGCCCTGGACGTGGACGTTGGTCGCGAACTTGAGGATCGCGCCAACTGCGATCAGGAATATCCCTCCACCAATAGTCATGGGGCGTGGGTACCCCCGGTTTAGATCGGCAAACGGGTTGGGCCTAGGCCGTGGGGGCCTGGACGGCGAGCTGGCAGCTCGGGCACCAGTAGGTGGTGCGGTTGGCGTCGCCCTGGCCTCGGGAGCGGATCGGGGTGCCGCAGCGGGGACAGGGGCGGCCGGCGCGCTTGTAGACGGCGCGGTCCTGGCGGCCGTTCTCGACTGCTTCGCGCATCAGGTCGTGGGCGGCTTGGGCGACGTGGCGCAGTTGCTCGGCGGGTAGATCGCCGACCTTTTGCCAGGGGTCGAGATGGGCGGCGAAGCAGGCCTCGCTCTTGAAGATGTTGCCGATGCCGGCGACCAGGTGCTGGTCGAGCAGGGCGTCGCCGAGGTCGCGCTCAGGAGCGCTGGCCAGCGATTGGGCGATCGACTCGGCGTCGAAGTCCGGGGCGAGGATGTCGGGGCCGAGGCGGGCGAGGGTCGGGTCGCGCCGCAGCGACTCGGCGCGCAGCAGCCGCAGGGTCGGGCCGCCGAACTGGACCGCTTCAGCGCGCTCGGTGGCGAGCACGGCCCAGGCGGCGCCGACCGGCTTGCGCCAGGGCTCGCCACGTCGGTAGGTGTGCCAGGAGCCGCTCATGCCGAGGTGGCTGTGCAGGACCAGCTCGCCGAAATGGAGCAGCAGGTGCTTGCCGTGGGCGCTGGCGCGCTTGAGGGCGTGGCCGTCGAGGCGCTCGAGCCGGGCCGCGCGGCCGCGCGGGTTTGGCGCGCTCACCTCCACGGTGCCTCCGTCCAGCGCCGCTTCGATCCGCCGCGCTGCCCGCAGGATCGTGTCGCCCTCGGCCACCGCTCAGGCCAGGGCGGTCCAGAGCCGCCGCTCGGCCTTGGCGACGCGGTGGGCTGCAGCGTCGATCTCGCGCCAGAGGCCAGGCTCGGGATCGTCGCGCTCGCTGGCGGCGTGGAAGGCGGTGGCGAGATCGGTCCAGTGTGCGGCAGCCTCGGCGGCCAGTGGCGCCTCGGGACGGCCGGCCTCCTCAAGGAAGCGTGAGTACATCAGCCGGAAGGCGCCACCGCCGGTGCCGCGGCGCTCGATCACCTGGTAGCCGAAGCGGGCGCACCACTGCCAGTCCTCGGCGACCTCGGGCCAGCTGCCCGCCTCCTCGGCCAGGCGCTCGACCGCGCCGAGGCCGGAGAACTCGCCGAACTCGGAGGCGACCATCGCCTGGGCGGCGCGCTCGATCGCCGCCGGGATCGCCGCGCGCAGCTGCTCCTGCGTCACCCCGCCCGAGGCGGTGAACATGTGGCCGGCGAGCGGGTAGGCGGGGTGGCTGCTGTGGCGCGCCTTGTCGAGATCCTCCAGCCGCGTCGTCGTCTGTAGCTGCTCGAAGCCGGTGTCGGAGAGGTGCGCGTGCTCGTCGTCGTAGCCGGCCAGGACCACGGCATGGCCGGGGAAGTGGGCCGAGTTGCCGTAGTGGTCGAGGTAGTAGAGGTCGGTGAGGAGGAGCACCGGGTTGCCGGCGTCGATCTCCTCGCGCGCCGCTTGCCAGGCGCCGTCGTCGCCCTCCTCGAAGGTGCGCAGCTCCAGGGCAGCCCCGGTGAGCTGGTCGAAGTTCTCCTCCAGCCGCGCCGTGCGGCCGTTGAACCAGCGAGTCGGCGAGGCATCGTCGAGGACCACGTAATAGAAGCAGGCGCCGGCGCCGAGGCCGAACGCCATCTCCTCGCTGATCTCGACGCCGTGGAAGCCGAGCAGGTTGCGCAGGGCGGTCGATCCGCAGTGGTGGCCGGGCGTGTGGACGTAGCCGGGGACCGAGGGCATGACGGGATACTGACCTACCGGCTTATCCTGCGCGCCGATGCACGAAGCCGATCTCAAGCTGCTGCGCCTGATGCGCACGCGTGGGCACTCGCCCGGACTGGAGTCCGCCGCCAAGGCCCTGGGCAAGGCCGGCAACAACGGCGCCGTCTGGGTCGCGCTCGGCATCGCGCTCGCCCTGCTCGACCCCGAGCGGCGCGAATCCTGGCTGATCTGCGCCGCGCTCGGCCCGATCGCGATCGGGCTCAACTACGGCATCAAGCTCCTGGTCAAACGCCCGCGGCCGGTGCTCGAGGGCCTGCCGCCGCTGGGCGGCGCCCCCAGCTCGCTCAGCTTCCCCTCCGCTCACGCGCTCTCCTCCTTCGCGGTGGCGACGGCGATGGTCCGGGTCGACCCGGCCACGGCGGGCGCCCTCGTCGTCGCACTCGCTCTCTCGCTCGGCCGCCCCTACCTCGGCATGCACTACCCGTCCGACGTCCTCGCCGGTGCCCTGCTCGGCATCGTCCTGGGCCTGATCGTGCCGCTCTCGCTGTGAGACGTGAGGAAGCCGCCCCCGGACGCGGAAGTGGGGGGCCATCCATATCTGATTCTTTGGCCCCCCACGAGAGCAGAGGAGGCGGCGTTATATGAAGGTCGGGATCGTCGGCCTGCCCAACGCGGGCAAGTCGACCCTCTTCAACGCTCTGACTCAGGGCGGGGCGCAGACCGGCGACTACCCGTTCACGACGATCGAGCCCAACGTGGCGATCGCCGAGGTGCCGGACGAGCGGCTGCAGCAGGTTGCGGCGACGCTCAAGTCCTCGAAGCTCGAACCGGCGACGATTGCCTTCCACGACATCGCCGGCTTGGTCAAGGGCGCCTCGGAGGGGGAGGGGCTGGGCAATCAGTTCCTCGCCTCGATCCGCGAGACCGACGCGATCTGCCACGTCGTCCGCTGCCACGCCGACTCCGGCGTGCCGCACCCCGACGGCCGCGTCGACCCGCTGGCCGACATCGAGACGATCGAGACCGAGCTGATCCTCTCCGACTACGAGCAGGCCGAGCGTCGCCTGCACCGGGTCGGCAAGGGCGCCAAGTCGGGCGACGCCGAGGCGATCGCCGAGCGCGACTGGCTGGAGAAGGTCGTCGCCGCGCTGGCCGAAGGCAAGCCGGCCCGCTCGGTGCCCGTTCCCGACGACGCCGTGCACGCCCCGCGCAACCTGCAGGGGCTGACCACGAAGCCGATCCTCTACGTCGCCAACGTCGACGAGGGCGATGCCGAGCCGCCGCAGGCGGTCGCCGACCATGCTGCCGCGGTCGGCGCCGGCGTGGTCGCGGTCAGCGCTCGGATCGAGGGCGAGCTGGCCGAGCTCGACCCGGCCGAAGCGGAGGAGATGCGCGAGTCCTACGGGGTCGAGGGCTCCGGTCTGGCCCGCCTCGTCCGCGCCGCCTACGACCTGCTCGACCTGCTCACCTTCTTTACCGCCGGTGAGGGCAAGGAGGCGGTCGCCCGCCCGATCCCGCGCGGCTCGACCGCCTGGGAGGCGGCGGGCACGATCCACACCGAGATCCAGGATGCCTTCATCAAGGCCGAAGCGATCGGCTGGGGCGAGCTGGTCGAGTGCGGCGGCTACGCGCCGGCCCGCGACAAGGGCCTGCTGCGGATCGAGGGCCGCGATTACGTCGTCAAAGACGGCGACGTGATCACGATCAAGGTCTAGAGCCCGCCGAATTAACGCCGACGAGCGTCGAGGCGCTCCCGCGCGGAGGGCCCTTCGGCCTTCTGCGCGATGTATTGCTGGGCGATCGAAGCGAGCAGCGCGACGAACACGCCGATCCCGGTGAGGATGTAGAAGATCGTGAAGATCTCGGTGCCGGCGGTGGTCGGGTGAAGGTCTCCGTAGCCCACCGTGGTCAGGGTTACGACGGAGAAGTAGAGGGCCTCGACGATGGTCCAGTCCTCGAAGCGCCAGTAGAAGATCGTCCCCGTCAGCACCAGGGCGGCCGCGACGAAAGGCAACGCCTTGGTCTCGGGGTCGTGCCAAACCCCAGCAACGGCCCGCGCGAGTCCTCGAAAGGCGAGAGCCAGGGGAAGCATGAGACTGGTTTCGCCGAATCCATGCGGTTTCCTGGCCTCGCCTCCGCTTCGGTTCGGGTCTCAGTCTCTAGTGTGTGGGCATGGACGAAGGTGCCCGCTTTCCCGGGGTGGCGACGAAGGCCGGCCACTACGAGAGCTTCTACATCAAGGTCTGTCGGCCTGGTGGTGGGCAGGGGATCTGGATCCGCCACACGGTCCACAAGCGGCCGGGGGCCGAGCCAACCGCCTCGATCTGGTTCTGCCTCTTCGATCGCGAGGCGGAGGGCCCGCGGGCGACGAAGGTCACCGTGGCGGCGGAGAAGCTGGCGGCGCCGGTGGGCTTATGGATCAGGGTCGACAAAGCCGAGATCGGGCCAGGGCATGCCAGCGGCTCGATCGAGACGGAGGCGCTTAGCGCCAACTGGGACTTCAATTTCAGCGGCGACGCCCCGTCCTGCAAGTACCTGCCGGCCGACTGGCTCTACGAGGCGCCGCTGCCGCGGACCAAGTTCGTCGCGCCCTTCCCCAACGCCAGCTTCAGCGGTCGGCTCGAGATCGACGGCGAGGAGATCGCGCTCGACGGCTGGCCCGGCATGATCGGTCACAACTGGGGCAGCGAGCACGCCGAGCGCTGGGTCTGGCTCGAGGGCACCGGCTTCTCCGAGGACTCGGCGATCTACTTCGATGCCGGCGCCGCCCGGGTCCAGGCCGGCCGCTGGATGACGCCCTGGCTTCCTTCGGGGATGCTCGTCCTCGACGGCGAGGAGCACCGACTCGGCGGCTTCGGCCAGATCCGCTCCGCCTCGATCGAGCCCGAGCCGAGCGCCTGCGAGTTCACCCTGCCCGGCAAGGACATCGTCGTCCGCGGCCGGGTCAGTGCACCGCAGAAGGACTTCGTCGGCTGGGTCTACGCCGACCCCAAGGGCCCCGAGCACCACACGCTCAACTGCTCGGTCTCCGACCTCGAGCTGACCGTCGAACGCCCCGCCCTGCCGGCCCGCCAGCTCACCCTAAGCGGCGGTGCCGCTTATGAGTTCGGCATGCGCGAGACCGACCACGGCGTCCCGATCCAGCCCTACCCCGACGGCTAGCCCGCCACCTTCTGAAAGCTCATCCAGGTGCTGTAGCCGCCGAGCGCGACCTGGAGCTGTTCGCCGGTGACGGTCGTGACTCCGCCGGTGCCGAAGAGCTTTGCCGAGACGATCCTGGGCGAGACGCCGCGTTTGACGATCACGACTTTCTTCAGGCGGCCGTCGAGGTAGCCGCCGAGCTTGGCGCTGATCTCAGGGCCGGAGAAGCGCAGGGTCCAGTCGTGCAGGGGGCAGTAGTAGTCGTAGGGGTCGGGGACGGCCGTGAGGTAGGGGATCGCCGGCCCGAAGAAGACGTTCTGGACGCTCTCGGTGTAGCCGCCCGAGCAGGCGGAGAAGTAGGTGACGATGATCTTGTCGCCGTAGGTGACGACCTCTCCTTTGGTCGCGTCGGCGGCCGCGTTGGTCGAGGCGGTCTCGCTGGTGAGGCCCTCGTAGACCTGGCTGCGGGTGTCGTCGTAGAGGTCAAAGCCGTTGCCGCCGACGCCTCCCGCCAGGGCGAAGGAGCGGGACTCGACCGCCTGGGCGCGCAGCTCCTCGGCCGGCCAGGAGGGCGGTGACTCGTTTGGGATCACGCCCTTGACGTACTGCTCGACCGGCAGCGCGTTGATCGCGTTGAGCGAGCCGACGTCGCTTTCGGTCGGCACCACCTCGAGCACGCCGCGGTAGGTGCCGACGTCGGAGATCACGACTCTGCCTTTGCCGGCGGCGCGCAGCTTGGTCCCGCAATCGGCCATCGGCTGGCCGGCGGAGTTGCGCAGCTTCACCCGCGCGCCGACCCGGTGCGCCTCGTAGCCGCGGGCGGGGTCGAGCGCCAGGCTGCAGGCGCTGGTCGCGCCGCTGAAGCCGATGTCGCCCGGCGAGATGTCGAGCAGGACGCGGACGATCTTCGCCCCCTCGATCTGGCCGATCGTGCTGCCCTGGTAGTAGTGGCCGAGGATGAAGCGATAGTCCTTGCCGTGCAGGGCGTAGCCGTAGGCGCCGTACTGACTGACCCCGACCCCGTGGCCGAAGCCGTGCCCGCGCACCACCCAGTTGACACTGGCGCTGGCGTTGGATGCAGCCGCGAGCAGCATCAGCACCGCGAGGGCGAGGAGGACTGCCAGCCGGTTGTGTCGGTCAGAGCGCATCTATCGCACAACAGATTCGCCCTGCCCGAGTAGCGGCCTGCATTACCCTGGCCTTGCGGTGCGCTTTATGTAGTCCATAGCCACATAAGGCGCACCGGAACGGGAAAAGGAGACGGAAATGGCGACGCAGACGGTGCAAGCAGTGGACCACAAGCTCCTCGCTGCGGGGGAGTGGATTGAGACCGGTGAGTGGGGAGAGGTGCGGAGTCCCTATGACGGGACCGTGGTCGGGCGGGTCGCCGAAGGCGATGCGCCGCTGGTCGATCGCGCGGCCAAAGCCGCCCAGGAGGCGTTCGAGACGGCCGACTTTCCCCAGCACGAGCGCGCGGCGCTACTCGACCGCGCCGCCGCCCTGGTCCGCGAGCGCCGCGACGACCTGGCGCTGGCGATCGCCGCCGAGGCCGGCAAGCCGCTGAAGACGGCGACGGTCGAGGCAGAACGCTGCGTCGACACCCTGACCTTCTCGGCGACCGAGGCCCGCAAGCTGACCGGCGGCACGGTGCCAATGGCGGCCTCCGCGGCCGGCGTCGGCAAGCTCGGCGTGATGCTGCGCGTCCCCTACGGGGTCGTCGGCGCGATCAGCCCCTTCAACTTCCCCCTCAACCTGGTCGCCCACAAGCTCGGCCCGGCGATCGCCGCCGGCAACGCGATCGTGCTCAAGCCGGCTGGCCAGACGCCGATCTCGGCCCTGAAGCTGGCCGCGATCCTCGGCGAGGCGGGCCTGCCCGACGGCTGGCTCAGCGTCATTCCCGGCCCTGGCTCGGAGGTCGGCAACGCGATCGTCGAGCACGAGCTGACCCGCGCCCTCAGCTTCACCGGCTCGGCCGGCGTTGGCTGGGGCATTCGCAGCAAGGTCCCGCACAAGAAGGTCAACCTCGAGCTTGGCTCGAACGCGCCGCTGATCGTCAACGCCGACGGCGACTGGGAGACGGCCGCCGACAAGGCCCAGATCCACGCCTTCTCCCACGCCGGCCAGAGCTGCATCTCGATCCAGCGGATCCTCCTCCACGAGGAGATCGCCGATGCTTTCACCGAGCGGCTGATCGCCAACACCGAGGCGCTGCGGGTCGGCGATCCGCTCGATCCCGACACCGATGTCGGGCCGCTGATCACCGCCGACGATCGCGACCGGGTCAAGCATTGGGTCGAGGAGGCGGTCGCTGCCGGTGCCACGCTGCTGGCAGGCGGCGAGCTGGTCGACGAGGGTCGCTGCCTCGCCCCGACCCTGCTCGGCGCCCCGCCCCGTGACGCCAAGGTCTGGTGCGAGGAGATCTTCGGGCCGGTGGCGACGATCGATCGCTTCTCCGACTTCGGTGAGGCGTTGCGAATGGCGAACGACTCGAAGTTCGGCCTGCAGGCGGGTGTCTTCACCCGCGACGTCAGCCGCGGCCTCGAGGCCGCCAACACGCTCGAGTTCGGTGGCGTCTTGATCAACGAGGTGCCGACCTTCCGCGCCGACCAGATGCCCTACGGCGGCGTCAAGGACTCGGGCAACACTCGCGAGGGGCCCGCCTTCGCCGTGCAGGAGCTGACCGAGGAGCGCTTCGTCACCTTGCAATAGCTCAGTTAGTTCCGTAGTAAAAATTGGGTACCCTCTCCTGTCCACGAGCGAAGGGGAGAGCGATGAAGCGGCGTAGCGAGATGCATGGTGCGGGCGGGAACTACTCGGCGTTTGCCAAGGTCTGCGTGGCACTCGCCGTCCTGGCCCTCTCGTTGACGATGGTGGCCGCGGGCAGCGCCGCGGTGTCTGACACCGAAGGCCAGACCACCCTCAACCAGCGCGTCGTGCCGGCCGCTCCTGGCTCTTTCCGCTTCCTCCAGCTCGGCGAAGGGGAGCCCTACGCCCTGCGCCAGGAACTGGCCACCGCCAACGCTAGTCGCGCCGAAACCCGCACCTCGCTCGCCTACTTCGGCCAGCTCTCCGACTTCCAGCTCGCCGACGAGGAGTCGCCGGCGCGGCTCGAGGTGATCGACCCGCTCTCGACCCCGCTCAACCTTCCCTTCGGCGCCGCCTGGCGCCCCTGGGAGGCGCTTGAGCCCCAGATCGACGACGCGATGATCCGCCAGATGGACCAGTTCACGGCGGCCAGTCCGGTCGCCGACGACGAAGGCGCGCACCGGCCGATGGACTTCACGATCGACACCGGCGACTCGGCCGACAGTCAGCAGCTCAACGAGACCGAGTGGGTGCGGACGCTGCTCGAGGGCGGCTCGCTCAACCCCAACAGCGGCGTCGACAAGAGCAAATACTCGAACCTGCTCTGCCCGAACCTGTTCGTCCCAGGCGCCGCCGAGGCGGCGCGCTACACCGGCGTGCAGGACTACAACGACTACTTCGAGGGCACCTTCCCGGAGTTCTACGACCCCAACAGCCCGGCCGGCCCGCACGCCGCCTGGCCCAAATACCCGGGCCTGATGGACCGGGCGCAGAAAGCCTTCACCGCGGCCGGGCTCGACGTCCCCTCCTACGTCGCCTTCGGCAACCACGACGCGCTGGTGCAGGGCAACGCGGCGGCCAACGCCGCCTTCGAGGCGGTCGCCACCGGCTGCCTGAAGCCGATCGGCCCGGTCTCCAACCCCGAAAACGCCCAGGCGCTGCTGACCTCGCTGCTCAACCTGACCAACCTGCTCGCCACGCTGCTGAGCAAACCCCAGAACCTGATCTTCGTTCCCGGCGACCCGAAGCGGCAGTTCGTCTCCAAGCAGCAGTACAAGAACGTCTTCCGGGCCGGCAGCCAGGCCGATGGCCACGGCTTCGACCTGATCGACCCGGCGCAGGAATCGGCCTCCAAAGGCGCCGCCGGCTACTACTCCTGGAGCCCGACGCCGGGGATGCGCTTCATCGCCGTCGACACGGTCGCCGAGGCGGGCACGATCGTCACCCCGACCGGCAACACCACCGCCGACGGCAACATCGACGACCCCCAGTTCAAATGGCTGCGCGGCCAGCTCGAAGCGGCGACCGCGGCCGACGAACTGGTCGTGCTCTTCAGCCACCACGCGCCGGAGAGCCTGACGGCCGACGCCGCCGACGAGCTGGCGCCCCCCTGCCTGCTCAACGATGCGCACGGGCACGACGTCAACCCCGGCTGCGACCTCGACCCGCGCAATTCGTCGCCGATCCACCTCGAGGCCGACGCGGTCAAACTGCTGCACGAATTCCCCAACGCGATCGCCTGGGTCGCCGGGCACTCGCACGACAACCTCGTCAACGCCTTCCCCAACCCGAGCGGTCCCGGCGGCTTCTGGAGCATCCGGGTTGCCGCCGAGGCCGACTGGCCCCAGCAGAGCCGCCTACTCGAGGTCTTCGACAACCACGACGGCACCCTCTCGATCTTCGGCACGATCCTCGACCACGTCGGCCAGGCGGCAGCCCCGGCTGCTGGGACCGCGGCAACGGGCATGGATCTCAACGACCTGGCCTCAGTCGGTCGCACGATGTCCTTCAACGACTTGCAGTCCGGCGCCCCCCTCGGCGAAGGCCAAGCGAAAGACCGCAACGTCGAGCTGCTCCTCCCTGACCCGCGCTAGACCGTAGGAAGCAGAGAGGGTGGGAGGCCCTCCCGGAACACTCAACAGCGAGCCTTAAGCGAGCTGTGTTCCGGGAGGGCCTCCCACCCTCTCCCTACTCGTGCGGCCTAGCCATGCGCCGGTGGTCGAGCGCCTCCTCGAGCACGGAGGGCTCGACGCCCTGCTCGAGGGCGACCTCGCGCAGTGAGCGTCCCGACTCGGCCGCCGTCTTGACGATGTCCGCGGCGCGGTCGTAGCCGATGTGGGGATTGAGGGCCGTGGCCGTGGCCAGTGTGGCCTCGGCGTGGCGCGTCGTCATCTCCTCGTTGGCCTCGAGCCCGGTGACGCACTTCTCGTCGAGCAGGCGCGAGGCGGAGGCGAGCAGCTTGATCGAGTCGAGCAGGTTGCGGGCGATCAGGGGCACCCGCACGTTGAGCTCGAACTGGCCCTGGCTGCCGGCGACGGTGATCGCGGCGTCGTTGCCGATCACCTGGGCGGCGACCTGGATCACGACCTCGGGGATCACCGGGTTGACCTTGCCGGGCATGATCGAGGAGCCCTTCTGCAGCTCCGGCAGGCGCAGCTCGGCGAGCCCGGCGCGCGGGCCGGAGCCCATCAGCGCCAGGTCGTTGGCGATCTTGTTGAGCGAGACGGCGTAGACCTTGAGCGCGCCGGAGAGCTCGACCAGCGAGTCGCGGTTGCCCTGGGCCTCGAAGCGGTCGAGCGGCTCGGAGATGTCGAGCCCGGTTTCGACCGCGAGCCGCTCGCGCACCTTGGCGGCGAACTCGGGGTGGGTGTTGAGGCCGGTGCCGGTGGCGGTGCCGCCGAGCGGGATCTGGCCGACCCGCCGCAGCGTCGCCTCGACCCGCTGGACCCCCAGCCGCACCTGCGCCGCGTAGCCGCCGAACTCCTGGCCGAGGGTGACCGGGACCGCGTCCATCAGGTGGGTGCGGCCGGCCTTGACCACGTCGGCGAACTTCTCCGCCTTGGCCTCGAGCGAGGTCTCCAGGGAGCCCATCGCCGGCAGCAGGTCGTGCGTGACCTCGCCCAGCGCCGCCAGGTGGACGGCGGAGGGAAAGACGTCGTTGGAGGACTGGCCCATGTTGACGTGGTCGTTGGGATGGGCCCCGTCGCCGGCGAGGTTGGCGAGCACCTCGTTGGCGTTCATGTTGGAGGAGGTGCCGGAGCCGGTCTGGAAGACGTCGACCGGGAACTGGTCGTCGTGTTCGCCGGCGGCGACCGCGTCGCCCGCGGCGGCGATCCTTTCCGCCACCGCCTGGTCGAGCCCGCCGAGCTCGCCGTTGACCAGCGCCGCGGCGGCCTTGAGCCGGCCCAGCCAGCGGACGACGGGAACGGGAACGGTCTCGCCGGAAACCGGAAAGTTGTCGACTGCCTTGGTGGTCTCGCCACCCCAGAGCTGCTCAGTCAAGGTCTGTGCCTCCATCGAAGTCGTGGTCTTGGCAGCGTATTGGAGGCTCGAACTGGCAGGCGACCAAGCGACCGCCTGCCAGTTGCGACGGCCGTCAGTCCCCTCGCCTGTCCTTCCTGACGCTGCAGCGAACCCTGGCCTTGCCCGATCGCTTGCGACCGTGGGCGCGGCAGGCAATGTGGGCGTTGCGACCGGGCCGGCCCTTGGCGCCGCGCTTGCCGCGCGGCCCGGGCGCTCCCGCGGCCCCGGCGGCGCCTTGCGGACCCACGGCCGGCGCGACGCCGCCACCGTGCGGCTCCCCGAGCCGCAGCGAGATCGCGTCGCCGAAGCCGACCGGCTGGTCGCCGGCTGGTACCTCGGCGCCGCGGTCGAGCCGCAGCAGCCATGCCTCGTCCTGGTTGGCGGGCGCAGCGCCGTTGAGCGAGGCGATCCTGCCGCCGGCGACGCTGAACGAGCTGACGCAGTTGGCCGGGCGGGCCGAGCTCTGCGCAGCAGCCAGAACCTGGGTCAGCGACGCTCCCACCGCTGCGACCATCTTGCACATCCGCACATTGCCGGGGCTCTGCCCGATCGCCAGCAGGTGCGGGACGGGCGTTCCGGCCGGCACGGTTGGGAGTGGACGGAGGCCCGGCTGCGACGGATCGACGCGCGCCGGCGCCTCCGCGGTGAAGACGCCGCCCGCGATCGCCCGCAGCGCGTCCTGGGTCGAGTAGAGGTTGGCTTCGCTCGTGTCCGAGTAGCCGAAGCCCCCGGCTTCGGGTCCCGCGGGGACCTGCAGGGAGAGCAGGTGGTCGACCGGCGTCTTGCCGGAGGGGGTGGTCCAGGCGGCCGACTGCGGGTCGACGCCGCAGGCGGTGAGCCCGCTAACGGCCCAGGCGGTGGCGTCGGAGTTGTCGCCGAAGGCGTAGTGGATCGCCCCGGTCGAGTCGACCAGCAAGCCCTGCAGGTAGGCGAGGGCGGGGGCGACCGAGGGGTCGTAGGGAGGTGCGCCGGCTTCGCAGAGCGCCGCGAGCGCCGCCCCGGTCATGTCGGGTTCGCTCGCTTCTTCCTTGGCCACCGGCGTCGCCGCGGCCGAGTAGGTCCAACCGCCGTCGTCGTGCTGGCTCTTACGCAGGAATGCGACGACGGGAGAGAGGGCCCAGGCCGGAACGCCCACCGCCTTCAGCGCCAGGACCCCGAAGACCGTGTTGGTCGTCCCCGGGTCGCCGAAGCTCGGCGCAGCCGGGTTCCAGCGTTCGGCGATCTGCGCCGGCAGGTTGGCACCGGCCGCGATCCGCGCTGGATCGAGCCCGGCCGCGTGGGCGACGAGCGTCGCCCGCTCGTAGTTGGCGACGGTGGTGAAGGTCCCCGCTTCGCCGCCGGTCCAGAAATCCCCGCCGTAGTCGGTGAAGAGGAAGTCCTGCAACGAGGCGCCGCCGACGTCGGCGGCGCTGATGCCCGCAGCGGCAAGCGAGGTCGCCACCCAGTCGCTGCTGAAGGAGCCGTGTTCGTAGCCAAAGGGTTCACCCGTCGCCGGGTCCTGCTGGCCGCGCACGTACTCGACCGCTTTGGCGACCGCCGCGTCGACCTCACCTTGCGTCGCCGTGGCCGCGGCAACGGCGGGCAACGCCGTCAGACATACAGCCGCCGCGCAGAGCGCGGACAGGCATCGAATCGAAACTACTCTCATCCTTGGACCCCTTTCCTCGAGGGCTTGGTGGAGGGATCGGAGGGAGGTCTCCTGGCTTCCGAGCTTCCCGTCGCGCCTTCCCAGCCGGGTTCGGCCAGTGGCTGCCGCTTGGCGTGCGGCGGGCTTTGTCTCGGTCACAGTGGCGGGCCCGCGCCGGTTTTTCACCGGCTTCCCTGTCCACCGATCCGTGGATATTTGCCGGCGGGACCCTATCCGAGGTCCGTCCAGATTGGTCGCGCTGCCGCCGTGGCCCGGACTAGATTGGAAACGTCAAGCGTTCGAGGGAACCCGGTGCGAATCCGGGACTGACGCGCAACGGTATGGGCAGCGGGGCCAACAAAACCGCTCGCCCGAGTCCGAGTACTCGTCGCCTGACGCACACATAAGGACCCTGTTCTCGCGAACGGACGGTTGGTCTTTCATTCCCGCTCTCCATTGCTTGCGGGGACGGAGAGCTCGGCCGTCCCCAATCAGAAGGAGATCCATCGATGCGTCCCACCACCTGGCGGCTGGCCTTGCTCGCCGCGGTCGCTTGTGCCTTGCTGGCGCCGGCCACGGCGTCCGCGACGGCCACCCCCGAACAGATCACGACGGCGCTGAACAACGGCGTCACTTACCTCAAAGGCCTGCAGAACAGTGAAACCGGCGCCATCTCCGGCTTCGGCGGAGACTGGGCGCTAACCGCCTTCGCGGCGGCGAAAGTCGCCCCCGCCGATGTCAACAAAGGCGGCAAAGAAAACACCGACGCGCGCAGCTGGTACGAAAAAGAAGTCGGCGCCGTGGGCTGGCCCGGTGGAGGGGCAGTGGCAACTGACTTCGAGCGCGCCACGCTGATCTCCTACGCAGCCGGGATCGACCCCGCCCGCGTCTCGAAACGGCAGAACTTGATTGCCCAGGTCGCCTCCTACTACCAGTCCGCCAGCCCGGGCTACTACGGTTCCACCTTCAACGCCACGGTCTTCGGTCTGTTGGCGCTGGCCGGAGCGAAAACCACGGCGGGCGCCCAGCGGATTCCCCAGGTGGTCCTCGACCAAGCGGTCGAAGCGGTGAAAGCCAACCAGCACACGGACGGCGGCTGGACCTGGGAAAAAGCCGCGGGCAGCAAAGAAGCGCTGGAAAAAGCCTCCGAAATCGACATGACCGGTGCGGCGATGGCGGCGCTCTGCGCGGCCGGCGTGGCCAACACGAACGAATCGATCACGAACGCGAAGAAATACCTCGTTTCGAAATTCGTCAAAGCGAGCGGCGCCTTCGAATCGACGTTCGGCGCCAACACCGACACGAACGCCTGGGCCGTACAGGGGCTGAAAGCCTGCGGGATCGACCCCCAGGCCGCTGAATTCACCGGATCGGCGCCGAAATTCAACACGCCGTTGAACTTCCTCATCTCCCAGCAGGTGGGCGGTGGCGGCTTCCGTTACGGGACCTCGGGCAGCACGGCCGAACCGTACGCGAGCCAGGATGCGGTGCGTGCACTCGGCAGCGGCGGATTCACCGCGACGCCGCCGAAACCGAGCAAAGGTGAACAGTGGAAGGGCGTGACCGAATTCGCCACCGGTGAAGCGGAAACCACCTCGCTGGCGCTGATCGTCGACGACGGCGTCTCGGCGCTGAAGATCTGCTCGGTCTCGCTGGCACCCA
Organism: uncultured Solirubrobacterales bacterium; assembly: GCA_963703895.1. GTDB lineage: Bacteria > Actinomycetota > Thermoleophilia > Solirubrobacterales > 70-9 > VRUE01. The sequence continues at coordinate 46,563 of CAVPFX010000002.1, forward strand.
AAACCACAACGACAACGCTCTCGGTGGTCCTCGATGCAGCGGTCAAAGCCACCACTCCCTCTGGGTGTGTGACCGGCTACCTGCCCGCCAGCGGCGAAGTGGCGATTACCCAGATCAACGGCTTCCCGGCGGCCCCGGCCGCAAAATGGAACGCAACGATCGACGGCGGCACCAAAGCGCAGGCGAAACGCAACACCCCGATCCACGTCGGCGACACGATTTACCTGAAGTACGAATAGACGCTCTGGTCGTGACCGGCCCTCACTTCGGTGGGGGCCGGTTAGACTGGCGCGCAAAGAGAGATCGGTGGACAGGGAAGTCCGGTGAGATACCGGCGCGGGCCCGCCACTGTGACCGAGACAAAGCCCGCCGCACGCCATGCGGCAGCCACTGACCGAGAGGTCGGGAAGGCGCGACGGGAAGCTCGGAAGCCAGGAGACCTCCTCCGATCCAAACGTCCGACTGCCCTCGTGGAAAGGGGTCTAGGCATGCACAAGCCGATCGCGGCGCTGATCGCCGTCTTCATCGTCTTCCTCACTGCGCCGGCCGCAGAGGCGGCGCCAGCCGAAGTGAACGTCCGGATTGAGGGGGAGACCGAAACCCTCTTCGAGGGGCCGATCCTCACCGACGGGCACAACGTCAGGGGAATCACCGACACCAACGCGCCGGCCTGGGGACGCCGCTGCAACGGCCTCAACAACGGCGCCCACCCGACTCCCGGGCCGACCCCGACCGCCGCCTCGGTCGACGCGATGGCGATTCTGGGCGAGGGCTTTGACGGCGACTGGTACGGAGCCGGTTCCTTCGACGACTACTTCATCACCCAGTGGGGGCCCGAACGTGAGGACGTGGGGGAAGGGGACTACTGGGGCGTGATTGTCAACAACGTCTTCACCTCAATCGGAGGGTGTCAGTACGAGGTGGATGGCGGCGACGAAGTGGTGTGGGTCTACGACGCCTTCGGCGGTCGCCCACAGCTCGTCCTCTACCCGGGCGACTACTCGGGGGGCAGCGTCCAGCTGACCGCCAAAGCCACCCTCAACGTGCCCTTCGAAGTTGCCGTCATGAAATGGGGCCACGAGTGCTGTGCCAGCACGCCGCCACCGTCGCCGACTCGCAGCACCGCTCCGTTCGAGGGGGCCGCAGTGGGGCCGATGGCGCCCACTGTCAGGGGCTTCGAACGTGTCGACACGGCAAGTGAGGAGACGGTCGAAACCGGGCCCGCTGGGACCGCGACGATCACCTTTGAGACGCCGGGCTGGCACCGAATCAAGGCGACAGCACTGAGCGGCGGCAAAGAGACGGTGATCCGCTCCAACCGGCTCGACGTCTGCGTGCCGGCTCCCCCCGCCAGCGACTGCGTGCCGCAGATGCCCGCCGACGATCAGGTGCGGACCCCGCCGCCCAGCGACCTGGAGGAAGAACCGGGCCCACAGGAGCCGAAAGAAGAACCGAAAGCATCCGATGGGGGCAAAGGACAGTCCGGGGTCCCGTCAACCTCTGTCGTTGCCGGAACGACGGGCGGTGACCAGGTGAAGGTCGCCCTGCGCGGTCTCGACAAAAGCCAGATCGCGGCAGGCATCGTCGGGGTCAGCTGGCGGGTGCAGGACGCGGGAGCCGGGATCTCCAAGTGGCTGGTGGCCGCGAAGAGGCTCGGGCGCAAAGGCACTCGCTTCGTCACCAGGGCGACCGGCCAAGGCAAGAGCTCGGCCCAGGTGCGTTTGCCCCGTGGCGCTCGTTACCTGCTGCGACTCACCGTCGTCGACTTGCTTGGGCAGAGCTCGAGCGTGAACCTCGGCACCGTCCGCATTCCGGACTAGGTGTGCGCCGCCTCGTCGCAATCCTCGTTCTCGGCGGGCTCCTGCTCGCCGTCTCGGCGAGCGCGGCGCCCAACCCCGCCAACCAGGCGTCGCTCGACAAGACCGTCCGCTACCTGCAGGAAGCCCAGCAGGCGAACGGCGGCTTCGGAGCGGCCGGCGAACCGAGTCAGATCACCAGCGCCTGGACCACGATCGCGCTGGCTGCCGCCGGGATCAATCCGCGCAGCCAGCGCCGGCCAGGCGGCGTCGACGCCTTCTCCTACCTGGTTGCCCACTACGGCGAGGGGGTCGAGGACAGCGAGTGTGCTCCGATCGCCTGCACCACCACCTTCGAGCGGGAACTGATGGCGGTAAACGCAGCGGGGACCAACCCGCACGACTTCGGTGGCGTCGACTTGGTGGCAGAACTGCTCTCTCGTGCGCGCCAAGACGGTGCCTTCCCGCACGTGCCGGCCGGCCAGCCCGGGGTCAACGACACGATCTTCGCGATCTTCGCCCTCGCCCCGATCGAGGAGCCAGGGGCGCAGGCGGCGATTGGCCCGGCGGCCGACTGGATCGAATCGATCCAGCTGTCCGGCGGCGGCTGGGCCTGGAACGCCGCCAGCACAAGGGATGAAGTCGACATGACCGGCGCCGCGATCCAAGCGCTGATCGCCGCCGGCCGCGGTCGCAACGACGCGGTCGAAGCGGGGATCGCCTACCTGCGCCGCGCCCAGAACACCGATGGCGGCTTCCCCGAATTCCCCGGCAACCCCGAATCGAACGTCGCCTCGACCGCCTGGGCGGCGCAGGGGGTCTGGGCCGTTGGCGAGAACCCCGAAGACTGGCGCCGCGGCCCGGAGCCCCAGGGCAAAGAGCCCCTCGGCTACATGGAATCGTTGCAGCAGCCGGACGGCCACATCCGCTGGAAGCTCAGTCAGGACCTGAACGGGATCTGGATGACGGCCTACTGCTCCGTCGCCCTCGGCGGCCATGTCTGGCCGATCCCGGAAGCGCCGCTGTCCAACGATCCCCTTCAGCCTCCCAAGGCGGGCCAGGGCGAAGGCACCCAGTCAGGCGCTGGCGTAATCGCCGGAGGCGGCGGCAGGGGAGCCCCCCTCTTCAGCCGGCCGAAACCGCAGAGCAAGGGGGAGACCCCGGGTGGCAAGCGGGTGACGCACGACGGGCCGGGCAAGGCTCGCAACCACAGCAAGACCAGGCGCGGCGAGAACGCCCTCCAGCCCACCGGGACCGCTAGCTCCGAACCCACCGGGAAGGAGGCGACTGGAGCCGGCGCGGGTGCCGGCTTCGCTGGCGGCGGCGGTGATTCCGCCGGAGGGAGCGCGTCGCCGCTATCGACTGGAGACGCCCCGGGGGCGGGATCTCAGAGCAGCGGCTCCGCGGCCGAAGAGCTCGCGGCGAGCGCCGGCAAGGTAGCTGGGGATCGCGGGCGCGAGGTCACCGGCACCGTGGTGGGAGAGAGTGCCGGCAGCCCGCGCAAGGGCCCACTCGCCTTCGGCGCGCCCGGCCTGCACTCGGCCGGGGTCGATTCTGGCGACGCCTCATGGCTGGCGATCGCGATCGCGGCAGCAGCGGTCCTGCTCGCCCTGCTCGGCTCTCAGCTGGACCGCTGGCGCGGGAGGGCCTACGCATGAGCGCCGCGATCGACCTCGGCGATGCACTGGCCGACATCGCCACCGCCCTGCGCGTGCCGGTGCTGATCGTCGCGGTGCTGATCCTGCTGCTCTGCGCGCTCGAGCTGGGGCGCTTCGGGGCCGAGCCTGGCGACGCCGGGTGCGGGCGCGAAACGTCGACCTCAGCCAGCTGACCGGGCGGGCGATCGCCGATCCGGCCAACGCCCCGCTCTACGCCTACAGCGCCCCCGGGCCAATCGCGGCCGAGGCGCTGGTTGAGGTCTCAAGCGCCGCCGGAGCCTCCGACGCGCCGGCTGCCACCGAGCGGGCCCTGGCTCGCTACGAGCTCGCCGTGCAGCGCCGCCTCGACCGCACCCGGCTGCTGGTCCGCGCCGGGCCGGCGGTTGGCCTGATGGGAACGCTGATTCCGCTCGCCCCGGGCCTCGCCGCGCTGGGTCAGGGTGACGTCGCCTCGCTTGCCGACAACCTGCGCGACGCTTTCGGCGCCACCGTGGTCGGCCTGCTCGTCGGCACGGTTGCTTTCGCCCTCACCCTCGCTCGCACGCGGATGTACACGGAGGACCTGGTGGCGCTAGAGCAGGCGGCCGAGCCACGCGAGCGAACGGTTGCCCCATGAGCCGGATCGGGCTCGGCCGTCACGGTCGCATCGCCGACAACGCCGGCGACCCGCTCGACGGCCTGGTCAACCTCTTTGACATCGGCATCGTCCTCGCGGTTGCCTTCCTGATCGCCGGCTTGACCCTGACCGTGAACCCGAGCAGTGGCCGGGTCGAGCGCCGGCCCGGCGGGGGGGCCGCGAGGACGCGCGTCCTCGCGGCGCCGAGTGGCGCTGGCAAGGCGCACGGCCGGGGCCGTCCGGTTGGCACGGCCTACCGCCTTGCCGACGGCCGCCTGGTGATCGTCGCGCCCCGCTGAGGCGCTCAGCCGCTGGCGTTGCCGGCGTCGAAGCCCTCGCGGTAGGTACGCAGGAAGACGGCGGAGAGGCGGCGGAGCAGCTCGGCGTGGATGCCGTCGGTGCTTTCGGCGCCACGCTGGGCGGCGCCGAGCAGGTAGCCGAGCCGCAGGCTGGCAGCGCCACCCGGCTCGGCCCGCGCCTCGGCATTGAGTTTCGTCGCCGCTGCCAGCATCGCCGTGCCGACCGCGGCCAAGTCGCCCGCCTTCTGATTCTCGGCCAGGCACTCGCTGATCGGCGTCTCGCCGTCCAGGGTCACCACGCCAGGCACGTTCTTGAGTGCCTTCAGATAGGTCCCCGCCCCTTCGAGACAGGCAACCGGCGTCGAGCTATCGGTCCCCCCGCAGCCTGCGAGCACCATGAGAGCCAAGAGGCCTATGCCGATCCGTGTGCGCATCGACAGCAGATCCTATGAAGTGCCGAGGGCCGTTCGGGGGTCCCTCCCCAGGAACTCCCGCGAAGCGGCCTGGGGAGGGACCCCCGAACGGCCCCAGCCCTACGAAGAATCAGTCGCCGCGAGCGGAGACGCCACCGGAGTGGATCGTGCCGACGCCGCCGGGAGGCCCGGTTGGCAGTTTCTGCGGCGCTTTGGGCCGGGGCTGGCGCGGTTTGCGACCTGTGGCGGGGCCGGTCGGGAAGACTTCGACCCATTCGGCGAGCTGGAACTGGGCGACCGGCGAGTGCTGCCAGGAGAGGTGGAGGTGGTTGCCGCAGCCGTGGCCGGCGTCGCCGTTGTAGCCGACCCAGCGGAAGGGCGGTACCGGCTCGTTGGGCAGCGGCTCTGCCCATTCGGCGAGGCGGGTGATCGCGGTCCAGTTGGCATCGCATTTGCTGCTCGGGGTCAGCGGCACGATGTCGACGGCGAGCCCGTTGTAGTGATCGGAGTTGCGCACGTGGCACTGGTTGCAGCCGACGTGTTCGCCGTTGGGCAGCGGCCCGGAGTAGCCGTCGGTGACGTAGATCGGGTAGCGGGCGGCGATCCAGCGCAGGTCGGCGACGATGCGCTTGTCGACCATGTCGCCTTCTTCGTGCGGGACCGAGGCCGGTAGCGGCACGATTTCGCCGGTCGCGTAGGCGAGGCGGGTGCTCAGGGGGCCGGCGCTCGCAGAGGAAGCCGCGAGGAGACCGAGCGCGAGCACCGCCGCCGCGGCGAGCAGAGCCCGCCCCACGCGCCGAGCGAGATCGGTGCGGTCGGAATTCTGTCCGCTGTGCGAAGGGAAGTGCGTCATCGTGTCGGTAGGGCGAGCCACGGGTGCGGTTATCGACACCGATAGGCGTTCCCTTGAGAACAGCAAGGCACCGGTAGGGTTCCGCTCGGTATGGGAACGGTTCGCGAGGCAAGCTTCGATCTCTTCCGGGAGCTGGGGATGACGACGATGTTCGGCAACCCCGGCTCGACCGAGCTGCCGATGCTGGCCGATTTCCCCTCCGACTTTCGCTACGTGCTCGGCCTGCAGGAGGCGGTGGTGGTCGGCATGGCCGACGGTTACGCCCAGGCCTCGGGCAAGACGACGATGGCCAACCTGCACACCGCGCCCGGCGTCGGCAACGCGATGGGGGCGATCTTCAACGCCCAGGCCAATCACTCGCCGCTGCTGATCACCGCCGGCCAGCAGGCGCGGGCGCAGATCACCCTGCAGGCCAACCTGACCAACCGCGACGCGATCCGCATGCCCCACCCCTTGGTCAAGTGGGCCTTCGAGCCCGCCCGGGCCGAGGACGTGCCGCTCGCCCTCGCCCACGGCGCCCACCTTGCCGGCCTGCCGCCCAAGGGCCCGACCTTCGTCTCGCTGCCGATGGACGACTGGTACGCCGAGGTCGACCCCGCCGACGCGCGCGAGGCGATCACCCGCAAGGTCAGCGGTCGCGCCGGCGCCGACCCCGCCGCGGTGCGCGTCCTCGCCGACCGCCTCGACGCCGCCACCAACCCGGTGATGGTCGCCGGCCCCGACATCGACGCCTCCGGCGCCTGGGACGACGCGATCGCCCTGGCCGAGCGCCAGCACCTGCCGGTCTGGGCGACGCCCGCTCCCGGCGGCGGCCGCATCGGCTTCCCCGAGAACCACGCCAACTACCGCGGCGTGCTGCCCCCGGCGATCGGCCCGGTCGGGCAGACGCTCGAGGGCCACGACCTGATCCTCGTCGTCGGCAGCTCGGTCTTCCCCTACTACCCCTACATCCCCGGGCCGCTGCTGCCCGAGGGGGCGAAGCTGGTCGCGATCACCAGCGATCCCGACGAGGCCGCGCGCGCGCCAATGGGCGACGCGCTCGTCGCTGACGTGAAGCTGACCCTGGCGGCGCTGCTCGCCGAGGTGCCCGAGTCGAGTCGCCCCAACCCCGAGCCCAACCAGGGCCCGCAGGAAATCCCGCCCACCGATCCGCTCAACCCCTCGACCGTGCACACCGCGCTCGGCGAGGTCTTCCCCGAGGACGGCATCGTCGTGCTCGAGTCGCCGACCAGCACCCTCGCTCTGCGCAACCAGCTGCGGCTCTCGCGGCCCGGCAGCTACTACTTCGCTGCCGGCGGCGGCCTCGGCTTCGGCCTCGCCGCCTCGGTCGGCGTGCAGCTCGCCCAGCCCGACCGCCCGGTCGTCTGCGTGATCGGCGAGGGCTCGGTCCAGTACGCGGTCAGCGCCTTCTGGAGCGCCGTCGCCTACAAGACCCCGGTCACTTTCCTCGTCGTGCGCAACGAGGAGTACGGGATCCTCAAGTGGTTTGCCGAAGTCGAGGACGTGCAGGGCGCGCCCGGCCTCGACCTGCCCAAGCTCGACGTCGCCGCGATCGCTGAGGGCTACGGAATCCGGGCGCACCGGGTCAAGGACCGCGACGAAGTGCGCGACGCCCTCGCCAAGTCGCTCGCCTCCTCGCAGCCGGAACTGGTCGAAGTCCCGGTGACGCCGGGCATGGCGCTCTTCTAGGCCGAGGCGATGGCGCTGCTGGAGAGGAAGCTGGCGCCGCCCCCCTCGGAGCTGGCGCCCGATCGCGCCCCCGACAGCCTCGCCGGCGGGGTCGCGCAGCCGCTGCGCGGCGAGCTCGAGCAACTGCTTGGTGCCGACCGCGTGCTCGCCCGCGCCAGCGACATCGTCCGCTACGCCTCCGACGCCAGCCCTTACCGGCTGCTGCCGCGGGCGGTGGTGATGGCCCACGACGCCGACGATGTCGCCAAGGTGCTCGCCTTCGGCAAGCGCAGCGGCATCCCAGTCACCTTCCGCGCCGGCGGCACCAGCCTCAACGGCCAGGGCCAGAGCGACGGCATCCTCGTCGACGTGCGCCGCCACTTCGGCGGCATCGCGGTCGAGGGCGGTGGCGAGCGCGCCCGGGTCAAGCCCGGCACCGTGCTCGGCCACGCCAACCGCGTGCTCGCTCCGCACGGCCGCAAGCTCGGCCCCGACCCCGCCAGCACCGACATCGCCTGTGTCGGCGGCGTGATCGCCAACAACTCGGGCGGCATGCGCTGCGGCGTGGCCAAGGACTCCTACTCGACCGTGAGCTCGATGACGCTGGTGCTCGCCTCCGGCACGACGATCGACACCGCCGCCCCGGACGCTGGCGAGCGCTTCGCCGCCGAGGAGCCCGAGCTGGCCCGGGACCTGGAAGCGATCCGCGACGAGATCCGCGCCGATGCCGAGTTGAGCGAGCGCATCCGCCGCAAGTTCGCGATCAAGAACACGACCGGCTACCGGCTCTGCGCCTTCCTCGACGCCGACGAGCCCTTGGAGGTCTTCCGCCGCCTCGTGGTCGGCTCCGAGGGCACGCTCGCCTTTGTCGCCGAGGCAGTTTTCGAGACGGTGCCACAGCCCTCGCACACGACTACCGCCTGGGTCCACTTCCCCGGCATCGACGAGGCGATCGCGCCGGTCCGCGACCTGGTCGACAGCGGTGCCACCGCGGTCGAGCTGATGGTCGCGCCGGCCCTGATCACGGCCGCCTGGAACATGGTCGGCGCCCCGGAGGAGTGGAAAGAGTTGCCACCCGAGTCAGCGGTGCTGCTGGTCGAGTACGGCGGCCCCGACGAGGCGGCGCTCGCCGCCCAGGTGGCAAAGGCCGAGCAGATCCTCGCCGGCCACGAGACGATCCGGCCGGTCGACTTCACCCGTGAGGCCGAGGGGATCGAGCTGGCCTGGCGGGTGCGCGAGGGGCTGCACGGGCTGATCGGCCGCCTGCGCCTGCCCGGCACGGCGCTGATCGTCGAGGACGTCTGCGTGCCGCCGGAGCGGATCGCCGAGGGCGCCCGCGACCTGCAGGCGCTGCTCGGCGAGCACGGCTTCCTGCCTGGCGTCGCCGGCCACGCCTCGGCGGGCAACCTGCACTTCATGCTCACCCCGGACTTCGCCAAGCAGGAGGACCTCGAGCGCTACGAGGCCTTCATGGCGAAGCTGGTCGAGTTGATCGTCGGCAAGTACGACGGCTCGCTCAAGGCCGAGCACGGCACCGGCATCAACATGGCCCCTTATGTGGAGCGCGAGTGGGGGGAGCGGGCGACCGAGTTGATGTGGCGGGTGAAGCAGCTCGCCGATCCCGACGGCGTGCTCAACCCCGGCGTCGTTCTCAACCGCGACCCCGACGTCCACCTGCGCAACCTCAAAACCACGCCGGCGATCGAGGAGTCGGCAACGACCTGCGTCGAGTGCGGCTTCTGCGAGCCGGTCTGCCCCAGCCGCAACCTGACCACGACGCCGCGCCAGCGCATCGTCCTGCGCCGCGAGATGGCCCGTCAGCCGGCGGGCTCGCCGCTGCAGAAAGCGCTGCTCGAGGAGTACGCGTACGACTCGCTGGAGACCTGCGCCGCTGACGGCTCCTGCCAGCTGGCCTGCCCGGTCGGCATCGATACCGGGGCGATGGTCAAGGAAATGCGCAAGCAGCGGCATGGTGAGCGGGCCGAAGCGGCGGCGCTGGCGACCGCGAAACGGTGGAAGACGGTCGAGAAGGCGTCCCGCGCAGCCCTCCGCCTCGGTGGACCTCTGGTGAGGCGGACCAGGCGGGGGCGGGGACTGCCCGGGGCCGCCCGGTGGAGAGGAGAGGGTGACCCTCTCCCGACAAAAGCGGGGAGTGTCGGGAGAGGGTCACCCTCTCCTCTCCAGAGCGCAGTCGCCGCCGTCTACGTCCCGAGTTGCACCAACCGGATCTTCGATGGGAACCCGGTCGAGGCGCTGGTGGCGGTTTCCGCTCGGGCCGGGATGCCGGTCTGGATCCCGGACGACGTAGCTGGCTCGTGCTGCGGGCTGCCTTGGAGCTCGAAGGGGTTTGGTGAGGCTCACCGGCATCAGGCGAACGAGATGGTTGAGCGGCTGTGGGGGTGGAGCGGCGAGGGGGCGTTGCCGATCGTGGTCGACGCGGCCTCCTGCACACAGGGGATCGCCGACCCCGGCGAGGGGGTGTTGAGCGAGGAGAACGCGGGGCGGCTGGCCAAGCTGACGATCCTCGACTCGGTTGCCTGGGCGCACGACCGCCTGCTGCCCAAGCTCCATATAGAGAGCAAGGTCGGCGCTGCCACGGTCCACCCGACCTGCGCCAGCCGCCACATGGGCTTGGCGCCGCGCCTGCGCTCGCTCGCTGGCGCCCTCGCTGACGACGTCTACGTCGCTCCCTCGGCGACCTGCTGCGGCTTTGCCGGCGATCGCGGCATCTCCCACCCCGAGCTGACCGCCGCGGCGACCCGGCCCCAGGCCGAAGAGCTGGCCGGCCGCGACTTCGACGCCCACCTCTCCAACAACCGCACCTGCGAGATCGGCCTCAGCCGTGCCACCGGCGCCGACTACGAGTCGGTGATCCTGCTGCTCGAGCGGCTAACGCGAAGCGGCTGAGACCGCGGCTGCACCCTGCTCGTCCGCTTCGGCCTCGACTTCGCGGATCGTCGCTAGGACCCGTCGGTCGCTGTCCATGCGACCGTCGAGCAGCGGGTTGATCAGGCCGCGGAAGGCGGAGACGTAGCGCCACCACTTGGGCGCGAAGATCCGTGGCGCCCGTTCCTCGATCCCGCGCACGACGGCGGCGCCGGCCTGGTCGGGTGTGATCCGTTTCCTCAGGAACTCGGGCAGGTTCTGCTGCATGCGGTCGCCGTTGGCCGCGACCGCATCCTGGACCAGCTTGGTGTCGACAAAACCGAAGTAGGCGACGCTGGCGCTGGCCCCGAGCGGCGTCAGCTCGGCCCGCAGCGAGCGGCCCAGCGACTCGACCCCGGACTTGGCGACGGCGTAGGGGCTGTTGAGCATCCCATTGACGAAGGCGTAGACGGAGGAGGTGACGACGACGTGGCCCTGGCGCTCGACGATCTGCGGCAGCGCCGCCCGCACGGTGCGCCAGACGCCGAGCATGTCGACCTCGAAGACCCGCTCCCACTCCTCGACGCCGATCCCGCGCACCGTCGCCATCTGCTTCTGGGCGATGCCGGCGTTGGCGACGACGACGTCGAGCCCGCCAAATTGCTCGACCGTCTCGGCGACCGACTGCATCACGGCGGAATGGTCGGTGACGTCGGTGGCCAGCCCGATCGCCCGCGGGCCGATTCGCTCGGCTGCCTCGTGCGCCTCGGCGGCGTCGATGTCGAGGACCGTGACCGAGGCGCCGCGCAGGTGCAGCTGGCGAGCCGTCTCGTAGCCGATGCCTCGAGCGGCACCGGTGACCAGCGCGACCTTTCCGTTCAAGTCGTAAGTGGGCATGCGGGCGGCAGCCTAACGCGGCGCGGCCGGCGCGGAAGCCTCGGCGCTCTCCGCTTCGACTGCCTCCGCCTTGCGGACGGCGGCGGCCATGCGCGAGTCGCGCTCGACCCGGCGCTCGAGCAGCGGGTTGATCAGGCCGCGGAAGGCGGAGACGTAGCGCAGCCACTTCGGCGCGAAGATCCGCGGCGCCCGCTCCTCGATGCCGGCGACGATCGCCGCGCCCGCCGCCGCCGGGGTGGTCCGTTTGAGCAGGAAGTCCGGCGAGAACTCCTGCAGCAGCTTGGTTCCCGGCTTCTCGAAGGTGTCCTGGACCATCTTGGTGTCGATCCAGCTGAAGTAGACGACGCTGGCGCTGGCCCCGAACGGCGCCAGCTCGGCGCGCAGCGAGCGGCCGAAGGCCTCGACCGCTGCCTTCGAGGTCGCGTAGGGGCTCATCAGCATGCCGTTGACGAAGGCCGCCGCCGAGGCGACGATGACGACCTGGCCGTCGCGCTCGCTGATCTGCGGCAGCGCCGCCCGCACCGTGTGCCAGACGCCCATCAGGTTGACGTCGATCACCCGCTCCCACTCCTCGACCGGCATCGCCCGCGTCGTCGTGATCGTGGGCGGCGCGATGCCGGCGTTGGCCATCGCGATGTCGAGCCCGCCGAAGCGCTCGACCGTCTCCGCTACCGCGGTGAGCATCGCGCCCGCGTCGGTAACGTCGGCGCCGATCCCCAGCGTGCGCTCGCCGATCCGCTCGGCCGCCTCGCGCGCCTCGGTCTCGTCGAGGTCGACGACGGCGATCGAGGCACCCCGGGCGTGCAGCTGACGTGCTGTTTCGAAGCCGATCCCGCGGGCGGCGCCGGTGACCAGCGCCACCTTGCCGTTGAGGTCGTAAGCGGCCACGCGGCAAGACTAATGCGTACCGATGCCACTCGTTAGGCACGGCCCTTCAGGAACATGGCGTCAGGAACGGGCCCGCTCCTAGAATCACCCGTCCATGTCCGGCTTCCGCCCCGTCGACACCAAGCAGTCCTTTCCCGAGCTCGAGCAGCGGGTGCTGGAGCGCTGGCGCGAGCGCGAGGTCTTCAAGCGCTCGCTCGAGCAGCGCGAGGGCGCCGAGCTCTGGAACTTCTACGAGGGCCCGCCAACCGCCAACGGCCGGCCCGGTTCCCACCACGTCCTCGCCCGCGTCTTCAAGGACGTCTACCCACGCTACCGCTCGATGTGTGGCTACCGGGTGCCGCGCAAGGCCGGCTGGGACTGCCACGGGCTGCCGGTCGAGATCGAGGTCGAAAAGCAGCTCGGCATCTCCTCCAAGCAGGAGATTGAGGAGCTCGGCATTGACAAGTTCAACGCCCGCTGCCGCGAGTCGGTCTTCGAGTACGTCGAGGAGTGGAACCGGCTGACCGAGCGGATCGGCTTCTGGATCGACCTCGACGACCCCTACGTCACCCTCGACGACGACTACATCGAGTCGGTCTGGTGGTCGCTGAAGCAGCTCTGGGACAAGGACCGTCTGTATGAGGGACACAAGGTCGTCCCTTACTGCCCGCGCTGCGGCACCGCGCTCTCCTCGCACGAGGTCGCGCTCGGCTACCAGGACGTCGAGGACCCCTCCATATATGTGCGCTTCCCGCTGCTTGGCGAGGACGGGGGCGAGGCGGGCGAGTCGATGCTGGTCTGGACCACGACTCCCTGGACCTTGCCCGGCAACGTAGCCGTTGCGGTGGCGCCCGACGTGACCTACGTGAAGGCGCGGATTGGGGGCGAGACGCTGATCCTCGCCGAGCCGCTGCTCGAGCGCGTGCTGGGCGAGGAAGTCGAGGTGCTCGAGCGCCTGCCCGGATCGGCACTGGTCGGCCGCCAGTACAAGGGCCCGGTCTTCGAGCTGGAGGAGGAGCCCGCGAATGCCTTCCGTGTGGTCGCCGGCGACTTCGTCACCACCGAGGACGGCACCGGCCTGGTCCACATCGCCCCGGCCTTCGGCGAAGACGACTACGCGGTTGCCGCCGCCAACGGCATCTTCGACCCGACCAACGCCGGCACGCTCTTCAACCCGGTCAACCTCGAAGGCCGCTTCGACCGCCGCGTCAGTGGCTTCGAGGGCCAGTTCGTCAAGGACCCCGAGGTGACCAAGGCGCTGATCGCCGACCTCGACGCCCGCGGCCTGCTCTTCCGCGAGCAGGTCTACGAGCACGCCTACCCGCACTGCTGGCGCTGCGGCACGCCGCTGCTCTACTACGCCAAGTCAAGCTGGTACGTCGCCACCTCGCAGGTGCGCGAGGAGCTGCTCGCCAACAACGAGACGATCGGCTGGCATCCCGAGCACATCAAGAACGGCCGCTTCGGCAAGTGGCTCGAGAACAACGTCGACTGGGCGCTCTCGCGCGACCGCTACTGGGGCACGCCGCTGCCGATCTGGCATTGCACGAAAGGCGACTGCACCGAGCTCTACTGCGCCGGCTCGGTCGCCGAGCTGCGCGAGCGGGCCAGGGGAGAGGTGCCCGAGGACCTGCACCGGCCCTACATCGACGAGGTCGTGCTCGACTGCGAGAGCTGCGGCGGCGAGATGCACCGGGTCAAGTCGGTGATCGACACCTGGTACGACAGCGGCGCGATGCCCTTCGCGCAGTTGCACTATCCGTTCGAGAACGAGGAGTTGTTCAAGGAGCGCTTCCCCGCCGACTTCATCTGCGAGGCGATCGACCAGACCCGGGGCTGGTTCTACACCCTGCTCGCCGAGTCGACCCTGCTCTTCGATCAGAGCAGCTACCGCAACTGCGTCTGCCTCGGCCTGATCCTCGACCCCGAGGGCCAGAAGATGTCGAAGAGCAAGGGCAACGTGGTCGAGCCCTGGGACGTGATCTCCGCCCACGGCGCCGATGCCTTTCGCTGGTACTACCTGACCGCCCAGCAGCCCTGGTCGGGCTACCGCTTCTCGGTCGACACAGTCGGCGAATCCGTGCGCCAGTTCCTCCTAACCCTCTGGAACACCTATTCCTTCTGGATCCTCTACGCCAACGCCGAGGACCTAAGCCCCGCCGACTTCGACGACGAGGCGCTGACTTCGTCTTTTCTTCCGGATAGCGGAACGAAACACAAAGTCAGCGTGGGGGAGGACCTGGATCGCTGGGCGCTCTCGAAGCTGCAGTCGACGATCGCGACCGTGCGCCGGAACATGGACGAGTTCGATTGCACCGCCGCCGGCCGGGCGATCGCCGAGTACGTCGAGGAGCTCTCCAACTGGTACGTGCGGCTCTCGCGCCGCCGCTTCTGGGATGGCGACCGCGCTGCCTTCGCGACCCTGCGCCACTGCCTGCTCGAGGTCGCGGCGCTGCTCGCCCCCTTCACGCCCTTCCTCGCCGACGAGATCCACCTCAACCTCGCCGGCGGCGAGTCCGAAGCGCTCGGCGAGAGCCCCGACTCGGTCCATCTGCGCGACTTTCCCGAGGCCGACTCAGCGCTCGCCGACCCAGATCTGGAGGCGGCGATGGAGGCGGTGCGGCTCACGGTCGAGCTCGGCCGCGCCGCCCGTGCCCAGGCCAAGGCCAAGGTGCGCCAACCCCTGCGCCGCGCCGTAATCGTCGCCAACGACGCCGAGCGCGCCGCGATCGAGGCCCGCGCCGACCTGGTCACCAGCGAGCTCAACGTCAAGGAGCTCGACTTCGTCTCCGAAGAGGCGGACCTGGTCAGCTACGCGGTCAAACCCAACTACCGCTCGCTCGGCCCGCGCTTCGGCAAGCGCATGCCCCAGGTCGCCGCCGCGGTGGCGGCACTCGACCCCGTCCACGTCGCCAAGGTGATGGCCGAGGGCGGCGAGGTCGGAATTAGCATCGACGGCGACGAGCACACGATCGCGGCCGACGAGGTCACCCTCGCCCTGCAGCCGCTGGATGGCTACGAGGTCGAGGCGGAGGCCGGCCACGCCGTCGCCCTGCAGCTCGAGCTCGACGACGAGCTGCGCCGCGAGGGCCTCGCCCGCGAGATCGTCCACGCCGTCCAGAACGCCCGCAAAGCGGCCGGCCTCGACATCTCCGACCGCATCGATCTGGCACTCGACGGCGACGAGGAACTAATCGCGGCGGCCCGCGAGCACGAGTCCTACATCGCCGCCGAGGTTCTAGCCATCTCGGTGTCCTACGACGCCACCAACACCGCCCCCGTCAGGGTCGATGGCCGCGACCTCCACATAGGCGTCACAAAAACTTGACCCTCTGCGCGCCACGCGCGCGCCCGAAATGTTTACGGTGCAATCATGCACGTGATGAGGGAGAGCTGGACAGACGCAAGGTTGGACGACTTCCGCGGTGACGTCGACCGCCGTTTCGATGGGGTCGATAAGCGCTTCGACAAGGTCGAAGGCGAAATCCACGACCTACGCGGCGAGGTGAAAGAGCTTCGAGCCGAGATGAAAACCGGCTTCGAATCGATCAACCGCACGATGATCCACGGCGTCATCGCCCTCTCAGCCGCCTACATCGCCGGCTTCGCAGCAATCGTTACCCAGCTTTAGCGGTTTAAGTTCAGGCCCATCAGGGCGAGGTGGTCGGGTGCCACTCCCGTGGAGACCGTCGCGCAGCAGGTCGCTTGAATCACTTCGCCTTGCAGGACCGGGAGCCTCCACGGGAGTGGCACCCGACCACCTTCCGCTGAAGCGTCAGACCAGCCGCGGAGATTGCCGCGCACGGATAGAGGTCGTCGCGCACGTACGGAGATGCCGGACACGGAAAGAGGTAGAGGCGCCCTCTCCCGGAGGCTCCCGGTATGACGCTTGAACCCTGGCCCAACGACCAGCTGCGCGACGGTCTCCGGGAGAGGGCGCCTCTACCTCTTAGCGCGCTGGGCTAGCTCTCGTCTGCTTCGCCGATGATGAAGTCGGTCTTCTTCGAGTCCGAGAACTTCACCCAGCAGTGATCGGGAGCAACCCCGGCGACGTCGATCAGGGCCGCTTCGATGCGCTTGGCGATCTCCGCCTTCTGCTCATCGGAGCGACCCTCGTACCAGTTGACCTCGACAAACGGCATGCTGAGCCCGTGGTGTCGCTTAGGCGAGAGCCGGCTCGAGCTCGGCCTCGAGGCGACGCTTGGGCATCGCTCCGATCACCTTCTTGGCGATCGCCCCGTCCTTGAAGAGGATCAGGGTCGGGATCGAGAGGACTTCGTACTGAGCCGCCGTCTGCTGGTTCTCGTCGACGTTGATGCTGACGATGTCGAGATCCTCGCGCTCGGCATCCATCTCCTCGAGCACGGGATGGACGACCCGGCAGGGTCCGCACCAGGGAGCCCAGAAGTCGACTAGCACGGGGCCCTCGGCCTCGAGTACCTCTGACTTGAAGGTGGCATCGGTCACGTCGTTGAGTTTGCCTGTCACTGAGATCGGTCTCCTGGGATTGAGGTTCAGCGCTCAATACTTCAAAAAGTATAGCGAGGTAGGCAAGCCCTCCGGGACCGCCCCTCCTCACCGTCCATAGCGTAGAAGAGGCACCCGCCAGATCGCCTCGAGGACGATCGAGCGGCTCATCTTCGAGCTGCCGGTCTGCCGATCGCGGAAGACGATCGGCACCTCGACCACCTCGAAGCCGAGCTGGATCGCCCGGTAAGTCACCTCGACCTGGAAGGCGTAGCCGCGCGAGCGCACGGCGCTGAGGTCGACCGCCTCCAGCACCTCGCGGCGAAAGCACTTGAAGCCGCCGGTGAGGTCGCGCACCCCCACGCCGAGCGCCAGCCGCGCGTAGGTGCTGCCCCCCTTGCTGATCGCCCGGCGCACCGCGCCCCAGTCGCTGACGCCGCCGCCGGGCACGTAGCGGGAGCCGATCACGACATCGGCGTGCTCGGCGGCCTGGAGCAGGCGCGGCAGGTAGGCCGGCTCATGCGAGAAGTCGGCGTCCATCTCGATCAGCAGTCCGGCGCCGGCGGCGAGGGCGTGGCGGAAGCCGGCGATGTAGGCGGGGCCTAGACCTTCCTTGGTCTGACGGTGGAGGAAGTGGACCGCCTCCTCCCGCGCCGCGAGCTCGGCGGCGATCCGCCCAGTTCCGTCGCTGGAGTTGTCGTCGACGATCAGAACCTGGGCATCGGCGGGCAACTTGTCGCGCGCGTCGGCGACCAGCCGCTCGATGTTGGTCGCCTCTTCGTAGGTGGGGAGGATGAGCCAGGCCGGCCCTCGCTCGGGTTCGCTTGCGGGCATCTGCGGGGCGATGCTATTGACGCGGCTGAGGGCAGGCTAAAGAGGCGCCGCGGCTCGCTAGCTTGCAGGTATGACCAACGCTGAGATCGCCGCCGCCCTGGAAGAGCTCGGCGTGCTCTACGAGCTCGACGGCGCGGTCAAATACCGCGTGCTCGCCTACGGCACGGCGGCCAAGGCGATCCGCGAAAGCCCGGTCTCGGTCGCCGACCTGGCGGCGGCTGGGCGGGCGACCGAGGTCCCCGGGGTGGGCAAGACCCTGGCGGAAAAGATCGACGCTCTGATCGCGACCGGCGAGATCCCGGCGGCGGTGAAGCTGAAGGCGAAGTTCCCGCCGACGCTGATCGAGGTGACGCGGGTGCCGGGCGTGGGGGCGAAGACGGCGCGGCGGCTCTTCGACGAGCTCGGCGTCGCCACTCTGGATGACCTCAGGGAGGCGGCGGAGGGCGAACGGATCCGCGAGATGAAAGGCCTCGGGCCGAAAGCCGAGGAGAACGTGCTGGCGGGGCTGGAGCGCCTGGGCGAACCGGGCCAGGGGAGCGGCCGCGTGCTGCTCTCGATGGCCAAGCCGATCGCCGAGGAGCTGGCGCGGGCCCTGCGCGAGCATCCCGCCGCCGACCGGGTCGAGGTGGCGGGCTCGGTGCGCCGCTGGGCCGAGACCTGCAAGGACATCGACCTGATCGCGACCGCCACCGAGCCGCAGGCGCTGGCCGAGCACTTGGTCGCCAGCCCGCTGATCGCGGCGGCGGGGAAACCGGGCCCCAACGGCGTGCGGGCGCAAACCCAGAATGGGATCTCGGTCGACCTGCGGATCGTCGCGCCGCAGGCGTTCGGCAACCTGCTGCAGCACTTCACCGGCTCCCAGGCGCACAACGTGCAGCTGCGCGAGGACGCCGTCTCCCGCGGCCTCTCGGTCTCCGAGCACGGGATCACCGAGACAGAGAGCGGCAAGGTCGAGCTCTGCGCTAGCGAGGAGGCGGTCTACGAGCAGCTCGGCTACGCCTACATCGAGCCGGAGCTGCGCGAGGGCCGCGGCGAGCTGAAGGCGGCGCGCGAGGACAAGCTGCCGGCGCTGGTCTCGCTCGACGACGTCCGCGGCGACCTGCACTCCCACACCACCCTCTCCGACGGCCGCAACACGCTGGAGGAGATGGCCGAAGCCGGCCGCGAGCGCGGCTACGCCTACATGGCGGTCACCGACCACTCCGCCAGTCACGGCTTCGGCGACCACGTCACCGCCGAGCGCCTCTGGGAGCGGATCGACGAGGTCGCCGACTGGAACAAGGGCAAGCGCGGCTTCCGCCTGCTCGCCGGCTCGGAGGTCAACATCGGCCTCGACGGCTCGCTCGACTACCCCGAGGACCTGCTCGAGGCGCTCGACTGGGTCATCGCCAGCATCCATACCTCCTTCGCGGTCTCCGAAAAAGAGATGACGGCGCGGGTGCTGGCGGCGATCGAGAACCCCCAGGTCGACTGCATCGGCCACCCCACCGGCCGCTTGATCGGCCGCCGCGAGCCCTACGGGATCGACGTCGAGGCGGTGGCCGAGGCGGCCGCCCGCACCGGCACGATGATC
Organism: uncultured Solirubrobacterales bacterium; assembly: GCA_963703895.1. Classification (GTDB taxonomy): domain Bacteria; phylum Actinomycetota; class Thermoleophilia; order Solirubrobacterales; family 70-9; genus VRUE01. The sequence goes on from CAVPFX010000002.1 coordinate 65,369, forward strand.
GAGATCAACGGCAACCCCAACCGCCGCGATCTCTCCGAGCAGCATGCGCGACTGGCGGTGGACGCCGGGGTGACGATCGTGCTCAATACCGATGCGCACGGGGTGGAGACGCTTAACAACATGTCTTATGCCGTGGCCACCGCGAGGCGAGCCTGGCTCGGGCCACAGGACATCGCCAACACTCGTGGGTGGGCCGACTTCAAGAAGCTGCTGAAGCGGTAGGGCGTCGGGGGTCGTCTCGCGGGTACCTATGCACCGCCTTGCAGGCGGTGCGATCTTGTGCCGCTTCGCGGCTCGACTTCACTCTGCGGAGCCGCTTCGCGGAGCACCCGCGAGACGACCCCCGACGCCCTTGTGGCTGTCGCGGCTTATTCGAGCGCGAAAACGACGCGGACGGTGGCCGTGACTGTGGAGGCGCCAGGTTTGGCCGGCGGGGTGGGCGCCGCGTCGGCTGCTCCCTTGGGGCTGGCGCGGCCTTCGACCGGGACGGCTTCCGTGGCTTCTTCGATCGTCAGTGCTGGTCCGAGGGTTGCGCCGGCGCGGGTGGCGAGGGTCGCGGCCTTTGATTTGGCTTGGTCGAAGGCTGCCAGCAGCGTGTTGTTGTAGGCGGCTTCGGGGTTGGCGGCGAAGAAGTCGGGGCCGCGGGTGCCGGTGGCGCCGGCTGCGACTGCGGCGTTGACCAGTTCACCTGCTCGCGCTGGCTCATGGAGGACCACGCCGACGCCCTCGGAGGCGCGGAAGAGGGTGTGTTTGTCGCGGCTGATCTTGCGGACCGAGATCGCGCCAGTGGTGACGTCGCCGGGGCCGATGCCGGGGGTGGCCTGGACGGCTGCGATCACGGCGCGCAGCTTCACCGCAACGACGCGCAGGGCGGCCCCCCGCGATTTACGTTCCTTGCTGACCGAGAAGCCGAGCTTGGCGGCGTCGTTGGGGACTTTCTGGGTGGCCGAGCCCTTGACGGTGACGGTGCGTTCGACCGCGCTGGCGCTCGCTGGCAACAGGAAGGCGAGCGCCAGGATCCCCGCGCACAACGAAAGGCACCGCTGCATCAGTGCTTGCCTTTGCCCTTCCCTTTTTTCTTGCCGCACTTCTTCTTCTTGCCCTTACCTTTTTGCTTTGAAACCGAAGCCTTTTTGCCGCTGGCTTTTTTGTGTTTGCCTTTCGCCTTCGCTTTCCCGCAGCGATGGTTCTTCTTTTTCTCTGTCGCCGCCGCTGGCGCGGGGGCGATGGCGGGGTCCGGCTTGCCGAAGCGCCAGCTGAGCACGTCGTGTACCGAGTTGTGGGCTCCGGTGGCGGCGGTAAAGCCGGCGTAGGCGGTGCTGCCGATCGGTGCCAGGGAGATCGCCTGGTCAAGCAACGGACTCGCCGGCTTGGCGGCCGACTGGCTCAGATAGACCCTCATGTGTTGCGCCGCGGCGTCGAACTCGACCCAGCCGTAGACCGGGCTGCCATAGATCGAGAAGGGGAGAGCAGCGCCGCAGGGAGCGCTCGGTCCTCCCTCGTTCGCGCAGGCGAGGTGGTTCAGAAGATTGCCTTCGCTGAGGATCGCAACGTGATTGCCGGCCGGGTCGCCTTCGTTGTGGAAGCTGTCGAACTCGACCGCGATGCTGGGGGCGATGTCGCCGTAGCCGAGCGAGCCGCCGAGCCCGCTGCCGCCGCTGAGGCCCTCGCTCTGGACGACGAAGGCAAGTCCGTCTGCCGGTCGCACGTCGCAACAGGTGAAGTCGTGCATCGAGATCTGGAACTGCGTCTCCCACGACTGCTGGGGATCGATCGGCGTGGTCGCGAAGACGCTTCCGGCTTTGTTCGCGAGCGCGGGGGTGAGGCGCAGCACGCCGCCTTCGGCGACGGCGCTGCCGTTGAGCGTCAGCCCGGTCGTGCTGGCGAAGCTCGGGTAGTCGAAGAACGTCGCGGCGCCGGCGGGTGCAACGAGAATGAGCGAGGCAAGCAGCGACAGCGAAAGGCCGCAGAGTCGACGAATCAAGGGTCCCTCCCATAAAGACGAGTCAGATACGTCGTCAGTCTATTTCCCCTGACGGAGTCAGCAATGCCTAGGTGCGCGGGCGGCTGCTGCGCAGCCCCGGCGTGCGGACGAGCTGGATCGGGCGCAGGGCGGAGTTGGGGACGACGTAGAACTTGACCCCGTCGCGCTGCTCGATCGCCAGCACGGCTCCCTCGCGGCTGTGCCAGGCGAGTGAGACGAGCAGCGCGTAGCCGGCGCCGATCGCGGCGACGCCGGGGAAGAAGACCCCAAGGGTGCCGGCGCCGACAGCGGTGAGGGCGACCGGCCAGAGCCGGGCGAAGGCGATCCGCGCCGGCGACTCGGGTGGCAGCGAGGTCGCTGTGCGGGCCCCGGCAAGCGCGTCGCGCAGGCTCTCGGTCGCCCGGCTCGGGCGCCCGAGGTAGAAGCCGACGACGAGCGCGATTAGCCACCAGGCCGCCGCGACCGTGAGGGTCGTCGCGTCGCTATCGCGATTGACCGCGATGGCCGTGATCGCCGCCAGCGCGGTCGCCTCGGCGCCGGTGAGCAGGACGGTGACGCGCAGCAGGTCCGTGTAGGGCATCGCTAGACGGCCAGCTCCTCGAGCAGGTCAACCCAGCCGTCGGGCCCGTCGACGGCGAGATCGCACTCTTCGGTCAGCGCCGGCGGCGCCTCGGGTGAGATCACCCCGACACAGAGCACCGAGTCCAACTCGCCTTCATCCCTGAGCTCGCGCAGGCGGCGGAAGGCATCGAGGTCGGTGCGGTCATCGCCGGCGAAGACGGCGGTGGAGATGTCCTCACCGGCGAGCAGCGCGGCCACGGCCGCGTCCTTGCCACCGCCCCCGAGCGGCCGCAGCTCCAGGACCTTGCGACCCCAGCGCGGTTCCAGCTCGGCCCGGCCCGCCTCGGCGGCGATCTCGTGGGCGCGGGCCTCGGCCCCACGCTCGTCCTCGGCACCGCGCCAGTGCAAGGACTGGATCGGCCCCTTGTCCTCGAGCCGGAAGCCGGCCGCGGCCAGTTCCTCGCCGTCGAGGCCGGCGAGGAACTCCGCCGCCACCTGCTCGGCGCCGGCCAGGGCCGGGTCGAGCTGCGGCTCGGCCTGGCCCGGCATCAGCAGCTCGAGGCCGTGGTTGCCGGCGTAGGCGATCTCCTCGACCCCGACCAGCCGGCGCGCCTCCAGCGCCCGCCGGCCCGAGATGCAACCGACCAGGCCGAAGCGCCGATTCAGCGTCCGCAACAGCTCGCTTGCCCGCGGCGGCACGGCGGCCAGCTCGGGGCGCGCGACGATCGGGGCCAGGGTGCCGTCGACGTCGGTGAGGATCGCGGCGCGGGCGGGGTCGGCGCGCAGCGGCGCCAGCGGCGAGTGCCCGGTGCCGCCTTCCCCTGTCTCGTCTACGGGAGGCACGGCCTTAGTATCGCGGCACGATGGCGCCCGACTTCGCGATGCCCTCCCACCGCCTGCTCAAGCTGGCGGCGATCGGCACGCTGGCAGGGGCGTTCAGCGGCCTCTTCGGCGTCGGCGGCGGCACGGTCATCGTTCCCCTGCTGATCTTCTGGTTCGGCTTCGGCGAGCGCCTGGCGACCGGCACCAGCCTCGCCGCGATCGTCCTCATCGGCCTGCTCGGCGCCCTCGCCCAGGGCGGCCTCTACGGCAACGTGCACGTCGTCACCGGCTTGCTGCTGACGATACCGGCGGTAGTCGGGGTGATCGCCGGCACCGCGATCCAGCAGCGCATCCCCCAGCGCGCCGTCTCCCTGCTCTTCGCCGGCCTCCTGGTCGCGATAGCGATCGAGTTGATCCTCAAGTGAACGAGCTCGCTGCAATTCTGATCGCGGTCGCCGGCGGCCTTGCCGGCGGCTTGGTGGGCGTCGGCGGCGGTGTGCTCTTCGTCCCCGCGCTGACGGTCTTCCTCGGCCTCACCCAGGTCGAGGGCGAGTCGACTTCGCTGCTGATGATCGTCATCGTCGCCCTCGTCGGCGCCTATCGCCAGAACGGCTACGGCAACGTCAGGCTGCGCGAGGCGCTGGTGATCGGCGCCCTCTCACCGCTCGGGGTGCTGGTCGGCGTCGCGATCTCCAACGAGATCCCCGCCCGGGCGCTGGAACTGGCCTTCGCCGCCCTCGCCCTCTTCATGGCCTACACCCTCGTCCGCCGCGCCCTCTCCACCCCCGCCTAACCGCTGACTTCGCCTTTAGGGGTCCAATGGGCCGACGAAAGACGAAGTCAGCGCCGTGGAGGGCCATCGGTAACCTCAAACAGGTGGAGTCACTTCGCTGGGAAGGCGACGTACCGCAACTGCGCAGCCCGATCCTCGTCTGCTCCTTTCGGGGTTGGAACGACGCTGCCGCGGCGGCGTCGACGGCGGTGACCACGGTCGGCGACGCCTTCGACTCGGAGCTGATCGCCGAAGTCGACGCCGAGGACTACTTCGACTTCCAGGCGACGCGGCCGACGATCGTCCTCAGCGAGGGCCAGGCGCGGCGCATCGACTGGCCGCACAACAACCTTGTCGCGGTGCGGATACCGTCCGCCGAGCGCGACCTCGTCCTGCTTGACGGGACCGAGCCGAACCTGCGCTGGCGCACCTTCTCGGAGACGATCGCCACCGCCGCCGACGCACTCGGGGTCGAGATGGTGATCACCATGGGGTCGCTGGTCGCCGAGGTGTCCCACACCCTGCCGGTGCCGATCACCGGGCTTGCCTCCGACGAGAAGCTGGTCGAGGAGCTCGACCTGCAGCGCTCCAACTACGAGGGCCCGACCGGGATCGTCGGCGTCGTCCACGACTGCTGCCGCAAAGTGGGAATGAGCTCGGCCTCGCTCTGGGCCGCGGTGCCCCACTACGTCGCCGCGGTGCCGAACCCGAAGGCCGCGCTCGCCCTGTTGCGCCGGCTCGAGGGCCTCACCGGCATCGCCGTCGACGCCACCGAGCTGGAGGAGGAGACCGCCAGCTACGAAGACCAGATCGACCGCGCGATCGCCGCCAACCCCGAGATCGAGGAATTGGTCGACCGGATCGAGGCCGAACAGTCCGAGCAGCTCTCCAGTCCCGAAGAACTCCCCTCCGCCGACTCGATCGCGAGGGACTTTCAGCAGTTCCTGCGCCAGCAGGGCGACGAGTAGCTGAGTACTGAGCGCTCAAACGTCGTGATAGGGATTCCGGTTGTGCTGGAGGGCGCGATCAACCTGACGCCGGTGGCCAAGGTCGTTTTCCTTGTGGCCGGCGCCGCCATCGGCCTCTTCTTCCTGTACTTGATCCTCCTGTTCCTGGGTCGGATTCTCTCAGCGCCGTTCAATCTCATTTCGAGCAAGCGACGCGGCGGCTACGTCGACGAATTTGACGAAATCGTTGTCTTTTGGGGGGCAGTGGCTTTGGTGGTAGGCCTGATCGTGGCGGCCTTCGTCTTCAATGTCGTGACCTTCGAATGAGCGGCATCGCCTTAACCCCTAGCTTTCGGCAGCCGGGCAGATCAGGCGGTAGTCGCACCAGCTGCACGTGGTCGGCGCCGGGCGCGGCTCGAAGTCTTGGCCCAGCACGCCCTCGCCGACCTTGAGCACGGTGCGCTCGACCCGCTCGGCGTCGTCGGCCCTAACCGGTGCCGCGACCTTCTCAGCGTCGAGCACGTAGTAGTAGCTGCCGGTTCCCGCCTCGAGCCCCCAGGCCTCGCGCGCCGCGAGCCGGTAGAGGGCGAGCTGCAGGTCGTTCTCCAACTGAGCTTCGCTCTTGCGTTCGCCGGTCTTGTAGTCGATCAGCTCGTAGCTGCCGTCGGGGGTGCGGTCGACCCGGTCGACGCGGCCGCGTACCCGGTGCTCGCCGATGCGGATGTCGAACTTGCGCTCGAGCCATACCGGCTCGCTTTCCGACTCGCTCTCGCGCTGCCAGTAGAGCCGCATCGCCTCACGGGCACGGTCGCGGAACTGCAGCTCGTCATCGCTCGAGCCGAATCCCGAGCGACGCCAGCCGGACTCGAAGAGGTCCATCAGCTCCGCCAGCCCACCGTTGCCCTCGCCGGTGTCCTTGTGGAAGCGTTCCAGCACGCTGTGGATGAGGATGCCGAAGCGCTGGTTGATCGTCGGCTCCTCGGGGATGCCGAAGACGCGCCTGAACTTGTACTTGAGTGGGCAGGTCAGATAGAGGTCGAGGTCGGAGGCCGAAAGGCTGAGGGCGCCGTCGCCGCGGCGGGGCAGGAAGGCTTCCAGCGATGGCTCGTGACGAGCCGCGATCAGCATCCGCCGCCCGTCGCGCTCGCGCTCGGAGTCGAGCAGGTAGGAGTCGAGTGGGGAGGCATCGAGCTCGGTCTGCTGCTCGGGCGTCGCCACCTGCCGCAGCAGCCCGTTGACCGCCGCGATCGCCTCGGCCGTCGCCTCCTCGCCCGGTCGCTGCGCCAGGGCCGCCAGCTTGAGCAGCTCGAGGTGGCGGGCGATCGCGCGGTTGACGTCGATCACGGTGTCGAGGCGCGGCTCCGAAAGCTCGCGCCCCGCCCGCCACGACGCCTCCAGCACCTCCTCGCGCAGCTTGCGGTAGGTGGCGTGAAGGCCCTCCGCCGGGCCGAACAGCTCCTCGCCGTGCTGCTCCTCCTCGCCGCCGTGCTCGGCGAGCATCGACTCATAGAGGCCCGCGGTCCCGGCGGCCCCACCCTCGCCGTCGGCGTCGATCCGCGAGAGCACCAGGCTCGAGCGGGCGGGTGCCCCGATCCGCTCGCTGCCGGCGGCGCGCTCGAGGCCGAGCACGAAGACGTGGTCGAAGTCCATCCCCTTGGCGGCGGAATACGCGTGGCCCTGGACCGAGCCGGGAGAGGCGGGCTCCTCGCCTCCCGCCGGCTCGACGCCGGCCTCGGCGACGGCGCTGAGGTAGCGGACGAAGTCGCGGGTGGAGCCGTGCGCTTCGCGCCGTGCCCAGGCGGAGGCCAGCTCGGCCAGGCGCGAGAGGCCGAGCAGCCGCTCGGCCACCTCCGGCTCGGCGGCGAAGAGCCTTTGCCGGCGCAGGCCGACCCGCTCGATCAGGCGCCTGACGAAGACGTCGGCGCGCCGTTCCTCCATCGCCGCCGAAGCTTCCCCGTAGAGCTTGAGGAAGGCCTGGATCCGCTCCCGTCCCTCGGGTGGGATCTGGGGGCTTTCCAGCGCCGCCTCGCAGGCCGAGACCATGTCGACCTTGCGCCGCCGCGCGATCGTCGTCAGCCGGGCCAGGTCGGCGGCGCGCAGCTCGACCGGCGGCCTGGTCAGCGCCCGCGCCGCGGCCGGTGAGTCATCGGGCGCGGCGAGCACTCGCAGCCAGGCGATCGCGTCGCGCACCTCGGGGCGCTGGAAGAGCGCCGCCGGGCCGGCCAGGTGGAAGGGGACGCCGCGCTCCTCCATCGCCGCCGAGACCGGCCCGGCGTTCGCGGCCGGATCGTCGATCAGCACGCAGATCGCCGCGGGCGAAGTTCCCTCGCTGAGCAGATGCTCGACCTCGCGGGCGACCGCCTGCGCCTGCGCCCGCTCGTTGCTGCAGCGCCAGAAGCGCACCGCCGGCTGGCGGAACTGTTGCTCGAGCACGATCGAGGCGGCCTCGGCGCCGCGCTCGGCGGCGGCGTCCTGCGCGTAGAGGTGGTTCGGGTTCTCCTCTGCGAGCTTGGCCAGGATCGTCCGCTGCGCGGGGGTCGTCTCCTCGTACTCGTCGACCATCAGGTAGGGGAAGCGGGCGGCGATCTCGGCGCGGATATCGGGGCGCTCGTGCAGGAGCTTGCCGAGGATGAGGAAGACGTCGCCCCCGTCGAGGTTTCCCGACTCGGCGACGATGCGGTCGTGGGCGGCGCAGAACTCGGCGAGGTCGGGCTCGGGCGGCTCGGAGCCGGCCTTCAGCTCGTCGATCTGGGCGAGCAGGCGGGCGAGCAGGCCGGCCGGGTTACCGCGGATTTCGTGATTGCGAAGCGGCAGCTGCTCAAGGTGGTCGAGCATCATCGCCAGCCGCTCCGCCGGGCCGAGAACGTCGAAGAAGGGGTTGAGTCCGGCGGCTGTCGAGTGCGCTCGCAGCAGTCGCTCGCAGATCTGCCGCCCAGGTGTCGATCCAGAGCTCCTCATAGGGGCCCCGCAGCAGGATCTCGGCCCGTCTCCGCAGGCGCTGGGCGGTGGCCCGGGTGGCGGTGATGACGAGGACCCGATCGGGGTCGACCTCCTCCGCGGCGAGTCTGGCAAAGCGCCGCGCCAGGGTCTCGGTCTTACCGGCGCCGGCGGCGCCGAGCAGCAACAGTGGGCCACCACCGTGTTGCACCGCGCGCTGCTGCGCCTCCGCCAAGCTGAGCATGGTCCAACGCTAGCGAGTGCGCGGCCTCCATAGGATGAGCCGCGTGGACGTTTTCTCCGCAGACTGGCTGGGAATCTGCCGCCGCGCCGTGAGCGCGCAGCGGGCGATCTTCGAAGAGGTGCGCGGGATCGAGGCGCGCACCGAGTACGAGGGCGTCGGCGAGGGCGGCGATCGCACCCTGGTCATCGACCGCCGCTGCGAGGACGTCGTCTTCGCCGAGCTCGACGCGCTGGCAGCGCAGGGCGCCTCCTTCGTCGCCGTCTCCGAGGAGCGCGGCGAGGTCGAGTTCGGCGGCGGCGGCCCAGCCCGGGTCGTGATCGACCCGATCGACGGCTCGCTCAACGCCCGCCGCACCCTGCCCGCGCACAGCTTCAGCCTCGCCGTCGCCAGCGGCGACTCGATGGCGGAAGTCGAGTTCGGCTACGTCTACGACTTCGGCGCTGGCGAGGAGTTCAGCGCCCAGCGCGGCGCCGGCGCGATGCTGGACGGCGAGCGAATCGAGGTCGCCGCCGACCGCGACAAGCTCGAGCTGCTCGGGCCTCGAGGCAGCCGAGCCGGAGCGCGCCGTTCCCGCCCTCGAGGCCTTTGCCGGGCGCGTGTACCGGATCCGCGTGGTTGGCTCGATCGCGATCACCGCCGCCTACGTCGCCGCCGCTCGCTTCGACGCGATGATCGGCCTGCGGCCCTGCCGCTCGGTCGACGCCGCCGCGGCCCAGATGATCGTCCGCGAGGCCGGCGGCGAGGTCGCTTTCGGCGAGGGATCGCTGAGCGAGGCGCCGCTTGGGCTGGACGCTCGCTACACCTTCGCCGCCGCCGCTGGAGAGCGTGGATTGGCGATTGCGCGCGCCGGGCAGTAACCGGGGAGCGATTCGGGTTTAAGAACGTCTGTTCGCGTAGAACGTATGTTCGTTACACTCGCGAATCCGAGGCAGGAAACCGCAGACGAAGGGATTCTTCTTTCACATGGCAACGACCAACGGGAGCAAAAGCTCCGCCTCCAAAGCCAAAACTACAAGCACCACGAGCGCCGAGAAGAGCCAGGCGCGCACTGCCGCAGAGACTGCAGTCGACCTTCCGGTCGGCGCGGTCCTGACCGTCACCGAGCGGGTCTCCGAGCTGTTCGAGCCGTTCACCGGTCGTACGGCGGCCGAAAAACAGCTCAAGTCCTACCGGACCGAGCTGCGCCGCCGGGTCAAGCGCACCGAGCGCCGCGGCACCACCGCGCGCAAACGCGCCACCACCGAGGCTCGCAAGACCCGCAACCGGGTCGAGCGCGAGGCGCGCAAGCGTCAGCGCACCGTCGAGACGACCCTGAAGCGCAACCGCAGCGAGCTAGAGCAGCGCGTCCGTAAAGCGGTCGACCTTCTCCCGGTCTAAGGCCGACTGACCTGCACATATCGGCGTCCTCGGTCGCTTGCGTGCAGAGCACGCGGCGCTCCCTGCGTCCTTGATCTGTTTGTTCAGGCGGCCTTAGACACCAACCACTGTTACCGGCAGTGAGCCGGCTGGCTCGAAGGGCCAGCCGGCTTGCGCCGGTGCGTACGCCCGGAACTGAAAGCGCACGCCGCGGCTGTCGTCGTCGCTGAAGCGGTAGGCGTAGCGGAAGCGCCCGTCCGCGCTCGTCCGGACGCTGCGGAACTCGCTCCAGGGAAGACCCGGGAGGCGGAACTGCAGTTGCACCACCTTGCCGTCGGCCGGCATTGCCGCGCCGCGGCTGGCGACCTTGCCGCGGAAGATCAGCGGTGCGCCGCCGATCTTTGCCCTGGAGGTGGAGGCTCGCAGGGCGAGGTGGCTGTGCACCGTCAGGCTCAGCGGTCGACTGCTCGTACCGCGCGTTGTCGTCGTTGGCGCCAGGGTGGCGACGACCTCCCTGCTCGGTCCTGGCGCGAGGCGGATGCCGAAGCGGCCGTTCTCGCCGCTTCGCACCGTCGATACGCGCTCCGCGGGAACGCTGCCCGCGGCAAAGCGCTCGACCACTCGTATCGGGACGTCTGCCAGCGGTGTCCGGCGGGCCGCCAACGCGCGTCCCCCAAACCAGACGCCGCGCCCGTAACGCACCACTCGCTGGCGACCGTGAGCTAGGAGCTTGACCGGCACCTTGAGCGGGCCCTGCAGGCGCATCGCCGAGCCATTGGCCCGCTGCTGCGACACGGAAGCGTTGCCCGCCGCGTCGTAGGCCGTGGCGCGAAACTCGTACTCGCCGACGGGGGAAGCGCCCGAGTCCCAGTGAGCGCGCAGGCTGCCAGCGGACACCTGCGTGGGCAGCGCGGTAAAGCGCTCGCCGCTGCCGACCCGGCGAACCGCGATCGAGCCGCGGCCCGGATCGAGGCCGGAGTCGCGATCCTCCGCCCGGGCCTCGATCAGCTCGGGGTCGCGGGCGTCCTGCGCGTTGGCGAATGCCAGTCTCGGCGGCTCGCGGTCGATCTTCACCACGATCGCTGCCGGCGCCCGGTTTTGCCGGCCGTTGAAAACGCCGCCGTCGGCCGACGTTGCCGGCCGCGTCGCGGGCGTAGTAGGCGATCGTGTGCACGCCGGAGGCGATCACGGTCGCGGTGACACTGGCCCCGGGGACGGTGATCGGCGCCCCGCCGTCGATCTGGATCGCGGTGAACGGGCCGCTGGCGCTCCCGCTGACAGCCATTCCCGAAGCCGAGTCACTGGCCGTCGCCGTCAGTTTCACTGGCTCGCTGGACCAGCCCAGGGGCTCGCCCTCTATCCGCGTCAGCGGCTCGGTCTTGTCGACGCGGAGGATCGTCGTGCCGACCGGGGCCGAGGGGATGCCCGAGCCCGAGACAGCAACCGCGTGCACGTAGTTCAGACCCTCCGGCAGCTCGGCGATCTGCAGCGCGTCGGCGGCAATCCCACCCTGGAGGTTGGTCTCGGCGCCGCTGCAGGTGGCGGCGGCGCAGGGCTTTCCCGTCGCTGAGGAATCGGTCGAGACGGCGTAGCCGCGGATGCCCGAGAAGGGAGCGCCGCCACTTGGGTGAGTAAGGCGGATGACGTATGGGAACGCCGAACGCCCGATCCAGCCGGGCGATGGCAGCGGCTCGACGCTCCCCGGGCGCGCATCGTCGAAGCGCAGCTTGGCGCTAGCCGGGGGTCCGGTGGCGCCGCTTGCGTCTTCAAGCCAGACCTCGACCGTGTAGGCGCCGGGCGTGGGCGGCACGCTGAGGTGCTCGATCGCGTTCGCCGCCCAGGGCAGGGTCGTGTCGGCGACCAGGACCTGGCCGGCGGGGGAGAGCAGGCGGTAGTGGGCGGCGGCAACGCCCGGCGGGTTGCTCCAGGTGAGCGCGAACATTCGCCCGGGGTGCCAGTTGTCCTCGCCGCCGTCGACCCGCAGGTCGACGGGTTGCATGGAGGCCCCTGCTGCCACAGGGCAGACCAGCGCGAGGGATAACCCCACGGCGATCGCAGAGGTGCAACGTCTTACCCTCCCCATGGGGCCACAACGCGTTGCAGGCGTGTCGGACCGCTTGCTCACGGTCCAAACTCCCCGGCGGCTGAGCCGCTTGAGCTCGGCGCCGCGCTGCTTTCACCGCCGCTGGTCGCAGCGGGTGTCGGTTCCGGAGGCGGTGCTTCGTATTCGATCGCGCCGCTAGCGGCAGCACTGGTTTCCTCGCTGACCGGATCGGGCTCTTCCGCTTTCGCCTTGGGCGACGGCACCTGCTTGCTCGCTGGTACCTCGGTTTGCGGCGCTGGTGCGGGCTGGTAGTCGACCGCCTCGTCGGCGAGCGCATTGGCTGGGCTGGCGGCCCGGCGTTCGAGCGCCGGTTTGGGCGTGGGGTCGGGGGCGAGCACCGGCGCCGGCAGCACACCCGTGGCCACGCACGCCGCTGCACCGCCGGCCGCGCCGGCGCAGACGGTCAACAGCTTCGCGAGCGCGGCCATGCCGGCGCCGCGCGAACCGCCGGCCGCGGCAACCTGGGCGGCGACCGATTCGCCGCCGCCGAAGCCCGGCAAGCGGGCGGACAGGTTGGTTGCCAACTCCTGCGCTCGTTCGAGCAAGGAGCGGGAGGGAGGCAGCAGGGGCAGCAGCGCCGCTGCCATCCGCGGGGCCGCTCGGTAGGTCCGCATCGTCGCGCGGCAGCGAGCGCAGGCCCGCAGGTGCTCCCGCACCTCGATCGCCTCGCGGGGAGCGGCCTCGTCGTCGCAGAAGGCTGAGAGCAGCGGCTGCAGCTCGCGGCAGCGGCTGCCGTCCTCGCTGCTGGAGACGAGGGCGCGGAAGCGGGCCCTGCCCTCGGCGAGCAGGCGGTTGATTTTGGTTTGGCTGTAGCCCGTCTTCACGCCGATCTCGGCGTAGGAGTAGCCCTCGGCGAGCAGGCCCAGGGCCCGCAGCTCAGCCGGCTTCAGTGCCTGCAGCGCCTCGCGGCTGCGGGCGATGTCCTCGCGACGCTCGGCCTGCGCCTCGGGCCCGTCGCCGCCGGCCGGGATCAGCGCCACCGGGTCCTCGGCCGTGCCCTCGCGCCCGCGCTGGTAGCCGAGCAGCTTCTCGCGGCTCGCCCGCACCGCGAGCGCCTCGTGCTTGGTCACCGTCTGCGTCCAGCGGATCAGTTCGCGTAAGTCGGTGGTCGGCGCTTTGGTCAAGGCGATCTCGAGCGCGCGCTGGTAGGCGTCCTCCGCGTCTTCGGCATCGAGCGAGTAGCGCCGCGCCGTGCGTCGCAGGGCGGCCTCGTAGCGGGCGATCATTTCGACGGCCGCACGCTTGCGCGCCGCCGCGCTGGTCTTTGTTGCTTGCGTTCCCTGGCTCAATTCCCGCTGAGCTCCCCTGCCACGATTCAGATCGGGCCGTCCAAACATGGCAAGCCAATTGGGCGGCTGAGCAAAACTCGCCCCCCACTTGGACGAGTGACCGGGAGATATCGGCGCAAATTGCGCAGAATCGCACCGGCCGGCCTCGTCATCTACCGGCCGATAGCATCCGCGCAATGAGCACTTGCGTAGTTACCGGCGGCGCCGGTTTCCTTGGCTCGCACCTCTGCGAGCACCTGCTTGGCGAGGGCCATCGGGTCATCTGCATCGACAACCTCGAGACCGGCTCGCTGCAGAACATCGAGCACATCCGCGACCCGGCCTTCGAGTTCCGCCACATCGACATCATCGAGTACGTCGATATTCCCGAGGACGTCGATTTCGTCTACCACCTGGCCTCGCCGGCCAGCCCGATCGACTACCTGCGGCTGCCGCTGCACACGCTCAAGGTCGGCTCGCACGGCACCCACCACATGCTCGGCGTCGCCAAGTTCAAGCGCGCCCGCTTCCTGATCGCCTCGACCAGCGAGGTCTACGGCGATCCCCAGGTCCACCCGCAGACCGAGGACTACTGGGGGCACGTCAACCCGATCGGCCCGCGCGGCGTCTACGACGAGGCGAAGCGCTACGCCGAGGCGATGACGATGGCCTACCACCGCCAGCAGGGCGTCGACACCTCGATCGTGCGCATCTTCAACACCTACGGCCCGCGCATGCGCGCTCACGACGGGCGCGCGATCCCGACCTTCTTCCGCCAGGCGCTCGAGGACCGGCCGCTGACCGTCTTCGGCGAGGGCGAGCAGACCCGCAGCTTCTGTTACGTCGACGACCTGATCCGCGGCATCGTCGCCCTGGCCGAGTCCGACGTGCACATGCCGGTCAACATCGGCAACCCCAACGAGTTCACCCTCTGGAACTGGCCAAAACCGTGATCGAGGTGACCGAGTCCCGCTCGGAGATCATCTTCGAGCCGCTGCCCACCGATGACCCCCAGCAGCGCCGCCCCGACATCACCCGCGCCCGCGACCTGCTCGGCTGGGAACCCAGCATCGAGCTGCGCGACGGGCTGCGGATGACGATCGAGAAGTCAGGCGTCGAGCGCCTGGCCGGCGCCTCCGACTAAGCGCCGTGCGGCGGAAGCCCTGGGGACGCGGGATCGCGCGAGTGTCCGAGGAGCGCCTTCCTGCGGGACTCGGCCGCGCTGACGTCGCTGGTGCGGTAGAAGGCGATCGACGTCGGGACGTTGGTCAGCTCCTTGCGCATCGCCTCGAAGGTCCGCATCGCCGCCGTCTCGGTCGGCCAGCCGTAGCGGGCGAGGAGGGCTTCGGAGCCGCGCTCGTCGGGGGCACCGACGGTCGACTCGGTGAGGGCGCTTGCCAGCGCGGCCATGCCGCGGCAGAAGTCCTCCTCGTTCCAGCTGATCCGCCCGGCGTCGTCGATCTCGACGAAGCCGTTCTCGGCCAGGAAGCTGAGTTCGACGTAGGCCGCGCCGGGATCGCCGTAGTACTTGGGCCCGCGGCGCAGGTAGTGGAGCAGCTCGGCCATGTGCGTCGCGCACATGTCGAGGCGGCTGACCCCGGTGACGCCAGCCAGGGCTCGGAGATCGTCATCAGGAAGCCATAGACGTCGGCGATCGCCTCCTGCAGCGCCATGAACGGCTCGATCCCCAGCGTCTCCATCCACTCGTCGTAGCAAGTGGATGGCACGACGACGTTGTGGCCGTGGTCGTGGCCGCGGATCCAGGGCATCAGCGTGTCGGCGATCGGCACGTCGGCGGCCCGCATCGGCCCACTCAGCAGCGTTTCGGCGAGCGGGATCGTGATCACCGAGTAACGCGCGAGGTGAACGTTGCGCATGTAGAGCGTGCGCTGTTCCTCGATCGGCAGCCCGTCGACCCATTCGTCCTCGGGCATGAAGTAGGCGAAGTGCTTGGGGTGACCCGCCGCCTCGCCGGCGGAGATCAGCAGGTCGGTGACGTTCATCGGCAGCTTGAAGGGGACACTCATCCCCTCGGCGCCGATTTCGGCTTCGACCGAGGCCAGGGCTTGCTCGAGCGAGTCATCGAGTTCGTCGAGCAGCTTCTGCTGGCGCTCGTCGCGCGCGGCGGCGAGGAAGGAGTGCAGGCCGATGCGCGTCTTCATCCGCCAGGTGCAGAGTGGCCCGCAGACGATCTCGAGCGCCGGCGGCAGGACCGCTGCGGGCGATCTCGAGCGTCATCTCGCGGTGCTCGATCCCGCCGGCGAGCCCCTTCGCGCGCAGGCGGACGGCCTCGGCGCTCTCATCGTCGATCAGGTCGGCCAGCTCGCGCATCGTTTCGGCCATCTCGCCGCGCAGGACCGAGGCGACGCTCTCGGAGAGGGCCTCGCCCTCGGCGCTCTGCAGGCTGCGCATCGCGTCGCTCTGGGCAGCGAGCTTGAGCAGCAGCGGCATCACCTCGGCAGCGTTGGCCGGCGGCTCGCCCTCGAGCCGTACGTGGCCGACGCCGTGCTGGTCGTCGACCGGCCAGAACGGCGGCAGAAGTTGCGGGGCACTGCGACTGGCCAGCTGCGACATCTCCCTCTCCCTTCCCCTCCCGCATGGCTCGGCGCCATGCGCGCTTTGAGTCCACGATCCGGAACTTTCTACTGATACCGCTCCGGTACGGGCGAAGGTACAGAAGGGAACATGCAAATGCAACTCAAATACTTGAGCAAACTAGACCAGCAGCTCGGCGGGACAGCGGCAGCCGCGCTTTGCCCCGATGCGGCGCTCCCACATATCCTGTCGGCATGGCTACCGAAGAGACCCACCGCACGATCGCCCCCGTCGTGGGGCCGGACGACGAGCGCGTCTTCACCGACTCCGGCATCGAAATAGAGCGCGTCTACGACGCCGACGACGTCGCGCCCGGGCTGGAGGAGCGCCTCGGCGAGCCGGGCGCGCCGCCCTTCACCCGCGGGATCCACGATGGGATGTACCGCGACCGGCTCTGGACGATGCGCCAGTACGCCGGCTTCGCCACGCCGGAGGACACCAACGAGCGCTACCGCTACCTGATCGAGCACGGCTCGACCGGGCTCTCGATGGCCTTCGACCTGCCGACCCAGCTCGGCCGCGACTCCGACGACCCGCTCTGCCACGGCGAGGTCGGCCGCACCGGGGTCCCGATCGACACGATCGAGGACATGCGGATCTGCTTCGACCAGATCCCACTCGACAGCGTCTCGACCTCGATGACGATCAACGCCCCGGCGGCGATCCTGCTGCTGCTCTACGAGCTGGTCGGCGAGGAACAGGGCGTGCCCTCCGAGAAGCTGCGCGGCACGGTCCAGAACGACGTGCTCAAGGAGTACATGGCGCGCGGCAACTACATCTACCCGCCGGTGCCGACGATGCGGCTGACCACCGACATCTTCGAGTACTGCCACGAGAACGTGCCGAAGTGGAACACGATCTCGATCTCCGGCTACCACATCCGCGAGAAGGGCTGCTCGGCCGTGCAGGAGGTGGCCTTCACGCTCTCCAACGCGATCGCCTACGTCGAAGCGGCGCTGGCGCGGGGCCTCAAGATCGACGAGTTCGCGCCCCGCCTCGCCTTCTTCTTCAACGGCCACAACAACGTCTTCCAGGAGATCGCCAAGTTCCGTGCGGTACGGCGGATGTGGGCGAAGATCGTCGCCGAGCGCTTCGGGGCGCAGAACCCGAACTCGATGAAGATCCGCTTCCACACCCAGACCGGGGGCGTGACGCTGCAAGCCCAGCAGCCCGAGGTCAACATCATCCGCGTCGCGCTGCAGGGCTTCGCCGCCGTCTGCGGCGGCACCCAGAGCCTGCACACCAACGGCTTCGACGAGGCGCTGGCGCTGCCGACCGAGCGCTCGGCCCGGATCGCCCTGCGCACCCAGCAGGTGCTCGCCCACGAGTCCGGCGCCGCCGACACCGTCGACCCCTTCGCCGGCTCCTACTTCGTCGAGTCGCTCACCGACGAGGTCGAAGCGCGCTCCTGGGAGCTGATGGAGAAGGTCGAAGAGCTGGGTGGCTCGGTCGAGGCGCTGGAGTTCATGCAGCGCGAGATCGAGGAGTCGGCGCACAGCTACCACGAGCGCTACAAGAGCGGCCAGGACATCATCGTCGGGGTCAACAAGTACGTCACCGACCAGGTCGACGACGTCGACATCCTCCGCGTCGACCCCGAGGCCGAGCAGAGCCAGCTCGCCCGCCTCAAGGCCTTCAAGGAGCGCCGCGACCAGGCCGCCGTCGACGCCAAGCTCGACGCCCTCCGCGACGTTGCCCGCGGCGAGGGCAACCTGCTGCACCCGATCCGCGCCGCCCTCGCCGCCGACGCCTCAATCGGCGAGGTCTGCGGCGCCATGCGCGATGTCTTCGGCGAGTACAAGGGCGGCGCCTTCTTCTAGTCCTGGACGCTCGCCGATCCGGGCGGCCAGCGTGCTGCACCGCTCAGGATCACTCAAGCGAGAGTTGACCCACCCCTGGTGGGGTCAACTCTCGCTTCGCGTTTGCTGAGCAACTTGGCGGCGCGCTTCAGCGCCCGCCCGACCTTCGCGGCTTCGTATTTCATCTCGTGGTGGGTGAAGCGGAGCGGCGTCATCCCGGCGAGCGTATGGGTCCGATCGCGCCGGGCATCTCGGGCCTGGGCGGAGGGCGTTCGGTGGTAGCGGAGGCCGTCGGTCTCGATGACCAGGCCCAGCTCGGGCCAGATAGAAGTCGACTTCGAAGCCGTTGACCATCTGCTTGGTGAGGGGGAGAGGGAGGCCCGCTCCTTCCGCGATTGGGCGGAAGAGGATCTCCAGATCGGAGTCGGAGAGGCGGAACGTGCGTGCGTCGAGGATCGTGCGGAGGGGTCGGACCCCTGGCTCGCTGGTGTGGTCCTCGAGCTTGGAGCGCAGCGTTCCGGGGTCAACCAGATCCAGCTTGTCTGCCTCGTTCACCGCTCGCTCGACCCCGATCGAGCTGAGTTCCGTCGCGATGTCGATCAGGGTGATCACGATTCCGGTCACCGGGATGCCGTCGCGACAGGAGATGTCCGCTTCGCAGAGGCCGGGACGCGAACGCACTCGAATCCCCGGCCGGCGCAGCCTCGTGCGACGGCGGACGCTCACGTCGATTCCGTCGTGGCCCTCCGAGCCGATTCCCCAGAGCGCCGCGGCACTGCGATGGCTCAGCGCGGCGTCCTCGCCACACGCAAGCGCGGCTGCCATCCAGCGTCCCTTCGGCTTCAATCGCGGCCAACCCACCGCGTAGACGCCACGCATCACCAGGTGCAGTCGGCCTCGACCTACGCGATGCTCGATTTCTCGCGCATTGAACCCCAACGCCAGCAGCTGCCGCCGCGCCACGACCCCATGCTGCCGCCCCGCCAGCTCCCAGGCCTGCTTGCTCCGCTTGTAGTCGCGCCCATCCGACATTGACCACACCTGAACTGGGTCAATGTCGGATGGGCGCCCGTTTCTCCCCTGAACGGACTCGCCCAAGCGTCCAAGGTGGGGAGGAACCCGGCGCCAAGGGTTGAAGCGGCCCGCAATGATCGAGGCCTCGAGAACGCTGATGAAGTCGGAGCCCGAGTTGGCAGCGCTGATCGCCGAGGTCGAAGGCGTCGAGGTGACGATGGCCGAGAAGGGCTTTGGCACGCGGGTCGCGCTCAAAGCTCGGGAGGACTCGGGTCTAGCCGAAGCCGATCTCGAGCGGCTTCTCGATCGCCTTGCCGAACCCCAGAAGCAGCCGTTCGGCAGTGCCTGAAAACAACTAGAGAGGACCCGAGTGAGTCATCTGAAGCGACACCTGTCGGTAGCAAACGTGATCTCCTGCATCGCCCTCTTCATCGCCCTCAGCGGTGCCGCTTACGCCGCGGCGCTGGGCAAGAACGCGGTCAAGACGAAGAACATCGCCGCCGGTGCGGTGACCACGGCCAAGCTGAAGAACAGCGCTGTCACCGGCCCGAAGCTGCGCAACGCGACGATCACCGGCGCGAAGCTGGCCGCCGGCGCGATCGGCTCCGGTCAGCTCGCCAACGGCTCGGTCCGCTCCGGCCAGCTCGGCGGCGGCGTCGTCACCGAAGCCAAGATCAAGAACGGTGCTGTCGGCGCCAACAAGATCCTCGACGGCTCGGTAAGCAGCGGCAAGCTGTCACCGAGCTTCCTCGCTCAGCTGGTCAGGAACGTCACCTACGTCAGCACGGAAAGCGTCTCGGACTCAGAAGAATCGAAGACGATCGCCGCTTCGTGCCCGTCGGGCAAGCAGGCGATCGCGGGCGGCGCCCGCCTCGGCGGCGAACTGAAATCGGTTGCCCTGACAGGGTCGAACCCGCTCGTCTCCTCGGCTGGCTCCCGCACCGGATGGAGCGCTTTCGCGCACGAGACCGGCACCGGGCAGACCGAGAACTGGTCGATCGAGGCCTTCGCCGTCTGCGCGGAACTCTGAATCGGCGTCAAGCTTGAGACAGGCACGTGGGGCTCGCTTCGGCGAGTCCCACGTCGTCTGAGGACAGATCGCGAGCCGTCGAAATAGACTCCCGCGCCGATGCGCGAACGCAATCCGGTCACCCACGAGGAGAAGCTCTCCTACCTGCGCGAGCTGCGCGACGCCGCGGTCAACTCGGCCTCCGAGGAGTCGGTTGAGAAGCAGCACGCCAGGGGCAAGTTAACCGCGCGCGAGCGGATCGAGAAGCTGCTGGATCCCGGCTCCTTCGAGGAGCTCGACACCTTCGTGCGCCACCGCACCTACGACTTCGAGATGCAGAAGAAACGGCCCTGGGGCGACGCCGTCGTCACCGGCCACGGCACGATCGACGGGCGCACGGTCTTCGTCTTCTCGCAGGACTTCACCGTCTTCGGCGGCAGCCTCGGCGAGGTGATGGCGGAGAAGATGTGCAAGGTGATGGACCTCGCCGCCCAGGTCGGGGCGCCGGTGATCGGCATCAACGACTCCGGCGGCGCCCGGATCCAGGAGGGCGTCGTCTCGCTCGGCGCCTACGGCGACGTCTTCGCCCGCAACGTCAAATGCTCCGGCGTGATCCCGCAGATCAGCTTGATCATGGGCCCCTGCGCCGGCGGCGCCGTCTACTCGCCGGCGATGACCGACTTCATCTTCATGGTCAAAGAGACCTCGCACATGTTCATCACCGGGCCGGAAGTGATCAAGACGGTGACCGGCGAGGAAGTCGAGTTCGAGGAGCTGGGCGGGGCGATGAGCCATAACTCGAAGTCCGGCGTCGCCCACTTCGCCTCCGAGGACGAGGAAAGCTGCCTCGAGGACGCTCGCTACCTGCTCAGCTTCCTGCCCTCGAACAACCTCGAGGCGCCGCCGCGCTTCGAGCCGACCGATGACCCAGAGCGCGAAGACGAGTCGCTCGACTCACTGGTTCCCGACGACCCCTCCAAGCCCTACGACATGCGCGAGGTGATCGCTTGCGTCGTCGACGACGGCGAGTTCTTCGAGGTCCACGAGCACTTCGCCAAGAACATCGTCTGCGGCTTCTCCCGGCTCGACGGCTTCCCGGTCGGGATCGTCGGCAACCAGCCCGCCTTCCTCGCCGGCGTGCTCAACATCGAGGCCTCCGAGAAGGCGGCCCGCTTCGTCCGCACCTGCGACGCCTACAACGTCCCGATCCTCACCTTCACCGACGTTCCCGGCTTCCTCCCTGGCACCGACCAGGAGTGGAACGGGATCATCCGCCACGGCGCCAAGCTGCTCTACGCCTACACCGAGGCGACCGTGCCGAAGCTGACCGTCGTCACCCGCAAGGCCTACGGCGGCGCCTACGACGTGATGGCCTCCAAGCACATGCTGGCCGATTTCAACGTCGCCTGGCCAACCGCCGAGATCGCCGTGATGGGCCCCGAGGGCGCGGTCAACGTCATCTACCGCAAGGACATCGCCTCCTCGCCGACGCCGGAGGAGCGCCGCCAGAAGCTGATCGACGACTACAAGGCCCACTTCGCCAACCCCTACTCGGCGGCCGAGCGCGGCTACATCGACGACGTGATCGAGCCGCGCGAGACGCGACCGAAGCTGATCAAGGCGCTGCGGATGCTGCAGTCCAAGCGCGTGCCGCAGCCGAAGCGCAAGCACGGCAACATTCCCCTCTAGCCGCAAGCCCGCGGGTCCTGTCGCGGCGGCCCTCCCCCATGTGCTCAGACGCGCTCCGCGCGTCCTCCGCTATGGGGGACCCCCGCCACCGCACCACCCGCGGGAGAGACGTCTCCGGGTGAGCGCCCGAGCTTGCGCCTCGGCTCAAGGTCGAGAAGCTGCCGCGCCAAGCGGAAGAGCTGACCGCCCACGTCAGCAACCGGCCCACGTCGCCCGATTCCGCTTCGAGCTTCGTCAGATAGTCAGCCGGGACGGCAACTCGCGGGGGGTGGCGCGGTTTTGGGGGACCGTCCCGAGGAGGCGGCGCAGCCGCCCCCGCAGGGATGGTGGCACCAAAACGGCGACAGGACCCGCCGCGCTGCCAGCCCTGGCCCTAACTAAGGAAGCTGCGCAGCCGCATCGCGCCGCGAGTGCCAGGTGGCCACCGAGGCGGCGGTCATCTCTTCCCAGGCCGCGTCCTCGCCGAAATACTGCATGACGACGAAGTAGAGGAGGCCGGGGAGCATCTCGGGAGCTTGGGCGGCATCGCCGTCCATCAACTTGGCGCACACAAGAGTGTCGATAGCGCCTACCATGAAGGTGGACGTAACTGGAGGTGGAGCTTGGCGAGAGGGAATCTCGCGGCGCGCGCTGTCAAGTGCGCGGGAGAGGCGCTCCATCAAATCGCGCCGTTGGGCGAGAGCTTGCTCGCCGGCCGCATGGACCTCGACGAAGATCGCTTTTGCGATCGCCGGCTGGTTGGCGCAGAACTCGAGCAGCTCGGCCATCGCCGCGCGCAGTCCCTCGCGCCAGCTCGGTTGCCGTTTGGCGGCGCCGAGCAGGCGCCGGTAGAGCCACTCGCTGGCATCGCGGTAGGCCTGCGCGAAGCAGTCCTCGCGGTCCTCGAAGTACTTGTAGAAGGTCGCCCGGCTCGCCCGGGCCCGCTCGATCACGTGCTTGACCGCGACCTGCTCGTAGCCCATCTCGCCGCTGACCAGCAGGACCGCCTCCAGCAGGCGCTCCCGGGGTGCCCGCGAGCGCAGTCCCGGGAAGGGAACTACGGGGGCAATCTCCTCGTCTCTGTCGAGCGCGCTCGGCGTTTCCGACATCGGTCCTACCAGTTTTGCAAACGTTGACCTTTTGTCTAGGTATAGCAGCTTTCAGAAACAGTCAATGCACCAAAAGGCACCAGAACGCAATGTTTTCTGTAAAAGAAGGAAGTAGACATCAGATATATGTTTTGGTACCTTGGCGGAATGGCGGATTCGCGATCGCTCTCCGAAAGGCTCGCCACGATGCCCCCCGGGAGGCACCTGGTCCCACGCGACTTCGTCACTCAGAACCAGCGCGAGCGGATGCTGCTGGCGACGGCGGAGCTGGTCGCCGAGCGCGGCTACCAGAAGACCACGATCGAGCTGATCGCGAAGACGGCTCGGGTCGCGCTCTCGACCTTCTACGAGCAGTTCTCCAGCAAGGAGGAGTGCTTTCTCGCCGCCTTCGACGAGACGATGGAAGGGGCGGCCGAGGTCTTCGACGAGCTGCTCGACGACGAGCAGGACTGGGCCGAGCAGATCGCCGGCGGCCTCGAGATCGCGCTCGAGATGATCGTCAAGGAGCCAGCGCGCGCCCGGCTCTGCATCGTCGAGTCCCAGGCGGCAGGTGGCGAGGCACTGAGGCGCTACCAGGGAATGTTGGAGAAGGTGGCGCCGAAGCTGCGCGAGGGGCGCATCCACAACCCGCGGGCGAGCCGCTTGCCCGACGGGCTCGAGGTTGCGATCGTGGGTGGCCTGGCCTGGCTCGTCCACCAGCGTCTGTTGGCCGATCGGGTGGACGAGATCAAGGGCCTGTTGCCGGAGATGCTGCAGGTGACGCTCACCCCGTACGTGGGCGAGGTCGAGGCGGGACGCGCGGCGGACGCGGCGCAGGCGCGCGCCGCCGCGGCTTGACCAAATCGAGCGCAGGGGGAGGGCCGGGCTGATGTGAGAACCGGCAACGGAGGGCCGCCCCGAGCGGCGGCCGATCCCGTCCGCGCCCGCATCGCCGCGGCGATGATCGACCTGGTCGGCACGCGCGGTTACGCTCAGACCAGCATCGAGATGCTCTGCGAGCAGGCTCGCACCCGGCGCTCGCATTTCGATCGCTGCTTCGCCGGCAAGGAGGACTGCTTCCTCTGCGTCCACGACGAGCTCGCGGCGGAGTTCTGCGAACGGGTGCTCAGCGCCTACTCCGGCCCCTCCTCTTGGCACGACCGCATCTGGGCCGCCGGCTGGGCGGCGATGCGCTTTCTCAGTCAGGACCCGACCCGCGCCCGCTTCCTCGTCGTCGAGGTCAACGGCACCGGCAGCGGGGCCCAGGCGCGTCGAGACCTGGCTCTGCAGCGCCTCGCCGACATCCTCGACGGCGGCCGCGAGGAGCTGGAGAAGCCCGACTCGGTTTCCCGCTGCACCGCCGAAATCGTCGCCGGGGCGATCTACGGCACGGTCCTCGGCAAGGTCGAAGACGGCAGCATCGAGCGCGGCGAGGACTTTCTGCCCGAGCTCGTCTACATGGCGGTGATGCCCTACCTCGGCTCGCGCGCCGCCGAGGACGAGCTGCTGGTCCAGTCGCTGCGCTAGCGAGTATCGTCGGGGCGTGGCCAAGGGGGCGGCGCAAAAGGGCAAAGCGACGGACTCGGCGCCCGCGGGCGCCTCGCCGCGCCTGCCCGCCGGGCGGCACGGCCTGCCGCGCGAGTTCATCGAGCAGAATCAGCGCGAGCGGATCATCACCGCGCTCGTCGACACCGTCGCCGAGCGCGGCTACAACGCCACCACGGTCGCCAACATCACCAAAGCGGCCTCGGTCTCGCGGCGCACCTTCTACGAGCACTTCGCCGACAAGGAAGCCTGCTTCCTCGCCGCCTACGAGATGGTCGCCGGCCACATCCGCGCCTCGATGCGCGCCGCCGCCGAGTCCTTCAGCGACTGGCCGCAGCAGGTGCGCGCTGCGCTGGCGACGATGCTGCGCTTCCTCGCCGCCGAGCCCGAGCTGGCCCGCCTCTGCATGGTCGAGCCGGTCGCGGCCGGGGGGGAGATCGCCGCTCGCTACCGGGCGACGATGCAGGACTTCGTCGCCATCCTCAAGGCTGGGCGGCCCGAGCACAGCGGCGAGCGCCCGCTGCCCGAGGCGACCGAGGAAACCCTGGTCGGCGGCATCGTCTCGCTGATCGTGCGCGAGATCAGCGCCGGCCGTACGGGCGAGCTGGAGAAGCTGCTGCCCGATCTGGTCGAGCTGATCCTCGCTCCGTACCTCGGCAACGAGGAGGCCGAGCGGCTGGCGCGGGACGGAGCAGCCCCGTCCGATTGATGTCACTGAGACTCGCGCTTGCGCGCGCCACGCGTGACGCCGAAACCTTTACGGTGCAATCATGGAGGCGATGAGACTCGGCTGGACCGACGAGCGGCTGGATGACCTCAACGGCCGAGTCGACCAGGGGTTCAAGCGAGTCGATGCCGATCTGCGCGCCTTGAATGCCCGCTTCGACGCGCTCCAGCGCACCATGCTTCAAGTTGGCGGTGGGGTAATCGTGGCCTTGGTCGGCCTCATCGCCACCCAGCTCTAGGAAGGCGGCGAGGACTAGGAGGGACGGCGGACGTCGACGAGGTCTTCGACGATCTCGAAATCCTTGGCGTTGTAGGTCAGGAGCGGTACGCGGTTCACGTTTGCGGTTGCGCGATCGCAAGGTCGAAAGCGCGCCTCGTGGCTTGCCGCCCCGCTGCGCAACCGCCGCGTGCAGCCTGCCCCACTCGCGTGCCGCCTCCGCGTCGAAGGGCAGCGCGTCGAAGCGGTCAGCTGACCGCTCGGCACCCACTCGCGGGTGCGCGCAGGTCCGAGCTGAGCGACGGGCCGGCCAGAGACGGTGATCGTGATCTCCTCACCGGCCTCGGCCCTGCGCAGAACCTCACCCACGTGGTTGCGCAGCTCTTTTTGCGGAACCGTTGCCACGAGACCGAGGGTAGCGGTATTGCTACCGAGCTATACAGCGCAGCGAGGGCGGTCGAGGATCGCGGCTAGCTCTGGGCCGAGCTCGGTGAGGCTCTCGCTCTCGCCGGAGGTAAGCCGGGTCTGGAGGAAGGCGAGGGTGGCATCGATCAGGCGCTCGTCGAGGCCGGGGGGCTGGGTTCCGTCCAGATCGGCCTCGCGGGTGCGGCGCAGCATCGCCGCGAGGCGGGAGATCAGCAGGCGGCGGGCGGCGCATAGGGCGCTCGCCTCACGCGGCGCCTGGGCGCTGAGCAACTGGCCGAGCTCAGGTTGAGCGGCAAAGAAGGCGAGGGCGGCGTCGATGCCGGCCTCGAGCGGCTCCGTGTCGCCGCTCGCCTGGGCACAGGCGGACTCGATCTCCGCGCAGAGCCGGTCGGCGGCCGCCACGTAGGCGGCGAGCAGGCAATCCCAAAGGTTGCCGAAGTGCTTGTAGAAGGTGCTGGTGGAGACGTTGGCCCGCTCGCTTATATGGGTGGTGGTGACGTTGGCGTAGCCGTGCTCACCCAGCGCCTCCGCCATTGCCGCGAGCAAGCGCATGCGCTGGTGCTTGGTGACCAGGTTGGCGGGGATGCCGTGGCGGCCGGGGGGGAGGCGGCGGGGAAGGGGGGTCCCCGCCGAGAAAGGACCGTCCTCGGCGGCGGCGGCGACCAGGCGCAGTTCGGTCATCGCGTCTCTCCCTCGAGCTCGGCGCGATCGCGTTCGAGCAGCTCCTTCGCGGCTTCGAACGCATCCTCCGCCGCTGCCTTGCCCAGGTAGGAACCGACCGCGAGGTGCATCAGCTCGGGGAGGGCGTCCCAGATCCGGTTTGTCTCTCCGGCCGCGAGCGCATCGCAGAGGCAGGCCTCGATGCCGCCGACGACGAAGATCCCGGTCGCGTCAGGGGGTGCTTGGTCGGGCTCGATATCGGCACGCACGCTGTCGAGCAGGCCGGCAAGCCGGTCGACTGCCTCGTCGTGCTTGGCCAGGGCCGCGCCGCCGGCGATCTGCACCTCGAGGAAGAGCGAGCGAGCGATCTGCGGCCGCTCGACCACGAACCCGAAGAGCCTGAGCAGCCCCGCCCGAACGCTTGCCTGCCAACCCGAAGCCGCCACCGCCGCTTCCAGCAGCGAGGCTCCGAGCCGGTCGATCCAGGCCTCGTAAGCCTGGGCGAAGCAGTCCTCGAGGCTCTCGAAGTGGTCGTAGAACTGCTTGCGGTGCCCACCGCTGTACTCGAGCACGGCGCGGACCGAGGCCCCGCGAAAGCCGATCTCGCCGACGACGTGCAGCACTCCCTCCATCTCCCCCTCGCGGATCGTCGCGTCGGGGGTCGGGGCAACGGTCTCGCTGCTTTCGACTGGGAGCGCCTCCCCGGCGGCCGCGCAAGCTTCCTGTCGCATTGCGGTGTTCTCCTTGTCGCGAGCTTCTCCCCGTAAACCGAGGCTGCTGAATAAAAACTACTCCTTTTTTTCCGGATATGAAAGCTTTTTAGAAAGAGCTATCCTCGGCCCATGCAGTACCTCTCGCAAAGGCTCGCGGTTGAGGCGCCTGAAGCGCGGGAAGTCGAGCGGCCCCGCGGCCCCGTCGCGGGAAGCCAGCGCGAACGACTCCTCGTCGCCACGCAGAGGCTGATCGCCGAGAAGGGGGCGACCGCGACGACGATCGAAGCGATCGTCAAGCGGGCCGGGGTCTCCTCGGTCACCTTCTACGAGCACTTCCGCGATAAGGAAGAGTGCTTCCTCGCGACTTTTGAGAAAGCACTCGAGGAGATCGGGGTGGAGGTGCGCGCGGCGGTCCCGGCCGGGGCGGCCCGGGCCGATCGAGTGCGGGCGGGCCTGGCCGCGCTGCTTGCGGCGATCGACGCCGAGCCGGAGCGGGCGCGGCTCTGCTTCGTCGAGGCGCAGAAGGGCGGGCCGCGGATGCGCGGCCGCTACGACGAAGCGCTCGATGCAGCCGCGTCGGCGCTCGGCGACCCCCTCGGCCAGGGGCTCGCCGGCGGGCTTGCCTGGTTGTTGCGTGAGCGGCTCGAGTTGGGTGGGGGCGGGAGCGTTCAGGACCTGCTGCCGAGGATGACCGAGGTCGTCCTCTCTCCCCAACCCGCCGATGGCTGAGAGGGCGCGCGCGGCGCAAGAACTGGCTTCCGGCAAGGACCGCCTGCCGCCGGGGCGCCACGGCCTGCCACGCGAACTCGTCGCCGAGAACCAGTGCGAGCGCCTGCTCAACGGGGTCGTCGAGGCGGTCGCCGAGCACGGCTACAACGCGACCACGATCGGCGCGATCACCGCCGCGGCGCAAATTTCCCGCCGCACCTTCTACGAGCACTTCCGCGACAAGGAGGGCTGCTTCCTCGGCGCCTACGAGATGATCGACGACCACGTTCGCGCCTCGATGCTGGCGGCTGGCGATCCGGCCGCGCCCTGGCCCGAGCAGGTGAAGGCCAGGCTCGCCGCTCTGCTCGACGTCCTCTCCCGCGACCTCGCCGTCGCCCGCTTCTACCTGACCGAGCCGCTCGCGGCCGGGGGAGAGGTCTCCGCCCGCTACCGCGACGCGATGCAGCTCCTCGCCGAGACGCTTCGCCCCCAGGCAGGCCCCGCCGACGCCAACGTGGAAGTCCGCGACCAGGTGTTGATGGGAGGCATCGCCACGCTGATCGCGCGCCGCCTCAAGCAGGGCGAAGCCGCTCGTCTCCCCGAGCTCTTGCCAGACCTAACCGAGCTGGCCCTGGCGCCCTATACGGGCCGCGACGAGGCCCGTCGCCTGGCCCGGGAGGCCGCGATCTAGAACCCGCGTCATTCATTTCAGAAACTTCTCCTTGCATTCGTAAAACGTTTCTTTTATGCTCTCGCCATGCCCGTTTGTCAGAGCGGGTTAGTACAGGGACATAACCGAGCCTCGAGGAAGCCGCAAAGGGAAGCGGCGGGCAGAGGGGCTCACGGGACAAGGAGAGAGCCAGGTGAGTGGCATCGCGCGCGCTTCGACGAGGACCCCTGCGGTCTCCGTGGCCCGATTCAGGGACGACGCACACCAGGGATTGCAGAGGAGAGGGTCAATGCTGTCAGCGCTGAGTGGGTCACTTGCAACTGCCGGGCGTGCCCGGCAGGGCCGCCCCGGTCGTCGTTTCCTCATCCTTGCCACAGCCTGCGTCCTGGTCCTCGCGTGTGCCCCGGCGGCGCACGCCGCCAGCGGCATCGTCGGCTACTTCCAGTTCGAGTCACCAGCGGATCTCAACACCCCAGCGAGTGGAGCGCAGCTAGACAACGCGAACGGATTTGACGTGAACGCCGACGGCACCGGTGGGGCTGCTCCCGGCGATCTTTACGTTGCCGAAGGAGGAGGTGGACAGAATCGCACCCGCGTCCAGCAATACTCGACCACGCAGGAGTACCTTGGCGGCTGGGGGATGGACGTAGTCGAGAGTGGACCTGGCCAGGCGGACGAGGTCCAAAGCGTCAGGGTCGACGCGACCGGCGGCAGCTTCAAGCTCAGCTTCGCCGGGGAGACAACCACTGACCTCGCCGCGACCGCCAGCGCTAGCGAGGTCCAGTCCGCGCTAAACGGCCTCGGTGCGATAAGCGCCGGTGGCGGCGCTGTCAGCGTTAGCGGCGGCTCCGGAGACAGCGGCGGCACGGCGCCCTATCTGGTCAGCTTTGATGGCGGTCCCCTGGCCGGCGTGGATCAGCCCCAGATCGTGACGTCGGACGGTGCTGTCCCGCTCAGCGGCGGTGCCGCAACCGTCTCAGTAGTCACCATTGTGTCAGGAGCCAACGGCTTCGAGATCTGCCGTCCCGCCGATGGAGACGTCTGCAAAGAGGCGACCTCGACCCTGGCTTTCCCTGCTGGTGTGTCCTCTACGGAAAGTGTCACCGTCGATCAAGCCAGTGGTGATCTCTACGTGCCGGGCTCGAACCGGATCAACAAGTACTCGGCGACGGGGGAGTTTCTCCGCGCCTTCGGCTTCGATGACGTTGCCTCCGGTCCCGGCGACAGCTCTGTCGACGAGCAGCAGAGCGTCACCGTCAAAGCGACCGGCGGCACCTTCACCCTCAGCTTCTTCCCGGGCGAAGGTGCTGAATCGGAGACGACTGCTCCGATCGCCTACGACGCGCCGCCTGCCGCGGTGCAGGCGGCCCTCAACGACCTCGACACGATCGGCGGCAACTACAGCTCGGTCACGGTCAGCGGCGGTCCCGGCGACGAAACTGGCACCAGCCCATACGTCGTCACCTTCCACGGCTTGCTCGGCGGTGACAACCTCGAACAGCTGAGCGGCGGAACAGTGACCTTGGTCGGTCCCGAAAAGGCCGTCGAGGTCGCCGACGTCGCTTCCGGCGGTGGATATGAGATCTGCACTCCCAGCGACGCCTGCAAGGTGGGCGCCGCTGGGCGGGACAGCGCGGGGGCTTTTTCGTCTCAAGCCGGTATCGACGTGGTGCCGACTGGCGCCCCGAATGCCGGCAACGTGGTCATTCCCGATACCTATAACCATCGCGTGCAGGAATTCACCAATCAGGGCGTCTTCGTGCGGGCTTTCGGCACTGACGTCGATGCCACCGATCCCTCGACGGGCTTCGAGGTATGCACCGCCGTTTCAGGGCACACCTGCAAAGAAGGGACGACAGGGGCGGCGGTCGGTGAATTCGGCCCCAATAACGGTGCTGCTCTTGCCGAGGTTGATGTCGACTCGACTGGCGCGATCTACACGCTCGAGAATAGGTGGGGTCTTCCTGCCAATTACCGTGTGCAAAAGTTTACCCCGCAGGTGGGCACGCCGGAACTCTCCCCTTCGTTGTTCGGAAGCATCGGGGCGCCGAACGGAACCAGTAAGGAAACCTCGCCTGAATCTCTGGCGATCGGCCTCGACGATCATGTCTTCGTTGCGAAAAATTTCCCCGAAGGCGTGACGAGCTGCCCGGATGGCTCGCCGTCTCCCCCCGAGACGCGGATACAGGAAGCTCAGTCCCGCCGGCGTCCTGATCGAGACCAGCAATCCCTGCAGCGGCGTTATCGCGCCGCAGCCGGAAGGCAACTCATCTACGCGGCTGGCCGTCAACTCGACCACCGGCCATCGATACCTGTTCATAACGAAAAACAGTGAGTTTGATCTTCGTCCCATCAATGTCTTTGGTCCCCCGAGCCCGGCACCAGAGCTGACCCTAGATCCTCTCGTATCGCAGGTCACACCCACCGCGGGGACGGTCTCGGGAACGGTCAACCCCAACGGGCCGGGGAGCGGCTATCCGGGAACCACCGGCCTGCCGAGCGCGACCAGAACCACCTACCGGGTCGAATACAAGAAGAGCTCTGGGTCGACCTGGAGCAAATACACCCCCGACATCCCGCTCGGCGGCGGCACCAGCCCAGTGCCAGTCAGCATCAGCGTCGGCGGCCTCGCGCCGAAGACTTCCTATGACCTGCGAGTCGTGGTCGTCAAGCCTTTCGCGACCACCGTCGAGGACACGGTCACCTTCACGACCCTGGCCGCGGCGCCGGTGATCGAAGCGCTCTCCTCGCGCGACGTCACCGCGACCTCGGCCAACCTGCGCGCCTCGATCAATCCGCAGGGCACCGAGACCACTTACCACTTCGAGTACGGCACCACTTCCGCCTATGGGGGCAGCACGGCGGAGACGAATATAGGCGAAGCGTTGGAGGGCCAGTCGGTGGAGGATCACATCGAGGGCCTGTCGGACACGACCTACCACTTCCGCGTCGTCGCCACCAACGCGATCGGCACCACGACGAGCCCCGATCAGACCTTCGTCTACCACCCGCCGGTCTGCCCCAACCAGACCGTGCGCCAGCAGACCGGGGCTAGCTACCTGCCGGACTGCCGCGCCTACGAGCTGGTCTCTCCCGAAGACGCGGCGGGGACGACGCTGTTCACGGGGGGACCGCAGAGCCCCTATGCGTCGAATCCGCCAAGGCTCTCGTTCGTCGGTCAGTTCTCCGAGGTGCCCGGAGCAGCCGAGCGGTCGCCGATCAACGGCACCGGCGATCTCTACGTCGCGACCCGCGGCGCCACCGGCTGGCGCACTCGTTACGTCGGCCCTCCTGGGGACGAAGTGGGATGCGCGGGAGGCCGGCCGATCGTCTCCGGCACCGGCCCGCCGACGACGATCCAAAACGACGTGATGTCCGATCCCGGCCTGAATCGCTTTATCGACTGGAATCTCGGCAACCCTCTGGAGTGCTTCAGCGGTTGGCTTGGGGCCATCCGGTTCGAAGACACCAACACAGCGGCCCTGGGCTCCAATGCGCCCTACCTGTGGAATTCCAACGGAGACTTCCTCGACCGTTGGCCGACCTCTGTAGCCGACGTCACGGGCGCGGCGGAGAACTTCTCCTGCCCGCAGGATCGCAACAAAGTTCCCTATCCCGAGAATTTCTACGGGGTGATCCCGGTGCCCTATTTCTGCACTACCTACGTAAGCGCGTCCAAAGACCTCAACCACTTCGTCTTCTCGACTCAGTCGGGCCTCTTCGGCGACGGTGGGATCGGCACCGCGCCGGGGTCGGCGTATGACAACGACACGGCCGCCGACACCCTGACCCTCGTCTCCAAGCTGCCCAACGGCGAACCGATCCCGCAGGAGCCGGGTGGAAAAGCCGGCCCCGAAGAGAAGATCCAGTTTCCGGCGGTCTCTGCGGACGGCTCTC
Organism: uncultured Solirubrobacterales bacterium; assembly: GCA_963703895.1. Taxonomy (GTDB): domain Bacteria; phylum Actinomycetota; class Thermoleophilia; order Solirubrobacterales; family 70-9; genus VRUE01. The sequence continues at coordinate 97,099 of CAVPFX010000002.1, forward strand.
ACATCTTGATGGGCACGGCAGCCAAGCCAGCATGCAAGCAAGAGGATTATCCACAGGGCGGCACTGCGGAAGGGCTCGATCCTACCTGCCCGATCCTCACTCAGCCGACCCATCTCTATATGCGTGTCGATCACGCGGTCACCTATGACGTCTCAGCCGGGCAGGCGGTCAAATACATCGGTACCACTCCCGATGGATCGAAGGTCTACTTCACAACGCCGCTGCAACTCACCGGCGATGACACTGACCAAAGCATCGATCTCTATATGTGGGATGAGAGCGGCGGCGCACCGCAGCTGAAACGGATATCGGTTGGCGATCCCGCACCTGCCGGCAACTCCGATGCCTGTGCGTCGACCTGGACCACCGATTGCGACATTCAGACCTATAGCGACTCGACGATCTCGGCGGCGACCGGCAACCGCGGAGGCCTGGGTCATTGGTTCCGAGACAACCCCAATCCGGGCTACACCGACATCGCGATCGCGGCGGCGACCGGCGACATCTTCTTCTATTCCCCCGAGCAGCTGGTGGCCGGCAAGGGGGCACCCGGCAAAGAGAACCTTTACTTCTATCGGGAAGGGAGCGTCCGTCACGTCGCCACCCTCGAGGACGATCGTTACTGCATTCCAACACCAGATGGTGGCTTTCGCCAATCAGACCTGCAGTAACGGTGCGGTGGGCAGGTTGCAGGTGACTCCGGACGGACGCTATGCCGCCTTCATCACTACCAGTCGCATCACCGCCTACGACAACCATGGCTTCGCGGAGATGTATCGCTATGACGTCGGGGCCGAACAGGTGAGCTGTGTCTCGTGCAGGCCCGACGGATCGGCTCCCGCCGGTGACGTCTACGCCAGCCAGGGGGGCAGGTTCATCACCGACGACGGACGGGTCTTCTTCGATACGCCCGAGCCGCTCGACCCGAGGGACACCAACGCCGGGACCGGTGTCAACGGCGAGGTCGAGGGGACCGACGTCTATGAGTTCGTCGACGGCCGCCCGCAACTGATCACCACCGGCACCGGCACCGGCAGCAGCGCCAAGGGATTCTCAGGGGAGAGCGTTCCCGGCCTCTACGGCGTCAGCGCCGACGGGGTCGACGTCTACTTCGGCACCTTCGACACCCTCGTCGGTCAGGACCGCAACGGCCAGAGCCTGAAGTTCTATGACGCGCGAACCAACGGTGGCTTCCCGTTCACTCCGCCGCCGGCTCCGTGCGCCGCGGCCGACGAGTGTCACGGTCCCTCCTCCGGCCCCCCCGCGGCCGTCCCCAACGGCAGCGGCGCCAGCCTCGGCCAGGGCGGCAACGTGCGTCCGGCCAAGAAGCAGCGCAAGCACCACAAGCGCAAGCACAAGAAGAAGAGCAAGAAGGCATCGCGCTCCGGCCGAGCCAACGACCACAAGGCAGGGGGTGCCCGATGAGGCAGCGGCAGGCGACGTTCAGCGGTTTGGTCCTGGCCTTGCTCTGCTCGCTGGCGGCGCTCGCCCCGGGGGCGTCCGCGGACGTGCCGGTCTACGTTCACGGCCTGGTCCCGTCGAGCACTCAGGCGGGGGGGCACCCCGATATTCAGGTCGGCTTCTCGCTGAAAAACGAAAAGATCCAGTTCCTCGAAAACGGCACCAACCCCCCCTGCGCATGCAACTACGCGCGCTTCATCACCGTCCATGCCCCGCCTGGTCTGGTCGGCAGTCCTCAGTCCCTGCCGCAGTGCACGGCGGCCCAATTTGCCGCCAGCAACTGCGCGGTGGACTCTCAGGTGGGGGTCGTCGAGGTCGGCGTCAGCATCACCGGCACCAGCCCCGACATCTCGGACGTCAGTCCCGTTTTCAACCTTGTCCCCCAGGAGGGCCAGTCGGGCCTGCTCGGGTTTCACTCCCAGGGAATTTCGATCTTCGAGGTGTTCAGCGCACGCACGGCAAGCGACTACGGCCTCGACACCAAAATCGTCATCCCGAGGGGAACTCCGCTCACCTACTCGGATCAGATCCTCTGGGGCGTGCCCGCCGACCCCAGTCATGATCCGCTCCGTTTCAAACGCGGGAATACAGATGCCATCTTCGCGTCAATCTGCGCCGATGGCGTGCGGGCCACGCCTAACTCCGAAGATCTCGCTACCCCGCCCGCTGGTCCCGACTCCGCTACGGGGTTCTGCGGCGGATCCCAACTCGGTGTCCCCTCCAGCAGCCCGCCGGTTCCCTTCATCCAGAACCCGACCGAGTGCGGCGTACCGTTGCAGAGCGGCATCGACGTGCTCGCTTACGACGGCGGTCTCACCCACGCCAGCGCACCCTTCCCGGCCACGACCGGCTGCGACCAGTTGAGCTTCAACCCGAGCCTGGCCGCAAGGCCCAGCACCCGCGCCGCCGATTCGCCCTCCGGCATCGACGTCGAGCTGACCGTGCCCCAGTTCCAAAGCCCCACGGTGCCCTCCCCCTCGGAGATTCGCGGCACCGAGATGCTGCTGCCGGGGGGCTTCACGATCAACCCCAGTGCCGCCGATGGCAAGAGCGCCTGCACCGATGCGGAAGCGAGCTTCGGTACCGAGAACGCGGCCGCGTGCCCCGAGACGGCGAAGATCGGCACGCTCGAGATCGAGACGGCTCTGCTGCCAGGTCCCCTGCCCGGCTACCTCTACCTGGGCAAGCCGCTGCCGGGCAACCGCTACCGGATCTTCCTCGTCGCCGATGGCTTCGCGGTCCACGTCAAGTTGGCGGGAACGATCAAGCCCGACCCCGAGACGGGCCGGGTCGCCGTGGTCTTCGCGGATCTGCCCCAGACGCCATTTCAGAAGTTCTCGTTGCACATCTTCGGCTCCGAGCGCGGTGCCCTCGCGACGCCGACCAAGTGCGGCACCTATGGCATAACCACCACCTTCACCCCCTGGGACTCGGTCCTGGGCAAGCAGAAGCTCCGAGACCTCCTTCACGATCGACTCCGGCCCGGGCGGAGCGCCGTGCCCGGGAACCACCCGTCCCTTCGACCCCGGCTTCGCGGCCGCCTCGGCGGGCAATACCCCAGGCGCCCACAGCCCCTTCACGGTCAATCTCAGCCGCGCCGATGGCGACCAGTTCCTCAGCGGCCTCAGCGTCAGCACCCCGCTCGGCTTCTCGGCGACCCTGAAAGGCATCCCCTACTGCTCCGAGGCCGCGATCGCCCAGCTCGGCAACACGCTGTACTCGGGCCTCGGTGAGCTTGCCTCACCGGCCTGTTCGGCGGCAAGCCAGATCGGCACCGTCACCGCCGGCGCGGGGGCGGGGAGCCGCCCCTTCTATGCCCCCGGCAAGGTCTACCTCGCCGGTCCCTATAAAGGCGCGCCGCTCAGCCTCGTGGTCGTGGTTCCGGCCGTCTCGGGGCCCTATGACCTCGGCAACGTCGCCGTGCGGGCGGCAATCGAGGTCAACCCGGTGACCGCCGAGGTCAGCACCGTCTCCGACCCGCTGCCGCAGATCCTCGAGGGGATCCCGCTGCGCACCCGCCAGATCCAGGTCGGCATCGACCGGCCCAAGTTCGCCCTCAACCCGACCAACTGCGAGCCGCTGTCTGCCAGCGCCCAGATCGGCGGCGCCGAAGGCGTCCTGGTCCGGCGCTCGGTCCATTATCAGGTCGCCAACTGCGCGACGCTGCCCTTTGCGCCTCGCCTGGCGCTGAAGCTATTCGGCGGCAGCAAGCGCACCGGCCACCCGAGACTGCGCGCGGTGCTGAGGCCGAGGGCGGGCGACGCCAATATCTCCCGTACCGTCGTCGCCCTGCCGCACTCGGAGTTCCTCGACCAGAGCCACATCGGCACCGTCTGCACCAGGGTCCAGTTCGCTGCCGACAACTGTCCCGCGGCCTCGATCTACGGTCAAGCCACGGCGATCACGCCGATCCTCGATCGCCCGCTCAGCGGCCCGGTCTACCTGCGCTCCTCCAATAACCCGCTGCCCGACTTGGTCGCCTCACTGCACGGCCAGGTCGACTTCGAGATCGCCGGGCGCATCGATTCCGTCAACGGCGGCATCCGCTCCACCTTCGAGGGGCTGCCCGACGTCCCCGTCACCAAGTTCGTCCTGGACATGCGCGGCGGCGCCAAGGGCCTTTTGGAAAACAGCAGAGACATCTGCAAGGACCCCGGCTTCGCGACGGTGCGGATGAGCGGCCAAAACGCCAAGACCACCAAGACCAGGATCGAGCTTCAGGCGTCTTGCGGCTCGAAGGCAAAGGACAAAAAGCGCCGTCCGCGGCAAACGAGAGTGGGGCGTTAGGCAATGCGGACTTCGAGGAGAGGGTCAGCGACTATGCACGACAAAAAGGCACTCCGGGCGATTGGCTTGCTGGTGGCGATGCTCAGTTTGCTCTGCCTCGTCCCAACGGCTTCAGCGCGAGAGGTCAAGCAGTACTTCTACTCGGGTACCTCATTCGGCACCGGTGGCACGCGGTCGTCCTCGATCGCTTTTGACGCTGCCAACCAAAAGGTCCTGCTCGTCGACGTCGGCTCACCGAAAAAAGGCTTGAAAATCAGCAAGTTCACCCCTGCCGGGGCTCCAGATCCGTTCAGCGGGCGCGCCGGGGCAACCTCGTTCAATACCGGGGCCCCATTCGCCGGTGGTGAAGTCAATGACACCACCACGATCGCGGTCGACGACTCCGGTACGGCGACGGCCGGGAATTTCTACATCGCGCATTTTGAATATGGCCTGAGCACGGTCTTCGGCTACACGTCCGCTGGCACGGCGCTGTCCGGGTTCCCTTACAAAATCCCGGGCGCCTGCGGCATAGCCGTCGCTCCCGACGGTGGCGTTTGGGTCGCCTCTCGCGAAGTCGGGTCCTACCGGCAATTCAGGGTGGCGGAGCGCCAAATCGTCGACACCGTGCTGCTCGGCGGGGGAAAAGCTGGCTGTCGCGTGGCGATCGATTCGGAGGGCGACCTCTTCTTGGCCAATGGCGATCGGCTTGCCAAGTATGACTCCGCACCTTCCCACTCACGTCTTTTCGATCTGGCGCCGGGCACGCCCCGGATAGCGCTCGAGCGCGAGGGCGACACCACGTTCACTCTCTTTGGCGATCGGGTCACCCAGCGTGATCCCTCAGGGGACACACTCACCCTGTTCGGCGGTCCCGATCCCGCTCACTCTTTTTATCCCGGCCTGAGTGCAGCCCTCGACCTCGCGGTCAATCCTCAAACCGGCGACATCTACGTAATCAAGGACAGCTTCGCAGAGGACGGGTCGGTCGACATCTTCTCTCGTGAGTCCGACCCAGCCACGGCGCCTAGAGCGATCACTGGCGAGATCAGCGGCCTCACCGGTAGCAGTGCAGTGCTGCACGGCGTCTTGAATCCAGATGGTGTCTCTACCACCGATTGTTACTTCGAGTGGGGGGCTGGTTCCGCCTACGGCAACACCGTTCCCTGCGCCGAGAGCAATACCTTTGCCGGCGACTCGGTTGACAACCAAGTGACGGCGCCGCTCAGCGGCTTGGCAAAGGGAACCGTCTACCACTACCGGCTGGTGGCAAAAAACCTCGACGGGATTCTCGGCTACGGTCGCGACGCTGAGTTCAGCGCCGCCAGCTCCCCGGTCATTGGCGACACGACCGCCAGTCACATCACCACCGACTCGGCCCGGATCGAAGCCGGAATCAACCCAAACGGGGCCGGCACCAGCTTCCGGGTCGAGTTCGGTATCGATTCGAGCTACGGCACCAGCGCCCCGGTTCCCGACGCGCGGCCGAGTGACCTGAACCAACCCGGCGCAGGACTCCTCACCGTGCACGGTGAGACCCAGGAGATAGCTGGTCTGCAGCCGGAAACGCTGTACCACTACCGCGTAGTGGCCACCAACGCGGCAGGTGTCACCGAGGGCGCCGACCACACCTTCACCACCTTCGCCTTGCCCTCTACCGAAGTCGACACCTGTCCCAACGCCCAGGTGCGCCAGCAGACCAGCGCGGCGCATCTGCCTGACTGCCGCGCCTACGAGCTGGTCTCCGCGGCCGATACCGGCGGCTATGACGTCCGTTCGGACCTTTCCTCCGGGATGAGCCCGCTGGCCACCTCTCCGGCGGCCGCCGATCGGGTCCTCTACTCGATGCAATCGGGGACGATCCCCGGGATCGCGGGCAACCCAACCAACCGCGGCGCCGACCCCTACACGGCCACTCGCGGCGAGGGCGGTTGGAGCACCCGTTACGTCGGTCTGGCGGCGAACAACCCCTTCGCGACCGAGCCCTTCGCCTCGCCGCTCTCGGGCTTTGACTCCTCGCTGCAGAGCTTTGCCTTCGGCGGAGCGGAAATCTGCGATCCCTGCTTTGCCGACGGCTCGACCAACGTGCCGCTGCGCCTCGCTGACGGCAGCTTGGTGGAGGGCATGACCGGCTCGATGGATCCCGGCCCGGCGGAGCCGGCGGGCATGGTGAAGCAGCCGCTCTCCGAAGATGGCAGCCACCTCGTCTTTGCCACCACCGCGCAGTTCGAGGCCGACGCCAACTCAAACGGCACTGACGCGACGATCTATGTGCGCGACCTGAAAGCGGGCACCACCCAGGTGGTCTCGAAGACCGAGACCGGGGCGACGATCGCCAATGGCTTGGGGGTCGCCGAGCTGGGCATCTCCGAGGACGGCTCGCGGGTCGTGTTCGGCGAGCTGCTCTCGAGCGACGCTCTGGGCAACGACTACTACCACCTCTACATGCGTGTCGGCGAGGAGACCGTCGACCTGATGCCCGGTGCTGTCGACGGTGGACTCTACGGCGGCATGACCGCCAACGGCTCGATGGTCTACTTCACCACCAGGGACTCGTTGAGCACCGCTAGCGACCAGGACAGCGATACCAGCGCCGATGTCTTCAGGGCGGAGGTCGATGGCGCGAGCGCCTTGCTGACCCGGGTCTCGGCCGGGAGCAGTAGCGGCGACACCGATGGCTGTGATCCGGCGGGCAACAGCTTCAACCCTGATGCGTGGAACGTCGTTCCCGGTACTGCAGGCGACTGCTCGGCGGTTGCGATCGGCGGCGGGGGTGGTGTGGCCGCCGGCGAGGGCAGCGCCTATTTCCTCTCGCCCGAGCGGCTCGATGGCTCCAACGGCATCGACGGCGCCCCCAACCTCTATCTCGCCCGCCCCGGCTTCGGCCCCCGTTTCGTCGCCACGCTGGAGTCGGGCGCGAATCAGCCCGTGCCGGACGCCACACACCCGTTGCTCAGCTCGTTCAAATCCCCCGTCAACTCTTCGCTCAAATCCTTCGTCAACCCCGAGGGGATCGCGATCGAGCAGGCAAGCGGGTCGATCTACGTTCTAGACACCGCTAACACCGAAGCCAGCCCTGAAGACGACCCCCCGGCCTACGTGAAGAAGTTCGACACCACCGGCAACCTCGACACCAGTTTCGGAGTGGACGGCAAATTGGACGGCTCCAATACCCCCGCCGGCTCGTTCGCGGAGGTGGGCAATGGCGAAGCCCTGGGATTGCCGATTGGGGTGGCCACCCAGGTTGCTGTGGACAACAGCCCGACCAGTCCCTCCTACGGCGATCTCTATGTCCCGGACACCGTCAACAGTGTGGTTGACAAGTTCGACTCGGAAGGCAACTACATCTCCCAAGTCGAATCCGGTCTCGTCACCGGCGTGGCCGTCAGTCCGCTCAATGGGGACGTCTACACCGTCAATTACTTCGGTGAAGTCAAGGTCTTCGACGCCAACGGTGCCGCGCTGAGCAGCTTCATGGTCTCCGAATTGGCCGCCAACAGCATCGCGGTCGACTCGAGCGGCAGCGTTTACGTCACCGACGGCGCCAAGGCAAGCGTCTATGACGCCTCCGGAGCCTTCGTCAAGGTGCTCGATCCCAACCCCTCCTTCGGGGTCGCGGTCGACCCCGCTGACGACCACGTCTACGTCGACGAGGGCAGCGAGGTGGTCGAGTTCGACGCCGCCGGCAACCAGGTGGGCGCTGCCTTTGGTTCCGGGACGCTCTCGAAATCGGTCGGCCTGGCGGTTGAGTCCGGCAGGGCCGTCGTCTCCAATGGTGGCAGCGGCACCATCGCCATCTTCGGTCCCCGCGAAATCCCCTCGGCGCCCGGCTATGACAGCCCGCTGGTCATCGACAGCGTCAAGGACGCGGGGGGCCGTCATAGCGAGGATTTGCAGGTCACCGAAAGCGGCGACCATGTCGTCTTCTCCTCGACCCTGCCGCTGAACGGATACGAGAGCGCTGGGCGGTACGAGGTCTTTACCTACAGCGCTCCCAACCAGACGCTCGACTGCGCTTCCTGCAGCCCGACCGGCGCTCGTCCTGATAGCGATGCCACGCTGAGCGTTGGGGGGCTGAACCTGCTGGAGGACGGCAGCGTCTTCTTCACCACCGGCGAGTCGCTGGCGCTGCGCGACTCGAACTCGAAGCAGGACGCCTATGAGTGGCATGACAACGCCCAAAGCCTGATCTCCACCGGCACCAGCGAGAGCGACTCCAGCTTGCTCTCGGTCAGCTCCGACGGCGAGAACGCCTTCTTCTTCACCCGTCAAAAGCTCGTCCCCGCCGATCAAAACGGCAGCGCCGTTCGCCTCTACACCGCCCGCAAAGACGGGGGCTTTGCCTTCGGGCCGCCACAGTTCCAGTGTGCGGCGTCCGATGAGTGTCGTGGCGCCGGCAGCCAGCCGGCGCCGGCTCCGGGAATCGGCACACTCGCCGGCACCCCCGGCCAGTTCGCCAAGCCGCCGTCGAGATGCCGCAAGGGCACCGTCAAGAGGCGCGGGCGCTGCGTCAAGCGCGCCCACAAACGGCAGCAGCACAAACGAGCCAGCGCCAAGCACGGAGGTGGAAAGTGATCGCCCTGGTCGGTAACGGCAGCGCCCCCTTGGGTAAGCGCATCGCAGCGGTTGCCCTCTCGCTGTTGGCCTTCGCGGCGTTGGCCACGACGCCCGCCGGCGCCTCGCAGCAGATCCAAGCTTTCACCACGGCCAGCTCCGATACCAGCGCGGGCGGGCACCCCGACCTCTCCACCTCTTTCACCCTGGAAGACCCCGGAGCGCCGGAGTCTGCTCGTAACGTCATCTTCAATGCGCCCGAGGGCCTCTTCGGTAACCCCAACGCGGTCACCCAGTGCATTGCCTCTGATTTCGCCTTGGCCCAGTGCCCCTCAAACGCCCAGATGGGCTTGGTCACGGTCTACGCCAACTACAAAGGCAACCCTGCCAAGCTGCTGGGCACGGCGCCGATCTTCTCGATGGTGCCGGGCAGCGATCAGACCGCTCTCTTCGCCTTCATTGCCCCCACCCTCGGCACTCCGATCAATATCCCGGTCTCGGTCAGGACCGGCTCTGACTACGGCCTGCGCTTCACCGTCTCCGAGATCACCCAGGAGGCGCCGCTTGCCAGCGCCAGCCTGACCTTCTGGGGGTTTCCAGCCGATAAATCCAACGATGACGAGCGCTTCCCCACGGGCTCCCCGGGCAGCCCGGCGGGTTGCCCGGGCAAAGCCAAAGCCAGCTGCATCGCCGAACCCACTGCTTCGACGATCCCAAGCCAGCCGCTGACCGACAACCCGACGATCTGCACCGGCCAGCCACTCGTCACCTCGCTGGAAGTGCAGACCTACCAGGACCCCGACCACCCGACCCGCAAAGAGTCCACCTACCCGGCGACGACGGACTGCGAGAAAGAGGTCTTCCGCCCGGTCCTCTTCGCCAGCCCGACGACCAGCGAGACCGACTCCCCCTCGGGCCTGAACGTGGAGCTCAGCTCACCCCAGTTCCTCAGCCGCGCCGCGGCCCCCTCGCAGATCCGCTCGGCGATCGTCACCCTGCCGGAGGGCTTCACGATCAACCCCGATGCAGCGGACGGGCAGGGCTCTTGCTCGGAGGCACAGGTCAACTTCGCCACCGAGCTGGCCACCAACTGCCCCGACAGGTCGAAGATCGGCACCTTCGCCCTCAGCACCCCGGCTCTCGAGGGCACCCTCGAAGGCGCCGCTTACATCGGCGAGCCGGAGCCCGGCAACCAGTACCGCCTCTTCATGGCCGCCGATGGCTTTGGCATCCACGCCAAGCTGGAAGCCACGGTCAGTCCAGATCCCAGCAACGGCAGGTTGAAGGTTCGCTTCACCGATCTGCCCCAGGTCCCCTTCGATTCCTTCCAGTTGCACCTCTTCGCCTCCGATCGCGGCCTGATGGCGACCCCGTCGTACTGCAGCCTCTACCCGGTCTCGGCTCAGTTCTTCCCCTGGAACCACGTGCTCGCCGACCAGACCTCGGTGCAGTTCTTCAACCTCACCTCGGGGCCACAGGGAGCGGCCTGCCCAGGCCCGGTGCGACCTTTCCGGCCGCGACTCGACGCCGGCACCTCCAATCCGCTCGCCGGCGCCTTCTCCGACTTCCATCTCAAGCTCGACCGCGATGACGGCGACCAGTTCCTCGGCGATCTCGGCTTCACCCTGCCACCGGGCTTCAGCGGCGACATCGGCGGGATCCCCTATTGCCCGGAGAGCACAATCTCCGCCGCGGTGGGCAAGCTGGGCCGTGCCGAGCAGAGCTCTCCCAGTTGCCCGGCCGCCTCGCAGATCGGCACTACCGACGTCGCCGCGGGGCCGGGCTCCCATCCCTTCCACGCCCTCGGCAAGATGTACTTCGCCGGGCCCTTCCAGGGCGCGCCACTCTCCCTGGTCGCGATCACCCCTGCCCTGGCTGGTCCCTACGACTACGGCACGATCGTCGTGCGGGTCGGCCTCCATATCGACCCGCTAACGGCCCAGGTGAGGGCGGTGTCCGATCGCATGCCCCAGATCATCGGCGGGGTGCCGATCAGGATGCGCTCGATCCGGGTCAACATCGATCGCCCTAACTTCACGATCAACCCGACCAACTGCTCCGCGATGGCGGTGGGCTCCCAGGGGACCGGAGATCAAGGCACGACGACGAACTTCAGCTCCTACTTCAACGTGGTCAACTGCTCGACCCTGCCCTTCAAGCCGAAGATGGCGATCACGCAGCTCGGTGGCAAGAAGCAGACGCAGCGCTCTCAGGACCCAAGCCTGCGCTTCGACCTCTGGACCCGCTCCGGCGACGCCAACCTCAAGTCTCTCGCTGTAACCCTGCCCAAGGCCTTCGCGATCGACCAGCGCCACCTCGGCAACCTCTGCTCCAAGGCCCAGTTGCAAGCAGAACGCTGCAAGGGAAGGCAGCCGATCGGCACTGCGACGGTTTCCACGCCGCTTCTGGACGCACCGCTCTCGGGCCCCGCCTACGCCGTTTCTGGTTACGGCAAGTTGCCCCACCTGGTCTTCATCTTGGCCGGACAAGTGCTGGTCATGCCGGAAGCAGAATCGGTCTCGGTCAAGGGCGGCCACCTGCGCACCACCGTGCCGGTGATCCCCGACGTGCCGGTCGGCCACTTCGCCTTGACCCTCCTGGGCGGCAAACAGGGCTACCTGGAAAACACTAGAAGCCTCTGCGCTGGGCCGACCGTCTCTGAAATCACCTACCAGGGGCAAAACGGCAAGAGCACCACCCAAAAAGTCAAGACCAAGGCAGCTTGCAAGCGCAAGGCCAAGACAGGGAGGAACAAGTGAAGCTAGGCGATTCAGAGAGCAAGCGGCCACTGGGCCGTCCCTCCCCAGCAATGGTGGTGGCGGTGATCGCCCTGGTCTTGGCCCTTTGCGGGTCGGCCTTTGCGGCGCTTGGCAAGAACAGCGTCGGAACCCGCCAGCTCAAGGGCAAGTCCGTCACAACGGGCAAGATCGCCAACAGCGCAATCAACGGCGCCAAGGTCGCCAACGGCTCGTTGACCGGCCAGGACATCAACATCGGCGCCCTCGGTACCGTCCCCAAGGCGACCAGCGCTGACTCCGCTGGCAACGCGGGCACGGTCGGTGGCCACTCGGCCTCCTGTCCCGGTGGGACCGTCCTGTTGCGAGGCACCTGCTTCGATGGCTCGCCGGGCCCGCTGGTTAGCTCACTGCAGGCCGCGGCAGACGCCTGCGCCGCGAAGGGCGGCTACCTACCGACCCCGATGGCGCTCTACTCGACCAGGGGGGTAATCAACCTCGGCTCAGGCGTTGGCACAGACCACACCTACACCGACTCCTACTACGGCAACACCACCGGCGGCAGCTACCGCACAATCGTGCTCGACGGCACCGGAGCGCTCTCTGAGCAAGAACCGGCCGCCGCCGCGCACTACGTCTGCGCTTACCCACTGGTGCGTTAGGAATGAGCCCCGGGTCGATCACAAGGGCGCTTGGCGCTCTGCTCTCGGCGACCCTCTTTGCCTGTCTTTGCCTCGGCGCTCTCGCCCAGGCCGAGATCGTCAAAGAGGGCGACGTCACGGTTTCCTTTCACGGTGACATCTCACCGCAAAAGCTGCCGCGGACCGGCACGGCGCCGATCGCGGTCCAGATCGGCGCCAAGATCAAGGGCTCGGATCCCGCCAACCCACCGGTACTCGAGCGGATCGTCTTGGAGATCAACTCCCACGGTGTGCTGCAAAGCAACGGCCTGGCCAGGTGCTCGCTTGGCAAGCTCAACTCGGTCAACTCCACTCAGGCCAAGAAGGCCTGCGGCGACGCCTTGGTCGGCCACGGCAACGTCACCTCGAGGGTCACCTTGCCCGGTCAGGGTGCCTTTGCCTCAAATGGTCCGCTGCTTGCCTTCAACGGCGTCCACAGGGGCAAGCCGGCGATCTTTGCCCAGGTGGCCACGGGAGCGCCGCTGCCGCTGACCTACGTGATCGTCTTCGACGTCTCAAAGACCAAGGGCACCTTCGGTACCCGCCTCGATGCCACCTTGCCCCCGATTGCCTCCGAATACGGCTACATCTCTGCCTTCGACATGTCGCTTTCGCGCCGTTACACCTGGGGCGGCCAAAAGCTGAGCTACGCCTCCTCGGGCTGCCCAGCCCCAAAGGGCTTCAACATCGCCTCCTTCCCCCTGGCCAAGGCGAAATATGAGTTCAGTGGCGAGAGAACGCTCAGCCAGACCCTGGTGCGCGAGTGCAAGGTGCGGGGCAAGTGAGCGCCGCCCGCAAACGAGCGCTGTGGCTTTGCCTTTGGGCCTTGGCTCTCGTCGGCGTCCTCATCGCGACCGCAAGTGGCCAGACGGTGAGGGCCGGCAACCTGATCGTCACGATCGAAGGGGGGATCGCGCCGAGGAAGCTGCCGAAGAAGATCCCCGCGCCGATCACGCTGACGGTCAGCGGCTCGCTGAAGACCGCCGACGGCACTCATCCTCCTGCGCTGAAGACGCTCCACTTGGAATTCGACAAGCACGGCCAGCTCAACACCAAGGGCTTGGCCACCTGCAGGCCTCAGCAGCTGCAGAGCACCCAGACCGCCACCGCCGAAAGAGTCTGCAAGGAAGCTTTGGTGGGATCCGGCAGGGCAGAAGCCGAGATCGCCTTTCCGGAACAGCCCCCCTTCAGCGCCTCGGGCAAGCTCTTGATCTTCAATGGCGCTCCCAAGGGCGGCAAGCAGGTCCTGATTCTCCACGTCTACGCCTTTGTCCCCGCCCCGACCACCTTCGTCACCACCGCGGTGATCGGCAAGCAGGGCGGTAAATACGGCACCACCGCCGAAATCAAGGTTCCCACCATTACCGCCGGGCAGGGCTCGCTGATCGGCTTCAATGCAAGCTTGCACAAAACCTGGACTTACAAAGGGCAAAAGCAGAGCCTCCTACTTGCCACCTGCCCCACCGGGCACCTCTACGCCCATGGTGATTTCGCCTTTGTCGATGGCATGAAGCTTTCCGGGGACGTGGCCAGGAGTTGCACTCCCAAGGGATGAGGGCAGGCGCGACAGCGCTGCTGATCTGCTGCCTCACTTTGGGCCTGAGCGCCTGTGGTGGGGGAGGCGACTCTTCGAGCTCCTCCGCCACCGCGCAGCCCACCACGACTATCCGGGGCCCCCAGCCACCCCAGAACGCCTCGCCGCTCGAGCGCCAGATCTACCGCGCCTTCCAGCCGCCCCGGCCCGATCCTGAGCTGAAGGGATCGGCCAAGGCGATTGAGGCAGGCGAAGCGGCTTGCAAGGGTAAGACGCCGCTCGAGGTCAAGCGCCGGTTCATCTCCCAAAGCGATCTATCGGCCGCTCAGCGCCAGGCGCTCGCGCAGATCGATCGTGGTGAAGAACAGCTAAGCGCCGACTTCGTCGCCGGGCAGCTGGCGGCGCTGGTCTACCAGCAGACGCTGGAGGAACCCCTTGCCGAGTACGGCTATCGGGGCTGTGTCTATGCACTGGCGCGGGGGCTGGAGCGGCGGTTGGAGAGTTAGGGGTGGCGGCTCACGCCGCCGCCCTCGATCCGACGGAGGGTCGATCTCTGTCGCACGACGTATCATCTGCATCGATGTCATCCGCGCCCCGCAAGACACTGCTGGAGCCCGGCCACGAGGCCGAGTGGGCCGAGCTCAATCGCGAGAAGCGGGACTATCAGCGCCGCGCCGCCCAGGCGCTGACGCCTTCCGAGCGTGTCGCTAGCGGGCTAACTCTCTCTCGCCAGGCCGTGCAACTACTTGCCTCCACCATTCGCGCCGGCCATGTCCCATCCCGAGCCTTCTGGTCCTGACCTCGACGGGGTCGTCGCGGACGCTAACGCCGTCGGCTTGCCCTACGTCGTGATCGGCGGCTTCAGCGTGATCGCCAACGGCTTTGTGCGCGCCACCAAGGACTCCGATCTGTTGGTCCCGGACGGGGCGGACGCCAACGACGCGATCCTCCGCTTCCTTTCCCGTGTCGAGGCAACTCGACTTCACGACGACAAGGCGCTCGACGGCGCAGATATCGCGGAAGCAGATCACCTTCGCGTGCGCACCTGTCACGGGATCGTCGACGTTCTGCGTGGCGGCTTGCCGCCGCTCGACTACGAGACTGTCGCCGCCGGCGCGATCGAGGGGGAAGTGGGGGGTGAGCCGGCCAGGTTCGCCGGCCTGCGCAGCGTGGTCGGCTTCAAGCGGCTCGCCGGTCGCCCCCAGGACAAACGCGATCTCGAAGAGCTCGAGGATCTCTACGGCGAGCTGCCGATAGACCCGATCCCCGGGCTCGATCACTGAAGGCCGGGCCATCCCTCACGGTACCGCCGTCGCCTCGGTCTCGACTCCGCCGCCCTCTATGCGGTTGGCGCGGCCGCCCCGGGCCGCCGCCGCACCACCCTCGTCCCGCGTCAGCCTGTGCGCCAAGTACACCGGCACGATCGAGATCAGCACTACCAGGACCGCGACGACGTTGACTATCGGCAGCTGGTTGGGGCGGAAGAGGCGGGAGAAGATCCAGATCGGCAGGGTTTCTTCGCCGGCGCCGATCGTGAACGTGGTGACGATGATCTCGTCGAAGGCGAGGGCGAAGGCGAGCAAGGCACCGGCGGCCAGAGCGGTGCGCAGGCTGGGCAGGGTGACGAAGCGGAAGGTCTGCCAGCTGTGAGCGCCGAGGTCGGCCGAGGCCTCCTCGAAGGAGGTCGAGGTGCGGCGCAGGCGGGCGACGACGTTGTTGTAGACGACGACGATGCAGAAGGTGGCGTGGCCGACGATCACGGTGAGCAGGCCGAGTTCGACCCCGAGCACCTGGGTGAAGGTGTTGCTGAAGGCGACGCCGGTGACGATGCCGGGCAGGGCGATGGGGAGGATGACGAGGAAGGAGATCGTCTCGCGGCCGAAGAAGCGGTGGCGCGCCACGGCAAGCGAGGCGAGGGTGCCGAGCACCATCGCGATCGCCGTCGCCGCCAGCCCCGCCTTGACCGAGGTGAGCAGCGCTTCGTGGACCGACTCGTCCTCGATCGCCTTCGGGAACCAGTCGAGGGTCAGCCCCGGTGGCGGCCATTCGAGGATGTTGCTCGAGTTGAAGGCATAGATGAAGATCACGATCAGCGGGATGTAGATGAAGGCGAGGCCGATCGCCACCGCGATGCGGAGGGTCAGCGCCGATCGTCTCGAGAGCCTCACCGTTCCATCCCTAGATGTGCTCGAAGGCGCCCAGCTTGCGAGCGACCAGCAGGTAGGCGATCATCACGACGATCGGCACCAGCGCCAGGGCCGAGGCGAAGGGCAGGTTGTTGGAGATGTTGTTGAAGATCACGTTGCCGATGAACTGGTCGTTGGAGACAAGACGCGGCGTGATGTAGTCGCCCAGGGTGAGGGCGAAGGTGAAGATCGAGCCGGCGACCACGGCCGGGAAGGAGAGCGGCAGGATCACCCGGCGGAAGGTGGTGAAGGGCGAGGCGCCGAGATCCTCGGAGGCGCTGATCAGCGAGTTGGGGATGCGCTCGAGGCCGGCGTAGATCGGCAGGATCATGTACGGCAGCCAGAGGTAGCTCATCACCAGCCAGACCGCCGTCGCGCCGAAGCCCGGGCCGCTCAGCCCGAACGGCTCCAGCGCCCAGTTGATCACGCCGCCGGCGGAGAGCATCGTCCGCCACGAGTAGACCTTGACCAGGTAGCTCGACCAGAGCGGCAGCAGCACCGCGACGACGAGGATCGCCTTGCCGCGCCGGCTCGCCACCTTGGCCATGTAGAAGGCGATCGGGAAGGCGAGGATCGCGTCGGTGATCGTGACCAGGACCGCGATCAGGACCGTGCGGCCGATGATGTCGCGGTAGACCGGTTCGTTGTAGAGCGTTTCGAAGTTTTCGAAGCTGAAGCCCTGCACGACCTCGCCGCTGAGCGGGTCGACCGACCAGAAGGCGGCGATCAGCAGGACCGCGAGCGAGCCCAGGTAGCCGATCACCAGCCAGCCGACCGGGCCGGCCAGCAGGGCTCCTATCTGCAGGCGGGGGCGGCCCTGGAAGAGGCCGGCGAGCCTGTGGCCCACCGACCTCCTCCTGACGACCGCCTCAGTCATCGATCAGGACCGGGTCAGCCCTTGATCGAGGTCCAGGCCTGGACCCAGTCGTTGTAGTCCTTGCAGTCGGTCGACCCGTTGCCGCAGTCGGCGAGCGGGGTCTCCCAGTAGTAGACGCGCTTCCAGAATCCCGGGTTGTCGGCGTGGTACTTGGTGCAGAATTCCTTGTCCGCGGTCTGGTCGCAGGCCAGGCTCTGGGCCGGCGCCTCGCCGAAGAATTCCGCCACTTCGGCGTTCACTTTCGGTTCGACGATCCAGTCCATCCACATGTACATGCAGTTGGGGTGTTTGGCCGAGGAGCTGATCATCCAGGTGTCCGACCAGCCCGTCGCGCCCTCCTTGGGTAGGAAACCCTGGCTTGCCGGGCTCGCCGCCACCGGCTTGCCACTGCCCTGCAGTTCGAAGTACTGGTACTGCCAGGTGGTGCCGACCACGCTGTCGCCGCCGGCGAAGGCGGAGATCTGCTTGGCCGCTTCGGACCAGTATTCGCCCACGTTCGGGCGCTGTTCTTCGAGCAGGTTGACCGCCGCTTCGAACTGTTCTTCGTTGAGCTCGTAGGGGCTTTCGATTTCCAGATCTGGCTGGTGGGCCTTGAGGTAGACGGCCGCGTCAGCGATGTAGATCGGGTCGTCGTAGGCGCTGATCTTGCCCTTGTACTTGGCCGCCTTTTTCGGGTCGAGGATCACGTCCCAGGAGGTCGGGGCGGGTTTGACGTCGCCCGTGTTCCACATCAGCAGGTTGGCGCCGCGGCCGTGTGGGATGCCGTAGTGGACGCCGTCGAAGGTGTTGTAGGGCTGATCCTTCAGGTCGGCGAAGATCGTCTTGTAGTTCGGGACGAGATCGACGTTGACCGGATCGACGTCACCGCCGTCGACCAGGCGCGCCGAGGCGTTGCCCGAGGCCGAGACCCCGTCGTACTGGCCGGTGCGCATCAGCTGCACCATTTCGTCGGAGGTGCCGGCCACCTTGGAGCTGACTTTGCAGCCGGTCTTCTGTTCGAACGGCTTGGTCCATTCCGGTTCGACGTAGCCGGCCCAGTTGACCAGGCTGAGCGAGCCCTCGCCCTTGCCGACCTTCTGCAGTTCTTCTCCGGTCGAGCTGTCGTCGCTACTGGAGCCGCAGCCGGCAAACAGAAGCATCACTGCCAGCAGGCCCCCAACGATCAGCCACGCCGTTCGCGCGGTGTTTGCATGCTGCGTTCTCACGGTGGTTCCTCCTCTGTTGTCGAACCGCCACGGATGGCGACCGTTTGGTCTGGGCGCCAGCCCACTGTTACCTCCCTCCCCTGCTCGGAGGCAGCGTCTGGCGACGTGCCTTCGACGTTCTGGCGAATCAGTTGAAGCTCCCCGCCCTGCTCGAGGGCGACGGTGTAGCGGGTGACCATGCCGACGTAGGCGACGTCGGCGATGCGGCCGCGCTCGGTGCGCAGGCCGTTGGGCGCCGCGCCGGGATCGACCATCTGGACCTTCTCGGGGCGGATCGTGAAGCGCGAGCCGTCGCGCTCGAGCAGGTTGGAGACGCCGACGAAGCCGGCGACGAACTCGGTCGCGGGCCGCTCGTAGAGCTCGACCGGGGGGCTGACCTGCTCGATCCGGCCTTCGTTGAAGACGGCGATGCGGTCGCTCATCGTCAGCGCCTCGTCCTGGTCGTGGGTGACGTAGACGAAGGTGATGCCGACCTCGCCCTGGATCGACTTCAGCTCGACCTGCATCTGCTCGCGCAGCTTCAGGTCGAGGGCGCCGAGCGGCTCGTCGAGCAGCAGCACCCGGGGCCGGTTGACGATCGCCCGCGCCAGGGCGACGCGCTGGCGCTGGCCGCCGGAGAGCTCGGCCGGGCGGCGCTCGGCATGGCCGGGCAGGCGCACCATCTCCAGCGCCTCATCGCGGCGCTTGGCCCGCTCGGCCTTGGCGACGCCGGCGATCCGCAGCCCGTAGGCGACGTTCTCGCCGACGGTCATGTGGGGGAAGAGCGCGTAGTCCTGGAAGACGGTGTTGACGGCGCGGTCGTAGGGCGGAACCCGGCTGACGTCGGCTCCCGCCAGTTCGATCGTGCCGCCGCTGGGGTCCTCGAAGCCGGCGATCATGCGCAGCGTCGTCGTCTTGCCGGAGCCCGAGGGACCGAGCATGGTGAAGAACTCGCCGGGCTCGACCTCGAGGTCAATGCCCGCAACCGCGACCACCTCTCCGTAACGCTTGGAGAGACTGGCCAAGCGGATGTCAGGTGGAGTGGCTACACGGCAAAGTTATCCGAGCAGTTGAGGAAAGCAAGGACAAACTCACCCCGGCCAGTTGGCCGGGGTGGAGTACGTCCCAGGCGTCAGATCAGAAGCCCGCGGGGTGGCGGGGGGTGAATCCGACGTTGTCGCGTAGGTCTTCGTGCCAGCGCGGGCCGGTTTCGCCCGAGTCGCCGGAGGTATCCCAGCGGTAGCCGGCAATTTCGGCGTAGGCGTGGCCTGAATTCGTGTAGACCGTGATCCAGCGGCCCAGACCGGCGAGGCCCCAGTTCTCCATCGGGCCTGACGGAAGCGGGCTTTCGAGGAATTTGCCGCCGTGCAGCGCGTAGCTGACGGAGCCCGAGCAGTCGTAGCCGGCGTCCCACCAGCGACCGTGGCCGCCGCCCCAGATATAGGGCTTGAGGCGAATTTTGTTGGCCGCGGCGATTACTGCCTTGACGCGGGCCGGGGCGGATTTGGGCGGGATCAACATCCCGTTGGGCAGTAGACGCGCTTTCGCGGTCGGGGTGCAAATGTCGGTTTCGGCGGGAGAAAGTCCGCCGCCACCGCAATCGGCTGAGGCCGATGCGGGTACAAGAGCAATAACTGCCAGAACAGCCAAAATAGCTATGCCTAGCTTGAATCTATGCCTGTTGGTGCGCAAACCGATCTCCTTCGTCGGCCTACGGGGTTAGCTGTCGGGCTGGCGCGAAAGGAGCCTGCGCCCCCACCCATAGCGGGTGAGTTAGCCCCGAAAACGTGGTTCCCCCGCTCCCGTGGCGCATGAGGCGCACGGGACTCGGCGTTTCGGTTATTCGGAACGGCGGCAGTGTAGACGATCTACCGGCCGTCTGCTCATGAAACACAAACATTTTCCGGATCGCCTGCATTTAGCGTGATTCGACACGCGGGCTGGTAGCTTGCGCCCTGCGATGGAACTTGCGGGAAAGACGGCGCTGCTCACTGGCGCAACGGGCGGCCTAGGGCGCGCAATCGCCAAGACGCTCGCCGGGCAAGGAGCAAAGCTCTCGCTGAGCGGTCGCAAGGTAGAGGCGCTGGAAGCCCTCGCCGCCGAGCTGCCCGGCGACGGTCATCGCGTCCTTCCCGCCGACCTCGGCGAGCTCGGCGCGGCCGAGAAGCTCGCTGCTGAGGCAGGCCCGGTCGACGTGCTCGTCGCCAATGCCGGCCTGCCCGGCAGCGGCCGGCTGCAGGAACTGAGCGGCGAGCAGCTGGCCCGCACCCTGCGCGTCAACCTCGAGGCGCCGATGCTGCTGGCTCAGGCGCTTGAGCCCTCGATGGTCGATAAGGGCGCCGGCCACATGGTCTTCATCTCCTCGCTCTCCGGCAAGTCGGCAACACCGCTTTCCTCGATCTACAACGCGACCAAGTTCGGCCTGCGCGGCTTCGCCCTCGGTCTGCGCGCCGACCTCGACCCGCTCGGCATCGGCGTCTCGATCGTCTCACCGGGGACGATCCGCGAAGCCGGCATGTACGCGGACTCGGGCGCCAAACCGATCCCGGGGCTGGGGACCGGCTCCCCACAGCAGGTCGCCGACGCGGTCGTCAAGGCGATCGAGCAGAACAAGGTGGAGATTGCCGTCGCTCCCCTGCGCCAGCGTGTACTAGCTCATTTCGCGCTCTCGACTCCCGGCATCTCGGTCAAGATCGCCAGCGGCGACGCCGGCCAGAAGGCCGCCCAGGCCGTCGTCGACGGCCAGCTCGACAAGCGCTAACGCGCGCCGCCGCCGGCTCCGGCGCTCGCCGATGCTTGATCGCGCCCGGCCCTAATCGTCAAGCGCCGCTCGGATGAACGCGCCCTTGGCCTCGGTATATACCTCGCGATCGTCGCGGTGGCGGGCAGCCAGTTGTCGCTTCAGCGCTGCGTAGTCCGCAGCGAGCCGGGGATCGGCGCGGAGGCGATCGCGAAAGGACAGCTCGTCGCGATATCGCGACGAGCCAGTCGGGACGAGGTGCAGGTGATGGGTGCGGCGGGCCGGATCGGGTTTGCAGAACCAGTGCATCTCTTCGGGCAGATACGGCGCGTAGAGGTAGCCGATGCCGGCAAGCGGCTCAAAGCAGGAGTGGGCGGTCTCGAGGTCGCCGACACCGACCAGGATGTCGATGATCGGCTTGGCTTCCAGGCCGGGGACGGCAGTGCTGCCGACGTGGTGGATGCCGCTATCGATCCACTCTCCGATTGCTTCCTGCAGCGTTGCCTGCTCAAGCTCAAAACGAGCCGGCCAGTCGGGATCGGGAAGTGCGAGTCGGATCGGTTCATCCGAAGGCATGGCGACTGAAGATAAGCGCTGGCGCTGTTGCTGTCATCGCCACGGCCCATGGACATCCCCGTTGCCTAGGATGGAAGAGTGAGCAGCAGCGACTCCTTCGGCGCCCGTTCCACCCTCGAGGTTGGCGGCCGCTCCTACGAGGTCTTTCGCCTCGACGCGCTGCCTGAGCACTTCGACGTCGCCCGCCTGCCCTACTCGATCAAGGTGCTGCTGGAGAACGTGCTGCGGCTCGAGGACGGCGTCTCGGTGAGCAAGGAGGCGATTGAGGCAATCGCCGGTTGGGACGCGGAGGCCGAGCCCAGCGTCGAGATCCCCTTCCAGCCCGCCCGGGTGCTGATGCAGGACTTCACCGGCGTCCCGGCCGTGGTCGACCTGGCGGCGATGCGCGACGCGATGGCGGAGATCGGCGGCGACCCCGAGGCGATCAACCCGCTGGTCGACGTCGACCTGGTGATCGACCACTCGGTCCAGGTCGACGCCTTCGGCAACGCCCGCGCCTTCGCCGTCAACGCCGAGCGCGAGTTCGAACGCAACCGCGAGCGCTACTCCTTCCTCAAGTGGGGCCGCGAGGCCTTCGACAACTTCAGCGTCGTGCCGCCCGCGACCGGCATCTGCCACCAGGTCAACCTCGAGCACATCGCCCAGGTCGTCTACAGCCGCGAGCGCGACGGCGTCCTGCAGGCCTATCCCGACACCCTGGTCGGAACCGACTCGCACACGACGATGGTCAACGGCCTCGGCGTGCTCGGCTGGGGCGTGGGCGGGATCGAGGCCGAGGCGGCGATGCTGGGCCAACCGATCTCGATGTTGCTGCCGCAGGTGGTCGGCTTCAAGCTCAGCGGCGAGCTGCCCGAGGGTGGCACCGCGACCGACCTGGTGCTGACCGTGACCGAGATGCTGCGCGAGCGCGGCGTCGTCTCCAAGTTCGTCGAGTTCTTCGGACCCGGCCTGCCAACACTGGGCCTGGCCGACCGGGCGACGCTCGGCAACATGTCGCCGGAGTTCGGCTCGACCTGCGCGATCTTCCCGGTCGATGCCGAGACCTTGCGCTACCTCGACCTGACCGGCCGCCCGACCGAGACGATCGAGCTGGTCGACGCCTACGCCCGCGAGCAGGGCATGTTCGCCGAGCCCGGCGCACCCGACCCGGTCTTCTCCGACCTGCTCGAGCTCGAGCTCGGCGACGTCGTGCCCAGCATCGCCGGGCCGAAGCGCCCGCAGGACCGGGTGCCGCTGGCCGACGCCAAGGAGGCCTTCCTCGAGGCGATGGAGGAGTTCGACCCCGAGGCCGGCGAGCAGCTCGGCAACGGCATCGACGAGGCCGGCGAAGAGTCCTTCCCGGCCTCCGATCCGCCGGCCGAGGATCACGACGACGAGCGTGGCAAGCCGCGCCCGGCGATCCACGACCCCGCGGTCGCGGTCGCCGAACGGGGCAGCGAGGATGCGATCGAGGTCACCCTGGAGGACGGCACGACGGTCGAGCTCGACCACGGCCGCGTCGTCATCGCCGCGATCACCAGCTGCACCAACACCTCCAACCCGAGCGTCATGGTCGGCGCCGGCTTGCTCGCCCGCAACGCGATCGAACGCGGCCTTACCCGCAAGCCCTGGGTGAAGACCTCGCTGGCGCCGGGCTCGACAGTGGTCACCGACTACCTCGACAAGGCCGACCTGACTAAATACCTGAACGAGCTGCAGTTCAACTTGGTTGGTTATGGCTGCACCACCTGCATCGGCAACTCCGGGCCGCTGCCGCCGGAGATCTCGGCTGCGGTCGAGGAGAAGGACCTCGCCGTCTGCGCCGTGCTCTCCGGCAACCGCAACTTCGAGGGCCGGATCAACCAGGACGTCAAGGCCAACTACCTGGCCAGCCCGCCGCTGGTCGTCGCCTACGCCCTGGCCGGCCGCATGGACCTCGACCTGACCAGCGAGCCGCTGGGGGAGGGGAGCGACGGCGAGCCCGTTTACCTGCGCGACATCTGGCCCGACGCCGCCGAGATCAAGGACCTGGTCGGCCGCTCGATCGCCTCGGAGATGTTCACCCGCAACTACGGCAGGGTGCTGGAGGGCGATGAGACCTGGCGCGCGGTCGAGGTTCCGGAGGGCGATCGCTACACCTGGCCCGACTCCACCTACGTGCGCCGCCCCTCCTTCTTCGAGGGAATGCCGGCGGAGGCGCCCGGCGTCGAGCCGATCGGCGATGCCCGGGTGCTGGCCCTGCTCGGCGACTCGATCACCACCGACCACATCTCACCGGCCGGCGCGATCAAGAAGGACAGCCCCGCCGGGGCCTGGCTAATCGAGCAGGGGGTCGAGCCGCGCGATTTCAACTCCTACGGCTCGCGCCGCGGCAACCACGAGGTGATGATCCGCGGCACCTTCGCCAACATCCGCCTGCGCAACCTGCTCGCCGAGCGCACCGGTGGCTTCACCCGCCGCTTCCCCGGCGGCGAGGAAACCTCGATCTACGAGGCGGCGATGACCTACGCCGCCGAAGGGGTGCCGCTGGTCGTGCTGGCCGGCAAGGAGTACGGCTCCGGCTCCTCGCGCGACTGGGCCGCCAAGGGGACGAAGCTGCTCGGCGTGCGAGCCGTGATTGCCGAGAGCTTCGAGCGCATCCATCGCTCCAACCTGATCGGGATGGGGGTGCTGCCGCTGCAGTTCCCCGCCGGCGAGACGATCGAGTCGATGGGACTGACCGGCGAAGAGGTCTTCGACGTCGGCGACCTCGAAGGCGGCAACGCCAAGGCGGTTGCGGTGACCGCCAAGCGCGAGGCCGGCGATCCGATCGAGTTCGAGGCGACGGTCCGCCTCGACACCCCCAACGAGGTCGACTACTTCCGCAACGGTGGCATCCTGCAGACGGTTCTGCGCAATCTGCGAGATTCGTAGGAGTGCGAGGCGCCCTCCTACCGCAGGGCGGTACAGGAGGGCCGCGGGAGGCAGGGGGGTCCGCGCGACCCTCACTGCACCTGCGCGTCGGTAGCCAGGGAGGGATGCCGACGCGGCCGTTCCCCTAAACGGGACTGCTCAGAGGAACAGTCAGCAAGTACCTATACCGCGCCCGCACTCTCAGGTCAAGGGTTCCTGAGCGGATCTACGGCGATTCCGCAACTCCTTGCGGCGATTCCGCAATTCCCCAGCCCCGTCGCTCGATCAGCTCGATCCCGATCACGCTTCCCACCGGGCCAACTGGTGTGAGTGTCGCCGCCAGCAGTGTGTAGGGGGCCTCGCGCTTGCCACAGGCAACCCAGATCACGATGCAAAGCGCGATAAACCCCAGCCCGTGAGCCCAGCCGAACAGCATCGTCGCGGTGTCGAACCCGGGCAAGAGCCAGAACAGAATCAGCAGCCCGAAGATCCCCAGCTCGATCCACGACAGCACCTTCACCTTGCGAAAGAGCGCCCCCGGCACCGGCTTGCGTAGTGGCGATTTCACCGCTCCGGTGCGCCTTTTGTGGCTGTGGGCCGCATAAAGCGCACCGGAAGCCTCAGGCGCCGGGGGTGAGCGCGGTGAGCACGATGCGCTCCTGCTCGCGGGCGTGGGCGCCCGAGTAACCCTCGCCGGTGCTGGCCCGGGTCTGGCGGCCGATGTAGCCGAGCTCGACGCCCTCGGGGACGATCTCCGGCAGGCGGCGGGACATCACCTTCCAGGCACCCATGTTGCGCGGCTCCTCCTGGACCCAAACGATCTCCTTCAGGTTCGGGTAGGAGGCGATCATGCCCTTCAGCTGCTCGTCGGCGAAGGGGTAGAGCAGCTCGACCCGGGCGACCGCCACGTTCTCCGCCGTCTCGCGCCTGTCGCTGCCGTCGAGGTCGAAGTAGACCTTGCCGGTGCAGAGCACCAGGCGCTCGACCTTCTCGCGCCGCTCGTTCGCCTTGGGATCGTCGAGGATGAAGTGGAAGTGGCCCTCGGTCAATTCCTCGGGCGTGGCGGTGGCACGGTCGAGTCGCAGCAGGCCCTTGGGGGTGAAGACGACCAGCGGCCGCGGCTTGCGGATCAGCGCTTGGCGGCGCAAGAGGTGGAAGTACTGGGCCGCGGTGGTCGGGTAGGCGATGCGGATGTTGCCCTCGGCGCCGAGGGCGAGGAAGCGCTCGATGCGGGCGCTGGAGTGCTCGGGTCCGGAGCCCTCGTAGCCGTGCGGCAGCAGCAGGGTGAGGCGGCTGGTCTGTCCCCACTTGGCCTCGCCGGAGACGATGAAGCTGTCGATGATCACCTGGCCGGCGTTGGCGAAGTCGCCGTACTGTGCCTCCCAGAGAACCAACGCGTTCGGCATCGCCGCCGAGTAGCCGTACTCGAAGCCGAGGCAGGCGGTCTCCGAGAGCGGGCTGTTGTAGAGCTCGAAGGGGGCGCTGGCCTCGCTCAGGTTCTGCATCGGGGTGTACTCGAGGCCGGTGTTCTCGTCGTGGAGGACGAGGTGGCGGTGGGAGAAGGTGCCGCGCTCGGTGTCCTGGCCGGTGAGGCGGATGTGAACTCCCTCGGTCAGCAGCGAGGCGAAGGCGAGGGCCTCAGCGTGACCGAATTCGATGCCGCCGTTGGCCAATGTGTCGAGCCGCTTGGAGAGCGGCTTGCGCAGCTTGCGGTGGATCGTGAAGCTCTCCGGCACCTCGATCAGCGCCTCGTTCAGCTCGCGCAGCTTCTCGATCGGCACCGCGGTCTGCACCGGCGGGCTGGCGCTGCGGTCGAGCTCGCCGGTGCTGGTCGTGGTCACCGTCGGGTCCTCGTAGTCGCCCAGCTCCATCTTGTGGCGCAGGTCCTTCAACGAGGCCGACATCTCGTCGTGGCGGGCCTTGGCCGCGACCTCGACCTCGTCCGCGGCGAGCACGCCCTCCTCGACCAACTGGGCGGCGTAGATCTCCGAGACCGGCGGGTGGGCCTTGATCTGGGCGGCGATCTGGGGCTGCGTGTAGGCGGGCTCATCGGTCTCGTTGTGGCCGTAGCGGCGGTAGCCGATCACGTCGATGACGATGTCGCGGCCCCAACGCTCGCGGTAGGCCATCGCCAGCCGCACCGCGGCGGAGCAGGCTTCGACGTCGTCGGCGTTGACGTGGACGATCGGCACGTTGAAGCCCTTGGCCATGTCGGCCGCGTAGGGAGTCGAGCGGCCGTCCTCGGGGTCGGTGGTGAAGCCCACCTGGTTGTTCTGGATCACGTGGATCGTGCCGCCGGTGGTGTAGCCCGCCAAAGCCTGCAGGTTGAGCGTCTCGGCGACCACGCCCTGGCCGGGGAAGGCGGCGTCGCCGTGCAGCAGCACCGGCACCGCGCACTTCGGCTTGTGCTCGATTGCCGGGCCCTCGAAGTCGGACTGGATCAAGCGGGTCGCGCCCTCGACCACCGGGTTGACGAACTCGAGGTGGCTCGGGTTGGGGTAGAGGCGGACGGCGATCTTCTCGTCTTCGTGGGTCTCGTAGACCCCCTGGTGGCCGTAGTGGTACTTGACGTCGCCGGTGCCGCCGTGGGGGATCCCGGCCACCGCCTTGACCTGGTCGATCCGCTTGGATC
Organism: uncultured Solirubrobacterales bacterium; assembly: GCA_963703895.1. Taxonomy (GTDB): domain Bacteria; phylum Actinomycetota; class Thermoleophilia; order Solirubrobacterales; family 70-9; genus VRUE01. Next base: position 123,895 of record CAVPFX010000002.1, read on the forward strand.
CCTCGAACTCGGCCAGGATCGACTCGACCGAGCGGCCTAGGTTGTGGGCGAGGACGGCGAGGCGGCCGCGGTGGGCCATGCCGAAGACGACCTCCTCGGCGCCGCTGCGGTGGGCGAGCGTGACCAGCTCGTCGAGCATCGGCACGACCACGTCGAGCCCCTCGATCGTGAAGATCTTCTGGCCCAGGTAGGCCTTCTCGATGAAGCGCTCGAACTGGAAGACGTCGATCAGCCGCATCAGCAGGCGCTGTTTCTCCTCGGTGGCGAGTGGCGCGCGGTGGGCGCCGGTCTCGACCATCTCGCGCAGCCAGGTGCGCTGCTGGTGCGAGGAGAGGTGCTCGAACTGGTAGGCGATCGTGCCGCAGTAGGCCTCGCGCATGCGCGGCAGCGCCTCGAGCAGGGTCTCGCCGGGGACGCCGATACGCAGGATCGAGGCCGGCACGCGCGACATCAGCTCCGGGGTCAGGTTGAGCGTCTCCGGCTGGATCGCCGGGTCGCCCTTGGGCTCGCGGCCGAGCGGGTCGAGGCGGGCGGCGAGGTGGCCGTGGGTGCGATAGCCCTTGAGCAGCGAGGTCGCCGCCTGCACCGCCTGCAGCAGCTCCTCGTCGGGCTGGGTGGCGGTGACGCCGGCCTCGGCGCTGCTGGCGGCGGGAGCGCCCAGCGGCGGGGCGGAAGCAGAGGCGGGGTGGGCCGAGGAGATCGGCGCCGAGTCGATGCCGAGGTCGTTGGCGACGCCCTCGTAGAAGCCCTCCTCGCCCTGCAGCAACTGCTCGATGCTGCGCAGGAAGGCGCCGGACTCGGCCCCCTGGATCACCCGGTGGTCGTAGGTCGAGGTCAGCGTCATCGTCTTCGAGACGCCGATCTGGCGCAGCCGCTCCGGGGTGGCGTGGGTCCACTCGGGCGGGTAGGCGATCGCCCCGGTGGCGATGATCGCGCTCTGCCCGCTCATCAGCCGCGGCACCGAGGCGACGGTGCCGATCCCACCCGGGTTGGTCAGCGAGATGTTGGTGCCCTGGAAGTCGTCGGCGGTGAGCTTGCTCTCCCGCGTCTTCGTGATCAGGTCCTCGTAGTAGCTGTGGAAGCCGGCGAAGTCGAGGTCCTGCGACCCCTTGATCGCGGGGACCATCAGGCTGTGCGAGCCGTCCTTGCGCTCGACGTCAACCGCGATCCCAAGATTGACCGGCCCGTTCTCGATCGCAACCGGTTTCCCGTCCACGCGCGTGAAGACCCGAGTCATCACCGAATGCTCCTTGGCCGCCTGCACGATCGCCCAAGCGACCAGGTGAGTGAAAGAGACCTTCATCCCCCGCTCCTTCAGCAGCCCGTTGAGAGCCTTCCGCTTGGCGTCGAGCGTGTCCACGGCGATCGTCCTGAACGAGGTAGCCGTAGGAACTTCCCGACTCTCATCCATCGCCTGCGCCAGCATCGCCGCGGGTCCCCGCAAAGCCTTCTCCTCGCCAGCCGCGACCGGCCCAGCACCGTTCCCAGCCGCCAGCACATCGTCCTTGGTCACCTTCGCCCCAGGCCCAGACCCAGCTACGGAGCCCAGGTCGACGCCATTAGCTTCGGCAACCCTGCGGGCAACCGGTGTCGCCCGAACTTCGCTGCCACCGTTGGCGCTGCCAGCTGTTCCATCGGCATCGCCCGCGGGTGGCGCTGTAGGGGGTACCGCCCCCGAGGACGCTTTAGCGACCGCAGGGGGTGGTGGGTCCCCTGCAGCGACAGGACCCGCGGATGATGCGGTTGGTCCCTCGCCAGTCCCCTCGCCAGGCTCCATCTCAACCAACGGCGCTCCAACCGGAACCTCATCGTCGACCGCAACGAGCAGCTTGGTAATGACGCCATCCGTAGGCGCCGGCACCTCGGCATCCACCTTGTCCGTAGACACCTCGACAACCGTGTCGCCCTCGTTGACGAAATCGCCCTCGGCGACGTGCCACTCGAGCACGATCCCCTCGGTGACCGACTCGCCCATTTCGGGCATTGCGATCTGCAAGGTCGCCGTCTCCGCCATTTCTCGACTCAGTCTATGAAACCCGGGCCGTTCGCCTCCCCCTCTTCCTTTGCACGAAATATGGGCGCCGTGGAACAGCGGAGCCAAAAAGGGGCGCTAGGCTGAGGCGATGAATTACTTCGTCACCGGAGCCACCGGATTCATCGGCCGCAACCTGGTGCAGCGACTGCTGAAGCGCGAGGGCACCGTCTACGCCCTGGTCCGGGCCGGCTCGCGCGGCCGCCTCGAGGAGCTGCGCACCTCCTTCGGGCCAAACGGGGCGCGGGTCGTGCCGATCGCCGGCGAGCTCGCGGCGCCCGGCCTCGGCGTCTCCGAGGAGGATCTGCTGACCCTGCGCGGCGACGTCGACCACTTCTTCCACCTGGCCGCGATCTACGACATGACCGCCGGTGCCGAGGCGCAGGAGATCGCCAACGTCGAGGGCACCCGCCACGCGGTCGAACTCGCCGGCGCGATCGAGGCGGGTTGCTTCCACCAGATCAGCTCGATCGCCGTCGCCGGTCTCTACAAAGGCGAGTGGCGCGAGGACATGTTCGAGCAGGCCGAACGGCTCGACACCCATCCCTACTTCCGCACCAAGCACGAGTCCGAGCGGGTCGTGCGCGAGGAGTGCTCGCGGCCCTGGCGCGTCTTCCGCCCCGGGATCGTCGTCGGCGACTCGCGCACGGGCGAGATCGACAAGGTCGACGGGCCCTATTACGCCTTCAAGCTGCTGCAGCAGGCGCGCCGGGTGCTGCCGACCTGGCTGCCGGCGGTCGGCGTCGAAGGCGGCGAGATCAACATCGTGCCGGTCGATTACGTCGCCGACGCGATCGACTACATCGCCCACAAGCCCGGGCTCGACGGGCAGGCATTCAGCCTCACCGATCCCAACCCGAAGACGGCCGGCGAGATGCTCAACCTCTTCGCCCGCGCCGCCGACGCGCCGCAGGCGGCGCTGCGGCTCGACTCCAACGTCACCGACCCGGCGACCTCGCTGGTCCGCACCGGCCTGCGCTTCTTCCCGCCGGCAAAGCGGGTGGCGAAGACGGGGCTGGCCCAGCTCGGGATCCCGGCCGGGGTGCTCAGCTACTTCAGCTACCCGACCCACTTCGACTCGAGCAACGCCGAGGCGGCGCTGGCGGGCTCGGGGATCTCGGTGCCGCCGCTGGAGTCTTACGCCGACCGCGTCTGGGACTACTGGGAGCGCACGCTCGACCCCGACCTCTTCAAGGACCGTACCCTGAGCGCCGCGGTGCGGGGCAAGGTGGTGCTGATCACCGGTGCCTCCTCCGGAATCGGCAAGGCGACAGCGGTCAAGGCCGCCGACGCCGGCGCGACCGTGCTCCTGGTGGCGCGCTCGGTCGAGAAGCTGGAGGAGACCAAACGGGAGATCGAGGCCGGCGGTGGCGTCGCTCACATCCACCGCTGCGATCTCGCCGACATCGAGGACGTCGAGCGGATGGCCGAGGAGGTGCTCACCTACCACGGCCGGGTCGACATCTTGGTCAACAACGCCGGCCGCTCGATCCGCCGCTCGGTCGGGCTCTCCTACGACCGCTTCCACGACTACGAGCGCACGATCCAGCTCAACTACCTCGGCGCGGTGCGGCTGATCCTCGCCCTGCTGCCCTCGATGCGGGCACACAAGTCAGGGCACATCGTCAACGTCAGCTCGATCGGCACGCAGACCAACCCGCCGCGCTTCTCGGCCTACGTCGCCTCGAAGGCGGCGCTCGACGCGTTCAGCCGCGTGATCGCCTCCGAGGTGATCGACGACGGCGTCCACCTGACCACGATCCACATGCCGCTCGTGCGCACGCCGATGATCGCGCCGACGCGGATGTACGACATGTTCCCGGCGATCTCGCCGGAGGAGGCTGCGGAGATGATCGCCAAGGCGATGGTGGGGCAGCCGAAGAAGGTTGCTACGCGGCTCGGGACGTTCGGGGAGTTGCTCTACGCCGTTGCCCCGTCGGTTAGTGACCGGATTCTCAACCAGGCTTACAAACTGTTTCCGGAGTCGCAGGCGGCCAAGGGTAAGTCGGAGGAGGCTCCTGACAAGGCGCCTTCCACTGAGGCTGTGGCTTTCGCCCATCTGATGAAAGGCGTGCACTGGTAGGGGTCGGATGCCCCTCCCCGGAAAGCCGTCGCGCAGCTGCGGCGCTGGCGGCGCTTCGAGGCGCGGTTGCATGAGCTTTCCGGGGAGGGGCATCCGACCCCTACGAGCGGAGCGGGTTCATGAGTGAGCGGAGGCTCAAGCATTGGGGGTGGGGGTTCGAGGATCAGGTGCCTTCTCGGAAGGAGCTGGGGGAGGCTGCGAGCGCTATTAGGGAGAGGTTCGGGTTCGGGGGGAGGTCGAGGAGCCGGTTCCTCTCGATGAGGTGAAGCTGCGGGCGCCGCGGTTGAAGGTGCCGGGGGCGTTTGGGGATCTGTTTACGGACGACCACTATGAGCGGGTAGCTCATGCTCTTGGGAAGGCTTATCGGGATGTGGTGCGGGGGTTTCGGGGGGAATTCGAGAACCCGCCGGATCTTGTGGCGTTTCCGAGGGATGAGTCAGAGATTGAGGTGGTGCTTTCTTGGGCTGAGGCCGAGGGGGCGGCGGTTATTCCGTTTGGTGGGGGGACGAGTGTGGTGGGTGGGGTGGAGGCGCGGACTGGCGATCGGCCCGTGGTCTGCCTTGACCTGAGGCGGTTGGATCGGGTGTTGGAAGTCGATGCGGAGTCCTTGGCGGCGCGGATTCAGGCGGGGGCCACGGGGCCTGGGTTGGAGGATCAGCTGCGCGAGCACGGGCTGACGCTGCGGCACTTCCCGCAGTCGTTCGAGTACTCGACCCTGGGGGGCTGGATCGCGACCCGGGCCGGGGGGCACTTCGCCACGCTCTACACGCACATCGACGACCTGGTCGAGTCGGTGCGGGCGATCACGCCGCGGGGGACCTGGGAGAGCCGGCGACTGCCGGGATCCGGGGCGGGGCCCTCGCCGGACCGGGCGCTGATCGGCTCCGAGGGCATCCTCGGGGTGATCGCCGAGTCCTGGGTGCGGGTGCGGCCGCGGCCGCGGTTCAAGAGCTCCTGCGGGGTCGAGTTCGACGATTTCTACGCCGCGGCGCGGGCCATGCGCGAGATCTCCCAGTCCGGTCTCTATCCCTCGAACTGCCGCCTGCTCGACGCGCTCGAGGCGGGCACGACCGGCGCCGGCTCGGGCGAGAAGAACCTGATGGTGCTCGGCTTCGAGTCCGCGAATCTCCCCGTCGACGAGCCGATGCGGCTGGCGCTCGACATCGCCCAGTCCCACGGTGGAGTACCCAACTCGCCGCCGCCGGGACGGGCTGCGCAGCAGGGCTCGGGCCAACAATCGCGGACCAGCGCGGCGTCCGGGGAGGGCGCAGACGGGGGCCAGGAGTCGGCCGTCGCGACTTGGCGCGGCGCCTTCCTGCTCGCTCCCTACCTGCGCGACACCTTCGTCGCCTGCGGGGTGCTCAGCGAGACCTTTGAGACGGCGATCACGTGGGATCGCTTCGAGCAGTTCCACGCCGAGACGATGGCGGCGGTGCGATCGAAGGTGGCGGAGGTCTGCGACGCGCCGGCGGAGGGGCCGGGCGCCCCCCGGGTCAGCTGCCGCATCACTCACGTCTACTCCGACGGCCCGGCGCCCTACTTCACCGTGATCGCGCCCGCCGTTCGCGGCGGCGAGGTCGAGCAGTGGGACGAGATCAAGGCGGCCGCCGGCGAGGCGCTGAGCGAGGGCGGCGCCACGATCACCCACCACCACGCGGTCGGCCGCGATCACCGCCCCTGGTACGACCGCCAGCGCCCCGCCCCCTTCGCTGCTGCGCTGCGCGCCGCCAAGGCGGAGCTCGACCCCGCCGGCATGCTCAATCCCGGCGTGCTCATAGACCCTTAGGCCAAATGCAACGCGCCGTTCCCCAGCAGGTGGACAGCGCGTTGCGGTCGAAGAATGGCGGGCGCTAGCGCTACCCTTTCGCGACCGATTCGCCCTGGCCGGGTAGCTCCCGCCTTCTCCCGGCACCACCAGGATGGAAACCATCACTTCTGAACAGCCGACGATCCCGGCTCCTGCCGGTGACGCCAGTCCGTCCATGGACGACCCGGTCGTGCCGCGGCGATCGCCGCTGCGGGCGGCGATCAAGACCGGCCGGCCGCAGGAGTGGATCAAGAACGTCTTCGTCTTTGCCGGCCTGCTCTTCTCCGGCAAGTTCAACCAGTCGCACGAGGTCGTCCAGGCGTTCCTCACCTTCATCGCCTTCTGCTTCATCTCCAGCGCCGGCTACTACGTCAACGACCTGATCGACGTCGAGCTCGACCGCAAGCACCCGAAGAAGCGCTTCCGGCCGCTGGCGGCGCGCGAGCTCTCCGAGGCCACCGCGAAGCTGATCGCGCCGGGCCTGGCGATCGTCGCGATCGCGATCGCCTTTACCGCGGTCAACTGGGAAGTCGGCCTGATGGTGGTCGGCTACGGCATCGCCCAGATGGCCTACAGCCTCGGCCTCAAGCAGATCGTGATCGTCGACGTGATGACCCTGGCCGGGCTCTTCATCCTCCGCGTCGCCGCCGGCGCCACCGCGGTCGATGCCCACGCCTCGGAATGGCTGCTGCTCTGCACCGGCATGTTCGCCCTCTTCCTCGGCGTCACCAAGCGCCGCCAGGAGGCGGTCTCGGAGCTGCACGAGGGGACCAGCAGCCGCCCCGTGCTCGAGCACTACTCGCTGCCGTTCCTCGACCAGATGGTCGCCATGGTCACCACCGGCACCGTGATCAGCTACTCGATCTACGCCGTCAACTCGCCGATCATCGGCAACGAGATGATGTGGACGATCCCCTCCGTCCTCTACTGCGTCTTCCGCTACCTCTACCTGATCTACGACCGCGCCGACGACCGTTCCACCGCCGCGATCGTCGTCGACGACAAGCCCCTGATCGCCGGTGCCGCCAGCTTCGCCGTCGTCGCCTTCCTGCTGCTCTACGTCTTCAACTAGCGCGGGCGCTACATGCTGACCGGCGGCTCCGCTCCGGCCTCGGTCAGGTAGAAGCGGGCGCGGCCGATCTCCTCGCCGTTGACCTGGACCACGGCGGCGTGGGGGCCGGGGGTGGAGAAGGTGGCGGTGGTGCCGATCGACATCACCAGGCGCTGGTCTTGGCCGGCGGGCATGCCGGGCGGCCGGCCGGTCTCGAAGTCGGCCTGCAGGCCCTCGCTGAGCTCGGCTCCGTCGGGGTCGTGAATGTCGACCTGGAGGTTGTGCGGCTGGTTGGTCTCGCTCCAGGCGACGTCGAGGCCGAGGGCGATGTGGAAGCCCCATTCGTGCGGCAGCTCGGGCAGGCGCAGCACGTTCCAGCCGCCACCGACCATGTAGAGCTTGCCGTTCACCGACTCGGCGTGGTCGGCGAGCATTAGGAAACCGATCTCCATCGCGTCAGGATACGGAGGTCAGTCGGGCTCGACCGCGAGGTCGGAGATCAGCTCGGTTTTGCCGCTGCGCTGGAACTGCAGGTCGATCGTCTCGTCCTTGCGGTAGGTGCCGAAGAGCCCCAGGTACATCGCCAGCCAGCGCCCGGTGCCGACTTTCTCCTTGACGATCTGCCGGGTGAAGACGATCTCACCCGCCGCCACCGTGTAGTCGGCCCCCGCGCTCTGCTCGACCCCGTTGATGTAGACGACGTAAGGCGCCTCGGCGCCGGCCGGTAGCTTCACCCGCCGCCCAGCGGCGTAGCTGCCCTTGGGGATCTCGGTTTCGGCTTGGCTCATCTAGGGGGTCTGGCGACTTATGCGTCTATATGGCGGATAAGTCGCCAGGCTAGGTCGATTCCAGAGTCTCGCGCACCAGCTCGAACGGCGTCTCGTGGTTTGTCGGGTCGAGCTCTTCACGCCGCACGCCGCCGCGATACGGCATGAACGTTCCGTCCCCCCGCACGTCGATCCCGGCGACCCGCTTGCGCAGCCAGCCACCGCTGCTCAGCTGCAACCGCGCATGAACCTGATCCCCGGGCCCAAAGTCCCGCAGCGCCGAGACAGCCTTGACCGGCCCCTCAGCCCGAATCCCCAAAGCCCGCTCCCGCATCGCCGCCACAGCTTCATCCAGCCCTTCGAAGCTCGCGTGATCCACGTCAGAGCCGTGACGCACGGTCAACTTCCACCTCGGACGAGCCACAAACTCAGCCTAAGCGATGCGGGGCGAGGGCTCCTACCACTGCGCTCTGGGGACCGGGCAGGCCGCTGGAGGGCTCGATCAGCTGGTGTCGAGGTCGAGGGCCTCGCGTCCGCTGGGAAGCGACGTCGCCTGAGGTCCGGGTACCCCTCCCCCGGAGGCTTCCGGTAATTCAACCCAAATCGAGACAAGCGAGCTGCTGCGCGACGGTCTCCGGGGGAGGGGTACCCGGACCTCAGGCCTCACCCTCCCCTTGGCTGCGGTCGCTACGCCCCGCGCCGCGGCCGCTTCGGTCTCCGCGCCGGCGGCCCAACGATCTTCTCCGGCCCCTCACGATTCTCGATCCGCACGTAGTCCCGCTCCCGCGCCCCGGTGTAGATCTGCCGCGGCCGCGAGATTTTCTGCTCCGGGTCGTCCTTCATCTCCATCCACTGCGCGACCCAGCCCGCTGTGCGCGGGATCGCGAAGATCACCGTGAACATCTCGGTCGGCACGCCCAGCGCCTCGTAGATGATCCCCGAGTAGAAGTCGACGTTGGGGTAGAGCTTGCGCGAGGTGAAGTACTCGTCGTCGAGAGCGCGCTTCTCCAGCTCCTGGGCGATCTCGATCAGCGGGTTGTACTCGGTCGCCTCGAAGATCTCGTCCATGTGCTGCTGGATGATCCGCGCCCGCGGGTCGTAGTTCTTGTAGACGCGGTGGCCGAAGCCCATCAGCTTCGCTTCGCGCGCCTTCACCTTCTCAAGGAAGGCGGGGATGTTCTCGACCGAGTCGATCTCGCGCAGCATCCGCAGCACCGCCTCGTTGGCGCCGCCGTGCAGCGGGCCGTAGAGCGCCGCCACCCCGGCCGCGACGGCGGAGTAGGGGTCGACGTTGGAGGAGCCGACGCCGCGCACGGCGCTGGTCGAGCAGTTCTGTTCGTGGTCGGCGTGGAGGATGAAGAGGACGTCGAGCGCCTTCGAGAGGCTTTCCTTCGGCACGTGCTTCATTTCCGTCTTCTTGAACATCATCGAGAGGAAGTTCTCGGCGAAGTTGAGGTCGTTGTCGGGGTAGACGTAGGGCAGCCCCATGTTGTGGCGGTAGGAGAAGGCGGCCAGGGTCGGCACCTTGGCGATCAGCCGCACCGCCGCCATGTAGCGCTCTTCTTCGTCGTCGACGTGCTTGGCGTCGGGGTAGAAGGTGGAGAGGGCGCCGACGCCGGCGAGCAGCATCCCCATCGGGTGGGCGTCGTAGCGGAAGCCCTCGAAGAACTGCTTGAGGTCCTCGTGGACGAAGGTGTGGTGGGTGATGTCGTAGACCCAGCGGTCAAGCTGAGGCCTGGTCGGCAGCTCGCCGAAGATCAGCAGGTAGGCGACCTCGAGGAAGGTCGATTTCTCGCAGAGCTGCTCGATCGAGTAGCCGCGGTGTTCGAGCACGCCGGCAGCGCCGTCGATGTAGGTGACCGAGGAGCGGCAGGCGGCCGTGTTGGTGAAGGCGGGGTCGTAGGCCAGCATCCCGAATTCGTCCTCGTCGACCTTGATCTGGCGCAGGTCCATCGCCCGTACGGTGCCGTCGCTGATCGGCAGCTCATACGTCTTGCCGGTGCGGTTGTCGGTGACGGTGAGCGACTCCGATCCCGGCTCGACCATGCCATCGGTGGCCGGACGTTCGATCTCCTGATTGGTGGCCATGCCCACCTCCTCACGACTCGCTTGCTGGGATTTCGATTCTCGCAGTTTGGAGCGGGCGCCCGTGTTACGCGCCTGTGGGGAGCGGCTCGAAGCGCGTCATCGCGTGCAGCTCGGCGAAGCGCGCCTCGATCTCCTCGCGGCTCAGCGCCGCGACCCGCTCGGTGCCGAACTGCTCGACGTTGAAGGAGGCGAGCACCGTGCCGTAGCCCATCGCCCGTCGCAGGCAGGCCTCGTCGAGCTCGCCCTCCTGGCTGTCGAGGTAGCCGATGAAGCCGCCGGCGAAGCTGTCGCCAGCGCCGGTCGGATCGCGCACCTCCTCGAGCGGGAAGCCCGGCAGAGCGAAGAAGCCGTCCTCGGTGAAGAGCGCGGCGCCGTACTCGCCCTGCTTGGCGACGACGGCGCGCGGCCCGTGCTCCATCACCGCGCGGGCGGCGCGGGCGAGGTTGGCCTCGCCGGTCAGCTGGCGAATCTCGGCGTCGTTGAGGATCACGCACTCGACCTCGGCGATCGCCGCCAGCAGCGAGTCCTTGGCGGTTTCGATCCAGAGGTTCATCGAGTCCAGGGCGGAGAAGCGGCCCGCGGCGCACTGGGCGCGGACCTGGCGCTGCAGGTCGGGCTGGATGTTGGCGAGGAAGAGGGTGTCGGCCGCCCGTGAGGCATCGGAGAGCTTTGGCTCGAACTCACCGAAGACGCCAAGCTGGGTGTCCTCGGTGTGGGCGACGTTGAGGTCGAACTCGTAGCGGCCGCGCCAGAAGAACGACTCGCCGCCAGCGACCCGCTCGATGCCGTCGGTGAGCACGCCGCGGCGCTCCAGGACCTCGAACTCGGCGGCGCCGAAGTCGTCGCCGACCGGGCCGACCGGGCGCACCTCGGTGAAGAAGCTGGCGGCCAGGGAGAAGTGCACGGCGGCGCCGCCGAGCATGCGATCGCGCTCGCCGAAGGGGGTGCGGACGGAGTCGAATGCGATTGAGCCGACGACGGTCAGGGACATGGGCGGCAGGGTATCGGGGGTCGGGGGTGGTCTGGCGGGTGCCTATGTTCGCTTCGCTGGCGCTGCGCTCACCAAGTTGGAGCCGCTTCGCGGCTCAGAATTACCTTGCCGGGGGCCGCTCCGCGAGGCACCCGCCAGACCACCCCCGACCCCCGTGTCCGAGGCGTCCCCAGTCCCTGATGCCGAGGCGACTATGGTTCGCCGCCGTGAAGGCCGTGCAGATAGAGGAGTTCGGAGGGCCCGAGAAGCTTCAGCTCGTCGAGGTGGAGGATCCGATTGCCGGTGACGGCATGGTCGTGGTCGACGTGGCGCGGAGCGGAATCAACTTCGCCGACACTCACGCGACACGCAATGACTACCTGGCGGAGCAGACCCTGCCGCTGATTCCGGGGGCCGAGGTATCTGGCCGAACTCCGGACGGGCGCCGGGTGGCGGCGCTGCTGGGCACGGGCGGCTACGCCGAGAAGGTCGTGGTGCCCGAGGCGCTGCTGGTGCCGCTGCCCGACGAGGTCGATGACGACCAGGCGGCGGCGATGTTGCTGCAGGGCCTGACCGCGATGGCCCTGGTCCAGCGCTATGCACGGGTTGAGCCCGGCGAGACTCTGGTTGTCGAGGCCGCCGCGGGTGGCACCGGCAGCATCGCGGTGCAGCTCGGCAAGCGCGCCGGAGCCAAGGTGATCGGACTCGCCTCCAACGAGGAGAAGCGGGCCCTGGTCGAGCGGCTCGGCGCTGACGCCACGGTCGACTCGCGGGCCGAGAACCTGGGCGAAGCGATCCGCGAGGCCAACGGCGGCGATCGCGTCGACGCCGTTCTCCACATGAGCGGTGGCAACGCCTTCGACGAAGAGCTGGGCATCCTCGCCCCGCTGGGGCGGATGGTCGTCTTCGGAATCGCCTCGCGCGAACAGCGCGATATCTCCACCGCGGCGCTGCTGCGCGGCTCGAAGTCGGTGATCGGCTTCTGGCTCGTGCACCTGCTCGCCCGCCAGGACCTGGCCGTGCCGATGATCGGCGAGCTGCTCGGCGCCGTCGCCAAGGGCGAGCTCGAGGTAACCGTCGGCGGGGTTTACCCGCTCTCCGAAGCCGCCCGTGCCCACGAAGACCTGATCGCGCGCCGCTCAAGCGGCAAGCTCCTCCTGGACCCGACATCAGTCACCGCCTCCTCGGCTCCCGCGTCCGGGGCGGTCAAGTGATCTCCTTCAAAGAAGCTCGGGCTCTCGCCGCAGATCCAGCAGGCCCTCGACGAGCTCGGCTTCGACGAGCCGACGCCGATTCAGGACCAGGCGATCCCCGAGCTGCTCGGCGGCCATGACGTGATCGGCCAGGCCCAGACCGGCACCGGCAAGACCGCCGCCTTCGGCCTGCCCCTGCTGCAGTACCTCGATCCCGCCAACGACGAGGTGCAGGCAGTCGTGCTGACGCCGACGCGCGAGCTCTGCATCCAGGTGACGCAGGCGCTGCGTTCTTACGCCGAGCACCTCGACGTCGAGATCGTCGCCGTCTTCGGCGGCGCCCCGATCAAATCGCAGCAGGCGCAGCTGCGCTCCGGCGCCCACGTCGTCGTTGCCACGGTCGGCCGGATGATGGACTTGATGAGCCGCCGCTCGCTGGTCCTCACCGCCGCTCGCTACGTCGTCCTCGACGAGGCCGACGAGATGCTCGACCTCGGCTTCATCGAGGACGTCGAGAAGATCCTGCGGATGTGCCCGAGCGGCCGCCAGACAGCGCTCTTCTCGGCGACGATGCCGCCGCCGGTCAAACGCCTCGCCGAGAGCTATATGTATGACCCGACGACTATCTCGATCACGCCGAAGACGCTCACCGTCGACGCGATCGCCCAGGCCTACGTCGAGGTCGGCGCCAAAGAGAAGGGCGCCAAGCTGGTCGAGCTGCTGAAGATCGAGGAGCCCGAGCAGGCGATCATCTTCTGTCGCACCAAGATCGGCGCCGACCGCCTCGAGAAGACACTCAAGGCCAAAGGCCTCGACGTCAAGGCCCTGCACGGCGACATGAGCCAGGGCTCCCGCGACGGCGTGATGATCGCCTTCAAGGACCACCGCGTGCGCCTGCTGGTGGCGACCGACATCGCCGCCCGCGGTCTCGACATCGAGCACGTCACCCACGTGATCAATTACGACGTGCCGGCCTCTTCGGAGGTCTACGTGCACCGCATCGGTCGCACCGGTCGGGTCGGCAGGACAGGTCGCGCGATCACCTTCGTCACCCCCGCTCAGCGCGAGGAGATCGGCCGCATCGAGCGTGACGTGAAGACGACGATCGGCGAGTGGGAAACGCCCGAGGAGCGGCTCGAGCACGCGCCGCGGCCGCGCCGTCGCGAGCGCCCGGAGCGCAGCAAGGCCACCGAGCCGCGCGAGGCGAAGCCGGCCGAGGACGATGCCGCGGCAGCGGTGGATTCAGACAAGGCGGATTCGAACGAGGCCGACTCCGGCAAGTCGGTCAAGCTCTTCGTCAACCGCGGCGAGCGCAGCGGCATCACCGAGGAGGACCTGCGCTGGGCACTGCGCGAGGGCGCCGTCCTGCCCGAGGAGGCGATCCACGACGTCCACGTGCTGCACCGCTTCTCCTTCGTCCATCTTGACCCCGATGTCGCCGAGCGCACGGTCGAGTACCTCGACGGCACCAAGGTCAAAGGCAAAGAGATCCGGCTCGAGGTCGCGAAGAGCTGAGAGCCCGAGGGCTCAGGCGGTCAGTTCGGCGATGCGGCCGAAGAGCCGCTCGAAGTCGATCGGCTTGGTGATGTAGCCGCTGACCTCGATGTCGGTGGCGGCGCCGGCGTCCATCTCGTCCTGGTGGGCGCTGACGATCAGCACCGGCGTGTCGACCCCGGCGGCGCGCAGCTCGCGCACGGCGTCGATGCCGGACTTGCGCGGCATCATCGCGTCGAGCAGGAGGATTTCCGGCTTCGGTTCGCCGTCGCGGCTCATCACTTCGATCACCTCGACCCCGTCCGTCGCGGTGACCACCTCGTAGCCCTCCATCTCCAGCCGCGTGCGCAGCAGGAGCAGGATCGTCTCCGAGTCATCGGCGATCAGTACCCGCGTGCTCACAAAGCCTCCTCCCGGGGTTGGGCCGGAGAGCCCTCGGCGCTGCCGGCTGCCGGCTCATCGCTGCCGTTCCCCGCAAGCGCCGGCAGCCAAACCCTGAAGGTCGAGCCCTGCCCCTCGATCGAGTCGGCGGAGATCCCCCCGCCGTGAAGCTCGACCAGGGATTTGGAGATCGCCAGGCCCAGCCCGGTCCCGCCCACGTGTTGGGTCAGTCCCGCGTCACCGCGCGTGAAGCGCTCGAATATGTGGTCAAGCTGGTCCGCTGCCATCCCAGGCCCGTTGTCGATTACCGCCAGTTCCACGCCGTCGGCATTGGCGATTGCCGTGACGTGGATTGAGGCGCTGGCGGGACAGTACTCGTGTGCGTTGGTCAGAAGATTCACGAGCACCTGGCGGATCCGATCGCGATCGACGTTGACGGGGGGCAGGTCGGGAGAGATCGCCTGGGTGAGCGATTGGCCCTTGGCCTCGGTTTGGCTCAGCATCGTCCGCACCGGGTCTTCGACCAGCGGGGCGACGTCGGTGACCGCCGGTTTGATCGTCAGCCGCCCGGCATCGCTGCGCGCCAGATCGAGCAGATCGTTGAGCAGGCGCACCAGGTGACGGGTGTTGTCGAGGATGATCTCGACCGTGTCGGCCTGCTTGGGGCTGAGCTTGTCGCGCTCCAGCATCAGCAGCTCGGCAAAGCCCTGCACCGAGGTGAGTGGGCTGCGCAGCTCGTGGGAGGCGGTGAGGACGAACTCGTCCTTCATCGTTTCGAGCTGGTCTCGCTCTCCGGCCCGGCGCTGCAGCTCGCCGGCCATCTCGTTGAACGCCGCGCCCAGGGAAGCGGTCTCCGAGAGGCCGCCGATTTTGACTCGGGTGTTGAGGTCGCCGCTGGCGAGGCGACCCGAGGCCTCGACCAGCTCCTCGAGCGGGCGGCGCATCGAGGCGATCAGCCCGCTGAAGAGCAGGGCGGCGCCGGTGAGGCCGGCGATCAGCCCCGCCCCGACCAGGAGCGCCGTGTCGCGGGTCTCGCCGCCGATGTCGTCGCGCAGTGCCTGGCGCTTGCGTTGCTGATCGAGAATCACGGTGCGTGCCGCCGCCGGGTGGATGCCGTTGGAAAGCCTGGTGCGCGCCGCGATCTCCACCTGGTAGGAGCGCGCGGTCGCGTTCTCGAAATCCTGGCGCTGCTGCAGGAAGCGGGCCACCCCCACCACGGCGAGCCCGGTGAGCACGGCAAAGGCGATTGCGAAGCCGATCGTCAGCCGGTTGGCGAGCGACGGGCTGAGCCGGAAACGGCGTCGGGAATATGCTTGCCCCTCGATGGGAGACGAGGCTACAGGCACGGCCGACGGCACTGCGGAGGCACCGGAGGGGATCGATCGGGCCGGGGTCGAAGCATGGTTCGGCGAGCACATACCCGCTGTCGAGTTGCCCCTCACCTTCGAGCGGATCTCCGGCGGTCACTCGAACCTCACCTACGGGGTGCGTGACGCAGCGGGTATCCGCTGGGCGCTGCGCCGGCCGCCGCTGGGCAAGCGCCTGGGTTCGGCCCATGACATGGGGCGCGAGCAGCGCGTGGTCTCGGCCCTGGCCGGGACGCCGGTGCCGGTGGCGCCGGTGGCTGGCTTCTGCGAGGACGAGAGCGTCAACGAAGCCCCCTTTTACGTGATGGAGTTCGTCGAGGGCCCGATCCTGCGTGGGCTCGCTGAGGCAGTCGCCTTTCCCGACGAGGAGGACCGGCGGGCGATTGGCGAGCGCGTCGTCGACACGCTGGTCGAGATCCACGCGGTCGATCCCGACGCGGTCGGGCTGGGCGAGCTCGGGCGCAAGGAGGATTACGTCGCTCGCCAGCTGCACCGATGGCAGGGCCAGTGGGAGAAGTCGAAGACGCGCGAGCTGCCGGCGATCGACGCCGTGCACGAGCGCCTCGCGGCGCGGATCCCCGCGCAGGGCCCGGCGACGATCGTTCACGGCGATTACCGTCTCGACAACATGATCCTGACGCCCGCGGGTGAGGTCGCGGCGGTCGTCGATTGGGAGCTCTGCACCCTCGGCGACCCGCTTGCTGACGTCGGCCTGCTGATGGTCTACTGGCCCGAGGCGGGCGAAGAGACGATCGCCCTCGGCCAGCCCGCCACCCTGGCCCCGGGCTTCCCCAAGCGCGAGGAGCTGAAGGCCCGCTACGCCGAGCGCTCCGGCCGCGATCTCTCCCAGCTCGACTTCTTCGTTGCCCTCGGCTACTGGAAGCTGGCGATCATCCTCGAGGGCGTCTACGCCCGCTACGCCGCCGGCCAGTACGGCAAGGTCGACCCAGGCATAGAAGCCTTCGCCCGCCTGGTCGAGCGGCTTGCCGAGGCCGCCGAGGAGGCGGAGCGGCGCGGAAGTTAAAGAGGTCCAGCCCGCTTGACATCTTTCCGCCGGACCTGAAAGGGTCGGCTTTGCAGTAGGAAAAACCGAGCGGGCACGAGCCTCTCACCCCTCATATCCCAAGGAGAGAATCTTGAAGCAGATTCGCAAGCGCATCACGTACGCAAACGTGATGTCCTCGATCGCCGTCTTCCTCGTCCTCGGTGGCGCCAGCGCCTACGCCGCCAAGAAGATCGGCTCGAACGAAATCAAGGGCAACTCGATCACGACCGGCAAGATCAAGAAGGAAGCGGTCAGCGCGTCGAAGATCAAGAAGAACGCAGTCACCACAGCCAAGATCGCGAACGGCGCCGTGACGGGCGCCAAGCTCAACCTAGGCTCTGTGGGCACCGTTCCGAATGCGGCTCATGCCACCAATGCCGACAACGCGAACAATGCCAACACCGTGGGCGGTCAGTCGGTGACGAAGATCTTCAGGAAGCTCAGTCCCGGGCAGAGCAACGTGACGATCGCCTCGTTCGCAGGGTTCACCATGACGGCTACCTGCGTCGCCGGCGAAGTCGAAGCAATCGATGTTCACGCCCCCAACGGCGTCGGATCGGCCCTGGAGTCGCAGGGCAATGGTGTTTCCTCTGGCCCGTTCTACGAACAGAGCAATGGCCTCAACAACGTCGACATTTCTCTAAATGATTCGGGTGGAAACGAACGAGGCACAGCGACGTTCAACGGCTCCACGACGAATGGCACGGTCGTGAGCGGCAACATTGCTTTCGAAGACCCTGCAACCTTTGAAGGAGAGAACGTCTGCGCCTTCTTCGGCGAGGTAGTCTCCGGCTAAGTAGCTCAGCAGCATCGGTCAATAGAAAGGGCCGGGCAATTTGCCCGGCCCTTTCTATGTTTTCAGCAACTTTGGAGGATCGCGTCGGTTGAGCGCGAAGAGGTGGCATTCGAGCCTCGTCAATTCCCTGTATCCCAACTAAGGAGAGACCCTCTGTGAAGCAGATTCGCAAGCGCATCACGTACGCGAACGTGATGTCCTCGATCGCCGTCTTCCTCGTCCTCGGCGGAGCAAGCGCCTACGCCGCCAAGAAGATCGGCAGCAACGAAATCAAGGGCAACTCGATCACGACCGGCAAGATCA
This sequence comes from uncultured Solirubrobacterales bacterium, assembly GCA_963703895.1. Lineage (GTDB taxonomy): Bacteria > Actinomycetota > Thermoleophilia > Solirubrobacterales > 70-9 > VRUE01. The sequence continues at coordinate 141,272 of CAVPFX010000002.1, forward strand.
AGAAGAACGCGATCACCTCGTCGAAGATCAAGAAAAACGCCATTACGACCGCTAAGGTCAAGAACGGCGCGATCACCGGCCCCAAGGTCAACCTCAGCACGCTGGGCACGGTCCCGAACGCGACCCACGCGGTCAACGCTGACAACGCGACGAATTGGAGCCGTTACTACACGAGCGGCGTGAAGAAGGCGAGCGTTGGTCAGACGGTGACACTGCTTACGGTTGGACCGTTCACCTTTACCGGCAAGTGTGTCGATGCCGGCGGAGGCTCCTTCGAAGCGACCGTTCACGTAACCACCTCGGCCGCCGGATCGTTCGTCTACAGCGCTGAACAAGGCGGATATTCCGAAGGGGAATTCAATCCCGGAATCGAACAGCAGATCGACTACGGAGTGAGCGGCACCGGCAAAGAATGGGCTGCCTACTCGTCACGTTACAACTCGTTCGCGGTGGCCAACCCCGAGGGCTCGGTATTGCTCGACGGCGTTGCCAACAGTGGCATCCGCGTTTTCGGCGCCGATTGCGCCTTCCAGGTTTCGGCTACGAACGGCGCCTAGTTGCTCGCTTGAGAAGCCGTTGTTTTGGCGAAGGGCCGGGCATAGCCCGGCCCTTCGCATTCCTGGGTGCATGGTCCAGTCGTCCTTGACAGGACCAGGGACCCTTGCCATCGTCGGCGCCGTGCAGCAGATCCGCCAGCGCCTGACCTACGCGAACGTGATGTCCTCGCTCGCCGTCTTCCTCGTACTTGGCGGGGGAGCGGCCTTTGCGGCGCAGAAAATCGGCAGCAATGAACTCAAGGGCGGGGCGGTGACGACGGCCAAGATCAAGCGCAGCGCCGTCACGACCTCAAAGATCAAGGCCAACGCGATCACTACGGCCAAGATCGCCAAAGGGGCAGTTACCAACGGCAGATTGGCCGACGGCTCCGTGAGCCTCGAAAAGCTGGCGCCGGGCTTCATCGCGCCGACGGCTGAAAAGCTCTCCCACGCGGCGAACATCTCGGTGGGGGGAGTGGTCTTGGCCGGAAGCGTCGGGATTTCGCAGGCCAACGTCACGCATCCCTCGACCGGCTTCTACTGCTTCTCCGGACTGACGCCGGCTCCGGTGGGAGGCGTGGCGACCGTCGACTACTCGGAGGCCGGCAAAAACGTCGGGCTTCAGTTCGATACCGGTCAGGGCCCCGTCTGCCCCGCGGGCACGCAGGCCTTCGTCAACCCGAGGGAAAGCTCGGCCAAACTCGAAGCGATCGACGCCGGCTTCTTCATCGTCCTCTACTAGACCTTTTCGCAACTCCATTTCGGAGCGGGGTTGAAGCCTTTGACCGCGCTCGTCGGTGCGGATTCAACAAAGCAAAGGAGCGATTGCCTTGAAGCGAGTAGGGAGGAGCCTGACTTACGCGAACGTGATGTCGTCGATCGCGGTCTTCTTGGTTCTGGGAGGAGCGACGGCCTTTGCCGCGAGCAAGATCGGCAGCCACCGGCTCAAGGCCAACTCGGTCACGACCTCGAAGATCAAGGCCAACGCAGTCACCACCCGCAAGATCAAGAAGAACGCGATCACCACGGGCAAGATCCGCGACAAGGCGATCATTGGCGAGAAGATCGCTGACGGCGTGGTCACCGGCGCCAAGATCGACAGCGCCAGCACGCCTTTCTCCCAGATCACCGACAGGCTGCGCGGAACGGCGAAGCTCCCCTTCCTCGCCGGCCAGATCTATCCCTTCGGCAACGCCACCTACACGCAGCCGGTCGGCAGGGACGATCAGTACGTCGCCGGCTTCGAAGTCAACTTCCCCGCCGACTGCGAACCACCTCGCTCAGCCTCGGCGCAACTGCTGATCGACGCGGCCGATCCCGAGAACCCGACTCCCTATGACATCGCCGGACAGGGTGGCGTGACCGATGGCAGCGGCGGCGCTGTGACCCGGCAGATCAACTTCACCGCCGCCCCCGGCAGCTTCCGGGGATTGTCGAGCTTCGGGCCCCAGGCGGCGACGCCGCACACGTTCTCGATCTACATGCAAAGCGTCAGTTGCAACAACGGCAGCGGCGGAGTTGCCGGCATCGGCGCCGGCGTTGACGTGATCGGCACCAAGTAGGAGGCTGAGAGTGGGGCGGCAGCGCCGCCGCCCTCACCCTGCCCTCAAACCATGCGGCGAGCGTGCTTCGGGTCCAACTCGCCCGCTGCCTCGGCTTCGGCCCGCTTGGACCAGCGGTTGAGCTCGCGGCGGGCGAGGACCATCTTGTGGACCTCGTCGGGGCCGTCGGCGAGGCGCAGCATGCGGCTGAAGCGCCAGAGCGCGGCCAGCGGCGTGTCGTCGGTCATGCCGAGCGAGCCGTGGATCTGGATCGCGCGGTCGAGCACGTCCATGACCATGTTGGCGGCGACGATCTTGATCGCCGAGATCGACTGGCGGGCGGCGCGCTTGCCCTCGGTGTCCATCTTCCAGGCGGCGTAGAGGGTGAGCAGGCGGGCCTGATCGATTTCCATCCGTGAGGCCGCGATCGCCTCCTGGACGAACTGCTTCTCGCCCAGCGGGCCGCCGAATGCCTCGCGCTCGTTGGCGCGGTGGCACATCATCTCCAACGCTCGCTCGGCGGTGCCGATTGCGCGCATGCAGTGGTGGATGCGGCCGGGGCCGAGGCGGTCCTGGGCGACGACGAAGCCCATTCCCTGGCCGCCGAGCAGGTTGCTGGCCGGGACGCGGCATTCTTCGTAGCGGATCTCGCAGTGCCCCGGGCCCTTGGCGTGGCCCATCACCGGGATCGGCCGGACCAGGTTGAAGCCGGGGTTGTCGGTCGGTACGCAGATCATCGAGGCGCGCGCGTAGGGGTTGGCCTCGGGGTCGGTGACGACCATCGCGATCGCCAGCTCGGCGCCGACGGCGCCCGAGGTGAACCACTTGTGGCCGTCGATCACCCACTCGTCGCCGTCACGCACAGCCCGTGCCTGCAGCAGGGTCGGGTCCGAGCCCGATACCTCGGGCTCGGTCATCGAGAAGCAGGAGCGGATGCGGCCCTCGAGCAGTGGCTCCAGCCAGCGTTCGCGCTGCTCGTCTGAGCCGTGCTCGGCGAGGATCTCCATGTTGCCGGTGTCCGGCGCCGAGCAGTTGAAGGCCATCGGCGCCGCCGCCGGGCTGCGCCCCATCTCCTCGCAGAGCAGCCCGTACTCCCAGTTGCTCAGTCCCGGCCCGAAGCGCTCGTCGGGCATGAAGAGGTTCCACAGCCCCTCCGACTTGGCCTTCTCGCGGACCTCGATCAGGATCTTCGGGTAGGGCACCCCCGGGGCCACCTCGGCGTCGAGGGCTTCCATGATCTCGCGCTCCTGCGGGTAGATCTCCGCATCCATGAAGTCGAGGATGCGCTCGCGCAGGGTCTCGACCTGGGGGCTGGGCGTGAAATCCATCTAACTGGGTCCTCTCCTCGGGGCTGGGTCGCCCGAACGCTAGCGGTACGGATGGTGACTTCGTCTTTCGTTCCGCTATACGGGAGGAAACGCGAAGTCAGCGATCGGGGTAGTGGCGGTAGCGGGCGAAGAGCTCGCCGTCTTGCTCCAGCAGCCAGGCGAGCTCGAGCTCCGATACCTCGGAGAGGGCGCCCTCGAGGATGTTGGGAGCGCCGCTGCCGGTCAACTTCGGGGCGATCGTCAGGAAGAGCTCGTCAACCAGGCCTGCCGCCTGCAGGGCACCGTGAAGGGTCGGGCCGCCCTCGCAGAGCAGCGCCCGGACGCCCTCCTCGCGCAGCGAGCGCAGGAGCGCCGTGAGGTCGACCCGCCCGTCCGGCCCGCTCTCGACCACGATCAGGCGTTTCTCGAGGCCGCTGTAGCGCTCGGCCCGCATCGTGCCGGCGCCGATCATCACCGCGTCGAAGCGGGTGCGCAGCCCGACCAGCATCGCCGTGTCGGCCTCCGATCCGATCGGCCCCGAGACCCCGCCGATCGAGGCGCGGCCGTCGGCGGTTGCGGCGAAGTTGACCGCGACGAAAGGCCGCTCCCCCCGCTCTTCCTCCCGGGGACGGTAGGAGTCGAGCTGCTGCTCGACCGTGGTCTCGCCGGGTGCCGGGATCAGGCGTCGCATCGCCCGCAGCCTAGTGGTGACTTCGTCTTTCTTCGCCGTAATGGCGAACAAAGGCGAACTCAGTGGCGCTCAGGAGTAGTCGTGCCAGCCGGCGAACTCGCGGCCGGCGAACTTCTGCAGCTCGGCGACGTCACTGGTGAAGCGGGAGCGGACGGTCTCGAAGAGGTCGTCGGGCAGCTTTGGCTTTGGCGCCGGCGGCTTCTCGGGATCGTGGACGAGCTTCTCGACTCGCCAGCGCAGCGGCTCGGGCAGGCGGTCGAAGTTGCGGTCGAAGGAGCGGAAGCCGGGCAGCTTGATCAGCTTCTCCATCAGCTGGTATTTGTCGCCCTCCTTGGCCCCGGACTTCTCCCACTCGCGGTCGAACTGCTCGGAGGTGAAGCTCTCGTCGACGCCGGCGAAGGCGAAGGCCTTGCGCATCGTCTCCTCGCGTTCGGTCTGCAGCTCCTCCTGGGTGATGATCTCGATCTGCTCGCGATCGAAGTGCTCGAGGTAGGGCTGCAGCTGCATCCAGTACTTGGAGCGGTTCATGTAGGAGATGTCGGGGTTGGAGAGGACCTCGACCAGGTCGCCGTTCTCATAGCCGGCGCCGGTGGCGTGGACCCAGTGCGAGAGGATGCGCTTGATCGGGTCGCGCACCATGTAGAGCAGGCGGGCGTCGGGGCAGTGCTCGCGGATCCGCTCGGCGCAGCCCGTGAAGCGCGGCTGATTGGTGTAGTGGGGCGAGGACTCGCCGCGGACCTTGAAGCGGTCGTCGAAGCGGCTCGCGTACCAGTCGAGCCCGAGGTCCCAGTTGAGCTCGCGGGCGAAGAAGTTGAGCTCCTTCGGCTTCGACATCTGGATTTCCGGATGCAGGCCGAGGTAGTGGTGGATGCTCGTCGTGCCGCACTTGAGCCCGCCGATGATGATCAGGTTCGGCAGCTCCGCGTGGCGCTTGCGGCGGCGCCGGAAGCGGCTTTTGCGATCGGCCGCGTAGCGCTCGCGGGCACGCGCGCACATCGCCTCGTCGGCGGGGTCGAGCGGGGCCTTCGCAGTGGCGATCTGGGTCTGGGCCTCTGACACGCGCGGGCTAGTGTAGCTGCGATGCCCGCTGCCGATCTTGGATCCAGCTTCAACTCGTTCTTCCACGCGTCGAGCTCGTTCTTCGCGCACCTCTCCGACATCCGCTGGACGCCCTTCATGCTCGCGCTCGGCTTCCTGCTGGCGATGCAGCTCGCCCGTGCCTGGGCTTGGCGCAACGTGCTGCGCGCCTCCTACCCGGCGGAGCGCATCTCCTTCACCCACCTCGCCGCCGCCTACCTGGCCGGGGCGGGCATCAACGCGGTGATCCCCGCGCACGCCGGCGACGTGACCAAGGTCTTCCTGGTCAAGCGCCAGATTCCCCACTCCTCCTACCCGGCCGTCACCTCCTCCTTCCTCGTCCAGACCGTCTTCGACACCAGCGTCGGGATCCTGGTCCTGCTCTACGCGATCACCCAGGGACTGCTGCCGCCGCTACCCCAGCTGCCGAACTTGCCCGCCTTCGAGATCTCCTTCTGGGCCGACCACCCGAAGACGCTGCTGATCGTGGTCGGCGTGCTGTTGCTGGCGCTCGTGATCGGCACCTACTACCTCGCTCACCGCGTGCGGCGCTTCTGGGCGCGGGTGAGGCAGGGCCTGGTGATCCTCGGGCAGCCGCGCCGCTACCTGCGCGAGGTCTTCGCCTGGCAGGGGATCGGCTGGTTCTGCCGTTTCCTCGCCTTCTGGTTCTTCCTCGAGGCCTTCGGCATCGGCGGCTCGATCGGCAACGTGATGCTGGTGATGAGCGTGCAGGCGATCGCCAACATCATTCCCTTCACCCCAGGCGGCGCTGGCGCCCAGCAGGCTCTGCTGGTGGCGACGCTGAAGGGCCCGTCGCGCTCCGCCGTCCTCTCCTTCTCGGTGGGGACCCAGATCGCGATGGCGGCCTGGTCGGTATTCCTCGGCTTCGCCGCGATCCTGCTCGTCTTCGGCACTGCGGACTGGAAAGGCCTGATCCGCCAGGCCCAGGACGAGGCGGACTCGGAGGCCGCGATGCTGCGCCCTCAGTCGCCTGAATAGCGCTGCTATTCAGGCTCCCTGCGTCCTCGCCTGGCGGCCTCCGAGTCTCGCCTCGTCGGACGCCAGCGGGTCGCGACCATCCCAGTCGCCCCGCGAGGCGTAGGGGCGGAAGCGGATGAAGGCGGAGTCGTGGTGGAAGGGGTTTGCCCGGTCGGTCTTGGTCGCGGCCGGGTGGGCGCCGTCGCTGTGGCCGCGGGCGTAGTTGCGCATCGCCCCGACGTTGCGCCAGAGCGAGAAGGTGGCGACGAGACGGGGTGGCCGGGCGAGACCGATCAGGGCGAGTACGTCGGGGTTGGCCACCGCCTCGGCCTCGGCGCGAGCGCTCGCCTTGAGGAAAGCGGGCAGGCGGTGGGCTCGCGGCCGGCCCAGGGTGAGGACGGCGACCGGCTCTTCGTCGCCGAGCTTGATCTTTCGCTCGGGCAACCCGGAGAGCCCGGGCCACCTGCCGTAGACGTGCAGCGGCTGCAGGCGCACCTGCCAGCCGGGGGCGAGCGAGCGGCCCACGGGGTGGCCGGCGGAGAACGCCTCGAACGCCTCGTCGCTCTCCCAGGCGGCGATCATCGCCACCGGCCTGAGGCGCGGCGAGGGGAGGAGGCGCCCGCTAAGGGGCGCCGTGAGCACGGTCTCGCTGTAGCGGAGCCCCGCCACCTCGGAGGGCTTTGGCGGGCGCCGCAGGACTCGCGACGCGCTTCGAAGGTCGAGATCGCAGATGTGAGCCGAGAGCAGCATTCCGCCTCCTGGGAGAGCTAACCTAGTGATCACTAGGTTAGCGTAGATGACCGCCAAGCCCCAACCACGCAGGCGCATGAGCGCCGCCACCCGGCGGCTGGCGATCGAGGCCGCGGCCACCGACGTCTTCGCCGAGCGCGGCTACCGGGGGGCCTCGATCGACGAGATAGCGAGGCGCTCGGGAGTCACCCCGCCGGTTCTCTATGACCACTTCGCCTCCAAGCAGGCCCTCTACCGGAGCCTGCTGGAGCGCCACTTCGCCGAGCTGCGCCAGGTCTGGCGCGAGAACTTTGTCGGCGAGGATCCGCCCGGCGAGCGCGTCGCCCGCTCCTTCGACGCCTGGTTCGCCTACGTCGAGGCCCATCCTTTTGCCGGCCGCATGCTCTTCCGCGACACCACCGGCGATCCTCAGATCGAGGCGATGCACCAGGAGGTGGCGGCAAGCAGTCGCGCCGCGATCATGGGCCTCTTCGCCAGCCAGCCCGGGGCCGAGAAGGTGATCGGCCCGGAGGCGGGGGAGGGACTCGAAATGGCCTGGATAGTGATGCGCGGGGTGCTCCAGGGCCTGGCGATGTGGTGGTACGAGCACCCGGGGGTCCCGCGCGAGCGAGTCGTCGCCACGGCGATGAACGCGCTCTGGGTCGGCTGGGAGCGGACCCAGGCGGGGGAGGGCTGGGCTTAGCCGCTCAGGGAGTGAGCGGATTGCTCCAACGCACGCCCTCAAAGCGGGAGAAGTCGTTGTCGCTGGAGCAGAGCTCGGCACCGTGTTCGATTGACAACGCGGCGAGATGGGCGTCGCTGGTCAGATTTCCGGCGGTGCCGAGCGGCATAAGCAGCTCGCGCATATGGCCGGCGTGCCGCTCGCTCGGGTGAACGACGGTTGCCACGGGCGAGTCGAGCCAACTGTCGACGTACTCCAAGGCGCGGTCGGGAGACAGGGCGTTGCCGAACGTGATGGGGTTGGTTGAGATACGGAGAAAGCCGAGCAGGACCATCCAGGCGAAGCCCACTTCCTCGGTCCCCGAGAGCGTCCGCTCGAGCCAGGGTCTGGCGCGCGCGTGGTGGCGGGAGGAGTCGTCAGCGGCGTAGAGCAGCAGGTTGACGTCCGGCAGCTTCACTTGCCGAGATGAAGCTTGCGAATCGTCTCGGCGTCCTCGAGTTCACCGGCCAGTCGCAGGGCCTTGTCGAGATTGACTCCGGGCCTGGCTTTCATCGGCTGAGGGGGAGGGAGCTTGTAGGGCCGGGGCTTTGCCTCGCCCTGCCCGAGGCCGCGCCTCACGCTCGAGTTGAGCGCCTCCTTGAAGGAGATGTCCTTCCTGCGCATCTCCTCTTTCAACTTGGCGGCTACATCGGGGTCCAGGGTGACGGTCGTTCGCATTAGAAGCATCATTGCATCACATTTACTGCTGTCATGATGCTCTAGCTCGACCAGCCCGGGTAACGCCCGCCGACGCGCCACTGCCAGGGCGGACGTTCCGAGCTTGGGAAGTCGTAGTGGTTGCGGCCGGGGAGGGTCTCGAGCGGGACCAGGGCGGGGTCGTCTTGGTCCAGGATGGGGAGGTTGCCGGCAGCCCCGATCTGTGACTGGTTGGCACGGCGCAGGGTGCGCTCCCAGCCGAGGCCGGGTGGATAAAGCTAATTAGTAAATGGATGCCGCCGCGTTGGAGCACGCGGTCGAGTAACGGCGCTACCGGACCTGGGTACAGTCCGGTATGAGCACCAAGACTGGTGTCGTTTTGACGGTAGTCGCTGGGGTTGCGATGGGGGTGTTGCTTGGGCTAGGCGACGTTTGGGCCATTGCCTTTTACGCCTCGGTACTCCTTCTCCCCTTGATCGTCGGTCGATGGTGGGTCGTGGCCGCCCTTGCCGGCCCGCTGGTAGCTGGAGTGGCTCTCGAATTGACCGGCCATATGCCTGAAGGCGATTCCAATGGTGGTCTCGAATACGAATTCGGATTTGTCTTTTTTGTTCTTTTCCTGATCCTCTCCGGGAACTTGATGCTGATCTTGGTCGGCGTCCGCAAGGTGTTCGATTTCCTGCGCCAGCGCTGGCTGACCGCTAAGACCTAGTTCGACCAGCCGGGATAGCGGCCAGCGACGCGCCACTGCCAGGGCGGCCGCTCGCCGGGAGGGAACTCGTAGTGGTTGCGCCCAGGCAGCGTCTCCAGCGGGACCAGCGCGGGGTCGTCTTCAAGGAGGACCTCAACCCCGGCCGCGGCTTCGACATCGGCCTGGGTAGCGCGGCGGGCCAGCCGCTGCCACCCGATTGTCGGGCGGTAGAGCCAGTAGCTCAGCTCGACCCAGCCACTCGAGCGGCGCCGGTCGGTGACCTCGGTGAAGGCGGTGGTGCGGCGGCGCGAGGCGGTCAGGTGGGCGCCGGCGGCCACGGCGCAGCTTTCGCGTCGGCAGTAGCGGAAGTCGACCGGGACGAGGGACAGGCCGGCAGGGCCGGGCTTCGCTTCCGGCGGCGGCGCCAGGGCGCGGACGAGGCGCGCGAGCGGCCAGCCGTAGGCCGGGACGAGCGGGTGGTGGCGGCAGGCGTCCGGAAGTCGCGGGGCGCAGGTGAGGCGCTTGGAGATCGTGCCGGCGAGGCCGCGGCCGGCGTCGATCTCGCCGCCCGCCGCGACGGCCGCGATCGCGGCGAGCAGCAGCAGCGCGATCAGGGCGACGAGGCCGGCCTGCTCGACGCTCGCCGATCCGCGCTCCGATGAGTGCTTACGATCCACGTTGGCGACGCTAGGGAGGAGGGACGCGCGAGTGGCGCGCAGGGTGTCGCGACTTTGCACCGCAACCGCCTTCTGCTATTCATGTGCGAGATGGAGGGCAGCCCCTTCAACCTCTTCGGCGACCCTGACGAGTTCCGCGCTCGCATGGAGGAGCTCTCGGAGCAGATGCAGTCCTCCCAGCGCGTCGCCTGGGCCGACAACGCGATCAAGCTCGCGGTCGAGATGACCGTCGCCTCGATCGGCCAGCTCGACCTCACCGGCGATCCCGACCAGCAGGCGATGCAGGTGCGCGACGCGATCCGCGTCCTCTTTCCCGAGGCGGTCACCTTGGTGCGCGAGGCGCGCGAAGGGTTGTCCTAGCGCCATCCCGTCCCGGTAGGGGTTTCGCTTAACTTTTTCGTGAAGCGCTGACGGGCTGTCGCCTTGAGGACAGCCGCGAAAAAGTGCAAGACGCTCTACCCCTACCGGGACGGGATGGCGTCAGAGCAAGTCGAGGCGGAGGGACCTCGCGGAACCGCGGCGGAAGATTGCCGCGACTAGCTCCAGCAGCATGGCCGCGACGAAAGCCGGGATCGCGACGACGACGCAGATCATCGCGTCGAGCCGGCGCTGCCAGGGGCGCTCGGCCTGCGCGGCCGTGCCTCGGCCCAGGGCTGCCAGGGCGACGTTGCGGCCGAAGGTGAAGCCGTTGAGCACGGTTTGCCACATCACGGCCACGCCGGCGCCGGGAGCCCAGCGGGCCCTGGTGACGACCTGGTCGCGGTTGGCGACGAGGCGCCGCACCGACTCTGTCGTGAACAGGTAGCGACTTTCGGGCTCGAGTCCCGCCCAGCCGGCGCCGCCGATCCAGGCGGCGAAGCCGGCGCGGTCGGCGATGCGCACGCCCTCGGCGCTGCCGAGCCGGTCGAGCGCGGCGAGCGCCTTCTCGGCCCCGCCCGCCTCGCCGACCACTCCCAGGCCGCAGCTCTCACAACGCCGCACCGGCCCGAGCAGGCCCGGTCGCGAGTCGATCCAGCCGAAGAGTGGCTCTCCGCAGGCCGGACAGGGCGGGTTCTCCGGACCGGCTCCCGCCTCGAGGGGCACCACGGGTGTGCGCTCGCTAGCTCGCGTCGAACTCATCGCCGGTAGCGTACGCGCCGTGAACAGACGAGACGTCTTGGCCTGGGAGGAGCGCTGGGCCACCCCAGCCGCCCTCACCGCGCTCGCCTCGGTCATCTTCGTCATCGCCGCGATCATCGTGGCGTCGCAGGGGGTTGGCAGCGCCAGTGGCGACTCCGAGCTGCTGCGCAACGTCGAGGCCCATCGCTCCTCGCAGCTGATCTCCAGCATCCTGCAGGCGATCGGCGTCGGCCTGCTCGCCGTGCCGCTCTATTACCTCTTCCGCAGCGCCAAGGCGCGCAGTGAGCGCATGCGCGGCCAGCTCGTCGGCGTGGTCATCGCCGCACCAATCTTCCTCGCCATCCTCGCCATCCTCAGTGGCGTTTCGACCCTGCACGCGGCGTCGGACTTCGTCACCAACGAAGTGCCTCACCTGGTCGCCAAGGGGGTGGCGCTGAACAGCGATCGCGCCGACGACATCGCCAATGAAGCAATCAGCGACGCCCCGCTGCGCCCGCTCGCCGCCGGCTTCGGCCTCGGTGGCCAGATCGGCTTTGCCGTGGCGATGGTCTACACCTGCCTCTACGCGATGCGGGTCGGCCTGCTCACTCGCTTCTGGGGCTCGCTCGGCATGGCCCTCGGCGCCGTCTCCTTCCTCTTCTTCCAGTTCGCCCTGCTCTGGTTCGTCTACCTCGGCATCCTGCTGCTGCGCCGCGACAGCCTCCCACCCGCCTGGGCCGCCGGCGAAGCGATTGCTTGGCCCACCCCGGGCGACAAAGCGGCCGCGGCGATGGAGTCATCGCCAGAGGACAACGGCGGCGCTCCGCCTCAACTGGAGGAGCCGGAGGATCTGCCGAAGCTAGAGGAGCCCGAGGATCCAACCGGGACAGAGCAGTCCCGGTAGGGGTGGAGCGTCTTGCACTTTTTTGCGACCGCCACCCTCGGACGGCCCTAGCCGTTCCCCAAAAAAGTTAGGCGGAACCCCTACCGGGACTGCTCTGCGGCGGCTTGTTTCCGATGTGTCCGGATCTCGCTCATGATGCGCTCCAGGCGGGGCTCTTGCGAAGTGTCGACGAAGCTCATTGCCGCAGCGATGCTGGGGTGGATAGCCCCGATGCGCTCATGCATCGCCTGGGCTACGGCGCGGTAGGTGGGATGACCCTCGCGACCGGAGCGGAGCTCGATCAGGTGCATTGCCTCGCGGGCGTTGAGGTCGAGCGTGTAGCGGATGCGGTAGGCGAGGCTGAGCGCGTAGGGGGCTTGCTCGTGCAGGCCGGCGTCGACCAGGCGCTCGTACTCGTTGCGGGAGATCTCCAGGGCTCGTTCAAACTCCTCGCCGGCGCCGGCTTCGCGGACCTCGTCGGGGATGCCGGCGCCGAGGTCGGGCCCGAGGCGCTGCCACTGCACGGTGAGCATGCGGTGGCGCTGCAGGTCGCGGAAGGCTCCGTAGTCGGAGACGATCTCGAAGCGGTAGCGCAGCGCCTCGAAGCCACGGCCGGGGCGGTGACGGCGGTTGGCCCGCTCGCCGACCATCGCCGCCAGCAGCTCGGCCCGCTCGTCGCGATCGAGCACGTCGAGGCGGGCGAGCACCTCGGTCTCGGGCACTGAGGCCGACTCGAGCAGGCAGGCAGCGAGCAGGCTCTCTTCACTGCCGTCGACGTGGACGAGCTCGACCGACGGGCTCGCCCCGCCGCTGCCGCGCCGGTCGAGACCGAGCCGCGAGACCCACTGCTCGGTCTGCTCGCGGCGCTGCCGCAGGTAGGCGACCCACTCGCCGCCGCGGTCGGGGCGCTCCACCCTGGAGACGAAGCTGGGCATCACCTGCTTCAGCTCGTTCAGGATCATGCCGCCGTACTCGCGCGCCTCCGGCAGCGGCGAGGCCATCAGCCGCAGCAGCATCTGCTCATAGGCCTGGCCGGAGGCGTAGATGCCGACGTGGCTCAGTGTCGCCGCCGGCAACAGGCCGCGCAGCAGGTCGAGCGCCTTGGCCCGGATCGAGCGCTGCCACGGCCCCTCGGGTTCGTCGTCGCCGCGGGGCCAGCGCTCGGCCGCCCAGCCCTCGACCTGGCGCAGCGAGGCCGAGTAGATCGAGAAGACCTCGTCCATCGCCGCGCCGAACTCGGGGCCGAGCTCCGCGTTGGCGTAGTAGCGGTAGCCGCCGTCCTCGGACATCGGCTTGTCGTAGGGGATGTAGCGGGTCGATTGCTCGAGGTAGGCGGCGAGGCGGCCGCGCTGCAGCACCTTGGTGAGCACGTTCGAGACCCACTCGCAGGCGACGTGAGCACCGCCGACCTGGGCGATCGAGTCGTCGCCGTAGCCAAGGAAGACGCGTTCGTAGAGCCCCGCCGCACGCTCTCCCTCGGCGCCGTCGAAGGGCCTTGCTCCGGCCTCGGCATCCTCGGCGAACTCTTCGAGGTAGAGCCGGCGCACGGTCCCGGAATAGCGGGAGTAGCGGGCAAAAAGCGCTCCCTTGACGGTCTCCGGCAGGTTGACCAGGGCGAACACGGGCCGGTCGAGGTTGGTGAAATGGGGGGCGAGCAGGGCTCGCTCCGCCTCGCTGAAGTCTTCGACCGGGTAACGCACCAGGGCATCGTAGCCACGGACGCGGCGACCGGAGCCTTTGCGCCACCCGTTCAAGCGACAGGGGTCGAAGGGTGCGCTCCAGACTGCGGACTCGCGTTGTTGTTAGTTAGATACGCCATATGTCGACCCTCACGATGTCCGTCCGAACCTGCTGGGACAGTCACTTTGTGCCTGTCCGTCTACGGTCTGACCAAACCGGGAGTCTGCGACGGAATACCGGGAGGAGGCGATGACGATGTTTGCGCTCGAAAGTCTGGATTCGACCAGTCTCGACGAGTTGCAGCGCCGCGGAAGCGAGAGCACCGAGCAGGATCCGCTGGAATTGACACTGCGTCTTCACGAACGTCCGGACCCTGGCGCCAGCGCGGTCTTTGCGGGCGCTTTGATGACGAGTCTTAAGGAGATTCCAATCCGCGTCAGTCACGACTCTGACGAGGCGTTGCTCGCGAATGTTTTCCGCTCGGGCCTGGCAGCCGCGCTTGGGTCTCGCAGCGGAGCCACCACTTTCGCCGACCCCGGCTCACCCTTGAACGCCCCGGGCGTTGGCGCGACCTGGACGCCTGGCACCCGCGATTTTCGGGCAGCAATGTTTCGTGACGAGGATGACGAGTCCAGCGGACTATTCGGCCCTACTCACGCGATTTTTCTTAACGCCCATCGAACTACGACACCTCCTGGACCGTCAAGCATTACCCGGCTTGTCCGGCGCTGGCTCGGCAGGCAGATGGGTGGCGACGATGATTCCGTGCCATGTCTGAGATATGTCGGCTTTGCCCTTGATCAGCTGGTCGTCAACGTCTCCGAGCATGCTGTTACCGAGCAAACGCCCTCCGTAACCTCCCTCGTGCGGCTTGAGTTGGAGCGAGAGGCCGATGCAGAGCCCCGCGCGCTCGTCTTGGTTGTCCTCGATACAGGGGCAGGCATCACGACGACTCTGCGGTCAAAGCTCGCCGATGCGTCAGCCGATTCTCAACTCCTACCCGCCCTGCTTAAAGGAGAGTTGCCGCAGTGGGGCAGGGCCAGGGGGGTTGGCCTCGCGAGGCTCACTCAACTCGTCCAGGAGAATGGTGGCACGATGTTCGTGGCCGTAAAAGGCGCGAGTGTTTCGGTTGGCCAAGAGGTGTCGGTGAACGATGGACCCACCGCTGTCGCGGGCAGCGTGATTTCTTTGCGTCTGCCCCTGCGGGACTAAGCGTTCCGCATGGGGTCGTCAGCCAGTCCGCATGCGTACGTCTCCATTCGTAGCGGAGGAGTCCGAGCCTTCAATGTGCCGCGCGGGAAAGGAAGTGTTGTATTTGTCGATATCTCGACCGGTAGCGAGGCAGATCGAATCCGAGAGCTGCCACCGACCGTATTGCGTGAGCCCAGGGCGCAGCTCCTCTTTCGGATGGCTGCCGATGGCGGCGAGGCGGAGCTGAGGGCGATTCTCGAACGCTGGGACCTGCCCATGGAAGCTGCCCTGCTGAAACAACCGCTTGGCCGCCCTCCAGAGCTTGTTCCTCTTCACGGAGATCCCAGGATCGACCTAAAGGCCGCAAGGGCCATTGAGTTGGAGGCTTTGCTGCATTGGGGTAAGGCGATCTGGAGGCCGCAGCGGTACCACTTTCGCCTCCCCTCGGGGGAGCACGCACCCGAGTTCGTCAAGCTCGGCGACGCGATTCGGGCACCTCGTGATGCTCGCGTGCTCGCCAGTTGGTTGCTGGAGTGGGTGCGCCCCCATACAGGCTTTGTTATCGATACCGGAACACTGACGCCGGTCGTTGAGGCGGTGCAGAGGCTCATGGTCGAAGAAGATTGTGCGCCTGGATCGGTTGCCGTTCTCGATCAGTACCCGCGGACCCACGTCGACGTCGATACAGCAGTTGAAATCGCTGCCGGTGACAAAGGACGTGTGATCGCGGTGATCTCGGTCAATTCCTCCGGCGCCGTCCGTGACCGCGTTGTCACCGCTATCGACCGACAAGTAGAGAGTCTCTCTGAGCCCCTCGTGGTTGTCATGCTGGACAAGGGTAAGCCCCCCAATCGTTCAGAGATTTCGACCTGGTCGCCCTTGCCCGGCGGGCAGCCGCTGTTGCGTGGTGGCACGGTTAGCAAAGATGAATGTGAGGACTGTCGCAGTGCAAAACGCGCTCGCATCATCCCCATTAATCCGTACACCTTCGACGGCATGTTGCCCGCCCAGCTACGGCCGATTATGCCGGCTATTACGGATGCGAGGGCCAACTGGAGGCTGTGGCAAATTTGCTCGACACATTCGGCGATTGCCGTCGAGAGCCGCTCGGCTGCACCCGTGCCTGCCCTACGCGCGAGCGGGCCGATGCCGATCCGCCTTCGTCTCGACGAGTTGATACTCCAAGAGGATTTCCGGGAGCTCGCACGGAAACGACTGTCAGCCGTGCTCGAGGATGCCGGCGAAGGGTTTCGACGCGAGGCAGATCTGGTCCTGGTTCCCAAGCATGAGCTTGAGTGGCCCGGTTTTGAGGAATTTTGGAAGGCGATTGAGCCGGTAGTCGCCCCCGGCCAGGAGCCACTTGAGTTTTCGATCGTGGAAGAGGGTTTCGACGATCAGGTAAAGGAGCGTCTCGCCGAGGCCCAAACCGTAACGATCTTTGCCCTGGGTGCGGTTTCGGGATGGTCGCTGCAGAAGGCATTGGTCTCGGTTCAGCACACGCACCCCGAGCACGACCTCGACGCCCAGGGACTGGTCCTTCACGCGCGCCCGGCCACCGCACGAGAATGGGAGACACTGCAGAATTCATTTGGTGCTGCCCTGCTGGCGGGTTTCAATAGCGTCCTTCCGGACCGCTCCCCGCTCACCGAGGAGCGGACGCTGTTGCAGACGCTCGATCGCTCTGGTCTCAGCCAGCAAGCTACCGAGCTCTTCGAGCAGCGCCTGCGACTCTGTAACGGCGAAAGCGAGCCGGATGGGCAGCCGGCTTCGCTCTTCTACGGCGCTCCGCGAGATGCCCGCCTGACCCGCAACTCCATCTTTGGCCAGCGGCTCGACGCTCGTTCGGTCTACGCTGCTCTCGCAGCTTCGATGGCGCTGGCCCGCGATCAGGCTGGGGAGCATGCCGCGCCGGAGTTCCGCGTCTTCGACCTAGCGGGCATCGCGCGTTCCTACTATGACCCGCTGATCCTGGCGGCGGCGTTGCGCTGGCTGCATGCCCACGAGAGCTGGTGGGGCTGGCAGTCTGCGGAAGCCGAACGTGTGATTGCAACCCTGCTTGAGAGGGCTACCCCAGAGGATCAGGAGATCTTGATCCCCGAGCTACTAC
Organism: uncultured Solirubrobacterales bacterium; assembly: GCA_963703895.1. GTDB lineage: Bacteria > Actinomycetota > Thermoleophilia > Solirubrobacterales > 70-9 > VRUE01. Next base: position 157,836 of record CAVPFX010000002.1, read on the forward strand.
TTGCTTGCGCTCAGGGCAAGGTTCACGAAGCTGCGATCGAAACACTGCTTGCTAGGGCGGAGCAGACCGAGATTGGTGCTAGGGATGAGGTTCGAGTAGCGATCGAGTTGACACGCGCTCTGGCTACCCGTTCCGTCGACTACGCATTGGACTTCGCGGGTAACGAAGTTCCGGTCGACACCAGCTAGGCGCGTCGACCAGGCGGAGAGGCCATCAGCTCGACCCGGTGGCCGGCGGGGGCGATCACGACCGCGCGCGGCACGCCCCAGTGTTCGCGGCGGCGCTCGACCTCGAAGCCGTGCTCGGCCAGCTCGGCGAAGGCACGATCGAAGTTGGCAACGACGACAGCGGTGTGGCCGCGCGGCGGCACCGTCGGCGACTCGGTCGGCATCAGGTGGACCTGCGTGCCGTCCCGTTCCAGCCAGGTGAACTCACTGAGCGAGGCGGGCGGCTTTACCAGCTCGAAGCCGAGGACTTGCCAGAGCTCGACCGAGCGCTCGACGTCCGCGGGTGTGACCTCGATCCCGACGTGGTGCAGCATCAGAACAACAGTGACAGCAGGGCGGCGCCGACGACGATCGCGGTCGACCAGGTGACCGCCTCGGCGGTGATCTCCATGTCGAGGCCGTAGGCGTGGGCGATGACCAGCGAGTTGAGGCCCGAGGGCATTGCCGAGAGCAGGCGGTAGGCGGCCGGCAGGTCGATCAGCGGTGCCGCCATCAGCATCAGCAAGCCCGGCACGACGGCGAGGCGGGTGACGATCGCCAGCGCCACGGGGCGGGTCATCGGCGGTGGCATCGGCAGCTCGCCGTGCTCGGCGTTCTCGGCCAGGGTGGCGCCGACGGCGAAGAAGCCGATCGGCAGGATCGCCACGATCAGCGCCTGCGAGATGTCGACGAGCAGATCTGGCGCCAGCGCCTTGGGGGCGAGGATGCCGGCGATCGCGGCGTAGAGCGCCGGGTTGCGGGTGAAGAAGGCGCCGACCCGCTGGCGTGGCGTTTCGCCCGCCTTGGTGCCGAAGGCGGCGCCGACGGCGAAGGCGCCGAGCAGCAGGCAGGGGCCGGTGACGAGGACGTCGTAGAGCACCGCGGTGGAGAGCTGGTCGCGGCCGAGCAGGGCCACGGTCAGCGGGTAGCCGAGGTAGCCGGTGTTGACGCTGAGCACGGTGCAGACCACCGCGCCGACCTGGAAGCGCGGCAGCTTCAGCACCCGGCTGGCGACCCACCAGGCGAGCAGTGCGCCAAGCGAGGAGGCGAGGATCCCCAGCGCCAGGCCGACGCCATGGCTGAGATCGATGTCCGCCTTGGCGATGTTGAAGAAGATCACCGGCGGCAGGAAGACGTAGAGCAGCAGGGTCAGCGCCCGCCGCGCGGCCATCGCCGCGCCGGTCGGCCAGCGGTGCTCGGAGGCGACGCCGACCCCGACGGAGATCGCGATCGCGGCGGTTGTCAGCAGGACCCCGATCGGGGGACCCTTTCAGGTCGCCGATCGGCGACGCGGGCGGCGCCTACGCGTACAGCGCTTCGATCTCCGCCTCGTACTTGCGCTCGATCGGCCGCCGCTTCAGCTTCATCGTCGGCGTCAGCTCCTCGCCGCCGGGCACCCACTCGCCGGAGAGCAGCTCGTAGCGCTTGATCTGCTCGACCCGCGAGAGACGCGCGTTGGCCGCCTCGACGGCTTGCGCGATCTCGTCCGCGACCGCGGAATCGCCGGCCTCGACCCCCCGCGCCGCCAGGCTTTCGGGGTCGAGTGCGATCAGGGCGACGTTGTAGGGGCGGTTGTCGCCGATCGCGACGGCGTGGGCGATCAGGGTCGAGGCCGCCTTCAGCTTCGCCTCGATGTTGGCCGGCGACATGTTCTTGCCGGCCGCGTTGATGATCAGCTCCTTCTTGCGGTCGACGATCCGCAGGTAGCCCGCCTCGTCGAATTCGCCGATGTCGCCGGTCAGCAGCCAGCCGTCCTCGCTCAGCGCTTCCGCGGTCTTCTCCGGCATGTTGCGGTAGCCCGCCATGACCTGGGGCCCGCGCACCATCACCTCGCCGTCCTCGGCCAGCTTCACCTCGGTGTTCGGGATCGGCGGGCCGACGGTGCCGACCCGGACGCCGCCGGGCGGGTTCAGCGTCGTGATCGCGGTGGTCTCCGACATCCCCCAGGTCTCGCGGATCTCGATCCCGAGGGCGAGGAAGAACTCGAGCACCTCGGGCGGGGTCGGCGCGGCCCCGACGACGAACGATTCGACCTGGTCGAGGCCGAGCATGGCGCGAATCCCCGAGAGCACCTGCTCGTCGGCACGCTGCCACTCGGCCTCGAGCTCGGCGGGCACGCCGCCGTCCATCTGGGCGCGAGCGCGGCGGCGGCCGAGCTCGATCGCGGCCACGGTCGCGTCGCGTTTTGCCTCGTCGGGCTGGGCCGCGATGCCGACCTCGATCGCCGCCTTCAGCTTTTCCCAGATCCGCGGTACGCCGCCCCAGACCGTCGGCTTGACCTCGATCGAGTAGGCGACCATCTGGCGCGGATCGGGGCAGCAGTAAACGCAGCTTCCGTAGATCATCTGGGCGTAGAGCCCGGCCCAGCGGTCGGCGATGTGGGCGCTGGGCAGGAAGGAGATCATCCGCCCGCCCGGCGCGGTCGGCTGGACCTCGTCGCAGGCGCGCCAGACGGCGACCATGTTGGCGTGGGTCAGCTGCACGCCCTTGGGTGGCCCGGTCGTCCCCGAGGTGTAGATCAGGCAGAGCACGTCGGCGGGCTCGACCGCGCGCCAGGCGGCCTCGAAGTCGAAGGCCGGCTCGCCGATCGCCTCCAGCTCATCGATCGAGATCGTCCCCTCGGGCGCCTCGCCATCGACGACGACCACGTGCTCGAGCGTCTCGACCCTCTCCTTTGCTGCCAGCACGGTGTCGAGGAATCCCTGCTCGGTGACGATCACCCGGTTCTCAGCGTCCCGCACCAGGTACTCGATCTGCTCCGGCGAGGACGTGTTGTAGACCGAGAAGCAGGTCGCCCCCAGGTGCATCGCGGCGGCATCGGTCAGGTGCAGTGCGGGCCGGTTGACCAGCATGAAGCCGACCGTGTCGCCGCGCGTCACCCCGAGCGCGGCCAACCCGGCGGCCCGCTTGCGAACCGCGTCGGCGTAGTCCCCCCACGACGCCTCGTAGTCGGAGTCCTTCAGACGCAGCGCCGGGCCCTCCGCCCACTCCGTGGCGGTTAGTTGAAACGCCTCGCACATTGTTGCGGCGCCGAGCGCGCGCGGCCGTTCTCCCATGCGACGACCTTATCGCTGACTTCGCGGTTAGTGCTCCGTATGCGCCCAAAGGGCGAAGTCAGCAGAGGAGGGCGATGCTGAAACCGCTTGAGCCGCCGCCGCTGTGGAGGGCTTTCAGCGTTCCCGCACTGTCCCTGAAGAGGACGAGCAGCCTGTTGGCGGGGATGCCGCTGGGGTGGCCGACGGAGATCTCGCCGGCGAGCGGGAAGGCGGCGTCCTGAGACCCCTCGCTGACGAGCGGAACGCAGTTCGACACGTTTCCGCTCGGGAGGAGGCTGGTGTCGAAGGTCACTTCGTACTGACCCGTGCCGCCTATTTTCGCCGCAGTCACTCCGTGCCCGTTGATGATTGCGGGCGGGTCGAGCGGTGGCGCTCCGCCACAGCACCCTCCGGTGCGCACGAAGGCGTAGATCTTCGTCGCCGGCGTTCCGGTAGCGCCCTGGGTGCCGGGTTGTCCCGCAGGGCCCTGCTCCCCCTTTGGGCCCGTCGCGCCGGCGGGGAGCGAGCCTTTGGCGAAGTCATCAGCCTGCAGGGAGAAGTCCTTGACCTCGGCCGAACGCACCGCGCCCGTCCTGATCTGCCTGGCCCCGACGCTGTCTTTGGGGAGCTGGGTGATCGCGATCGCGCTGCCACCCAGGGCGATGAAGACCGCCGTCACCGACATCACGTTGGCGAAGGTCAGCTTGCTGGCCAGCCGCTTCATCGCGGCCATACTAAGGCCGGGCGGCGTCAACTGGACAAGTAGGCCTGTCCTTGTCTAGAAAAGCGCGGCGCCGGCGTGTTCGGCGAACTCGACCAGCGGCTGGGGGATGACGCCGAAGAAGACGACGGCCGCGGCGGCGAGCAGGGCGGGCGCGACGAGGTAGATGCGGCGGCCTGCCTCGGGGTCGATCGGATCGGCCTCGGGCGAGGCGCCGGCGATCGCCGGGGTGGCGGCGGTGCCACCCTCGGGCCGCATCCACATCGCCGCCACAACCCGCAGGTAGTAGGCGAGCGAGATCATCGTGCCGATCGCGATGAAGACGGCGAGCCAGGTGTAGTCGCCTTCGACCAGGGCCTCGATCAGGTAGAGCTTGCCGATGAAGCCGACCGTGGCCGGCAGGCCGGCGAGGCCGAGCATCGAGATCGTCAGCGGCCAGGCAAGCAGCGGCCGCTCGGCGCCGAGGCCGCGCACGGCGGCGATGTCGTCGCCGAAGGGGGTCTCGCGCTCGCGGGCGATGACGACCGCGAAGGCGGCGAGGTTCATGAAGGCGTAGCCGGCGAGGTAGAAGACGATCGCGTTGACGCCCGCCTCTGAGGCGACGACGAGCCCGCCGAGGATGTAGCCGGCCTGGGCGATGCCGGAGTAGCCGAGCAGGCGCTTGAGCGAGTTCTGGCCGAGCGCGCCGACGTTGCCGACGACGATCGAGATCGCCGCCAGCACTGCCAGCGCGGGTTGCCACTCGCTTGCCTGTGAGGTGAGGGCGACGTCGAAGAAGCGGATGAAGACGGCGAAGGCGGCGGCCTTGGTCGCCACCGCCATGAAGCTGGTGATCGGGCTCGGCGCGCCCTCATAGACGTCGGGCGTCCACTGGTGGAAGGGCGCGATCGAGGTCTTGAAGGCGAGCCCGACCGCGGCCATCGCGATGCCGATCAGGACAAGCGGATCGTTGAGGACGCCTTTCTGCGAGATCCCGGCGGCGATCCCGGCGAAGTCGGTTGAGCCCGAGCCGCCGTAGAGGAAGGCCATCCCGTAGAGCAGCGTCGCCGAGCCGAGCGAGCCGACGATCAGGTACTTGAGCCCCGACTCGAGCGACTTCTCCCGGCGCATATTGGTCGCGCAGAGGATGTAGAGCGGGATCGAGAGCGTCTCGATCGCGACGAAGAAGGTGACCAGGTTCTGCGCCTGGGCGAGCAGGACCATGCCGAGCACCGAGCCGAGCAGCAGCGCGTGGTACTCGCCCTTGCCAGCTTCCTCGGCGGCCGGCTCTCGTATCGAGAACAGCACGGCGAAGGCCGCGGTGAGGATCGCGATCAGCGAGATCGAGATCGCCAGGCCGTCGAGCCGCAGAGCGCCCGAGACGAGCTCGGTCGTGTCTCCCCACTGCCAGATCAGGAGGCTTGCCGTGGCGGCGAGGGTGACCAGCGTCAGGTCCGGGGCGAAGCGGCGCACTGGTTTGAACACCCCGCTGAGCAGGACGACGCAGAGGCCGACTGTCAGGGCCAGGACTGGCGAGAGGGCGGCGTAGTCGATGTGGGGAGCGTTGAAGTTCATTGGCTTGCCTTGGTGGGGTCGGGGGCCGTCTGGGGAGTCCCCAAAAACGCAGCTTCGCGGAGCTGCGGGGGTTGCTCTCCCGGACTTAGCGGCCGCTTCGTGCTAAGTGTTTTTGGGGACTCCCCAGACGGCCCTTCGGTCGCCGCCACGGAACTAGCCACTGAGGCATCGGTGCGCTTGAGGATCAACTGCGGGTAGAGCGCCAGGCCCAGGATGCAGATGACAAGCGGGACCAGCACGAGGCCATCGCGCAGCCCGATCTCACGCGATTCGAGGCCGTCGGGGCGGCGATTGTGCATCGTGCGCTGGTAGAGGCGCAGGGCGTAGTAGGCACTCATCGCGACGCCGGTGATGGCGACGAAGGCGAAGACGATCTTGGAGTCGAAGAGGCCGTTGAGGATGTAGAACTCGCCGACGAAGTTGGCCGAGCCGGGCATCGCCAGCGTCGCCAGGGTGACTATGAGGAAGAGGGCAGCGAGGACCGGCGCCTTCATTGCCATGCCGCCCATTTCTCGGAGGTCCTCGGTCCCGGAGCGCTCGGCAAGGATCGCGACGATGACGAAGAGCGGGGCGACGACGAGGCCGTGGTTGACCATCTGCAGGATCGCCCCGTCGGCCCCATCGGCGGAGAGGGCGAAGATGCCGGCGGTGATGAAGCCGAGCTGGGCGACCGAGGAGTAGCCGGCGATCAGCCGCACGTTGGTCTGGGTGAAGGCCATCACCGAGCCGTAGAGGATCGAGGCCAGGGCAATGACCAGGAGCACCTCCTGGAATTCGACCGTGGCGTCGGGGAAGAGCGGCAGCACGACTCGCAGGAAGCCGTAGGCGCCGACCTTGGCCAGCACGCCGGAGAAGACCGCCAGCGCCGGCAGCGGCGCCGCCCGGTAGGCGTCCGGCATCCAGCCGTGCAGGAGGAAGGCCGGCATCTTGACCAGGAAGGCCGCGGCGAAGAACCAGAAGATCCAGCGCTGGCTGCCCTCGCCGAGCGGGTGCTGGGCGAGTTCGGCGATCGAGAAGGTGATCTTGCCGCCGTCGGCGGCGATGATCGCGGTGGCGATCGCGGCGACCAGCATCAGCAGCGAGCCGATCAGGGTGTAGACGATCATCTTCAGCGTCGCCGCCGAGGCCGACGGGCCGCCCTCGCGGTCCGTTCCCCAGGCGCCGAAGAGGAAGTAGAACGGCACCAGCATCAGGTCGAAGAAGAGGACGAAGAGCAGCAGATCCTGGGCCAGGAACGAGCCCAGGGTCGCGGTCTCGCCGACCAGCATCATCAGGAAGAAGAGGTGGGGGCGGTCCTGCTCGCGGAAGGCGGCGAAGGCCGTGCCCGCCGTCCACAGCACCGTCGTCAGCAGGATCAGGAAGACGTTGAGGCCGTCGACCCCGAGGCTGTAGTCGACGCCGAGGCCGGGGATCCAGTTGACGTCGACGGTGTCCTGCAGGCCGGCGGCGCTGGAGTCGAAGCCGGCGACCATCCCGATCGCGATGCCCAGCGTCACGACCGCGCCCAGCGTCGCCCACCAACCGGTCAGCCGCTTCGGGATGAAGAGGCCGATGAGGCCGAAGGCGAGCGGTGTCCAGAGCAGCGAGTTGGTCATGAGCTGCTCAGCAGGAAGTAGAGGGCGAGCCCGGCGAAGCCGACGATCAGCAGCAGCGCGTAGCTGCGCACGAAGCCGCTCTGTACGACGCGGACGAGGCGGCCGCTGCCGCCGACGAGGTCCTCGGTGCCGGTAACGAGACCGTCGACGACGAAGCGCTCGAAGACCCGGTTGGCGAAGCGGCCGATAGCCAGCGCCGGGCGCACGATCAGGAAGTCGATCGCCTCGTCGAAGTACCACTTGTTGTGGAGGAAGGTGTGCAGGGCGCCGAAGCGCTTTTGCAGCGCCGCGGGCGTCTCCGGCCGGGCGACGTAGAGGAAGTAGGCGATGCCGATCCCGGCCAGCGAGATCGCCGCGCCGATCGCCAGCCCGACCCAGTCGGCGGCGATCGAGGGGTGGATCTCGGCCAGCGGCGAGTCGGCGAAGACCGGGTCGAGGAACTTGGTCACCAGGTCGTCGACGCCGGGTACCTGGACCAGCCCGGCGAAGAGGGCGCCGAAGGCGAGCACGCCCATCGCGATCCGCATCGGCAGCGACTGCTCGGCGATGTGGTGGTCGGCACCGGGGAAGCCGACCTCGGTGTCCTCCTCTTCTCCCGTCGCCGGGTTGAAGGGGTGGGCGTGGTGGACGTGGCCGGTGTCGATCAGCTCCTGCGCCTCGGGGCACGGCTTGCCGGGGAGGACGCGGAAGATCAGGCGGAAGGTGTAGATCGCGGTCAGCAGGGCGCCGAAGTAGCCGAGCACGGTGAAGATCAGGTACATGCCGCCGCGGGCGGTGGCGTAGGCGAGGATCTCGTCCTTGGAGAAGAAGCCCGAGGTGCCGGGGAAAGCGGCGAGGGCGAGGCCGCCGCAGAGCATCGTCACCGAAGTGAAGCGCATCGCCTTGCCGAAGCCGCTCATCTTGTCGATGTTCTGCTCGTTGGCCATCGCGGCGATGATCGAGCCGGCCGCCATGAAGAGCAGCGCCTTGAAGAAGGCGTGGGTCATCAGGTGGAACATGCCGGCGCTGTAGGCGCCGATCGAGACGCCGACGATCATGTAGCCGATCTGGCTCATCGTCGAGTAGGCGATCGCCCGCTTCAGGTCGGTCATCACCAGCGCGATCGAGGCCGCGACCAGCAGCGTCGCCAGGCCGACGAAGGCGGCGATGTCGGCGGCGGTGGGGGCGAGGACGAAGAGCGTGTGGGTGCGGGCGATCAGGTAGACGCCGGCGGTGACCATCGTCGCCGCGTGGATCAGCGAGGAGACCGGGGTGGGGCCCTCCATCGCGTCGGGCAGCCAGGTGTGGAAGGGCAGCTGCGCCGACTTGGCGAAGGCGCCGACGAGGAGCAGCAGGCAGATCGCCGTGATCGTCCACTCGTTCGTGCTGAAGACCTCCGGCGCCTTGGCGAAGACCTCGCTGTATTCGAAGGTGCCCAGTTCGCGGAAGATCAGGAAGGCGGCGAGGACCAGCCCGATGTCGCCGACGACGTTGATCACGAAGGCCTTCATCCCTGCCTTGGTCGCCGTCCCCCGCCGGTACCAGAAGCTGATCAGCGCGTAGGAGGCGAAGCCGACGAAGGCCCAGCCGACGATCAAGAGCACGAAGTTGCCGGCGAGGACGAGCAGCAGCATCGAGAAGACGAAGAAGTTGAGGTAGCTGAAGAAGCGGTGGTAGCCCTGGTCGGACTGCATGTAGCCGAACGAGTAGAGGTGGATCAGGGTGGAGACGCCGGTGACGATCAGGACCATGAAGATCGAGAGCGGGTCGACGAAGATGCCGAGCTTGATGTCGAGCCCGGCGACGCTGGCGTAGTCCCAGAGCGAGGAGGCGTGGTGGCGCGCCTCGGGGTGCTCGCCGAGCAGGCTGATCAGGGCGGCGACGCCGCAGAGGAAGGCGAGGCCGATCGCGGCGGTGCCGATCGCCCCGGCCGCCTTCGCGGGCAGGGTCTTGAAGCCAAGCGCGATCGCGATCGAACCGAGCGAGCGGGAAGAGCAGGACCAGCCAGGCCCAGGCGGTGGCGCTCACCCGCGCAGCTCCCGCAGCTCATCGACGTCGAGCGGCAGCTTGCGGCGGAAGATCGCCACGATCAGGCCGAGGCCGATTACGACCTCGCAGGCCGCCACCACCATCACCACGATCGCGAAGACCTGTCCCTGCTGGTTGCCGACCATGCGGCTGAACGCGACCAGGGCCAGGTTTCCGGCGTTGAGCATCAGCTCGAGGCAAAGCAGGATCACTACCGGGCTGCGGCGGATCAGGATGCCCATTGCTCCAACTGCGAAGAGCAGGGACGAGAGGACGATGTACCACTCGATGTTCACGAGGGGACACCTCCAGCGGGGAAGGGGCCGAGGGGGGTCCTCAGAACGCACCTGCGGTGCTGAGTGTTCTGAGGACCCCCCCTCGGCCCCCTTGCTCGTTCCAGATGTCCCCAAGCGACCGGCAAGCACCACGGCCCCCACGGCAGCCAGAAGCAGCAGGATCGATGAGGCCTCGAAAGGCAGCAGGAAGCGTTCAAGGAGCAGGCGGCCGATTGCCGCCGGGTCGCCGAAGCCTGGCTTGACGTCAGGTCCGTGAGTTCCCAGCGCCATCAGCGAGGAGCTGAGGACGGCGATCGAGAGCTCGATGAAGAGGGCGGCGCCCAGGAGGGGGGCGAGGAAGCGCTGGCCGGGGATCGGCTCCCAGGCCGACTCGGTGTCGCCGCCCACGTAGGCGACGACGAAGACGTAGAGCACCATTACCGCGCCGGCGTAGACGACCACCTGGGCTGCGGCCACGAAGGCAGAGGTGAGGAGCAGGAAGAGGACCGCCAGGGAGAAGAGGTGGACGATCAGGGCGAGGACGCCGTAGAAGGGGTTGCGCATGGCGACGACGCCGACCGCGCCACCGAGGGCGCCGAGCGCTGCCGCGAAGAAGAGGACCGCTTCCATCTACTCGCCCTCTGCCCGCAGCGGAGTGCGCTCGATCGGCTCGGCGAGCAGCATCTCCTTGGTGAAGATCAGGTTGGTGCGGTCGTAGTCGGCCATCTCGTAGTCGTGGCCCATCGTGATCGCGTCGAAGGGGCAGGCGATCTCGCAGTAGCCGCAGAAGATGCAGCGCGAGAGGTTGATCTCGTAGACGGCGGCGTAGCGCTCGCCGGCCGAGACGCGGTCGCCCGGGATGTTCTCGGCGGCGACGACGCGGATGCAGTCGGCCGGGCAGGCGGCGGCGCAGAGCGAGCAGCCGACGCACTTCTCGAGGTCGGTGTCCTCGAACTTGTGCAGCTTGTGGCGGCCGCGGAAGCGCGGGTAGACCGGCGTCTTCTCCTCGGGGTACTCGATCGTCATCGGCCCCTCGATCAAGCGCGCCATCGTCGTCTTCAGCCCGCGCAGGGTCTCGCCGAAGGCGCGGTAGGCGCCGCCGACGCCGCCCGGCTCGGGCCCGCGCTGGACCTCGACCACGTCCTGGTCCTTCAGATACGGGAACTCAGCCACCGGCTCACCTCCTGGCGCAGTTTATGCGCCTATATGGGACGCAAAAGTCGACATGTAGCTCATGTCGTCACCACCAGGACCGCGGTGACGAGGACATTCAGCGTCGCCAGCGGCAGCAGGATCTTCCAGCCGAGGCTCATCAGCTGGTCGTAGCGCAGGCGCGGCAGCGTCGCCCGCACCCAGATGAAGATGAGGACCAGGCCGAGCATCTTGGCCAGCATCCAGATCGGGTCGAGGAAGCTCGGGCCCGGGCCCATCCAGCCGCCGAGGAACATCGCCGCGGCGACGCCGGAGACGACCAGGATCTCCATGTATTCGACCAAGCAGGAAGCTGCCGAAGCGCATGCCGCCGTACTCGGTCATGAAGCCCTGGACGAGTTCGGCGTCGGCCTCGGGCATGTCGAACGGGGTGCGGTTGGTCTCGGCGAAGCCGGCCAGCATGAAGATCAGGAAGCCGACGAACTGGGGGAAGATGAACCAGAGCGTCGCCCTGGGCGTGGACGATGTCGACCAGCGAGAGCGAGCCGCCCATCATGATCACGCCGAGCAGGGCCAGGCCCATCGAGACCTCGTAGGAGATCAGCTGGGCGGCGCCGCGCATCGCGCCGAGCAGGCTGTACTTGGAGCCCGAGGACCAGCCGCCGAGCAGCAGGCCGTAGAAGGCGATCGAGCCGACGGCGAAGAAGTAGAGGATGCCGATCGGCACGTCGATCCCATAGAGGCCGACGCCGTCCTGGACGTCGCCCCAGGGGATGATCGCCAGTGCCGAGCACGCCGGAGAGGACTGGCAGCAGCGGCCCAAGGATGAAGAGCGTGGGGATCGCGTTGGCCGGTCGGAAGGCCTCCTTGGAGAGCAGCTTGCCGACGTCGGCGAGCGGCTGCATCAGGCCGAAGGGGCCGACGCGGTTGGGACCGTAGCGGTGCTGGAAGCGGCCGATCAGCTTGCGCTCGAGCACCGTCATCAGCGGCAGGATGCCGAAGATGACGCCGAAGATGACGAGGCTCTTGACCACCATGATCCAGGTGGCTTCGACGAACTGGGTGTCGGCGATCGGCAGCGTCATGGGGCGGGGATCTTCTCGATTTGGACGCTGACGGGGCCGCCGTTGAGCAGGGCGTTGGCGTTGCCCTCGGCGACGCCCTCGATCAGCAGGCAGGTGCCCTCGGGGACGCGTTCCTTGATCGCGACCTTGGCGCGCACGCTTGTGCCGTTCTGGGCTCACCGAGACCTCGTCGCCGATGCTCAGGCCAAGTCGTTCGGCGTCGGACACGGAAAGCTCTACGCGCTGCTGCGGCGGCCAGGAAGCGCAGTGGCGGGTTCAGCTCCGTAATTGGGCCGGCCCACAGATCTCGGTACGTGGATAGCGCGAGTGACCGTCGCGAAGCGTCGCGCGGAGGTGTCCGGCGACCGTACTCGCGCTCGAGATCGAGATGGCGGTCGAGTCCCTCGGTGGAACTTGGCGCGCTGCGCCACTTCGCCCGCGGTGAGCGACTCCGCGCTGAGTGCGTCCGCGGAGCTGGCCCCGGCCACGCCGTTCCTCCGCGCGCTCCGAGGCAGCACGTCGAGCCCCGACCTCTTGCCAGCGGATGCCCCGGCCACCGATGTCGGCGTCGGTGATGCCGGAGTAGAACGGGACCGCGTCGGCGAGGGCGGCGAAGGCTGAGGGCTGGGAGGAGACGCCGGTGTCGTGACCCAAGGCGAGCGAAAGCTCCGCGAGGACTCCCCAGTTGGGTCGGATGTCTCCCGGTCGGGAGGCGCTTGGGCGGACTCGCTGGAGGCGGCCGTCCGGATGGGTGACGGTTCCGTCTTTCTCCGCGTGCGTCTCCAACGGGAAGACCACATCCGCCATAGCGGTGGTTGCCGTCTCGAACATCGAGAAGGCGACGATGTGGTCGGCCGCCGCAAGGGCCCGCTTCCAAGCTTCTGTGTCCGGGAAGTCGCGGAGCGGGTCGACGCCGAACAGCAAGAGCGTCTTCAGCTCACCCGACTCGAGCGCCGCGCGGATCTCCTCGGTCGCCTTGCCGACGAGACGTCGATTTTCCCCGCCTGACGTGGAAAATCGACCACTCATGGCAGAGAGGCCCGGACCGGCGTCGGGGAGGCAGCCGGCCTCGCGCAGGCCGCGGGCGTTGGTGACCTCGGGGACTTCCAGCAGGCCCGAGCCGTCTTGGCCGGCAAGGTTGAGGGCGGCGGCAACGTCGAGGAGGGCGGCGGTGGCGCCCTCGCCCTCGCGGCCGATGCGGTCGCCCCAGATAACGACGACCGACCCGGCACCGCGGAGCGTCTCGGCGATCTCCTCAGGCCGATGGGACTCAGAACGGTCCATATCTTCGTTTTGAGTCCCGTCGGCGGTGAGGGCGGCGGTTAGCTCGGCGAGGAAGGCGCCGGCGCCGCCCGGTGCGTAGCGCGCGATCGCGGCGGCACCGCCGTCCAGGGTCGTCGGCGCTTCCGTGGCCACCGCCAGCTTGGCGCCGTTGCGGCGGATCGCCTTGCGGATGCGCAGGTCGAGGATCGGGGAGCTGTGCAGGGGGTCGGTGCCGACGACGAGGATCGCGCCGGCGTCGTCGATGTCGCGGACCCTGGGCGCTGATCTCGGGCTGCGCCAGCCGCACCAGCGCCTCGCGGCCGGGGCCGCGCGAGGGGCGCGAGTCGATGTGGGGCGAGTCCAGCGCCTCGCGCATGATGCGCTGGACCAGGTAGCCCTCCTCGTTGGAGGCGTCGCCGACGATCGCCGCGCTCTCCGCGCCGCCGTGCGCCAGCGCCGCGGCCGCCTTGGCGATCGCGTCCTCCCAGCTTGCCTCAGCACCGCCGCGCAGGCGCGGGCCGCGCACCCGCTCATCGGCGCCGAACATCTCGAAGCCGTAGCGGCCGCGGTCGCAGAGCCAGCCGTCGTCGACGTCGGCGTTGTCGCGGGCGATCACCCGCTTCACCTGCTCGTCGCGGACGGTGAAGCTGACGTTGCACTGGCTCGGGCAGAGCGTGCAGACCGAGCCGGCCTGCTCGATGTCCCAGGGCCGGGCGCGGAAGCGGTAGGTGTAGTTGGTCAGCGCCCCAACCGGGCAGAGGTCGGTGATGTTGCCGTGGAAGGGCGCCACGTAGGGGCGGTCGTCGAAGGTGCCGACGAAGGTGCGGTCGCCGCGCTCGAGCAGCTGCAGCTGCTCGTCCTCGGCCACCTCCTGGCTGAAGCGCACGCAGCGGTAACAGAGGATGCAGCGCTCGCGGTCGATCGCGACCAGCGGCGAGAGCTCGATCGGCTTCTCGAAGTGGCGCTTCTGGTCGGTCATCCGGCTCTTGCCCGGGCCCCAGCCCATCGAGATGTCCTGCAGCGGGCACTCGCCACCCTTGTCGCAGACCGGGCAGTCGAGCGGGTGGTTGACGAGCAGGAACTCGACCACGGCGCTCTGCGCGTGCTTGACCTGGTCGGTGCGGGTGTGGACGACCATGCCGTCGCGCACCGGGGTCGAGCAGGAGGTCTGCAGCTTCGGGATCCCCTCGATCTCGACCAGGCACATGCGGCAGGCGCCGACCGGCTCGCCCAGCTTCGGCTCGTAACAGAAGACCGGGATCTCGACGTCGCCCCGCTTGGCGGCGTCGTGGAGCATCTCGCCCTCGGTCGCGCTGACCTCGCGCCCGTCGATGATCAGGTTGATCGTCTTGCCGCTCACGTCGCCGCTCCCAGGGTCTGGGGCGCGCCCTGCACGACCGGCAGCCGCTCGCCAACCGCCGGCTCGCCTTCGCTCGCGGCGGCGATCACGTCCTCGAACTCGTCGCGGAACTTGCGCACCATCGCCCCGACCGGCATCGCCATCGAGTCGCCGAGCACGCAGAGGCAGTGGCCGATGATGTTCTCCTGCACCGAGGCGACGATGTCGAGGTCCATCGGCGTCGCCTCGCCGCGCACCACCCGTTCCAGCATCTTCACCGTCCAGTTGGTGCCCTCGCGGCAGGGGGTGCACTTGCCGCAGGACTCGTGGTGGTAGAAGCGCGCCGTGCGCAGCGCCATGTGCGGGATCGAGACCTGGTCGTCGGCGACGATGATCGAGCCCGAGCCGAGCATCGAGCCCGCTTCGGCCATCGCCTCGAAGCTGTAGGGGAGGTCGATGCCTTCCTCGGCCTTGAGCACCGGGGAGGAGGAGCCGCCGGGGTAGAAGGCCTTGACCTCGCGCCCCTCGGCCGGGCCGCCGGCCAGGTCCATGATCAGCTCGCGGGTCGGGATCCCCAGCTCCACCTCGTAGTTGCCGGGTCGCCGTACGCAGCCGGAGACCGAGACGACCTTGGTGCCGGGCGACTGCTCGGTGCCGAAGCCCTTGAACCACTCGGCGCCGTTGCGGACGATGTGCGGCACGTTGGAGAGCGTCTCGACGTTGTTGATCAGCGTCGGCCCGCCGTAGAGGCCCTGCACGGCGGGGAAGGGAGGCTTGAGGCGCGGGTTGCCGCGCTTGCCCTCGAGCGCGTCGAGCAGCGCCGTCTCCTCGCCGCAGATGTAGGCGCCGGCACCGCGGTGGACGACCAGCTCGAGGTCGTGGTGGGAGCCGAGGATGTCTTTGCCTAGGTAGCCGGCCGCGTAGGCCCCGGCGACGGCGGCGTCGAGGATGTCGGCCTGCGAGTCGTACTCGCCGCGGATGAAGATGAAGGCGTGGCCGGCGCCGGCGGCGAGGGCGGCGATCGCGATCCCCTCGATCAGCTGGTGCGGGTTGCGCTGCATCAGCTCGCGGTCCTTGAAAGCGCCGGGCTCGGACTCGTCGGCGTTGCAGCAGAGGTACTTGCGCATTGCGCCGCGGGGCAGGAAGGAGGCCTTCTTGCCCATCGAGAAGCCGGCGCCGCCGCGCCCGCGCAGACCCGAGTCTTCGAGCTCTTTGAGGACCTCCTCGGCCTCCATCTCCTTGTAGGCCTTCTCCAGCGAGGCGTAGCCGCCGTAGCCCTTGTAGCCGTCGATCGTGCGCAGCGCCGGGTCTTCGGCGTTCTTCAGCAGCATCCGCGTCTCAGGCATCGGGGCCTCCCGGCAGCGGGCGCTTCTCCAGCGCCTTCTCGGGCAGCACCTCGGCGCCGGCGCGCAGCTGCTCGATCGCGGTCTGCGCCTCGGCCGCCTCGAGCGGACCGAAGTAGCGCTCGTCGATCGAGGCCATCGGCGCGATGTCGCAGGCGCCGAGGCACTCGAAGCCGGTGACGAAGAAGCGCTCGTCGTCCTCGCCGGCCGCGGCCTTGAATGCATCCAGCAGCTCGTCGCCGCCGCGCATCCAGCAGCTGATGTTGGTGCAGACGGCGATCTTGTGGCTGCCGACCGGATCGGTGTGCAGGAGGTCGTAAAAGCTCGCCACCGACTCGAGGTAGGCCGGCGTCACCCGCATCACCGCGGCGGCCTGGCGGATCCCCTCGGGCGTGCACCAGCCGTAGAGGCGCTGCACCGCCCAGAGCGCCGGGATCGAGGCCGATTTGCGGTCCGGGTAACGCGACATCAGCTCCTCGATCCGCTCCCGCAGCTCCGCCGGGCAGTCGACCTGATGAAGCTCGGGAATCTCCTCGGGAGCTCGATCCGGCACGCGTCCCTGGGTGAGCGCTTGATCGACGGGCAGCTCAGCCATTCCGCACCTCCAGCGGGTGGCGTAGGGAGAGGGGGGTCGAGGACAGCCCGTGGACTGCCCGCAGGCCCCCCTCCCCCTGCGACAGGACCCGCTGGCCGGTTCGCATGGTCCTGCTCACCGGTCCACCCCGCCGAGGATCGGGTCGAGCATGCCGAGGCTGCAGATCATGTCGGCGATGTAGCTGTCGACCGACATGTCCTTGAAGGCCTGCAGGTTGACGAACGAGGGGTCGCGGAAGTGGACCCGCGCCGGCTTCGCCGAGCCGTCGGCGAGGACGAAGCAGCCGAGCTCGCCTCGCGGGCTCTCGATCGCGTAGTAGATCTCGCCGGGTCCGACCCGGTAGCCCTCGGTGACGAGCTTGAAGTGGTGGATCAGCGACTCCATCGAGGTCGAGAGCTCCGAGCGCGGCGGCAGCACGTACTTGCGGTCGTCGGCGATGAAGGGCCCTTCCGGCAGGCCGTCGAGCGCCTGCTCGATGATCCGCGTCGACTCGACCATCTCGGCGACGCGCACCCGGTAGCGGTCGTAGTTGTCGCCGATCGTGCCGACCGGGATCTTGAAGTCGAACTTGGGGTAGGCGAGGTAGTCGAAGGCCTTGCGCAGGTCCCAGGGCTCGCCGGCGGCACGCAGCAGCGGCCCGGTCACGCCCAGCTCCAGCAGCCGCTCGCGCGAGACGATGCCGGTGTTCTTGGTCCGCGAGAGGAAGACCTCGTTGCGGTCGAGCAGCGCCTGGTACTGCTCCACCCGCACCGGCATCTCGGCGATGAACTCGCGCAGCTTCTTCTCGAAGCCGACCGGGATGTCCTCGATCACGCCGCCGACCTGGAAGTAGCGCGTGTGCATGCGCTGGCCGGCTGCCATCTCGAAGAGGTCGAGGATGCGGTCGCGCTCGCGGAAGCAGTACCAGAGCATCGAGATCGCGCCGAGGTCGAGCGCCGTCGTGCCCAGCCAGACCAGGTGCGAGTGGATGCGGTTGAGCTCGAGGAAGATCACCCGCAGGTGCTTGGCCCGCTCGGGGATCTCCAGCTCGATCAGCCGCTCGACCGCGCCGCAGAAGGCCTCCATCTGGAAGAAGTAGGAGACGTAGTCCATCCGCTCGACGAAGGGGATGACCTTCCAGTAGCTCTTGTCCTCGCAGGACTTTTCGATCCCGGTGTGGACGTAGCCGATGATCGGCTTGAGGTCCTTGACCACCTCGCCTTCGAGGTCGACGACCAGCCTCAGCACGCCGTGGGTGG
Organism: uncultured Solirubrobacterales bacterium; assembly: GCA_963703895.1. Taxonomy (GTDB): domain Bacteria; phylum Actinomycetota; class Thermoleophilia; order Solirubrobacterales; family 70-9; genus VRUE01. The sequence continues at coordinate 175,223 of CAVPFX010000002.1, forward strand.
CCGGGTGGTGCGGCCCGATGTTGACCGTCATCACCTCAGAGGTGCGGTCCTCAACTAGCTCGCCGTTCTGTGACGCGAGCTGCTCAGCCATAGTTCTTTTCGTTGTAGGTGAACGTCACGGGCTCTCCGCCGACCGGGAAGTCGCGCCGTTGCGGCCAACCGACGTAGTCCTCGGGCAGGAGGATCCGGGTCAGGTCGGGATGGCCCTTGAAGACGATTCCGAAGAAGTCGAAGACTTCGCGCTCCTGGAACTCGGCGGTCGGAAACAGCCCCACGCAGGAATCAATTTCCGGAAGACGAGCCGCTTCATCCGCGGGTCCTGTCGCAGGGGATGGGGGGGCGCTGCGGGCGAGGGCGTCCTCGACCCCCCCATCCCCTGCACCGCCCTCGGAAGAGGCGGGGTCGGCCAGCAATGCCTTCACCCGAATGCGCTCCACCCGATCCCGATTCAGTAGCTCGTAGTGCACGGCGAAGCGCGGCTCGGCTGGCAGGTAGTCGGCGGCATGCAGGCTGGAGAGGAAGCGGTATTCGTGGCCGGGGGACTCGCGCAGCCAGGTGAGCACGGCGAGCAGGTGCTCGGGGGCGATCGCCAGGCTGGCGCGGCCGTGCTCGAAGCCGGTGTCGAGGACGGCGCCGGGGTGGTCGTTCTCGATCTCGCCGCGGATCAGCTCCAGTCCGGGGGCGTCAGGCACGGAGCAGCTCCCGGGCCGACTTGTAGGCCTCCGCCGCTTCGCCGCTCGGCGCGCTGCGCGGCCCACCGCGGGCCCACTCCTCACTGCCCTCGGCCTGGTAACGCGCCCGCCAGCCCTGGTCCGGGTTGCCCTGGATCTTGCGCTGCAGCTTGGTGAAGCCGTAGAGGACCGCCTCCGGCCGCGGCGGGCAGCCGGGAATGTGCAGGTCGATCGGCATGAACTTGTCGGCGCCCTGAACCACGGCGTAGTTGGAGAACATGCCGCCGCTGGAGGAGCAGGCGCCCATCGAGACCGCCCACTTCGGCTCCAGCATCTGGTCGTAGAGGCGGCGGACGACCGGCGCCATCTTGATCGAGACCCGGCCCGAGAGGATGATCATGTCGGCCTGGCGCGGCGAGGCGCGCAGCGCCTCGGCACCGAAGCGGGCGAGGTCGTAGCGGGCCGTGACGATCGAGATCGGCGCCTCGATCGCGCAGCAGGCGAGGCCGAAGGTGAGCGGGAAGATCGAGTTCGAGCGCGCCCAGCCGAGCATCTTCTCGAAGTTGGTTAGGACCACCTTCTGCTCGACGTAGCGCTCCAGCTCGTCGCCCTCGAGGTCGCCGCGCAGCATGTCGCGGGCGCGCAGCTGGCGCTCACGCATCGACTGTCGTTCTACTTCCAATCCAGTGCCCCCTTGCGCCAGACGTAGACGAAGGCGACCAACAGCAGAGCGATGAAAGTGACCAGCTCGCCCAAGACGAAGATGCTGTCGGCGCCCTTGAGGATGACCCCGATCGGATAGAGGAAGACGACCTCGATATCGAAGAGGATGAAAAGCATCGCGATCAGGTAGAAGCTGACCCCGAAGCGCAGGCCGTGCGAGGCCTGGACCGGGATGCCGGACTCATACGGCTCCGACTGGCGTAGGCTCGCCGCCGTTGACCGCTTCGGACGCTTCGGCCCGATCACGTGATTGAGCATCGCGAAGGCCCCCCCAACGGTGACGCCGAGGAAGGCGAAGACGAGAATCGGCAGGTAGCTCTTCAGCACTGGTAGATCGGGTTTTCCGGCGGGCGACCCGCGCAACACACTCGTTGCGCCTCACGCCTGCACGACGAGTTATATACCGACCTTGTAACACATTGCTACATAGTGCTTTTCCGCATCAGCAAGCCGAATCCCGACCCTCTTGGGAGGAAATAGATCCGTGGCGGTCGTCCACCTAGTAGTTGGCTGTGCAGTCATCGTTCTCAACCTCGCCGCCTTCGCCATCGGCGGCACCGCCTGGTTGCGCGACCGCTCCTCGGTTCCCTTCTGGCTGCTGCTCCGTGGCGCCCAGGCCGCCGTCTTCCTGCAGGTGATGCTGGGTGGCCTACTCGTCTTCACCGGCCACAAGCCCGACGATGAACTGCACTACCTCTACGGCATCCTGCCCCTGGTCGTCTCGCTGATCGCCGAGGGCGCCCGCGCCGGCGCCGCCGAGCGCGAGCTGGGCGACGTCGACTTCGAAGCCCTCCCCGCCGATGCCCAGCAGGAGCTGGCCCTGGCGATCGTCCGCCGCGAGATGGGGATCATGGCCGTCAGCTGCGGCGTGATCCTCTTTCTCGCGTTGCGCGCGGCTGGTACCAGCGGAGCTTTTTGACGCTTTCATGACTCCGTGCGCGCCACGTGTATGGCGCGTTGGGCAATGGTCGGGAGGTGTTCGCGGCTACGCCCCCAAATCCCGGTGCACCAGAATTCGCGACCCTCTGTTCGGCCGCCGTAGCGTTTGCCTGGGTCGTTGCCGGATCCTGCCTCAGGCGGTCGTCGCGGTCAATAGAGCGGCTGGCGGTCGTCGGTGGACTGGCGGGATTTGGCCTCGGGTCGACGGTCTATCTATTCGGCCTGATCACCGGGCTATACTGATGTTGATGCAGACAAAACATCGCGTAATCGAGTTCCTTCACGCCTTTTCGTTGCTCACGCTGCTGATCCTTATCCCCACCTTCACTATTGGCCGCCTTCTCGACCCGCCTTTCAACCTGTTGGGTTGGGCGATCGCCCTAGCGTTCGCCTGGCTGGTCTTCCGACGTCGAGAGCACGGGCGGAGAGCCGGCGACCGGCTCCCTTGAGGTGGCTAGCGCCGATCCAACCCGAGCTGGATCGCGGCGATGATGGCGAAGAGGGCCCCTGTAGCTAGGTGAAGCACGGCGTCGGCGTCGTTGTTGGGGAAAGTGAAGACGCCGGCGGGGCTGGTTGACCAGATCGCCCAGAGGCCGGTGACGATCAGGGCGACGGCGACGTAGATCGCGTAGAGCACCGCCCAACGGGGCTTGAGGGCAAAGAAGAAAGCCGGACCGAAGAGGAGGAAGCCGGAGACGGCGTGGACGCCGTTGAAGTCGACCCCGAGCACCCGCTCGGTTGGGGCTCCCTCGCCGAAGTGGAAGCTTGGTTCGGCGATCAGCCCCGCCGTCGCCCAGGCCAATTGAAAGACCGCGAGGACGACGATCGCCCATTGGGCGAAGGTCCACTGCGCGCGCGGGGCCGTGGTCGCCTCCATGGGCACAGACCATATCCGCTTCAAAGGCTTGGACTGATCGGCAAGTGTCCCCTTGATGGGGTTGAATTCTCCTGTGCTTGACGATCCTGGGGAGACCACCCTCCCCATCTCCGACGATGGCGTCGCCAACACGCCGAAGCTGGCCGAGGTGGAGACTCCTTGGCCTTACGGAAAGCTCCCCTCCCCGGCAGAAATGCCCAAGCTCCTTCCTGCCCTGATCAGGTATCAGCGCATATATGGCCCCTACTTCGTCCCGGACTCTCTCGATTCTTGGGAATACCGGCGCACGCTCCGGGGCCTTGATCTGGCTTGCCTCGATGCGTTCAGCGTGCAGGGCGCGCTCTCGAAGGAGGAGTTGACCGAGTGGCTGAGCCGGGAGGGTGTCCTGAAGCTCGTGTCGGCCAAGACGGGGATCAGGCGCGTCACCGCGGCGACAACACGAGATTGGGTCGAGACGGCCATGCGCAGAGGCGTGATCGCCAGGTGGACTCACGACAGCGATCCGAACAGCCCGCCCCGGTGGGTAATTACCGAGCAGGGCCGGGAGGAGCTGCTCACGCCGCTTCAGCGGCTCGCGAAAAGCGTCCCTTTGATCGGACTGCTTTCCATAGTTTTCGGCGGCGGCGCCGTCTTCGGGTGGATCGGATCGAACGGCGTGGTGTTGGCCTTCGCTCTCGCTGCGGTGGCACTAGGGATATACGCGCTGGCGCTCTGGCTTTTGATGCACCGCAACCTGCGCCGCGAAGGCCCGGGCGCGGCCGTGGTCGCCATCGAGACGCTGCGGAGCAGTGGGACGCCGCTTCCGTCGTTCGGCAGCAGCACTTGATTCTCGCCTGCTGCGAGTGGGAGACCGCATTAGGCTACGGCCATGCTCGACCACATCGGGATCGAGGTCAGCGACTTGGCGCGCAGCAAGTCCTTCTATGAAGCCGCGCTGGAGCCGCTGGGAATCGGCTTCATCATGGAGTTCGAGGGCTCGGTCGGCATGGGCAGCGAGGGCGAGCACGGGCCCAAGCCCTATTTCTGGATCCACGCTCGCGGCCGGCCCGCGGTCAGCGGCGCGCCGGGACCGCGCCCGCAGTACCACCCCGGCTACTACGGCGCTTTCGTCCTCGACCCCGACGGCAACAACGTCGAGGCCGTCTGTCACCGAGCCGCCTAGCCCAGCGGCCGGTACTCGCCGCCGTGGAAGACCAGCGGCTTGCCCTCGCCGGTCTCCAAGGCGTGGACCTCGCCGGTGACGATCACGTGGTCGCCGGCGGCGACCACGTCGCGCAGCTCGCAGGCGATCCAGGCGAGCGAGTCGTCGATCGCCGGGATCCCGTTGCGCTCGCTCCAGCCGACGCCGTCCCACTTCTCGGCCACCGGCGCCTTGGTCGCGAAGGAGCGGGCGATCTCCTCCTGGCCTTCGTGCAGGACGCTGATCCCGAAGTGGTTGGCGGCCTGGACCGCGAGCAGGGTGCGCGAGCCGCGGTCGAGGCAGGCGAGCATCAGCATCGGCTCGATCGAGAGCGAGCAGACGGCGTTGGCGGTCGCTCCGGCCGCTCCGTCGGGCCCGGCGGCGCTGACCACGGTGACCCCGGTCGGCAACATCGCCATGGCGGCGCGAAAGCGGGCTGGATCAGGCGTTGGCATGGTCGAAGAGCGGGATCGGGTCAAGACAATATGATGCGCGCCGCGTGCGTCCGGCACTGATTACAACCATGGCCCTCCTCGCCGCCTTCGGGCTGGCCGCCTGCGGCTTCGGCGAAGAAGGCGTCTCGGTCTCCAAGGACGACCCCAACCACGAAGGGGCCGTCCTCTTCGCCACGCACTGTTCCGGCTGCCACACGCTCAGCGCCGCCGGCACCCAGGGCAGCGGCAACCGCGGCGAGCGCACGCAGGGTCCCAACCTCAACCAGCGAACCGAGAGCTATGACGACGCTCTTTTCGCGATCCAGAACGGCGGCTTCTCCGGCGCGATCATGCCGCAGAACATCGTCGTCGGCGAGGAAGCCGAAGCCGTCGCTCGCTTTGTCGCCAAGTACGCCGGCGACGAATCCGAAGAATCGCCGCGCCCCGGCGAGCCTTCCTCAGAGTCCTCGCCCTAACCTTCCCGGGCGATGCTCGACCTGAAGCTGATCCGCTCCGACCCTGAGCGGGTCAAGGCGGCCCTTGCCCGCCGTGGCGCCGCCGAGCAGGTCGACGAGCTGCTCGCCCTCGACGCCCGCCGCCGCGAGCTGCTGCCGCGGATCGAGGGCGCCCAGGCCGAGCGCAAGACGATCTCCAAGCAGATCGGCGAGGCCAAGCAGCGTGGGGAGGACGGGGCGGAGCAGATGGCTGCCGTCGCCGAGCTGAAGCAGACGATCGAGTCGGGCAAGGCCGAGCTGGAGCAGGTCGACGCCGACCTGCAGCGGGTCGCCGCGGCTCTGCCCAACCTGCCCGATCCCGAGGCACCGGAAGGGATGACGGAGGAGGACGCGGTCGTCCTGCGCGAGGAGGGCGAGCTGCCCAGCTTCGACTTCGAGCCCCGCGACCACCTCGCGATCGGCACCGAGCTTGACCTGATCGACATGGAGGCCGGCGCTCGCGTCTCCGGCTCGCGCTTCGCCTACGTCAAGGGCGACCTCGTCCTGCTCGAGCTGGCCCTGGTCCGCTTCGCACTCGACCTCGTCCGCGGCGAGGGCCACGAGCCCGTTGTGCCGCCGGTCCTGGTCCGCGAAGAGGCCCTGGTCGGGACCGGCTTCCTGCCCGGCGACCGCGACCAGATCTACGAGGTGCCCAAGGACGAGCTCTTCCTCGTCGGTACCTCGGAGGTGCCGCTGGCCGCCCTGCACGCCGACGAGATTCTCGCCGCCGAGCAGTTGCCGATTCGCTACGCGGGCTTCTCGCCCTGCTTCCGCCGCGAGGCCGGCGCCGGCGGCCGCGACACCCGCGGCATCTTCCGCGTCCACCAGTTCGACAAGGTCGAGATGTTCTCGTTCGTCGAGCCCTCCGAGTCGGCGGCCGAGCACGAGCGCCTGCTGGCGATCGAGGAGCGCATCCTCTCCGAGCTGGAGATTCCCTACCGCGTCGTCAACGTCGCCGCCGGCGACCTCGGTGCCCCGGCAGCCAAGAAGTACGACTGCGAGGGGTGGATCCCGAGCCAGGGCCGCTACCGCGAGCTGACCTCGTGCTCAAACACAACCGATTACCAGGCGCGACGCCTGGCCTGTAGGTATCGGCGCCAGGACGGCGAATCTCCCCAAGTGGTGCATACCCTCAACGGCACGGCGGTGGCTGTGGGACGGACGATGATCGCGCTGATCGAGAACCGGCAGGAACGCGATGGCGGATTCACGCTACCCACTATTCTGCATTCTTATGGTGCGCCTGCCAGGATTGGACCCTCATGAGCACCAGCGTTCGAGACGCTAAGCGCGTCGTCCTCTGCGACGACCACGAGATTGTCCGCGAGGCGATCAAGGCCAGGATGGCCAACTCGAGCATCGTCGAGATCGTCGGCGAGGCCGGAAACGGGCGCGATGTCGTCGACGTGGTCAAGGAGCTCGAGCCCGACGTGCTGATCATCGACGTCGAGCTGCCCAAGCGCGATGGGATCGAGGCGACCAAGGAGGTGCTCAAAGTCCGGCCGCGGACCAAAGTGATCATCTTCACCGCCCATGCCCAGCCGGACCTGCTGGCGCTTGCTCTGCGCGCGGGCGCCTCCGGCTACGTGCTCAAGTCGGCGCCGGCCGAGGACATCGCCCGCGCGGTCAAAGCGGTGACCAGCGGCGGCACCTTCCTCGGCGGCGATTTCGCCGGCGGCAAGCCCTCTGAGGTGGAGAAGCTGCTCGAGCTCTCGCCGCGCGAGCGCCAGATCCTCGAGCTGCTCGCCGAGGGCCTGCGGGTCAAAGAGATCGCCGAGCGGCTGCAGCTCAGCCCGGCGACCGTGCACACCCACGTGCGCAACGCGATCGCCAAGCTGGAGGTCGACACCCGCACCGAGGCGGTCGCCCTCGCGGTGAAGTTCAGCTACCTCGGTGCCGGCGGCAAGGCCTAGCCCCCTCGCCGTCGCCTATGAGCCGGCCGCTGTGGCCGGCTTCAGCTCCAAGGCGCAGCCGTTGATGCAGTAGCGCTGGCCGCCCCGGTCGGCGGGACCGTCATCGAAGACGTGGCCGAGGTGGGCGTCGCAGTGCTTGCAGACGACCTCGGTGCGGCGCATGAAGAGGCTGTTGTCGGGCCGCAGCTCGACATGCTCGAGGTTGGCCGGCTCGGTGAAGCTGGGCCAGCCGGTGCCGGAGTCGAACTTCGTGTCCGAGGAGAAGAGCTCGGTGCCGCAGCCGACGCAGTGGTACATGCCCTCGGTCTTCTCATCGACGTAGGGGCCGGTGAAGGCGCGCTCCGTGCCGCCCTTGCGGGTTACCTCGTACTGCTCGGGCGTGAGCTGCTCGCGCCACTCCTGGTCGGACTTGCTGATCTTGGTCGTCATCTGGCTCCTTTCGGTCTGTATCCAGAGTACGCCGCGGGTCTTACGGGGAGGTGACGGAAGGGCGATGGGGCCGTCTCGCCGGACACTCAGCGCGAAGCGCGTCCGGCGAGACGGCCCCATCGCCCATACGATCCGTTCCCGATGGACGAGAGCTTCTATGTCTCCAACGGCGGCGGCAGCTTTGTTGCGACTGAGCTGACCAGGGGTCCCTGGGATCCGGGGTCCCAGCACGCTGGGCCGCCGTCCGCGTTGCTGGGGCGGGAGATCGAGGCGATGGACGGGTCCGAGGCGTTTCAGGTTGGACGAGTGGTCTTCGAGATCCTGCGGCCGGTGCCGATCGGCGATGTGCAGATCGAGACCCGCGTGCTGCGGCCCGGGCGGAAGGTGCGGATGGTCGAGGCCTCGCTCTCCGGTGAGGCGGGGGAGTTGATGCGGGCCACTGCTTGGCAGCTGCGCACCACGGAGCTCGATCTCCCCGAGGGCGCGGTGGACGAGTCACCGCCGCCGCCCGCTCCCGAGGAAGGCTGGGTCCCGGAGTTCTTCCCGACTGGCCAGGAGGTCGGCTACCACACGGGGATGGAGCTGAAGGCGGTGGCGGGAGCCTTCCTCGAGCTGGGGCCGGCGACCTTCTGGTTGCGGATGGCGCAGCCGCTGGTTGCCGGCGAGGAGCCGACGCCGTTGCAGCGGGCCTTGATCGCTGCCGACGTCGGCAACGGGATCAGCGCCGTGCTCGATTACCACTCCTACGTCTTCATCAACGTCGACCTCACCGTCCACTTCGAGCGCATGCCCGAAGGCGAGTGGGTCTGCATCGATGCCGTCACCCGTCCCCGGCCGACCGGCATCGGTACCGCCGAGTCGGTCATCTCCGATGCCCGCGGCCGCATCGGCCGCGCCGCCCAGTCCCTCCTGATCGAACAGCGCTAGAAGCCCCCCGAGATGCGAATCAAGTTTGCGGTGAAATAGCCGGGAGTCTTGATTCGCCCCCTTCAGCGGGTGGCGAGCGCGGTGCGGGCCGCCGGGGCCACGGCCAGGGCGATCGTCGCCGCTGAGACGAGCGCGATCGTGGCGGAGAGGAAGAAAGCGCCCTCGTAGCTCGTCAGCGCTGCCATCGCACCCGCCAGCGGGGCGCCGAGGCCGACGCCGGCGTCGAAGAAGGCGGTGAAGGTGCCCAGTGCTGCGCCGCGGCGGGTGTCGGAGACGCGGCTGACGACGATCAGCGAGAGCGAGGGGTAGAGCAGCGAGAAGGCCGCGCCCATCGCCAGGGCACCGGCGATCGCGACCGGCAGGCTCTGGGCCAGCCCGATCGTGATCAGTCCCGCCGCCTCGACCAGGGCGGCGGCGATCGCGACGCGGACCGGGCCGATGCGGTCGGGCAGGTCGCCGCCGACCAGGCGGGTCAGCACGACCATCGTGGCGAAGGCGCCGAACACCAATGCGCCGTGGCCAACACCGCGCGCTTCGAGATGGAGGACGACGAAGGCGGCGACCGTCGCGTAGCCGATCGAGCCGAGCGCCAGCGCCGCGCCCGGGCGAACTGCCTCGCGCTCGATCAGCGGGTGGTCTTCTTCGGCGATCTGCGGCGAGGGCCGGAAGGGGTCGGGAATGCGCGTCGCGATTGCCGCTCCGATCAACGGCAGTACCCCCGCCAGCACCCAGACCGGGGTGTAGCCGGAGGCGTGCAGGAGCAGCTCGCCGAACAGCGGGCCGACGCTGAGCCCGGCCCAGACGGCGAGCCCGTAGAGGCCGATGACGCGGCCGCGGCGCTCGATCGGCGCCAAGTCGACGATCCAGGCCGAGCCGGCGGTGAAGACCGCGCCCTCGCCGGCGCCGAGCACCAGCCGCGCCGCGATCAAGCCCCCAACGCCGAGCGGCAGCAGGTACATGAACCCCCCGATCGCGACCAGGGCGGCGCCGATCAGGACGGTGGGCTTGCGTCCCCTGTGGTCGGCGAGCCGCCCGGCGAAGGGGCGCAGCAGCAGGCCGGTAATCGCGTAGGAGCCGACCACGATGCCGACGGCGATGTTGCCGGCATCGAGCGGACCGTGGACGTAGCGGGGCAGGACAGGCAGCACGGCGCCGACGGCGAGCAGGCAGCAGAAGGTGACGCCGAAGACCCCGGCGAAGGCGAGGCCGGGGCGGTGGGGCGGTGCTTCGGGCGCCTCGCTCATCTCGGTGGGCACGCTCGTGAGGCTCAGGCCAGCAGCGCGGCGAGGTCGTCGAGGACCAGGTCGGGCGCCGGATCCGCGCTTGCCGCCTGCTCGCGCGAGCAGGCGCCGCTGAGGACGAGGATCGTCGAAAGCCCGGCCCGGCGGCCTCCCTCGATGTCGGAGGCGATCCGGTCGCCGACCATCGCCACCCGCGACGCGTCACCGATCAGGCGGCGTGCCTGCTCGAACAAGTGTGGCTCCGGCTTGCCGCCGATCTCGGCGGTCTTTCCTGAAGCCGTCTCGACCGCGGCCAGGGTTGCGCCAGTTCCCGGCCAGGCTCCTCCGGGCATCGGCAAGGTGGGATCGCGGCTTGTGGCGAAGAGGGAGGCGCCGGCCCGCAGGGCAAAGGTCGCTGTGAGCAGCTCCGCGTAGTCGAACTCTCGATGGCCGGAGACGACCACCGCGTCGGCAGTCCTCGCGACCTCTCCGTCGAGCAGGGTGAGCCCGGTGGCGGCGACGGTCTCCTTGAAGCCGGGCGCTCCGATCACGAAGGCGGTTCCGCCGGTTCCCGCCTGCTCTGCGGCCAACTTGGCAGTCGCCGCACCTGCCGTTACGACCCGGTCGCCGGCGACCTCGACGCCGGCCTCGCGCAGGCGGGCGGCATAGGCCTCTGGCTGCTTCACCGAGTTGTTGGTGACGAAGACGATCTCCTTGCCGGACTCGATCAGCGCCCGCAGAGCGTCGACAGAGCCCGGCACCAGCTCGCGCCCCACCCAGACAACCCCATCGAGGTCGACCAGGAAGCCGTCGAATTCGTCCGCCGCCGCCATTCGTCGCAGGCTATCTATGACCCCGCGAAGGATCGATTTCCCACACCAAAACGGCGGTTCGCCGAAGTGCTCATCTCGATACGGTGACGGCCATGGACACCCTCAATGGGCAGGTCGTTGAAGCCAACAACGTCTCGCGCCGCTACGGCGAGGGCGCGGCGGCGGTCGATGCGCTAGTCGACGTCAGCACCGCTTTCGAGCGCGGTCGCTTCACCGCGATCATGGGTCCCTCCGGGTCCGGCAAGTCGACCCTGATGCACATCCTCGCCGGCCTCGATACGCCGACGGCCGGCACCGTCCTGCTCGACGGCATGGAGATCACCGGCCTCGACGACGGCGCGCTGACCAAGCTGCGCCGCGAGAAGCTCGGCTTCGTCTTCCAGTTCTTCAACCTGCTGCCGGTCCTCACCGCCGAGGAGAACCTGGTGCTGCCGCTCTCGATCGCCGGCCGCAAGCCCGACCAAGCTTGGGTCGATCAGTTGATCCAGACGGTCGGCCTCGACGAGCGCCGCACGCACCGCCCCGCCGAGCTCTCCGGCGGCCAGCAGCAGCGCGTCGCGGTCGCCCGCGCCCTGGTCTCCAAACCGGCCGTCGTCTTCGCCGACGAGCCGACCGGCAACCTCGACTCGAAGGCGAGCGAGGACGTGCTGCGGCTGCTGCGCCAGGCCGTCGACCAGTTCGACCAGACGGTGATCATGGTCACCCACGATCCCGCCGCCGCCGCCCACGCCGACCGCCTGATCACCCTCCGCGACGGCAAGATCGTCCACGACGACGCCCCCGGGTCCGCGGACGACGTGATCGAGCTGATGAAGCGGGTTGACTAGCCTCAGCCTCAAGAGCCTCTGGGCGCGCAAGGCGCGGGCCCTGTCCACGACCCTCGCCGTGATCATCGGGGTCGCTTTCGTCGCCGGTTCCTACGTCCTCACCGACACGATCTTCGCCGCCTTTGACGAAATCTTCGGCGAGTCGCTGAAGGGCACCAGCGTCGTCGTCAGCGCTGAGAACCCGGTCGAGCAGGAAAACGGCGAAATCCCGACGATCAGCGCCGCACTCTTGCCCCGGGTGCAGAAGACGCCCGGCGTGAAACTGGCGGCCGGCGCGATCTTCACCCCCGGTGGATTCTTCGACTCCGAAGGGGACAAGATCGGCAACAAATTTGCGCCGAAGTTCATCTCTTCGGCCCTTCCGGGCGACCTCGAGTCACTCACCTACATCGAAGGGCACCAGCCGCGCGGCCCGACCGAAGCCTCAATCGACAAGGCATCGGCGGAAAGCTCGGACCTCGAGCTCGGCGAAGAAGTCAAGTTGATCGGCCAGGGCAGCGCTCGCTCTTTCGAACTGGTCGGGTTCACTCGCCTGGGCGGCGCCTCCTTTGGCGGCGCCGCGATCGCCCAGGTGACGCTGCCCGTGGCCCAGCGACTCACTCGTAAGGTCGGCCGCTTCGACCAGATCTCGATCGCGGCGGACGATGGTGTCTCGGAGGAGGCGCTGAAGCGGCGGATCGCGCCCGAGATGCCGGCCGGAGTACGGGTTGAGACGGCTAAGGAGAACGCCGATCGCGGCTCGGAAGAAATTCGCGACAACCTCAGCTTCCTGCCGATCTTCCTGCTCGTCTTCGCCTTCATCGCGATCCTGGTCGGCTCGTTCCTGATCTTCAACACGTTCTCGATCACGGTCGCCCAGCGGGTCACCGAGTTCGGCATGCTGCGCACGCTCGGCGCCTCGCGACGGCAGATCCTCACCACGGTCGTGGTCGAGGCGCTGGTGATCGGCGCGATCGGCGCTGTGCTCGGCATCGGCGGCGGCTTCGTCATCGCCAAGCTGCTCAACGGCCTGCTCGAAACCTTCGAAATCGACCTGCCGACGACCGGGCTGGTGATGAAGTCGCGCACCGTCATCGTCTCGCTGCTGGTCGGCATCGTCGTCACCACCTTCTCGGCGCTGGTGCCGGCGATCCGCTCGACCCGGGTGCCGCCGATCGCGGCCCTGCACGCCTTCACGCCGGCGCCGACCCGCCGCCGCCGCCTGATCGGCATCGCTCTCTCGCTTCTGCTTGGCGCCGTCGGGTTGGCGATGGTCCTGATCGGGCTCTTCGGCAGCGCTTCGTCCGGCACGGCCGCCGGGCTAATCGGTGGCGGGGCGGTCGTCATCGTCTTCGCCGTCTCGCTCTTCAGCCCGCACCTGGTACCGCCGCTGGCGCGAGTTGCCGGCTGGCCGCTGGAGCGGCTGCGCCGCCTGCTCGGCCGGCTCTCGCGCGAGAACACGCAGCGCAATCCCGGCCGCACCGCCGTCACCGCGGCGGCACTGATGATCGGCCTCATGGTCGTCACCTTTGTCCTCGTCTTCGCCGCTGGGCTGAAGAGCTCGGTCGCTCAAGTCGTCGACGAGAACTTCGCCGGCGGGCTGGTGATCCAGAGCAGCGACGGCTTCTCGCCGATCCCGAACGGGGCGGCCCTCGCGGCGCAGCGGGTTCCGGGAGTGCAGACCGTCGCCTCGATACGCGCGGTGCAGGCCAAGCTCGTCGATGGTGGCGCGGGGGCGAGGGTCTCGGCGCCGACCCGCAACATCGAAGCGGCGGTCGAGATCGAATGGAAGCAGGGCGGGCCGCCGGTGCTGCGCCGCCTGCGCGACAACCAGGCGATCCTCTCCGACTCCTTTGCCTCCGCAAACGACCTCGAAGTCGGCGACCGCTTTCGCCTGCTCAGCCAGACCCGACGCAAGCCGAGCTTCGAGGTGGTCGGCGAGTTCGACTCCAAGCTCGGCGTCTTCGGCAGCGTCCTGATCACCCAGGCGGCGATGGCGCGCGAATTCAGCCAGACGCAGGACACGATCGACTTCGTCGAGACGAAACCGGGCGTGGATGCGGCCGAGGTGCAGGCCCTCCTCACCGTGCTGGTCGAAAAGACGTTCCCGGTCGCCGAAGTGCTGAACCAGCAGGAACTGAAGGAAAGCCGCGAAGAACAGGTCGACCAACTCGTCAATCTCGTCCTCGCGTTGCTTTTCATGGCGATTCTGATCTCGGTCTTCGGCATCGCCAACACGCTGGCGCTCTCGATCCACGAACGCAGGCGCGAGCTGGGGATGCTGCGGGCGATCGGCATGTCACGGCGCCAGGTACGGACGATGATCCGCTACGAGGCGGTGATCACGGCCCTGATCGGCGCCATCCTGGGCATGGCGCTGGGCCTTGTCTTCGCAACGCTGATCGCCCAGCCGCTGAAGGACGAAGGCTTCACGCTCTCCTATCCGATCGTCTTGCTGATCGCGCTGCTTCTCGTCGCCGCAGTCATCGGCGTGCTTGCTGCGATCCCACCCGCCCGCCGGGCCTCGCGACTCGACGTCCTGGAGTCGCTGCAGTACGAGTAGCCGCTGCCCCGAACTGCATCAAATTCTCCCCCTGGCAGGTAGATAATTTGATGCAGTTCGGCTAGCCGCGACGTAGCAAGCGCTTGACGGCCGCCATCAGCTCTTCGGTGCGCTCCTCTTGCTCTCCCGCCTCGGCCCCCACTACGCAGTGCGCCGCGTGGTCCGCGAGCAGCTCCAGCGCGACCTTGTCCAGCGCGGCTTGGATCGCGGTCACCTGGGTGACGACGTCGATGCAGTAGCGGTTCTCCTCGACCATCCGCTCGACGCCGCGTACCTGGCCCTCGATCCGGCGCAGCCGCTTCAGCACCGCGTCCTTGTTCTCGGTGTAGCCGTGGGTGGTGCCGGCTGTGCTCACGAGAGGCCCTCGATCAGCAGCACGGTGGCGCCGAAGATCCCCGCCGCGGCGGCGGCATAGGCGACGACCCGGACCGGCGGGCCGCCGTGGATCCCGGTCTCGTGCACGACCGCGTGGCCTTTGCCGCGGCCGATCAGCCAGCGGTTGACCGGGACCGCAAACGCCCCAGCGACGACCAGGGAGAAGGAGAGGCTGCCCCAGAAGAGCAGGTCGCCTAGGCCCGCGTCCATCGCGCCGGGAATCGTCAGGACGATCAGGTTGTCGACGACCTCCATCGTCGCGATGCTGAGCGTGTCGGAGGCGAGCGCGATCGGGATCACCGCCGAGAGCGCCAGGCCGGCGCGCAGCAGCGGCAGGCTGGTCAGCGAGTAGCCGAAGAGGAAGGCGAGGGCGACCGCGAGGACGACGGTCCCCAGGTTGGAGAAGCCGAGCGCGGTCCCGATCGCCATCCCGGCGACCTCGCCGAGTGCGCACCCGGTGAGGCAGTGAAGGGTGGCGCTGATCGCCACGGCAGTGAGCGCGGCGCCCTCGGTCGGCATTGCGTGGTGATGATGCTGAGCATGGGCATCCATGCCGCCGATTATACATACCCCCCAGGGGTATTAGGCGAGCGCGGCGACCGGCTGCACCGAGGCCAGGCCGAGACCCATGCGCAGAGCCCCCGCGACCTCGAGCATCGCGGTGCGGGCGCTGGGGCAGATCGCGGTCAGGTTGGCGAAGCCGTGGATCTGGCTCGGGTGCCGCTGCAGCACCACCTGCACGCCGGCCTCGCGCATCCGCTTGGCGTAGATCTCGCCCTCGTCGCGCAGCGGGTCGAAGCCCGAGGTCGCGACGTAGGCCGGGGGCAGGCCAGAGACGTCCTCGGCCCGCATCATCGAGGCGCGTGGCTCGGCATCGTCGATCCCGTCGGGGATGTAGTGGTTCTCGAACCACTCCATGTCGCCGCGGGTCAGCAGGAACCCCTCGGCAAAGGTGTCCCGCGACTGCTGGCCACCGACCGCGTCGGTGCAGGGATAGAGCAACAGCTGCATCGCGGGCTGCGGGTTGCCGGCGTCGCGGTTCTGCAGGCAGAGGGCGGTGGAGAGGTTGCCGCCGGCGCTGTCGCCACCGACCGCGATCCGCTCCGGGTCGGCGCCGAGCTCGGCGGCGTGCTCGTGGGCCCAGGCGAAGGCCGCGACGACGTCTTCGACCGGCTTGGGGAAGGGGTGCTCGGGCGCCAGGCGGTATTCGACCGAGAGCACCCGGCAGCCGCTGTGCTCGGCGAGGAAGCGGCAGACGCCGTCGTGGGTGTCGAGGTCGCCGATCACCCAGCCGCCGCCGTGGAAGTAGACCAGCAGGGGCTGGGGGGGACGGGCGGCGCCGAGCCCGACGTAGAGCCGCGCGCCCAACTCGTCCTCGGCTCCGGCGACGCTGAGGTTCTCGACCCGCGCCATCGGGCGCGGCGGTCCGGTGACGATCGGCACGCCCTCGAGGTTCTCTGCCCGTGCCCGCTCGACCGTCCTCCCTTCGACCAGCGAGGTCTCGCCGTTCAGCTTCGCCAGCGCCAGCAGCATCTGGACGTCGGGCGCGAGCTCCTGGCCGTCGAGGCGGGGTGGCGGGCCGATCAGCCGCTTGATCACCTGCGGTGACAGGCCGCACGCCCGGCGCACGATTCGGTGCTCGATCTGAGGCGGGAGCCGCGGTGGTGCTACCACGCCCAGAGCGTACGCGATCACCGCAAATCAGATGCGTACCGATATGAGCACTATGCTCCTCAAGCTCTGAACACTAAGGACCTTTGGGAGGATTATGCGCTTAGCCATTCGCCGTCTTCGCCTCGTCGTCCCGGCTCTCGCCGTCGCCGTAGCCGCGCTGGCAGCGACAGCCCAGCCAGCCGTCGCTTTCCGCGACCGGGATTGCGCCGATTTCTCTACGCAGGCAGCGGCCCAGCGCTTTTTCAATCGGCACAACCCAAATCGCGACCCGCACCGGCTCGATGCCGATCACGACGGCCTCGCCTGTGAGAGCAACCCCTAGGTCGTTTGATCGTCTGAGACCGATCTCACATGCCCGCGTTCACGGTCCCCTAGCCTGAAATCAGGCACGATGGAGGCAGCGACGACAACCGCTCCGCGGCCCTTCCAAGGGGCGCCCGAGCGACGGCTGCCGCCCAGCCCGCCATTGCCGCGGCCGGTCCAGACCGCGATCTGGTCGCGACAGGCGCGCCGCATGCTCTACGCCTGCCAGGACCGCTATGGCGACATGTTCACGGTCCGCATTGCCTACGAGGGGACCTGGGTGATGCTCGCCGATCCGGCCGCGATCAAGCAGGTCTTCACCGGCGACCCCAAGGTCTTCCACGCCGGCGAGGGCAATCAGATCCTCGAGCCGGTCCTCGGCAAGAGCTCGGTTCTCGTCCTCGATGAGAAGCCGCACATGAGCCAGCGCAAGCTGCTGCTGCCTCCCTTCCACGGAACTCGCATGCAGGGCTACGAGCAGACGATGAGCGAGATCGCCGAGCGCGAGATCGAGACCTGGCCCAGCGGCACCCCGTACAAGCTGCGGCCGCGGATGCAGGCGATGACCCTGGAGATCATCCTGCAGACCGTCTTTGGCGTCCGTGAGGGCGAGCGGATGGGTGAGCTGCGTGCGGCGCTGCGCG
The DNA here is from genome assembly GCA_963703895.1 of uncultured Solirubrobacterales bacterium. Lineage (GTDB taxonomy): Bacteria > Actinomycetota > Thermoleophilia > Solirubrobacterales > 70-9 > VRUE01. The sequence continues at coordinate 192,228 of CAVPFX010000002.1, forward strand.
ACTTCCTCGACCTCACCACCGACCCCAAGATCCTCCTTCCCCTGCTCCTGGTCGGCCCCAGCCGGGCCCGCAAATTTGGTCCTTTCCGCCGCCGTGTCGAGCGGGTCGACGAGCTGATCTACCGCGAGATCGCCGAGCGCCGCCGCGCCGACGACATCGAGGAGCGCGACGACGTGCTCTCGATGCTGGTCGCCGCCCGCCACGAGGACGGCAGCCCGATGCGCGACGAGGAGATGCGCGACGAGCTGCTCACCCTGATGGTCGCCGGTCACGAGACCACGGCGACCTCGCTCGCCTGGGCGGTCGAGCGGCTCAGCCGCAACCCGGACAAGCTCGAGCGCCTGCGCGCCGAGGTGCTGGAGGGCCGCGAGGAGTACCTGACCGCGACGATCCAGGAGACTCTGCGTCTGCGCCCGGTGATCTCGATCGTCCTGCGCAAGCTCACAGAGCCGGTCGAGATCGGTGGCTACGAGCTGCCGGCCGGCGTCTCGGTCGCCCCCTGCGTCTACCTAGTCCACCGCAATCCCGAGATCTACCCCGAGCCCCAGCGCTTCCTGCCCGAGCGCTTCCTCGACAACCCGCCCGGCACCTACACCTGGATCCCCTTCGGCGGCGGCGTCCGCCGCTGCCTCGGCGCCTCCTTCGCCCAATTCGAGATGGCCGTGGTCCTCAAGGAGCTAGTCAAGCGCCACCAGATCCGCCCCGCTGACCCCAAGCCCGAGCGAGTCTTCCGCCGCGCGATCACTGAGACCCCGCGCCACGACGCCGAGGTCATTCTCGGCTGAAGGTGGGCTCGCCTGTGGGCGTCGTTGTACCGTGATGGATGTGAAGTCGCCAAAGCGAAGCGGGAACTGGACACCCGACGGGGCGGCTGAGCGCGCCGCGCTACGCCGCGATTACGCGGAGCTGACGCCAACAGAACGCGTTGAACAGGTTGCTGATCTCTCTCGGGTCTTGACTCAGCTAGCCGACGTCGGACGCCGCCAGCGCAGTGCCTGAGCTCGATATCCGCGGCATATTCGGAGCGCTCAACCGCGAAGGCGTTGAGTTCCTCGTCATCGGTGGCGTAGCGGTTGGCTTCCACGGCTTCGTGCGGGCGACCAAGGACGTCGACATCGTGCCCAGTCCCGAGCCGGAGAACCTCTCAAGGCTCGCCGCAATGCTTGCGGCGCTCGACGCGCAGATCGAAGGGGCGGAGGAATTCAAGGGAGAGGAGCTTCCCGATCCGCTCGACCCTGAGGCACTTGCTCTGGGCGGCAACTGGGTGCTGCGCACTCGGCTTGGTCGCTTCGACATCATGCAGTGGATTGGCGATGACTCCCTATGGGAGAAGCTCTCGCCAACGGCGATCGAGGCTGAGATCGGCGGCCTACCCGTCAAGTTCGCAAGCTACGAGAGTCTCGTTGCGCTCAAGGAGCAGGCGGGACGCCCACAAGACCTGATCGATCTGCAGCGACTGCGGGAGGCCCGCGGCGAGGAGTAAGGCCGAGCCGCGCCACGGCCACAACGCCGAAATCATGCTCGACTAGGCCAATCTGCTCCGTGCTTCGATAACTGATGGTGCCGCGATGTTTGCCTGAAATGCATTCACTTCGAGTTGCATCTCTGTCTTGCCTTCGCGGTTGAACCGAAGGTCGTCGATGACGGTTTCGGCGGCGGATTGATCATCGAGTCCAAGGCCATACGGGCGAACTACGAAGTGTGGGCAAGGCGAGTACTTGGCTTCGAGTCGTTCAATGGCGAATTTCACTTCGTCGGGCTCATCTTGATGACGTACTTGTCTTCGTAGGCTTCGGTTATCAGCAGTCGACTCAGCCGCAGCCGGTGTTGTTGCCGCACGACGAACACGTGTAGCAAGACCCCGTGCGCTGCATCATGCCGCCGCACTGCTCGCAGGCGGGGCCGAGGTCGAGGCCGGACATCTTGGCTGGGACCACCGGGGGCGTTTCGGTGAAGGCTGAGGAAACTGGCTTGGACTGCCCGTTCCCGTTGCCTCCGTTGGCCGGGCCGGCGGTGCCGCCGCTGGTGTCGATGCCGAGGCCGAGCTGGGTCGTCTCGGCATCGCGCTTGGCGCGCACCTCCGGGGTGAGGATGCCGAGGTCCTCGAGCACGTCGGTGTCGTCGATGAAGCGGCTGCCGAGCCAGCGCATGATGTAGTCGGGCATCGACTTGGCGAAGGGGATCTCCGGGTTGCCGGTGATGCCCTCCGGCTCGAAGCGCATGTAGCTGAACTTGCGCACGAAGTCTTCGAGCGGCACGCCGTACTGCAGGCCGAGCGAGATCGCCGTGGCGAAGGCGTTGAGCAGCCCGCGCATGGTCGAGCCCTCCTTGCCGATGTCGGTGAGGAAGATCTCGCCGACGGTGCCGTCGTCGTACTTGCCGGCGGTGATGTAGCCCTCATGGCCGGCGATCGAGAACTTGTGGGTGATCGACTCGCGCTCGCGCGGCATCCGCTTGCGCTCCGGCGGCAGCGCGACGACCTCCTCGGCGCCCTTTTCATCCTGGGCGTCGGTGCGCAGCGCCTGCGCCGTCTTCGAGCCATCGCGGTAGATCGCCAGCGCCTTGAGGCCGCCCTTCCAACCACGCGTGTAGGCGTCGGCGATGTCCTCGATCGTGGCGCTCTGCGGCAGGTTGACCGTCTTTGAGATCGCGCCCGAGATGAAGGGCTGGGTCGCCGCCATCATGTCGATGTGGCCGGTGTGGGTGATCGCCCGCTCACCGACCGCGACGTCGAAGATCGGCAGGTGCTCGTCCTTGAGGTCGGGAGCGCCGACGATCGTGCTGTTCTCGGTGATGTAGGCAGCGATCTGCTCGACCTGCGGCTCGGCGTAGCCGAGCGTGCGCAGCGCCAGCGGCACCGAGCGGTTGGTGATCGTCATCTGGCCGCCGCCAACCAGCTCCTTGAACTTGACCAGTGAGAAGTCGGGCTCGATCCCGGTCGTGTCGCAGTCCATCAGGAAGCTGATCGTCCCGGTCGGCGCCAGCACCGTCGCTTGCGCGTTGCGGTAGCCGTGCTCCTCGCCGAGCTCGACCGCTTCGTCCCAGGAGCGCTGCGCGGCCTCGAGCAGCTCGCCCTTGATCCCGGTCGCGTCGACGTCGTAGGAGGCGTCGCGGTGCATCCGCATCACGCCGTTGTGGGCGTCGCGGTTCTTCCCGTACTCCTCGTAGGGCCCGGTCGCCCCGGCCGCGATCAGCGCCGACTGGCGGTAGGCGCGGCCGGTCATCAGCGCCGTGATCGCGGCGGCGACGTTGCGGCCCGCGGTCGAGTCGTAGGGCAGGCCGTCGGACATCAGCAGGGCGCCGAGGTTGGCGTAGCCGAGGCCGAGCTGGCGGAACTTGTTGGCGTTCTCGGTGATCTCCTCGGTCGGGTAGCTGGAGAAGCCGACGACGATCTCCTGGGCGAGGAAGACGATGTCGACCGCGTGCTCGAAGTCGGCGACGTCGAAGCTGCCGTCCTCGCGGCGAAATTTCATCAAGTTGAGCGAGGCCAGGTTGCAGGCCGAGTCGTCGACGTGCATGTACTCGCTGCAGGGGTTGGAGGCGTTGATCCGGCCCGACTCCGGGCAGGTGTGCCAGCGGTTGATGATCGTGTCGTACTGGACGCCGGGATCGGCGCAGCGCCAGGCGGCGTCGGCGATCTGGTTCATCAGCTCGCGCGCCTCCAGCGTCTTCACCGTCGAGCCGTCGGTGCGCGCGGTCAGCTGCCAGTCCTCGCCGGCCTCGACCGCCTCCATGAAGTCGTCGCTGACCCGGACCGAGTTGTTGGCGTTCTGGTACTGGATCGAGGTGAAGCCCTCGCCGTCGATCGACATGTCGAAGCCGGCGTCGCGCAGCGCCTCTGCCTTCTTCTCCTCATCGGCCTTGCACCAGATGAAGTGCTCGATGTCCGGGTGGTCGACGTCGAGCACGACCATCTTCGCCGCCCGGCGCGTCTTGCCGCCCGACTTGATCGTCCCCGCCCAGGAGTCGGCGCCGCGCATGAAGCTGACCGGGCCGCTCGCCGTTCCGCCCTTGGCCAGCTGCTCCATCGAACCGCGGATGTTGGAGAGGTTGATCCCCGAGCCCGAGCCGCCGCGGAAGATCTTGCCCTCCTTGGTGTTCCAGCCCAGGATCGAGTCCATGTTGTCTTCGACGCTGAGGATGAAACAGGCCGAGCACTGCGGCGTCTCCTCGAAGCCGACGTTGAACCAGACCGGCGAGTTGAAGGCCGCCTTCTGGTTGAGCAGGATCGAGGTCAGCTCCGCTTCGAAGGCCTCGGCGTCCTCATCGGAGGCGAAGTAGCCACCGGTGCGGCCCCACTCGGAGATCGTGCCGGCGACGCGGCCGATCATCTGTTTGACCGAGGACTCCCTTTTGTCGCTGCCGAGCTGTCCGCGGAAGTACTTCTGAGCGACGATGTTGGTCGCGTTCTGCGACCAGCTCTTGGGAAACTCGACCCCGCGCTGCTCGAAGGCCGGGCTCTCGGGATTGCCGATCACCGCATCGCGCACTTCCCACTCGATCTCATCGAAGGGATGCGTCCCCGGAGAGGAAAAACGGCGCTCGACTGCGAGGCCCTTTAGACCGTTTTTCGGGGCACTGGTGGCGGTCTGGGACATCAAACTTCTCCTCTCGCAGCGACTTTCAGGGGTAACACAGCAGGATCGCTAAAGCCTCAGACGGAAAAGTGGCGAAAAGCGCAAATAAGGAACTTGATTCGCCGGGCGCGCCGCCCCTACATGGTGGCAATTCCGCAATATCGGCACAAAGGCCGAGTACCCTGGGGGACATGGTCGATGATCTGCGCGGGGGCGCAGAACGGATGGGCGAGCGAGCGGGTGCCGCGCGAGAGGCGATGGGCGAACGGGCCAGCGCGGCGAGGGAGGCCGCGGTTGAGAGGGCCGAGGCCGCCAAGGAAGCGGCCAGCGAGGCGATCGCCGCGGTCAAGCCGAAGCTGCGGGGCGTCTCGCACGAGTGGGCCTTCTTCATCTCACTCTTCCTCGGCGCCGGCCTGATCATCGCCGCGAAGACGCCGAGGGCCACCCTGGCGGTGGCGATCTACGCGGTCAGCCTCTCCGCCCTGCTCGGCACCAGCGCCCTCTACCACCGGGTCAACTGGACCCGGCCCAATGTGCGCCGCTGGATGCGCCGCCTCGACCACTCGATGATCTTCTTTCTCATTGCCGGCACCTACACGCCCTTCGCCCTGCTCGTCCTCAATGGCCCGCTCGCCGACGCGATCCTGGTCGTCGTCTGGATCGGCGCGATCGCCGGCGCGATCGTCGAGATGGTCTGGATCGAACACCCGAAGTGGGTCGCGGCCCTGATCTACCTCTCCTTGGGCTGGGTCGCCGTCATCTCCTTCCCCGAGCTCTGGGGCTCGATGGGGACGGTCGGCACCCTCCTCGTAGCCACCGGCGGCCTCCTCTACACGGCAGGCGCCGTTGTTTACGCCACCCAGCGCCCCAACCCCAACCCACGGGTCTTCGGCTATCACGAGGTCTTCCACCTGCTCGTAATCGCCGCTGCGGCCGCCCACTTCGCCGCCGTCGCGTTCTTTGCTTTGCCAGCGGCCTGAGCTCGCTATCCTTACCTTTAGTCAAAAGTAAGGACTTCTAGAATGGATGTTGCGGCGAAAATGACCTCAAAGGGTCAGATAACGGTGCCCAAGGCCGTCCGCGAGCGCCTTGAGCTAGAGCCAGGGGACCAGGTGCTCTTTCGCCTTCAAGGTGACCGAGCTGTTCTCGCCCGCACTCCGAATTTCCTCGACCTCGCCGGGGTGGTTCCGGTCCCTCCGGAGAAGCGCGGCGCTTCGTGGGATGAGATTCGCCGCGAGGCCTGGCTGGCACGGGGCAAGAGGCTGGAAGAACAAACGTGATGGTCCTGCTCGACACGAACGTCGTCGTCCGCCACCTAACAGGCGATCCACCTGAGATGGCGAAACGCGCGACGCGATTCTTGGCTTCCGAAGCCGAGTTGGTCCTCGCTGACGTAATCCTGGCTGAGTGTGTCTACGTGCTCGAGTCTGTCTACCGAATTGACCGAGTTGGCGTTGCGCAACTGATGCGAGCGGCGCTGATGCTGCCGACCATCTCGGCTGATGTCGAGCTGCTCTTTCGAGCGCTTGAGATCTATGAAGTTGACCGGCTTGACTTCGCCGAGGCGTACCTGGTTGCCGCGGCTGAGTTCACCGGCGTTACGTCGATCGCCTCATTCGACAAGGCGATCGACCGCGTGGCGTCCGTCAAACGACTCGCTCCCTGACTAAGCCGCGACCGCCAGCTCAGCCTCGATCTCGGCCTGGGAGATCAGCTCGGCGAGGATCTCCTCGAGCTGCTCGGATTGTTGGGGGAGAGCTCGAGGCGGTCGCCAATGAGCTGATCCTTGGCGCGGCCGACGGGGAGCTCGACCTCGACTACGCGGCCGCCCAGCGCACCCAGAACCTTGCGCAGCTCCGCTTGCGCCCAGACGGCGCCGAACATGCCGGTGGAGGCGCCGATCGCCGCCGCGGGCTTGCCGTTGAGGGCGCTCTTACCGGCTGGGCGCGATACCCAGTCAAGGGCGTTCTTGAGCTGGCCCGGGATCGAGTGGTTGTACTCGGGGGTTGCGATCAGAACCGCGTCAGCGTCGCGCACCGCTTGGCGCAGCTCCGCGACCACGGTCGGGGTCGCCTCCAGTTCGACGTCCTCGTCGTAGGGCGGGACCTCGCGCAGGTGCTCGAACTCGATCAGCTCCGCCCCGGCGGGCAGCCGCTCGGCGGCCGCCCGCAGCAGGGCACTGTTGAGCGAGCCACTCCGCAGGCTGCCTGAGATGCCGAGCACCCGCATCGCTACTCGGCCTCCTCGACCAGCTCGAGCTCGACGGCGATCGATACCTCGTAGTCGAGGACCTCGCCACCGCTGGGCAGCTCGGCGTTCCAGTCGAGCCCGAAGTTGCGCCGGTCGACCGTGGCCGCGACCGAGAGCCCGACGCGGGCGTTGCCGGCGAGGTCGGCGCCGAGCTGGCCGAACTTGCCGCTGGCCTCGACCTCGCGCTTCTCACCGCGGATCTCGAGCTCACCGCGCAACGTGGCTGAGCCGTCGTCGGCGACGCTGAGCTCACTGGAGCTGAAGCGCAGCTGCGGGTAGCGGCCGGCGTCGAAGAAGTCGGGGGAGAGCAGGTGACCCTTGAGCTGCTCCTCGTCGATCTTGACGCTGGCGACGTCGACCGTGCCCTCGAGCTTGGGTGACTCGCCGCCTCTCAGGCGCGCCTCATAAGCATCGAAGCCGCTGCGGAAGGTCGCCACGCCGTTGTGGGCGATGGCGAAGTTGATTGAGGAGTGGACTGGGTCCACTGCGTATGTGCCTGTCGGGACCTGCTGGGCGACTGTCTGGGTGCTCATCTCTGCCTCCAAGTCAATAGTTGCTTGCTAAATGATTGACGCAGAAACAATCGTAGCAGAAATGCTTGTAGATACAACTATTGCTGAGACAACATTTATCTGCGATCATGTCTTCGATGGAGCAGGCAACAGCAGATAGAGCCCCGACCTCGACTTCCCAGAAGGACGCATCCGGGCAAAATCCCCACGGCGATGCCTGGGGGGCGCTGACCCGTACCCACGCGGCGATCGTCCAGCGCCTGCAGGAAATGCTCTCGGCTGCGGACTTCCCGCCGCTGCCCTGGTACGAGGTGCTCGCTGCCGTCTCCGAGGCTCCCGATGAGCGGATGAAGATGGGGGACTTGGCCGAGGCCCTGGTGATCACCCGCGGCGGCCTGACCAAGCTGGTCGATCGCCTGGTCAAGGCCGGCCTACTGGAGCGGACCTTCTGCGAGACCGATCGCCGGGTCAGCTACGCGACGCTGACCCCCGCCGGCCGCGACCTGCTCGCCGAGATGCGCCCGGCCGTGATCGCCGAGCTCGAGGTTGCCTTCTCGGCCAACCTCAGCGTCACCCAGGCCAACGAGCTGCGCAAGACGCTGGACAGCGTCCGCGGCTCGGCCTGCGGAACCTGACTGGCGACTTATGCGTCATAGAGACGCTTAAATCGCCATGCTCAGGCGAGCGCTGCTGCGGCACGCTCTTTGGCGGCCTCAATCAGGGCGAGCAGCTCGATCTCGCGGTCGCTCTTGATCAGCTCGATCGGGTCGGGGTCGCCGTTGACGATGCCCTCGAAGAACTCCTTGCGGTCCTGGTAGGTCGGCAGCGTCCCCTTGGCCCAGCCGCGGGCGTCATTGAGGATCACCGCCAGGCGCGCGTACTCCTCGCCGAAGAGCTCGGAGATCTCGCGCTTCATTCGCTTCGCCAGGGCGGGGGAGGCGCCGGCGGTGGAGATCGCGATCGCCAGTGGGCCGGTGCGCACGATCGCCGGCAGGATGAAGTTGCAGAGCGGCGGCACGTCGACGATGTTGACCAGCATCGCTCGCTGCTCGGCGTCGTCGTAGACCTTGATGTTGACCTCGGTGTCGTCGGTCGAGGCGATCGCCATGAAGACGCCCTCGAGGTCGGCGGCGCCGGCGTAGGCCCGCTTCTCCCACTCGATCGAGCCCTCGGCCGCGAGGCTCTCCAGCTCGGGATGGGCGACCGGCGCGATCAGGGTCACGTCAGCGTCGCAGGCAAGCAGCCCCTCGACCTTCTCGAGGCCGATGTCGCCGCCGCCGATCACCAAGCAGCGCCGCCCCTTCAGCTTCAGGCAGGCGATGTAGAACGGCGTCTCCAGCATGTCGCGCACGCAGGACTGGTCGCAGATCCCCTTGCGCAGCTGACACACGCACTCCTTGCCGGCGTAGGCCTGAGCTGGCATGCGATGAAGGTTAGTGATCTGCTTTGAGCGCTAGCCCGGCAGGGGTGGAACGTCTTGCGCTTTTTCGTCGTGCAGCTCGAGGCGCCAGCCAACGACTCTCCACCGAAAAAGTTAAGTGGAACCCCTGCCGGGCTAGCGCTCAAATCGAATCCAGCGTCACGCGCAGGCCCTCTTTGAGGTCCATCTGCGGCGTCCAGCCCAGCTCGCTTGCGGCGCGGGCGGGGTCGATCGAGATGCGCTGCACCTCGCCGGTGCGCGGTGGTGCGAACTCGGGCTCGAAGTCGCCGTTGCCGCCGAGCTCGCCGAGCGCGCTGACCAGCTCCAGCACGTCGGTCTCGATCCCGGTGCCGATGTTGATCGGGCCGCTCGTCTCCGCCTCGGCCGCGGCGAGCATGGCCGAGACCACGTCGCCCACATATATGTAGTCACGGGTCTGCTTGCCGTCGCCGAAGACGGTCGGCTGCTGGCCCTCGCGCAGGCGGCCGCAGAAGATCGCGACCACGCCGGCCTCGCCGAGCGGGTCCTGGCGCGGGCCGTAGACGTTGCCGAGTCGCAGCGGCACGCTGGAAAGTCCGTAGAGGCGCTCGTAGAGGGAGAGGTAGCCCTCGCCAGCGAACTTGCTCTGGCCGTAGGGGGCCTCCGGCGCCAGCGGCGCGTCCTCGGCCAGCGGCAGCTCCTGGCCGTCGCCCTCGCCGTAGATCGCGCCCCCGGTCGAGCTGAAGACGACCCGGCGCACCTCGGCGGCGCGGGCGGCCTCGAGCACGTTGGCGGTGCCGCCGACGTTGATCGAGGCATCGAAGGCAGGGTCGGCGATCGACTTGCGCACGTCGATTTGCGCGGCCAGGTGGAAGATCGCCTCGGGACGCTCGCGGCCGGCGATCTCCTCGATCGCGGCGCGGTCGCGGATGTCGGCCTCGACCAGCGTCGCCCCGTTGGCGAGCGCCTGCTCGATGTTCTCGCGGCGGCCTGTGGAGAGGTCGTCGACGACGATCGCCTCGTCGCCGCGCGCCAGCAGCGCGTCGGTCAGATTCGAGCCGATGAAGCCGGCCCCGCCTGTCACCAAAGCCCTCATTGAGGTCGCGATCCTACGTCCATTGCACCCCTGATCGGCAGCCGGCGCATAAATATGAAGAGCCGCAGCCGAGCTTTCGTCTCGCCGCGGCGCCGGGCAGCGTCGCCGAGCGCCCCTGCTACCCTCGCCGCCCGATGCGTCTAATCGTCACCGAGAAGAACAACAGCGCCGAGAAGATCGCGACCTTCCTCAGCAAGGGCAGCGCGACCAGCGACAAAACCTTCAAAGTCCCGTACTACACGTGGACCGACGAGGCTGGCGACGATCACCGCACGATCGGGCTCAAGGGCCACGTGCTCGGCCCGGCCTTTCCCGAGGGCTACTCGAACTGGCAGAAAACCGATCTGCACGACCTGATCGACGCCGAGCTGATCAAGGAGCCGACCGACAAGAACGTCGTCAAGGCGATCCGCAAGGTCGCCCAAGAGGCCGACGAGCTGGTGATCGCGACCGACTTCGACCGCGAGGGCGAGCTGATCGGGCTCGAGGCGCTGGAGGAGATGCTCGACGCCAACCCGACTCTCGGCAACCGTGAGGAAACCAAGGCCGGCACGCTGCGGATCCTGCGCGCCCGTTACTCGGCGCTGACCAAAGAAGAGATCGAGCGCGCCTTCAACGAGCTCGACGAGCTCTCCTACCCGCTGGCCAACGCCGGCGCCGCCCGCCAGGACATCGACCTGCTCTGGGGCGCGACGCTGACCCGCGCGGTCTCGCTCTCGACCCGCCGCTTCGGCTCCAACTTCCTCTCGGTCGGCCGCGTGCAGAGCCCGACCCTGGGCCTGATCGTCGAGCGCGAGATGGAGCGCCGCGCCCACGTCGCCAAACCCTTCTGGGAACTATTCGCCAAGTTCGAGCACGCCGACGGCAGCTTCGAGACCCATCACGAGACCGACAAGTTCTGGGAGAAGACGGAGGCCGACGCGGCATTCGCCGGCACCAGCGGCCCGGGCACGGTCAAGTCGGTGACGGCGCGCAAGAACACGCGCAAACCGCCGACGCCGTACAACACGACCGCCTTCACCACCGACGCCTCCAGCCGCCTCGGCATCACCCCCGCCGCCGCGATGCGCCTCGCCGAGGACCTCTACATGGACGGCTTCATCTCCTACCCGCGTACCGACAACACGGTCTACCCGGTCTCGCTGCCGCTGCGCGAGCTGGTCACCTCCCTGGTCAAGGTCAAGGAGTTCTCCGCCGCCTCCGGCCTGCTCGACGGTGAGCTGAAGCCGACCCGCGGCAAAAAAGAGACGACCGACCACCCGCCGATCTACCCGACCCAGGCGATCCAACCCGGTGCCCTCGGCGACGGCCCCAAGAAGCGCGTCTACGAACTGGTCGTGCGCCGCTTCCTCGCCACCTTCAGCCCGCCGATGATCACCGAGTCGACCCGAGCCGACATCACTGCCGGCGACCAGACCTACTTCGTCCGCGGCTCGGTCGTCGTCGACCCCGGCTTCGCCGGCATCTACACCTACGCCCGCTCCTCCGACGAGGAGATCCCGGCGCTGCAGGAGGGCCAGACGCTGCAGCTCGACGGCGAGCCCTGGATCGTCGACAAGGAGACCCAGCCGCCCGGACGCATCTCGCAGGCGAAGCTGGTCGAGATGATGGAGGAGCGCGGGCTCGGCACCAAGGCGACCCGCGCCGACATCATCAAGAAGCTCTTCGACCGCGGCTACGTCTACAGCAACCCGCCGATCCCAACCGAGACCGGGATTGCGATGTACGAGGCGTTCAAAAAATACGTGCCGGCGATGGCGACTCCGGAGATGACCGCCCAGCTCGAGTCCGAGATGGACCAGATCGCCGCCGGCGCGATGAGCAAGGACGGCGTCGTCGGTGACAGCCGCGAACTGCTGCACAAGACCTGGACCGAAATCGACGCCAGCCGCGAAGACCTGGCCAAAGTCGTCTGGAAGGGCATGGACGAGGACCGCATCCTCGGTCCCTGCAAGGTCTGCGAGGAAGCCGGGCGCAAGAAGGAGGACGGCTCGCCTCACATGTTGCGCGTGATCCGGGCGAAGAAGTCGGGCAAGCGCTTCGTCGGCTGCAGCGGCTGGACCCTCGACGATCCCGAGTCCTGCGACCAGACCTTCCCGCTGCCCCAGCGCGGCGACGTCTTCAAACTCGAAGAACGCTGCTCGGTCTGCGGCGAGACACCGCGGCTGAAAGTCCAGCCCTTCCGCGGTCGTCCCTGGAACCTCTGCCTCAACGACGACTGCGAGTCGATGCAGGAGATGAAGAAACGCCGCGCCGAACGCGAAGCGGCGAAAGCGGCCAAAGAAGCGATGGCGGAGAAGCCATTGCCCGAGGGCGACGAGGACAAGGTCCCAGCCAAGACCAAGGCGAAGTCCAAAACCAAGGTCGCGAGCAAAGCCGACACCGCCACCCGCGGTCGCAAACGCGCCAAGGCCGCGGCCAAATAACGCTTCCGGTGCGCTTTATGCACCCACACGGTGCAAAAGGACCACCGGAAGGGGGCTGACGTGTTCGTTTCGCTGGAGGGGATCGACGGTTCCGGGAAGTCGACGCAGGCGAAGCTGCTGGCCGAGAAGCTTGGCCCGGAGACGCTGCTGATCCGCGAGCCGGGGGGGACCGATGCGGCGGAGAAGATCCGCGGCCTGCTCGCCGACCCGGCCTTGGAGCTCGACCCGTTCGCCGAGTTGTTGCTCTTCCTCGCCGCCCGCGCTGACCTGACGGCCCGGGTGATCCGGCCGGCGCTCGAGGCCGGCACCGACGTCGTCGCCGACCGCTTCGCCGATTCCAGCGTCGCCTACCAGGGCGCGGGGCGCGGGCTCGGCGCCTCCGAGGTGATCACGCTCACCGACAACGCCAGCGACGGCCTCTGGCCCGACGTCACCGTGCTGCTGCGGGTCGACCCCGAGACCGGCCTCGGCCGCGCCGAGGGCAGCGACCGCTTCGAGTCCGAGGGCCTCGAGCTGCAGCGCGCCGTCGCCGAGGCTTACGAGGAAATCGCCAAGATCGCCTCCGACCGCGTCGTCGTCGTCGACGGCGACGGCAGCGTCGAGGAGGTGCATGAGCGGGTGATGGCGGCGGTCAGGGACCATGCGCACTGACTGCGGGTCCTGTCGCGGCGGCCCTCCCCCATGTGCTCGGGCGCAAGCGCCCTGCGCTATGGGGGACCCCCGCCACCCCGCCACCCGCAGGAGATGCGGATGAACTTCCTGACGGACAGCACCACCCATCAGCTTCGTGCTCGAGTGGCACTGAGCGCGGCGCTGGCGTCGGGGCCTAGCCACGCGTATCTATTCCGCGGGCCCCGAGGCGCCGGCAAGGCGGCCGTCGCGCGCGCTTTCGCCGCTGAGATCCTCGTCGTCGGCGCCGCCGACCCCGAAGACGCCCGCCGCCGCGCTCTGATCGATCCCTCGCCGCACCCCGACCTCGTCTGGCTGAGGCCGCGTGGCGCCCAGCACATGGTCGAGGAGGTCCGCGAGCGAGTCATCCGCGCCTCGTCCTACCGCCCCTTCGAATCGGAGAAGCGTGTCTTCGTGATCGAGGCGGCGGAGCAAATGCGCGACGAGAGTCAGAACGCGCTGCTGAAGACTCTGGAGGAGCCGCCCGACTTCGTTCACCTGATCTTGCTTACGGCTGAACCGGCAATGCTGTTGGAGACGATCGCCTCCCGCTGTCAGCCAATCGACTTCGCTCCGCTGCCGCCGAAAGCGGTCGAAGCTCAGCTCTCAGGCACTGGCTCCCCAGAAGAGATCGCGGCTGCCTCTCGCCTCTCTGCGGGCGACGTGGTCCGCGCCCGCTTCCTCCTTTCGGACTCCGGCAGGGACCTTCGAGCAGCAGCCCTCGAGCTGGGAAGGGCCGTGGGGGGTGGCTCGGCGGACACTTGGCGCGACGCGCCGAACGCGACCTCGGAGGCGGCAACCGACCCTCGCGGGGTCGCGTCCACCGAGCCACCCCCCACGGCCTCTCCGCCCTGGAGCCATCTACTCAAAGCCGCCGAGTCCGTAGGCGAGGAAGCCGAAGCGAGGACCCGCGATCTGCTCGACGAAGAAACCGAAGCCGGCGTCAAGCGAAGTGCTCGGGACATCACTGACGAAGCAAAACGCGCGGGCCGCCGGCGCCGCACCGAGGTCCTCGATCTTGGTTTGGAGCTAACCGCGACCTGGTTCCGCGACCTGGCCGCGACGGCTTCCGGTGCCCCCGAGGTGGTCTACAACCAGGACCTGCTCGCCGCTCTGCAGTCTGTTGTGTCCTCTGACCCAGCCCGCCCCCGCCGCGCCGCCGAGCTGGTCCAGGACACCCGCCGCCGCCTCGACCTCAACGTCTCCGAGGAGCTAGCTCTCGAGGCGCTCGCCTTTCGCCTTGCTGCCGTTTTCGCCTGAGCGCGCCTGAGCGCTCACCTTCTCCAGCGCCCGCTCCTGGGCGAGGCGGGTTATCTGGGCCGCTTGGCGCGACATGATCACGCTGAAGTTGAGCGCTAGGCCGAGCAGCAGCAGCAGCACGATCGAGAACAGGGCCACGTTCGTATCGCGCACGCCCATCGCGTCGGCGACCAGCTCGAGCAGGCCGGGGAAGGCGGCGCCGACCAGCATCCCCAGCCCGGCGACGAACCAGACGACGCTGTAGCGCTCCTGCAGTTTGTCGCGCCGGATCAGCTCCAAGATCAGGCCCATGAAGGCGAGGGCGAGAACGGCGGCGATGATCCGCGTCTGCGAGGTGAGGTGGACCTTGGGGCTCTGGCTCGCGGCCAGCAGCAGCACGCTCATTGCTCGTTAGCCTCGGCGTGGCGAGGGCGGAAGAGGCCGACGAGCAAGACGATCAACCCCTTGAAGATGAAGAAGGCCGAGCGCAGCGGCGTCAGGAACGAGCTGCCGCCGGCGCGCTCAAGCATCCGCACTGGCAGCTCCTCGACCCGCAGGCCCTCGCGCACGGCGAGCTGCAGCGACTCGATCTCGGCGAAGTCGGGCGAGTAGTGCTCGCTGAAGAGCGCCATCACCTTGCGGTTGGCGGCGCGCATGCCGCTGGTCGTGTCGGTGAAGCGCTGGCGCGTCGCCAGGGTGAGGAAGAAGCGGAAGACGCCGGTGCCGATGCGGCGCGAGAGCGTCGGCTTGTAGTCGTCGCTCTCCGCCGGCCCGCGGTCGCGGTAGCGAGAGCCGATCACCAGGTCGGCGCGGTCGGCGTAGATCTCCTCCAGCAGCCGCGCCACCTCGCGCGGGGGGTGCTGGCCGTCGGCATCGAGGTGGGCGCAGGCCTCGTAGCCCTCGCGCAGGGCGTAGAGGTAGCCGGTCTGCAGCGCCGCCCCGAGCCCCTGGTTGAAGGGCAGCGAGGCGACCAGCACGCCCGCCTCGCGCGCCCGCTCGGCGGTCTCGTCGGTCGAGCCGTCGTCGATCACGAGCAGATCGGCTGCGGGCATGCACGCGCGCACGTCGTCGATCACGGCCGCGACCGAGCCTTCCTCGTTCCAAGCGGGAATGAATACGAGCGTCCGCACAAATCGATTCTCCCATGCGCCCCGGTCCGCCCTGTGGACGGGGTGTTTGTGTTAGTAACTCTTCATGAGATGGATAGGCATGCGGTTGTGGCTGGCGGGGGCTTTTGCCGCCGTTTCGCTGATCACCGCATTTGCCGTCTACCTCTTCGGCGACAACAAGCAGGCGCTGGTCGTCGCGGTGCTGATCGGCGTGCTCGCCGGCTTCCTGATCGCGGTCGCGATCACGCACCGCGTCTCCCGCCTCGCCCAGGCCGCCAACGAAATGGCCTCGGGCTCCTTCGACGCGCCGCTGCGGGTCGGCGCCCGCGATGAGATCGGCGAACTCGCTCGCGCCCTCGACTCGATGCGCGCCTCGCTGAAGGAGAGCTTTGGCGTGCTCACCGCCGACCGCAACAAGCTCGAGGCGATCTTCGACGGCCTCACCGACGCGGTGATGGTCGTCGACGACGAAGGCCCGGTGCGCTTCTCCAACAGCGCCGCCGCCGACCTGCTCGAGGGCGGCCGCCCGCCCGAGGCGATGCTGCCGCACCTCCACCGCGCCGCCGAGGTCGGCTTCACCGCCCATCCCGCCCTGCGCATCGGTGACCGCGCCTACGCGATGCAGGCGCGCGCCCTGCCCGACGAGCGCGCCGTCCTCGCCGTCGTCCGCGACCGCACCGAAGAGATGCGCCGCGAGTTCGCCGAAGCCGACTTCGTCTCCAACGCCGCCCACGAGCTGCGCAACCCGTTGGCCGGCATCTCCGGCGCGATCGAGGTGCTGCAGAGCGGCGCCAAAGACGACCCCCAGGCGCGCGACCACTTCCTCAGCCGCCTCGCCGAGGACGCCGACCGGATGAGCCGCCTGACCCAGGCCCTGCTCACCCTGGCCCGGGTCGAGTCGCTGGGGGCGGGGGAGACCGAGGTGGTCGACGTGCCGATCGCGATCCGCGACGTCGTCGCCGCGGTCGAGCCGCGCAAACACGTCGATCTCTACGTCGAAGTCGAGCCCGATCTGGCCGCCAAGGCGGACCCGACGCTGCTGCGCCAGGTGATGATTGGCTTGCTGACCAACGCCTTCAAGAACACGCCACCCCCCGGCGCCGTTACCGTTCGCGGCCGCCGCGACGGCGAGAGGGACGTGATCATGGAGGTAATAGACACTGGAACAGGCATTCCGACGGCGGAGATCGAGCGCGTATTCGAGCGCTTCTACCGCCGCAGCGAGACGCGCAAGCAAGAGGGCTTCGGCCTCGGCCTGGCGATCGCCCGCCGCATGGTCGACGTGATGGGTGGCGAGATGGGCGCCACCTCGGTCGAGGGTCAGGGCAGTACCTTCTGGGTCCGCCTGCCGATCTCGCAACCGAGCCCGACCCCGGTGGCCTGATGAAGACGAGCGGGGGAGAGGAACGATGAGCAGCGGACGGATCCTGGTCGCCGACGACGAGCCCTCGGTCCGCGAGTCGGTCGGCTACGCGCTTGCCCAGGACGGCTTCGACGTCGACGTCGCCGTCGACGGCGACGACGCGACGGCGAAACTCGGCGGCGACGGCATCCCCTTCGACCTGCTGATCCTCGACATCATGATGCCGGGGCCGAGCGGGCTCGACATCTGCCGCGACGTGCGCTCGCGCAGCGCCGTGCCGATCATCGTCCTCACCGCCAAGGACGCCGAGGTCGACAAGGTCGTCGGGCTCGAGGTCGGCGCCGACGATTACGTCACCAAGCCCTTCTCGGTGCGTGAGTTGCTCGGCCGCGTGCGCGCTCAGCTGCGCCGCCGCGAGCTCGATCGCGGCCCGCTCAACCAGGCGGTCAAGATCGAAGCCGGCCCGGTCGCGATCGACCTCGTTCGCCACGTCGCCACCGTGCGCGGCGAGACCGTCAACCTGACCCGCTCCGAGTTCCAGCTCCTGCGCCTCCTCGTTGGCCGCCCCGGCGAGGTCTTTCCCCGCCGCCAGATCATGGAGGAGCTCTGGCAGACCGAGTTCGACGGCGACGAGCGTGCCTGCGACGTCCACATCTCCAACCTGCGCCAGAAGGTCGAGCGCGACCCCCAGCGCCCCGAGCTCGTCGTCACCGTGCGCGGCGTCGGCTACAAGTTCGAAGGCGCGAGCGGCTGAGGCGCCATCCCTCGTATTTCCTGGTCGCCGGGATCGACCTGCGTGATGAGATGACGCGACTGCGAGGAATGCCCGTCTTCGCCGCTGGCCCGCTGGCCGCGCGCGAGCCCGAGCTCAAGGTTCGCCGCGCCCGCCGCCGACCCAATCGACTCGGCTTTGCCGTGCCGGCCCAGTTCCGCCTCTCCGTTACCGCCTACCCCGGGATTCGCCCCGGCGACGTGCTCGAGACCCTGCTTCACGAGCTCGTCCACCTGCACGTCGGCCGCGCCGCCGAGCCGCACGCCTGGCACGGCAAGACCTTCAAGGGCACCCTGGCGCGGGCGATGGTCGAGGCCTACGGGATCGTCGCGCCCAGCCCGCGCAGCACGATCCACGGCGTCTACGCCGAGGCGATCGAGTCGAGATGGCCTGGCTAGTTTCGCTTAGCGGCCCAGAAGAAATCCGGCAATCTGACTGCCGACACGGGCGATGGGATTGAGATCGGCGGGGATCGCGGCCTTGCTCAGTGTCGGCTTCGCCTTTGCCTCCGGCTCGGCTTGCCTCTTGACATCCCGGTGGTTCAGGTGCCTGAGCTCCCCAGGGGAGAAATCCGGAACGGCGAGCGTCGTAATCGTTCCGGCTGACCAGTTGGCCTCGGTCTGACCTGCTGCCTCTGTGGTCACGTCTTTTTCTGTCTCCATCGCAGTAAATCTATATCCGTTTGCCGAAGCTCATGAAACTTTGCTCGCGTCCTGGCGCGCAAGCAGTGTGTTCAACTCATGGATTCTGTCTCCTGCCACCAGCGCTCGGCCGATCTCAGGTGACACGTCGATCTCGTCGGAGCGTGGGCCGAAACCCTTGGTCACCAGGCTCAGCAACGGGCCGGCGGCCAGCGAGGCGGCGAGGGCGACGGCTCCCCACACCTCCGCTCGCGCGGCGAAGCCGTCGACGAATCCCCGGTCCGTGACTGCGTGCAGCTCGACGCAGCCCAAGATCAAGCAGATGACGGCCGCCACGAAGGCAGAGACCGCGAGATAGCGGCGATTGGTACTGATCTCCACGGCCGCCCGGTTGCTTGCGAGCAGGATCAGTGGTGCGGTCAACAACAGCAGTACCGCGCCGCCGATCGCGCGCAAGGGGGGCGCGTGTTCGACCGGGATCAACCCGGCGAGCACTATCACCGCGAGGCTGACGATCATGCACAGCGCGTCGAACTGATCGGCAACGGTATCCAGCTTCAGCAGCTGTCTCCACACGGCCGGAACCGAGAGCACCCAGCTGGTGAGAAGCGGCACGGTGGCCGCGGTCGCCACCACGGCGCAAGCCGTCCACGCCCAGCTGCACTGCAGTCCGAACGGCTGTCGGATTAGCTCGGTCGCGGCAACCACCGCGCTAAGGCCGACCACAAGCAGGAGGATCTTCGCTCCGCTGAGCAGCCTCGAGACGGAGCGACTCTCGACGGCGATCAGGCCGCCGAGCAGGGCCGGGACGACGAGCAGCACACCCGCAGCGATCTGGTCCTTGCCTTCGCTCGGGCCGGCCAGGGATTCAGGGTTTACCGCGGCGAGCGTCCACAGCAGGATCGTGGTGATCGTGCCGGCGAGCAGCCATAGAACCGGGAAGGCGCCAGGACCGACGCCGACCGTGACTCGGAAGCGGATGTCGTTGCCCCGCTGTCCGCCTGGCAGGTAGACGTGCGCGTTGCCGGTTCTGAGGGTCGTGCGATCGTGGTGGCCGCCTGGTTTCGGTTCGTCCGCATCGCGTTCCCATGCCTGCCTCTTTTCGTCATCGGCGGCCACCTTGACTTTGCGCGGGGTCAGGCCGCTGGGGCATTTGAGCTCGAAGTGGTAGGAGGCGCAGCGCCTTGGATAAATCGTTGGAAAGTCGAATTCGATCGGCATCCAGGCGAGCGGTTGCGCGACGCGATCGCCGAGAGCGGGAAAGCTGATCCGGTATCGGCGCCTTCCATACCTCTTCACACCGGTGAACAACACTTCCTTGGGGCCCCGCTTCAATCGGCAAATACCGCGTCGCCGATCCGATTTGATTTCACCGAAGTTCCAGCGCAGAAAGGAGCGGGCGGTCAACTCGTAATCGTGACGCACTCGAATCACCCTCCGTTCCCCGACGATGCCCTGTATTGGAACCCAGGTCAGGGAGTGCTCGACCAGCATGCGGAGGTCTTCGAGCAGGCCCTGTTTGCGCCAAGTCTCGAAGGTCTCCGGCTCGATGTCCTGCTCCAGCTCTGCGACGGCTGCCGACGCTTCGATCGGCCGCAGCGTCGCGATCCTCGTCAGACGCTCCTCGAGGTCTGCCGGTAGGCGCACGCGCGCGGTGTGGTCGAGTAGCCGCCCGCTGGCACGCAGGGCGGCGTCCACAGAGATAGCGTCGCACTGATTACGGGTGGGCATCGGCAGCACGGTCTCATCCTCGGCGAAGATTCCGAACCCGGTTCGGGCTTCACCCTTTTTGAGGAAAAGAAGTGGAAAGAGGAAATGACTGCGTCCATCTTGATTCGAGTAGCAGGCCTCGGCGGAGGTGGGCAGCTCGCAGTCGATCGTCAATTCCCAGCGAGCGCTCTGATCGGGATTGAGCGTCACTGTCTCGACATGACGGTGAATCAATCGATGTTGATGTCCCAGGTAGTAGCTGGCGGTCCCGACTGCCGCCCCGTTGGTTACCAGCGCCGATCCACTGCCGGTGACGTTACCATTCGTCTCCAGCACACTGCCCACCAGTTGTTTCAGTGTGTCCAAGGCCCCCATTCGATTAGTCACAATTCCTATATCACCCGGTGGGGGAATTGAGCGTTGAGCGGCATTTCTGACCGAAATAGGCACTCGTCTCCTCTGGTACGACCGCGCGAGGTGGCGCGGTCGGTAACCCCGATCGAGCTCTTCTTCGACCTGGTCTACGTCTTCGCGATCAGCCAGCTCTCGCTGCATCTGGTCGAGGACGTCAGCCTGCGCGGCATGGCGCAGACGCTCGTCCTCGCCCTGGCGGCGATGTACGCCTGGTTCATGACGGTGTGGACTTCGAACTGGCTCGACGTGGAGCGGCGGCAGGTCCAGCTGATGCTGCTCGGGCTGACCTTTGCCAGCCTGCTGATGTCGACCTCGGTGGTCGACGCATTCGGCAGGTCGTTCGATGTGCCCTGGATCAGCGACCGCGCCTGGCTATTCGTGATCGGCTATCTGGCGATTCAGCTCGGCCGTACCGCCTTCGCTGTCGTCGCCTTCTGCGGCCACCGGCTGCACGACCACTTCTCCAACGCGCTCGTCTGGGAGCTGGCGACGGGTCTGATCTGGATCGCGGGGATCTTTGCCGACGGCGACGCCCGCCTGGCGATCTGGGCAATCGCGGTGCTCGTCACCTACGGGGGCGTGATCGCCGGGCATCCGCTGCCGGGGCGCAGCAGCCCATTCAGCTCCGATAGCCAGATCTACGCCGAGCACCTGCTCGAGCGGTTCAGGCTCTTCTTCCTGATCGCGCTCGGGGAGACGGTGCTGACGATCGGCAAAGCCTTTGCCAACGTTTCGCTTGGAACGGAACAGGTGATTGCCCTCACCGCGGCTTTCGCTGGCACGGTCTCGCTCTGGTGGAGCTACTTCCACCGGGCCGAGCGCGTCGGTACTGCCGCGCTCGAAGGCTCCGGCAACGCCTCGCGCCTGGTCGCGATCGGCAACTACACGCTGATCGCGATGGTGGTCGGCATCGTCGCGATCGCCGTCGGCGACGAGCTCGCCCTGGTCGACCCCGCCGGCGACCCCTCGGCCAGCGCCCTCGCGCTGATCTTCGGCGGCCCGGCGATCTTCCTGGTCGCCCAGCTCATCTTCATCCGCCAGGCGACCGGGGACATCTCCAACACGCGGATCCTCGCCTGCGTAGCTCTCTCCGTTCTCGCCCCGCTTACCGCGCCGTTCAGCCTGCTTCTTGCTGTAATCGCCGCGAGCCTCGTCCTGGCCGCGGTCGCCGTCGCCGACACCCAGGCAGGCGAGTCGAGCACCGTCACTCTCTAGGCTGGGGCCCATGAGCGATTACGCGGTCAGGAACCCGATGGAGATCGAGGACTTGACCGGTGTCGAGGGAATCGAAGGTCGCTTCAAGCCCACGGGCGGCGACGGGGAGCTGGTGGCCGATCGCTGGCCGCAGGGCGATGGCTGAGCTGCCGAAGCGCCGCCTGGGCGATTCCTCGCTCGAGGTCTCGGTCGTCGGCCTCGGCTGCAACAACTTCGGCAAACGGCTCGACCTCGAAGGCACCGCGGCCGTGCTCGAGGCTGCGCTGGAGGCCGGCATAACCCTGTTCGACACTGCCGACGTCTACGGCAACGGGGACAGCGAGCGCCTGATGGGCGAGGCTCTGGAGGGCCGGCACGACGAGTACGTGCTGGCGACCAAGTTCGGCTGGGAGACGAGTGAGGAGGGTGCCCCCGACGCGCCCGGCGGCTCGCGCGAGTACATCCGCTGGGCTATCGAGGGCACGCTGAAACGGCTGCGGGTCGAGAAGATCGATCTTTACCAGTACCACCACCCGGACCGAGTGACGCCGCTGGAGGAGACCCTCGCCGCGCTCGACGAGCTGGTGCGCGAAGGCCTCGTCGACGCGATTGGCTGCTCCAATTTCAGTGCCGGCGAACTGGAAGAGGCCGACCGGATTGCCCGCGAGCGCGGCCAGGCCCGCTTCGTCACCCTGCAGAACCAGTACAGCCTGCTCGAGCGCGAGATCGAGGCCGAGGTGGCACCGGCCTGCGAGCGCCTCGGCGTCTCGATCCTGCCCTTCTTCCCACTCGCCAGCGGCCTGCTCACCGGCAAGTACAGTCGTAACCAGCCGGGACCCGAGGGCAGCCGCCTCTCCTTCCGCGAGCAGGCGGGTAGCGACGAGCAGTTCGAGGTCATCGAGGCGCTCGAAGCGTTCGCCGAGGCCAGGGGAGTGGGGATCCTCGACATCGCAATAGCCGGCCTCGCCGCCCAACCCGCGGTTGCCTCCGTGATCGCCGGCGCGACCAAGCCCGAGCAGGTGGCCGCCAATGTCGCCGCGCTCCAGTGGCAACCGAGCGAGGACGACCTAGCCGAGCTCGATCGCGTCGCTCCGACGCCCCGCTAAGTTGTCCCGTGCTCCGTCTGGCTCGCTACCTTTCGTCTGGGATGGTTGACGAGTCCACGATCCAAGAGGCTGGGCGTCGCCTGGCAGACGCCGCTGGCGAGGACGCTCGGGTGATCTTGTTCGGCTCACACGCTCGGGGCGAGGCCGGCCCCGAAAGCGATCTCGATCTGATCGTGATTGAGCCGAAAGTCGAACATCGCAATGCCGAGTTCGTGCGCTTGCGCCGGGCTCTCGGAGAAATCGGCGCACCGGTAGACCTGATCCTCTACGGCGAGAATCACGTCGAAGCGTGGGGCGGGGTGCCTGGCACCCTGTTGTACGAGGCATTGACGGAGGGCCGTGTCCTCGCCGGAGCTTGATCTGGACGAAGTCTCCGAGGTCCTTGCTCGTAAGGCCAAGGGAGACGCGAGGGTAGTACGCGAGCTGGCACCCAACCACGAAATCACCGACGACATCGTCGGTTTCCACGCTCAGCAGGCGATTGAGAAGTGGCTGAAGGCTGTGATTGCCGGGCGTGGTGAAAGGCACGAGTTCACTCACGACCTGCACCGGCTTGTCATGTGGGTAACTCATGGGAGCGGTGACTTGCCCTTTGATGTGGACCTGGCGATCGCGCTGACGCAAGACGCGGTTCCCCTTCGCTACGAGGATCTTCTAGACGCTGAGCCCTTGAATCGCGACGCGGCCACTGCGCTGGTTGACGAGGTCGGCCGGTGGGCAAGCGCGGAACTCGCATCCGACCACTAGAAACAGACATCGCCGTAGTGTCGTTGTCCCGCTTGTCAACAGCGATTTATCGCACGAGGATGAAGGAGCACCTCAATGTCCACTGAGCAAGGCGACACGCACCGGCTGGCCGCGCTCGTGGCGCTCGTGAGCGCGGCGGTTCTCGCGGTCCTCAGCATCGACATCGTTCTTGCTCAGTTTCCCCGGGGGCTGATCGTCCTCGCCGCCCTCGCGCTTGCGCTCACGGCGGCTTGGTACGGCCTGACCCGCACCGGGGGCGCGAGGCTGCTGGGATCTGGGGTCGCGATCCTGGCGGTGGCGGTGATCGTTGTTTTGTTGATCGCCGACGGCGACCACTTCGTGCAGGCTCTCGTGATCGTGGTGGGCCTGGGGCTGATGCTCCTTGCGACGCGATCGGCCTTCAGAGTCCACGTCCCGCTCGGCCGGGCGCCGGACCCCCATCGCGCCGTGCTCTTCTACAACCCCAAGTCGGGTGGGGGAAAGGCCGAGAAGTTCCACCTCGCCGACGAGGCGCGGGCCCGTGGCATCGAGCCGATCGAGTTGAAGCTCGGCACCGACCTCGAGCAGCTCGTGCGCGGCGCCGTTGCCGATGGAGCCGACGCGCTGGCGATGGCCGGCGGCGACGGCTCGCAGGCCGTCGTTGCGATGGTTGCCGCCGAGCAGGGTCTGCCCTACGCCTGTATTCCGGCCGGGACCCGCAACCACTTCGCGCTCGACCTCGGGGTCGACCGCGACGATGTCGTCGGTGCGCTCGACGCCTTCGTCGGCGGTCGCGAAAGGCGGGTCGACCTTGCCGAGGTCAACGGCCGCGTGTTCGTCAACAACGCCTCGATCGGCCTCTATGCCGAGGCCGTCCAGCGCGAGGGCTATCGGGAGGCGAAGCTGCGGACCATCCTCGACACGCTGCCCGAGGTGTTGGGGCCCGAGGGCAAGGGGCTGGACCTGCGCTGGAACGGGCCCGGAGGGCATGAACACTCCTCCGGTGCGGCGATCCTCGTCTCCAACAATCGCTACCGCCTCGGCCACGCGGTCGGCTCCGGCACCCGGCCGAGGATCGACGACGAGCTGCTGGGGATCACCATTGCTTCCGCGCCGGATGCGGGCCGGCGCCTCTTCCAGCGTCCCTGGCGGGAGTGGTCAGCGCCCGCGTTTGAGGTTGACGCCGACGGCCCGATCGCGGCGGGCATCGACGGCGAGGCCGTGACTCTGGAGCCGCCGCTGCGCTTCAGGATCCTGCCGGCGGCGCTGCGGGTGCGGATCGCCGCCGCACACCCCGGAGCCTCTCCGTCCGCGGCGATGCCCGAGGGCGCCTGGGAGACCGTTCGCGCGCTGGCGCGGATCGCTGTGCGGGGGACGCCGCAACGCCCGAGATCATCGTCCCGATGAGCGAGTGGCTCAGCCAGGCCAAGGCGGTCGACACCGCCGTCTACGCGGCGATCGCCGCCAGCGACACTCCCTCGCTGGACGTTGCCATGCGCCGTCTCTCCCAGGGCGCCGACCGCAGCAAGCTCTGGTTCGGCGCCGCGGCCGGGTTGGCCCTCCTTGGCGGGCCCAGAGGCCGGCTTGCGGCTCGCAAGGGCCTCGTCTCGCTCGGTCTCGCCTCCGCCTTTGCCAACCTCGTCGCCAAGCCGCTGACCACCCGGCGGCGCCCCGAGAGGAGGGAGGCCGAGGAGCTCGCGAGGCGCCACGTCCAGATGCCGCGCTCGAGCTCCTTCCCCTCCGGTCACGCCGCCTCCGCCTTTGCCTTCGCCACCGGCGCCGCCGACGCGCAGCCGCTGCTCTCGGTGCCGCTGCGGGCTCTGGCGACGCTGGTCGGGTATTCCCGAGTCCATACCGGCGTCCACTATCCCGCCGACGTGCTCGCCGGCGCGTTCATCGGGGTCAGCGCGGCGGAGCTGGCCGCCCACCTGCTGGACCGACGATGAACATCCGGATCGTCTGGCGCGCCCTGCTGGTCCTGCTGCTGGACGCCCTCTCCCTGCTGCTGCTCTCGGCGCTGCTCTCCGGCTTCGTCCTCGACGGTGCCCTCGCCGCACTTGGCGCGGCGGCGGCGATCGGCTTGCTCAACGCGCTGATCTGGCCGGTCCTGGCGCGGATCGCGCTGCCGCTCACGGTCCTCACCCTCGGCGGCGCGGCCCTGCTCCTCAACGGCGTTCTCGTCACCTTCGCCGTCAACCTCCTGCCCGGTGCCCACCTCGACGGGGTGCTCGAGGGGATCGTCGTCACCGTTGCGATGACGGCGCTCACCGCAGGCTTCTACTCACTGCTGGCGATCGACGAAGACGACTCCTGGTACCGCAACGTCGTCCGCCGGCAGATGCGGCTGCGGGGCCAGCGCGTGGAGAGCGAGGTGCCGGGCGTCCTTTTCTTGGAGATCGACGGGCTCGCCCACGACGTCCTGCACCGGGCGCTGGCCGCCGGCGACGCGCCCAACCTCGCCGCCTGGCTGCGCCGCGGCTCCCACCGACTGAGCAGGTGGGAGACCGACTGGTCCTCGCAGACCGGCGCCTGCCAGGCGGGCCTGCTGCACGGCTCCAACCAGGACATGCCGGCCTTTCGCTGGTGGGAGAAGGACCGCGGCGCGGCGATCGTCACCAACCACCCGCGCGACGCCGAAGAGCTGGAGCGGCGGCATTCCGACGGGCGCGGGCTGCTGCACGCGGGCGGCGCCAGCCGCGCCAACATCCTCTCCGGCGACGCGCCGCACTCGATGCTGACGATGAGCACGGTGCTGCACCGCCGCCGGCCGATCGGGGTCGACTACGCGGCCTATTTCGCTCGTCCCTACGCGGTCGCGCGCACGCTCGTGCTGGCGCTCGTCGACATCTTCCGCGAGCGCCGCGCGGTGCGCCGGCAGCTTCGCGACGACGTCCGCCCGCGGATCGCCCGGCCGCGCTCCTACGCCGCCGTGCGCGCCTGGGCCACCGTGGTCCAGCGCGACCTCCAGGTCGCCAGCGTCGTCGGCGACGTCCTCGCCGGTCGCCCGCTCGTCTACACGACATTCCTCGCCTACGACGAGGTCGCCCACCACTCGGGAATCGAACGCGACGACGCCCTCGCCGTGCTGCGCGACCTCGACCGCCAGATCGCCAGGATCGCCCTTGCCTGCGCCGACGCTCCGCGCTCCTACCGGCTGGTCGTCCTCTCCGATCACGGCCAGTCGCAGGGGGAAACCTTCCGTGACCGCTACGGGGAGACGCTCGAGGACCTGGTGCGCTCGGCCTGCGACCCGGAGAGCACGATCGCGGTCGAGGAGGGCGAGGACGACGCGCTCGCCTACCTCAGCGCCGGCCTGACCGAGGTCGCCCGCGACGACACGATCGCGGCGCGCACGGTCCGCACGGCGACCCGCGGCCGCCGCGACGACGGCGTGGTGACGCTCGACGCCGAGGTCCGCGAGGAGGTGGGCCAAGCCCACGGGGGAGAGGTGCCCGAGCTCTCGGTGATGGCCTCGGGCTGCCTCGGCCTGATCAGCTTCCCGCGCGAGCCCGGCCGGGTATCCCTGGAGCGCCTCGAGGCGCTCTACCCACTGCTGGTCCCGGCGCTCCGCGACCACCCCGGGATCGGCTTCGTCATGGTCCGCTCGGAGCGCGCCGGCGCGATCGCGATCGGCGCCGGGGGGACCCACTTCCTCGACCAGGATCGGGTCGAGGGCGAGGACCCGCTCGAGCCGTTCGGCCCGTCCGCCGCCGACCACCTGCGCCGCACCGACGGCTTCCCCCACTGCGCCGACCTGATGGTCAACAGCACCTACTGGCCGCAGTTCGGCGAGGTCGCCGCCTTCGAGGAGCTGGTCGGCTCGCACGGCGGCATGGGCGGCACCCAGGCGCACCCCTTCGTGCTGCACCCGGCCGAGCTCGCTTGGCCCGAGGAAGACGTGGTCGGCGCCGAGCGGGTCCACCGGGTGTTCCGGGGCTGGCTCGCCGGGCTCGGGCACGACGGCTACGCGAGCGAGGTCGCCTCGCCCGGCGCCAGCACCCGCAGCTCCACCTGAGGTGCCAGCTCACGCATCCAGGTGGCGAACTCGCGCGCGGGCGCGCGCAGCGGCTCGGGGCGCAGCCGCGCCAGCCCGAGCGGGTAGAGCGTTCCCCAGTGGATCGGCACCACAGCTCGCGGCGAGAGCAGCGCCGCGGCCCGCGCCGCCCGTTCGGGGTCGAGGTGCCCGGCGCCGATGTTCGTGCCCCAGCCCCAGATCGGCAGCAGGGCGAGGTCGAGCTCGCCGCCACCGATCGCCTCCATGCCGTCGAAGAGGTCGGTGTCGCCGGCGAAGTAGATGCGCCGCTCTCCGGCGAGCTCGAAGCCGATCGCCCGCGAGGCGCGCTCGAAGCGGCGCCCGCTGGGTGGGTGGTTCGCCTCGGTAGCGGTGACGCGGACGCCGCCGACGCTGCCGGAGTCGCCCGGGGCGAGCTCGCGGACGTCGCCAAAGCCGAGTCGCGCGAGGAAGTCCCCCGCTCCCGGCGCGGCGAGCATCGGCACCGTCCTGCTCAGCCGGCGCAGCGAGGGCACGTCGGCGTGGTCGTGGTGGAGGTGGGAGATCAGCACCGCGTCGACGTCCTCCGCCAGTCGCGGGCTGGGAAGCGCCCCGTGGCGACGCAGCGGGCCGACCCGGCGCCGCAGCACCGGATCGGTGAGCAGGCGGACGCCGTCGATCTCGACCAGGACGGTCGCATGGCCGACGTAGGTGACCCGCGCCGCCGCGCTCACCGCGCGGCCCTGCGGCCGTGTCGGGAGCGCCGCGTATCGTCCGCCGCTCCGATGAGTCCAAGGCGCGCGATCCGAGGACGACTGTGGCGGCCCGAGCGCGAGGGCGCGCGCCCGGAGGAAGAAGTGATCGAGATCGATCCCGCCGAGCTGAGCGGGATCTTCTCCGCACCGGCCTGGCTGCGGGACCTCGGCTTCAGCGCCTGGCTGCTGGTGGGAGTGGGCGCGGCGCTGGTTGGGGCGATCTTCCTGCTGGCGCAGACGCAGACGATCGTGATGCCGGTGGTGACGGCGGCGATCGTCGCCTCGGTCACCGTGCCGCTGGTCGACTGGCTGAAGCGGCACGGGGTGCCGAGGGGAGCCGGTGCGGTGCTCGTCTTCCTCGGCATCGTCCTGGTCGGTGTCGGTGTCGGCCTCATCGTCATGAGCGGCATCGCCAGTCAGGCTGACAGCCTCAGCGGCAGACTCCATGCCGGCGCGGACGAGATCGAGTCGTGGGTCAGGGATCTGGGCGTGGCCTCGTCCACCGCCGCGGACGCCAACCAGCACGCGAGTAGCTCGATCAGCGCCGGCTTCAGGGCCCTGACCAACGGCCTGCTCGGCGGCGTCGACAAGCTCGCCGGGCTCGCCGTCTTCCTCTCCTTCGCCGCGATCAGCCTCTTCTTCATGCTCAAGGACGCGCCGACGCTCGGCAGGTTCGTCGAGCGCCACCTCGGCATGCCGGTATCGGTTGCTCACACCGTGTTGGGTCAGGTATCCCGCTCCCTGCGCGGCTACTTCGTCGGGGTCACGATCGTGGCTGCCTGGAGCGCCCTGCTGGTCGGCGCCGGGGCGCTGCTGCTCGGAGTGCCGTTGCCGGCGACGATTGCCATCGTCACCTTCGTCGGTGGCTACGTGCCCTATCTCGGCGCCTGGACGGCGGGGGCTTTCGCGGTCTTGATCGCGCTGGGTGGGCAGGGACCTGAGGCAGCCCTGGCGATCGCGGTAGTCGTCCTCCTCGCCAACGGCGTGCTCCAGCAACTGGTGCAGCCGATCGCCTATGGCGCCGCCCTCGACCTCCACCCCCTGGCGGTTCTGATCGCCACCATTGCCGGCGGCTGCCTATTCGGCACCATCGGCCTCATCCTTGCCGCCCCCCTCGTCTCCGCAGCGGTCAGAATTTCCGCCGAGCTCAGCTCCTCCCGCGCCTCGGCGGAGCGAGCCGAGGCTGCGCCCGGCTGAGCGAGAGGCTCCGAGCGGTCAACCTGTTAGCCGTGCATTTGGATATCTAGGCAGATGGAGACGGGCAGCTTTTGCCTATCTGGCGTAGCAGCTTTGGCGCACTCATTGTTTTGGTATTGACGAAGTGTCACCAAGGAACTCATCGCGAGGCGCGCGAACGCGGAGCGCCCGTTATCCGCCACTGAAGCCGGGGCCGGGACTTTCGGCGAAGGAGGTCGCCGTGCACCAGCGCGGGCGACTGCATGAGGCGATGATCGAGCTCGTTGCCGAGCATGGCTACAACGCCGTCTCCGTGGAGAAATTGACCAGCCGCGCGCGGATCTCGAAGCGAGACTTCTACAAGCTCTTCGCCGGCAAGGAGGAGTGCTTCCTCGCCGCCTACGACGTCATCGTCAGCCACTCGGTCCGCGGGATCGTCGTCGCCGCGGAGGGCGAGGAGGAGTGGCGCGAGCGGCTTCGACTCGGGTTTCTCACCTTCGCCGATCAGATCACCAGCAGCCCGAAGCCAGCGCGGCTGGCCCTGGTCGAGGCCTTCACCGCCGGCGCTGTCGCGGTCGAGCGGATGCAGCGTACGAACCGGCTCTTCGAGGCGCTGGTGGCGAAGAACCTCGCCCTCGCCGACGATGCCCCCCGGCTGCCGCCGCTGGTGGTGAAGGGCATCGTCGCCGCTGGCAGCCGGCTGGCCCGGGCGCGCCTGCTCTCCGGTAACCCGCGGCAACTGGCGCTCGACGGGGACGAACTGCTGCAGTGGGCGCTCTCTTTCTGTGACGACGACGTCGCCCGCCTGCGGGACCTCGGGGCCGCGGGGGTGCCGCCGTTACCCGAGGCCGCTCTCGTCATGCCGCTGGAGGACGAGCGCGGGCTGATCCTCGCGGCCACGGCGAAGCTGGCGAGCAAGGAGGGGTACGCGGCGCTGACGGTGCCGCGGGTACGCGCCGCCGCCGGTGTCTCCAGGCACAGCTTCGACACCCACTTCGAGGGCGTGGGGGACTGCTTTCTGGCCACGCTCGAGACACTCAGCGATCGCACCCTCGCCGCAGCGGCGCCCCTCTACCTCACTGCCGATGACTGGGCGAGCGGCATCCACCGAATGATCGCCGACCTCTGTCACCACCTCGCGCGCGACCCCATGTTCACCGGCCTTGCCTTCCTCGAGGTCTTCTCACCGGGCCCCGAGGCGATCCAATGGCGCTGCGAGATGATCGCCAAGCTGGCGAGGAGGCTTCGGCTGGGGGCGCCGCCGACCCGACGGCCGAGCGAGTTCGCGGCAGAAGCGTCGATCGGGGCAATGTGGGGAGTGATCCACCACTTCGTCGCCTCCGGGCGCGGCGCGCGGCTACCGCTCGCGGCGCCGGCGCTTTCCTATCTCGCGCTTGCCCCGGCGCTCGGAGGGGCGGCGGCGGTTGACGTGATCCTCGCCGAGGACGGCGGTGCCGCTGGCGCGCCGCGGATCCAGCGTGCCCTGGGCCGTAGATAGGAACTACTTTTCCTGAGCGCTTGTCCAGCTCTGTGTGGAGATGGATGCTGGCGTGTGCCAGGCGGGGGGTCGAGCAAGGGAGAGCGGGGGCCGGAGTCTGAAGGGATGCAGGCGCCGGTCCCCGACAACACTCGATAAGGAGATTGGGAATGGTGTGTATGAAGATGCTCAGCCTGGCGGTTCTCGCCCGCCCTCCGTTCGCATCGCGGCAATGGCCGCCTCGATGGAGGGATAGAAGTGATCTTTGTCGAGCGTCTCCATCAGCCCGTAGCGCAGGGTCAGCTCCTTAAGCCGATCGCGCAGCTCGACGAAGGCTAGGTGTATTCCGGATGCGTTCAGCTCGCGGTCGAGCTGCTCGAGCATCTCCGCCGCGGTCACGTCGACGTCGGTGATCGCCTCGCACTGCAGGACGATCCAATCGGGCTCGCGCTCGCGCGCAAGCCGCCGAATCTCGTCGCGGAACCTTCCCGCGTTGGCGAAGAACAGCGGCGCCTCCCAGCGATAGACGACAACACCCTGAGTCTCGCCGGCGTCGGGGTAGGCGGCGACGTCGTGCCATCCCTCCAATCCCTCGGGGCGTCCCAGAACCGCGCCGTGCGGCCACCAGTTGCGGCGAAAGAAGAGGATGATCGCCAGCAGGACCGCAACCACGATTCCCTGCAGGACGCCGAGCAGCACCACCCCGGCGGTGGCCACCAGGGACACGCCGAGCGCGCTTCTGCGCATCTCGTAATAGCGGCGCAGCAGGGGCAGGTTCATCAGCGATATCGCCGCGGCAATCACCACCGCCGCAAGCGCCGCCTGCGGCAGGTCGGCGAGCAGTGAGTTGAGGAAGAGAAGGAGGACCGCGACGAGCCCTGCCCCAACTAGGCCGGCCAGCTGGGTCTTCGCTCCTGACTGCTCGGCGACGGCGGTCCTCGAGCCGCTCGTTGAGACCGCGAACCCCTGAAAGAAGCCGGCCGCCACGTTCGCGGCGCCGACGCCGATCATCTCCTGGTCGGGCTTGATCTCATCTCCGCGCCGGGCCGCGAAGCTGGTCGCGGTGGCGATCGTGTCGGTCAGCGATACAAGGGTGATGCCGAGCGCCGCCAGCAGCAGTGCCGGGACGTCGCCGGCATCCGTCCAGGGAAGCCCGGGGGTGGGCACTCCCTGGGGCAGGGACCCGACCGTCGCGACCCCGTGGTCCGCCAGGCCGAAGGCCGCCGAGACGACGGTGGCCGCCACGACCCCGACGAGGATCGCCGGCAGGCGCTTGCTGAAGATCGGCAGCACGAGCAAGATGCCGAGGACCGCGAGCCCGAGCACGAGCGTCGCGGTGTGCGTCTGGCCGAGACCTTCCACGAACGCCTTGACCTCGCTGAGGAACGAGTCGGCGTCGGTCGAGAACCCGAACAGCTTCGGCAGCTGCCCGACGATGATCGTGATCCCGAGGCCGTTCATGTAGCCGACCTGCACCTCTTTCGAGAGCAGATCGGCGACGAACCCGAGCTTGCCGAGGCCGAGACCGATCTCGATCAGGCCGACGAAGATCGCGAGCATGCCCGCCAGGACGATCGCCGACCCCGGATCGCCCACGACCAGCAGGGGCGTGATCGAAGCGAGGATCAGCGGGGAGATCGAGGAGTCGGGCCCGAGCACCAGGACCCGTGAAGGCCCGAAGAGGGCGTAGCCCACCAGACAGGCGATCGTCGTATAGAGACCGGTGACCGCCGGCAGGCCGGCGAGCTCCGCGTAGGCCATTCCCTGTGGCACCAGGATCGCGGCCAGCACAACTCCCGCGACCAGATCAGGTCGAGCGGATTGGCCGGGGTACTGCTGGATGAGCTTGACCCCCGGCACCCAGCGCTGCAGCCCGGAGTGGTTAATGGTTGTGCCTCCGAAACAAGGGAGCGATCATGCAGCATCTTCTGGCGAAATGGCCGAGACCCGATCGTTCCCCTTGGCGGCGCTGTCGGCCAGCCCCTTCGATCTCCGTTGGACTGCTCTTAGTATCTCGACATGCCGCAGGTGGTCGTATTGCTGCTTGCCGCCTGTGGCACGACCCTTGCCACCGGCCTGGGTGCGATCCCAGTCTTCTTCCTCGGTCATCGAGCGGCCCAGCTAACGCCCCTTCTTCTTGGCTTCGCGGCGGGGGTAATGGGGGTGGCCTCGATCGCCGGGCTGCTGATCCCGGCCACCGAAGAAGGCTCGACCCTGGCGGTTCTCAGCGGGCTCGCGGTGGGAGCTGGGCTGCTCGGCGTAGTCCGTTCGCGGCTGGACCCTGACACGACCTTCATGGGGCGCTCCGGTCCCGGCGCCAGCACCTCGGCCCTGGTCTTCCTCGTGCTCTTCGTTCACAGCCTCCCCGAGGGATTCGCGATTGGCACGGCCTTCGCTTCCGACCGCGCTGGACTGAGCCTGTTCGTGATCCTCGCGATCGCGATCCAGAACATTCCCGAGGGGACCAGCGTCGCGATCCCGATGGCAGCCGCGGGCTTCAGCCGCACCCGTCAGTTCTGGGCCGCTGTCGGGACCAGCGCTCCTCAGCCGGTTGGTGCGCTCGTCGCCTTTCTCCTCGTCGAGCAGATCCAGTCGCTGCTGCCTTTCTCCTTCGCCTTCGCGGCCGGCGCCATGCTGACTTTGATCGCGGTGGAGCTGTTGCCGAAGGCGTATGCCGGGCCGGGGCGGCTCGGGCCTAGTGGTGGTGTGGCGATCGGCGCCGCGGTGATGCTCGGGCTCAGCTTTGCTCTCGGCGTCTGAGTTACGCCGACCCAACGGTAAGAGCGCCAAGAGCGAGAACCGACACCGCGACAAGAGCAAGGGCGATGCCGGTCACCCAGCGGTCGGCGCGGCCGAGCGCATGATCACCCATCAGCCCGCGGTCCTTGGCGAGCGAGCGGATGAAGGGCAGGAGCACGAGGAGGAGGACCGCGTTCAGCGCTTGGGTCAGAAAGAGGATCGGGATAAGCGGGGCGCCGGGGATCAGCACCACCGCCGCCGCAATGGCGGTGACGGCACCGAAGCTCAGGTAGAAGACCCGCGCCTCGCTGAAGCTGTCGTTGATGTCGGCTTTGCGGCCGAAAGTCTCTGAGATCGAGTAGGCGGTCGAGAGGGGAACGATGGCTGCCGCGAGCAGTGCGGCCCCGAGGAAGCCGAGGCCAAACAGAGTCGCCGCGGTGTCGCCGGCCAACGGTTCGAGCGCCCGGGCCGCGTCGCTCGCGTCATTGACGTCGACGCCCTGGACGTGCAGGGTCGCGGCGCAGGCGATCACGACGAAGAAGCCGATCACGCCGGTCAGCACCGCGCCGACGATCACGTCGATTCGCTCGTAGCGAAGATCCTTGACCTTGAGCTTCTTGTCGACGGCGTAGGACTGGATGAATGCAAGGCCCCACGGCGCCAGCGTCGTACCGACCGTGGCGACGGCGACGAGCAGCGCCTCACGGTTGAGCGGCAGGCTCGGTACGACCAGTCCCTTGGCGGCCGCGCCCCAATCGGGATGCGCGAGCACCCCCGAGATCACATAGGCGACGAAGACCGAGCTCAGCGCGAGCAGGAAGTGCTCGACGTGGCGGAAGCTCTCACGCAAGACAAGGGCCGAGACGCCGAGCGCCGCCAGCGGAACGCTGAGGTAGCGGCTCATCCCGCCGAGCAGTTCCATCCCGGCCGCCACCCCGGCGAACTCGGCGCACAGCGTGCCGGTGTTGGCGATCACCAGCGCCGACAGCACCAGCCCGGCGGCACGGCCGCCGTAGCGCTCGCGGACGAGCGTCAGCAGCCCCTTGCCGGTGACGATCCCCAACCGCACGCCGAGCTCGTGAAAGACGATCAGCGCCGCGGTGGAGAGGGTCAGGACCCAGAGCAGCTCGTAGCCGTACTTGGCGCCGAGGATCGAGTACGTCGTGATCCCGGCCGGATCATCGTCGGAGAGGCCCGCCAACAGTCCCGGGCCGACGACCGCCAGCAAGGCAGCCATCGTGCCGGCGCGCAGCAGGAAGTGCCGGCGACGGGCCAGGCGCCAATGCGTGTGGCGGCCGGGGATGCGGTGGGCGCGAGGCTCTGGCACGGGAGTCCATACTCTCGCGCCGTGAGGCGGCGATTGCCTGATCTGCCCTCACCCGTGAGGGCAGATCACCGCGCGGCCGTCGAGAGTGCCGCCCCGCATCTTCTCGTAGGCGTCCTCGACGCGATCTGGAATGGGAAGCCGACGCCCGGATTTGAACCGGGGACCCCTTCATTACGAGTGGGATCTGCTCGGGAACCAGGGCTAGCAGAAGCCAACGGATCGGCTTCGCAAGCGAAATTAGCGAGGGCCAGTAGCCCCCGCTACCCTCCATTGCCAACAGTTTCGGTCCGTCACCGGCTAGTTTCGGCCCCGACTGGCCGCTCGACTCGAGCAACGGCTTCTTCAGTTGACTCGGGACGGCCGAGGTGGAAGCCTTGGGCGTAGTCGACGCCGAGCTTGCGGACCGTTGCCAGCGTGTCGGCGTCCTCGACTCCCTCGGCGACTGTCTTCTGGCCGAGGCCCCGGGCGATCGAGACGATCGCCTGCACCAGTTGCTGGTCGGCTGGGTTTTTCTCCAGTTCGCGGATGAACTCGATGTCGATCTTCAAGTACTGCGCCGGGATGTGCTTGAGGTAGGTGAAGGAGCTGAAGCCGGTGCCGAAATCGTCGAGGGAGAGGCTGCAGCCAAGCTCGCGGATCCGGCGCGCGAACTCCTGCGCGTCGTTCATGTTCGCCACTGCTGCGGTCTCGGTGATCTCGAAGTCGAAGCGAGCCGGGTCCGCTCCGTCCTCGAGCGCACGTTCGAGCGCAACGAGGTAACGCGGATCGGTCAGCGTGCGGGCGGAGACGTTGGCCGAGATGGAAGTTCCGCCCTTGACCAGCGCGACTGCCCGGGCGAGGACCATCAGGTCAATCTCGTGGATCAGCCCGAAGCGCTCCGCGGCTGGCAGGAAGGAGGCAGGCGGGATCTTGTCGCCATGGGGGTCGACCATCCTCACCAGCAGCTCTTCACGGGCCACCTTTCCGGTCTTCAGGTCGACGATCGGCTGTGAGTAGACGATCAGCCGGTCCTCCTCGAGGGCACTGCGAATGCGCTCCACCCAGGTCAGCGCCTGGCTGCTCTGGCCGGTGTAGAGAACGGTGCTCCCACCGCCCATCTCCTTGGCCTCGTAAAGCGCAATGTCGGCGGCGACCAAGAGCTCGTCCGGCGTCTTCTCGTCCTCTCCGTCGAAGGGCGCGATTCCGACACTGGCGCCAACAGTCGGTTTCGACCCTGCCCTGACTGCGGCGACCAACTTCTTTGCCACCGCGATTGCCTCCAGCTCCTCTGCCTCGCGCAGCAGCACGGCGAACTCGTCGCCGCCGATCCGGGCGACCACGTCCGTCTCCCGCACCGAGGCGCTAAGGCTTGCCCCGACATCGCTGAGGACCCGGTCGCCGCTCGGGTGCCCGTAGGAGTCGTTGACGAACTTGAAGGTGTCGAGGTCCATCAGCAACAGGGCGCCGGGTCGCGAGTAGCGCTGCGCGTAGGCGATCTGGCTTGAGACCTCATCCTCGAAACGGCGCCGGTTGAAGAGGCCGGTAAGGCTGTCGTGGTCGGCCTGATGGCGCAGCTGCTCCTTCATCTGGCGCTGGTGGGTGACGTCGTCGAAGACCGTGACGACGCCGACTATCCGGCCGCCCTCGCGGATCGGCGTGCTGGTGTAGTCGACCGCGAGGCTGCTGCCGTCCTTGCGCCAGAAGAGCTCATCGGTGATGCGGCGCGTCGCGCCCTCGGTCAGTGACTTGCGGGCCGCGCACTCCGACGCCGGGTACGGAGCCCCGTTGGCGCGGGTGTGATGGAGCAGCTCATGCGAGCGCTGTCCGAGCACCTCCTCCGCCGAGTAGCCCAGCATCTCGAGCGCCGCCGGGTTGGCGTAGGTGATCCGGCCCTCGGGATCGTTGCGGAAGATGCCCTCTCCCGCGGCGCTGATGATTCCCTCGTTGTCCTTTGCCAGGCGCTCGTTTGCTTGGACCGAGGCAACGAGGCGGATCAGGATCAGGCAGGGCACCAGGGCCGCCAGCGCGATCACGATCAGGTTGCGATTGCCGAGCGTCTCCGAGATCAAGAGTCCGAAGGAGACGACGAACGCGATCACGATCGCGCCGAAGAGGGCTCGTCCACGGAGGGCGCGGGCGCCCTCGAGGTGGGTCCCCAAACGGGAGGAGAAGGCCAGCAGCAGCATCGCCGCGGGCCAGCCGGCATCGAGCAGTGTTCCGGGGGCGTAGGCGCCGCTGGAGATCTCCCGGACGACGAGAATGTCGCTGGCCAGCATCACCAGCATGCCTGCGACTAGGGCGATGTAGGCCATGCCGACCCTGGCACGGCTCGGCGCGCAGACGAGGACGAGCATGACCAGGACGCCGAAGTCGAGAATCGAGTAAGCAAGCGCCCCGCCGACGAGGCTGGAGGCCGCGCCCGCGTTGATAAATCCGTTGAAGACCAGCTCGTAGCCAACCGCGGCGACCGCCGTCCCGACGATCGCCGCATCGAGCGAGATACCGAGCCGCTCGGACCGGCGCTGCTGGCGTACGAGCAGGACGATGGCCGCAATGGCAAAGGGGTAGAAGGCGAGCCAGGAGAAGTCGGCCGAGCTCGGGAACACCGTCAGGGCCTTGATCACGAAGAAGAGCAGGAAGGAGCCGAGGGAGTAGCTGAAGATCCCGAGCCCGAGCGCCAGCCAGGGTGCGCGGGATCCGCGCGGGCGGCTGATCGCGGTGAGCAGGGTGGCGACGGCAGCCGCGAAGCTGGCGACGACGGCCAGGCCGTTTCTGACTTCGGCGTTTCCGGGGCTCGAGCCCGAGAGCACGAGGACGATCTCCGCGACTAGGGCGAGAAGACCGAGCCCAAAGATCGCCCGGATCGCGACAGGAGCCCACGGTCTAGAGCGTGCTCCTGTCGTGCGGGTGCTGGTCTGAAGGTGTTCCATCGTCCTTCAGCCCATCGTCTAGTGGGGCCTCCACTTGACTTCCAATTTCTCCCAGGCGTGGGTTACATAACGAACGTCCGGGCCGGTGAGATCAGCGCAGCAGTTCGAGCACTGCCTGCTCGCTGGCCGCCGACGGATCCGCCCAGGCTGTGTCCTTCGCCGCTCCGCTGAGGACCGTCCAGGCGCCAGCGGCTGCGGTCGGCCAGACGTGGTACTCGTTGTAGGGGCTGTCGGTGATGGTGCGGTTGGCGCCGAGTGGGGCGAGGTTCTGCTTGCGGGTCACGTCCCACCAGGAGCTCATGCTCGCGTCGAGTGCTTCGGTCGATTGGCCGAGGAAGCTCGATACGAAGCGCATCTCCGCGGTCCCCTCGAACCAGAGGACGTCAGGCGCCCGCTTGCCGATGTAGGGGCGATAGCCGTTGAACGGACCGCCGGCCTCGTAGGTCATGTTGTAGCTCGCCCTTTCGTCCGACAGCGCGATCGAGCGGCCGTCGATGGCGAAGTTCTGCTGGGCGTACTCGTAGACCTGCTTGGCGAGGTCGTCGTCGCCGATGAAGCGGGCATAGACGATGCCGAGGGCCTGGGTGTCGAGCGGGATGACCTCATCGCCAACGCCCTGGCGGAAATGCGCAAGCCCGCCGTCGCGAACGATGAGCTGCGAATCGATGCCCTTGACGATCCCCGCAGCGGCCTCGCGGTAGGTGGCAGCAGCGCCTTCGTCGCCCTGTTCTTCCAGCTGCTGGGAGAGGGTCATCAGCGCGATCAGGGTGAGGATGTTGTGCTGGGTCGAAACCCACTTGACATCGGGACCGCCGCGCACGAGGCCTTCTTCGTTACGCAGTGAGAGGAGGTAATCGACCGCGCGCCGGGCGCTGTCGAGGTAGAGCGTGCTGCCGAAGCTGGAGTCGTAGTCGCTGAAGGCGATCGCGTCGAAGGCGACCGAGCCCGCGCGGACGGTGCCGCTGCTTTCGCCGGTCCGGACGTCGAAGGCGAATTCGATTGAGCCGTCCTTGCGCTGCAGAGCCGCCAGCTGGTCGAGCAGGCGACCGGCTTGATCTTGGAGACCGACCGAGGCGAACGCGGTGGCCGCGACTGCGGAGTCATACGTCCAGGACCAGTTGAGCAGGCGTTCGTAGGAGGGATCGTCGATCGGTATGTCGAACGAGCGGATCAGCTGCAGTGAAGTGATCCGTGTGCCGGTCGAAAGGCGAAGCGCGACCTTCTCGCTCTGTGAGGACTTCGTTCCGGGCCGCGCCGCCGCGGCGCGCATCGCGATCGGAGCCACGGAGGAGGCCGATGCGTGACCTTTGCCGTGTCGGGCGGCGCAGCGGCCGCGTGTCTTTGCAGGACGCTTCGAGCACGCGACCGGCTTGCTCGGGCCGACCTGGCGAGCCAGCCACCGCGTGATCGCCCGCTTCGGGCGGTGTGCTTTCTTGGCGGGCCAGGCACGCCGCACATGGTTGCCGGGGCGAGCAGCGCTTTTCGCGCCGTTTGCTTGCGCTGAGGCTGCGGCCGCGGAGGGCGCGCTCGACGAGGTCGCAGCAGTCGCCGCGGTCGGAACGACACCTATCGCGGCGAACGCAGCAGTGAGGATCAAAGGGGTCAGCAAACGGCGAGGGCGAAGCGGCATAGAGAGTCCTTGCGTAGGTAGGAGGAAGCGACTGGGGGTTCATCGACCATCCAGTCGCGGACTTGAGGCAAGAGAATCGTCGGGCACGCTTTAGGTGGACACGGGGAACGTCGATAGCAGGGTGACGATGACTTCCCTGACTGGTCTCATCGTGCTGGTGGGATCGAGCTTGGTGCTGTGGATGGTGCTCGTCGGTCTCGCTGTCACACGCAAGCTGTTGCGCGATCGCCGAGAGCTGCGATCGAGCGATCGCCGTACCCACTACGCAGCGGCACTTCGCGGCGACGCCGCCGCCGCGATCTGCGGTGACGTTTGGAGCGCCGCGGCCCAGGTCGATCTCGCGGTCTCCATCGATGCGGTGTATCCCACCCTCTCCCGCGAGCAGGTCAGCAATCTCCGCCGTGCGATGGAGTCATCTGAGCTCTTGTCCAGGTTGGAAGTGGACCTCAAATCTCGTCGTCCGACCACGCGCGCCCGCGCCGCACTGCTGCTCACGCGCCCCGGCATCCCCGAGGTCGTCGAGCGGATCGTCCCGCTGCTGGGAGACCCTGACCCCGACGTACGCCTGGTCGCCTGCTCCGGCCTTGCCCGAGCAGCCACCCCGCGTGCCGCCGAGTTGCTGATCTGGGCGCTGATGGCCCATCTGCTGCCGCCGGAGCGGATCATCGAGCGGCTTGGAGCGCCGTGGGCGGTGGAGACGATTCTCGGCACCTTGCGAGATGGACCTACTCCGGTCTCGGAGGTCCTTGACGGCGTCGCCCCGCGCGGCAGCGAGACGGAGCTCGATGCAAGCCTCGCGCGTGCCTTGGGCCTCGCGCGCGATCCGCGCGCCGCAACTGCGCTCGCCACCTTGTTGGAGAGGGATTCGGTGGAGGTGCGGATCTCCGCTGCGCGGGCGCTTGGTCGGGTCGGGGGAGAGGCCTGCGTGCCGGCGCTGATCGCCGCCCTCTCCTCGGAGGACTGGCCGGTTCGCGCGCAGGCCGCGAAGTCGCTCGGCGCCCTGGGCGCCGCCGATGCGCTCGAGCCGCTCGAGGACTGCCTCTCCGACCGCGCCTGGTGGGTGCGCGCAAATGCGGCACGGGCGCTGCGCGAGCTTGGCGAGCCCGGGATCGAGGCGCTTCAGCGAACGCTCGAGCACGACGATCGCTACGCGGCCGACCGCGCTCGCGAGCAACTCGCGCTGCACGCGGTGATCGAGGAGCACGCGGCCGCATGACCGGCCTGCTCGAACAGATCCTGCACAGCTTCAACGTCTTCACGCTCGGCTACTTCGTCGTCTTGCAGCTGACCTTCACCGTGCTCGCGGTCGTCGGCTGGCGGGCGATCGAGGACTACGTCGAGCGCCGGCCGATGCGCGACTACCGGGCGGTTGCCGAGTCGGAGATGAGCATGCCCGTATCGATCCTCGTGCCCGCCTACAACGAGGCGCCCTCGATCGTCGCTTCGCTGCGCTCGCTGCTCACCTCGCAGTTCGTCGAGTTCGAGATCGTCGTGATCAACGACGGCTCGACCGACGAGACGATGGCGGCGCTCACAGACGCCTTCGGTCTCGTCAAGGTCGGTCGCGTTCCGCGTTCCAACATCCCGACCCAACTGGTCCGCGGTGTGTACACAAGCCCGCTCGAGCCCCACGTCGTCGTCATCGACAAGGTCAACGGCGGCAAGGCCGACGCGCTGAACGCCGGCATCAACCACGCGGTCTACCCGCTCTTCTGCGCGATCGACGCCGACACGATGCTCGACGCCGACGCGCTCTCGCGCCTCGTCTGGGAGTTCCAGGCCGAGCCGGAGACCGTCGCGGTCGGCGGGATCGTGCGCATCGTCAATGGATCGGAGTTCGAGGACGGGCGCATTGCCAGGGTGCGCACGCCGCGGAATCTGCTCGCCAACCTGCAGATCATCGAGTACCTGCGGGCCTTCCTCGGTGGCCGCATCGGTTGGTCGAAGAGCGGCATGCTGCTGATCATCTCGGGTGCGTTTGGGCTCTTCCGGCGCGACGTCTGCGTCGAGGTCGGGGGCTATGACCCGACCACGGTCGGCGAGGACGCCGAGCTGGTGCTGCGGCTGCATCGCCACCAGCGCGAGCGCCAGAAGCCCTGCCGGATCACCTTCTTCCCCGACCCGATCTGCTGGACCGAGTGCCCGGAGGACCTCGGCACGCTCGTGCGCCAGCGCGATCGCTGGCAGCGCGGCCTGATCGAGATGATCGCCCGCCACCGCAAGATGTTGCTGCGGCCCCGCTACGGACGGATCGGCTGCGTCGCGATGCCCTACTTCATCGTCTTCGAGCTGCTTGGCCCGACGATCGAGTGCGTTGGCTACACCCTGTTCGTGCTCTCGCTGGTCCTCGGGATCGTCTCGCTCCCGTTCGCGCTGGCCTTCTTTGCCGTTTCGCTGACCTACAGCCTCGTGCTGAGCTTTCTCGTGATCCTGATGGAGGAGCGCGCCTTCCGTCGCTATCCGGGCTGGAGCGACCTGATTCGCCTCACCCTCTGCGCAGTGGTCGAGAACGTCGGCTATCGCCAGCTGCTCGCGGTTGTGCGAATGCGTTCCTGGTACACGCTTATGCGCCGCAAGCAGCACTGGGGAGAGATGACGCGCAAGGGGTTTGGTCCGTTGCTGCCTGGCGGGGTCAGCGCCGACGGAGCGGTCGATCCCAGCCCTTAGGCGCGAAGAGAAAGCACTTCGTCCAGGCCCTCGATCAAGAGATCCGCGATGTGGGGATCGAAGTGGGTTCCCCTGCCGTCCTCGATGACCTTGACTGCGTCGGGTACCGGCAGGGCTGGTCGATAGCAGCGGTCGCTCAGCAGGGCATCGAAGACATCCGCGACGGCGCTGATCCGCCCCTCGAGCGGAATCTCCTCACCGGCCAGGCCCTGCGGATATCCAGTTCCGTCGTAGTGCTCATGGTGAGTAAGCGCGATCGTGGCGGCGATCTGCAATAGCTCGCTCTTGGAGTCAGCGAGAATCTCGTGGCCGACCACCGTGTGGCGCTCCATCTCCTTGCGCTCTGCGGTGCTCAGGGGGCCGGGTTTGCGGAGGATTGCGTCGGAGGTGCCGATCTTTCCCACGTCGTGCATCGGGGCCGCCTCGCGGAGCAGCTGAACCTGCTCGGCATCGAGTTTCAGCCGGCTTCCCAAAAAGGCGGCGATCACCGCCATCCGGGTGACGTGCTTGCCCGTAGAGAAATCATGGAACTCGATCGCTCTTGCCAGTCGGTCCACCGTCTCCAGGCGGGAGGACCGCAACTCCTCGATCGCTTGCTGCTGGGCGGCTGTCAGCTCGTCGCGAAGCCGTATCGCCTCCTTCTGGGCGGTGACGTCGGTGGAGATGCCGCAGACCGCGGTGGCCTTCCCCTCCTCGTCGAAAAGAGGGAACTTGACGGTTTGGAAGGTTCGCTCGGTCCCACCGATCTCGAGCGTTTCCTCTGCCCTGTGCGTTGCGCCGTTCCTGAGAATCTGCCGATCGGCGGCGCGGGTGTGCGCCAGCGCCTCGGGGCTCATGATCGCCTCGTCGGTTTGGCCGAGCAGCCGGCCCCTCTCCTGACCCGCCAAGTCGTCTGCCTGCGCGTTTGCGAAGACGTAGCGAAAGTCCTCGTCCTTGACATAGACGGGCATCGGCGCCATGTCGATGATCGTCTGGCGTCGCTCTTCGAGGTTGAGCCTGTGTGCGCTCTCGAAGTTTTCGAGCTGGCGCCGTCGCAGCGCGTTCATCACTGTGATCAACAGCTGGCCCGGCCAAAACGGCTTGACCAAGTAGCCGTGGACCCCGTGGCCACCAAGACCGAAGGCATGTCGCGCGATCTCCGGATCGTCTTTTCCGGTGACCAGGACCACGGCAGTCTCGGGATGTTCTTCGGTGATTTCTTCGGCCAGGGCCAGCCCCGACCCGTCGAGCATCTGAAGGTCGCATAGGGCGAGCTGAAAATCGGTGGCAGAGAGCTTCTTGTGCGCCTGGGCAATGCTGCCTGCGAATTCGCACCGGTACTGGTCCCCCAGGGCGCGATCGACCAACCGCAGCATCTCGGGCTGGTCGTCCGTGATCAGGATGCGTGCCAGCCCAGCCTGGGCTTTTCCAAGTTGAGGGCTTGATCCGGTCGGGTTGGCGGTCATCGACCTCCCTCTGACGCGACGGCTCGGTTTTGGGATTTTCCCCTGAAGCCGTCGCTAGCCGCTCGAATAATGAGCGCTGCGTGCCGGATCTGGTTCCTTCCCAAAAGATTCACCGACAGGCCCTTAGTCGGTAGATTGACCTAGCCGGGTACTAACGGTTGACTAGTCAAAGACACCTTAAGGCAATACGGCCGTACGTACAACTGAAGACTAAAAAAGTAAGTAACCATTTATTCCTGTTATGACCAGAGCAGTTATTCACTTCACTGCGTTGGCGAGCGTAACCTGGACTGAGCCGTGTCCGAGTTGAGTGAGCCTCCTGGTCGGCGAGAGGTGGACAAAGCCTTTCGGCGCTTGTCCTGTGCCTACGAAGATGCGCTCAGGGTCGCCGACGCTGCGGGTGCCGAGCGTGTGGCCAGGCAGGGTCTGAGCGAGGGCTTGAGCGTTGCGGGCCTCTACCAACGGGTGATTGCGCCGGCAATGTGGCGCATAGGCACGCTTTGGGAGCAAGGGGAGATCTCGGTTGCCGATGAGCATCTCGCGACTGCACTCACCCACCAGGTGATGGCAGGCATCTTCGGGCCAAGTCTGGGTCACAAGGTGATGCCGGGACGAGTACTGCTTGCCGCGGTGGAAGGTGAGCGGCACGCCCTCGGGCTGAGGATGGCGGCCGACGTGATTGAGCTGGCCGGCTACGAGACGATCTACCTCGGGGCCGACGTGCCAACCGCTGACCTGCTCCGGGTCGTGACAGCGCGCACACCCGACCTGGTCGCGCTGGCGGCAACGATGCCGGATTCCGCCATCGCCCTCGATCGTGCCATCACCGAAATACAGGGCGCCGATCCCGGTTTGATCATTCTCTTTGGCGGCCAGGGCGCGCAGCCCCGCCAGGACGATGGCAAGGCGGTGCTGGTTCCGAGCCTCGAGCGATTGCCGGCAGCCGTACGCCGCGCTCTCGATGCTCGTGAGTCGGGTTCGGGGGCTCTATCGGTGCGTGATCGGGCGCCGCCGGAGCGGCTTTCTGAGCAGGGTCGGCCAGGGGAGGGCGACCCCGTATTGGACGGGTCGGGGAAGGAGGAATCACTTGAGCAAAACCTCTCCGGCATCGCCGCGGAGACGGCCGATCTCGCACGCTCGCTTGCCCGTCAGGCGAACACCTATAAGGACCTCGCCTATACCGACACGCTCAGCGGACTGCCCAACCGACGGGCCTTCGAGGATCGCGCGGTCCGCCTCCGTGATTTCTCCGATGCCAAGCCCCTTGCGGTGCTGATGCTGGATCTAGATGAATTCAAGCCGGTGAACGATTCCCAGGGTCATGAGGCTGGGGACCAGGTCCTCGCCCTAATCGCCCGAACCATCGCCGACGGTCTGCGCGAGGGCGACTTCGTTGCTCGCCTGGGCGGGGATGAGTTTGCCGCTCTGCTGCCTCG
Source organism: uncultured Solirubrobacterales bacterium (assembly GCA_963703895.1). Taxonomy (GTDB): domain Bacteria; phylum Actinomycetota; class Thermoleophilia; order Solirubrobacterales; family 70-9; genus VRUE01. Next base: position 236,983 of record CAVPFX010000002.1, read on the forward strand.
GACCGGGGTGGCAGAGGCCAAGCTGCTCGCGGAGCGGCTGAGGGAGAGCGTGGAGGATGCCGGCAGTGGAGACTTCGTCACGGCCAGCATCGGCGTCGCCATGCTCGAGGACGACGTTCGCCGGGCGCTGCTGCAGGCGGACGTAGCTCTCTACGAGGCGAAGAACGCCGGCCGCAATACGGTCAGGTGCGGCTAAGGGGTCTCGCCGACAAACGGTAGGACCATGTCGAGGGCCGTTAGGTGAAGCATGTTTGCCACGCTTCCTCCACCACGGGTTACCTGCAGGCGGTTCCCGTCAGCCGCTGAGCGGTGCCAGGCAGCGACGAGAAGACTGAGCCCTGCCGCATCGATGAACGCCAGCTCGTCAAGGTCGAGCAAGATCCGGGTAGCGAGGCTTGCCTCGGCTTCTCGTAGCGCACCCTCAAGTTGAGAGCACTCGGATAGATCGAGCTCACCCTCGACGCGTATGACATAGGAGTCGCCTTCCCTGGCAGCGGCGATCGCGCATAGAGGCGAGGGAAAAACGGCCTGCCAATCAGATCCAACCGGAGAGTCTTGGGTCGTGTGCATGCGACATCCCTTCGCTCGCGTGGAACGCCCCGCACGCGTGTCACCGCTTCTTTGTGGCCCCCTAGGTCCGGCAGGGGAAAGACCTAGGGGGCCTGATGGCAATTCACGAGTCGACAGGGGGCTGGTGATAAATCGCCCGAATCACTGCCAGGCCTCACTGTTGTGGCTTCGGTCGACGAACGCAATCCCCCAGACGTGTGAAAGCACCCTGTAGATCCCCCAAACGGGCTAGGCGCAAGGGACGAAATTAGACGCAAATGTCTTGCATTGCCGAGGACTTTGCGCTTATCGTACGAACCGTAGGAAGTAATCAGCATGTACGGGCCCAGAGCCAAGGGAGTTCGAGGTGGCTTCGCCTGATCTGCCCGACGACGTAAAGAGCGTGCAGGTTTTTGCACCCGGTGAGTCTGATTCGCAGGCAGTGCGTCTGCGAACGGCGCTGGAGCGCTCGCGACACCCGATGCTGATCGCCGACGACCAGCGGCGCTGGGTAACCGGGAACGCCGCTGCATGTGACCTCTTGGGGGTCGCCTGGGAGGAGATCCCCTGGCGCACGATGGATGAGTTCACCTCTCCGGGAGAGCGCAAGAGGCTTGAGGATCAGTGGGGAGCGTTCTTGGCGAGCGGCGGTGCGGAGGGTTGGCACCAGCTGTACGTTCCTGACCGCGGACCGGTGTCCGTCGAGTTCAGTGCGACGGCCAACGTGCTGCCTGCTCGCCACCTCTCCGTTTTCATCCCGCCTGACGAGGCTTCCACCGAGCAGACAAAGAGTGCCCTGGCCCGGGAAGCCACGTGGGCGCCAGTCTTGGTTGAGGGAGCGGGCCGGGTGCAACTCACGGAGCGCGAGCGGGAGGTGATGACCTTGGTCGCCTCCGGGCTGCAGAGCGGCGATATCGCGGGCCAACTATTCCTTTCCCCGGAGACGGTCAAGTCTCATGTTCATAACGCCTTGGCCAAGCTCGGAGCACACACTCGCGCGCATGCCGTAGCGATCGCACTGGTCACCGGGCAGATCACCTGGGAGGTATAGCGACCAGCGGTCACACAGCGAGTAGGTAATAACGCTTAGTCATTCCGGGGGATATTCGCCACGCCTCATCTGTCCGGGGGATTGTGCCGCTCATTCGGTGCCCGGATAGTGGTATTTGAGATGAAGGTTGATCCGCTCGGTCTCATCAAGTCGCCGAGCCCCCAGGAAGCATCAACGCCCCCACGCATACTCGTAGCCGGGGCCGGAGGGCCATCGGGTCTCGCGGCGATCAAGGCGCTTGACGGTGAGACGCTCGATATTTTTTCGGCCGACGTCGATCCCCACGCTCCGGGTCTCAGCTTGGTTGACGAGGATCGACGGCTTCCGGTCACCAAGGGATACGGAGACTCCTACGTCGAGCTGCTCTACTCGCTCTGCGAGCGCCATCAAATCGACGCCCTGGTCCCGGCTATGGGCTGCGAGCTGTTGCTGCTCGCGAGCGCGCGAGTCTTCTTCGCCGAGATCGGCACGCAGATCGTTCTCCCCTCGGAGAAAACGCTGCGCGTATGCCTCGACAGGCGCGCGCTTCGCAAGTGCTGCAGGGGGGTGATACGGGTCTCTGATTCGGCGCTCACTAACGACTTGCCTGGAGCCGAGTATTCGCTCGCCACTCTGGCGGGGTCCGATGGGAAAGTGATTGCCGTAGTGCCGTGGGCGCAGGGTGACTCGAGAACTGCGGCGAGCGAGCGCACCGTGCACGATGAAGGGCTGGAGGAGATCGGGCGTCAAATCGCCGCGGCGATCGGACTCACCTCCTTGGCGAACATCGAAGTGAAGGAGGCCTCCGACGGGGAGCCGATCCTGCTCGAGGTCAACCCGTACTTCACGGGAACGATGCCGCCAGCGTCGGCGAGCGGCGTGAGCATGTTGAAGCTTTGCGTCGATGGCGTTCTCGCCAATGACTGAGCTGTTCTCAACCCAGGACATGCACGTCCACTCAACTTTCTCGGGTGGTGCGAACACGATCGAGGAGAACGTCGCCGAGGCCGAGAGGATCGGCTTGACAGAACTTGCTTGTGTCGAGCAGGTCCGAGGGGACACCAAGTGGGTCCCCGCCTACGTCGCAGCGATCAGAGACAACAGGAAGCGGACCCCGATTGTCTTGCGTTGTGCGGTCGAGGCAAAGATCCTCGATATCTACGGCTGCCTTGACCTTCCTGCCGAACTGGACGGGATCGATGCGGTGTACGCCGCAAGTCATCAGGCGCCATCGCCCGACGGACCGATGAATCCTCGCTCCACGCGCGAACGAATCGATGCGGAGGAGCTCGATCCGCAGATAGTGCTCCGATGGATAGTCAGCGGGACGGTCGCCGCGGTCCGCCGCCACGAGCACCTCGTCATAGCCCATTTGTTCAGCGTCCTACCAGAGCTTGGGCTCGATGAGCGAGATGTATCGCCGGGTCTGATCGACTTGCTTGCGATTGCGGCGGCCGAGACCGATGCCCGGATCGTGGTCGATGAGCGTTGGGGGTGCCCAGCGGTGCGGACTCTGAGGCCGTTTCTGAGGCATGGCGTTCCGCTGCTGTTGGGCAGCGGTAGCTGTGTTCGCGAGACAGTTGGCCGCTACGACCATTGCGCCGGCGTCTTGCGCGAGCTCCAGCCACTGTTGGTTGCGGCGGCCTGAGCGGAGGCTGAGGCGCCTCAGGAACTCGAGGCCCTGGAGGGTCCGCACTCAGGGACGATCGCGCCCTTGTCGATGACCGGGTACATCGGGCTGAGCCGATTCTTTGAGTGCTCCAGCCCGAGCCAGTGCCCGTACTCGTGAACCACGGTCATGCACCGGAGCCGCCTCGAGAGGCCGAGCTCGATGGTCATTTCGCACGGTCCACTTTCCACGGGGTCCGGGATCGTCGCTTGGCCGAGTTCGCGGTTTGGCAGCTTGCCGTAGCCGACGGTCTCGGTCGAGCAACGCGCCGGCGCGCTCTGGTGCCAGTAGGCAGCCGCAGCGTCGAGGTCACCAGGCAGGGTGGCAGGCGCGGGAGTGGCAAGCGAAAGGGCTGCGCTGGCGATCGCGGTGGCGACGATCATCGGGAAGTCCCTGCGAAGTCCATGAGTCAGTGGAGCACAGATGTTCGAATGCTCCCTCTCATAGATTCGTCTAGAGAGGCCTTGCGGGCTCAAGCTCGCGGCCGCTTATGCCGACGCGGAGCAGCTTGGGCAGCTCCCGACAACGAACGTCGAGCTGCGCCAGCGATGGTCAAGCCGCCTCGACCGGTGGGCGATGGACCAGGACACCAGGGCAAATCCCTTTCGACACAGGCACCCTCGTCGCGAGACGAATCCGCAAAGCCACGGAGCTCCGCCGGAGCGAGCCGGGCTACCGAAGACCTCATGACCCGAGCCGCCCCCGAGGCGGGAAGCGGCTGGGATCAGGAACGTCGTCAGGACTGCTCGACATATAGGGAGGACATCCATGTCCAACCGATTCGATCTCAGGCGCGCCCGGCTTGCCGGCATCGCGCTCGCGGTGCTCGCCGTCTTCGCGCTACCCACTGCGGCCCAGGCCGCGCCCGTGGGCCTTGGCACCGCCGGCCCCTTCGTGGTCCTCGGCGGCGCCAAGGTCACCAACGTCGGGCCGTCGGTGCTCAACGGCAACCTCGGCATCTCGCCGGGAACCGAACTCGAAGGCTTCGGCCCGCCCGCCGTCGTCAATGGCTCCACGCACGCGACCACCGAAGTCGCCGCCCAGGCGCAGCTCGATCTCACCACCGCCTACGACACGGCGGCGGGGCAGCCGGTGCTGCCGGCGAATGACCTCTCCGGCGAAGACCTGGGCGGATTGAAACTCTCTCCGGGCACCTATCGCTACAACGCGGCGGCCCTGATGACCGGAGCCCTGACCCTCGACGCCGAAGGCGACCCCAACGCCGAATTCGTCTTCCAGATCGGCTCCCAGCTGACCACCGAATCGGCCAGCTCGGTCGTGCTCGTCAACGGCGCTTCGCCGTGCAACGTCTACTGGCAGGTCGGCAGCTCCGCCGTACTCGGCACCACCACTTCCTTCCAGGGAACCCTGATGGCGCTGACCTCGATCTCGCTCAACAGCAACGCGACGGTGGTGGGCAGGATGCTGGCCCGCAACGGCCAGGTCAGCCTGATCGAAAACACCCTGACCCGGCCGCTGTGCGCGACCGGGCCGACCAACCCGCCCGACGACGAAACGCCGGGTGGTCCGACCAACCCGCCCTCTGGCGAAACGCCGGGTGGTCCGGGAACCGTGTCGCCAACCACGCCTGGAACTACTAGCCCGGCAGCAGCGCCAGGCAGCGGCTCCCGGCTTGCCTCCGGTCGCCGGGCGAAAGCTCCCCCGTCATCTCGGAACGGTACGGCGGTCGTGCGGCCAGCGCCGCGTGAGGCCTGCACCGAGGGATTCCGCGTCACTGTCAACGGCAAGATGATCCAGCGGGTTGTCTTCAGCCTTGACGGCAAATCGATCGGCAGCCGGACCAACTCGCCGTTTGCGATGTCGGTACGGGCCACCCCCGGAGCGCACCGGGTCGAGGTTCGCGTCACGTTCACCGACGCCACGCGGGCGAAGACCACGACGCTCCCCTATCGCGCCTGCGCCGCGGCGCTGCTCCAACCGCGCCACGGTCCGTCCCGGTTCACGGGATGACCCACAGGGCTGACAACGACCCAACCCCCTCCGGCGCTCGCCGGGGGGGTTGGGGGTTGGCCTCGGCGCTGGTCGCGGCCGCCACCGCCTGCGCCCTCGTTGCTCCGGCCGCCGCCGCTCCGACGCCCGCGAGCCAGTCGCTCGTGGTGCTCCTGCACGATCACGTCGCCCGGACCGGGCCAAACGCGCACGCGGGTCGAATCGAATCCGTTGCTGCCCGCCGGCCGCTGACGCGTGCCCGCACCGTCCTCCCGGTCCTTGACCGCGCCGGCAGTCGCAAGAGAGGCTCTTGGCTGCACGGTCCGACTCCCCGGGCGGCCCAACAGCCACAAGGGCTGGATCTCCACCAACCGGACGAGACTCACCTCCACTTACTGGCGCATCGAGGTAAAGCTCTCGACCCGGCGCCTCACGGTCTATCTCGGCGGTAGCGTCCGGCGCCATTTCCGCGTCGTGGTCGGCAAGCCGTCGACCCCGACCCCGCGGGGGGTGTTCTTCATCGAGGAGGCCCTCGCGCTTTCCCCCTATGAGGCCGGGGGACCGTACGCGCTGGCAACCAGCGCCAGGTCGAATGTCTTCCAGGAATTCGAGGGAGGCCCGGGGCAGATCGGCATCCACGGAACGAACAACCTCAGCGGTGAGCCTGGGACGGCGGTCTCGCACGGCTGCATCCGGCTCGGCACCCATGCGATCACTTGGCTGGCGAGACGTATCGGCGCCGGTACTCCACTGACTATCGCGCGATGAGAGCCAGACTATGTACACGAGACTTCGGAACATCCTGCTCTTGGCAATAGGCACGATCGCTGTTCTGTGCCCGGCTGCGATCGCTACGGCGGCGTGTCCTTTGCACCCACTTCCGCCCTGCGGCTCGGCGGGGCTCACCGGCAGGGTTGGGACCTCCCCTCGCTGCGGCCACCGGCCACCGCCGGCGTGTCACACGCATCGAGGCCCACGCGGGGAGCAGGGAACTGCCGGCGAGACCGGCTCCGCGGGTAAACCCGGGGCGCGGGGAGCCACGGGCGCGATTGGTGCTCCCGGCCCCCAGGGACCGGGAGGGACACCCGGCGCAGCCGGCCGTGACGGCGCCGCGGGCGCCACCGGGCCGGCGGGCCCTGAAGGCCTGCAGGGCCTCCAGGGCGAAACCGGTGCCGCTGGCGCGGCCGGACCGACTGGCGCCGCGGGCGCGACTGGCGAGGAAGGAGCCGCGGGGTCGACTGGAGCATCGGGTTTGCAAGGAGAAATGGGAGCAACGGGGCCTCAGGGCGAAATCGGGGCTACCGGTTCTCAAGGCCTGCAGGGAGTCCAGGGCGAAGTCGGCGCGCCGGGGGAAACAGGAGCCATCGGATCCCAAGGAGAAGCGGGTACGACCGGTGCTCCAGGAGAAGCTGGCGCGACCGGTGCTCCGGGCGCTCAGGGTGAAGCAGGCCCGCCGGGCGAAGTTGGAGCTACCGGGCCAGAAGGGCCCGACGGGGCGGCCGGACCGCCCGGCGAAGCTGGCCAGCAGGGAGTCCCGGGCGCCGAAGGCCCTGAAGGGTCGCCCGGCACGCCAGGCGCCACCGGGGCGACTGGCCCCGCTGGCTCGAGCGGGCTCTCGCAATACGCGTACATCTACAACTTGGGCGCAGAGACCGTCCCGCTCGAGGCCGACGTCACCTTCGACTCCAACGGCGTCCTGACGCCTGGCATCACCCACGCGCCCGGTGCTGCCGGGGTCACGCTCGCGATTGCCGGCACCTACGCGGTCACCTTCTCGGTGTCCGGCACCGAGCCCAGCCAGATGGCTCTGTTCGTCAATGGCACCCTGGTGCCGGGAGCGATCTACGGCTCGGGCGCCGGCACCCAGCAGAACACGGGGCAGGCGATATTGGTCGCCCCCGCGGGCGCCGTGCTCACGGTCAGGAACCATACGTCGAGCGCCGCGGTCGGTCTCGCGACTCCGATTGGCGGAACGCAGCCGAGCTCGAATGCCTCCGTGGTCATCGAGAAGCTCGCCTGATGCCACCGTCTAGGCGACATCTCTGCTTGGTTTTGGCCCTCATCGTGGGATCCGGCCTGGTACTCGCGGCGTGCGGTTCCTCGGAATCGACCACCACTCTCAACACGGAGAAGATCGAGCGGGCGATTGCGCAGAGCAGCTTGGCTCAGCGCGGGCAGCGTGCCCGCGTGAGCTGCCCATCGACGGTTCCCCAGACGAAGGGGTTGAAGTTCTCCTGCAGGGCTGTCGTCGGGTCGGTCAGCACGCGATTCGTCGTCGTCGAGCAGGATGGATCCGGGCACGTCCATTACGAAGCGCCCTGAACCCGAATCGATAACACTCGGCGCCGCTCTGGAAATGGGAAGCCGACGCCCGGATTTGAACCGGGGACCCCTTCATTACGAGTGAAGTGCTCTACCAACTGAGCTACGTCGGCGGGACCGGTTCATTGTAGGAGGGCTGGGGCGGTGCGTGGTTCCGTCGCGGGCGGCCTCGATGATGGGGGCGTGTCGAGGGCGCAGACGGCAAAGCGGCGGGCGGAGAACGAGATCGAGTTCTCGCGGATCGTTGCCTTCAGCGACGGCGTCTTCGCGATCGCGATCACGCTGTTGGTGCTGCAGCTGGAAGTGCCCGAGCACATTCGCCACGACGACCTCTGGCCGGTGCTGCGGGACCAGGGCTCTGACCTCTTTGCCTACGCGCTCAGCTTCGCCGTGATCGGCCGCTTTTGGGTCGTTCACCACCGCTTCTTCAGCGACGTCACTGGCTTTGACGGACGCTTGATCGCGCTCAACCTCTTCTACCTGGCCTGGATCGTGCTGATCCCCTTCAGCAGCCAGGTGCTCGGCGACCACGGTGGCGACGAGGCCGCGGTGATCCTCTACGCCGTCAACCTGGTCGGCGTTCTCCTCTCCGGCGTGCTGATGTTCGCCGACGCCCGCCGCGCCGGCCTCAGCCGGGTCACGCCCGAGGAAGCCAGGGTGGGCCAGCGCTCGGCTCTCCTCGTCGCCGCGGTCTTCCTTGCCTCGATCCCGGTCGCCCTCCTCGATCCACGCCTGGCTCCCTACTGCTGGATCGCGCTCTTCCTCGGGCCGATAGTCGCCCTCGTTTCGCGCGCGCGCCGCCCGTCGTAGACCGCGAGACAGCGGCGAGCGACAGGGGGTGGCGGGCGTGCCCCACGCCCGCCACCCTATCTCTATCGCGGCGCCGTTTCGCGAAGCTCTTTGTCGGAGGAGGGCTGCATTCCACCGCACACCGGACAGCTCGGCTCGGGCACGACCGGCTCCCGATCCACGGCCATCGTGCGCAGGTCAAACATATGGCCGACGCCGAGCGTCGAGGGCCTGGCGAGCCCGGTTAGGTGGTGCATGATGTCGAGCCCGACCTGACCACCGATCAGGCTGCAAGCGGGGCCCAACGTTGCCGCCGGCGAGCCTTTGCCGCGCTGTTGTTCGACGGCGATGTCATAGAGCGGGAAGGCGCGTCGGTAGCTGATCTCCTGGCAGGCGAAGCAGCCGGTCACGCCTGGCACGTAGAGCGGCCCAACTCGAGCCACCGGTGGGAAGTGGCTCATCGCGATGAAGGGAATGCGGCTGGCAAAGCAGGCTGAGTTGATCCAGCGCTCGATGTCGTGTGCCGGCCAGTCGCAAGCGTCGATCACGAGGTCATAGCCGGCGATCGTCTCGGTAATTGCCGCTTCGCTGTCGAGCCTCTGCACGCGCGGCTCGATCTTCATTGCCGAGTTGAAGCCGGCGAGGCGCTCCGCCGCCGCCTCGGCCTTGAAGCGACCGATGTCGACCTCGGAGTAGAGGACCTGGCGATTGAGGTTGCTTAGCTCGACCCGGTCGAAGTCGAGCAGCAACAGCTCGCCGATTCCACAGCAGGCCAAGTTGAGCGCTGCCCAGCCGCCGAGGCCACCCACGCCGAGCACGGCAATGCGCGCGCTGGCCAGTCGTTCCTGGCACTCCGCGGCCGTTGGCCCGGTGGTGATGTCGGCGAAATAGCGCAGCTGGCGGTCGAAGCGCTCGACCACTGCCTCGGGAATCTCATCGTCGTCGGCGGCGTCCTCGACCACGCCGAGCTCCTCGAACTGGGCGAGCAGGTCGCCGACCTCATCGGGCCCAAACTCGTCGATCAGCTCCTCTTCGGTCCTGGTTCCGTCAAGGGCGGCAAGCAGGCGCCGGCCCTCCGGGTCGGGGTCCTCGATGTGAATGTCGGCTCCGGCGCTGGGCCGGAGCAGGTAGAGGTCGCCGTTGGGGGCTTCCATCCGCTGCGTGGTGCGCTTCAGTCGCGGTCGTTGCATGCTTGCCCACCTCCTATGGGTACGCTTGAGACCGCTCTATTGCTCAAATTAGTTTCAATTAATACCTAAAGTCAAGGATTCGGCCGCTTTTTGGGGAGGAGGGCGATCTATCTTGGGCGCTCATCCAACCGCTGGAGGGGATCGTGAAGCCAGGCAAGTCGATGAAGGAATTGAGCGAATGGGACAAGCTGAAGACGTTCTTCGACCGGCGACTGATCAAGGCGATTGGCCACCCGGTGCGAGAGCATCTTCTTGCGGTGTTCAACGAACGGATCGCCAGCGGCCGCGAAATCGGCGAGGAACTCGGCGCCGACGTCAGCTCCTTCTACCACCACATCGAGCAGCTCGAGAAACTCGACTGCATCGAGCGGGTCGCGACCAAGCGTCGACGAGGCGCGAGCGAGCACTTTTTCCGGGCGAAGACGTCACTTGTCTTCGACGATGCCGCTTGGCAGCAACTGCCTAGCACCGTGAAGAACGATCAGACGGCCAGCGTTCTCCAGCGTCTGTTTAACGATGTCGTTGGGGCGCTGAAAGCGGAGACCTTCAACGCACGAGACGATCGGCACGCGAGTTGGACCCCCGGGTTCTTCGATGCTCGGGGTTGGAATGAAGCGATGGAGCTGATGAACGACACCGCCGAGCATCTATGTGCAATTCGAGAGGCAGCGGCATCCCGCTTGGCGAAAGCCGGAGAGCGGGGGATACCCGCGACAATGGCGATTCTTGCCTTTGAGACCCCCGACTCTGGCGGGGGAGCTAGCGAGCAGCCTCCTCAACAGCCCTAGAGAGAACGGCGTCAAGCATGGGTTCGGTGAGCCTGCCAGTGAAGGTGTTCTGCTGGCTGGGGTGGTAGCAGCCAATGATCTTCCAATCCCCAAGGGAAGCCTCTGCGCCATGGCCAAAGCGCGGCCTCGGCCGTGGGACTTCCTCCCCCAGGTTGCTCAGCGCCCGAAGAGATCCGTCCCAGGCAAAGCCCCCGAGCGCAACGATCGTCCGGCAGTTCGCCAATAGAGCGAGCTCACGCTCGAGATACGGAAGGCAGGTATCCCGCTCCTCCGGAGTAGGACGATTTGCAGGAGGTGCGCAGCGCACCACGGCAGTTACGTAGGCGTTGCACAGTTTCAGGCCGTCGTTTCGACGCATGCTGACTGGTTGATTCACAAGTCCGGCCCGATGCAGCGCGGCATAGAGCCAGTCGCCCGAGCGGTCACCGGTAAACATGCGGCCGGTTCGATTTGCGCCATTCGCGGCCGGGGCCAGACCGACGATCGCCACCGCGGCGTTTGGATCGCCGAACCCGCCTAGGGGGCGTGCCCAGTACTCCTCGCCCCGGTATCGACGTGGAGGATCAGCAGCGCGCTCCTCGCGCCACTCGACCAGACGCGGACAGCGTCGGCAGGCGCGGACTTCGGTAGCAAGCTCGTTGAACGCCTCGGGGGCGTTCGAGGTATTCGCCGCCATGCCCTGAACTGAAGCACGGCGGCGGCTTTCGCGTGCTTGTGCCGGATCGATCCTTTGAGCCCGAAGGATCGATCCGGCCACGCAGCGCATTCAGCGCGTCTTGATAGTCGAAAGCAGCGGGACTACCTGCTCCGTTTTTGCAATCTTCACCCTGCCTCACCCCCTTCGCAATCGTCAGCTCTTGCGGTTGGGGGTCGCGACCCATCCGGTACGACGCTTTAGACCAATCCAATGCTGGAAAAAGTTCCAGTAATAAATTTCAGACCCGCAAATACCCGATTATTTGTTGTCATTTCAGCTTTGCGTCCAATATGATGGAGTGGTTCAAGCTTGCGAAAACGAAATGAGGAGTCGCTTTGGCCGTAAAGACCAAGACCAAGAAAAAGAAGGGGACCGGCGTCGATCAGCGCTTGGTAAAGGCGCTTGCGCACCCGCTGCGCGTTGAAATCCTGACCATTCTCAACGAGCGGATGGCTAGTCCCAATGAACTCTCCAAGGAGCTCGAGGAGGGGCTAAGCCAGGTCAGCTACCACGTCAAAGTACTCAAGGACTTCGAGTGCATCGAAATGGTCAAGACCGAGCCGCGTCGTGGCGCGGTCGAGCACTACTACCGCGCCACCGAGCGATCCTTCATCCCGGATAGCGAGTGGCAGAGCCTTCCGGACTCGATCAAGCCTGGCGTGAGCTGGTCTGCCTTCAAGATGATCATCGAGGATGTCATCGGTGCAATCAAAGGCGGCAGCTTCAATGCCCGCGACGACGTTCACATGAGCTGCACGCCGGGCGTCGTTGACGAGCAGGGATGGAGCGAATCTGTTGATCTCGTCAACGAGACGCTCGAGCAGATCATGGGCATTCACGCCGCCAGCGCAAAGCGCCTTGCCAAGTCCGGCGAGGAGGGAGTCCCTGCGACGGCCGTCTTGATGAACTTCGAGGGCCTTTCAGCTGAGGCGAAGAAGGGCGCAAAACGAGCCCGAGGTAAGAAGGCACTCAAGTAGGTCTAGTAATTTCGAGCAAAAGCGGCTAGAACTCCTCTTATGCTTCGGCCCGCATATGGGTTCGAAGCGAGTATTTGCCATCAGCAGTCAGCGGCGCGGCTTCGGTCGCGTCGCTGTCTTTCTGATCGCCCTGGCGGTGATGGTCGCCGGCTGCGGTCGTAGCGGCCAGGGAGCGCTGACCGACAGCGACAAGGCGGCCGACGTGGAACAGCTCAACACCGTCCTCTCCCAGGAACTGACGATGGTGGATTCCTACGGGCGCGCGCTGGCGTTGCTCCGTGGCCGCAATCTCGCGATCGCAGGGCAGTTGCGCGGGCAGGACCAAGCCCACGTCGACGCGATCACCAAGGCAATCCGCGGGGTGGGGGGCAAGACCGATGCGGAAGCGGCCGAGTTCGAACCGCCCGGTCCGAAGGAAGAGGAAGAGGCGCTGCTGCTTGCCTACGAAGAAGAGAACGCCTCGCTCGCCGCGGCCCTGGGCGCCGCACCCCATCTTCAGACCTCAGCTCCGCGCATGCTCGTCGCGGCGCTGGCCGCGAGCCACGGCCAGCATCTCGTCGTCCTGCGGCAGTTGATGGGAGCGAGTCTTGCCGCCTCGGTCCCGGAGGCCTTTGAGACCGGCGACGCGCCGCCGCCCGCTCCGCCCACCGAAAAGGGATGATGCCCGGGTGACCGCCCCCCTTTACGCGATCGGCCGTTTCTGCGCGCGTCACCACTGGGCGACGATCGCGGCCTGGATCGTGCTCGCCGTCGGCCTCGTCCTCGTCGGCCAGGCGGGGGAGAGCAAGACCAACGACAACCTCACGCTGCCGGGAACGGGCTCGACCGAGGCCACCGAACTGCTCGAAAACAAGCTGCCCGAACAGGCCTTCGGCAGCAACCCGCTGGTCTTCCAGGCCAAGGCGGGGCAGGTTCTCACCGAACCCAAGTACGCGAGCGCGGTCGAAGAATCGGTCAAGCGACTGAACGCGCTCCACGACGTCAACTCGGCGGTCAGCCCGCTCAGCCCCGAGGGCGCCAAGTTCCTCAGCAAAGACCGCTCGGTCGCCTACGTGCCGGTCATCCTCAGCGTCGGACCGAGCGAACTGACCGAAGCGCAGGCGCTGGCGGTGCTCGATGCCGGCAACCCGGCGGAGGCGGCCGGGGTCAGGGTCTCGATCGGCGCCTACGTCGGCTCTCAGCTCTCCAAGCCGGACACCGGCGCCAGCGACGCGATCGGCATCGCCGCCGCGATCGTGATCCTGCTCTTCGCCTTCGGCACGGCGACGGCGATGGTGCTGCCGATCTTCTCGGCGATCCTCGGCCTCGCCTGCTCGCTCTCGATCATCCGCCTGCTCGAGCACGTGCTGCAGGTGCCGAGCGTCGCCTCGACCCTGGCGACGATGATCGGGCTTGGCGTCGGCATCGACTACGCCCTCTTCATCGTCACCCGCCACAAGCTGCAGCTCGGCGACGGGATGGAGATGCGCGAGTCGATCGCCCGCGCCACCGCGACCGCCGGCGGCGCCGTCGTCTTCGCCGGCTTCACGGTCGTGATCGCGCTCTGCTCACTCGCCTTCGCCGGCATCCCGCTGGTCAGCACGCTCGGCTTCACCGCTGGGATCGCGGTCGTGATCGCGGTGCTTGCCGCGACGACCCTGCTGCCGGCGATGTTGGGAGCGCTCGGGCCGCGGATCAACTCGCTGCGCGTGCAGTTCGGCAAAACGCACCCCGACGACGCCGAGCCGCACGGCTGGCGGCGCTGGGCCCGCGGCGTCGCCGACCGTCCCTGGCGTTCCGCGATCGCCTCCCTGGCCGTCCTCGTCGTGCTCGCGATCCCGTTGCTGCAGCTCGAGCTGGGCCAGAACGACATCAGCGCCCTGCCCAAGTCGACCACCGCGCGCCAGGCTTACGACGGCCTCACCCAGGGCTTCGGGCCGGGTGTAAACGGGCCGCTGCTGATCGCCTCGGAATTCGAGAGCGCCGGCGAAGCGAAAACGGTGCTGCCGGTATTGGAGAAGAAGATCGCGGCCGCGCCCGACGTCGCCGAGGTCTCCGAACCGACCCTCGACAAAGCCGGCACCGCGGCGGTCTTCACCGTGATCTCGAAGTCGGCGCCGTGGGCGGATGAGACCGTCAGCCTGGTCGAAGACCTGCGCGACGAAACGATCCCGGCGGCGCTGAAGGGCAGCTCGACCAGCTCCTACGTTGGCGGCCAGACCGCCGGTTACATCGACCTCGCCACCCAGATCAGCGACAAGCTGCCGCTGATGATCGGCATCGTCGTCGCGCTCAGCTTCATCGTCCTCCTGCTCGCCTTCCGCTCGCTACTGGTGCCGCTCAAGGCGGCGGCGATGAACCTGATCTCGGTGGCGGCGGCCTACGGCGTCGTCACCGCGGTCTTCCAACTCGGCTGGGGCTCCTCGCTGATCGGCCTCGACCACGCGATCCCGATCGTCAGCTTCGTGCCGCTGCTGATGTTCGCCATCCTCTTCGGCCTCTCGATGGACTACGAGGTCTTCCTGCTGACCCAGATGCGCGAGCACTACCGAAAGACCGGCGACGAGAAGGAGGCGGTGATCGAAGGCCTCGCCAACACCGGCCGGGTGATCACCTCGGCGGCGGCGATCATGGTTTGCGTCTTCACCAGCTTCGTCCTCAACGGCAACCCGATCGTCAAGGAGTTCGGCGTCGGCCTCGCCGTGGCGATCGCGATCGACTCGACCCTGGTCCGCTGCCTGCTGGTCCCGGCGATCATGGTCCTGCTCGGCAAATGGGCCTGGTGGATGCCGGGCTGGCTCGGTCGCCTCGTGCCCCACATCAGCATCGAGGGCGAGGACTACTTCGCCAAGCGCGACGCGGAGCTCGCCGCCGCCAAGGGTCCGGCGGGGAGCGCCTGAGCGGGATGTTCCCGCTCAACCTCCCCAACGCCCTCACCCTGCTGCGCATCCTCGCGGTGCCGGTCGTCGTCGTCGCCCTGCTCGGCGAGACGCCCAATGGCGACGCGCTCGCTGCCGCCGTCTTTGCCCTCGCCGCCCTCACCGACGGCCTCGACGGTTACTTCGCCCGCTCGCGCGACGCGGTCACCACCTTCGGCAAGCTGATGGACCCGATCGCCGACAAGCTGCTGATCGTCGCGGCGCTGGTCTCGCTGGTCTCGCTCGACCGGCTCGAAGCCTGGGTGGCGATGGTGATCATCGCCCGCGAGTTCGCCGTCACCGTGATGCGGGCGATCGCCGCCGAGCGCGGCATCGTGATCGCCGCCAGCTGGCTCGGCAAGGTCAAGACCGTGCTGCAGATCGCCGCCGTGATCGCCCTGATCGCAGCCAACCCGGCCCCGGCCTGGGTCGACGCCCTCGTCTATCTCGCAGTCGCCGTGACTCTGATCAGCGGCGCCGACTACTTCTTCGGCCTGCGCCGCCGGATCGAGGCCGAGCGCGAAGCGCGGGCGGTGGCGAAGGGGAGCAAGCCGAGCTAGCCATCCTCGATACGCTTTCGGGCAGTAGAAACGTTGCGTTTCATCCGGGCGGGGGCTCGATTGTCATTGAGAAAGCGTGTTTCACGGCGCCTATCTGTGGGCGCACTGACGTTGGTCACAGCCTCGGTCTCACTGGGGATCGCGAGCCCGGCGTGGTCCGCGCCGACCGCGGTCACCGAGTTCACCGAAGGTCTTTCCGAAGGTTCGCCGGAAGACATCGTGGCCGGAGCCGACGGCAACCTCTGGTTCACTATCGGCGGCTCATTCGCGGCAGACTCTGCGATCGGCCGCGTCACTCCCGAGGGCACGATCACCGAATACACGAGCGGAATCGCTCCCGACGGCAATCCGTCGGACATCACTCTCGGCCCTGACGGCAACGTGTGGTTCACCGAGCGCGGATCGTTTGCGGCCGCGCCGGCGATCGGCCGCGTCGCCCCTGACGGCACGATCACCGAGTTCAGCGCCGGCCTCAAAGGCGGCAGCAGACCGAGGGAGATCGTGGCTGGCACCGACGGCAACCTCTGGTTCACCGACCGGGCCTCGGGCTCCTCGGCTTCGCCGGCGATCGGGCGGATCACGCCGAGCGGCACGATTACCGAGTTCACGATCGGTGGAATGCCGAACGCGATCGTCGTCGGCGCCGACGACGACGTCTGGTTCACCTACGGAGGCGAAGGGACCACCCCGGCGATCGGTCACGTCGAGGTGGGTGAGAGCTCCACCACGATCACGCTGCACCACTCGGGCCTCAACGCGGGCAGCAATCCGTGGGACATCACACTCGGGCCTGACGGCAACCTCTGGTTCGTCGATCGCAGCGAAAGCACGCCGGCGATCGGCCGCGTCACCCCCGACGGCACGATCACCGAGTTCAGCGCGGGACTCGGTGCCGACAGCGAACCGATGGCGATGACGGCCGGCCCAGACGGCAATCTCTGGTTCGCCGATTGGAAGGCGGCGATCGGCAGGGTTACGCCCACCGGCACCATCACTGAGTTCGGCGTCGAGGCCGAACCAGGCGAATTCAGCACGCCGATCGATATTGCCGCTGGAGCCGACGGCAACCTCTGGTTCGCCGACTACAACGACGCCGCGGTCGGCAAGGCCACGCCCGCTGGGGCGATCAGGACCTTCGATCAGGCTCCGAGCGCCGAGCCGCTCGAGATCGTCCCCGGCCCCGACGGCACCCTCTGGTTCACCGATCCGGGCAGGTCCGCCGTGGGCCGGATCGTTCCGGGCGACGATTCGGAGACCGCTTCGCCACAAGGCCCCGCGCCGGTAGGAGCGTCGGTTCCGCCGCCGCATGGCTGGGTCTCGTTCTCCGCCGTCGCGATCCCGGTGGGTAAGCGCGGCCAGGTTGCCTTCAAGCTCACCTGCAGCAGCTCCGTCACCTGCACCGGCTCGCTGACCGTGGCCGGCACGCAGCTGCGGTTGGTCGGCCAAACGTCCTTCTCGATCCCGGCCGGACAGACGACGGTCGTGAGGACCAGGCTCATCGGCAAATGGCGGCGCTTCGTGGCCACTCGCAAGCGCTTCAATGCCCGGCTCTACATCAACGAAACTTTTCCGGGCGCGCTCGGACTCCCTCAGAAAAAGCGCATTCGCCTGGTGCCGAGCAGCTAGCTCGAGGGCGACTCCAGCCACTCGCGCATCGTCGTGTGGCGCTCCTGGTGCTCGCTTGAGGCGAGCTCCTGGCGCAGGTCGCCGAGGGTGCCGTAGCGCTCGGCGACGACGTTGTGGCGGTGGATCGTCTCCAGGTTCTCCTGGCGGGCCATGACGAAGGCCTCGGCCGGCAGCTCGGGGTAGCCCTCGACCACCGCGCGGAGCATCTCCCGCACGCAGTCCTCGACAAAGCGCGGCTGCGCGTGGGCCTTGGCGACGACGGCGAGCTCGTCGGGGCGCTTCATCAGCTCGTAGATCTCCGAGCTCATCGAGCCCTCGACGATCCGCAGCAGCTCCGGCGCGTCGATCCAGGTCTCACCGCCCTCGGGGCAGCCGATGTAGAGGGTGCCGATGCCGCGCTGGTTGTGGGTGGCGACCGGGACGGCCTCGATCGCCCGCTCGATCTGCTCGGCGTCGAAGCCGGCGGCGGCGAGGTTTTCGCGGCCGAGCTCGGCGACCATCTCCTGGGCGCAGGGACAGGCGGTCATGCCCTGCGCCTGCACACCGGTCAGGGTGCGGTTGCCGCGCTCGGAGGCGACCGCGGTGCCGAAGAGCCCGTAGATCTCCTGGGTCGAGTGGCCGCTGGCCGGCGTCTGCACCGTCTCCGGGTAGCGCGCCTCGACCGAGACCTCGGCGCGGCGACCGCCCTGGGTCTCGCGCACCCGCTGGGCGATGTGGGCGGCCAGGACCTCGGCGCGGAAGGCCTCGCCGAGGACGACCTCGTCGATTGCCTCGCCGACGTTCTCCTCGAAGCGGGACATGTGGACGCCCGCTTGGCGCGGCTCGAGGTCGACGAAGCACTCGAAATTGGCGTGGAAGAGGTTCTCGCTGCCGTCGGCCTTGACCCGGATCACCTTCTCGACCCCGGTGACGCCGACCCGCGAGAGGCTCACCTGGGTGGCGGGCACCGACGCCTGTACGTCGGGCGCGGAGCGGGCGGGTGTGATCGTCGAGCGAGTGGCCACGGCTTATGAAGCGTAAGCGACCGGGCCGCTCGGCCGGTGCCAGAGGGCCCTGACCGAACTGATTTCTTCTGCCTATACTTCGCTGCGGCCGGAGCGTTGGGGTCGGCCTCCCCTGCCAGGGGGACAGGGTTGCACCGGAGGCAGCGAGATCGAACCGTTGGAGACGGTCCCTGTGGGACTGGATCAGGATTCGGATGAACAGCCGTTTGCGGAGCCGGAAGAGCTGCGCGGACTTATTGCGCTGGGTCGTGAGCGTGGCTACCTGACCCACGAGCAGATCGCGACCACGCTCGAGGAGGTCGAGGTCACCAAGGAGCAGATCGCCGGCCTGCACGCGCACTTGGTCGAGCAGGGCGTCGAAGTCCTCGCCGAGGAGGGCGTCGACGCTTACAAGGAAGCGCGCGCCGAAGCCAACGGCGCCAGCGCGAAAAAAGAGGAGAGGCTGGACCTGACGGTCGAACCGAGCCTCGACTCGCTGCGCCTCTACCTGCGCTCGATCGGCCAGGTCGATCTGCTGACCGCGGCGCAGGAGGTCGAACTGGCGAAGCGGATCGAGCGCGGCGACATGATCGCCAAGCGGCAGATGGTCGAGGCCAACCTGCGCCTGGTCGTCTCGATTGCCAAGGGCTACCTGGGCCGGGGACTGAGCTTCCTCGACCTGATCCAGGAGGGCTCGCTGGGGCTGATCCGCGCGGTCGAGAAGTTCGACTACCGCCGCGGCTACAAGTTCTCCACTTACGCGACCTGGTGGATCCGCCAGGCGGTGACGCGGGCGATCGCCGACAAGGCACGGACGATCCGCATCCCCGTCCACATGGTCGAGAAGCTGAACCGGGTGACCCACGTCGAGCGCCAGCTGGTGCAGTCGCTGGGTCGCGAGCCGGAGCCGTACGAGATCGCCGCCGAGCTGCGCTGGCCGCTGGACGAAGTGCGCGACATCCTGCGCGTCGCCCAGCTGCCGGTCTCGCTGGAGAAGCCGGTCGGCGACGAGGACGAATCGGAGCTCGGCGATTTCGTCGCCGACGAAGAGGTGGCGCAACCCTTCGAGGAAGCGAGCGAGCACCTGCAGCGCGAGGGGGTGCGGCGGGCGCTGGACGCGCTGCCCGAGCGCGAGCGCCAGGTGATCGAGCTGCGTTACGGACTGTCTGGCCTGGAGCCGCTGACGCTGGAGGAGGTGGGGAGGACGTTCGGCGTCACCCGCGAGCGGATCCGCCAGATCGAGACCAACACGCTGAAGAAGCTGCGCGCCTTGCCAGAGGCACAAATGCTGCGCGAAGCCAGCTAGCGGCCAGCCGCGCTCACTCGACCGCGGCTAGCGCGGCTCGAGCACGATTACCGAGGCCTCGCGGGCGAGCTTGTCCTGGTAGTCGTCGAAGCCCGCGTACTGCTCGTTGTGCTTGCGCCAGAGGTCCGCGCGCTCCTCGCCCTCGGCGATCCGGGCGCGGATCGGGTAGCGCTTGCGCCCGACCTCGACCTCACCCTCCGGGTTGGCCTTCAGGTTGAGCGACCAGGCCGGGACCTTGGCGTTGCCGGCGTTGGTGTTGATCACAACGACGTCGTCGCCGTCGGCGAGGTAAACGACTGGCGCGGTGCGCTGCTGTCCCGACTTGCGTCCGGTGGTGGTGAGGAGCAGGACCGGCGCGCGGCCGACCTTGCCGCCGATCCGTCCCCCGCTGACGCGGTAGAGCGGGATGTTGAGCTTGCCGGCCCAACGCAGCCCGGTGGCTCCGAGCGAGTTGGAGATCTTCGCGAGGGTCTGGTCGCTTGGCACGGGACGAGTATTTCAGGCACAAGGGGGTCTGGCGACTTATGCGTCATATAGACGCATAAGTCGCCAGACCGTAGAGTGGGCGGATGGCCGAGCCGCACCCCTTCCGCCGCGCCGCCGAAGCGAAGGACCTCGACCTGCTGACCGAGACGCTGCGCGAGGACGTCGAGCTGCACAGCCCGATCCTCTTTCGCGGCTTCGAGGGCCGCGAGATGGTCAGCGCCGTCCTCACCCACGTCGCCGCCACGCTCGAGGACCTCACTTACATAGACGAGCTGCACGAAGGCAACTCGGTCGCCCTGCGCTTCAAGGCCAACGTCGGCGACCGTGAGTTGGAGGGCATCGACTTCCTCGAGCTCGACGACGACGGCCGCGTCGCCGTGCTCACCGTCTTCATGCGCCCGATGTCCGCCCTCACTGCTTTCAACGAGCAGATGAAGGAGCGGCTCGGCGTCGCTTAGCCGAGGGAGGGGCGGTTCCCTAGAATCGGCGCCGCGTACTCGGGGGAGTGTCCGAGTGGTTAAAGGAGATGCGCTGTAAACGCATTGGCTCTGCCTACGCAGGTTCGAATCCTGCCTCCCCCATTGCTTACACGCCCAGTGTTGGCGCGCGACGGTAGGTTGGTTCAATGAGCGAGATCGATGGCCGAGTAGTCGCGATTGCCGGAGTTGCCGGCGGGCTCGGGCCCGTGGTCGCGGAGCGGCTCGCGGCGGCCGGAACCACGATCGCCGGGACCGATATGGACCAGGGGCGGATCGACGAGGTCGGCGCTGGGCTCGACTTGCCGGCCGAGCGCTGGGACGGGCGCGCCGCCGACCTGCTCGACGAGGAGGCGACGCGGGCCTGGTGCGCGGCGCTGGTCGAGCGCTTCGGCCGGGTCGATGCGCTGCTGCACCTGGTCGGCGGCTGGCGTGGGGGGGAGCCGCTGCACGAGGCCTCGCTCGAGGACTGGGACGTCCTCCACGACTCGCTCGTTCGCACCGTGCAGCACACCACGCGCGCTTTCCATGACGCGCTGCTGGCCAGCGAGCACGGCCGCTTCGTCCTCGTCTCCTCCAAGCAGGCGCAGGCGCCGACCAACACGAACGCCGCCTACGCCTCGGCGAAGGCGGCGGCCGAGGCCTGGACGCTCGCTTACGCCGATGGCTTCGAAGGCACGTCGGCGACCGCCAACGTCATCGTCGTCGACGCGATCCTCACTCCGCGAATGCGCGAGGAGAACCCCGACGAGGACTTCCCCACCTTCACCTCGGCCGAGGATCTGGCCGAGGCGATTGCATTCCTCTGCTCGGACCCGTCGAAAAAGATGAACGGGCAGCGTTTCCCGCTTACGATGAAGGGGTGAGTAAACCCTCCGAGGGTGAGATGACGATCGGCGAGCTCGCCGAGCGTACGGGGATGACGGTGCGCAACATCCGCGCCCACCAGACACGTGGGCTGCTGCCGCCGCCGGTTGTGCACGGGCGCACCGGCTACTACAACGAGGACCACGTCGCCCGGGTCGAACTGACCCGCGAGCTCCAGGCAGAGGGGCTCAACCTGGAGGCGATCCGGCGCATGCAGGAAAGCGTCAACGGGGCGGCGACGGAGATCCACGATCTCACCCGCAGCCTGCGAGCGCCCTTTGAAGAGGAGGCGCCGGAAATCGTCGAGCTGGCCGAGCTGGCCGAGCTGTGGAAAAAAGAGGTCGAAGAAGGACGCGGCTTCGAGATGCTGGAGCGGGGCGAAAAGCTCGGCACCATCCGTTCCCTGCCCGACGGCAAGGTCGAGGTGATCAGCCCGCGGATGATGAAGGCCGCCGCCGCCCTGGCCGAAGTCGGCATGAGCCCCGACGCCGTGCTCGCCGTCGCCGAGAAGCTGCGCCGCAAAGTCGATGACATCGCCCAGCTCTTTACCGACCTCTTCCTCGAACAGGTCTGGAAGCCCTTCGACGAGGCTGGCCGCCCCGAGGGCGACTGGCCGAAAGTACGCGAAACACTCGATCGCACCCGCCCGCTCGGCGCCGATGTCCTGATGGGCGTCTTCCAGATCGCGATGGCCGAGGCGACCGACAAAGCGATGGGTCGTGCCATCCGCGACGTCGCCCGCAGCGAGACGAAACGGGCGGCAAGCAAGCCGCCCCGCAAGCGCGCAAGCAGCAACCGCTAGAGAAACCCCGCGCTTCCTCGTCGCCGCTCTCCGCATTGGGGAGCCAAATTCCTATGGGAACGCGCGTGGCCTTGACATTCGCAAACAACTTTGTTCTCATACTGCGCAGCTTCATGTACGCAGTAGTTCAGTTCGTAAGGGACGCGGACCGAACTTGAAACAGGGACATAACCGAGCCTCGAGGAAGCCGCTAAGGGAAGCGGCGGGCAGAGGGGCTCACGGGACAAGGAGAGAGATCTAGATGTTCTCGACGCTACGCAACCGCTTTGGCATCCCGGGAGTCATCTCGGTCATCGCCTTGGTCTTCGCAATGTTCGGCGGCGCCTATGCCGCCTCCAACTCTTCAGGCGGCGGCAAGGCCACCGCCTCGGCCAAGGGCAAGCCCGGGCCACGCGGCAAGACGGGGAAGACCGGTCCCGCGGGGCCAGCAGGTCCAGCCGGACCCCAGGGTCCGGCTGGCGCCAACGGCAAAGACGGTGCCAACGGAACCAACGGGACTCCCGGTTCCCCCGGCGCCCCCGGCCAAAGCGTCAAAGCAGCCGATGAGCCCCCGCTCGGCAACTGCGGTGAGCAGGAAGGCGTGAAACTCACCTCGGTCTCCGGCACCAACTACGTCTGCGATGGCGCCGATGGCGAACCCGGCTCACCCTGGGCCGCCGGGGGCACCTTGCCGGTCGGCTCGACCGAGACCGGTGCGTGGGACTATGCGGCTAGCCCCGCGGTAGGGGCCTATACGGGAGGCAGAGTGACCGCGACAGTGTCATTCCCAATCCCGCTGGCGGCAGCACTTGACGCGTCACATGTCGTCTTTGTCCGATTCTTTGGCCCTAATCCCGACCCGACCCACTGCAACGGGACCCCTACTCAACCGAAAGCCGCAAGTGGCTACCTATGCGTCTACGAGAGCATTCTTGGCTTTTCCACACCCGATACCGCTGGGCCTCCCATCGCCGGGTTCGATGGGCTTGCCGGGGCCAGCACTTCCGGCGCCAAATTGAACTTTCACATGACGGGCGAACTGGAACCTGAAGAACCTGAAGAAGCGTACGGCTTTGGCACCTTTGCCGTGACGGGTTGAGGAGCTAACTCTAAATTGACCCGAGCGGTTGGCCCCAGATGGCGTGCATGCGCTAATGGGGCAACGCTCGGGAGACGCTGGATGATTAACCGGAACCCAAGCAGCAGGGCAAGGAAAGGCGCGAAGTGAATTACGATACGAACACATCATCGAGTACGGTGGTGATCCGCCGCAGCATCTCGCGGTCGCTGCTTACGGTCTCTGCGGGTTTGATCTCCGCCGGCATTCTCGCGCTCCTGGTTTTTTCAACCGCTGCCTTTGCCCGGACCGAAATCGCCAGCTTTGGCCCGGATGGCACTTCCGCCAGCTCCTTCGCGGGACAACGGATGAGACTCGCCTTCGACCAACAGGCCCGCAAGCTTTACGCTTCCGATGAAAAATCATCCGGGATCTATGGCTTCGACGCCTCCGCGCCACCCGCCTACCCTGCGTTGGCGGGCTTTGCCCCGCTCTCCGTCAAAGCGGGCGAAAGCCTACCCGGTCTCGCGGTTGACAGCACAGCGCTCGGCTCGGCAGGCAACCTTTACTACGTTATGAGTGGCGGTCCCAATGAAGGTCAGGAACTCTTTGGCGCCAGCTCCGCCGGCACACCTCTAGGCGGCAACTTTCCGGTCGATGTGAAGGTAACTCCTGGTCCATCGCCCCACATCCTCATTTGCGGCGTCGCAGTCGATTCGGCTGGCAATATTTGGGTGACTAATTCGGGCAACGGATTCTCGGGTCTTGACGAAAATCTCTATAAGTACAACTCGGCTGGTGTTTTCCAGGAAACTGTCCATGTCCCGCAGGGGAGACCATGTGGGATTGCCTTCGACTCAAACGATGATCTCTATGTCAGCACTACACCAGAAACGGGTGGTGCTGTCTGGAAGTACACCGTGGCCAACGGCTATACTTCTGCAACCCAAATAGGCGAAGCAGGACTAGGCGGGAATGAAGCGCACGCGATCGCGGTTGATCCGGAAACTGATCAGCTTTACATTCTTCGTTCGAATAGGGTGGATGTCTACAATTCGGCTGGGGCCCTACAGGAGCAGTTCGCAACAGGGATTGCGAACTCGACCTATAGTGGCATAACGATCGATGGCACTAACCACTACGCCTACATCGCCGATGAAGGCAACAAAAAAATCCACGTCTTCAGCGCGGGGCCGCCAGTACTCGACAACATCTCGGCCACTGCGATCACCAATACATCGGCGGCTCTTGGCGGCACCGTCAACCCGATCGGGGTTGCGCTCACCGATTGCCATTTCGAGTACGTAACCAAAGCGGCGTTTGGGCTCAGCGGTTTCAGTGATCTCAGCTCGGGCGGCAGCGTACCCTGCAACCCGCCGTTTGGCTCGATCCCGGCCGACGGGACTAACCATGCGGTGAGCGCCGCGATTGGCGGGCTCAGCAAAAACACCTTCTACCGTTTCCGCCTCGTGGTCGAAACAGCTGTCGACACGCAGGCTGCAAGCGGCACCTTCAGCACGGCGGGCCCAGCGATCGTCGAGACCACCGGCTCGCCGCTCCGCACCGCGACCACGGCGCGCTTGGACGCGCGCGTGGACCCACGCAACGCGGCGGCCAGCTACCACTTCGAATACAGCGACCAAGGGCCTTGCGACGCAAACCCCTGCACCGTTACTGAATCCCACGCCGCGGGCTCGGGCGACGTGACGGAGTTGGTCTCCCAGCAGATCGTTGGGCTTCAGCCCAACACCACTTACCACTACCGCGTCTTCGCCGACAACGGCAATCCTGACGGCGGTGCCTTCGGCGAGGACATGACGGTGACCACGCGGGCCTCCGATGCATCGCTGAGCCACGGTCGCCTGCCTGGCCCTCCGGGCTCAGACCGCGCCTACGAGCAAATCAGTTCACCTGATACCGGCGGCAATCCAACCGAGGGCGGGCTCGCTTTTTCAGACAACGGCAATCGAGCGAGCTACCGGATTTCTGGGGGTACGCCGCTCTCCGGTGCCGGCACCCTGTTCAGTCAGTTCTTTGCCGAACGAGAGGAAACGGCGGAGCACAAAGGTGGCTGGCGGACGACGCCGATCGATCCGCCGCGCAATCAGCTTGTCGGACCCAACTGGCGCGCGCCTGTCGGCCCAAGCGATCTCTCGTTTGTGGTTGCTCGAAACTACAGCCTCACCACCGGAGAATCGACGCTCTGGCGTCTTTCCCCGAACGCGCCCGCTACCAAACTGTTCCAGCCTTCCCTTTCTCAGCTCGCGACGGATTTCTACGCCACCGCCGACGAGTCGAACCGGGTGGTGGCAATCCTCCAGGGCGGGGAATTGGACCCCACCCACCCAGAGGCCTCTTCCAAAAAGAACCTCTATGAGATCGATTCCGGCTCGCCGCAACTGGCCAGCCTGTTGCCGGATGGATCCGTTCCTGCCTGTGGTGTTGGAGCGTCGGGACAAGCGACGGCAGCCCTGCCACTCTATGCGGGGCGACAGCCAGAACACTGGCTCTCCGCCGACGGCTCCCACGCTTTTTTCCCCAGCCAGGGTAGTAACTGCAACGGCCAATCGCAGCTCTATGTGCGCGACTTCGATGCCGCCCAGACCACACTGATATCGGACCCAGCGGTCTCCGGACCCTCATGCGTCGCCCTCTTCCTCAGGTCGACCCCCGATGCCGCCTTCTTTTGGACTAAGACCCGCCTTGCCTCCAACGACACCGTGCCCAATGACGGTTGTAGCCAAAGCGGCTCCGCCGACGGAGACGTCTATCGCTACGGCCTCGCCGACGGCACCCTCGACTGCGTCACCTGCGTGGTTCCCGGAGTCGATGCCGATGTTCGCATCACACTCACCAATGTTTGGGGGGCTCAGCGTGATGTGGCGGTAGCCGAGGATGGCTCGCGAGTTTACTTCGAGTCTCCTCACAGCTTGGTCACTGGCGCCAGCCAAGGCGCCTATCGCGTCAATGTGGCAACCGGAGACCTCAAGTGGATCTACGGAGGCTTCAACGTCGGAGTCCTGGCGACTAGCGGCAACGCGATCACCCCAGATGGCTCGGTGTTGGCTTTCCGCTCAGACGATCCCGGCCTCAACTCGATCGGCGGCGACAACAACGGAGGGACGGCCCAGTACTACCTCTACAACGATGACAACCGCTCGCTGGTTTGCGTTTCCTGCCCCCGCGACGGCAGCCCGCCGACGGCGGTCCCTCCGCGGCTGTTGAGCGAAGTCATTGGAACGGAACAGGAAGGTCCGAACCAATCGCCAATCGACGATGCCGGTGACTTGGTCTTCACCACTACCAGTGCCCTGGTCTCGGCCGATCAGAACACCGCCGCCGCTGGGCACGATCCAATCGGCGGCACCGATGTCTATGAGTGGCGCGACGGCAGGCCCCTGCTGGTCACCGACGGGCTCCTCAACTGGCCCGGAGAAGCGGGGATTCCCGGTGTCGCGGGCTTCAGCCCCAGCGGCCGCGACATCTTCTTCACCGCCGCCGCTCAATACACCGCCGATGCCCTCGACGGCACCCGGCGACTCTATGACGCCCGCATCGGCGGCGGCTTCGAATTCCCCACCCAACCCCCGCCCTGTCCGCTGGAGGTCTGCCAGGGAACGCCAAGAGGGGCACCCGAAGAACAGGCACCGGGAACCGCCGTCTTTTCGGGCGCGGACAATCCGCGGCCGCGCGTCGCCCATAAAAAGCGCCATAAGAAAAGCCATCACAAAAAGCGCCAGCACAAGCGCACTCAGCAGCGAGCCAATCACAACCGGAGGGCCTCACGATGACTCTGCGACGCCTTGCCCTGCTCAGCACTCTGGCTCTCTGCTCGCTGTGCCTGCTTGGAGCTTCCTCCGCCACCGCCGCAGCGCCGGTCTGGAACCTCGATATCCACCACAACGAGACCAACTTCTCCCCGGGCAGCACTGCCGAGTATTGGTTTGAGGTAAATAACGTTGGCGACGCCGCCAGTAGCGGGCCGATCACGCTGAAAGTAAACCTGCCCACGGGCCTCACCGTGGCCGCAGTGAGGACCAATGCTCTCTCTAACGTCGGCTTCGGCCTCACCTGGAACTGCACTGGCGCTCCAGGATCCAAAACCCTCACCTGCACCGCGAGTGAGTCGATCCCCCGTCACTCGATTTCGCGGGACCTAATCCTGACTGTCAACGTCGCTCCCGGCGCTGGCGGGAACCTTTTCACCACCGCGACTATCTCCGGAGGCGGTGCCGCGCCGAGGAGCGCGCTCGAGCCGACCACCGTCGACCCGGAACCCGCCAGCTTCGGCATCGTCCCGGCCTCCTGGGTCGCCGACTTCTTCAAGGCCGATGGGCTGAGCACGGTGCGCCCTTCCGGCGCTCATCCCGACCTGGCGAGCTTCGCCTTCGACTTCAATTCGATCTCGTCTCCGTTGCCCGATACGATCGACCAGAAGGCGCCGAATGAGAGTGTCCGCGACCTCGAAGTGCTGCTTCCGCCGGGCTTCATCGGCGTCCCAACCGCGGTTGGCGAATGCACTCAGGCTGAGTTCCTGGGCAAGATATGTCCCGCCTCGAGCCAGGTTGGCCGCTTCGATGCCTCTCTTTACCCCTACTCCAATGCCATTTCATACCTACCCTTCTCTCGCGGCGTCTACAACCTCAGTCATCCGCGCGGGGTGATCAGCGACCTCGCCTTTGCCCTCTTGGGCAACCCGGTCCACATCAGGGTCTCACTGGACCCAGCCAACCACTACGCGATCCGCACTACCGTCTCCGACATCAATGAGACCCTGCCGCCCTTCAACCAGAAGCTGACGGTCTGGGGGGTCCCCGCCGATCCCAGCCATGACTCCGAACGCTGTGCCTACTTCGAAGGCGTGACGAGCAAAGACTGCTCAACCGACCAGCCGCAAAAGCCCTTCCTCGCGGTGCCCTCCGAGTGTGGGGTCCAGCACACGATGCGCTTTCGCAAGGCCGACTCGTGGCAGCATCCCGGCGTTTTCAGCCCCGAGGTTGACTACGACTTGCCGGGTGAAACCACTGATTGCGACAAGCCTCGCTTCGACCCCGAAGTTGAAGTAGTCACCACCGGCAAGCAGGCGAACACGCCCACCGGCCTGGATGTCCACGTCAAGATCGCCCAGAACGAAAACCCCAACGCCCTGGCGACGCCGCCGGTGAAGCGCTTCACGGTGAAGCTGCCTCAAGGGATGAGCTTCAGCCCGTCCTTCGCCGACGGTCTGAAGAGCTGCTCCTTGTCCCAGATGCAGCTGGGCAACAACGAGCCGGTGCAGTGCCCAGACGCCTCGAGGATCGGAGAAGTGGCGCTGCATACCCCGCTCCTGCCCAAATCGGCCGAGGGCTCGATGTATCTGGCGGCACAGGGGGACAATCCTTTCGGCAGCACCTTCGCGCTGCTCCTTGTCCTCCACGACACCGAAGAGCGTGGCGTTTTGATCAAGATTCCGGGAAGGATCGACGTCGATCCGTCGAGCGGGCAGATCACAACCGTCTTCGAGGACACTCCGCAGTTCCCCTTCGACGACCTGACCCTGAAGTTCCGCAGCGGTCCTCGCGCTCCGCTCGTATCGCCGCCTTCCTGCGGCAAGCAGACGATCGGCGTCGAAGTCGCCTCCTACGCCCAGCCGCAGAAACCGGTAGACGCCTCCAATACCTATGAGGTGACCGAAGGCCCCAGCGGCACTCCGTGTCCGCCGGAGTCATCGAGGAGGCCTTTCCATCCGAGCTTTACGGGAGGGACCCTGAACCCGGTGGCAGGTGCCTACTCGCCCTTCCTCTTCAGGCTGTCGAGAAGCGACGACGAACAGGAACTGAGCCAGGTGACCACCCACCTGCCCCAGGGCCTGGTGGCGAAGATCGCCGGCGTGCCGCTTTGTCCTGAGCAGGCGATCGCCTCGATCTCGAGCGAGCTGGGGACGGCAGGGCAAGAGCTCAACAACCCCGCCTGTCCAGCCGCGAGCCAGATCGGCTCGGTTTCGGCGGGCCTCGGAGCGGGACCCGGCCCCAACTACTTCGACGGCAAGGTCTACCTCGCGGGCCCCTACAAAGGCGCGCCGCTCTCCTTGGCAGTGGTCGCTCCAGCCCTCGCCGGTCCCTATGACCTCGGCAACGTCGTCGTTCGTACCGCTCTCTACGTCGATCCCAACACGGCCAAGGTGCGGGCAGTCACCGATTCCTTCCCGACGATCCTGCACGGGGTGATCTTGCGGGTGAGGGATGTCAGGTTGAGGATCGACCGCCCACAGACCACGATCAACCCGACCAGCTGCGAGAGAAAGAGCGTCGACGGGCTGATCACCGGAGTGGGCGGCGACCTGCTCTCAACGGCGGACGATTCGCTCTTCAACGCGTCTTCCCCCTTCCAGGTCGGCTCTTGCTCCGACCTCCTCTTCAAGCCGAAGCTCTCCCTGCGTCTCTTCGGCGGAACCCACAGAGGCAGCCACCCGAAGTTCAGGGCGACCGTCCAGTTCCCGCCCGGAGGAGCGAACACGGCATTCGCATCGGTCGCGCTCCCCCATTCGGAGTTCCTCGACCAGGGCCACATCGGCACCGTCTGCACCAGGCCTCAGTTCGCCGCCGAAGCCTGCCCTGCGGCTTCGATCTACGGCACGGTCTCAGCCAAGACACCGCTGCTGGACGAAGAGCTGCACGGCAACATCTACCTGCGCTCCTCGAGCCACCAGCTACCGGACCTGGTCGCCGCCTTCAGGGGCGGGAGAATCGATGCCAACCTGGTCGGCAGGGTCGACTCGGTCAACGGCGGGATCCGCAACACCTTCGATTTCGTCCCCGATGTCCCGGTCACCTCGGCCACCTTCTCCTTCTTCGGTGGCAAGAAGGGCCTCCTGGTCAACTCCCGCGACATCTGCAAGGGCACGCCGAAGGCGACCGCGATCTTCAAAGGCCAAAACGGGGATGAATCGACGCTGCGCCCGCCGCTCAAGAGCGCCTGCGCCAAGGCCAAGAAGCAAAAGCGCGACAAGAGGCGCCGCTAGGAGATGGGGAGAAGCAGAGCACTAGCGCTCTTTCTGAGCGCCGCGGTGGCAACCGTGGCGCTCGCCTCGATCTCCTCGGCCGAGGTCTCCCAAAAGCAAGGCGTCAGGGTCACCGTCGACGGCGGTCTCTCTCCGACCAAGCTCCCTCGCAAGGGCCAGGTCCCCGTAGCCGTCTCGGTCAAGGGCAACGTAGCCGCGACCAAAGAGGGCTCCCTGCCCCAGCTGAAGGCGCTCTCGATCGCGATCAACTCCAACGGCACCCTGAACGTCAAGGGGATACCGCATTGCCGGATCAACAAGATCAACCCCTCGACCACCCAACAGGCCCTGGCGATGTGCCGTAGCTCCCTGATCGGCGAAGGCTCTTTCTCGGCAAACGTGGTTCTACCGGAGCAATCGCCCTTCCCCTCCAAGGGCAAGCTCCTCGCCTTCAACGGCCAGATCGGCCGCAAGCCGGCGGTCTTCGCCCACGTCTACGGCACCGAGCCGCTCTCCACCTCCTACGTCTTCGCCTTCAAGGTGAGAAAGGCCAAGGGAACCTTCGGAACGATCCTCGAAGCCTCCTTTCCCAAGGCGACAGGAGACTGGGGCTACATCACCGGGATCAGCCTGAACCTCTTCAAGAGCCGCTTCATGGAAGCGGGCTGCCCGGCACCGGGCGGCTTCACCAAGGTCTCCTTCCCCCTGGTCAAGACCTCCTTCGACTTCGCCGGAGGGCTCGACATCCAAAGCACCCTGACCCGTAGCTGCCAAGCGAAGGGATGAAGCGATGAAGCCGAAGCTGAGCTACTCCAACGTGGTCGCCACCCTGGCTCTCCTCCTAGCGCTAGGAGGCACTACCGCCTTCGCCGCTTCAAAGCTCCCAGACAAGTCAGTAGGCGAGTTCCAGCTGCGCCCCGGAGCGGTCACAGCCGAAAAGATCCGCAAGAACGCCGTAACCGCCCCCAAGATCAAGGCCGAAGCGATCAAGCAGGGCAAGATCGCCAACGGGTCGATCGTCGCCGCCAAGCTGACCCAGGGCTCCGTCTCAAATGGCTCTCTGCAAGAGGGGGTGGTAACCAACTCGAAGCTCGGACCGGAGGCCGTCACCGGAGACAAGGCCCTCGAGTCGACCTTCTCCCAGGTCCCCTCCGCGGCCAAAGCCGACTTCGCCACTAACGCCGAATCGGCTTCTCCTCCCGCCTTTGCCGCGATCTCCTCCGAAGCCACTGTCGACTCTTCCTTTTCCAAGTCGATCGCCCAGGTCAAAGAGGGAATCCTGGGAGGCGTCTACTGCATCACCGCCGCAGGCTTCATCCCCAGGGGGGCCCAGGTCACCCCGCGCTTCACCGGCGAGGGCGACGTCACCGCCTACGTGCGGATCGGCGGCACCGCCGATTGCCCTGCTCCCCAGGTCGAGGTGCAGACCTTCGACGGGGGAGTGCGGACCAGGGAGCCGTTTTACCTGGCGCTTTGGCGGTAGGGCTCAGCGAACCGAAACCGCCAGCTCCTCGCTGGCGGCCTCGTGCCCCTCATACGGCAGCACCGCGAAGTACATCAGCGAGGGCAGCAAGGACTGGACGTCATCCGCTTCGCCGCGGTTGAGGCGGGCGTAGAGCAGGGCCTCGATGCCGCCGACGATGCCGGCGGCGGCGATCGCCGAGGGGGGGTCGGCGCTCTCGGCGCGGACCTGGGTGTCGAGACAGGAGGCGAAGTGGTCGAGCAGCTCGTCGCGGCGCTCGAGCGCGGGGGGGCAGGCGGCGCGGGCGTCGACGATCAGCGTCATTGCCGCGTCGGGATCCTCGGCGACGAAGCGGAGCAGCTCCTCGAGGCTGAGGCGGAAGCGCTGGCGCCAGCCCTCGCCGTCTTCGGCTGCCGTCTCCAGGCGCGCGCGCAGGCGAGCGACGGCGCTGTCGAATGCGGCGAGGAAGCAGGCTTCCTTGTTTTCGAAGTGTTCGTAGAAGGTGGGTCGGGAGACGCCGGCGCGGTCGAGCACCTCCTGGACGCTGACCTCGCGGTAGCCGAGCTCCGCCGTGGCGCGCAGCATCCCGGCCAGCAGGCGCTCGCGCTGGACGGCGCTGACCAGATCCGAGGGCAGCGATCTGATCCCGGAGGGGAACTGTCCTTCGCCGCCGGAGAGCAGCTCGGCGGCGGCGCCTACCTCGGCCCGCGACCAGCTGTCGCCGAGCGCGGCAAGCAGCATCTCCTGACTCAATTCCACCCTGTCTGACGCCATTGAGAAACCTGACCGTTTCTGTTATAAACCCATCAAGTCTTCCAACGGTACCATTTGAGTCGCTACCGTGCAAGGCGATCCCAGGTTCCGGAGGTATCCTTGAGCGATGCCGCCGCGCCCGAAGGGGAGGTCCGGAGCCAAGGGAGATGGTGTACCGGTCCGTCCCGCACTGTCACGCGAGTTCGTCGCCGTGCACAAGCGGCGCCGAATCATGGACGCGATCGCCGAGCTGACCGCCGAGCAAGGTTACGACGCGACCAAAATCGGCGACATCGTCAGCCGGGCCGGCGTCGCGCGCAAGACGCTCTACGACAACTTCGAGGGCAAGGAGGAAGTCTTCCTCGCCGCCTTCGACACAGCTGTCGACGAGGTGCTGCAGCAGGTCGAGGCGGACTGCGCCGAGGTCGAGGGCAACTGGGAGGACCGCGTTCAGGCTGGGCTGGCGTCCTTCCTGCGCTACGTCGCCGAAAACCCCGCCCTGGCCCGGATGTGCATGATCGAGGCCCTCTCCGCCACGCAGGCGGCCACGGAGCGCTATGAGGCGGCAATGCAGCGTTTTGTCGAGCTGACGAAACGCACGGTTCCCCAAGGCGACCAGCTGCCGGAGACGATCGAAGAAAGCCTGGTCGGCGGCGTCGCCTGGATCGTCTACCAGCAGATCCGCCGCGGGGAAGCGGAGAAGGCCGAGGATCTCCTGCCCGAGCTCTCCGAATTCATGCTCGCGCCCTTCCACGGTGCGGCAGGGGCGGGGAAGCGAGCAAACGCCTAAGTCCGCGCGCTGGCAGACTCCAGCGCCGTGGAACGCCTGCC
This sequence comes from uncultured Solirubrobacterales bacterium, assembly GCA_963703895.1. Classification (GTDB taxonomy): domain Bacteria; phylum Actinomycetota; class Thermoleophilia; order Solirubrobacterales; family 70-9; genus VRUE01. The sequence goes on from CAVPFX010000002.1 coordinate 270,008, forward strand.
CCGCGGCCGCCACGGCCTGCCCCGCGAGTTCGTCGCGCAGAATCAGCGCGAGCGGCTGCTTGCCGCGTTGGCCGATTGCCTGGAGGAAAAAGGCTATGACCGGACCACGGTTTCCTCGATCGGCAAACGCGCCGGTGTTTCAAAGAGCGACTTCTACAAACAGTTCGAGAGCAAGGACGCCTGCTTCGTCGCCGCCTATGACGACGCGGTCGAGCGGATCCGAGCGAAGGTCCTCGCCGCCTGCGCCGAGCGCGAGGACTGGGCCTCCGGCGTCCTCGCTGCGCTGGGCGAGCTGCTCGACCTGTTCGCCGCCGAGACGGCGCAGGCGCAGTTGGTGCTGGTCGAGGGGCTGCGCGCCGGGCGCGGCGTCTACGACCGCTACCAGGTAGCCCTGCAGAGCTTCGTGCCCTACCTGCGCGACGGGGCGCCGGCGCCGACGGGCAGCTCGCCGCCGCCGCAGGCAACCGACGAGGCCGTCGTCGGCGGCATCGCCTCGCTGCTCGCTCGCCGCGTTCTCGCCGGCGAGACCAAGAAGTTGCCTGCGTTACTGCCGGATATTGCGGAGTTTGCGCTGACGCCCTACCTCGGCACTGCCGAGGCGCGCCGCATAATCTCCGGCAATGAGTGAGGCGGCAGCAGCGGCGAGCGCAGCGGGTGGGGGGTCGGCCACCGCGGTTGACGGCGTGCTGCCCTCGCAGGCGCTGAGCGAGGCGATCGCCGCCGACTGGGTCAGCTCCGGCGACTACCGGATCCGGCCCGAGGCGATCCAGCCGGCCAGCATCGACCTGCGGCTCGGCGACCACGCCTGGGCCCTGCGCTGCTCCTTCCTGCCCGACGTCGACTCGACCGTCGAGGAGAAGATCGAGGGCCTCGCCTTCCAGCGCGTCGACCTGCGCGACGGCGCCGTGCTGGAGCGCGACCGTCCCTATCTGGTGCCGCTGATCGAGGAGCTGGCGCTGCCCGAGGACGTGCGCGCCAAGGCCAACCCGAAGAGCTCGACCGGGCGGCTCGACGTCTTCACCCGCCTGCTCACCGACCGCCACCACCGCTTCGACGAGATCCGCGCCGGCTACCGCGGCAAGCTCTATCTCGAGATCGTGCCGCGCTCCTTCGCGATCCAGGTCAAGACCGGGCTCTCGCTCAACCAGCTGCGGCTCGCCCGCGGCAACGTGCGCCTCTCAGACGGCGAGATCCGCTCCCTGCAGGACGAGTTCCCGCTGCTCTACCTCGACTCGCACGCCCTGCGCGAGTCCGAGCTGGCGCTCGCCGACGGGCTCTTCCTCAGCGTCGACCTCTCCGGGCCGAGCGACCGCATCGTCGGTTACCGGGCGAAGAAGAACAGCCTGCCGATCGACCTCTCGCGGATCCGCGCCTACCGCTGGACCGACTACTGGGACCCGGTCTTCCCCGAGGCGGGCTCGAAGATCGTGCTCGAGCCGGAGATCTTCTACCTGCTGCTCTCCGCCGAGGGGGTCTGCATCCCGCCGCAGATCGCCGCCGAGATGATGGCTTACGACCCCACCGCCGGGGAGCTGCGCACCCACTACGCCGGCTTCTTCGATCCCGGCTTCGGCTATGACCCAGGCGGCGACCGCCATGGAAGCCGCGCCGCCTTGGAGGTGCGTGCCCGCGACGTCTCCTTCATGGTCGAGCACCGCCAGCCGGTCTGCAAGCTTGCCCTGGAGCGCACAAGCGCCCCCGCCGAGCGGCTCTACGGGCAGCAGCTTGGCTCGAACTATCAGGGGCAGGTAACGATGCTCAGCAAGCACTTCGAGGAGCAAGGGGCGGGCGCGGTTTCACCAGCCGGCGACGGCTAGCAGCGCCCTCGCCCCTGCTCCCATCTTCGGCTCGAGTAGTTCAAGCCCCTGAAAGGCGAACGGCCGGTCGCGCTCTCGTGGACATGCCACAGGCTGCGTGCCGGCCGGTCTTCGAGGGGCTAAAGGCATTGCCAACAACCCGCTCGCAAATCAAGGATAGCGAGTTAGCGAATCGGCGACAACCATAGAAGGTCTTTCTTCTTAATAGGTATTAATAACTAATAGGGTCTTCTACTAAGGTAGCTAGAAACATAAGGAGATTTCTCTGTTACGCTGCATTCCCGATGGCCGCGAACGTCAGCACCCAGATCAAGCCGACGGACCCCGCAATGGTGCTCGGGGAGGCCTTGCCGAGGGATCATCCGACGGCCACCATCTATCTGGACGAGTCGGGCGTGATCAAGACCGATCGGTTCTTCGGTATCGGCTGCTTGCGCGTGGCGGCAGAGTCGCGGCTGACCCGGGTCCTGCACCGTCACCGGCAGGTGCTGGAATATCGCGACGAGTTGCACTGGTCGCGGTTGGGCAAGGCGACCATCGGGGGTGTCGCTTTCGAGCTGGCGATCCGGGCGCTGGACGCGTTCTTCGAGCTCGAAGACGTGTCGTTCTGCTGCACGCTGTTCGATCGCCAGGACAAGGATGTGACGCGAAGCTACGGAAATGCCTGGAAGGCCTACGAGGGCCTCTCCTGTCAGGCGTTGAAGATGGCGATCGGCAGGGGCGAGGTCGTCTCCGTCTTGGCGGATCACCTGGATACCCCGGCGCAGGTTCGATTCGAGAACGATGTTCGCGAGGGCGTCAACACCGAGATGGGACGGCTGGCGATCACGGGGATAACGCGCGTGCACTCGCACGCCGCCGATGGGCTCCAGCTCGCCGACCTGCTGCTTGGCGCGGTGATGTTCGATTTCCGCCAGGGTGGTACGGGCGGCGCGCTGGACGAGAGCTCCCAGAAGGGGAAGCTGTCGGCCTATCTCCTCGATCGCTGCGGGATCCACAGCTTCCGGCCGGCCGGCAAGGAGGTGGCCGGCAAGATCAGGGTCGAGATGCGCCGGCGTACGAAGCGCACCCACCACCGTGGGCAGCGCGGTGGCGACCCTTCGCGGGCCCGCGGTCATGCAGGCCACTGATCCGGCGACATCTGCCGACGCCCTGCGGGTTCTACTGCTGGGGCGGGGATCCCGCCGGCGTTTCGTACCCGTAGCCCGTTCCTTCCTCCAGCAACCCCGACGGGGCGGAGGGGCGGGTCCGTTGGCCGCCTTCGTCGGCACACGCCGCAAGCGGGCCCTCGATCTCTACCTGTTGATCCACGCGATTGCGAGCACACCTCCTTTCGACGTCACGCTGCCCGCCGGCGCCTGGGCGCGGGCCCTGGGAATGCCGCCGTCAGCTGCCTCCGCGGTGCAGATTTCGACGAACCTCAGCTGGCTCGAGTCGCAGCGCTTGATCGATACCTCTCGCGTGGGAGGGGCGCGCCGCATCGTGCTGTTGTCGGACGACGGATCGGGGGGTGCGTATGTGCATCCCGGCTTGCCCAGAGATGGCAAGGCCGTCGGCTATCTCAAGCTGCCGTTTGCCTATTGGCTGGAAAGGTGGCACTCGAGCCTGTCGCTTCCCGCCACAGCCGTACTCTTGATTGCCCTCTCGCTCCCCGACCAATTCCTCTTGCCGCAGAGACACGGGGGGCAGTGGTACGGCGTCTCCCGAGACACCATTCGCCGCGGGCTTACGACGCTCGAGGCGATGGGCCTGCTCAGCCACCGAGTCAAAAAGAAGAAAGCTCCGCTCGCACCCTCCGGCGTCACCAATGAGCGGATCTACAGGCTGACCGGGCCCATGGCCAAGTGAGCCGGACCCGGACTGCCGGGTGGTGGCTCCGGTTCAGCCCTCCACGGGCGGGCGCTCGAGCTCGCGGAGGCGGGAGCGCACGCGCTTGCGCTTGCTGAGCAGCTCCGTTTCCAGCGAAGCGATCTCATCTCGCCGACGCCTCACTAGATCGAGCTGGCGGCCGATGTGGCCGAGGGACTCGTCGAGGATTTGGCGTCGCCGGGCCGGGTCCTCGACGCCGGTCTCCCACTCGCGGCGCAGGGCGGCGCGGGCGTCTTCGGCCTCGACCAAGGCCTTCAGCTCCTCGAGTGAGAGGCCGAGCAGGTCCTTCAGCCGCAGTAGGTCGGCGAGGCGCTCGACGTCCTCCTCGGCGTAGGTGCGGTGGGCGCCGCGCTCGCGGGCGCTGGAGTCGGGGAGGAGGCCGATCTCCTCGTAGTAGCGGATCGTCCGCGGCGTCGTCCCGGCCAGCTTGGCGACGTCGCCGATCCTCAGCTCGGCCTTGGCGATTCGCTGCTCTCTCACGGGGTCGCCTCGATCTCCCCGCGGATCGCCTCCTCGACGCATTCCGTCATCGCAGGCGCATCATCCTTGCCGTCTATTTGCCGGTAACCGTGATGCGCTTCGGTGGGGACGGAGGCGTGGCGCGGGCGCAGCAGCGAGACGCCGGCGCCGATCGCCGAGGTCGCGGCGAGAACCCAGAGCGCCGTGTGCATGTTGTGGATGAAGGGCTCGAGCTGGACGCTGGAGAGGCCGGAGGCGAGGCCGGAGAAGATCGCGAAGAGGACCGGTTTCGGCACGGCCGCGGTGACGATCGCCAGCACGAAGGCGATCGAGATCACGGCGCCGGTGTTCTGCAGCATCGTGCGGGCGCCGGCGGCGATGCCGCGGCGCTGCACCGGCACCGTGCCCATCATCGCCGCGGTGTTGGGCGAGTTGAACATCCCCGAGCCGATCCCGACCAGGCCGAGCCAGACCATGCTCTGCCAGTAAGCGCTGCCGGGCTCCAGCATCGTCATCCCGGCCAGGGCGATGGCGCTGACCAGCATGCCGAGCGCGGCGAGCATGCGCGAGCCGTGGCGGTCGGCCCAGATCCCCGCCAGCGGCGAGGCGACGAGCATGCCCAGCGCCATCGGCGCCAGCTTGATCCCGGCCGTGATCGGGTCATCGCCCTGGGCGCCCTGGAAGTAGAAGACGAAGATGAAGAGCAGGGCGAAGCGGGACATGCCGTTGATGAAGGCGGCGCCGGTGGCCGCCGCGAACATGCGGTTCTGGAAGATCGAGAGATCGAGCATCGGGGCGCGGCCGTGGTGCTCGATCGCGACGAAGAGGGGGAGGAGGACAGCGGCGACGACGAGGCTGCCGATCACCAGCGGGTCGTCCCAGCCGGAGATGCCACCGCGCGAGATCCCGTAGACGAGCCCGGTGAGGCCGACGACGAAGGTGATGGTGCCGCCGGTGTCGAGGCCGCGCACGCTGTCGCGGCAAGCGAGCTCGCGCAGGGTGAGGGCGCTCCACGCGGCCCCGGCTATCGCCAGCGGCACGTTGAACCAGAAGACCCAGTGCCAGGAGATCGCCACCAGGGCGCCGCCGAGCACCGGGCCGAGGACCAGGCCGATCGCCGCCACCATCGTGTTGGTGCCCATCGCCAGGCCGAGCTGCTCGCGCGGGAAGGCGTCGGTGACCAGGGCCGGCCCGTTGGCGAAGATGAAGGCGCCGCCGACCCCCTGCACGATCCGCCAGAGGATCAGTTCGGTTCCACTGCCGGCGAAGCCGGCGCCGAGCGAGGCGAGGCCGAAGAGGATGAAGGCGCCGACGAAGGCGCTCTTGCGGCCGAAGAGGTCGGAAAGCCGACCGGCGGTGAGGACGAGCACGGTCGAGGAGATCATGTAGGCGAGGATCACCCAGACCAGTTCCAGCAGACTGGTCCCGAGCGCCCGCTCGAGGTCCGGCAGGGCGATGATCAGCGTCCCCGAGTTGGTCGCCACCAGCAGCATCCCGAGGCTGGTGCAGGAGAGGGCCCACCACTTGTAGTGCTTGTGGTCGGCGTCGACGCCCGCCGTCGGCAAAAACCTCTTTCTTACGTTCACGTCAAATAGCGTAGCGCGCTAGGATTGGCCGATGGCCGAGCGGATTTGGCGCGTCTATCTATCTGGGGAGATCCACTCGGACTGGCGGGAGCGGATCGAGGCGGGGGTGCGAGAGGCCGAGCTGCCGGTCGAGCTTCTCGGCGCCGGTCACCGACCACGCCGCCTCCGATGACGCCGGGACGGGGACGCTGGGCGAGGAGAGCACGCCGTTCTGGCGCGACCACATGGGCGCCGGCGTCAACGCGATCCGCACCCAGACGCTGATCCGCGCTGCCGATCTCGTTGTCGTTCGCTTCGGCGACAAGTACCGCCAGTGGAACGCGGCCTTCGACGCCGGCTTCGCCGCCGCGCTCGGCAAGCCGATCGTCACCCTGCACGACACCGAGCTCGACCACGCGCTGAAGGAGGTCGACCGGGCCGCGCAGGCAACCGCGCGCACCGCCGGGCAGGTGGTCGACGTCCTGCAGTACGTGATCGCCGGGCGCCTGCCCGGCTAGGCTTTGTCCCATGTAGTGGGCCGGTGCCCCGGGAGCCGCGGGCTCCCGGGGTCACCTCTGAGGCCGGTTTGGATCGCCGCTTTGGACACGGCGTCCGGCCTCATTTCTTGCCTCCATCGCGGAGGCGGAAGCTCGGACCGCCTACGCACCGCTCGCTTTCATGAGGTGGGCGGCCAGCGCGCCGGCGCTGATCCCGGCGAGCACGGTCCCCGCCACTTCGCCGCTGGTCGGTTGCGACTCTTTGTAGGCGAGAGGAGCGTAGAAGCCACGCCCAATGCGCTGGATCGGCTTGGGAGAGAGCTTCTCCGCCACGTGCCATAGGGTGTTCGAGACGCTGTCGCCGGAAATGGAATATCCCTCGGCCTGGAGCACTTCCGTGACTTCCTTGGCGCGAATCTTTCGTACCTCTCGGTTCACTACGCCAACGACGAGAGCCTGTAGGTCGGTCAATTGGTGCGCGGGTTGCGCCGCTGTGAGAGTCCCGGCCTCGTGAGGGTTCGCCACAAGCGCCTGCATGAGCGCAACGAGATCGCGCCAGCGAGCGAACTCGCTCTGCCGCTCCTCCAGCTCGAGCTGCATCTGGGCGAGGGTCTCTTCCGCTTCGGGGAGCCTTGCCAGGATGCTGGATGGATCGGCAAGGTCAACATTTAGTGACTTTGAAGTGGTCATTGAAACATTGTAGCGCGCTTCAATGTCATCAATGATGCCCAGGTTTGCTTGACGTCCTTTCGCTATGCGAACATACGTTCGTATGAGGTGGGACGAACAGCGAGTCGAGAACGATCTGCGCCTCCCCAGCGTGGGGGATGGCACGACGGTGCGAACCTTCGACGCGCCGGAGGCGATGGGCGTCAACTTCCACGAGGTCCGCGCCCGCTCGGCGCTGAATCAGGTCCCCGGCGGTCGCTACGGCTTCAATTGGACGATCAACCCCTATCGGGGATGCACTCATGCCTGTGTGTTCTGCTTTGCCCGGCGCACGCATACATATCTCGACCTCAATGCGGGCCGGGACTTCGAGCGCGAGATCGTGGTCAAGGTGAACGTGCCGGAGCTGCTTCGCAGCGAGCTCGGGCGCGATAGCTGGAAGCGGGACCTGGTGGCGTTGGGGACCAACACCGATCCCTACCAGTGGGTTGAGAGCCGCTACCGGATGATGCCGCCGATCCTGGCGGCGCTCGAGCAGGCGCAGACGCCGGTCTCGGTGCTGACCAAGTCGCCGCTGGTGATGCGCGACGTCGAGATCTTCGCCCGTATGGCAAAGCACTTGCCGGTCTCCGTCAACCTCTCCGTGCCCACCCTCGACGAGGAGGCCTGGCGCGCAACTGAGCCGCACACGCCGAGCCCCTTAGCCCGCCTCGACGCCGTTGCCGAGCTGCGTCGCCGCGGCATCGACTCCGGGGTGCTGATCGCTCCCCTGATGCCCGGCATCAACGACTCTCCCGAGCAGGTGCAGCCGATCGTTGACCGCGCCCGGGAGGCCGGCGCCAGCTTCCTCGGCGGCGTCGCCCTCCACCTCCGCGACGAGGTCAAGGACGTCTTCTTCGCCTGGCTGGAGGCCAAACGTCCCGATCTCTTGCCCCGTTACGAAGCCCTTTACCGCGGCCGTGCCCACATGCAGCCCTCGGATCGCGCCAAGCTCAGTCGCCGGGTTCGCGGCTGGGGCCGGAGCACTCGAAGTACCAAGAGCAGCCCCTCGAGGGAAGAGCCGGGCGGGGGCTCGAAGGCGGGACGGCGGTCCTCTCGACTGGCGGATACTCAAAATCGCCGCCCCTCCGGCGGCGATTTGTCAGACGGGAGGGCTGCCGCCCCGCCTCCCCAGCCGCGCCTGTTCTGACCTTCACATCGCCAAGTCGATGTATTTAGCGCGCCACAAGTGCGGATTCTTCCGGCAAGGTCAAGCGGGTGCTGCCGGATCTCTCCGAGGGTGTCGTCTCAATCACCCAGGTGCTCGAAGCACTGGCGGCATCGATTGGCTCTGGCCTCGTGGTCGGGGGCTTCGTCGGCGGAGCGGCCAGTTTCGCCTGGACTCGCTCGCGCACGATGTCGGAGAAATGGGCGCTGATTGGGAGCTATGCCGGCGGTCTGGCGGCATTGGCTTCGCTCGCCATTGATATGATGGGGAAACGTTTTGTCTGATAAAGAACTAAGCAGGCTCTTCAGAAACGCCAACGTCGGCCTGGCCGTCGGTCTCACCGTCCTAGTCCTGGGCTTCTTCCCGGCCCGTCACAGCGAAGTAGCTACCACCGCGTTGGGCCTAGCTATGTTCACCATCAGCATGGGTATTTACCTTGGCCTCAGTATTCGCGATGAGCGGGCGCGTAAACGGCGCACCCCCCGCTCGCCCTAGCCTTCGTCCAGGTCCGAGTACAGGCACTCCTCCGGCGCCTTGTCGTCGCGAAAGCGGTGGAAGCGCCCGCCGTGGCGGATCCGGCCCGCGGCGGCGTGGTCGTAGCCGATCTCGATCACCAGCTCGGGTCTTAGCGCCACCCACTCGAGATCGCGGCCGCCGGTCCAGCGGCTCGGCTCGGCGGTGCCACTGTCTCCCGTCTCGAGGGGTTCGAGCAGAGTTCGCAGGCTCCGTTTCGTCTCCTGGCTGAAGCCCGAGATGTGGCCGACGGAGCGCAGCTCGCCGTCGTCGTAGAGGCCGAGGATCAGCGAGCCGACGGTGCCCTCCTCCTTGCCGGGCCGCCAGCCCATCACCACGCAGTCGATCGTGCGCTCGCGCTTGACCTTCGCCATCCCTTTGCGCTTGCCGGGGATGTAGGGGGCGTCGAGCTGCTTGGCCATCGTCCCCTCGGTGCGTCGCAGCCATTCCTCCGCTTGCTCGGTGTCGCGGCTGAGCACGCTGGTCTCCACCGAGGTGGCGTCGAGCAGTCGCTCCAACCGCTCGCGGCGCTCCCCGAACGGGACCTCGAGCAGCGACTCGTCGCCCTCGGCGAGCAGGTCGAAGGCGACGAGGCCTGCCGGGATCTCCTTCGAGAGCAGCGTGATCCGCGACTCGGCCGGATGGATGCGGCTCTGCAGGGCGTCGAACTCGATCTGGCCATCGGCGTCGCGAATGACCAGCTCGCCGTCGAGCACGTAGCGCCCCAGCGGGAAGCTCAGCTCGGGGAAGTAGCGGGAAAGGTTTTTGCCGCCGCGCGACTGGATGTAGGAGTCAGCACCGTCGACGAAGACGATCGCGCGGAAGCCGTCGAGCTTCTGCTCGTAGGCCCACTCCTCGCCAAGCGGCAGCTCTTTGCGGGTCAGCGCCAGCTGCGGTTTGATCGGTGGTGCGAGCGGCAGGTTCACCTGCCACAGTTTGCCTGGCCGGGCCTCAGATAGGTCTCGCGCGCGGCCCGGACTCAGGTGGTCCCAGTGCCTCGCGGCTCGGACTCAGGTAGTTCCCAGGGCCTCGCGCCGCGCCCGTGCTTCGCGTGGGTCGGGTATCGGCACCGCGGCGAGCAGTTGCTTCGTGTAGGGGTCCTGGGGTCGCTCGCAAACCTGGTCGGCCGGGCCTTCCTCGACGATCTTGCCCCGGTACATCACGGCGATCCGGTCGGAGACGTGGCGGACGACGCCGATGTCGTGGGCGACGAAGATGTAGGTGAGTCCGAAGTCGGCCTGCAGCTCGGAGAGCAGGTCGAGGATCTGGGCCCGGATCGAGACGTCGAGGGCGGAGACCGGCTCGTCGGCGACGATCAGCTTCGGCCGCAGCGCCAGCGCCCTGGCGATCCCGATCCGCTGCCGCTGACCACCGGAGAACTCGTGCGGAAAGCGGTCGTAGTGCTCGGCCGAGAGGCCGACCCGGTCGAGCAGCCCTTGCACCTCCCGGCGCAGCTCGCCGCCCTTCGCCCTGCCTTGCAGCCGCAGCGGCTCGCCGACTATCTGACCGATTCGCTTGCGCGGGTTGAGCGAGGCGAAGGGATCCTGGAAGACCATCTGCATCTCGCGCCGCAGCGGCTGCATCTCACGGCGTGAGAGCCCGACGAGCTCACGGCCCTCGAAGCGGACCGAGCCCGCGCTCGGCGCCAGCAGCTGCAGGATCGCGCGCGAGAGCGTCGACTTGCCGCTGCCCGACTCTCCCACTAGGCCGAGCGTCTCGCCCTGGCGCACGCTGAAGCTGACGCCGTCGACCGCCCGCACCTGGTCGACCTCGCGGTCGACCAGTAGGCCGCGCTTGACCGGGAAGTGCTTGACCAGGTCGGTCACCTCGAGCAGCGGCTCGCTCTCGCGCTGTGCCCGCAGCGGCGCCGCCGCGTCGAGCCGCACCACGGCGTCGAGGAGCTTGCGGGTGTAGGGATCGCTCGGCGAGTAGAAGATCTGGTCGAGACCACCGCGCTCGACGATCACGCCGTCGTGCATGACCAGCACCCGGTCGGCGACCTCGGCGACGACGCCGAGGTCGTGGGTGATCAGGATCGTCGCCAGGCCGCGCTCGCGGTTGAGCCGCTCGAGCAGGGCGAGGATCTGAGCTTGCACGGTGACGTCGAGCGCCGTCGTCGGCTCGTCCGCGATCAGGATCTCCGGCTCCAGCGCGAGCGCCATCGCGATCATCGCCCGCTGGCGCATCCCGCCCGAGAACTGGTGCGGGTAGTCGTCGACCCGCTGTGTCGCGTTCGGGATGCCGACCGAGTCGAGCAGCTCAACCGCGCGCTCGTGGGCTTGGCCTGCGCTCACGCCGCTGTCGTGGGCGCGGATCGCCTCGGCGATCTGCCAACCGATCTTGTAGACCGGGTTGAAGGACGTCATCGGATCCTGGAAGACCATGCCGACCCGCGCGCCCCGCACCGCCTGCAGCTCACTCTCGCCGGCCGTCACCAGCTCCTGCTCGCCGAGCTTGATCGAGCCGGCGATCTCGGCATTGGGCGAACGGGTGAGGCCGAGGACCGTCTGCGCGGTGACGCTCTTGCCTGAGCCCGACTCGCCGACGATCGCCAGCACCTCGCCGGGTTGGAGCTCGAAGGAGACGCCGCGAACCGCCTGCACGCGACCGCTCTGCGTGGCGAAGGTGACCCGCAGATCCTCGACCGTGAGCATCGCCCCGCTCACACAACCCCCTTCCGGTGCGCTTTATGTGGGCATAGGCGACAAAAGGCGCACCGGAAGCTCATCGGGCCTCCGTTCCGAGGCGGATGCGGGGGTCCAGCCAGGCGTAGGCGATGTCGACCAGGGCATTGAAGAGGACGACGAAGAAGGCGCCGAAGATGACCACGGCCATGATTGGCGGCAGGTCCGTGTTGATCAGCGATTCGTAGGCGTACTGGCCGACGCCGTTGAGGCTGAAGATCGCTTCGATCAGAATTGCGCCGCCGAGCAGGGCGCCGAAGTCGAGCCCGAAGAGGGTGATGATCGGGATCAGCGAGTTGCGCATCACGTGGCGGCTCATCACCCGGCGCTCGCTCAAACCCTTGGCCCGCGCCGTCCGCACGTAGTCCTCGTTCATCACGTCGAGCATGTTCGAGCGCAGGACGCGGCTGTAGAAGCCGGCGTAGAGAATCGCCAGCGTGGTCCAGGGCAGAATCAGGTGTTCGAACCATTCGAGTGGGCTGTCGACGAATTCGACATACCCCCCAGAGGGGAGGATTTCGGTCTTGTAGGTCAGGTAGTTGAGGAAGATCGCTGCCAGCCAGAAGACCGGCATCGAGATCCCGGCCATGGCGATCACGGTCAGCGCCCGGTCCAGCCAACCGCCGGCGCGCACCGCCGAGAGGTAGCCGAAGAGGATGCCGAAGAACATCCAGATCACCGCGGCGCCGAAGCAGAGCGAGAAGGTCGAGGGAATCCCTTCGATGATCCGTTCGTCGACGTTTTCCTGGCTGAAGTAGGAGATCAGGTCGCCGCTGAAGACCTTCCTCATCATCGTCACGTACTGCACGGGCAGCGGGTCGTCGAAGCCCCATTCCTCGGTGATGTTGTCGACGAGGGTGGGGGTCGCCGCCTTCCCCGCCATGCGCTGGGCGGGGTCGGAGTTGGGGATCACGTTGAAGATCAGGAAGGTCAGCACCGAGACCGCGAACAGCACGGCGACCATGCCGGCCAGGCGCCTGAGCACGAAGTTGGCCACTAGACCGCCGTTCCCTCCGGCTCGGCCATGCCCGCGTGCGCCGCCAGCCGCAGCTTCGAGTTCGGGTCGAGCGCGTCGCGCAGCCCGTCGCCGAAGACGTTGACCGAGAGCACCGTGAGCAGGATCATCGTGCTGGGCGCGATCGTCAGCAGTGGCGCGCTGGTCAGCAGGTCGAAGCCGCCGGCGATCATCGTCCCCCACGACGTGCCGGGGGGCTGCACGCCGACCCCGAGGAAGGAGAGCGCCGCCTCGAGCAGCATGTTGTTGGCGATCGTGAGGGTGAAGAAGACGATGATCGTCGACCAGAGATTGGGCAGCAGCTCACCGAACATGATCCGCAGTGGGCCGGCCCCCTGGGCCTCGGCGGCCTCGACGAACTCCTTCTCGCGCAGGGAGAGCACCTGGCCCCGCAGCGGCCGGGCGATGTAGGGCACGGAGACGCCGCCGATGATCAGGATCGGGATCCAGATCGAGTCGCCGGAGAGGTGGAGCGGACCGATCTGCAGCCCGCCGACCGCGAGCGAGAGGCCGAAGGCGATCGCCAGCAGCATCACCGGGAAGGCCCAGATCACGTCCAGCGCCCGCGAGATAACCGTGTCGGTCCAGCCGCGGTAATAGCCCGCCAGCAGGCCGAGGATCGTCGCCAGCACGACCGTGACCAGGGCCGAGACGATGCCGATGAACAGGGACATGCGCCCGCCGTACATCAGCCGCACCATCTCGTCGCGGCCGAGGCGGCCGTCGGCGCCGAGGAAGAACTTGCCGCCGGCTTCGAACCACTGCGGGCCGATCGGCTTGCCTTCGCGGTTGACGACCTCGCGCACCTCGCCGTCGACCTCGATCCTTTCCAGCGTGTGCGTCTTGTTCGGCCCGGTATGGGCGACCTCGCCGGCCCAGAATGGCGCGGCGAGGGTGAAGACGACGATCAGGACGAAGAGCCCGAGGAACCCGAGCGCGACACGATTGCGCCGCAGGCGCCGCCAGGCAAGGCGCCAGGGACCGGCGGCCGCTGCGGGGGTGACCTCGGCGTTGGGCTCGGAAGCCACCCCCGTAGTGTGAAGCAGGGCCTGGCGGCTATTTGAATTCGAAGCTGGTCAGGTCTTGCCCGAAGGTCGGGTTGAAGATGACGCTGTCGAGGTTGATTTCGCTGTTGACGAAGGTCGAGACCGTGTTGGTCCCGTAGGGCACCATCGGCGCCTGTTCCATGAAGGCCTTGTCCAGCGCTGCGTATTCGGCTTCCTGCTTTGGCCCCAGCTGTTCTTCGCCGAGCTCGGCGATCTTCGCGTTCAGCTTCGGATCGTCGATGCGCGAGAGGTTCGTGTTGCCGGTCGGGGCGATGCTTTCGCCCGACAGCAACGGCTGGAAGAAGTCGTTCGGGTGCGGGTAGTCCTCGTAGAAAGCGAGCCAGCCGGTGTCGAGGTCGGGCGTCGATTCGTTGCCGATGATCGTGTAGTAGTTGTCGGCGTTGATCGTCTTCAGCTTGGCGTTGAAGCCGAGTTCGTTGAGCACGCCTTCGTAGTATTCGCCGGCTTCGTTGTTGGGGCTTTCGTTGTCGGTCCAGACCGTGATGTCCATGTCGGACGGGTTGGCTTCCTTGAGCAGTTCCTTGGCCTTGGCCATGTTGTGCGGGTAGAGGTCAAACGGCTTGTGGCCCGGCATTCCCTCGGGCAGGATCTGGTGCATGGCGGCAAGCGAGCCGGCGTAGATCCGTTCCAGGGCCGCCGTGTCGACCGCGTAGTTGACCGCCTGGCGGACCCGGACATCGTCGAAGGGCGCCTCTTCCGTGTTGATCCAGAAGAGGTAGAAGTTGATCGGGTGCTCAACCCGGAACTGGGTCCCTTCGTATTTATCCTTGACTTTGTTGTAGAGGTCGGAGGAGATCGGCGTCTGCATCCAATCGGCCTTGTCCCGTTCGATTTCGTTGACCTGGGTCGAGTCGTTGCGGATCACCTTGATCTCGATCTTGTCGACGTGGCCGGCGGGCACTTCGCTGATCAGGGGGCCGTTGGCCTTGGCCCAGTAGGGGTTGCGGGCGTAGGACCAGCCACGGCCCGGTTCGGACTTGGTGATCATGTACGGACCGGTGGCCGGCGCCGGGTTGGCCGTCATGTTTTTGGCGGGGGTGTCCGCTGGGAGCACCGCGGCGAAGAGCATTCCCAGCTCGTTGCTGAAGGTGCCGCGCGGAGCGACCAGGTCGATGACGATCTTGCCGCTCTTGTCGTCGGTCTTGATGCCGGTGATGCTGCCGCTCTTGGTTGCGGCGAACTTTTCGGCGCCGACGATGCCTTCGTAGAAGAACGAGCCCGGCGAGTTGATCAGGAAGAGGCGCTCGATCGAGCTCTTGAAGTCCGAGGCCCTGACCGGTGTGCCGTCGGAGTACTTGAGCCCGTCATGCAGGGTCAGCGTGTAGGTCTTGCCGCCGTTGCTGATCTTGGGCAGGCTCTCGGCCAGCGCGGGGACCACTTTGCTGCCCGCCTCGCCGTTGGCGTGGGCGTAGGTGAGCAGGGGCAGGTAGGTGTCGTACATCGCCGTCCAGCCTTCTACTTCGTAAGAAAGCGCCGGGTCCAGATAGGCGGGGAAGGAGGCGTAGGTTCCCGTCAGCGTGCCGCCGTCTTTACCGCTCGAGCTGCCGCAGGCGGCAAGGCCAAGGGCCGCACCGGCGGTGAGGACGAGCACGAGCAGGACGAGACCAATCTTTCTCAACTGACAACCTCCGAATCGGATCGGGCAGGGGTACTTCTTCCTCCCACTGGAATCAACTCCACCATAATCTCCTCTTCGCCGTCAAGGGCGCCTGGACCTGTTTTTTCCCTGCGCTCGGGCCATTTCGTGCCCATCAGGGGGGCGGCGATTGCGACGATCGCCAGCACGCCGATGCCGGCGACGAGGAAAGTCGCCCGCGGGTCGATCGCGCTGGCGATCAAACCGCCGATCAGATAGCCGACCCCCGGCATCGCCGCGCCGATCGACTCGAGCACGCTCATCACCCGCGCTTGCATGCCGGCCACGGTCAACTCCTGCACGGCGCTGATCGCGCTCACCCACTGCACGCCGTTGCCGGAGCCGCCGACGACCGAGGCTCCGCAGGCGATTGCCAAGGTTGGCGCTGCGGCAAGCCCCAGGTATCCGGCGCCGACGGCGAGGGTGCTGAAGAAGAGCAGGACCGGCAGCGGTGCCCGGCGCACCAGGGCGAAGACGAAGCTGCCGATCACCATGCCGACTCCCCAGCTGGCCAGGAGCAGGCCGTAGCCGGAATCGCCGGCGCCGAGGGTCTCCTTCGAGTAGATCACCTCGATCGGGATCACCGCGGCAAAGAAGATGAAGGCGGCGCCCTGGGCGACCAGCAGCCGCCGCAGGGTCGCCCGCTCGCGGATGTAGGCGATGCCGGCGCGGACACGGTCGCGAACCAGGCCGGGATCGGGCTCGGCCTGGGGCAGGGGCCCGGCGGTGAGCAGGATCCAGGCGATCGCGTAGAAGGAGGCGGCGTCGAGCAGCAGCGCCGATTGCACGCCGAAGCCGGCGACGATCAGCCCGGCGATGCCGGGGCCGAGCGCGGCGCTGCCGGTGAAGGCGACATTGAGCACCGCGTTGCCGGCGCGAAGTTCTCCGTGCGGCTCCAATAAGGCGGCCACGACGGCGCGGGTCAGCGCCCGCCCGGTCAGAGCAAGGGCGCCGTCGACCGTGGCGAGGGCGATCACCCCGACGAGCAGGAAGTCGTTGCCGGCAAAGAGCGCCAGGGCGCCAAATGCCGCCGCCTCGCCGCAATAGATCACCGGCAGAGCGAAGCGCGGCGGCGGCTGCTCGACCTTCGCGACCAGGATCGGCGCGATCAGCGCCGGCAGAAAGCGCGTGCCGAGGAAGAGCCCGGCGGTCGCCAGAGCGCTGCCTGTGCGGTCGTAGACCAGCACCGAGAGAGCCACGATCCCCATCCAGTCGCCGAGCTCGTTGACCGCGTAACTGGCGGCCAGACGCCGAAATTGGGGCTTTTTGAGGGGATCGGTTAGTCGCGCTTTACGCATGGCTGGACGCACGAACTACTGCATTTATGCACAAGTTTTGCTGCAGATGCACAAGTTTCCGCCGGGTTGTGCTACAAAGTTGCCAGGCAATTGACGAGTTTCAGATCGCACTGCGCAATCTGATGGGTTTCAACCACTGAAGGGATAAGGCAAATGGGCTTTCATCACTAGATCTTTTAAAGCGAGCGGGTTGTGCCCCGTTCGCACCAGTTTTTCCAGTTTTTGAAGGGCGTCCCTCGGGGCGCCCTTCGCTTTTTTCGAGGGCGATGCGGTTTGGCCTTTGCCCCGACCTGAGCAAATTCCGCGTTTTGGGCGACTCCTCGCAATGCGGCCAAGCTCCTTGCGAGCCCCTCCTAGGGCCAGTACCTTGAACAGCCCAAGTTGCGTTCGCCGCAAACCCGTCGGACGCGACGCAGGGAAAGGCCACCTGTCCATGAATCTTGTAGGCCACGGGAATTCCCACTCGTAGGACCTACCCCCAAGAGCGCCATGCCTGACAAGCGTCCCACCCGTTTTGCAATCGGCGTCATGATCGCCGCGCTGATCGCTACCGCGGCGCTCGGCGTCTGGGACGCGTCAGAGTCCAACTGGGACCTGGCGCTCTTCGCCGTCCTGCTCGCCTTCTCGGTCTTCAGCTACCTGACCGCGGTCTCGACCGAGTCCAAGGTGAAGGTGTCCGGCACCTTCCTCGCCCTGGTCCTGGCGATGGTCTTCCTCGGCGGCACGCCGGCGGCGCTGATCGGCGTCGCTGCGATGTTCGTCGGCTGGCTCGCCCGCTGGCACGACGAGGGGCACTACCTGCTCAACAACATCCTCACCTACGCGCTCTTCCCGCTGCTGGGCGGGATCGCCTTCCACGAGGGCACGCAGGCGATCGGCCTCACCGCCGACGATCCCTCCTTCTACCTGCTCGTCTTCGCCCTCTTCCAGTTCGCCCTGCTGATCAACTTCGTGATGATCGCCGGCTACGGCTGCTACGTCGAGCGGGTCTCCTTCCGCAGCAAGCTCAAGGTGCTGCCGCCGGTGCTGCCCTCCGAGTTCGCCAGCGCGATGCTCGCCGTCGCCGTCGCCTTCATCTTCCACATCATCGGGATCGCCGCGATCGCCCTCTTCGGCGTCGTCCTGATCACCTTCCAGTACCTGCTCGGCCAGTTGCTGCTCTCGCAGCAGCGCGCCGACGAGCTCGAGCGGCGCAGCAAGCAGCTGGCGAGCTTCCAGGTCGGGATGTTGAGCGCGATGCTGCGCACACTCGACCTGCGGGATCAGATGACCGCCCGCCACTCCGCCGCGGTGGCCCGCTACTCGCGGGCGATCGCCCAGCGCGCCGGCCTCTCGCGCCAGGAGGAGGAGCTGGTCCACATCGCCGCGCTGCTGCACGACATCGGCAAGTTCATCCTCCCCGACCGCATCCTCAAGGCCAACGTGCCGCTCACCGACGAGGACTGGATGCTGATCAAGCGCCACCCCCAGCAGGGCGCCCGCGTGGTCTCCTCGCTCGACGGCTACGGCCCGGTGGCGGAGATCATCCTCGCCCACCACGAGCGGATCGACGGCAAGGGCTACCCGCGCGGCCTGGCCGGCGACGACATTCCCGAACTGGCGCGGATCATCTCCGTCGCCGACACCTATGACGTGATGACCGCGCGCGACTCCTACCGCACGCCGACCTCGAGCTACGAGGCGATCCAGGAGCTGCGGCGGGTCTCCGGCAAGCAGCTCGACGGCCGCTTCGTCGAGGTCTTCGTCGAGCTGCTCGAGGGCAAGGATGTCTCCTTCCAGCACAGCGAGGCGGCCGACTTCGAGAAAGAGCTCGAACTGGAGGCGCGGATCGAAGAGACCGCGCTGCCCGGCGGCCAAGGCAGCCGCTTCGGCGTCCCCGGCGTCAGCGTCGGCTGAACGGCTGGCGCCGAATTCCCGCGCCCGTGGATGACGCGCCTGGCGCGGCGGTGGCGCCCAGCTTGGCCATCACGCCCCCAACGGGCACGTTAATTCGCCCCCAGCCGTTCAGCCGACGAGCGGGTAAGTTCTGCCCGTGCGCGCCGTTACTTTTCAGGCTCCCGGTGAGGTCCGGGTCGAGGAGAAGCCCGACCCCGAGGTCTCAGCCGCCGACGAGGCGCTGGTCCGGGTCGAGGCAAGTGGGATCTGCGGCTCGGACCTGCACATCTTCCACGGCCGGGTCCCGGTCGAGCAGGGGTTCACGATCGGCCACGAGTTCGTCGGCACGGTGCTTGCCGCGGGCCCGGACGTCGAGCGGGTCGCGGTCGGCGACCGCGTGCTCGGCTGCTTTCACACCGCCTGCGCGACCTGCACCCCCTGTCTGCGCGGCGACTACCACCGCTGCGACAACGGCCAGACCTTCGGCCACGGCTCACACCTCGGCGACCTGCAGGGCGCGCAGGCCGAGCAGCTGCTGGTGCCGCGCGCCAACCTGACCCTGCGGCGCGTCCCGGAGGGGATGTCTGACGAGGTGGCGCTCTTCGCCGGCGACGTGATGGGCACTGGCTACCACGCGGTCGCCCACGCCGGCATGCGCTCCGGCGACACCGTCGCCGTGCTGGGCCTGGGCCCGGTTGGGCTCTGCGCGGTGCAGGCGGCGCTGGCGGGCGGCGCGACCAAGGTCTTCGCGATCGACTCGGTCGAGCAGCGCTTGGAGATGGCGCGCGACTTCGGCGCCACCCCGATCCACCTGACCGAGGAGGAGCCCAAGCGCGTCGTCCGCACGGCAACGGACAAGCGTGGGGTGGACGTCGTCGTCGACGCGGTCGGCGATCCCGGGCCGCTGGCGATGGCGGTCAGCCTCGCCCGCGACGCCGGCACCGTCTCCGGCATCGGCGCCTACGCCGGCAAGGGCGAGGTGCCGCTCGGCCTCGCCTGGCTCAAGGGCCTGACCCTGCGGCTCGGCCTCGCCAACGTGATCGCCCACGTCGACCGGGTGCTGGCGCTGATCGAGGCCGGCAAGCTCGACCCTTCGCCGCTGGTGACTCACCACATGAAGCTGGACGAAGCGAGCGAGGCTTACAAGCTCTATGACCAGCGCGAAGCGCTCAAGATCGTCCTCACTCCGTGAGGGTCGATCCCGGTAGGGGTTCCACTTAACTTTTTCGGTGGGGAGTCGGTGGGCTGGCGCCGCTAGCTCACGACGAAAAAGTGCAAGACGTTCCACCCCTACCGGGATCGACCCTCAGGTAAGTTGGACACCGTGCGGGGGAGGTCGACGATCGGGGTAGTGCTCGTCGTTTTGGCGGTGCTGGTGCCCGCCGGCTCTGCGATTGCTTGCTCTTGTGCGCCGCAGCCGCCGGGGGAGTCGTTGCGGGAGGCCGATGGGGCGGTTGTCGGGCGGTTGGTCAAGGTGCTGCCGCATGGGCCGCTGAACGCGGTCTACCGCTACGAAGTTCGTCACGTCTTCAAGGGCGCCGGTGCGATCGACGGTCAGATGCTGGACGTGCGGGGGGCACGACGGACCGCGGCCTGTGGGTTGCCGCACCGCACTGGTCGCACCTACGGGCTCTTTCTCTCGCGTCGAAACGGGCGCTGGTTCGGCGGCATCTGCGGGGTGATCGCGCCTCAGAGGCTCAGTGCCGCCGCGCAGAGCCAGGCGACGGCTTCAGCGGGATCGCCGGTACAGCCGGTCCTTTGCGGCTAGCAGCCGTTCGTCTGCCATCGCGTGCAGGATCGCCGGGTCGGCGGCTCCTTCGGCGACCCCAAACGACGCTCCCAGCGAGCCATCCGACATGCCGATCTTGGTGATTTCCTGGCTCAAGCGAGCAGCCGCGAGCTCGGCGTCCTCGCGGCAGGTCTTCGGCATCAGCAGGGCGAACTCGTCGCCGCCGATGCGGAAGCTGTCGTCGGCGAGGCGCGACTCGTCGAGCAGGGCGGCGACCTGCTGCAGGGCCCTGTCCCCGGAGGGATGGCCGAGCGTGTCGTTGATCTTCTTGAAGCCGTCGAGGTCGAGCAGGCAGAGCGAGAGCGGCCAGGCGTAACGCGAGGCGCGGGCGATCTCGACCGGCAGCCGTTCCTCATAGGCGCGGCGGTTGAGCAGGCCGGTGAGCGCGTCGTGGCGGCCGCCGTGAACCTCGGCGGCGAAGAGGCTGGCGTGCGACATGTGGGCGGCGATCAGGCCGCTGAGCAACTCCAAGGCCTCGACGTCGCTCTCGCCGAAGTGGTTGGCCTGCGGCGAGTAGACCTTGAGCACGCCGACCGTCTCGCCGTTGTGGGCGAGCGGTACGCAGAGCATCGAGCGGGCGTCGACGCGGCGGCAGGCCTCGGCGTCGACACGGGGATCGTTGTCGGTGTCGTCGCTGCGCAGGACGCGGCCTTCTCTGACGCAGAGTCCGGAGAGGCTGGTCGCCATCTTCAGGCGCACGCCGAGGAACGGCGTCGCCTCGCCGGTGGTGACCCGGTAGACCATCTCGTCACCGTCGGCGATCTCGATCACGCCCGCGTTGGCTCCGGTCAGCTCCTGCCCGCGCGCGGCGATCAACTGCATCACCGCATCGAGGTCGAGATCGCTGGCCGCGATCTCGGTCTGGGTCTGAATGATCGCTCGCAGGCGATCGCCGCTGCCGTCGCTCATGCGCCCCATATCGGCAGGGGTCTACCCAATATTTAGGACTGAAACGCGTGGCTCAGCGCCTGTACGGTCGCCGCCGGGGAACCCGCGAAGCGGGCTAGGCGGCTAGCGAGACCTGAGTCGGCCAGCGGTGCCGGCGGAAGGTCTCTTCGACCCAGCGGTATCCGGGCCGGTCCCGCAGCGGGGCGCGGAAGCTCTCCATGCCTGCCGGTGGCGGTTCGTCGGTGGGAACCGGGCCCTCCTCGGGCAGGACCAGGGGGAAGAAGAGGGAGGCGGCGCTGAGGTCGGCGACGCTGAAGGAATCGCCGACCAGGTACTCGCCCGAGCCGAGCTCGGCCTCGAGCCGGTCGAGCGCGGCGACGATCTTGGTGCGGGCGAGCTCGGCCGCCTCCTCGCTGCGAACGCCGAAGCGCAGGCCGGTGTAGGTGCGGGCGTAGGTGACCGCGCCGCTGCCCAGGCGCGCGACCGGGCCCGGTGTCGTCCGCGCGATCACGGCCTCGAAGCGCTCCGGGTCCTTGCCCAGCTCGTGGAAGGCGAGCAGGCGGACGTGGGGCCCCAGCTCCTCGCTGAAGAAGCGATCGAGGCTCGAGCGCGCGGCGGCGTTGGTCCGGGTCGGCGGGGTAGAGCGGCCGCTCGGGGTGGCGCTGCTCCAGCGCGGCGATGATCTCGCTCGAGTCGCCGATCGCCCGCCCGTCAATCTCCAGCACCGGGAAGGTGTGGCTGGCGCCATGCGTCAGCAGCATCGAGGCCGGTATATGGAGGCCCGGGATCGAGACGGCGCGGCGCACGTGAGGCACCTGCTTGTGGTCGAGCGCCCAGCGAGCCTTCTCGCTGTAGTGCGAGATGCTGATGTGCCAGAGCGTGGGTCTGGGGGTGGACATCCGCCTTCGGTCAGCTTATATCGAGTAGCTTGGCGGCGTGCCGCTGTCTTGGCGCCACAAGGGCGAGCAGCCCGACGACGAGCAGGCGCGGCCGCTGGCCGATGACAGCGGCCTGCTCAAAGCGGCCCCGGCGGAGCCACGGTTCGTCGCCGCCCGCGCGCCGCGACGGCGCTTCCTGCGCTGGCTCTTCAACGGCGGCCGCCCCGAGCCCTTGCCCTCGGTGCGCGGCCCGGTCGAGCCGGCGGTGGAGGGCAAGCTGGGGATCTGCTGCTCGGGCGGCGGCATCCGCTCGGCCGCATTCTCGCTCGGGGCGCTCCAGCACCTGCAGGACGAGGGTGAGCTGAGGCGGGCCTCGTATCTTGCGGCCGTCTCCGGAGGCTCCTACATCGCCACGGCTATCTCGGTGGTGCGTAAGACCGGGCCGGCGGACTCCGAGAAAGCGCTGCTGAAGCTGAAGGGACCGTTCGCGCCCGGCTCACCCGAGGAGCAGTACCTGCGCAATCGTGCCTCCTACCTGGCGCCGGGCCTGGCCGACAAGATCTACCTCGGCTACAGGATCGTGCTCGGGCTGCTGATCAACCTGGTCTTCGTCGCCCTGCCGTTGGTTGGCCTGGCGCTCGTCCTCTCCGGCTTCGCCTACGCCACGGCGCTGCCCGAGCTGACCGGCGAGTGCCACCGTGTGGTCGACGGGCAGCAGCTCGAATGCGCCGTGCAGCCACCGCTCTGGTTCTGGCTCCTCACCTTCGTGCCCTTGGCCCTGAGCATTGTTCTTGCCGCCGTGACCCTGCTGCCGCGCTGGAGAAACGACGAGTGGCAGCGGTTCTTCGTGACCTGGGCGACCCGCCTGCTGATCGCCGCCGCCGTCTTCGGCCTGTTCCTCTTCGCGATTCCCTTCCTGGTCGAAGTAATCCGCAACGGCAACCTCTTCGCCGGCACGGAAAGCAAGCGAACCGGGCTCGGGGCAGGGACGCTGGCGCTGCTCGCGGGGGTCGCGGCTCAGCTCGTCAACCTGCTCAGATCGAGCAAAGCCCGCGAGGGTGCCGGCAAGGTGCGCAAGCTCGCCGGCAAGCTCGGCGAGGGCGCGCGCCTCGCGGTTGCCTACTTCGCGGCGGCGCTGGTCGGGCCCCTGCTGCTGCTCGGTGTCTTCGTCTTCGCGGCCGCCGCCGCGATGTCGGAAGTGGGCTCCGGCGGGTCCCTCGACAACGCCGACCTGGTCAAGATCGGGGCCGGGGTCCTCGGCGGCTTCCTGATCGTCTACTTCGCCTCCGACATCACCAACTGGTCGTTGCACCCGTTCTACAAGCGCCGCCTCAGCAGCGTCTTCGCGCTCAAGCGAGTGCGGGCGAGCTCGCTGAACGAGGAGGAGCGCCGGCGGGTCGAGGCTTTGGAGCCGGAATCGACGACCGAGCGGGTCGATCCAAAGGCCGACGTCGGCATCGCGATCGAGCGCAGCTACGACAAGCTGGTGCCGATCTCGAAGACGGCGCTGACTGGAGGTGAGGGCGAGGAGTGGCCGACGCTGCTGGTCTGCGCCGCCGCCAACATCTCGGACTCGAACGCGACCCCGCCGGGCAGGCGCGTGACCAGTTTCACCTTCAGCGCCAACGCGGTCGGCGGGCCACTGGTCGGTGCCGTTCCCACGGAGCAGATCGAGAACGCCTTCTCGGAGCCACCGAGTAAAGCGGGCTCCGAGTCGTTCTCGGCAAAGCGCCGCGAGCGCGACCTCTCGCTGATCGCCGCGATGGCGATGTCGGGGGCGGCGATCTCGCCCTCGATGGGGAAGATGACCAAGCGCCCACTCACCTTCCTGATGGCGCTCGCCAACGTCCGGCTTGGCGTCTGGGTGCCGAACCCGCGCTGGGTCGGCGAGCTGCAGCGGCGCCAGGAGCTGCGCCTGCGCTACGTGCGGCCGCGCCCCTTCTACCTGCTCTGCGAGTTGCTCGGGCTCAACCGGGTCAACTCGAAGTATCTCTACGTCACCGACGGCGGCCACTACGAGAACCTCGGCCTGGTCGAGCTGCTGCGGCGTGGCTGCACCGAGGTCTACTGCCTCGACGCGAGTGGGGTGGGGGCGGACGGCGCCGAGTTCGAATCGATCGGCGAGGCGATCACCCTAGCCCGCAGCGAGCTCGGCGTCGAGATCGAGTTCGCCGGCGAGGAGGAAAAGGAAGCGACCGGTGAGGACGGGGAGCAAGGCGAGACCGCGCCCTCGCCAGCGGACATGGTTCCCGACGAGAAAACCCACTTCGCCAAACGCGACGTGGTCACGGCGAAGATCAAGTTCCCGACGACCGAAGAGGGGAAGGCGGGCAAGGTTGGCAGGCTGGTCTACGTGCGCAACGCGATGACCGAGACCGTCCCCTGGGACGTGCGGGCGCACCATCAGGCGGACCCGCGCTTCCCCAACAACTCGACTGTCGACCAGCTCTACACTGACCAGAAATTCGAGGCCTATCGGGTGCTCGGTGCGCGGGCGGCCGAGCGGGCAACCAAAGCGATGGGGGTGGGCGGTGACGCTGTTGAGCAGTGAGGAGATCGAGGCGAAGCTGGCCCAGCTCGACGGCTGGGAGCACAAGGGCGAGGCAATCGCGAAGAGCTTCGGCTGTGGCGATTTCGTCGGCTCGGCGAAGTTCGTTCAGAGCCTGGTCGGGCCGGCCGAGGCGATGGGGCACCACCCCGACCTCGAGGTCTCCTGGGACACGGTGACGGTGACGATCTCCACCCACTCGGAGGGTGGCCTCACCGCCGCCGATTTCGAGCTGGCTGGGAAGGTCGACGCCCTATCGCCGACGAGCTGAGAATCGATTCGCGGCTCTCGATCCCGCTGGCCGAGATCGAGCTGCGAGCCAGCCGTTCGTCTGGGCCGGGCGGCCAGCACGCCAACGTCACCGCTTCGCGGGTGGAAGCGGTCTTCGACGTCGAGGCCTCGCGGGCGCTTGACCAGCGCCAGCGCGAGTTGCTGCTGGGCCGGGGCGGGTCGCTGATCACCGCGGTCGCCCAGGACGCCCGCGGCCAGGCCCGCAACCGCGAACTGGCGCTGAAGCGGCTGGCGGAGAAGATCGCCGCTGGACTGGCCGAGCCGGTGCGACGGCGACCGACCCGGCCGACCCGCGCCTCGCGCGAGCGGCGGCTGGAAGAGAAGCGGCGGTCGGGCGAACGCAAGCGGGGGCGGCGACGCCCCGGCGGCGACTACTGAGCCGGCCCGAACGGTTCGCCGCGCTGGCGCAGGGTGTTGTAGCCGGCGGCGCGCCAGACGAGCTCGCCGTCATGCGGGATCTTGAACGTCTCGGCCTTGCCGGGTCGCACCGTGTGCAGGGCGAGAGCGCGGCGGCTCCCGTCCGCACGCTCTTCCCAGAAGGCGACGGCGACGAGGGTCAC
The DNA here is from genome assembly GCA_963703895.1 of uncultured Solirubrobacterales bacterium. Lineage (GTDB taxonomy): Bacteria > Actinomycetota > Thermoleophilia > Solirubrobacterales > 70-9 > VRUE01. Next base: position 295,133 of record CAVPFX010000002.1, read on the forward strand.
GCGGCGCAGGAAGCGACCGGCCGTTTCGGCCTTGACCGTGTATTCGGGTGGGCTGTCCGATTTGCGCGGGGCCGGTGCGATCGTCACCCTCGGCGCCTGTTTCGGCCAGGTCGCGTGGCCGAGGAAGTGGGCAAGGCGCTGGACCAGCGTCGTCGTCGCGCGCCGCCCGCTGCCGCGGGTGGCGAAGGCCTTGGGGGAGTGCCAGCTCTGGCCCTGGTGCGCCGGCCCCGGCGGGCTCTCGCCGGCGCCGACTTTGTTGAGCCGCGTCAGCGGCCAGGGGGTGCGCTTGAGGTGCAGCGACAGTGCCAGCAGCGTGCCGGGACCGCGATCCAGTCCCCAGCGCCCCGCCCAGTGCGCCCAGTCTTTCTTCGAGGACTCGATCGGGAGCAGCACGACCTCGGGCGCCGCACTCGGCGTCCCCGCCGGCACGCAGACGTCGGAGAGCGGGATGATCGGGTTGGCCCCTTCCTTGAAGTAACAGGCGTGCGAGTCGACGGCGACGAAGACGTCGATGCTGCCTCCGGCCGTCGCGATCGGTTCGCTCACCGGCTTGCCGTGCTCGGCAAGGGTCAAGTGGGTGGGTCGGAAGTCCGTGCCGCTGCGCTCGACGCTGACCTGGACCAGCTCCCAGTCGCCGTCGTGGCGGCCCGGCGGCAGCACGCAGGGGTTGTCGGGGTAGAAGAGCCAGTACTGCAGGAAGCGCGCGTCGCCACTGCCGGCGACGCGCCCGTAGGCGACACCGGCCGAGCGCAGGTCCCGGTCCCCGCCGTAGGCGTCCAGCATTTCGTTGCTGCGCTTCTGCGTATCGACGCCGGCACCCCTCTTCAGCGGGTTGAGGCGAGCCTTGCGATCCTCACCGTGCTCGCGCATCGCCGCCTCGGCCGGGGGCGTGCCCGGCAGCGGCTGGTCGCCGCCGTTGGGGAGGACGGCGGAGCGCTCCAGGTACCGATCTACCCGGTCGGGTCGCCAGCGCTCCAGCGCGTCGAAGTGCAGGGTCGGCGCAAAGCGCCTGAGCAGTTCAAGTTGTTCGTCCGGGGACACGTGTCGGGCAGCCTGGCAGACTGAGCGGCGATGGCGAAGCGCAAGAAGCGGCGGCCGCGGGAGAAGCCGGCGACGGTCGAGTACGTCGACGGCGAGGGCAACACCCTGACCCTGCGCCAGTCGCTCAGCGCCGGCACGATCGCCAAGCTGGGGGAAGGCCCGGCGACGGCGGCGACGAGCCAGGAGGACGCTTGGCACCGCCGCTCGGAGCTGCTCTTCGAGCGGCTGGCGGTGCGTTGGGAGATTGCCGGCCTGCCGCTGACCGACCAGAAGATGCTGCTCGGCCGCTACCGGATGGCCGACCAACTCACCCAGCAGTGGGTCCGTGAGACGATCGCCGAGCACCTCGAGCGACATTTCCCGGAGCTGGCGAGTTGACGAAGAAGCAAAAAAACCAACTGAGAGCATTGGCGCAGTACCTGCTGTTGCTGATCGCGCTGATCGCTGTTTGTGGCTTGATCGCGTTGCAGTTGAGCAACAACCGTGGCAGCCCGGACAGCACGACCCTCGGATTGGTGGCCTTCGTTGCGGTCCTATTGCTGGCGGTGGGTGCACCGAGGGCGGCGAAGCGAGCCGCGCGGCGAATCTCGGGCCTCAAGATCGGCGGCATCGAGGTTGCTCTACGCGAGGCTGACGACTCAGCCAAGCGGGCGACGGCGACGCTGGTGTCAGACAGCGAGGACGGTGTCCCGGTCAAACCCAGGCAGAAGACCGGGAGCAAGGCTGACGACCTGGCGATTGTGCGGGCCCGGATCGAGAACCGCCTCGAGCTGTGCCGAAATCGGGTGCTCGATCTGCCCAGGGGGACCGCCCATGACGTGGTTCTCGCGAGCTTGCTGGCCGCCGGTCTACTTACCCGCGACGAGGCGAAAGCGATCGGCGACGCCCTGGGTGGCCTGGGGGAGACGATCGAGGAATGGCCCGATGACACGGCGACCGAGTTCGTGGACAGCCTCTGGGCATTCGTCAGCCGCCTCGGCAGCACCACTTTCGATCGCAAGGTTCGCGGCGAGCTCGCCGCGAGTGGCTGGGTGATCGCCGATTTCGCGCAAGGTAGAGGTCACCGGCCGGACTTTCTCGGCTTCAAGGACGGGGACTGGCACTTGCTGACGGCGCGAGTGGCCAAGCTGGAGACCATCGAGAAGGCACGCAAACGGCTCGCCAGGCTCGTCCAGAAAGGGTTCCATGAGGCGATCGAGCGGGCCGGGATCGATATTGCCAAGACCATCGTCGTCATCCCCGATTCGCGCGAGCTCCCCACCGACGACAAGTGGCCGGAGGTCAACGTCGAGAGGCTTTCGAGCTTGACCGGGTAACAAAAAGAGGACGACAGAGAGGAGCAGGCATGTTTGCGAACACGAAAGCGACCAACGGCTTTGCCGTTGACGACATCGAGGCGGCGAAGAGGTTCTACGGCGAGACGCTGGGGCTGGGCTTCACGGTGCTCAGCGAGGAGTTCGGCGTCAGCTCGATCCAGTTGGCCGGGGGCCGTGACACCGTCGTCTACGTCAAGCCCGACTTCGTCCCGGCGACGTACACGATCCTCAACTTCGAAGTCGACGACATCGACGGCGCCGTCGATGAGCTCGGCGCCAAGGGAGTGGAGCTCGAGCGCTACGAGGGATTCGAGCAGGACGAGAAGGGGATCGCCCGCGGGCCGGGTCCCTCGATCGCCTGGTTCAAGGACCCGGCGGGCAACATCCTCTCCGTCTTGCAGCCGCCAGCCGAGTAGCGGCCGGCTGGCCAGGGTCAGGCGTTCAGCAGCTTGGCCTTCTGGGCCGCGAACTCCTCCTCGGTGAGGATGCCCTGTGCCTTCAGCTCGCCGAGCTCCTTGAGCTGGTCGATCGTCGATTGGCCGCTGGCGGCGGGTGCGGGGGGCGCCGCCGCGGGGGCGGGAGCCTGCTGCTGTTCTTCCTGCTGCGCCCAGCGTTGGCCCTGGCGGCGCGAGACGCGGTTGCTGACGGTGGTTGCGGTACCGGCGATGACCGCCGTTCGCGCCACTCCTCGAAGTAGTCCTGGCATGGCGGTCTCCTTTACTCGGAAGCCTCGGCCGCGTCGAGCGCGGCGAGGACGTCTTGGACGGGAATGCGGCCGCTGGCGACGAGCTGGCCGCCGGAGCGGCGCAGGGCGGCGGCGAGTGGCGCGGCCCAGAGGTTCTCGTAGACGAGCAGCGCGGCCGAGGTGCCGGGCTCGAGCGCGTTGCCGGCCTCGCTGAAGTCCTCATCGGAGAGCAATCCAGAGGAAGCGCCCTCGAAGGCGGCAAAGGCCTCGACCTCGTCGCCGAGGTCAGCGATCTCCAGCGCCGCAACCGAGCCGTCCTCGCCCTTGGCGATGAAGGCGAGGTCGAGAATGCGAATCAGACCTCGATCGACCAGGTCGATCAGGTGCGGCATCGCTTCACCGGTCGGCTGCCGGTCCGGCCACTCGATGAGCAAGTAGTCGATCGGCCCCATCTCGTTGATCTCGTCGCCGCTCAAATCCGGTCCTTTCGCTCTCGATTTAGCGCCGGTCAGACCCGGCAGGAGGACCATAGCGGCGGAGCACCTGCCTGGTGCGGCTGGCGGGTGATGCGCCGACTTCTCGAAGAGCCCACTGCCAAGCAAAGTCCGGTAGCTGCGATCTTCATCCCGTCTGGCTGCCGGCGGGCTGAATTTGTTATCGACGGCGGCGCCGAATCTTTTCGGTCGCTTCGCGCGATTCGCAACGAATGTGCAAGGCAAAGCCGAGCGGGGTGAAGATCGCCAGCAACACCGCTCCGCAGTCGATCCACCACAGGGCTCCGCCGCTGCCGACCTGCACCAGGGCGTAGCCGCTGGCCAGGATGAAGAGGGACATCGCCGGGAAATCGAGCAGGAATATCTCCGGCAGCAGCTTGAGCAGGGGTTTTTCCCGTCGTTCGGCAACCTTCGCCTCCCAGGAGCTGAGCTTGCCGACTCGCCCTTCGAGGTCCTCCCAGAGCTCGACGGCGATGTACCGCCCGATCAGTGCCGCGCGGAAGGTCTCGGCGGTGTGCAGCAATACCACGAGAAGAGTGAGTGGGGGAATGGCGAGCAGCAGCCGCTGGTCGGCGCCTTCCTTGACGGTGAACCCGACGATGACTCCCGCGGCCGTAATCGCCAGGCCGACAAGCGCTGCTTGGGCCGTGACGTGGCTGACGATCTCAGCACGGAGCGCGTTGAACTCGGCGATCGCGACGTCGACCGCCCTGTCCGGGTATCTGGGACTGTCACCTGTCTCCGTCGCTCCCTCCACGCGCTGAAGTTAAAGCCGCGATCGGCGGGATCGGCGCCCCGCGCTCGCTTGCGGAGACCGCCGCTCCTGCGCCTACTCTGGAGAGGTGGAGGCAATGACGGATCTAGCGACTGTGCAGGCCCGGCTGGGGCGGTTCCGCGACGAGCGCGAGTGGGCCCAGTTTCACAGTCCAGGAAACCTCGCCAAGGCGATCAGCGTCGAGGCTGGTGAGCTGCTCGAGCTCTTCCTCTGGGTCGCCGGAGAGGGGGAGGATGAGGCCCTGAACGCACACCGTGGGGAGGCCGAAGCGGAGCTCGCCGACGTGATGATTCAGTGCCTCAACTTTGCCAATGCAGCGGACATTGACGTCCTCGCCGCGGTCAACCGCAAGATCGAGATCAACGAGGAGCGCTATCCGCCCGATCGGGTCCGGGGCAGCGCCCGCAAGTACACGGAGCTATGAGCAACCTCTTCCTGGTTCCGGCTGGAGACGCACGGGCGCGTGAGAATTTCGAGCACACCGTGCGCCGACGGGTTCCGCTCTCGGACCTGGGCCGGCTGGACCCCGCGGCACGCAAGCTCGCCGGCGCAGCGCGGGGAGGGGTTTCCGCCTGGGGGACCAAGCCCGGGAAAGACGACCGGCACGTGGGCACATGGAGCGCGATGGAGCGCGGCGACTGGGTCCTCTTCTACTTCGACGGCCTCTTGCCGGTTTCGGCGCGGGTGCTCACGCGCGAACGCTCGCCGGCGGTGGCGAAACGCCTGTGGGGAGAAGACGGAGGGGAAACCTGGGAGTACATGTACCTGCTCGACCAGGTGCGGCAGGTGGACATCCCGCGCCTCGCCCTCAACGCTCGACTCCACTATAAGCCGGGTTCATATCCGCAGGGGTTCGCCAGGGTCAACCGCGACCTCGACACCGAGTTCGGCAGTGTGGAGCAACTGCTCGAGCAGCTCTCCGAGAGCGGGCATCAGCTCCGCCTCGCGATCGAAGCGACGAAGGCTGGGGACGAGATGGAGGCGGCAATCGCCCTCGACCGGCTGGCGGATGATTTTTCTGAGAAGCAACTGAGCCGTGAAGTCAATGCCTTCGCCTCCTCGGAGGCGCCGAAGTCACGCACGTCGATCGTCGAGAGCCTGCAGCGGAACCGCACCCTGGTCGAAAAGCTGAAGAAGCTCTACAAGGGCAATTGCCAGTACTGCGGCTTCACCTTCAAGCAGCGCAACGGCCGCCCCTACTGCGAGGCCGCCCACCTCAAACCGATGGCTCTCCGCGAAGCCAACATCGACGTCAAGGACAACCTCTTCATCCTCTGCCCAAACCACCACAAGATGCTGGACTACGGCGGCCTGCGAATCGAATTCGACGCGACCGGCTCCCTGGTCGGGATCATCGGCAAGGAAGCGAAGCCGCTGACCAACAAGCACATCTCCCCCGCTGGGCCGTGACCTTCCGCAGGGTTCCGAATCGGGTCTAGTCGCCGACCCGCACGACGAGCTTGCCCACGTTGGCGCCGTCGAAAAGCATGTTGATCGCGCTCGGCAGCTCCTCGAAGCCCTCGACGATCGTCTCCAGGGTGGCGTAGCCGGAATCAGCCCGCAGAGCACGATCCGGGCGTGGAGGTTGAGGCAGGTGAAGATCGCGTCCATGTCAGCGTCGACGGGTGAAGGAAAGAAGTCAAAGGGTCCCTTCCCTGAGCAGGCCTGCGTAAGGACCCTAGGGTTGCCAGAACGTGTGGATGACGTTCCCGTTGTTGGTCAGGCGAACCACGTCCGTTCTCAAGTTCGACCAAGACACAGCCCCGGGGCCGGATGTCACTACTCCTCCAAGGTTCTCCCAGCCGCCCCAAGTACCGTTATACGACCTGTGCCAAAGAGTTTCACCACCCCTTACGAACATGTCGAGATAGCCGGGCCCCAACGATGAGATATCGGGATCCGAGTTGACTCCGCCGCCAAGGCTTTCGAGGCTCCAGCCAGATCCGTTCCAGCCCCAGTGCCAGACGGCGTTATCGCTTCCGCGAGCGACAACATCGATTCGGTTGGCGCCCCACGACACAGCGCCTGGGCCTGAGGTGATGCTTCCGCCCAGGCTTTGCCAGCCGCTCCAGGCGCCTCCGCTGAACCACTTGTGCCAAAGGGCGTTGTCACCACCCCTTACAAAGACGTCAAGCTGACCCGGGCCTTGCGACGAGATCTCGGGGTCCCCGACGATCGATCCGCCAAGGCTCTCGAGGCTCCATCCAGACCCGTTCCAGGCCCAGTGCCAGACGGCGTTGTCGCCCCCGCGAGCGACCACATCGATCCGATTGTTCCCCCACGACACGGCGCCGGGGCCCGAGGTGATGTTGCCGCCCAGACTTCCCCACGAGCCCCACGTGAGGCCGTTCCAAGTCCTGCGCCAGAGCCCGCCATCGGCACCCCTCGCAAAGACATCGAGCATGTTGGGGCCCTGAGATGAGATGGTCGGGTCAGAGGTCAGGCCCCCGCCGAGATTGTCGCTCGGCCAAGCTTCCCAGACCGGCCAGATTGCCGCCCCGGTCTGCTGCTGAAACTCCCACCAGGACTGTCGATAGTTGCCGCTGAGATCCCGCAGGCCGCAGCGGCCGGCCCATGTTGGGATGTTTCTGTCCTTGGCCGCGTGCCAGGTCAGGGCTTGGATGTTGAAGGTGCCGGCGTTGCTTTTGACCCAATTGAAGCTCTGTTTCAGCAGGGTGGCCTGGGTAGGCGCATCGACTCCCGCGGGGGCCCATTCTTCTTCTTGGGTTGGGCTTGCTGGGATCGGCCAGCCAAGCTCAGTGATCCACAGGGGTTTGCTCGATCCCTGCGACTGGCGGTTCAAGACCGTCCGGATGTTGATTACCTCGCTGGCAAATTCTGTGATTTGCACTTTTTTGGTAAAGGCGTAGGGGTGGATTGAAACGCCACCCACCTCTGAGGCTATGCCGGGTGCTTTATAGAGAGCCGAAACATATTCTTCCATCCCCGGTTCGGTCCAACCCCCTAGATAGAGGCCCCCCACCAGCGTTTGCGCACCGGGCTGGACTTTGTGGATGGCTTTGGAGGTGAAGACAAACAATTCGCCGTAGTTTTTGGCTTCTGCCGCACTTACTTTTTCTCCGGGGTTCTCTTTGAAGGGGGTGTATGTCGCCAGGTTGGGCTCATTCCATACCTCCCAAGTAGTGACCGGCTTGGCGTAAGGCTTGCCAGTCCAAAATGACCCGCCCGGGCCATACTTTTTAACTGCTTCTTCGACCCAGGTGCCCCAACCTCCGTACTGCCCGTCTCCACCAGGCTGAAGGTAGGTGGTCCCGTGCATGAGATAGGGAAGGATGGTGATGCCACGTTTGGCGGCGCGATCGAAGAGCGGTTCGTAGAACGCCAAGCTATTCGCGCGGTCGATTTGCACGCGAAAGTAAGAAGCGCCGGAGTGCTGCACGACTTCCAGTTCTTCTTCGCTCATGGTTGGTTCGATGTCTCCGCTCCATTGCAGGCCAAATGAGAGAGCCGAAGCTTTCGGAGCAGTCGTCGCAAACATGGCGATGACTACAAGAAACGCCGCGATCAGCAGCGTCAGGCGATGTTGAGCGGGGGTAGCTGCGCGAGCGAAGGGCATCTTTGTTCTCCCCAGTAAGTGTCTTAGCGAACAGATTTATCTTAGTTATCTAACGTACTTATTGCATGGGCCGACCCGTATGGACACGAGGGTGCAACCGGGCCGACCCGTCCTATGCATGTTCCAGGCGAGATGAGAGTTCATGGCCGCCGAGGCAGTTCGGCGCGACTCGAAAGGTTCGGGACAGAGGCAGAATGGTGATGATCCCGCGCGGCTAATCCTCTTCCATGCTCCAGGTCGGTTCCACGCCATGACTCCTACTCATCCTGTTCGGATTTCGTCCGATTGGACCACCGCGCGCTGGCCTTCTTGGCGAGTCTGCGAATTGCGGACCAGCGGGAAGCGCAACCGGGGGCGCAAATCGCATCTATCAAGCGGATTCCGAGAGATGGGCGCGGCTGGGTTCGAACCAGCGACCTCTCGCGTGTGAGGCGAGCGCTCTCCCACTGAGCTACGCGCCCGGGAGAAGTGCCAATCATAGGCGGGACTTGGGCTCGGTTCAGGCCGGGGCGGGAGCTTCGACTGGATCGGGTGGTGGGGGCTCTTCGCCCTGCTCCACCATCGCTCGTTTCTGCAGGGCCATGCCGACGAAGGGGAAGATCAGGGTCGAGAGCATGGCGGCGCCGACCAGGCCCGCCGCAGTGGAGGCGTGCATCTTGCCGGCATCGATGGCAATGGTCGTGATCGCGACGACGAGGGGGAGCTCGGTGGCGGAGAAGAAGGCGAGGGCGCGGCGCTCGGTGGAGCTCAGCACCTTGCGGTAGAGGAGCAGGGCGGGGGTGCCGCGGACGACGAGGAAGAGGGCGAGGAAGAGGAGCATCTTGGCGATCGCTTCGGCCGAGCCGAGGGCGCCGAGGTCGAACTCGATGCCGCTGGTGACGAAGAAGAAGGGGACGAAGAAGCCGAAGCCGACCGCGGTCAGCTTCGACTCGAAGATCTGCAGCTCGTGGCCGCGCAGGGCAGCGCGGGTGATCATGCCGGCGACGAAGCCGCCGAGGAGAACGTCGAGGCCGAGTTGGCTGGCAAGCAGTACGAGGCCGAAGACGAGGACGACGGTGATCCGCACGGCGAGCTGGCTGCTCGCCTCGAAGGTTTTTTCAAAGGCGGGCCAGCCGCGCCAGGCGAGGCGCACCGAGGCGAGCGCGACGCCGAGGGCGAGGAAGACGAAGGCGACGAGGATCGCCGCCTCGTGCAGGGGGCTGGCGGTGGTGAGGACGAGCGTAACGAGCAGGATCGGCCCGAACTCGCCGGCGCCGCCGGCTGCCATCAGGAAGGTGCCGAAGCGCGTTTTCAGGCTACCGCTGTCTTTGAGGATCGGGATCAGGGTGCCGATCGCGGTCGTCGCCAGGGCGGAGCCCGTATAGAGGAACGAGACGACGATCCCGGCCGCGGCGAGGATGCCGCCGATGCCGTAGGCAAGCGCGACCGACAGCACCCAGCCGAGCGCGCCCAGCTTCAGCGGGGTCCCCTTGATCCGTTCGAAGTCGATCTCGTAGCCGGCGAAGTAGAAGAGCATGCCGAGCCCGAGGTTGGAGAAGAACTCGATGAAGTCGGAGGACTGGGCGAGGTCGAGGACTTCGGGCCCGATCACGATGCCAAGCATCAGCTCCAGCACCACCACCGGCGGTGCCAAGCCTTTCGGCACGACCGCGACGGTGATCGCGGCGATCGCCGCGATCAGGACGATGAAGAAGAAGGAGGAGGAGTCGACGTCGATCACGTGGCGCCGATCCTACGTTTGTCCAGCGGCGGAGCGGTACCGATTCCGATGGGTACCAAGAATTCAGTAAGCGCCGAAAAGGGCGCAACGATCAGCCAAGAGGGAGAACCCCGATGCTTTCTTCATTGCCCCGCCGAATCGCCGCGACTGCGGTGGCCTCAGTTGCAATTCTCGGACTGGGCCTGGCGGCAAGCGCCAGCGCCGCGACCAGCAAGTACCCGCCGAACAGTGCCGCCCGGGGTTTCAGCGGCGATGCAGGGGGCTGGGCCTCCTCTTCTGGCAACGAAGGCACCTGCCTGGCGCCGCTGCTCTGCGCCAGCGTCGCGAACACATATCAGGGCACTGGTGGCGCCGACGGCGGTGGCTTCATCCGCTCTGCTTACACCGGAGTGGTCGGCGTGACCGCAGTTGGTGGGACCACTACGGGGACTTGGGAAAGCCCGCCCTTCACCTATTCCGGCGTCGGGGGAGGGGAGGCGAGATCGGTCAGCCTCGCGCTCGACCGCCGGGCCAACGTCGACGATCTGCTCGCGGTGGCGGGCAACTCGGCCGAGTACACGGTGCGCCTAATTGACGTCAGCGAGGGAGGAGGGGCGTTGACCCTGATCCCGGCGACGACGCTCGCCGGCGCCAACTCCTGGACCGACGTGTCGCGCGGCTCGATCGATCCCGCCAGGCTCACCGCCGGCCACGACTACCGGATCCAGATCACGAGCACGTACACGAGCGGCACCAGTGTCCTGGTCAGCGGAAGCGCCGATTACGACAACGTCGTACTCACGGCATCCGATGGAACGAGCGGGAACGGCAAAGGGGGCAAAGGCAAAGGCGGCAGCAGTAGCGGTGTCCTAAGCGAGCAGCGGCTGATGGACCTGCTGCGCCAGGGGACGCCCGGTACGGCCGTGCTCGGTGACAAAGGCAAGCGCCTCTTCGTCCGGGTCAAGTGCCCGCGCAAGATCGGCCACGCCTGCCGGACCACGGCCCAGGGTCTGCTGCGCAAGCGCCGCCCGGCTACCGCCAAGCGCACGGTGCGCCTGCGCAGCGGCAAGTCGAAGCTGGTCGTGCTGCGGGTCAAGCCGAAGGCGCGTGGGCAGGTGGCGAAGCGCAAGCGCCTGCTGGTCCGCCAGAAGGTCCGCGCCGGCAAGGTGACCGCGACCGTCGTTAAGAGCCGGCGGCTGATCCGGCGATGAGCGGCTTCCACCATCGATCCGCGTTCGTCCCGCCACGGCGGGCGAATGCGGATACGATGGTCGCGGACCGTGCTAGGCGGGGAACTAGCGGTGCCCTGTAATCCGCAATCCGCTTTAGCGGGGCCGAATCCCGTTCCGAGGGGCTGGCCGTCGGGGTCAGTGCGCCGCGGAAGGTGTTGACGGCCGGGTCCTGCGCGACGTAGGCACGCGAACCAGGTCAGGTCCGGAAGGAAGCAGCCTTAAGCGGAAGCCGCGGGTGCCGCAGGCGAGCCCGGCTCGAGCCAACCGCGACGGACACGCCCGGTGACTTCGTTTCGGAGGACGGGGCGCACGGTCCAATTTCTTCAAGCGAGAGTTGACCCACCTATAGAGGGGTCAACTCTCGCTTAGTTCGATTCGAGCGGGCGCTTCGTCAGTCGATCAGGCGCTTCTGCATGCGGCTGATCGCGACGCGCCAGGTCAGCAGGGCGAAGCCGACTAGGAAAGCGAAGCGGGCGATGTCGACGGCCTCGAAGCCGAAGGCGCCGCCGCGGACCAGTTCGACCAGCTGGTGCAGCGGGTTGAACTGGGCGACGATTTGGACGCCCTCGGGCAAGCCGTCGATCGGGAAGAAGGTGCCGGCGACGAGGAAGAGGGGGGTGATGAAAAGTGCGGTGACGTAGTTGAACTGGTCGATCTTGGCCACGGTCGCCGCCATCGCGATGCCGAAGCCGGCGAAGCCGAGCGCGGTGACGAAGCAGAAGAGCGGCACCAGCAACATGCCCCAGGCGGGGTCGAGGCCGAAGGCGATCGTGACCAGCAGCGGCACGCAGCCGTAGCTGCCCGAGCGGATCCCGATCCAGAGCATCTCGGCGCTGACCAGCTCCTCGACGTCGACCGGGGCGGCGAGGATCGCGTCGTAGGTGTTCTGGAAGCGGTGCTTGACGAAGGTGCCGAACATCGCCGGCAGGGCGCTGGAGAAGATCACCGCGGTGGCGACCATGCCGGTGCCGACGAACTCGATGTAGGGGACGCCTTCGACTTCGTCAACCAGCGTCGCGCTCAGCCCGAGGCCGAAGGCGAGCAGGTAGACGATCGGTTCGAGGATGCTGGAGAAGGTCGTTCCCTTCCAGTAGGTGCGGAAGTTGGCGACCTCGCGGCTCATGATCCCGGCGATCGCAGCCGGTTCGAGCCGGCGCAGCTTTGCCGTGGTGCCGTCGCTCACTCGGCCTCCGCTCCCGTCAGCAGGACGAAGACGTCCTCCAGCGAAGCGGCGCGGATCACGGCGTCGTCGGGGATGTGGCCGTTGCCCGCCCGCTCGGAGCCGACGATCGCGATCGCCGGCCCGGCCGGGCGCACCGGCAGGCCCTGCTCCTCGGCGATCGCCCGCACTTCGGTCAACCGTTCGGGCGGTCCGTAGACCTCGGCCGTGTGGGTGCCGGCGTGGGCGGCGATCAGCTCGGCCGGCGTCGCCCGGGCGATCACCTTGCCCTTGTTGACTACGGCGACCTCGTCGGCGAGCCGCTCGGCCTCCTCGATGTAGTGGGTCGACATCAGGATCGTCGTGCCGCGCGAGCGCAGGTTGTCGATCAGGGTCCAGAGCTCGGTGCGAATCTGCGGGTCGAGGCCGACCGTTGGCTCGTCGAGCAGGATCAGCTTCGGCTCGTGGACGAGGCCGCGGGCGAGCAGCAGGCGGCGGCGCATGCCGCCGGAGAGCTCGTCGACGGCGTCGCCGCGCCGCTCGCGCAGGCGCGCGAGGTCGAGTGCTTTGTCGACCGCGGCGCCGACGTCCGGCACCCGGTAGAGGCGAGCGAAGACAGCGAGGTTGTCTTCGACCGTGACGTCAACGTCGAGGTTGTCGAGCTGCGGCACGACGCCCATCTCGGCCCGCGCCGCCTTGGCGTCGCCGGGCAGCTCGTGGTCGAGTACGCGCAGCCTGCCCTCGTCGGCGATCGCCTGGCCGGTGAGCAGCCGCATCGTCGTCGACTTGCCGGCGCCGTTGGGGCCGAGCAGGCCGAGGCAGATGCCCTCGGGGACGTCGAGGTCGAGTCCGTCGACCGCCGTAATCGGGCCGAAGCGCTTGACCACGCCGCTGAGCTCTATCGCCGCCATGCGTCGATTCTCAATGATCGGCGGCGCCAGCGGCGAGCTGGCGTTCAAACTCGGCCGCCCGCTCGGAGTCGAAGAGGCTGAGCGCGACCGCCGTGGCCGCCGAGCGCAGGGTCGAGACCGCGAGCAGGCGGGGGTCGCTGGGCAGGCGGTGCGCGCTCTCGGCGAGGAAGAGCTCGGCGAGCACCGGCAGCTCGCGGCCGCCGGCGGTGCTCAGCACGCGCAGGATCGAGAGCGTCGCGCTGGCGTCGGAGGCGCGCTGATTCCAGTCCAGCGGGCTCGGGGTGACGATGACCATGTGCGGTCGCGACTCGCGCAGGCTGGCCGGCAGGTGGTTGGCGTCGCTTGCGATCGACTCGACGTAGTGGATGCGCACACCCGATGGTTCGGCGGTGCCGAGATAGCGCTCGAAGGCAGGGCGCGGTGCGATCATCGTAACCGCGAAGTTCTCGGCGCCGACCTCGGCCAGGTCCTCCATCAGCGCCGGCGCGTTGAAGCCGCAGCCGACGATCGTCAGTCGCAGCGGCTCTTCTGCCTTGGCCGCCTTCCTCCAGGCGGCGTCGACGAGCTTGGTGAACGGCTCCGAGGAGCCGTGCTCGGCGACCCAGCCGGGCAGGCCCTCCAGCGCCGGCGGTCGCGTGATCGCCAGCCGCAGCAGGGCCGAGATCGTGCGATCGCCGACCACGGCGTCCCACTGCGGCGGGAAGAGCTCCCAGCTGGCGTCGACGTTGCGACCGCGACGGAAGAGCAGGCGCACCATCGGCTCGGCCTCGCGCTCGCGCAGGTAGTCGAGCAGGGCGAGTCCGCTCTGGGTCACCTCGACGTCCGCCGCCTCGGCCACGACCGGCCCACTGCTCGAGGGCATCAGCAGGATCGCCCGAGCCCGCTCGGCGGCGGCCAGCTCGAAGCCCGAGTCGCCGGCGGTGTCGCCGAAGACGAGGTCGATCTTGAGGTCCTTGCCGCCCGCCTCTTCGAGCTCGTCGAGGATCTGCGCGCGGGAGTCGCGCGCCGACTCGGGTGCCAGCACGACGAGGCGCCGCAGCTCGGTCTCCAGCTGCGCCTCGGCGGCGGCGGAGGCGGCCAGCGAGGCGAGGTCGATGCCGCCGACGACGAGCAGGTGGTCGCTGCACTTCACCGGCCGGTCCGCCTGGCCAAGCCGCTCCAGCGAGCTGCCGACGCTCTCGGCGACGAAGGTGAAGAGCAGGCCGACGAGCAGGACCAGGCCGGTGACCACCTGGAAGATCCCGATCGCCCGTTCAGCCGCGTCGTGATCCTCGTGCAGGCTGGAGGGGTCGAGCACGTGCAGGACAGCTGACCAGAGCGCATCGCCGAAGGTCTCGAACTCACCGAGCGCAGAGTGCGCGAGCGCGGCGCTGCCGAGCAGGACGAGCGTCACGGCTGAGACCAGCAGCGCGACCCGCCGTGGCGTCGTTTCGGTCGCTCGTCTCAGCATGCTGGAAGACTGACGCCTGTGCTGGACGAGAGGTGGATCAGGTCGTTGCACGTGGAGACGCTGCGCGAGGAGGAACTGCACGCCGGGCACGAACCGCACGTGCTCTTCCAGGCCTCGACGATCGCGGCCTTGCTGGAGGGTGCCTACGACGGCGATCTCTCCTTTGCCGAGCTGGCCGAGCACGGCGATCTGGGGCTGGGCACGCTGAACGGCCTCGACGGCGAGATGATCGCGCTCGACGGCCGCTTCTACCGGGCGGACGTGGACGGAGCGGTGAGTGAGATCGACGCGGTGACGAAGACGCCGTTCGCCGTGGTGGCCGACTTCACGCCGTCGATCGACCTGGAGATCGGCGAGTCGCTCGAGCATGAAGAGTTGCTCGCCAGGCTGGACCAGGTGATCCCGGCCGAGGCGGCGTCCTGCGCGATTCGGATAGACGGGCGCTTTGAGTTGGTCCGCGCTCGCTCGGTGCCGCGCCAGCGCCCGCCCTACCGGCTGCTGACCGAGGTGGTCGCGGAGCAGCACGTCTTCGAGCTCACCGACGTCACCGGAACGATGCTCGGCTTCCGCTTCCCCGACTACGCCGAAGGAATCGAGGTCAGCGGCTACCACCTGCACTTCATCGGCGAGGACCGCAGTCGTGGTGGGCATGTGCTCGGCTCGCGCAGCGCTGGGCACCTGCGCCTGCGCCTCGACCCGTCGAGCGAGCTGCACGTCGAGCTGCCGCTGGGAGTCGAGCTCGGCGACCCCGAAGCCGCGTCGGCGACCCACGCAGCAGTCGAGCGGGTCGAGCGCTCGGGCTGAGGCCCGCCTGCGCGGGCTCCGCCTCAGGCGGCGTCGGCGAGGCGCTCAGCGAGCCAGAGGTCGCAGAGCCAGTCAGCTTGAGCGCCGCCCTTGCGAGCGACGACGATGCCCTCGGGGCCGCCCTCGACCGTCAGTTTCTTCCAGCGAGTTGAGTTGGGCATCTCCCGCAGGGCGGCGGCGAAGGGTTCGGGCACATCGTCGCCGGGGCGCACCTTGCCATCGCGCGATTTCGCCTTGAACTCGGGCGTCGCAAGGCGAACCGTTACCTCGCTGCGGGCGCTCACCTCGCCGCTGCCGAGCCGCACCGAGACCGCCCGCCCGTGTCGCTCGCCGCTCAGCACCAGGGCGCCGTGGATCTTCGGTCCGACCCGGCCGGTCGTCGCTTCTCGCACCTCGATGTTGACCTTCGGTCGCTCGGTCACCTCAAGGCCGAGCGGCGCCATCGCCAGTCCCACCTTCTCGTAGCCGCTGTCCAACTCGCCGCCCGGCGCCAGCGCGCGCACGCTGCCGTAGATCGCCGCGATCGCGATCAGCGGCCCGCCGATCAGCAGCGGCACGAAGCTTTCGAAGAGGTAGATCGATGGCACCGTGAGGAAGATCAGCAGCATCACCACCCAGCCGAGTTTCTGGCTGCGACGGCTGGAGTCCCAGATCGAGCCGCGCGCCTTGATCGCCGCATCGTCGATGGGCTCGATCGCGAGCGCCGCCCAGAGCTGCTGCTCCTCCATCGTCGTTGGGTTCTCAATCGTGCCGCCGCCCTCGGCAACGGCACGAGCGATCGCCTTCGCGTCACCGCCCGCCGCCCGCTCCAGGTCGGAGCGCTGGAGGACGAAGAGGATGACGACAAAGACCGCGATCACGCCGAAGATCAGCGCCATCGTGCCTTTCGGGTTGGAGTCGCCGCCGTCAGCGTTGAGCGCGATCAGGGCGACCACGACCATCACCGCGACGACGCCGATCAGCCCAAACAGTCCCGACCTCTTAAACCCGCCCGCCATCGCGGCGCCAGCCTACACCGGTCGACGGGACTCAAAGCGATCGATATCTCCGTTTTGAGTCCCGTCGGCGGGGTTGGCTAGCAGCGCTTGAAGAGGACCCAGGACTCGTTGGCGGCGACCCGTTCGAAGCCCTGCGGCACGCTCAGCGCGAAGCGGGTCGGATCGTTGGGATCGAGGATGAAGTTGTGGATGACAAAGGGGCTGGCGGGCTTGAGGAAGTAGCCGCGCCGGGGCACGCCGTCCTCGCTGGCGCTGACGATTGCGGTCGGCTTGACGTCGAGGTTGAAGGCGAGTCGGGGGATGGCGCGGTGATTGGGGACGGCGATCGGCCCGCAGAGCGGCTTGGCGAAGGCGCCGGTGTCAGCGAGGTCGCTGAGATCGCGCTCGATTTCCCCTTGGTCGGAGAGATCGCCGTGAACGGTCGAGTCGAGGTTCCACTGGTTGGGGAGCCAGAGCACGAACATCAGAGTCACCACGCCGGCGAAGACCTGCCAGCGCACTCGCCAGGGGTGGCCGGCCTCGAGCAGGCGCCAGCCGAGCAGGGCGACGGCGACGAAGATCGCCAGGATCGCCGCGCCCAGCATCGTGTAGCGGGCGATGATCGCGAGGCCGGCCGAGCCGAGCAGGGCGAAGGCGCCGAGGGCGAGGAGCGCGGCGACCAGGCCAAGGGTCGAGCGGCGACGCAGGAACGCAAAACCCAAGATGACGCCGCCGAGCGCGCCGATCATTCCCGGCCATTGCATGACTTCACCTAGGGCTCGCGGGCCCCAGAGGATTAGGTCGACCGGGCCGGTGTGGCGCTTCAGCGTCTCGACTGTTTCTTGGGTGCCGGTCAGCGAGTACAGGAAGTCGCCGGTCGTGATTCCGTCGAACAGCAGCCAGAGCAGGGGGCCTGCCAGGGCCAGTACTGCGAGCGCAACGCCGTAGGGGGAGGCGAGGGCATCCCTCGCCCGTCCAAGTGCCGGTCTAATTAGACCGGCACTTTGAGTATCCGCCCGGAAGAGGGATGCCCTGCTCTCCCTCTCGGGAGCGTCCTGGTGGGAGCGGTTGCCAGGGTCGGTGTCCCTGTCTGGGTCTGCGGAGGCTTGTGCAGGGGCGAGCAGCAGGTAAGCGAGGTATGCGACAGAGAAGAGCCAGGCCTCGGGGCGGAGGAGGCCGGCTAGGGCTAGGAGGGCGAGGATGGGCCAGCCGGCTCTCGGGCGCTTGGTCTCTATAAGGAGAGCGCCCAGGACCAGGGCTATGTAGGGGATGTCGACGTAGGCGCGCAGGCCGTTGGAGAGGAAGGGGGCGCGGGTGAGGACGATCGCGGCGGCTACGACGCCGATCGGGCGGTCGAACCAGAGCGAGCCGAGGCGGTAGACGAGGTAGCCGACGAGGCCGAGCGAGGCGTAGGCGACGATCATCGTCACCGTGATCGCGCCGTCGCCGAGCGGTGTGGCCACCATTCCCAGCAGGTCGGAGAGCGGGTGGGGTGTGGGGGGCAGGGCGGCGCCGTAGTCGGGGCTCACCCCGTGCGCCAGTTCGCGTCCCCAGACCAGGGCGTAGATCGTGTCGTAGTTGGGGAAGCCGAGCGGGAAGAGGATCAGCAGGAGGGCGCCGATGGCGCTAACCCAGGCGACGGGTATGAGCCAGTTGCGGGCCCGCGATGGCACCGCCGCAACCTACAGATGCAGCTGGGGGCAGGGGCTTGGCGACTTTCCCGTCATATAGACCGGTAAGTCGCCAAGGGCCGCGGAGCCTCGCGGATACACTGGCCCGAGTGCCGCCGTCCAGCGACTCGATCTCCCTCTACCGCCGCCATCGCCCCGGCTCGTTCGACGAGGTGGTGGGCCAGCAGCACGTCGTGCGCACGCTGCGCAACGCGGTCGAGCAGGGCAAGGTCCATCACGCCTACCTCTTCGTCGGCTCGCGCGGCACCGGCAAGACCTCGATGGCGAAGATCCTCGCCCGCTCGCTCAACTGCGAGCGCGGCGGGCCGACGGTGACGCCCTGCGGGGAGTGCGAATCGTGCCTGACGATCGCCTCGGGCTCCTCGATCGACGTGATCGAGATGGACGCTGCTTCCAACCGCTCGGTCGACGACGTGCGCGATCTGCGCGAGCGGGTCGCCTACGCCCCCACCGGCGGCCGCTGGAAGGTCTACATCCTCGACGAGGCGCACATGCTGACCAAGGAGGCCTGGAACGCCTTCCTCAAGACCCTGGAGGAGCCGCCGCCAAACACCGTCTTCGTCCTCGCCACCACCGAGGCGCACAAGGTGATGCCGACGATCGCCGATCGCTGCCAGCGCTTCGACTTCCAGCGCCCCTCGCTGGAGCAGATCTCCGAGGTGCTGAACCGGGTCGCCGAGAAGGAGGAGATCGACATCGAGCCCGGTGCTGTCTCGATGATCGCGCGTTCTGCCTCGGGCAGCTTCCGCGACGCGCTCGGCACGCTCGATCAGCTGGTGGCGTATCAAGGGTTTGGCGGTTCGGGTACCCAAGGTGGTGAGGGCAACGAAGACCGGGTCAGTCTCGACATGGTGCTCGAGCTGCTCGGGGCCGCCGACGCCGAGTTGCTCTTCGACGCGGTCGACGCGGTCATCGCCGAGGACCCGAAGGGGGTCCTGCTCGGGGTCGAGAAGATGGCCCGCTCTGGTCGCGACCCCGCCCAGTTTGCCCGCGACCTGCTGGCGCACCTGCGGCACCTGCTGGTGACCCAGACGGTGGGCGAGGTGCCCAATACCTTTGTGGTGACTGCCACTGATGCGGAGCGTCTTTCGGCCCAAGCAAGCTCGATCGGCGCGGCGACGCTGGTGCGGACGATCGACGAGCTGGCGAACGCGCTCACCTCGGTGCGCGAGGGGGACGATGCGCGCATGGCCGTTGAGATCGCGCTGCTGAAGGCGGCGCGTCCGGATCTGGACCCATCTACCGAGGGACTCCTTCGGCGGATCGAGAGGCTCGAGCAAGGGACGGGGGGTGGTCGGCCGCGGGTCCTGTCGCAGGAGGAGGGGGGCACTGCGGGCAGTCCACGGGCTGTCC
Source organism: uncultured Solirubrobacterales bacterium (assembly GCA_963703895.1). Taxonomy (GTDB): domain Bacteria; phylum Actinomycetota; class Thermoleophilia; order Solirubrobacterales; family 70-9; genus VRUE01. The sequence goes on from CAVPFX010000002.1 coordinate 314,297, forward strand.
TCGACCCCCCTCCTCCTGCACCACCCGCGGCAGCCGCCCCGCCAGTTGACGATCCTGAGCCCGAAGCGCCGGCCGATGTTGACCCAGTCGAAGAGCCTGAGCCAGCGCCGACAGAGCCTGCTCCCGTCGAAGAGCCCGAGGCCACGGCGGCGAGCAGCTCCGAGGAGTCCGAGCCGCCGGCAAAGGGCTCCGACGAAGCTGAGCCCGTGGCATCAGCAAGTAGCTCTGGTGAAGCTGAGCCCGTGGCACCAGCGGACAGCTCCGAACAAGCCGAGCCTGGACCGTCTCCCGAAGGCGATTCTCCCGAGGGTGGTGCCGGGGTGGGGGTGTCCGGCGCAGGGCGGCGTCCTGTTTTTCGCCCGGAGAACCCCCCAAGTGAACCCGATAACTCTCCAGGCGAAAAACCCAGCCCGGAGCCGGACACCCCCACCCCGGCACCAGGACCCGCGGGCGACCTCGACCTCGACCAGATCGTCCGAACCTGGCCGTCCGTCCTCGACAAGCTGCGCGAGACGAGCCCCGCCCTCGCCGCCACCTTCGACGGCGCCCGCCCCGTGTCGCTCGACGCCGAGGAGGGCCTCAAGGTCGGCTTCCCGGCCGAGCTCACCTTCAACAAGCGCAAGGCGGAGACGCCGGAGAAGCGGGAGCTGATGGCGGACGTGATCGAGGACGTGCTGGGGGAGCGGCTGCGACCGACGTACGTGCTGCTCGAGGACGAGCCCGCCGCGCCGGAGGAGGAGGCGAAAGATTCCGCCGACGAGATCGATCACGATGCCCTGGTGGAGAAGCTGAAGAGCGAGTTCGACGCGGAGGAGGTCGGTTAGGTGGCTAGAGGCGGTGCACCCGGAGGAGGCTTCGACGTCAATGCGCTGATGAAACAGGCGCAGAAGATGCAGACCGAGATGCTGCAGGCACAGGAGTCGCTCAAGGACGAGGTGGTCGAGGCCAGCGCCGGTGGCGGCATGGTCAAAGTGAAGATGGGCGGCGACCTCACCCTGCGCGAGATCGTCATCGACCCCGAGGCGATCGACCCCGAGGACGCCGAGATGCTCGCCGAGATGGTCCAGGCCGCGGTCAACGAGGGTCTGCGCGCCGCCCAGCAGCTTGCCGAGTCGAAAATGGGCGGAATCACCGGTGGGCTCGGTGGCCTGCCGGGACTCTGAGCCAGTGCGTAGGGAGCGTGCATCTCTGACTCTTCGCGACCGAAGCACTGGCGAAGGCAGGTTGTATTGAGCACCGAGGGTCCGGCGCCGCTGGCGCGCCTCGTCGCTGAGCTCTCCCGCCTGCCGGGCATCGGCCAGCGCACGGCGCAGCGCCTCGCCTTCCACATCCTCCGCTCCCCCGACGAAGAGGCGGCGGCGCTCTCTGCCGCGATCACAGAGGTGAAGGAGAAGGTCGGGCTCTGCGAGGAGTGCTTCAATCTCGCCGAGGGTCCGCGCTGTCGGATCTGCGCCGACTCAAATCGCGACCGGACGACGATCTGCGTGGTCGAGGAGCCCGCCGACGTGATCCCGATCGAGCGCACCCACGAGTACCGTGGCCTCTACCACGTGCTCGGCGGTGCCCTCTCGCCAATCGACGGGGTCGACGCCGATGACCTCAAGATCGCCGAGCTGCTGCGCCGGGTCGAGGCCGGCGGGGTGCAGGAGGTCGTCCTCGCCACCAACCCGACGACGACCGGCGAGGCGACCGCGCTGCACATCGCCGAGCGCCTGCGCGACCAGGTCTCGGTCACCCGCCTCGCCAGCGGCCTGCCGGTCGGCGCCGACCTCGAGCACGCCGACGAGGTGACGCTGGGCAAGGCCTTCGCCGGTCGCCGCAGCCTCGACTAGAGACACCGGAGCATTCCCAGGCGGCCCACCTTTCGTCCAGGTGACGCAGTGACAAAACATTGCACTGGCGGACGAACTGTCTAGACAAGTGTCAGCGCGCAAATTGCGAGCATTCGCGGTCCTGGCGTCCGTTGCTTTCGAGAAGGTCTTCGAGTGGCGACACAAGCTCCAACAAGGGACGCGGGAAGCGGGGGTTCGCCCATTGGGCAGATCGCCCGCGAGGCCTTTGTGGAAGCGGCGCAGAAACTGGCCGAGGAGTTCGGTTCGGTCACCGCGACGGCGGTCGCGGCGGTCCGCGAGGCCCAGCCGGTTGCACCCGCGCCCCAGCCACAGGCCGAGGCGCACACCAGCCTCTTCCAGCCCGGCCACATGCGCCGCCGCCTCGACCAGCTGATCGAGACCAACAAGCGCCACGGCCATCCCTTCGGCCTCGTCGTCTTCGACGTCGACGGCCCGGGAGTGCGCGGTGACGATGACGACGATGCCAAGGAGACGATGCTGGCGGTCGTCGGCGCGGCCCTGCGCGACGCGGTGCGGATCGTCGACGAGACCTTCCTGCTCGAGGAGGACGCGCTCTGCGTGCTCGCCCCCAATCAGTCGACGGTGGAGGGGGTGCAGATGACCGAGCGCCTGCTGCGCCTGCTCGACGAGCTGGAGGCTGCGGGCGGCCTGCGGATCACGATCTCAGCCGGGGTGGTTGCCTGCCCCGAGCACGGCAGCGACGCCGACGAGCTGCTGCGCAAGGCCGACGAGGCGATGTGGAGAGCCCGTGCATTGGGGCAGCCGGTCGGCGTCGGCGCTTTGCAAGATCGCTGACAGATTTCGCAAATCTGTCCATAACTTGCGTAAACCTGGATTTCTGGTGGAAGAATGCCGATGCCCGGGTGAACAACGCTGGGCAACGCCCGAAGGACCATCTAGATGCCAGGAATACGAACAAACGCCGCTGCCGAAGTCCTCGGGGTAAGCCCCAACACGCTGCGCAGCTGGGAGCGCCGCTACGGCTACCCCACGCCCAAGCGCACCGTGGGCAACCACCGCAACTACGAGCTGGTCGAGCTGCAGACCCTGCGCGACGCGCTTGCCCAGACCGGCAACATCTCCTCGGCGATCGAGCTGGCGCAGCAGCGCCAGGCCGCGCCGGCGAGCGACGACGGGCTGCTGGCGGCGCTGCAGAGCTTCGACGAGGACGCCGCCGACCGCGCCGTTGAGGAGAGCCTGGCGCTGCGGCCGCTGGAGCGCACCGTGGAGGAGCTGCTGCTGCCGGCGATCGACCGCCTCGCCGTCGACCCCGATCGCGAGGCCGAGCTCGAGTTCGCCTCGCGCTGGGCGACCGGCTGGTTGCACGGCGCCCGTCGCCTCGCCTCCGCCGCTTCCCGCCCCGCCGGCATCTTGCTGCTCGACTCGAGCCGCGGTTCCGATGCCGAGGCGGTCCACAGCCAGGCGCTCGACCTGACCCTGCGCCGAGCCGGCTTCCGGGTGCTGATGCTTTCCAACGAGCTCGGAGACGAGCGGCTCGAGCGGGCGCTGCGCGCCCTCGACGCGACCGCGATCGTGCTCTGCGGCCCCCGCGCCGACACCGCCAGCGCGGTCAAGCTGGTTCGCCAGATCCGCGACCTCGGCGTCGACGCACCGCTCTTCGGCTTCCGCGCCAGCGGCTTGATCGGCGACGCGATCCCCTCCGCCGGCGACAGCCCCAGCGAAGTCACGGGGATGCTCAACGCGGACCTCCGCCGCCGCGCCGCGCAGGCCTTCGCCTAGACGGCATACCGCCGCCGCCAGGTCCTCTCTCAGTCGGCGCCGGCGTGCTCCCCCTCCCTCTGTTCGGCCGCGTTTGGACCTGGGTGAGCCCTCCGATACCCCTGTTCCCACACCCCACAGTCACCAGTCTGTGACTGTTTGGTGACGATCTGGATACGGCACTGATAACGACTTGTAAATAGGTCGTAGAAGTTCAGTGAACCGCTTGACAGAGCCGTTTGCGCCGACAAATCATGGCCCCACAAATGGTTCCGCCAAGGAAAGGGAAGACTCGAATGAGCCAGATTCAGCGTGCGCCCCGGAGGCGTGGGCGCGCCCGCGTGGCAGGGCTGCTCGTCCTCGCGACGACAGCACTTGCGACGTTCGGCCCGGCATCTCCGGCCAGTGCCGATTTCACCACCGGCAAGTGCTCCGGCCCGAACATCGAAGGCAACGGCGCCAGCTTCGCCAAGACGGCGCAGGAAGTCTTCAACATCAACTTCAGGAACATCTATTGCGCGGGAACCCCCGGGCAGGGCACGATCAACGTCGCCTACAACGCCGACGGCAGTGGCGAAGGGATCAAGACGATGGAGCTGCGGGTAAGGCCCTCGCGCTTTGCCGGGAGCGACGATCCGCCGACGCCGGCGCAGGTGGCGCTGATGAACTCTGGTGCGAAAGAAGCAGGTGGCATCGTCGATGACGGTGTCAGCGGCAACGAGGGCAAAGTCCACGTGCTGCCGATCGCGGTCGGGGCGGTGGCTCCCCTGGTCAACTTCCCGGAGGGCTGTGACCCTGAACAGCTCGGGGCCGAATTCCGCACCGTCTCGGCAGCGGAAATCGCTGGAACTCCGGCCAAGAAAGCGCTGCTGCGGGTGCGCTTCCCCAAGGCCAAGTACGAGAAAGTCTGGGCTGGCCTCGAAAACGCCAAGTGGAGCACGGCCTTCCCGGAACTCGCCGGCGACGCCGATTGCGAAGTGCCGATCGTTCGCGTTGTTCGCTTCGACGCGTCCGGTACGACCTTCGCCTTCAAGGACTACCTGCGCACGATCGAACCGGCTCGCGGCTGGACGACCACCTACGAGTCCGGAACCAGCAACGGCAACCGCGAGTGGCCGGGTGCCGAATTTGGCACAGGCGGCCAGTGTGGTGCCACTGCAGCACCCGGTAAGCAAGAAGACAGCGTCGACTTCCTCACCTCGAACTGCGAAAAAGGTGCCGGCAAGCTGGTCGAAAAACTGATCGCGACCGACGGCTCGATCGGCTATGCGGACGTCGCGACGGCGCGCAACGCCAGCCCGACGCTGGCGATCAACGCCGCTGCGCCCTCGGCGTCGACGGCCCCGTACTGGACCCAGGTCCAGAACGGCTCGGGCAACTTCACCGAGCCGACCGCGGATGAAACCAACGGCTTCCGCACCACGGCAGCCGCGAACCCCGGTCAGAAGGGTGCCAACTGCACCACCACGGTGTTCAACAACACCCCCGCGAGCTCGTTCGGCGACTGGTCTAAAACGACCGGCGTCAACGCCGCGACCGGATACGGCATCTGCACGCTGACCTACGGCCTCGCGTTCGACGACAACGCCGCGGTCTGGGGCAATACTCCCGAAGAGGAGAGCAAGGCTCGGACCGTCAAGGACTACGAGGAAAGCATCGTCGGCGCTTCCGGTCAGGCGACTCTGTTCGCCGCCGACTACGCGCCGGTGCCGAACAACCTGATCGCGATCTCACGCGCTGGCGTCGCTGAAATCGGCTGGAACAAGGCCGGTAGCGGCGGCGGTGGCGGCGGAGGCGGCGGCGGGAGCACCACCACCAACAACGGTGGCGGCAGCACCGACAAAGGCACCGTCGCGGTCAGCAATCTGTTCACGCTGACCCGCAAGACGGTTTCCGCCAAAACCGGTTCGGCGACGCTCTCGGTGAAGCTGCCGGGAGCAGGCAAGCTCGACGTTCTGGGCACCGCCAAGGTCGGCAAAAAGAAGGTCACCGTCGGCCACGTCGTCGTCAACGCGGCGAAAGGCGGCACCTTCAACGTCACCCTGAAACCGAGCGGGGCGGCGAAGACCGCGCTGAAGGAAGCGGGCAAGCTGAACGTCAGCCTCAAGCTCACCTTCTCGCCAGCCGGCGGGACGGCGAAGACGTCGACAAGCTCGCTGACGCTGAAGCTGGCAACGCAGCACTGAGCAAGGTGGCCGGGCAGGCCACTGATCGCAGTGCCGGCAACGCGGCGCCCGGGCTAGAGGAAAGCCCGGGCGCCGTGCCGGTGCACGGGGCCCGCCCCGCCGACGAAGCAGAGGAGATTCGATGAATGAGCAAAACGACAAATCCGGGGCAGACAAGGGGCGCGGCCGTTTGCCGGTCAAGCCCCCACACGTAGATATTCGCGACGCCGCCCGCGCGCTCGGCGAGCGCCTGGGGGCAGTCGGGCGCTGGTTTCTCAAGGACCCGATCAACACGATGCTGCTGCTTGCTTCGGTGGCGCTGACGATCACCTTCTTCGTCTTGTTGGGGCAGATCCAGCCGGCTTCGAGCGGCGAACGGGTGCCGCTGAGCAAGGTCGAAAAGCTCGCCAAGCAGAAAGAGATTCAGCTGGCGACGCTGCTCGACGTCGACTCTCGCGTGGTCGTCGACACCAAGGACGGCGGAGAACTGTACGCCGCCTATCCCAAGTCGGACGCGGAGACTTCGAACCTGCTCAAGCAGCTGACCGCGGGCGGCGCCGTGGTCGAGATCGACCAGCAGGCCGACAAGCCCTCGAAGCAGATCCTGGTCCAGTTCCTGATCCCGATCCTGCTGCTGGTCTGCCTCTTCGTCCTCTTCACGAGGCTCGGCCAGGACGGCGGCGCCGGCGCCTTCGCCGGCTTCTCCAAGTTCACCGGCAAGGGGCGCAAGAAGGGCGCGCCCTCGCCCGACCGCACCACCTTCGACAACGTCGCCGGCGCCGGCGAAGCGGTGGCCGAGCTGCGCGAGATCCGCGATTACCTGGCGAACCCGGGCAAGTATGCGGCAGTCGGCGCCCGCGCTCCCAAGGGCGTGCTCCTCGTCGGGCCTCCCGGCACCGGCAAGACCCTCCTGGCCAAGGCGACGGCGGGGGAGGCCGAGGCGACCTTCTTCTCGCTCTCGGGCTCGGACTTCGTCGAGTCGCTGGTCGGGGTCGGCGCGGCCCGCGTGCGCGACCTCTTCGCCCAGGCGCGCAAGCAGGCGCCGGCGCTGATCTTCATCGACGAGCTCGATGCCGCCGGGCGCAAGCGCGGCGCCGGCGTCGGCCAGGGCAACGACGAGCGCGAGCAGACGCTGAACGCGCTGCTGGTCGAGATGGACGGCTTCGGCGGCGACAGCGGCCTCGTCGTGCTGGCCGCCACCAATCGCCCCGACGTCCTCGACCCGGCGCTGCTGCGGCCGGGCCGCTTCGACCGCCAGGTCACGGTCGACGTCCCCGACGTGCACGGGCGGCTCGAGATCCTCACTCTGCACTGCGGCAAACGCTCCTTGGCGCCGGGTACCTCACTCGACGAGATCGCCAAGCTGACCTCGGGCTTCAGCGGCGCCGAGCTGGCCAACGTGATCAACGAGGCGGCGCTGCTGACCGTGCGCGAAGGCCGCGCCGAGATGGACCAGCCGACGATGGAGGAGGCGATCGACCGCGTCGTCGCTGGCCCGGCCCGCAAGACCCACGCGCTGAGCGACGAGGAGCGCTGGGTGATCGCGATCCACGAGTCGGCCCACGCCGTCGTCGTCCGCGCCACCGGCCAGAAGATCTCGGCGCAGAAGCTCTCGATTGTCGCCCGCGGCCGCCAGATGGGCACTGCCGCCCACATGCTCACCGACCGCGACGCGGTGGTGATGCAGGAACCGGACATGCGCATGCACCTGATCGCGATCCTCTCCGGCTACACGGCCGAGAAGATCGAGTTCGGCGTCGTCTCCACCGGCGTCCACGACGACCTGCACGCAGCGACCGGACTGGCCCGCCAGATGGTCACCTCCTACGGCATGTCGGAGGAGCTGGGGCCGGTGACGATCGGCGAGAAGGCGGGCGAGGTCTTCCTCGGCGCCTCGCTGCAAGAGCTCGGCTCGGTCGGCCCGGCGACGCTGGAGCTGATCGACCGCGAGGTCGAGCGGATCGTCAAGGACTCGGTCGCCAAGGCCGAATCGATCCTGCAGGACAATTGGAGCGCCGTCTACGAGACCGCCAATGCCCTGGTCGAACAGGAGACGCTCTCCGGGGTGGCGCTCGATGCGGTGCTCTCGACCGTGCAGCCGGCGCTGCTCGACCTGGGCGCGACGCACAACGGCGGCGCTCACGCCGACCAGTCCGAGGTCCGCACTCACGAGTGGGACGCGCAAGCCGACGGTGATTAGGACGCCGTCCGAGCGGGCTACATCGATGCTCGCGGCCCTGGCCGCGGCGGTTGCCCTCCTCGTCCTGTCAGCTCCCGTCCCGGCCTCGGCCGAACCGCTGATCTGGCGTCTCGAGCAGCCGCCGCCACCGTCGGGCTCGCCCTTCAAGGCGCCGCTCGGCGAACCCGGCGACCTCAGCTTCTGGGCGCCAAACCGGGGGCTGCTGACGATCAACGGCAACGACGCGATCCCGCGTGGGATCTACAGCTGGAACGGCCAGAGCTGGCACCAGCTCAGCACCGTCTGCGGGGGCGGGGGCGATACCTCGAAGATCGCCTGGGCCGGGCCGGACGAGTTCTGGGTGGTGAGCGAACCGAGCCTGCCGCGGCGCGGCGCCGGGCTGGCCCTGTGCCACTTCCAGAACGGGCAGGTGGTTGGCTCCTTCAGCACGCCGGTCGAATCGGCCGACCCCTTCCGCCAGATGCTCTCCGCGGCCTGCAACGGGCCGAGCGACTGCTGGTTCGGTGGGGTTGGCTCCCAGGACGCGCTGGGCGAGCGGGTCGGGGCCTTCCACCTGCACTGGAACGGCGGCTCGCTGGAAAGCTTCTACGGACCGCAGGGGCGCGGCGTCAGCGACATCGAGTTCCACGCCGGCAAGCTCTACGAGAGCACCCTGGTGGGCCGCTCGCCGGAGAATCGCGGCGAAGCTGTGACCCTGGCCGAACCCGAGCCGACGCCGAAGCTGATCCACACGGTCGCCGGTCACAGCTTCGCCAACGACCCGTTCGTCCCAGCGGCTCTGCCGGGCGTACCCGCCGACGGCAGCGAGTTGCTGGCGCTCGACAGCGACGGCACGGATCTGTGGGCGGTCGGCGGTGGTGCCGCGTCTGGCCCCTCGGCCCCCGCCGGGGGAATCGTGCCGCGAGCGCCCCTGGCCGCGCGGCTGATCGGTGGTGCCTTTGCCGAGCTGAACCTAAGCGGGGACAGTCTCGAGACCGACGAGCGCTTCGGCGACGTCGCCGCGCTGCCGGGGAGCGAAGCGGCGATGGCGACCGTGGTCCCGTTCGCCGACCGCCACAGCGCCAACAGCAAGGCGATCGTCGCCCTGATCGAGGGCAGCGGCAGCGTCGCCACCACCTCGCTGCCGGCGGCGGGAGCGGGACGCGGCAGCGCCGCCCGCATCGCTTGCCCGGCGCCGAACGACTGCTGGATGGTCACCTGGGCGGGCTGGCTCTTCCACTACAGCGACGGCATGCCGGGAGCGCTCGACACCGACCCCAACTTCGCCGGCACGATCGTCTTCCGCCCCAACGAGGCGGCCGAACAGTTCATTCCCGACGCCCTGCCCGAAGACGATTCGCTGCTCTTCGCGCCGCCACCGGTTGAAACCGCCAAAGAAGAAGGCAAGAAGAACCAGGTTCGCCGCTTGCCGCCGCTGCTGCGCGGCATCCACTCCGAGCTGCACGGCCTGAAGCTGGTCGTCACTTTCACCGTGACGCGCCGAGCGCGCGTGCAGTTGCTGGCCAAGCGCAAGGGCAGGGTGGTGGCCAAGACCCCCGCCCGCGTCCTCTCTCCCGGCCACCGCGAGCTCAGCTTGAGCCTCGAGCGCGACAGCTACCCCACCGGCCTCGCCTTCAGGACCAAGGAGATAAAGCGATGAGGCATCGGGAACGAGTCCGTCTCAACCCGTCCATGTCGCGGGTTGAGACGGACTCGCGTCGGCGGGAAGGGCAGCGGCGGCTTGCCGTGGCGGTTTTTGCGCTGGGGCTCGCGGTGGCGGTGATCCTGGTCGCGGCGACGCGGGGGAGTGGGGCTGCCGCGGGGGAACGCGCCCCGCTGCCGCTGCTCGGGGTCGCCGATCCCGAAGCCGCCCTGATGGGATCCTCCGCGGCGGGCGAAGCCTGGGCCTACCGGCAACTGCCGCTCGCGGTCGGCAGCGTCGACGCGGGTTCGGGACCGCTGGCCTTCGGCCCCCAGGCCGGCAACGCGAAACAGCTCGCCCTCCTCCGCTACACCGAGGCGAGCGGCTGGCAGGTCTTCCAGACCCCGGTTGACGGCAACGGCAATCCCTATCGGGGGCCGGAGCCGAACCGGCTCTCGGTGCGGATCACGCCCACGGGCGGCGGCGTGCTCGTCGGCCGCGACCCGAACAAGGCGGTGGGTGAACAGGTCGTCGTGCTCGGTCACGAACCCGGAGGCTCCTGGCGGGCGCTGCCGGCGCCGCCCTTCGGCGTGCTGCTGCCGGCCGAAGGCGAAGCGCCCGGTGAGGCCCTCGCTGCCGACAACGGAGCGGGCGCGATCGCCGATGCCGCCTTCGACGAAGGCGGCCACACCGGGCTCTTCTTCGCTCCCAAGGGCCGCTCGGTCGAGGGCGCGGTGATCCACTGGGACGGCTCGACCTGGAAACGCGAGCCGGTCAAAGTCCCGGCCGGCTCGGAGGCCAAGTTCCACATCCTCGCGATCGACGCGACCGGGGCCGGCAACGCCTGGGCGATCGCCGAAGCCGCCGAAGCTCTCGGCCGCTCCTTCGTGCTCCTGCGCCGGATCGTTGGTGGCAGCGGCCCCGAATGGGTCGAGCAGGGCATCGGCGCGGCCAAGTTCGCCGACGCCGACACGCCGGCCGAAGCGATCGAAGACCTGGCGCCGATCGGCGGCGCGGCGCAGCCGCTGACCGTCACTCAGGACGGCGTCTGGGTCGACCTCAGCGGCACGATCGAAGGCCTGCAGCGGGACGTGACGATCTTCTACGACATCGGCAGCGGCGGCGTCACCGGCTCCTGGTGCGACGCCGGGCCCTGCGGCGAAGGGCTCGGCGTCAAGTTCTCGCGCCTGCTCGGCTACCGCAGCTTCGCCTGGGCGGGACCGGGCTTCGGCACGCGGATCGTCACCAACCCGCTCGACTCGGGTGGCGGCGAGGAAACGAACCGCGGCACCTACCTGCGCTTCAGCGAAGGCCGCTTCGCGCGGACCCCGGGCGGGGGAGGGAACTTCCGCGCCACCGGGGCTTTCGCCAACCTCGACAACGGTTGGCTGCAGGGCCCGGTCGAGATCTCGACCAAGGCGGCGCCCAGCGCGCTGCGCTCCTGGCCGATTCCCCTGCGGGCGCCCTTGACCGCGATCGCCGGCGCCCCCGGGGCACCGCGAGGCGGGCTCGGCTCTGGCGCTCTGGCGGTCGGCGCCGACGGTGCCGTCGCCCGCTACGTCCCCGGCCAGGGCTGGGAACGCGAGTACCTCACCACTTCGAGCGGCGCGGTCAACAAGGCGACCCTGCGCGGCGTCGCCTGGCCCGAAGCCGGGCACGCCTACGCGGTCGGCGACCGCGGCGCGATGTGGGAGTGGAACGCCAACGACGACCTCTGGATCGCCGATCCGGGTGTGCCGATCGGCTTCGAAGGCAACCTGATGGGGGTGGCCTTCGACCCCTCCGACCCGGCCCGCGGCTACGCGGTGGGCAAGGGCGGCACCCTGCTCGGCTACGGCAAGAGCTGGGAACCGGAAGCGCTGCCCCCTGGCTTCGCCGAAACGAACCTGACCTCGATCGCCTTTGCCGGCAGCCAGACGATTGTCGCCGCCGGCGGCGATCTGCTGACCAACGAGGGCGGCGGCTGGCACGTCGACCCCTCCGCTCACGCCCTGCTCGACAGTGTGCGCAGCGGCAACCCCCAGCTCTACGCGGTCGCCGGCCTGCCCGACGGCGGCGCCGTCGCCGCCGGGCGTGACATCGTGATCGAGCGCGACAGCGCCGGAGCGCCCTGGCGCTTCTCCAGGCAGCCGATCCTCGGCTCGACCGCGATCGCGGCGGCCGCGGTGCGCGCCGGCGGCGGCGTCAGCGCCGTGCTCTCGGTCGTGCCCCAGGTCGCCTACCCCGCCGCCGACGACACTGCCGCCGCCGGACCCGAACGTGCCGCCGCCGATCGTGCCGCCCTTCGGCCTGCCGGGCGACGGCTACCTGTTGCGCGAGACGGCGAGCGGTTGGCAGGACGAGGAGCGCACCGCCTTCGCCGGGGCCGGACCCGACCGCCCGGTCAAGACCGACCCGACCCTGGCCCTGCTGCTCGAACCGTCGGGCGAAGGATGGGCGGTGGGCGGCTGGAGCGGCAGCTCCGACGCCGCCGGCCGCGGCGTCTCGGCCAGCGGTGGCGGTGGCAACGCCGTCCGCGCCCGGGTGCGCACGGCCGCGATCGCGCGCTTCGGCCCGGCCGCGGCGGCAGCCCCGATCGGCGCCACGCCCCAGCCTTTGTCAATGCCGGCCGGTCCGGTGCGCTTCGCCGTCGCCGGCAACGCCCAGTGCGAGGAAGCCTGCGCCGACCTCGCCCCCGAGGCGCTCGGCCCCGACCGCACGCTGAGCGCCGCGCTGGGCCTGGTGGCGAGGACGCGGGGTGGCTGGGGACCGCGGGCGATGCTCTACACCGGCAACCGGGTGGGGACCGGCCTCGGCCTCGCCGACGGCGCTCGCTACGCCGCGCTGCTGGGATCGCAGGCAGGTCTGCCGGTGTTCCCGGCGCTCGGCTCCAGCGACCTCGGCGACGGCTCCGGCGCCAGCGTCTTCGAGTCCTCCTTCGCCGGCTTCCCGGCGCCGTTCGGTGCTGGCTCGCCTCCGGCCGGGGTCTCCAGCGCCGGGATCCCGGGCGCCGCGGCGGGCGCCGGAGCGCGCACCCACTATGCCTTCGACAGCAGCGGCCCGGGGGGGACGGTGCGGGTGGTCGTGATCGACAACTCCGCCGGCTCGCTGGCGGCGAGCGATCCCTACCAGAACCCGCTCGAGCCGCAGCTGCCCTGGCTGGAAGCCGTGCTGGCCGATGCCCGCGCTAAGGGCATCGCGGCGATCGTGATGGGCAACCGCAGCCTCAACACCAGCTTCACGCCGAAGCTCAACGTCGCCAGCGACGGCGGCGCGGTCGCCAAGGCCTTGGTCGACGGAGGCGCCTCGGCCTACGTCTTCGACCGGCCCGAAGAGAACCGGGCGATGCGCATCCCCGCCGGCGCCGCCGAGACGATTCCCAGCTTCGGCAGCGGCACCCTCGGCTACCGCTCGCAGCTCTCCGGCGTGGTCGGCAGCGAATCGGCCGACTCGCTCTTCGGCGATGCCGGCGTGATGGTGCTGGAGCTGAGCGCCGCCGAACGCGACCCGGCGACCAACCGGGCGCCGGTCAAGGCGAGGTTGATCCCGGTGATCCAGGACCTCTCGCTGGAAGCGATCGACGGCACTCTGCTGCGCCGCTCGATCCCGGCCCTCTTCAGTGGTCTCGGTCGCCGCCCGCTCGGCGGCGACCGCTGGGGAACGGCCTCGGCCGGCGGCGTGCCGAACCCCTCCGGCGGCGATCCTTACACCCAGTTCCCGCCCGGTCAGTGCCTGGTCGCCGGCTGCGCCTCGCGGATCGCGCCCGAATACAGCTTCACCTCCTCGGACCCCGACATCGCCGACTTCGTCCGCCAGGACCCCAACTCGACCAACCTGCGCAAGCCCTTCCTCGATTCCAAAGGCAAGGTCGCCACCGACAACTCCTCGGCCCTGCTCTGCCCCTTCAACGCCGGCACGACGACGGTGACGGTCAACGCCGGCGGCTACTCCTACTCACAGCCGGTGACGGTGCAGGCGGGCAGCGTGCAGCGCCCCTGCGGCACCCGCCCGCTGAAACCCGATCGCTTCAAGCGCAACACCGCCAGCGCAACACCGCCGCCACCCCCACCGCCGCCGGCCTCACCCGGTCCGACCCCGGCCAACTTCACGCCACCCCCACCGCCGGCCGCGCCACCCCCACCGCCGGTCCCCAATCCCGTGCACGTCGTGCCACCCCCGCCGGTGATTCCGGCCGCCTTCATCCCGCTCGCCGCCGGCGCGATCGCCGCCGTGCCGGCCGCGATCCTGCCCCCGCCTCCTCCCGTCGTCCGCCCACTGCCGCCCGGCGGTGCCCCGGCGCGGACCTACCAGGTCGAAGAGAAACGCGAAGAGGAGGCGGCGATCGAGGAGTCCCAGGCCTTCTCGCGCTACGAACCCGATGACGAAGGGTCGACGGTCTCGCCCTACCTGCTCGGCCTGGTCCTGATTGCCGCCCTCGGCGGCGCCGCTGTGCGCGGTGGCCCCGGGGCACGCCGCCCAGCGCCGGCACGCTCGGATCTAAAAGGCTGAAGCCAGGGTGCAACGTTTTATCCGCCCACTGGATGGATAAGACGTTGCACCCCGTTCAGCGAACCGCTTCGGGCGTAAAGCGGTAGCCGATTCCGAAGTGGGTGTGGATGTAGCGCCAGTCGGGGGCGGTGATCTCGAGCTTGCCGCGCACCTTGCGTACCAGCACGTCGACCGAGCGGTCGCGGCGGGGCATCTCGCCGCCCCACATCAGGGCGTAGATCTCGGGTCGCTGGACGACGCTGTCGAGGCGCTTGGCGAGCAGGAAGAAGAGCTCGAACTCGCGCACGGTGAAGCCGGTGCGGACGCCGTCGATCAGGACCTGCAGCTCGGCCGGGCGGATCTCGACGTTGCCGATCTCGAGGCTGCCTTCGGGCGAGGCCGAGGTGGGGAAGGGGGGGAGCCTCACCGTGCCGCCCTCGCGAAGAAGGTCAAGCGCAAGGACGTGTGCAGCCTCCTGCCCCCGCCCGCCGGCGTGTAGGCGACCTTCGTCCGGGCGCTCACCCGATCGCCGTCGCGCAGGGCGGCGAGCAGGGCCTGGCTGGGCTGCAGGGTGAGGGTGACGGCGCTCTTGCGAGCTGCCCTTGCCTTGCCCGCGGCGACCTTGCTGGTTGTCGAGCGCGCGCCGACGGCCCCTTTGGCGACGGCGTCGACGCGGCCCGCGGCCGGGACCGTGACGCTGAGCACGGCGACGCCGTCGCGCATGCTGCGCAAGCGGGCGGAGATGTGCCGCCGGCGGAGGGTTTCGATCGAGCTGACCCCACCTCCGCCCGTCCCGGCTTCGTTCTGGGCGACCGGTTTGGGCTCGCGGGTGACGACGAAGGCGTCGGCGCGCTGGTTGGCGTCGCCGCGGAAGAGGTTGCCGGCGAAGGAGGTGAAGGCGATGCGGCTGGCGTCGGCGGAGACGCTGGGCCCGTCGAGGATTTCACCGTCGACGTCTTCGCCGGCGCTGGAGTGGGCGGCCCGCTCGATCGTGTGCTGCTGGAGGTCGATCAGGTAGAGCTCGTGCGGCCCCGGCACCGCCCGCGGCGCGCCGGTCAGCTGCAGGGTCGGCAGCGTGAACTGGGTGCGGCTGCTGGTCGCGGCGATGTAGCGGCCGTCGGCGGAGATCGTCGCGCTGGTGACCGGGGCGCTCAGGGCGGCGCCCGCGTTGCCGACGTCGCGGGTCAGCTCGGTGGTCGCTCCCTTGCGACTGAGGCCGGCGTCCATCTTGGTCACGAAGAGGTCGAAGCCGAGCCCGGTCACGGTCAGCGGCCGCGGTCCCGCCGCGGTCAAGAAGGCGACGGTGTTGCCGTCGCCGCTGAGCGCCGGCAGCTGGCCGGAGATGTCGGTGATCGACTCGCGGTCGGTGAGCGGTCCGAAGCAGGGCCCGGTCGCGGTGGCGATGAACGTCGTCGTCATGCCCGGGTTTTCCGCTTCCATCTGGCGGCAGGTCGCGTCGTCGGGATCGGAGAGCCCGGAGATCCGCCGGGTCGGCTCGGCAGGGCCAAAGGGGGCGCGGCGCCAGAGGTAGTAGAAGAAGGTCGGGTCGGTGTTCTCGCCGCCGAGGAAGTGCGTCTGGGCCGCCGCGTTGTTGCCGGTCCAGGCGACCGTCGTGCCGTCGGCGCTGATCGCCGCGCCGATCGCGCCGCCGGCCGGCTCGGCGGTCATCTGGCCGGTGGCTTCTTCGCGGCCGGCGGTGACCAGCCTGGTGCTACCGCTAGCAAGGTCGCGGACGAAGACCTGCCCGGCGGGCGTGGTCGTTGCTGGCTGCGCCGGCAGGTCCGACGCCGCTTCGGTGCGGAAGGCGATGCGCTGCCCGTCGGCGCTGATCGCCACTCCGCGCGAAGTGCTCGCCCCGGGGTCGCCGCCGGTCGAGGGGGAGACCGGGGGCGCGTAGGCGGCCGGCACCGCGCCACCGTCGCGAGCCGAGACGAGCTCGAAGGGGCAGGGGGGAGGGGTGACGCCGCTGCAGGTGCCGCCGGCCGGCAGCCCGAGCGACATGTCGCGGCGGTAGACGTCGACGTTGTCGTTGGTGTCGGCGGCGACGAGCCGCTGCGCGGTGGAGAAGGCGAGGTAGCGCCCGTCGGCGCTGATCGAGGGGTTGAAGGCGCCGCGGCGCAGGAAGGCGTTGGTGCCCTCCGCGAAGAGGTTGCCGTCGGCGACCTTGGTCAGCGCCCGTGTCTGCAGGTCGAAGCGGAAGATGCCGCCGGCGCGATAAGCGCCCGCCGGATCGGGGTCGTCATCGGCGAAGAAGTTGCGCGAGAAGGTTTCGAAGGCGACGTAGCGGCCGTCGGCTGAGATCGTCGCGAAGCGGGTCGTGTCGTCGCCCTGTTCGAGCCGGCCGTAGTCGGCGGAGACGAGCAGGGCGCCAGGGGCGTTGTCGAAACCGTTGTCGTAAAAGCCCTGGGCGCCGGCAGGGAGGGCCAGCGCCGCCAGTGCCGCGGCTCCACAAAGCAGGAGACGCCGCGCCGCGCTCATCCGACCTAGACCCCTCATCCGACCCGCCCCCTCATCCGACCCGGACCACCCGCGTGAAGCTCTTCTTGTTACCGGCGCGGTCGCTCGCTTGCACGGTCACCCGGTAGGAGCCGCCGCTGGCGTAGGTGTGGCGAACGACCACCGGCCGCTTCCTCCTGCTTTTCCGCTTGCCTTTGCTCACCAGCGCGGCGGCGCCGGAGGCGCGCGCCCCACCCCGGTCGCCGAAAGAGACCTTCAGCGCCCGGCCCTTGATGCCGCTGACGCGGTCGGCGACCACGACCGCGAGCCGGGCGCCGCGCGCGCGCAAGCTGATCCGCGGCGGCTTGCGGTCGACCAGCAGGTCGGCTTTGCGGCTGCCGGTTTCCTGCCCGTTGGCGTCGATCGCGAAGATCTGCAGGCGGTGGTGCCCGTCGCCGATCTTCTTGCTCTTCAGCACCGCGTGCAGGCGCGTCGTCTTCTTGCCGATCGGTTCGTCGTCGATGCTGACCGAGTAACGCAGAGCGCCGATCGCGTTTTCGGCGGCGTTCCATTTGACCCGCATCGTCGCTTTGCGCTGCCAGCCGACCGGGACTTCGACCAAGAACTGGTCAGGGGGGGCGTCGAGCACCGCGGCGTCGATCTGGGCCTTGGCTCCCTCGCCCTGGCGCCAGACCACGATCGCGTCGCCGAATCCCGAGCCCCCCAGGTGGAGGTCGCCGATCGGGCCGCCACCCGGAGCGCTCAGCGCCGCCGCTTCGTCGACGCCGTCGGCGCGCAGTTCGCGCACCGCCACCGTCCCAGCTCCGCCCCGCAGTTCCTTCCAGGCGGCGACGCCGGCGCCGGTCTCGGCCAGGTCGACCAGCGGTTCGCCGGCGATCGAGCTGCCACCGTCGCTGGCCGGCTCGGCCGCTTGAACTTCGCTGTTGTCACCGGCGGCGAGCAGCGTCGCCGGGCCCGATGAGAAGCCGGAGAGGAAGCCGCCTTCGGGCTCGACCGCGGCGCTCGGCGCTCCCAGCGCCCCGCGAACGCCACCGTCGATCAGCCGCGCCCCGCGGAAAGCGCTGGCGCCTTCGGCGAAGGCGTCGGGTATCTCGTTGACGAAGAGGCGCGGCGCGTTCAGCTTGCTGCCCTGGCCCGGTTGCTGGCGGAAGGCGACCGCGGCCTGGCCGAAGCCGGCGTCGTCAAGGTCGAAGGCATCGGCTTCACCGCGCAGCGGCACGCCTTCCCAACTACCTGGGCTGACCTGCAGGGGGATACCGAAGGTCGACCCGAACACGCGCCGGGCCCAGACGCGGTTGACGAATTCGTCGTCGGGCTCGCGCCAGGCGACGACCGCCCCGCCGAGGGTGTCGATGCCGATCTTCGGTCCGCTGGCGGCGCTCGGCTTGGGCATCGGCGTCGCCGGGTTGCGATCGAGCGGGTTGCCGAGCACCGACCAGAGTCGGTTGCCGTAGCGGGCGACCTTGACGTCGAGGCCGAGAAAGCCGGGCGGGTTGAGCGGGCTTTCGTCGGTGATCACGAGGTAAGTGAGGTAGGCCTGGCCGCCGGCGTTCATCGCCAGGTCGGGGAAGGTGGCGGTCGCTTCGCCGACGTTCATGTCGACCGGCACCGGTGCCTGGAAGCCTTTGGCGCCGGGATCGAGGCTTGCCGAGAACATGCGGTCGCTGCCGAGGCCGAGCTCCTGCACCCAGGTGACCAGCAGCCGACCGCCGTCGCCGGCGGCGATCCGCGGCCAGCTCGAGTCAAAGGCCTGGCCGACGTCCACCCGCTGCGGCGCTTCCCAGGAGCCGGCGAAGCGGGCGACGAAGACGTGACGATGACCGCCTTCCAGCTTCAGGTAGACGATGCCGCCGGTTCCGTCTTCGGCCATCGCCGCGTCGCCCGCTTCGACCACGTCGGCGCTGGGTCCGCCCAGCACGGTGACGCCTGAGACGGTGGCGCCCGCCGGGGCCGGCCCGACCAAGGCGCAGGCAGCGACCATCAGCAGCGCGACCCACCCGGGGCTTCCACTGTTCCTCTTCCCGGCAAGGCAAGGCGAAGGCACAGCGGAACCTTGCCGCCAAGCAATGCCCCGCTTGTGACCAATGTGTGACCGCCTTGTAACCAGTTCTTATCCAGACGGTTACGCGCCATTCACTTCACACCAAGGGGGTGACTCGACACTAGCCGGGTTCGAAACCCGTCCTGAATACGTCACTAGGAGCGAGCTATCTCAATGACGAAGCGCACCCGTCTTCTCTCAGTGCTGGCTGTCGCCGCGCTGACACTCACCGCTGCCATCCCGGCCACGGCAGCGGCCAAGCCGACGATCACGATGAGCGGCTCCACCTCGGTCGCGCCGCTGGTCTCGCTGCTGGCCAAGAAGTACCTCTCGGTCTGCGGCCACTGCGTCAACTTCAAGCTGCTGCAGGGCGGCTCGGACATTGGCGTCGCCGACGCCGCCGCCGGCCGCGTGACGATCGGCAACTCCTCCCGCGACCCCAAGCCGAGCGACCCCGGTGGACTCGTCTTCACCAAGATCGCCCGCGACGCGGTCTGCATCGTCACCAACACCGCCAACCCGCTGCCGACCATCGACCAGGCCGGCGTGCAAGCGATATTCGGCGGTGGCGTGCGCACCTGGAGCAGCGTTCCCGGCGCAACCCAGCGCGGCACGATCGACATCTACGTGCGTACCCCCGGCTCCGGTACTCAGGACGCCTTCCAGCGCATCTTCATGGGCGCGACCCGCGTCTTCGGCGGCGCCAGCCCGAAGACCTCCAACGGCCTGATCCAGCAGCTGGTGACGAGCGATGAAGCCGGCATCGGCTACGTCTCGCTCTACTTCACCAATGGCCTGCACGCGGTCCCATACCAGGGTGTGCCGTGCACGCTGCGCAACGCCAAGTCCGGTCAGTACGGCGGCTCGCGCAACTTCTACATGGTCACTCGCGGCGCTCCCAAGGGAGCGGCCAAGGCGTGGATCAAGTGGATCACCCACACCAGCACCGCCGCGTCGATCGTCGGCACCGATTGGGTGCCGCTTCACTAGTGACCAAGGCCGCGCCAGCCGAGGGGCAGCCTGGCGACCGCACGGACCAGCGCACCGAGCTCGTGCTCGGTGCGCTCTCCGCTGCGGTGCTCCTCTTGATCGCCTTCATGATCGTCTTCGTCTTCGCGAAGGCGTGGCCGTCGTTCTCCCACAACGGGCTGGCCTGGTTCGGCGGTGGCGGCAACGTCGACGAACAGCTGACCAACATCTTCAACTCGCCGGCCAACCCCGACGACTACGTCTACACGCTGCACGCCTGGCCGCTGCTCTACTCGACCGCGCTGATCACCGGCGGCGCGGTGCTGATCGGCACCGCCCTCTCGCTGCTCTCGGCGATGTTCATCGTCGAGTTCGCGCCGCCTTGGCTGGCGAAGGTCCTGCAGCCGGTGATCCGCCTGCTGGCTGCCGTGCCCTCGGTCATCTACGGCCTGATCGCGCTGCTCGTCCTCGTCCCCTTCGTCGGCAACGACCTCATCTCCGGCGCCGAAAAGGAATCGGTCCAGTACGTGATCCAGCTCGACGGCACCGGCCTGATCGTCGGCGTGCTCGTGCTCACGGTGATGATCTCGCCGATCATGATCGCGATCGTCACCGACGCGCTGCGCTCGGTGCCGCGCGGCTGGACCGAGGGCGCCGCGGCGCTTGGCGTCAACCGCTTTCGCGCCCTGCGCACCGTCGGCCTGCGCGCGGCGCGACCGGCGATCGTCGCCGCCGCGGTGCTGGCGACGGCGCGGGCGCTGGGCGAGGCGATCATGCTCTCGATGGTCTCGGGCTCGCACGCCTTCGCGCCCAACCCGCTCGACGGCGTCACCTTCTTCTTCGAGCCGGCCCTCACCTTCGCCGCCGCGATCGTCGACCACGCCGACGAGCTTTCGGTCACGCCCTCCGGCCAGACGATCTACGCCTTCGCCGCGGTCCTGCTGATCTCCAGCGCCTTCCTCTCTTTCGCCGGCTGGGTGGCCCGGCGCTCGATGCGCAAATACACCCTGGCGGCGCGATGAGCTTCAGCTTCCGGTGCGCCTTTTGGACCCCACGCGTGCATAAAGCGCACCGGAAGAGGGACAGAGGGTGAGCGTGCACGCACAGCCCCGACCTGCGCCCGGTCTCTGGGAGCGCATTCGCGGCAACGAGTCCTGGAGCATCGGCGACCGCATCGGTGTCGGCCTCGCCTGGGGCGCGGGCCTGCTGCTCTGTGCGATCGCCGCCGCGATCGTCCTCTACATGCTCGTTCGGGGCCTGCAGTACCTGAGCTTCTCCGACGTCTTCAGCCATCCCCTGCCCGGCCTCGGGGAGACCGGGGGCGGTTTCCTCGACCCGATCCTGGGCACCTTCGTCGTCGCCATGCTCGGCACCGCCATCGCCGGCCCGCTCGGGGTCTCGATCGCGGTCTGGCTGACCGAGTACGCGCGGCCCGCCTGGCTGGCGCGAGCGGTCGAGTCGGGGGTCGAGATCGTCGCCGGCACGCCCAGCATCGTGCTGGCGATCTTCGGCCTGATCGTCTTCCAGCAGAGCTTCTTCAGCTTCCTTTCGCCGACCGGGGAGGGGGCGACCCCGCTCGGGCGCTCCTTCATCGTCGCCGGCGCGATGATGTCGCTGATCGCGCTGCCGCTGGTCGTCGGCGCGACCCGCGAGGCGCTGCACTCGATCCCCCGCCACGTGCGCGAGGCCTCCTACGCGCTCGGCAAGGACCGTGCCTCGACCATCCGCCGCGTCCTGCTGCCCGCTTCCCGCCGCGGGATCGGCACCGGGGTGACGCTCGGCATGGGCCGCATCATCGGCGACACCGCGATCGTCTTCATCCTGCTCGGCGCGACCCTGCGCTTCGAACCGAACGGCGGCCTGCCGGGCTGGGACCTGCTGACCGGCAACGGCAGCACGCTCACCACCTACGTCTTCCACAACAGCCCCGCCGGCGAAGGGGGCCAGCCCGAGAAGGCCTACGCGGCGGCCTTCGTGCTGCTGGCGATAGTGCTGGCGCTCAACTTCGCCGTCGACATGATCACGCGCGGGAGAGGGAAGTCGTGGACGCACTGAGGCCCGAGGGCGAGGGCGTGCGCGAGCCGCTGGCCGTGGCCGCGCAGTTGCCGCCGCCGGTGCGGCGGATCGAGGTCGCCGAGGCGCCGACCGTGGTGCCGGCACCCGCCGCCGACAACGGCCACGCCCCCAGCGCGCCGACGGCGACGGCACGCCTGAAGCGCCTGCCCCGCGCCGCCACCACCCCGGTGGAGCGGATGAGGACCGAGGAGCTGAGCATCGCCTACGGCCTCAAGCTGGCGGTCAACGAGGTCTCGCTGACCGTGCGCCAGGGCGAGGTACTGGCCCTGATCGGTCCCTCGGGCTGCGGCAAGACGACGCTGCTGCGCTCGCTCAACCGCCTGGTCGAGCTGACCCCGGCGGCGACCCGTGGCGGCCGCATCCTGCTCGACGGCGAGGACGTCGACGGCTACGACGTCACCTGGCTGCGCCGTCGCGTCGGCATGCTCTTCCAACAGCCCAACCCGTTCCCGATGAGCATCTTCGACAACGTCGCCTACGGGCTGCGCGAGCGGGGCTCTAAGCGGCCCTCGAAGCGGGAGCTGGAGCCGGCGGTGACCGAAGCGCTGCACCGCGCCGGCCTCTTCGAGGAGGTCAAGGACAACCTCGACCACCCGGCGCTGGCGCTCTCCGGCGGTCAGCAGCAGCGGCTCTGCATCGCCCGCTCATTGGCGGTGCGCCCCGAGGTGCTGCTGCTCGACGAGCCCTGCTCGGCGCTCGACCCGATCTCGACCCAGACGATCGAGGAGACGATCGTCGCTCTGCGCTCGGAGATCGCGATCGTGATCGTCACCCACAACCTGCAGCAGGCCCAGCGCGTCGCCGACCACGTCGCCTTCATGTATCTGGGCGACCTGATCGAGTACGGCGAGGCCGAGCAGGTCTTCCGCTCGCCCGTTGCCGAGCGCACCCTCGAGTACGTAAGCGGTGGTTTCGGATGACCCGCCGTCACAAACTGCATCAACTTGTCTATCTGGCAGGTGGAAAAGTTGATGCAGTTCGGCCGGTCTGCGCCGGGGTGGCGATTTTTGTGGCAGCAGTGAGCCTCAGCGCCTGCCAGTCGACGCAGAGCAAGAGCGCCGAACTGGAAGCGGAAGGCGGGACCCAGCTGCTCAGCGAAGAGGGCCTCGAGATCAAGCGCCGCAACCCCGACGTCAAGGTGACCTCGACCACGGTGTTGAGCGGCAGCGAAGGCAGCAGCGCCGTCGTCGTCGACCTCCACAACGACTCCGACGAGAACCTGACCGAAGTGCCGATCCTGATCGAGGTCACCGACGGCAAGGGCAAGCCCTTCTACAAAAACGACATTCCCGGACTCGAGCCCGCCCTCGCCTCCGTTCCCTACATCCCCGCCCACGGCGACGCCGAATGGGTCAACGATCAGGTGCTGGGTGTGGGCAAGCCGAAGGCAGTCAAAGTAACCGTCGGCGCCGGCGGTGGCGCCTACTCGGGTGAGATCCCCGCGATTGAGGTCTCCGAGCCAAAGCTGGAGGGCGATCCGGTCTCCGGCATCTCGGCCAGCGGCGACGTCGTCAACGAGACCGGCGAAGACCAGCGCCGCCTGCTGATCTACGTCGTCGCGCGCAAGGGCGACGAAGTCGTCGCCGCTGGCCGCGGCGCGATCGAACACCTGAAGCCGGAGCGCAAAAAGCTCAAATACACGGTCTTCTTCGTCGGCGATCCAAGCGGCGCCGAGCTGAAGCTGTCCGAGTTCCCGGCCCTGACCGACGCGGAATCGGGAGGAGGAGAAGGTGGCTGAGATTTGCGAGCAGTGCGGCGTCCCGCTGGCGGATGACCAGCGCTACTGCCTCGAGTGCGGCCAGCGCCGCGGCGGCCCGCGGGTCGACTACCGCCACTACATGGCTGGCAGCGCCAAGCCGGCGGAGCCGAAGAGCGAGCCGGCGTCAGTCGCCGCTGCCGGCGAGGAGCCGCAGAAGCCCCAGCGCGACTTCGCGCCACTCGCCGCCGTCGGCGGCATCGCCATCCTCGGCTTGATGCTGCTGGTCGGTGTCCTGATCGGCAAGGGCAACAGCGACACGGCGGCGGTCCCGGCGCCGCAGGTGGTTCGGGTCCAGGGCGGAGGCGGCGGCGAAGAAAGCGTCGGCGAAGGGTCGGGCTCGTCGAAAAACACCTCGGGTGGCCTCGGCGGTGGGGGCACCAAGAAAGCCAAGAAGTCAGGCGGCGGGGATGGCACCGGCAACGCGGTCAAGGCGAGCGAAGGCGACCTGGAAGAGCTCGGCAACACGAGCGGCGAGGACTACGTCAAGCAGAGCGAAAACCTGCCCAACGAAATCGCCACGCCGGGCAAGCCACCGCCGATCGACAAGTCGACGGCCCCCGGCGGCGGCGAAGGCGGAGCGGAAGTGATCAAGTGAGCGGCGACCTCGAGAAACGACGCGACCGGCTCGCCCGCGAGCTGATCGATGCCCAGTGGGACCTCGGTGGCCTCGCCTATGAGATGGCGCGCCGCGACCACTTCCGCCTCGACGTTCTCACCCGCCAGGCGGCCAAGCTGCAGCAGCTCGACGCCGAGCTGAGCGAGGTCGAGCGGATGCTGAAGCTCGATCAGGCCGGCGCGGCGGGCGCCTGCGGCAACTGCGGCGCCCTCTACGCCCAGGGCTCGGTCTTCTGCTGGCAGTGCGGCAAGGACCTGATGCCAAAGGTGAGCCCGGGGACGGTAGCCGCGCCGTGATCGAGCGCCTCCGCGACGTGCTCGCTCCGCCGCGCGCGGCAAACGGGAGCGAGACCGGGTACCGGCGCCTGCTGCGCTGGGCCGCCCTGCCGGTCACCGACCGCCGCTGGGCGGCGCCGCTGTCGGCGGTTGCGCTCGGCTTCGGCCTCTTCGCCGGCGTCGCGATCGGCCCCAGCGCCGCGGGCACCCTGGCGACGGCCCCCTACCAGATCATCGAAATGCCCAGCCTGAGCAGCGGCGAAACTGAAGAAGGTGCGGAAGAAGAGCTACTCGCTGACGCATCCGAATCGGGTGGAGGCTTTGGCGGCGAAGAAGAATCGTCGGCCTTCACCCCAATCGTCCCGGCCGAAGGTGGAAGCTTCGAAGCGGCCGAGGAAGAACCGGTCGGCGGCGCTGCCGAACCGCAGGACGAAAAAGAAGCGACCGAGCCGGAAGACCAGGCCCTCGCCGGCACGGTGGTCCACGTCAATCCTGCCGCGAGCAGCTACACGGTGGCCGAAGTCGGTGGGGTGATGAGCGCCGTGCACGCCGGCAAGTTGCCCCCGGCGGGCGCCCAGGTCGAAGTGCCGATCCGCGTCCTCGCCAACGGCACCCTGGCCGAGGCCGGCAAACGGGTGAAGACCGGGACGAAGGCAAAAGCGAAGCTCGCCGGGATCGTCACCTACATCGACGCCGACCCCGCTGCGCCGGGCTACGCGGTCTCCAATCAGGGCACGTCGCTCTTCGTGCACGTCGCTCCGGATCCCACGGGCGCCGTCCCGCCCCTGCCGGTCCTGGGCGCCTACGCCTCGCTTGCCGTTGGCATCGAAACGGATTCGTCGGCGGGCTTGACGATGAGCGAGTCAGTGGACCCTCCCTCCCTTACGGGTGGTCAAGGGAGGGCGGATGCGAGCGGCGAGGCCGAACCGGAACCGACTAAGGAAACTCCGGACTCTCCGCCAGTGCCAGCGCCGGTGGAACCAGCGCCGTCGGCCGCACCTCTGCCACCCGCGCCGGCAACCGCCACCTGCGCGCTCGACCCGGCCCTGCCGGCGCCAGGCCCGATCGCCTTCAAAGCCACACTGCGACAACGCGGCATCTCCGCCGCGGGCGCTCCGTTCACCCACGCCGACTTCGAGGGGATCGTCGCCGCGGTCTGTCCGACTACGAGCCAGCTGCTGGTCTCGGCCGACGACGTTCGCGAGGCCGGCCACGACCTGCTTTTCACTGTTCCGGCCGGGATCGATGCGAGCGGACTGGCGGTCGGCGAATCGGTGTTGGCAAGCGCCGATATCGCTGCCGACGGCTCACTCTCGCTCACCGGCCTGGCGAGCGACGAGCGAACCAAGGGCGCCGACAACGCCAAAGCCACCCAGGGCGACCTCGTCCCGGCAAAAGGAAAAGGACAGGAATGAGCTCACCACGCATTTTCACCTCAAGGCGACGCCCCGACCCACTGCCGCGACTCCTCTCTGCTTCGGCCCTGTTCGTCTCCTTGATCGCCCTGGTCTTCTCGATGGGTGGCCTCGCCCCCGCCAAGAAGGGGGGAGGGGGTGGTGTCGTGCGCCTCGACAGCCACGGCAAGATCCCAGCCCGTTACCTGCCGCCGGTCAAGTTCGCCAAACAGTCGAAGCGACTCGGCAACGCGACCAAGAAGGACCTCTCGGTCAACTGCCCGATCCCCGACGCGGTCGACCTCGGCACCTGGTGCATGCAGTCGGGCTTCTACCCGCTGCCGCCCAAAGACACGGGCAAGAACGACTACGTCTACGCGGCGCAGAAGTGCGTCAAGGAGGGCGGCTGGCTGCCGACCGCGGCGCAGCTGATCGGCGCCGCGCCGAAGGTGAAGCTGGCCAGCAAGATCGACGACTCGGTTCTCACCTCCGCCGCCGAAGAGTTCAAGGACCCGAAAAACGGGATCAAGGACATGCGCGAGATGAGCGGTGACCTGACCACGACCACGGCCGGCGGCCGCGCCGCCGGCTCAGAGGGCGCCTCGGTCGGCTCCAAGGGCAACGGCAACCTCGGCGAGCCCGACCCAGTGCCGATGCCCGCCGACCCGCTCCCCGACACGCTCAACTACATCACCGTCTACGACAACTACAACCACGGCGGCTTCGCCGGCGGCGCCTCGGTCGGCACCCCCGAGCGCTTCCGCTGCGCCTTCGCCAAGGGCTCGCAGGGCACCAAGTTCGGCGACTGAGTAGGGGTACGGCGCGGCGCGTCACGTCGCTGCGGCGCAGCTAGAAAACACCTTTGCCAGTCCATCCGTTCGCCTGTTGAGCGACTATGATCAAAAATTGCTGAGTGGCAAGGATCGTAGCTCAAACTAGGAGGAATGGAAATGACTCGGTTAAAGGGCGGGCTTGCTGTGCTCGGTCTCCTTGGAGTGATCGCGGGCTTGGTGGCACTCACCACGAGCTCGGTACAGGCGGAAGCGGGCGCCAGCTGGAATATCGTAACCGCGGAAGGCAAATTAGTCGCAGTAACCAGCGAATTATTACCTACTGTCGCGATGATTTTAACGGCTCACATGCAGCTGTTATTCAAAACCATTGGTGGCACAGAAGTCAAAATCTTATGCACAGAAGGTCACTTTAAAAATGCCAGACTCGAAACGGGAGGAACGATCGGTGGCGAAAACATAACGGAATTCTTACATTGCGTGACGTTTCTCAATGGGGTTCAGAGCAAAAATTGTGAACCACATACTGGATCCGAAAAAGGAGTAATTAGGTCCAAAGCACTCAAAGGCTTATTGAAGTTATACGAATTAAAAAACGGTGAAAAAGACGTAATCGTCCTGTTCGAACCAGCTAAAGGCACCGAATTCCTGACGATCGAACTGGGCGAAATCTGCGCGGCCGGCGAAACGTGCACGATCACCGGCAAGAACAGTGTCAAAGGTGCCAAAGGGAGCTTCAAAGAAGAGACCGTGATCCACAGCGTTGAACAGGGGCCGCAAAATGAACTCCTAGCAGGCGGTCAGCCGGCGTCGATCGACGGCATCGGTGAATTGAAGTTGAGCGGTGCTCACGAAGGCCTGAAATGGGCTGGGTTAGTCCCTTGACCCGAGAGTAGGCGGGCAGCAATCCGGCGCGATCCGCATTCGTGGATCGCGCCGGTGCTGTTCCACGCTCAAGCTGACGCCGAGCTTCTCGGCTTGCTCCAAGCTTCGAGGGCCGGTCTCTGAGATCCCGAAGCGTTCGTGCAGCTTGCGCAACGGTTTCGGCGCCCACCAGTTCCATTTGCCCAGCAGCTCCATCAGCGAGGGGACGAGCAGGGCGCGGATGATGCTGGCGTCGATCAGGACGGCAAGGGCGGTGCCGACGCCGTTCTCCTTGATGAAGATGATCTGGGAGGTGGCGAAGGCGCCCATCGCGACGGCGAAGAGCAGGGCGGCGGCGGTGACGATGCGGCCGGTCCGCTCGAGCCCGATCGCGACCGACTCGGAGTCCGAGGCGCCGTTGTCGCGCGCCTCCTTGATCCTCGACAAGAGGAAGACGGCGTAATCGGTCGAGAGGCCGAAGGCGACGGCGAAGAGCAGGATCGGCATCGTCTGCTCGATCGCCCCCGGGCTGCTGTAGTCGAGGAAGCCCTCGAGCCGGCCGTCCTGGAAGATCAGCACCAACAGGCCGAAGACGGCGCTGAGGTTGAGGAAGTTCATCAACAGCGACTTGATCGGCAGGATCACCGAGCCGGTCATCAGGAAGAGGACGACCAGGGTGGCGACGACGATGATCGCCAACACGATCGGCAGGTGGCGGACGAGGCTGGTCTGCAGGTCGATGAAGTCGGCCGTGGCGCCGCCGACCAGCGTCGTCGCGCCCGGTGGTGGCTGCAGCTCGCGGATCCGCTTGACCGTCGTCTGGCTGGCCTCGGAGACGAAGGGGTGAGCGGAGACGACCTGCAGCGCGGTCACGTCGCCTTTCAGGCGCTGCGGTGGGTTGACTTCGGCGACACCGGGCAGCCGGCGCACCTGGGCCGCGAAGCGCGTTGCCGCCGCCGGCCCGCCGCCTTCGACATCGACCCAGATCGGAGTTTCGCGGTAGGGCGGGAACTCGGAGCTGACCGTGTCGTAAGCCTGGCGGGCGCTGGTCGAGGTCGGCAGCACCGTCGGGTCGACGGTGTCGAACTTGATGTTGAAGAAGGGGATGCCCATCGCGATCAGCAGCAGGGCGCTGACCGTCGCCACCGGCGCCGGCCGGCGCATGACGAAGCGGGAGAGCCGGTACCAGAAGCCGTGCTCGTCGGGCCGGGTGTCGGCCTCGGCGCGGCGCTGCAGGAAGCGCGGCGAGAGCGAGTTGACCCGGGTGCCGAGCAGGGTCAGCACCGCGGGCAGCACGGTGAGCGAGATCAGCGCCGCGAACAGTGCGACCAGCGCCCCGCCGAGTCCCATCGAGTAGAGGAAGCGCTGCGGGAAGACGAGCAGCGAGGCAAGCGCGGCGCTGACCGTCAGCGAGGAGAAGAAGACCGTGCGCCCGGCCGTTGCCAGCACGCGCCGCATCGCCGGCAGGCCCGGGCCGTCCTTGGCGATCTCCTCCCGATAGCGGGAGACGACGAAGAGGCTGTAGTCGATCGCCAGGCCCAGCCCCAGCGCCGTGGTCAGGTTGAGGGCGAAGATCGAGATCGAGCCGACCTCGCTGGCGAGGCGGAGGATGAGGAAGGTGCCGACGATCGCCAGGCCGCCGATCATCAGCGGCAGCAGCGAGGCGACGAGGCTGCGGAAGAAGAGGAAGGAGAGCAGGAAGAGAAGGGGGAAGGCGAGCATCTCGGCCGTCCGCAGGTCCTGCTCGACCTGCTTGTTGATCTGCTCCTGGGCGACGGCCGCGCCGCCGACCACAACGTCCGGCTTGCCGGAGAGCCGATCGGCGATGTCGGCGCCCGCTTCCTGCCACTCCTTGTCGTCGAAGGTCTTCAGCGAGACGGCGAAGTAGGTGGAGCGACGGTCGTGGGAGACGAAGACGGGGGAGTGGGTGTCGTAGTAGCCGGTGACCGACTTGACGTCGGGGCGGCGTCGCAAGCTGCGCTCCAGCGCCTCGACTCGGGCCCGCGTCGCCGGCGCGCCAACGGGCGCGTCCTTGACCACGACGAGCACCGCCGGGATGCTCAGCCCGGCATCGTGCAGGCGTTCGCGCGATTCGACCGTCTCGGTGGCGGGGTCGTCGGCGCCGTAGGGGTCGAGCCGGCTGGCAACGCCACCGCCGATGACGCCAGCGAGGAGGAAGAAGAGGATCGCGAAGATGCCGATCCGACGGGCTTTGCCGTCGGCGAAGCGGGCGAGGGCGTCGAACATCAGTTGCTCCTTTCGGGCCGAGCGGCGTCGAGGAGGCGCTCCTCCATCCGCTCGCACCAGTCTGCAAACCACTCGTTGAACTCGATCCCCCCTTGCAGCACCATCAGCGAGAAGGGGTCCTTCTCCAAAGTCATCGGTTCCATGCCGCGCAGGCGCGCCACCAGCTCGAGCCGCCGCGCGCGCATCGCCCGCAGAGTCGCCAGCGCGTCCTCAGGCGGCAGCACGTCGGCGAAGAACAGTTTCAGCAAGCCTTCTTCGCGCATCTCGGCGACCTCGGGCGGCCGCCGCAGCCAGTCCACCAGCTCGGCCTCACCGTCGGCGGTGATCGCGTAGACGGTGCGCTTGCGCTCGCCGGTCGGGGCGTCGATCCCCGCGACCAGCCCGGCCTCGGAGAGCCGTTTCAGCTCCGGGTAGATCTGCCCGTAGCTGGCCGCCCAGAAGAAGCGGGTGGAGCTGTCGACCGCGGCCTTGATCTCATAGCCCGAGCGCGCCTCGCGGCTGACCATGCCGAGGATGACGTAGGCGGTTGGGCTGAGGTCCATGACGATAGATCTATCGGATAGATATATCTAAAAGTGTGATCTAGGACACGTGGAATTGAAAGAATTTTTTTGACTTTTCGGAGTGGGCTGAGATCCTGCTCATATGCGTGGAGCGGCTACCGCCCTGGGTGTCTTTCTCGTCCTCGTTGCGACATCGGTCGCGCTTGCCGCCGAGAAGCCACCTGAGATGGGGCGCTACATAGTCGTGCTGGAGAGCTCGATCGACGAACCGGGCGCGGTCGGGCAGGCGCAGGTGGGTCCCCGCGGCGGCAAGCTGGGATTCGTCTACCACTACGCCCCGATCGGCTACTCGGCGGCCCTGCCCACGGACGCGGTCGAAGGGCTGCGGAAGGATCCGCGCGTGCGGGCGGTCAGGCCCGACGGGGTCGATGCCGCGCTGACGCAGACGACCTCCACTGGCATCAAACGGATCGGCGCCTTTGCCAACAAAGCGCTGTTGATCAACGAATCAAACGACTACACGATCAACGCCGACGTGGCCGTGATCGACGCCGGGGTCAGCGCCAAAGAGACGGATATCAACATCCTCAAACGGGTTTACTGCACCGGCAACCTGATGTCGGCTACCTGCACGGAAGGGGTCGGCAACGACGAGGCGAGTGGGCACGGGACCCTGGTCACCAGCACTCTCGGCGCCATCGACAACAAAGAAGGGGTGGTCGGCGTCGCCCCTGGCGTGCGCATCTGGTCGGCAAAGGTGCTCGATCCCAAAGCCTTGGAGTCGGAGGTGGTCGCGGCGCTCAACTGGGTGATCGAAAACGCGAAAAGCATTGAGGTGGTCAACATGAGCCTCGGCTGCGAAACGCTGCCCTGCACGCGGACCAGCGCCAGCGAAGCGATGACGAAAGCAATCGAAGCCGGCGTGGTCGTCGTCATTGCCGCCGGCAACGAGACCAGCGACGCGAGCAAATCGGACTACGCGAAAAACCCGACCGCGATAACCGTCTCCGGAGCCGCCGACTACGACGGCGCCGCGGGCGGGACAGCCACGTCGTGGTGGCTCGCCAGCTGCAACCCGGTCAAACAGGGGGGCGACACCGGCAAAAAGGGCGAAGACGACCAGTCCTACACCGAAAGCAACTTCGGCACGGTCATCGACATCGCCGCGCCGGCCGTCTGCATCCGGGGCGAGATGCCCGAGGACCGCGGTGGCGGACTCGGCTGGGGCACCGGCACGTCCTTCGCGGCACCGCAGGTGTCGGGCGCGGCGGCGATCCTCGCGGCCCAGTCGAATCCCGAAAACAAAGCCAACGTCGAAGCGATTCGCAACTCGATCGTCGTCGCCGGGACGCTCAGCTTCAAAGACAACTCCGGCGATTCGGTCCAGGAGAAGATGCTCGAGCTGAGCGACGAAAAAACCTTCAAATAGGCGCCGCGTCCCGGGTGCGTCTGTAGTCTCCAAGGCCATGCCGATCGACCAGAGCAAGATGGGGCAGGTGGTCACCGCCCAGATGGAGGCATTGGAAGCCGACTACGGCGAGGACTGCCAGATCGGCGACGTCTGCACGATCGTCGAGGTGATCGGCCCGCACGGCTCGCACGTGCGGGTGCGGACCAGCGACATGCGGCCCCACATGGCCCTGGGTCTGATCCGCATGGCCGAGCACGCGATGCTCGGCAACCTCGGCGGCGCCGGCGGCGAGTAGCTCGCCTTAATCCAGCTCAGCGATTAGTGCCTCAACCACGGCGATGTCGAACTGCGTACCGGCGCCCGCGTGCAGCTCGCTGACCGCTGACTCCTTCGGCATTGCCTTGCGGTAGGAGCGGTCCGAGGTCATCGCGTGGTAGGCGTCGCAGGTGGCGATGATCATCGCCCCGCGTGGGATCTCCTCGCCGCGCAGCCCGTCCGGGTAACCGCCGCCGTCGACCCGCTCGTGGGCGGAGCGGACTAGCGGCGCGACCGGGGCGAGGAAGGGGATGCGCTCGAGCATGCGGGCGCCGATCGCGGTGTGGGCGTCCATCTTCTGCCGCTCCTCCGGGCTGAGCGGGCCGGCCTTGCGCAGCAGCTCGCCGGGCACGCCGATCTTGCCGACGTCGTGCAGCAGCGCCCCGTAGCGCAGCCGGTCTAGCTCGGGTCCGCCAATTCCCATTCGCCTGCCGACGGCGACCGCCAGATCGGCGACCTCGTTGGCGTGATCGGCGGTGTAGGCGTCCTGCAGCTCGACCGCATCGGCGAGCACGCCCAGGGTGGTGAGGAAGGCGCCCTCGAGCTCGTCGACGAGCTGGCAGCGGTAGATCGCCGAGCCGAGCTGGCCGGCGACGATGTGGGCCAGCAGCAGGTCCTCCTCGGCGAAGGCGCCGGGCTCCTCCTGCTCGAGGTTCATCACGCCCCAGACGCTGCCGGCCACCCGGATCGGCAGCGAGAGCTCGGAGCCGGGGTCGGTGCGCGGGTTGCGGTGCAGGTAGTCGGAGTCGAGGCGGGTGTCGTTGATCATCGCCGGCTCGCCCGTGCGCGCCACGCGCCCGTTGACGCCGATCTCGACCGGCTGCTCGACGGCGAGGAAGTCGTCGACCTCCTCGGCCAGCGGGCCGGCGCCGGCGACGACCCGCAGCGAGCCGTCGGGATCGAGCCGCTGGACGACGGCGAGGTAGTAGTCGAAGGACTCGTGCAGCTCACGCACGGCGATCGCAGCGACGTCCTCGACGCTGTGCGCACGGGCGAGCAGCGAGGAGATGCGGCTCGCGACCACCAGGCGTTCGTCGCGGCCGCCGCCCGCGTTCGCGGCCAGCATCGTCGGCATTTCGGTCGTGCTCGGCTCCACTTAGGGAAACCCATCGGTTTGCGGTCCGTTTGCCTTTAGGACCACCTATCCTCAGCGGTCGATGTCCGCAAGCAACTCGAACACGGTGGTGATGAAGTTCGGCGGCAGCTCGGTGGCCGGCGCCGAGCAGATCAAACGCGCCGCCCGACGCATCGTCGCCGCCCGCGAGGCCGGCAAGCGAGCCGTCGCCGTGCTCTCCGCGCGGGGCAAGACCACCGACGAGCTGGTCGCCCAGGCGCTGGAGATCTCCGAGCGCCCGGACTCGCGCGAGATGGACATGCTGCTCTCCACCGGCGAGCGGATCTCATGCGCGCTCTGCGCGATGGCGATCCACGACATGGGCCACAAGGCGATCTCGCTGACCGGCTCCCAGGCCGGCATCGTCACCGACTCCTCGCACACCAAGGCGCGGATCATCGACGTCCGCGCCGAGCGCATCGAGGAGGCCCTGGAGGAGGACCACATCGTCCTCGTCGCCGGCTTCCAGGGCGTCTCGACCACCAGTCACGACGTGACCACGCTGGGGCGGGGCGGCTCCGACACGACGGCAGTGGCCCTCGCCGCGGCGCTCGACGCCGAGGTGTGCGAGATCTACACCGACGTCGCCGGCGTCTTCAGCGCCGACCCGCGGATCGTTCCCGATGCGCGCAAGATCCCGGTCGCGACCTTCGAGGAGACGCTCGAGATGGCCGCCTCGGGCGCCCGCGTGCTGCAGCTGCGCTCGGTCGAGTACGCCCGCAACCACGGCGTTCGCATTCACTGCCGCAGCAGCTTCGATGACGGTCCCGGTACCCTCGTCGTCAGCGAGGACGAGACCGAGCAGGAGACCATGGAGCAGCCCTTCGTCACAGCCATCACCCACTCCGTCGACGAGGCGCGGGTCACGCTTGTCGGCATCCGCGACGAGCCCGGCGTCGCCGGCGAGATCTTCAATGCCCTGGCCGAGGCCGGGATCAACGTCGACGTGATCATCCAGAACGAGCCGGTTAGCGACGACGAGCTCGCCGACCTCTCCTTCACGATCGACCGCGCCGAGCTGACCACCGCCACCGACGCGCTGGCCGCGCTCGGCGACGTCAGCGAGGGGATCCGCACCGACGATCAGATCGGCAAGGTCTCGATCATCGGCGCCGGCATGCGCTCGCACCCCGGCGTCGCCGCCAAGGTCTTCGAGGTCCTGGGCGGCGAGGAGATCAACATCGAGATGATCTCCACCTCGCCGATCAAGATCTCCTGCGTCATCTCCGCCGAGCGGGTTCCCGACGCGGTCCGGGTCCTGCACCAGGCCTTCGGGCTGGGCGCCGACGCCGTGCGCGCCGAAGACCCCGAAGGCGCCGAGCACCGTCCCACGGTCGGTACCTGACCCGGCCGGTCACCGAGATGGCGGGCGACGGTTACAGAGTCGGAGTCTTGGGCGCCACCGGCGCGGTCGGCTCGACCATCCTCGAGATCCTCGCCGAACGCGACTTCCCCGCCGCCGAGGTCGTCCCCTTCGCTTCCGAGCGCTCGGCCGGGCGCCAGCTTGAGTGGAACGGCTCGACTCTCGAGTGCCGGCCGCTCAACCGGGAGACGATCCAAGGCCTTGACGTCGTGCTGTCCTCGGCGGGCGGTTCGGTCAGCGCCGAGTGGGCGCCGCAGCTGGTCGAGGCGGGCGCGGTCGTCGTCGACAACACCAGCTACTGGCGCATGTACGAGGACGTGCCGCTGGTCGTCGCCGGGGTCAACCCCGACGCGGCGGCCGGCCACAAGGGCATCGTCGCCAACCCCAACTGCACGACGATGGTGATGATGATGGCGCTGGCGCCGATCCACCGCGCGGTCGGGCTCGAGCGCCTCGTCGTGTCCTCATACCAAGCGGTCTCCGGCACCGGCCAGCGGGCGATCGAGGAGCTGCTGGCCCAGTCGCGGGCGGCGCTGGCCGGCGAAGAGGTGCCGCCGCCGAGCATCTACCCGCACCAGATCGCCTTCAACGTGCTGCCCCAGGTCGAGGTCTTCAAGGACGGCGACGACTACACCACCGAGGAGCGCAAGGTGATGGCGGAGACGCGCAAGATCCTCGGCTTTGGCGACGAGGTGGCGATCTCAGCCACCTGCGCCCGCGTGCCGGTGATCAGCGGCCACTCGGAGTCGGTCAACGTCCGCACCCGCGAGGACCTCTCGCCCGACGATTGCCGCGCCCTGCTCGCCGAGGCGCCCGGCGTGATCGTCGTCGACGACCCCGCCAACGGCAAGTACCCACTGGCGCTCGACGCTGCCGGCCGCGACGAGGTCCTCGTCGGCAGAGTGCGTCGCGACCCCGACCAGGCGCGCACCCTCAACCTCTGGATCGCCGGCGACAACCTACGCAAGGGCGCCGCCACCAACGCCGTTCAGGTCGCAGAGCTGCTCATAGAGCGTGACCTCCTCCGCTAGCTCGCGTTCCGGTGCGCCTTATGTGGCCCACAGGCACATAAAGCGCACCGGAAGCTAGGAACTGCCGTGGGTATTGGCTTCGGCGATGGGGTTTTGATTTTTGGCGGGTTGCTGACCTTGGTCGCCGCGCTCTCGGGGGTGATGAAGGGAACCGTGCTCTCCGCCTCGGTGCTCTCGGTGGCGCTGGGGATCGCGCTCGCCGCGTTCGGCGTCGTCGACATTGACCCGCAGTCGGAGTCGATCGTGCAGCTGGTCGAGCTGGCGCTGATCCTCACCCTCTTCTCCGACGGCATGTTCGTTGAGCGCGAGCTGCTGCAGCGGCACTGGAGCCCAGTGGCGCGGGCGCTGGCGATCGCGATGCCGATCACCATGCTCCTGCTCGGGCTCGCCGCCAAGGCGCTCTTCCCGGATCTGAGCTGGGCCGAGGCGCTGCTGTTGGCGGCGGTGCTCTCGCCTACCGACCCGGTCGTCACCTCAGCGGTCGTCACCTCGCGGATCGTGCCGGCCTCGGTCCGCCACACGCTCAATCTCGAGTCCGGCCTCAACGACGGTCTCGCCCTGCCCTTCGTCCTCTTCTTCCTCGTTCTCGCCGGCCCCGGCGGCGACCCCGGTGGCGAAGCGGCGAAGCTGGTCGGCGAGGCGCTCTTCGGCGCTGGCGTCGGTATCGGTCTCGGCACGCTCGGCGGGCGCTTGCACCATCGCCTGCCCGGCGGCGGCATCACCGCGCGCTACGAGGGGATCTACGCGGTCGGCATCGCCCTCTTCGCCTTTGGGCTCGCCGAAGTGACGATCGGCAACGGTCTGATCGCCGCCTTCGTCTGCGGCATCGCCATGGCCGCGAGCGAGCGCGACGTCCCGGAGGGCTTCGTCGAGTTCGCCGAGAACGCCAGCGCGATCCTGCAGGTGCTCACCTTCTTCGTCTTCGGCGCCCTGATCGTCGCCACCGGCTTCCACCACGACATTCCGCCGCTGATCGTCTTCGTCGTCTTCGCCCTGATCGTCGCGAGGCCGCTGGCGGTGCTGCTCTCCTTCGTCAAAACCGGCATTCCGCGCCCGCAGAAGCTCTTCATGGCCTGGTTCGGTCCCAAGGGCGTCGCCTCGATGCTCTTCGCCCTCTTCGTGCTCAAGTCCGACGTCGGCGACGCCACCCTGATCTTCGACGTCGCCGCGATAGCAATCATCTGCTCAATCGTCGCCCACGGCCTAACCGACACCGTCGGCGCCCAATGGCTGGCCCGCCGCGTCGGCCTCGACCGTCCCGGCTAGAGCGCAACCGCACCTGCCTTTTGTATGAAGTGTTTTGTCTGCTAGACTAAGCGGTGCATGGCGACCTGGGAAGACGCAAGGATCGACCGCATCGAGGAGCGCATCAATCGAATCGAGCGCAAAGAATGGGAGCGCCGCGAAGCGATCCTCCGCCTTCTAACCAACGGCGTAGCACTCGCCTCGATCATCTTCACAACCGTGATGATCACCCTCGCCATCGCCCGTCACGCCCACTGAGCCGCTGAGCTTTCGAGCTTGGCTCCCGCCTGATCCGCTTTTTCGAATCGAGGAGAGCGGGTGCGCAGGGGTCTGCGGACACTCAGCGCGAAGCGCGTCCGCAGACCCCTGCGCACCCGCTCATCACGTTTGGATCACCAATCAGGCAGGAACCGCAGCGAGCCGCTCTTCGACCCACTTGGTCGAAGCGATGTGCTTGCTCATGCCCAGCTGCTTCGGCTCCGCACCAAGCGCCAGCGAGACCAACTGCGGCAGATGCAGGACCGCGAGACCCAGGTCCCGGTTGACCACCTTGGCCGCCTCGGGCTGCTGCATGTCGAGGTTGAGGTGGCAGAGCGGGCAGGGGGTGACGAGGCAGTCGGCGCCGGCGTCGAGCGCGTCACCGACGTGGGTGCCGGCCTGGCGCAGCGAGGTGTCGCGGTTCATCGTGATCACCGGGAAGCCGCAGCACTTGCGGGCGCCGTCGTACTCGACGACCTCGCCGCCGAGCGCCTCGATCACTTTCTCCAAGTAGAGATCGCGTTCGGGGAACTCGTCATAGCCGAGCCGCTCCTTGGGGCGGACCACGTAGCAGCCGTAGAAGGGGCCGACGCGCAGGCCGCTGAGCGGGCGCGTCACCTTCTCGGCGAGGCGGTCGAGGCCGTAGTCCTCGACCAGCAGCCAGAGGAAGTTCTTGTTGGTGAAGCCGTCTTTGCCCTTCTCGTAGGCGAGTCCCTGGCCGCTAAGCACCTCGTTGATGTGGGCGCGGTAAGAGGAATCGGCATCCAGCCGTTGCTGACACTCCGATTGCGCGCCCTGACAGGTCGAGCAGATGTTCATCATCGAGAGCCCGGTCTGCTGGGCGAGGGCGAAGGTGCGGGCGTTGAGCGTGTCGGCGAGCTCCTGGTTGTGCTCGGCGATCACGCCGGCGCCGCAGCAGTTGGCGCGGTCGAGTTCGACCAGCTCGATGCCGAGCTTCTCGGCGGCGATCGCCATCGAGCCGTGCAGCTCGGTGGTGAAGCCGCGCGAGACGCAGCCGGGCCAGTAGGCGACCTTGATCTGCTCGCTCACGACTCCTCGCTTTCCGCGGCCGTGGCCGCCTCCGCCGTCAGGGCCTCGTCGGTCATCTCATCGGGCTCCGGTTCGACGAAATCCTCGTCCTCGCCCTTGATGTAGATGTTGAATTCCTCGCGGTGCTCCTCGGCGTGCTCGTAGATCGCCTTGACCTCGTCCTGAGCGCCGCCGGGAAGCTTGGGGTGAAGCCCCGGGATCACCTTGTGCGCCGAGCGGGCCTTGCCGGTCTTGATCGCCCGCAACACCGTCGGCAGCGACTCGATCAGGCCCTTGATCGCGCCCATCGAGGGTTTGAGCTTGCCTTTGACGCCGGGCGCGTAGGACTCCTGGACCAGCAGTGCCTCATCGAGCGTGCCCTTCTTCTCGATGATCTTGACGAAGGCCTCCTCGTGGCTGTGGCCGTTGTTGGGGTCGTCGTCGATCCCCTCTTCGCCGGCTTTGCGGCGCAGGCGCATGATCTGGTCCATCGGCGCCACGCCCTTGGGGCAGGCGTCGATACAGCTGAAGCAGTGGGTGCAGTCGTAGATTCCGTGCGGGTCGTGGGCGAGGTCGTGGAGGCGCTCCTTGGTCTCGGCGTCGCGCGGGTCGCCGACGAAGCGGTAGGCCTTGGCCAATGCCGCCGGGCCGATGAAGTCAGGGTCGGCTTCCATCGAGAGGCAGGAGGAGACGCAGGCGCCG
The DNA here is from genome assembly GCA_963703895.1 of uncultured Solirubrobacterales bacterium. Taxonomy (GTDB): domain Bacteria; phylum Actinomycetota; class Thermoleophilia; order Solirubrobacterales; family 70-9; genus VRUE01. Next base: position 352,782 of record CAVPFX010000002.1, read on the forward strand.
CACTGGATGCAGGCCATCGACTGGGTGATGTCGATCATCGACTCGGGCTCGACCACGTACTCGCGCTCGGGCGCCTCGCCGTGGGGGAGGAGCCAGGGGGTGACGCGGCGGATCTTGGTCCAGTGGGTCGACTCCATGTCGGTGATCAGGTCCTTGATCACGGGCATGTTGCCCATCGGCTCGATCACGATCGGCGGTGTGCCGCCGTCGGCGCTGGGGCTGACGCTGGCTTTGCGCTCGGCCAGCTCCTGCGCCTCGCCGACCTGGGTCTTGCAACCGAGGGTGGACTGGCCGTTGACCTTCATCCCACAGGAGCCGCAGATCGCGGCGCGGCAGGAGCAGCGCACCGAGAGCGAGCCGTCGTCGCGGTCCTTGGCCTGCAGCAGGCCGTCGAGGACGGAGAGCGAGGGATCGAGATCGACTTTGAACTCCTCCCAGTAGGCGCCCTCGCCCGACTCGGGCAGATACCTGCGGACTTTGAGCGTGTACTCGGCCATCAGTAGCTCCTCACTTCCGGTTCCCACTGGGTGATCGTCACCTCTGAGTAGGAGATCTCCGGGCCGTCGTCGTTGAGCTGCAGGTCGATGTGCTTCAGCCACTCCTCATCATTGCGCTCCGGGAAGTCCGTCCTGTACTGGGCGCCCCGGCTCTCTTTGCGCTCGAGCGCGGCGACGCAGGTGCACTCGGCGTTGTCGAGCATGTAGCCGAGCTCGATCGCGCCCAGCAGGTCCTGGTTGAAGACCGAGCCCTTGTCGTCGATGTAGGCGGTCTTGGCCTCCTCCTTGAGCCGGCGCACAACCTCGAGCGCCTCGGTGATGCCGGCCTCGTCGCGGAAGACCGCGACCTTGGCGTCCATCACCGTGCCGAGGTCGAACTTGATCTCGGAGACGCGGCGACCGGAGCCCTTCTCGCGGGCCGAGATCGCGTCGATCGTCGCCTGCTCGGCCTCGAGCACGGCTTTCGAGGGCCGCGAGCCCTCGGTGCGCTTGGCGCGGGCAGCGGCGTCGGCACCGGAGCGGCGGCCGAAGATCAGCGTGTCGAGCAGCGAGTTGGCGCCGAGGCGGTTGCCGCCGTGGACCGAGACGCAGGCGACCTCGCCGGCGGCGTAGAGGCCGGGGATGTCGGTGCGGCCGTCGACGTCGGTCTTGATCCCGCCCATCGTGTAGTGGTTGCCGGGCTTGATGTGGATCGGTTCCTTGGTGATGTCGACCCCGGCGAAGTCCTTGCCGACGAGGACGATCTCGCGCAGCGCCTCGTGCACGCGCTTCTTCGGCACCACGGTGATGTCGAGGGCGACGGTGCCGTCCGGGAAGCCGCGACCCTCGTTGATCTCGGTCTGCTCGGCGCGGGAGACGACGTCGCGCGAGGCCAGCTCCATCTTGTTCGGCGCGTACTTCTCCATGAAGCGTTCGCCGTTGCGGTTGAGCAGGTGGGCGCCCTCGCCGCGGGCGCCCTCGGTGATCAGGAAGCCCTTGCCCGCCAGCGTCGTCGGGTGGTACTGGATCATCTCCATGTCCATCAGCTTTGCCCCGGCCCGGTAGGCCTGCGCGATGCCGTCGCCGGTGCAGATCAAGGCGTTGGTGGTCGGCTTCCAGACCTGGCCGTTGCCGCCATTGGCGAGGATCACCGACTTCGCCTGGAAGAGCTGCATCGAGCCGTCGGCGATGTTGCGGGTGACGACGCCGCAGCACTCGCCGTCGTCATCGAGCGCCAGCGCCGTGCAGAACCACTCCTCGTAGCGGGCGATCTGCTCGGAGTGCTTCATCAGCTGCTCGTAGAGCACGTGCATGATCGCTTGGCCGGTGATGTCGGCGACGTAGTAGGTGCGAGCGGCGGAGGCGCCGCCGAAGGCGCGGGTGCCGAGCTTGCCCTCCTCGTTGCGGTGGAAGGTGACGCCGAGGTGCTCGAGGTGGAGGATCTCCTCCGGCGCCTCGCGGCACATGATCTCGACCGCGTCCTGGTCGCTCAGGTAGTCGGAGCCCTTGATCGTGTCGAAGGCGTGCGACTCCCAGGAGTCACCGGGGTTGAGCGCGGCGTTGATCCCGCCCTGGGCGGCGTTGGAATGCGAGCGGACCGGGTGGACCTTGCTGACGATGCCCACCGAGACACCCTCCTCGGCGGCCGCCAGTGCTGCTCGCTGTCCGGCCAGTCCGGCGCCGATCACGAGTACGTCATGCGTAGGCACGAGCGCGGACTCTATAGAGCCAAAATCCGACCCCGCAGTCGGATTTCGCCCCGACCGGGCCGATGGGCCTGAAAACAGAGATATAGACGGCTTTGAGTCCCGTCGGCGGCTAGAGCCAGCGCTCGTCGAGGCGGCGCGCCGCGGCCTCGATCAGACGGACGCCGTCGGCGACGCTGCCGAAGTCGACGTTCTCGGCGAGGTCGTTGGGCCAGTGGTAGTTGGCCGGGTTCTTGAGGTCGGTGCAGCCGCAGAGCGAGGCGGTCTCGTAGCCCGCCGCCAGCGGCTCGAGGCCGTCGGTGCCGTTGTGCAGGCGCAAGTTGGGGTAGAGCCAGATGCCGAGCTCCTCGGCAAGCCCGTCCATCAGCGCCAGCGCCCGCGGCGAGTACTCGCGCATCTTGAGGAAGCCCTCGCCGCGGAGGATGAGCAGGTGCGGGGAGCCGATCGAGTCGACGGCGAGGAAGAAGGTGCTCTCGCGCGGCAGGTCGGGGAAGTGGCGCTCGCCAAAGGCCTTGATCCCCTCACTGAAGGACTCCTCGGCGCCGGCCGAGAGCAGGATCACGCGGATGTCCACCGGTGGTTGCTCCTGCAGCTGACGAGCCAGCGCCAGCAGGGCGACGACGGCGGTGCCGTTGTCGTTGGCGCCGGGGACCGTCTTGCGCCGACCGATGTCGGCCATTGCCGCCACCGTGCCGATGCCGAGGAAGATGCCCAGCTTGGCGAGGAAGCGGCGGCCGCTGAGGGCGCCGAGCGCGGCGAGGATCGGCCCACCGACTACCGGTGCCATCAGCGGTGGGCTGGTGTCGGCACCCTCGATCAGCCCGAGCCGGTCGGCGAACTTGGGGATCTCGGGGTGGAAGATCAAGCCCGAGTGAGCGGCGTCGTGGTGGGCAACGATCACCATCGTGCGCTCGGCGTCCACCGGCCCGAACTCGCAGAGGACGTTGTAGGCAGTGCGCTTCGCCAGCACCTTGCGAAGTCGCCGCTGCCCCGGTGGAAAGTCGTCGGCGATGCCGGCGGCGCCGATCGCGCCGAGAATGGCGCCGATCCAGCGCCGGCCGCGTAGGCCGAGGAAGCCGGCCAGTGCCCCCAGCATCGCCCCCAGCCCCAGCGGCCACCAGTAGGTGCCGTGCGCAGGCTCCGCCTCGATCCGCGCCTCCGCCCCGAGCTCACCAAACCGCTCAACGATCCACTCGGCCGCCTCCCGCTCCCCTTCAGAAGCCGACGGCCGGTAAATCCGCTCGAGCTCCTCAAGCCAGCTCTGCAGTTGGTCTTGGTCGCCCTGCATCGCCACGAACTTATACGGGTCGATCCGGTGGGGGTGGAGCGTCTTGCACTTTTTCGTCGTGAGCTTGAGGCGGCAGCCCACCACGTCACACCGAAAAAGTTAAGCGGAACCCCCACCGGATCGACCCGTACGATTGACCCATGCTGGGCGGCAAGCCAATCACCCTGTTCCACGTCCGCGGCATCCGCATCGCGGTCGACTGGTCGTGGTTCTTCTTCCTCTTCCTGGTGATCCTCTGGCTCTCCGACTTCTACGGTGACGTGCTGGGCGAGAGTAGTTCGGGCTCGATGCCCTTCACGCTGGCAGTGATCAGCGCCCTCGGCTTCTTCGCCTCGATCGTCCTGCACGAGCTCGGCCACGCCTTCGCGGCGCTGCGCAACGGCATCGGCATCTCCAGCATCCAGCTCTGGATCTTGGGCGGCATGGCGCGCATGGATCGCGAGTCGGGCAGCCCGGGCGCGGAGTTCAAGGTGGCGGTCGCCGGCCCCCTCGTGACCCTGGCGATCGTCGTCGTGCTGAGCGTGGCGGGCATCGCGGCGGTTGGCGCCGACGAGTTCAAGCGGGCGGTGCTGATCGAGAAGAACTCCGGTGTCTCGGGGGCGATGGCGACGATCGGCTGGCTGGCCTGGATCAACGCGGCCGTCCTCCTCTTCAACCTGCTGCCCGCCTTCCCGATGGACGGTGGCCGGATCGTTCGCGCGATCGCCTGGTGGCGCACCGGCGACCGCAACTCGGCGACCCGTTTCGCCGCCAACCTCGGCCGCGTCTTCGCTTACGTCTTCATCGGCGGCGGCCTGCTGATGATCTTCAGCGGCAACACTGTCGGCGGCATCTGGCTGGCGGTGATCGGCTTCGTGATCAACAGCTCCGCCAAGGCGGCCTCGGTGCAGACCCGGATTACGGGCAAGATCAGCAAGCTTCAAGTGTCGGACGTGATGGACCGTCAGCCGGTTGCTATTCCCGACGAGCTAAGCGTCGAGCGGGCGCTCGACGAGTACTTCCTCCGCTACCGCTGGCCCTGGTTCCCCGTGGTCGATGCGGCTCACAGGTTCCTCGGCCTGGTAGTGCGTGACAAAGCCGACGAGGTGCCTGAGACCTCCCGGGCCACCTCTCACGTCTCCGACCTGCTCGAGCACGACGACGGCACCTTCCAAGTCCGCGACGACGCCCCGCTCGACTCGCTGCTCTCGAACCGTGCCTTGCGTCGTTTTGGCGCCCTGATGGCGGTCGATGCTGATGGTCGGCTCTCCGGAGTCATCACCATCGAGCAGGTGGGGCGGGCGCTACGCGACCAGGCGTCGTGAGCCGGACTGAGTAGGGCCGAGACGCCGGGGGTCCCTCGGCAGGCCGCTTCGCGGGAGTTCCTGCCGAGGGACCCCCGGCGTCTCAGTCGCTTCGCGGACCGCTCAGGCGCGGGGCCGGTGGCGCTCGATGATTGAGCTGAAGTTCGTGCCGGCGGGGAGGGTGCCGAAGGCCTGGCCCCAGTCGCCCGAAAGGCGAGAGGCGCAGAACGCGTCGGCGACGGCGGGGTCGCCGTAGCGGACCAGGAGCGACGCTTGCAGGGCGACCGCCATCTTCTCGACGATGCGGCGGGCCCTCAGCTCGATCGTCTCGATGTCGCCCGGGATCTCATCGCGCAGGGAGGAGACGTAGGCGTCGAGCTTGGGTTCGGCGCCGGCTCCCTCGAGGACCTCGGCGAAGAAGGCGTCCACGGAAGCTGGGCTCTTGACCATCGCGCGGAGGACGTCGAGGCACTGGACGTTGCCCGAGCCCTCCCAGATGGAAGCGAGTGGGGCCTCTCTGTAGAGACGGGGAAGGCCTGACTCCTCTACATAGCCGTTGCCTCCGAGGCACTCGAGGCACTCGACCGCGTGCGAAGGGGCGCGCTTGCACATCCAGTACTTGAGCACGGCGTTGGTGAGCCGGCGGAAGTTGGCGGCCTCCTCATCGCCGCTGGCGGCCTCGTCGTAAGCGCGGGCGAGGCGCATCGCGGCGACGGTGGCGGCCTCGGACTCGACCGCGAGATCGGCGAGGACGTTGCGCATCAGCGGTTGGTCGATCAGCTCCTTGCCGAAAGCGGCGCGGTGTTCGGCGTGGTTGAGCGCCTGCACGAGGCCGGCGCGGTAGCCGGTGGCGGCGCCGATCACGCAGTCGAGCCGGGTGTGGTTGACCATCTCGATGATCGTCGGCACGCCGCGGCCCTCCTCGCCGACCATGCGCGCCCAGGCACCGCGGAACTCAAGCTCACTGGAGGCGTTGGAGCGGTTGCCGAGCTTGTCCTTGAGCCGCTGGATCTGGAAGGCGTTGCGCTCACCGTCGGGGGTCCAGCGGGGCATCAGGAAACAGGAGACGCCGGAGTCGGTCTGGGCGAGGACGAGGAAGGCGTCGCACATCGGGGCGGAGCAGAACCACTTGTGGCCGACCAGCTCGTACTCGGCGCCGGGCCCGCCGCCGTTGAGCGGCGTCGCCACGGTGGTGTTGGCCCGCACGTCGGAGCCGCCCTGCTTCTCGGTCATCGCCATCCCGCAGAGGGCACCGCTCTTGCGATCGGCCGGCATTGAGCGCTCGTCGTAGTCGAGCGAGAGGAAGCGCTCTTCCCACTCGGCGGCGAGCTCGGGCTGCTGGCGCAGCGCCGGGATCGCCGAGTAGGTCATCGAGAGCGGGCAACCGACCCCGCTCTCGGCCTGCATCAAGAGCATGAACATCGCTGCTCGGGCGACGTGGGCGCCGACGCCCGGTTCGCGCCAGGGCATCGCGTGCAGGCCGTGGCTGGAGCCGATCCGCATCAACTCGTGCCAGGAGCTGTCGAACTCGACCTCGTCGACACGGTGGCCGAAGCGGTCGTGGGTCTTCAGCTGCGGCTTCTTTTCATTCGCCTCGAAGCCCCAGCGGATCGTCTGGGCGGAGCCGCAGATCGCACCGAACTCGCGGGCACGGTCTTCGGCCCAGTCGGCGCCCTCACGCCGCAGCGCCTCCTGCAGCGCCTTGTCGGCGTCGAACGGGTTGTAGTCCTCCAGCGGCGAGGCCTGGTTGAAGACCTCATGGGTGGCGGGGCTGCGGCGCTCGACAGTGGCCATCGAACTGATTGTGCCAGTCCATCGGTAGCATCGCCCGCCGCGTGGCGAAAATCGCAGTCAAGAACCCAGTAGTTGAGCTCGATGGCGACGAGATGACCCGGATCATCTGGTCCTTCATCAAGGAGCAGCTGATCCTGCCCTACCTCGATCTCGAGCTTGCTTACTTCGATCTTGGCATCGAGAGCCGCGACGCCACGCGCGACCAGATCACCGTTGACGCCGCGAATGCGATCAAGGAGCACGGCGTCGGCGTCAAGTGCGCGACGATCACCCCCGACGAGGCGCGGGTCGAGGAGTTTGGGCTGGCGGAGATGTACCGCTCACCGAACGGGACGATCCGCAACATCCTCGGTGGCGTCATCTTCCGTGAGCCGATCGTGATCGCCAACATCCCGCGGCTGGTTCCCGGTTGGACCAAGCCGATCGTGATCGGCCGTCACGCCTTTGGCGACCAGTACCGGGCAACCGACATGGTCGTGCCCGGCGAGGGCACGCTGACCCTTACTTACACGCCAAAGAACGGCGACGAGCCGGTCGAGCTCGACGTCTACGACTTCCCCGGCGGCGGCATCGCGATGGCGATGTACAACCTCGACGACTCGATCCGCGACTTCGCCCGCGCCTCGATGCGCTACGGCCTCAATCGCGGCTATCCCGTCTATCTCTCGACCAAGAACACGATCCTGAAGCGCTACGACGGCCGCTTCAAGGATCTCTTCGCTGAGGTCTATGAGGACGAGTTCAAGGCCGACTTCGAGGCTGCCGGAATCAGCTACGAACACCGTCTGATCGACGACATGGTGGCGGCGGCGCTGAAGTGGGAGGGCGGCTACGTCTGGGCCTGCAAGAACTACGACGGCGACGTGCAGTCGGACACCGTCGCCCAGGGGTTCGGCTCGCTCGGCCTGATGACCAGCGTGCTGATGAGCCCTGACGGCAAGACGGTCGAGGCGGAGGCCGCGCACGGCACCGTCACCCGTCATTACCGCCAACACCAACAGGGCAAGCCGACCTCGACCAACCCGATCGCTTCGATCTTCGCCTGGACCCGCGGCCTCGCCGCGCGTGGCAGGCTCGATGACACCCCCGAGGTATCGGCCTTTGCCGAGACCTTGGAGCGTGTCTGCATCGAGGCGGTGGAAGCCGGGAAGATGACCAAGGACTTGGCCCTGCTTGTCGGCCCCGATCAGGAGTTCCAGACAACCCAAGAGTTCCTCGGGTCGATCGACGAGGGCCTGCAGCGGGCAATGGCCTGAGCGCCTCGCCAGTGAGCAGGACCCCGACTCTTCGAAAACTACGAATCCAGGAGAAAGAGATTCTGTGAGCACCCCCGTGAAAGTCACCGTTACCGGCGCCGCCGGGCAGATCGGCTACGCGCTCCTCTTCCGCATCGCCAGCGGTCAGATGCTTGGCCCCGATACGCCCGTGGAGCTGAGCCTGCTGGAGATTCCCGACGCGGTGAAGGCCGCGGAGGGAACGGCGATGGAGCTCGACGACTGTGCGTTTCCCCTGCTGCAAAAGATCGACATCTTCGATGAGCCCAAGGCCGCCTTCGACGGTTGCAACGTCGGCCTGCTCGTTGGCGCGCGTCCGCGTGGCCCGGGCATGGAGCGTTCCGATCTGCTCGAGGCAAACGGCGGGATCTTCAAGCCGCAGGGCGAAGCGATTGCCGCTGGCGCCGCCGACGATGTGCGGATTCTCGTCGTCGGTAACCCCGCCAACACCAATTGCCTGATTGCGATGTCAAATGCCGACGGCGTGCCGCGTGAGCGTTTCACGGCAATGATGCGTCTCGATCACAATCGTGCGATCGCACAGACCGCCAACAAGCTTGGTGCGCTGGTATCCGATGTCACCAACATGACGGTTTGGGGGAACCACTCGACAACGCAGTACCCGGATCTGGTCAATGCCAAGGTCCACGGTCAGAGCGCTTGGGACGCGGTCGACGATCAGGCATGGATTGCCGATGAGTTCATCCCCCGGGTGGCCAAACGTGGCGCGGCAATTATTGAGGCGCGGGGAGCATCCAGCGCGGCCTCAGCGGCCAACGCAGCCATTGACCACGTTCACGACTGGGTGCTGGGCACAGCCGCTGGTGACTGGGTTTCGATGGGCGTTCCCGCGGATGGCTCTTACGGTGTCGAGGAGGGAATCGTTGCCGGGTTCCCGTGCGCCTGCAGCGATGGCGAGTGGTCAATCGTCGAGGGCCTCGAGGTGCCGGAGTTCTCACGTGGGCGAATTGACGCCAGCGCAGCCGAGCTGCGTGAGGAGCGCGACGCGGTCAGTCAGCTCGGCTTGGTCTGAGCTCGACACCCCAGCTCAACCCGTTTCAGTTTCAGTAACGAAAAAGCCGGCCCCCAGAAGGGGGCCGGCTTTGTAATGCAAAGCGCGAAGAGTCTTCGGCGCTATTTACCGGGGTGGTACTCGCGCCCCTTCTTGCTGACGCGGCCCTCTTTCTCCAGTTCGCCGAGAACCCGATACAGGTAGTTCGGTTTGATTTTCATCTGTTTGGCGATCTCCGATGCGGAGATGCCGGGGTTCTGCTCAACCAGAGCGACTGCCTGATCGGCGCGGGTGCCACCGCGACGACGGCGACGGCGTTTGCGCGGCGCGGCGGGCGTGGCTGGTGTCGCTGCGGCGTCCTTACGTGGGCGGCCGGGACCACGTCCGGAGCCGGGGGGGCGACCGGGACGACGAGTGACGGTGGTGCCACCAAGCTCGGCGAGCGCACGCTCGAGGCGCTTACGCTCCTCGTCGAGCTCCGCGAGCCTTTTCTTGACGAGGTCTAGAGCCTCGTCGAGTACATTGCTGGTGCTAGGCATTTCCTTCCTTTCATCCCGCGAAGCTATGCGCCTCCCGGGTCGTCAGCTGCTCCGGAGTGTCGCAGAGTGACAGTGACAGTGACTATTCGTATAGTCAAATTCGCATCTGTCACTCTGGCCATTTGGATGAAGCTACCCAGCGAGCGGCGGTTTCAAGCAGTGCGTTGTGCCTGGCGTTCAGGTGAGATGCGCACCACATTCCAGGCCAATCCCAGTCGCTCCAAGGCTCCGATGATCAATGCGGAAGGGTCGATCTCCCAGCGACGCAAGCCGTGAACGGCAGAGCGGGGGAAAGCGTGGTGATTGTGATGCCACGACTCCCCCAGTGACGGCAGTGCCAGCCAGAAAACATTGGTCGAGCGGTCCTCGGTGAGAAACCGCCGCGTACCAAAGTAGTGGCATACCGAGTTGACGCTCCAAGTCACATGATGCACAAAGAAGATGCGCACCAGTCCTCCCCAGAGCAACCCGGTAGCCGCCCCAGCGAGGGTGCCGCTGGCTACATAACCCGCGAGCGCGGGCAGCAGCAGAGTAAGTAGGACCAGGGGCACGAACTGACGGGCGATTAGTCGCATGCCCCGATCCTCGGATAGGTCGGCGGCGTAGCGCTTCCAGTCAGCGCGGCCCTGAGTAGACATCAACCAACCCGCGTGGGCGTGCCAGAGGCCAGCCGCGACGCCGCGCAGGCCACCCTGGTGGCCGATGTGCGGGCTGTGGGGGTCTCCCTCGCTATCTGTATGTGCGTGGTGCTTGCGGTGATCCGCGACCCAGGAGATCACCGGCCCCTGCACCGCCATCGAACCCAGTACGGCGAAGGTGTACTCGAGTGGCTTCGATGTCTGGAAGGAACGGTGAGTGAGCAGACGGTGGAAGCCAACGGTTATGCCAACGGCCGTGGCCAGGTACATCACCGCGGCGATGACAAGGTCAGTTGCGCTGACGACCTTGTTCCAGAGCAGCACCACCGCGGCGAGCGTGGCAAGGAAGGGAATGACTACGGCGCCCAGGTTGGCGACCTTCTCGGTTCGGCTCATCTCGTGCATATAGGGCAACTTACGCTGCTCAAAGAGATAAGAACTAGACTTCATGCCAATATTTGTCGTAATATTTTGTCATCTAAATGACAAAATCTCTAGAATCTGAGCCCTGGCGCAGCCTCCCTGGCGCGGTCGCCGACTTGATCGAGCCGGAGCTCGGGGCCGTGACCGCCGAGATTCTCGAGACGATCGCCCGCGAGGTGCCCGAGTACGCCCGGCCGCTGGAGGGTCGCTTTGGCCGCGGAATTCGCACCGGCGTCGGTGAGGCACTCAATCAATTCGTCGCCCTGATTCGCGATCCCGACGCCGGGCGCGGCTTGGGCCGCGAGGTCTACTTGGCCCTGGGCCGAGGGGAGTTGCGCCAGGGGCGCACGCTCGACTCCCTGCAGGCCGCCTACCGGGTTGGCGCCCGCGTCGCCTGGCGCCGCCTTGCCCGGGTCGGCCGCGAGGCCGAGCTCGATTCTGAGGTGCTGAGTCTGCTCGCCGAGGCGATCTTCGCCTACATCGACGAGCTTTCCGCCGACTCGGTCGAGGGCTACGCGGAGGCGCAGTCGGAGGAAGATGACCTGCGCCGCCGCCGCCACCACGAGCTGGTCGCCTTGCTCATGCGCGAACCCCCTGCCGAAACCGGCGACGTTCGCGCCGCGGCGCGGGCAGCGGGCTGGAAGCTGCCACGGGAGCTGGCGGCGCTTGCCTGTGGACAGGATGACCTCGCGCAGATCCTCCGCCGCCTTCCCGCCGACACCCTGAGCACGAGCTTCGACGAGCTCGGCTGCGTGCTGGTTCCAGATCCGACCGGTCCCGGCCGGCGGGAGGAGATCGAGCGCGCGGCGGGCAAACGGAGGTCCGCGCTTGGCCCGCCAGTGGGCCTCGACCTTGCCCGTGAGTCCTGGCAGCTGGCAAAGAGCGGCCTGCGAGCGCTCGAGTCGGGCGCCGCGTCAGCCAACGGCCTATTCAGGTCGGAGGAGCGCCTCGCCGACCTGCTCTTGCTTGAGGGTCGGGCCCTGGCGACGAGGATCGCCGCCCGTCGTCTCGCACCTTTTGAGTCGCTGACGCCGAACGCCCACGAGCGGATGCGGGAGACAGCACTCGCCTTCGTGCGCCAGCGCGGCAACTCGGTGGAGATGGCGGCGGAACTGCACATCCACCCCCAGACCGCCCGCTACCGCCTCGCCCGCCTGCGCGAGCTGCTCGGCGACCGGCTCGAGGACCCCGACGCCCGCTTCGAGCTCGAGATCGCCCTCCGCACCACGGCCCCCTAGCTTCCGGTGCGCTTTATGGACCCATGCGGTGCATAAAGCGCACCGGAGCGACGGCGCAAGCCGCGGAGGCGCCCGGGGCGCCAGGTCGCGAGGAGCGACGGCTAGCGGTTGCGCTTGCGCGGCAGCGTGCGGAAGACGACGTCCCAGATCGGCGAGGAGACGCCGTAGCCGTAGCGGTGGTCCTGGAAGTGGTGGCGCATGTGCTGCTCGCGCAGGCGCTTGCCGAACTCGGACTTGGGGACGAAGTGGTGCACGTAGTAGTGCGTGTAGTCGTAGAAGAGGTAGCCGAGGATGAAGCCGGCGAAGAGCGGATAGGTGGCCGGCGTACCGAAGATCAGCGTGAAGGCGAAGAAGAAGAGTGCCGCCAGTGGGATCGCCACCGCGGGGGGCATGACAAGGCGCAACTTGTCGTTGGGATGGTCGTGGTGAATGCCGTGGATGATGAAGTGCATGCGCCGGCCGAAGGCGTTGTCGGGCTGCCAGTGGAAGACGAGCCGGTGCAGCCAGTACTCGGTCAGGGTCCAGATGCCGACCCCGCCGAGGCTGAGCAGAAGCAGCTGCCAGACCGCGTAGCCACGGCTGGCGCCGAGCCACTCCATCGCGATCACCACGGGCACGAAGACGATCGCGGGGATCGAGGGGTGCACCCGCGAGAAGAAGTTGAGGAAGTCGCTCTCGAACAGCTGCGGCGAGGCGGCGAGCTTGTCGGTCCTGCTGGAAGACTCCATCCGGGGCCGAATGGTAGCGCTGGGCACCACCGGCTCCCGCAAGACGCGGGGAACCTGTGACGAGACTGTGTCAAGAACGTTGCGCTTTGCGGAATTGAGCCTCACGAAAGAGTCACGGCAATGGCAATATCGCCGTCGTGCCGCGCAAGCAGAAAAAACCGAGCTGCGAGGACTGCTACTTCCAGAAGAACCTCCTCTGCGCGCTTGAGCTCGACGAGCCGTGCGCGACCTTCCGGCCCAACCGGCCCGAGGGGCTGGTGCCGCCGAAGCAGCCCGTGCTGCTCATGAGGCCCCCTCGCTGGGCGTCTCAGGCACAAGCTCAGACCGCGTAGCGCGGCGGGTCCTGTCGCCGTTTTGGTGCCACCATCCTGCGGGGGCGGCTGCGCCGCCTCCTCGGACGGTCCCCCAAAACCGCGCCACCCGCCGCGAGACGCGTAGCTGGCTAATGTTCTGACTCGATGCCGGAGCGGGATCTATATGCGTGGGCACGGACTACATACGTCTCGCGCAGGAGCAGGGGATTTACTCCCAACGTGGATGTCTATTACTGCGGGGATCCGCAGCGGGCGGTTGTGAAGGTCGACCTTGCAGGCGTTGAGTTGGATGAGGTTGGGATCGAGGTGGGGACTCGGCAGTTGGCGATCGTCGGCGAGCGGCAGGTGCAGGAGACCGAGGGGCGGGTCTATCAGCAGGTCGAGATTCCCTCGGGCCCCTTTCGGCGGGTGGTCGAGCTGCAGGTCGACGTCGACGCCGAGCGGGCCAAGGCGACCTACGAAGACGGTGTGCTGAGGATCGAGCTGCCGCTGCGCGACCCGGCCGAGACGACTCGCCGGGTCCCGATCGGGAGGGATTAGGAGTGGCTGGGGGAACCCCCGCACGCGTCCGGCGGCGGCGGACGCTGCGCGGTACGGCGTCCTCAGTCGGCCGAATAGCGCTGCTATTCGGCCTTCCTGCGTCCTTGTCCCGCTTGGTCCGGCGCTCACCGGCCCACGCACGCGGGTTCCCCCAGCCACTCCTGGTGCCGACCCACGGGAGGCGGGACTGATGGAGGGCAGCCCCGTGCTCGAGGTGGTCGACTCCTTCGATGCCGAGGACGCAATCCGCGCCTCCGAGCCGCTTCCCGACGCGCTGCCGGTGCTGCCGCTGCGCGAGACCGTCACCTTCCCCGAGACCCTGACCCCACTGGCCGTCGGCCAGGAGCGCTCGATCAAGCTGGTCGATGACGTGCTCGGCGCCAACCGGATGCTGGCGATGGTCGCCGCCCTCGATTCCGAGAACGAGGAGCCCGGGCCCAAGGACCTGCACCAGGTTGGCGTCGTCGGCGTCGTCGCCCGCATGCTCAAGGTGCCCGACGGCACGCTGCGGATCCTCGTCCAGGGCACGCAGCGGGTCCAGCTCGGCCCCTACGTCGCCGAGCAGCCTTACCTAGTGGCCCGGATCGCCGAGCTGCCCGACGTCGTCGACGAGGGGCCGGAGCTGGAGGCGCTGACCCGCAACGTGCAGCGCACCTTCTCCGAGATCATCGAGCAGATTCCCTACCTGCCCGAGGAGCTGCAGATGGCGGTCGCCAACCTCGACGATCCGGCCGCCCTCGCCCACCTGATCGGTGGCACCCTGCGCATCTCGGTTGAGGAGAAGCAGCAGCTTCTGGAAGAGGTCTCGGTGGTCGCCCGCCTGCGCCACCTCTCTCAGATCCTCGCCCGCGAGCTCGAGGTCGTCCAGCTCGGCACCCAGATCCAGTCCCAGGTGCAGTCGGAGATCGACAAGGGCCAGCGCGAGTTCTTCCTGCGCCAGCAGTTGAAAGCGATCCAGGATGAGCTGGGGGAGGGGGACGAGCAGCAGGCCGAAGTCAACGAACTGCGCGAGAAAATCGAGGCGGCGAAACTTCCCGAGCACGCCCAGAAGGCCGCCGACCGCGAGCTTTCGCGGCTGGAGAAACTCCCCCCGGCCGCCGCCGAGCACGGCGTCATCCGCACTTACCTCGAGTGGCTGACCGAGCTGCCCTGGTCGGCCGAGACCGAAGACAACCTCGACATCGCCCACGCCCGCGAGATCCTCGACGCCGATCACTACGACCTGGAGAAAGTCAAGGACCGCATCCTCGAGTACCTGGCGGTGCGCAAGCTCAAACCGGACTCGCCCGGGCCGATCCTCTGCTTCGTCGGCCCGCCCGGCGTCGGCAAGACCAGCCTCGGCCGCTCGATCGCCAGGGCGCTGGGGCGCGAGTTCGAGCGCATCTCGGTCGGCGGCGTCCGCGACGAGGCCGAGATCCGTGGCCACCGCCGCACCTACATCGGCGCCCTCCCCGGTGCGATCGTGCGCGCCCTGCGCGACGCCGGCTCGCGCAACCCCGTCTTCATGATCGACGAGATCGACAAGATGGGCGCCGACTTCCGCGGCGATCCCGCCTCGGCGATGCTCGAGGTGCTCGATCCGGCCCAGAACGACTCCTTCCGCGACCACTACCTCGACCTCGAGTTCGACCTCTCCGAGGTGATGTTCATCGCCACCGCGAACATCCTCGACACGATCCCCGGCCCGCTGCAGGACCGGATGGAGACGATCGAGCTGGCCGGCTACACGCTCGAAGAGAAGAAGCACATCGCTCGCCGCTACCTGGTGCCGCGCCAGATCGAGGCCAACGGCCTCAAGCCCTCCCAGATCGAGTTCGCCGACCCGGCCCTGGTCGCGATCGTCGAGGAGTACACGCGCGAGGCCGGGGTGCGCAACCTTGAGCGCCAGATCGGCACGGTCTGCCGCAAAGTCGCCCGCGAAGTTGCCGAGAGCAAGGGCAAGAAGAAAAAAGGCAAGGCGAGGATCTCGGCCAAACGGGCCCGCGAGCTGCTCGGCCGCCGCCGCGTCTTCGCCGAGCAACGGCGGCGGACCAAAGACCCGGGGGTCGCGACTGGCCTGGCCTGGACCCCGACCGGCGGCGACGTGCTCTTCATCGAGGCGACCTCGATGCCCGGCTCCGGCCAGTTGACGATCACCGGTCAGCTCGGCGACGTGATGAAGGAGTCAGCGCAGGCGGCGCTTTCCTACGTGCGCGGTCACTGGGGCGAGGTGGCCCCCGACCTCGGTGAGGACTGGTTCGCCAAGCACGACATCCACGTTCACGTGCCCGCCGGGGCGGTGCCCAAGGACGGGCCCTCCGCTGGCGTCGCGATGACCGTGGCGCTCTCCTCCCTGATTAGCGGCCGCCCCGTTCGCAACGATGTGGCGATGACCGGCGAGGTAACCCTGACCGGCCAGGTGCTGCCGATCGGCGGCTTGAAGGAGAAGTCGCTGGCGGCGCAGCGGGCCGGCATCAAGCGGGTGCTGGTGCCGCAGCGAAACGAAGGCGACGTGGCCGAGATCCCCGAGCACGAGCGCAGTGAGTTGGAGTTCGTCTACGTCGACGAGGTCTCCAAGGCGATCGACGCGGCGCTCGCCTAAGCGATGGAGGCCGCTGGCGCGCTGCGCAGGAGCAGCTTCTCGACCTACCTGGAAGCGATCGGAGCGATGCTGCGCTCGCGCTCGCGCACCTTCTGGATCGTCGCCGGGCTCACCCTCCTTGCCGGTGTGCTGCGCTTCGCCACGCTCGGGGTGCAGAGCTACCACCACGACGAGATCGTCACCGCCAGCCGCATCCTGCGCGACGGCTTCTGGCACGCGATGGACGCGGTCGGCTTCAGCGAGTCGGCGCCGCCGTTCTACTACGCCGTCGCCTGGTTCTGGACGCAGCTGACCGGGACCGGCGAGGTCGGGCTGCGCTCGGTCTCGGCCGTCGCCGGCGTAGCCACGGTTCCGGTTGCCTACCTGCTCGGGGCCGAGCTGAGCAGCCGTCGCGCCGGGATAGTCGCCGCGGCGCTGGTTGCGGTCAACCCGATGCTGGTCTGGTACTCGCAGGAGGCGCGCGCCTACTCGCTGTTTGTCCTGCTTACGGCGCTCGCGCTGCTCTATTTCGTCAGGGCCCTCGACCGCGGGCGCCGGCGCGACTCGATCGCCTGGGGGATCGTCTCGGCCCTTGCCCTCGCCACCCACTACTTTGCCGCCTTCCCGATTGCCGCTGAGGCGTTCTGGTTGCTGCGGCGCCGGGGCAGGGCAAGCGGTGGTGCCTTTCCGGGCCTCTGGATCGCCGCTGGCGCCGGCTTGCTGCTGGCGCCGCTGGTCGTGCACCAAGCGTCCTTTGCCCACGCCGAATGGATCAGCGGCAACAGCCTCGGACACCGGCTCTGGGAGACCGGGCTGACCTTCGTCCTGGGGGAGACGGGCGACATCATCGCCCAGCCCGAGCACCCGCTGCTGATGCTCGTCCCGGCGCTGGCCGCGATCGCGGGCCTGGTGCTCGTCGTCGTTCGCGGCTCCGCCCGCGAGCACCGTGCCGCGGGCATCCCGCTGGCCCTTGCCGCGGTGACGGTGGTGGTGCCGCTCGTCATCGGCCTGCTCGACGCGAGCAAGGACTACGTGCTCGCTCGCAACCTCCTGCCCGCCCTGGTGCCTTTGCTGGTCGCCGTAGGCGTGGGCTTCACCTTGCCCCAGGCGCGCCGCCGCGGCGCCGCTCTCGCCGCGATCTTGATCGCTTACTCGCTCGGCTTCTCGGTCTGGGCGAGTCTCTCGCCGGCCCTGCAGCGGCCCAACTGGGAGTCGGTCGCCAGCGCGATCGGCGAGCCGACGGTGCCACGGGCGATGGTCACCTGGACCCTGGGCCACGCATCGCTGCGTTACTACCTCTCGACCGGCTCTTTCCAGGTGCGCCCCTCCGAAGGCTTCGAGTGGTCGGTGGGAGAAATAGATTTCATCTCCGACGGGCCGGCGCCGCCACCCCCGGCGCGCCTCTTTGGTCCCGGGTTTCGCGAAGTTGGTTACGAGAAGGTCGGGCGGCTCTACGTGCGGCGCTTCGCCACGCCCGGTCCCGAGCTGAGGCCGCTGCGCTTGCGCGCGATCCGCGATGCCGAGCTTGGCTTCCGCACCAACGGGGTATTGCTTGACGGCATCGGGCCGGGCTGAGGTGGACGCACCTGGCCGGCGCATAGCGGCGTCCTCGGTCGCTCGCGTGCGGAGCACGCCACGCTCCCTGCGTCCTTGCTCTGCTTGACCACGCGCGCCCACCAGCCGCTGGTTATCCTGAATACACCCGGAGAAATCCAGCGAGGAGAAGGCATGAGCAAGACCAAGGCGACTCAGGCCGCCGATCTTTACTCGACCGCACGCGAGAACCCCTACGTGCAGCGTCTGATTGAGGACGAAGAACTGCGCGACAGCCTCAAGAACGCGTTTGAAGCAGCGAAGGGCGCCTACGGCCGGGCGACCAGCAACGGCAGCGCGGTCAAGGCCGTAACCAGCGACAAGAAGGTGCAGCGTGACCTCAAGGTCGCGGCGGAGAACCTGCGCGACGCCTCCGAGTCCTTCCGGGCGCCGAAGAAGCGCAAGAAGAGCCGCCTCGGTCGCATCGTTCTGCTCGGCCTGGTCGGTGCCGCCGTGGCCCTGATCCTCAGTGAGGATGCCCGCAAGACCGTGCTCGACGCTCTCTTTGGCGCCGAGGAGGAGTTTGAGTACACCAGCACCACCTCAATCAACGGTTCCTGATTTGGCAGTGCGGCGGGCTTCCGGCCCGCCGCCCGGCTCCATAGACTGAACCAATGGAGGCGGCAACCAAGCAGCGCGAGCTCAGCGGCGAGAAGGCCCAGCGCATCATCGACGCGATGCGGGTCAGCGTCGCCAAGCGCGGCGCCGCGGGCTCGACCTTCGAGCACGTTGCCCGCGAGGCCGGCGTAAGCCGTGGCCTTCTCCACTACTACTTCGGGACCAAGGAGCGGCTCCTGGTCGAGGTGGTGCGGCGCGATGCCGAGATCCGGGTGGCACGGTTGGACGAACCGTTGGAGAAGGCGAAGACGGTCGACGACGTGGTCGACGTCCTGCTTGCCAGCCTCACTGACCTGATCGAGAACGAACCGGCCTTCTTCTTGCTCCTCTACGAGCTCTTCAGCGCCGGCCGCCGCAACCCGGAGATCCAGCACGAGGTCGGCCAGCTCTTCGAGCGCACCCGCTCGCACGTTGCTGAGGTGCTGCGCGCCAAGGAGCGCGAGGGCGTGCTCAAGCTCCGCCACGAGGCCGAGGAGATCGTCTCCTTCCTCTTCGCGGTCGCCGACGGCTTCGCCCTGCAGGCGCTCTCCGACACCGAGCGCGACATCAGCGGCGGCCTCGCCGTTGCCGCCGCATCGGGCCGTTACCTGCTGATCTCCGAGTAATCGCCCCTCGCCGTTCCTCCCCTTAGTCGTAGCGGCAAGACGCAACGGAACCGTTTGGAGTGATCGCACTCACAGACGGCTGGCCGTCTATTCGAAAGGCTGGCTGTCCAGCCAATGCGTGACTTCATGGTCAAACTTGCCGGGTTTCTGGGGCGCCGCCGCCGCTGGGTCCTCGGCGTTTGGTTGGTGGTCGTTGCGCTGGCCCTGCCGATCGCCTCACACCAGACCGATCACCTGACCGGCGGTGGATTCGATGTCCCCGGTAGCGAGTCGAAGTCGGTCAGCGACTCGCTCGAGAACGACTTCGGCGACAAGGCCGGTCAGATCGCGGTGTTGCTGCAGGCCGAGGACAGCGCCAGCTCCGCCGAGCGCGCTGCCGCGGTTGAGCGGGCGCGCCGCGCTGTCGCCGATCTCGATGAAGTGACCCTGCCGCCGGCCACCGCCCGCCGCGCCGAGCTCGCCCTGCAGCGGACCGGGACGGCGATGCTGCCACTGCACAGTGAAAAGTCCTCCGACCTGCAGATCGACTCGGCGACGGACCTGCGCGAAGCGCTCGATCCCGGCACGCCCGTCAACGGGGTCACGACCTATCTCGCCGGGCAGCCGACGATCTGGGCGGGCATGCAGGAGCTCTCCAAGGAAGATCTGAAAAAAGCGGAGTTCGCCGGCTTTCCGATCGTCGCGATCATCCTGCTCGTCATCTTCGGCTCGCTGGCCGCCGCGGCGCTGCCGCTGGTGCTCGGCTTCGTCAGCGTGATGGTCACCGGGGCGCTGATCTACTTCCTCTCGCTGCAGGTAGAGACCTCGGTCTTCGTCACCAACATGGCCTCGATGATCGGCATCGGCGTGGCGATCGACTACTCACTCTTCATCCTCGCCCGCTATCGCGAGGAGCGTGCCGGCGGGCGCGACAAGGACGCCGCCCGGGCCGAGGCGCTCTCCACCTCGGGCTTGGCCGTCGCCTTCTCCGGCCTCGCCGTGATCGTCTCCCTCGCCGGCCTCTGGATGGTCGACAACCAGGCGCTGCGCTCGATGGCGCTGGGGGCGATGACCGTGGTCGCGGTCTCGATCCTCACCGCGGTCACGCTGCTGCCGGCGCTGATCGCGATGCTCGGCGACCGCGTCCTGCCCGGCGGAATCGTCGGCAAGGTGCTGGGGATCTTCCGCCGCAGCGGCGAGCGACCCGATCGCGAGGCCTTCTGGGTGCGCTGGACGACGCGTGTCATGGCCCGTCCCTGGGTGGCGGTTATCGGCGTCTCCTCGGTCCTTCTGTTCCTGGCGATCCCGCTGCTCTCGATCGAGACCGGCACCCAGGCGATCAAGCAGTTCCCCACCGACAGCGACGTGCGGGTCGGCAACGAACTTGCCTCGAAGCAGCTCGGCGGCGGCACCGATCCGGTGCAGATCGTCGCCACCTTCGGTGACGGCAGCTCGGTTCGCGGCGAGCGCGCGGCCGTAGTCGGCTTCAGTCGCACGATCGAGTCGACCCCTGGCGTCGGCTCGGTGGCAGCGCCGGCCTTTGCCGGTGACAGCGTCCTCTTCCAAGCCACGCCCAGCGCTCCCAGCGAGTCCGACGCGACGATCGCCCTGGTCGAGCGGCTGCGCGACAGCATCGTGCCCGCCACCGCGCTCGCCCACGTCGCCACGGTTGACGTCGGGGGAGAAACCGCCCGCAGCCAGGATGCCCGCACCCAGGTCAGCGGCTCGATGTGGAAGATCATCCTCTTCGTCCTCGCGCTCAGCTTCCTGGTGCTGATGGTGATGCTGCGCTCGCTGCTGCTGCCGCTCAAGGCCGTGCTGATGAACCTGCTCTCGATCGGCGCCGCCTTCGGCGTCCTCGTCGCGATCTTCCAGTGGGGCTGGTTCTCCAACCTGCTCGGCTTTGAGAGCCAGGGCGCACTCGACACGATCAACGTGCCGCTGATCTTCGCCATCGTCTTCGGCCTCTCGATGGACTACGAGGTCTTCCTGATGTCGCGAATCCGCGAGCACTACCTCGAGCACGGCGACAACGAAAGGGCCGTTGCCGAAGGCCTCTCGACCAGCGCCCGCACGATCTCCTCCGCTGCCCTGATCATGACCTCGGTCTTCGCCGTCTTCGTCCTCACTGGCGTGCCCTCGATCAAGGAGCTCGGCCTGGGCTGCGCGGTGGCGATCGCCCTCGACGCGACCTTGGTCCGCCTGATCCTGGTGCCGGCGGCGATGAAGCTGTTCGGCGACTGGAACTGGTGGATGCCCTCCTGGCTTGACCGGGCGCTGCCCGACCTCAGCTTCGAGTCCGGCTCACCCGAGCCGGAGCCTGCAGAGGCTTGAGGACACACCCCGATAGGGGTTCCACTTAACTTTTTCGGTGGATCCGGATTGGGCTGGCGCCCGTTGCTCCCGACGAAAAAGTGCAAGACGTTCCACCCCTATCGGGGTGTGTCCAATACCCTGCCGCCATGAGTGACGAGCTGGCCTTTGTTGGAGCTGCTCGGCAGGCAGAGATGGTGCAAGCCGGGGAGGTCTCTCCTAAAGAGCTGGTGCAGCTCTGTCTGGATCGGATCGGGCGGATCGATCCGCAGCTCAATGCTTTTCACAAGGTGCTTGGTGAGCGGGCGTTGCTCGAGGCCGAGCAGGCTGAAGGGCGGCTGAAGGCGGGGGATGAGCGGCCGCTGTTGGGTGTGCCGATTGCGGTCAAGAACGAAAGCGACGTTGTCGGCGAGGTGACCAAGTTCGGGACCGACGCCTTCGACCAGCCGGCTGCTGCCGATTGCGAGATGGTGCGGCGACTGCGCGAGGCCGGCGCGATCGTCGTCGGGCTCACCCACTTGCCTGAGCTGGCGATCTGCGGCTTCACCGAGTCGGCCACCTACGGCGTCACCCGTAACCCCTGGAACCTGCAGCGCAGCCCCGCCGGCTCGAGCGGCGGCTCGGCCGCGGCCGTGGCCGCCGGCCTGGTTCCGATCGCCTCGGCCGGCGACGGCGGCGGCTCGATCCGGCTGCCGGCCGCCTCCTGCGGCCTCTTCGGCCTCAAGCCCTCGAAGGGGCGGATCTCGCTTGCGCCACTGCGCGAAGGCTGGCACGGCCTCGCCGTCAACGGGTGCCTCAGCCGCAACGTGCTCGACACCGCGCTCTGGCTCGACATCACCGCCGGCGGCTCGCAGGAGCCGGGCGCACCGCCGCTTCCCGACCGCCCCTTCGTCGAGGCGGCGAAGACCCCGCCCGGCAAGCTGAAGGTCGCCTACTCGACCCTGGCTCCTCGCGCAGCTGCTCCGCCAACCGTCTCGGATGAGGTCAAGCAGGCGGTCTTCGACGCCGCCGAGCTGATGCGCTCGCTCGGTCACGAAGTCGCCCAGCAGGATCCTGCCTGGGGTGGAATCGGCAACAACATCGCGCCCCGCTTCCTGCGCGGCGTCGCCGACACCGTCGCCGAAGTGCCGCACCCCGAGCGCCTCGAACGCCGCACCCGCGGCTTCGGCCGCCTCGGCAGCACGATCCCCGACGGCATCTACGAGCGCGCCCTGCGCGGCCGCGAGGTGGACGCCGCTCGGGTCAACGCCATCTTCGACTCCTTCGACGTCTTGATCACCCCGGTGATGGGCGGCACCGCCCTCCCAATCCGCCGCTGGGAGGGCAAGGGCGCCATTCGCACCGTGCTCGGCATGAGCCGCTTCTATCCCTACTGCGTCCCCTGGAACCACTTGGGCAATCCAGCCATGTCAGTGCCGACGGGCTTCGCTGACGACGGCATGCCTCTGGCCGTCCAGATCATCGGCCGCCCGGGAGACGAGTCAACCCTGCTCTCGTTGGCAGCCCAGCTAGAGGCCGAGCGGCCTTGGGCCACCAAGCGTCCTGCTATTTCCTAGCGGCCCGGGAAATGGTTCCACCAGGGCTGAGTACGGAATAAGGCTCTAACTCTAATCTGGCAGACTGGCTCATTAGCTTCGCGGCCGGTACAACCTTGGACACGTAAGACCTCCGACTCTGTGCCGATTGTCTAACAGTGGCTTTCTTCTACCAAGGGAAGTCGGTCATCTCGTTACGATAAGACGACGAACTTTTGTTGGGCACTATTGGTAGCCAATGGACGACTCTCCCGCAAGCAAATCGACTCAGGGTAGCCTCGCGGCGGCGCTGGCGAAGATCGCGAACGCTCAAAGCGCTCCCCAGACCGAACTGCCAGCGAGCCTGAAGAAAATCGCTGAATCTCAGCCAGCACAGGGTAGCCTCGCGGCGGCGCTGGCGAAGATCGCGAACGCTCAAAGCGCTCCCCAGACCGAACTGCCAGCGAGCCTGAAGAAAATCGCTGAATCTCAGCCAGCACAGGGTAGCCTCGCGGCGGCGCTGGCGAAGATCGCGAACGCTCAAAGCGCTCCCCAGACCGAACTGCCAGCGAGCCTGAAGAAAATCGCTGAATCTCAGCCAGCACAGGATAGCCTCGCGGCGGCGCTGGCGAAGATCGCGAACGCTCAAAGCGCTCCCCAGACCGAACTGCCAGCGAGCCTGAAGAAAATCGCTGAATCTCAGGGCGCACAGTCCAATCTCGCTGCTGCATTGGCCCGTGTTGGAAATGGTCCGCATTTCGATTCCACTGAAGCTGCACGGCGAGCTGGTATGCGCGATGGCCTCCGGCAGATTGCACCAATTAATCTCAACCCTTGGATGAGGTCCCCCGATGTATTCCGGGCGTCCCCTTTGGGGGAACTGCAGCAGGACTGGCGCCGATTGGAAAGCGACATTTGGGCAACTGTGGCCAAACTGCGAGAGCAGCTTGACGAGCTCCCAAAGTCTGCTCGGGATCGACTATCCACTCTGCTTGCCCAGCATTTGCAATCCCGAACGTCGGCATGACTCACCGCGAGTCGTCAGAGCCACCTCGTCGGGTGGGTGCCGAAGGCCCAGAGGACTCAGGAGTCGATAGTGGACAATCCTCCAACCTGGATGATCTAGAGGGAGTGGAGCCAGATATCGAGGAGACGGAGTCGGAGATTGTCGATCCGTCGGACTCAGAGGTTCTGGAGGCCGCTATCTTCGCTGCGCAGTTCAGCGGGCCATTGCCGCCCCCCGAAATACTTCGCGCTTATGACAATGTGATCGAGGGCGGTGCAAGCCGAATCTTCGATCAATGGGAAGCTGAGACACAGCATCGTCACGGGCTCCAAGATCGTGTCGCGGATGCGTACATTGCTGGAATGGCGCGGGCGCAGTGGATGGCGTTCGGGGTGATCATGGTAATTGGGGTGGGGGGTCTTGTCATAGTTGCGTTGGGGCACCCACTAGTCGGATTTGCGGGTTTCTTCCTAGCGCTTGCCGCGGTAGCCGCCTCCTTCTACCAGCGTGGCGACCAAAGATCTGACATTGATGCGGGTGAAGAGACCGATTCTGAAGCGCTTGATGTTCCCCAAGATTCCGAAGCTGGGTAGTCTTCGCTGCTGTCCAGTCGAGCTGAGGAGCGTGGCCGACGAGCCCCGGGCCCCTTGACGCCCTAGCCGAACACCTTGCGCATCCGAGCGATCTCACGGATCGAACCGCGGGGTCGGATCCGGCGAGTAAGCACCATCTTCAGCGGATTTGCATCCGGCTTGCTCATCCCGACGAAGTCGGCCCAGCTTGCCTCGAGCGTCAGCGTCGGGTTTGGAGCTTCACCCGGTTCGGCGCGGGTTGAGCCGTTATCGAGCACCAGGTGCCAGGGGTCGGCGTCGGTGAAACGCCACTGGTAGACGAGGGGCGATCCGTTTGCCGCCCGGGGATCCGCCGCGCGCTTGACCACGTCGAAGTAGAGGCGCTGCATCTCGGGGCTGGCCTCGGGAACCGCCTCGGGCGGGCCGAGGATGCCGGCCTCCATCAGCTTCACCTGGTTCTGGGCGACCTCCTCGGCCGAGGCCTTGGGGTCGAAGGGGAAGACGCCGGGGGGCATCTCCTCGGTCGGGTAGCCGATCGTGCGCCAGCGCTGGCGGATCAGTTTGAGGCCGAAGGCGAAGATGTCCTCGAGCGAGAAGCCGTAGCACTCGGTGTATTCGCGGTCGAAGTTGGGCGGGTAGAAGACCGCCGGCCCGTAGGGCAGCACTTCGCGCAGCAGCTCGACCACCGCCGCTTTGCATTCGTTGTGGGCGGGGTGCTCGTCGGCGAGCAGCTCGGCGAGCACCTTGACGCCGAAGCCGATGTGGCGCTGCTCGTCGCGGGAGACGTTGGCCATGCCGGCGCTGAAGCCGGGCATCGTGTCTTCGGAGGAGAAGAAGTCCTCGATGAAATGCTGGCCGGGCTGGGCCAGGGAGCCCTCGACGATCAGGTGGTAGAGCGTGATCGCCTGCGCGTACTTGGGCAGCGAGCGGTCCTTGCGCAGTTCCTCGGCCATCACGTCGAGGCGGTCGAAGATGCCGCGGTAGCCCCAGTTGAGCTGGGGCAGGGTGGAGGAGAGCGTCTGCTCGATCGACTCGCCGCCGACGCCGATCACCTCCTTGAAGAAGCGGTGGAAGAAGACCGAGTGGCGCACCTCGTCGACCTGCTGGGTGGCGAGGAAGTAGGCCTGCTCCTCGGTCGGGGCGGCGGTGATGTAGGGGGCGAGGGTGTCGGCGACGCGGTCCTCGCCGTAGAAGAACATCGAGTAGATCCACATCGCCGAGCGCCGCTGGATGTCGCTGAGGCCGTCCCAGCCGTTTTTGTCGGCGGAGAGGTCGATGTCGTAGGCGCTCCAGTTGCCCTGCTCCCAGCGCTTGTAGAGATCCTCGTAGGTGACGTTGTCCATCAGGCTCTGCGATGCGACGCTCATCTCTCTCCTTTTGCTGGCTCCTGCGGGCGGCTGCCCCGGAGGTTACAGTCAAACTGGCTGGTCAGCCAGGAAGCCGCTGTGCGCTTGATCACGCGGCGAGCGCCGCTCAGCGCTTCGTCGCCTGGCTGTCCGGCGTCTCGATCTCGCGCTTGAGGATCTTGCCGGTTGGGCCCTTGGGCAGGTCGTCGAGGAACCAGACCAGCCGCGGGTACTTGTAGGCGGCGATGCGCTCCTTGACGTAGGCGCTGACTTCCTCGGGCGCCAGCTCCTCGTCCTCGTGGAGGACGACCGCGGCGCCGATCTCCTCGCCCCACTCGTCGTGGGGGACGCCGACGACGGCGGCTTCGCGGATCTTCGGGTGCTCGAAGAGCACCTCCTCGACCTCGCGCGGGTAGACGTTGTAGCCGCCGCGGATGATCATGTCCTTCTTGCGGTCGACGATGTAGAAGCAGCCGTCCTCGTCGGTGCGAGCCATGTCGCCGCTGTGGAACCAGCCGCCGCGCATCGCCTCTTCGGTGGCGTCGGGGCGCTGCCAGTAGCCCTTCATGATGTTCTGGCCGCGGATCACGATCTCGCCGACCTCGCCCTGGGCAACCTCGTTGTCGTGCTCGTCGACGACCCGCATCTCGACCCCTTCGATCGGGGTGCCGATCGAGCCAGGCTTGCGCTCTTTGTCTGGGTGGTTGGAAGAGGAGACCGGCGAGGTCTCCGAGAGCCCGTAGCCCTCGAGCACGATCGCGCCCATCGTCTCCTCGAAGCCGCGCAGGACCTCGACCGGCATCGAGGCGCCGCCGGTGATGCAGGTGCGCAGCGAGGAGGTGTCGTAGCTCTCGCGCTCGGGGTGGTGAAGCAGGGCGCCGAACATGGTCGGCACGCCGTAGAAGTGGGTGACCTTGTCGCGCTGCATCGTCGCCAGCGCCTCGCCGGGGTCGAATTTCGGCACCAGGGTGAGGCAGGCGCCGACCTTCAGCGAGGCGTTCATGCCCACGGTCTGCCCGAAGGAGTGGAAGAGCGGCAGGGCGCCGAGCACGACGTCGCCCTCGGCGATCTCGCAGGTTTTGCGGCTGGATACGTCGGCGTTGTGGAAGAGGTTGTGGTGGGTCAGCTCGGCGCCCTTGGGCTTGCCGGTCGTTCCCGAGGTGTAGAGGATGACCGCGGTGTCGTCCTCGGCGGTCTCGTGGAGACCCTGCGCCGGCTCGTGCTCGGCCAGCGTGGCCGCGAAGCTCGCCGGCTCGACCTCGATCAGCTCTACTCCGGCCTCGGCCGCGCCCTCGCGCGCCTCCTCGGCAAAGCCGTGCCAGGCGAGCAGCAGCTTCGAGCCCGAGTCCTCCAGGTAGAAGGCGATCTCGCGCCGCTTCAGCAGCACGTTCATCGGCACGACGATCGCCCCGGCGCGCAGCACCCCGTAGTAGGCGACCGGGAAGTCGGGGACGTTGGGCAGCATCACCCCGACGCGGTCACCCGGCTCGATGCCCTTCTCGCTCAGCAGGGTCGCCAGGCGGGCGCTGCGCTGGTCGAGCTCGCCGTAGCTCAGCTCCGCGTCGCCGAGGCGGATTGCGGGCAGCTGCGGCGCCTTTGCGGCGCTCTCGGTCAGCAGCGATGCGAGATTGAGGCCCATCGTCGTGCGTGCTGTCCCTAGGGCTTGGTCAGGTGGTGGACCGGGAACTCTTTGATGTCGGGAGGTCCTTGGAAGGCACGGTCGCCCATCTCCTGAATCGCCGGTCCAAGCCGCGAGCCCTGGAAGCGGTCGAAGTGGTCGCGCGACTCCCAGAAGTCGATGATGCCCCAGCCACCCTCGATCGGCCCAGCCGCGTGAAAGATCAGGCCCTCGGGCGGATTGGCGTCGACACCCATGTGGGAGTGCAGCGCGTCGTACTGATCCTGCGTACCGCCCTCGAACTTGAGTCGTAGTCCAACCGCCATCGCTTCCTCCTCCGTAGAACCCTGAGTACCGGAGCGAGCATAACCCGCCTGGGAACGATGAGGTTGGCGTTGGGCATGGATATGCTCAGCGCGTGGAGGATCTGGGTCCGCAGATTTCATATCTGGTGCTCGAGAAAGGGGTGCCGGTCTTTTCGAGCGACGGCGAGCGGCTCGGCAAGGTCGCGCAGGGTCGAGCGCGACATCGCCACGCACATCTTCGACGGGATCATCTTCACCACCGCTGGTGGCATCGGCGGCCGGCGATTCGTCGACGCGCCCGAGGTGGGCGAGATCCACGAGGGGGGCGTGATCCTCACGATCGATGCCAAGGAAGCCGGGGAGCTGCCAAGTCCCCGGGGCGTCGCGTAGGATCTGCCGCCGTGAAGCGCTTGGCCCCGATCCTCGTTGCTTGTCTCGCCCTTTTTGTCGCCGGCTGCGGCAGCGACGACGATTCGTCGACCAGCTCGAGCGAATCGACCGCAACGAGCACTGAATCGAGCCAGAGCCCGTCCGAATCGGACAGTGCCGAAGAATCAAGCGGCGGCAAGAAGACCAAGCCCGTGGTGACCGTGCCCAGTGGCGCGCCGCCGAAGAAGCTCGAGATCAAGGAACTGGAAAAGGGCACGGGCGCAACCGCTAAAGCGGGCGACGAAGTGACGGTCCAGTACGTCGGCGTCGGCTACGACAGCGAAGAAGAATTCGACTCCTCCTGGAGCCGTAACGAACCGTTCAGCTTCAACCTCGGCGCCGGCGAAGTAATCAAAGGCTGGGACCAGGGTGTCGAGGGGATGAAGGTAGGTGGCCGGCGTGAGCTGATCATCCCGGCAAACCTCGCTTACGGCCCCGCCGGCTCCCCGCCGGTGATCGGGCCGAACGAAACGCTGATCTTCGTCATCGACCTACTCGCCGCCGAATAGGCGGCGGCCGCCAGGGAGAGTTGCTCCCCGAGCTTTACGACCGCTTGCCGCGTTTGCCTGACGGGCCTGTCCGCGCCGCTCCCGCCGGGGCGCGATCATTCCCCCCGTGCCAACCGCATCGATCTTCGCCGAACGGTTCGCCGCTCAGGGCCTTGCGGGGGCGTCGGAGCGGACTGCGGTCGACGTAGCTGGTCGGCTGCTCGCCGTGCAGGGACAGGACCCGCGCGGCGCGCGCCTGGCGGTCCGGGTGCGCAGCGACGGACTGACAGCTGCCGATGTCGATCGCGCCCTCAGCGAGGAGCGCTCGCTGCTGATCACCTGGCTCAATCGCGGCACCCTGCACCTTGTTCGCAGCGAGGACTACCCGTGGCTGCAGGCGCTGACTACGCCGCCGCTCTTCACCTCGGCGACCCGTCGCCTCTCGCAGGAGGGCGTCCCGCCGGGGGCGGTGAAGCGCGGTGTGAAGACGATCGAGCGCGCCCTTGCCAATGAGGGGCCGCTGACCCGACTGCAGTTGCGCGAACGGCTCGAGCGCGCGGATGTGCCGACGGAAGGACAGGCGTTGATCCACTTGCTTTTCCTCGCGGCCGTTGAGGGGATCGCCGTCCGTGGGCCGATGCTTGGCAAGGATCACGCTTACGTCCTCGTTGCCGATTGGCTCGACCCCGTCAAGCCAATCGATCGCGATGCCGCCCTCGCCGAGCTCGCTCGCCGCTACCTGGTCGGCCACGCCCCCGCCAATGACCGCGACCTCGCCCGCTGGGCCGGGTTGCCGCTGCGCGATGCCCGCGCCGGCCTCAGCGCGATCTCCTCGGAGCTGATCGAGCGCGACGACGGCCTGGTTCACCTCGCCGCCCGTCCGCCGGTGGCGGAGGTGCCCGGCCCGCGGCTGTTCGGCGCCTTCGACCCAGTGCTGCTCGGCTGGACCTCGCGCGAGGCCGTGCTCGGCCCTCACACCCAGCTGGTCACCATCAACGGCATCTTCAAGCCCTTCGCGATGGTCAAGGGCCGCGCCGTCGCCACCTGGCGGCTCGCCCGCGGCAAGGTCACGATCGAGCCTCTAGGGCGCATCAGCAAGCAAGCCAACGCCGCCCTCGCCGCCGACGCGGCCGACGTCGAGCGCTTCATGGCTGCTTGAGCGTCGATCGCGTTCCACAACAGGCACATCCTGCGCGCCACGAGCGCGTTCCAAGGCTCTACCGTCGACCGCATGGAGCAGCTCGTCGAGCCACTTTCGCTGCGGTATGCTGTATGCATGACGCAACAAATTGCAATTCGCATACCAGACGATCAGCTACAGGCGCTGGATGACGCGGTCGAGGCAGGGCGCTTCGAGAGTCGGGCGGATGGAGTGCGCCAGGCGTTGGCGCAACTCCTTCGCGAGTTGCGAGAGGAGCAGATCGGGCGTGAATACCGGGAGGCGTATGCCCGTCACCCCGAGGATCCGGCCATCGGTCGGATGGGAATCGAGTTGCTTGCCGAGGCGGTTAGGCGGGAAGAGGCCGAATCGAAATGAGCCTCATCAATCGAGGCGACATCTTTGACGCGGACTTGCCTGAATTTGGGGTTCGACCGGTACTGGTTGTCACGCGCCAAGTCGCGATCCCTGTGCTGTCAGCGATCACGGCGGCCTTTGTGACGTCGACCACCCGGGGCATTCCCAGCGAGGTACCGCTGAACTCAGAGCATGGATTGGATCACGGCAGCGTTGCCAACTGCGACAACCTCATAACGATTGAAAAGGCCGCTCTCAGGGCGCGCCGGGGGACCCTTGCCTTTGAGGACGCCAGGCGACTCGACGATGCCCTTCGCTTTGCCCTTCGGCTTGACTGACCAGAGTTTGCTGGACGGCCCTGGGGGCATACGAAAGGATTGAAGCTCCGACTCAGAGCGAAAGGAAGGCGAGATGGGAAAGCCAGTAGTCCACTTCGAGGTAATTGGCAAGGACGGCGAGAAGCTGCAGAGCTACTACGGCGAGCTCTTTGACTGGGACGTCAACGCCGCGAACGAGATGAAATACGGCCTGGTCGACCGCGAGGCCAACAGCAACGCCGAAGGCATCGGTCTCGGCGGCGGCATCGGCCAGGGCCCCGAGGGCTACGAGGGCCACGTCACCTTCTACGTCGAAGTCCCCAGCGTTGAGGAGGCTCTGAGCAAGGCCGAGTCTCTCGGCGGCACCCGTGTGATGGGTCCCGAGACGATCATGGGCCGCATGGTCCTCGGCCAGTTCAAAGACCCCGAGGGCAACGTGATCGGCTTGATCGAGGGCGGCTCTTAGGGGATCGCGCCTGAGGGTCAATGAATCGGTACGTTCCGTAGATGTCTTTGGAACGCTTCGATCTAGATGACTTAACCCGAGAGCACATGCTCGCTGAGCTGCGACGAGACGAGGAAGACGGCGGGCCCTACCTCAGCCCGCGCCTTAGTCCAGACGGGGCGCGTGCATATCCAGGGGCGCTTCGAAAAGCGATCGCCGATGGAGACGATCGGGCTCTCGAGGATGCTCTGAGGTCTCCCGGCGTGTTCAATCCCACCGAGAGCTATATCCGCAACGGTCAGACCCATCACCGCAAGATGAATCGGCAGGCACCCCAGATGCTGGCTGAGGGTGAGTTCAACCGCTACTACATACGAGGTTTGTGCGCGCGGGTTTGTGCGGAAGGGGGTGGCGCCGTCACGGTTTACAGAGCGCGCGCTTCCTCTTGGGCGAGGCCCGAGTCAGAGGCCTTGATAGGGACCCAGATCGATGCCGAACGGCTTCTTGACGACTTGCGGACCCACATTGGGGAGGAGCCATCTCTCCTTCCGGATGTCAACTCCGGCCTCAGCGTTCGACTCGTGACCTGAACCGCGGGATTCAGCCGAGCTTCGGGCTCTGCCAGGGCTGGGCGAGGCGAGCCGCGAGATCGTCGGCCAGGCCGGCGATCGGCACCCTCGTCTGCTCCAAGGAATCCCGGTCGCGGAGGGTGACGGTGTCGTCTTCCATCGTCTGGTGGTCGACGGTGATGCCCCAGGGGGTGCCGATCTCGTCCTGGCGGCGGTAGCGCTTGCCGATCGAGCCGCCCTCGTCGAACTCGGCCGGCATGCGGGTGCGCAGCTCGCTGAAGACCTCACGCGCCTTCTCCGGCATGCCCTCCTTGGAGACGAGGGGGAGGACGGCGACCTTGTTGGGGGCCAGCCGCGGGTGGAGGCGCAGCACGGTGCGCTGGCGGCCCTCGACTTCCTCGACCTCGTAGGCGTCGACGAGGAAGGCGAGGGTGGCGCGGTCGGCGCCGGCAGCCGGCTCGATCACGTGGGGGACGTAGCGGTCTTTGGTCTGCTGGTCGAAGTACTCGAGCTTCTCGCCGCTGAACTTGGCGTGCTGGGTGAGGTCGAAGTTGCCGCGGTTGGCGATTCCCTCCAGCTCCGACCAGCCGATCGGGAAGAGGTACTCGACGTCGCTGGTGCCCGATGAGTAGTGGGAGAGCTCGTCGGCGTCGTGGGGGCGGACGCGGAGGAAGTCGGGACGGATGCCGAGGTCGGTGTACCAGCGCTCGCGCAGCTCGATCCACTCGCGGTACCAGCGCTCGGCTTCGGCCGGCGGCACGAAGAACTCCATCTCCATCTGCTCGAACTCGCGGGTGCGGAAGATGAAGTTGCCCGGCGTGATCTCGTTGCGGAAGGACTTGCCGATCTGGGCGATGCCGAAGGGCGGCTTCTTGCGAGCGAACGCCATCACGTTCTTGAAGTTGATGAAGATGCCCTGGGCCGTCTCCGGTCGCAGGTAGACCTCCGAGCCCTCGCCCGCGACCGGGCCGACGTGGGTCTCGAACATCAGGTTGAACTGGCGTGGCTCCGAGAGCTCGCCGCCGCACTCGGGACAGCGCAGCTCTGCACTGGGGTCGCCGCCTTCGGCTTCGACCGCCTCGCGCAGATGATCCTCGCGCCAGCGCTTCTTGCACTTGCCCAGACACTGGACCAGCGGATCTGTGAAGCCTTCGAGGTGGCCGGACGCCTCCCAGACCCGCGGGTGCTGGAGGATCGCCGAGTCCAGCGCGACGATGTCGTCGCGCTGCTGCAGCATCGCCCGCCACCACTCGGCCTTGACGTTGTTCTTCAGCAGCACGCCGTAGTGGCCGTAGTCGTAGGTTGAGCCGAGTCCGCCGTAGATCTCCGAGGAGGGGAAGACGAAGCCGCGCCGCTTGCAGAGCGCGACGATCTCCTCCATCGAGACGTCGGTGGGGCGATTCTCCTCGGCGGCTGCCACGGGGGAACCGTATAGAGGCGCTGCCCTCAGGGCGTGCCTGGCGGTGGCTTCGCCACGCTCGGCTGCGATAATCGCCCGCCCGATGCCGATCTACGAGTACAAATGCGAGAACGGGCACGTCTTCGACGTGATCCAGAAGATGACGGACGAGGCGTTGACCGAGTGCCAGGAGTGCGGCGCTCCCGCGGTGCGTGTCCTGCACCCCGTCGCCGTCCACTTCAAGGGCTCCGGCTTCTACAACACCGACTACGGCAAGAAGAAGAAGGGCGCCGCCGCCAACGGCTCGAGCTCA
This sequence comes from uncultured Solirubrobacterales bacterium, assembly GCA_963703895.1. GTDB lineage: Bacteria > Actinomycetota > Thermoleophilia > Solirubrobacterales > 70-9 > VRUE01. The sequence continues at coordinate 385,540 of CAVPFX010000002.1, forward strand.
GAGGGATCGAGCGAGTCGAAGGGATCCGGCGAGAGCTCGGGCGAGTCCAAGTCGAGCGACTCGAAGTCGTCGTCCGGCGACTCCAAGCCAAAGGCCTCGACGGCCAGCGACTGAAGCGAGAGTTGACCCACCTATAGGTGGGTCAACTCTCTCATCGAGACCGCGTCAGCCGTTGAGCAGGCGGTTGACGGCGCGGCGGCGGGCGGAGTCGGGAACTTCGAGGCTGCCGCCGGGGCCGGGGGGGCATTCGCCGTGGGAGCAGAGCACGTCGGTGGGGCCGGCGCCACCGATCGCGGCGGAGAGGACGAGCTGCGGCATGGTCAGCAAGCCCATGTCGCTGACGAAGGCCTTGGGCGCGTCCCAGCCGATGATCGGGCCGTGGATGAAGTTATAGGGAAGGCGGAGCGGATCGGTGAGGCGGCCCTTGATGCCGTTGATCACCGCTTGCTGGGCCTGCTCGCGATCGGTGTCGTCGTAGCCGAACGAGTAGGCGCTCTTGCCCGGCCCGGGGCATTCGCTCACCTTGCGCACGCGTGAGTAGGCGAGCGCCTTTTCGCCGTTGAGCGTGTTCTCGCCCTTGCCCAGCCTCAGCGACACGCCGCCCTGGCCGCCGCCGGCCCCGCCGGAGATGTCGGCGCAGAGCTTGTGGGGGAGGTCGACCGTGACCCCACCGACCGCGTCGATCAGGTCTTCGAAGCCGGTGAAATTGACGATCGCGACGTGGTCGATCTCGACGTCGAGGAAGTTTTCGACCGCTTCGATCTGGGCCTTGGCGCCGCCGAAGGAGTAGGCGCCGTTGATCTTCTGCGGGCTCTGGCCGGGGATTTCGGCGTAGCTGTCACGCGGGATCGAGAGTTTGCGGAAGGCGCCACCGCCGGCCCGGATCAGCATCAGCGTGTCGGCGCGAAACTGGCCCGCTTCGCAGTTGCCATGGGGCGCGTCGCCGTGGGCCTGCTGCTCGAAGCACTCCTCCGAAGGCGCCGCGCCGGGCTCGTTGGTGTCCGGCGGACGCGCGTCGGTGCCGAGCACGAGGATCGTCTGCGCGCTCGGCAGCAGCAGCGGGTTGCCGTGCAGGGCGTCCTTCGCTTCGCCGGAGAGCTTGAAGGACTGCAGCTGGGCGGAGACGGCGAAGGCGAGGAAGCTGAGCAGGATCCAGCCCAGCGCCGCGATCCCAACCCACTTGAGCACGCGCTTGCCCGTCCAGCGGCGGGGCGGCCCGGTGCGCTCGGGCTTCGGCTCCTTGTCGCGCCGCCACCACTTGGGCGCGCGCGGCGTCCGCTCTCTGAGTCCTGAGAGATCTGGGGACCGCAACCCGGACAAGCGGCCCTTCCGGGACCGGTAGACCTTGTACTCGGGCGGCCCGGAGGGCTGCTGCTCGCCATTGTCGGCCATGAAAGACTGCCGGGAATCATGCCGATGCCCGCGGTCGCCCGCCTCTACCCTGCAACGAAGCGCGTATGAGTGCAGGGGAAATAGTCGGGGTCGACCTGGGTGGCACGAAGATGCTGCTCGGCGTCCTCGACCCCGATTCCAAGGTGCTCTGGGAGAGCCGCGAGGCTTCCACCGGGCAGACCGAGGACGAGTTGGTCGAGCTGTTGATCCGCGAGGTCGAGGAGGCGCGCGGGAAATGCCCGGGGGTCGCCGGGGTCGGCCTCGGGATTCCGGCCACGATCGACCACGAGCGCGGCATCGCGATCTCCGCCGTCAACCTGCCGCTCGACGACCTGCCGATCCGCGAGATCGTCGGCGGGCGCACCGGCCTGCCCGTCTTCGTCGACAACGACGCCACGGTTGCGGCCCTGGCGGAGCATCTCTACGGCGCCGCGCGCGGCGCTGAAAACGCGGTGATGCTGACGATCGGGACCGGGATCGGTGGCGGCCTGATCCTCGGCGGTGAGGTCTACCGCGGCGCCACTGGGGCCGGCGCCGAGCTGGGCCACACCGTAATCGAGGCGGACGGCCCGCCCTGCCAGGGCAACTGCCCGGGGCGGGGCTGCGTCGAGACCTTGGCCTCGGGGACGGCGCTCGGCCGCGAGGGCCGCGCCGCCGCCGAGCGCGAGCCCGACTCCGCCCTCGGCGCGATGCTTGCCGAGGGCGAGACGATCGATGGCAAGGTCGTCACCGAGGCGGCGCTTTCCGGCGATGCGACAGCGCGCGGCGTCTTCGACCTGATCGGGTCGCGCCTCGGGGTCGCCCTGACCAGCTTCGCCAACATCTTCGAGCCCGAGGTCTTCGTGATCGGTGGCGGCGTGATCGCCGCCGGCGACCTGCTGCTCGACCCCGCCCGGCGGGTGCTGGCGGAGCGGGCCCTGCCGCCGATGAAGAAGATCCCCGTCGTCGCGGCCGAGCTGGGCTCGGACGCCGGCATGATCGGCGCCGCCGCGATGGCGCGGATCGAGCTGGAACAGGGGAGGGGCTGATGCCGGGCGAGCTGATCGTCTGCCCGACCCCGATCGGAAATCTCGATGACATCACCGTGCGGGTGCGCGAAGCCCTCGTCGCCGCCGACTGGATCGCCTGTGAGGACACCCGGCGCACCGGTGGCCTGCTCGACAAGCTCGGCATCCGCCCGGCGCCGCCGCTGGTCTCCAACCACGAGGGCAACGAAGGACCGCGGGCGACCGAGTTGGCCCAGCGGATCGAGCGCGGCGACATCGTCGCCCTCGTCTCCGACGCCGGCATGCCCGCCGTCTCTGACCCCGGCTACAAGCTGATCCGTCGCTGCATCGAGCGCGACCTCGACGTCACCGTGCTGCCCGGTCCCTCCGTGGTCCCGGTCGCCCTCGTCGCCTCCGGCTTGCCCACCGATCGCTGGCGCTTCGAGGGTTTCCTGCCGAAGCGCTCGGGCGAGATGGAGCGGGTGCTGCGCTCGGCCGAGACCGTGATCGCCTTCGAGTCGCCGCGCCGCATCGGCGAGTCGCTGGCGGCGCTGGCGGCGATCGCCGCCGACCGCCCCGCCGCGGTCTGCCGCGAGCTGACCAAGATGCACGAGGAAGTCGCTCGCGGCTCGCTGGCCGAACTGGCGCGCCGCTTCCGCGGCGACGTCAAGGGCGAGATCGTCCTCGTGATTGCCCCCGCCGCCGCCGAGGAGCACGACCGCGACGTCGGCTTCGCCGTCGACGCCCTGCGCCACCTGGTCCAGTCCGGCGCCCGCCCCCGCGCCGCCGCCAGCGTCGTCGCCGCCCTCACCGGCACCCGCGCGAACGATCTCTACCGAGCGCTGACCGGCCGCGAGCCGCGTAGATAGCCTCAAACGACACGATGGGCTACTACGTCACCACCCCGATCTACTACGTCAACGCGGAGCCGCACCTCGGTCACGCCTACTCGACGATGGCGGCCGACGTGCTGGCTCGGCACATGCGCCAGCGCGGCGAGGACGTCTTCTTCCTCACCGGCACCGATGAGCACGGCGAGCCGATTGAGACGGCGGCTGAGCGGGAGGGGATCTCGCCGCAGGAGCTGGCCGACCGCAACGCCGCCAAGTTCGAGGCGCTGGGGCCGATCATCGGCGCCACCAACGACTTCTTCATCCGCACCTCCGATCCCCGCCACAAGGAGAAGGTGGCCGAGATCATCCAGCGGGTCTACGACAACGGCTGGGTCAGCAAGGGCACCTACGAGGGCTGGTACTGCCCGCGCTGCGCCGACTTCAAGACCGAGCGCGAGCTCGGGCCCGGCAACACCTGCCCGATCCACGAGATCCCGCTGGAGAAGGTGCGCGAGGAGAACTGGTTCTTCCGCCTCTCCGCCTTCCAGGGTCAGCTCGAAGACCTGTACGAGGCGCGGCCCGACTTCGTCGTGCCGGACTTCCGTCGCAACGAGGCGGTCTCCTTCATCAAGGGCGGGCTGGAAGATGTCTCGCTCTCGCGGCCGACGCTGAAATGGGGGCTGCCGCTGCCCTGGGACCCCGAGCAGCGGATGTACGTCTGGTTCGACGCGCTGCTCAACTACGTCACGGCGCTGACCTTCGCCCGCGAGGGAGAGGACCTGAGCGAGCGTTACTGGCCCGCAAGCCTGCACGTGCTGGCCAAGGACATCCTCAAGTTCCACGCGGTGATCTGGCCCGCGCTCTGCCTCGCCGCCGACCTCGAGCCGCCGCAGCGGATGACGATTCACGGCTACCTGCTGATGGGTGAGAAGAAGATGTCGAAGTCGCTTGGAAACGTGCTCGACCCGTTCGAGGTAATCGACCGCTTCGGCGCCGACGCGCTGCGCTTCTACCTCTTCCGCGAGGTCAGCTTCGGCCAGGACGGCTCGATCTCGACCGCGGGCTTCGAGTCCCGCTACGAGACCGAGCTCGCCAACGACTACGGCAACCTCGCCAGCCGCGTGCTGGCGATGGTCGAGCGCTACCGCGCCGGCACGGTGCCGGTGGGTGCGGTCGACGCCGTCCTCGCCGAGGACTTCGAAGGTGTCGTGCCCCGCTTCAGCGAGCTGCTCGACCGGGCCGAGCTGACCCAAGCCCTGGAGGTCGCCTGGACGCTGGTGCGGCGGCTCAACCGCTACGTCGAGGAGACCCAGCCCTGGGTGCTGGCCAAGGACGAGGCTGACCCAGAGCGCCTCGACGAGGTCCTCTACAACCTGGTCGAGGGGCTGCGGGTGACGACGCTGCTGCTCGTTCCCTACTTGCCGCGGACCAGCGAGACCCTGCTCGCGGCGCTGGCCGAAGACTCCCGTGCCCTCGCCGATTTCGGCTCGCGCCCGGGTGGCCAGGACGTCGAGCGGGTGCCGCCGCTCTTTCCCAAGATCGAGACGCCGGCCTAGTGGCGGCGGTCCTTGCCGCCCGCGCCCTGCGCAAGTCCTATCGCGGCAAGGAAGCACTCGTTGGCGTCGATCTCGAGGTCGGCGCGGGGGAGCTGCTCGGCTTGCTCGGGCCCAACGGCGCCGGCAAGTCGACCCTGACCAAGATCGCCTGCGGCCTGGTCAGGCCGAGCGGCGGCAGCGTCGAGGTGCTGGGCCGGCCGGCCGGCTCGCCCCCGGCCCGCGCGGCGATCGGCTACCTCGCCGAGCTCTTCCGCTTCCCCGGCTGGTGCTCGGCCGACGAGCTGCTGCAGCTGCACCAGCGGCTCTGCGGCTCAGAGGGTGGTGCGAGCGAGCGGGCCGAGCTGCTGGAGCTGGTCGAGCTGAGCCACGCCGCCGGCACCCGGGTGGAGACGATGTCGAAGGGGATGCAGCAGCGGCTAGGCATCGCCCAGGCCCTGGTCGGATCGCCGCGCCTGCTCCTGCTCGACGAGCCGACCAGCGCGCTGGACCCGGTCGGCAGGCGGATCGTCCGCGGTCTGCTCGAAGAGCTGCGCCGCCGCGATGTCGCCGTGCTGCTCAACTCGCACCTGCTCAGCGAGGTCGAGCTGGTCTGCGACCGGGTGGCGATCATCGCCGACGGCAAGCTGGTCCAGGAGGGGCGGCCGGCCGATCTGGAGCGCCCGCGCGGGGTCGAGGTCGAGACCGCGAACGGAGTCAAGCTCTTCGAGGGCGCCGGTCGGGACGAGGCGCCGGAGATAGTCGCGCGGCTGGTTGCCGAGGGCGAGCGCATCCACCGGGTCGAGGTGCTGAGCAGCACGCTCGAGGACGTCTACCTCGACGCCGTGCAGGGCCGGACGGGCTGAGCAGGCATGGCGCGCTCCGTCGCCACCGTGGTCGGCTACGCCATGCGCGAGGGGCTGCGCCGCCGCGTCTTCCTCGCTGTGCTGCTGCTCTCACTCGGCTTCCTGGCCCTGTACGGAGTCGGCGCCCACTTCGCCTTCCGCGACGCCAACGGCTTCGCGGAAGGCGAAGTGAAGATTCTCGACCCCAAGGCCTTCACCGGCGCGACGATCTTCGGCCTGGCGATGTTCACCACCCTCTTCCTCGGCTCCGTGCTCGCCGTCTTCCTAACCCTGGGGATCGTGCGCGGGGACGCCGAGAGTGGCCTGCTGCAGCCCCTGGTCGTGCGCCCGATCGGGCGCACGACGCTGCTGCTCTCGCGCTTTCTAGCCGCGGCGGGCCTCGCCGCGGCTTACGTGCTCGCGGTCTACGGGGCGGCGCTGGCGATCACCTGGCAGACCGGGCACTGGGCGCCCGACCACCTGCTCGGCCCCGCCTTGGCGCTAGCGCTGGCGGTCGCGATCGTCGCTGCGCTCTCGCTGCTCGCCTCCACCCTGCTCTCGGTAACGGCGCAGGGGATTGTCGTCTTCATGGTCTACGGCGCCGGCCTGACCGCCGGCTTGCTGGCCCAGATCGGCCACGCGATCAACTCCGACACCCTGCACTCGATCGGGCACACGGCCAGCTGGGCCCTTCCCTTCGAGGGCCTCTACGCCGCCAGCCTGCACGCGCTGATCTCCAACACCTCGGGGCTTACCGGCGTCGTCCTGCAACTGGGTCCGTTCGGCGGCTCCGAAGCCGCGAGCCCGGGCCTGATCGTCTGGGCTTTTATCTACACCGCCCTGGTGCTCGCCCTCGCCGCTGCGGTCTTCGCCCGACGTGACCTCTGACCGCTCCGGGCCTGTCCCGGTAGGGATGGAACGTCTTGCACTTTTTCGTCGTGAGCAAGCGGCGTCAGCCCACCCGCCCTCCACCGAAAAAGTTAAGTGGAATCCCTACCGGGACAGGCCCGGCGTCTCAGCAAGCGCGTCCGGCCCAAGCTGCCCCGGCCTGGTGTACCCACAGAGCGCCAGCGTCAGGTCAAGCTCGGCGAGCACCATCTTGAGCACGGTTTCGACGCCCTGTTGGCCCTCCAGGGCCAGGCCCCAGATGTAGGGGCGGCCGAGACAGACCGCGTCGGCGCCGAGGGCCAGCGCCTTGATCACGTCGCTGCCGCTGCGGACGCCGCTGTCGAAGAGGATGGCGAGGTCGTCGCCGGCCGCCTCCGCGATCGCCGGCAGCGCGTCGAGCGCGGCGATCGCGCCGTCGACCTGGCGGCCGCCGTGATTGGAGACGACGATGCCGTCGATCCCGCGGGCGGCCGCCTCGCGGGCATCGTCGGCGTGTTGGATTCCCTTGATCACGATCGGCAACTCGGTCTGCTCGCGCAGCCAGGCGAGGTCGTCCCAGCTCAGCGATGGGTTCGCTTGAATGCCGAGGAAGTGCCCGGTGGCGGCGCCGACGTTCTCCTCCGGTGTCTCGTCGAGGGCGGCGCGGAAGACCGGGTCCTGGAAGTAGTTGGCGACGCCGACGCCGTTGAGGAAAGGCAGCCAGGCCTGCTGCAGGTCGCGGGGCTTCCAGCCCGGGACGAAGGTGTCGACGGTGAGCACGATCGCGCCGTAGCCGGCGGCCTCGGCGCGGCTGACGAAGCTAGCGGCAAGCTCGCGATCGTTTGGCCAGTAGAGCTGGAACCAGCGGGGCGCTTCGCCCCCTGCCTCGGCGATCTCCTCCATGGTGAAGGCGGAGGCGGTGCTGGCGATCATCGGTAGGTCGAGGCTTGCCGCGGCGCGCGCCGTCGCCAGCTCGCCCTCCGGGTGGACGACCTTCTGCACGCCGATCGGCGCCAGCATCAGTGGTGCCGGCATCGCCGCGCCCAGCAGCGTGGTGGAGAGGTCGCGCTCGGCGACGTCGCGCAGCATGCGGGGCACGATCCGGTGTCGGCGGAAGGCCTCGCGGTTGGCGTCGATCGTGTCCTCGCTGCCGGCGCCGGCGAAGACGTAGTTGGCGGCTCGCTCGTCCATCGCCTCGGCGGCGAGACGCTCGAGCTCGGCGACGGGGACGGGAATCGAAGGGGTCTCCCCACCCAGGCCGAGGGCGTAGATCTCGCGGTAGTAGTCGGCGAAGTCGGCCATGCGTCAAGCAGGCTATCCAGGCAGGGATAAGCTCGGCAGCGGTGATCGATTCCCACACCCACCTCTTCCTCTGCGAGCGCCCCGAGGGCGAGGTCGTTGCGGCGGCGCGCGAGGCCGGGGTGCAGCGGATGCTCAACGTCGGGCTCGACGCCGAGACGAACGTCACCGCGGTCGGCGCCACCGAGCGCTACGACAGCGTCTTCGCGACGGTCGGCTGCCACCCGACCGAGGCAGCCGGATTCGACGACACCCGCGCCGAGCAGATCGCCCGCTTGGCCGCGGAGAACGAGAAGGTGCGGGCGATCGGCGAGACCGGGATCGACTACTACCGCGAAACCGCCAGCAAGGCGGACCAGCACCGGGCCTTCGAAGCCCAGATCGATATCGCCCGTGAGCGGGACCTGCCGGTGGTGATCCACGCCCGCGACCCCGAGGGCGAGACCGCTGCGGTCGACGACGTCTTCGAGATCCTCGACCGCCGCGGCGAGGGCGTCGCCGTGATTCTGCATTGCTTCCTCGCGCCCTGGCGGGTCCAGGACGCGATCGAGCGCGGTTGGTTCTGCTCCTTCTCGGGCATCGTCACCTTCCCCAGCGCCGAGGAGTTGCGCGAGGCCGCTGCCAAGCTGCCCGACGAGCTGGTCCTGGTCGAGACCGACGCTCCCTACCTGGCGCCGCAACCGATGCGCGGCAAGCCCAACGAGCCGGCCTACGTCGTCTCCACCGCCGAGGTCGTCGCCGAGGTTCGCGGTGCCTCTTACGCCGAGCTGGAGCGCACGGTCGAGGCGAACGCCCGGGCGCTCTTCGGCTGGTAGGTCGTGGTCAGGCTTGGGCAGAACTTCCTGTCCGACCCGAATCTGCTCGATGCGATCGTCCGCGACGCCGAGTTGCGTCCCGATGATGTGGTGCTCGAGGTCGGTGCCGGCGAAGGGGTGCTGAGCGAGCGCCTCGCCGATGTCGCCGCTCATCTGCACTCGGTTGAGCTCGATCGTGGGCTTGACGACGCTCTGGCTCCCCTGGCGGCGCGCCCAAATGTGAGCTTGCACTGGGATGACGCGATGCGGATCGACTTTGCCGCGCTGCGGCCCGTGCCAACGGTCGTCGTCTCGAACCTTCCCTACGCGGTCGCGACTCCGGTGATCCTGCGCACGATCGAGCAGCTTCCCTCGCTGCGCTCTTGGACCGTGATGGTGCAGCGCGAGATCGCCGACCGGCTGCGCGCCGCGCCCGGCAGCCGCACCTACGGGGGCCCCAGCGTGCTCGTCCAGCTCGCCTGCGAGGTGCGCCTCCTGCGCACCGTCGACCCCGCGGTCTTCCGGCCGCGGCCGCGGGTGGAGTCGGCGATCCTCGCCCTGCGCCGAACCGGCCCCAGCGCCGACCCCGCGACGCGCGAGCTGGTGCGGGCTGCTTTCGCCCACCGGCGTAAGTCCCTCGCTCGTTCGCTCGAGCACGGCCGCCCGGGGTCACTCGCTCCCGCCCGGGCGGCCCTGGAGCAGCTCGGCCTCGCTGCCGACGCACGCGCCGAGGCGCTCTCGCCCGACGATTTCGCCGCCCTATCGGCGAAGCTGCGCTCCAGCTCCTGAGGGACCCAGGTCAAGACGATGAGGATCCACGCCCCCGCCAAGCTCAACCTTTGCCTCTACCTCGGCGCCCGCCGCGACGACGGCCTGCACGAGCTCTGCTCGCTGTTCGAGCCGCTCGCGCTCGCCGATCGGATCGAGGTCAGCGAGGCCAAGCAGGACGAGGTGATCTGCGACGGAGTCGAGGGCGAGAACCTCGCCATGCGCGCGCTCGTCGCTTTGCGCGAGTGCGGCTGGGCGAGCCCGCCGCTGCGGATCGAGATTGAGAAGCGCATCCCCGTCGCCGCCGGCCTCGGCGGCGGCAGCGCCGATGCCGCCGCGGTCTTGCGGCTCGCGGCAGGGGGAGTGGCGGACCTGGAGGGGATCGCGGCAGGGCTGGGGGCCGACGTGCCTTCGCAGCTGACGCCGGCGCTGGCCCTGGTGCGGGGTGCGGGGGAGAGGCTCGAGCGGCTGCCGCGGCCGGCTGCGCACGCGGTCGTGCTGTTGCCCGGGGGCGGCGGCCTCAGCACCGGTGACGTCTTTGCCGAGGCCGATCGCCTCGGTCTCGGCCGCAGCGAGGACGAGCTCGCCGAGCTGGCGCAGTACCCGCGCGCCGCAGCCGGCGCCGGTGCCTCGCCGCTCGCCTACCCGGAGCTGCTGGTCAACGACCTCGAGCCCGCCGCACGCTCGCTGCGGCCCGAGATTGGCGCCTCCCTCGACGCCCTGCGCGCAGCCGGCGCCCCGCACGCTTTGCTCACCGGCTCGGGCCCGACCGCGTTCGGGCTCTTCGAGACCCTGGACGAGGCGCGGCGGGCAGCGAGCGAGCTCGATCGCGACGACGCGATCGTCTGTGAGGCGGGGCGGGGACCGTGAAGCTGCCCGGGGAGGGAGGGGGCAACCGCAAACGCCTGCTGATCGCGATCGCCGCCGCGGCGGTTGCCCTCGGCTACTACCTGATCAGCCGCCAGCTCGGCCACCTCGATCTGCAGGGGCTGCTGGAAGACGTCTCCAACACGCTCGGCGCCTGGACCTACCTGCTCGTCGGCGTCTTTGCCTTCGCCGAGACCGGTGCCTTCGTCGGCCTCGTCGTCCCCGGCGAGACCGTGATGCTGCTCGGCGGCGCCGTCGCCGGCCAGGGCGCGATCGACATCTACCTGCTGATCGCGATCGCCTGGTTCGCGGCCTGGGCCGGCGACACGACCAGCTTCTTCATCGGCCGCCGCCTCGGCCGCGAGTTCGTGATCAAGCACGGGCCGCGGGTCGGGATTGGCCACGAGCGCTTCGAAAAGGTCGAGGACTACTTCTCCCGCCACGGTGGCAAGACGATCTTCATCGGCCGCTTCATCAGCCTCGTGCGCGCCTTCGCCCCTTTCATCGCCGGCAGCTCGGGCATGCGCTACCGCGCCTTCGTCCCCTACAGCATCCTCGGCACCGGGCTCTGGGCCAGCGCCCACATCTTGGTCGGCTACTTCTTCTCGCGCAGCATCGAGAGCGCCGCCAAGTACGCCGGCCGCGGCGCCTTCGTGCTGGCGACGACGATCGTTGTCGTCGTCGTGGTCGTCACGGTGGTCCGCCATTTCCGGGTCGAGGAGAACCGGCGGCGAGCGGTGGCCTGGATGGAGGGTCGGCCCGCCACCCGCTGGCTCGTCGTGCTTACCCGCCGCTTCCGTCCCCAACTGCGGTTCCTCTGGGAGCGGGTCACGCCGGGTGGCACCTTCGGCCTCGAGTTCACCTCGCTGATGGCGACCTTCGCCGTCGCCAGCTTCGTCCTCGTTGCCTACACCGTGATCGTCAATGGCGAACCAGGTCCTACCCCGGGCGATACGACCGCGATCGAAATCGCCGAAAAGCTGCGAACGGGCTGGTTGACCGATCTCGCCAAGGTCTTCACCCATCTCGGCTCCTCGGTGCTTACCGGCCTGCTCGCCTTCACTGCGGCGGTATTGCTGATCGCCCGCCGGCGTTGGGCCGAGTTCTGGGTCCTGCTCAGCGGTGTGGTGCTGATCTTCGTCGGCGTGCACGAGATCAAGGACGCGGTCGACCGGCCGCGGCCCGGTGGCGGCCTGATCGGCGTCTCGGGCTCCTCGTTTCCCAGTGCTCACGCCGCCTACTCGACCTTCTACGTCTGGCTGGCGGTGACGATCGTGATGCGGCTGCGACCCGGCATGGCCCGTGGCGCCGCGGTCGTCATCGCTGGTATTGCGCTCACCGCCCTGGTCGGGCTCTCGCGCGTCTACCTCAACGTCCACTACCTCAGCGATGTCAGTGCCGGCTGGGCGCTCGGCGTCGCTTCCTTCTCGCTCTGCGCGGCCGTCGCGCTAACCATCACGACTCTAGGGTCCGTCGGAAGGCCGCCGCGCACGCCTGGCGGCGGCGGACCCGGCGCGGTGCGGCGTCCTCAGTCGGCCAAATAGCGCTGCTATTCGGCCTCCCTGCGTCCTTGCACCGCTTGGTCCGGCGCTCGCCAGTCGCACACGTCAGCCTTCAGACGGACCCTTACGGCAGAATGGGCGCGGTGTCGTTGCCGCTAGCGCTGCAGAAGATCGAAAATGAGTACCTGCTGTTCGCCGCCGCCGGGGTAATAACCCTGGCCGCGTTCGTCAGCCTGATCCTGGTTCCCGCCCTCAGCTCGTACGGGCGAGTCTGGGAGAAGGCCGCTGCCGGGGTGCTCTCGGTCTTTGTCCTCGCCGCCCTCGTCCTGGTCGGCGTCGTGATCGGGCTGGCGATCGTCTACTACTACAACGACATCGTCAGTTTGCTGCACGGCAACTAGGTCGAGTTCCTGCGACCGGCATCACCCCAGCACCGAGCGGCGGGTCTCTGGTGATAATTGATCGATGCCAGCCGCCTCGAAAGGGACAAAAACGCCTGCAAGCACGCGGGAGGAAGGGACGCTCGACGCGCTCGCCGAGGCGGTCGAATCGGGGGCTGGCCTGCCCGCGGTCGCCCGCGCGGCGGCGAAAGTCCTCGACGCCAGCGTCGCCCTGATCGATCGCTCCAGCGCCGTGCTTGCAGTCGCCGGTGCCTCCCCTGATCAAGAGCGCAAGCTGCTTGCCGGCGGGGATGAGGTGACGCGGGTGGAGCTGCGGGTGGCGGATTCAGCGGTTGGCGAGCTGCGCTATCGCGGCTCGGCGCCTCCCGAGCCGATGATCGCCCGCATGGTGACGACGCTGCTGGCGCTGGAGCTGGAGCGCTCGCGCTCGCCGGAGTGGGAGAGCGAGGAGGTTGCGGGCGCCTTCGTCGCCGCCGTGCTGGCGCGTGAGGTGACCGACCGTGGCGACATCCTCGCCCGCGCCGCCGAGCTTGGCGCCAACTTGGAGTCGGGAGCGGGGGTGCTGATTCTGCACGCGGCGCCGCGTGCGGCCCAGACTGGCGAGTGGCGCGCCCGCGTTCTGACCCTCACCCAACGCGCACTGCGCTCGCTCGCCCAGGGTGCCCTGGCCAGCCCCGGTGGCGAGGAAGCGGCTGAGATCGCCGTGATCGTGCCAGGCGAGGACGACGCCCGCATCGAGCGCGCCGCGGCCGGCCTGGCGCGGGAGCTGGAAGACAGCCTCTCCGGCTTCAACCTGACGATCGGCCGCAGTCGCCATGCCGCCGACCCGGTTGACCTCTATCGCGCCGGCAACGAGGCGCGGCTGGCGGTCAACGTCGGCGAGGCCGAGGGGCACTCCGTACTCGCCTTCGAGGACACCGGCTCCTACCGCTTGCTGCTGCCGGCGATGAGCGAGGACCCGCGTGAGCTCGAGCGCTTCTACGCGGAGACGATCGCGCCGCTGGCCGCCTACGACGAGCAGTACGAGACCGAGCTGGTGACGACAGTCGAGGCCTACCTCGACAACGACGGCAACGTCGCCGCCACTGCCAAACAGCTCTTCACCCACCGCCACACGATCCGCTACCGGCTGGAGCGGGTCAAAGAGCTCTGCGGCCACGACGTCTCCGCCACCGAGGGCCGCGAGAAGCTCGGCCTCGGCCTCAAAACGATGCGGGTCCTCGGCATCGCCTCACCGCGTGGCCCGGCGATGGAGCCGGGGTCTGAAGGCGGCAAGGTGCCGCGGTCGTCGGAGGAGTAGCGCCGCAGTTCCGGGGGAAGGATTCGAACCCTCTCTTTCAGGGCCAAGACCTGACGTGCTGGCCAGTTACACCACCCCGGATCAGCCTCGACCTTAGCGTCCAAGGCGGGTGGAATGTTTTGTCCGATATACGAACTAATGTTCGGGTATGCCCAGATACAACGAGGCAGAAGCTAGAAAGGCCGTCAGGGTCTCGCGCTCCTACAGCGAGGTATTGCGGCGTCTCGGTATGCGCCCCGCGGGCGGCAACCACAGCCTGCTGAGGAAATGGGTGGATGACATTTGGCAAATCTCCACCGATCATTTCGACGCCGACAGCGCATCTATACGCAATCTCCACCGGAAGCCAATCCCACTCTCCGAGGTCCTGATCGAGGGTTCGACGTATTCGCGTGGCAACCTGAAGCCAAGATTGTTTGCGGAGGGCTTGAAGGAGCCTAGGTGTGAGCTATGTGGTCAAGGAGAACTTTGGCGGGAGCGCTCGATGCCATTGATCCTCGACCACATAAACGGCGTACCCGACGACAACCGGATAGAGAACCTTCAAATCGTTTGCCCGAATTGTGCCGCGACTCTCGATACGCATTGCGGACGGAAAAACCGTCGGCAACCCGTTAGACGGGATTGCAAGCATTGCGGCAAGCAGTTCTGGATCAAATACCGGACGCACCGCTATTGCTCTCGAGCATGCGGGAGCAGATGGGATCGATCAAGCCTCAGGGGGAAGCCCAAGCCTGCCTCGCGAAAGACAACGAGGCCTCCTTACGGGCGACTCCTCGAGGAGATTGAGTCCATGGGCTTTGTCGCTGTTGGATGCAAGTACGGCGTCTCCGACAACGCGGTTCGCAAGTGGCTGCGATTTTATGAGCGGCAATTCGAGCGCGAAAAGCGCGAAGCCGAGACTGCCGACGAGCAGTCCTAATCGCGTCCGGAGAACGGCCTAGGGTCTGCCGCATGGAGATGGGAGCGCCAGCCGCCATGGACCCGGAGATCCGCGCGGGATTGCAGCGCAGTTGGAAGGCGCTGATGACGGTTGGGGTGCTGGCGATCGTGATCGGCTGTATCGCGATCCTCGTGCCGGCGGTCGCCTCGGTCGGGACGGCGATCTTCATCGGCTGGATCCTGGTTATTGCCGGGGCGTTCCTGGTCGCCGGGGCCTTCATGGCGCACTCGATCGGCAGCGTCATCCTGCGCCTGATCTGGGCCCTGCTGACGGTCGTCGTCGGGCTCTGGCTGATCGTCGAACCGCACAACGGCACGCTTACCCTGACCCTGGTGCTCGGCATCTACTTCCTCTTCATGGGACTGACCCGGATCGCGGTCGCCTTCGCTGGCCGCGGCCAGGAAGGGGCCGGGCTGGTTGGGCTCAGCGGCGTCGCCGGGCTCTTGGTCGGCATCCTCGTGCTTGCCAAGTTCCCGAGTTCCGCCGACTGGGCGATCGGCCTGTTGGTCGGGATCGACCTGATCTTCGCTGGCTGGACGCTCACCTCCGTGGCTCTCGTCGGGCGCGATCTCTCGCGCGCCGGCTAGCGACGCTTCCCAGGCCCTTCGCGACTACGATCCTGGGGTGAGTTCGCCACTCGTGCTGGTTATGGCGGCCGGAGAGGGCACGCGTATGCGCTCTTCGATGCCGAAGATGCTGCATCCCGTTTGCGGGCGGCCGATGGTCGCTTGGCCGATTGAAGCTGCTCGCGAGGCGACTGGGGCCGAGTGGATCGTGGCGATTGACTCCCCGAAGCAGAACTCTGTTCCCGGCTTGCCTGACAAGGTTCGGATCGTTACGCAGCCCGAGCCGAATGGCACTGGTGGGGCGATTCGCGCGGCGTTGCCGTTGATCGAGGAAGCGGAGACCGTGCTGGTGCTCTCGGGTGACGTGCCGTTGATCTCGGCCGAGACGATCGCCGGGCTGCTTGCGGCGCATGAGTCTTCCGGCGCGACGGCGACGATGCTGACGATCGAGCTCGATGAGCCTGGTTCCTACGGTCGTGTCATCCGCGACGCCGAGGGTGGGGTCGAGCGCGTGGTCGAGGCCAAGGCGGCCGGCGACGCGACTCCAGAGCAACTGGCGATCCGCGAGATCAACGCCGGCACCTATGTCTTCCAGGCAGGCCCGCTGGCGGAGGCGCTCGCCGGCCTTTCCAACGACAACGCCCAGGGCGAGTACTACCTGCCCGACGTCCTGCCGGCTCTGCGCGAGGCGGGCCACTCGGTTGGAGCTCACCTCGCCGATGACCTCGCCGTGACGATGGGCATCAACAATCGGGCCGACCTAGCAGCGGTTGAGATCGAGGCCCGCCACCGCATCCTCGAGGCGCACATGCTGGCCGGTGTCACCGTGGTCGATCCGGGCTCGACTTGGGTCGACGTCGAGGTCGAGATCGCCGCCGACGCTCGTATCGAGCCCGGCACCAGCCTGCGCGGGCAAACCAAGGTCGGCGGCGGCACGACCGTGGGCCCGCTGACCACCCTGATCGATGCCGAGCTCGGCGCCAACGTCTCGGTGCCGCACTCCTACCTGGTCGATTGCGTCGTTGCCGACAACGCCAACGTCGGGCCATTCGCCTACCTGCGACCGGGGGCCGAGCTTGCCCAGGGCGCCAAGGCGGGCACCTTCGTCGAGATCAAGAACTCGCGGATCGGCGAGGGCGCCAAGGTGCCCCACCTCGCCTATGTAGGCGATGCCGAGGTCGGCGCCGGCAGCAATCTTGGCGCCGGCACGATCACCGCCAACTACGACGGTTTCCGCAAGAACCGGACTACGATCGGCGAGAAGGTGCGGATCGGCGTTGACACGATGCTGATTGCACCGGTAGAAGTCGGCGACGGTGCTTACACTGGCGCCGGAGCAGTGATCAAGAGCGACGTGCCCGAGGGCGCGCTCGCCGTCAGCGAGAACGAGCAACGGAACATCGAGGGCTACGCCGCCCGCAAGGCCGCCAAGATGCAGGAGGAGCAGACCCCGTGAGCACGATCGAGGAGCGACCCGAGACGGTGCCGTCAAGCGCCATCACCCACGACTACTCGAAGCGGATGATGGTCTTCGGCGGGCGCAGCTCGATGGAGCTGGCCGCCAAGGTCGCCGGCAAGCTCGACGTCGACCTCGGCCAGGTCACCCTGAAGACCTTCGCCAATGGCGAGGTCTACTGCCGCTACGAGGAGTCGATCCGCGGCGCCGACGTCTTCATCGTGCAGTCGACCTGCGCCAACGAGCAGTCAGAGATGACCCCGAACGACTCGCTGATCGAGCTGCTGACGATGATCGACGCGGCCCAGGGCGCCTCCGCGCACCGCATCATCGCCGTCATGCCCTGGTACGGCTACGCCCGCCAGGACAAGAAGTCGGCGCCGCGCGAGCCGATCTCGGCCCGCATCGTCGCCAAGTGCCTCGAGGGCGTCGGCGTCGACCGGGTGCTGACCATGGATCTCCACGCCGGCCAGGTGCAGGGCTTCTTCCACGTCCCGGTCGACCACATGACGGCGATGCCGATGCTGACCCAGTGGTTCGCCGACCAGCATCCCGCCGGGGAGCTGGTGATCGTCTCGCCCGACGCCGGCCGGGTAAAGACCGCGCGCAACTTCGCCCGCCGCATCGGCACCCACTGGGCGGTGATGGAGAAGGAGCGCCCGGCCCAGCAGGTGGCCGAGATCGGCTACGTGGTCGGTGACGTCAAGGGCAAGACCGCGGTTCTGGTCGACGACATGATCGACACCGCGGGAACGCTCTGCGCCGCCGCCCAGACCGTGCTCGACGAGGGCGCGGCACGGGTGATTTCCTGCGCCACCCACGGCGTCTTCTCCGGCCCCGCCTACGAGCGGCTCGCCTACGAGAACTCCGGGATCGAGAAGATCGTCGTCTCCGACACGATCCCGCTGCGCCCGGGCGCCCCCGACAACATCAAAGTGCTCTCGACCGCCGGCACCTTCGCCGACTCGATCCGCCGCATCTTCACCGACGACTCGGTCTCCGAGATCTTCGCCGGCGAGAACCAGCTCTTCTGAGGATCCGCTACAGCGCGGCCTCTCGATGCGGGAACGAACGAAGCTCGGGCTATGGATCTGCCTGCCGCTACTAGCTTGGGTTGTGGTCTGGATCGCTGCGCTCTCGATGCCAGCTTCCGATTGCGACGGCTATGGAGCCGACGCCGGAGTGGAGGAAGCCACCCTGATCGCCCTCGTCGCGGTGGCGTCGCTTGCCGCCGCGGCGGCCGCGCTGTGGAGAGTCGTCAGCCTGACGCTCGCGGATGCGCTCAGCGCGGGCCGGGACCTGACGCTGGTCGGGGGCGCGGTCGCCTCGGTCCTCGTGACAGTCGCGGTGACCTCGCGGGTCGAGGTCATTTTCGTGACCGGCCTGGTCCTCACCGGGTTGGCTCTCCTCTCGCTCCTGGTCGCCTGGGTAGCGGGGCTGCGCGTCAACCAGCTCGGAGCGCTCTTGCCCCTCTACCTACTCGGTGCTGCCGTGTTCGCCTATCCCCTCGTCGGCCTGCTCGGCCTCCTCGTCTCCAGCGGGATCGGCTGTTGAGGCGGTGTCGATGCCGATGAGGAGCCCGGGAGATGCCTCAACCCTGCGCCTCGTCGGCCACAAGGGAGCCGACATGATCGCTCCCGGCAACACGATCGAGAGCTTCCTCGCCGCCGCCGAGGTCGGCGTCGACACGATCGAGCTCGACGTGCTCTGGCTGCGTGATTCCCACCTGCCGTTGGAGGAGCGGGCACCGCTGGTCGTCGCCCACGACTGGGGCGACGCGGAACGGCGCACGCCGCTGCGGCTGACCGAGGCGCTCGACGCCTTCCTCGAGCCGCCGCTCGACCAGGTCGAGATCGACATCGACATCAAGCTGCCGGGGCGCGAGGAGGAGATCGTCGAGGCGCTGCGCGAGCGCGACCTGATCGGCCGCGCGATGGTCTCGACGATGGAGCTCTACTCGCTCGGTCGCATCCTCGAGCTCGAACCGAATCTGCGCCGCGGCTGGACCTACCCCAAGGTGACCAAGGACTGGGCCTCGAAGCGCTGGGCGAAGGGCCCGATGCTGGCGGCGCTGATGGCGATGCGCCAGCGCCTACCCGGCCTTGCCGCCGAGAAGCTGCCCAAGTTCGGGGTCGAGTCGATGTGGGTCTACCACCCGCTGGTCAGCCGCCGCCTCGCCCGCATCACCAAGCTCGCCGGGGTAGAGCTGATCGCCTGGACCGTCGACGACCTGGAGCGCATGAACAAGCTGGTCGACGCCGGCGTCAACGGCCTGGTCTCCAATGACCCGCGCCTCTTCGCTCGCTTGGCGACTTAGGGGCTGCCCTGGGGACCTAAGCCGCCAAGCGGTTACTCGTTGAGGTCGCGGCGGCCGACCAAGGCCGTGCCGATGAGGAAGAGCGCGGCCGACCAGGCGGCGAGGACGAGGCCGCCGGCGACCTGGCCGAGGCCATCTTCGGTCGCCTCCGGCATGCCGTGGAGCGAACCGATCGCCTGGGCCGGGAAGTAGTCGCTGATGTTGCCGGGGAGCAGTTCCGGCAGTGGCGAGAGGACGAAGAAGAAGGCCAGCGTCGCGATGATCGCCCCCACCTGGTTGCGGACGATTGCGCCGACACCGAGGCCGAAAGCGCAGAGCAGGGCGAAGGAAGCGACGACGCCAGCGTAGATCGAGACGATGTCGCTGCTCGACGGCAGGTTTCCTTCTCGCGCTGAGAAGAGGGGCAGGGCGAGGGCAGCGTTGACCGCGACGAAGGCGAGGCCGGCGAGGATCCCGGCGCCGAGTACGGCCGCCAGCTTCGCCGCCATCACCGGGTAGCGTCGCGGCGCCGCGAGGAAGGTCGTGCTGGCGGTGCCGTGGCGGAACTCGGTGGTGATCGCGAGCACGCCGAGCACGAGCACCATCAGCATCAGCAGTCCGGTCCCGGTCTCGACTTCGACGATCGGGCCGATCTCGGTCAGCGAGGCGAGGCCGACGTAGAGGCCGGCGAAGAGCCCCTCGACGAGCAGCCCAATGCCCAGCATCAGCCAGGTGGTGCGGATCGTGCTCAGCTTCAGCGCCTCGGCCCGCAGCAGTCTCACTGGACCGCCTCCTCGCCGGTCACTTCGAGGAAGCGCTCCTCGAGGCTGGAGCGCAGGGGCGCCAGTTCGTGGATCGCGATCCCGCTGGCCAGGGCCAGGTCACCGATCCTCTCGGCCTCGATCTCGCGTACCAGCAGGACTTCCTCGCCGTCGCGCTCGACGCTCGCCCCCTGGTCGCTCAGCGCCGCGGCCAGCGCCTCGGGGTCCGAGCAGCGCACCCGCATCTGGCTGACCTGACCGGTGGTGAACTCATCGAGCGAGGCCTTGGCGACGAGCTTGCCGTCGCGGATCACGATCAGCTCGTCGGCGGTTTGGGCGACCTCGGCGAGCAGGTGGCTGGAGACGAGCACGGTGCAGCCAGCGGCGGCCTGCTCGCGCAGCAGGTCGCGCAGCCAGCGCATCCCCTGCGGATCGAGCCCGTTGGCCGGCTCGTCGAGGATCAGGATGCGCGGTTCGCCCAGCAGCGCGGCGGCCAGCGCCAGCCGCTGGCGCATGCCCAGCGAGTAGCCCTTCACGCGCCGGTTGGCGGAGTCCGTCAGCTCGACCATCTCGAGCACCTCGTCGACCCGGCGGGCGTCGATCCCGGCTGAGGCGGCCAGCACGCGCAGGTGGTTGCGGCCGCTGCGCCCGGGGTGAAAGGCGGTCGCCTCGAGCGCGGCGCCGATCGTGCGCAGCGGGTCCGTCATCTCGGCCGGCGGCCGCCCGTCGACCAGGGCCTCGCCCGCGGTCGGCCTGACCAGGCCGAGCAGGGCCCGCATCGTCGTCGTCTTCCCGGCCCCGTTGGGGCCGAGGAACCCGGTCACATGGCCGGCGTCGACCGAGAAGGAGAGATCGTCGACGGCGACGGTCTTGCCAAAGCGCTTGCTGAGGCTGCGGACCTCCAGCTCAGGCACTGATCAGACGGTGCCGGGCGTCGCCGTCGGCGGCGCGTTGCGGCCACCTTTGGTCTTGACCGCGGAGTTGAGCTCCTCGGCGGTGAAGCCGCCAACCGCCTCGCCGTCGAGGGCGTAGTTGTAGAGGGCGACGCCGAAGATGTTGCTGAGGGCGCTGGAGATCAGCATCGAGATCGCCAGGCCGATCACACCGAGAACCAGCAGCAGGGCGCCGGCGAAGCTGGCCGAGGCCCAGATCAGGAAGCCGGCGAAGATCAGCAGCGCCGAGGGCAGCACGCCGACGAGAAAGACGGCGCCGCCGATCGCGATGTTGCCGGTCACCTGGGCGCCCCAGCGCGACTTGAAGAGGCCCGAGGAGCGCTTCAGCGTCGCGAACGGCCCCGTCCCCTCGAGCGCGATCACCGGCACGGCGAGGAAGGTGATCAGCGACCAGCCAATGGCGAGCAGGCGGCCGGCGATCTGGCCGATGGCACCCTGGTTCTCGAGTGCGCTGAGGGCGATGCCGAGCGTGGCCGAGAGCGCCGCCCAGCCGGCGATCTGCGAGAAGCGGCTTCGCGATACGGCAAGTCCGTCAGCGACGGTTGCCTGCTGGCCGTGGAAGATCATGTTCGCGGCAGCGGCAAGGCCGACGCTGAAATAGGTGCCGATCAGGGCGAGCAGGTAGAAGCCGATCACGGCCAGGGCGCCGCCGAAGACGACCTGATCGTCCTCGACCAGGTAGATGCCGGGGCCGACGACGACAATCGCGCAGACGATCGTCGCGGCGCCGCCGTAGAGGGGGAAGCGCAGCAGCTCGGGGTTTTCGCGCAGAAGTCCCCAGCTCTTCTTGGTCAGCTGCCAACCTCGTTTGATCCTGCTCATAGCTGCTCTCCTTCCAGGGACTTCTCGACGATCGGTGTCTGCGTCATACCTCTTCCCTCGAAGTACTCCCACTCCTCTTCGCCCAGCGGAGTCGCCGGCGGGTCGGCGTAGATCCACTCGCGCATGATCCGGTGCCAGTTGCGCTTCGCGCGCAGCTGGCCGAGCACCGCGACGACGCCGATTTCCATCCGCCGCCCCATCAGCTCGTCCGCGGGCAGCGACTCGCGCCGCATCAGGTCGTAGTACTCGGAGCGGGGGTCGTTGGTGGACTCGATGATCTTCATCACCCGTTTGGCGCTGATCTCGATCTCGCGGTCTTCCATGTACCAGCCGCCGACCGCCATCGTGTGCTCCAGCACCCGCTCGGCGTCGAGCTTGGAGGGGCTCTTGATGAAGCCGAGCTCGTGCAGAGCGCTGCGGAACGCCTCCGGATCGTCGCGGAAGGCGGCGTCGACGGCACGCTGCTCGAGCACGATCTGCTCGTGCGTCGAGCTTCTTGGTCATGCCGAAGTCGAGGAAGGCGACGCGGCCGTCCGCCATCAGGATGTAGTTGCCCGGGTGGGGGTCGGCGTTGAAGTGACGCAGGTGGTAGATCGAGCCGAAGCTGCCGCGGAAGACGATCTCGCCGAAGCGGCTGCGCTCCTCGTGCGGCAGCTCCTTGATCTGTTCGAAGCCCAGGCCCGCGACCAGCTCGGTGACCAGAACGCGTCGCCGCGACAGCCGCGTGATCACTTCCGGCACGTAGATGAAGGGATGGTCGCGGTAGGCGCGGGCGAAGGTGCGCTGGTTCTGCGCCTCGTACTCGTAGTCGAGCTCCTCCATCACCCGCTCGCGCAGCTCCGCGGCGATCTCCTTGGCGTCGAGGCCGGGGGCGAGCGCACGGGCGAGGCGGACGATCGTGCCGGCATTGCGCAGATCGGCGTCGAGCGCCTCGGCGATGCCGGGGTACTGGATCTTCACCGCCACCTTTCTCCCGTCGAGCAGCTCGGCGCGGTGGACCTGGCCGATCGAGGCGGCGGCGAAGGCCTCCTGCTCGAACTCGGCGAAGAGCTCGGAGAGCGGTTCGCCGTCGTACTCCTCCTCGAGCACCTTCTCGACCTTCTCCCAGGGCATCGCCGGCGCGTCGGTGCGCAGCTTGGCCAGCTGCTCCTGGTAGATCTCGCGGTACTCGTCGGGGATGAACTCGGTGTCGATGAAGGAGGCGAACTGGCCGAGCTTCATCGCCGCGCCCTTCATCTGGCCCAGCGCGCCGACCATCTTCATCGCCGTCTCGAGGTGGCGCTGCTCGAGTCGCTCCTTGCTCGACTCCTCCGAGCGGGCGACGTTGGTCGCCTTCGTGCCCGCGTAGCGGGCGCCCTGCACGCCGACGATCGAGCCCAGCTTGGCCGAGCGGCGCACGCGTCCCTTGGGGATCTTCGAGCCCTCGCTCATGCGCCCAAGGTTGCCACAGGTTCCGAATTCGCCTCTTTCTCTATCCTCTCCCGTCCGAATGGCCAAAGGACGCGAAACCTTGAAGGCAGCCCCGCGCGGCGATTTCGGCTCGCGCACCTCCCGCCGCCTGCGGCGTGAGGGCCTGGTGCCGGGCGTCGTCTACAGCGGCGGCTCCGAGGCGCGCCCCTTCCAGGTGGCCGAACGCGACGTTCGCAACGTGCTCGGCGAAGGCGCCGCGCTCTTCGACCTCGAGATCGAGGGCGGCAAATCCGTCCCGGTCGTGGTCAAGGAGCAGCAGCTGCACCCGGTGCGCGGCAGCCTCCAGCACAT
This sequence comes from uncultured Solirubrobacterales bacterium, assembly GCA_963703895.1. GTDB lineage: Bacteria > Actinomycetota > Thermoleophilia > Solirubrobacterales > 70-9 > VRUE01. Next base: position 408,484 of record CAVPFX010000002.1, read on the forward strand.
CGATCTGCAAGAGGTGCGCCTCGATGAGGCGATCCAGGCCGAGGTCGCGATCGAGCTCGAGGGCACCGACACCGCCCCCGGCGTCAAGGGCGGCGGCGTGCTCGAGCACGTCACCCGCGAGGTAACGGTCGAAGCACTGCCGACCGAGATCCCCGACCGCATCGTCGCCGACGTCTCGGCGATGGAGATCAACGACACACTGCAGCTCTCGGCGCTGGTCGTGCCCGAGGGCGTCACCCTCGTCGCCGACGATCCCGACGAGGTGACGATCGCCACCCTCTCGCCGCCGCGCGTCGAGGAAGAGCCCGAGCCCGCCGTCGAGGAGGAGGCCGAGCTGATCGGCGAGGACGGCGAGCCCGCCGCCGAGGATGGCGGCGACGAGGGCGACTCGGGCGACTCCGGCGGGGAGTAAGCCCTGTCGATCTTTCGCCGCCGCCGCTCCGAGCGCGGCGAGGGCGAGCAGCAGGGCGATCGCATCCTGATCGTCGGGCTCGGCAACCCGGGCGAGCGCTACGCCGCGACTCCCCACAACGTCGGCTTCGAGGTCGCCGCTGAGCTCTCGCGGCGCTGGGACCTGCCCAAGGCGAAGTCGAAGTTCGGCGGTCTCTTCAGCGAAGGACGGGCCGGCCCCGGTGGCCCACGGGTGGCGGTCCTGCTGCCGCAGACACAGATGAACGTCTCCGGCGACTCGGCCGGCCCGGCCCGCGGCTCGCTCAAGGTGCCGCTCGACCGCGTCGTCGTCCTCCACGACGAGATCGACCTGCCCTTCGGCGAGGTCCGCGTCCGGCTCGGCGGCGGCCTCGCCGGCCACAACGGCCTCAAGAGCCTCAAGCGCGGCTTTGGCGACCCCGAGTTCTGGCGCGTGCGCGTCGGTGTCGGTCGCCCCGACTCCACCGACCCGGAGATCGTCGCCGCCTACGTGCTCGGGCGCTTCCGCCAGCCGCGCGATGAGGTGGCGGCGCTGGTCGGGCGCGCCGCCGACGAGGCCGAGACCCTGATCGCGCAGCTGGACGAATAGATTGCGCCCCGTGAGCGAGGAGACCGCGGTGACGAGCTACGAGGTCGACGAGCGGGGCGTGGCGGTGCTGCGTCTGCAGCGGCCCAAGTCCCGCAACGCGATCGACACCCAGATGCTGTTGGAGATCCTCGAGCACCTGGCGGTGGCGCGCGGCGACGAGGCGGTGCGGGTGCTGGTTCTCAGCTCCGCCGATCACATGGGCTTCTCTGCCGGCGCCGACGTCAAGGAGGAGCTCGACGAGGAGGGCAAGGTGCAGCGCATGCAGCTCTTCGCCGACGCCTACGACCAGATCGTCGCCTTCCCCAAGCCGACGGTCGCAAGTTGCCACGGCGACGTCGTGGGGGGCGGCGCCGAGATCGCCGTTGCCTGCGACATGCGGGTCGGCGGCTCCAACCTGCGCATGCGCTTCCCGGGCGCGGCGCTCGGCGTGCCGGTCGGCCCGGCCCGCCTGGTCACCCTCTGCGGCCTCGCCACGGCCAAGTACCTGCTCTTCAGCTCGCGCACCGTGGGCGCTGACGAAGCGCTGCGGCTCGGGCTCGTCAATCGGGTGGCGCCCGCGGCGGCAACTGAGGAGGCAGCTCTTGCGCTGGCTGGCGAGGTTGCGGCCCATCCGCCAGAGGCCGTTGCCCGCCTGAAGGCGATGCTGCACGAGTGGGACGACGTCGTCGGCCGCTCGACGGCCGAGGGCAAAGGCCAGGTCGAGTGGCAGCGCTCCGGCCCTGGCCTGCCGTTCAGCAGCTAGCCCGTTTGGTTGGCGGAGCTTGCGCACGCGCTGATTTGCCGGATAGGGTACGCGCCCGTACTCGTCCGCCCCGGGAGGCCGCTTGAAATTCGTAGCGTCGCTTCTGATTGCTGTCGGTTGTCTTCTCGCCGTACCCGGTGCGGCGATGGCGGTTAAATACACCGTCGACAGCACGGATGATCAGCCGGACGAAACCGTCGGCTCCGACGGCTGCAAGACGGCAGTCAACACCTGCACCCTGAGAGCGGCGATCCAGGAGTCGAACAACTCCGCAGCTGTGGTTGACGAAATCGCCTTCGGCCCGACCTTCCACGGCCAGCTCGACGACACGATCGTGCTGGGTAGCCTGCTGCCGGCGATCACCGACCGGGTCAGCATCGAACCCGGGATTTGCGCCACGCAGGCGGGTCAGGGAGGGCCCTGTGCCGGCCTGGAAGGCGTGGGCTTGAGCAGCGCTCTGAACATCGAAAACGCCAACGGGGTGGAAATCGTAGGCCTGGCGATCACCGGCGCGACGACGGGGATCCGGGTGTCAGGCTCGCAGGGCTTCGTCGCGGCCATCAACTGGCTCGGCGCGAAGCTCGACGGCAGCGATGGCGGCTCTAGTACCGGTATCTGGCTCGGTCCCGGCTCGAACAACGCGACGATCGGTGGCGCATCGCCCATGCTTCACAACGTCTTTGTCAACAACAACGCCGAGGGTCTCGACATCCAAGGGGCCGATGATGCAGACGTTCTTGGCAACTATTTTGGGGTCAAGGCCGACGGCGTCACCAGAGCAGCCAATGGCAAGGACATCGAGATCACCGACACCGACGCCGTCACTGCCAGCGGCAACGAGATAGGGGGCACGATCTCGGAACCAGGCGCCCCATGCCACGACGCCTGCAATGTGATTTCGGGTGGCACCTCGGCTGGCATCGACCTACACGGCGACGGTGGCAGCGAGAAACCCGCAACCGGGCCGACGACGATCCATGGCGACTACATCGGGCTTAACATCAAAGGGAGGGCTATCGTCGGCCACGGGACCTACGGCATCCTCTCCTCCGAAGCCGATGACGTCATGATCGGCGGCGAAGCGGAAGGGGACGCCAACTTCTTCGGCGGCGGCGAAATTGGGATCTATCACCAAGGCGGGGAAGGATTCGCTGCGATCGGCAACGCCATCGGCATTGGCCCGAAAGGCGGCAACGTTGCTCCGCCGTCGAAAGAGGGACTGTTCGTCTCCTCCCTTGGCAACGCCGATCCGGTCTTGGTCGAAGGCAATCTGATCAGGATGGTTGGCGGCATTGGGGTCGAAGGGGTCTTCGGCGGCGCCGAAATAGCGAGCAATTTCATCGAAGGAGCTGAGTACGGAATCTCCACGAAAGGAGAACCACCGGTAGCCGGCAGCCTGATCGAAGGCAATGCGATTGGGGAATCGGTTGCCGATGGGGTCCTGATCGAAGGTAACTCCAACGAAGTCCTGGGCAACGAAATCTATGGCTCAGGCGCAGCGGGCATTCGGATCCAGAACCCGATTTTGTCTCCAGCGATCAACTCGACAGAAAACCTGATCGGAGGGAACGCCCCGGTTGACGAAAACCTCATCCTCGAAAGTGGTGGCGACGCGATCGAGATCGACAACTCGGGCGGGTTCGAGCCCAGCCATAACGAAGTCGCCCGCAACATTGGTGTGAAAAACGCAGGCCTATTCATCGACCTGATCGGCTCGCTGACCAACGGCGGCATCCAGCCGCCCGCGTTCGCCACCGCGACCCGGTCGAGCGCCAGCGGCACGGGTGCTCAGCCAGGAGCCACTATTCGCGTCTTCCGCAAGGAAACAGCCGAGGCAGGGGAGATCGAATCCTTCATCGGTGAAGCGGTCGCTGACGCCAGCGGCAAATGGAAAGTCACCTACCCGAGCGAAGTTCCGTTGGGCACGATCGTCGCCGCGACGCAGACGAGCGTAGGGGGCGGCACCTCTGAGCTGGCGATTGCCACGAGTGCCGACCCTGTCGCCACGATGTCCACCGGCTCCCCTTCGCCCCGTCGGGTTCCCCGGACGAAGATCCTCAGGGGCACGATCAACGGGAGCACGGCCAAGTTCAAGTTCTCCTCCAGCGAGAAGGGCTCGAAGTTCGAATGCAGACTTGACCGCAAGAAGTTCAAGCCCTGTAAATCGCCGAAGACCTACAAGAAGCTGAAGCCCGGCAAGCACGTCTTCAAGGTGCGGGCGCTCAAGGGCAAGAACGTTGACCCGACCCCGGCGAAGCGGAAGTTCAAGGTTCTCGGCTAGCACCGAGAACAGGTGCAACGTTTTGTGGCCCCCTCGGGGCGGTAAAACGTTGCACTAGCTCTGGCGACCCTGGGCGGCGGCCTCGCCGACCCCGATCGCCATCGCCATGATCGAGACTTGGGGGTTGACCCCGGGGCAGCTGGGCAGGATCGAGCCGTCGGCGACCCAGACGCCCTCGACGCCGCGCAGGCGGCCCTCGGGGTCGACCGGGTGGCGGCTTGGGTCTGAGCCCGCCGCGGCGGTGCCGCTGGGGTGGAAGCCGGCGAGGCGGAGGCGGCGGACATCGAGCCGCTGCATCGCCGCCTCGAGCTCGGCCTCCGAGCGCACCGCCGGAGCGCCGCCGCCCAGTTCGACATCGCTGGCTCCGGCCGCCAGCATCACCCGTGCCATCGCCTCGATCGCGGTCGCGAGGCGGCCTTCGTCGGCCTTGGCGAGGCGGTAGGAGACGACCGGGGCGCGGGAGCCGAAGACGCGGCCGGAGGGCTCGTCGGCGATCATCGCGCCGATCATCGCCCTGTCGGCGGCGCGGTCGAGGCGGCCCAGCAGGTGGGTGCCGTAGCCGGGGGCCGAGATCGCGCCCATGCCCGGCGGGCTGCCGGTGGCCTCGATCAGGACGCCCTCGGACTCATGCAGCTCCTCGATCCCGACGCTCTGCATCACGCCACTCCAGGGCACGACCCTCTCCTCGAAGCCGGCGGTGATTCCGATCGCGGGGTGGATCGAGAGGTTGCGGCCCAGCCGGGGGTGGCGACCGAGCCCACTGCGGCGCAGCAGCGGCGGGGTCGGGACGGCGCCGGCGGCGACGACCACGAGGGGGGCGGAGATCCGCACCTCGCTGCCGTCGGCTCGCCGCGCCGTGACGCCGGTCGCGCGGCCACCTTCGCTCAGTACCTGTTTTACGTGCAGACCGGAGACGATCCGCGCCCCCGCCTCGCAGGCCTGGGGCAGCGCGTTCAGGTGGACGCCGCCCTTGGCATTGTTGGGACAGCCGATCGCGCACTGGCAGGCGCCGCGGCAGCCCGGCGCGTTGCGGCGCAGGGGGGCGCTCTGCCAATCCAGCGCCGCCGCTCCCTCGAGGGCGAGTTCCCCGTTGCGGCCCAGGACCTCCATCGGTGCGGGAGCGACGCCGATCGTCGCTTCGACGTCGGCGATCCTCGCCCCGAGCAGCTCGAGATCGGCGTGGGCAAGGCCGTGTTCCTTGTGCCAGGAAGTGGCCACGGCAGTTGGGGGGCGGAAGCAGGTACCTGAGTTGATCACGGTCGTGCCACCCACGGCGCGTCCCAGCGGCAGCGCGATCGGCGGGTTGCCCAGCGCCATCGTCGTGCCGCCGTCGCGGTAGATGCCGGCGAAGCGGTCGAGCGGGTGCGAGCCGCGGATTCGGTCGGCCGTCCAGCGCTCACCCTCCTCGACGATCACGGTGTCGAGCCCGGCCCTTGCCAGTGCCCGGGCGGCGAAGGCGCCGCCAGCCCCAGAGCCGACCACGACCGCGTCGCAACTGGAGGCGTGTGGCCACTCCGCCGCCGCTACGACCGCCATCTGCGGGTCGGGGCGCGAGGGCTCGTGGCGCGAGCCGACCGCCGCGATCTCCTCCGCGAACGTGTCGGCGCCGTGGGCGAGCATGACGACCGACTTGAGCGCGTCGAGCAGGGGGGCGCCGCCGAGGCGGGTGACCTCGCGCAGCAACTCTTCACGGCGCTGCGCCGGGGCCTTGCCGAGCCGCCGTCCGGTGCGCGCCAGCGAGAAGGCCTCCAGGGCGATGAGGCCGGCGCCGAGTCCCGCTTGTGAGCTCGCCGGCATGCGCGAGACCATCCGCCGCGCGACGCTGGCGACACGCTCAGGCTCGGGTCCCCCCGCCTCGGGCGGCAGGATCGCCGCCGCCACGTCTCCCAGCGCGGACATGACGCGGATACTAGGTCCAGCTGGCCGTATCGAGCACTGTGCCGTTCCCAAACTGCTCGGGCTCTGCGAGGACGTGCTCGGCTGCATCGACGCAGCGCGCGACCCAGACCTCCCCTTCGGCCGAAGCCAGCGCGACGCGGTCGAGCAGGGCCGCGAGGTGCTCCGCGCCGAGCCAGGCGAGCATGAAGGGGTGCAGGACGATCGCCATATAGCCACCGTCTGCTGAGAGCCTGCTGACCTCCGCTTCGAGCCAAGCGACGAAAGCGGCCGGTTCGATCGGGTCACGGGAGCCGTTGATCTGTTCGCGGGCCGGGCCGAGCGGTGGCAGCACGCAGCTGGCGTCGAGGTGCCGCCACTCGAATGGCAGCAGGGCGACGTCGTCCTCGAGGCCGATCCCGGAGCCTGCGGGCGAGCAGTAGCGCAGGCCGGCTTCGCCCAGGGCGCGCGTGCCTCCCTCGCCGAGCTGCCCACCCGGTGGGCGCAGGCCCGCGATCTCGAGCCCGAGCGGCTCGAACGCAGCGATGCCCCGCGCCAGGTTCGCGGCCTGCTCGGTCGCCGTCAGCTCGGCCCATTGCTCGTGGCGCCAGGCGTGGTAGGCGAGCTCGTGACCGCGCGCGTCGATCTCGCGCAGCAGCTCCGGATAGAGCTCCGCGTTCAGTCCCTCGACGAAGAAGGTCGCGGCGATCTGGTGCTGCTCGAGTTGACCGAGCAGGCGCGGCACCACCTCGAGCGCGGTCTCGTGCCGACCCAGCGGCGCCCCGGCCGGCAACGCCCCCATCTCCAGTTCCGCCGCCTCGCCGAGATTGTCGAATGTCAGCGAGAGCACCCCCCGACGTCGGCTGACGGGACTCAAACCCATCTATATGCCGACTTTCAGACCCATCGGCGGCTATTCGCGCAGCGCCGGGCTCCAGCGCTCCGGTTCGATCTCGGCTTGCTCGCGGGCCCAGCGGAAGTGGTGCTCCGCGGAGGCGAGCAGGATCGGGAAGTTGAGCAGGCCGGCCACCGCGAAGCGCCGCGCTCCCCTGCGGTTCGCGGCGGGCAGGCTGAGCGCGCTGCAGATGAGCCAGAACCAGAGCACGGCGTTGTAGGCGGGCAACTGCTCCTCGCTCAGCCCCTCGGCTTCGTCGAGCATCGGCAGGCCGCGGTGCAGCGACCAGGGCCAGGCCTTGAAGTGGACGGCGACGCCGGCGACGCCGATCCCGGCGCTGAAGGCGGTGAGCCGCCGGGCGTTCTCGCCGTCGCGCAGGGCGGCGCCGAGCATCAGCGGGAAGTAGGCGGCCCAGAGCGCGTAGGCGCCGCGGCGGCCGATGAAGGGCTCGAAGACGAGGCCGACCCCGGCACGGGTCTCGAAGGCATTGTGGGCGAGCAGGCCGAGGGCCGATCCGGCGGCGAGCAGGCGCCTCATCGCCGTGCTCCGATTTGGTTGGCCAGGGTTCCGACCCCGTCGATTTCCAGCTCGACCGTCTGCCCGGGCTGGATCCAACGATCGAGCTCGAGCCCGCAGCAGCCGGGCATCGTCCCGGTCGAGACGATGTCGCCGGCCTCGAGCCGCTCGCCGGCCGAGGCATGGGCGAGCATCGTGCCGACGTCATGGGCGGCTTCCGCCGTGCCGCCCTCGCACCAGACCTCGCCGTCCACTCGCACTCGTCCGGTCACCGACTGCCAGTCCGGCAGCTCGTCGGCACTCAGCACGTCGCAGCCAATCGAGTTGGCGAAGGTCTTCGACTTGACTGCTGGGCCGAAGACGCCGTGGCGCACCTCCTCGGCTTGGACGTCGCGAGCGCTCCAGTCGTTGAGCACGAACCAGCCGCCGATCGCCTCTCGGGCTTCCACTGGGTTCGCATCGGCGAGCGGGCCGGCGAGGACGAAGGCCAGCTCGAGCTCGAAGTCGAGGTAGGAGGTGTGGGAGGGCCAGTGCATCTCCTCGCCGTCGGCCAGCATCGCGGTGTGGTTGCCGAGGTAGAAGGCCGGCGTCTCGAAGAAGCTGGCCTTGGGCTTGAAGGGCGGAAACGTCCGGCCGGTAACGCGCTCGAAGCCAGCCGCGAGGCGTTGCACTGGGGGCGGGAAGAAGTTCTTGACCAGCATCCGGGCCGAGCCCTCGTAGTGCGAGGGCCAGAGGCTGAAGGCGCGCATCGAGCGCGGCGCGAATGGCAGCCCGGCGGCCGCTGGGTCGACGACGGCGCTCTCCTCGCCCGCGACCGCTGCGAGCTGCTCGGCAACTTCGGCCCGTCCCTCGGCACCGCGCCCGAGCAGGGTCAGCATGTCGCCGGCCTGCGGTAGCGAGACCCAGCGCTTGCGCTCCGGGTCCTCAACGATCACTCCCTGGGGTGTGCTCCTCAGTTTCAGCCAGTGCGATTATGGCGAGCCCGATGTCCCTTCGCCCGCTGATTGAGATAGCCGCCGAGAACGAGCGCGTCCACGCGCTCACCGGCCGCGTGCGCGAAGCCGCTGCCGGCGGCGAGGCGGTCGACGTATCGGCCTCTTCGATGCTGCGGCCGCTGTTGCTGGCGGCGCTGCTCGAGGATGAGCGCGGCTTGGCCGGCCGCCCGGCGCTGCTGGTCAGCCCCGACGATCGCTCCGCCCGCGACCTCGCCGCCGACCTGCGCGCCTACCTGGCGCCGCGCCGCGTCCGCCTCTATCCCTCGCGCGGCACCGGGTTTGCCTCCCACGTAACGCCGCCGCCGCACCTGATCGGTCTGCGCATCGACGCGCTTGACGCCCTGCGCAATGAGGGGGACGCGGTCGCCAGCGCCAGCGCCACCGCCCTCGCCGAGGCGGTGCCGGATGCGGCCCTGAGGCCGGCCGGGTTCGCGATCGCAAGCGGGGAGGAGATCGACCTCGCCGCCGTCGCCCGCGACCTCGACGGCGCCGGCTACGAACGGGTCGAGCAGGTTGAGGAGCGCGGTCAGTTCGCCGTCCGCGGCGGCATTCTCGACGTCTTCGGCGCGACCGAGGAGCGCGCGGTGCGGATCGAGCTCTTCGGCGACGAGGTCGAGTCGATGCGCTGGTTCTCGACCTTCACCCAGCGCTCGCTCGGCGATGCCGAGCGGGTCGAGCTGGCGCCGGCGGCGGAACTGGATGCGGAGCACCGCGAACTAGCTGAGCTGGCCGCGATGGAGGCTGCCGAGGAGGAGAAGGAGCCACCGAGCCTGGCCGAGGTGTTGCCGCTCGACCGGTTCGGACCGCCGTTGGCACTGGTCCCGGATTCCGCCGCGGTGATCCTCGCCGCCGCCGAGGAGATCGAGCCCGCCCTTCGCGACCACTGGGACGACGCGACGACGGCGATGCACGCCGACGATGCCCGCCACCTCTACGTCGACGTGGCGGAGCCGCTTGCGGCTCGCGCCGGCCTCTCCTTCCGCGGCGCCAGCGACGACGACGAGAACGCTTTTCGCGCCGCCCGGGCCGAGTCGCCGGCCCGCAGCGTCAAAGAGGCCGAGGCGGAGCTGGAAAAGCAGGTGCGCTCCGGCTACCGCACCGTGGTCGCCTTCGATGATCGGGGCGAGGCCGAGCGCGCCCGCTACGGGCTCGACCGCCTCGACGCGACGCTGCTTGAAGGCGGCCGTCTCTCGCCCAAGCCCGCCCTCACCTTTGCCGAGGCCCGCCTGCGCGAGGGCTTCGTCAGCCCCGAGCTGCGGCTCGCCGTCTACCCCTTCCGCCGCCTCGTCCACCGCCGGCGCCGGGCCGAAGCCCGCGCGCCAGGCGCCGCCCGCGGCCGCCTTGCCTTCAGCGATCTGCGGGTCGGCGACTACGTCGTCCACGAGGACCACGGGGTCGCCCGCTTCGCCGGCTTCGAGACGCGCGAGGTCGGCGGTGTCACCCGCGACTACCTCTACCTCGAATACAAGGGCGAGGACCGCGTCTTCGTCCCCGTCGATCAGCTCGCCAAGCTGAGTCGCTACGTCGGCGCCGGCGGCGAACCATCGCTCTCGGCGCTGGGCGGCAAGCGCTGGCAGAACATGAAGGCGCGGGCGCGCAAGGCCGCCGGCGCCCTGGCCGGCGAGCTGCTCAACCTCTACGCCGAGCGGCGGACCCGCAAGGGCCACGCCTTCGGGGCCGACGGCGAGTGGCAGATGACGATGGAGGCCGCGTTCCCGTACCGCGAGACCGCCGACCAGGTGGAAGCGATCGAGTCGGTCAAGGGGGACATGGAGGCCGATCAGCCGATGGACCGGCTGGTCTGCGGCGACGTCGGCTTCGGCAAGACCGAGGTCGCGCTGCGGGCCGCGGTCAAGGCCGCCGCCGACGGCAAGCAGGTGATGATGCTGGTGCCGACGACGATCCTCGCCCAGCAGCACTTCGGCACCTTCCGCGAGCGCCTCGCCGACCTGCCCTTCGTCGTTGAGGGCATCTCGCGCCTGCGCAAGCCGGCCGAGGTGAAAGCGGTGCTGGCGGGCTTCGAGGCGGGCAAGGTCGACATCCTGATCGGCACCCACCGGCTGCTCTCGCGCGACGTCCGCGCCAAGGACCTCGGCCTCGTCATCGTTGACGAGGAGCAGCGCTTCGGGGTCAAGCAGAAGGAACTGCTGCGCCAGCTCAAGCTCAAGGTCGACGTGCTGGCGCTCTCGGCGACGCCGATCCCGCGCACCCTGCAGATGAGCCTGGCCGGCCTGCGCGACATCTCGACGATCGAGACGCCGCCCGAGGGTCGCCGCCCGGTCCGCACCTACGTCGGTCCCTACGACGAGGACCTGGTGGCGAAGGCGATCAACCGCGAGCTCGAGCGCGATGGCCAGGCCTTCTTCCTGCACAACCGGATCGACTCGCTGCCCGAGGTGACCGAGCGGCTGCGCGGACTGGTGCCGAAGGCGCGCTTCGCCGAAGCCCACGGCCAGATGGACGAGAAACAGCTCGAGGAGACGATGCTCGGCTTCCTGCGCGGCGACGCCGACTGCCTGGTGACGACGACGATCATCGAGTCGGGACTCGACATTGCCAACGCCAACACGCTGATCGTCGAGCGCGCCGACCAGCTCGGCCTCTCGCAGGCCTACCAAATCCGCGGCCGGGTCGGCCGCTCTCGCGAGCGGGCCTTCGCCTACATGCTCTATCCCTCGGCCGAGGCGCTGACCGAGGACGCGGCGGCGCGGCTCTCAACCCTTGCCGACCACACCGAGCTCGGCTCCGGCTTCAAGATCGCGATGCGCGACCTCGACATCCGCGGGGCCGGCGACCTGCTCGGCGAGGAGCAGTCGGGCCACGTCGCCGCCGTTGGCTTCGAGCTCTACTGCCAGATGATCGACGAGGCGGTGGGAATGGCAAGGGAGGCCGAGGGCGGGGAGGAGGCAGCGGAACCGGTTCGCCTCGACGTCCCCGTCGACGCCTATCTGCCGGCCTCGTTCATTCCCTTCGAGGCGGCGAAGATCGACGTCCACCGCCGCATCGCCGCCGCCCGCGAGCCGGGCGAACTGCGCGCGATCCGCGACGAGATCGGCGACCGCTTCGGCCCGCCGCCGCCGCAGGCGGAGAATCTGCTCGCTCTGCAGCGAGCCCGGATCGAGCTCGGCCTGGCCGGCGCTCGCAGCGTCGAGTTCCGCGGCGGTCGGCTCAGCGTCACCGGGGTCGAGCTCGACTCCGAGGCCGCCGGTGTGTTCAGCGAGAAGCTGGAGGGAGCGCTGTACGAGTGGCGTGAGCAGACCGCGGGAGTGCGCGTGCCCGATGAGCCGGAGGCCAGACTCGCCGCCGTGCTGGCGATGGCTGAGGCGATTCGAGCAGCGAAGCAGTCGCAGGTGGAGGCGACCGAGGCGAGCCCCGCGACCTAAGCGCGGGCCGCTTCCGGAGCATTTGATTTATGCTGCCCGATCGGTGGCATCTACTAGCGCCAAGGGAGGGAAGTCGGCCGGGTTGCAGCGGCTTGCGCTGCTCGGCTTCGCCGCGCTCCTGATCCTGCTCTTCTTGATCTTCGCGGTCGCCCAGGGGATCGGTCACCCGAGCGTGCCGTCCGGTGCCGTCGCGGTGGTCGAAGACGCGCCCGATGACCTCGGCACCGTCACAGAAAAGGAATTCCAGCACGCGCTGGAACAGGCGGCAGCCGAACAAAAAATCACCCCCGTCCCCAAACCGGGCGACGATAAATACGAAGAACTGAAGGAAACGGCGCTGGGTCAGATCCTCGACTCGGTCTGGATCCGGGGCGAGGCAGAGGAAATGGGCGTCTCGGTGACGCCGAAAGAAGTTGCTGCCGAACTCAAAAAACTGAAGGACAAAGCCTTCAAAACGGAACAGCAATACAAAGAATTCCTCAAAGAAGCGAAGTTCACGGAAGAGGACGTCAACACGCGCGTGACGATCCAGCTGCTCAGTGAACAGATCCAGACCCAGGTCACCGAAGAAGCTCCGATTCCCAGCACCACGGAAATCAAGGACTACTACGAAGCCGCCAAGTCGAGCCAGTACACGACCCCGGAATCGCGCGACATCCGCGTGATCAAGAACAAAGACAAGGCCAAGGTCGAAGAAGCGAAGGCCGCACTCGAAAAGGACGACTCGAACAAAAGCTGGGAAGAGGTCGCGAAAAAATATTCCACCGACACGACCAAAAACACCGGCGGCTTGCAGTCGGCCGTGACCGAAGGCTCGGGCACGCTGCAGGAACCGCTGGAAGGTGAAGTATTCGCCGCCCCGCAGGGCGAGCTGGTGGGCCCGCTGAAGGATGGCCAGACCTACACCGTCTTCGAGGTGATGAAGATCACCCCGGAGAAAGTCCAGTCGCTGGATGAAGCCAAGTCGCAGATCAGCGCTCAGCTGGCTGAACAGGCTAAACAGCAGGCCTTCGCCGCTTTCGTGCAGAGCTACGGCAACAAGTGGTCGTCGCGAACTTTCTGCGCCTCGGACTTCACGATCGCTCGCTGCGCCAACTTCAAGAGCGATGGGCGCCCGCCTGAAGCCAACCCGGCCTGCTTCGAAGCAGATCCGAAAGCGCCGGCGGAAGCCTGCCCGGCGCCCGTTACCTCGATCAAACCGGCCGTGCCGGGAACGGTCAGCCCGATAAATCGGGAAGGGCAGAAACTGCCCCAGCGGCCGCGTCCCTCGAAAATCGAAGCAGCCGCCCCGCCCGAAGGCGAAGTTCCGGGCGGCGTCGTGCCCGGCGCCACCGGCGAATAAGAGGTAGTCCGAGTTCTCGGACTACCTCTGCCGCCGCACTGAATAGGATGCTGCTCCCCGTGAGCGGCATCGCATCGATCCACGCCCGCCAGATCCTCGACTCGAGGGGCAACCCGACCGTCGAGGTCGAAGTCACGCTCGAGTCCGGCGCCAGGGGCCTTGCCGCGGTTCCCTCCGGCGCCTCGACCGGCGAGTTCGAGGCGGTTGAGCTGCGCGATGGCGGCGATGCCTGGGTCGGCAAGGGGGTCGCGTCAGCCGTTGCCAACGTCAACGGCGAGATCGCGGCGGCGCTGAAGGGCTTCGACGCCGCCGACCAGAGCGCGCTCGACGCCAGGATGATCGAGCTCGACGGCACGCCGAACAAGGGCCGGCTCGGCGCCAACGCGATCCTCGGCGTCTCGCTGGCAGCCGCCAAGGCGAGCGCGATGCTGGCCGGCGAGCCGCTTTTCCGCTACCTGGCGGCGCTCTACGGCGGTGGGGAGCCGAACTTGCTGCCGGTGCCGATGATGAACGTGCTCAACGGCGGCGCCCACGCCGACAACTCGGTCGACTTCCAGGAGTTCATGGTCGTGCCGGCCGGGGCGGACAGCTTCTCGGAGTGCCTGCGGGTCGGCACCGAGGTCTTTCACGCGCTGAAGAAGAGCCTTGCCGCCAGCGGCCACGCGACGGCCGTGGGCGACGAGGGCGGTTTCGCGCCCAACTTGGAGTCGAACGAGGCGGCCCTGCAGGCTGTTCTCGCTGGGGTTGAGGCAGCGGGCTATGAGCCGGGCAAGGATGTCTTCATCGCCCTCGACCCGGCGACCAGCGAGGTCTTCGAGGGAGGCGCCTACGTGCTCGAGCACGAGGGTCGCTCGCTCTCGCCTGAGCAGATGGCCAGCTACTGGGAGGACGCCTGCTCGCGTTACCCGATCCTCTCGATCGAGGACGGCATGGACGAGGAGGACTGGGACGGCTGGAAGCTGCTGACCGAGAAGCTGGGCGAGCGGGTCCAGCTCGTCGGCGACGATCTCTTCGTCACCAACCCCGAGCGCCTCAAGCGCGGCATCGAGCTCGGCGTCGGCAACTCGATCCTGGTCAAGGTCAACCAGATCGGCACCCTGAGCGAGACGCTGGAGGCGATTCGGATCGCCTCCGACGCCGGCTACACGGCCGTGATCTCGCACCGTTCCGGCGAGACCGAGGACACGACGATCGCCGACCTGGCCGTCGCCACCGGCGCCGGCCAGATCAAGACCGGCGCGCCCTCGCGCTCGGACCGCGTCGCCAAGTACAACCGATTGCTGCGAATCGAGGAGGAATTGGGCTCGACAGCGCGTTTCCCCGGCTTGCAGGCGTTCCACCAACGGTCCGCTTAGTGAAGGAATGCGGGGCCCGGCCGCGTAGGACCGGGCATGGCAGCACGTGCCCAGGCGCGGAAACGGTCCGCAGGCGGGACCAAACGACGTTCCGCTCCCGCACGCAACGGCACTGCGCGCCGCAAACCCGCTGCGCGCCGCAAGCCGGCCGCCCGCCGCGGTGCGAGCCGCATCCACTGGGATCGCGTCGGCCGCGTCGCGCTGACCCTGGTCCTCTTCGCCGTTCTCTACTCCTACCTCAACCCGGTGATCGATTTCGTCAAGACCTACACCGCCACCACTACGGCCAGGGTCCAGTTGCACGAGGCACAGCGCGAAAACACCCGCCTGCACTGGCGCATCCAACACGCCGACGACCCAATCACCCTCAGCGCCAAGGCGCGGGCCCAGGGCATGGTGGCGCCAGAAGAGACGCCACTAGTAGTACGCGGCCTCTAGCGCCGCCAAGGCGCGTGCCAGTCCCTTCCGGTGCGCCTTTTGTGGCCCATGGCCACATAAAGCGCACCGGAGCGTGGGGGAGCCGTGGTTAGCGCTGGGTCGTACGCCGTCAGCGCGCTGGCGCTGGTGGTGGTTGGGGGGTCGATCGGGTTTACGGCGTACCGGCTGCGGCGGTGGTTGCTCCCAGACTGGCTAGGAGCGCCTGCGCGGCTCGTCGAGATGGTTGTGGGGATCGCCCTGCTGATCTGGCTCGGTGAGCTCCTGGGGACCTTCAGCCTCTTCTACGCCTGGGCCCTCGTCGCCGCATCGCTGATCTTGGCCGTTTTGGCGGGAACGCTTCTGCCGGGGGGTGGCGCGGATTTGGGGGACCACCCCGAGGAGGCGCCGGCCTCCCTGCCGCGGGGGGAGGGGGGCACTGCGGGCAGTCCACGGGCTGTCCTCGACCCCCCTCCCCCCGCACCACCCGCGAGTGAGAGGTCTTGGCTGCCGTGGCTCGTGACCGTCGGAGTGATCGCGCTGGTGTTCGCGCATTGGGGCCTGACGACCAAGGATGCGCTGGACCGGGGAATCTTCAACTTCGACTCGCTCTGGTACCACATGCCCTTCGCCGCGGACATGGCCCAGAGCCACTCCGTAACGGGGCTGCACTACACCGAGACGGTCTTCACCAACTGGTTCTACCCCCAGAACTCGGAGCTGCTCCACGCAACGGGGATCCTGCTCACCCACAGGGACACGCTGTCCCTCTTCCTCAACTTCGCCTTTCTCGCCCTAGCTTTCCTCGCTGCCTGGTGCATCGGCCGGCCCTACGGACGAGGCCACCTCACCGTGGTGGCTGCAGCCATCGTCCTCGAGTGCCACACGCTCGTCGTCCGCGAGCCGGGGGCGGCCAAGAACGACCTCGTGGCTGCTGCGCTTCTCCTTGCTGCCGTCGCCATTCTCCTCAACGCCTGGGGCCGTCTTCGTCGGGAAGGGACGCCTCTGCCGGGGGGTGGCGCCGTAGGGGGGCCCGCCCCCGAGGACGCTTTAGCGACCGGAGGGGGTGGGGGGTCCCCTGCGGCGACAGGACCCGCCGGCCCAGGTGCTCTTGCCTGGCCAGTCGCCACCGCTGGGCTGGCCACTGGCCTCGCCGTGGGGACGAAGTCGACAGCTGTCGCAATGGCTGCGGGGCTGACCCTTGCGGTGATCGTCCTAGCCCCCGCTGGACGTCGCTGGACCGCCGCCGGCTGGTGGTTCATCCCCGCCCTGCTCGGCGGCGGCTACTGGTACCTGCGCAACCTGATCGTCGCCGGCAACCCGCTGCCGCAGGCGACGAGCCTTGGGCCGATCTCCCTGCCCCATCCGGAGCGCCTGCAGGAGGGGCGACCCGACTTCAGCATCGTCCACTATGCGACCGACACCGGCGTCTGGCGAGATTATTTCGAGCCGGGCCTGCACCAGGCCTTTGGGGCGCTCTGGCCGCTGGTGATCGCCGCCGCGGTTGCGGGCGGCATCCTCGCCCTGTTGCGCGGTCGCGAGACGATCGTGCGCTGGATGGGGGCGGTGGCTCTCTTTGGGCTCGTGGCCTACGTCTTCACCCCGCTCAGCGCCGCCGGTGCCGACGGTGCCCCGGTCGGCTTCGGGATCAACATCCGCTACGCGATCCCACCGCTCCTGCTCGGCCTGGTGCTGCTGCCGCTGGCACCCAAGCGGTTGGCCGGATGGCGTGAGCTGGCCTGGCTCGGCGCCCTCCTCGCCGTCCTGGCGATCACCGACCGCTCCGACGCCGTTCTGCGCGACCCAGCTCGCATCTTCGGCTTGACGCTCGCCCTCCTCCTCGTGGTCGTTCCAGCTGCCCTGATCTGGGCCCACTCGCGGGCAGCTGCCGCCCATACGCCTCCTCCGGCGGGTGGCGCGGCAGGGGGGACCGCCCCTGAGGAAGCTTTAGCTACCGGAAGGGGCGGTGGGTCCCCTGCCGCGACAGGCCCCGCCGGCTGGTTCGTATGGTCCCTGGTGGGTGCGGGGGTGGCGCTGGTATTGCTCGTGCTGGCGATCGGCTACCCGCTGCAGCGCGACTACCTCCGCGACCGCTTCGGCCCCGAGTCCGAAGTCCCCGGCCTGCACCTCGACAGCGCTTACCAGTGGGCTCGCGACAAGAGCGACGCCCGCATCGGCCTGGCCGGCACCACCGCCGGATTCCTCGGCTACGGCTTCTACGGCGCCGATCTCTCCAACCGCGTCCTCTATCTCGGTGAAAAGGGCCCCCACGGCGCCTTCAAAGCGATCCCGAGCTGCGCCAAGTTCGGCAGGGCCTTCAACGACGCTCAGCTCGACTACCTCGTCACCTCACCTTTCCTCAACTTCCTTCATACCGGCGACCCGATCCGCTCGCCGGAGGAAGGTTGGCTGCGCGAAGCCGCCTCCGCGGGGGCGATCGTCCCCGTCGTGCGCAGCGGGCCAGTGACTGTCTGGCGGGTCGAAGAGTCGGTCGATCCCCGTTGCGGTCCGGGCCTCGGCCCGCATCGCTACATCCCCGACACGCCGGCCAGCTAGCTGCTCAAGGGGGTACTACTCGTCGTCGTCTGAGCCCTCGGGCTCAGACGGGGCACCGGCGCGGCGGATCACGATCTGATCAGCGTCGATGCGCACGGTGACCTCGCGTTTGCCGGCCCAGTGCTCGGCGTAGACGGGGTTGTCCTTAACCGAGGGGTCGAGCCAGAGCCCGTAGCCGTCGGTCTCGCCGTGATCGAAGCTCGCCTCGAGCTCTTTGCGGCGGCCGCGACCGCCACGGCGTCCGCGGCGGCGACGCCGTTTGGGCCGCTCGCCATCGCCCGAAGTCTGTTTCCTCTCGCCGTCGTCGTCCTCATCGGACTCCGGCTCCTCTGCCTCCTCGGCCTCGATCTCCTCGGCGGTGGCGGCCTCGATCTCGGCCTCGATCTCGTCGCGGAGATCGAGCTCGCCGGCACCGGAGTCCTCCTCGTCGGGGGTGAAGCCGTGCTGTTTGCGGAACTCGCGCAGCTCGGAGGTGCTGACTTCGAGCTGGTGGGCGATCCAGGCGTCGGTGCGACCCTGGCGCACCCAGGCGCGGATCTGATTCAACTGTGGCTTCAGGGAACGTCGTGCCATCGGCGCGCGAGTCTATTCAACCGGGGCGGTCGTACGCACGGCCGCTACGCCATCAGGAAGGCCAGCGCCTCGAACATCGAGACGACCACGACGACGACGGTCACCGTCAGGCAGACCGCCAGGACACTGAAACGCACCTTGCTGTCCTGCTCGCTGCGGGTAATCCGGCGCGCCCGCGAGCGGTTCGCGGCGCGACGGCGCAGCTGCTCGCGCCGGCGGCGCTCCAGACTGGTCTCCTGCTCGAAGGCCGTCTCGAACTGGGAGATGCTTTGACGCATTCGCATAGATCAGGGTGGCCCGGGGGCCGCGGGGGACCGTAGCAAAGGCGCACGAGCGCTTGCAGGGGGAGGAACTGTGCGATTGATCACGACTGCTCAGGGCGGGCAGGCGCCCCAGAGCCCCCGGCCGGCTCGCGCCGCGCCGATCTCCAGGCGCCGAAACAGGGGTGCGAAGCGGTCGTTGGGCGGGATCGTCAGCGAGCGGGCGAGGCCGCGCCGGACAAGTCTCGCGTTGACGAAGCGGCGGCTCAGGTAGACGTAGGCGAGCAGCCTGCCGTAGACGTCGCGCCGCTCGACGCCGAAGACCAAGCGCACTTGACGATGCTCGACCAGGCGGTGGTTGAAAGCGGAGGCCTGCGGCCCAAAGCACTGCACCGGCGTATCGGGCTTGACCGTCTCCGGCGTGTCGACGCCGATGTAGCGGACGTCCTCGACCCGATCGCCGATCCGCGCTTCGATCGTGTCGCCGTCGACCACTCTCACCACGAGGGCGCTCGCCGCGCTCGGGCCGCTTGGGCCGCGGGCGTTCTCCCAGGGCCGCAGGATCAGCAGCGAGACAACCGCCAGCAGCAGGATGCTGCCGACCTGGCTTCGCCATCCGCCTCGCTGTCTCACCCTTGCCTAAGCACACAAAGTGGGCAAAGGCTCCCCTCATTGGCGAGGGGAAGCCTTGCCCCCGCGCCGCGTCAGGGGATGCGGCGCACGCTGCTGAGCAGCGTCTCTTTGATCTGGGCGATGATCTCCAGCGCGTCGTTCCACTCGCGCTGCCAGACGTTGCGACCGAAGATCACGCCCGAGCCGCCCGCCTCCATGACCTCGCGGGTGTGGCCGAGCACGGTCTCGTCGTCGACCTTGGAGCCGCCGGAGAGCACGACCAGGGCGCGGCCAGCCGATTCGACGCACTGGCGGATCGCCTCGGGCTGGTCGACCTTCATCTCGTTGTAGGGCGCCGGCGCGTCCTTGTCCTTGTCCGGGTTGATCTTCGGCATGTTGAGCTTGACCACGTCAGCGCCCATCTCCATCGCCATCCGCGCCGCGTAGTCGATCGCGTAGAAGGAGTTGGCGCTGCCCTTGGCGTCGACCGCTTCGCCGCGCGGGTAGGACCAGACGATCAGCGGCATGCCGAAGCGGTCGCAGTCCTGGCGTACCTGGCGCAGCTGGGCGAGGTCCTCGTCCTGGCGCGAGGAGCCGACGTAGAGGGTGTAGCCGACCGCGTCGGCGCCGAGCCGCACCGCGTCCTCGACGCTGGCGTTGCAGGAGGAGAAGGCGTGGGCGGAGGAGGGGATGTCGGTCTTGCCGTTGACCTTGAGGATCAGCGGCACCTGACCGGCGTAGTCGGGGTAGTACTTGGTCGCCATGCCGATCTGGCAGGCGAGCGCCGAGTAACCGGCCTCAGCGGCGAGGCGGAACTGGTAATCGGGGTCCTTCGAGGCCGGGTTGGGGAAGAAGTCACGCGGTCCGTGCTCGATGCCCTGGTCGATCGGCAGCAGCATCAGGGTGCCGTTGCCGGGGCCGAACTCGAAGAGCAGGCGCCGCAGGCGGGCTCGTTTGCCGGGGGCCAGGGTTGCCAGCAGTGATTTCTGCTCGGTCAGGCTCTTCAACTCCACGCTGTTTTCCTCCTAGGGATCCTTGAAGACGAGTGTCTGGGGAGTATGTCATCGGCACCTCCCCGCGAGTGCTTAGCGATGGGCGGTTATCCTCGTTTAACCATGAGCGAGACTGAGCTCAGCGTCATTTGCAAGAACTGCGGCTCGGAGGTCAGTCCCTACGTAACCGAGTGCCCCTACTGCGGCACCCGCTTGCGCAAGCGGGCCCCGAAACTGGAACGGCGCGGCGACGGCCTCGAGGCGAAGCCCAGCCGCCGTCGGCGACTGCGGATCCTGCGCCGACGCAGCAGCGAGGACGCCACCTCCTTCCGCCCCTACGCGACCGCGGGGGTGATCCTGATCTCGGCGGTCCTCCTGCTGGTGCAGAAGGTGAGCGGCGACCCGCTCGGCACCTTCGGCGGCTTGATCGTTCCGCTCGAAGACGAGTGGTGGCGCTTCTTCACCGCCCCCTTCGCTTATCTCGACGTCGGCTACCTCTTCGTTGTCGCCGTCGGCCTGGCGATCTTCGGCACCGGCCTCGAGCGCCGCCTCGGCACCGCGCCCACGGCGCTGTTGCTGATTGCCTGCGGTTCGCTCGGCATGCTCGTCGCCAGCGGCATCGCCCACGGGCAGGGTGACATCGAGGTGATCGCCGGCGGCAATGGCATGGCGCTCGGCGCGGTTGCCGCCTGGTTCGCGATCCGGCGGGCCGAAGCGCACCACGCGATCGACGACGACTACGACGTGATCGGCGTCATCGTCGCCGCGGCCGTCCTGCTCGCCCTGCCGATCTTCGATTCCGCCGCGGACCCCTTCGCTGGCCTGATCGGCGCCGCGGTTGGAGGCCTCGCCGGCCTCGCCGCCTCGACTCTCCGAGACTCGCACTAGCCAGGCGGCTAGTGTCCAGCGCGTGCCGACGGACGAGCAACTGGACGCCGCGATCGAGCGGCTGGCCGATGCCGAGCGGTTCGCCGAGGCGGAGCGGATCGTCGCCCGCGCCGCGCCGCAACTGCAGAAGGTCCTCGCCGCGGCGCTCGCCGAGGGTGGCTGGTTCGGAGAGTCGCACGAGGCCGAGGCGCTGAAGGCCGCGACCGTGCCCAGCCCAGAGGAGCGGATCACCGCGGTGCGCTCGCTGCTCGCCGAGGAGGCGCGGATGGGAATGATGGTTGGAGTGGCCGTCGGCTGGGCACTTCATGAGGAGCTGAACGCAACCGAGAACGAAGAAGGAGAGCGCTGAGCGATGGAGATCAAATTTCACGGCCATTCGTGCTTCGAACTGAGCGAGGGCGAGACCAGGGTCCTGATCGACCCGTTTCTCAAGCCCAACAACCCCGCCGCCGTGACCACCGGCGAGGAAGTCGATCCCACCCACGTCTTCATCTCCCACGGCCATGCTGACCACATCGCCGACGCGGTTGGCGTTGCGACCCGCACTGGCGCTGAGTGCGTGGCGATCGTCGAGATCGCGAACTGGCTCGAAGAGCAGGGCGTGGAGAAGGTCTACGACCCAAACCTCGGCGGCACCGTGCGCTTCGACTGGGGTTGGGTGAAGCTGGTCCCCGCTTGGCACACCAGCACGCTTCCTGGCTCGGCCGAGGCCCCCTTCAGCCCGACGTCGGGCACCGTCATCGGTACCGCGGCCGGCCTTCTCGTCAACCTCGGCGGTGTCACCGTCTACCACGCCGGTGACACCTGTCTTTTCAGTGACATGAAGCTGATCGCCGAACGCAACCCGGTTGACGTCGCCCTGCTGCCGATCGGCGGCCATTACACGATGGATCGAGATGATGGCGTGGTCGCGGCGGAGCTCGTCGGCGCTGGCACCGTGATCCCGATGCATTTCGACACCTTCCCCCCGATCAAGACGGACACGGCGGCGTTCAAAGCGGAGGTCGAGGAGAAGACTTCCTCGTCCGTGGTCGTGCTCGAGCCGGGCCAGTCGCACACGACTGGCTGACCAGCCAGGCCGCTGCTAGTCTCGCTCGGACCGCCGTCCGAGCCGAGGAGAGCAGCGATGGGAACGACTGAGGCATCCGGAACCGAGACGCGGACCGAGCGCGCCGACTTCCAGGCGACCGCCGATCCGGCCCTGAACGAGGCAGCCGACCGCACTGGCGAGATCAAGCTGCTCACCTACGAGGAGCTCTACCTGCTCTGGGAGCGCCAGCAGTGGCAGACCCAGGAGCTCGACTTCAGCCGCGACCGCGAGGACTGGAACGAGCGCTTCGACGACGAGGAGCGCTTCCAGCGCATGTACGGGCTCTCCTCATTCTTCATCGGCGAGCAGAAGGTGGCGGAGGAGCTGGGGCCGATCATGCGCGCCGCGCCGACCGAGGAGCAGCGCATCTTCCTCTGCACCCAGATCGCCGACGAGGCCCGCCACGTGCGCTTCTTCGAGCGCTTCTACCGCGAGGTCGGCGTGCTCGAGTCAGACCAGCTCTCGGAGATGCTGGTGCAGACCTCCGAGCACCTCAACGAGAACTTCGGTCGCCTCTTCGACGAAATGCTGAAGCAGCGCACTGACAGGCTCTCGGCTGAACCGGAGGACACCGAGGCCCTGGTCGAGGCGGTGACGATCTACCACATGGTGATCGAGGGCATGCTCGCCCTCACCGGCCAGCACTTCATCATGGACTACAACGAAAGCGAGGGGACGCTTCCGGGCTTCGTCGCGGGCTTCCAGAACGTCGCCCGCGACGAGCATCGCCACGTCGCCTTTGGCTCGGTCTTCCTGCGCGAGAAGGCGCGTGAGGACGAGCGTTACAAGCGGGCGATCCAGCGCACGCTGGAGGAGTCGCTGCCGGTGGCCGACGGGGTGCTCTCACCGCCCTGGGCGCCGCCGGACGAGGACTACGAAGTCTTCGGTTACTCGCTCGCCGACACGCGCAAATTCGCCGGCACGTGCCTGATGCGCCGGCTCAAGGTAATCGGGCTGGAGTAAGGCCCCGCGAGCGCTGGCCACTTGACTGGCCGGCGAGCGCCCGGGCTTCAGTCTTCGGCGGGAGCTTCGCCGCCGCCCGAGGAGGCGGGCGGGGTTTCTTCAGCCGGCGCGGGATTTTCCGCCGGCGGCGCGGGCGGAGGTGCGGTTTCGGTTGGCGGGGCCGTGGCTACTGGCGGTTCCGTGCTCGAACCGGTGCCGCCGACGGTGACGACGACGGTCCCGGTGCCGGCCCCCGCGGGAGCGCCGGCGACCCCATCCGAGGGCGTGGCGCCGTCGATGCCGGCCTCTGACTGCTGCGTGGCTTCGGGTGCTTCGCTGCCGCCGGTTGCGCCTTCCGTTTCCGCTGAGGGCGATTCGACAACCACTTCCTCCGGGATGTCGGCCGCGACCGGAGCCGGTTCAGCCGGGAGCGGCGCCGGCTCGACTTCAGCCGTTATGGGAGGGGCGACGACGACGGCGCTCTGGGCGGGCGCAACCGCGACCTGCGGACCCTGCTCAACGGTGCGCGAGATCGCCGCGGGCGGGTTCGCCTGCGGGTGTTCGGTCTGCTGCTTGACCTCGACCGCGCCGGCGGTGATCACCGCGGCGGTGACGACGCCGGCAACGGCCTTGGTGCCGATCGCACCGCCGACCGCGCCGATGCCGCCGGCGGCGCCGCCGGAGCTGAGCGCCGCGCCGACGCCCCCGACCGCGCCGGCCCCGGTGGCGCCAGCGCCCGTAGCGGTCGCTGCCCCCCCGGCGCCAGCACCTCCTCCCAGGCCAAGCTTGGATGCGATGAAGCCCTTCAATGCGACGAGGGGGCCGACCGGCACGAGCGCGGCGAGCACCTTGTCGTTGGAGCGGAGCTGGGAGCGGAAGTCACTGCACTCCTCGCAGTCGCGGACGTGGCGGCGGACCGGGCCGGAGAGCTTGCGCAGGCCCTCGGCGGCCTCGGCGAGGTCGATCCGGACCTCGCCGCAGGTCAGCTGTCGCGCTTGGCTGGCCTCGGCGAGTGAGATCCGCGCCCGCACCAGCAGCGACTTGACTGAGGGCACGCTGGTCTCCATCGCCTGGGCGATCTCCTCGTAGGACATCGCGTCCATCTCGCGCAGCAGAAGTGCCGAGCGCTGGGTCTCGGGCAGCTTGCCGACGTCGGTGAGGAGCTGGCGGAACTCCTCACGGTTGTGGACCTTCTCCGCTGTGGAGGCGGCCTCGACTTCGGGCACCATGTCCATCGATTCCTGCGCGTCGGCGGTCGGTTTGCGCAGGTGGTTGAGGCAGCGGTTGCGGGCGATCCGGTAAAGCCACGGGCGCAGGTTGATCTCGCGCTCGTCGGCCAGCATCGCTTTGTAAGCGTTGACGAAGACCTCCTGCAGGACGTCTTCGGCGTCCTCGGTCGAGCCGAGCATCTGGCGGCAGAAGCCGAGCAGGCGCCCCTGGTAGCGGTCGACGATCGCCTCGAAAGCGCCGGGGTTGCCGGCCCGCGCCATCGCGATCAGGTGGTCGTCGCCTTGAAGCTTGAGCAGCGGAGAGCGGCGGGCGAGGAGTCCGCGGCGACTGGCATGTGTGAGAGCTGAAGCCTCCAAGCGAATCCTCCGTAGAACCAGGGAAGGCGTTTGTCTTCTAGCTCAAGGACACCGTAGCAGCGAGGTAGTTGCGGTCCCTCGACAGTTTTTAGCGCGGATTTAGAAACCCAAAAGCAACAAAATGCCCGGGGCGGGATTCGAACCCGCAAGCCCCCCAGTGGGGCAGCGCCTTTTAAGGGCGCCGCTTTTGCCAATTTCGCCACCCGGGCAGGGGCGATGGTAGCCGTCGCGTGCCTATAGGCTCAAACAATGGAGCACGGCGGGAGGATCGTCGCGAAAGCGCTGAAATCGAGGGGCGTCACGCACCTCTTCACGCTTTCTGGGGGACACCTGTTCTCTATATACGACGGCTGCAAGGCCGAGGGCATCGAGATCGTCGACGTGCGCCATGAGCAGACGGCGGCCTTTGCGGCCGAGGGATTTGCCAAGGCGACGCGAAACGTGGGCGTCGCCGCTTTGACGGCGGGCCCCGGCGTGACCAATGGGATCAGCGCGATTGCCGGAGCGCAGGCCAACGGCTCGCCGATCTGCGTCCTGGGCGGTAGGGCGCCGGAGATGCGCTGGGGGTCGGGGTCGCTGCAGGAGTTCGACCACGTGCCCGTCGTCTCGCCGCTGGTCAAGTCGGCGGAGACGGTCAAGGAGCCGGGGAAGATTGGCGCCCGCACGGCGGCGGCGCTCGATCTGGCGCTGGCGATGCCGAACGGCCCGACCTTCGTCGATTACCCGCTCGACGTCGTCTTCACCGAGGCTGAGGCCGGGATCCCGGCACCGGCCCAAGCCGAAGCTCAGCCCGCGGCTGGGGTTGAGGAGGCGGCGTCGTTGCTAGCCGGGGCTGAGCGGCCAGCGATCATGGCCGGCTCCGGTCTTTACTGGGGCAGGGGGGAGGGGGAGCTGCGGGCCCTGGCCGAGGCGCTCGGCATTCCGGTCTTCCTCAACGGACTGGGCCGGGGCTGTTTGCCCGCCGATCACGAGCTTGCCTTCAGCCGCGCCCGCGGCGCCGGCCTCGGCGGCGCCGACGTTGCCCTGGTGATCGGCGTGCCGCTTGACTTTCGCCTCGGCTTCGGCGCCAGCATCGCCGAGGAGGCGAAGCTGATCCGACTCGACGCGGCAGCGAATGAGCTGACGGCCAACCGGGCGCCCCAGGTCGATCTGGTCGGCGATGTCGCCGCGAGCCTGGCGGCGATCCGCGAGTCGCTCGGCTCGGCCGGGCGCCGGACCGATTCATGGCTGGCCGAGCTGCGCAAGGTCGAGGAGGAGAAGCGCGCTACCGAGCAGGCTGAGCTCGAAGACGGCCGCTCGCCGCTGCATCCGGTGCGGATCTACAAAGAGCTGGGCGAAGTGCTCGAGCGCGATGCGATCGTCGTCGGCGACGGCGGCGATTTCGTCTCTTACGCCGGCCGTTTCATCGACACCTACCAGCCGGGTTGTTGGATGGACCCCGGTCCGTTCGGCTGCCTCGGTGCCGGGCCCGGACAGGCGATCGGCGCCAAGCTCGCCCATCCCGACCGCCAGGTCTGCCTGTTGCTCGGCGACGGCGCCTTTGGCTTTGCCGGGATGGAGTTCGACACGATGGCCCGCCACGGCCTGCCGGTCGTCGGCGTGATCGGCAACAACGGCATCTGGGCGCTCGAGCACCACCCGATGAAGTTCCTCTACGGCTACTCGGTGGCGGCCGAGCTGCGGCCCGAAACGCGCTACGAGCAGATGGTCGAGGCGCTCGGTTGCGACGGGGTCCTGGTGCGGGAACCGAGTGAACTGCGGCCGGCGCTGGAGCGCGCTTTCGGATCTGGCAAGCCAACCTTGGTCAACGTCCTCACTGACCCAGAGGTCGTCTACCCGCGCAAGTCGAACCTCGCCTGAGTTCGCAATCGATTCCCCAAAGAGAAACGACCGCCATCGCTGGCGGTCGTTTCAAGTTGGTCCCTCAGGACGGGCAGGGGTACGTCTTCAGGGACCAGTTCTTATTTAGTGGACTCAGACGGCGGGAGGCGCCATGATGCGGCAATCGTCTGGGTCCTTTTACCGGGCTTTCGGTGGTTTGCCCCACCTCTTTCCCGATGTGGCGATTATCTGCTCGCCTGTCCGATACGTCTAGCTGGCGGCTTGCCCACTACTCGTAATCGATGATGTCTACCCTACCAAGTTTTTGGGGTTCGACCGCTTGTTTAACCCAAATGTCCGGCTGGGCGAAACACGACTGTCCACATAGGAACACAGAATTACTACATATTGAGAATGCGGGGTTATCCGCGCTCCAAAGCCGAAACAGCCGCGATTGCGGTGCCGTAGAGGATGTCGTGCTCGGAGACTTCGATCTGCTCGAGGGCAAATGCGCGCAT
The DNA here is from genome assembly GCA_963703895.1 of uncultured Solirubrobacterales bacterium. Lineage (GTDB taxonomy): Bacteria > Actinomycetota > Thermoleophilia > Solirubrobacterales > 70-9 > VRUE01. The sequence goes on from CAVPFX010000002.1 coordinate 435,138, forward strand.
TGTCTCGATCAAGATCACCACCCCGGCGACGATGTTAGGCGCCCTATCAGGGTGCAAACCGGTGATCTCTGCCCGTTTGGACAGTGGGGCGGAGGCCAATTGCGAGAGAAGTCGCTGGATCGTGCCGAGGGTCAGCGTATGCCCGTGTACTTGCTTGGGGTCATAGGGCTCGAGGCCAATCTCGATTGAGGCCAGCGAGGTCGGCGTGCCGGCGACGGCGATGCCGGCCTCGGCGCTGGCGTTGGGCTGGTCAACGATCGCGTTCTCGATCAGGGCGCGCACGTCATTGGCGAGGGCCTCCAGTTCGAGCGTGCTGGGGGGGTCGTTGGAGACGTGGCGCTCGCTGTGGCGGACGACGCCGGCCTGTAGCGAGGTGTGGAAGGCGACCTCCTCGCCGGTGCCGACGATCAGCTCGGTCGAGCCGCCGCCGATGTCGACCACCAGGGTCGGCACGCTGGGCGAGTTCTCGCAGGTGGCGCCGAGGTAGGTGAGCCGCGCCTCTTCCTCGCCGTCGAGCACGCGGGCCGAGAGGGCGAAGCGCTCGCGCAGCTCGGCGACGAAGGCGCTGCCGTTGGAGGCGTCGCGGACCGCGCTGGTCGCGATCGCGTCGATGTGCTCGACCCCGTCCTCGCGGCAGATCGCCACGTAGTCGGCGATCGCCGCGCAGGCGGCCTCGATCGCCTCGGCCGAGAGTTGCCCCGAGAGGTCGACCCCGCGGCCCAGCCGAGTCACCCGGCTCTGCCGCTCGACCTCGGTCACCCGCCCCTCGGCGACGTCGGCGATCAGCAGCCGCGTCGAGTTGGAGCCGATGTCGATCACCGCCACTCTGTGGGAGCCCGCATCCATGCCCGGCGGCACTCTAGAGCCCGTGGCCGCCCGATTGCCGGATAGAGGGGCCATCAGGCGGGTTTTGATTCAAAGCCTTCGACTAAACTCTTTTTCCATGTCGAAGCTGTTGCTCTTCGCGCTGCTCGGCGCGCTGTTGGCGTTCGCCGGTTGCGGCGGAGGCGGCGGCGGATCGTCCAGCGCGAACGCGTCCGACCCCGACAGCTTGCTGATGACCTTGGACGAACTGCCGAAAGGGTCGGCGACGGGAGAATCGCCGCCGGAACTGTGCGGGCCGATCCCGGTTTTCGAACGCGAGGGGGGCCAGGCGGCGCTGTCGAAGTCGTTCCTGGTCGGGCAGACGAGGCTGGTCGAGGCGGTTGGCGTCTTCAAGACTCCGGCGCAGGCGAAATCGGCCTACGAAGGGTTGAACGAGCACAAGCGGCTCGCCTGTATCGGCAACGCGATCAGCTCTTTCAGCTCGGCTTCCTCGGTCGAAGTGGGGCAGCCGAAGACGATCGATTTCGGCGAAGAGGGGACCTTGGTCCGGTACTTGGCGCTGGACGACAAGGACAAGGCGAAGGGCTACAGCGACGTCATCTCGATCAAGGACGGTCGCTGCGCGGCCGCCCTCCTGCTCGCGGTCGAAAGTGGCGATCCGTCGGAATCGAACTTCGAACCGGCCGCTGAAACGGCGGCCGACCGACTCTCCGGTGCGTGCGGATGACGATGATGTAGGTCGGATGATCGTTTTCTACGACGGTGAGTGTGGCTTCTGCAAGGTCTGCGTTGCCCTGCTCCTCCGCTGGGACCGCGCTCGTCGCCTGTATCCGATGCCGATCCAAGAGCCCGAGGCGCAGCGCCTGTTGGCGTCGGTGCCCGAGGGCGAGAGGTTGCTGAGTGCTCATGTACGCACGCGGGAGGGGGCGATCCTCTCCGGCGCCGCTGGCGCGCCCGCCCTGCTGCGGCAGCTGCCGGGCGGGCGGCCGCTGGCGGCTCTGGCGAGCATCACGATGCCGCTCGCCAGGCTCGTCTATCGCCTGGTGACGTCGGCGCGGCCGGCGATTGGCTCGATCCTGCCGGCGGCGTGGTGCAGCCGGGCGACTGGGCGGATCGCCGAACGCCGGCGCGGGACCACACCGCCCACGGCGACGCTGTAGTCGACGTATTCGCGGCCCAGTATCGCGAAGCAGCGCCGGTCCTCGAGCTGGACGTAGAGCGGGCAGATGCAGGCGTTGAGGAAGCCGAGCTCGATCGCGGTCCGATCGCCGGTGCAGACCGCAAGGCCGAGTGAGACCAGGGCGCCGCCGAGGAAGAGCGGGTGGCGGACGAAGCGGTAGATGCCCGATTTCACCACGCGACGATCGCCCGGCACGTACTCGTGAACGAAGAGGGTTCGAGCCACTCCCAGGGCCGAGACGCCGACGGTGACCATGGCGCCGCCGGCGAGGAGCAGCACGGTGCCGATTGCCAGCGCATCGGCGGAGTCGGCGGGCACGCCGTCGAGCAGTCCCGTCGCGACCGGGCGCAGGAACTGGCTGAAGGCGACGGAGATCCCGAGCAGGATTTCCCGCATGAAGGCCCGCCGGTAGGGAAGCGCGCAGGGCGTTTCCGAATCGCGACGGCCGTTGCGGGGGAAGACGATCCCGAGCCAAGCCAGCCAGACCACCCAGATCGCTGCCTGTACCCAGACGATCGAGACCGAGGTCGCGTCGGCGAAGGCAAGCGCCGCGGCCAGGATCGTCGTTGTCGTGGCGCCGACAAGGGCGGCCAGGCCGAGGCAGTGACGGGGGCTCATCCGCCCGCCCAGTGCCTCGAGCAGCTCAGCCATTGCCCCGCGCCCGCGCGCTCACGCGTCGACCCCCAGGGAGCGCGATCGAATGACCGCGAGGGCGATGGTGCTCATCACCAGGCCGAAGGCGAGGCTGGCGAGGAGGGCCTTGAGCAGCATCGGGCCGTCCCAGCCTTCGATCAGCAGCGACCGCATCCCTTCGGTGACGTAGCGCGCCGGGTTGAAGTCGGCGGCCGTCTGCATCCACGGCTTCAGGTATTCGTACGGCACCAGGAGCGGCGAGAGGAAGATCAGCGGGATGAAGATCAGGTTTGCCGCCGAGGTCATCTGGGTGTCGCGGGTGAGGATCGCGACCGCGACCGAGTAGGCGGCGAATCCCAGTCCCCAGACGAAGGCGAGCCCGAGGACGCAGAGGATTCCCGGCAGGCCCGTCTCCGGATCGGCGCCGAGGGCGATGCCGAAGGCGATCACGATGCTCGCCTGGAGGACGACCTGGAAGGCCGAGGTGAGCACGAGGCTGGCGACCAGCGCCGAGCGCCTGATCGGCATCGTCAGCTGGCGGCGCAGGTAGCCGGAGCGAATGTCGGAGACGAGCAGGAGCCCGGCGGCGCCGCCGCCGACCGAGGCCGCCAGAATCGCCGCCGGCAGGATGAAGTTGTAGTAGTTGCCCCCGGCGAAGCTGACCAGCAGCGGCACGCCGCCAACGGTGCCGTCGTAGACGATCAGGAACAGCATCGCCAGCAGCAGGTTGAGGATCAGGACTGGGTTGCGAAAGGCTTCGATCGCGACCCTGCTCGTCATCAGCTTGACCTGCATCAGCCAGGGGGGCGGGTGTACCAGGCCCCCCGGCAGTGGAGCGGCTTCAGCGACCGACGACATTGCTCGACCAGACGTCGCGGACGGCCGCCGCGGGGATGTCGTCGCGCCAGACGGCGCCGTCGACAAGGACGACGACCCGGTCGGCCAACTGCTCGACCTCTTCGAGGCTCTGGCTGGCGAAGAGGATGCAGGTGCCCTCGTCCCGCAGCCGACCCAGCTCCCGCCAGAACTCGCGGCGTGAGAAGGGGTCGAGGCTGCCGGTCGGCTCGTCGAGCAGGAGCACGGGCGGGCGGTGGAGCAGGGCGAGGCCGAGGTCGAGCCTGCGACGGGTGCCGCCGGAGAGGCGGTGCACGCGTTGGCCCGAGGCCTTGGCGAGGCCCGCCAGCTCGATCACCTCGTCGCTGCGCCGGGCCGCGGCCGATCGGCTGAGGCCAAAGAGGCGGGCGTGGTGCTGGAGGACCTGGCGGACCTTGCCGGCGGGGTAGACGCCGACCTCCTGCAGGGCGACGCCGATGCGGGCCCTGACCTGAGCCGCCTGGTCGACGGTGTCGAAGCCGGCGATCGCGGCGCGGCCCGAATCCGGCCGCGAGAGCGTGGCGAGGATCTGCACGAGCGTCGACTTGCCGGCCCCGTTGGCGCCGAGCAGGGCCAGCGCCTGTCCCTCCTCCACCGCGAGGCTGAGCTGCGACAGCGCGGGAACCGCACCCGGCCCTTTGGCATAGGTCTTAGAGATCTGATCGAGCTCAATCGTCGCCATCGCTATCGAGCACTACTTATACTGGAATTTCATTAAGCAAAAGCAGACGAGTGAGCAGCCCCCACGTTGCTAGCATGGCCCTACGCCGCGGGGTGGAGCAGCCAGGTAGCTCGTCGGGCTCATAACCCGAAGGTCGCAGGTTCGAATCCTGCCCCCGCTATTTCACGAAAGCCCCGCAAATGCGGGGTTTTTGTTTGTCTGGAGTTGCAGACAAAACACCTCAAAAATGCCGCTGGGGCAACGCCTGGGGCAACATGAGGTCCGAGAGAGAGGTCGATCGAGGGTCCTTATCCTCAGCGAGGAAGGGCCTGCTTGGGGAATCCGACTGCGAATGGCCCTGCGAAAAAATTCACGGCCTGGGGTGGCTGCGGTCGAATACGGTCCCGCCGATGAGCGAGCCGCCGCCGGTTTCAAATCCGGAGCTGATCTCGAGGGTGACGGTGGCAGTTGGGGTCGGGCTCAACACCGATCAGCCCTCGCTGGCAGGCGATACCGCTCCGCTGATCGAGATGCTTCAGCAGCGCCTGAGCAGCAAGGAAGACTCAGATTTTTCCTTCGTGGAGAGGATCGCCCTCCTCTATGCGGGGTTTGACTGGTTCTCGGCACGGCTGGAGCTGCAGTCGGCGGCGATCGGCGAGGAGCTTGGCGAGGTCGGCATGCCGCTGCTCAATCTGCTCTTCCAGGACATTGCCCTGGCGAGCTTCAGGCGAAGCTTCGTCCACTACCTTGCGGATGCGTTGGCGGGCAATGAGAGGCTTCCGCTGCTCGAGAATCCTGGCCGGGCCGGGCTATCCCTCTACGTGCTGGCCGACGAGCAGGAACTGATGTCCTACTTCGGCGGGCACTTCGTCGCGCGCGAGGCCGCGCCGGCGCGGCTGCGGGCCAGCGGCCTGCAGGTGGCGAGCGAGGAGATATTCCGCGAGCAGCTCTTTCGGCTGCCGTCGGTGCCTGGCGTCCTTGAGTCGCTCGGGAGCCCCGATATACGCGCCGGATTCATCGAGCGGGTCAACGGTTTCGGCCTGGGTTCGCGGTTCTGCGCCCACTTGGCGACGCTTCGACCCGCCCGCGCCGAGGACGCCGAAGGGACGATCTGGCTGCTCGACCTGCTCCTGCAGGTCACGCGGTGGGTTCCCGAGCCCGGCGAGCTGGCGGCGGTTATCGAGCACTATCGCCTCGTCGCCGATAAGTCCGCCGAGGCTCCCACCCATGGCGTTCTGAACGGGATGGCCAAAGGCGCGATCGAAACTAACAAGGCGCGCTCGGCGGCGATCTGGAGCCTCGAATCCTACCGAGAGCACCCGGCGATGCCGGCGCTCTCCCGCGCGCTTCACGAGGCGTGCAGTGCGACCGATCACGAGGTCGCAACGCTGGCGCTTGGGGCAGATCCTTGGATCGAAGAGCACCTCGACGATGAAGAGCTCGCCCAGACGATGTTCGCGCTGAAACGCGTGCGCTGGCTCCTGGCCGGCGGCCTGAAGATGCAGATTCGGATCAGAGAGCTTGCCGAGCACTGCGCTGCTCAGGCCCGGGATCCAGTCCAGTTTCGCAATGGCGAGTACGAAGAGCTGTTCCTCGCTTCCGGCGAGCGTGAAAAGGGCGATTCATCCTCGGTCCACTTTCGTGCGGAGGGTGAACTGAGAGCATTCAACATCGGCCTGCTCGGCATTCGGGAGGAGGACTTGGCAGGGCGGATTCCCTATACGGCGGAGGACGATCTCGAACGGGTCGGCCCCCTTCTGCGATTGAGTGTCTCCCACCTGATGAGCCGGGCCTTTGCGATGGCCTTCGATCGCGGCGCCGGGCCTCTGGGAATGCTGGCGCTCGCCGATTGCGCGCTCGAGATCGGAGACCTGAGGCACGCGACGAGCCTGGTCTCAAAAGCCGAACAGGCATACCCGAGGTCGATCTCGGTCTACCTGGCGAGGATCAAACTGGCGGGGCACGCCTCCAGGCGCAGTGAGGCAGAGCGCTACGCCGGGCTTCTCGCCACCGAGCTGCGGGAGAGTTGGGACGCGCTCTCGGCGATGGAGATCTCCCGCACTCTCTTACTTCTGCCCGCCTGGGTCTTCGACTTCCTTCCCGACCTCCTCCCGCTCGCCCTCGAGGACCCTCGACTTGCCGAGCATCACGACGCGCTGAGAGAGCGCTTGCCCAGATGACCGACAACCTTGCCTGCTTCATCGAGATCCTGCGGAGACCCTCGGGGGACCGCCAGAACCTGATCGACGGAGTCGAAGGGCTGCTCGGTGACCCCGGCGCCGAGTTCGGCAGGGCGATGCGCTCGCTCGGCATCGATATCCTCGCCGCCTTCAAGGCGACCCCCGAGGACTGGGTGCCCGCGCCGGACTCCCCCGCGTTCGACGCCAGGGTGGCGATGGGATGTGCTTGGTTCCTCAACCAGACGGGAGCGCCCGATCTCTCCTCGGCTGCCCTTGTACACGTGTTGCTCCGAAACCACTCGGCGAGCATCATCGGCTCACACCGTGCCGTCCGCGCCTTTCAGGTGATCCCTCCGCTCGTCGTGGTCCAGGCGACCGTCCGCGCGGTCGTCGCGATGAGCCGCGCCGCAGTCCTCTCCTGGGGGCTACCGGGCCGAGAACCCGAGCTTCCCGGCAGCGGGGCCCGCCGAGGCCGAGCGTTTCCTCCAAACTCCCGCCGGCGCGCGCCTCTTTGCCAGGGCCGCCGCCCTGACCCCGCCGATCGGCGGGGAGCGGCCACTGTCTTCGAAGTCGGTATTGCGGGCGGGCCTCGCGCTCGGCGCCGACCAGCGGATCGCCCACTGGGTGGGGTCGCTGTCGGTCGACCCGGTGAGCTTCGTCCGCGATGACGTTGGCGAGAGCCCGGTGGGCTCCTTGAACGGCGTACCGATCAGCGCCGAGGCGATCGCGACGCTCGGGCTCGCCGGCGCCCTGGCGGAGATCGCCGGCCAGCAGGCGGACGCCGACCGGCTGATCCTGGCGAGCCTGCTCTGCCCGGGGAGCTATCTGGAGGCGCTGCTGCGAACTGCCTTCGGCGCCGGAGTCAACCTGCCCCTCTTCTATGTCCGCTCGGCACTGCCCGGCGCCTTGAGCCGGGCCGAGGCCAAGCTCTTGATCGAGGCCGGTGACTGGCTCGCGAGTGCGGGCGAGGTTCCCTTCCGCGGTGAGGTGTCGAGCGAGCGCTTCGAGAACCTGAGAATCGAGGCGCTGACGATCGCCTCGGCGTTCTCCTCACCAGAGCGCCTCGACGCGTACGCAGCCGCGGCAGGCGAGCTACCGGCGCCGCTCTTCCCGGCCGCCGACCCGGTCCGCCGAACCATGCTGACCGGTGGGCTCCGTTACTTCGCCCAGTCGGAGATCCGCTCCGCCGGTGCCGAGGCCCTCGATGGCGAGAGTCTGCGAAGCGCGCTGCGCGCCGCCGCCGACTCGGGCGAGGGTCGCACCGGGGTTCCGACCGACGTCGTTGCCGATCTCTGCGGCGATGACCCCCGCCGCCGGAAGGCGGCCCGGCGGCTGCTCTTCCTCGTCAACTCAGATGAGGTGAGCACGAACCTCCTGCGGCGGATACCGCCGACCACTTCTGAGCAGTGCGCCGAGGCCGTCGAGGAAGGCGACGCCTCGCGGCTGCTCTCGCTCGTCGAAGCCGATCTGTTGCTCGTCGGCGGGGCGAGGGCGCCGCGGCTGACGCGAGCGGCGAGTGGCGTCTCAGTGTGTGTGGGTGGGGGTCCGCTCGAGTTCGCCTTCGGCCTGACCGGAGCCGACGGAGGAGAGGTTTGGAGGGTGAGCTTCGCGCCGGGAGAGCTGGCGGAGGAGTGGTCGCGAGTGCGCGAACGGGCGCTCGGCGATGACTCAGAGGCGCTCCGCGAGGAGCTCCTCCGCCACGGCGCCCGCCTCGGGCTCGACCGGATCGCCTCAGAAGCTCGACGGTCAGGAGGTCAACCTGCTCGCGGTGGCGCCGTTTGACTCGCTGTATCTGGACCTCGTGATCAAGGCGATCGCGCGACCGGCGAGCGTGGCCTATCGCATCTTCGGCGGCGGGCCGGGGTCCTGGCAGGGAAGCCTCTCCGCGCTTGCCAGGACCGGGGGACAGCGCCTCTTCGTCGCCGACCCGACCGCCTCGCTGAGGAGCGCCCGGCTCGAGGCCGCCTGGCTCGCGGGCGAGACCGGCGGAGAGCTGGTCAGGGGAAAAGACGCCGATCGCGCCCGCGTCCTGCGCTCGCTGGAGGCGGCCCCCGACCCTGCCCAGCTGCTCCACTTCACGGGCCACGGGATGAGCGGCCTCATCGACTCTTCGGGCGATCTGGTCTCCGGTGTGCGGGTCGGCCAGGGCGACGTCTTGACGGCGCCGATGCTGAGCGGCAGCCTGGCGCCGCGGGTCCTGGTCGCTTCGGCTTGCGATGTGGCCTGTATCCCGCCGACCGGGACTGCCCACGGCTGGCATGCGGCGGCGATCGGCGCCGGTGCCGGCTACTCGGTGGCGGCGAGCATCCCGGTCTCCGATGCCGGCGCGCTCGCCTTCAGCCTCCTCCTCTACAACGCCTGGGAGCAGTTCGATGACCTCGAGACGGCGATGGCGAAGGCTTCGGTGATCGGCCGCGACCCAGCGCTCCTTCGTGAATGGATCGGCCAGGAAGTCGAGAACGAGGAAGCGCTGGATACGTGCCTGGGGTGGATGGCGAGGTCCGAGCAGGCCGACATCGAGCGACTCTTCATCTCGTTTTCTCTGGCATCGCCGTGAGGGCGTGGGCGTGGGCGCTTCTCTAGCTCTCGAGCCTCTCGAGCAAGAAGCGGCACTGGGCGGTAGTCACCATCAGCCGGAAGCGGGCCTCTGCGGCGTCGCTCAGGCCCGCGTGTGAGCCGCGCGGCTGGGCTGCATCCCAGAGGCCCCGGAGCAGCGAGTACTCGCCCTCGATCAGGAAATCCTTGGCCGTCAGCTTGTCGAGGGCGGCGCGTACCTCGCGCGGGCGCTTGCCCTCGACGCGCTCGGCGAGGCCGGGGAGGAGATCCTCGAGCAGGCTGCGGATCTGGGAGTTGGCGGCCGCCCAGTCTCCGCGCGAGAAGGCATCGAGGGCCTGGCGGTAGTGCCCGGCGGCGTTGGGGAAGCCGAGCTCGGTGAGCTTGCCTTCCAGGAGCGAGGTCTCCTCGGCGACCGCAATCGCCGGCATCGCGGAGACCAGGCGATCGTTTTCAGGGTCGAACTCCCAGCCGTCGGCGGCGAGCGCGTCGCGCAGCGGTGCGTACCAGCTCGCCTCGGGATCGAAGAGACCATCGTCCTTGCCCGCGGCGAGCACTTTGCCGGCGAGCTCGAGCGCGGCCTTTTGGGCGCGCTCGCCGCCGGAGTCGCGCATCGCCTTCAGCGTTTCCTGTAGAAGGGTCTCCTTGTTGGGTGCTCGCTTTGGTTCCCATGCATCGGCTTCGACGCTGAGCAGCAGGGTGCCGATGTTGGCCTTCGAATAGCCGGCGTTGATCCCAGTGATCAGGGCGGCGAGGGTGCGCGAAGAGAAAGGGAAGCTCATCGGCGGATTCTTACTAGGCCGAGCCCGTCGGGTAGGCAGCGGGACAACCACGTTTGTCCGAGTGGGTTCTACTTGCCACGCCCTGGGTTTTCTGAATCGCCACGCCCCTGGCCCTGTCTGGCTGTGAGAATCACCTCTGATGACGCCACAGACCGGCACCGCACTTTTGATTCTCGCCGTATTCGTCATGCCGGGGTTCGTGACCCTGCTCTTCCGCGAGCGTACCTATACGGTTAAGGGTCAGGACTCGCCTTTCGAGCGGCTGCTCAGCGCCCTCTACTACAGCGCGATCATCTTCACTGTCATTGGCGTCGGGGCCTTGGCCTTCTGCCTCGACCGCGACAACGTCTCCGATCTCTGGCACGGCAGCTACTCCCTTTCCAGCTATCTCCTACTCGCCTTCATCGGCCTCTTTGTTCTTCCCCTCGCGATTGCCGAGATCGGCCGGCTCTGGCAGCGCTCGCGCAAGCTGCGGCCCTGGTTTCTCGCCAAGGTGAAGATCAACAGCGGCCACGGTGTACCCGCCGGCTGGGAGCAGCTTTTCCTCGAAAGCCAGGCGGTCAAGGAGGAAAGGGGGATGCTTCTACGAGTGACGCTGGCGGACGGCCGCGTCGTCGGTGGCTTCTTCGGTGAAGACAGCCTCGCCGGCTATACCGCCCACACCCGGGACCTTTTCATCGAGAACCGCTGGACCTTGGATACGGAGGATCAGTGGTTTGAGGCTCCGGCTGCCGGGAATCGAGGGCTTTGGATTGCTGCCGAGCAGATCGACTCGATTGAGATCTACACGCCCGCCGAAGTTGGCGTTGACCAGGAGGTAGAATCAGGCTGATGGCAAACGATGGCAAAGGACAGCCGATTCAAAAGCGGGGAGGAGTATCGGCGCCCGTCAATCAGGCGCCGCCTTCAACCCCGCCACCGAAACCCGCAGACGCTGGCTCAAGTGCCAAACCGGGCTCGAAAGGCGGAAAATGAGCGAGGAGACGGACAGTAAGCCCGAAGCGCCGGACCCGCCGCGCTCGATCGAGTTGGTCGAGGTTCCCACCGGCGAGGAGATCGCACTCGGCATCAACGCCCCGACTGGCAAGTTGCAGGAGGGGATGAGCGCCAAACTCGATGGGAAGGGAATGACCGGCCAGGGCAAGCCAATTCAGACTGCGGCGCCAGCCAAACCCAGCGACGCGGCGACCAGCGCCAAGCCCAAAAAGTAGCCCAGCGTTGCCGATCCGGGCCTAGGGTCCACACAAGTCAAGTTCGCGCCGCCCAAACTACCCCAGCTACCTCGTCCTCGAAGGCGATCAGGCAGCTGGCCGGCCAGATGGAGGTCGGGGCGCAGGAAGGCTTCGACATCATTGACGAGATCGTTCGCGGGCTCGGCGGGTAGACGCCGGCGACACGCCCCCACGACGAGTTTCGGGGCTATTCGCCCGATTCGGCTATGCCGATTTTGTCCTTGCCGAGGCAGCGACCACCCACGACCTGCGGCGCGCAGAGTCGTGCGTCCTGGCCGGCGCCCGCATTTGCCGCTCTCCTGCCGAGTTGGTCGACGCGATTGAGGCCGAGCTATAGGCGGAAGGGCTGGGGCAACAAATGGGGCAACATGCCCCACAGATTCCAGCCGATCTCAGCCGATCTCGATTCCGCGAAAACCGCTTGAAACCGTGCCCCACGTAGTCGAGCGGGACCCAGGCTCGGGCTCATAACCCGAAGGTCGCAGGTTCGAATCCTGCCCCCGCTATACCAAAGTCCCGCGACCATCTCAGTGGTTCATCGGTTCGTGGAGGTGCTGGAGTTGCCGTGAGATTCCCGGCTAAAAGCGCCCGTTTCCATCCCCTTTCGCATCTTGTACCGTCTCCCGGCACATAAGTGGGGCCGCGCGCTGGAACGCCGGCCCCGCGGCGACCGGCTCAGTTAGACCAAGGCCGGCCGCAGCGGGAACGGTAGCTGGCTATCGGCCCCAAGAAACGGCCCCCGGCGGCGCTGTAACGCCAACCGAGGGCCTGACCACAAGGAGGCGCACCTCCTCATGGCTGATCGAAACCCTACGTCTGGCAGTGGGCCTGTGCCAGGCACCACCACCATCATCAACGTCGAGCAGCGCGACGGGCTGTATGAACTGGTCCGCAACCACTTGGGATCGGCAGGCGACCTCGTTGACCTGCTGGAGCAGCAGAAGGATTGGGGCAGGGCCGAGCAGCTCGGACTAGAGCTGGCCGAAGACATTCGCCTGATGCAGGATCTCGGCTGGGGCGAGGACGATGGGCGCGAGGGCGTCGAGCTGACGATGCCGCCGCACGACCTGATGGAAGTGCTGCAGCGCCTACATGGCGAAGCCGGCCTTGTTCTCGGCGATCGCGAACAGAGCACCGCAGACAAAGAAACCAGGCTGCGATTCGAGCGCGGCTACCACACCTGCGAGAGCCTGCTGGACTGGCTAGATCCGAAGGCGGGCGAGCGCGCATGAGCGCGCGGGTTCTGGCCCCCGAGCTGATGCTCCTGGCTGCGATCGAGCGGGCCGAACGTCAGGTGGTGCTGCCAGGCAAGCGGAGGGGGGCTCGGCGCAAGGAAATCGTCGCCCACCTCGGATTCGACTGGCATTCGGGAAACGCCCGCAGGCTCAAAGGGCAGCTCGAAGTGCTGGAGGCCGAAGGCTGCGTCGAGATCGAGCGCAAGATCCCCCACAGGTCGATCGTCGCCCTCACCCTTCGCGGCCACGATCGGCTCCAGCTCGCGCGGCGCCAGAAAGTCCCCGAGGCGATGCCGGAGGCGCTACCCGAGTCCCCCCAGCACCGCGAATGGCGCGAGGCGCGTGCGGTTGCCGAGGAGAGAGAGGACGAAATCCGCTCGCTGGCGACCGATGCCATTCAGGAAGCCCAGACGGCCCTGCTGAATCCGGCGACGGATAGCGCCGACGAGCTGATGGCTATCGGCGATCGCCTCCATCGCGTCTTCTGGCGCTTTGCCTCGGTCGTCTACATCCGGCAAGAGTGGGCCGAGCCCGATGAGCGCGGCAGGGATGAGGGCCCCGGCAAGGGCGATCCCTGGCTTCACTTCCCCCGCAGGGTCGACCTCTGGCCCGACGAGAAGCTCTTTGACAGGGGGGCTATCTGATGGCGGCGATGGTGTCGAGGGCGCCGGGGGTCAGGTCACCGAGACCCTCCGACCGAACCTTTTGTAGGCAGCAGCGCAGATCCGTTTGTGGTTGTTCGAGGGCCGGGGCACAGGCCACAGGGAGGAAGGGTGCTCCCGCGCAAGTGTGCGGGAGCCGCTTCCTGCCCCGGCCCTCGGAGAACCACGGACGGCGGGGCGGGCGAAGGGTCCGACCCACAAGCGCTCCTCGGCCGCGTCCCCTCTCGACCGGGCTGGGTCGCTGACGACAGAGGCGCCGCCGTGGAAACGCCGCGATTCTCGGAATGCGGTTGCGAGCTTCCATTCGCAGGCGATGGCCCGGGGCCTGAGCGATGCGAGGACTGCCGACCTGAAACGGGTCCCGAAAGTCCCTTCGTAGAACAGCTCGGGCGGAACCTCCGCCACTTTCGCTCTCAGGCGGGAATCGAGCGGAAAGAGCTGGCGCGACGGGCGCGCCTCAGCTCGGCCGAGGTCACGAAAGCCGAGGGCGATCGCGCCCACGAGGTCCGCACGACCACCCTCTTGCAGCTCTGTCATTCCCTCGACGCGAGCTTCGACCAGGTCACCGAGGGCATCTACTGGAACCCGGCGGAGGTGAACCGCCAGCGTGGCAAACCCGTCCGGCTGGATGGCTTCTTCCTGGTCCCGCCTCCGAATGTCTCCGTCTTCGACCTTGGCCTGGCTGCGGTGCAAGTTGTGACGCGCCAGCAGGCGGCGCGCTTGCTCGGGCGCAACCTCGGCGCAGCTCGCGAACGACGCCACTTCACTCAGGCGCGGCTCGCAGACGCCGCAGGGCTGAGCCGGTCGGGCCTCTCGTTGGTCGAGCGCGGTGTCCGTGAGGCCACGCTCACCACGGTCCTCGCGCTAGCGCGAGCCCTGCAGGTGCCGCCCGCGCTGCTGCTCGACGGCATCGAATACCGGCGCGAGTCCCAGCCCGATCCCCCGTCGAAGTACGGCGGCGCCCGTCGCCACGCAGCCCGCTCGCGCGACCGGGAGATCGTGAAGCTGTGGGGCGCCGGCCGCTCGGCGGCGGAAATCGCCGAGGCCATCGGCACCACGCCGGGAACCGTCTCCACGATGATCCACCGGCTACGCGAGCGGGGTGAGTATTTGCCTTACCGTCGCCCGCCGCTCGTCGGCGCCCAGCATGAGGCGAGGCGGCTCCGACGCGGCGGCATGGAGCAGCCTCGTGAAAGCGCAGAGGTGCTGATCGCGGCCGGGGATGAAGAGGGCGCGTCCCCCACGGAAGTTGCCGCTCGGGTTGGCGCCAACCTTGGGCGCTACCGGCGTCGATCGCGCCTCAGCCTGCGGCGGCTCGCCGAAGCTGCGCACCTCGACTTCACCCGCATCTATCAGTTTGAAAAGGGGAAAGCGGTACCGGGGCCAGCGGTGCTCATCAAGCTCGCCGCCTCCCTCAACGTGCGATGCGGCGCCCTGGTGGCCGGTGTCAGGTGGGACTCTGCAGCCGGCGTCTTCCGGCTGAATGACGTCGCCGAGGAGGAGCCGCTTCAGCGCCTCGCGCAGAACGCGCTCGCCGTCCGGCGGCGGTTGGGTCTCTCCCAGGAGGCGATCGCCGCCACCGCCTCGGTCGGCCGCTATGACCTCTCAGACTTCGAGTTGGGGCGCCGGGCGTTTCGGGTGTTCACGCTGGTGAGGGTGGCAGCGGCACTTGAGGAGGGGTTAGCGGGCCTGTTCACCAACGTGGCGGACTGGTACGTGCGCCCGTTGCCGCCGCCGGAATATGCGCCAGGCGATCTACCGCCGACCAGGGCCGAGCGGGCGGCCGAGGTCATCCGGCTCTGGCGGGCGGGGACGCCGGAACGGGAGATCGCCGAACTCATCGAAATGCCGCCGACTGCGATCGGTCCCTTCATCAAAGAACTGCGCGACGCCGGCGAGGACATTCCCTACCGTCGTCGTCCCCGACCTCGCAGGCAATCTGAGCACGATCGCCGACCGGCTTCTCCGGTGGAAGAGGTAGGCGGCGAGCCCGAGAAGGCCGCGCCGCCGCTCCCGCCCCCGACGCTGGACACCGTCAGGGCGGCCGAGCTAGCGGTAATGCTGAAGGCTCTCGCCGACCCCCACCGCCTCCAGATCGTCAACATGCTCGCCGCCGCCGAGGAGCCGGCGTCGGCGCGGGTTCGTGATTTCGAGCGGCTCGGTATCGCCGAGCGCGCCGTCGCCCACCACCTAAAGAAGCTGGCAGAGGCCGGGGTGGTCGAACGCGAGTCGCTCGGGCGGTCCAACGGATTCAGCTTGGTTCCCGAGGCTCTCGCTTGCTTCAGCGAGGGAGCTCTTTCCACAGCGAGAAGCTAGGTCGGCCCATGCAGGCCACGATCGTCTAGGTCAGCCGGTATCGATCGTTGATCTGGCCTGCGAGCTGCTTGCCCTGGCTGCGGACTGCCCGGCATTGACGGAGCTAGGCGGATTCAAACCGCCGACGTCCTGGGTCCGATAAACCGATCCCAAGGGCGCTAGAGCGTCACTTGAACGATCGAGCCCAGGCTACGTTTTCGGGTCGCGGGTCGGTGGCTGTCTTTTCGAGATCCTCTCGCCTAGCTTGATCACCCACTCAATGGGCTTGAAGATCTGGACGAACACGATCACGGCCATGGTCAATAGAAGAGCGCCCACTAGGACAAGAAGTGCTCGACCGATCTGAGCGAGGGACATATCGCCGTTCGTGACCCAATCGGCCGCCAAGCCCCCAGCCGCCCCGATGATCACCCCAACGGCTCCGTAGACAGCGGCTTTCCACCCGCCGACCTTCTCCCCCAACTCCAACCATTCGTGGAAGGTGTCCCGCATTTCTTCCAGGTCAGCTTTGCTCGGAAGGTCCGGCTGCACCTTCACGACTTTGGTCTCGGTTTTCTTCCCCGTCCTCCCGATGGCAAAGCCGATGAGCAGGAACACAGTGAGAGTCCCAACGGCCCAGGGAGTTGAAACCTCCAACGCAAATGGCATGACAGTCACGTATGCACAAGATTTCATAATCGAATCGAAGGGCTCCGACTCCCTGGTTTGGAGTGGAGGCGGAAAGGCTGGATTGTCGGCGGAGAGGTCTTGGGGGCGTCCCAAAGTGCCTAAAACGAGACAATCGGATCGAATCCACGCCAATTTCGGTAGGTCGAGGCATTGCCACAGGAGTATTTATTCCCGCATATGGGGCCTTACACCCCGGCGAGTGCCGGAGTTACGAAGCCTGACACGGCGGCTGATCGAAGAGGACGGTTGTCGAGGCCTCGGGCGCTCGGCGGGCGGAGCGTCTAGGTTGAGGGGCGAAGTGACCCACGCGTTGTCATCATCGGACGGCGAGCCTAATGTTCCAACGCTTACGGCTTTCGGTGAGATCGCCGTGCACGTGTCGCTGCGGTGGCGCGATTCGAGCCCAGCTTCGGACAGCATTGAGCTCGCTCCCGTCGCCTTGGCGGTCGGCGGCGGCACGTCGATCGTGTGCCAGTATCTGCGGGCACTTCAACATCGCGTCCGGATGGTCGCGATGGTGGCGGCCGACGGCTACGGCGAGAGCGTCTTGAGTCAGTTGCGTGATTGCGGCGTTGAACTCCTCCCCCCGCTCATCGGAGGGACCCGGACGACCGTCGCCGTCATTGAGTCGCGGGACGATGGGCAGCACCACATCACGTACTCACCGTCCGATGCCGACGCCGCCGGCTTCGTCGAGCGAGCAGCAGCGGTGGGCCCGAGTGCGTTCACCTACAGCCCGGGCTTTCCGGGGTTCGAGCCGCTCCTCGAGCAGCTTGCGAAGTCTCCAGCGACGCTGGTCGCAGACCTCGGGTACCGGCCGTGGCTGGCCGACGCCGCGATCTATCGCCGCGAGGTGCTTGAGCGAGCGGGGTTGGTCGATTGCGCAGCTCTGTCGGGCGCCGGGTTGGCAGACGACGAGCTGGATCGGCTGCTGCGTGAGGTGATCCAAGCCGGTGCCTCGGCCGTTGTCGCTACCCGCGGTGCACTCGGAGCGGTCGTACACAACGGAACTGAGGTACGAGTGGTGCCTGGTTTCGTGTGCCGCGCACGGCACACCGTCGGGGCCGGAGATGCGTTTGTTGCGGGGCTGATCGCCGGCTTGGCTGAGGGGCGCGGATTGGCTCACGCCGCGATGCTCGGCAACGCCGCAGCCGCTGGCCGCATCTCGGTGTTCCCTCGGGTTCCCGGCCGACGCGAGATTGATGCCATCACCAGCGCGAGTCAGAACTCCGGGAATCCCGCTCCGACGTAGGGCGCTCCGACGATGAGCCCGTGCCGCGCAGCCGCCGCGCTTGCCCGCGGCGCCGCACGCTCGCGTGCGTCGAAGCGCGCATCGCCGCCCGCCCAGCGAAGCACAAGCGCTCGCCGCCACGCCACCGCGGCGGTGTTGGGACCCGAACGATGCAACGTCGCGGAGTGGAACACCAGCACGTCACCGGCGGCCAGCTCGGGGCAAATTACGTGGTGATGCTTGCGCAGGTCGACGTCCTGCGGCAACGCCTCGTGCTCAGGGTCGATCAGGGAGGAATCGGGGCGCGCGCCGATCGCCTGGAACATCGTGCCCCAGCGGTGCGAGCCTGGAATGAGCTCGAGACCGCCGGTCTCCGGGCTCACGTCGTCGAGCGCAAGCCAGCTGGTGCAGAGCTCGTCGCCCCTGATCGGCCAGAAGCTACCGTCCTGATGCCACGGCATCTCGTCGTCGGTGCGCGGCGCCTTCGCGAAGACCTGATCGTCGATCAACGCGACCGGCCCTCCCGCGAACAGCCCGCGCACCTCCGCCGCGAGATCGGACATCCGCAGGAACTCAGCGAGCTCCGGCACCGCGGCGAGGATGCCGTGGCCGTTGACGAACCGTCCGGTCGACGAGGAGCCGAGATCGCTCAGACGCTCGCTGGGCGTCGCGAGGTGCTCCGCCACGGCGCCGCGGAGGCGATCGACCCACTCCCGTGAGGCAGCACCACGAACGATCGCCAAACCATCACGCCAGAAGCTCTCGCGAAAGGCGGTCATCCGACGTGAGGGATGGAGTTGAACCATTGCTCGCGATCGGACGCCCGAAGCAGCTCGCCGCGAGCGGTCTCTGGATGAGGCAACACCAAGAACCGGCGCTGCGCCCAGGTGTCCATCACGGCCTCCACGACCGCGTTCGGCGTCAGCACCTCGCCGGCGAGATCCCGGGCGGACTCGCCGAACTCGGCGAAGTAGGCGTCAAGCATTGCGGTGTCGACGCCCTGAGGGCAGATCGCCATCACGTGGATACCGCGGCGCCGGTAGTTGATGGCCAGCCACTCCGAGAACGACACCGCGGCATGCTTGGAGACGGCATACGGCGCGGCGGCCGGGTCGGTCTGCAGTCCGGCAGCCGAGCACATGTTGATGATGCATCCGCGGCCGGCGGTTTCCATCGCCGGAAGGACCGCCCGCGCACCGTAGACGTGGCTCATCACGTTCGTCGTCCAGCAACGCTCCCACGCGTCGTCGGGCGCGTCCAGCCCGCCCGTGCGAAGCACCCCGGCGAACTGGCAGAGCACGGTGACGGGCCCGAACCTGCCGTGCGTAGACGACACGGCCGCCGTAAGCGCCGCCTCGTCTGAGACGTCGACCACCGTGGTCTGGACGGCCGTCACCTTGGCGAGCTCGCGCCCAATCGCGTTCAGGCCGGCCGCATCGACATCGACGAGGCAGAGCCCCCGCGGTCGCGCCGCCGCGATGCGTCGCGCCATGGCAGCGCCGAGCCCCCCCGCGGCGCCGGTGACGAGCGCGACGTCGGTGCTTTCGATCACCGGCAGAGTGCGAATGGCTGACGCATCGCCCCGTATCCTGCCAGCAGCCGCCGCCGATCGGCAAACTCCTGCAGACGTGACTGCGACCGTGTTGCACCTCACCGACATCCATCTGCCCGAGGTAAGGGCAGACCTGGTTTGCGACGTTGACGCCGACGCAGCGGTCGCGGAGGTGCTCGCCGCGTGCCGGCGTGCCGCTCCGAAGCTGGACGCGATCGTGCTGACGGGCGACCAGACTGAGGACGCGACCGTGGCAGCGCACCTGCGCCTCCGAGTAGCGCTCGGCTCGACAGGCCAGGTCATCGCGGTGCCCGGCAACCACGACCTTCCGGACGCCCACGCCGCGGCATGGCCCGAGCGCACCACGGCTGAGGTCGGCGCGTGGCGGGTGGTCGGTATCGACACCTCGATTCCGGGCCAGATTCACGGGAGCGTGGACGTCCCGGGACTGTGTGCGCGGCTTGACGCGCTGGACCAGCGTTTCACGGTGCTCGCCATGCACCACCCCCCGCGGTCGCCCGCCAGCCATGACTGGTTTCGCCTTCTCGGTGCGGAACAGCTCCTCGCCGAGATCAGCGCTCGCCCGCACGTCCGGGTCGTGCTCAGCGGCCACGTCCACGTGCCGTTCTCCTGGCAGCACAAGCACTGCGCGCTCTTGGGCGGGCCATCGACGCTGACGCCGTTCGCGCACGAGGGGCCCGCGGACCACCAGGTGATTGTTGGCCGCGGCGCGGAATGCGGCGCCCGAATCCTCGTGCTGCACGAGGATGGGGGCCACGAGCATCGACTCGTTTTGCGGCCGCCCGCGAGCTCCTAGTTGGCTGCGGTCGTCAAGACGTCGGGACGGAGGTCGGGCGTGACCGGGAGCACGAACCGGCCCCCTCGATCGAGGTACTCGCGCTGCTCTTCGACGATCTCGTCGGCGAGGTTCCACGCGAGCAACAGCGCGAAGTCCGGCCGTCGTCTGATCAGCGCCTCGGGTGCGTAGATCGGCACGGCGCACCCCGGAATTGCCTTGCCCTGCTTGGCGGGGTTCTTATCGACTACGAAGTTCACCTCGGCGGCGGTCAGGCCCGTCGTATTGAGCAGCGTCGCGCCCTTGGCCGTGGCGCCGTACGCGGCGAGGGTCTGCCCGCGGCCACGGACCTCGGCGACGAACGCCCGCAGCCGGGCTTGGGCCAGCTGCACGCGTCCGGCAATACCCGCGTAGAACCGCCGCTCGCCAACGCCCGCGGCCGACTCCTCGGCTAGCACCCGCCGCGCTGCCACGGTCTGCCCGTGCCTGTGGCTGAGGTACCAGCGCAGGCTCCCGCCGTGGACGCCGGGCAGCTCTTCGACGTCGTTAAGTTGGAGACCGTGGTGCGCGAACAGGGCGCGCAGGGCGTGGGTAGACAGGTAGGAGAAATGCTCGTGGTAGATCGTGTCGAAGGACAACGCGTCGACCATGGCCTTTACGGACGGGTTCTCGATCGTCACGACGCCGGTAGTCGAGAGGAGCGCCGCGATGCCGCCGGCGAAGTCGTTGATGTTGGGGACGTGGGCGAGCACGTTGTTGGCGATGATCGCGTCGGCCGCCCCGTGCTCTCGTCGCAGCTCGTGTGCGAAATCCAGCCCGAAGAACGCCCGGACGTTCGGGATGTCCAACGCGCTGGCTGCCTCGGCCGGCCCAATCGCCGGATCGACCCCGAGCACGCCGATGCCCGCGCGCCGCAAGTGCCGGAGGAGGTATCCATCGTTGGAGCCAAGCTCGACGACCAGCGAGCTTGAGCTCAGGCCGTACGCCTGCACGAGGTCGTGCGCGAACCGCTCCGCGCGCTCGACGGTGCTCCTCGAGAACGCCGTGTAATACGGATAGTCGGTGCCGAAGATGACGTCAGCGGGCAGGTCGTGGGTTACCTGGACGAGGGCGCACTTCTCGCAGAGCTGAACCCCCAGCGGAAAGCACGGGGCAGCGGCTGCCATCGCCGGAGGCGCCAGGCCGTTGGCGATGGGGGTGTGCCCGAGGTCCAGGACCGGATGAAGCTCCGGCTTCCCACACGCTCGGCAGTTCAGCACCGGGAGGGCCGCCTCGACGGTCAAGGGTCAGTCCATCGGTTGTGGACATTGAGCACGTCGAGCATCTCCGCGAGCACCGGAGCCCTCGCATCGCGGGTGCTGAGGCTTACCGGATCGCTGGGCCACTCGATGCCCAGTTCAGGATCATCCCAGCGGATCGAGAGGTCTGAGCCCGTTCCGTATACGGACGTGTGGAGGTACGTCACGTCAGCGGGTCCTTCGAGCACCTGAAATCCATGGCCGACGCCGTCCGGTACCACCAGAGCCCGTAGCATCAGGTCATCGAGCAGGTACGCCTTCCAGCACCCGAACGCCGGTGATCCACGCCGTAGGTCGACGACCACGTCGAAAATCCGGCCGCGAACGCACCGCACGATCTTCGCCTCGCCGGGATCGATCTGGAGGTGGATGCCGCGCAGCACGCCTGGTGCCGAACGCGAATGGCTGTGCTGCATGACCGCATCGAGTGACACCGGCGTGCCGTGCAACTGCTCGGGCGTAAGCATGCGCCCGAAGAACCCGCGCTCGTCGTCGATGACGATGGGCTCGACGATATGCACTCCGGGAATCGCGCCGTCCCACATCACAACGGCGCTGTGTCCGCCCGGCGCCATTGCCTGCCGCAGATAGGTTTATTCACGATGGTTGACAGCACTTGCACGGGACCTCTCATGGCCCAGCTGATGCCACTGGCGCGCAGCCTAACCGGACCAGGGACCCGGGCGACTCTTGCGGCGCTACAGCGTGAGCTGCCGATCGAGATTCTCCGATTCCCTTCACGCTCGCATGTTCTCGGCTGGGAAGTTCCCGACGAATGGAACCTCGACCGCGCATGGCTCGAGGCACCCGACGGCCGAGTTGTGGCCGATACCGACCGCCACGCCCTGCACGTCGTCGGGTACAGCGACCCGGGGGAGTATGTCCTCGACCTCCCTGCGCTTGACTCTCACCTGCATTCGTTGCCGGCGATCCCGAACGCGATCCCTTACCGAACGTCCTATTACGCGCGTCGCTGGGGGTTCTGCCTGCCGGACGACCTCCGGACGGGGCTCCCTGCGGGGCGCTACCGTGCGACAGTGCGCGGCACGCTTGCCGCTGGGCACCTCGAGCTCGGTGAGCTCGTCGTTCGCGGTCGAAGCCGGAACGAGGTGCTCGTCGCAACGCACATCTGCCATCCGCAGATGGCGAACGACAACGTCACCGGCATCGTTGCCGTGGTGAAGCTTGCTCGTTGGGCGCTGTCTCGCGAGCCCCGCTTGACGTACCGCTTCCTGTTCGCACCGGCGACCGTGGGGGCTCTTGCCTGGCTGACGCATGCGCGCCCGGATCTGCACCGCATCGTCCACGGCCTGGTTATCACCGGCGTCGGCGACGCCTCCGCGCTCACGTGGAAGCGCCCGCGGCGTGGCGAGTCGCTCATCGACGGGGCGATGCAGGCAGTGCTGGGAGAGGGCGACCGTGTCATCGACTGGTACCCCTATGGCTACGACGAGCGCCAGTTCTGCTCTCCGGGTTTCGATCTTCCGGTAGGCCGGCTGAGCCGCAGCTTGCACGGCTCCTACCCGGAGTACCACACCTCTCACGACGACCTCAACTTCGTCGACCCCGGTCAGGTCGATGATGCGGTTGCGACCGTCATCGCGGCGTTCGAGCGCTTGGAGGCCCACGAGATCCCCCGAAACATCCACCCACATGGCGAGCCGAAGCTCATTGACCACGGGCTGTTCCGGTCGACCGGAGGCTCGCTGTCAAGCACCGCGGCGGAGCATGCGCTGCTCTGGGTGCTCAGCCTCGCCGACGGGACGCGGGACATGGCCGACATCGTTCAGCGCTCGGGGCTCAGCCGCGAGAGCGTTCTTGAGGCTGCGTCGGCGCTTGAAGCGGCCGGATTGCTCGAGCGCTGACCGGGCTTCGGCTTAGAGGGTCTCTGCGGCGCGCGATGCCGTCTCGGCGTCGAAGACGACGATCGCGCCATCGGGCGCGGGTCCGTAGATCTCGCTTACGAGCTCCTCCTCGATGCGCTCGCCGCTGGCGACCTGGGCGAAGTCGCGGATCGAGGTTCCCGTGCAGGCCACGTCGTGCATCGGCGCGCCCTGCCGCCCTTCGACGTGACGTCGGTCGACCGTGCGGAAGTCGATGCTGTACCGCGTCACCGCAGACGTGTTCGGGATCGAGCCGTGCAGGTGGGCGCCCGAGAACAGCAGCACCGCACCGGGTTGTAGAACGGGAATCAGCGGGTCGGGCAGTGCCGTATCCAGTGCTTCGGGTCGCACCTGCGTTTCACGTTTGACTTGCCTGGCGGTGGTCAAGCGGTCACGGTTGGCCTGGAAGTAGTCGAAGTCCTCGGAGTTGTTGGTGACCGGCTCCGCGAACCGGTCCAGCGCGAACCGCATCCCGTTCTCCGGCGTCGTGCCGTAGATCGGCAGCCACCAGTTGATCTGCGCTGCCGGTGCGCCGTACCACGTGTCCCGATGCCAAGGAAACGCCAGGGCGATGCCGGTGGAGAGATGCCCGACAGGGAATGCCGTGCGCGGCTTGGGCACGTCGTAATAGGTGACGCCCGGATCGAAGCCGAGCTCGCGAATCATGTCGCAGACCAGGCGCTTGGACTCCGGGTCGTGGATGAATGCTGGCTTCCACCGCCCGAGCATCTGAGCCACCTTCGTTGGGTCGAAGTGCTCATGAGCGGTCTGGGGCGCATGTGGGGCGAACAGCTCCTCCAAGCGCAAGCGCGTGTGGCGGGCCAGTGCCTGCGCTGCGGTGACGTCGGTGAAAAGCACCAGGTCCCCGGCGTACAATGCGTCGTACAGCGCATCGCGCGTGTCGACTGGGTTGATGAGCAGCGAGGTCATGCCTGAGGCGACTCCACTTGCCGATCGTACCTTCCTCACTCACTGCGTTGTGACTAGGGTGCGCAGTGATGACCGCCGATAGTAGTGGCGCGCCGCGCTTTGACCGCTCGAGCGCACACACTGCCGTCGCCAAGCGGGTGATCCCCGGTGGGGCGCACGCGCTGGCCAAGGGCGATGACCAGTATCCAGCCGACATGGCTCCGGTGCTCGTCTGCGGCAGCGGCTGCCGGGTCGAGGACCTCGATGGCAACCGCTTCGTCGAGTACGGGATGGGTCTGCGCGCGGTGACCCTCGGTCACGGGGACGCTCGCGTCGACGACGCCGTCGCGGCGGCCATCCGCAAGGGCGTCAACTTCGCTCGGCCACACGCGCTCGAGCTCGCCGCCGCCGAGGCGCTGCTCGAGCTTTTCCCCTGGGCGGACATGGCCAAGTTCGGCGTCAACGGCTCCGACGTCACGACCGCTGCGGTGAGGCTCGCTCGCGCCTACACCGAGCGCGAGCGGATCGCGGTCTGCCGCGAGCATCCGATGTTCGGCACGGCCGACTGGTTCATTGGCACGACTGCGATGCCGGCCGGTGTACCCGGCGGCACGCGGCGGCTCACGTCGTGGTTCCACTACAACGACCTCGAGTCTGCGCGCGCGCTCGTGCGCGACCACCCCCGCGAGATCGCTGCGTTCGTGCTGGAGGTCGAGACGACGACGCCGCCAGATCCCGAGTTCCTGGCCGGCCTGCGGAGGCTGTGCGATGCGTCCGGCTCGCTGCTGATCGTCGACGAGATCATCACGGGCTTTCGCTGGCACCTGCGTGGCGCGCAGCACGTCCACGGCGTGCGCCCGGACCTCTGCACCCTCGGCAAGGGCCTCGCGAACGGCTACCCGTTGGCTGCGCTGGTCGGACGCGGCGACATCATGCGCCTGGGTGGGTTCGCGGAGGATCGCGACCGCGTTTACCTGCTCTCGCAGACCTATGGAGCACAGCCTTGGGCGCTCGCCGCGATGCTCGCCGTCATCGACATCTATAAGGCGAACGGCGTCATCGAGCAGCTCTACGCGAATGGGCAGGCGCTGCGCGCTGGTGTCGATCGCGCCGTACGCGATCACGGCTTGCAGGACCACGTCCAGCTGGCCGGACGCGACTGCAACCTAGTGTTCGTGACCCGCGATGAGCACGGCGAGAGCAGCCAGGGATTCCGGACGCTGTTCCTGCAGGAGTTGTTGGCGCGGCGGATTCTCGCTCCGAGCTTCGTCGTCAGCGCTGTGCATGACGCTTCGGCGATCGACGCGACCATCGACGCGGTCGACGCGCTGCTGCCGGTCTACCGGCGTGGGCTCGAGGGCGGCCTGTCGACGGTTTTGCGCGGGCGCCCCGTGAAGCCGTCGATCCGGTCGCGCGGATGACGGCTCAGCAGCCGCGGTGTCCGTTGTGCGATGTCCCCGGTGACGCGATCCTCACCCGGCGTGGCGTCCCGCTCCAGATTGGGATGACCTGGCCGACGGTTGAGACGGCCCTGGCGGCGCCGACGGGCGACCTACTGCTTTCCCAGTGCCCGCGTTGCAACCTGGCGTGGAACGCCGCACCCGCGGCGGACCTTGCGGAGTTCGCCCCGGGCTACGACGTGTCGCTGCATCACTCCGCGACCTATCGCGCCTACCTCGAGCAGGAGGTCCGGGTCTTGGCTTCGCATGCCGACCTCGAGGGCGCTGACGTCCTTGAGGTCGGGTGCGGACCGGGCTACTTTCTGCGGCTTCTTGTCGAGCGGGGCGTCGGCCGAGGAGTCGGGTTCGACCCCGCGCTCGCCGAGAACTGCTCAGCGCTCGTCGACGGCCGCGTCGTGGAGCTCATCGCCGAGGTGTTTCGACCTGATGCCGCGACGGGGCAGTTCTCCGCGGTTGTCTGCCGCAGCGTCCTCGAGCTGGTTGACGATCCGCTCGGGCTGCTCGAGGACATGCGCCAGGCGGCGGAGCCGACGGCCTGTCCGCTCTACGCGGAGGTTCCGAACGCAGAGTGGATTTTCGGCTCCGAGCGAGCCTGGAACTTGCACTTCGAGCACCGTTGGTACTTCGACGCGACCGCCCTGCGGCGATGTGCAGAGACGGCGGGCTTCGTCGTATTGGCTTGCGAGCCCTGTTACGACGATGGCCAATACCTCAGGCTGATCGCAGCTCCGCGGGCAGCATCAGGTGGAGGTGCGGATGTCGGCTCGGGTTTGGGCTCATGTGACGCAGGGCGTCGCGCGAGGACCGATCTGGCCACCGCTTTTGAGCGGCAGGTCGCGACGTGGCGCGCGCAGCTTGCAGGATGGCGCGCCGATGGCCAGACCGTCGCGATGTGGGGCGCAGGCGGGCGCGGGACGTCGTTTCTCAACGCTGTGTGCGCCGCTCAGAACACGGCGCTTGTCGCTTGCGCCGTCGACATCAACCCGGATCGACAGGGGCGCCACATCCCGGGAACTGGCCATCTCGTCGTCGCACCCGCGGCGCTCGGGACGGTCGCGCCAGATGTGGTGATCGTCAGCAACCCCACGTACCGCGCGGAGATCCGGTCAAGCCTGGCCGCGCTCGGCATCCCCGCCGACGTGGTGACGCTCTGAGACCTCGGCGTCGCTCGGGTCGTGGCTGACCGCCATGGCGCAGTCGCACCCAGGCTGGTCTACGTAACGCCTTTATCGGGCTTGCCCAAGATGGTGGTCCCGGCCGCTCGTCAAACCCGAAGTTCAGGCGGATTCAAACCCCGTCAGGAGAGCGTGACCGGCGTCGCGGCGGTCCACGCCCGGGGTCGGCCGTGAGAACCTGAAGGCGATGAACCGCCGTCTGGTCGAACTCGTGATCCTTGAAATGGACTCGCAGGCCTTCGAGGACCTGGTCTTTTCTCTCGTCCACGCCGAGGAGCCGGCCGCGCGCCAGCTGAAACCCCCGGACGCCGGGAGAGACACGATCGTCGGGGCTAACGAGAACCATGGCGAACTGGTGTGGCAAGTCAAGCACCACACGTCCGGAATCAATTGGTCGAAGTGCGAGAAATCGCTAAAGGACTCGATCGAGAAACGAAACCCCGAAGGGGTGACGTTCGTCTTCCCGGTCAACATGACCGAGGGCAAGGAGGCAGGGCTGACAGATCTACGGGAGCGCTACCCGCTGGTCCAGCTCCCCGAGCCATGGACGATGAGCGTCCTGCTGGAGAAACTGGACAACGAGCCCGAGATCAGGCGCCATCACATCGACAAGCGCGTCGGCGTCGACGAGGAGCTGGCGCAGAAGATGCTCGAACGAGGAGCCGAGCTGAGAAGGGGTTGGGATGAGCGGCTCTCGGCGGCTCTACGGGGTCCGCTCGCCGTGCTCGAACTGGAGGACGAGGCGAGAGCAGCACAGGCGCTGCTCGATGACGGCAAGACCTCGGATGCATCGCGACGATTCGAGGCGATCGCCGCAGCCATCGGCGAGAGGATGCCGGCCGTGGCCGACGGCCTGCTGATGAATGCTGCTGCTGCCGCAGTTGAGGCCCAGGAGCGGAAACGTGCCGCAGACTTCTACCTGCGTGCCTCCCGAAGCGCCGCGGCCCGGGGGGACAGCCTTGCCGAGTACGCGGCGTTCCGGGCATCGTGGAACTTGCCCGAGGACGAACGGTGGCGCAGCTCGGCGGCCACCGCACGCGCCATCTGGCAGGAGAATCCGGATGATGCGACCCGGGTCCTACGCGGCGCCTTTGATCGCACGCTGGCCGACGGGGACACCGATGGCGTCCTCGAGTGGGCGGGTGCCCTCTGCGAGGTTCTCGCCGCCGAGGGCAATTGGGCCGCGCTCGAGGAAGTCACTTCCACGGCGATCGACGTCCTCGGTCCTGTCGAGCGATCCGGGCCGCGCCTTGATCTTGAGCTGGAGCTGCTGAGCGCCCGCTCGGAGTTGGGGCACGACGTCAACCCTGAGTGGAGCCAGCTTCTCCTCACCTCCGTCGCACACGACGATGAGAGCGCTGCCCTAATCAACGCCCGCTGGGGGATGGCCGGCGCCCGGTGCGGTCAGGTGGACCTTGCGATAGGAAAGTTCCGCGACGCGGCAAAGTCGTGGCGCCTCGCCGGCGACGCCGAGGAGGAGATCGGGGAAGCGATCCTCAGCGAGGACGTTCTCGGCCAGGTACTCGGGGGGCAGCCGCTCGACCAGGCCAACAGGATCGCGGTCGCCCAGTTGCGTGGCCGCGAGATCGTGCCCACGGTCCTCGCCGATCGAAAGGAAGCCGAGGGTCTCCGAGCCTGGCTCGCCAAACGGGGGTGGGATGCGCGACGCAATCTCCTACTCTCATGGTCGATCCACCGTCGGGCCGGTCATCTCGCTGGGTGCCTGCGACTCGCCGAAGCGCTCTGCCTGCTGTTCGAAGACGCAGACGAACGGGCCGAGGCGCTGCGGTGGGCGATCCGCTGCGGCCAGCAGGTCAAGACAAAAGAACTCGCCCAGAGCCTGAACTGGACGGAGATCCGCAAGCAGGTCAATCCGGCGGGACCACCTTGGGAGCGGGGAGCCAGCTTTGAGGCCATCGCCGTGAAGGGAACGAAAGCTAGCGACGAGGAGATCCGCGAGATCGTCCCCTCCCTGCTGGACGCTGCGAAGGAGCACGCGGACAACGAGCACACGACGCTGAAGCCCGGCCCGGCGGCCCGGCGGGCGTTGGCGACTCTTCTCTGCGGTATCCCTGAGGACCGTTTCTCGGAGGCGTTGGCCGAAACGATCTATGAGATCGAGACGACTCCTTTTCCGCCCGCCGCGTGCGTGAACGGCCTACTCCTCGCAACCGAGGCCGGCCTCTCCGACGAGGGGAAGGTGATCGTCGAAGTGTTCGCTGAGTATGGGTCGGCCCATCTTCCCGGCTACTCGGCGGCGCTCGAGTTGATGGAGACCCACGACTCGGCGAGGGACACTGCGATCGCACTCGCCGATCGATCGCTGCGGGCACTGCTGCTCTGTGCGTGGGCGGAGCTTCCCGACAGGTGGCCCGAGCTCGCGAGGCAGGCGGCAGCCACCATCGCCACCTCGCTCGAGGACGAGGCCGGACCTGAGGATCATCTGACGCCGAAGGACCGCGGATGTCTGGCGCGCTGGGCGAGCGCCGGCGACCAGGCCAAGATCGCCGGCGACCTCGTGGACCTCCTCATATCTCCGGGAGAGATCGGGGTACACCGCTACGAAGCCGCGAAGGGCCTGGGCGCTCTGGCGAAAGGGATCGACAAGGAGCTCGCAGCCGACGTCCTCGACCGGCTCGTCGCCGGACGGGACGGAATCGGCACTGCCTCGACGGTCGTCGAGCGCGGGTCGGACCCCAACCCGGCCTTCGCGCGAAGGCTCCTGCGGACGCCGGCCGAAGAGGACCATGTCGTGGCAATGGCCCTACGGGCCCAGGTGGAGTTGGCTGCGCGCGCCGGGCGGCTTGCCGAGATTCGCCCGGCCGTCGAGGCAGGCATCGCCGAAGAGGCGGTGGAGATCCGGGCGATGGCTCTCGACTGTGCCATCGTCCATCGCGACCTTCTCGACGTCGATCTCCGGGATTGGGTGAACGACGCCGACCCGACGATCCGGGCGCTGGCGCTCAAAGGCCTCGCGGATCGCGGCGAGCTGAAGGCCGAAGATCCGGCGCTGCTTGTGGCGGCGGGGGCCTCGGAACCGCTGGGGATCAGGTCCACCGCGATGTGCATTGCCAGAGCCGATTGCGAGGACCATCGGGAGATACTCGAGATGCTTGCCCGAGACCCCAATGTGTTCGTCCGGGCGGCCGCCCGGACCGCCCTGCGAAGGACTCCGGACGCCGTAGATGAGGCTGATCCTGGGCGACAAGAAGACCGGCAGGTGATAGAGCCCACGGACGCCCTTTGAGGCCCTTCTTCCGACCCGGGACCGCAAGCCGGCGGCGGCGCGGGGAAGCCGAGCTGATCGCGGTGCGCTCGCGGTTCGGTGAGCTCGATGATCGCTGCTCGCCGGGTCGCGTGCACGAGGTCCATCTGGAGTTGCTCGGCGCTTTCGGCTGCAGCATCGGCTTTGACTTCTTCGGGAGGACGCCGATCGAGCCGCCGGAGCAGGAGTCGACCTACGTCTTCGGGCGCTTTGACCGGCGGGCCCGCGATCGCGAGTTCGGGCTCCACCTCACCGCGGAGCGGTCGGCAGGTTCCCCGACCATGCGGATCGCCCGCCTGATCGACCTCTACCTGCCCGAGCCGAGCCGCCGTCAGGGGGCGGGAACCAGACTGATGGACGTCATGCAGGAACTGTGGGAGCGGATCGGGATCGAAGAAGTCAGGGCGACGACCGTCGGCGACGGTCAGCGGGCGTTTCCGTCGTGGGGTTTCGAGCCCGACCCGGTCCGCCCTCCCGACAGCGGACTCTTGCCGCTGCGCCTTCGGCTGCCGAGGAAGGCGCTGAGGGTCGACGGAAGCACGGCGAGGCGCAGGCCGGGGGCGATGTGATCCGAGTCGGGAACTTCAGGCGAGAAGTTCCCGAAATCGCAGAGGCGGTTCAAGCTCGCCGATCTCCCTGGGCGCATCCCGACGATGAGTCCGATCATGCACGTCTGGGCGACTGCCCAGTGGAGCCGACCCAAGAGGCCGGTTCCTCGCCCGGGCGACGGCTCTAACGCTCTCCAGTCGGCGCATGGTGCCTCAGAATAAGGCGGTGAATCTCAGGCCAAGCAGTCTGAACCTGTCGTCCACCGGCCTGATCAGCCGACAGCGGTTCGAGGCCTTCTCCACCGCTCGCCGGGACGCGGGTCGGCGGATTCGTCGAAGCCTTGGCATGTCAGGACCCGCCGTCGTGCCTCCCGCCGAGGATTTGAGGCACAACCTCCTGCGCCTTGGTCCCGACGGAGAACGGGCCGAGCGTTTTCTTTGCGAGGCTGCTCGGCAACTGACGCGGAGGGGAGAGATGCAGGGCGAGGTCGTCGCCTATCTCTTGCGGGAGGCCTTGGGCGCACTGCTCAAACTTGGCGGCGAGAAGCCCTTCGATCTGAAGCAGAGCGCGCAGCGCGTCGTCACGGCGTCGAAGCTGCCCGAGGAGGACGGCGGATCGCGGAACGATCTGGAGCGTGTCATCGGCGAACTCGAGCGGGCGCTGGGGAACCCCAACGAGGCGCGCCTCGAAGACGCCGTCAGGATCATCAGCAGGCGCAGGCCGCTCCGCGGCGACGCCGATCTCCTCGATGCTTATTTGGATCGACTTGAAGAGGCCAACAACGGACTCCACGACCGGATCGGCCGAGAGCGCGCTGTCCACCTTTATGAGGGAACGATCGACGTGGTCGCTTCGCTCTTCGGGCCGCTCGTCTCGCGGCTGGCGGGCATCGACGCCCTTCTTGCGATCGACTCCCCTTCCGCCGAGGACGCGAGGCGCCTGCTCTCGCAGGTTGGCGATGATCGTCACCTCCTCTACTTCTTCGAAAAAGTGGAAGGGCCGGGTTGGTTCCAAGCCCTCCGTGAGAATGCAATCCTCCGCGCCCCGGCCGAGGGCGGTTGGCCGGCCGGCCCCTACCTGCAGCGACTGCTTCCCGAACACCCCGACCTCGTCCGGGAATGGCTGACCGAACGCGCCTCTGAAGACCTGGACACGAATCAGGCCTTCTTCCTACTGCGGATCGCGACGGGGCTGAAGGGAGGCGTCGCCGATCTCATCGCCGACCTGGCACAAGGACACCTGGAATCGCCGCAGGTCGAGATCCTGGTGGAGAACTACCTCAGAGACCTCTCGGATCGGGAGATCCGCGCCGGGGGTCTGCAGCGTCTAGTGATCGAGTCCCTTAAGGGGACCCTCGGCGGGGATCGCCAGGCGGGCCACTTCCTGCTTGCCGCGCGCATTTTGGACGTCGCCGAACGAGGCCTCGCGATCGACCCGGAAGGGTGGCTTCCGGTCTTCGTCTACCGCCTTCGCGAACTCGCTGAGAATGAGTCGACGCTGCGCCTGCAGACGATTCGACCGCTCGCCGAGCTCCGTGTCGACTCTCGCAGCCGCTCGGCATTGGAGTTGATGTGCGGGGCTGTCCGAGCGGCCGCCGCGGCAGCGTCGGCCGCCGGGATGTCAGACGAGAAAGTGAGCTTCTGGCTCGGCAAGCTGAAGGAGCCGCTGCGTGGCAGGCTTCTCGCCCGCTGGCTTCGCGAGCGCGAGGATCTCGCGCTCGCGTCCCGGCTCCTGCTGGAGTGGATCGCCGCCGAGGTGCGCCCCAGCCCCGAGCAGCTCAACCTGGCACGCTGGGTCTTCGAGCAGGGAGGCTCCTCGTTCGCGAGGGGTGTCCGCGAAGCTCTCGGCCCAGCTCCCGAGACCGAGGAGATCGACGGACTCTCCACCGACGAGGCGCTCCCCGACCACTTCCGTCGGCCTCACAACTGGCTTGTTGCGGTACCGGACTCCGAGCGCGGAGGGTGGAGGGGGGCAGATCTCCTTCTGACCGAGCGCTTTGGCGCCGCGTCGGAGGACGGTGTCCTGTTCCGTGTAGGGCCAGCGAGATATGCGGCCGCCCAGAGCCCCATCGCCGTCGAGGAGCTTTCGGCCCTTTCGCCGCTCGCGGCGGCCCGCCGCGTCGGCGCCTGGAAGGAACCTCGGGAACGCTCCTTCCTGGCCCCCTCGGCGGAGGGACTGGCTGACGCAATCGGCGATGTGGTCGAGAAAAACAAGGCGGCGTGGCTGGACGCCGATCCCCGCCAGATCGTCGACGCCTTGGTGGGGCCTCGCTTCATCGCCTCCTATCTCGGAGCCGTCGAGAAAGCACTCGACGACCTAAGCGAGGAGCGGGTGGGTCAGATCGTCGAGACGGTCGCCGGGATCCAGGCTCATGCGGCGGCGGCCCGAAGTGAGGAAGCCGAGGACACCGACGACTGGACCTACGCCTCCCATCTCGGTATCCGCCTGGTCGGCGCCCTGGCCGATCGGGGTCGGCTGGCGGACGACGACTTCGAGCTCGCCTGGGAGACGGTCCTCTCGGCGGTGGGGGTGAGAGGGCCTGAATCCGGGGCCGAGGGCGATGTTCTCTCCAGGGCGATCAACCGACCGTGGAGCTCGGCGCTCGAGGCCGCCTTCAGTCTCGGTGGCATGGGGGAGGGTGTCGATCGACGTCTCCTCGACCTAGTCGACGACCTTCTGCTGTTGCCCCGCCCGGCCGGCGAACTTGCCAGGGCCATCATCGCCACCCGAATCCCCTGGCTCCGCCACATCGATGCAGACTGGTTCTCTGGCGCCGAAGAAGTCTTGCTCGGCGCCTCGGCACCCGAAGGCCTCGGCGATCTGACCTTCGCCACCTACCTTGAGTGGGGCCGCCCAACCACCGAACTGCTTCACGACCAGCACGACCGCATCGCTGCCGCACTCGTCGGAGACACCACCGAGTTCGCGCTGCGGCACGTCATCCACGGGCTGTTCTGGGAGTTGCCCGGCTACGCCGCGGCCGACGTCCGCGATTTGCTGGCGGGAAAGCCCAAGCTCTTCTCCGACGCGGCGAGGTCGCTCGCCCTGGCGCTGACCGAAGACGATGAGAATTCGTCCGGGCCGCCCGCAGGCCCGGCCCTCGCGCTCTGGCGCGAGGCGCTCGCGGCCGGGCTTCTCGCCGACGCGTATGCCGGCTGGGGCTCGTTCGCGTTTGCCGACAGGGTCGACGATCACGACTGGCTCGAGCTGACGCTTCGTACCGCGGCTATTCCGTCGGTTAATCTCGCCGAGCCAGATCAGATCGCCGAGAGGGCCGAGGGGATGGCTACCGACGATCGGGCCCTCGAACTACTCGCGTTTCTCCTTGGGGCGGACCCGAAGGCCTGGGAGCTCGAACGCATCGGTGCTGTGGGACTACGCCTCTTGCGCAGCGGCACCGGATCTCCTGCGGTGCGCGGGGAGCTACGCGAGCGTCTGCTCGAGCGCGGATTCAACGAGGCGACTGAGATCGGCTAACCCGCAGCCCGACGCGACCGCCGAGGAGACGATTCGCAGGGTTACCCACCAGAAGGGTGGGCTCTACCCCGTCTAGGCGTGCCCGCCCGACGGGCCGCACCGGCCATCGCTCACTTCTGCTTTCACGCGAGGCTGTCGCACAAACCCCCTGCTTTTCGATCCGTTCGCGCCGCGAAAATGGGTCATGCCCCAGAACTTCCTCAGTAGTCCGCAAGAAGGCGATCCGCATCGACGTCGACCGCCACCGCCCACGCCCCGAGGCTCGTGGCGTACGCCTCGTGCGTCCGCCGCGCTGCGCCGACCAGGGCGGCGAGGCGCTCGCGGTTCGCCAGCGTCGGATCGAGGTGCGAGTCCCACCCAACCCACTGCAGCAGGAGCCCGTACGTGGTCGTGGCGTTGGGCCCGGCGTGGGCAATCTCATGCCAGGTCACCATTCCGGCCACCTCCGCGTCGTTCCCGAGCATCTCAGGGTCGTCGGCCCGTGCATGCGGTGGTATCCGGAGGCCACCTGCGGATCGACTCGACTCATAGCCTTTGGCTAGTTTTGCGGGAATGTGGGCGGCAACCGCTTGGGACGACAACGACTGGGAAGGCCACAAAGCGCGCGGCTGGACGGTGATGGGGCGGCTCCGAGAGCGCCGCGATCGGCGGCTCGCAGAAGCGCGCACCGCGCAACGCCGCTTGGACGAGCGGTTGGCCAGCGTGCAGATGATGTCGGCCGCGTCGAGCTTGAGCAGGGTGGCCGACGAAGCAGCCGCGAAGTGGACCGGCGGCCCGACCGTCCTGGCGCTCCTGTTCGCGCACCCGGACGCGAACGCCATCGCCGCCCTGGATGCGCGGGGTGAGTACTTCGACCACCGAACTGGCGAGAGATGGGACCTCTTCTTCCCGGGCTATTACCGCGCCTCCAACGGGGACGCTGAGCGGGACTTCGGCGCTCAGCCCGTAGGCGGCAAGTTCCTGGCCGACTGGTTCTTCCATCCCCAGGACTTCGACCTTTTTCGAGATGACGTAGAGCGGCTGTCGGAAGGCCGCTGGCAGTATTCGGGGACGACCGACTTGGTGCTCGCCTCCGCGTGGCTGGGGTCTGATGCCGAGCCAGCGGTGGACTGGGCGACGACGGTCAGCGGCAGCCTGACCGACGTCCTCACCGGCACGGTGTCCGTCTCGCTGCCCGAGGTGGTGGAGCGGCTCAGCAGGGAGATCGACCAAGCGCTGCTGTCGCCAGCCTACGGTGTCCCCGAGCTGACTCGGCTAGGCGGGGGATCAGCTCCCCCTGCCGCTCGCGAAGTCATGACCAACGCTCTCGGAGGAATCATCGCCGCCCTCGGGATGAAGGCGCTCGGCGGCTAATCCCGGCGAGCGACGGCGGACCTACGACATGACTACGGCCGAGCCAACGTTCAAGCCACCCACCAAGGAGTTCTTGGACTCGATCTTCGAGCGATTCAGCTCGGAGCGATTCAAGAGAAATCTCGAGCTGACTGCCCGGTCGTATGACTTCGAGAGGGCGCACCAAGCGCTGCGCTCGGAGAGTCAACCTCGCGTCGATCGGGAGGCGACCCAGGCGATGACCGCGGAAATGGGCTCCACGCGAGCGCTCTTCGACGGACTGTTCATCCAGGACCTCCGCCAGTTGGCGCTTTCGCAGACGGGAGAAGACAGAGATCTACTGGAGCCGGTCGCGGTGGTTGCCTGCCCCACCCATAGCCTCAATGCGATTGCTCTCCTGTCGCCAAGAGGCGAAGCGGCGATCGTGCTCAACCTCGGTGTTCTGGGCGTCCTGCAACTGGTCATCAAGGCTTCGCTCGCCCATATGACCTGGCACGACAGCAATCCCTACTGTCGCGACTCCCGGCAAGAGTCCTACGGCGCTGCCCTGGTCAGCCTTACCGAGTTCGTATTCACCGGCGACTTCGAGTGCCTGGCTCCCCATCGGAAAACGCTCAGCATCGTCGACCCTCAGCACACGGCGACCCAGTTCACCCGGATCGGGGAGATCTTCATCGTCCTGCATGAGTACGGGCACCTTCGCGAGGGCCACCTGCAGCGGCAGGGACGTTCGATGGCGCCAGGAGCGCAAGCCACCGTCGAATACACCCGCCAACAGCACCTCGAGCTCGAGGCCGATGCCTATGCCATCAAGCGACTTACCACCGGACCCAACCCACTGGCGCCAAGCATGGCGTGCCTGATGGTCGGATTTCTCTTCAGGTTCTTTGCCCTCTGCGAAGCCGCCAAAGGCCAGAAGTCCGGAGGCGGGACCCACCCTCCGGCGCTGGCCAGGTGGGAGCTGATCAAGGGCCGGAACGCCGTCCTCCGGCCGACCGAGGAGGATGGCGATGCTGATCGTGCCGCCGCGCGCATGGTGCGCGCGCTGGACCTCTCCTTCGACAAGATCGAAGCGGGGCTGGCTTAGGACCTATCCCTATAGGGAGGACTCCGACCCAGGCCCAGGGGCTCGACCCTCTCCCACAGCCAGTCCGGTGATGGACGCGATCCTGTTGGTGTTGTAATCCCACTGACAGAGCCAGGGGGGCGAAGCGCTCGCTCCTCACGGAGGCTGCGGGAATCCCGATCGGGCTCGACCACGACGGCGCCAACCGCAACGACCACAAGCTGCTGAAGAGGACGCTCGACTCGACCCCGATCGAGCGTCCCGAGCCCAGCGAGGACAATCCCCAAGGCCTCTACCTGGTCCTCGGCGGCGTCGATGCGGCCGGCCTCCTCGAGTATCTCGGTGGCGATCTGCTCGTAGGTGCGGATGGCGCTGTCGCTCGCCGCGGCGGCGAACTTCGATCCGTCCAGGGCGATCACGCCGACGTCAACCAGACCGGCCTGGGCGCAGAGGCCGAGCACCTGACCGAATAGATCACCGAGAGCCTCCTGGTGGCGGACGCGGAAGCGGGCGATCGTGGCGTGATCGGGAACCTGGTTCGCGCAGATCACCCGGAAGGCGACGTCCTCGCGACATCGTCGCTCGATCCCTCGCGATGAGCGCTCGCCGACTGCGTAAGCGTAGGTGAGCAGTGTCACCATCATCTTCGGGTCATGTGCGGCGCGGCCGTGGCCGTCGGCGCGGTAGGAGGCAAAGAAGGGCTCCAGGTCGAGCTCCTCGATCGCCTCGATCACGAACCAGGCAAGGTGATCTTCGTCGAGCCAGTCGCGCAGGGTCCGGCGGCAGCAGTAGCGGTTGGTCACGGTCGCAGCATCCGGGCTACTGGGGCTTCTCGGACGATGCCAAAGGCTTGTATGCCGGGTTTCGTGAAGGAAGCCTGGCGAGCTATGCGATCGTCGAAGGGGTTGCGCTGGCCGCGATGAACGTGTCGCTGGGCGCCGATCTGCAAGCCGAGGAGGTCGGCGCGACGTTCTCGGTCGACCAACTTGGACCGGAGGGGACCCCGGACGTCGCCAGTTGCGAAAGCGCCTCTACGTAACGTATGCACGAAGCCTAGTAGGGCGACTTCACGAGAAAGGTGACTCGGTGGCGAAGACAGCAGCTGGCGCCGGCGGCGCAGATAGCTCAGTCGCGGACGAGCTCCGCAGGCTCGGCGCGAAGGGTGTCCTCGTGCAGATGGCCGAGCGCGGCCAACTCCTCGACCTGAGGTGCGAGATGCCGCAGTGCTACCACCACAAGGGTCGAGCCGCATTTGATCCGGTTGCGAAGACGCGCACCAAGTGGGCGCCCTCGCCCGACCACTACCCGACCCTCAAGTCGGCCGGCGGGCACCTCGTCCCCGAGAACGTTCGGCTGTCCCACACGGAGTGCAACCAGCGCGATTACACCCGGCGGAAGCAGATCGAAGCGCTGCTCGCGAAAGGCAAGTGCCTCGCTGAGATCGCCGAGACACTGAACCGCAGGAATGTCCTCCCGGCCCACGGTACGAACCGATGGACGGCCGCGATGGTGCGCAAGGCCTACGTGTCCTAGGGCGGTCGTGAAAAGACTGCTGCTTCGCTCGAAAAGCAGAAGTGCCCGGCGCGGCGCTCGGGCGCCAGGGCTTTCACGGGCTCTGGCACTCTGGCGATGACCGAACCCATACCTACTCTCGGTGGTCATGTTCGCGACCTGGGTCTCGAAGAGATGTGTCCTCTGCGGTGGAATGCCCGATCGCTTGTCCAAGGCACACGTAATCCCCGTCTCTCTCGCGGGTCGACTGAAGGCAGACTGCCTGTGCCGATCTTGCAACAGCAGCCTCGGGACGCGCTTCGAGGCGGGACTGACCGACGACCCTGCGATCAGGCTCGCGATTGAGGCTCTCAGCGGCCGTACCCTGGCGCTTGCTCGTCTCCGCCAGGGGCGCCACTTCATCGCCGAGCGGGACGAAGTGATCGTGAAGATGAAGATGAAGGAAGATCGACTGGCTGTCATTGATTCCCGCCAGGCCGACGGATCTCTCGTCAAGAGTCCCAGTCGCGCTGTCGCCGATATCGAGACGACCCTTCGACGACGAGGCGCAAATCAAGAGGAACTACGGAAGGCATGCGAACGTGTCGAAGCGGCACCCGTAGGGATCCGGACACAGGTCGCACCGGGTTTGGCGGTCAAGCACGGTCGGACGGACTCTGTCTCCCCTGACCTCCGCAGGCCATTCGCCGCCGAGGAGAGTTTCCTCGCCGTTGCCTTTCTCTACCTTGCGCTAAACGTCGGCAGCGCGATCTACTCGCCTGGTTTCGAGTCCGTCCGCCGCACCCTGCTCGGCCATCGACAACACGGATGGTCAGTGACTCCGATGTTCGCCGGTAGGTCCTACGAGCCGTTCCATGGCCTGGCCCTCGAGAGTTGGCGCTCCGGCCTGATTGTGCAGATCCGTCTCTTCGGTTGCCTGGCATGGCTGGTCACGTTCGACGAACTCGCGCTACCGGAGGGTTTTGTCCCGACCTGGTATCGACTGGACCTGGATTCCGGCGAGGAGTTTTTCGCCCCCGGGCGTTCCCTCGCCGCTTGAGACCGCTCGACGGACCGACCTCGAGAAACGAGAATGCTGGCATGGCGGCGCCCAACCCCGTGTCAGCCGCGCTCGAGCGGCTGCAGAGATCCCTGCGGGATGAGTCGTTCGAGGTTTCCTCGGCCGACGCGGTTCTCAACTTTGCCGTCCCGGGAGACCTCGCTGGGCCGGGGGCCGAAACGTTGTTCCTAGGTGAGGTCGAAGCCGCCGACTTTCGGGAGGCGGTGGCTGCGATCGCCAATGATTTTCGCTTCGAGTACATGACCAAGCGGGTCGCGGGGGATCCCCTGCGAGATGCGCTGATCCGGTTCGCCTGCCTGTGCGAGATGGATAGAGCCTCCGATCAGGTCTTGCCGTTCATCGCGGAGCACGCGCGGACGCCGGAAGAGCGGACCTGCTTCATCGGCGTCGAGCACTTGCGAGTCAGCGAGCCGATCGAGCTCCTCGGGTTGCGCCTGCTCCCGGTCGACCACCCTGACGTTCCGGAGACCACCGGTTTCTTCACCCTCGGTGCGCAGGTGGGCGCGGTCGCCGCGGTGCCGAGCAACGGCACGCACCTGGGCCTTATGAAAGACCGCGCCGCGGCAGTCGCTGAACGGGAGTTGAGGGTCCTTCGCCTCAGCCTGCGGGAGAACCGCTATCTGAATCCGCTGCAGTTGCGTTTCGGTTTGGCGGAGAACTACTCCTTCGGTGGTCCCGCGGCCGCTGGCTTCGAGACCCCAGAGTCGGCACGCTGGGCTGCGCCCTCGACGAGGAGCTGATCGAGCTGGTGAGGGACCAGCCGCTGAAGGTTCTCGCCGCGCCTCCCGAGAACGACCTGCAGGAGTGCGCCGACCGAGCGATGGGCTGGATTGAGGACTCGATGATCGAGGGAGATCGGCTGAAGTCGCTGCTCTATCTCTTCTTTGCCCTGGAGGCGCTGCTCGGGGTTCAATCCGAGAAGGAGAAGGGGCACGGACTGGCGTTTCGACGAGCGCTTCTGAGCCTCGCCACGAGAGAGCATTTCGCCGATCCCGACCGGGCCTATCGGCTCTACGGTGAGGTGCGCTCCGCGGCAGTTCACGGCGGCGCGACTCCGCATGTCTCGAAGGAGACCGAGCGGGTTCTTCTCTGGGATGTCCGCGGGGCGCTCCTTGAGTACATGGAGCTTGCGGAGCGGAACAACCTTCGTACGCGGAAGGCGGTCCTCAAGCACCTGCGGCAGCTCCCCGATCGAACGAAACTCGCGCATTGGTTGCTCGAGCGGGACCCGAAGAGCTGGAAGAAATACCTTGAAAAAATCGAGGTGCTCTGACGGCATTCAGGCGAGCGCAGCGCGCGGACCTGGGATGCGACCTCGACGTCCTCGCGGGCTTCGATGAGGACGACGGGGACCGGCGCCGCGGGGTCGGAGAGAAGCCCATCGCCCTTGCCCTCGGCGTTGAGCCGCGGTTCGAGCTCGACGCCGAGGAAGGCCACCGCACTGGCCGCAGCGGATCGCAACCCGCGCTGCGCGCGGTCGCCGACGCCGAAGTTTCGCTCCAGTTCCTCGTCCTCGAGCGGGGTTCCCTCGGGCCTGGCGCGGTCTGAATCGCTCGGTTGCGGGGTTTCCGTAATTCGGTGTTATCGAGCGTTGGGCGGGCTGCGATCATCGCCTGCGATGAACGAAATAGCTCGGCAAGCGCAGTGGGAGGAAGTCGTGACAGGGCTCCCGCGCCACCTCCAGGCGCTCCTTGCCTGCAAGGTCTTCGGCCGCGGCCCGGGCCGGGAACCACCGCCGCTCGAGCACGGCGTCTACCTATTCACCGAGGCGGGCCGCGATCTCTACGTCGGGCGCTGCGGGCTCACCGAGCGCGCGGCGAAGAAGGGAGCGGGCCACTCGAACTTCCGCACCAGGCTCGCCGGCCACACCCGCCCTTCCTCCGGCCACAACCAGGCGACGTTCGCCTGGCGCCTCACGATTGAGGCCGTTGAGGGCCGCTGGGGGGATCTGCCGACCACCCGGTCGGCGCTCGGACGAGACAGTCGCTTCCTGCAGGAGTTCATCCGCCAGAAAGAGCGGGTCACCGCGATGGAGTTCCGGGTGGTGACGATCCCCGACGATTTCGAGAGCTACGTCTTCGAGCCCTACGCCGCCAAGATGCTCGACACCCCCTACAACTCCTGGGCGACCAGCTGAGCGCTGGACCCCAAGGTGATGTGCGCACTCAGTCGGACTCGCCGGCATCCTCCCGGCGCAACTTGGTCTTGTCGCGGGCTTCGGCGACCGTCTCGCAGGTGAGCAGCAGGTCAAGCGCCGCCCAGATGCGCTGCGATGGATAGAGCTTGCCGGTACGCACCTCGTGCATCGGCCTCATCACCGGGCCGAGGCCGAAGACCCAGTGGCGCTTGCCGGGCCAGTCGACCTTGCCCTTGAGTGGCTCGAAGCCGGCGTAGTTGTCGTCGGTGATGCGGTAGTCCTCAATGTGGCGAACCTGCTGCAGCTTGCCGTCGAAGCGGAAGCCGAGATAGTTCGGGGGCTCTTTCGGCCAACCTGAAGAGCCCCCGAAGGGACAGAAGTAGGTGTCGTGCTCGACGACGACATCTCGGTAGCTCATCCCACCGCCTTTGATCTCCCCGCCGAGGCTGACGACATAGACGAGATTCGAGCTGACGTCTTGCATCGTCATCAAGCCTTTCAGGTAGCGCGAGAGGTCTCGGAGAAGGCGCTTCTCCGCATGGCGGCGACTGACATTTGCGGCGGTGGCGACCAGCGCCTCGATCTCTCGCCACGAGCGATAGAGCACCGGCACTCCCGCCACCGAATCGGGGAGCTTGCCATCGACGAATGCAGCCGACGCCTCAGCGCAAACCAAGAGCACTGTCGGTTTCGGATCCGATCGGCTCGCGTATTTCTTCAACTGCGCGGGCTGTGGCAGGTTGTACCCCCGCTTTGCCTCGATGACGACGTGGACGTTGCCATCGTCGGCAAGGATCTCGATGTCAGTGAAGCCCGCCCCCGATACTCCCTCCTGCAGGTGAACTGTGTCCGCGGCTAGATCACCCTTCGCCGAGGGGACTACATCCTGAAGCAGCGCCCTCGACAGGCACTCGCTTTCGGCCAGCGCCCAGCCAAGCGAGTAGGTGATGTCGTTCTCCTTATCGCCGAGCAGGTCGAAGACCGTGCCAATTGGGCGACCGTAGAGGGTCAGCTCCGCTGCCATGCCGACATCCTGCCTGAAAGATGCGCTTCGGCCGCGATTACTCTTTGAGCTGTGGAGCTAACTCTCGGTGACGGCACGAGGACTTGGGCGCGCCTTGATCCCGAGGCAGTTCACGGTAGGGGCACGGTCGCTCCCCGCCTCGCGTTTCAGTTCAAGGGCCGCACGGCCCGCGAAAAGATGGATGTGCAGATTCACTTCATGCACGGTGAGCTTCTGGTTGGCGAAGAGCGTCTCGGCCAGGGAACGCTCACCGGCGCCCACCTGGCGCCTTCCGGGTACCAGCTCGAACTGGAGATCCCCGTGTCTAGGGCTGCCCTCGAGTACATCGACAAGGCCCTAACGGGCAGCGCTATCGACGTCGCCCTACGCCTCTCCGGCTGGCTGCGGGCTCGGGATCTAAACGAGGACAATCCAAGCTATGTCAGCCAACCCCAGCCGGGCGAGTGGGTGTTTGAGAACTTCGGTCAGGCCAGGGACACGCAGCTGCGCTTCCAGATTCCTCGCAGCGAGTGGTTCTCGAAAGTGCTGGAACCGATCGGCACCACGGAGTACATCTGCACGGAGATTGCCGTGCCCAGGGCTGACAGCGACCTTCGAAAAGCCGCCAATCATCTGCAAAGCGCCGAGCGGGCTCTACGCGAAGGCCATGATTCCCAGGTCTTTTTGCTCTGCCGCGGTGCACTGGAATCTCTTCCTGGCGCGCCGCAGAAGGTGTTCGACAACCTTGAATCAGAGGAGGAGAAAAAAAGGCTCGATGCCTTGGTGCTGGCGGCCGGCAACTACTTCCACCTTGGCCGCCACACCGCGAAAGATGGACCGCTCGAGGGAGAGTTTGCCGTCGACCATGCCGATGCAACGTTTGCTTTGAATCTCGGAAAGATCCTTCTCGCCCAAACGGCTCGCGTCCTTTCTCGGCCGCCTCGGTAGCCGCCCTTCTTCGCGCCGGGCTTGTAGAAATCGGTGGCGGTTGGTTCTGATGCGGCCGGTGACGAAGCCGGAGAGGCACTCGCTTCCTGCTTCTTCATTCAGCCTTGCTAAGAAGGTGGCGCGCCTCGGCGGTGACAACCATAAAGGAGAAAGGGCGCCTCTGAGCGATCACTACCGGGATGCGAGCCGCGGGACGCTGACAGTATCTTGGCGCATCGCTCTCCACTCTCGCCTCGCCGGTCCCTCAGAAACCAGAAGATCGGAAGGGTACAAAGGGAAATAATCGGGGTATTTAGGCCCCGTTCGAGGCGCGAGTCTTTCGCTTCTGGCGACTTTCCGCGAACTTAACTATGTATTTCGACACCATTTGTTATGACAAGTGAGCTTTATTTGGGTGTACACGTCAAAAAGCAAAGCCTTCTCCCCGCTGGTTAGGATTTAGTCCCTTATTACTGATTAAAAAGTGTAAACTGCGCGCGGATGGGGGAGCCAGGGCAGGCAGGCAATTTTGCAGCGCGCGCGAGTAGGGCAGCTTGATCTCGGTTCTAGTCGCTGACGATCACCCGCTCATGCGTGAGCACATCGCCGGCGCGATCAGTGCTGACGCGCGACTGGAACTCGTGGGCGAAGCGGGCGACGGGGTGGAAGCGCTGCGAAGGGCCGAAGAGCAGCGGCCCGATGCCATCGTGCTCGACCTCGCGATGCCGGTGCTTGACGGCGCTGGCGTTCTCAAGCGACTGCGCGAGAATCGACTGCCGATTCGGACCTTGATCTTGGCCGGGCACTGCGACATTGGCCAGATGCGCAATGCGTTGCGCTATAGCCCCGACTCGCTGCTCCTCATGGATGCGAGCGCTAGGGCGGTCTGTGAGGAGCTGGTTGCGATCGCGCGCGACGCGGCACTCTCGCAAGGGCGCGTCAACCTCGAGCGGGCTCAGGTACTTGCTCGTAGCAGGGTTGAGCTGAGCGGGCGCGAGCGGCAGGTGTTGAAGCTAAGTGCCGAAGGACTTACACGCGCTCAGATCGCCAAACGGCTTCGTTTCGGGGCGAGCACGGTACGCGACATCCGCCACGATATTTGCACGAAGCTCGGTGTTTCTTCGGTCCAAGTGGCGATCGTCATGGCATTGCGCGCCGGAATGCTCGAATAGGGCGACACCCGGAACACACGGCAGTCCTTTCACCACCAATACCCAAAACCGCTGAGGCAAAAGTAACAAGAACGCCGCTCGTCATTGGGATCGTTAATTCATAAGAAGTCTGCCCGCATCGGCGATGACAGCTACGGCTGGCCGTGCCAAGTTGACACTTCCGCGGCATACCCACTCGCAGGGCTGACCATTCTCGGTCGCTTCAGGGGGGTTGTGGCGACCACATCTGATGACGGCATGAGCTTATGGAGAGTGAGTGGATCGCATGGGAGAACAGCTGAACAAAGGTGACGGGGGCGGCCACAGCGGGCCGCGGCGCGGGTTGATTGCCGGGCTGCCTGCTCGTTTTGGGATAGGCGTAGTCTGCGTGGCTGCAGCAGCCCTCGCGATTGGACTGGCGCTGGTCGGGATGACCGCAGTGACCCTGCTGTTTGGCTCAGTCGCCGGTGGTGCCAACCCAGCCCCGCATGCGATCTCTTCGGCGGCGCAGGATGCGGCTGTTGCCTTTTACCTGTCACAGCTCGTCGGCGTGTCGTTCTTCAACCACACAGCTGAACTGCGCATCGTCGCTATCCCTGGCCTGCTCCTCATCGGTCTTTCAATCATCGCAGCGACCGCCGTCACGGCCAGGCTGACGCCGGGTGCCGCGCACCGGAAGATGAAGGTCGCGCTGGGAGTGCCGTTCTCCTACGCGTTGTTGGTTGGCCTTGCTGCTCAATTTGTGCCCTTGCATCTCAGCGCTCGGGGTTTTGGCGCGGGAATCACCGTTTCCCCGGCGCCCGTTGAGGCATTCCTATTGGCGCTCGGCTGGGGTCTGCTTTTCGCGTCGATCGGTGGGTTGATAGGTGCCTTCGGCAAGAACTGGCGCCGAGAGGGGACGCGGCTGCTCGGCGTCTGGGCGCCGCCGCTGGCGTCTTCGCTTCGCGTCCTCGCGGCGAGTCTGGCGATCTGCGCCTTGATCACGGTCAGCGCGCTGACCGTGATGGGCGGGATCCCTCAGTTGATGACGGGT
Organism: uncultured Solirubrobacterales bacterium; assembly: GCA_963703895.1. Taxonomy (GTDB): domain Bacteria; phylum Actinomycetota; class Thermoleophilia; order Solirubrobacterales; family 70-9; genus VRUE01. Next base: position 479,755 of record CAVPFX010000002.1, read on the forward strand.
CAGGGCCTCGGTCAAGGATTGCTGGCGGCGGGCGGTGCGCTGCTCGTCCTGCCGACTCTCGTGGCGGCGGTGTTTGTTTCGGGCTTCGGAGTGTCGTTTAGCTGGGGTGTGAATGCATTGTCCGAAGGGCACGGTTCGATCTCGGCTGTTGGCGGAACGGTGCCGAGCAGCAATGCGGGCCTTGCCCACGCCCACTCCGCCCCTGGCGTGCTAGTGCTGGCGCCAGTTCTTGTGCTCGCCACGATTTTGGCCGTCGGATGGCTATCGGCACGCCGCTCCGGCCCAGACGTCAGGCTTTGTCTCACAAACGCGCTTCGCGCCGCGATGCTCGTCACGCTGGCGGTCTGGCTGCTGGGCCTGCTTGCGCGCGTCGATGCTCAGGCCGGCGGCCTACTGGGCTTCCATCTCGCGCCGGACAGCACAGCGTTGCTGTGGCGAGTTCCGGTCACAGCGGTTGTCGGCTGCCTCGCTGGGAGTCTCGCCTTCTTCTTGAGCCGCGGGCCCGTCGCGCGCCGCCGCGCTGCGCGAGCGCTGCGCAGCGCGGCGCAGCCGTCCAGCTGGTGGCCGACAGGCGCTGGCGAAACGGTGCTAGCTCGCCCAAGCCTAACTTGGCGAGCGGCGCTCGGAATCGGCTTTGCAGCGGTGCCGCTGCTGGTAGCCGGTCTCGGGCCAGCTGGGGCGGCGCCTCCCCCTGAACCGGAGCCGGTCTCGGTGGTGCCGATCGAAAAGGAAGCCGAACAGACGCTGGAACGCGCCAGCCTTCCGGGCACCGAGGTCTCCGTGACGGCCAGCCCGGATACGCGCGTGATCAACACGGCGAGCGTGAAAACGCCGCTGCACGCGCTTGGGATCCCGACAGGGCAGCGGCGCGCCGTGGAGGCGAAGCAGGTGCTCAACCGCTACGGCGAAATGTTCGGAGTGGAAGAACCCAAAGCCGAACTTGGCGAAGCGGAAACCGAGACCGACGAACTCGGCTCGCACACCTACTTCACGCAGATGTCAAACGGTCTGCCTGTCTTCGGTGGCAGGATCGGCGTCCACGTATCGCCCGACGGAAAGATTCTGAATGCCGTGATGGGGTCTTTGATTCCCGACGTCTCCGTGGCCGACGAAGCCACTCGGGTCACTAGCGGAGAAGCCGTCGAGGCGGCAAAGAAGGAGCTGCCGACAGGGAGATTGGCCCAGGCCGCGACCCTCCAGGTCTTCGCCGGGATTGCCCCGTACTTTTCCGGTCCCAACGCCCGGAAGGCCTGGTTCGTCTGGCTAATTGACGACGCGAAGCACGCGTCGAACGAATACGTCATCGATGCCGCCACCGGCAAGATCCTCGACGTCATCCCGAAGGTCGACTTCGCGCTCAAGCGCATTGTCTACACGGCGAAAGAAACCAACAAACTACCCGGAACGATCGCTCGCCAAGGGGAAGAAGGGCCGACTAAAGACAGCGATGTCGACAACGCCTGGGACAACACCGGCGAAGTTTACAAATATTTTGTCGCTCATTTCGAACGCAAAAGCCCTGACGGACAAGACTCGACGCTTGAATCGACCGTGCATTTTGCCGAAAAAACCGGCGTGGCATACAAAAATGCCTACTGGAACGGCAAACAGATGGTCTTTGGTAACGGATACCCGAAAGCGCTTGACATCGTCGGCCATGAGATGATCCACGGCGTCACCGAACATACCTCCGGTCTGGTTATGTCCGGTCAGGCAGGTGCTCTGAGTGAGAGCTTTTCCGACATTATGGGCACTGCGATCGAAGCCGAAGTGACTGGAGAAGAAAACTGGCAAATCGGCGAGGAGCTGCCGTCGGGAGCCTTCCGCAGCCTCTCGGAACCCAAAAAATACAAAGAACTTCTTGGTTCGGGCGACTCACACGCGGATCCTGAAAAACTCTCGGAATGGGACGCAACCTGTGCCGACAACCTCGGCGTCCACATTAACAGCACAATTACGAGCCACGCGTTCTACTTGGCCGTGAAAGAACTGGCTACGTTGGGGGGGACTGTGCAGGAAGCAACGCTGGAAGCGGGAGAAGTCTTCTTCCAGGCGTTCACGACCTATCTGAGCCCGAACTCGACACTGGAGGGCGCTCGCGCGGCTGTCCTCCAAGTGATGACGGAAAAATACGGCGAAGGCTCGCCAGAATACAAAGCGGTCGAAGCGGCCTTCACCGCCGTAGGCCTCAACGGGACCGCGCAACCGACCTTGAAAAACTGCCCGCCATCGAGCGAATGCTCGTTTGCTCGGGCGCTAAAAAGCCAAGCGAATGCCAGCGGCTCTGAATCGATCATAAATATGCTTGAAACCCTATATCGAGCACGTGGGGTTCTAGCCCAGAACTCGGTCGCCGGCAAATACTTCATGCCGCTCTACGAAGGGCACATGGGGCGAATCACCGAACTGGTCTCCGAGGACACGACGCTGGCGGAAGAATCTGTCAGCGGTCTGGAGGAACTGACGCCTGCGCTTGATGCCCTGATCGAAGGGAAGGGCGAAGAATTCGAGCTCTCGCCGGAATTGATGGGAAGTATCGAAGCGGCCCTGAAACGGTTGGCCGAAGACGACCGCCTCTATGCGGGCGAAGGAGCCGGTGAACTCGCCGATCTGATCGAAGAAGAACTGGACTGGATGAATATGCCCAGCTACAGCGGCATGAATTTCTCCAGCGGCTTCAAACGGCTTAACACCGAAGTCGAAACGTACTCGCTACTCGAAGAATCGAGCACGATCAGCGACCTCAACTGCCTCCAGAGCCCCTATAACAACAACTTCGAGATCGACGGCTTCTACGTCGACACCCCTGGCCACTACATTCCGGGACAAGCGTCACCCTTCGTTTCCGAAGGCGTCGCTTGCGGCACCTCTATAGAAAAGAAAGGCGAACCGGAAACCTGCACCGGCAAAGCCTCTCTGAACACGAAGGTAACGGTCACCCTACCCCCGGGCGACAAAGTCAACTCGACCGCCAATTTGGCCAATGGTTCTTGGGTCGGGAAGGCGAAGGGTTCCGTAATTGCGTGCGCCGGCGAAAAAAGCAAGATAATTCCCTACGGTGAAGGCGCTCTCAAATCGCTGAAAACCTGGACCGTGTCCCAGTGCCCGACGGGCGCAATCGCCTGTTACGAAGGAAGCGCCAAATATGAAGGCCGAAGTGGAAGCAGCTATGCATGGGTGACCGAATCAGGCGGAAAACTGACGCTCACCAGCTCGCCGATCAAAGTGGAAGTCGAACCTCCCGAAAAAGCGCCATTCACAGTACCGGTAGGTTTCGGCCAGTTCGGCGTCGAACTCTGCGCTCGTGCCGGCGAACCTGGGACTAAAGCCTGTGGCGGGCCCTCCGCCCCCTGGGTCCACCAGAACGGGGAATCCAGCGAACGGGGCTGCCCGACCGAAAAAGGCGTTTTCACCGCGAAAGTGACCAACAGCGGCGGGAGTACGACGCTTCCCGCTCGTGGATGCATTGGCTGGGATCGAGAAGCCCACATGCAGACGCTTGAAGGCGGCAGCAGCCTGAACGCGATCTCCTGCGTCCCATCGACGACGACCTGTGTCGCCGCCGGGGCGAAAGGCAACGCGCTCTACTCGACTAACGTCAGTGCGACCGCTGGGGCGACCTGGACCTCTTGGGCGGGTCCGAGCGGCCAGAGCCCTGCCGAGGCCGTGGCCTGTCCGTCGACCACACTCTGCGAGCTCGCCGACGGCTCGGTTGCCGGGGGCGGCGGCAACGTCTACCGCGCAAGCTCGCTCGGCGGCTCCTTCTTGACGTCCTTCACGCCAGCCAACGGCGTCAACGGATTCTCATGTCCGTCGACCTCGTTCTGTGTCGCCACGCAGGAAGGCGAAGGTTTCATCCGCTACTCGACCAAACCATCTGGAGCCACCTGGACCGCGGTCGGCATCGGCACCGGCGCGATGAAAGCCGTCTCGTGCCTGTCGGCCTCCTTTTGCGCGGTTGTCGATGGCACCGGCAACATTCACGTAGCGGTCACCGAAAAAGGCGTCAAAGAAGCCAGCGGCTGGAAAACCACCAACATCGATGGGACGACAGCACTGCGAGGCATCGTCTGCACCTCGACAACCTCCTGCATGGCGGTCGACGGCGGCGGCCAGGTACTGAACCTGACGATCGCCGCTGGCGGTGAAGCGAGCGTTAAAAAAACGACGCTTACGGAAGCCAGCGAACTGAACGTGATCACCTGTACCGGATCCACCTGCGTAGCAGGCGACAGCCAAGGCGCGATCTTCACCTCCTACAATTCCGGCTCGAGCTGGATCAAGCGCTACGGTTCCGGGGAAAAGCTGACCAGCGTCTCATGCATCTCGGTCTGGCTCTGCGGGGCGGTCAACAACGCGGGCGAAGTCGTCACCTTCAACCCGCAGGAAGAGGCACCGAATCAGACGCAGATGATCGACAGCGGCAACAGTCTCAACGCTGGCTCCTGCGTCCCCAGCACCACCAGTTGCGTCGTCACTGACAGTAAAGGCAACGCGTTTTACTCGAGCAATGTCAGCGCCACCGGGAGCTCGACCTGGACCTCTTGGAGCGGGCCGGCTGGCCAGAGCCCGAGCCAGGCGGTCGCCTGCCCGACGACGTCACTCTGTGTGATCGCCGACGGCAAGGAAGCGGCCGGCGGTAACCTGTACTACGCGACGTCGTTCGGTGGTGCGTTCACCTCGGCCTTCAGCCCGACCTTCGGCGTTGACGCCATCTCCTGCGCATCCGCTTCGCTCTGCGTCGCCGGGCATGACGGGAATGGCAACTTCGCCTACTCGACCAGCCCAGGGTCGACCGCGTGGGAACTGCAGAAACAGGGCGAAGCCGCGATGAAAGGGGTCTTCTGCCTCTCGACATCCTTCTGCGCGATGGCCGACAGCAAAGGCAGGGTCCACGTAGCAACCACGGCGGAAAAAATTAAATCGTCGTCCTGGACGGAAACCAATGTCAACAGCGGCGTCGCGCTGAACGGTATCGCCTGTACCTCGACGACCGCGTGTGTCGCGGTCGACAGCGCCGGCAACTTCCTGCGCCTGACGATCGCCGGCGGCGGCGAAGCGACCGTCGCTTCGAAGCGAGGCATCGACGACAACAACGAACTGACCGCCGTCACCTGCACGACGAGCTCCACCTGCGTCGCCGTTGATGACGCGGGGAACGTCTTCGTCTCCGACAGCGGCGGTGAAGCCTGGTTCAAGCACCACGAACTGGGCAAACACCTGACCGCCGTTTCATGCTCGGCCAACGCGCTCTGCGTTACGACCGACAACACCGGCCAGGTAACGGCGTTCGATCCTCGATAAAATGCGCCTGAGTGCACAAAGAGAAATGGAATAGTTGTAGGACGTTGAGCTCAGTCTTGGTGGCTACGCTGGCGATCGCACTCGTGTTCGCGATGGCCTCGGCCGGCACGGCAAGGGCGAGTTCGACCGCGGTGACCCTTGGTTCTGCGAATGCCATCGTGAGCAGTGGCTCGCCGGTGACGATGAGTTTCCCGCTCGAACGTGCCGGCGACCTCGGCTTCGACACCTGGCTGCGCTACGAAACCGAAAACGGGACGGCTGTGGCCGCCAGCGACTACGTGGCCGCGAGCGGGTCCCTGAGAGTGCCCGCTGGCTCGAGCGCGGAAAGCGTCCCTGTGCAGGCCGTCGGCAACTCAAGCTTTTCGCCAGACAAGCAGTTCACGCTGAGGCTGCTCTCCGCCACCGGTATCGGCCCGACTCCGAGCTTTGCCGAACGGGCGAAATTCGATGCCGGTGGCACCTTTGCGGGAAGGGCAAAGATCGCAGACATAAACGGTGACGGCAGGCCGGACCTGATCGTCCCCAACAGAACCACCGTCTCCGTGCTCCTGAATACGACGGACCCGGGGACATCGACGCCAAGCCTCGCTCCTCCAGAGAGCTTCGCTGTCGGCCGTGATGCCGAAGTGGCAGCCCCCATCGACCTCAACGGCGACGGCCTCCCCGATCTGGTCGTGACCAATGAGGCAGAAGACGATTTCTCCGTCCTACTCAACAACACAACTCCTGGGGCCTCGACGCCGAGCTTCTTATCCCAGCAGATCTTCGCCGCAGGAAGGGGTCCGAGGTTGCCCGTCCTCGAAGACGTCAATGGCGACGGTCGGCCCGACCTGATTCTCGTCAACGATCAGTTTGACGAACAGGCGATCTCGGTCTTCTTCAACGCCACCCTCCCGGGGGCGTCGACTGCGAGCTTCCAGCCTCGTCAATACTTCGAAATCTTCGCTCCCGGGTTCGTACTACCGGCGGATGTCAACGGCGACGGGCGTTCGGACCTGATCGTTTCCAGTCAGGCGGGGGCCAACGAGGTATTGGTCTTTCTCAACACCACTCCGCCCGGTTCGTCGGACCTTAGTATCGGCGCGGAAGGCGGATTCCCGGTCGGCGAAACTCCGAATGTGGTCAGGGCGGCAGACGTGAACGGCGACGGCCGGCCCGACCTGGTCGTCTCCAACTACGAAAGCAACTCTGTCTCGGTCCTGCTCAATGGCACGGCTCCGGGCGCCTCGGTGCCGAGCTTCGCCTCCCAGCGAAGCTTCGCCGTAGGCACCAGCCCTCGCTCCCTCCAGGCAGTCGACTTGAACGGCGACGGGCTGATCGACGTGGTCGCCGCCAGCGTCGGCAATCACACGGCCTCGGTCCTGCTCAACACCACCGCTCCCGGGTCCTCGACCCCGAGCTTCGATCCTCAGACGCTTCAGACGGAACCCGTTCCATTTGGAGTCGTCACCGCGGACCTCAACGGCGATGGGCGCCAGGATTTGATCTACACGCGCGAAACGATGGACAAGCTCTTGGTGTCGCTGAACACCACTGGCACCCCCACCGCGGCTGCGCCGAGCCTGGCCGCTCAGCAGCAGTCAGCCGCCGGTGAACGCCCGAGCGCCGTGACGACCGCCGACCTCAACGGCGACGGCAAGCCCGACCTCCTGGTCGCCAACGAAGGAGCGGACACGGCCTCGGTCCTGCTGAACACCACCGCTCCCGGCGCCTCGACCCCGAGCTTCGCGACGCAGCAGAGCTTTGCCGCCGGTGAACGCCCGAGCGCCGTGACGACCGCCGACCTCAACGGCGACGGCAAGCCCGACCTCCTGGTCGCCAACGAAGGAGCGGACACGGCCTCGGTCCTGCTGAACACCACCGCTCCCGGCGCCTCGACCCCGAGCTTCGCGACGCAGCAGAGCTTTGCCGCCGGTGAACGCCCGAGCGCCGTGACGACCGCCGACCTCAACGGCGACGGCAAGCCCGACCTCCTGGTCGCCAACGAAGGAGCGGACACGGCCTCGGTCCTGCTGAACACCACCGCTCCCGGCGCCTCGACCCCGAGCTTCGCGACGCAGCAGAGCTTTGCCGCCGGTGAACGCCCGAGCGCCGTGACGACCGCCGACCTCAACGGCGACGGCAAGCCCGACCTCCTGGTCGCCAACGAAGGAGCGGACACGGCCTCGGTCCTGCTGAACACCACCGCTCCCGGCGCCTCGACCCCGAGCTTCGCGACGCAGCAGAGCTTTGCCGCCGGTGAACGCCCGAGCGCCGTGACGACCGCCGACCTCAACGGCGACGGCAAGCCCGACCTCCTGGTCGCCAACGAAGGAGCGGACACGGCCTCGGTCCTGCTGAACACCACCGCTCCCGGCGCCTCGACCCCGAGCTTCGCGACGCAGCAGAGCTTTGCCGCCGGGGAACGCCCGAGCGCCGTGACGACCGCCGACCTCAACGGCGACGGCAAGCCCGACCTCCTGGTCGCCAACGAAGGAGCGGACACGGCCTCGGTCCTGCTGAACACCACCGCTCCCGGCGCCTCGACCCCGAGCTTCGCGACGCAGCAGAGCTTTGCCGCCGGTGAACGCCCGAGCGCCGTGACGACCGCCGACCTCAACGGCGACGGGGCCTCTGATGTCGTCACCGCCGACGGCGGTGACGACGAGATCTCGGCTTTGCTCGACACCCAGTACGCCGTTATCGTCGGCCCCACCAGCGCGACAGGCACGATCCATTACGCGATTCCGCAAGCCATGCTCAGCTCCGGGCAGCTTGCCTTCGGCGGGCAGGTTCTCGGTAGCGGCGCGACCAAGACGTTTACCGTCTCGAACATCGGCGGCGCGAACCTGGTGATCGAAGACATCGCGATCAGCGGCTCCAGCACAGCCGAGTTTGGTCAGGCAAGCACCTGCCCACCGACACTTGAACCGGGTTCGAGTTGCTCGATCGGCGTTACCTTCGCACCGAACGCCGCAGGGCCGGCGAGCGCAGCGCTAATGATTGCCAGCAATACCTCGAGCAGCCCCGACATGGTGGCCCTTTCGGGCCTCGGCGTTACTCCTACGCCCTCGTCTAGCTCGCCTCACAGACTGATCGTCAAGCTCGAGGGCGGGGGAAGGGGTAGCGTCGCCGGCGCCGCTGGAGCGATTTCCTGTCCGACCCGCTGTTCTCACGCCTTCACCGACGGCACGCAAGTGACCCTGACCGCGACGCCTGCCTCGGGCTCAACCTTCGCCGGCTGGTCGGGGGGCGACTGCCACACCCGTTCCTGTCGGGTGACGGTCGGTTCCGACTCGACGCTGAGCGCGAGCTTTGCGAAGGTCCCGTCAGCCGGCGCCCGATTGCGTATCGACAGAGTGCAAGAGAGAACGGTCCGTTCCGGCTTGCGAATCGCCGTCCGCGGAGGGATCGCCCTGGGGGCCGGCGGCGCGGTCGCCGTCACGGCCCGGATACACGTCCCCGGCCGCTGGGTGAGCGTCTCCCGGCGAGTACCGATCGACGAAGGCAGCTGGCACGCGCAGCTCGCTCTTGGTGCCTTCGTCGACCAGAGCTCACCGGTCTACCTGAGCGCGCGCTTCGGTGGTAGTCCTGGTTTCCGGGGCGGTCGTGCCAAACGCCGCCTCATGCCGCGGTAAACACCTCCGCTACCGAGAAGTAGGGAGCCGGTCTTAATAAGAACGACGACCGTCTTGGTGACATCGCCGTCATAAGAAGTCCGCCCGCTCTGGCGATGACAGCGGCACCAAACGTTGTCAGGCTGAGCCCTTCGAGGATTCACACAGGGAGGGGCGATGCGTGCCATCCAACGGCGACGAGATTGTCGCCTTCAACCCGGGTTGCGATTCGCGTGAAGGCGAGCAGCGTTGCGATCACCGCTCTCGTAGCCCTTGCGGCATCGCTGGGAGCCACGGCCTGCGGTGCAGCGAGCGAGCCCGCTGGATCTTTTTCCAAAATCGGTCCATCTCTCAAATATCGCGTGGAAGGTGGCATCGGGGGCCCGAAGCCCTCTCTGTTGGTTTTTGGGCGGGCACGGGCCATGCTGCAGCTTGGCGGCTGCAGCCTCGGCTTCGGTTTGCAGCGTCGCCTCTGGAGCAGGCTTCGCGCGGCTCTGAGACGAGCCGACCTCCCGTCTATTTCTGGGGACTACCCACCACCAAGCGGCACCGCCGACGTGATGACCTACGTCGTTAGTTCCGCCGGAAACGAAGTGCGTATCGCACCCGATCCACAATACGAAGAGGTGCTGGCGCAGATCGAACCCCTGCTTGCGGCTATAGAGCAGGTGGTTGCCCGGGGCGAGCGGAGACTGCCCACTCGCTGCTCAAGCAATCGCGTGCGCGACAGGGAATCAGTGAGTGGGGCCCTGTGAACCGGCCGACGGCGAGCGCGGGGCAGGCCGAGTTGGGGATGGGGGGGATTCCGCTGGCGCCTTCCCCGCGCGCGCACGAGGCTTCCGCGGCAAGCGGTCACCACGTGCCGCCGCTCGATCGCCCCGATGAAGGCATCACCCCAACACTCCTCCTGTCCGAAATGCACGAGCGGGTGGAGCAGGCCCTCGAGGAGGTCGACTTTCGGGTGCCGGCCGGTGCCGAGCGCTTGGCCGAGGCCGCGCGCTACTCGCTCCTCGGCGGCGGCAAGCGCGTGCGACCGATTCTGGTCATGGCCTCCGCCCAAGCACTCGGCATCCCGGTCGATCGGGTGATGCCTACCGCCTGCGCGATTGAGCTGCTGCACACGAACTCGCTGATCGTCGATGACCTGCCGGCGATGGACAACCACACCAAGCGGCGCGGCAGGCCGACCTTGCACCGACTTTATGGCGACGATGTCGCGATTCTTGCCGGTTGCGCGTTGCTGAGCGAGTCCCAGCGGCTAATCCTCGAAGACCAGCCGGGTCCCGCAGAGCTGCGCAATCGCGTGCTCGGAGCGGTGCTCGAAGCGACCGGTACCCCGGGGATGGTCTCCGGACAATATCTCGACGTGACGGGTTATCGACCGCGCGATCGTGATGACCTCGAACGGATGCAGATGCTGAAGACAGGGTGCCTGCTCGTCGCCTGTGTTCGCTGCGGCGCCCTGCTGGCCAGCGACCGGACCGACCCCGCGTTGGACCGCTTCGCTGCCAGTCTCGGTTCTCTCTTCCAGGTAGTCGACGACATCCTCGACGAGACAGGCAAGGCTCGCTGGCTGGGGAAGATCCCTGGCAGCGACCGACGTGCGGGGAAGCTAACGCACGTCACCATGTTCGGTCTCCGATCAGCGAGAGAGAGGGCGAAGGAGCTGCATGCGCGGTGCCTTATGTCTTTGGACGAGATCGCCGCGGACGTGCCTGGACCGACTGGACCCCTGCGCGAAATAGCCGACATGGTGCACCGGCGGGACAAGTAGATGGCTGTCGCCGCTCGGCAATCGTGGATGCTGCGAATGTCCACCCGACTGTGGTGGGTTCCGGTCGTGCTGATCGGGCTGCTTATTGATCGTGGATCACGCGTGCGGTGGCTTCTGACGCCCGGCATCGCGGTGGTGGCCGCGTCTGCCTCGACGGCTGGCAAGCTCATGATTCGCCGCCCCCGCCCGGGTGCTTCCACGCGGGTCGCCCCGCCCGGCCGACTTGGTGCAGCGGGATTTCCAAGCACGCACGCCACTTGCGCTTTCGCGATCGCGGGTTGGCAGCGACGCTCGCGGCACCGCCGGTGGCTACATCTGGCCGCAATAGGGATCGGCTATCTGAGGGTCCACCGTCGTGCTCACTATTCCCGCGATGTGGTGGCGGGGGCAATCCTGGGCTACGTCATTGCCTGGCAAGTCGAAGGTGTCTGGTCAAGGTTCGTCACTCTACGTCCACCTCGCCCGGGAAAACACGCCGGCAGCCCTCATGGCGCGTCCGCGCCTGCACCACGGTCCGTGGATACGCTCGCGTCGCGGAATCGCTCGCTGCCCTACAGCGACCGCATCGTTGTGCCGGGTGGCCATCAGGGGTCGTTTCGGCCTTCGGGGTCGCGCAACGGCGTATTTCCCCTCCCGGTAGGCGGGGCAAAGGGCTCTGCTCTGGAGGTCAGGTAAGTGGAGATCGCCCTCGGACCGCAGTTGTGGGTTGACTGGTTCGGCACCGATCCTGAGCCGGGATCGGAGATCGTTCCGCCGGTCGAAGACGATCCGCTCGGTCGCCCTAACGGCGGGATCTGGACCTCGACGCTCATTGACGGTAGCTCTGCCTACGTTGAGCGGATGCGCACCGTGCTGCCACCTGAACTGTGCGAGTGGCATGATCGTGCCGCCTGGGTGCTGGAGCCCGAGCCGGCGGAACTCTTCGTGATCGAGGACCGTCTCGCCGAGGCTGACTTTGTGCTCCACGCGCCGGACCTGTTCGGGGACAACCGGGTCTGGCAGGAAATGGCAACCCGCTTTACAGGCGCCCACATGACGGCCAATGGCGCGCTTTCCTTCTGGCGCCAGCCCGCACCCTCGGAGCCTCGCTGGCTCGAGCGCATGGGAAGCTCTAGAGGTCTTGAAGGAGATGGGCTACGGCACCCCGCTCGACTGGTGGGAGGCGGAGAGCACCATCTGGTTCGCTTGGCACTTCGTTGCTAAGGAGAGGATCGACGACCTCGCTGTGCCCGAGATACCGCGGGTGCCGCGCGGTCATTGGAATCCCGAGGAACTGCCGGCGCTCAGATGACCGTGGTCTCAGGTCCTCGGCTGCGACCCTTCGAGTCTTTGGCACGGCTGGCGCAGTATTTTGCCAGGACTCACGTGTCGACCCGAGCCACAAGCGGGGAACGAACGCGGTTCTGGTTCTCTCTCACGGCATCCGGGTTCGCTGCCCGCGCGGCTCTCGTGGGCTCCTCGAACTGCACCAGCGCGGAGCTATAGAAAGGCTTAGGCTCGCTGCCGACATAGAGAGGTAGGGCGAGGGGCCGGTGCCATCCAAGAGGCGGCCGGTCTCCATACCGCCTCTTATCGGGCGCAGATGTGCCGCGGTTTGATGGAGGAGTTCGGCAATGTCGCCTCTTTGTTGAGGACATCCGAGCTCACCGGGCTAGTCGACGAAGCGGACATTGGGCGCTCGAAGAGCGATCACCTCGGTTAGCGGGCTCCCCTCGGGCACGCCGTGCACAACCAGCCGCTGCGAGGAGAGGCTCGGGTAGAAGCTCCCTCAGCAAAGCCATCCAGGGGCTGATGCTCCAACCTGCTGGGTGATACAGGTGGAGCTCGTCGCATCCGTCGAGGCGGGCCAGCTCCTCTTCGGCAAGCTCGCGGATCGACCCGCGGCGTGCCTCCTCGAGGCGCACCGTGCAGGGGAGGTCTCTCCCCATCGTCGCGACCTCGTCGACCACCACCCAATGATTTCGCCCCTCGCTTCGCAAGGGACGTTGCGTGAAGCTACCGCCGACGCGCTCTTCGAAGTACGCCAAGGCCAAGCCACCCTTTGGGCTCATTCGCAGCAATTCGAACTCGAACGGCGGCCCCGAGTCGCTGAGCGTGACGGTCCCTGCGGTAGTGGCGATTTGCACTGAGTCGACCCCACCATGCTGGAAAGAGTTCAGAACCAACTCGGTTAGAAGGAGCCTAACCGCCTCGAATGATCGCCCCCAGGCGCGAGCCGCCCCGACGTCGTCGAGAAAGGAGAGCACATCGTCTCCGGCTCGCTCCTCGGAGCAGAGAACGCGCTCAAAGGGAACTAGCCGGCGGTTGTCCGAGCCTGCCACGGCCGCCTCGGGTCGACCCCTTACTTCGTCGGCGAAGACTTCGGCCTCTCGGCGCCAGCCTTCGAGCAGCTCCACCGTGTAGCGCTCTTCGTCATCGATCGCCTTGGCGTCGATGCCGCAAAGCCAGATCCCATTGGAGCGGGCTCGGCGTTCCTCCGGCGTCTGCGCCGGGTCGTAACGAGTCCCGCCCTCTGAAGCTGCCCTTATATGGGCGGCCTCGCCGGCGTTCGACGCACCCGAACTCCGACTCTCCGATGGTCCCGAGGTCGGCGCTCGACAGCCAGGACGCGAACAGCGATGGCCCACCCGCGCGGCAAGTTGGTCTTTGACCGCCTTGGTAAACCCATCCCGCCCCGACATATTCACCTCCGATCCTCAGCTCGAGCAATGCCGATACTAATTTGACGAGGGCGCGGTGACCGGGTCGGGACGAGCTGGCGTGAGGCAGCGGGCAGGTTATCGGGCGTTGGGTGATCGACCCGGCCGCCTTTCCAGCGGAATGATGGGCCACTGGAACCCGATTAAAGTTCTGTAAGCCGGGTAAACATCCGAGTATTCGGAGCCTCCGATCCGATGGCTCCACGAATGCGCGGAGGCGCCGTGAGTGACGCAGAGGCAGCAAGCAGGGGGTCCACTTCCCCGGCTGATTGCTCTGTAGTAGTAATGGACTCTTCTCGCTCAACCGCGATTGCTTTCAGAGGCGCAGAGGCATTGTTCCGGAGCTTCGTTCAGGGGGAGCGAGGCGCCAAGCTGCGCTCGCAGCTCGCCTCGCATCATCCGCACGTCTCGGCCGAGGAGATTGAGGACGCGATTCAGGCTGCCTGCGATCGCTTCGTTGATAAGGCGGCCGGGATTACCGAGCCGGGCCAGGTCTACGCCTGGCTTCGCACAACCGCCCATCGGATCCTCAATCGTGAGGACGACCATCACCAGCGAGAGCTTTCCGTCGATCCCACCACCGAGACGGGCCTGCAGCAGCTCGCGGGCGAGCAGCCCGGCCCCGAGGAGGAGACGATCGAACAGGAGGACGAAGCCGAACTCGAGGCTCTGGTTCGGGAGGTCTCGGCCTCACTGCCCGAGCAAAAGCGCGAAGTCCTCGTTCTCTATAGCTCCGGCTACAAGCGCCCGGAGATCGCCAGCCGCCTCGGCATGAGCGACCGCGCCGTCAAGCGCGACCTGCTGGGGATCATGGACGAGGCGCGTGCTGCGATCGCGCGCAAGGCGGGGGGCGGGTGTCTGAAAGGCGAACCGCTGGTGCTGCGCTTCGCCTACGGGCTCGCCAGCGCCGCCGAGGTCGAGCAGGCCCACCTGCACATGAAGGGCTGCCGGCGCTGCGAGGTGCTCGCCGAGCGACTCGATACCTGGCGCGAGAAGGCGGCAGCGATACTGCCGCTGCCCGCCTTCGAACAGGCGAGCCCTGGTCTTCTCGGGCGCGTCGCCAACCGCGCTGCGGATGGCTTCACCACCGCCAAGCAGCAGATCCTCGGCGGCGTTGCACAGGCAAAACAACAGGCCGCCGCCGGCTACTCGCGCGTGGTCGACCCGACGCCTCTCGCCGGTGCCCGGCCGGGCACCCTGGCGGCGGTGATCCTCAGCTGCGCGACGATCGGCGGAGGGGCTGCGACCTACTGCGCCCAGCACGACGTCGACCCCCTGAGCGCTGCGACCGGGCTGATCGGCGGCGAAGAGGAACCCAACCCGGAACCGACCCCGCAGGCCGAAGAAACGCCGGAAGCGACCACCGTCGTCCCGCCGCCGGCTGAAGAAGCACCGGTAGCCGAAGAACCCGCGGCCGGCGAACCCTCGCCCGCCGCCGAGCCCGAACCGAAGCCCGAACCAGAACCTGCGCCGCCCCCGCCCGAACAGAGCTTTGAACCGGCCTCGCCGGACTACCCGGCTGCTGAAGCCGGTGCCGAAAACGAAGCAACCGAATCCGCACCCACTGAAAGCACGCGGCCCGCCCCGGTCTCCAGCGGCGGCGCTCCGCAGTTCGGAGGTCCCTGATGCAGCACGTCCTCTCCTTCTCTACCCGAGCTCCGCGGCGCCGGCTTCTTGCCCTTGTGGTGGCGGTGGTTCTCGCCGCGGTGGGGACGGTCTCCCCGCGGCCGGCCGCGGCGGGCGAATTCACGATCACCGCCTGTCAGGCCGACGCCGGCGAATTCGCCAGCGGCGCTTTCGAAAACCTCGCCACTCGCGGCATGCGCTGGCGGCGAGCCTGCAACCCACTTGGGCCCGGCCTGCGCGGACTTGTCACCGCGAACGTCGTCACCACCGCCCACGTCGCCCACGGCGCGCAGTCGGCCTTCGTCCTCAACGCCCCGCCCGGGACCGTGATCTCGCGGTTTCGCTGGTCCGGTCACGCGGAGCGACGCGACTGTCGCTACGCGCTGCAAATGTATGGGGTGCGGCCTGACGGCTCAGACGCCACGATCAAGAACGTGCGGGCCAACAAAGGCTGCCCGGGTTCCGGCGGCGCGCAGGCGTCGAGCTGGCCGCGGCCGCGGGCCTTCGATCTCGGCGGGGCGACCAAAGTCGTGCAGCGAGTCGTCTGCGTGGGCGCCCCCTCGGCTCAGTTCTGCTCGGGCCGCGGCCTCAACTACATGCAGACCTTCACCGCCGAAGCGACGGTGGTCGACAACACGGGTCCGTCGGTGTCGATCGTGCCTGACACGCCGCTGGCTCGAGGCGAATGGGTCGGGGGCTTGCAGGGCCTCAATTACGAAGCCTCCGACAATGTTGGCGTCAAGGGTTCGTCGGCCAATTTGCCCGGAAAAGCAGACACCAGCCGTGTCTGTGACTACTCGCAGAGGATTCCCTGTCCCAACGGCCCCGGTCATATCGAAGTCGAAGCCGAGCGAGCCCAAGAAGGCACTCAGCTACTGCAGGTTCAGGCACAGGATGCCGCCGGAAATACGGCCGACTCGGCGACGGTTGTGGCCAAGATCGACAGCACGGCGCCCGGGACGATTCAGGTTGGCGTCGAAGGTGGCGAAGGTTGGCGAAACAGCAACGACTTCGATGCGTCCTGGGCGAATGCCCCCGAACCAGACCGGGCGCCGATCGCCGCCGCGCACTACTGCGTCTGCCGGGCCGGAACCGGCGAATGCGTCAACGACACTCGCGGCGGCTCTTCGATCTCGCGCCTCGATGGCCTCACCGTGCCCGCTCCGGGGGAATGGGAACTGCGCCTCTGGCGGGAAGACGCCGCTGGCAACCAGCAGCCCGACAATGCGTCGCTGCCGGTCAAGTTGCGCTTCGACCCCGAACCACCAAAGCTCGGCTTCGAAGACACCTCAGCCGCCGACCCGACCCGGGTGTCGGTCCAGGTCACCGACCCGATCTCGGGGCTCGGCGGTGGCGAAATCGAGATCAGCCGCGTCGGCTCCGGGACTTGGCAGGCGCTTCCCACCGCCCAGGAAAACAGCCACCTCGTCACCCGGGTCGACGATGCGACGCTGCCCAGTGGGGAATACGAACTGCGCGCTACCGCCCACGACCAGGCCGGCAACCTCGCGAGTACGAGCCAGCGTCTCGACGGGCAGCCGATGAAGGTCAAGCTGCCGCTTCGCATCTCCTCCTCGGTTCGCGCCGGTGTGATCGAGAAGAGGCGCGTGAGGCGGACGACTCACGGCAAAAACCATCCGGGGACGCGGAAGGTCACCGTGCTCGCGCCGAAGGCCAAGGTCGGCTTCGGCCGCCACGTCCGCTTCGCCGGCACCGTGGTCGACCCCGCCGGCAACCCGGTGGCGGGCGCGCCCGTCCAGGTCTACTCACGCCCGCCCGAAGGCGAAGAAGCCCTCGCGGACACGTTGACCACCGGCGCCAACGGCCACTTCGCCTACGCGATCGACGCCCACGCTTCGCAGTCGCTGCGCTTCGCCTATCCGGGTACCTCGACCCGCCTGCCCGCCGAAGACAAGGTTTCGCTCCTGGTCTCCGGACGCTCCACCTTCTCGGTCAACCGACCCCGAGTTCTGAATGGGCAGTCCGTCGTCTTCAGCGGGCGCGTCCAAGGGAGGCCGCTGCCGGCGGCGGGGAAGCTGATCGAGCTGCAGGTGCGCCTCTCCGAAGAATGGTCGACGTTCCGCACAATCCGCAGCAAACCGGATGGGAGCTGGCGCATTTCCTATCCCTTCAAGCGGACCTGCGGCAAGCAGCATTTCCGCTTCCGCGCCCGACTCCCGGGGGAGGCCGGCTATCCGCTCGAGCCCGGGCATAGTCCCGTACTTGCGGTGACGGTGAAAGGACAGCCATGCTTCACGGGATAGCCAAGCTCAGTGAGTCCAAGGAGGAACCGGCATGTTGAAACTCCCGCGCCCCCGCCTCACCTACGCCAACGTCGTCGCCACGCTGGCGCTCTTCGTCGCCCTCGGCGGCAGCTCCTATGCGGCCCTGAAGATCTCCGGGCGGGACATCCAGAAGCACACGATCACCGGCCAGAACATCAAGCGGAACTCGCTCGGGCGCCGCCAGATCAAGGAGGCGAATCTGGGCGCGGTGCCGCGCGCCCAAAATGCGGCTCGCCTCGGCGGCTACCCCCCTGAACGATTCTTGGTCCGTTGCCCGCAGGGGACGATCCCGGCCGCTGGCGTCTGCATCGAAACCACGGCCCACGCACCTGTTGCCTACGGCGCCGCCGTTTACGCGTGCGGCCGGACCGACGACCAAGCGGCGGCGGGGAGGCGGCTCCCTACCCACAACGAGCTGATGGAGGCCCTGGAGCATCAAGGGATCCAGCTCGCTGCAGGTGGCGAGCTGACGAGCGAAGTGTCGGCTTCGACCAGCGAACCCGGCCGCGTCAACGACCTCTACATCACCGAAAGCAATGGCGCCGTCGGCCTGACCCCCGACATCGGCGCCGGAGCAAAGTCCTACCGCTGTGTGGCGCCGCCACTGAATTGAGATCCATGAACAAAAGGCGAGGAGGAGTGCAATGCCTTGGCTACATGAGTTCCTGAAGTTCGTATCTCGCTCAAACCGCGGCTCGCGGGCGACCCCCGGGACCCGGGCGCTGGCCACGGTCCTCAGCGCGGTCCTCGTTTTCGGCACCGTCGCGCCGGGCATCGCCTTCGCGGGCGAAGCCGACAGCGAACAGGAAGGATCGGCGCCGCCCGGTGCCCTACCTGGCCTCGAAGAAGAAGCCGAACTCGAACCGGGCGGAGAAGAATCGGTGCTGGAACAGCTACCGGGCTCCCTTCCCTCCGGCGGCGGAGGCGAAGAAGAAGCTCCGCTCGAACCGGAACCCGCGCAGGAACCCGAACCGCCTCCTCCTCCAGTCAGCGCGCCGCCGGAAACGACCGAAGCCGCGCCGCCTGTAGAAGCCGCGCCCCCCGGTCCGCAATACGGACCGAGCTACGAACCGGCTCCGCCCTCGAGCACGGCGCCCGTCGAAGGCGACGCGCTGACGGCGCCGGTGCCGAGCCCCTCGGCCGCGCCGAATGACCAACGCTCAGAAAGCGCTGCTCAGCCGGCCACCGAAGCACCGGCTCCGGAATCGCCAGCACCGGCAACCGTCCCGAGTCAGCCGAGCGAGGCGCCCGGCAGCCTCTCCGGCCGCGGTGTCCACACGGTTCGCAGCGGCGAGTGCCTGTGGTCGATCGCCGCGGCGCTGCTTCCGGTCGGAGCTGACAACGCCGAAATCGCGGCCGAGGTCCAGCGGCTGTGGAAGCTCAACGCCGGGCGAATCGGTACCGGCGACCCCAGCCTGATCTACACCGGGACCGAGCTCCGGCTCCACTAGTCAGTCGCTCCATCCTCCTCGTCGCCGCGTTGCGGAGGCGAGGAGGGCTCCTCCGGCGAGTCGGACACCGGACCCATGAGAGTGAGGCGGCAGGCGGCCTGGATCAGCAGGGCTGCCTGAACGCCCCCGACCCGCTCGAGGAGACCGTGGGCGATGTCGTTTCTGAGATTGGTCGCCAGCGGGTCGCAGAGCAGGGCCTCGAGGTAGTCGAACCAGGGTTCGGGGTCGTAGAGCTCGCGAAGCTTCGAGAGGATCACATTGAGCGAGACGACCCCTCCGAAGCGGCCCTCTTGAGCACGCTTGACGATGAGGATTCCGTTGAGTCGAGCTACTTCGCGCAGGATGCTCTCGAGGCGCGGCACGATCAGATGTGCCGACTCGTCGTATTCCTCGTCCCAGAAAAGCTCGACGGCTCGGGCGATCCGCTCGCCGCGGCTCCCACCGATCAGCTCGGTCGAGAAATGCTCGGCGAGTTCCCCGTGGGAAGGCCGGCCGTGGCGTTCTACCGCCTCATGCAGCATCGGTGCGTAGAGGAACCTGCCGTAGAACTCAACGTGAAAGCCGCGCTGGCGCCCGCGGTTCATCAGCCGCTTGTTCTCCTCGTCGCTGGCGAGGTAGGTGGGCGCCGAGGTCTCCTGGCCGAAATAGCTGTGCGGGAAGAGGAACGCGATCGGGCTTTCTTCTTCCTGGGCTTCGACCTCGCGATCCATGTCCGCGTTGGCGCCGCCTGGAGGTCCGAAGGCGCCGAGACGGATGAGGGCCTCGAAGATGTCTTTGGCCTCGGAGCCGACGATGTGATCGACCTGTTTTCGGATCGGCTCAGTCGGGACGTCGACGCTGACCTCCATCGACTCAAAGCCGAGGTCCTCCTTCGGGATGTCCTGCTGTTCCTTGAGCAGCGCCTCCATCTCCTGCGTGAACCCGAAACGTGAGGCCAGATCAATGGCCCGCTGCAGAAAAGTCACCTTCGCGAGACCATCTGCCGCGGCGGCCTCGTCGATGCGAAGCTGGAGTTGTCGACGGCGGAGTTCTTTCTGGCGATCGGGGTCTCCGCTTGCTTCGGCCGCTAGTTCGAGCGCGCTCTCCCCGGCGTGGCCGGCAGGGAAACGCTCGATGGCCTTGGAAAGCAGTGCCTCCAGGCCGTCCGGACGGAGCTCCTTCTTCAGTGCGACGAGAGAGCCCAGGACGCTCAGCGGTGGGCCAGGATGTTTTTGGTCGAGCAGGTCGGTTGCAACGTGCTCGGCTATTTCGAGGGTGTCTGCCAGCCCTTGGCGGTCGTTCAGCTCAACGAAGATCTCAATCGAGCGCGCCGCACATACCGCTCGACTGAGCGGTTCCCGCTCGGGTTCGCCAGCTAGCGCGGCAAGTTCTCTAGCGGCTCGTCGGCCATCGGCATGGGCTGACTTTCCCTCGGCCACGTAGAGGAGATCGGAGACGCGGGCGCCCACGATCGGATCCTCGACCCGCTCGCGGGCAGAGCGCCAGATGGAGCGCACCTCCTCGACCACTTCTGCAGGGCGCGGCGGATAGATGCCCTCCTTCGACTCGAACATCGAGGCGTAGGGCCCTCCGACGGCATCTCGGCGACCATCCTGGTTCGGAGGGACGAGGTCGTAAACGAAGGCAAGACTGAGCATCCGCAGTGCCTCGCCCTCTCTTGACTTGCTCGCCTCCTCAAGCGCGTGGGCGAGCTCAAGCCAGTCGGGTCGACCGGTGATGGCCTCCCGCACGACTTGGGCCTCCTCGTCAGAAAGTTGCTCCGGTAGATCCATGTGCTCATCGTGGCTCATGAGCGGGACAGATCCCGACCAACACTCGGTCGGATGAGTTGGGGGTCCACTTTCCTACCTGGCTGCTCTGTAGGGCAGAGAACACAATGAGTAACGGTGTAACCCCACATAAAAAGAGTGAACGGCGAGATCGGATCGTGGCCTCGGCACCCCGGCTCGGCAGCGAAACCGTCGAGTCGATCGCGGCGATGCTGCGAGTCCTCGCCGACCCGACCCGGATCCGCCTGATCGAGACTCTGAACGATCGCGGTCGCGCCACGGTCAGCGCTCTCAGTGCCGGCCTGCCGGTCACCCAGCAAAACGTCTCAAAGCAGCTCTCGATCCTGCATCAAGCCGGGATCGTCAACCGGCGTCGCGAGGGCGTCTGGGTCCACTACGAGCTGACCGACTTCACCGGCTGGTGGCTGATCGAGCAGCTCGCCGGTGCCCTCCTCGAGGACTAGGGCCGCCAGTCAACCCTCGCCCAGCGGCGCTACTGAGCGCCGCTGGGCTTTCGCGGTAAACAACACACAACCACTCGCTTGTGTGGTTGTGACCACTTCTCCACGTCGCCCCTCCGTAGTGGTGAGCCAGCCAATCGGCTGGCCACCAAAGCTAAGACGGAGGTGGTCTCGAAGTGTCAGGTGGAGTTGGTACTCAGCTCGGACGAGGTCAGGGTGAGAGCCGTACCGCACGCGCCGCCATGCGCAGCGCGGGGAGGGTGGCGCTTTGGGTCGTGCTCGGCCTGCTCTTCCTCCGAGGCATCGGGTCGGCTGTCTCGGGTCCAGGCTCAAGCGAGCCGGCGGCGAGCGCCCAGGGCGCGACCTTCGAGCCCGCGACCAGCTCCTTCGCGGTCCGCTTCGCCCGCGCCTATCTCAGCGGTTCCTCCCCGCAGGAGCTGGCGCCGCTTCTGGCCCCCGGCGTCCCGACGCCGAGCGCGGGCCCCTCCGGCGTCAGCGTCGATCAGGCCGAGATCGCCGGGATCGAAGCGCTCGGCGGCGGCCAGGCGATCGTCACCGTTGCCTGCGAGCTCGGCGATGCTCGCACTCTCTACTTGGCCGTCCCGATCGTCCGCGCGAGCGCGGACGAGGTGGCGGCTTCGGGTGCGCCCGCGGTGGTCGCCGGGCCGGCAGGAGTTGGGGAAGACGTCGAAGCTCCTCAGCCGCTCGCCGGCCCGGATGCCAGCGCCATCGGCGACCTCGTCAGGCGCTTCCTGCCCGCCTACTTCTCGGCCTCAAGCCCCGAAGACCTCAGCTATCTGGTGGCGCCTGGGTCTGGGGTGGTTCCCCCGGGCAACGGCCTGGAGCCGGTCGGCGCCACGGACGCAAAGCAGCTCGGAAACGGTGAAGGGCCCCGGCGCACCGTCCTCGCGACGGTGCGGGTGCGCGATCCGCTGAGCGGCGCCAGCTTCCGGTTCACCTACCGCCTCGAGGTGGTGCGGCAGGGCCGCTGGTATGTGAGCGGCGTCGAGGGGGCTCTCTCGTGAGCCGGCGCCTGCTCGTCACCGTCGCCCTGCTGGGCTGCGCCGCCTCGGCGCTATTGCTGGCGCCGGAGGCGCTCGCCGCCGCCGGTGGCAACGACGTCGGCCACAACATCGGCTCGACGCTTCGCCACTACGCCGGGGAGATCTACGGCGGCGTCCTGGCGATCGTCGGCCTGGTCTTCCTGCTCAACCGCCGGTTCACTGACCTGGCCGTCTTCTTCGTCGCCGCGGTGCTGGTCGGCTGGCTGGTCTTCAGCCCCGATCAGGTCGCGAGCATGGCGAAGGCGATCGGCGAACGGATCCTGCCGTGAGCGAGAGCTACGAGCCGATCCGCTCCTACCAGCGCATCTTCCGCCCGGAGCGGCGGATCTACCAGATCGAGGGACGGACGCTGCCGGTCCCCGGCGGGGTGCCGTTGCGCTGGCTCGCCTACGCCACCGCGACGCTCCTCTTCGTTATCGCGGTCGGCTCGGGCTCGGCCGCGGTGACGCTGGCCGCGGCAGCGATCGCCGCCGGCACCGGCCTAAGCGTCGGCGGCCGCGCGGCCGCCGGGCTCGCCGCCCTCGGCGCGGTGGGGATCACCGTCCTCGGGGGGTGGGCGCTCGGCCTCCTCGACTGGCCCCTGCGGCTGATCGTGATCCCCGCCACGGTGGCGACGCTCGCCACCCAGGCGACGCCCGACGGTCGCCGGGCCGATCGCTTCGCGCTCTGCTGGCTCTCGCTGTGGCTGGCCCCGATGCGCCGCTCGCTCGGCCGGGCCCTGCCTCTGCCCGGCCACAGCCGACGCCTCGGCGGCGCGCTCTGGGTCGAGCCTGACGAGCACCAGCCCGTCCTGCGCCGGGCGAAGGTCCGTGGCCCGGCGGTCGTTTTCTTTGCGGTCGCGGTCGTGGTGCGGCGGGTCGGACTGCGACGGCGGCGCCTGCTGGTGGCGCCGCCCAAGGGCGCCCGCCGGGACGAGGCGGCTGTGGCGCGGCTGGTGCTCGCCGACGGCGAGAGCCTGGAGGTGCGGCCGTGAGCCGCTTGCCGCTGCGCTACGCCCGGCGCAACATCCTGATCGGGCCCGGTGGGGAGGCGGCGGCCCTCTACCGAGCCGAGACGACCGCTTATCCGTTTCTGCCGACCGCTCAGAAGTGGGGCCTGCTGAGCCGGTTGGAGCGCTTCGCTCACCTGGCCGGCGCCGACTTCGCGATCTGGCGGGTGCAGCGCGCCTACCCGGCCGAGCGCTACGCCGACGAACTCGCCCAACTCGTCGACTCCCGCCACGCCGATGCCGGTGGCTGGGCTCGCTACCTCGAGGGCCACGAGGCGCGGCTGCGCGGGCTCGGCTCCCATATGCCAGAGGTCTACGTCGCGGTGTCGCTCGCGGAGGCCGACGGCGACCCCGGGATCGTGCGCTCATTCGGGCGGGCGCGGCGACGCCTGGAGGAGCTGGCCGGTGTCGGGGCTCCTGCACCGATCGCCGGGGCGGAGCTGGAGGCGCTGGCGGCGATCGAGCAGCGCACCTTCGACCGCCTCAGCGGCGCTATCGCCCTTTCCCGCGCCTCTACCCGGGAGCTTCACTGGCTGCTCAGCCGCGCCGCCGCCCGCGGCGTCGCCGAGCCGGTCCTCGACGACCATTGGGAGCCCGACGCGATGGTCCTGGTGGCGGGCGACGGCGGTGCTGCCTACGAGCCGCTCGGGCACGACCTCTGGCGCTGCGCGAATGCGCCCGCCACCGAGGAGCCCGGCGAGCCACCTTCGTTGGTCGTCGAGGCCGAAGAGGGGACGTCCTTCCAGGCGTTCCTCTGCGCCGGATCGCTCGCCGAAGAGGCCGAGTTCCCCGGCGCCTCCGAGCTCCTCTTCGGCCCACCCGAAGGGGTCGGCTTCCCGGTCGACGCCGTCCTCTACGCGCAGTGGGTCGGCAATCGCGAGGCCCTCGGCCAGGTCCGCAAGCGCATCCTCGATGTCGAGCACGCGTACCGCGAGCAGCTCGAGGGGACCAGCGGCCCGGGGGTACTGGCCGAGGAGGACCGCGAGCTTGCCCGCGAGTACGAGGCGGTCCTGCAGTCCTCCGCGCACCCGCCGATGCTGCGGGCCTCGCTCTCCTTCGCGATCGGCGCCGCCGACCGCGAGGAGCTGGAGCGGCGGGTCGGGGCGCTTCGTGAGCGCTTCGGCGACGTAGCCCTGCACCGCCCGCGCGGCCTGCAGCACTCGCTCTTCGTCGACCACCTGCCCCAGCCCGGCAGCGGCGCGGTGCCCGACTACCGCCAGCAGATGACCGTCGAGCAGTTCGGCGCGATGGTCCCGACGGCGAGCGCGGAGGTCGGATCGCCGGCCGGTATTTACATTGGCTTCGCCCCGGCGGTCGCCGGTCGACCGGTGCGTTTCGATCCAACCGAGGCTCCGCGCACCGCCCGACCCTCGGGGGTCCTGCTCGCCGGCACGCTCGGCTCCGGCAAGACCCTGGCCGCCGAGGCGATCGCCTACGGCGCCCAGCGCCGGGGCTCCCTCGTCGTCAACTTCGATCCCAAGCCCGACCACAACCTGGAGGGCGTTCCCGAGCTCTCCGGCCAGGTCGAGGTGCTGGAGCTCTCCGGCGACCCACGCCACCGGGGCAAACTCGATCCGCTGGCGATCGGGTTGCCGGAGCTGCGCGAGGAGCTGGCCTCCAGCTACCTGCTCGAGTTGCTGCGCGACCCGCCGCCGGCCTGGGAGAACGCGATCGACCGCGCCGTGCGTGATGCGGTGCGGGCCGGCGAGGAAAGCCTGCGCTCCGTCGTCTCCCGGCTGCGCGAGGGCGACGCCGATGCCGGTCATGACGCCGCCGAGGCGCTCGACGTCCTCTCGGACTTCGGCCTCGCGCGCCTGGGCTTCTCCGAGGGAGATCCGGGGGGCACCGACCCCGAGGTGCCCTCGGCCTCGGTGATCACGATTCGCACGCCGGGGCTGTCGCTGCCGGACCCCGGCGCCTCCCGCGAGACCTACACCCGCGCCGAGCGCGTCTCTGTGGCGACGCTCTCCCTGGTCGCGGCAAAAGCTCTGCGCCTCGTCAGCCACGACCGATCTCGACACAAGATCGTGCTGCTGGACGAGGCGTGGTTTCTACTGGCCTCCACGCAAGGCCGGCTGCTGTTGAACCGCCTGGTGCGGCTCGGTCGCTCGATGAACACGACGATCATGCTGGCGACCCAGCGGCTCGCCGACCTCGGGGATCTCTCCGAGCTGGTCGGGGTCTACTTCCTCTTCGGCCAGGACTCAATCCCCGAGGCCGAGCGGGCGCTGCGCATGGTCGACCTCGATCCCGAGGACGCGGTGCTGCGCTCGCGGCTGACCGAATACCGCCAGGGCCTCTGCCTGATGCGCGACCTCGACGGCCGGGTCGGCGAGGTCCAGTTCGACCTCGTCTTCGAGGAGCTGCTGGCCGCGCTCGACAACACGCCCGGGGCGGTGGCGGCATGAGGCGGCGCGCTCGTCAGCTCGCAGCGGTCCTCGTCCTGGCCGGGCTGATCGTCTTGGCCGCGCACCCCCTCGCCTCGGCGGCGAGTGACCTTTGGGGCAACGTCGCGCCGGCGTCGCCACTCGGTGCAGGCGGCCTCTTCGGGCGCTATCCGCTCGACCACTACACCCTCGACCAGCACTTCGACGCGGTCAGCGCGTCACTGACCGGCGGGGTCGACGTCAGCGGCGTGCCGCCGATGATCGCCTACTTCCTCGCCTCGATCCTCTGGGTGCTGACGAGCTTCCTGGCGAACGCGCTGATCTCGCTTTTCAGCTTCGCCTTCAGCCTCGACCTCCTCAACGGCTCGCAGGCGACCGGCGGCGCCGGGGCGCTGGCGCCGGTCTCCCAGGCGATCCACTCGATCTACGCCAACATCTTCGGGGCGCCGTGGCTGGTGCTGGCGATCTCGGTCGTCGGCATCTGGGCGATGTGGAAGGCGCTGGTCCAGCGCCGCTACTCGGAGACCGCCGGGGCGCTGGCGCTCTCCCTGATCTACGTCGTCCTCGCCCTCTTCTTCGTCGCCCAGCCCGGCACGACGATCGGCAGCGCCTCGAAGTGGACGAACCAGATGTCGGAGGCGTTCCTCTCGATCTCCGACCACGGCGACCCCTCCGGCGGCACCAAGGCCAAGGACGACGCCGCCAACCAGCTCTTCGAACTCCTTGTCTACAAGCCCTGGGTTGTCCTCAACTTCGGCGGCCTTGAACACTGCGCCCTCAGCGGCACCGGCGACGAGGGCTCCGATCCCGAGTCGGTCGCGGTGCGGCCGCTCTCGGAGAACGCCAGCCGCGATGCCCAGCTGGCCCGCCGGCTGCAGAGCGGGACCGAGGTGACCGCCGACGGCAAGGTCTGCGTCAACAACGCCAACAAGTACGCCTCGCACTTCCTGCGCTTCGGCCTCGGGACCGACGAACGCGACGACGAGTACGACGCGCTCGACGACGGCGACTCCTCCAAGCTGCCGGACGCCGATTCTGAGAAGGGCGGCTACCGCCTCGGTGTCGCCGACAAGCCGGCGACCGACGCGATGGAGGAGGGGGGTCAGTACCAGCGCCTGCTGATCGCGATCGTCGTCTTCGGCGGCGAGCTCGGCGCCTTCCTGCTGCTCGGCTCGCTCTCGGTCGGGATCATCCTGGCCCAGGTCTTGCTGCTCCTGTTGCTGGCCTTCGCGCCGGTCGCGCTGGTCGCGGCGGCGATCCCCGGCCGCGGCCACGACTTCTTCAAAGGCTGGCTGGAGAAGCTCGCCGGCTACCTGCTCCGCAAGGCGGCCTACTCGCTGATCCTGGCGACCCTGTTGGCGGTCAACGGCGCCCTCGCCAGCGCCACGGCCCAGCTCGGCTGGCTGATGTCCTTCGGCCTGCAGGCCCTCTTCTTCTGGGCGGTCTTTCTCCAGCGGAAGTCGTTCGCGGAGAGCTTGATCGGGATTGCGATCGGGCCGGGGACTCCCGGGCGCGACGGCAGCATGCGGGTCCTCGCCCTCTACGCCGGGGCCCGCACGGTCGGCCGCCCGCTACGCAGCCTGCGGCGCTCCAGCCGCTCGGCCTCGAGCCGACTGGCCGGTGCGGTCGGAGGACGCTTCGGCGGTGGCGACAAGGCGCCGATGGGCCCCGGCGCTCCGGCGCCCCGGTTCGGGACCAGCTACAGCGCCCCCGTCGGCAAAGGCGCCCCGAGCATGGACCGCCCCGGCCCCACCGAGCGCCCGGCGACCCCGGCCACCGGGTCTGCCCGGAAACCGCAGGACTCGCCGCGCTCGGGTCGGGGTTCGGCCGAGGTGGATGCCAAAGCGCCGACGCGGCGACCGGCGTC
This sequence comes from uncultured Solirubrobacterales bacterium, assembly GCA_963703895.1. Lineage (GTDB taxonomy): Bacteria > Actinomycetota > Thermoleophilia > Solirubrobacterales > 70-9 > VRUE01. The sequence goes on from CAVPFX010000002.1 coordinate 507,026, forward strand.
GAGGGCCCAGGCCGGCGAGGTCCCGACCGGCGACGAGGCTCCGAAGTCGGGCGCGCCGAAAGTCAAAAAGAAGGCACGAGGGGCTGCGCCGACGCCAGCGCCACAGCGGCCTGCGCGAAAAGACAAAGGCGAGCAGCCGGCCTCGAGCGGGAAGGCCACCCAGCGCCCGGAGCCCTCACGTCCCGTGCCCCGGCCCCGTCCCGGCCAGCGCCAGCCCGCACCTGAGCCCGACTGCGGTCTCGGTGCCGAGCTGAACCGCGACCGCGAACGGGGCCGGGCGCGACCCGACTCGCATCGACCCGATGGCGAGCCCGCTCCGCCGCCGACCAAACGCAAGCGGCGCAAACGGGGCAAGCGATGACTTCGGCTTCGGCAACCCGGCGCTCGCCCTGGACCCTGCTCTGCTTCGGGGTGGGGGTCGCGGCGGCCGTCGTCGTGGTCGCGATCGCGGGGACGATCATGGCGATCCTCGGCGGCGACCTCGCCTGCATCGGCGGCGGCTCCGCGCTCGCGAGCCCACCCACCCGCGCCGCCGTAAAGGGGATCCCGGCCGAGCGGCTGCGGCTCTACCAGCAGGCCGGCCAGCGCTTCGACGTCGCGTGGACCTTCCTTGCCTCGATCGGCTACCAGGAGTGCGGCCACGGGGCCTGTGCCCACGTCTACCCCTCCGGCTGCGGAGGTCCGATGCAGATCGCGATCGAGCGCGAAAGCGCTTGCAGCCCCGGGTCGGGCCCGACGATCTGGGAGCGCTACCGCGTCGACGCCGACGGTGGTGGCGCCGATCCCTTCGATCCGGCCGACGCGATCTTCACCGCCGCCCGGATGCTGCGCCCCGTCTTCGGCCTGGCCGGCGATTCCTACGCCGCCTATCACCAGGCTGCCTGCAACTACTACGGCGCCTGCGGCGACAGCGTTGCCGACTACGCCAGCGAAGTGATGGCCCGGGCGGTGGAATATGGCTTCGACGCGAAGGGCTCGCCAGCGCCTCGCAACGCCGCCGCCGCGGAACCCGCTCCCGAAGGAGGCGGCTCGGCCTGTGGCGGGAGCTCGAGTGGCGCGAGCGGGAACGAAATCGTCCGCATCGCCGAGAGCCAGCTCGGCCGCGCCGAGAGCCCGATTGGCTCCAACTGCAACCCCTACGGCCCCTGCGTCGAATGGTGCTCCCTGTTCGTCGCCTGGGTCTGGGAGCGGGCCGGGGTGCCGCTGAAGGGCGGGACCGCGCCCTACGCCTACTCGGGGACGATCTACGAATGGGCTAGAGACCACGAAGAAGGAGCCCTCGCCGGAGCAGCGGCACCCGGCGATCCACCATTCCTCTCGCCCCAGCCGAACGGCGCGCGGGTGCTGCCGCCGACGGCGACACCGGCACCCGGCGACGCCGTCCTCTACGGCAGCGGGCCGACCGCAAGCGACCACGTCGGCATCGTCGAGCGCGTCTTCCCCGACGGGGAGATAACGACGATCGACGGCAACTTCGGCAACCGGGTCGCCAGGTCCGGACCGTTCCTGCCTGCCCAGGCGGTGCAGTGGGGGATGCCGGCGCCGATCTTCGGCTACGCGCACCCGCCGATCTCCGAAGGCGGCGGCGAAAATGGTTGACCGGCTTCGAGCCCTTCTCGACCGTCCGCTCGACCCTCGGGCGGGCAGGGCCATCGTTTTGGTGCTCGCCACCGCGATCTCCCTCGGCTTCGCCGTCCTGGTCGTCCTCGCCGGCGCCACCGGGAGGGGATCACGGTCGGTCGACCGCAGGACCGCGCCGGTCCATTCGACCTCTGATTCGCAGTCGAGAGCGCTGTCGTTCGACGCGCCGCCGTCCTCGCCAAGAGAGACTCACCATCGACAGGACCCCCAGGACGGTTGGGGTAGCGCTGCAAGCCGACGGGCCAAGGGTGCGCTTCGAACTCACCGCGCTCTCCAGCACGTTCCTTTTCACGGCGTAGGTATTGCTGTGGTTCTTGCGGGGGCTCGGCACGGCCGGGCCGTGCTCGTGGTCAGCGCGCCGACGGTCGCATCTGCCCGCCACGGTTGGCGGAGGTTCCTCCGGCGCTTCGATGACGCGGGCGGTGCCTACGTTCCGATCTTTAAGGCGTCGGGGGACCAGCGCCGTCGCTTTCCCGCCGAGGCCGACCTGGGGGCCACCCCGGAGGCCGACCAGCAGGCCACCCGCTGGGCCACCCAGCAGGCCGGGTCGCCGTCTCCGAAAAGGGCGGCAGCTGCCCATCGCAGGCGGAATTGCGCCGGCTCGGTTTCGCAGAGATCTCCGCTCCACATCGAGGTCTGCTCGTGAACTCGAAGGCGCGTCGCTCTGATCCGACCCTGATGCTCGCGATCTTCGCTGGCGCTCTCCTGCTCGCCGCCTGGAGGTCCCTCTCGAATATCGACCCCGATCGTCTTCGCGACCTCACCCCCTCGGTGGCTCCGATCGCTCTCCTCGCGACTCTGATCGCCTCGGCGCTGGCGACCCATCGGCTCATCGCTACCCGCAAAACCCTTCGCTCTCGATCGGCTCTGGCCGTCGTCCCCGCCGATGAATTCAAGGTCACTCCCGACGCGGTCCTCCGCCTCGCCGCCCAGCTGACTCGGGCCGACCGGACCGTGGCCGGCTGGGTCGACCGCCGGGCCTGCGCCATCCGCATCCGCCTGACCGCCGACTCCCAGGGCCGCCTCGCCTACATCGTCTCCGGGCCCTCGCGCACCCGCGAGCTGCTGCGCAGCGCCCTGCGCGGCTACCACGGCATCGAGCTGCGCGACGCCGAGGAGGTGCTGGCGCAGTCGGCTGCCTCCGGGCTCGAGGACGCGGTCCTTCGAACCGAGCTCGTCCTCGCCCACCCCAGCATCGAGCCGCTCACCCGGCTGGGCCTCGAGCCCGATCCGCTCCAGCCCTTCGCCTCGGCGATCTCCTCGCTGGGCGTCGACCGGGGCGAGCGGGCCGACGTCTGCGTCGACCTGCTGCCGGCGATCGGCTGGCGGCATTCGCGGCTGCGGCGGAGGCTGCGCCGGCAGGCCCGCCGCCGCTACCGAGAGCGCCCCGCCATGCCCGCGATCCTCGGCGGTGCGGGGGAGGGCGGCAAGGCCCGCGAGCCGATCGACCTGGCCGAGCGCCGCGACGTTGCCTCCGCGCTCGACGCGAAACTGCGCGACGCCGGACCGCTCTTTGAGACGCAGATCCTGATCCGGGTCCAGGCTCAGACGCGCCCTGCGGCCAAGGCGATGATGCGGAGCCTGCTCGGCGCCTTCGGGCCGCTCGCCGCCCGCAACTGGTTTCGCGCCTCCGGGCTGCCGATCCCCGGCATCGCCTTTCTCGGCAGCGATCTTCCTCCCCGCCGGGCGGGCTTTGACCGACGCCTTGCTTCGGGCCGGTTCGCTCCGGCGCGCCGCTCCATCCTCACCGCCCGCGAGCTGGCCGGCTTCCTGAAGCCGCCGACCGTCGACTGTCTGGCGGAGAACGTCCTACGCTCCGGGGCCCTGCTTGCGCCGGCACCGGCGCTGCCGACCTTCAAGCCCGAGCAGCGCGAGCTGATCCCCCTCGGCCGGGTCGCCGACGAGAGCGGCGAGCGCCTGGTCGGAGTCAGGGTCGCCGACAGCTTCTTCTCCTACATCGCCGGCCGCAGCCGCTACGGCAAGACCGAGCTGGCGATCGCGCAGTTCGTCCATCTCGCCCGCCGCGGCCACGGCGGCCTCTTCCTCGACCCCCACGGCGACGCTCTCGAGCGGATCAAGCCCTACCTGACCGATCCCGCCCTGGCGAGGCGGGTCGTGCAGATCGACCTCGGGCCCGCCGCAAACGCTGCCTCCCAGCCCGGCTGGAACCTCTTCGAGCTGAAAGGCAAGAGCACCGCGGAGACCGAGGGCCGGGTTGAAGCGGTGGTCGACGCCTTCTCCTCGGCCCTGGAGTGGGGCGAGCGCAACACCCGCGCGATCAACCTCACCACCCAGGCCGCGATCGCCCTGGCTTCGATCGCGCGGGTTCTGCCGGCGAAGATGGCGCCGACGATCTTCCAGATCCCGACGCTGCTCACTGACGAGGAGTGGCGGGAGGCGGCGCTGCCGTTTCTGCCGCGGGCCTCACAGCGCTTCTGGCGCGATCGCTTCGGCCGCCTCGCCGAGGAGGCGATCACCCCGCTCACCAACATGGTCGACCGGCTGCGCTCCTCCTCGGCGGCCTCGACGCTGCTCGGCCAGAGCGAGAGCAGCTACCGGGCCCGCGAGGCGATGGACAAGGGCCTGATCGTGCTCGCTTGCCCGGGCTCCGGTGGGACCCGCGACCGGCTGCTCGCCAACCTGCTCGTCTTCGATCTCTTCCACGCCGCCAAGGGCCGCGGCAACCTCCCGCCCGATCAGCGCCGCCTCTTCTTCGCCTGCCTCGATGAGATCCAGTCCTTCGACGGCGGCTCCTCGTCGAACCTGGCCGCCCTGGTTGAGCAGACCGCGAAGTTCGGGCTACGGGGCATCTTCTTGAACCAGAACCCCGAGCGGCTGAGCGCGCCGACCCTGAACGCGCTGACGACGAACCGCTCGCATCTGATCTCCACGGCGCTGAACTCCCACGCCGCAACGCTCTTGACCAGGGAGTGGGGAGGGGAGCCGAGTCCGCTTGCGCTGAGCCGGCTGCCCCGCTACCGCTTCATCGCCCAGGTCACTCACGAGGGCGATCTGAGCAAGCCCTTCTCGATTGGCGGCGTCCGGGTCGAGGAGGTGATCAGCGAGGAGGGCAAGCCCGATCAGCTCGACTCGCTCGAGCAGGTCAGCGGCGAGGCGACGGCGAGGCGCTCGCCGGCCGAAGCGCTCGCCCACCTGGAAGGGCTCGATGACGAAATCCTCGGCGAGCTGAAGAAGCGGCGCCGACGCGGCGAGGTCGACGAGGACCCGATCGAAGCGCGAAGCCGCGAAGACGCCGAAGCCCAGACCGGCTATGAGCCGGTGAGCGTTCCCAGGGAGCGCTCGTGACCGCCGCCGCGCCGCGCCGTCGCGGTCTCCCGGCCCAGGCGATCGAGATCGTCGCCTCGGTCGCCCAGCACCGTGCCCTCTCAGCCGAGCAGATCCGCACGATCCATATGCCGGGGGTCCGCGAACGCTGGGCCCAGAGGGTGCTGGCCCGGATCGGCCGCGCCGGGCTGCTCGCCCACGCGCAGACGACCAGCGTTCCCCAGCGCCTGTGGTTCGCGACCGAGCTCGGGTTGCGGGCGGCGAAGGAGCAGGGAGCGCTAGAGGGCAGGCCGCGGATCTTCTCAGCCGACGAAGTCGTCGGGCCCCTGCAGGCCCACACGGTCGCCGTCAACGAGGCGGGCATCTGCTTCCTGAAGACCGCCCGCGAGCGCGGCGATGAGTTCGGGCCCCTCTCCTGGCGCCACGAGGTCCCGCACCCGCTCGGCGGCCCCGGCGATCGGCATCGTCGTCGCACTCTCTTCGCCGATGCCGTCCTCACCTATCTGCGCCTGACCGAGGAGCAGGTCTTCGTCGAGCAGCGCTTCCTCGAGCTCGATCGGGCGACGATGTCGGTCGACAGCCTCGCCGCCGAGCTCGGCTGTTACGCCCGCCTCTACCGTTCGGCCGACAAGGACGGGACCCCGCGCTGGAAGTCGAGGTATCCGTCCTTCCCGCCAGTGCTCTGCGTCCTCACCGGGGCCGGCCGGGAAGTCCTCGAACGCCGCCGCGCCACGGCGATCGCGCTGATGCGCAGCAACCCCGATCTCTCCCGGGCGCCGAAGCTCTCGATTCGGATCTGCCTCGCCGACGACCTGGCCGAGCGGGATCCGTTCGAGCCGATCTTCACCGACTACCGCGATCCGGATCGGCCGACCAACTGGCTAGTCGAGGAGCCGAGGGCATGACGCCGGAGCAGCGGAAGACCGCCAGGAAGCGTGAGGGGGGAGCGACGGTTGGCGACCGCCCACGATGCGACCGCCCGCACCTCACGTTGGTACCGATCTCGCTGAAGGTCGCCAACGCCTACGTTGCCAAACACCATCGCCACAACCGCCCAGTTGCCGCTGGGGTATGTGTCGTCGGCGTCCGGGAAGGAGAGAGGCTGTGCGGGGTGGCGATCATCGGCCGGCCAGTCGCGCGGATGCTCGATGACGGTCATACCGCCGAGGTCCGCCGTGTTTGCACCGATGGCACCTACAACGCCTGCTCGATATTGCTGCGTGCTGCCTGGCGAGCCGTCAAGGCCCTCGGTTACCGCAAACTCATCACCTACACGCTGCCCGGGGAGGGTGGCGCCTCGCTGCGCGCCGCAGGGTTCAAGCTGGTCAAGACCGATGCCGGTGGTGGACGGTGGAACCAACCCGGTCGACCAGCCGCCGACACCCACCCACTCGGCCACAAGTACCGCTGGGAGCTACCGACCTGACCGGCGAAGCGAAAACCTGTCACTACCGTGGGCCGCCCGACGCACTTGTGGTCGAGGTCAAGGTTGTGCCGCTCGCGGACGGCGACACCGAGCGCCGCGACCGGCAATTGCGAGCGATTGTCGGGCTGCTCCGGGGGGTGCTCGCCCGGCGCGGGGATTTCGAGTTGACATCGCGGTCGGCATCTCATTTCATCCCAGACGATGATCGCCGCTAGTCCGACTCCAGCCTCGACCGTCGGGCTCGCCGAGCCGCCCGCGACGCGGTTCGCGTTCTTCGGGCGCGTCTCGACCGACGACGTACAAGATCCCTCTCTGTCAATCCCGCGTCAGCTCGGGGCTACCGAGGACGCGATCCGGCCAGCCGGCGGCGAGATCACCTCCTACTACTGGGATATCGAGTCCGGCCGCAAGGACCTCTCAGAGCGCGGCCACGGCGCCGACCCCGCTGACTTCAACGTGGCGGTCCCGCGTGACGGTGGCCTCGCGGATCTCCTGGCTGCCGCGGCTGCTGGCAACGACCGTCCATTCGATGCCGTGATCGTGGAGTCGATCGACCGGGTTTCGCGGATGACGCGCTACGGGACGCAAATTGAGGGCGACCTTGAGCTTCTCGACGTTCCGCTCTTCGCCGCCGATGAGGGGATGGTTACGGGGGCAACCGCCATTCTTACCCGGCGGGTCAAGCAGGGCGTCGCCGAGTGGTACGTCCGCGACCTAATCGAGAAGAGCCGCCGCGGCATGGAGGAGTCGGTGCGCCAGGGCTGGCATACCGGCGGTCCCGCCCCCTACGGCTACGCGCTGGAGGCGCACCCGCATCCGAACCCGCACAAGGCTCGCGAAGGCAAGCACAAGCACAAGCTCATCATCGACCCGGTTCGCGCGCCGATCGTCCTGATGATCTTCTCGTGGTACTGCGTGCGCCGCCTCGGGCTCGGGGAGATTTGCGACAAGCTCAATCGTGACCTTGACCGCTACCCGCCTCCGAAGTGCAACCGCAAGGACGAGATGCCGCTGCGGCAGACCTGGAGCCGGTCGCAGATTCGCTCGATGTTGCGCAATCCCAAGTACACCGGCTACAACGTTTGGAACCGCCACGACAAACGCAAAGGCCGCCCGCTGATCCGCCCTCGATCGGAATGGGTTTGGAGTCCAACCCCGACCCATGAGGCGATCGTCCCGCGGGAGCTGTTCGATCAGGTCGAGGAGCGCGCCCATCGCAACAAGATCGCCGCCAAGACGCCGACGACCGCCCGTCCCTACCACGGCGCCCCCGTTCGCAAGGGGCGGACCTACGTATTGCGCGGCCGGGTCCGCTGCGGTATGTGCGGCCGTCGCATGGAGGGCAGCTACCAGAAGCACAAGAACTGGTATCGCTGCCAGTACGTCACCCGCCGCGGCTCGGTCGCCGCCGACGTAGCCGGCCACCCCCGGGTCCTGGGGATCAAGGAGGAGACGATCCTCGACGCCATTCTTGACTTCCTCGGCCGCCGAATTTTCGGCCCCGATCGCCTTCGGCTGTTGCGCGCCGAGTTGGCGCAGGCGACCACCGATTCATGGAAAGGCCACGACGCCGAGCTTGACCGTCTACAGCGCGAGCAGAGCGAGGTGCAGCGCAGCCTCCATCGGCAGACCCTCCGGCTGGAGGAGCACGACAGTTCCGATCATCCGGTTGTTGCGCTCGCCACCCATCGCATCGAGGAGTTGGCTGCCCGCCAGGAATCAATAAAGGACGCGATTACCGCTCTGCGCGCGAAACGTCCCGAGGGCGCGCGGCCGGACGAGATCGTCGCCATGCTCGATGCGATCCCCGACATGCGCGATGCGCTCAATGAGGCCGACGAGAGCGAGCTGATCGAGATGTTCGACGCCTTCGACGTGTGCGCCACCTACACGAAGTCCACCCGCCGGCTGGAGCTTGCTGCTAGCGTGACGCCGGAATTGGCGGCCATTCAGGGCGGGTCGCAGGAAGGTGTTCAAACCCCGCCCCCGCTATACCGAACCCTGCGATCGCCCAGCAGGACGAAATTGGGTGGATTTAGAACTTCAAGTGGTTGCCTAGGGATCCAAATGCAGGAGATGCGCGGAGTTGCTCGAGTGAGATCACTGGGACCGGGCAGGCAGCTAGCAGCGAACTGAGCACCTCGGGATCGGTGACCATCACCATTCCTACTCGCCAGAGGTCGGGCTCGTCGTCGACGCCCAGCAGCTTCAGGGCGACGGCGACGTTGGCGCGGATGATGGCGACTCTTTCGGTGAACTTGACTGCGGCGGAGGGTCGCTTCTCACTCGCCGGGGCGAAGGTTGCGTCCAGCTCATTGCGCAGCTGGCGGGGGGCCAAGGCGCCGGCCAGGGACTTGACCTCAAGGCAGGCGAGGATTCTGAGGGCGGGATCGGCCGCAAGGACGTCGATGTCGCCGAGGTTGTCGCCGTTCTCGCGCGCTAGCTCGACCCCCGACAGCCTTTCGACGCGGCGCCGGCAGACCCAGCCGTCGGCCTCGAGCTGGTCGGCGACTGTGTCCTCCAGGCTGCGGGCTTCGCGCTGCTGGAGTTGGATCGAGGCGTTCCGCAAGGCACTGCCTTCTATGCCGAGCCGCCCGGTTGAGCCGAGCCAAAGGAGGAACTCGACCGCTCCGAAGCAGGCGCCGCGGCCGTAGACGAGGCGCTCTTCACCGGTCGGCCCCGGCGTGGCGATCAGCGGCCGGCGGAGGTAGGAGAGCGGCCGGTTGTGTCGCCAGGGATAGACATCGGGGGTCTTAAAGGGCGCGGCAGGCTCGAGGAACTTGGGGCGTGGCTCCAAGGTCAGCGCCTTGAGCACCGCTTCCGCTCGGCCCGGGTCGGGGAGGGCTTCGCGGGCGAGCTCGCGGGCTTGCGAGCGGGTGATCTCGGTGAAGCCGAGCTTGTGCTCGGGCACCTCAATCAGCTGGCCCAGGACGCGGATGATGTCGTCGATCGTGTAATCGTGGTCGCTCAAGTAGGCGGCGTCGATGCCGGCCTCAAGCTCATCTTCTTCACTGGGACCTGGACCCGGCTTCAAGCTCTCGGTGCGCCGGACTGCACTACGACCGACATCGCCGCGGCGGAGGGCCGCCGAGAAGGTCTCGTGCGCAGCGAGGATGTCGGAGGCGCGAGCCCTCAGCAGTCCAGGCGGGAGAATTGCGACTCTCGCGTCATTGGTCAGCCCGAACTCGATCAGGTCGGAGATGTGCCCGAACTCCTCGATTGCCATCGCGGCGGCGAGCAGTTCTTGGATCCGGTTGTCGGACGGGCGGCGGGAACCGCTCGGCGGGCGTGCGGCCGCCACCTCAAGGAGGAACCGACAGGCGACGCTGGCACCCATCAACTCCTGCCAGCGACGCCGCCGCTTCTCGGCGGCCTCCTCATGATGACCGAAGAACTCGTCGATCGCCACAAGCTCACCGTCCTCGACTGCCCGGGAGTGCAGGAGGCGCTCGTAGGCTGCCACCAGCAGCGGCACGGTGTGTTTGGCGTCAAGCTCTTCGATGCCGCCCACGAGGGTGGAGAAGAGCGCGCTCACCCCTGCGTGCAGGGCCTCGTTGGCCCGCTCCCCGTCGACCGGCCCGACATCGATGCCTAGCTTCTCCATCACCGCCGTTCCTGCCCGTCGGTAGGCCCGCCCCCGGTAAGAAGGGTGCACGCGCGCCTCCGGCATCGACACCGGTCGCATCGCCGGGTTGGGAATGCTCATATATACGAGCTTGCGAAGGCCCTCAGGTAGCGTCGGCACATCGAAGCCATCCGCCCCGGCGGCTTCACAGAGCGCGCGGACGACACCGATGATCAGTTCGTGCTCGGGCGCGGTGTCGGGTCCGCCGAGCAGATCCGTGGCATCCGGGTGGGCGATGATCGAGATGGAGCCCTCGCCGTTGACTGAAACCTCGACGGGGTCGCGCCCATCGCGCCCACCGTCGTCCGCCGCTCGCGCCGGGGCGCCCTCCTCGATCTCGATGGTGAGGTGCGCCACCAGTGGCGCCTCTCGCCCCTCGCCGGCGGCGCGCAGGATGGGTAGCTGGTCCCGCAGGCGCCAGAGCCAGTAGGCGATCAGCTCGGTCCACTGCCGGCGCGTGTTCCAGCCCGCGTCTTTGGACTCGTCGTCGGCGAGAACCCAGAGGCCAGCGCCGATTCCCGGAACGAACATGTGCGGAGGCCAGTCGGGTCCGCCCCAGGGGCGCCATAGATCGACGTCGAGATACTCGAGGTGACGAGCGATCGGCCACCAGCCCTCGCCATCCGGAGCCGGGGCCAGGCGCGGGCTGTATCTGTTCAGCACCTCGGCACGCAGCTCCGAACCCGCCCCCGCGCCGAGGACCACCATCTCGAACTCCTCGGCCGCCGCTGCCTCCACAGGCAGGAGACCAACGTCCTGGGAGTGCCATGTCGCGAACTCGTCGAACTGGCTCACGGGCGCAACCGCGACCCGTCGGCGAAGGTCCGTCGCGTCGTGGGCGAAGGCGATCAGCTCGCGGCTGGAGATCTCGGGATGACGGCTCAGCCACTCGAGCTCGGAGCCGGTGAAGATCAGAGATGGGGATGAAAGGTCCGTCTTCCTGTCCAGCCGCAGCATTGGAAGTGCACCCGCTCCCTCCAGCACGATCAAGTGCACGACGGTCTCGAAGCCGGGCTCGTCACGGCGGATCGCCTCCTCGACGGCGTCCAGGTGCACCGGGATCCGCGCCTGCTCGACTGGAAGCCAGAACTGCTGGGTATGGAAGCCTCCGTCCTCGATGTCGGTCGGCAGGACAAGGAGATGCAGCAGCACATCGGCGTCGAGGGGGAACAGCGCGGCCGAGTGCGAGAACTCGCTGTCGGTCTTCGGCGCGGGACCGTAGTGGCGAGGGCCGAGTTCGGCCAGGCTGTCGAACGCGCGTTTAGTCGCCAGTAGCTGGAAGTCCCGGTCGAGCCGCGCCCCGTGACCGTCTTCCGCAAGGACTACCGAGAGGGAGAAGGCGAGCGCGGATGCGAGGACGTCTGGGCGCGCCACAATCAGTCCGCCGCCGGAGCACGGCACGAGAGGCTGGCTCTCGAGCTCGTTGCCACCCTCCTTGACTTCGCGGCGCAGGATCAGCGGTGTAAGCGCCTTCTCCCACTCGCTTCCACAGATCCGGTTGAGGTCGCCGATGTCAAACAGCACGCGTTGCGACAGCGTCGCCACCTGCTCGGCGTCGGGAATCTCCGCCTTGCCGAAAACCCCGCCAGGGGCTTCGTACAGCCGCCAGTCGCAGCGCTCTGCCAGCTCGCTCATCAAGGCCAGGCCGGCGTCGAGGCCTGCAGTCACGCGCTCGTTCTCATCGCGCTCCGCCATCAGCACGGCGGCGATCAGTAGCTCCGCATCGCGCACGGAGTCATCGGCGAAGGCACAGCGCGCGATGGCATGACCGCGGGCGGTGACCAGCAGATCGCAGAAGGGGTTGGGCATCGGTTCGGGGGAGGCGACGAGATTCGCGGAAAGGTGCTCGGCGACTGATGCGGGCGTGACCTCCCCAGTCGCCGTCGCCGCTAGGCCTGCGGCCGCGTGCACGCCGAGCGCCAACTCCCTGGTTGGTTGGCCGTTCTCAGGCATGGTCAGAAGGGCGCCGAGGGTGGCGAGCAACGTATCCCGATAGCTACTCCCTTGGCCCTGCGCCTCCACCAGCCAAGTGTGACCTCCGAGCGAACAAACTGACTATTCCCTCAGGGACTGTCGCGCCAACCCACTGAATGGCACTCTCGATCCAAGCGTCGGCCGTGACGCATCATGCGTTGATTAGGAAGCATGGGATTCACATTTAACGCGAGAACCGAGGGCTGACTTAAGCCAAATGTCGAAGCTCTGCGATCCGAAAAGCGGTCGCAGGGTTCTGCTCAGATCCCGCCCCCACTATTTCACGAAAGCCCCGCATTTGCGGGGCTTTCGTCTTTTCGGAGGCGCAGACAATAGGGCGCAAAAATGGCCTTGGGGCAAGCCCTGGGGCAAGGTGAGGTCTGAGAGAGCCTCATGGTGGACCCCAATTCATCCGACCTCCCCCCGGGGGGGCGAACTCAAGGTCCGGGGCTTATAGAAGCGTGGACCGCTTTGACGTTCGAGGAACTGGTGCCTACGCCGCGCAAGTCAGCGTTGTCGCAATCTTCTCGGCCGCTCGTGTGGGCTCCTCGTGCTCCCAGACGCGTATGACTATCCAGCCGGCAGCTTGTAGCGCAGCGTCGTTGCGTCGATCTCTCTCGACATTTCGGTCGAGCTTTGCTTGCCAGTACACCGAGTTCCTGCTTGGGCTCACTCCATGGACCGGGCAGCGGTGCCAGAAGCATCCATCTACGAAAACCGCCAACCGGGCGGATGGGAAGACGATGTCAGCCCTGCATCTCACGCTTGGATCTGGACGTCGATTCTTGAAGAAGCGCAGCCCGCGAGCATGGAGCGCCGAGCGCAAGGCTCGCTCCGGCCCGGTGTCGGAGCTGCGGTTGGCGGTCATGACAGCACGAGCGTTGTCGGAGCTGGCAGGGGGAGCGGGAGGAAGCCGGGAGGGTCCCGAGCCCTCGGATCCAATGGATTTCGTCGTCATTCCCACGTCGTAGTGTGCCTTCCATGAACGCGATCAGTCTCTTCACGGGCGCTGGAGGCTTGGATCTTGGCTGTGAGGCTGCCGGCTTCCAGACTCGTGCGATCGTGGAGAGCGAGCCGCGGGCGCAGGAGACGATCCTCCAGAATCGTGAGGCGTTCTTTCCGGCGCTGCCGGAGGATGCGATCTTCGGCGACATCCTCTCCGTCGACTACGAGCAGCTGCTTGACGCAGCGGGACTCGATCGCGGGAGCCTTGACCTTGTACACGGCGGCCCCCCCTGTACGCCGTTCTCGAAGAGCGGCTACTGGCTCGCCTACAAGCGCGCTGGCAAAGACCCCAAGGCCTCTTTGCTCGATAGCTATGTCGAGGCGCTTGTCGCTCTTCGTCCGAGGGCGTTCGTCATGGAGAACGTGTTCGCGTTGGGCTATAGAAATCACAACCGCCTCGTCCTGGAGCGTTTCATCGCTGGCGTCCGAGCAGCTGGCTACGCGTTCGACATGAAAGCGTTGATCGCCGCCGACTTCGGGGCTCCTCAGTTGCGGCAGCGCTTGTTCTGCGTGGGTCTTCGCGATGACCTTCTTGACGTTCCAGCGGATCTTTACTCCTTCCCGTGGCCTCAGCCGACCCATTCGGGTCCTCACGAGACCCGGACGCGGTACGACCGCAGCTTGACTCCACACGTCACTGCTGGCGAGGCCTTTGCTGACCTCGATGACCGCAGCAATCCTGCTGAGCAAGAGGAGGTTGTGACCGGGACTTACGCGGATGAGCTTCGAGCCGTGCCAGCCGGCGACAACTACTTGTTCTTGACGGCCCACCGCGGCCATCCACGACCTCGATTTGAGTGGCGTAAGCGCTATTGGAGCTTCTTGCTCAAGCTGCATCCCGACCGACCGTCGCCGACGATCCAGGGTCAGCCAGGTCCCTGGGTCGGCCCGTTTCACTGGGAGAGCCGCCGGCTGCGGGTTGCGGAGCTAAAGCGGTTGATGACCTTCCCTGATGCGTTCGAGGTTCTCGGGACTCGGCGGGAGCGGCAGCTGCAGCTCGGAAATGCAGTCCCCCCGCAGCTGGGACAGGTTGTGGCAGCAGCCGTCGCTGAGGAGCTGGGCCGGGTTGGTGTGGCAACCCCAGTCCTGCCGCTAGCCGCCTAGCGACTCTTCTTCTGGGCGAGAAGCTTGTCCAGCTGCTGCTGAACGGTGGGGCCGATCTTGAACCGAAACGCCCGCCAGTATTTATAGAACTCCTCCTCCGTTGCGAAGGTGCCTCTGCCTTTTCGGAGGTCATCGAGGTTCTGGACGGCACCGATGTACTCGCGCGTCGTCGATGAGCGTTGCTTAGAGGCGATTCGCCAAGGCTCGTGCACCAGCAACTCGAGGTCTCGAATCCGACCCGGGATCGACTCGTCAAGCGTGTAGATGCCGAGCAGGTCCAGGTGGCTCGCGTAATCCTCAAAAGCTCGGAAGGTGCCGGGCCATTGCAGCGACGGATAGCGGAAGTAGGTATTCCCGGTGTACAACGTGATTCGGCTCTGCGTCCCTTTGCCGCTCTTGTTGCGACGCGCGATCTTGACGTCCACGGCGTGATGTTGGCCACCGAAAGCCGCGCCGCTCAACTCGAGATCGGGATATCCACGCTCCGTGCCTCGCTGAGCGGTGGCGTCAGGCAGCTTCTCGGTCTCCTCGAGCAGAAAGTCGACCAGCGAGACCTCGAGGATGTTCGCGAGAGCCGCCGGCTCCTTCGGCAGCGGCAGAAAGTGGCCACCTGCGGCTAGCTTCTGCTCAAGCTCGTCCGCGTCCTTGGCGACGATCGGCCATACCGCGCTCGCGCCATGCTTGCGAAACACCGCGACTAGATCGAGTTCGTACCGCCCGACAGCGTCTCGAAGCCACTTCATAAGCTCTGCATTGGCAGCCATCTTCGCGGGGCTTCGACGCCGCCGCAGGCCGTCCTGCCGGCCCTCGGCCTAGTCGGCTGCTACCGCTTCCCGAGCCTCCGCCTCCGCGAGCTGAATTCCGGGCTCCATTGCCATGAGGACGGCGCGAGCCATCCGTGCCTGCTCTCCCCGGACGTAGTCATCGGGAATCTCTATCTGTCGCCCCTCTTCATCAGCTTGGTGCTCCTTCTCCTCCTCGGCAAGTGCTTGCTTGAAGAGACCGAAGAGCACGGGGTACTCGAATGACTCCCGAAAGCGCTGCAGGGCCGTCTCGTCGAGGTCCTTCTGATCAATTACCTGTTTGTAGGCAGAAAAGTCTTCGTTCATGAACCACTCGACCTTCGTGATCGTGCTTGGCTGCGTCGGGTCGTCGCGGTGAATCTGGCATTTCCCGACAGTGTGCTCATCCCAGGTCGGGTCAAAGTCGGTCCAAGCATCGCGTCCTAGCCAGTTGACGTCGATGTTCGGCTCACCGCCGGTCGGGGCGTCCGGGTCTTTGTTGTTGCGTGGCTCGACGACTTCGATTGCCCCCGTTGCCGTGAGGAGGACGCCGAGCGCAGGAACCACCAGCGCGACCCGCAGTGAGGAGGAGGCCATTGGGCAGGTGTCCATTGCCTGCAGCGTCACTCGCACCTTGCCACCGAGTAGACGGCCCGTTGCGACGACTTCGACAAAGTCGCCAAGCTCCGAACCGAGAATGACCGAAAGACCATCGGCATGCTTGGGCAGGAAGTCGTTCTTGGCGTCGATGGTGAGACGGAGCGAGGCGGTTGCGCCTCGCTCGATGCGGACGGGATCGTTTTCGATTTCCAGGGTGGTTGGAACCTCAGGCATCAGCGAGTCGTCGACAATCGGCGCTGGCCCCGGCGGCTGCCTTCGGTGCTTCCGCCGCCGCCGTCTTCCGCCACCTTTCGTGCCGCCGATCTCGCCTTTCAGGTAGGCCCCGATCTGCCGAGCGAGCTGTCGCTTCACCTTTTCGGTCGTCGTTTTTTGTGCGTTCTCAACCACGCGCTGCTTCGCTTGCTCATCTAGTTCCTGCAGGTTCTCGTCCTCCTCGAGCTCCATAACGACACGGTCAATAATCCGTCGAGCCTCGGGCGAGTCGACTCCCGTCTCTCGGGTTGAAGAGAAGACGGCGCGCTTGGCAGCACTGGTGAGCCCCGTGCCGTCGACGACGATGACGAGCCGCTTGTAAAGAAATGGGAGATCGAGGGCCCTCTTGACCCAGCTTCGATCGCGCGTGATCTGGCGCTGGCCGTTGAGCGAGATGGTCAACCCTTGTCTGGCGCTCGTATAGGCATCGGGATCTCGGGCCTCATTGAGCACGTAGTAGCGAATGACGACTTTTCCGAGGTCGGGCCCAAGTTGCAGTTCGCGCACATCTGAGTAGTCGGCAGTATCAGGTCGTCCTAGGAGGTGCAACAACCCTGAGATCACGCGTCGCGAGATGGTCCCTTTCATGCCTGGGAAGCGCTCGGTGCGAGTCTCGATGACCCGCATCGGCAGGGCTGGATCGGGCAAGCCCGAATGAAAGAGATGCCAAAGGCTCTGCTTGGGCTCGTATGCTGCACGGGCGTAGCGCGAAAGCTCGTACTCGACCAGCTTCACGTAGGTGCCATACGGCAGGCCCGGGAAGCTCATCGACTGAGAGACGAAGGACCGACTCATCTCCTGCAGCAAGGTACTCGTAGGTCCCTGACTTAAAACGCTCGGGGTCTAGCGGGTTATAGCGAACTAGGCTGAAGCCGACTTCATCCTGTCTTCCCTCCAGCAAGTTTGGAGCCAGGCGAGAAGCAATAACTACGTAGCGGGCGAAGCGATATGAGGCTGCTCCGCCTGCGTTGTATACGCCCATGACGTGGGGCTGATCCTTCTTATTCGATGCTAGAAGGCTTAGCAGCGTTTGTGGAAAGTCATCCGGATGCTGGCCGGTGCCTTGATCTTGAATCGTGACCGTAGGCCGAGCGGCGACGCCCGAGTCAATCATCGTCACGCGGAGCAGGTCGGCGAGTGTCCGCCGATCATCGTCTTCCAGGGCTGTTAGCCCACCCGAAGGCACGTCGTACCAGCGCTCCGCCGCGATGTGAGGCGTAGGTGCGGTCTCGCTGCGTTCGCGAGCACGCAGGTCCAACAGCGCGTCAATGCCATTAATCGGTCGCTCCATAAGCGCAAGGGCAGGATCTGAGGAGACCTCAACGGTGTGAACGTTGTTCGGAATCCCGCCCACGGGCTGCCAGGACACCGGAAGCTCGCGACCAAGGTCAGCCAAGAACTCGGTGACCTGCTCCGCATCAACAATTCCGAACACCTGCTCGGAGAGCTTGTCGTTGAGCCGTTGCATTTGCCTCCCCCTGACTTTTGATCGGTACGCGGCAGTGCTCCGAGGAGAAGTATCAGATCTGTGGCGCCTTGGCCGCAAGTGGGCCACTTTCCTGCAAAGCGCCGCTCCTGCCGCTTTCGTCGTTTCGAGGGGAGACTGTTGCCGGGCGCTTTCCTCGCCCGGCCCTTCGTCACGCCCTCGCGGCGCCGAGGAGGGGGTCGACCTGGTTGAGCGTTTCGGTCATGCCTTGCTCCATCCCCATCTCGATCATCTGTTCCATCGACTCGCGGTCAGCGAAGTGGGTTTGGATCGACATCGTTGCGGTGCCGTCGGTCTCGGCGATCGTCACCGTCATCGCCGTCGGGCCTCCGTCATCGGGCTTGCCCTCGTCGTCGACGGCGTCGTCCTTGATGTGCAGCCGGTGGGGCGGCTCGACCTCCTCGATCCGCCACCAGCCGTGGTGCTTCTCACCGTCGGGGCCGGTCATGAAGTAGGTAGTGCGCGCGCCGACCGTGAGCTCGTGCTCGACGAAGGTCGACGAATGGGACGGTGGGCTCCACCAGCGCTCCAGCTGGCGCGGATCCGACCACAGCTCCCAGAGTCGCTCGGCATCGGCGTCGAACTTCGCCGTGATCGTCATGGTCAGGGCGTCGATGTCCTTGTCTACGTCGGTGACGGGCATCAGCTGTCTCCTTTGTCGGTTTCGAGAATCTGCTCCATCCGCTCGATCCGGCCACGCCAGTCCGCCTCGAGACGATCGAGTGCGGCGTGGGCGCGCACGAGGGCGTCGGTCTGGGTGTGGACGATCGACTCGCGACCGACTCGGTGCTTGCTCACCAGTTCAGCCCGCTCCAGCACGGCGACGTGCTTCTGTATCGCCGTCACGCTGATCGGGTGTTCGCGGGCCAGGGCCGAGACCGAAAGCCGGCCCTCGTGGGCGCGGCAGAGAATGTCGCGGCGGATCGGATCGGCTAGCGCCCCGAACAGCAGGTCAGTGGCCCCCTCGTCGTCGTGGATCGGTTTCTTATCTACAACCATTTGGTTGTAGGTTAGCACGACGGGGTACGGTGCCGACGCTTGCAAATCGCAATCACGCTGGAGGACGCGGATGCCGGACACCACCTGCCACATGTCGATCTCGCTCGATGGCTTCGTCGCCGGATCGGACCAAAGCCGGGAGAATCCGCTGGGGAAGCGCGGCAGGGAGGTTCATAGCTGGCACCTCGGCGACGAGCGCGCGAACGACGCCGACGCGACGGCAGAGGGCTGGCTCATGCGACCGCGCGGGGCTTACGTCATGGGCCGCAACATGTTCGGGCCGATCCGCGGCGAGTGGGACGAGGACTGGGATGGATGGTGGGGCTCCGAGCCGCCCTACCACGCGCCGGTTTTCGTGCTCACCCACCACGCCCGCGAGCCGATCGAGATGGAGGGCGGTACGAGCTTCCACTTCGTCACTCAGGGCTTCGAGGCCGCCTACGCGCAGGCGCGTGAGACGGCCGGCGAGGATGGCATCGACATCGCGGGCGGCGCCTCGACCGTCCGTCAGGCGCTCGCCGCCGGAGTGATCGACGAACTCACGCTCGACGTGACCCCCGTCCTGCTTGGGTCCGGCGAGCGGCTGTTCGACGGAGTCGAGTCCTTCGGGTTCGAGCCGGTCGAGGCGCTCCACTCTCCGCTCGCCACGCACATCCGCTACCGACGGGCGGGGTGAGGAGTCGATCTTCGGTCT
This sequence comes from uncultured Solirubrobacterales bacterium, assembly GCA_963703895.1. Taxonomy (GTDB): domain Bacteria; phylum Actinomycetota; class Thermoleophilia; order Solirubrobacterales; family 70-9; genus VRUE01. The sequence continues at coordinate 525,920 of CAVPFX010000002.1, forward strand.
GGGGCGGCGTCAGCTTTCTGGCGGTCTAGAGCGCTAATCATGTAGCGCCGCGACGCCGGGTACGCCATGTGCCCTTACGTGTACCCTTGGGGATATGGCTGAACGAAACCGCCGCATCAACGTGACTCTGGAGCCAGATTACGCGCAGAAGTTGGCGAGCTTGGCGGAGCGCACGCATGTCCAAGAGGGAACTCTGGCTCGCTCGCTTCTCTCCAGCGCACTCGACGAAGCCGACCCCGAAGCCTCGCGAATCACTGAAATCCTCGATGGGATTCCTGGAGCGTGGGAGAGGGCGCAAGATTCGATCGAGCAGGCTCGGCGCGGCGAGACGGTCCCGCTCTCCGAGCTCTAGCCAATGGCTACGATCGAGGTCACGCGCTTGGCGCGTGACGAGCTTCGTGAGCTGATGGAGACCCGTCAGCTTCCAGCCGACACGCGCGAACGGGTCTCGCACACGCTGCTCACGTTGGAAGAGTTCCCGCGCGCCGGCAAGCAGCTCTCTGGCCTCTGGCGGGACTGTCGGGCGCTGATCGGTCCATGGGGGTGGCTGATCGTCGTCTACATGTACATCGAGGCCGAGGGTCGGGTCGTCGTTATCGCCTTCCACGACGCACGAACCTCCGACACCGCAATCACTCGTTCTTAAGACCGAGAAATCTCACTGAGCCGGCGCAGACTGCCTGCCCGCGGTCACTGCGGCGAGGTCGCCGAGAAAGCCGTCGGCTCGACGCGGTTCACTTTGTCCTCGTGATCTCCTATTCCATGAGCTTGTCGGCCGACGGCTACATCGCCGGACCCGACGGAAGCTTCGACTGGGCGGTGCCCAGCGAGGAGTTGCACCGGTTCCATAACGAACGGGTTGCCGCGATCGACGCCCAACTGCTCGGCCGGCGCCTCTACGAGACGATGCTCGTGTGGGACACCGAGGAGTTCTCCGACCCCGTGATGGCGGAGTTCGCCGAGATTTGGCGTCCGCTCGAGAAGATCGTGTTCTCGACCACGTTGACGAGCGTCGAGGGCAGCAACCGCCTGGCCACGGGAACGCTCGAGGAGGAGATCGCCGCGCTCGGGAACCGGAGGATCGCGGTCGGCGGCGCCGGCCTTGCGGCGGAATGCATGCGGCGCGGGCTGATCGACGAGTTCGAGCTGTTCGTCATCCCGATCGTGGTCGGTGGCGGCACGCCGTACTTTCCGCCGGACGTGCACATCGACCTCGAGCTGGTCGAGACCCGCACGTTCGGCGCGACCGTGTACTTGCACTACCGTCGGCGCGGCTAGAGGGTCAACGCCCCCGGCCTGGTCCACCTACGTTCGCTGCGAAGTACGGTCTGCCGGTGGATATCCGGCGCATGCGTCCCGATGAGCTTGATTCGGCGGTCAGCGTGTGGCGCGAGGCGAACATCGCCCGTGGTGCTCCGCACGGGCGGGAGCGCACCGCCCGCGTCCGCGCGAAGCTTTCAGTCTCAGATGCCCTGGCGTTCGTGGCACTGCGACCGGGCATCGTGGGCATGGCGCTGGCCGAGCCGGGGCGGTCCGATGACGGCGCGGGTGAACTCGACCCGTCGCTCCTGCACATCTCGATGGTGTTCGTGCATCCCACCGCACAGCGCTCGGGAGTCGGCCTCCCCCTGGTCCTTCATGTGCTCGACGTCGCCGGTTCGCACGGATATCAGCGTGTCGCCATCTGGACCGCCAAGGACAACACGCCCGCCCGTAGGCTCTACGAGCGCGCCGGGATGACCCTCACCGGCAAGAGCGCTCCTTTTCATGCGGGAACACAGCTCCAATACGGATGCCCCCTCAACGGCGAGCCGGCGGTTACGCCTGATAATTGCGGGACGGATGGTCGAGCGCGCCAGGCGACACGCGGTTGGGGGGTGCCTCGCGTGCCTCGCTGGGTTCTCGCTGGTGCTCGTCCTCGCCTACTGGGTCGGGCCGGCCGAGCGGCTCGACCGCAGCGTCCTCAACGCCCTCAGCACTCCCACCGACACCCTCGTCAACGAAGTCGCCTACGTCGGCTTCGCGGTCGTCAACTTCAGGCCAGCCTGGGTGATCGTGGGCGCGATCGCGGTCGTGATCGCGTTGGCGCAAAGGCGGATATGGGACGCGGTCCTCGCTGCCGCCCTCGTCGCCGGCACTGGCGGCCTTGTCCTCGCCCTGAAGGCACTGCTCGCCAATCCCCGCTACCAGCCGGTTCCGGTCGACTCCGACGCCTACCCGTGGAAGGACGCCTTCCCGAGCGGGCATGCCGCCGGGTCGCTGGCGATGTCGCTCGCCTTCCTCAGCGTCGTCCCGCCCTCCTGGCGACGGCCGACCGCCGCCGCCGGCATCGTCTTCACTCTCTACATCAGCCTCGGGGTCCTGCTGCTCAACTACCACTACCCGGGCGACGTCCCGGCCGGCTGGCTGCTCGCCGCGGGCTGGTGGTTCTTCCTGCTGGCGGCGCTTCCTAGCTCCGAGCCGTGACCGCGGCCACGAAGGCCGACGGCAGCGCGAAGAGTCTCTCCTGCCCCCAAGTCGGTTCCTTTGCGAGGCGCTCACCGCTCAGCGAGGGGCACTGGGGTGCTGGTGGGGGGAGAGAAGAAGAGGGATGTTTTTGACGAACATTCCGCAGGGCTTGCACGGCGGAGTTGAGGACATCTTGACTTTCAGCGTGAATCGTCACAGTCGTTCGCCCGGTGAAGATTTCCAAATCGGCTCCGCCCCCCGAAAACGGCTTGGTCGCCTTGGCGCCGTGGAAATCGAATAGTTGGGCCTCACGGAGGCCTGCCCCGCGAGCGCAAATGCTGTAGTTGTGTATCTGGAGCGGGGGAGGACAACCGCCTTCATCCGGCGGGTCCTTGCACTGGCCGTAGATGAGAATCCAGGCCGTGTCTCGTTTGTCCTCGTGCAGCTCGGGATCTCCGTAAACGTCTCGTAGAGAGTTCCCAGCTACGGAGTCACCTGAGTAGTAGACCGGGTAGGTCCGGAATTCTTTGATCTCGCTCAAACTCGGCGCGTCCTCCGCACATGCGCAGAGGAAAAGCCCGGAAGCGAAAGTCGTAATTAGCGCCCAGAGGACCCGCCTGAAATTCACAAATCGCGACTCTAACCAGGGGCGAGGCCCAAAGAGGCTCCAAAAGGCCTCCCGTGGGCATTGGTCCGCTAAGGGCGATTGAGGTGGCTGTCCTGCATAGCTAGCCGGCCCGGACGCGGGCGGCCTGGCGGACCAGGTGGTCGCGCTCGGCGACGTTCGTGGCCCGGCGGGCGGCCTCGGCGTAGGCCGTGGCGGCGGCGGGCAGGTCACCGCTCAGCTCATGCAGGTGGCCGCGGACGGCGTGCCAGCGGTGGCGGTCGCCGAGCACCTCACGCAGTTGCTCGGTCTCGCGCAGCCCGGCGTCGGCGCCGAGGACGTGGCCGGCCGCCACCGCGCGCCCAAGCACGGCGGCGGGGTTTTGGTGCGCTGGATCGTCGGTAAGGGCGACGAGGTCGTCGTACCAGGCGAGGATCTGCGGCCAGTCGGTCTCCTCGGCGCTTGCCGCATCGTCGTGCAGGGCGGCGATCGCCGCCTCGAGCTGGTAGCGGCCGGGACGCCGTTCCTCCGTCTGCACGGCCAGCGCCGACTGCAGGACCCGCACGCCCTCGGCGATCTCGCGGCTGTCCCAGAGGGCGCGATCCTGTCGGTCGAGCGTGACGATGCGACCCTCGGCGTCGAATCGAGCCGGCAGCCGGGCGTGGTTGAGGAGCATCAGCGCGAGCAGCCCGCGCGCCTCCGGCTCCTCGCTGGCGAGGTTGAGTTGGCGGCTGAGCCGGATCGCCTCGCCCGCCAGGTCCACCCGGCCCGCGTGCCCAGCCGTGTAAACGAGGTAGAGCACGCGCAGCACGACGGCGAGGTCGCCCGGCTGGTCCAGGGGCTGGTCCCGGAGAGAGCGCTTGGCCCGGCTGATCCGCTGCGCCATCGTCGCCTCCGGCACGTAGAAGGCGTCGGCGATCTCCCGGGTGGTGAGACCGCCGACGGCGCGCAGGGTTAGCGCCACCTGGGAGGCGGGCGCAAGGTCGGGGTGGCAGCAGCAGAAGAGCAGGAAGAGGGTGTCGTCGCCCTCTTCGGTGGCAGCGGGCGTCGGCTCGGCGTACGTCACCTCCTCGCGGCGGTGCCGGGCGGCCTCGCTGCGGCGGGCGTCGACGAGCCGCCGGGTCGCGACCGTCGCCAGCCACGCGCCCGGCTCGCGCGGTGGGTGCTCGGGCCACACCCGGAGAGCCTCCAGCAGCGCCTCCTGCAGCGCGTCCTCGGCGGCATCGAAGTCCTCGCCCCGCCGGACCAGGCCCGCGAGCACCCGCGGGACGAGGGTGCGCAGCGCGCCCTCGTCCAGCCGTCGCGTCGGCTCATCGATCACGCCGCGTCAGTCGTCGGAGGGACGCTCCCACATGACCTCCCGGACGTCGATCCACTCGTAGAGCGGCTCCCCGCCCGGGCCGGGCTCGGAGGAGACGTAGGCCGCGAGCTCAACCGCACGCTCGTGCGAATCGACGTCGATCATCCACCAGCCGGCGATCAGGTCGCTGGTCTCGGGGTGCGGGCCGTCGGTGGTGACGGGGGCGGCGTCCGGGCCGCCATAGCGCACCCAGGTGCGCGCCGGCGCGAGTGCCCGCGCGTCGACGTACTCGCCGTTCTCCTCGAGCAGCTCGCTGACGTGATTCTGGAAGGCCATATGCGCCTCCACGTCCTCGGGGGCCCACTGGTCGATCGGGGGCACGGGACGGTGTGACTCCGGGCCGCCGCGGTAGTGCTTGAGCAGCAGGTACTTCGGCATCGTTGTCTCCTTATGTCGTGGGCTGCCTGTTGTGGCCCTTCACCTGTGAGCGGAGCCCGCCGACGCTTCTCGACATGGAATCAATACCCGGCTCGGGAACGTCGCATAGGCGAGGGCGCTCAGTCGAGGCGAATCTGGAGCGGCTTCAGGTCGAGCGGCTGGAGTGCCGCCGGGTTGCCACTCTCCGTGGCCGCCTTGACGATCTTGGTCTCGAAGTCGTCGATCAAGTCCTCCGCCTGCGCCTCGGACAGCAAGTGAGGCGTCGCTCCGCTGCCATCGATGAGCTTCCCGGCGGAACCGCTCGAACGCGTCCGCGCTGCCGACCGCCGCCAGCACACGTGGCTCGCCGTCGTCCGGGTGGTTCATGACGTCGAAGGTGAGCACCCCCTCCTTCGGCTCGGCCCGAGCGATCGCTTCGAAGGCGTCAGCCGCGTCGCTCAGGCTCGGCCACCCATATGCCTCGACCGACAGCTTCAGGATCTCGGCACCGTCGCGGCTGAGCGTCGCATGCCAGCCCTCAGCAGAGCGCCTCAGCTCCCGCGCCATCGGCTCGCGGAGGAGCCTGCCCAGCATCTGGCGGGAACCCTCGATGTGAACGATGACGCCGGCTGCCTCCGCGTCGCCCTGACCGAGAGCGGAAAGAGCGGCATAGCTGAATAGATGGACCGTCTCCGAGAGGGCAATGGCCCCGAGCATCTCGCGGTGCCGCTCGAGCGAGAACAGCAGGCGAATCTGCTCACTCACGCCGACGAACTTCACTTTCAAGGCGAGCAAGCGGTCCCCCGGCGGGACGAACGCCTCCCAGGAGGTTTCGACCGTGTCGTCTTCCCCGGCCTCGCTCCTGGCGAACGTCGCCGGCAGGGTCGCGGTATGCAAGGGAATCAGGGTGACGGACTTATTCATGACTTCGCGGATCTCCCCTTCGGTGACCCAGACCCCATCGGCGATGAAGCGGGCCCTTTCGAGGGCGAGCTGTTGCGGGGAGATCTCGGGCGGCGGGCCGGCCTCCGGGTAGGCGCCGATCGCGGTCCACAGCTCCTCCCAGAACCCGGGCGGTCGGGCATAGCGGAAGAGGAGCATCTCGCGCAGGCGAAACCACTGCCGCACACTCTCCGGCGGCCCCTCGCCGCCAAAAAGGAGGCGAGGATCGATTTCGTCCACCGGCAGACCGGCGATGGCGCTGCCGCTTTCCGACATGCCGGTGGGAAAGTCGTAGCCGAGCTCATGGCGAGCTTCCAGCAGGCTCTGTTGAATCGAGAGCACGCTCTCGAAGTGATTCCGCAGCGCCGGATGCGGATTCACCTCGCGATTGTGCCGGCGCACCTTTCTCAGGTACAGGACCGAATGGCCGAGTGTCTCGCGGCTTCCCCGAATCCCGAACTCCTTTTCCTGCTGCTCGGCGTCCACCCCATCGAGGAACTTGACGGCGTCGATCGTCGTGTTGCCCTCTTGCAGATAGGCGACGAGTGCGTTCAGCGCGATCACCAGGCGCAACATCGGACTCGCGTTCGCCTGACCTTCGGGGCGGCTCTCCGGCGGCGCGTGCAGCGCGTACCAGCAGACGATCGCCATGGCCTTGAGGGCGACGACGAGGCCGCCCGCACCGCGCTTCTCGACGAGATCGACGAAGTTCTTGCCGCCCTGCAGCTCGGCGAACAGGTCGAGGAGGAAGCGGTAGTCGGGGAACGCCTCGCGCGGCGTGTAGAACGTCTCGAGGAAGAGGGCGATGTCGGCCGCGGCCGCGTCGTCCCCGCCGAGGCGGGTGAGCAGGAAGAGGGCGGTGTGCGCGACAGCGCGCGTCTCGAGGATCGTCAGAGGCTTCAGGTAGGCGCCCCCGGTATCGGGAATGCTCACCGTCGGCAGCAGTTCGTGGATCGTCACCAGATCGAGCTTCCCGGCCGGCGAGGGGCAGTGACCCAGGCGTGCCCATCCAGCCGGGCTGGACGTGTTTCGGCGAGGCGCCGCGGACCGAGTCGAACCAACGGACGCGCGCGTAGAGCGTCTCAACGCCGCCGCTGACGACGAGCTGGTCGGCGAGGGGCGGGATGTCGCGCAGCGGCATCTCCGCGTTGGTCCTCTCCAGCTCGGCGACCAGCTCGGCCGATTCGAGCAGCAGGCCTATGGTCTCCAGGCACGCCCTGCCGTGGAAGGCGACGCCGAACGGCGTGGTGAGGAAATCGAGCCGGTGGACGAGCTCGTGGTTGTCGAAGCCGGCGTAGGCGAGCACCTCCATGCGATCGTCGGGCTCCAGAGAGAGATAGAGGCCCATCACCTCTGGGCTCAGCGGCTCGGCGTCGAGCAGGTCTCCCAGGCCCTGCGGCCAGACGGTCGCGATGAAGTCGCGGGCGGGTGCCGAGAGCGCGAGCTCGAGGTCGAGCTCCGTGCCGAGGGCGAGGGTGTGTGGGGCGAACTCGGCGGTGCTAAGCGCCGTCTTAAGCTGCCGGAGGCCCATCCGGCTCTGCCTTGGCCCAGTTGCAGAACCCGGGCAAGCCAACCGCGAGGATGTAGCCCGCTACGGCAATCGCAATCGCGACTGCAATTGCCGGTAGCCCGAGCGAGGCCATGATCAGCGCGACGAGGGCGCTGGCGGACATATTGCCCTCGCCGCTGAGACGGCGCCGAAGCTCGCTGCCGGAATCGCAGAGGCTGTCCCTGCCCGCGATCGAGATCGCCTGCCACAGCGTCTTGCCATCGCGCTTTTCGTTGAGCGAGAAGCCCAAGCCCGGCTCGGCGCCGACCGGCAGCAGATCGCTCGGCTGATAGCCGCCATCGGTGAGCTCGGCGATCGCAACGTCGAGCGACTCGTAGACGGGGGCGAGCGCACCGTCCTCCTGGTCCACCGCCCGCGCAAGCTGCTCCGCCGCTGCTCCCGCAGCTTTCAGCTCGTTTTCATTCATCTCAAACCGAGGCGTGTATATCAGACATCCTGAGTAAAGAAGTCGGTTGCCATAGGATTTGCGCCGTGCCGTTCACTCTCAGGAACCTCAAGGAGGATGTGGACGACGTCGGGTCTAACTTCGACGGCTCGCCGGACCTGGAGTTCCGCTTGGCGACCCAGGCGCTCGAGCTAGAGCGGTCCGGCTTGGGTTACCAGCGCGTCCCGCCCGGCTATCGCTTTCCTTACGGCCACACGCATAAGAAGCAGGAGGAGGTGTACGTGGTCCTGCGCGGGAGTGGGCGGATGAAGCTCGACGACGAGATCGTCGAGCTGGGGGAATGGGACGCGGTGCGCGTCTCGCCCGGTACGTGGCGAGGCTACGAGGCCGGGCCGGAGGGCCTCGAGATTCTCGTCATCGGCGCCCCCAATCTCGGCGAGGATCCGCGCGGAGACGTCGATGGCCAGCGCGACTGGTGGGCTGACCAGTAGTGGGGATCCAGCGCATGGAGCACATCGGCGTTGTCGTCGAGGACCTCGAGGCGGCGACCGCGTTCTTCGTCGCGCTCGGGCTCGAAATAGATGGTGAAACGTCCGTCGAGGGGAGCTTGGTGGACCGCATCAACGGGCTCGAGGGAGTGCGCGCGGACATCGTCATGCTGCGGACCCCGGGTGACGGCAGCAAGCTCGAGCTGGCCAAGTACCGCACGCCCCCGTACGAGGGCGACGAGACGCCGGCGCCGCCCAATGCCCCGGGCATCCGCCACCTCCTCTTCCTCGTCGACGACGTCGAGGCGTCGCTCGCCGCCCTGCGAGCGCATGGCGGCGAGCTGGTCGGGGAGCTGGTGAACTACGAGGACATCTATCGGCTCTGTTACGTCCGCGGCCCGGCGGGGATCATCGTCGAGCTGGCGGAGAAGATCGGCTGAGGACTCCAGCCGGTAACGCTTTCCTCCTCCGCGACCAATAAGGGGCATGGAGACAGAGGAAGCGGTGCCGACGGCGCCGAGCGCGCTCAGTCGCAGCCTGCGTGTGGTTGCCGCCCGCGGGCGCGGCGTCGGCGCCGAGCAGTTGCGCTGGATCGGTACCGATCCCGACCTGTTCGAGGCGTTCTACCGCGAGCAGGTGCGAGGACCTGCAGCGGTTCGTCGCCCGCCGGGTCGGGGACCGCGAGCGGGCCGCCGACCTGACCGCGGAGATCTTTCTCGCCGCGATCGACTCGGCCCACCGTTACCGGCCACGGAGCGGCACGCCGAAGGCGTGGCTTTACGGGATCGCCCGCGCTCTCGTCGCCAACGACCGCCGCCGACGCGGTCGCGAGCGGGCGCGGGAGGAGCGGTTTCGCGGCAGCGCCCTGCTCGACGAGGAGGACGCGGCGCGGATGGATGCACGGATCGACGCCGCCGCCCAGTCGCGTCGCCTCTACGAAGCGATGGACCGCCTTCCCGAAGCGGAGCGGGCGGTGCTGGAGCTGGTGGCGATCGACGAGCTGACCGTGGCCGAGGCGGCGGCCGTGGTCGGCGTGCGAGCGGGCACCGCCCGCGTGCGCCTGTACCGGGCGCGGCGCAAGCTGCGCGACGACCTCGAGGCAGCGGCCAACCAACCGAACCCAAGGAAGGAGGACCGATCGTGAGTCCGGAGCAGAAACCGAATCCCGATTTCGAGCAGCGGCTCCTCGCCCGGCTGAAGGCGGTCGTCGCCGAGCGTGGCGCGGCTTCCGCGGAGGCTGCGGAGGCGCAGGTCGCCCCGCCTGCCTGGCGCCGGCGCGGCCCTCGCCTGGCGTTGGGCGCGGCCACGGCTCTCGCAGCCGTCGCGGTCGCACTGATCGTCAGTGCTGGCGGCGACAACCCTCCGAGGGCCTTCGCCGTCGAACCGCAGAAGGGCGGCGGAGTCACGATCAAGATCTACAGCCTCGAAGACGCCTCCGGCCTCGAGGGAGCCCTCGAGGAAGCCGGAATCAAATCCCAGGTGACCTGGCTGCCCGCCGGGAAGGTCTGCCGAGAACCCCACTACACGACCTCGGTCGTGCATCTCCCAGGCGGCGGCTCTTTCGGCGGGATGACCATGGGAGGTCCCGGCGGGATCACCATCGGGATCGGAAGCGCCAAGGCAAGCGCTAAGGCATCGCGCGAAAGCTTCGGGAAGTACAGGCGTGGCGAGATCTCCCAAGACGAAATGCGCGATTTGGTTCCCAACATCAACCTGGACCCCAAAGCGTTTCGCCCCGATCAGAGCGTCGTTCTCTCCGGAACGCCCGTCCCCTACGACGGCGACCCCGAAGGGGGGAGCATCACGAAGATGGGAGTGGCTGAAGGCCCGGTCGAACCCTGCAAGCTGGTTCCGGCGCTGCCCAGCGGTTTTGGTGCCTTTGGGCTCAGTGAGGGGGGCGGGTCCGCCTACGCTCCGCGCGGCGACGAAGCCCTAAGCCAAGCCGCGATCGCCGCCAATCTTCGCCAGGCTGCCATCGCCGCGGAAGCGTCTGACGACCAAGTCGAGGCACCGCCCGCACCTGGGCAGTTCCTCTACGCGAAGACGATGGAGGTCCACCTCGAAGCCTGGGATCCGGACGGCCCAGCGTCTGGGTCGAGGACGAAGCCGAGGTATTTCACGGATAGGCAGCTGGGCTCCAAGGGCAACGCGATGCCCGCACTGGTTCCGACGCTGAAGGAAGTCTGGACCGCTACCGACGGCACGACGCGCGAGCGAGAAACCCTCGGCCGGGTCGACTTTCTCTCGAGCGTCGACCAAGAACGCTGGGAGGAGGCGGGCTCGCCACCGCCCTTTGCCTACGACCCTGACGAACACCATGTGGGCCGCGACGGCTCCGGGCGCCCGGTGAAGGAGTACGCGTCCAAGGCCTTCAGGGGTCGCCACGAATTCACTTACATGTCCAGACTCTCCCGGCTTCCAACCGAGCCGGAAGCCCTGCGCCTCGCCATCGAAAACCGCCGCGGTGGGCGCTCGCCGGTCGATCCCTCGCCGGCCGATTCGCCCAGAGGGGGTGCGACGGTCGAAAGGCTCCTGGAAATCCTCAGCGAACCGATCGCCAGTCCGGCGCTGCGCGCGGCCGCCTTCAACGCCCTCGCTGAAATTCCGGGCATCGGGTTCGAGCGCGATGTGGCCGATGTGGCCGGACGCCGGGGAGACGCGATCGGCTGGGTCAGGGAACGCGGATTCGGCCGCAGATTCATCTTCGATCCCCACACCGGCAAGGTCCTCGCTGAGGCCGAAATGATCCTCGGCCCGAAGGCCATTGACGAGTATGGGGCTCCGGCCGGCACTCCTTTCCGTGAGACCGCCTACCTGCGGTCGGGGATCGTCGACTCCACGCACGGGGTGCCGGATGAGTGATGCACGCACCGTAAAACGCATCACTATTGCCTCCTGCCTCGCGATTGCCCTGCTTGCGACGATTGCCCCGCCTGCCGGCGCGGCCGCGGCCTCGAACTGGTCCGAACGGCAGCTGCCCCCCAGGCCGGGGGACGAATGGGGGCCGCCGCTCTCCGGGATCTCCTGCCCGAACGAGTCTCTCTGCATCGCCATCGGCGGCCTCAACACGGTCGCCTTCTCGCAAGCGCCGACCGGCGGCGCCGCCAAGTGGCATGCGGTCAGCCCTACCTACGACGAGCCGAGGCAGAGTTGCCTGGAAGATGGGGAATCGGTGTCATTCTGCTCCACCCCCCGCGGATCGCTCAATGGCGTCTCCTGCGCAAGCGAGAGCCTCTGCGTCGCGGTGGGGTACGAAGGCTCCGTCTATGTCTCGACCGACCCAACCGGCGGTGCGGATGCCTGGTCGGTCGGCGACGTCAACGAAGACGGGGATCGCGGCGCCACTCACCTGATCGCGGTCTCCTGTCCCTCACCTGTCCTCTGCGTGGCGGTTTCCGGAGGGTCGAACAATTCCAACGGCGGCAAGGTGCTGACGTCGACCAACCCGACCGCGGGGCAGTGGCAGGTGACCAGGCTTGGCTCGCTCGATTTCCGCGGTGTCTCCTGCGGGACGCCCTCGCTGTGCGTCGCCGTCGCTCGTGAAGGCCGGATCTTTACCTCGACCAACCCCACCGGTGGCGCCTCGGCGTGGACGGAAGCGGGGACCCCGGGCGGGCCTGGTGACTTGGAAGGAGTCGCCTGCGTATCGACCCTGCTCTGTGCAGCCGGCAACCTGACCGGCAACATCCTCACCTCGACCGACCCCACCGCCGCCGCCAGCTGGAGCGAGGCAGACGCCGGCGGCTCGGTGCAGATCACCGGCGTCTCCTGTCCCACCGCAAGTCGCTGCGTGGCGGTCGACAACAACGGCGACGTTCTTACCTCGACCGATCCAACGAGAGGCGCCGGCTCCTGGCATTTCGAGAACCTCGTTCCCTTCCGACCCACCGAGAATGGGAAAGAAATGCAGCCGCCGCGGAACGCGCTCTTCGCGGCCTCCTGCGCCTCGACCTCGCTCTGTGCCCTGGCCGGCCCTGACGGTCGTATCTTCACCGCCACCGATCCGTTCTCGATCTCGGGCAATCCGCCCGGTAAGCGTCGAGCTCGCAAGGCTCGCCGGCGCCCCCGCACGGTCCTCGTCTTCGCCGAACACTTTTGGAAGGTCATAGTCACGCGCCGCCATCGCGTTCGCGCCCGCTTTCGCTTCTACTCGCCGACCGGGGCCAGGGAATTCGAGTGCAAGCCCGACCGCGGTCGCTACCGCCCCTGTGACTCGCCGCTGCGCTACTGGGTCCCGTACGGCCGACACGCGCTGCGCGTGCGCGCCATCGGCCCGACCGGGCTGCGCGGCCCGGCGGCGATCAAGCATTTCCGCGTGCGGGCGCCGATCGGGCATCGCCACTAGCGAGCAATAGTGAACGTCTGCCCTGAGAGGGCGGGCTGGCCGAAACTGTTCGCCGGCGGAACCTCGGGGAGGGGTATCGGTGGAGCCCTGCGGCCGCATGTTTACCTTTGAGTTATGAAGCTCGGGCGTAACGCACTTTGCCACTGCGAAAGCGGTCTCAAGTACAAGAAGTGCTGTGAAGAAAGCGACAAGCAGCCTGCCCCCTCGCCTGCGCGCGATACCGATGGGCGGCTAGTTGGCCGCGAGTTCATCGAGACCCCTTGGGAGGCCTCGAGCAAGGTCGTCCGCGTGGTCGGTGACAGAATCGCAATCAGCGACCCCCACATCACTCGTCACGAATTTTTCCTTGACCATCTCTATCGAGAGCTGGGTCAAGACTGGTGGGAAGCGCAACAGAAACTTCCGGAGACAAAACGCCATCCCATCGAGCGTTGGTGGAACCTGATGAGGGAGCTCCAAGCCGGGAAAGTAGAGGGCTTTGAAGTGCGTCAAGAAGGAAAGCGCCTTTACACGGCCGCTTTGCCAGGTGACGCTAAGGCGCTCCTATGCCTTGCCTACGACTCTTACACCCTCGGGCATGCCTTCGCTCTTCCTTCAGCTCTCCTGGCTCGCCTTCGACACAAAGACCAGTTTCAAGGAGCGCGTTATGAGACTGCGATTGCAGCAGTTTTTGTCAGGGCGGGCTTCGAGATCGAGTGGATCACCGACACCAGTCGTAAACTCCCCGAGTTCATCGCTCGGCGTGAAAAAATCGAGATAGCCGTGGAGGCGAAGAGCCGCCATCGGAGCGGAATACTTGGGCGACCAGGCCAACCGCCCGACATTGGCTCTCTCGATATTGATGTGAAGAATCTGCTGGAGCGTGCTCTGGAAAAGAAAACGGATAGGCGACCATACGTAGTTTGCCTTGATTTGAACTTGCCCATCGTCGAGACCGTATCTGCGGAGGACTGGATCTCTGCCTTGGAAGAGAAAGTTCTTGGGCATTACGGCCACGAGACCACTGGAGAGCGAGAACCATTCTCGGTTGTCCTATTCACCAACTACTCTTGGCACTGGCAGAGGCAACAGGCCGCAAGCAACCCGCTCCAGGTCGCAGTTCGCGCCAATAAGGCCGAGGTGCCTCTCCCGCTCAAGGAGCTAACTCCGATAGCCGAGGCCGTTTTCCAGTACGGCGACCTGCCGAACTAGGGCGGCTAGAAAATAGTCGCGATCACTTTCTCCGTGCCACGGATGAGATCCTCAACCTCTTCGGCCGTCGGGTTGCGTTCCCCGTCGTGGCCGCAGAGATTGCGAATGTCGCCCATGCGTTGAACGAAGCGCCATTGAGCCAGGTCATAAACCTTCGCCTCCTTGAGCGCATCATTGAGGCTTCCAATCTGCGACTTCTTGCGGAAGGTGACTTCGTGATTGGCAATGACTCGCTTCAAGTGCCGCTCCAAGACGACGCCAGCGACCACGCCTGCTGAGCGCAGATGCTTGGCCGTCAAGAGCTCACTGGCCGTCGCCAGCTCGTCGTCGAGCAGAGTGCTCTCCAGCGTGCCTCGAATATCAACAAGAGCAGAGTCCAGTCGGTCTTGCGCAGACGCCAAGATGTTGATCTGATTGCGAAGCTTGGCTAGGGCTGATGCAGTGGAATCGAAAACAGGTTCCCGATCCCACCCCCGTGTGACTACCGTGCCGTGGACATACTCGCTAATCGTGTATGTGACCCAGTCTAGCTCTTTGGGTGTTTTCTGGGGTCGATAGAGTTCACAGAACTCCTGATAGCGATCAGGGAGCAGCTGCTCAACAACTCGTAGTGCTTGCGAGTACCAAGGTTGATAATCCTCGCCAAAGGGGGTTTCCAGGATCTTTTTTACTATCTCCTTGCGCTGCTTGGCTTTATCTCCCCTCTGTTTGGAGCTTGCGCTTTTCTTGGATTTAGAGGCACTTTCCTGGCCTCGATCTTCAAGTTGCTTCTGAAGCTCGGAGCTAGACCGGATCCGCTCTCGCCAATCAATCGCTTTGCCCTGCTGGACCAGTTCATCAAGCTGGTCCGCGATGATCTGATGCTGGTCTGGCAATGCCCTCTTTCCTTCTCAATTCTGAGTCGAGAACTGATACCCCCAGCGTGGAGTGTAGGTGCTTCCGGAGCCCCAACCGCAATGTTGTTTGGAAAGCCGGGCGCGTCTCGAGCGGACGCGGCTGACGGGCTGAGCCCCAGCGGCGGTCAAGACGCCGGCAGGTAGGTGAGGAGGACCACGCCGGAGTCGAACCGCTTTATGTCCTCGAGCTGCATCCGGACGGTTCCCCTGTCGCCGAGCACGTGGACGTTTCCCTCTCCCCAGACGAGTGGGTTCAGGTAGATCTCGTACTCGTCGATCAGGCCCTTCTCGGCGAGGGCGTAGGCGAACTCGCCGCTGCCGTGCATGAAGAGGTCGCCGTCGACCTCGTCCTTCAGCTTCGGGATCGAGTCCTCGAGGTCCCCCTCGAGCAGGGTCGCGTTCCACTCGAGCTCGCCGGACAGGGTGTTGGAGCCCACGTGCTTCGGCATCGCGTTGACCATGTCCGCCCATTTGCCCGATTTGCTCGGCCAATATCCCGCCAGGCCCTCGTAGGTCTTGCGGCCGAGCACCAGCCCGCTGGATGCTGCCTGGCGCTCGAACGAGTGCTCGCCGTGGTCTCCATCCGCTTGCACCCACTCGCCGACCGGGTCGATGACGCCGTCGATGGTGGCCTGTGTTGTCGCGATCAGCTTTCCCATCTCGATTCTCCTTCGGTCGCGGGGAGCTTCCCTGAGTCCCCTCTACCCATGAGACGAATGGGGACACGCGGATTCGACATTGGATTCTTATTTCTGTTGGTTGAGCCACTTCTCGTAGGTGGGGCCGGCGAGCTTGGCCAGCGGGCCGGGGAGGACGGCTCCGGCCGGGTAGAGGCCTTCCGGGTCGTCGAAGAACTCCCCGGCTTCGATGCGCGGGCCGTTGCCGCGTTGGGTGGCGAGGAGCTTCGCTGCCTCGAGCAGGTTCTCCTCGCGGGGCCCGGCCACTTCGGCGATCGGGTTGCCAAGGGGTGCGGAATCCGCCTCCTCGACGAGGTCGGCGAGCGCCTCGGCGACGCTGCGGGCGGCGACGAGCTGGGTGCGCATCGGGGGCAGGTAGGCGGTGTCGCCCTGGGTCGTCCACTTGACCAGTTCCGCGACGAACTCGTGGAACTGGGCGGCGCGCAGGATGCGGGCGGGAACGGGCCCGTTGAGGTGGGCTCTCTCCTGGGCCACCTTGGCGGCGTTGTAGCCGGTGTTGAAGTGGTCGGTGCCGACGATCGAGACGACGAGGATGCCCTCGACGCCGTGCTCGGCGCCGGCCTGCTGCAGGTTGCGCGCCGCGGTCGTGAAGAACTCGGTTGCTTCCGCCTGGTCGGGGGAGGGGCCGGTGGCGGCGTCGACGATCAGGTCGACTCCCTCCAGCGCGGCCGCGAGACCCTCGCCGGTGATCACGTCAACGCCCTCGCCACGCGAGATCGGCACCACCTCGTGCCCGCGCTCGCGCAGGATCTCGACGGTGGGGCGGCCGAGGCGGCCGGTCGCACCGGCGACCGCGATCTTCTTCTCTCTTGCCATGGTTGCTTTCCTTTCAATCTGGGCCGCCGCTGAGTCGGCCTTTTTTCTGGTCTCATGGGTATGACGGAGCTGAGGGCAGAGATGTGACCGAGTTGGAACAGCAGGATCTGGCGAGGCGGTTCGAGCAGAGCCGCAGCCGCCTCTGGGCGGTCGCTTTTCGCATGCTCGGCGCCAGCGGCGAAGCGGAGGAGGCGGTGCAGGAGGCCTGGTTGCGGCTGGCTCGGAGCGACGCGGAGGAGATCGAGAACCTGTCGAGTTGGTTGACGACCGTGGTCGCGCGGATCTGCCTCGACATGTTGCGCGCTCGCAAGGCTCGCCAGGAGGAGCCGCTCGGCCCCCACGTGCCCGACCCGATCGTCAGCCCGATTGAGGGTGGCGACCCAGAGCACGAGGCCCTCGTCGCCGACTCGGTCGGCCTGGCGATGCTCGGCGTGCTCGAGACCCTCAGCCCGGAGGAGCGCGTCGCCTTCGTCCTGCACGACATGTTCTCGGTTCCCTTCGAGCAAGTGGCCGATCTGCTCGACCGCTCGCCGGTCGCCGCGAGAAAGGCCGCCAGCCGTGCCCGCAAGCGGGTCGATGCCGAACCGACGGCGCCCGACGTCGACCTCGATCGCCAGCGAGAGGTCGTCGAGGCCTTCTTCGAGGCTTCCCGTGAGGGCGACTTCGATGCGCTTGTCGAAGTCCTTCACCCCGAAGTCGTCCTCCGCTCGGACGGCGGCGCGGCCCGCCCCTCGGCCAACCATGTGATTCGCGGCGCGGTCGAGGTCGCCGGCCGTGCGCAGACCTTCGCTCACCTCGCACCGTTCGTTCACCCCGTCCTCGTCAACGGCGTCCCGGGGGTCCTCGTCGCTCCCCAGGGCAGACCGTTCTCAGTGCTGGCCTTCACCGTCGCCGGCGGCAGGATCGTTGCCATCGACGCCCTCGCCGACCCGGCCCGCCTCGAGCGCCTCGACGAGCTCACACGTCTAATCAAACGAGCTACCTAGTGGCAACCGAGACGCTCTAAGCTCGATTGATGGCAGCGATGACAGCGCTTCGGCTTCGGTTCGGTGGGTCATCCTGCTGGGTGTTGATCGGGGCGACGCTCGCGCTGGCAATCGCGGTGCTCGTGCCGGCGAGGGCGGATGCCTTTGGCGCCTTCGCCAACGGTGTGCTCACGGTTAATGGCGGCGAGGGGAAAATCGTCCCTCGCTGTGCGAGCGACGGCGAGATCACCGTCAGCGGCGCTTTCGTCGACAACGGCCCTGTCTACTGCCGTGACTTGAGGCGAATCGAGGCTTCTTCGTCCGTGTCCACCCTCTTCGACTTCTCGCAACTGCCCGACGATCTCGGCGGCGGCCAGGGCCCGATCGAGATCCACGCCATCTCCACGGTGAGCGATCCGACCGAATTCTCCAGCGACAAGTTCATCGGGGCTCCGGGCCACATCAACATCTTCGACGGGGGGCTTGGCTTCGACTCCATCGCCGGCGGCAACCTCAACGACAGCCTTAGTGGCGGCGCGGACAGCGACAAGATCGACGGCGGGCGCGGAAACGACATTCTTTACGGTGGCACTGGGGCGGACAAGCTGCTCGGTGGGCTCGGCCGCGACACCCTGAAGGGCGGCAGCGGCAACGACAAGCTGGTCGGCGGCCCCGGCAGGGACATCGAAAAGCAGTAGCGCGGCATGCGGTTCACGCGTTTGGAGCTGGAGGAGTTCCGCGGCCATGAGGTCGACGACCTCGTCGGGTCGGGCCTGAGGCTGCTGTTCGTCGGCATCAACCCGGGCCTGTGGACCGCGGCGGTCAAAACCCACTTCGCGCATCCCACCAACCGCTTCTACCCGGCGCTGGCCGCGGCCGGCATCACCGACTACGAGGTCGATCGAGTCGCCGGGATGACCGCTGCCGACCGCGCCCATCTCGTCGCGCGGGGCGTAGGGATCACCAACCTCGTGCGGCGCGCCACCGCGCGCGCATCTGAGCTCTCGCCAGAAGAGCTGCGCGAGGGCGGCGAGCGGCTGCAGCGGTTCGTCGCCGAGCACCGGCCGGCGGTCGTCGCGATCGCCGGCATCACCGCCTACCGCGACGCCTTCGGCGAGCGCGGCGCGGCTCTGGGTCGCCAGCCGGACACGCTCGATAGCGCCGCCCGCTGGTCCGGCGCGGCGCTCTGGGTGGTCCCCAATCCAAGCGGGCTCAACGCTCACGAGACGGTTGCGACGCTCGCTGCTGCCTATGCGGTGCCTGCCGCTGAGGCCGGTGTCATCGCTCGTTGACGCCGTGGCGGCGGCTTTAGGCCGTGAGCCGGACCGGGAGCGTCTTGAGCTGGTTGAGGAAGGCCGACTCGACGAAGGTTGGCTTGCCGTCGAGAGTCATATCCGGGTAGCGGGCGAGGGTCTCCTCGAGGAGGATCTTCAGCTCGAGCCGGGCCAGCGCCGTGCCGAGGCAGAAGTGGCGGCCGCCGGCGCCGAAAGCCTGGTGCTCCGGGTTGCGGTGGACGTCGAAGCGGTCGGGGTCCTCGTAGCGGCTGGCATCGCGATTCGAGGACGCGTACCACATCACTACCTTCTCGCCCTGCTTTATCTCCTGGCCGTTGAGAACGGTGTCTTTGGTCGCGGTGCGGCGGAAATGGGCGAAGGCGGGGAACATCCGCAGCGACTCCTCGACCACGCTGGGGATCAAGGCTGGGTCGTCGAGGACGAGCTGGAGCTGGCCGGGATCTTCCAGAAGCGCTCGCATGCCGCTGCAGTAGGTCGCCTTGGTGCTGTCGTTGCCGGCGGCGACGAGGAGGAAGAAGCCCATCACGATCTCGTGCTCCTCGAGTCGTCTCGCCTTCGACCTCGGCGTTGACGAGGACCGTGGTGAGATCGTCGGTCGGGTTCTCGCGTCGCTCGGCGATCATCGTGCTGCAGCGGGCGAAGATCTCGGTGACCGCTTTCTGGATCACGGCTTCGATGCTGTCGGCGCCTTCCGGACTGTAGTCCGGGTCGCTCGCTGCCAGGGCCATGTTCATCAACTCTGCCCAGGCCGCGTCGTCGCGCTCTGGGATCCCCATGAAGCTGCCGATCACCCGCGAGACCGCGGGCTGGGCGACGTCGGTGACGAGGTCGCAGCTCTCGCGGCCCTCGAGGCGGTCGAGCACGTCGACGACGATCTTGCGGATCGACTCCTCGTGGGCGGCGATTCGCTTCGGCGTGAAGCCGGCCTGGAAGAGGGCCTTGAGGCGGTCGTGCTTGGGCGGGTCCATGCCGATGAACATCGCCCGCGCCAGCTCGATCGGGAAGACCTCGTCGATCGCGACGACGCCGCCGAGTTCGGAGGAGTAGGTCTCCCAATCGCGGCTGACCGCGTGGACGTCATCGGCGGTCGTTACCGACCAGAAGCCCGCCGCCTCCGGCAGCTCGGTGACTTCAGACGTCCAGTGAACCGGGCAGCGCCCGCGCATCTGCTCGAACAGAGCCTGGGGTGGACCGTCGACCCAGTGCTCCCGCTCGAGCACGAGCTCGTCCTCGAGGGCCCGTGCTGCCTTCGCGCTCTTCGCCTGGTCAGCCACCGTCCCGGATACTACTGGCTGGCTGGCCAGTTTTGGCGGCGTTTGTTTGATTCCTACACTTGGCCCTGTGACGCCGGAGGAGATCGACAACCTCGCGCACCTGCGCCGCGCTCGGGATCTAATAGATCGCGAGTACGCGCGGCCACTCGACGTCGCCGCGCTCGCCCGCACCGCGCTGATGTCGAGCGCGCACTTCTCGCGACAGTTCCGCGCGACCTACGGGGAGACGCCCTACGGGTACCTGATGACGCGGCGAATCGAGCGGGCGAAGGCGCTGCTGCGTCGCGGCGACATCTCGGTGACCGAGGTCTGCATGGAGGTCGGGTGTACGTCGCTCGGCTCGTTCAGCACCCGCTTCACGCAGCTGGTGGGGGAGACGCCGACGGCCTACCGGGCCCGCGACCACGGCGCGCTTGCGGGCGTGCCGGGCTGCATCGCCAAGGACCTCACCCGTCCGAGCCGCGAACCGAGCAGGATTGGACAAACGCCCGTGGCCCTGGCTCCCTAGCCTTGCCGGCATGAACCTCACACTCTCCCAATGCTTCGTTCTAGTCCATGACCCCGACTCGGCACTTGCCTTCTACCGCGACGCGCTCGGCCTCGAGCTGCGCAACGACGTCGCCAAAGGCGAGTTCCGCTGGATCACCGTCGGTGCTGGCTCCCAACCCGGCGTCGCGATCGTCCTCACCAACTACCTGAACGGCAGCCCCGCGGACCAGGACGCGCTCGCCGCCCTGATCGCCAAGGGCGCTCTCAACGGCGTCCACTTCCACAGCGACGATCTCGACGCCAGCTTCGAGAAGGTCGACGCCTCGGGCGCCGAGATCGTGCAGGAGCCGACCGACCAGCCCTGGGGCACGCGGGACTTCGCCGTGCGCGATCCCTCCGGCAACCTGGTGCGCATCGACCAGCCACCCGCCGCCTAGAGCCAAGTGGCCAAGAAGAAAGACGCGCGCTCGCCCGCGCCGCCCGTCGCCGACAGTCACGACCTGATCCGCGTTCACGGCGCGCGGGTCAACAACCTCAAGGACATCGACGTCGAGATCCCGAAGCGGCGGCTGACCGCGTTCACCGGAATCTCCGGCTCGGGCAAGAGCTCGCTGGTGTTCGGCACGATCGCGGCGGAGTCGCAGCGGCTGATCAACGAGACCTACAGCGCCTTCGTTCAGGGCTTCATGCCGACGCTCGCCCGGCCCGAGGTCGACGTGCTCGACGGCCTGACGACCGCGATCATCGTCGACCAGGAGCGGATGGGCGCCGACGCCCGCTCCACGGTTGGCACTGCCACCGACGCCAACGCGATGCTGCGCATCCTCTTCAGTCGGATCGGCAAGCCGCGGATCGGCTCGCCCAACGCGTTCTCCTTCAACGTCGCCTCGGTCGAGGCGTCCGGGATGCTGAAGAAAGGCGATGGGAAGTCCGAGCGGGTGAACTTCTCCCGCAGCGGCGGCATGTGCACGCGCTGCGAGGGCCGCGGCAAGGTCACCGACTTCGACCTCTCCCAGCTCTACGACGAGAGCAAGTCGCTTAACGAGGGCGCGCTGACTGTCCCCGGCTACAGCATGGACGGCTGGTATGGCCGCATCTTCAGGGGCTGTGGCTTCTTCGACCCCGACAAGCCGATCCGCAAGTTCACCAAGGTGGAGCTCAAGGACCTCCTATATAAGGAGCCGACCAAAATCAAGGTCGACGACATCAACCTGACCTACGAAGGTCTGATCCCGAAGATCCAGAAGTCGTTCCTCTCAAAAGATCCGGAGGCGATGCAGTCCCACATCCGGGCGTTCGTCGAGCGGGCGATCGCCTTTACCGCCTGCCCCGAGTGCGACGGCACCCGGCTCAGTGAGGCGGCCCGCTCGTCGAAGATCAAGAAGGTCAGCATCGCCGACGCCTGCGCGATGCAGATCAGCGACCTGGCCGGGTGGGTGCGCGGCCTCGACGAGCCGTCGGTGGCGCCGCTGCTCGAGGCCCTGGGGGAGACGCTCGACTCGTTCGTGGAGATCGGGCTGGGGTACCTCTCGCTCGACCGGGCCTCGGGCACGCTCTCGGGCGGTGAGGCACAGCGCACCAAGATGATCCGCCAGCTCGGTTCGTCGCTGACCGACGTCACCTACGTCTTCGACGAGCCGACGATCGGGCTGCACCCGCACGACATCGCGCGGATGAACGAGCTCCTGCTGCGGCTGCGCGACAAGGGCAACACCGTGCTCGTCGTCGAGCACAAGCCCGAGGCGATCGCGATCGCCGACCACGTCGTCGACCTCGGGCCGCGCGCCGGCAGCGAGGGGGAGAGGTGGTGTTCGAGGGCAGCGTCGAGGGCCTGCGCGCCAGCGACACGCTCACCGGGCGGCACCTGGACGACCGCGCCTCGCTGAAGCCTTCGGTGCGGGCCTCCTCGGAGGCGCTGGAGGTGCGCGGCGCCGCCACCAACAACCTGCGGGACGTCGACATCGACATCCCGCTCGGGGTGCTGGTCGTCATCACCGGGGTGGCCGGCTCTGGCAAGAGCTCGCTGATCGACGGCTCGGTGTCGGGGCGGGACGGGGTAGTGACAGTCGACCAGGCGGCGATTCGCGGCTCGCGACGCAGCAACCCGGCGACCTACACCAAGCTGCTCGACTCGATCCGCAAAGCGTTCGCGAAAGCCAACGGCGTCAAGCCCGGGCTGTTCAGCGCCAACTCCGACGGCGCCTGTCCCAACTGCAACGGCGCCGGCGTCGTCTACACCGACCTGGCGATGATGGCGGGCGTCGCCTCGGTCTGCGAGGAGTGCGAAGGGAAGCGGTTTCAGGCCGAGGTGCTCGAGTACGAGTTCGGCGGCAAGGACATCAGCGAGGTGCTGGCGATGTCGGTAAGCGAGGCGGGGGAGTTCTTCGCCGACGGCGCCAAAGCCAGTATCCCGGCCGCCCACAAGATCCTCGAGCGGCTCGCCGACGTCGGGCTCGGCTACCTCGGCATCGGCCAGCCGCTCACCACGCTCTCCGGCGGCGAGCGGCAGCGGCTCAAGCTGGCAACCAAGATGGCCGCGAAAGGCGGCGTCTACATCCTCGACGAGCCGACCACCGGCCTCCACCTCGCCGACGTCGAGCAGCTGCTCGGACTGTTGGACCGCCTGGTCGATTCCGGCAAGTCGGTGATCGTGATCGAGCACCACCAGGCGGTGATGGCGCACGCCGACTGGATCGTCGACCTCGGCCCCGACGCCGGCAACGAAGGCGGCCGGGTCGTCTTCGAGGGCACGCCCGCCGACCTCGTCGCCACCCGTTCCACCCTCACCGGCGAGCACCTCGCGGAATACGTTGCGCCCGCGTGATCCCCCATCTACATCAGCGCTTCCCGGCTCTCGCCGAGACTCTGCCGCATCTGGAGCTGTCCGAGCGCCCGACGCCGGTCCGCGAGCTAGATGGGCTCGGCGTCTGGGTGAAGGAAGACGGTGCCTTCGGCTCGGGCGGCTGGGGCGGCAACAAGGTGCGCAAGCTGGAGTGGCTGATTCCCGATGCCAAGCGCCGCGGCCGGCGTTCGATCCTCACCTTCGGTGGCCTCGGCACCAACTGGGGGCTGGCGACCGCGCTCTACGCCCGCGAACACGGCCTCGAGACGGCGCTGGCACTTGTCGACCAGCCGATCGACGATCACGTCAGGGCCCAGCTCGCCCGGCTCGAGGCTTCGGGCGCGCGCATCCACCGCACCCACACGAAGGCGCGCACCGTGGCGATGCTGCCCTGGCTGCTCGCCCGCAACGCCCGCGGTGGCCGCCCGCCATATCTGTTGCCGGCCGGCGGCTCCTCTCCGCTCGGGGCGCTCGGCTACGTCGAGGCGGCATTGGAGATCGCCGCCCAGGTCGAGGACGGCTCGCTGCCGGAGCCGGCACAGGTCGTCGTCCCGGTCGGCACCGGCGGCACCGCGGCCGGCCTGGCGCTCGGCTTCCAGATTGCCGGCCTGCCGACCCGCGTGGTCGGGGTCGTGGTCAACGACCAGCTCCGCCTTGACGTACCGGTGCTCGTCCGCCTCGCCCGCCGCACCGCCGCGTTGCTGGAGCGGCGTGGAGCGCGCCTCGGCCAGCTCCGGCTCGAGCCGGGCATGCTCGACCTGACCCGCGACCAGATCGGAGCGGGCTATGGCCACCCGACCGAGGCTGCTGAGCGTGCCGCCGCCCTCGCCGCCGAGGAGCGGCTCTCGCTCGATCCCGTCTACACCGCGAAGGCGACGGCCGGCCTGCTGGCGCTGCGCGAGGAGGGCCGCCTTGGCAAACCGGTGCTGTTCGTTCATACCGACGGGCCGCGTCAATAGGCGATCCGCCCCGCGCTGCCCTTGGTGAGCGTTCGTTGGCGGCCGATGGTGCCGTCGAAGCCTTCTCAAGTACCGATTCAGATACCCCCCTTACACTTGGACTGTGCGGGGGATGCGGGGAATGGTTGGGGCTCTGGCGGCAGCGTTGATCTTGGTCGGCGGGGCCGAGGGCGCGGGGGCAGCCACGTTGAGGGCGGAGTATCGGTTTCAGGGCGATCTTGCCTCTGAGGTTGGGGGAGCGCCCGAACTTGCCAACATCGGATCGGGCAATCGCTTTGCCTTCGAGCGGGTCGACGGGCTCGGCCGCCACCAGGTCCTGAGCTTTCCGGAGGGCAATGGCCTGTCCCTGGCGACTGCTGGCCTCGTCGATCCCGCCAACAACTCGGTCGTAGTGGTCTTTCGGCTGGCTGAGACGGTCGGCTATCGGCGGATCCTCGACTTTGCTGGCGGAACCTCCGACACCGGGCTCTACAACCTCAACGGGCGGGTGGCGCTCTATGGCGGCCCGGACTCCGACGCCAGTCGGAACGCCCTGCTGAGCGGTTCCTATGCCCAGATCGCACTCACGAATGCGGCTGGCGCCGGCGGTTCGGAGCAGGCCACTGCCTACTTGAACGGCGCCGAGGTGGCCGCCGCGAGGATCTCCAAAGGATTCGACCTCGGGTCCGGGGAACTGCGGTTCTTCCACGACAACACGATCGGGGCGTTCCCTGGCGAGGAGTCGAGCGGGGCCGTGTCCTGCATCCTGGTCTACGACGGCACCCTGACCGCGGATGAGGTGAGGCGGGTCGCCGGCGACCCGACCCTGTGCCCGGCGCCAAGACCGGTCCCGGGGCGGGCAAAAGCGTCGGTGACGGGCAAGCCGAAAGCGATCGGATCGAGGCGTTCGATCGTGGTCGATACCGGCCTGACCGTGAGCTGCCCGATCGGCGGGGCTGCCTGCGCGGCGAGCGGCCAGGTCGATGCAGCTCCGACTCGCGGGCGGGCGTCGATGTCGAAGAGCGGGCGGCTGGGTGTGGTCAGACTCTCGGTTCCAGCCGGTAAGAGCGAGAACGTTCAGGTGCGACTGGCCGGGCGGGGAGCAGGGGCCCTGCGCAAAGCCGGGGCGCTGAAGGTCAGGGTCTCGGCGGAGATCAGGGCGGCCGGAGGGAGGACCGCCAGAGCGCAGCAGGTGGGAAGGATCAAGGCTCCACCGCTCCCCGCTTTCAGGTCCGGCACATACACCGGGACCACGAGCCAGGGCCTGCCGATCTTGATCGACGTGAGTCGGACGGCGGTCCGATCTGTTCTTTTTCGCTGGCGAGGGAGATGCGAAGACGGGAAGGAGCACACTCATGCGGTCATCCTCCGAGGAAGGGCGCGGGTTCGTCGCGGGCGCTTCTTTCTGGGGGGACGGCTCGGCTCCGGGGGCTCGGCTCGGGTATCCGGCGGGCTTGAGGGTGTCCGTGCCGCGGGCAGGCTGTCTCGCACGGGCGCGAGCGTCTCTGGCACCAGGTGTGCGGTGAAGGGGATCGGGTGGCACGCCCGCACTTCCGCCGTCGAAATCGAGACGTCCGACTGAATCCGACCGGGTGTCGATTTCCGCGCTGCTCGTTCGTCGTAGGGGTAAAAGCGGGAATATCGGGTCTACCGAGCTTCCGCGAAGACGACCGAAAGGACTGCGAGATGAGAGTGATGGCGATGGTCAAGGCGAGCGAGGACTCCGAGGCCGGCGTGATGCCGAGCGAGGAGCTGCTTGCGGCGATGGGGGAGTTCAACGAGGAGATGGTCAAGGCCGGAGTTTTGCTGGCGGGAGAGGGTCTGCACCCGACCTCGAAGGGCGCTCGAGTCAGTTACGGCGGCGACGGCGAGCGGATCGTCAGCGATGGTCCCTTTGCCGAGACGAAGGAGCTGATCGCCGGCTACTGGATGATGCAGGTGGACTCCTTCGAGGACGCGGTGGAGTGGATCAAGCGCTGCCCCAACCCGCACAATGAGCCGGGCGAGATCGAAATTCGCCAGATCTTCGAGGTGGACGACTTCGGCGAGGAGCTCACCCCTGAGCTGCGCGAGCAGGAGGACCGGATCCGCGCCCAGGCTGAGCAGAACCAGTAGGCCACTAGTCTCGGGGCCGCCCATGGCAGTGTTGCTCTACGACAACCCGGTCTCCGGCAATTGCCACAAGGTTCGCCTGATCCTTGGCCTGCTCGGAATCGAGTTCGAGCGGCAGGAGTTGTCGGTTGTCGATCGCTCGGATCGAGCGGCGGTGCTGGGCGGCCTCAGCCCGTCGCTCAACCTACCGACGGTGGTGCTCGAGGATGGGCGGCCGCTCGCCGAGTCGAACGCGATCCTCTGGTACTTCGCCGACGGTAGCCGCTACCTGCCCGACGATCCCTACGAGCGCGCCCAGGTGCTGCAGTGGATGTTCTTCGAGCAGTACAAGCACGAGCCGGCGATCGCGGTGCTTCGCTTCTGGCTGACGATCTCGGAGGACACTCGGCCCGCGGCTGAGATCGAGGCGAAGCGTACGGCCGGTCGCTTGGCGCTCGAGGCGATGGAGCGCCATCTCGGCGAGCGCGAGTACCTCGTCGGCGAGCGCCTCACGATCGCCGACATCGCGCTCTTCGCCTATACCCACGTGGCGCCAGAGGCCGGCTTCGACCTCGAGTCCTACCCGGCGGTGCGCGCATGGCTCGAGCGCGTCGCCGCCCAGCCCGGCATCGCTCCGATGAACGCCTGAGCCCTCCTCGTCTCAATTTGCTCAGTGGAGTTTGGTGTATTCGCGGCGACACGGGGTAAACCTCGTTCGGTGGCTGACGACCGACTAGAGGGGGCGGAGGACCGCGCCGCAGTGGCGGTTGGCCGGGGCATGCCCGACTCGGACGGGGGACAAGCCGGTTTTCGCCTTGGCTCGGTGGCGCTGCTGGTGCTCTCCGACAGCCTCAACCTCTCGGTGCTGCGCCAGCTCCGGAACGGCCCGCTGACGGCATCGGAGCTGCTGAGCGAGTTGCGCGCCTCGCGCGCGAC
This sequence comes from uncultured Solirubrobacterales bacterium, assembly GCA_963703895.1. Classification (GTDB taxonomy): domain Bacteria; phylum Actinomycetota; class Thermoleophilia; order Solirubrobacterales; family 70-9; genus VRUE01. Next base: position 552,850 of record CAVPFX010000002.1, read on the forward strand.
TCGCTTCAAGCGCCTCCGCGATCTCGAAGAGCTGGGCTTGATCGTTCGCGAGAAGCAGTCCGGGTGGCCGCCCCCCACTTACTGCCGCCTCTCCGATGCCGGCCACCGCCTGCTCTCCGTGGGGGAGCGTTTCGAGGATTGGTTTGCCGGTCGTCAGCGGCACCAGGGCGGGGGAGAGCTGGAGCGCGCTCAGGCAATCAAGGCACTTGCCTCGGGCTGGTGCTCGACGCTGGTTCGCTGGCTTGCCGAGAGTCCTCGCTCGGTCACCGAGCTGGAGGCGCTGACGCCCCCACAGACCAGCCACCACGACGTCAAACGCGCACTGCGCGCGCTCAGCGAGTCCGGCCTTGCCGAGCGCCTGCCGAGGCGGATCGGTCGCCGCCATCCCTACGCTTTGACCTCCAGTGGCCGCGAGGCGGCCGCCCCACTTGCCGCTGCCATTCGTTGGGAGCGGGGCCATCACTGGGGGTCCGACTCTTCCTGGGAAGCGCTTGCGGCCGAAACGCTCCTCTACATGGCCGCTCCGCTTGTCACGGGCCCGGCTGAGATCGAGGGGTCCTGCTCGATGTTGATCGAACAGGACCGTGCTGTCCTGATGACGCTCTCCAGCGGCCAGCTTGCCGCCCGCGCCCCCGCGCCCGCAGAGGACGTGCAAGCCGAGGCGCTGGGAAGTGGCCGCGACTGGCTGATGGCGCTGGCGAGCGGCAGGCCCGAGGCGCTCGAGGCAAGTGGGGACACGGACCTGATCGCGATCCTGATCCTCGCGCTCGGGCAAGTGATCTGCTGACCCGGGATGGACCGATGTTCAGTGGCGATTTTTAACGTGTCAAATTTGAGACTTCCGATGGTTGCAGGAAGAAAGCTACTCTCGCACGGTGAGGAACGGATGGATGGGTTGACCGCCGCGCAGCGACCGTGCTAAATGAATGCTAAGAAAGTTCTGAGCGCTTACGTGAACTGGGTAGCGCTCGGAGCTTTTCACAGACAGGCGCGGATCAATCCTCGTTGCGGCCCAATGCCGGGACGTGCGATTGATCCTGCGCAGAAAATGGAAGGAGCAGCAGATGAAGTACGTCAAGATGTTTGGCCTCGCCGCCGTAGCGGCAATCGCGGCAATGGCCTTCGTCGGAGCCGGTTCGGCCTCGGCGACCACGCTGTGCAAAGTAAATACGAACCCGTGTCCGGAAGCGAGTCGTTACCCCACGCACACCACGTTCGAAGCATTATCGACTGAAGCAAAATTGACCGGCTCCCTGACGGTTACATGTACCTCACATGTAAAAGTCTTAGCCGAAAAAAACCATGGATCTGGCCTACCTCTGTTAGGAATAATCTCTGAACTCAAATGGACCAGCTGCTCCGGTTGCAGCCCGGTCACGACCACGCTGCTGCCATCGGGCTCGCTTCTCGGAAGCACCCTCACCGCGGGCAAAACCGAAGTCGAACTCAAAGGCTGCCTCGGCTTCGCGGCCTGCAAAGCGGTGGCGAATGAAGCGAAACTGACGTTCAACGGCGGTGCGATCGGGTCGACCGCGACGGCCAAAGCCAACAACGTCCCGGTGACGCTGTCGGGCTTCGGCTGCGGCACCTCTGGCACCTGGAACGCGGGTGGCGGAAGCGGCGGTACGCCTTACGTCGTCAAAGCCGTCAACGGGGAAACCTCCGGCAACGTCTTCGTCGTCGCCTCTCCGTAGGAAGCGACGACGGCTGAGTCGCATCTGTGCGGATATGACTCAAAAACGGGGCTGGGTCGCGAACCCAGCCCCGTTATCTTGCCCGCCGCTGGCATCGGGAAGCCTGCGGCGTGACGGTTGAGTCGCTAAGGAAACGGAGATCCCGTCCGCTTTGCTCTCGAGGTTGGCAGTGGACCGATGTCGCAGTATCGATCTTTACGTCGCAAAATTGAGACTTTCGGTGGTTTGCAGGTGAAAAGTAAATCGGCGCCGGTGAAAAAGCAGTGAACGGGGTTGAAGGTGGTGCCGATCGTGGTACAGAATGGAGAGAAGGTTGCTGAGCATGTGTACGAATCTGTAGTGGTGCTCAGGACCTTCAGGTTCATATAGGCAGAACGCAGGTGAATTCGCGCGCTTTCGCGGCAGCATGCCGTGGAGTGTGTAACTCACTGCTGCGCCAAACGAATGGAAAGGGAGCAAATAGATGAAGTACGTCAAGATGCTCGGCCTCGCTGCCGTTGCGGCAATCGCGGCGATGGCTTTCGTCGGTGCCGGTACGGCTTCGGCGACCACACTGTGCAAAGTCAACACGAACCCGTGCCCGGAAGGCAGTCGCTATCCGGTGGAGAGCACGGTCAAAGCAACGTCAACTGAAGCGAAACTGACCGGTTCATTGACGGTTACCTGCGAATCCAACGTGACGGTGTTATCTGAAACTAACGACGGCGCTAGTGCAGCGCTGTTAGGTAAAATCACCGCACTGACGTGGACCAAATGCTCCGGTTGCAGCCCGGTTACGACCACGCTGCTGCCGTCCGGTTCACTGCTGGGCTCCACTCTCACCGCGGGCAAAACCGAAGTCGAACTCAAAGGCTGCCTCGGCTTCGCGACCTGCAAAGCGGTGGCGAATGAAGCGAAACTGGCGTTCAACGGTGGCACGATCGGCGGCACGGCGAGCGCCAAAGCCAACAACGTCCCGGTGACGCTGTCGGGCTTCGGCTGCGGCACCTCTGGCACCTGGAACGCGGGTGGCGGAAGTGGCGGAACGCCATACGTCATCAACAACGTCAACGGCGCGACGACCGGCAGCGTGTTCGTCGTCGCGTCTCCGTAGCACTCGTTCGATGAGGCTCGGGTTTGCGTAAGCAAGCTCGACCGGAGGAAGGGGCTGGGCCATTTGGCCCAGCCCCTTCGATTTGTTTAAATAATGGGAGATTCCGGGTAAAGCACGCAGCGGTACCGATTCAGGGGATGGTCAGCAGGATGGAGGTCGCTGCGAGGGACATGAGAGGATTCGCATGAGTCAGGGACTTGGCGCTGCGCCAGCTCGGCGCCGCTGGAAGCCGGCCTTCGCGCTAGCACTCGTTGCCCTGGGGCTTGCTGGGCTCGCACCCTCGGCCTGGGCGGTCGACAGCCACGTCCTCGACCCCTCGCTCTCGCTTGCCGGCGGCACCGGCACGATCAGCACCGACTCGGTCCCCGATCCGGGTCCGGACCATCCGCAAAACGTCTTCAACGATCCTTGCGGCGTAGCGGTCGACGCCTACGGGGACATCTACGTCGCCAACGGGGCCGGTTCGACGGTCCACGAAGTCGAAGGGGAATCCCGCTTCGACGGTCGCATCGACGTCTTCGCGCCGAACGGGGAATTCCTCACCGAAATCGTCAACGAACACTGGCCGTGCTCGCTGGCCGTGGACTCGGCGGGAAGGGTCTTCGTCGAACAGTTCTGGCTCAAAGACGTGGTGCGCTACGACCCGATCGCCTACGAACCCGAAAGCGGCAACGTCAGCTACGGCGCGACGGCGACGACGCTCGAAGACACATCGGGGTCTGTGGGTCTGACGGTGAACCCGGCCAACGATCACCTTTACCTGGCAAGGGGGGGCGGCCTCGCCTCCTGGGTCGAAGACTGGAGCGCCGAACACGGCGGCGGCGGCAGCTCGCATTTCGGCGCGGGGGAAGCGCCGGAAGCGACGAGCATCGACGTTTGGAGACAGAACGGCGACATCTTCGCCTCGGGCTCCGCGCCGAGCGAACCCGGGGTAGCTCGTGCCTACCTGATTGACGGCAGCACCCATACGGTCGAAGCTCCCCCGCTCGACGGCTCCAACACTCCCGACGGCGGCTTCGGCTTCAGCGCTGGGCGCGCGGGCGCCGCGATCGACCAGGCCAACGGCGATCTCTACCTGGCCGACGTGGTCACCAATCACGCCGTCGACCAGTTCACCGCGGCGGGCGAGTACATCGGCCAGATCAAGCTCGGTGCCAACGGACTCAAAAACTCAGAACCGTTTGCCGACGTCACCGTCGACCAGGGCGAACACAGTCCCAACCAGGGATACGTCTACGTGACCTCCGGCTTCCAGACGAGCAACTCACACCTTTACGCCTTCGCACCGGTCGAATTGAACGCCCCGGATATTCGCGGCGAGCAGGCCGAGGAGGTGGGTCGCGGCGAAGCTCTGCTGACCGCGGAACTGAACCCGCACGGCGCCCCGACGGGCTACCGCTTCGAGTACGGCAGCGCCGATTGTGCGACCGCAGCTTGCCAGGGCACCCCCGTCCCGGACGGCGACGGCGGCGCCGGGGCGGCGTTCACCCGGGTCATCGCCCCGGTCGTTGGGCTGGCGCCCGGCACCACCTACCATTTCCGCCTGGTGGCGACGAGCCACTGCAACCCGAGCGAACCCGCGGAAGAATGCGTCGCCGAGGGTCCCGACGCGACCTTCACCACGTTCCCGGCGGCCCCCGCGCAGAACTGCGCCAACGCCGCTCTGCGGACGGGGCCCTCGGCGGGCCTTCCAGATTGCCGCGCCTACGAGCTGGTCAGCCCGGCCGACACCAACGGCCGGGTTCCGGGCGCGACGATGTTCGGCGAAGGAGTGCCATCCTCGCCCCAGCCGCTCGCGGCCACCGACGGCGAAAGCCTCCTCTTCGGCACCGAAGGCGGGGCGCTGCCGGGGATCGGTGGCGGTGGATTCCACGACGCCTACGTCGCCAGGCGCGGGTCCTCGGGCTGGGCCACGGCGTTCACCGGACTCGACGGAGCGCAGGCGCAGGAACCGTACGCGACCGGCACCACGGCGGATCACGGCTACTCGTTCTGGGCCGTGGGCGGGACCAAGGGGAGCTTGGCCAACGAAGCGGGGACGATCGGCGGGGCGACGATGAACTACCTGCGCGGCCCTGGCGGCACGATCGAACGGATCGGGATCGGCAGCCTCGGCTCCGACCCCCGCGCGAAAGGACTCTGGATCTCGACCGGCGCGACGCACGCGATCTTCTCATCCGCCGTCCAGCTCGAGCCGGCGGCTCCAGAAGACGGCACCGTGGCCATCTACGACCGCCGGCCCGGGGGGGCGACCGAGGTGATCTCGCTGCTGCCGGGCGGGATCGTTCCGGGGGCCGGCGAAGACGCCGCCTACCAGGGCTCCTCCGCCGACGGCACGGCCGTCGCCTTCAAGCTCGGCGGCACGATGTACGTGCACCGCGCGGGCGGGGAGGCGCGGTCGGTGACGCCCGCGGCCAGCAGCTTCGCCGGGCTCTCGGCCGACGGCCGTTTCCTCACCTACGTCGCCGCCGGCGACGTCTTCCGCTTCGATGCCACGACCGGCGCCGCCGACCCGGTTGGCAGCGGCGGCGAATCCACTCTCGTCAACGTCTCGCCCGACGGCTCGCACGTCTACTTCGTCTCGCCGCTGGCGCTGAGCGGCGACGAAAACAGCGAGGGCGCCAAAGCCCTCGTCGGTGAGCAGAACCTCTACGCCTGGGATGCGGCCTCGAAAGCGCTGAGCTTCGTCGCCACGGTCGAGGAAGAAGATGTCGTCGGCGAAGCGCCGCCGGTCGGCGGCGGAGGCGACCCGATCGGCGGGCTCGGCCTCTGGACGAGCGACGCGGTTTCGTCCCTGCAGGGCCAGTTCGTCGGTCCGGCCAATGACCCCTCTAGGACGGATCCAAGCGGCGGCGTGTTCGTCTTCGAGTCGCGCGCCCAGCTCGGCGACTACGACAACGGCGGCCATGCCGAGGTCTATCGCTATGCCGCCGCCACGGGAGAGTTGGCTTGCATCTCCTGCAGCCCGACCGACGCCCCGGCGACCTCCGAGGCTCGGCTGCAGTCGCGCTACGCGCCGCGACTGCACTCGATCCCGCCGCTCAACGCGGTCTCGCTGATCGACAACGTCACCGCCGGGGGGAGCAGGGTCTTCTTCGAAACCGGCGACGCGCTGGCGCCGGAGGACACCGACGGCACCAACGACGTCTACGAGTGGGAGGCGGCCGGCGTCGGCAGCTGTGCCGAGGCGGGTGGCTGCGTCGAGCTGATCTCCTCCGGCCGCAGTGCCGGTCCCAACTACCTCTACGGCGTTGGCGCGGGAGGCCGTGACGTCTTCTTCTGGACCGGCGACCGGCTGGTCTCGCAGGACACCAGCGACGCCCCGTCGATCTACGACGCCCGCGAGCTGGGCGGCTTTGCCCCGGTGGTGGCTACGCCGCCCTGCCAGGGGGAAGGTTGCCAGGGCCTCCTCGCCACGCCCCCATCGTTGCCGACGCCGACGACCACCTCGCCCGCCCAGGCCAAAAAAGTGCCACACAAGAAACGGCACAAGAAGAAGCACCGCAAGCATCACAAGGGCAAGCAGGGACATCACCACAAGGGCGGGGCGGGGCGATGAGGCGCTTCCTCGCACTGCTCTCGCTCGCCGTCCTACTCGCGGCGCTGGCACCGGCGAGCGCCGCGGCGGCCGGTGAATTCGGGTTCAAGCCGGGCTCCGTCGTCGTCTCCGAGTCGAGCCCGTTGGCGGGGGCGCACCCCGACCTCACGGTCGACTTCGAAATGAACAGCGAAGAAAGCGGCGAACCGGTGGCCGCCACGGGGGAGTTCCGGATCGCGATGCCACCGGGCCTCACCGGCAACCCGAACGCTGTGCCCTTCTGCTCGATGTTGCAGCTGATGAGCACCGATGTCGAATCGCCGGGCAACGAAGGATCCTGCCCGCCCGACTCCCAGATCGGCGTCACCGAAGTGATCCTCTTCAATCGGGAAGGCGGCATCCAGTCCCTGATCGAGCCGATCTTCAACATGGCGCCGCCGGCGGCCGGCGACGTTGCCGCCCGCCTTGGCTTCTACGCCAAGTTCTTCCCGACCCTGGTCAACATCCGGGTGCGCTCGGAGAGCGACTATGGACTGACCGCGTCGCTGGAAGGCGTCGGCTCGTTGATCCCGCTGCTCTCGGCGACGACGACGATCTGGGGTGTCCCCGCCGACGAATCCCACGACCCGTTGCGGATCACGCCCTACGAGGCGCTGCACTGCGGGGGGGCGCCCTGCACCGCGCCTGGCGGCGAACCGCGGCACAGCGGGCTCGTCCCGGCGCCGTTCCTCAGCAACCCGACCCAGTGTGGAGCGCCGCAGCGATTCGACCTCAGCGCGATCAGCTACCTCGACCCGGGCCTGCGCGCCGCCGAGACCGTGCAGCTGCCGGGGCTGACGGGTTGCGAGAAACTCGGCTTCTCGCCCAGCTTTTCCGCCACGCCCACCTCGCGCCAGGCGGACTCGCCTACAGGCCTTGACGTCGAGCTGGATCTGCCCCAGGACGAAACCGCGAAAGGGCGCTCGACCTCGCAGTTGCGCGACGCGAAGGTGGTGCTGCCGCGCGGGATGACGATCGCCGCTGGCGCCGCCGATGGCCTCGCGGGATGCACCGCGGAGCAGGCGGGATACAGGTCGACCGCGGCGGCGCGCTGTCCCGATGCGGCGAAGATCGGCTCCGCCGAGATCGACATCCCGGCGCTGGCGCACCCGATTCAGGGCGCCGTCTACCAGCGCACTCCCGAACCGGGACACCTCTTCCGGATCTGGCTCGTCGCCGATGAACTGGGCATTCACGTCGCCCTGCCCGGCGAGATCGAGCTCGATCCGCAAAGCGGGCAGATCACTTCGTTGTTCCTCGAAACCCCGCGGGCTCCGGTGCGCGACTTCAAGCTCCACTTCAAGTCGGGCCCGCGCGCTCCCCTCGCGACTCCCTCGTCGTGCGGCACCTTCCAGACCCACTACGAGTTCGCCCCCTGGTCGGGGACGGCGCCGGCAGGCGGCGAGGCGCCGATGGTCATCGACGCCGGCTGTGACACCGGACGCTTCAAGCCGGGGCTCAGTGCCGGCTCGACCGATCCCTCGGCCGGCTCGTACTCGCCCTTCGTCACCGACCTGACCCGCCGGTCAGGCGAACAGAACGTCGCCGATCTCGCGGTGACGTTGCCGAGGGGGGTGGTGGCGAAGGCCGCGGGCGTGGTGCACTGCGAAGGCGGCGCGGCCGATGCGGGCGAGTGCCCGGCCGGCTCGCGGGTCGGGACGATCGAGGTCGCGTCCGGCCCCGGCTCCAACCCGCTCTGGATCCCCCAGCCCGGGAAGTCGCCGACCGCCGTCTACCTCTCCGGTCCCTACCAGGGGTCCCCCTACGGCCTCGTCTTCAAGGTGCCGGCGCAGGCCGGCCCCTTCGACCTCGGCACCGTCGTGGTCAGGGCGGGCATCGACATCGACCCCGACAGCGCCCAGGTGACCGTGAGGTCAAACCCGCTTCCTCAGTTCCTCGAAGGCGTGCCGGTGTCCTATCGCACGGTTCACGTCGATATCGATCGGCGTCGCTTCGCCCTCAATCCGACCAACTGCGCCCAGAAGCAGACCGAAGCGCACCTGGTCTCGGCCCAGGGCGCCACCGCCACGGCGACCTCTCCCTACCGGGTGCTCGGTTGCGGTGAGCTCGGCTTCAAGCCCCAGCTGGCACTGAAGCTCAAAGGCAGCACGCGGCGGGGTGGCAACCCGGCTCTCACCGCGACGCTGACCGCTCGCCCCGGCGACGCCAACATCGCCAGGGCTCAGGTGGCCCTGCCGCGCTCGGAGTTCCTCGATCAGAGCCACATCCAGACGATCTGCACGCGAGTCCAGTTCGCTGCCGATGCCTGTCCCGCCGCCTCGGTGTACGGCCGCGCCAAGGCGTGGACGCCGCTGCTGGATCGTCCCCTCGCCGGGCCCGTCTACCTGCGCTCCTCCAGCCACACCTTGCCCGACCTGGTCGCGGATCTGGGCGGGCAGATCGAGGTGGTCCTGGACGGCCGCATCGACTCGGTCCAGGGCGGAATCCGCAGCACCTTCGAAGCGGTTCCCGACGCGCCGGTGAGGAAATTCGTCCTGGCGATGCGGGGTGGGAAACGGAGCCTGCTCGAAAACTCGACCAACCTTTGTCTCGGCGCCCACCGGGCGACCGCCGCCTTCACCGGCCAGAACGGGAAGCGAATCGACCTGCACCCCAGCTTGCGCAGCTCTTGCAAGCGGGAGGCCCGCAAGCAACGCAAGCAGAAGGGAGAGTAGATGTTTGGAGCAACCTTGAAACGAGTGAGTCCGGCGACGGTGTTGGCCGTCGTTGCCCTTGTATTCGCGATGACGGGTGGGGCGATCGCGGCGAAGAAATACCTGATCACCTCGACTAACCAGATCAGCCCGGCGGTGCTCAAGAAGCTCACCGGCAAGCCCGGGCCAGCTGGCCCGACGGGTGCGGCCGGCCAAGCGGGTGCCAAAGGCACCAACGGCAGCAACGGGACGAACGGCACCAATGGCAAAGACGGCGAAACGGGTTTCACCCAGACCCTGCCGCCGGGTGAATCCCTGACCGGGGTGTGGTCGAACAACTTCATCCAGCCCGGGAGCGAAGCCCTGTCCGTGCAGTACGTGCCGATCTCGTTCGCGTTTCCGACCGGCAAAGAGCTGACCCCGGCGGATGTCCACTACATCGCCAAAGAAGCGGAAACCGGCGAAGGCGTCTGCCCGGGCAGCATCGAAGAACCGGAAGCCGAACCCGGCAACCTCTGCATCTACACCGAGACCGAAGAAGTGGCTCCGGGTGCTGAAATCAGCCTTGCTGGCTTCGACATTCCGAAACCCGGCAACGCGGGTGTGGTGCTCAAGTTCACGGCGAAAGGCATCGCGATCCTGGAGGGATCCTGGATCGTGACGGCCCCGACGTCCTAAGGCAGGTTCTCGTCGCGCGGCCGGCCTGGCGGCTTTGAACGCCGGGCCGGCCGCTTCTCGGGTGGCGCTGGGCGCGCTAGGCCCCGTACTCCTTGTACGGGTACCACCATTCCTTGCGCTCGATCTTCGACTCCATGTGGACGTGCTTGGTCTCCTGGAAGGCCTCGAGCCCCTCGCGGCCCAGCTCGCGGCCGAGGCCGGACTGCTTGAAGCCGCCGAAGGGGCCGGCGTCGTTGTCGGTCAGCGGGTCGTTGATCCAGACGGTTCCGGCGCGCAGCTCGCGCATGCAGCGGATCGCGTTCTCGAGGTCGGCGGTGTAGACGTTGGCGCCGAGGCCGAACTCGGTGCCGTTGGCGAGCTCGATCGCCTCGTCGAGCGAGGAGACCGGGACGATCGGGGCGACGGGGCCGAAGGTCTCCTCGCGCAGCAGGGCGCTGTCGGGCGCGGCGCCGGTGACGACGGCGGGGGAGAGGAAGTGACCGCGCTCGATGCTGCAGTCGCCGCCGGTGAGGATCTCGGCGCCGGCGGCCTTGGCGGCGTCGAGCTGGGCGATCACCTTGGCCCTTTGCGGCGCGGAGATCATCGGGCCGATGTCGGTCGAGGTCTCGAAGGGGTCGCCGAGGACGAGGCTCTCGGTGTGCTCGACCAAGGCGTCCACATACTCGTCGAAGACCTCCTCGGCGACGTAGAAACGCTCGGCCGAGGTGCAGACCTGGCCGGCGTTGAGGAAGGCCGCCCAGGCGCCGCCGCGGGCGGCGACCTCGATCTCGGCGGCCACGTCGGCGCAGACGATGAAGGCGTCCTTGCCGCCCATCTCCAGGTTCATCCGCGCCATCCGGGGGATGCAGGCTTCGGCGACCTTCTTGCCTGTTCCGACTGAGCCGGTGAAAGCGACGCAGTCGATGCCGGGGTGCTCGGCGAGCATCGCGCCGACGTCGCCGGCGCCGGCGAGCAGGCCGACCACGCCTGCCGGCAGGTGCTCGAAGACGCCGGCCAGCATCAGGGTCGAGAGCGGCGTCAGCTCCGAGGGCTTGCAGACGACGCAGTTGCCGGCCGCCAGCGCCGGCGCGACCTTCCAGGCCAGCAAGAGCAACGGGTAGTTCCAGGGCACGATGCAGCCGACGACCCCGAGCGGGTCCTTGACCACCATCGCCAGCTGGCTCGACTCGATCGGCGGGATCACGCGGCCGGCGTGGTCGCGGCCGATCTCGGCGTAGTAGTCGAAGGCGGCGGCCGTCCACTCCAGCTCGTCGCGGTTCTCGACCAGCGGCTTGCCGCCCTCGGCGGTCATCGTCCGGGCCAGCGCCTCGGTATCGGCGCGCAGCCGCCGCGCCACCTCGTGCAGCAACTCGCAGCGCTCGCCGGCCGTGGTCCGGGCCCAGGGCGGCCATGCCGCGCGGGCCGCGGCGACGCCCGCCTCGACCTGCTCGGGTGAGGCTGAGCTGACCTCGACGATCGTCTCGGTCGTGTACGGGTTCTCGACCGCGATCGGGGCGCCCGCGCCGGCGACGAGCTCGCCGCCGATCGAGAGCTCTGTGGTGTGACCGGGGGATTCCGCCATTGCCTCTCAGGCTATCGGCAGGCAATTCGTCGATTGTCGGGACAGGCGCCTGGGAGTCGTGTTGAATTGGCGGCCTTGAAGCGCCTCGCCCTCATCTCCTCGATCGTCGCCGTGCTCGCGGCCGCCCCTGGCGTCGCGCAGGGCGCGCCCGCCCCAAAGCAGCTCGGTGAAACCGCGACTGCCGCAACGTCTATTGCCAACTGCGCCTGTACGGCGATCCAGTTCGCCGACACCGGCACCGCGATCAACTCCTATGCCTTTCCCTACTCGGGGGTGATCACCAAGAGCGGCTTCTACGTTGGCGAAGAAGTCAACGCGGCCGATTGGGTGCAGATGCGCTCCTTTTCCCACTCGGGGACGAACCGCGTGACCGTCACTGGCGACGGGACCAAACACATGCTCCAGGGCCTGCCGTCAAAATCGATCGCCACTTTCTATGAGCGCCTCCCTGTCAGCGCTCTTGGCGTGCTCGGCGCTCGCTACTCCATCGCCAGCGCGTTCATTGAAGCGACGCCGACCTACTTCACCAGCCCGAGTACCTTCGACGCAGTCATCGGTACGGGCACGAACCTGGCGGTTGGAGACTCGTGGGAAGAAACTCCCGCCAAAAACAAACGCGTCAATGTCGAAGCGGTGCTTGAGCCGGATGAAGACCACGACACCTACGGCGACGTCTCGCAGGACCTCTGCCCGGGATCGCCGATCGGCGGTGGTCCCTGCTCGGGCGCGCTCTTCGGCAGCGGCAGCTGCAGGAGGCCCACTCCAGCGGTGGCGGCAGCATTTTCGAACCCCTCCTCGTCCAGAAGACGGTCGATGGAGCCTCGACCGCCCTTCCCTTTGACGGTGTCGTCGTCCGCTGGCGCGTGCTCTCCTCGCACAGCGATCAGTTCCGCGTCCGCGTCCTCAGTCCGCAGGGCGCGGCCCTAAAAGTCCTCGGCTCGAGCGCGGTCGAGTCGGTCAGCGTCGAACCCAGCCCGCCGATTGGCAAGGTCACGAGCTTCGCGACGCGACTGTCGATTCCGGCCGGTTCCTACCTCGGCCTGGCCTCGCCGACGAAATCCCTGGCACCGATCGCGCTTCACGTGTCCGGAGCGAGCGCGACCGAATTCCACGACGCATCCGATGGGAGCACGATCGGCGAACCGGGCACCGCTCGCTCCTGGGAGGTCGCCTACGACGCCGACATCGAGCCCGATGCCGACCACGACAGCTACGGCGACGTCACTCAGGACAGCTGCACGAGCGCCGCCACCGTCCACGAAGGGCCGTGTCCGGCCGCGGCGACCGGGTCATCCTCTTCCGGCGCGTCGTCCGCCGGCGCGTCATCTCAGGAAACCGACGCCCCGCCGGCGATCACCAGCTTCAAAGCGGTGCCGGCACGCTTCCGCGTCAAGCCCGGCGGCGCGGTCGTGTCGAAGAAACTCGCCCCCGCCGGGACGAAGCTGAAGCTGACCCTCTCCAAGGCGGCGACCGTCGCCTTCTCGATAGAAAAGGCGGCCTGCACGAGCGCCAAGGACAGCAAGCTGTGCCCGTCGACCTTCCGCACTTTGCACACCTTCAAGCGCAACCTTGCGCAGGGGGCGAGCACCGTCCCTTACTCGGGCCGCTACCGCAAGGGCGGCAAGATCCGCGCCCTGGCCCCCGCCAGCTTCCGCGTCACGGCCGTCCCCACCGACGCGACCGGCCTCATCGGGCCGCCGACGCGGACCTCCTTCACGATCGCGCGCTAAGCGGCCGACTGCTTCATTTGCTTCAATCGGATCACCAGAGAAAGGAGGTGGTCCTAACTTGATTCACATGCTTAATGGGACTCTGGAGGTGCAGGGCCGCTAGGCGCCGCACTGGTTTGGGCGCCCGGCGGAATCCACCCCGGGCACCGGCGAGCAGGGAATGCCGGGCGTTGTCCCACCCGGTCGAGGTTTCCATGCTCGTTCCAAGCACCTGATCAGGGCCGCCTCCGGGCGGCCCTGATGCTTTCGGCGCGAGGCAGAGTCGGGGTTGAATGGCCGCAGCGAGGCGATCGATCGGCTCATCTCACACGTCGACTTCTTCTTCGTCTTTTTCGTGAGTGCTTGGATCCGGTGCCTGGAAGTGGATGATCCCCCCGCCGCCCGGTTGCGTGGTGATCGGGTCGGGTTTGCTGCTGCTGCCGCCCGCGCCTGAGCTGTCGCCGTCCTCCTGCTCCGCATGTAAACGCGCAAATAAGATCTGTTTCTCCATCTCCGGGGTCTCCAAGGAGATGAATTTGACCTCCTCCGGCGCTTGTGGCGGTTTCAGGACCGGGGGAATCTCGTGCACGTCGACCTCGATCACGAAGTAGAAGTTCGTGCCTTCAACTGCCTGGCATCCGACGGGAAAGATGCGGCCGTTGGGACTGAGGCGCATCCTGTACTGGCCTCCTTCCTTGATGCCCGGTGCCCCGGGCTCGTGCGCAGAGTGCACCACGAGATTCTGCTCTTCGATCTCCGCTGGCTGCTTTTTCAAGACGGGCACTTCGCCCCCTGAGACGGGTGCGTAGATCCAAACGTCCATGTTCTTCCTTCCTCCGTTGGCGGCATCGCCGCCTGTGTTGTCGGGTGCGCCGATCAACTCACGGTGGGCGAACCGGCGCAAGAACAGGCGGGTTCGCGGACGGCGTCGTTCACTCGACGGCGGCCCTAGTGTTCCTGGGACTAACGAATCGACCGAGGAGGAACCGTGATCACCAAGACCGACTTCATTGGCATCCCATCCACCGATGCCGAGCGCTCGCGGCGCTTCTACGTCGAGACGCTCGGCTTGCGGCCGGACGAGCGGGGCAAGTTCGAATTCTGGGTTGGGGATACCTGCTTCGGCATCTGGGAGCCGGCCCAGATGGGAATGGAGTTCGCGCCGCAGAAAAACGCGCACCCGGCGCTGCATGTCGACGACGTCGCCGCGGCGCGGGCGGAGCTCGAGGCCAAGGGAGTCGAGTTCAACGGCGACACCTTCGACACCGGCGTCTGCCACATGGCCCTCTTCACCGATCCCGATGGCAACGACCTGATGCTGCACAACCGCTACGCGCCCTACCCCGACTCCGAGTAGGGATGCGGCAACTCTGAGCGGATGAGTCAGGCGGTGCGGGTGGCGCCGCTGGGTTGCAGCGCCACCCGAATTGCCTCGGCGAGCTCCTCTGCCTCGTCCCCGGCGAGGGTGCTCGTCGTGACCCGGATCGCGCGGGCGCTCTGCAGGCGGAAGGGTGCGCCGGGCATCACGGCCCAGCCCTGGGCAAGCAGGGATTGGACGACGGGTGCTTCCTCGGGCACCGGGACCCAGGTGGCGATCCCCGCCGTCGAGGAGACCTCGATCTCGCGCGCCGCGAGCGCGGCGACGAACTGCTCGCGGCGCTCGCGATAGGTCGCCGCAGCGAGATCGAGCCGCGCGCCGATGTCCTCATCGGCCCACATCGCCGCGACGAGGTGCTGCAGCAGGTGACTCACCCACTGCGGCCCGACCGCCTGGCGGCCGCGCACGCGGCTAATCGTCTGCTCGTCGCCAGCCAGCACCGCCAGGCGCAGGTCCGGGCCGAGCGACTTGGCGAGCGAGAGGGCGGAGGCCCAGCGCTCGCGGCCAGCGGTCAGGGTGATGCGCTCGACGCCGGCGATCGGTCCGAGGTGATCGTCCTCGACCACCATCGCCGCCGGCGCTCGCCCGAGCACCGCGCGCAGCTCGCCGGCGCGCTTTGGGTCGAGCGAGGCGCCGGTGGGGTTCTGGCCGCGCGGGTTGAGCACGACCGCGCTGGCTCCCTCCGCGAGCGCGGCGGCGAGCTCGCCGGGCAGCATGCCCTTCTCGTCGATCGGGACCGGGCGCAGGGCCAGGCCCAGTGCTCGCAGCAGGTCGAAGAGGCCGGCGAAGCCGGGGTCTTCGACCGCGACGAGGTCTCCCGGCTTGAGCTGCGCCCCCAGCGCCCGCTCGATCCCGTCGAGGGCGCCGCTGGTGACCGCGATCGATTCGGCGTCGATCCCACTGGCGGAGAGCTCGGCCCGTGCCAGCTCGAGCAGCTTGTGTACCCCCGGCTCGCCGCCGTAGAGCTGGGTCGGTCGGTCCAGACGCCGCAGGAAGGGCATCGGGTCGGGGAGCAGGGCGGGGTCCGGGTTGCCGCTCGCCAGGTCCCGCGCGCCCGCAGGAATGGTGGGCCTTTGCAGGGCGCCGCCGAGGGGAGGACGCCAGCTGACCTGCGAGCGGCTGCGTTTGTGGCTGACGACGAGGCCACGCGAGCGTAGGTCGGCGAGTGCGGCCGAGACAGTGGTCGGGCTGACACCGAGCTCGCCAGCAAGGGTGCGGACTGCGGGCAGGGTCTCGCCGGGGGCGAGCGACCCCTGCTCGATCGCGCGCTCGACGCTGGCGGCGATCTGCTGCGCGTTCTCGCCAGATATTCGATACTGTTCCATATCAGATATCAAATCTGTACTGTAACAGATGAAGACACCAAGGACAAAGCTACGCAGAAAGCCGAGCAGGGGCTCGCACGAGCGGGCCGTGGTCGAGGCGATCTTTGACGAGGCGCTGGTCTCTCACCTGGGAGTCGTCGACGACGGGCTGCCGGTGGTGGTCCCGACCCTGCACGTGCGAGTCGGCTCGCACGTCTACCTGCACGGATCGACGGCGAGCCGCGCCCTGCGCGAGTCAAAGGGGGCGGAGGTCTGCCTCACCGCGACCCTCGTTGATGGCCTGGTCTTGGCCCGCGCGGTGATGCACCACTCGGCCAACTACCGCTCGGCGATGCTCTTCGGCGCGGGCGAGTGGATCGAGGACGAGGGCGAGAAGCTGACCGCGCTCGAGGCCTTGGTCGAGAAGCTGGTGCCGGGACGTTGGGGCGACGCCCGCGTTCCAACCGAGAAGGAGCTGCGGGCGACGGCGTTGCTGCGGATCCCGCTCGAGGAGGCCTCGGCCAAGGTCCGCACGGGCCCGCCTATAGACGATGACGCCGACCTCGAGCTGCCCGTCTGGGCGGGGGTGGTCGGCCTCTCCACCGCCGTGGGCGAGCCCGTGCCCGACGAGCTGCTGGCTGTCGGTGTAGAGCCCCCGGCCTACCTGGACGAGATGCTTGCCACGCGGGGAGGGTCGTAGGCAGCGGAGTCGAAACAGCGGGCATGAAAAGAAAGCTCGATGTAGGCGGCACGCTCAGTCAGATCTTCTCCACCTATGGCGACCAGGCGGGCGTACTGCTTCCCGTCGCCTTCGGGCTCTTCCTGCTCGTCGCGGTGATCAACGGCATCCTCGCCAGCAGTCTGGTGTTGTTGCCGCTGGGATTTGCGGTCAGCGTCGTCGCCGCGACGCTCTACCAGGGCATGGTCGTGGGGCTGGTGCGCGATGTCCAGGACGGCCGCCGCGACTCCTCGGTCGGCGAGCTGATCGAGGCGACCTGGCCCGTGGTCTGGCCACTGATTGGCGCTGGCATCCTCGCCGGCCTCGGGATCGGCATTGGCATCTTCCTCTTCATCGTCCCCGGGCTGATCCTGTTGACGATCTGGGCCGTGATCGCACCGGTGATCGTGGTCGAGCGCAAAGGCGTGATCGACGCCTTCGGCCGCTCGCGGGCACTGGTCAAGGGCAACGGCTGGCAGGTCTTCGGCGTCATCATCGTCGTCTTCTTGATCACGGCCATCGCCAGCGCAATCCTCAGCGCGATCGGCACCGGCATCTCCGACAGCTTCGGGATGCGGGTACTGGTCAACGTGATCGCGTCGACCCTGACCGCGCCGATTGCGGCCCTGGCGGCTTCGATCATCTACTTCAGCTTGCTGGTGGCAAACGATTCCGCGCCGGCGTCACCGGCGCCGCCCACGCCGCCCTCGGATCAGCCCGCCGTCTGAGCCTCGGCGGGCGCCGCCGCCAGCCAGTGGCGCTCCTTCGAGCGCATCACCGGTGTAGCCAGCAGGCTGCCTGCGCGTCGCTGCACCGCGCGCAGGCGCGAGTCATGTCCGGCCGGCAGCAACTTGGCGAGCTGCCGGTACTCCCGCGATACCTGGCTGGTCCTGAAGACCTCGGCGATCGCGGTGAGCAGCTCCGCGGGGTCGCCGACGCTCGTCCTCGCGATCTCCTCGCCCTCGACCGCGATCCGCAGCTCGGCAGGATAGGTACGGGCGGGGGGCGGCTGCGGGGGTGCGGCGCAGGCTGAGCCGATCGCCTCGGCCAGCTTGGTGTGCGTGCCGGCGATGTCGTGGGAGCGCGCCCGGGCCCGCCCTTCGCCAACCTTGGTCTCGACCAGGCGGGCGCCACCCATCTCGCCCTGGTCGAACTCCTCGAGCATCCAGCGATCGCCGCTGGCGAGGAGCACCGGCACGCCCTCGGCCGCGAGTGCTTGAGCGTAGACGCGGGCCTCGCTGAGCGGGACGCCGTCGAGCGAGACCTCCATCTCCCAGATGAAGGTGTGCGAACAGAAGGCCCGCGGGTTCTTGGTGCTGGCGTGGTGGCCGAGCATCACCACGCTGTCTAGCGGGCCGCCGTGCGCCTTGGCCATCGAAGGCTCGGTCTCGTTGAGAGCGAGATCGGCGATCGGTCGCACCTCGACGCCCGCCGGCATGCGGTCGCGTTCGATGTTGGTGCCGACCATGTGCCAGTCGCCGACCGAGATCCGCTCGGCGCCCGCCTCGCGCAGCGCCTCGACCGCGACCAGCACCTCGTCGGTCATCAGCCGCCGGCCGCGCGCGTAGGCCGCCGGGTGCGAGGGCAGGCAGTCGCCGCAGTCGTCGATTCCGGTGATGCCCTCCATGTCGGCGGCGATCAGGACGTTCACGGCGAGCCAGCCTAGTCCAGGCCGGCGCAATTGGTACGCCGCTGTGTGAGATCCGCACACCCGGCTTGGCTGACCAGCCAGCATGAGAGAATGCCGACGGCTTGACTGCGAACGGGGAACCCATCGAGCACCTCGACGTGCTGATCGTCGGCGCTGGAATTTCCGGTGTCGGCGCTGCTTACCACCTGCAGGAGCGTTGCCCGGCCAAGAGCTACGCGATCCTCGAGGCGCGCAACGACCTCGGCGGTACGTGGGATCTCTTCCGCTACCCCGGCATCCGCTCGGACTCCGACATGCACACGCTCGGCTTCCGCTTCAGGCCCTGGACCGCGCCGAAGGCGATCGCCGACGGCGACTCGATCCTCGACTACGTGCGGGAGACGGCGCAGGAGAACGGGATCGACCGCGAGATTCGCTTCGGCCACCGCGTCGTGCGGGCCGAGTGGTCGACGGCGGAGTCGGTCTGGAACGTCGATGTCGAACGCGCCGACAGCGGCGAGACCGTGCGGCTGACCTGCGGCTACTTCTGGTCCTGCACCGGCTACTACAGCTACGACCGGGGCTACACGCCGGAGTTCCCCGGGCGGGACCGCTTCGCGGGCGAGATCGTCCACCCGCAGCACTGGCCCGAGGACCTCGATTACGCCGACAAGCGGGTTGTTGTGATCGGCAGTGGCGCCACCGCGGTGACGCTGGTGCCGGCGATGGCCGAGAAAGCCGCGCAGGTGACGATGCTGCAGCGCTCGCCCACTTACATCGTCTCGATGCCGGGCGAGGACCCGATCGCGAAGGCGATTCGCCGGGTGTTGCCGATCAAGGCCGCCTACGCGCTGATCCGCTGGAAGAACGTCCTCCTGCAGATGGGCACCTACAAGCTGAGCAGGAGCCGTCCCGCCTTCGTCAAGAAGATGATCCGCAAGGGCAACGAGCGCTCGCTGCCCACCGGCTACGACCTCGACACCCACTTCAAGCCTCCCTACAACCCCTGGGACCAGCGGATGTGCCTGGTGCCCGATGGAGATCTCTTCAAGGCGATCCGCTCGGGCGGCGCCGAGATCGTCACCGACCGGATCGAGACCTTCACCGAGAACGGGATCGAGCTCGAGTCCGGCGCCGAGCTGGAGGCCGACGTGATCGTCACCGCGACTGGGCTGAACGTGCTCTTCCTCGGTGGCATGGAGCTCGCCATCGACGGCGAGACGGTCGATTTCCCCGCCAAGATGGCCTACAAGGGCATGATGCTCGACGGCGTTCCGAACTTCGTCTTCACCCTCGGCTACACCAACGCCTCCTGGACGCTGAAGGCGGACCTCACCTCCGAGTACGTCTGTCGCTTGCTCAACCACATGGACAGGAACGGATACTCGCAGTGCGTTCCGGAGATCACCGACCCCTCGGTCATCGAGGAGCCGATCCTCGACTTCAACGCCGGCTACGTCCTGCGCGCTCTCGACAAACTTCCCAAACAGGGCTCCAAGGAGCCCTGGAAGCTGCGCCAGAACTACGTGCTCGACACCAGGGAGATCCGGCGCGGCGCGATCGACGATGGCGCGATGCGGTTCTCCAACCCCGCGTCGCTCGGCTCCAAGAGCGAGCCCAGCCTCGCCTCTGCCTGACCTTCGCGCTGCCTGATCGCGCTTAGACTGCGCGCGAAACCCACGGGCGAAGGAGAGCGATGACGGAGCTGACCGCGGTGCAGGCCGAGCTGTGCGAGCAGAGCGAGACCGACTACTCGGACCTGAAGGCGTTCTTCATCAACTGCACGCTGAAGCGCAGCCCCGAGGTTTCCAACACTCAGGGACTGATGGACATCTCGATGGAGATCATGCGGCGCAACGGGGTAACGGTGGAGTGCATTCGCGCGGTCGATCACGAGATCGCCACCGGCGTCTGGCCCGACATGACCGAACACGGGTGGGACACCGACGAGTGGCCGGCGATCTTCGAGCGGGTGATGGCCGCCGACATCCTCGTGCTCGGCATGTCGATTTGGCTGGGGGAGAAGTCCTCGGTCGCGACCCAGATCGTCGAGCGGCTCTACGGCAACTCGCACCTGCTCAATGACGACGGCCAGTACGCCTACTACGGCCGCGTCGGCGGCTGCCTGGTTACCGGCAACGAGGACGGGGTCAAGCATTGCGCGATGAACACCCTCTACTCGCTGCAGCACCTCGGCTACACGATCCCGCCACAGGCCGACGCCGGCTGGATCGGCGAGGCTGGACCGGGCCCGTCGTACCTGGACGAGGGCTCGGGTGGGCCGGAGAACGACTTCACCAACCGCAACACCACCTTCGCCGCCTGGAACATGCTCCACCTGGCGCGCCTGCTCAAGGACGCCGGCGGCATCCCCGCCCACGGCAACCAGCGCACCGCCTGGGACGCCGGCTGCCGCACCGACTTTCCGAATCCGGAGCACCGGGCCTAAGAGGAAGCTCGGAGCATTGGTCTGAAAAAATGAAGCGAGAGTTGACCCACCTATAGAGGGGTCAACTCTCGCTTCGCTAAGGCAGGACCGCGATCGCGCGGCCGGGGGCGCCGCTGGCGACGGCGATCTTGACCGGCAGGAAGACGAAGGAGGCGCCGCGGGCGGGCAGGCGCTCGAGCTTGGTCAGGCCCTCGATAAAGGCCATTTCACGGCTGAGGCCGGCGCGGTGGACTTCGTTGCCCTCCTCGGCCGAGCCCATGCTCGGCGCGTCGATGCCGATCGTGCCGACGCCGCGCTCGTGCAGGAAGACGGCGGCCGCCGCCTCGGGGGCGGGCCAGGCCGGGCGCGATTGCAGCACCACCGGCTCGTGCAGGAAGGCCCTGCCGGCCTCGCCCTTTACGTAGTGCTTGGACCAGCCAGTCAGCAGTAGCGCGATCTCGCCGGGTTGGAAGCGGCCGTGCTCGGCCTCCCAGGCTTCGAGGTGGGCGACGGTGATCGCCGGGCTGGCGCCCGGCTCGGCCTGGCCGTCGAGGTGGCGCAGGTCGACTACCGCGGCGGGGCCGATCAGCTTCGAGAGGTCGAGCTTCTCGGCGCTGACCTCGCCCAGCGGCTCGGCGTTCGGGAGCCCCGATTTCGGCGGCGCGAAGTAGTGGCTCGGTGCGTCGACGTGGGTGCCGGCGTGCTCGTCGAGGATGATGAAGTGGGTTACGTAAGGGCCGAGCGAGCAGCTGCACGCCCCGGTTGGCAATTCGTCTTCCCCGAACCAGCTCCAATTCTTGTGGGCGAACGGCATGTGCTCCGGCCAGGTCGCCGGCAGGTGCTCGGAGAGGGTGACCGAGAGGTCGACGATCTTGTCTGCGTTCGCTTCGATCAAGACGATCGAAGTAGTACCACGGAGTCGCGCTCAGGCCTCGGCCAGGAGCCTCTCGGCGAGCCGGTTCATGCCGCGGTCGTGCGCCGCCTTGGCAGCGCCGACCCAGTCGGTCTCGCGGTCGGCGGGAGGCTCGACCCCGGCATCGCGCAGGGTGGCGATGTCCTTGAAGGCGCGCAGGTCATCGGCGGAATCGATCAGCGAGGCGCGCAGAGCGGGGCGGTGCTCGCGGATCGCGTTCTCGAGCACGCCCTCGAGCGAGCCGTGGCGGCGCAGCAGTTCGGCCGCGGTCTTCGGGCCGACCCCCTTGGCGCCCGGCAGGCCGTCGGAGGGGTCGCCGCGCAGGGCGATGAAGTCGGGGACGAGCTCGGGCGGGATCCCGTAGCGCTCTTCGACCTCCCCGGGCCCGACTGCTTCGGCGCCTTTGCCTTTGCCGCCGGTCTTGACATAGAGGACCGTGACCCGCTCCTCGGCACACTGGTACATGTCGCGGTCGCCGGTCATCAGCAGGGCGTGACCGCCGGCCTCGGCCTCGCGGCGGGCGTAGGTGCCGAGCAGGTCGTCGGCCTCGAGGTCGTCGCTGGTCGCCACGGTCCAGCCGAAGGCCTCGAAGAAGTCGCGCGCGGCGGCGAACTGGGGCGAGAGGTCGTCGGGCATCGCCGCCTCGCGCTCGGCGTGGTAGGCGGGGTAGAGCTCGGTCCGGTAGGAGGCGGCGTCGGGGCCGAAGCAGAGGACGACGGCGCGCGGCTGGTGCAGCTCGATCTCGCGCAGGATCAGGTTGGCGGTGCCGAGCAGCGCGTTGACCGGCTTGCCGTCGCTGCCGACGATCGAGTCCGGCAGCGCGTAGAAGGCGCGGAAGAGCATCGAGGGCGTGTCGACTGCGAGCAGCGGGCCGGGCACCGGCTCAGCCTATGCCGTCGAGCACCGCTCCGCTGTTCGTTTGCTCTGGATGACAGGGGAAAGGAACAGCGGAGCAGATGGTGGTTGCCGGTCTCGGGTACGGTCCGGGACCGAATGGCAGCCTCCGGTGGACCCCGTATCGCACCAGGTGACCGGCGCCAGCTCGGTTTGGTGAATTTCACCATCGCCAAGCTGGCGGGGATCGCGACGCGCGGGCGGCCGCCGCACATCTTCACCACGCTCGGGCGCCATCGCGGCCTCTTCCGTCGCTGGCTCTGGTTTGCCGGTGCCCTGATGCCGGGCGGCAAGCTTCCCCGCGAGGAGACCGAGCTGATCATCCTGCGCGTCGCCCACAACACCGGCAGCACCTACGAGTGGGTGCAGCACGAGCGCATGGCCCGGCGCGCCGGCCTCAGCGACGAGGAGATCGGCCGCGTTCGCCAGGGCCCCGATGCCGAGGGCTGGTCCGAGCGCCGTGCTCTTCTTCTGCGCGCGGCCGACGAGCTCCATGCCGGTGACCGGATCGGCGACGAGCTCTGGGCGCAGCTGGCCGGGCAGCTCGACGAGGTGCGGCTGATCGAGCTCTGCATGTTGATCGGCCACTACGAGATGCTGGCGATGACCCTCAACTCGCTCGACGTCGAACCGGACTTCGAGGCGCGCCTATGAGCTTCCGGTGCGCTTTATGTGGTTCAGGGGTGCATAAAGCGCACCGGAACGGGGGTTGCTGATGGTGGGTGTCAAGGATTTGAGGGGGAAGCGCTGTCTGATCACCGGGGCGGCCAGCGGCATAGGTCGCTCGACGGCAATCGCCGCCGCCGGCCGGGGTGCCGAGCTCTTCCTCACCGACCGCAACGGCGAGGGGCTGGAGAGCGTCGCCGCTGAGATCCGCGAGGCGGGCGGGATCGTGTCCCACATCGCCGCGGTCGACCTCGTCGATCACGACGCGGTGGTCGCCTTCGCCGCGGAAGTGCACGCGATCGCTCCCAGCATGGACGTGGTGATGAACGTGGCGGGCATCTCGACCTGGGGCCGAATCGAGCAGCTCGAACACGAGCACTGGCGGCGCACGATCGAGATCGACCTGATGGGGCCGATCAGCATCCTCGAGTGCTTCGTGCCGCCGATGATCGAGGCCCGCCAAGGCGGCCACATCGTCAACGTCTCCTCGGTCGCGGGGCTCTTCGGATTGCCCTGGCACGCTCCCTACAGCGCCGCCAAGTTCGGCCTGCGCGGTGTCTCCGAGGTGCTGCGCTTCGATTTGCGCAAGAACCGCATCGGCGTCAGCCTGGTTTGCCCGGGCGCGGTGAAGACGCCGCTGGTCGGCACCGTCGACATCGTCGGGATCGACCGGGACAATCCGAAAATGCGCAAGCTGATCGCGCTCTTCGAGCGCCGCGCCGTCACTCCTGAGAGCGTCGCCGAGAAGATCATCGAGGCGATCGAGAAGAACCGCTACATGGTCTTCACCTCACCCGATGGCCGCTTCCTGCACTGGCTCCAGCGCAAGTTCTCGCCGCCCTACACGCTGGTCATGCGGGTGATGAACCGCGAGCTCGACCGGGCGGCCCGCTAGCCGGGAGCGGCTGTCCTCTAGGTTTGTCGCCGTGCCTGAGGCAGCCCTGAACATCGAGGATTTGGCCAAGCGCTACCCGACCGGGGTGGAGGCGCTGCGCGGCGTTTCCCTGCAGATCGAGCAAGGAGAGCTGTTCGGCCTGCTCGGCCCCAACGGTGCGGGCAAGTCGACGCTGATCCACTGCACGACCGGGCTGGCGCAGCCGACCGGCGGCTCGATCCACGTCTTCGGCCACGACGCCACCGGCGACTACGGCGAGGCGCGCCAGGCGGTCGGACTGGCACCGCAGGAGCCCAACCTCGACTGGTTCCTCACCGTCGCCGAGACCCTCGACTACCACGCCGGCTACTTCGGCATGCCCAAGCGCGAGCGGCGCGAGCGCACCGAAGAGCTGCTCGAGACCTTCTCGCTGACCGAGAAGCGCGACGAACGGACGCGCACGCTTTCCGGCGGGATGAAGCGGCGGCTGATCCTGGCGCGGGCGATGATGCACCGGCCGCGGCTGCTGATCCTCGACGAGCCCACCGCCGGGGTCGACGTCGAGCTGCGGCTCGAGCTCTGGCACTACGTGCAGCGGATCAACCAGGAGGGGACCTCGATCCTGCTGACCACGCACTACCTCGAGGAGGCCGAACAGCTCTGCGACCGGATCGCCTTCATCAACGAAGGCCAGATCGTCGGGCGGGGGACCAGCGCCGAGCTCGCCGCCCGCTTCGGCGTCGACAGCCTCGAGGACGCCTACCTCGCTCTGGTCGGGCGCAAAGAGCTGTCCCGCTCCCACGCCGAGGTAGCCGCCCCGTGAGCGCCGCCCAGATCCGCTTCGCGACGCTCTGGCGCCGCGAGGTCAACCGCTTCATGAAGATCAAGAAGCAGACGCTGGGCGCGCCGCTGCTGGAAACCTTCCTCTACATATCGGTCTTCGGCGCCGCGCTCGGCTCGCGGATCAAAGAGCTGCACGGGATCGAATACATCGTCTTCGTCATCCCCGGCCTGATCATGATGTCGTTCGCGATCAACTCCTTCGCCAACAACTCCTCCTCGATCCTGCAGCAGAAGTTCCAGGGCGCGATCCAGGACCAGCTCTCCTCACCGGCTTCGCCGCTCGAGCTGCTGCTCGCCTTCACCTTCGGCGGCTTCATGCGTGGCCTGATCGTCGCCGGGCTGACCTTCATCGCCGCCTCGCTGCTGGTCGACCTGCCGGTCGACCACATCCTCGTACTGGTCCCGTCCCTGTTCTTGGTCGGCTTCTTCTTCTCCCAGCTCGGCGTGCTGACCGGGGTGCGCGCCGAACAGTTCGACGACGTCGCCTTCGTCCAGACCTTCGTGCTGACGCCGCTGATCTTCCTCGGCGGCGTCTTCTACTCGGCGACGCTGCTGCCGCAACCGTTCGAGACCCTGACCCACTTCAACCCGATCTACTACATGATCAACCTGGTCCGCTACGGCTTCGTCGGCTTCAGCGAAGTCAGCATCCCGCTCTCGCTGCTTGCTTTGACCGCCGCGACCGGCGCCCTCTTCGCGCTCAACCTTCGCCTCTTCACCCAGGGCTACCGCCTGCGCGACTAGCTAGGCCTCGGCCAGCGGCAGGCGCTCGGCGAGTCCGGTCAGCTCGAGCACTCGAGTCACAGCGGGGAAGTCGCTGGGAATGAAGCTGACCCTGGTCTCGCCGTCGTTACGGCTCAGGGTTGAGACAAGCAAGGCGATTCCGGTTGAGTCGATGAACTCGAGCTCGCGCATGTCGACGATCACCGGTGTCGAGGAATCGGCGAGAGAGCTCTCGAGGGCGCTTTCGGCGGTGCCGGCATTGGCCAGGTCGAGCTCGCCGGCAAAGGCGATCACGCGACTATCGCCGTTCTCCTGACTGCGAACGACCAGTGTTCCGTCGGCGATTTCGCGTTGCTCGCTGGGCATTCGTTCCCTCCCGATGGAGCGTACTTCTCTCGTTCAGCTTACGCCAATCGCGATTGCGGCTGCGCCGCTCAGGGTAACGAAATCACACTGCAATCGAACGAGGAGTGAGGTAACGATGGAGGCCAGCACCAGCCCCAGCAAGGGAATCTTCGACGGCGTCAACGCCGAGGCGCGCCAGCACGTGACCGAGCTGTTGACCAAGGCTTACTGGATGGAGATCGAGACCGTGATGAGCTACCTCGCCGCCTCGACCAACCTCGACGGCGTGCGCGCCCAGGAGATCAAGCAGTCGCTCGAGACCGACGTCGAAGAGGAGCTCGGCCACGCCCGGCTCTTCGCCAAGCGGATCAAGGAGCTCTACGGAGTCGTCCCCGGCTCGCAGGGCTTCACCGCGGAGCAGTCGTTTCTGCAGCCGGGCGAGGAGCAGACCGATGTCGTCCACATCATCCGCGGCGTGATCAAAGCCGAGACCGGCGCGATCGAGCATTACACGCGGATCGTCGAGGAGACCGATCGGGTCGACCCGGTCACCCAGGACATGGTGATCGACATCCTCCACGACGAGCAGGCGCACCGCCGCCTCTTCGAGGGTTTCCTGCGCGAGTACGAGCTCGAGGGGCTGGCTTGAGCGTTGCGGGTTTGCTCGCCGCGCAGCGGGTAGCCGTGGGGACGGACCAAACCACTCGAGGAGGAGACATGGCGATCTTGCAGGAGGCCGGAGAGATCACCGGCACGATGGACAAGGAGTACAACGTCATCTGGTTCGTCGAGCAGTGCCTCAGCAACGTGCTGCGACTCGAGACCTACATCGAGGACGCTGACCGCGAGGGTGACGTCGAGCTCGCCGAACTCTTCCGGCGCGCCCAGGAAACGAGCCGCAAGGGCGCCGAACAGGGCAAGGCCCTGCTGCGCACCCGGCTCGCTGCCTGAGGCCTCATCCAGAGTTTGCCGGCGGCGGTTCCCCCTGGTGCGCGGGGATCGTCGCCGGTTTCCAGTTCACTCGGAAGGCGGTCGCCAGCGCCGGTTTGAGCTGGCCTACCAGGCGTCGACGTAACGGCGGCCGTCGCCCAGCTTGCCCCCGTGCGCTTGGGCAGCCGCCAGCGTCGAGGCGATCAGCGAGCGCGTCTCGGCCGGGTCGATCACGTCGTCGATCTCGAAGAGGGCGGCGGCGTTGAGCGCCTTGGCGTTTTCCTCGGCGGCGGCGGTGAGATCGCGGACGCGCTGCTCGCGCTCGGACTCGTCGGCGATCGCCTCGAGCTCCTTGCGCAGAGCGAGGCGCACGGCGCCTTCGAGCCCCATCGGGCCGAGGTGGGCCGAGGGCCAGGCGAGGGTCAACAGCGGCTCGTGCATGCTGCCGCCGGTCATCGCCTGGGCGCCGAGTCCGTAACCGCGGCGCAGGATCACGGCGATCAGCGGGACCCGCAGCGCCGCGCCGGCGAGCAGCAGGCGCGAGGCGTGGCGGACGAGGCCGGTTGCCTCGGCTTGCGGCCCGACCATCATCCCGGGCGTGTCGACCAGCGAGAGGACCGGCAGCCCGAAGGCGTCGCAGAGCTGCAGGAAGCGGGCCGCCTTGTCGGCGGCGTCGCTGGTGATCGCACCGGCAACGTGGCGGGTGTCGTTGGCGATCACGCCGAGCGGCCGCCCCTCGACGCGGATCAGCGCGGTCGCCATCTCGGGGGCGAAGCGCTCGCGCAGGAAGGTCGCCGAGCCCGCGTCGGCGAGCGTCTCGACGATCGGCCCCACCGCGTAAGCGCGTCGCTGGCGCTCGGGGACGGCATCGCGCAGTGGCTCTTGGTCTGGCGCGTCGCCAGGGGGGAGGTCGCCCTGGAAGTAGCCGAGCAGGCGCTTGGTCGCCGCCGTCGCCGCGGCCTCGTCGGCGACGACCAGGTCGACGACCCCGTTCGCCGCCTGCATCTCGATCGGGCCGACCTCGTCCGGGCCGACCTTGCCCAGCCCGCCGCCCTCGATCATCGCCGGGCCGCCCATGCCGAGCGAGATGTTCTCGGTGGCGACGATCAGGTCGGCGCAGCCGGCGATCACGGCGTTGCCGGCGAAGCAGCGGCCGGCGACGACGGCGATCCGCGGCACCAGGCCGGAGAGGCCGGCCCAGAGCGCGAAGGCGCGTGTGTCGAGCGCCGAGACGACCGGGTAGTCGGTGTCGCCGGGCCGACCACCGCCGCCCTCGGCGAAGAAGACGGTCGGCAGGCGCATCCGCTCGATCAGCTCGAAGAGGCGGTCCTTCTTGCGATGGCCGAGGGCGCCCTGGGTGCCGGCGAGCACGGTGTAGTCATAGGAGAGGACGGCGCAGGCGGCCCGCTCGCCGAAGCTCTCGCCGTTGATCCGCGCGGTGCCGGCAAGCAGGCCATCGGCGGGAGTGGTGGCGATCAGGTCGTCGAGCTCACGGCGGCCGCGTTGGGCGGCGATCGCGAAGCGCCCGTACTCGACGAAGGAGCCGGGGTCGACGAGGTCATCGATGTTCTCGCGAGCGCTGCGACCGCCCTTGGCATGACGCCGCGCCATCGCGTCCTCGCGTGCCTCGTCTTGGGTGAGTGCGCGTCGGGCCAAGACCTCCGCTAGATCGTTCCTCTCGTCCTCGCTCACGCGCGCATATTCGCCGATCCGCGCCCTTCGCTTCGCTTGATTGCTTCGGTCCGGCCAGTTAGATTGCTTCGTCCATTCGTCCAGGGGCGCTGGGATGGCGCCAGAAGGAGAGCAAGTTGAAGCAAAGACTTTCCCGTGTTTCGTCCAAGGGGGTCGTCGCGATCGTGGTCGGCCTGACCACTGCGCTCGCGCTCGCCCCGACCCTCGCCAGCGGCGCCAGCGATCTGGGTAGCGCCAACACCGTCTACATCAAGGACGGCAAGGGCGGCCTTCGCTTCGAAGCGCCGAAGACGATCATCGCCGGTCAGGAACTCGAGGTGCTGAACCAGACCAACCCGAAACAGGTTGGGCCGCACACCTTCTCGCTGGTCACCAAGGGATCGATCCCGAAGACCCCGAAGGCCCGCCAGACCTGCTTCACGCCGAAACACATCTGCATGTCGATCGCCAAGTGGCACGGCGTCACGGGCAACGGGCCGGTGAAAGTGAACCCGGTCGAGGTCGGCCTCGAAGGCTGGGACACGCTCGGCAGCGTCAGCAAGAAGGGCGACTCCTGGTTCACGGGCTCGAAACCGAACACGTCGATCACGCAGAAAGTCAGTGCCGCGGCGGGCACGACGATCTATTTCATGTGCGCCATCCATCCTTGGATGCACGGCTCGACTGAAGTCCTGCCTGCGCCCGTCACGCCGACGAGCTAGCAACGGCTGGCAGTCCCTCAGATTTACCGCGCCTGGGGCGCCGAGCTTTCCTCGGCGCCCTGGGTAGCGGAGCGCTGGCCACGGCGTTGCCGATCGGCCTGCGCCCGGGTTCCCTGCTCCCCGCGGGCGACGCTTCCGTACCGCGTCCGCACGGCCCCGCGCCGTTCCGCCTGCCGCTGCCGATCCCGCGGGAGCTCAACGCCCCCGAGCTGACGATTCCGATCCGCGAGGCGGAGGTCCAAGCGCTGCCTGGGCCAAAGACGCGGATGTGGACCTACGGCGGCTGCTTTCCGGGCCCGACGATCCGGCGCCCGGCGGGCGAGCGCACCGCGGTCACCTTCCTGCACGAACTGCCGAAGGCCGCGGGTGAGCTGACCGTGCACCTGCACGGCGGTCACAACCGCACCCAGTTCGACGGGCAGCCTGGCGGCTTGACCGCGTCGCACGCGGCTTCGTTCTACTGCGACATTCCGCGCGGCCTCTCGCCACGGCAGTCGGGCAACGACGTCCTGATCGAGCCGGGGGGGAGGCGGACCTACCTCTACGACCTGGTCGAGGAGGGCCGGCCCGAGCGCGCCGCCTTCCAGTGGTACCACGACCACCGCCTCGACCACACCGCCCGCAACGTCTGGCGCGGTCTGGCCGGGATGTGGATCGTCGACGACGAGTTCGAGGCCGGCCTGCCGCTGCCCCGCGGCGAGCACGACCTGCCGCTGATGATCGTCGACCGCTCCTTCGATCGCCACAACCAGCTCACCAACCCCTTCACCAACCGGCGCCCGCCCGCCGACGGGATCGACGCTCACTCGGTCCTCGTCAACGGTGCTCACATGCCCCACCACCGGGTCAGCGCCCGCCGCTACCGCCTGCGCATCCTCAACGCCTCGCAGTTCCGCTCCTACAACCTCTTTCTCTCCAACGGGGCGCCGCTGATCCAGATCGGCACCGACAGCGGCCTGATGCCGCGGCCGGTGCGCCGCAACGAGGCGATGATCGCGCCGGGCGAGCGGGTCGAGCTGGTGGTCGACTTCTCCCCGGCGGCGGGCGAGAAGGTCGAGCTGCGCAGCGGGCCCCGGCACGGGGCGAGGAACCCACTGGGCGCCCGCACCTACGTCGGCGCGCTGATGCAGTTCCGGGTTGATTCGGGGCGCCCCGCCGATCGCGCTCGCGTACCGCGCAAGCTGCGACCCCTGCCGGCCTGGACCAAGCGCGCGCCACGCAAGCCGGACCGAACCTGGGAGATCTCGGTCGGCGGGGTCTTCAAGACGACCTGGTTGATCAACGGCCGCACCTTCAACCCGGCGCGCGCCGACGCCCGGCCAAAGCTGGGCTCGGTCGAGACCTGGGAGCTCGTCAACCGCACCAACGTCGCCCACGTGATGCACATGCACCTGACCGACTGGTACCTGCTTTCCCGCAACGGCCGCCGGCCGCCGCCCTGGGAAGACTGCCTCAAGGAGACCTTCCTCCTCTACCCCCACGAACGCATCCTCGTCGCCGGCCACTTCGCCGACTACACCGGCAAGTTCGTCATCCACTGCCACATGCTCGATCACGAGGACCACGGCCTGATGGCCCAGTTCGAGGTGGTCAAGCCCTAGGCGGATCCCTTCCGGAGGTACGTCCGACCACGACGTCAAGCTAACGGCTAGCCGTTAGCTTGACGTCTTGTCGGCCAGTAGCATCTGACTCATGAAGGCGCGTGATCGACTCCTCCTGTTCGTCGCCCTTGACGGTGCTCCGAGCGGTCTCGATCCTGTGCGCCTTCAGAAGGGGATGTTCTTGGATGCCCAAGAGGGGGATGGGGAGGGGTACAGCTTCATCCCATACAACTACGGTCCGATGAGCGCGCAGATCTACTCGGATTTGGAAGACCTTGTCTCGGAAAAGCTCGTGGAAGAGGTGCCAGTCAAAGGGCAGTCGTGGTCTCGGTACGTCGCGACTGATAAGGGGCTCCAGCACGGACGCGAGCTACTTGGCCATGAGCCATCGGATCGAACCGCGCAGCATCTTTACGCGATCAAGAAGGATGTTGTGTCCAAGCCCTTCAAGGCCCTTCTCGAGGACGTATACGAGCGCTATCCCGAGTTTGCTGAGAAATCTGTGTTCCGTCGCGGGGACTGATTGCGCCGTTAGCCGCCTTATGCTCGGAAGCGATGACTCTCATCGCTGGACTCAGGTGCAACGATGCCGTGGTGCTGGCCTCAGACAGCCAGGTTACGGTCGAAGGTCTCAAGATGAGTGCACCAAAGCTGTTCTGCACTCCGCAGCGAATCATTTGGGGCACAGCCGGTCCTATCTTGGCTGCCCAAGCGCTGGAAACCCACTTTGAGAGCCTGATCTTGGAGGGTAATCCAGGCAAGGATGCCGGTAGGCAGGGGGTCCGCGATGCAATGGCCGGGGCTGTGGAGGATATGAAAGGCCCAGATGGGAAGCCCACCTGTGAGCGATTCGAGGGCCTATTCGCGTGGCACGCCGACGATGAAGAACGCAACTACTTGCTCAAGGCAAACAGCGATGGGATAGCCGAATTCATGCCCGAATACGGGGCTGTCGGTAGTAGCGGCCAGATTGCCCGGTTTGCCTTCTTTGGATTTAGCAGTTCGGGCTTCCTCGAGTACGAAACGCTCCCGGTCGAGGCCACCAAGATGCTCGCTCACATAGTGACCGACAATGCCGTGCGTGCGTCGGCCCAAGGGGTTGATGGCCCCATACAGCTCGCAGTTGCGAGGGCGGACGAGGCAAGCGTCCTTGCAGGCAAAGATCTCAAGCCGGTCCAAGACACGGCTACCGCCTTCAAGATGCGCCAAGCCGACTTTCTCAAACGAGCAGAGCCGCCTGCCAACGAACCTGGCACCAGGGGTTTGGTGCCCGGCAAAGAGGGCTGAACCAACCTACCCCGCCGCGGATGGTCAGCGGGTCCGGTCGAGTAAGAATCCACTGCCACATGCTCGATCACGAGGACCACGGCCTGATGGCCCAGTTCGAGGTGGTCAAGCCCTAGGCAGGCTGGCGATCCAGCAGTTGCCCGGCTCGGTCGTAGGCCGATATCGCCGTCGGCTCGATCTCCGCCGGGTAGAACTGATCGAAGAAGCGGACACCGCGCAGCCAGTGGAAGCGCTTGCGGAGTGCCACCGGGGCCAGCTGCGTTTCGAAGGTCAGTGGCGGCCCTTCGCTCATCGTTGCTACCAGCGTCACCGCGCGGCGGCTGGCGAAGCCGCTGGTATCCGACTCGGGGAATGAATCGATGTCGCTGCCCGAGTTCGTCTGAAGGGTGAAGGAGCGGAAGATCAGCAGCGGGAACGAGGAGAAGTAGCCAGCTCCGCTCCGTTCGTCGGGCCGGCCAATCGAGAAGAAGAGGGTGGCGTAGCGCCGCTGGCCTTCCCCGGAGGACGGTTCTTCGCCCATCTTGATCCTCCATGGCACGCCATAGAGGCTCTTGCCGTGGGCAACGACGTACGGGGTCCGCGGACCGTCAG
The DNA here is from genome assembly GCA_963703895.1 of uncultured Solirubrobacterales bacterium. Classification (GTDB taxonomy): domain Bacteria; phylum Actinomycetota; class Thermoleophilia; order Solirubrobacterales; family 70-9; genus VRUE01. The sequence continues at coordinate 585,334 of CAVPFX010000002.1, forward strand.
CCGTGGCCATCTGGGGCGCGATCAGGACCAGCGCCAGGAAGGCGCTGGTTACCCCCATGCGAGCGACGGCCGGCAAGCGACTCAGGCGCCGATCGGCTCGGCGATGGCTGTCGTGGCCGCGACACCAGATTGATCGAGCCCCTATTCCCATTCTTCTTCCGATTCCGTAGGCGATCGCGACCCCCGTCGATACCGCGAGCAGCTCCACGGAAGCAGTATCGCTGGTCGGAAAGTCGCCCCCTAACGAAACCGGGCCCACGCAGGGCCCGGTCCGAACGACTTGGCGGCGCCGCTCAGGTGCGGCGCACGTGCGGCGTGTGGTCGCCGATGTGGAGGCTGTCGAGCAGCCTCGGGATGTAGAGGAGGCCGCAGACGCCGACCAGGACGTAAACGATGTCGGTGAGCGTGCCGCTCCCGAAGACGTCCGAGATTACGTTCGTGTCGAACAGCCCGACCATCCCCCAGTTGAGAGCGCCGATCACCATTAGCAACAGGGCGACGGGCTCAAACCGCTTGACCATCTCCATCTCATCCTCCTAAGGAGATAATGCGGATAGTTACGAGAGAGATACACCGCGGCCTCGGCCGCGGTTACGGGCCGGCGTCGACCGTCTGTGCTTCTGCAAGTGGAAGCAGAACACCAGCACCCAGGCCGTGGCCAAGGCGATTCGGAAAACACCGCCGTCAATGACTGCGAAGGCGATGTTGGCGATTGCGATCAATCCAAAACCCATAACGAGCCCGCGACCGGCGGGACCCGCTGGCCCGCGTCGCCGCCTCCACTCCTCCCTAATCTTCTCTTCGTTCCTGAGCAGGACCGCACCCACGATCGCGAGCCCGACGACGAGTCCGATGAGAGCTGGTCCGAGGCTCACGACGCGCCCCTCCCTCTAGGCGCCGATCAGCTCGATGCGGTAGCCGTCGGGGTCGCGCAGGAAGCAGATCAAGTGGCCCTCGGTGCGGCCGCCGGGGCGGTAGGGCGGCTTTTCGGGCTCGATGCCGTCGGCGGCGAGGGCCTCGAGGGTGGCGTTGAGGTCGTCGACCATGAGGGCGATGTGGTTGTAGCCGGTGCCGTGCTCGTAGCCGGTGACGCCGTGGTTATAGGTCAGCTCCAGGACCGGGTCTTCGCCGGGCAGGTTCATGAAGACGTTGATCGCCTCGTCGCCGATCGGCATCCGGCCCGCCACTTCGAAGCCGATCTTCTCGTAGAAGGCAACCGAGCGGTCGATGTCGCCGATTCGGTAGCAGGTGTGCAAGAAGCGCGTCATCGGCTAGCCAGCCTAGCGGCCTCCCTACAATTTGCAGCCGAATGGCTCGCCGAACGCGCCTGCGCAGGCGCAAGTCGCATACCTCGAAGTGGAAGAAGGTCACGGTCCCGCTCGGGGTCCTGCTCGCCGTGGGCGTCGTCGCCGGCAGCGTTGCCGCCGGCTGGGCGGTCGACACCTACGAGTCGGCGCCGCCGCTCTCCAAGCTGAAACCGGTGCAGAAGGGTCGTTCCTCGGCGATCTACGCCGCTGACGGCAGCCTGATCGGCTTCATCCAGGCGGAAAACATCCGCCAGCCGGTGCCCGGCCGTTCGATGCCGCGGACGCTGCGCGACGCCACCGTCGCGATCGAGGACAAGAACTACTTCAACCACGGTGCCCTCGACCCGGCCGGGATCGCGCGCGCCGCCTGGAAGGACCTGCTCGCCGGCGGCAAGCCGGTGCAGGGTGCCTCGACGATCACCCAGCAACTGGTCCGCAACCTCTATATCCAGAACCCGCAGGAGACGATCAAACGCAAGCTGATCGAAGCCCATCTCGCCTACGAGATGGAGGACGCCCACACCAAGGATTGGATCCTCACCGCCTACCTCAACACGGCGCCCTACGGCACGGTCGAAGGTGAGACCGCGGTCGGGGTCGAGGCGGCGGCGCAGACCTACTTCGGCAAGCCGGCCAAGGACCTCGACCTGATCGAATCGGCCTTGATTGCGGGCCTGCCGCAGGCGCCCTCCGAATACAACCCGTTCCTCGACCCGCACGCGGCGCTGCAGCGCCGCAACGAGGTGCTGGGCGCGATGCACGACGAGGGCTACATCGATGGCGGGGAATACAGCGAGGCGCTGAACAGCGGCCTCGGCCTCGACCCCGGCCACAAGTACCGGGTGATCAAGGACCCCTTCCTCTTCGACCTCGTGCAGCAGGAGCTGATCGACAAATACGGGATCAACACCGTGCGCAAGGGTGGTCTCAAGGCCTACACCACGATCGACCCCGAACTGCAGGAACGAGCGCAGGAAGCGGTTGACTCCTGCAGCGTCTGCTACCCCGACGGCGGTCCGGCGGCGGCGCTGGCCTCGGTCGATCCCGCCACCGGCGAGATCGTCGCCCTCGCCTCGACCGAAGGGTCCGAGAGCGAAAGCGAATTCAACTACGCCTGGCAGGCGCAGCGCCAGCCCGGCTCGTCGTTCAAGACCTATGTGCTGGCGACCGCGATCAAGCAGGGAATCGACCCCGACACCACCTACTACAACGGCACCTCGCCGATGACGCTCGACCTGCCCTACGGCGGTACCTGGACGGTCAACAACGCCGAGCCCGGCGGCGGCACGATGTCGCTTGCCGCGGCGACCTGGGAGTCGGTCAACGTCATCTTCGCCCAGCTCGACCTCGACGTCGGCCCCGAGAACGTCACCGAGACCGCCCACGAAATGGGCATCGAAGCGCCGCTCGAATCGGTGCCGGCGGAGGCGATCGGCGGGCTCGCGGTCGGCGTCACGCCGCTCGAACAGGCGGACGGCTACGCGACCCTGGCCAACGGCGGCGTCCACCACGACCCGACCGCGATCAGCCGGGTCGAGTTCCCCAACGGCAAGGTCGAGGAAACCGACCCCGATTCCGGCGACCGCGTGCTCACCGAGGGCCAGGCTTACGAAGTGACGAGGCTGCTGGAGGGCGTGATCACCCAGGGCACCGGCGCCGGCTACACCTACATGGGCTGCGGCGCCGAGGCCGGCAAGACCGGCACCTCGGAGGACCTCTCCGACGCCTGGTTCGTCGGCTACACGCCGCTCTACTCGACCGCGGTCTGGGTCGGGCACCCGCAGTCGCGCGAAGCGACTGGATACGGCGGACCGACGGCGGGGCCGATCTGGCGCTCCTTCATGGAATCGGCGGTAGCGGGCGACTGCCCCGAATTCCCCGAACCCTCGACCCTGCCCGAACTGTCGGAACTCGACAGCGACCACACCTCGGGCTCCTACGAATCCTCGAGCGAATACGAATACAACGAATACGAAGAAGAAGAAACGACGGAAGAGCCGTCGAAGCAGGACAAAGGCGAAGGCGGGGGAGCGGCGCCGGAAGGCGAAGCGGAAGCGACTCCGGAAGCCGCGCCCGAACCAAGCCCCGCGCCGGCCACGCCTCCCTCCGTGGGCGGCGGGTTGAGCCCGGGCTGAGCGGCGATCGCCCCGCCCGCCTAGGCTGAGGGCGTGCTGCGGCGCTGGCTGCCAATCGGCCTCAAGGGTGAGCCACCTCCGGCCTGGCAGGGCCTCCTGGCGGTCCTGGTTGCGGTCATCGCCGGGACGCTGGTCGTCTATCCGCTCAAGTCGATCGCGCCGGTCGTCTCGCTGGCGGTCGTCTACCTGCCGGCGATCCTCATGATCTCGATCGTCTGGGGGCTGCGGCTGGGGCTGCTTGCCTCGCTGGCCAGTGCCGTCGCCTTCAACTACTTCCAGCTGCCGCCACTGCACCGGTTCGCGATTGCCGAGGAGGAGAACTGGGTCGCCCTGATCGCCTTCGTGATCGTGGCCGCGATCAGCAGCACGGTGGCGGGGCTGGCGCGCGCCCAGGCGGTCGAGGCCGAGCAGCGGCGCGAGCAGGCCGACCGCGCACTGGCCGAGCTGGCGGCGCTCTCGCGCGAGCGCGATCGGATGCAGGCGGAGATGGTCGAGGCCGAGGCGCTGCGGCGCAGCGACGAGCTGAAGACGGCGCTGCTGCGCTCGATCTCCCACGACTTGCGCACCCCGCTCACCTCGATCATCGCCGGCGGTGCCGCGCTCGGCTCGGAGGGTGCGACGGCCGCCGAGCGAACCGAGCTGAGCGAGGCGATCGTGGCCGAGGGGGAGAGGCTCTCGCGCCTGGTTGAGAACCTGCTCGACATGTCGCGGATCGAAGCGGGCAAGGCCGAGCCGCACCGCGAGTCGGTCGACCTCGCCGAGGTGCTCGATGCCGCCCGGGCGGCGATCGGCTCGCCGCGGGCGGTGCAGCTAACCGTCGACCGCGACCTGCCGCTGGTCGACGCCGACGCCGCCCAGCTCGAGCGCGCCTTCGCCAACCTGCTCGAGAACGCCGTGCGCCACGGTGGCGGCAGGCCGGTCACGGTCAAGTCGAGGCTGCTCGATGGCAAGATCGTCCTGCGCGTGGTTGACCAGGGTCCCGGCATAGCCGAGAGCGAGCGAGAGCGAATCTTCGAGCCGTTCCAGCAGGGCGAGTCGAGTAGTGCCCGCGGTGGGGCCGGCCTGGGACTGGCAATCGCCAAGGGCTTCATCGAGGCCAATGGCGGCGAGATCGCGGTCGACTCGGTGCTGGGGCAGGGCAGTAGCTTCGTGGTCGCAATGCCGGGGCGGGGAACCTTGTGAACGAGCGTCCCCGCGTCCTTGCCTGCGATGACGAGCCGCAGATCCTGCGGGCGCTGAAGGTGATCCTGCGCGATGCCGGCTACGAAGCGGTGCCCGCCGAAAGCGGCGAAGAAGCCCTCGACCTGGCCTCGGTGAAGCCACCGGCGGCGGCGATCGTCGACCTGATGCTTCCCGACATCGACGGGATCGAGGTCACCAGGCGACTGCGCGAGTGGAGCGAGATGCCGGTCATCGTGCTCTCGGCCGTGGGCGAGGAGGAGGCGAAGGTCCGCGCTCTCGCCGCCGGCGCCGACGACTACGTGACCAAGCCCTTCGGGCCCTCCGAGCTGGTTGCCCGCCTGCAGGCGGCGCTGCGGCGGGCGCCCGGTGGAGAGGAGGAGGCCACGGTCGAGATCGGCGGCCTGACCGTGGCCCTGGCGGCGCACTCCGTCTCGCGCGGGGGCGAGGAAATCCACCTGACGCCGACCGAGTTCCAGGTCCTGCGCGCCCTCGTGCGCAACCGCGGCCGCTTGATGACCCACCGGGCCCTGCTGACCGAGGTCTGGGGCCCGGCCTGGGGCAACGACACCGCGACCCTGCGCACCCACGTGGCCAACCTGCGGCGCAAGATCGAAGCCGACGGCGAGGAGCTGATCCGCACCGACCCCGGCGTGGGCTACCGAATCGCGCTGTAGGGCGGCGTGTTCCAGCGGTGAGATCGGCGGGCCGATCCCGATCCTCGCGCAAGACGACCAGGACCGGCCCGGACACTCTCGATGCCGGTTTTAGGCGTGCTTGTAAACCTGCACGCTCGGCATGACCATGCCGACTGGCTTGATCTTCATCCCTGCTCACCTCCCTCCCCGCGTCGTCATCCCGACGCTTCGCCGGGACGGGGCGCCCGATGGTAGGGATTACCCGAATAGCCGCTATTTCCCTCAATGGCGGCAAATCTGGCAGCAAGAACGCCTATGCTCCAGGCGTTATTGAGTAACCAGAGCACGCTGACTGGAGGATGCGTTGGAGACCAGCACGAAGGTGGGGCAGAAGCGCAGCGTCGAGGAGGCGGTGTCCTACGCGATCGGGCACCGGATCAGGATCGAAATTCTTGCCCTGCTCAACGAAGGGACTCACAGCCCCAGCGAACTGGCCAAGCTGATCTCCCAGCCGATCACCACGGTCGGGCACCACATCAAGGAACTGGTCAATTCCGGCTGCATCGAACTGGCGCGGATCGAGAAGGTGCGAAACGCGGACCAGCACTTCTACCGTGCGGTCGAGCTGCCCTTCGTCAGCGACGAAGAGGCCGAGTTATTGCCGGTCGAGGCGAGGCAGCAGTACGCGGCGGTGATCCTGCAAGCGCTGATGGCCGAGGGGCTGGCGGCGCTCTGGGCCGGCAAGATGACCACGGATCCGGTCTGGATGAGCTGGCGCTGGTTCAACCTCGATGCCCAGGGCCAGCAGGATGCCCAGGACGCCCAGCACGAGTTCTGGCAGCGGATCAAGGAGATCGACGCCGAGGCCGCCAACCGCGTTGCCTTATCGGGGGAGGAGACGACCTCAACCATCGTCGCCGCGCTCGGCTTCGAGCGCTTCAAGCCGGTTGGCGTCACCGCACCGGCAGTGCACAGCCTCACCCCAGGGAAAAACTGAGCATCCGCTAAAGCTCTTTCGAGAACTCGGTATGGACTGATGGGTTCCGATTTGAAACCGTCTTAGCACTCGGGATCGGAAGACCGCCCCGATCTAATCCGATGAGGGGCAGCCCGAGAAAACGCAAGCACCGGCAGGGACGAGAGATGACTCCCGCGCTGATTCACGCCCTCAACCACCCGGCGCGACGGCAGATCCTGCGCCAGTTGGGTGAGGCCGACGCCGAGCGGAGCCCGAGCGAGATGGCCGACTCGACAGCCTTCAGCCTCGCTGGCCTCAGCTTCCACGCCCGCGTCCTCTGCGAGCTCGGCGTCACCCGCTGTACCCGGACCCAGCAGGCCAGGGGCGCGCTCGAGCACTTCTATGCCTCGAACGTCGCGGACAACGAACTGGTCGCCGCGATCCTGTTGGACACCGAAGACGAAGATCGCACCATCGCCCGCCGATAGGCATTTCGGCGATTCCTCTCTTCACAGGGGTTTGGGGACCGGTTGCCCGGCGATACTGCGGCGGTGATCGTCAACTGCGCCGCCTACGAGGACGGCCGTCGCGTGGGCGGCGACCTCTCGCTCGCTGAGGCTGGTCGCGCCTGCCGCGAGCCCGGATCCTTCGTCTGGCTCGGAGTCTTCGAGCCGGAGGCCGCCGAGTTCGAGGAGATCGCCGCCAAGTTCGGTTTGCACGAGCTCGCGGTGGAGGATGCGATCGACGCTCACCAGCGGCCGAAGATCGAGCTCTACGGGGACACGCTTCTCGTGGTCGTCAAGACCGCCCACTACGTCGACTCCGAGGAGGTGATCGAGATCGGCGAGCTGCTGATCTTCGTCAACGCCGACTTCATCGTCGTCGTCCGCCACGGCGAGGGCAGGCTGGACGGGGTGCGCGAGCGCATCGAGCGTCGCCCCGACCTGCTGCGACACGGCTCGGCGATGGTCCTCTACGCGATCCTCGACCACGTCGTCGACGGCTACGAGGAAGCCGCCGGCGGGGTGGACGTCGACATCCAGCAGGTCGAGCGCCAGGTCTTCTCCGCCGATCGCTTCAACCCGGCCGAGCGGATCTACAAGCTCGAGCGCGAGGTGCTCGACTTCAACGCCGCGGTGACGCCGCTGGCGATCGTCGTCGACGAGATCACGCGCGGCCATTTCGAGGCGATCCCCGATGAGCTGCACGAGTACTTCCGTGACGTTCACGATCACCTGCGCCGGGCGAGCGGGCGCGTCGCCGGCTTCCGCGAGCTGCTCGGCAGCGCCCTGCACGCCAATCTCACCCAGATCTCGGTGCAGCAAAACGAGGACATGCGCAAGATCACCGCCTGGGTGGCGATCCTTGCCGTGCCCACCATGGTCGCCGGCATCTACGGGATGAACTTCGACACGATGCCGGAGCTGCGCTGGCGCTTCGGCTACCCCACCGTGATCGTCCTCATCCTCATCGCCTGCGCTCTGCTCCACCGCCGCTTCCGCCGCGACGGCTGGCTCTAGGGCGGAGGCTTTCGCGGGGCCGCCGCTGAAGGCGGTCGTTCTTGACGAAATCTTCACGGCGAAGGGTCGATCGCAGACACACCCTTGACGCGAGCCGGTGAACGATGGATCTGTGCTCTCGTTCGCCGACATCTTTCCCGGAGGCGGCGGCCCGCTGGCCGACGTCTTCGCAATTGCGCTCTCGGTAGGACTCTTCGCTCTCGTCTACTGGGCGATCGACCTGATCGATCGGATATGAGCGGCGTCGTCTTGGCCACGTTGAGTGGCGCGGACGTATTCGGGCTGGCCGCCTCCGGGATCGTCGTTGTGTACCTGCTCTACGCGCTGCTGCGGGGAGAGAAGCTCTGATGGCGCAGGGCTGGCTGCAGATCGTCGTCTTCATCGGCGTCGTGATCGCGCTGACGCCGCCGCTCGGCGCCTACATGGCCCGCGTCTACAGCGGCCAGCGGGTCTTCCTCAGCCCGGCGATCGCGCCGCTGGAGCGCCTTACCTACCGGGTACTGCGGGTCGATCCGGGCGCCGAACAGGACTGGAAGGACTACGCCAAGAGCCTGGTGCTCTTCTCGGTCTTCTCCTGGCTCGCCCTCTACCTGATCCTGCGCACGCAGGGGATCCACCCGTTCAACCCGGAAGGCTTCGACTCCGGCCCCTGGGACGTCAGCTTCAACACCGCTTCCTCCTTCGTCTCCAACACCAACTGGCAGTACTACGGCGGCGAAACGACGCTCAGCTACTTCTCGCAGATGGCGGGGCTGACGGTGCAGAACTTCGTCACCCCGGCGGTTGGCGTCTGCGCGCTGTTGGCTCTGGTCCGCGGCATCGTCGGCCGCACCGGCAGCGGTCTCGGCAACTTCTGGCAGGACCTGACCCGCAGCCTCTATTACGTCCTGCTGCCGCTCTCGATCGTCGTCGGCCTGATCCTCGTCTCGCAGGGCGTCGTGCAGACGCTCGGCGGCGCGGTCAGCGCCAAGACGCTCGCCGGCGCCGAACAGGTCCTCGCCTTCGGCCCCGCCGCCTCGCAGGTAGCAATCAAGCAGCTCGGCACCAACGGCGGCGGCTTCTTCAACGTCAACTCGGCGATGCCGTTCGAGAACCCGAACTCGTTCACCAACTTCGTCGAGCTGCTCTCGATCATCCTGATCCCGGCGGCGCTCACCTACACCTACGGCAAGCTGGTCGGGCGCCAGCGCGAGGGCTGGGCGATCTTCGCCGCGATGCTGGCGATCTACATCGTCTTCATCGCCGTGATCGTCCCCGCCGAGCAGCACGGCACCCCGGCCGAGCACGCCGCGGGAACGCCGACCACCGCGATCGACGGCTCGACCGGCGGCAACCTGGAAGGCAAGGAGCAGCGCAACGGGATCGCCGAGTCGGCCCTCTGGGCGACGACGACCACGGTCACCTCGAACGGCTCGGTCAACTCCGCCCACGACTCTTACACCGGCCTCGGCGGCCTGGTCCCGATGTCCGGCCTCGGCACCAGCGAGGTCGTCTTCGGCGGTGTCGGCACCGGCCTCTACACGATGCTGCTCTACGTCCTGCTGGCGGTCTTCATCGGCGGCCTGATGGTCGGCCGCACGCCCGAGTACCTCGGCAAGAAGATCCAGGCGCGCGAGATCAAGCTGGTCTCGCTGGGCATCCTCGTCACCCCGCTCGCGGTCCTGCTCACGACCGGACTGGCGATCGCGACCCGGGCCGGCACAAGGTCGATCTACCAGGCCGGGCCGCAGGGCTTCTCGGAGACCCTCTACGCCTACCTCTCGCAGGCCAACAACAACGGCTCCGCCTTCGCCGGCTACACCGGCTTCCTCCAGCCCGACGCGCCCGGCAACGTCGGTGCGTACGGAATCTCCTTCGCCGACCTGCTCGGCGGGGCGACGATGACCCTGGCCCGCTTCCTGCCGATCGTCCTCGTCCTCGCCGTCGCCGGCTCGCTGGCCGGCAAGAAGGTCGCTCCGGCGGGCCCCGGGACGATGCGGACCGACACGCCGACCTTCGTCTTCCTCCTGGTCGGGGTGATTGTCCTCGTCGGCGCCCTCACCTTCTTCCCGGCCCTGCTGCTCGGCCCGATCGTGCAGAGCCTGACCGGGAGGCTGTTCTGAGATGAGGCGCAACGCGATCACCGCGATCCTTGCCGTCCTCGCCTTCACGCTGATCTTCGGCCTCGCCTACCCGCTGGCGATGACCGGCGTCGCGCAGCTCGTCTTTCCGGGCAAGGCCGACGGCTCACGGATCACGCTCGACGGCAGGCTGGTCGGCTCGAGCCTGATCGGCCAGGACTTCAAGGGCGATCCCGCCTACTTCCAGTCGCGGCCCTCGCAGTCCGGCTACGCCGCCGACACCACCTTCTTCAGCAACTCCGGCCCGAACAGCATCGAAGAGCGCGAAGCGGTGCGCGAAAGCCTCGCCGCCTACGTGAAGCTTGAGAAGCCCTACGACAGATCGCTGACCAGGGCCGAGGTCCCGGTCGACGCGGTGACGATGTCCGGTTCCGGCGTCGACCCGCACATCTCCGAGGCGAACGCGCGGATCCAGGCGCATCGCATCGCCGCGGTGCGGCAGTTGCCGCTGGACCAGGTCGAAGGCCTGATCGACGGCCACACCGACGATCGCTTCCTCGGCCTCTTCGGCGAGCCCGGGGTCAACGTCCTGCGACTCAACATCGCGCTCGACCAGGAAGCGCCGCTGCGCAGCAAGCGAGCGGGGTCGAGATGACCGGGACCAAGCCTCGCTCCCTTTTCGACTCCGAGATCCTGTGCCCGGCGCTGCTCGAGTCGCTGCGCAAGCTCGACCCTCGCGTGCAGGTCCGCAACCCGGTCATGTTCGTGGTCGAGATCGGCGCCACGATCACCACCGTCGCCTGGCTGATCCAGGTCACCGGCGGCGGCCCGCTCGGCGGCGGCCACGAGCCTGCTTGGTTCAGCTTCAGCATCACCGTCTGGCTCTGGCTCACGGTCGTCTTCGCCAACCTCGCCGAGGCGCTGGCGGAGGGCCGGGGGCGCGCCCAGGCGGCGAGCCTGCGGGCAATGCGTACGGAAACCGTGGCGCGGTTGCGCGACGGGGGTGAGAAGCCGGCCTCCGAGCTGACCCGCGGCGATGTCGTCGTGGTCGAGGCGGGCGAGGCGATCCCCGGCGACGGCACCGTGATCGAGGGCATCGCCTCGGTCGACGAGTCGGCGATCACCGGCGAGTCGGCGCCGGTGATCCGCGAGGCGGGCGGCGACCGCTCGGCCGTGACCGGCGGCACCCGGGTGCTCTCCGACCGGATCGTGGTCGAGATCACCCAGGAGCCCGGTAAATCCTTCCTCGACCGGATGATCTCCCTGGTCGAGGGGGCGGAACGGCGCAAGACCCCGAACGAGGTCGCGCTCGGCATCCTGCTCGCGGCGCTGACGCTGGTCTTCATCTTCGTTGTCGTCTCACTGCGCCCGTTCGGGCTCTTCGCCGGCACCGAGCTCTCCGAGACGACGCTGATCGCGCTGCTGGTGGCGCTGATCCCGACCACGATCGGGGCGCTGCTCTCGGCGATCGGGATCGCCGGCATGGACCGGCTGGTGCGGCGCAACGTGCTCGCCCTCTCGGGCCGCGCGGTCGAGGCTTCGGGCGACTGCGACCTGCTGCTGCTCGACAAGACCGGCACGATCACGCTCGGCAACCGCGAGGCGGTCGAGTTCACGCCGATGCCCGGGGTCGGCCCGGAGGAGCTGGCCGAGGCGGCGCAGATGTCCTCGCTCGCCGACGAGACTCCCGAGGGCCGCTCGATCGTCGTCCTCGCCAAGGGCTACGGCATTCGCGAGCACGATTTCGCCGGCCACGAGCCCACCTTCGTCCCCTTCAGCGCCGAGACGCGGATGAGTGGCGTCGACTTCAACGGCACCCGCCTGCGCAAGGGTGCCGGCGACGCGATCGAGTCCTGGGTCGCGGCCGAGGGCGGTCGAGTCCCCGCCGAGCTGCGCGGCGAGCTCGACCGGATCGGCCGCGAGGGCGGCACGCCGCTCGCCGTCGCCCGCAACGAGCGCGTGCTCGGCGTCGTCTACCTCAAGGACGTGATCAAGGAGGGAATGAGCGTCCGCTTCGACCAGCTGCGGGCGATGGGCATCCGCACGATCATGGTCACCGGCGACAACAAGCTGACCGCGGCCAAGATCGCCGCGGAGGCCGGCGTCGACGATTTCCTCGCCGAAGCGACGCCGGAGCGCAAGCTCGAGCTGATCCGCGAGCAGCAGGCCGACGGGCGGCTGATCGCGATGACGGGGGACGGCACCAACGACGCCCCGGCCCTGGCCCAGGCCGACGTCGGGGTGGCGATGAACACCGGCACCCAGGCGGCGCGCGAGGCCGGCAACATGGTCGACCTCGACTCCAACCCCACCAAGCTGATCGAGATCGTCGAGGTCGGCAAGCAGCTGCTGATCACGCGCGGGGCCCTGACCACCTTCTCGATCGCCAACGACATCGCCAAGTACTTCGCGATCCTGCCGGCGATGTTCGCGGCGACCTACGCGCTGGCGGGCGAAAGGGGGCCGCTCGACGCGCTCAACGTGATGTCGTTGGGGACGCCGGAATCGGCGATCCTCTCAGCGGTGATCTTCAACGCCCTGATCATCCCGTTGCTGATCCCGCTCTCCCTGCGCGGCGTCCGCTACCGGCCGATCGGCGCCACCGCGCTGCTGCGCCGCAACATGCTGATCTACGGCCTCGGCGGCGTAATCGCCCCCTTCGTCGGCATCAAGCTGATCGACCTCGTCGTCCACAACCTGTTGGGGGCATAGCCATGAGCGAATCGGCTTCCGGTGCGCCTTATGCACGCCCAGGGTGCAAAAGGCGCACCGGAACGCGAGGATGCTGAGGGTCCGGCGGCATGAACCGCGGCCACTACAAGATCTTTCTTGGCATGGCGGCTGGCGTGGGGAAGACCTACCGGATGCTGCAAGAGGGCCGCGCCGAAGCCGAGGCCGGGCGCGACGTCGCGATCGGCTACCTGGAGCCGCACAAGCGCGAGGAGACGAGCGCGCAGGCAGGGGGCCTCGGGGTCGTGCCGCGCCGCCGGGTCGTTCACCGCGAGGTCGAGGTTGAGGAGATGGACCTGCCGGGGGTGCTGGCACGCAAGCCACAGCTGGCGCTGATCGACGAGCTCGCCCACAGCAACCCGCCCGGCCTCGAGCACGAGAAGCGCTACGAGGACATCGCCGACGTACTGGCGGCCGGGATCGACGTCTTCTCCACCGTCAACGTCCAGCACCTCGAGTCGCTCAACGACCGGGTCGCGGAGCTGACCGGCGTGCGGGTGCGCGAGACGGTTCCCGACTCGGTCCTCGGCAGCGCCGACGAGGTGGTGCTGATCGACCTCACCCCGGAGGCGCTGGTGGCGCGCCTGCGCGCCGGCAAGATCTATCCCGGCGAGAACATTCAGGCCGCGCTCGACAACTTCTTCCGGATCGAGAATCTGGCGGCGCTGCGCGAGGTCAGCCTGCGCCAGGTTGCCGAGGAGGTCGAGTCCAAGCGGCTCACCCTGCACGTTCCCGAGTTGCTTGGCACCCGCGAAGAGCGGGTCGCCGCCGAGGTGCCACGGGCGGTGGGGGAGAGGCTGCTCGCCCTCGTCCGACCCCAGCCCAGCTCGCAGCGGCTCGTGCGCCGGGCGTGGCGATCGGCGCAGCGGCTCGGTACCGACCTCGATCTGCTCTGGGTGAAGCCGCCGGGCAAGCCGATCGAGGGTGAGGAAGAGCGGCAGGTGACGGCGCTGCGCCAGCTCGCCTCGGTGCTCGGCGCGACGCTGCTGATCGAGGAGCACGACGACCTCGTCGCCGCTGCCGCACAGGTCGTGCGCGAACGCGGCACGACCTACCTGATGGTCGGCGAGTCGCTGCCGCGGCGCGGCCTCGGGCGCCTGCGCGAACCGCTGCCGCAGCGCCTGATGAAGGCCACTCCGGCCGGAGTGGACGTGAGGATCGTCGCCCACCGCGGCTCGAAGGGGGAGGACGAGTGACTCCCGAGCGAATCGGCATCGTCGTGGCGCTGATCCTCGGCCTGGCGGGCGGCTACCAGCTGGCGCGAACGCGGCGGCGGGGCAAGCGCTCCGAGCGGCCCGAGGCGGTGCACCAGATCCTCCTGCCGTTCACCGGCACCGAGATCTCCCGCCGTGCCCTCGACGCTGCCCTGCGCCTTGCCCGCGCTGAGGAGGCGACGCTGATGCCGGCCTACCTCGCCGCGGTGCCGAAGCAGCTGCCGCTCGAGTGCGCGATCCCGACCGAGGCGGCGAGTGCGATGCCGATGCTGGAGGCGATTGAACAGCGGGCCGCCAGCCAAGGCGTATCGGTCGACGCTCGGGTCGAACGCGGTCGCAGCTATCGCCACGCGCTCAGCCGCCTGCTCGAGCACGAGAGCTTCGACCGCGTCGTCGTTTCCGCCAGTGCCACCGGTGCCGCCGGCCTCTCCGGCGACGACCTGGTCTGGCTGCTCGACAAGGCCCCGGCAGAGGTCCTGATCCTGCGCCCGGGCCCCGAAGACCACCGCATCCTCGCCGCCTGACCGAGCCCGGGTGTTCCGGTGCGCCTTATGTGGTCTGGAGCCACATAAAGCGCACCGGAACGGCAATTGCCTAATCCTGATCGGCTTTTACGACTTTACGGATCGACATTGTGCTACCTTGCCGACTTCATTTAGAACTAAGTCGCTCAAAAAACTAAATCAGTAGACAAAGAAAGGATTCCTTTCTATGCGGAACGCTCGCAAGGTAACCCGGCGGCGCAGCGTCAACGCGGCCCTCCTGGCCGCTCTATTTGCGTTGGCAGCTGTGATTGCCGGATGTGGAAGTAGCAGTGACGACAGCAGCTCCTCCTCGGGGGGCGGCAAGCTCGACGTGGTCGGCTACTCCACCCCCGAAGCCGTCTACCAGGAAGACCTGGAGCCGGCCTTCGAGAAGACCTCCGCGGGCAGCGGCGTCAGCTTCAGCAACTCCTTCGGCGCCTCCGGCGATCAGAGTCGCGCCGTGGTTGCGGGCCAGCCCGCCTCCGTCGTCCACTTCGCCCAGGCCGGCGACATGGAACGGCTGGTCGAAGAAGGCGGCCTCGTCGCCAAAGACTGGGACAAGCAGAAATACGGCGGCATCGCCCAGGACTCGATCGTCGTGATCAGCGTCCGCAAGGGCAACCCGGAGGGCATCGAGACCCTCGACGACGTGCTCAGCAAGGACGTCGACGTGGTCACTCCGAACCCGTTCAGCTCCGGCGCGGCGCGCTGGAACATCATGGCCGTCTACGGCACCCTGATCAACGAGGGCAAGTCCCCTGATGAGGCGCTGGCCGGCGTCAAGACGCTGCTTGAAAAGACCGTGGCGCAGCCGGGCAGTGCCCGCGACGCGCTCGCCGCCTTCACCCAGGGCCAGGGCGACGTTCTGCTCGGCTACGAGAACGAGGCGATCAAGGCCGAAGACGAAGGCGAAGACCTCGAGTACGTCGTGCCGCCCTCGACGATCCTGATCGAAACCCCGATCGCGGTGACCAAAGACGCCCCGGAGCCGGCGGCGCAGGATTTCCTCGATTTCATCTGGTCTGACGAAGGCCAGGAAATCTGGGCCGAAAACGGCTACCGCCCGGTCAACCCGAAGCTGGTCGACGCGAAGCAGTTCCCGACCCCGAAGGAACTGTTCAAGATCAGCCAGTTCGGTGGCTGGGGCAAGGTCAACGACGAGTTCTTCGATGACGAAACGGGTTCGGTCGCCAAGATCGAGACCGAACTCGGGGTCTCCACCTCAGGCTGATGTCCGCGCACCCGGCAAGCGCAACGTCAGCTCCAGCACCCCGGGCGGGCATCCGCCTGCCCGGGCTCGGCATCGGCGTCGGTGGCGGCACGGTCATGCTCTACCTGAGCATCATCGTGCTGCTGCCGCTGGCGGCCGTCGTCAGCGAAGCCTTCACCGGCGGCCTCGGCACCTTCTGGGACCAGGTCACCTCGCCGCTGGCGCTGAAGAGCCTGAAACTGACGGTCATCTGCTCGCTGATCGTCGTCGTGGTCAACGGGATCTTCGGCACGATCCTCGCCTGGCTGCTGGTCCGCGACGACTTCCCCGGCAAAAGCGCGGTCAACGCGGTGATCGACCTTCCCTTTGCCCTGCCGACGATCGTCGCCAGCCTCACCCTGCTGACGCTGTACGGCAACGACAGCCCGCTGGGGATTCACCTGGCGGCGACTCAGGCCGCCGTCGTCGTAGCGCTGATGTTCGTCACCCTTCCCTTCGTCGTCCGCGCCGTGCAGCCGCTGCTGCTGGAGATGGACCGTGAGATGGAGGCCGCCGCCGCCTCGCTCGGGGCCGGCAACTTCACGATCTTCCGCCGCATCATCCTTCCCAACCTCCTTCCAGGCCTCGCCGCCGGCGTCGCCCTCGCTTTCGCCCGCGCGCTGGGCGAGTTCGGCTCCGTCCTTCTCTTTGCGGGCGGGTTGCCCGACACGACCGTCTCCTCGGTCTTCATCCGCAACCAGATCGAGTCCGGCAACGATGTCGGCGCCTCCGCCGTCTCGGTGGTGCTGCTCGTCGCCTCGCTCTTGCTGCTCGCCGCCGTCTCGCTGATCCAGCGCTGGGCGATCCGCCACGACCGCAGCTCGAGCGAGTTCATCCCGACACTCGCCAAGGATGTCGGCGGCGGCGGCGGAGCTGGCTACTGATGGGCGCCAATCCCGCCAGCCGCTGGGGCTTGCGAGTGCTCGGGCTCGGTTACCTGACGATGCTGCTGCTGATCCCGCTGGTGATGATCTTCTACAAGACCTTCGAAGACGGGATCGGGCCGCCGCTCGACGCGATCACCTCGCCCGACGGCCTGCACGCGCTGAAGCTGACGCTGCTGATGGTCGTGATCGCGGTGCCGCTCAACACGATCTTCGGGGTCGGCTGCGCGCTGCTCCTGGTCCGCCGCAAGTCGAAGGCGAACCCGGTGATCGACGCGATCATCAACCTCCCGTTCGCGGTCTCGCCGGTCGTCATCGGTCTCTCGCTCTTCCTCCTCTACGGAACCGGCGGCTGGTTCGCGTTCCTCGGCGAAAACGGGATCGAGATTCTCTTCTCGGTGCCGGGGATGGTCCTCGCCAGCATCTTCGTCTCGCTGCCGTTCGTGGTCCGTGAGACGGTGCCGGTGCTGCAGGAGATCGGCACCGACCAGGAGATGGCCGCCTCGACCCTCGGTGCGAACGGCTGGCAGACCTTTTGGAAGATCACCCTGCCGTCGATCCGCTGGGGCGTCGCCTACGGCATCGTCCTCACCACCGCGCGGGTGCTCGGTGAGTTCGGCGCGGTGACGATCGTCTCCGGCTCGATCAGCGGGCAGACCCAGACCCTGCCGCTGTTCGTCGAGAAGCAGTACGCCAACTTCAACTCCACCGGCGCCTACGGCGCCTCCCTGGTGCTGGCGCTCCTGGCGCTGATCACCCTGTTCGCGATGAACCTGCTCAAACGAAAGGAGGACGCCTGATGGGAATCTCAGTCGAGGGAGCAAACAAGCGCTTCGGTGACTTTCAGGCGCTCGACGACGTATCGATCGATGTCCCCGACGGCTCGCTGACGGCTCTGCTCGGCCCCAGCGGTAGCGGCAAGTCCACCCTGCTGCGGGCGATTGCCGGGCTTGAGAGCCTGGACTCGGGACAGGTGACGATCAACGGCGAGGACGCGACCGGGAAGCCAGCGCAGAAGCGCGGCGTCGGCTTCGTCTTCCAGCACTACGCCGCCTTCAAGCACATGACGGTCTACGACAACGTCGCCTTCGGCCTGACGATCCGCAAGTGGGACAAGGCGAAGATCTCGGCCCGCGTCCACGAGCTGCTGCAGCTGGTCCAGCTCGACGGCCTCGCCGGCCGCTTCCCCTCACAGCTCTCCGGCGGCCAGCGCCAGCGCATGGCCCTGGCCCGGGCGCTGGCGGTCGAGCCGCAGGTGCTGTTGCTCGACGAGCCCTTCGGTGCGCTCGACGCCAAGGTGCGCAAGGACCTGCGTGCCTGGCTGCGCAACCTGCACGAGGAGATGCACGTGACGACGATCTTCGTCACCCATGACCAGGAGGAGGCGATGGATGTCGCCGGCCAGCTGGTGGTGATGAACGAGGGCAGGGTGGAGCAGTCCGGCAGCGCCGACGACCTCTACGACCACCCGGCCAACGAGTTCGTGATGAGCTTCGTCGGCGAGGTCAACCGGCTCGGCGACGGCTTCGTGCGCCCGCACGACATGGACGTCGTGCTCGACGCCGACGAGAACACCGAGGAGGCGATGGTGCAGCGCATTGTCGCCCTCGGCTTCGAGATCCGGGTCGAGTTCGTGCTTGCCGACGGCACCGATGTCTGGGCCCAGCTGACCCGCGCCGAGCTGCAGAAGCTCGAGCTGCGCCAGGGTCAGATCGTCTACCTACGGCCGGGCAAAACCAAGAGCTTCAGCGGTGACTCACCGCCCGACGGTGGCGGGGCCTCGACTCCCCGCGACTCAGAGGGCGGCGACGACGCAGAGGTATCTGCAGCCGCCTGAAGGGGCGAAGGGGCGGGGTGCGCTTTGCCGGGTGGCGCCCCGCCCCGACCCGCCACTGCTGTTGATTATGCGCTCCCCGGCGCCTTCTCGCTGACTTCGCCTTTAGCTCCGGATAGCGGGACTAAGTGCGAAGTCAGCGCCGTGGATCTCCCTGTGCTGCTATTCTTGAGTTAGATGGTCAATAAAAGCAAGAAAGGAGAGGGCAGATGGACAATGCACCGGAGCACACGAAATTCGTCTCGCGCGGCAGGCTGAACGGCGTCCTGCGCCAGCACCCCGGGGGAGGGGGACCGGCGGATGTCCCCGCGACCCAGCCAGGCCGCGAGCAGCATGGGACCGACGACCTGGACACTCAGGCCTTTGAAGCTCTCTACTACCGGGCTCGCCTGATCCTCGGTGAGCCGCTTCCCCGGCCCGCGCGGTTCCAGCTGCGCGGGCACTGAGGCGACCTTCCCCTGGGGCCGCCTCGAGAGCCACCGCGCCGGAGCGATTCCGGCGCGGTGGCTCTTTTGCGTGGTGCTGCCTATTTCGTGCTTTTCGTCGTTTCGGCCGGGAGCGCTTCCGGCTTTTCCGGGTAGGCCTGCACTGAGAGGTTCCACGCTCCCAGGCCGAAGACCACGTTTTTGGCGCCCGCGTACTGAATCGCGACCGTATGTCCGCCCTTGGCGAGAACGGTGTTTTGGGTCACCGTCTCGATGATCGCCGCGGGTTTCGGCGAGCTCGCCGTCGCCGGGGCGATATTGACTTTGCCAGCCGACTGGCCGTCAACCATGATCTGGATCGGGCAGGCGAGTTCAATCGTCGGTTTGGCCGACGTGCAGGTCACCGATCCCGAGAACGTGATCACGACCGAGCCGGTACCGGGGAGGCCGAACGAGGTGTAGGCGGTCGGCAGGTAGACGGGAGTCGTCCCGTCGTTCGACCAAGGGGCCGTTCCGGCGGCGATCGCCGCCACGGGCGGAAACGGCGCCTCGGCCTTCTTCACGAAGGTATTGCCGGCTGCTTTCTTCCTCAGGTAAAGCGTCGATGCCTTCTTGTTCGAGACGTAGATCTGGCCGGCTGCCTTCTTGGTGATGAACGCGGCGCTGACCGAGCGCCCGGCAAATGATGGCGTCACGGCGATCGCCGCCGCGAGCACAGCCGCCAGCGCGACCGCGGTGGCGGCGCGAGGCGTGGACAGTCGTCTTCTGAGCAATTGAACCTCCGATTTAGGGCGTGCCGGGGCAGCCTTCTTTAGTAAAGAGGTCAATAAAGTACAGAAGCTGTTAGGGTGATGTCGAGTTAGCTGATCAAGAAACTTCGATACCCGGCAAGAAAGGCAGCAAAACGCGTATGAGAATCAGGACCCTCGTAATCTCGGTGGTGGCCCTCGCGGCCCTCGCCCTACCGGCCTCCGCCGGGGCCGTGACCCTGATCGGATCGGGCTCGGTCGCGGCTCAGCCCGTGCTGCAGGCGCTGTTCGCCACCTACACCAAGCAGGTCAACAAAAAGGTCCACTTCGTCTACACCGCCAACGGCGGCAACGCGGGGGTCAAGGACGTCCAGAACGGCACCAGCCAGTTCGCCGGGCAGGCCCGCACGCCGCTGCCCAGCGATGCCGGCACGACCTACATCAAGATGTTCCTCGACGGGCTCTGCATCGACGTCAACCCGAAGAACCAGCTCAGCGACATCTCGATCCAGCAGACCCACGACATCTACCGCGGCCTGCTGACCAACTGGAGCCAGCTGCCGGGCTCCGGGCTCGCCACGACGATCGACCCGGTCGGCCGCGACACCAACGGGGGGACCTACAACTTCTTCCTCCAGGCGGTGCTCAACAACGAACTGCCGGCCTCCAACGTCAACGCCCTGACGGCAGACGGACTGGTCGTCAACGCGGTCAAGCAGGACCCCAACGCGATCGGCTACGACGGTCTGGCCTGGCAGGGCAAGGGCCAGAAGGCGCTCAAGGTCAACGGCGTTCCCTGCGAAGCCAAGAAGATCAGCGTCGAGCCGCTCAAGTACCCGCTCTCGCGCTACCTCTTCCTGGTCCTGCCGGGTGACGGCAGCGGCATCTCGCCGGCGCTCAGCAAGTTCATCGACTGGGCCAGGCGCGATCCGCTCGCCGGGGAAGTGATCTCCAAAGCCGGTGGCGTACCCGCCTTCAACAAGAAGGCCAAGAAAGCCAAGAAGCACTAGATGGAAGAGCAGTACCCCTCCGAGTACGGCCCCAAGTGGTCGGATCAGCGCGCCGGGCGATTGCTCGGCGCGCTGGTCTGTGCCGTCGTCGGGCTGCTGCTGGCGCTGATCGTCACCGTCTTCATCAAGGCGTGGCCTTCCTTCGCCCACAACGGCCTGTCCTGGTTCGGCTCCGGCGGCAGCGTCGAAGAACAGCTCAACCAGATCTACCTCTCCGGGCTCAGCGGCGCCAACTACGTCTACACCTTCCACGGCTGGCAGCTGATCTGGAGCACCCTGCTGATCACCGGCGGGGCGGTGCTGCTCGCTCTCTTCTGCTCGCTCTTCGTCTCCGTCTTCATCGTCGAGTTCGCGCCGGAGTGGATGCGCGACGTGCTGCAGCCGGTGGTTCGCTTCCTCGCCAGCGTGCCCTCGGTGATCTACGGCCTGATCGGCGTGGTGGTGATCGTGCCCTTCATCGGCAACCACCTGGTTACCGAGGGGCAGAAGGCATCGGTGGCGGGAGTGATCTCGTTGAGCGGCTACAGCCTGCTCGCCGCGGTGCTGATCCTGACCGTGATGATCGCGCCGCTGATGGTCTCGATCTTCTCCGACGGCCTGCGCTCGGTGCGACCGGGCTGGCTCGAGGGCTCGCTGGCACTCGGCGTCAACCGCTGGCGCACGACCTGGAAGATCGCCGTGCGCACGGCGCGGCCGGCGATCGTCGCCGGCACGGTGCTGGCGGTGGCGCGGGCGATCGGCGAGGCGGTGATGCTGGCGATGGTCTCCGGCTCGGTCGCCTTCGCCCCCAACCCCGCCGACGGGCTGATCTTCATCTACGAGCCCTCGCGGCCGCTGGCGCCGACGATCGTCAAGAACATCGACTCGCTCGGCTCGCCGCCCTCGAACGCGACCCTGTTCGCGATCGCTGCTGTGCTGCTCTTCTCGGCGGCGATCTTCTCGTTCGCCGGTTGGGTGGCACGGCGGGCGATGCGCAAATACGGAGCCACGGCCTGATGGAGTCTTCGGTCGCAACGCCACCGCCGAGCCCACCGCCGACGCCTTCGCCGCAGAAGCCGGGCAAGGACGCGGTCGAGGGCAGCGCCACCTGGCGGCTCTCGGATCGGATCGGTCTGGCGATTTGCTGGGCGCTGGGCCTGCTCTTCTGCGCGATCGCGGTGGCGATCGTCGTCTACCTGTTCTCGCAGGGGATCAAGTACCTGAAGCCCTCGATGTTGGTCACTCCCGCCACGGCCGGGTTCAGCGAGAGCGAATCGGGCGGTTTCGCCGACGCCTTCATCGGCACCCTGATCGTCGCCGTGATGGGGATCGCGATCGCGCTGCCGGCCGGCGTCGGCGTCGCCGTGTGGCTGGTCGAGTACGGCCGCCCGGCCGGTCTGGCGCGGGTCACCGAATCGACGATCGAGGCGATTGCCGGCATCCCCTCGATCGTGCTCGCCCTCTTCGGCACCGTGATCTTCTCCAGCACCGCGCTCGGCTTCCTCAGCCGCACCTCGGAAGGGGTCGTCTTCGGCCGCTCCTTCTTCGCCGCCTCGGCGATGCTCTCGATCGTCGCCCTGCCACTGGTCGTCGCCAGCACCCGCGAGGGGCTCAGCGCGATCCCGCAGCACGTGCGCGAGGCTTCTTACGCGGTTGGCAAGACCAAGATCGCGACGACGCGGCGGATCCTGCTGCCGGCGGCGCGCCCGCAGGTGGCGACCGGGGCGATGCTCGGTCTCGGCCGGATCATCGGCGACACGGCGATCATCGTCGTCCTGCTCGGCGCCACCCAGAACTTCGCCCCGGTCGGCGGCGCCTTCCCGCTCAACTACCTGCGCGGGGCGGGCACGACGCTGACCAACTTCGTCTACGAGGCCTCCCCGACCGGGAACCTCAATCAGCCCCAGAAGGCCTACGCGGCGGCCTTCGTCCTGCTGCTGATGGTGCTGGCCCTGAACGCGGCCGTCGACGTCGTCCACCGCCGCGCCCGAAAGGTAGGAACGTGGAGTTCATAGACCCCGTGTCCGAGTTCGACCGGCAAGTTGGGGGCGTCAGCTCAGACGTCCCCCCGCCGATCCGTCGATTGCCGCTGGAGGACACCGCGGCCGCCACCCAGGTGGCACCGCCCACGGCCTCGGCCAACGGCAACGGCGGGATAGCAGCGCCGGGAGGCTTCACCGCGGCGCGGCGCTCGATCAGCGCCCCCCAGTTCTCGATCCGGCGCATGGAGATCGACGACGTCTCGGTCTCCTACGCCGATCGCGAAGCGGTCAAATCGGTCTCGCTGCCGGTTCGCCAGGGCGAGGTGCTGTCGCTGATCGGACCGTCCGGCTGCGGCAAGACGACGCTGCTGCGCTCGCTCAACCGGCTCACCGAGCTGACCCGGACGGCGACGCTGCGCGGTCGCATCCTGCTCGACGACGTCGACATCCGCTTGATCGAGCCGACCTCGCTGCGACGCCGGGTGACGATGGTCTTCCAGCAGCCCAACCCGTTTCCGATGAGCGTCTTCGACAACATCGCCTACGTGCTGCGCGAGCAGGGCTCGCGGCGCCAGCGCAAGAAGGCGCTGGAGCCGAAAGTCCACAGCGCGCTGGAGCGGGCCGGGCTCTTCGAGGAGGTCAAGGACAACCTCGACCACCCAGCGCTGCGACTCTCCGGCGGCCAGCAGCAGCGGCTCTGCATCGCCCGGGCGCTGGCCGCTGAACCGGAGGTGCTGCTGCTCGACGAGCCCTGCTCGGCGCTCGACCCGCAGTCGACCCAGGTGATCGAGGACCTGATCGTCAAGCTGCGCGACGACGTCGCCGTCGTGATCGTCACCCACAACCTGCAGCAGGCCTACCGGATCGCCGACCACGTCGCCTTCATGTACCTCGGCGAGCTGGTCGAGTACAGCAGCGCGACCGCCCTCTTCGGCTCGCCCCGCGAGCAGCGGACCAAGGAGTACGTGAGCGGTGCGTTCGGTTAGCCGCGGCACACATCGCGCCAGCTTGCTGGCCGCCTGCGTCCTGCTGCTCGCCGTCGTTGCGGCCGGTTGTCAGACCACGCAGGACACCGCCGCGGAAAAGCAGGCGGAATCGAAGCGCATCCTCGAGAAGCGCGCGCAGAAGCAGCGATCCAAGTCGCACGACCAAGGGAGCAAGGAGCAATGACCGTGCCACCCGAGCATCCGCTCGCCGGCTCGAGCAAGTACGAGCCCTGCGAGGAGTGCGGCGCGCCGCTCGATCCGCAGCAGCGCTATTGCGTCAACTGCGGGGCCCGGCGGGGCAACGGGGCCAACCCGGCCTCGCGCTACTTCGCCGCGATGAGCAAGCGCGCCCACCGGCCGCTGCCGCGGCCGCCGGCCAAGGCCGGCTCGGGCAGCAGGGCGGCGGCCGTCGGCTTCTTCGCGCTGCTGCCGATCGCGGTCGCGATCGGCGTCGTGGTCGGCCGCAGCGGCAACGACGGCGGTGAAAACGAGGCATTGCTGGAGGCGCTGCGCAACCAGCCCGCGGCGGTTGCCGGCACAACCGCGGGTGCGACCACGGCCGCGACGAATGCCAACAAAGCCGGCAAGGGCAAAGGAGCTAAGAAATCAACCAAGGGCGGGGGGAAAGTGGTCGCCAAGACGAGCAATGGCGAGGTACATCAGGTGACTGGCTACAAGCCGCCGGCGGAGAAGGTCGAAGAAGACACACGGTTGGTCGAAGCGAACCCCGAACAGACCGGCGACAACTACATAAAAGCGCAGCAGAACCTGCCCGACGTGATCGTCGTCGGCGGCGACCCCGGCTCGGCTCCCGCCCCGGCGGGGGGAGCGGGGGAACCGTGAGCGCGCTCAGCGAGGCCCTGCAACGGCCGGCGAAGGCGCTGAGGTCGGCGCGGACGAAGCCACAGTTGCCACAGTCAGAGCCGCCGCCACAGACGGTCAAAGCGGAGACGAAGGTGGAGGAGAACGCCGAGCTGCTGACCCAGCGCGATCGGCTGTTGGAGAAGTTCACGGTCATGCAGGCCGATCTCGGCGGCGCTTTCTACGAGATGGCGATCCGCGACCACGTGCGGATGGACGTGCTGACCCGCAAGGCGGCCGAGCTGCAGCGGGTCGACGCGGATCTGCTTGCGATCGAGCGGATGCTCGAGCTGCAGCGTTCCGACGCCGCCGGCCTCTGTCCCAGCTGCGACTCTCCCTACGGGCCCGCGGATCGCTTCTGCCCCCAGTGCGGCCACTCCCTGACGGCGGTGAAGCCATGAAGGCGGCGCTCGCAGCGCAGGCTCGCCGGGCGATTGCCGCGGCTTCAACGCTGACCGGCAAGCGCTTCGGCCTGCTCGTCGCCTCCTCGGTGGTGGCGACCTCGGCGATCGTCGCCAGCGCGATGACCGGCACAGGGGGGAGTGGGACCCTCGCCGCGCTGATCGGCCGCAGCCTCGCTTCCAGCGAGGTGCCTGCCGCTAGTGCGCCGGAACCGGCGCACTCAACCGGGGGCGGTTCGTCGGTGGCTTCCGGCGGCAGCTCACCGGCGCCGGCCGCCGAACCGACCTACTCCCCGGCGCCCGCCCCGGCTCCGGCGCCCGAACCCGCGAGCGAACCGTCGGCGAAGAAAACGCCGGCGCCGGCAGAACCCGAAGCCGAAGCGGGCCCGGTCAAGCACGTCTTCGTGATCTCGCTGACCAGCCCCGGCTACGAACAGTCGCTGGGGGCGCAGTCGCAGATGCCCTACCTCTCCGCGACCCTGCGTCCGCAGGGCGAGCTGCTCAGCAATTACGCGCTGCTCGGCGAAGGCGCCCTGGCCAACGGCATCGCCGCGATCAGCGGCCAGCCACCCAACGCGGCGACCGCCGCCGGCTGTCCGACCCATGAAGAGCTCACTTCGGTCAAGGCGAGCTCGAATGGGGTCATCGCCGGTGCGGGCTGCGTCTATCCGGTCGAAACGCTGACCGTGGCCGACCAACTCACGCTCGAGCAGCTCGAATGGCGTGCCTACGCCGAGGGGATGGCCGACTCGACTGGAAAGCCCGCCAACTGCGTCTATCCCGGTCCCGGCGAACCCAGCACCGCCGCTCAGCCGGGTGGCTACGCGGCGAGCCAGAACCCGTTCGTCTACTTCCACTCCCTGCTCGACCTTGGCGATTGCTCGGCCAACGACGTCCCGATCGAGCAGCTGAGCAAGGACCTGGCCAAAGCCGAGAAGACGCCCAGCTACTCGTTCATCGCGCCGACCCCCTGCAACGCAGGCGCCGCCGGCCAGTGCCCGGCCGGGGCGATCGAAGGGGCTGCCAGCGCCGATGCCTTCCTCGCGGCCTGGGTGCCGAAGATCCTCGCTTCCCCCGCCTACAAGGCGGATGGCGTCCTGATCGTCACCTTCTCCTCGACCAACCCACCCGTCCCCGGCGCTCCCGCCCCGACGGGGGATCCGCTTCGCACCGGCGCCCTGCTGCTCTCGCCGCTGGCCACGCCCGGCGGCACCGACGCGGCCGTGTACAACCCCTACTCGTTGCTGCGTGCCAGCGAGGAATTTTTCGCCCTCAGTCCCCTCGGCCGCGCCGCGGCGACTAAGACGAAGTCCTTCGCCACCGGCCTGCTGCAGACAAATGGGGGTGACTGAGGGCTTGCTTGCGCCGGCACTCGCGGCTCTAGGATGAGTCGCGTGCCCGAGCAGAGAAAACCCGTCAACTGGCGCGCCTGGATCGTCGGCCTCCTGGTCGCGATCGTCGTCATCGTCGCCCTGCAGAACTCCCAGCAGGTGCGGGTCGACGTCCTCTTTGTCACCGTTGACGCGCCGCTGATCGTCACCCTGCTGGCGGCGGTCGCGATCGGCGCGCTGATTGGCTACGTCACGCCCCTGGTTCGGCGGCACCGGCGCGACGAGGGCCAGCGGGGCAAGTGAGCGAGCGCCGGCCGGGGCGCTTCATCAACCGCCGCGACGCTGGCCAGCAGCTCGCCGCTCCCCTGCAGCCGCTGGCGGCCGAGCAGCCGGTGGTCATCGGTTTGCCGCGGGGCGGTGTCCCGGTCGCCGCGGAGGTCGCCGTCGCCCTCGGTGCGGTGCTCGAGGTTCTCGCCGTGCGCAAGATCGGTGCCCCCGGCAATCCCGAGTACGGAATCGGAGCGATCGCCGAGGGCGGCACCCGGGTATTCGATCGAGGCGCCGTGGCAGCACTCGGCATCGACGGCGACACCCTGGAGGAGATTGTCGCGAGCGAGGAAGCCGAGCTACGCCGACGCGTCGAGCTCTACCGGGGCGACCGTCCGCTGGTCTCGCTGCAGGGGCGAACCGCGATCGTGGTCGACGATGGCGTCGCCACCGGTGTCACCGACACGGCCGCTCTGCGCGCCGTCCACCGCGGCGCCCCGAAGCGGCTCGTCCTCGCCGTTCCTGTCTGTGCGCCCGATTCCGCGGCTCGCCTGCGAGCCGAGGCGGACGAGCTCGTCTGCCTGGTCGAACCGGAGCAGCTCTTCGGAGTGGGTCAGTGGTACGCGGACTTTGCCCAGGTATCGGACAGCGAGGTCCTTGCGGCGCTGGGCAGGGCAAGGGACTAGCGGGAAAACCGCAGTCGATCGGCGGTTTCCTGCGGATGGAGCGGCGCCGCATCGTGCCTAGGGTCGGTGCATGGCAGACGACGGTCAGCGCGGCGACAGGCAGAAGGTCCTGATCGCCGGCGCTGGTGTCGCCGGCCTCGAGGCGGCCTTGGCCCTGCGGGAAATTGCCGGGGAGGGGGTCGAGGTCGCTCTCCACGACTCTCGTCAGGAATTCGTCTATCGGCCCTTCGCGATCGGCGAGCCGTATGGGACCACGCGTTCCTTTCGCTATGACCTGCGACGGTTGAGCGAGCATTGTGGGGCCACCCTGCGGTCCAGCACTATCGCGGCCGTTGAGCCGGAGCGAAGGCTTGCCATTGCCCACGATGGGGAGCGGCTTCCCTACGACCACCTGATCGTCGCGACCGGTGCCCGCCTGCTCTGGGCCGTGCCGGGAGCGGTCACCTATTGGGGGGTTACCGACGAAGGTGAGGTCGGCGACCTGATGGCCGACCTGCGCTCGGGCGATCTGCGGCGCGTCGCCTTCACCATGCCGGCAGGGCACAACTGGGCCCTGCCGCTCTACGAGTTGGCCCTGCTTGCCGCGACCTTCCTCGGCAAGGTCGGCATCGGCCGGACCCGGATTACGGTCGTCACTCCCGAACTTGCGCCCCTGGAGATCTTTGGTCGTCGAATCGCCCGGCAGACGGGCGCGTTGCTGGCTGAGCGGCAGATCGAGGTGATCGCCGGGGCACAAGCGCTCGAGTTCAAGGCGGGGCGCCTGCGCATCGCCGCCGGGGAAGACGTCGAGGTGGACGCCGTCGTCACCCTGCCGCGGATGGAGGGTCGGCGGATCGCTGGCGTCCCCCACGACGGCGACGGTTTCATCGGCGTCGACGCGCACGGGGGCGCAGTCGGATTGGAGCGGGTCTACGCCGCTGGCGATGTCAGCTCACACCCCTTCAAGCAGGGCGCTTTCTCCACCCAGCAGGCCGACACCGTGGCGGAAGCGATCGCCGTCGCGGCAGGCGCCGAGCTCGATCCTCGCCCCTTCGATGCGATCAAGCGCGCCGTGCTCTGGACCGGGCGAGGTCCCCGCTACCTCTGTGGCAGGGAGGGAGACGGGGACGATGGCTCCTCCGGGCCAAGCGAGCGCCATCTGGAACTCCTTCACAACGGCAGGCTCACCGCTCGCTACCTGACGCCGCTGGTCGATTCGCTGATTGCCGACAACGACTCCTACGCGGGCGCGGCCCTGACGGCGGAGGCAGCTCAGAGGGGCTGAATACGGGCATGATGGGGTCGTGAGCGACCCCGTCGTCCAGCGCTACCGCGCCGCCCGCCGCGATCCCGACCTCGCCCTGCTGGAGGGGTTCCACGCGCTCAAGCACGCACTCCGTTTCGGCGCCGACGTGGTCGAGGCGGTCGCCGCCGATCCGGCGGAGCTCGAGCGGCTGGCGGCGGAGCTCGCCCCCGATCTGGTCGGCTCGCTTGCCGAGCGGACCGCGCCGGTGGACGCCGAGCTGTTGGCGCAGGTCGTTCCCCACGCGCCCCGCACCGGGGTCGTCGCGATCGCCCGCCGACCCGTCGTCGATGTCGGGGCGGTCCTCGGCGACGGGCGTCCCGCTCCGGTCGTGCTGCTCGAGGACCCGCGCACGATGGGCAACATGGGGGCCTGCGTCCGGGTCGCCGCCGCCGCCGACGCGGCGGCGGTGCTGAGCACCGGTGGCAACGACCCCTGGCATCCCGAGGCGTTGCGGGGCGCCGCTGGCCTGCACTTTGCCCTGCCGGTCGCGCGGATCGACTCCCTGCCCGATCGCGGCCGGCCGCTGATCGCGATCGATCCCGAGGGCGAGGCACTGGGGGAGAGCGATCTCGACCCCCGCGCGATCCTCGCTTTCGGCACCGAGCGCTACGGCCTCAGCGAGGAGCTCCTGGCGCGGGCGGATGCGCGTCTGTCGATCCCGATGCGCGCCGGGGTCTCCAGCCTCAACCTGGCGACGGCGGTCTCGGCGGTGCTTTTTTCGTCGCGCATTTGAACCCTCGCGACCAAGGCGTCGTAGACAGGGCCGATGAAGCGGATCGTCGCCTGCATCGCCTTCGCCGCGGCGCTGGTTGCCAGTCAAGCCGCGCCGGCTGCCGGCCCGGGACCGGCCCTGGCCAGCGGCTCAAGGACGGTCACGATCGACAACTTCGAATTCATCCCCCAGACCCTGCGGGTTGGCAAGGGGACGCGGGTGGTTTTCGCAAACTCCTCCGGCACCACCCACACCGCTACCGACAAAGGGGCCTTCGACACCGGTCGCATCAAAGCCGGCAAGTCGGCGGCGGTTCGCTTTCAGCAGAAGAGGACGTTCGCCTACCACTGCAAGATCCACCCCTTCATGCACGGCAAGATCGTCGTCGGCTGAGATAGGTTGGACGGGTAAGTCCCAGCCCATCAGCGAAAGGATTCACCTTGCCGTTTGCCGACATCAACATCGGAGAAGCCCTCCTCGTTGCTTTCGAGGTCTTCTTCTTCGTGATCTGGATCTGGATCCTGATCACGATCCTCAGCGACCTTTTCCGCGACCACGAGACCTCCGGCTGGGTGAAGGCAGCTTGGGTGCTCTTCCTGGTCTTCATCCCGTTCCTGACGGCGCTGATCTACCTGATCGCCCGCGGCAGCGGCATGCGCGACCGCACGATCAAGGCGCAGGCCGAGGCCAAGCAGCATTTCGATTCATACGTTCGCGAACAGGCTCACACCACGCCCGCCGACGAACTGCACAAGCTCAACGAGCTGAAGGAAAAGGGCGCGCTGTCGTCTGAGGAGTTCGACAAGGCCAAGGCCAAACTGCTCGCCTAGTTGACAGGGGTGCCGGTCCCCCTCCCCAAAACGCGCGGCAGGAGCCGCGCTTGAGTGTTTTGGGGAGGGGGACCGGCACCCCTCCGAAGCTACCCAAGCTTCACCCAAGCTCAAGCACCCGCACGAGTGCCGCCGGCGGCGTGAGGTCCTTCGGGGCTCCCTCCCCAGGAACTCCCGCGAAGCGGCCTGGGGAGGGAGCCCCGAAGGACCTGATGCGTCGGGACCCCTTGTTGAAACCCTCCAATTCGGGTTTTATGCAGGAGATCTTGCAAGTTATTAGCAATTCCTAACAATCTCGGCGGCGTTTCGCTACCGTGCGCCGCCGATGCGCGTTCCCCTTCGCGGCAACTCATTGCGGCTGCTGCTGCCCGCCGCACTGCTCTTGGCCCTGCTCTGCGTGGTCGCCTCGGCTCCTGCCGAGACCCTGGAAGAGAAACTCCAGAACACGCAGGGCAAGCTCAGCGACGTACGCGAGAACCAGAGCGAGCTGGCGGCGACGATCGCCGAACAGAACAAGGCGATCGACTCGATGATCGGCGAAGTCTCGGCCCTGCGGCAGAAGCAGGCAGCGGTCGAGTCGGAACTTGCCGCCAAGCAGGACGAGCTCGAGGCGGCGACGGCGGAGCTGGAGGCCGATAAGCGCCACCTGGCCCGCGTCCGCGACCGCCTGCAGCGCGCGCTCGACGTCCTCCGCGACCGCCTCGTGGCGATCTACGAGTCGGGCAGCCCCGACATGCTCAACGTCGTCCTCGACTCGGCCAGCTGGGCTGAAGTCAACACCCGCGCCGACTACCTCGACCAGATCCAGCAGTACGACGACTCGGTCGCCTCCCGGGTCAAGGCGCTGCGCGATCAGGCCCGGGCTGCGGTCAAGCGGATGGCGGCCGTGCGCTTGCAGATCAAGGACGCCCGCGACGCGATCGCGGTCAAGGAGCGCGAAGTCGCCGCGGCGAGCCAGCAAGCGGAGGCGCGCTTCGCCGAGCTGAAGTCGGCTCAGGCCGAACGCCGCGCCGCGATGGAATCGCTCGAATCGCGCGAAGAAGCGCTCAGCAACAACCTCGCCTCGATCTCCGAACAGATCGCCAGCACCACCGGCGCGCCGCCCCCCGTCGCCGGCACGCCGGCGCCGCTCACCCCCGGCCAGAGCGCCAACTACATCTCCGAAAGCCAGGCCAGCGTGCCGAGCGGGGCCCCCGCCGCGGTCGCCGCCGCGATCGAAGCCGCCAACTCGATTGCCACCACGCCCTACATCTGGGGCGGCGGCCACGGCTCCTTCGAATCCTCCGGCTACGACTGCTCCGGCGCGGTTAGCTTCGCCCTCAACGGCGGCGGCTTCCTTTCCAGCCCGCTCGACTCGACCGGCCTCGAGACCTGGGGCGAAGCCGGCCCGGGCCAGTGGATCACGGTCTACGCCAACGCCGGGCACGCCTGGATGATCATCGCCGGCCTCGCCTTCGACACCGTCGGCGGCCCCGGCCCGCGCTGGCACTCCTCACCCGTGAGCTCCACGGAAGGCTTCATCGCGCGTCACCCCCCGGGGTACTAAGGCATAAACCCAGTAGGGGTGGAACGTCTTGCACTTTTTCGTTGCTGAGCCTGAGGTGTCAGCGACATCCGCCGCACGAAAAAGTTAAGTGGAACCCCTGCTGGGTTTATGCCTTGGCGGCCTGCGCCCAGTGCGCGGCATTGCCGCGGCTGACGTGGATCACGCCGTCGAAGCCTTCGCGCTGCAGGATCGAGGCCGCCAGGCCGCTGCGCTTGCCGGCCTTGCAGATCGTCGCGATCGCTCGCTCGCGGGGTAGCTCGTCGAGGCGGTCGCGCAGTTCGGCGAAGGGGATGTGGATCGAGCCGGGGACGTGGCCCTCGGCGTACTCGGCGTCACCGCGCACGTCGAGCACCTGCGGGCCCGAGTCGCCGTCCAGGCGCCGCGCCAGCTCGGCTAGGTCGATTGCCTCGATTCGCTCCACCGGGCGGTCCTCGGCGCGCCAGGCGGTCATGCCGCCGCCGAGGAAGCCGCGCACGCTCAGGCCGACCGCGGCGAGCAGCTCGGCTGCCTCGAGCTCGTTGCCGTCGGAAGCGGCGACGACCAGCAGCTCGGCCTCGACCGGGACCATCTCGGCGACCTTGGTGGCGAAGCCGGTGTCGTAGCCCGAGGCGCTGATCGCGCCGGGGATGTGGGCCTCGTCGAACTGCTCGTTGGTGCGCGAGTCGACGGCCAGGGCGCCGGCGGCGATCGCCGCCTCGAAGCCGTGCGGGGTCATCTGCGTCGGGGCACTGATCGATTCGATCAGCGGCCCACGGTTGAGCGAGACGATGTGCCCGACGTTGGGTGGCTTGCTGCCGATCGTGGCGACCGCGTCCTCGACGAACTCGGCCTCGTTCTCGAAGCGCAGCGCCCGGTTGTGACGGCGCTCGAAGCCGATCGTCGAGGAGGTCTTGAGGTCGATGCCGGAGCTGCCGCAGAGCGAGCCGCCGAGGTGGCCGGGCCAGACCTCGGCCTCCTCGGGCAGCGCCAGCAGTCGCTCGTGCAGGGAGCGGAAGATGTCGGCGGCGCCTTCGCGCGGTTCGACTGCCAGGTCGGGACGGGCGACGTCGCCGACGAAGAGGCAGTCGCCGCTGAGCACGGCCCAGGGGTCGCTGCCGCGGCTGGCGTCGCGCAGCAGAAAGGAGGTGTGCTCGGGACGGTGCCCGGGAGTGTGAATCGCCTCGATCGTTGCTCCCTCGCCCAGTGGCAGCGTCCAGCCGTCGCCGAAGCCCTCGTGCGGGTAGGTCGCCTCGGCCAGCTCGTGGATGTGGATCGTGGCGCCGGTCGCGCGCGCCAGGCGGCCGTGGCCGGAGACGTGGTCGGCGTGGTTGTGTGTCTCCAGCACGTGCTCGATGCGGACCCCGTGCAGGCGGGCGAGATGCAGGTAGGGATTGATGTCCCACTGCGGGTCGACTACCGCGGCGACCCCCGAGGCGGTGTCACCGACCAGGTAGGAAGCGCAGCCGAGGTCCTCGTGGATGATCTGGCGGAAGAGCACCGGATCAGGGTAGCGACGGCGCTGAGCGGGTAATTTTGGGCAGTCGTCAATTCGATCGTTCGGGTGGTCGGTCTGCCGGTCCGGCCGCTGGGTCGCTGAGGAGAGGGGTGGCGGTAATGGCAACGCGCGAGGAGTCATCGAGCCTGGAAGAGCAGCTCAGTGAGCTGCTCGAGGTGGAGCGCTTCGAGCCGCCTGAGGCGTTCCGCCAGCAGGCGCTGCTCAGCGACCCGGCGATCTATGAGGAGGCCGGCGCCGACCCGGAGGCCTGGTGGCTGGAGCAGGCCAAGCAGCTGCTCGATTGGGCGCAGGAGCCGAGCGAGGGGCTGGACGAGTCCAACCCTCCCTTCTACAAATGGTTCGCCGACGGCAAGCTCAACGCCTCGGCCAACTGCCTCGACCGTCATGTCGAGGCGGGCAACGGCGAGCGCGTCGCCTTCCACTGGCGCGGCGAGGAGGGCGAGGAGCGCGACATCACCTACGCCGAGCTGCTCGCCGACACCCAGCGCTTTGCCAACGCGCTCAAGGACGTCGGCGTCGGTCCCGGCGACATCGTCGGGATCTACCTGCCGATGATTCCCGAGGTCGTCGTCGCGATGCTGGCCTGCGCGCGGATCGGCGCTCCCCACAACGTCGTCTTCGGCGGCTTCTCGGCGGAAGCGGTTCGTGAGCGGATGGAGTTTTCGGAGGCGAAGGCGCTGGTCACCGTCGACGGCGCCCGCCGCAAGGGCAAGACGGCGCCGATCAAGCAGCAGGTCGACGAGCAGATGGACGACCTCGAGAGCCTGGAGACGATCGTCATCGTCCGCCATACCGGGGTCGATTGCCCAATGCGCGAGGGTCGCGACCGCTTCTACGACGAGCTGATGGATGCCGCCGAGCCGGAGTGCCCGGCCGAGCCGTTTGACGCCGAGCACCCGCTCTACATCCTCTACACCTCCGGCTCGACCGCGAAGCCGAAGGGGATCCTGCACACCACCGGCGGCTACCTGACCGGTGTCGCCGCCACCCATCGCTACGTCTTCGACCTGAAGCCGGAGGAGGACGTCTACTGGTGCGCGGCCGACGTCGGCTGGGTCACCGGCCACTCCTACATCGTCTACGGGCCACTGCTCAACGGCGCCACCAGCGTGATGTGGGAGGGAGCACCGGACTACCCGAGCAAGGGGATCTGGTGGGAGCTGGTCGAGCGCTATGGGGTGTCGATCCTCTACATGGCGCCGACCGCGATCCGCACCTTCATCAAGTGGGGGGCGGAGATCCCGGAAGAATCGGATCTCTCCTCGCTGCGCCTGCTGGGCTCGGTCGGCGAGCCGATCAATCCCAAGGCCTGGCTCTGGTACCAGCAGGTGATTGGCGGCCGCCGCTGCCCGATCGTCGACACCTGGTGGCAGACCGAGACCGGCGCGATCATGATCTCGCCGCTGCCGGGGATCACCGCGACCAAGCCGGGCTCGGCGACGACGCCCTTCCCCGGGGTCGAGGCGGCGGTGGTCGACGAGAACGAGGGGGAGCCGGTCGACGGCGGCCAGGGCCTGCTGGTCCTCAAGCGGCCCTGGCCCTCGATGCTGCGCACCCTCTACAAGGAGGAAGAGCGCTTCATCGAGACCTACTTCTCCCGCTTCGGCAAGGAGACCTA
Source organism: uncultured Solirubrobacterales bacterium (assembly GCA_963703895.1). Taxonomy (GTDB): domain Bacteria; phylum Actinomycetota; class Thermoleophilia; order Solirubrobacterales; family 70-9; genus VRUE01. Next base: position 619,729 of record CAVPFX010000002.1, read on the forward strand.
CCTGGTCGGCGACGCTGCCCGCCGCGACGAGGACGGCTACTTCTGGGTGATCGGCCGCATCGACGACGTCGTCAACGTCTCCGGCCACCGGCTCTCCACCGCTGAGGTCGAGTCGGCGATCGTCGCCCACGAGAGGGTCGCCGAGGCGGCGGTGATTGGCCAGTCCGACGAGGACACCGGCCAGGCGATCTGCGCCTTCGTCACCCTGCAGGGCGACACCGAGCCGAGCGACGAGCTGGTCGAAGGAATCCGCGCCACGGTTGCCGAGCGGATCGGCAAGTTCGCCCGCCCGAAGCGGATCGTCTGGGCCGACGACCTGCCGAAGACGCGCTCCGGCAAGATCATGCGCCGCCTGCTGCGCGACATCGCCGAGGGCCGGGCACTGGGCGATGTCACCACCCTGCGCGATCCCGACGTGATGGGCGAGCTCGAGGCGAAGATCGCCGAGCACCGCGACGCCGAGGACTGAGCCGCATCACGCCGAGGACTGAGCCGCATCACGGTTGCGGTCTATCTCCCCGCAATAGTGATGCGGATGGCGCGGGCTACGGGGAGCGTTCGTCGACCAGGCGCTGGACCGCGACCTCGAGCGACTGCAGCTGTTCCTGCACGCTTTTCAGCTCGCGCAGGGCGAGGACCTCGGCGCTGATCTGCTCGGCCGCCAGCTCTTCCTCGACCTCGACGATTTCGGGGCTGAGGAAGCGCTGGGCGAAGGCGCCGGTGAGCAGGGCGACGAAGCCGATGCCGATGATCAGGATCACGGTGGAGACGATCTCGCCGCCGGTCGTGGTCGGGTAGATGTTGGAGCCGAGCGTGGTCATCGTCGTCACCGACCAGTAGATCCCGTCCCAGGCGTCGAGGTGCTGATGTCCGCGCTCGAAGGCGACGAAGATGGCGCCGCCGCCGATCGCGGTCAGCACCGAGAGCAGCATCGCGTAGCGCAGGCCCTCCAGCGAGAAGACCTCGCGCGAGAGCTGGGCGAGGCGCAGCAGCCGCAGCAGCCGCAGCAGGCGCAGCGCCCGCAGGCTCTGCAGTCCCGCCGGCAGGACGGGCGGGGTTAGGAGGACGATGATGGCGTCGAGCGGGTGGTGGCGTAGCCACTTGCGCCGGTTCGGCACCACCGCCAGCATTACCACCAGCTCGACCAGGAAGGCGAGCCAGGTGACCCAGTTGAGCACCCGCGCCACGTCCTCGAGCAGGCCGCCCGGATGCGACTCGCTGATCGCCACCATCGGCAGGGTCAGCGCCGCGGCGATCAGCATCGGCGTGTTCAGCCGTTCGGCCACCCGCGTGCTGCGCGCGTCCATGCCCGGCCGGTAGGGCGGCTGCGGTTCTGCCTGCGTGGCGCTCACCGCGACTGATTCGACGCCGCCGGGACCACCCCCTTTGCGTACCATGGCTCAGCAACCAACTAATCAGGAGACGCCCAGCCGATGAGCACCAGCACCGCCACGCAGGACTACAAGGTCGCCGACATCGACCTCGCCGATTTCGGGCGCAAGGAGATCGCGCTTGCCGAGGTCGAGATGCCGGGCCTGATGCAGACCCGTGAGGAGTTCGCCGCCGAGCAGCCGCTCAAGGGCGCGCGGATCACCGGCTCCCTGCACATGACGGTGCAGACGGCGGTACTGATCGAGACCCTGGTCGCGCTCGGGGCCGAGGTGCGCTGGGCCAGCTGCAACATCTTCTCGACCCAGGACCACGCCGCGGCGGCGATCGCCGCTGCCGGGGTCCCCGTCTACGCCTGGAAGGGCGAGACCTTGGAGGAGTACTGGTGGTGCACCGAGCAGGCGCTGCTCTGGCCCGACGGCGGTGGCCCGAACATGATCCTCGACGACGGTGGCGACGCCACCCTGCTCGTCCACAAGGGCGTCGAGTTCGAGAAGGCCGGCGTGGTCCCCGACCCGGCCTCGGCCGACTCGGAGGAGTTCCGCATCATCCTCGAGACCCTGCAGCGCTCGCTGGCTGAGGAGCCGCAGCGCTGGACTGAGGTCGCCGCCGGCATCCAGGGCGTCACCGAGGAGACGACCACCGGCGTGCACCGGCTCTACCAGCTGGCCGAGACCGGCGATCTGCTCTTCCCGGCGATCAACGTCAACGACTCGGTCACCAAGTCGAAGTTCGACAACCTCTACGGCTGTCGCCACTCGCTGGTCGACGGGATCAACCGCGGCACCGACGTGATGATCGGCGGCAAGGTCGCGGTGATCTGCGGCTATGGCGACGTCGGCAAGGGCTGCGCCTCCTCGCTGCGCGGTCAGGGTGCCCGCGTGATCGTCACCGAGATCGACCCGATCTGCGCCCTGCAGGCGGCGATGGAGGGCTACGAGGTGCGCACGCTCGACGAAGTGGTCGCGACCGCCGACATCTTCGTCACCGCCACGGGCAACAAGGACATCATCACCTTCGAGCACATGGCGCGGATGAAGCACAACGCGATCGTCGGCAACATCGGCCACTTCGACAACGAGATCGACGTCGCCGGCCTCGAAGGCGGCGACGCCGAGCGGATCAACATCAAGCCACAGGTCGACGAGTGGCGCTTCCCCGACGGCCACTCGATCATCGTCCTCTCCGAAGGGCGCCTGCTCAACCTTGGCAACGCCACCGGCCACCCGAGCTTCGTGATGTCGAACTCCTTCACCAATCAGGTGATCGCCCAGATCGAGCTCTTCGGCAAGAGCGTTCAGTACGAGGCCAAGCAGGTCTACGTCCTGCCCAAGCACCTCGATGAGAAGGTCGCCCGCCTCCACCTTGCCTCGTTGGGCGTCCAGCTGACCGAACTGACCGCCGATCAGGCCGCCTACCTCGGCATCCCCGCCGACGGCCCCTACAAGCCGGACCACTACCGCTATTAGCCGGCTGTCTCGTTGGTACTCGGCCGAGGTGGAAGATCATCACCCCGACATTTCTGATTATTGACAACAGGTGATGCGCTGAAATAGGGTCAGCGGGTGGATTGCAGCGATCCGGTGGGGCAGGCGGGAGTGGCTGGTCGAATAACCGACCGCGAGCGCGAGTGGTTGAGCAAGAGTGTTCATGCGGACGCAGCTGTTTGGCGGGCTGAAGCCTGGGCCGCCTATTCGCTGGTGAGTGATGAACTGGAGCGCGCCCGATGCCAGACATCGCGGCGGTCACAGAAAACCAGGCTGTGTGAAATCGAGATCGCCCAACGCGACCTCGACGATGCGCTCCTGGCCATGGCGCCTCCGGGGCGCGACGGCAAGACATCGTTTATGGCCCGGGTTTTCTCTCCCCTCACACGAATCTGGAGAGGATTGAAGCTGTACTACTCGGGGGCGAGGATCGAGCGGACGTGGTCGGCGATCCACCGGGCCAACGCTGCTCTCTACATGCTCTATCTGGAGGGTGAGCTGTGGGCGCAGGCGGGGCGCCTGCACGAGCTGATCTCAGGGCTACCGGGTATGGGCTCGAGGTTGCCGGCGCTCACATCCATGCAGGAGAGCCTGAAGAAAAACTCGATAGGCCGTTCGCTGAGGACGCGGGCCACGCTTCGCGAGCTCTATCAGGAAGCGATGGGTGTATCGGATGCCCTTCAAGTCGAAGCGCGGGTCCTTCGTAACTCGCTGCTTATCGCAAGTGGTGCGCTGTCTCTGGTCGTGATCGCACTCGGGGTTGCACATTGCATCGACCCCAGCTTTCTCTCGCTCTGCGAGGGGGAAGGTGTCTGTCCCACCGGGAAAGAGTCACATTCCTTCGATGTGTTCGCGGTCGCCCTGGTGGGCACGCTCGGCGGCGCTCTTTCGACGGTGATCCCGATTGCGACAGGTGAACGCATCAAGGCTCCCTACAGGGTGTTCAACCATCAGCTGCTGCTGAAGATGGTCAGCGGCGCGGCCGCCGGAATCGCTGGGGTGGTCTTGATAGAGAGTGGATTCATCTCGGGCCTGACCCTGAAAAGCGAAGCGGCGATCCTCGGCTACGCGGTCTTCTTCGGCTTCGCCCAGCAGGCGCTGACCGGCGTCGTCGATCACCGCGCAAGCACGCTGGCAAAGGAAACGCCCAGCACCAAAAGCGTGTGAGCCGACCGGCTAGCCGGCGCTAACGACCAGGGTTGCCTCCATCCCTTTGGCCTCGTGTTTGTAGAGACTGCAGTAGAGGCGGTAGGTGCCGGGGGAAAGGGTGAATTGAGCGCTTGCCTGGGAGACGGAGGGCGTCGCCGGGATTTCCACTGAGGGGTCGGCGCTGCCCTCGTGTTCGAGCACGAGGTTGTGGGGGTCTTCGCCCTGGTTGTTGAGCTGGACAATCACCTCACCGGCGTCAACTTCCGGGCGCGAGAGGGTGTAGCTGTACTCGACCGCTTTGACGCCGAGGTGGCCGACCTGGGATTCGGGTTCGCCGGCCGGGGGTGTTTCAGGAGCCGGTTGCACCGGCAGGGCAGGGGCTGGCGTGAGCGCCGTCGGTTGGGCAGAGCAGGTCCACCAGTGCTTGACCCGCTTCACCCGGCGCCGCTGGCCCTGTTTCCGTACGTGCTTGACGACGGGCTTCGAGTGCTTCTGCCAAACGCACCCCTGTGCCGGTGCCGCGGCGGTGGCCATCGTGGTCGATCCAGCGGCGATCGCGAGGACCGAGCCGGCGGCAACCGCCACCGCGGTGGCCGCGGCCGGGCCGAGACGGATCGGTCCCACGGCGCTCCGCCTCACGCCTTCACCAAAACCGGCCGCGAGAAGGAAGAAGCGCCAGGAATAACCGAGGACGCGTCGTGTCCCAGCCACTGCTCCAGCAGCGAGCAGTACATCGCGCGGAAATCGCTGGTCACGCGGACGTTGTCGTTTTGGTCGAGCTGGGCCAGGCCGGGGAACTCGCCGACCATTTCTCCCTTTGCTTTGGAGCCGACGATGAAGGCGCAACCGGCGGCGCCGTGGTCGGTGCCGAGCGAGCCGTTCTCCTCCGGCCGACGGCCGAACTCGCTCCAGAGCTTGATCAGGACCCGGTCCTGGAGACCGCGCGCCTCGAGGTCGCGCTGGAAGGCGAGGATCCCCTCGCAGGTCTCTTTCAACCCGCGCGAGAGGTCTTCGGCCTCGTCGGCGTGGGTGTCGTAGCCGCCCGAGGCGCGGATCGTCACCACCCGCATCGGCAGGCCGGCGTTGATGAAAGCCGCGAGGCCGGCGAGCTTGTGGGAGAAGTATGTGTCGGGGTAGGTGACGGGGCTGGTGAAGCTGCCGATCCCACCGAGGTCGGTGCGCAGCTTGTCGGTCTGGGCCGCCGCGCGGCGGACCTGAGCGAGGGCGGGGGAGTCGGTGGGAAGCGAGCCGAAGCGGGCGAAGCTCTTGTACATCTCGCTCTCGATCGGGTCGCTGACTGGCGACCAAAGGTCGTAGCCGTCGACGCTGTCGATCGCCGCCACCGGCCGCTCCGCGGTGGCGATCATCGGCGAGAGCGAGCCGTCCATCGAGAGCGCCTGCAGGGGGTTGTCGTCGTCGCCGACCTGGTCGATGTAACGACCCAGCCAGCCGGTGTGGAAGCCGACGTCGAGCTCGCCGATCTCGTAATAGTGGCGCGAGGTGAAGTGCGACTGGTCGGGGTGGTCGTAGCCGATCGCCGGGAAGGCGCTGACCTTGCCCTCACCGTGCAGGGTTGCCAGGCCGGCCGCGGAGGGGTGCCAGCGCAGGGTCGGGTCCTCGGCGAATTCGGTTCCCGCGTCGGGGGCAAGTGCAAGGTTTGGGCGCAGCTGCGAGTAGCGCGGATCGCCGGTTGGGGCGAGGACGCTGAGCGCGTCGATGCCACCGTCGAAGAAGACCGAGACGATGATCTTGTCGGTGGCTGCCGCCTGGGCGATCCCCTCCTCGAAGGCAGCCAGCGGGATCTTCGAGGCGCCGTAGACGGCCAGCGCCAAGCCGGCGCTCCAGGAGAGGAAGCTGCGGCGCGAGAGGCCGGTACCGGCCGGCTCGGGCATGCCCGCCTCGATCGCCGGCAGCCCCTTGCCAGCTTCGGCCGCGGCGGTGCGCAGCAGTTGCGAGCGTGTGTAGTCGTTGCAGCAGTTGTGCGCGGCCATCAGCTTCCCCTCATTGCAGGATCAGGTCCGGGCTGACGCCGATCAGCTGCAGCAGGGCGTTCTGGCGCATCGCGCGGTAGGGGCCCTGCTGCCATTTGGCGATCGCCAGTTTCTCGCTGCGCCGGGCGAAGTCGAGCAGCTCGCTGCGGTGCTCTTCGCGCAAAGCGGGCGAGCCCCACGAGGCCAGCGCCCGGCCGAGCGCTTCCTCGGCACTCTCGGTGGCGCTGTATTCGCCGTTCCAGGCGTCGACCGAGATCTGGTCGAGCACGTAGTCGACCATGTTCCAGCGAGCCCGCATGCGCGAGGTGTCGAGCCAGCGGCTGTCGTCCCAGCCGGAGACGTTGGGCGGCCAGAAGAGCTGCTGGCCGGCCTCCTCGCAGAGCCAGACCCAGGCGTAGGTGTCGATCTGGCGGCCGGTGGTGCGCAGCATGCTGGCCAGTTGCACGACCGGCGGCTTCACCATCGGCGGGCCTTCGTAGAGCTCGGGGCTGATCAGGATCGTCTCCAGCACCGGCCGGATTGCCCAACCGGAGCCCTGGTAGATCCCGATCAGGCCGTCCCTGGTGCCGGCGGACGGCGGCTGCGGGATGAAGTAGCTCCAGAGCTTCTCGACGAAGAAGGAGGGGTGGAGGGGGTTCTCGAGGCAGAGCCGGCAGGCGTCTTCCCAGCTCCAGTTGCCGGCCCGGCCGAACACGGTCTTGCTGCCGGTGTCGTGGCGTTTGGCGTCGAAGCGGAAGTTGTGGGCGCCGAGCTCGTTCGACCAGTCGTAGCGCCAGCCGGTCAGCGCCCGGGCCTGTTCGCGGATGTCGTCCTCGCTGTAGGCGCCGCGCTCGGCGCCGAGCGAGAACAGCTCCATCATCTCGCGAGCGTAGTTCTCGTTCGGCGCCTGCTTGGTGTTTTCGGCGCCGTTCAGCCACTGCAGCATCGCCGGGTCGACGGTGACCGCCTTGAAGAGGTCGAGGAAGGAGCCGAAACAGGCGGAGCGGAAGAGGTTCGACTGGTCGATCAGCTGTTGCTGGCGGGAGACGTTGGCGTTCGAGGTGGCGAACCAGTCGTGGAAGACGAGCGCCATCCGCTCGACCAGGGGCTGGTCGCTGCGCACCATGCGGTCGAGGAACCAGAGGTGGTCGTGGCCGTAGGAATCGGCGGGGGCGATCGGGTTGTTGTCGTCGTCGACCGGGGCGGGGCCGTGCAGGGTCGCGGCGCCGCTGGGCCGGGTCAGCGACTGGACCGCGCCGACCAAGCCGAGGCTGGCGAGCTGCTCGGCCTGCCCTGGAACCGCGCCGAAGCCGGCCCGATCGAGCAGCCGTTTCGCTTGCGCCGGCCCGAACGGCCCCTGGTAGGCGCCGGCCGGACGGGGATCGCGGTCGACGGCGACGGCCGGCGCGCAGCGATCGGCCGGCCTGGGCCCGGGGCCGCGGTGATGGCTGCGGCGGGGCTTGTGCTTGTGGCGGACGACGTAGCTCTGCACCCGCCAGCCGCACTCGCCGTCGGGAACCCAGCGGTGGTGCTTGTCCTTCCAGAGGTGCTTGTGCCGGTGGCGGCGCTGCCGCTTCGGCTTCGAAGCGCTTGCTGTCGCCGTCGGGATCGCCATGCCTGAGGTGGGCCACCTGCGGCCTCAAGAACTCGTCGGCGACCGCCGGCAAGGCTTGAAAAGAAGTTGAGGGGTCTGGACGGAAGACCTACCCGCTACTGGCTTTGCCAGGCGGACCGAAGTCCACTCTGCACCGGTGCGGCTCCCAGCGGAGCGGCGGTTGCAAGTGACCCCCGGCCCTTCCGGTGCGCTTTATGTGGCGTGTGGCCATAAAAGGCGCACCGGAAGATAGTTTGCTAAACTAATTATCGAAGCTAATCAATGACCGACAAGACCAAAGACACCATGCTCACCGATGCCGCCGCGCGGTTGCGGATGGGCATCGTGCGCACGGCGCGGCGCCTGCGGCAGGAGGCGGCGGCCGAGGCGAGCGGGCTGACGCCGACCTCGACGGCGGCGCTGGCGACGATCGAGCGGCACGGGCCGCTGACGCCCAGTGAGCTGGCCGAGCTGGAGCAGGTCAAGCGGCCGACCGTCACCCGCACGCTTGGCTGCCTGGACCGTGAGGGACTGATCGAGCGCACGCCGGACCCGGCCGATGGGCGCAGCGCTCTGGTCAGCGTCAACGCCGCCGGTCGCGAGCGGCTGCGCCGTCTGCGCGGCCGCAAGAACGCCTATCTGGCGCGGCGCATGCGCGATCTTGCCGCCGATGATCTGCGCACGCTCGAGCGTGCCGCCGAGATCCTCGAGGGGATGCTCGAGGAGCCGCGCGGCAAGCGCGGTGGTAATTCGTGAGCGCTGGTCTCAGGCGCAGCTTCGGCTCCCTCGCGGTTCCCAACTACCGGCGCTACTTCGCCGGCCAGCTGATCTCCCTGTCGGGCACCTGGATGCAGACGGTAGCGGCGATCTGGCTGATCCTCACGCTCACCGACAGCGGCGTCGCAGTCGGCTTGACCACCGCCCTGCAGTTCCTGCCGATGCTCCTGCTCGGCGCCTGGGGCGGCGTGCTCGCCGACCGCATTCCGCGGCGACGGCTGCTGATCGCGACGCAGGCGCTGATGGCGATCCCGGCCATCGGCCTCTTCGCCGTGACCGCAACGGGCGTCGTCGCCCCCTGGATGGTCTTCCTCGCCGTCTTCGCGATGGGGAGCGTCAACGCGATCGACAACCCGGCCCGGCAGAGCTTCGTCTTCGAGATGGTCGGCCCGGACCGGGTCGTCAACGCGGTCAGCCTCAACAGCGTGATCGTGCAGATGGCGCGCATCGTCGGCCCGGCGCTCGCCGGCCTGCTGATCGCCGGCTTCGGCGTCGTCCCCTGCTTCGCCCTCAACGCCCTCACCTTCGTGGCGATGATCGTCGCCCTCTGGGGGATGGACCCGCGCGGGCTGCACGTCGAGCCCACCGCCCCTCGTGAACCGGGGGCGATCCGCGCCGGCCTGCGCTACGTGCGCGCCACCCCCGAGCTGGCGGTGCCGCTGGCGCTGATGGCGCTGGTCGGCACGCTCGGCTTCAACTTCCAGGTGGTCCTGCCGCTGCTGGCCAAGTTCAGCTTCGACGGCAACGCGAGCACCTACGCGGCGATGGTCTCGGCGATGGCGGTCGGCTCGATCGGCGGCGCCCTCGTCACCGGCGCCCACGGCCGCACCGGCCCGCGCTTGATCGCCGGCGGCGCCCTCGCCTTCGGCGTGCTCGCCCTGCTCTCGGCGGCGATGCCGGCCCTGGCCCTCGAGCTGGTGATGCTGACCCTGCTCGGCGCCGCCGCGGTCACCTTCGCCGCAACGATCAACTCATCCCTCCAGCTCGCCGTCGAGCCCCAGATGCGAGGCCGCGTGATGGCCCTCTACTCAGTCGTCTTCTTGGGCTCGACCCCGATCGGCGGCCCCCTGGCCGGCTGGCTATGCCAGGCCTACGACCCCCGTTTCGCGCTGCTCCTCGCGGCGATCTCGGGCCTCTCCGCCGCCTGGGCCGCCCACGTCTGCTTCACCCGCATGCAAGCGCGCCGCCCCGAGCCCTTGGCGGCTGCGACGCCATAGCCCCCGTATCTGCTTCGCGCGAATGAGCGCCTGGAGTGGGTCAGCCCAGACGCAGGGAAACCGGGGCGGCCAAACCCATCGCCAGCGGGGCCGCTGCTACGTGTTGAAGCGCGGGAAGAGGGGTCCGCCGGACACTCCCCGCTTTTGTCCGGCGGACCCCCTCTTCCCGCGCCTAATCCCTACCCGGTGTACCCCGCCGACTTCAGATAAGCCGCCGCCGCTTCCTTGGGCGTCTGCTTTTCGAGTTCCACCCGAGCATCAAGCTCCTGCATGACTTCGAGCGTCAACCCCTTCTGCACCTCGACGATCGTCTTTTCATAGTCCAGCCCGGCTTTTTCTACCGTCGACTTCTTGCTGACGAAGATCACGTTGCCGGCCGGGAAGACTTCCTTGTCGTCTTCGAGGATGACGAACTTGTCTTTCTCCGCTGCCAGTTGGGGGTCGGTGGTGAAGAGGATCGAGAGATCCGCCTGACCCTTTTCGAGCACGGTGTAGCGCAGGCCGATGTCGACCGGATGGAAGGACTTGAATTTGAGTCCGTAATACTTTTCAAGCCCGGCCAGGCAGTCAATCCGCTGGCGGCACTCGGGCGAGCCGTAGAGGCTCATGCTCTCCGACTTGCCTTCGAGGTCGGAGATCGTCTCCAGCCCTTCCTTTTCGGCAAACTTCGTCGTCGTGCCGACCGCGTTGGCGCTGGCGAACGGCGTCGGCGGGAAGGCGGTGAGCCCTTCCTTTTCGAATTCGCCCTTGGCCTTTTCGTAGGCGGGCGTGGCACCGGCGGGCACTTCTTCGGGTTCAACCCCGAAGAACGAGGTCAGCGCCGTCGAGGCGTACTCCGGGTAGCCGGAGATCGCCCCCGACTTGACCGCCTGGTGGGCGACCGTTTCGGAGCCGAGGTTGAGGTCGCTCTTCACCTTGTAGCCGGCGGCTTTCAGGGCCTGGGCGTAGATTTCGCCGAGGATTTCCTGTTCGGGGAAGTTCTTCGAGCCGATCGTCAGGCTGACTTTGCCGTTATCGGGATTGGAGACGATCGCTCCGGCGCTCTCACCTTCTTCGCTGCTGCTCGTGCTGTCGTCGTCGCTGCTGCCGCAGGCGACTACGCCGAGGCTGAGGGCTAGGGCGAGCAGCAAGGCAGCGGCTGCGCGCAGCCGGGTGAACTGGGACCTCATTTGATTCCTCTCTTGTCGTTTGAACGGACGAGATTCATGCTGGGCTCAGCTTCAAGCCTTTCGAAGTCAGCCGACGTTGCAGCGTGGCGAGCCCAAACTCGAGCGTCAGGGCGAGCAGAGCGACCATGATCGCCCCCGCCAGCACCCCGTCATCGCCGTAGACGTTGGGGTTGATGATGAAGTCGCCGAGGGTAAGGACGCCGGCGATCGGAGCGATCGTCGCGGTCGCCACGATCGCGATCGTGGCCGAGCGGATGCCGGCGAAGAGGGTCGGGATCGCAAGCGGGATCTCGACCTTGCGGAGGATCTCGAACTCGGTCATGCCCATGCCGCGCGCGGCATCGACGGCGGCGCGGTCGACCTGGTGGATGCCGACGAAGGCGTTGGTGAGCAGCGGTGGGATGCCGAGGACGGCCAGGGCGATCGTCAGGTTGGCGACGCCGACGCCGATCAGGGCCGCCATGAAGGCGATCAGCGCCAGCTCGGGAATCGCTCTCCCGGCGTTGCCAATCACCGTGGCGAAGAGTTCGCCGCTGCCCCGGTGGCCAAGGTAGAGCCCGATCGGCATGGCCACGATCAGCGAGAGGACCAGTGCGAAGACGGTCAATTCGAGCTGGTTCAGCGTCAGTTCGATCACCTGATCGATGCCGCCGACGGTCTTGCCCCCGGTCACGTTGGAGGTCTGTGGGGTGAAGATGAATTCGATCGCGCCCTGGATCGAGGCGATGGGCAGGCTGAGCAGGGACACGCCGATCACGACTGCCTCACGCGTCGCCACGGGGTCAGGAAGCGCTGGGCCGCGAAGAGGATCAGGCCGAGGCTGACAGCGATCAGGAAGGCGATCCCCCCGGCGATGATCAGGTTCGTCTTGAAGCTGATGCCACCTTTGAGGATCGGTTCGCCGAGGCCACCACCGCCGGCGAAGGCGGCCAGGGTGGCGATCGCCACGGTGCTCACCGTGGCCACTTGCAGGCCGGCGAAGATCTCCGGCGTAGCCAGCGGCAGCTCGACCCGCCAGAGGATCTGGCGATCTGTCTGGCCGATGCCGCGGGCGGCATCGACGACCGCTTTCGGCACGTTGGCGAAGCCGATCATCGTGTTGCGGAAGATGATCTGCAGCGTGTAGGCGCTGAGCGCGATGATCGCGGTGTCCTCGCCGCGCCCGGTCAGCGGCAGCAGCAGAAAGAAGAAGGCGACGCTGGGGATTGTGTAGAGGACACCCGTCCCGGCGAGCAGCGGTGGCTGCAGCCAGCGGTGGCGGTGGGCCAGCAGGGCCAGGGCAAAGGCGACGACGAAGCCGATCAGGACCGAGATCGCGACCAGCTCGAGGTGCTGCAGGGTCGGCGTCCCGTAGCGGTCGATGTGTTCGGATGCCCAGTCCCAGCAGAAGAGCTTGTCGGTCGCCTGACAGGGCAGGGTGTCCGAGCTGCGTTCCTGGATGAACCCTTTGCCGACCTCGCCGACGGCCGCCAGGAGCACGCCATTACCCATGTGGCCGCTCCGTCGCCGGGTGCTCCTCGGTCTTCGCCTTTGGCGAGCCGAGGAACTCGGAGATGATCTCGACCGAGAGGACGCCGGCGATGCGGCCTTCGTGGTCGGCCACCGCCGCGTACTGCGCCCCGCCCTGGAGCATGTCGGCGAGCGCGTCGCGCATCACGTCGTCGCGGTCGAGCAGCGGCCCGAGCGGCGAGTCGGGGCGAGCCGGCACCTGCTCGCCGGCGAGGTCGCGCTCGGAGAGCCAGCCGAGCGGGCGCCGCGCCTCGTCGACCAGCAGCGGGTAGGCGACCTCAGCGCCCTCCAGCTTGGCCCTCACCTCGGCGGTCGCCTGGCCGACTTGGGCCAGGGGCGCCTCCCAGAGGTCGATGTCCGATACCCGCATCAGTGCCAGTCGCTTCAGTGCCCGGTCGGCGCCGACGAAGTCCTCGACGAACTCGTCGGCGGGGTCCATCAGCAGCTCGGCCGGGGTCGCGTACTGGGCGAGCACCCCGCCCTCGCGCATGATCGCGATCCGGTCGCCCATCTTGATCGCCTCGTCGATGTCGTGGGTGACGAAGAGGACGGTCTTGCCGATCTCCGCCTGCAGGCGCAGGAACTCGTTCTGCAAGCGCTCGCGGTTGATCGGGTCGATCGCGCCGAAGGGCTCGTCCATCAACATCACCAAGGGGTCGGCGGCGAGGGCGCGGGCAACGCCGACCCGCTGCTGCTGGCCGCCGGAGAGTTGGGTCGGGTAGCGCTTGGCGAGGTCGGGATCGAGCCCGACCAGGGCCAGCAGCTCGGCGCTGCGGGCCGCGGCGCGCTCCTTCTTCCAGCCGAGCAGCTGTGGCACGGCAGCGATGTTCTCGGCGATTGTGCGGTGGGGGAAGAGGCCGATCTGTTGGATCACGTAGCCGATCTCGCGCCGCAACTGCGCCGGGTTGCGGTCGCGCACCGATCGGTCGCCGACGAAGATATCGCCCTCGGTGATCTCGACCGTACGGTTGACCATCCGCATCGCCGTCGTCTTGCCGCAGCCGCTGGGCCCGACGAGGACGCAGATCTCACCCGCCGGCACCTCCAGCGTGAGCTCCTCGACGGCCGCTTTGGCAGAGCCCGGATAGCGCTTGGTCGCGCCTGCGTAGCGGACGGGGGAGGCCCCGGTATTCGACACTTGGTCAGTCACCTCATCGCTGGGCACTCGGGCCGAGCCTATACCCCGCACCGCCTGGCGCTAAGCGCGCCGGTATCTAGGCGGCGATGCCGAGCCGCCGTGAGCGCTCGACGGCGCGGGCGACGATCTCCCCACCGCCCGGCACCTCGCCCCCGCCCATCAGCACCCGCCCGCCGACCACGGTCGTGTCGACGACGGAGCCGCTCGCTGCGTAGACGAGATCTGAATGCAGATCCCCAAGTTCGAGCTCCCGGCGACCCTGCCCGCAGCAAAAGGAAGTCCGCCGGCCCACCCACCCGAACTGCATCAACTTCTCCACCTGCTGGGGGTAGAAGTTGATGCAGTTCGCTGGTCAGGAGGGGGGTTTGGGCGCCGATGGCGATTTTCCACGCCTCGTGGGCGGGCAGGATGGTGGGGTTGCCGGCGGCGTGGCGCTGGATCAGGGCGAAGGCCTTGAGGTCGGAAAGAAGGTCCAGCGAGTCGTTGGAGCCGGGGCCGTCGGTGCCGAGGCCGACGGCGACGCCCGCCTCGCGCGCCGCTGGATAGGGGAAGACGCCGCCGACCGCCAGCTTCATGTTGGCGACCGGGTTGGTGACGACGGTGCAGCCGCGTTCGGCGATCAGGGCGAGCTCCTCGCCGTCGAGCCAGACGCCGTGGGCGAGGACGGTGCGCTCGTTCAATGCGCCGAGTCGATCGAGATAGACGGCGGGGCGTACCCCGTGCTGCTCGAGGCAGTCGTCCACCTCCTGCTCGGTCTCGGAGAGGTGGATGTGGATCGGCAGCTCGCGCTCGGTCGCCAGCTCCGCGGCCCAGCTCAGCAGCCCCTCACTGACCGTGTAGATCGAGTGGGGCGCCAGCGCGGCGCCGATCTCCGGGCCGAAGTCGGCGAGCTCGTCGAGGTTGCCCAGCGCGGTCGCCTGCATCGCCTCCGTCTTGCCATCGGCGTCGAAGAGCGGGCCGCCGATCGTCGCCCGCAGGCCGGCGTCGGCGACGGCGCGTGCTGTCGCCTCGGGATGCCAGTACATGTCCCAGAACCGGGTTGTCCCGGTGCGGATCATCTCCAGGCAGGCCAGGCGCGTGCCCCAGTAGACGTCCTCGGGCTCGAGCCGCGCCTCGATCGGCCAGACCACCTCGCGCAGCCAGCGCATCAGCGGCAGGTCGCCGCCGAAGCCGCGGAAGAGGGTCATCGCCGCGTGGGTGTGGCCGTTGACGAGCGGGGCGACCAGGGGCGCCCCGGCGGCGTCGATCGTCTCGTCGCCCGCCACCGGCGCCACGTCCGCGCCGAGTGCCGTGATCTTGCCGTCCTCACAGCGCAGGCCCACGGTCTCGCCATCGAGGACGGCGCCGGTTATGGCGAGCGGGTTCGCGCTCACGGCCCGACGGCGCCGAGCTGCGGCAATACGGTGGCGAGGCCGTCGTGCAGTTGCAGGGCGTTGGCTGCTCGCGCCGCTTCCAGCTCGATGATCTCCAGCGGGCCGGGCCCGATGCCGTTGGCGAGGTTGTCGACGACGCAGATCGCGGCGTAGGCGAGGCCCAGCTCGGCGGCGACGATGCACTCCGAGGCGACCGTCATCCCGACCACGTCGGCGTGCGCGGCCATCAGCCGGATCTCGGCCGGGGTCTCGAAGCGCGGCCCGATCGCCTGCCAGTAGACGCCGCCGTCGCGCAGCTCGCCATCGCTCGAGCGCCAAGCGGTGAGGACTTCCTCGCGCCAGGCCGGGTCGAAGCGCGGCGCCCTGTGGGCGCGCTCGTCGACGAAGCTCGAGAGGCCGAGGTGGAGGGCGATGAAGTCGTCGGGGCAGACCAGCGAGCCGACCGGCAGCTCGGCATCGAGGGAGCCGACCGAGGCGATCGCCAGCACACGGTCGCAGCCCTGCTCGACCAGGGCCCGCAGGTTGGCGACGTGGTCGATCTCATGTGGCAGCACGTATTCCGAGCCGCCGTGGCGCTGCACGATCGCGGCGCCGTGCTCGGCGCCCGCCGCGGCGATCGAGTCGCCGCCGGGGCCAAGCGCACTGCTGCCGAGCACCACCGCAAGCCGTCCCACGCACCGATCCTACGTGCGCCGGGCGAGGAAGGCGGCAGCCGCGTCCTCATGGTCGACGATTGGCTCGGGGTACTCGAGCCGCCGCTGCTGGGCCGGGTCGAGTCGCCAGGGTTCGTGCACGGCAGCGCCCTCGACCGCCTCCAGCTCGGGCAGGTAGCGGCGCACGTAGGCGCCCTCGGGGTCGAAGCGGTGGGCCTGGCGCAGGGGGTTGAAGACGCGGTTGGGCCGGGTGTCGTTGCCGGTGCCCGCGACCCACTGCCAGTTGCCGGCGTTGTTGGCGATCTCGCCGTCGCTGAGCAGGTCCCAGAAGTGCCGCGCGCCCCAGCGCCAGTCGAGGTAGAGGTCCTTGGTCAAGAAGGAGGCGACGATCATCCGCGCCCGGTTGTGCATGCGTCCCTCGCGCTGCAACTGGCGCATTGCCGCGTCGACGATCGGGTAGCCAGTACGCCCATCGCTCCAGGCCTCGAAGCTGCGTTGCGAGCGCGACCAGCGATCGCCCCGCGGCCGGTAGTCGCGTCGCGGCAGGTGCTGGGTAGGCGGCCAGCACCTGGTGGTGGAAATCGCGCCAGCAGAGTTGGCGCACGTAGGCGCTGCCGCCGCGCCTAGCGCGGGCCTCGGTCAGCAGCTCCAGCGGCGAGATGCAGCCGAAGCGCAGGTAGGGGCTGAGGCCGGAGGTGCCGTCGCCGGGCAGGTCGTCGTGTCGATCCGCGTAGCTGGCGAGCCCGCCGCGCAGGAAGGCGCGCATCGCCTTGCGCCCCTCGTCCTCGCCGCCGGGTGCTCGCTCTGGCGATGACTCCCCGCGCAAGAGCGAGTCGAGTGCCGGCAGCCGACCGGTGGCGAGCCGCGAGAGCGTCGAGAGCTTGCGCGGCGTCGTCGCCCGCGGCCGCAAAGGCACTTCCTCCCAGGCGCGCTGGAAGGGACTGAAGACCTTGAAGTGATCGCCGCCGCCGCTCGGCGTCACCGTCCCCGGCGCCACGATCGTCGTGCCGGGATGGGCGCGGAAGGCGATCCGCTCTTCCTCGCAGGCGTGGCGCAGGCGCTGCTCGCGGCGCTTCGCGTAGCCGCTCCAGTCAGCGCTGACGTGGAGCTCGCTCGCGCCGCACTCGCGCGCCAGCGCCAGCGTCTCGACGACCGGATCGCCGCGGCGAACGTAGAGGCGCCCGCCGGCCCGCCGCAGCGATTCACCGAGGTCGCGCAGCGACTCGAGCAGGAAGGCGACCCGGTTGGGGGCCGCGAAGCGCGACCCGAGCAGCGCCTCGTCGAGGACGAAGAGCGGCACCGTGCGCTCCGCCTTCGCCGCGGCCGCCAGGGCGGGGTTGTCGTGCACCCTGAGGTCGCGGTTGAAGAGGACGATCGCCGTGCTCACGTCCCCTATGGTGCAGGGATGGAGGAACGTCCGTCGGGAAGGGACGAGAGCGAGAGCGAACGCCTCGACCGCAACCTCAGCGAGCTGTTGCAGGAGCTGCGCGTCGCCCTGCCCGGCGTTCAGGTCCTCTTTGCCTTCCTACTCGCCGTCCCCTTCCAGCAGAACTTCACCAAGATCAATGGCTTCGAGAAGGGCGTTTACTTCTTCACCCTGCTCTGCACAGCGCTCTCGGCGATCCTCCTGATCGCTCCCTCCTCTTACCACCGCGTCACCTTCCGCCTGCAGCAGAAGCGCGAGCTGATCGAGCTCGCCAACAGCTTCACGATCGCCGGCTTGACTTTCCTGGCGCTGGCGATGACCGGCGCGATCGTGCTGATCACCGACGTGCTCTTCGGCGGCATCGTCACGTTGATCGTCGGGCTGGGCACGGTGCTTGCCTTCGCCTCGCTTTGGTACGTGCTGCCGCTGCGCCGGCGCCTCAGTCTGACGGCGAACGCACGCTCCTGAAGCGGTCGCCCCAGAGAGCCACCAGTTGGTCGGCGAGCTCGTCGGTGAGGCGCAGTTGCGGCGCCTCTTCGAAGAGCATTTCCAGGTCCGCCTCCCAGATGTACATCTTCAGGTCGAGCGGAACCGCGAGTTCGTCGCTGACGCCCTCCTCGATCAGCGCGTAGGCCTCGCGCAGCATCGTCACGTTGGTCAGTTTGTCGGCGGCGAAGATCGCCAGTGCCGCTGGCTCGGAGTCGGCGACGCGCCGCCGGTGCTCTTCCTTGCGGTCCTCGTAGGTCGGGATCGACTCGTCTTCGGTCATCGCCTCGACCAGCGTCGCGACGACTTCGCCGAAGCGCTCGCGCACCGCGGCGAGATCGGTGTCGCTCTTCTCGATCACGTCGTGGAGCAGCGCCGCCGCCAGCACCTCGTCGCCCTGGCGCTCCCTGACCAGCAGATCGGCAACCGCGACCGGGTGGTCGATGTAGGGCCGCCCGTCGCTGCCGCGACGCAGTTGTCCGGCATGCGCACGCTGCGCTGTCGTGAGCGCCTCCCTGACCAGATCAGATCTCTCGACCGCGGCGTCGATTCCATCAGTCGACGTCATCCCGTGTGCCAGCGTAGCGGGCAAAAGCGGGCAATTGAATCGCGCGAATGAAGCGGTTTCTAAGTTGCGGAAATCGCGCTGAGTGGTCGTGCCGGAAGCTCGTACTCGGCCCGCTCGGTGGCGAGCTCGATCGCCCCCGAGCTGCCCCCCATCGCCTGCCAGTGCTGGCGTGCTTCCTCGCCAAGTTGGTCGAGGCGCTCGTCGGAGTGCATCGGGTCGTGGTGGAAGAGCACGGTCCGCTCGGCTTCGGCACGACGGGCGAAGGAAAGCGCGTGCGAGAGCGAGGAGTGACCCCAGCCGACGTGGTCGGGGTACTCGGCGTCGGCGTACTGGCCGTCGTGGATCAGCAGCGAGGCGTTGCGGGCGAGCCCCAGGCCGGAGATCCAGTCCTCATCGAGCGCGTCGAGGTCGGCGCCGAGGGCGGGCTCGTGGTCGGGGATGTAGGCAAGCGAAGAGTCGCCGTCGTCGATCCGGTAGCCGAGCGTCGGCCCGCGATGGGCGACGGAGGCCGCGCTGATCCGCGCCGAGCCGATCTCCCACTCGCTCTGCGGGCAGTGGCGGAAGGAGACGTCGCAGGGCAGCTCGCGCACCTCCACCGGCGAGAGCGGGGCCGAGATGTAGCGGGCGATGCGATCGCGCAGCGAGGCCTCCGGCGAGGCTGGGCCCCAGATCACAATCTCGGTCTGCGGGCGGAAGGCGGGGGCGAAGAAGACGAGGCCCTGGATGTGGTCGAGATGCAGGTGGGTGAGCAGGATGTGCAGGCGGGCCGGCTCGGCGGCAAGGGCGAGGCCGAGGCTGCGGATGCCGGTGCCAGCGTCGAGCGCCAGCATCGAGCCGTCGGAGAGCGTGACGCCGACGCACGAGGTGTTGCCGCCGTAGCGAATCGTCTCCGGCCCTGGGGAGGGGATCGAGCCGCGCGTGCCCCAGAGCTTGACCTTCATCTCAGTGAGCCTTGCCGTTGCTCGATCCGGCCGGCCAGAAGACCGCGATCGCGCCCTGCGAGCCGTGGGCGGTGAGGATCGGGAAGGCCGAGACCTCGACCTGGTGGCGGGTGCCGTCGGCGGAGCTGATCTCGAAGTCGGCGTGGGCGGGGCGGCCGTTGCGCACGGCGACGACCAGCGGCAGCTCGTCGTAGGGGATCGGCTCGCCGGCTTTGTCGAAGGGACCGAAGAGCGAGCCCCACTCCTCGGCGCCGACCGTGCCCAGTTCCTCGAAGCGCTTGCCGAGCAGGGCCCCGGCCGCCTCGTTGTAGAAGACGAGGACGCCGCCCTCATCGACCAGGAAGGCCGGCGTCGAGAGAGCGGACATCAGGTTGCGAGCGAGGATCAGCTCGAGGGGCTTCTGCGTCGTCACAGATGACACTTTAGATAGTTGGGATTGATACAGCCGGGATTCGGAGTGTGGATCGGCGCTGCAGAAGCGAGACGAGTACCTTCGACCGCCGGAGCGGCCGAATACGTGACTTTGATCACTTTGATGGTTTCCTTGCCTGGGTCGCGGCGGGTTTAGCTCGATCGAGTACGGTGCCGCTCGCAATGGAGGCCACTACCCCGCAAGGGGGGTTCACCACACCCGGCGATGCCAAGCGCGAGCCGAGCCCGATGTACCGCACGGCGATGGCGGTCTGCCGGCCGGTGGCGATCTGGGGACGGCTGCAGGCTGAGGGTGTGGAGTTGCTGCCGGAGAGCGGACCGGCGCTGGTCGTCGGCAACCACGACAGCCACTGGGACCCGATCATGGTTGGGATCTCAGCGATCCGGCGCCGCCAGATCAAGGCGCTGGCCAAATCGGACCTCTGGAAGGTGCGCGGCCTGGCCCCGGTCCTCAACGGCATGGGCCAGATCCCGATCGAGCGGGAAGCGGGCGACGCCGGCGCCCTGGCACGGGCCGTTGAAGAACTACGACGTGGCTCGTGCATCGGGGTCTTTCCGGAAGGGACCCGCTCGCGCGGCAAGGTCCTGCGCGCGCGCAGCGGTGTCGGTCGGCTGGCGCTCGAGGTCCCCGAGGCAAAGATCGTCTGCGTCGCGATCGAGGGGACCTCGGACCTGACCGGCTTTCCCCGGCGCCCACGACTGCGGATCCGCTTCTTCGAGCCGCGCGGGGGACAGGCGAAGCCCGGCGAGGAGCCGGGCGAGCTCGCGGTCCGCCTGCTGGCGGAGATCCGCGAGCTCGTGCCGCCCTCGATCTCGGCCCGCAAGCGCGCTTAGCCCTCGGCCTCCTTGCCGCTGGGCTGCAGCGCATACCACTCGGCACCGAAAGAAGAGAAGTCGTTGCCGTTGGCATCGCCGGGCTTCTTGTCGGCCTCGTAGGTGTAGAGCGGCCAGCCGGCGTAGGTCACTTGCAGGGTGCCGTCCTTGCGTTTGGTCGTACCGAGCTTGGAAGCCATCGCGCCTTCGCCGACCTGCGGCTTGCCATCGGTGAGCAGCGGCGGCCAGACCTTGGCGCATGCCCCGTAACAGGCCGACGCGCCGCCCTTGTCCTTGTGAAAGTCGTAGAGGGTGAAGCCCTTGGCGTCGACGATCACCTTGCCCAGCTTGGGCACGGTCGTCGCCGAGACGATCGCCGCCGTGCCGCTGCCCGTGGGTTCGTTAGAGGCGGTGGTGGTCGTGGTGGTCGATCCGTTCCCGGATCCGTAGCCACCGCCACCCGAGCCGTTGTCACTGCCGCCGCAGCCGGCTACCGCGAGCGTCGCGATCAGCGCCAACGCGGCGATTGCGGGAAAAGACCTGGTCACGTGGATTCCTCCTCTTTGAGTGCATTGCTGTTTGTGGTTTCGCCGCGACCGAGCGGGGCGACAAAGGTGCGCTTGCCGGCGTGCACGACCAGCGCCTCGGCGCGCGAGAGGTCGAGGGCGGCGCTGAGGGTCGCCGCGTCGTCACCGCCCCAGCGGTAGCGGAAGCTGCCGGCCGAGACGGCTTCGCCGCCGGGGCCGCGCATGTAGACGCGGCAGAGCGTGCCCGAGCTGATGCCCTTGACGTACATATGGATCTCGGTGCCGAACGCTTGCGGCTCGAGCGTGGCGCCGATCTTGACCCCCTGAGGCAGGGCGCGGAAGGCGACGTGTTGCTCGGGGCCGCTCTCCCCGTTGCCAGAGAGGACGAAGATCGCCAGCACCGCTGCCGCCGCCGCGGCTGCCCCACCGAGGCCAAGCCCGAAGCGCACCCGGCGCTGGCGTTGCTGCGAGCGCTGCTCGGCGCCGATCGTCGCCGCGATCCGTTGGCCCAGCTCCGGCGGCGGCTGCGGCGCTGGCCCGAAGCGCGCTGGGTCGGCGTGGGGGAGAAGTCGCGAGACGGCGAGCAGCGAGTCGGCCTCGGCTCGGCAGGCCGCGCAGCCCTCGAGGTGGGCCTCGAGGCCCAGTCGCTCTTCGTCGGGGAGGTGCCCGAGCGCGTATGCGCCCAGCGCCTCTTTCCAGCGCCGGCAGCGGTCAGTCTTCATAGCCCATCTCCTCGAGCACGATCCGCAGGGCACGCAGGCCGTAGTAGACACGGCTCTTCACGGTCCCCTCCGGCACGCCGAGCTCCGCGGCGACCTCGGCGTAGGGCCGGCCGCGGTAGTAGGTCTCGACCAGGACGCGGCGGTGCTGCTCACCGATCTGCCGCATCGCTTCCTCGATCTGCCAAGAGAGCAGCGCCTCGTCGAAGGGTTCGACCGATGGCTCGATGCCACCGTCGCTGACCGCCGGGCGAGCGGCCCGGGCGCGTCCCAGGTCGATTACGACGTTGCGCAGGATCGCGAACAGCCAGGTCCGCAGCGAGCCGATCTGGGGATCGAAGCGCTCGCCCGCCCGCCAGGCGCGCAGGAAAGTCTCCTGCACGGCCTCCTCGGCGAGGCCTGGGTCGCCGAGCGAGCGGACCGCGAAGCCGTAGAGCTCCGCCGCGTGGGCCGCGTAGGCCTCGCGCACGTCCCGCTCACGGGTAAGAGCACCGGAAGCCATCTCAGGCCGATCTTGGCGCGGGTATGAAGATCACGGCTGCACGTCATACGGGCAGCCGGCTACGCGGGTTCAGGCCAAACGCTATGCCGTTACTCGAGTTTGCCGATCTTGAAGATTTTCGTGCCGCAGTCCGGGCAGGTTCCCTGGATCGCGGGGCGACCGTTCTTCATCGTCACCTGCTTGGCGTCTTTGATCTCGACCTTCTTGCGCTCCTTGACGCAGTAACCCTCTGGCATCAGGGCGACTCCTTTCACTGCCTGGCCGGCAGAGCTCGCGGGTGCTCGCGAGGTCGAATTGCGCCGAATGTAACGCAGTCAGGGGACGATGCGGGGAAAGATCGTGCGAATTCGCACGATCTGCTTACTTCGAATCCTTGCCCGCTGACTGTTCGATTGCTTCTTCGCCGGCTTCTTTCAGCTGCTTCGGAGCCTGTGGAGCGGCGGCGCCACCGGCGGTTCCGGTCGGCGGGCCCGCACTTGCGCCGCCGGACTGGTCCGCGCCCCCTTCGCCTTCGCTGCGCAAGCTCGCGACTTCGCTTCGCAGTGCGTCGATTTCGGCTTCCAGGGTGCTCGTGTCGGGCGCCTCGGTCGGGGCGACGGCGCCGCTCAGTTCGTCGCGCACGGCCTGTAGATCGTCCTTGCTGACCGCGTTGTCCTGGGCGTCGATCGCCAGCACGATTCCGGCGCCGGCGCCACCGATCGCGATCGCGACGAGAACGAGGAAGACGCGCGTGCGCATGGTCAGCTTGCGCTCAAGCAACCCGATCCACGCCCGCAGTCCGTCCAGCGACATCGCCACTAACTTAGAGCTTGCCCCGGAGCCCTGCGTGTCCGATCCACTACCCTGCGGCCCGCACTTCCCGACCCCAGCTCGAAGGAGATGACCCGCATGCCCGAGGCAGTAATCGTCGACACCATCCGCACGCCGATCGGCCGTGCCTTCAAGGGCTCGCTGGCCCAGTTGCGCCCGGAGGAGATGGGCGCCTACGTGGTCGACCAGCTGCTCGAGCGCAACCCGGGCGTCGACCCGGCCCTGGTCGAGGACGTCTTCTGTGGCGTCGGCATGCCGCAGGGCCTGGAGGCGTTCAACATCGGTCGGATCATCTCGCTGCTCTCCGAGAAGCTGCCGCAGACGGTCAACGGGGTCACGGTCTCGCGCTACTGCTCCTCCAGCCTCGACGCGATCCGCCACGCGGGCAACGCGATCAAGGCCGGCGAGGGCGACGTCTACATCGCCGCCGGGGTCGAGTGGGTGAGCCGCTTCAACGAGCGCACCGAGCCCGCCGGCGCCGACGATCGCAACCCCAACCTGATCGGCGAGAACGGCCAGCCCAACGCCTACATCGACATGGGCCTGACCGCGGTCAACGTCGCCAACCACTACGAGGTCAGCCGCGCCGACATGGACAAGTTCGCGCAGCGCTCCCAGGAACTGGCGGTGAAGTCGCAGGAGGACGGCTTCTTCGACCGCGAAATCGTCCCGGTGACGCTGCCCGACGGCACCGTGGTCAGCAAGGACGACGGCCCGCGCGCCTCCTCGACCCTGGAGAAGCTCTCCGAACTGCCCGAGGCCTTCGGCGGCGGCGGAGTCACCGCCGGCAACTCCTGCCCGCTCAACGACGGCGCCGCCGCGGTGCTGATCATGAGCGACACCAAGGCCAAGGAGCTCGGCATTACCCCGCGGGCTCGCATCGTCAAGGCCGCCACCTGGGGCAACGAGCCCGAGTACATGGGCGTTGCCCCGATCGGCGCGATCAAGAAGGTGCTCGACCGCGCCGGGATGACGATCGACGACGTCGGCACGGTCGAGCTCAACGAGGCCTTCGCCGCCCAGGTGATCCCGATCATGGACGAGTGCGACATCCCGCTGGAGAAGCTCAACACCCACGGCGGCGCGATCGCCCTCGGTCACCCCTTCGGCATGACCGGCGCCCGCATCATGGGCACCCTGCTCAACGCAATGGAGACCGACGACCACGCGGTCGGCATCGAGACCATGTGTGTTGCCGGTGGTCAGGGCAAGGCGATGATCGTCGAACGCACTGGCTGAGATAAGAAAACACACATAAGAAAACCCACAAAACAAAATATTTGTAGTAAAAAGTCCCGGTCGTGGCGACCGGGAGAGACCCTGAGGCGGTAAGGCCAAAGCCGATACGCCAGGCTTGGCGGCTTAAATTCCGTTTCGACGCCTCAGGCCGGGTCGAGCTCGTGGGTCGGGAGTGGGTGGCGACGATCGCACCCACTTCCCCGGGCCCGCCGCCGCGGTCGGGCCAGAACAGCGGCGCCTGGCTCGAGGTTCGCGACGGGGACGATCGCCTGCTCGCGCACCGGGTCTTGCATGACCCATTCGCGCTGCGCGCGTCCCACCACTCCCCCGACGGGAAAATCGAGCTTTACGAACGGGATGTCGAGCCGGGCGAATTCGAAGCGCTGGTCCCGGCCTTCGCGGAGGCGAAGTCGGTTGTCCTTTTCTCGAGCCCGCCAGAACGCGGCCGTGCCCTCGACCAGGCGCAGGAGCGCGGACAGTTCGAGCTGCCGCCGCGGCCGGACCAGCGTGACCAGGGTCAGGGCGAAGACGCCACCGGTGGTGCTCCGTGAGCGTCGCCGACGGCACGGTTGGCGGCGTCGTCAAGGTCGTCGACCACGGGCCCGAGGTCGATCGGTGGGACCTGGTCATCCTCGGCGACGGCTACACGAGCAGCGAACTCGGCAAGTACGAAACCGACGTCGAAAACTTCATCACCGAGTTGAGGCAGACGCCTCCCTACAACGAGCTCTGGTGT
This sequence comes from uncultured Solirubrobacterales bacterium, assembly GCA_963703895.1. GTDB lineage: Bacteria > Actinomycetota > Thermoleophilia > Solirubrobacterales > 70-9 > VRUE01. The sequence continues at coordinate 644,353 of CAVPFX010000002.1, forward strand.
GGAATCAACGTCCACCGTGTGTGGGTGAGCTCGGTCGAGGCCGGCGCCGACAACCCCAAACCGGCCGAGTGCCCGGGGGGCGACGGCACGATGGCGCGCACCTACTTCGACGCCGCTTTCTGCAGCGCTTGGGGTGGCACCCGCCTCGAACGCCTGCTGACCGTGAACAGCGCCCTGGCCAGCTCGGTAGCCGCCGAAAAAGTGCCCCAGTTCAACCAGGTGCTGGTCATCGTCAACTCCTCCAAGTACGGCGGTTCCGGAGGTCAGATCGCCGTTTGCTCGACTAACAGCCTGGCGGGGAAGATCGCGATCCACGAGATCGGTCACTCGGCCTACGGGCTGGCCGACGAGTACGAGGACGGGGGCTTCTCGGCGCCGGCCACCGATCCCTCGCAACCGAACGTGACGATCGTCAGCGACCGCGCGACGATCAAGTGGAAGGGCTTGGTCGAAGCGACCACGCCGATGCCGTCCTCCTGCAACAGCGGTTGTGCCGGCTGTACGCCTCCCGCCACTCCGCCCGCTGCTGGCGCCGTGGGTGCCTATGAGGGCGCCTACTACGCGAGGTGCGGGGTCTACCGGCCGCTACCCAGCTGTTACATGCGGGACTACGGCCCCTTTTGCCCGGTCTGCGAGCGGGTCATTCGCGAAACCCTGCACAAATATCTGCCGCCCGAGACCGTCACGCTGGCGACCCCCAGCGTCAGCTTCACCGACATCCCCGAAGGCATGGGCGGGACCAGCGTCACCGTCTTGCGTCCGATCGTCTTCGATGTATCCAGTTGCCGCTCACTCACCCTGAGAATCGTCAGCGGGCCGAGCGCCCCCTTCAGCTTCCTAGTGGGATCGGTGACGACGGTGCCTCCGTTTGCGGGGGGAAGCCAGATCCAGCAGGTCGAGCTGAGGATCTCCTACTCGTCGACGATCGGTAGCTCCAGCGCAACCGGTCAGGTCACGATTGGGTGCGACGAGACGGGTCAGCAGTGGACGGTTCCGATCGTGGCAAACACCGTGGGCAGGCCGCCGACCGCGGTTGTCATGGTGCTCGACCACTCGGGCAGCATGAGCGAAGAAGCGGGCGATGGAAGCACCAAGGTTCAGAAGCTGCGCGAGGCGGCGCAGATCTTCGTCGACGCGATGCTGCCCGGGGACGGGATCGGGCTGGTTCGCTTCGACGACAGCGCGCAGAAGCTCATCGACGTCCAAGACGTGGGCCCGCTCGGCAGCGGCGCCGGACGCGCTACCGCGATTGCCAAGATCAACGGTCCCGATCTCGATCCCGCCGGGGCTACTTCGATCGGCGCGGGGGTGAAGGTCGGCAGGGATGTGCTCAACACGGCCGCCTCCCCGCCCTACGCGACCAAGGCGATGGTAGTGCTCACCGATGGCGTGGAGAACGCCGTTCCGATGCTCTCCGAAGTCGGCTCGAGCATCAACGCCAACACCTTCGCGATCGGCCTCGGGCTGGCTTCGAACATCAGCACCGCGGCCCTCGCCGCCCTCACCCAGGGCCACAGCGGCTACCTGCTGGTCACCGGGACGATCACCCCACAACGGCGGACCAAACTGACCAAGCACTTCCTGCAGATCCTCTCCGGCATCGCCAACGCGAACGTCGTGCTCGACCCGGCGGGGGAGATCCTGCCCGGGGCAGAGCACCGGATCCCATTCACCCTGAGCGATGCCGACTACGGGTTCGACGCTTTCCTGCTGACGCCCTTTCCCGAGGCCTTCGCCTACGAGCTCGAGACGCCCTCCGGTCAGCGCGTCGACCCCGGAACCGCATCGTCCTCTTCGGCGGTCGAGATGCTCGTCCGTGACGGCGTCGCCTTCTACAGATGCGCCCTGCCGACCCTGCCCGCCGATGCCGATGGCTCGCACGCGGGTACTTGGCACGCGATTCTCAAGCTCAGGCCGGGTGGCATGCCGGCTGAGCTCGAGGAGAGCAGCATCGCCGGGACCACGGGGATAGCGGGAACGACCGGAATCGCTGGGATCGGACATCGGGGGACGCCCTACGACGTGCTCGTCCACTCCTACTCGAACCTGATCTTCAAAGCGAACCTGTCCCAGGAGAGCCACGAGCCCGGGGCGAGGGCTCGGCTCTCCGCCACCCTGCGCGAATACGAGGTGAACGTGGGCGCGCGGGGAAGGGTGTGGGCGGAAGTCTCTCGACCGGACGGGGTCCTCGAGCGGGTCGACCTGCTCGAGGAAAAAGGTCGGTATCGCGGCGACTTCGCCACCGACGTGGCCGGTCTTTACGAGGTGCGGATGCGCGCTCAGGGGCAGACTTCGGCCGGCGAGCCGTTCGTCCGCGAGCAGGCGGCGTCGGCAATCGCGGTCCCGGGCGCCGACACGTTGGGCAAAAAACCGCGGCATAGGCCCGGGCTGCTGAGACGCTGGTGCCGCTGTCTATTCGGCTAGGGCCGTCGAAGACCGACGCTCCGAGCGGCTTGGGGTAGGGTCCGGCGGGCAATGCGGCTCGAGACGCTGACCTACGAGAGCAGCGAGCGGGTCGCGCGCATCACCCTCAACCGGCCGCAGCGGGGCAACGGAATCACGCCGCGGATGCCGGTCGAGCTGGCGGCTTGCGTCGAGCGGGCCAACCTCGACCCCGAGGTGCACGCGATCGCGCTGGCCGGCAACGGCACCGGGTTCTGCGGCGGCTACGACCTGGTCGCTTCCGCCGAGGGGGACATGACCGAGCTGGGTGGCGTGGAGGCGCCGCCGGGCTCGCCGCTCGACCCGGCGACGATCGGGGCCAACCACATGCCCGAGTCCAACTGGGACCCGGTTACCGACTTCCAGTTCATGTGGCGCAACGTGCGCGGCTTCATGAGCCTCTTTCACTCGGAAAAGCCGGTGCTCTGCAAGGTGCACGGCTACTGCGTCGCCGGGGGCACCGACATGGCGCTCTGCTCGGACCTGCTGGTGATCGCCGAGGACGCCAAGATCGGCTACCCGCCGGCGCGCGTCTGGGGCTCGCCGACGACGGCGATGTGGGCGTCCCGGGTCGGCCCGATGCGGGCCAAGCGGCTTCTGCTCACGGGGGACTCGCTGACCGGTGCCCAGGCCGAGGAGTGGGGTCTGGCGACGGAGGCGGCACCCGCCGCCGAGCTGGACGAGCGTTTCGAGGCACTGCTCGAGCGCGTTGCCCGCATGCCGATCAATCAGCTGGCGATGATGAAGATGTTGGTCAACCAGAGCCTCTACGCCCAGGGCCTGCACCAGACCCAGCTGCTCGGCACCTTCTTCGACGGCGTCGCCCGCCACACCGAGGAGGGCCACGGCTTCGTCCGCCGCGCCGCCGAGGGCGGTTTCAAAGAGGCGGTTCGGGAGCGCGACGAGCCGTTCGGCGACTACGGGCTCAAAGGGTTCGGCGTATGAGCGAGGGCTTGGCGATAAACGGGCGCACAGCGCCACTAAATCGCCAAGGGGGTCCTTCGATCGCGGTCGTCGGCGGCGGCTTCGGCGGCGTTGGCGCCGCGGTGATGCTCAAGCGAGAGGGCTACGAGGACGTCACCGTCTTCGATAAGGGCGAGCGGGTCGGCGGTGTCTGGCAACACAACACCTACCCCGGTGCCGCCTGCGACATCCCCTCCCACCTCTACGAGTACTCGTTCGCGCCCAACAGCTGGTCGCGCCGCTTCTCGCCGGGTCCCGAGATCCGCGCCTACATCGAGGGCGTTGCCCGTCGCTTTGGCGTCTTCGACCGGGTCCGCACCGGCACCGAGGTGAAGAGTGCGAACTGGCGGGCCGAGCATGCGAAGTGGCTATTGGAGACGAGCGCCGGGCCGCACGAGGCCGACCTGCTGATCACCGCCTGCGGGCAGCTCTCGGTGCCGAGTGTGCCGCCGATTCGCGGCCTCGGCGACTTCCAGGGCCCGGCCTTCCACACGGCCGAGTGGCGCCATGACGTCGAGCTCGCGGGCAAGCGCGTCGCCCTGATCGGCACCGGCTGCAGCGCGATCCAAGTCGGGCCCGCAATCCAGTCGGAGGTCGCGCAGCTCGACGTCTACCAGCGCTCGCCCGGCTGGACGCTCTCGAAGGGGGATTTCGAGTACTCGCCTCGCATGCGCGCCCTCTTCCGCCGCTTTCCCCTCCTGCACCGGCTGGACCGCAAGGCGGTCTACGCCTTCCAGGACCTCGCCGCGGCGGCCTTCACCAGTCGCCGCTGGCTGTTGCCACTGTTCCGCGCCCTCGGCGCGCGCCAGATCAAGGCGGCGATCGCCGATCCGGAGCTGCGCCGGAAGGTGACGCCGACTCACGAGTTCGGCTGCAAGCGGATCATGCTCACCGACGACTGGTACCCAACCCTGACCCAGGACAACGTGGAGCTGGTCGCGGAGGGGATCGATCGGGTCACCGCGAGTGGCATCCGCGACGCCACCGGGGTCGAGCGGCCCACCGACGCGATCGTCCTCGCCACCGGCTTTGCCAGTCACGACTTCGTCGCGCCGATGGAGATCACCGGCAGCGAGGGTCTCACCCTGGAGGATGCTTGGTCTGAGGTCGCCCGCGCCTACCTCGGCCTCAGCGTGCCCGGCTTCCCCAACATGTTCTTGCTCTACGGACCAAACACCAACGGTGGCAGCGGCTCGGTGGTCAACACGCTGGAGTGCGGCATCGACCACGTGCTCGCCGCGCTGGGTGAGATGGAGCGGGCGGAGGCGAGCCGGATCGAGGTCTCCCACGCCGCAGCCAGTGGCTTCGACCGTGAGTTGCGCGCCGCCCTCGCCGGCACCGTCTGGCAGAGCGGCTGCAACAACTGGTACGTCGACGAGAACGGCAACGACCCCAACAACTGGCCCTGGATGTGGAGCGCCTACCGGCGCCGCACGCGGGAGCTGGCGCCGGGCGCCTATGAGCTGTCGGGTGCGCGATGAGCGAGCGTCCGACGAGCGAGGAGCACTCGCCGTTCACGCCCGAGAACGTGCGCGCCTTCATCGGCGGCAGCTTCCCCGGCGATCTGGGGATCGAGCCGCTCGAGATCGAGGACTCTTTTGCCAGCGGTCGCATCGTCGTCGACAAGCGCCATCTCCATCCCGGCGGCTACGTCCACGGCGGCGTCTGGACCGCCCTCGGCGACACCGTCGCCGCCTGGGCGACCTTCCGCAACATCCCACCGGAACACAACTTCACCACGATCGAGCTGAAGCTCAACGTCTTCTCGGCCGGCCTGCTCGGCGACGAGATCGTCGCCGTTGCGACGCCGCTGCACGCGGGCAAGAGCACGGTGGTGATCGAGGTCAAGATCGAGCGGATCAGGGAAGGCGAGGAGCCGAAGTTGGCCGCCAACCTGATCGTCTCGCAGTTCGTCTTGGCGCCCCGCGACTAGATCTGAACGCGCTCGCGCAGCGCCACCAGATCCTGCTGCGCGAGCGCGTCCATTACGTCCGCGCAGGGAGCACGCGCGGTGCTTGCCGTGGCGAAGACCTCATCGAAGCGACCCGCTGAGAGCGGGTACTGCCCGGCACAGGGAGAGAGGGATGCCGAGTCGAGGGTCGTCGCCATGCATGAACGCTAGGCACGAGAACCCCCGATCAATATGGCCCGCGGTCGAAAATCAGGGGGTATCGGCTTGGACCGCCGTCGAATCCACTGGCGCTCCCCATGCTTCGATCTGGGGCAGCCGCCAGAGCAGGCTGGCGATTGCCAGGCCCGCCGCCGCAGAGAGGAGCGCCAGGAACCACTGGGCGGAGCTGAGCAGGTTCATCTCGAAGAAGTCCCGTAGCGGGGGGATCGCCAGGATCCCGGCGAAGAGGCAGCCCAGACCGATGACGAGCACCAGCATGTTGCTCTGGATCGCTATGTGCTCGCGGCCGGGCCCGCGCTCGAGCAAGAGCACGAAGCTGAGGCCGAGCACGATCAAGGTCGTGGTTGCCGCCGTACGCCCTGCCGCGAGGCTGCCGCCGAAGACGGTGTCGACGAGGAAGAAGGAGAGGATCGAGCCGAGCGCCGTGGCGAGTCCTGCCGGCACCGCGAAGGCGCCCAGGGCGCGCAGTAGGCGACCGCGGTAGAGGGGGCCGTCCGAGGGCAGCAGCGCGAGCACGAAGGAGGGCACGCCGATCGTCAGGAAGGCGGCGAGGGTGAGGTGGCGGGGGAGGAAGGGGAAGGCCCAGCCGGGGATCGCGACGAGCAGGATCAGCGCCGCCGCGTAGACCGTCTTGGTCAGGTAGAGGCGGCCGAGCCGGTGGATGTTGCGGGCGATCCGCCGCCCCTCGCCGACCGCCTGCGGTAGGCGGGCGAACTCGTCCTTGAGCAGGACGACGTCGGCGACCCCCTTGGTCACCTGCGCGCCCGAGCCCATCGCCACCGCCATCCGCGCCCGCTTCAGCGCCGGCACGTCGTTGACCCCGTCGCCGATCATCGCCGCGTAGCGCCCGGAGGCCGCCAGGGCGGCGACCAGGTCGCGCTTCTGCTCGGGCTTGATCCGGCAGAAGACGGTGTTGCGCTGGGCGACCGCGGCGAGCTCCTCCGGATCTTCGGGCAGCTCGTGTCCCTCGATCACGCCGGCGTCCTGGGGCACCCCGACCGCGTTGGCGACGGCGGTCACGGTGGCCCTGGCGTCGCCGGAGATCAGCTTCAGCTCGACGTCTTCCTCGCGCATCAGGGCGACCGTTTCTGCCGCGTCGGGCCGCAGCGTCTCCTCGAGCACGACGAGGGCGACGGGCGCCAGTTGCGGCGGCGGCTGCTCGCCCGGGTTGGCCGGCAGGGGCTCGCTGGTCTCGCTGAAGGCGACGACCCGGCGCCCGGCCGCGGTCTCGCGGTCGAGCACGCGGGCGAGGTCTGGGGGCAGGGTGAGCACGCCCGCTTCGCCCAGCACGTCGGGCGCCCCGAGCACGTAGCTGGTCGAGTCGATCCGCAGCCCGCTCCACTTCCACTGCGAGGAGAAGGGCACTTCGCCGGAGACCCGGCCCGCCTCGCCTCCGAAGCGCTCGCCGATCGCCTCTAGCGTGCGGTTGCGGTCGCCGGCGCTGGCGGCGAAGCGCCCGAGCGCGGCGTGGGCGGCTTTGGCGTCGACGCCATCGGCGACCTCGGCGCCGAGCAGGCGCAGCTCCCCGTCGGTCAGGGTGCCGGTCTTGTCGACGCAGATCGTGTCGACCGCGGCGAGGCTCTCGGTGGCGCTCATCTGCTGCACCAGCGTGTCGTTTTTCGCCAGGCGAACGGCGGCAACCGCGAAGGTGACGCTCATCAGCAGCACCAGGCCCTCCGGGATCAGCGTCACCAGTCCCGCGGTGGCGGTTTGGGCCGCCTCCTCGAGGCCGGTGTTGCGCAGCTTCAGGGTGAGGATCAGCAATACCGCCAGCGGCACCATCGCGTAGACGCAGGCGACGATCACCCGGTTGACCTCGCCCTGCAGTGGCGAGGGCGGGTGGCGAAAGGCGCGCGCCTCGCCGGCCAGCTTGCCGGCGTAACTGCCCTCGCGCACCGCGTCGACCTTGTACTGGCCGGAGCCGCTGATGCAGAAGGAGCCGGAGAGGGCGCGGTCGCCGGCCTCCTTGCGCACCCCGTCTGCCTCGCCGGTCAGCATCGACTCGTCGAGCGTCATCCCGCGGGTGGCGATCACCTCGCCGTCGGCGACGAGCTGGTCGCCGGGCGCGACCTCGACCACGTCGCCGGGCACGATCTCCTCGGCGAGCAGGCTCGCAGTGGCGCCGTCGCGGATCGCCTTGGCGTGGGGTGCGACCAGCACCGCCAGCTCATCCAGGGTGCGCTTTGCCTTCAACTCCTGTCGGATGCCGATGTAGGAGTTGATCACCGCGATCAGGCCGAAGATCGAGTCGGCGTAGAGCCCGAGGCCGAGGTCGAGCACGAAGAAGGCGCCGATGATCGCGTTGAAGAGGGTGAAGACGTTGCCGGCGACGATGCTGGAGGTAGAGCGCGAGGAGTTCTCCGGCGGTGGGCCGAGCTCGCGCAGCCGCTTCGCTGCGGTAGCGCTTGAGAGGCCTCGCTCGATCGCCGCGTCCGTCATCAGCGCCTATTCAATAGGGTGAGCGCCGGATGGCTTTGAAGCTCGGACTCAACCTCGGCTACTGGGGCATTGGCCCGGCCGGCGAGGACGCCCTCGAGGTGGTCCAGGCCGCCGAGGCAGCCGGCTTCGAGTCGGTCTGGGCGGCCGAGTCCTACGGCTCCGACGTGGTCAGCGTGCTGGCCTGGCTGGCGCCGCAGACGACGACGATCAAGCTTGGCGCCGCGATCCTGCAGGTGCCCGCCCGCCCGCCCGCGGCCGCGGCGATGGCCGGGGCAACGATCGACAAGCTCTCCGGCGGCCGCTTCATCTTCGGCTTCGGCCCGTCCGGCCCGCAGGTCTCCGAGGGCTGGTACGGCGTGCCCTACGCCAAGCCCTGGGGACGCACCCGCGAGTACATCGAGGTCGTGCGAGAGATCATCGCCCGCGAGGGGCCGGTCAATCACCAGGGCCAGCATTACCAGCTGCCTCTACCCGATGGCGAGGGAAAGCCGCTGAAGCTCAACTTCCACCCCGAGCGCAACGAGATCCCGGTCTTCGTCGGCGCGATCGGCCGCAAGTCGGTCGAGATGGCGGCCGAGATCTGCGATGGCTGGATCCCGATCTTCTTCAGCGTCGACGCCTTCGAGCAGACCTGGGGCGAGCACCTGGAGGCCGGCTTCGCCAAGGGCGGCCGCCAGCGTTCAGACCTCGAGGTCTCACCGTCGCTGCAGGTGGCGATCGACGGCGATCTCGATGCCGCCAAGGCCGTGGTCAAGGCCGGGCTCGTCCTCTACTTCGGTGGCATGGGCAGCCGCAAGACCAACTTCTACGTCGACCTCGCCCACCGCTTCGGCTTCGGCGAGGTCGCCGACGAGGTTCAGCAGCGCTTTCAGGACGGCGACCGCGCCGGCGCCTTCGAGGCCGTGCCCGACGAGATCGTCGAGGCGACCTCGCTGGTCGGCACCGAGGCGGAAGTAGCGGAGCGGGTCGAGCGCTTCCGCGGCGCCGGCATCGACCGCCTAATCGTCTCGCCCGTCCATGCCGAGCGGGACCAGCAACTGCACACCCTGCAGCGCTTGGCGGCTCTGACCGCCGGCTGACGCCCCGGACCCGCTTTCACATAACCTTCCGCGCCGCGTGAAAATCGGAGTGCCGAAAGAGACCGCCGAGGGAGAGCGCCGGGTCGCGCTGGTCCCTGACGTCGTGAAATCCCTCGCCGCCAGCGAGAAGGTCGCGGTGCTGGTCGAGAGCGGCGCCGGCGAGGCAGCCGGCCACCCCGACTCCCAGTACAGCGAAGCCGGCGCCGAAGTCGTCGAGGCCGAGGTTACGTGGGGCGCCGACGTCGTCCTTCGCGTCGCCGCCCCTTCCGCCGCCGAGATCGGTCGCCTCAGCTCCAGTCAGGTTCTGATCGGCCACCTCTCGCCCTGGACCGCCGCCGAGACCAACAAGGCGCTGGCGCAGGCCGGCGTCACCAGCTTCGCGATGGAGGCGATCCCGCGCACCACGCGTGCCCAGGCGATGGACGCGCTCTCCTCGCAGGCAGCCGCCGCCGGCTACGCCGCGACCCTGATCGCCGCCCGTGAGTCGGGCCGCTTCTACGGGATGATGACCACTGCTGCGGGCACGGTCCCGCCGGCCAAGGTGCTCGTCCTCGGTGCCGGTGTCGCCGGCCTGCAGGCCGTTGCCACCGCCAAGCGCCTCGGCGCGATCGTCACCGGCTTCGACATCCGCCGCGCCGCCTGGGAGCAGATCGCCTCGCTCGGCGGTCGCCCGCTGGAACTCGACTTCATCCCCGACGCCGAGGGCGAGGGCGGCTACGCCCGCCCACTCACCGACGAGGAGAACGCCCAGGTGCGCGACGCGCTGGGCGAGAACGCCGGCAAGCAGGACGTGATCGTCACCACCGCCGCGATCCCGGGCCGCCCGGCGCCGCTGCTGATCACCGCCGACGCGGTGCGCGGCATGCAGCCCGGCTCGGTAATCGTCGACCTCGCCGCCGAGACCGGCGGCAACTGCGAGCTGACCGAGGCCGGCCAGACTGTGGTCGAGAACGGGGTCAAGGTGATCGGCCCGCGCAACCTCGCCAGCGAGATGCCCCGGCCCGCCTCCCAGCTCTACGCCAAGAACCTGGAGAACCTGCTCGGCCTGCTGGTCTCCGAGGAGGGCGAGCTGACGCTCGACTTCGAGGACGACATCGTCGCCGCCGCCTGCATCACCCACGGCGGCGAGATCAAGAACGAGAGGGCCGCGAAATGAGCCTGATGACCGAGATCACGATCTTCGTCCTCGCCGCCTTCGTCGGCTTCGAGGTGATCTCGAAGGTGCCGACCACCCTGCACACGCCGCTGATGTCGCAGACCAACGCGATCCACGGCATCGTCATGCTCGGCGGCCTGATCGTCGTCGGCTACGCCAACGACCCGCTCGAGTACGTGATCGGCACGATCGCGATCGCCTTCGGCGCGATCAACATCGTCGGTGGCTTCATGGTCACCGACCGCATGCTCGGCATGTTCTCCAAAAAGCCGAAGACCAAGGCGGACGCCGAGGCCAAACCCGGGGGCGGCAAATGAGTCTGCTCGCGGTCTTCGAGCCGGGTGGCGACGCCGCCACCGCGCTCTACATCGTCGCCTTCTCGCTCTTCATCCTCGGCGTCAAACGCGGCACCCATCCGACGACCGCCAAGCAGGGCAACCTGGTCGCCGCGGTCGGCATGGCGCTCGCCGTCGTCACCACCCTGCTGCTCGACGGGATCGGCAACTGGGGCCTGATCGCGCTCGGCCTCGGCATCGGCACCGCGGTCGGCGTGATCGCCTCGGTTCGCGTGCAGATGACCGAGATGCCGCAGATGGTCGCCCTCTACAACGGCGTCGGTGGCGGCGCCGTCGCCCTGATCGCTTGGTCTGAGATCCGCCACGGCATCTCGCTCGGCGAGGACATCCCGCTTGACGAGCTGATCCCGGTCCTCTTCGCCGCCGTCGTCGGCTCGGTCTCCTTCTGGGGCTCGAACATCGCCTTCGCCAAGCTTCAGGACCTGATCCCGACCCGGCCGCTGGCCGTGCCCGGGCAGCAGGTGATCAACGTCGTGCTGCTGGTCGGGATCGTCGCCGCCTGCGTCAACATCGCGATCAACAACGACGATCCCAACCAGGCGATCTTCATCGCGGTCCTGCTTGCCGCCGGCCTGCTCGGCAACCTCGTCGTGCTGCCGATCGGCGGCGCCGACATGCCGGTCGTTATCTCGCTGCTCAACGCCTTCACCGGCCTCTCCGCCGCCGCCGCCGGCTTCGCCCTCGACAACGTCGCCCTGATCGTCGCCGGCACCCTGGTCGGCTCCTCGGGAACGATCCTGACGATGGAGATGGCGACGGCGATGAACCGCTCGGTTGCCAACGTGCTCTTCGCCGGCTTCGGTGGCGCGCCCTCGGGCGCCGCCGCGGGCAGCACGGAGGAACGCCCGCACGTCTCGATCGGTGCCCAGGACGCGGCGATCAAGCTCGCCTACGCCGACACCGTCGTGATCGTGCCCGGTTACGGCCTCGCCGTCGCCCAGGCCCAGCACGCGATCAAGGAGGTCGGCGACGAGCTGGAGAAGCGCGGCGTCACCGTCAACTACGCGATCCATCCCGTCGCCGGCCGCATGCCCGGCCACATGAACGTCCTGCTCGCCGAGGCCGACGTGCCCTACGAGCAGCTGAAGGAGATGGAGGAGATCAACCCCGAAATGCCGCGCACCGACGTCGCGGTCATCGTCGGCGCCAACGACGTCACCAACCCGGCGGCGAAGAACGATCCCGACAGCCCGATCGCCGGCATGCCGATCATCGAAGTCGACCAGGCCCAGCAGGTGATCGTGATCAAGCGCTCGCTCAGCCCCGGCTTTGCCGGTATCGACAACGATCTCTTCTACGAACCGAACACGTCGATGCTGTTCGCTGACGCCAAGCAGGCGGCGGCGGATATCGCTGCAGAGATCCAGAACCTCTAAGAAACGAGGCCGCCAAGGCTTGGAGGTAGGGGTTAATTCCATCCTTGGAAGAAACTCTTGACGGGCATCTCGTTTCATGTACGTTGGTGTTCAGGGGTTACCAGCCAACAGATTCCCGGTGGCTACATGCCATCGGATGGGGGGAATTGAGAATGCAACGTGTTCGCCGTGCATCGATCGTCGCCGCCGTTTTCATGGTGGTCGTCGGGATCGTCGCCTCACAGGCAAGCGCTTTTCCTAGTTATCGCTACTCCTTCTCCTTCGGTTCCGACGGAGAGGGACAGGGCCAATTCGACGAACTCGGGGGTATTGCCACCGACGCCGCGGGCAATGTCTATGCCACTGACAGGGGACATGGCCTAATCAAAAAGTTCAACTCCAAAGGCGAATACGTAAGCGCATTCGGCGGTCCAAGCGAAGCGGACGGAGGAATAGGTAGGGCCGGCGATGTTGCCATCGATTCCAAAGGAAATTTCTGGGTCGCCGACACGTATCGTGAGCGAATCGCGAAGTTCAATCCCGAAGGCAAATTCCTCAGCGCCTTCGGTGAATTTGGCAATGGCAACGGGCAGTTTTGGCTCCCTATGGGCATTGCTATCGATTCCAATGACAATCTCTGGGTTGTCGATTACGGCAATACTCGGGTCGAGGAGTTCAATTCCGAAGGCAAATATCTTCGACAGTTTGGCTCACAGGGCACCGGCAACGATCAGTTTCAGGGGCTCCCAGGTGGGATTGCCATCGACTCGTTTGACAACGTCTGGGTTGGTGACGCCCAGGGCCGGATCGCGAAGTTCAATTCCGGAGGAAGCTATCTAGGCGAAATAGGCAAAGGCCAGGTTTCTTCCTGGGTGGGCTTGGAAGTAGACGCCAACGACAATATCTGGGTGGCCGACATGGGAACAAAAGGTCGCGTCAAGGTTTTTAGCCCCCAGGGCGAAATACTGACCCAGTTCGGCGAACCAATAGATGGAACGGAACTGCAGCCTTTGAGCATCGCGTTCGACCCTCAGGGCAATCCTTGGGTTACCGATCTCAGCTATCCAAGGATCCAGAAGTGGCTACCGGTGCCTGATGCCACAACGGAAGCCGCCACCGCGATCAAAGGCGTTGAAGCGACTCTCAATGCCAAAGTTAACCCTAATGGACTTAGCACCACCTACAAGTTCGAATATGGCACCACCACGTCCTACGGGAGCAAAGTTCCTCTCTCGCCGGGGTACGTGGGCTCGGGTGTCACGGATGTTGCCATCAGTAAAACGGCCGGCGGCCTTTCGGCCGGAACCACATATCACTTTCGCGTCGCCGCGACCAGTGCAGGGGGCACGACGTACGGTGTCGACAAATCATTCAAAACCGCAACCGCTCCGCAAAATTTGTCTCTGCCACAAGTCACTCCAACCACTCCTGCACAGGCGGTTCCGGAGACCACGGGCAATGGCTCTTGGGCCGGAAGTCCGGCACCGACCTATACGTATCAGTGGAGGCGCTGCAATTCCGCCGGTGCGGAATGCGCGAACATCAGCGGAGCAACGGGAGCCAGCTACACGCCGGTTGCGGCCGATGTGGAAAAAACCCTGGTCGCCGCGGTAACGGCGACTAATGCCGCGGGGTCGGCAACCGCCTATTCGAAAGCAACGCCAAAAGTCAAGCAGCTCGGGCAGATCACCGAATTCCCGCTCCCAACGGGAGGTGAACTCTTTGCGATCACCAGCGGGCCAGACGGCAATCTCTGGTATTCCGGTGGAGCCACGGGTGGTCTTGCCAAGATGACGACATCCGGGACTGTCACGGAATACCCGGTGGGAAGCAGCTTTCCCGCGGGAATTGCATCGGGCATCGGTGGGAAGCTGTGGTTTGGGGGTGCGAGCAAAGTCGTGGGAAGCATGACCACGGCTGGGTCCGTCAGTGAATACAAAACGACGCGCGGAAATGTTCTTGACGTTACGACCGGTCCTGACGGAAAGATGTGGTTCACCGCTTCAAGCGGTGCACTTGGCAGCGTTACGAGCGCCGGCGTCGTCACCGAATATCCGTTCTCGGAAGGGGGCTCGGCTGGGAGGATCGCCTTGGGTCCGGACGGGAAGCTGTGGTTCACGCACGGCAGTTGCAGCTCGGGCTCGCACTGTGGGATCGGCAAGCTCACAACCGCAGGCGTGCTGACGGAGTATCCGTTGCCCGTTGGAAAATCGCCGTGGGATATTGCTGCGGGTCCTGACGGAAACATGTGGTTCACCATGCTGGGTGGCGCTGAAAGCAAGGTGGGCAAGATAACGACCTCAGGTGCGCTCACCGAATATGCGCTTGCTGGGGGTGTTACTTATCCACAGGGGATCACGGCTGGCCCTGACGGAAACATGTGGTTTGTGGAGAAGGGCGTCAGCAAGATTGGAAGGATCACTCCGTCCGGCACTGTCACCACCTATTCGCTTCCCAGCGGAAGCGAACCGATGGACATCACCGTGGGTCCTGACGGAATGCTCTGGTTCATAAATGCGGGAACGGACAAGATGGGAACCATCGTCCCCTGAGGGACCCCGGTGTGGAAGGCGTGCCTGTGGAGTAGGCGGTGCGCCTGATCGGTATCGGCTGGCTCGCTCGCGGTGTCATGGCCGTGAGCGAGCCAGTCCGTTGGTGTTCTGTGTCTCTTTCGGCACAGCTGACACACACGTGTAGCAGCGTCCTTCATAGCGTTGCCTCATGCGAGGCGAGCGGGGGCAGTCGACGGTTGAGTGGGTGGGGTTGCTGCTCCTCGTCTCCTTGCTTCTCGCTGCCGTGGCGGCGTCAGCAGTACGTGGCCTGGGCACCGAGTTGGCGCAAGCGATCGCTTCGAGGATCCTCTGCGCCGCCTCTCTGGCCGATAGCTGCAGCGGCGACGAACCGGCTCTGATCGCGGCCTATGGGACCGAAGTGGGTGAGCTGGTTCGCGATCACATGCCTTCGCTGCTCTTCGAGCGCGGGTCGCGGGCTGTGCCGGTCGACTTCCGGCGCTGTCGCGAGACGGAGTGCGGCGACGGCGCCGAGCACGGATACGTGAAGCGCACCGACGCCGGCTTGCCGGTCTCGGCATTCGTACACATCGTCGACTGCCGGCTCGATGCGGCTGAGGGCGCCGAAGTCGCAGGCGCTGACTGCTCCGGTTCGCGGGCCGGCAACCTCTATATCCAGTACTGGACCTACTACGCCGATTCGGCCACGCTGCACGGTGTTCCGATCGCGGGCGAGGCGGGCTATCACCGCGACGATTGGGAGGGGGTTCAGATCCGCATCCGTCCCGACGGTTTGGTCGACGAGCGTGCCTCGTCCCACAATGGCTACAACCAGCGCCCCGGACCCGTCGCCGGTTGGGCCTCGGACGCCGGCATCGACTCCGTCAAGGACGCGACCGAAGCATTGGGCCTGCGCGCTGAGAACGGCTGGGGCCCCGAGACCCACCTGCTGATCGTTTCCGGCGGCAGCCACGCCGGCAACACGGCCGGCATTCCGCACATCGAACGGCTGACCCCACGCAACCGTGTTCACCTAATCCCGCTCGAGCCGATCGCGGCAACCTCAAGCGCCCGCTTCGCCGTCAACCCCCCTTGGCGCAAGCGCGTCTGGCGCGATCCTGAGGCCGAGGGCACCGACTGAGGAGAACGAAGCGTCGATCTTCCACGTATGACGTGGGAAATCGACGTTTCGTCGCGCCGGCTACTTCGGCGGCATCCGCAACGCCCCGTCGAGGCGGATCGTCTCGCCGTTGAGCATCGGGTTGGCGACGATCTGGCCGACCAGGCGGCCGTACTCCTCGGGGCGCCCGAGGCGGGAGGGGAAGGGGATGCCCTCGCCAAGGGCGGTGCGCGCCTCCTCGGGCAGCGCGGCCAGCAGTGGCGTGTCGAAGAGGCCAGGGGCGATGGTGACGACGCGGACGCCGCGCGAGGCCATGTCACGGGCGGCTGGCAGGGTCATGCCGACGATGCCGCCCTTCGAGGCGGCGTAGGCGATCTGGCCGATCTGGCCGTCGTAGGCGGCGATCGAGGCGGTGTTGATGCAGACGCCGCGCTCGCCCTCGGCGTCGGGCTCGTTCTCGCTCATCGCCGCGGCGGCGAAGCGCAACACGTTGAAAGTGCCGATCAGGTTGACCTTGACCACGTTGGAGAAGAATTCGAGGTTGTGGGGGCCGCCTTTGTGGGCGACGCGCTCGGCCCAGCCGATGCCGGCGCAGCAAACCGAGATCCGCAGCCCATCGTCGTGCGTCGCGGCCCGTTCGACCGCGGCGGAGACGGCGTCCTCGTCGGTGACGTCGGCTTGTACGAATGTGGCGCCCGGCCCCAGCTCCGCGGCCAGCGCCTCGCCCTTCTCGGCATTGAGGTCGGCGATCGTCACCGCCGCGCCGGCCGCAATCAGCATGCGGACGCTCGCCTCGCCCAGCCCAGACGCCCCACCTGCCACCAGCGCGCTCTTGCCTGCGACCTCCACGGCGCGCACCCTACACAGCCGAACTGCATCAACTTCTCCACCTGCTGGATAGAGAAGTTGATGCAGTTCGGTCAGGTCCTGTTCACACCCCGGTAATCAACCCTCGCTAGGGTTTCCGCATCGCCACCGAGGTGACGCCAAGCTCCAAGGAAGCGATCGCGGAGCGCCTTGCCGAGGCGCGCCGGTTCACATTGGAGCTGCTGCAACCGCTCGACGACGAGCAGCTCAACCGCGTCTACTCGCCGATCCTCAGTCCGCTCGCCTGGGATCTCGGCCACATCGCCAACTTCGAGGAGCTCTGGCTGGTGCAGACGATCGGCGAGCGGGAGCCGCTTCACGGCGAGCTCGGCCGCTTCTACGACGCGATCGAGAACCCACGCAAGACCCGAGGCGAGCTGCCGATCCTGCGCGACGCCGAGCTGCGGACCTACCTCGCGGACGTGCGCGAGCGCACGCTGGAGGTGCTCGCGGAGGTCGACATCGCTCCTGACGCGGAGAACCCGCTGCTGCGCGAAGGCTTCGTCTACGAGATGCTGCTGGCGCATGAGCAGCAGCACAACGAGACGATGCTGCAACTGCTGCAGATGGTCGACGACTACGAGCCCGTCGACCCGGACCTCGGTGCCCTGCAGACGCCCGAGCTGGGCCCGGAGACGATCTCGGTCGCTGCTGGCGAGTACGAGATCGGCGCCTCGCCCCGCGGTTTTGCCTACGACAACGAGCGCCCCCGCCACACGATTGAGCTCGCTTCTTTTGAGATCGATCGAACTCCGGTGAGCAACGGCACGTATATCCAGTTTGTGGAGGAGACCGGCGCCGAGCCCCCGCTGTACTGGGAGCGCGATGGCGACGGGGGGTGGGTGCTGACGAATATGGGAGGTCGCGACCCGATCGACCCGGCCCATCCCGTCCTCCATGTCTCCTGGCACGAGGCCGACGCACTGGCCCGTTGGGCCGGTAAGCGGTTGCCCAGCGAGCACGAGTGGGAGGTCGCATCCGGGCGACTGGAGGGTGTCGGCCAGGCCTGGGAATGGACCGCCTCGGACTTCCTCGCCTACCCAGGTTTCGAGGCCTTCCCCTACCCCGAGTACTCGCAGGTCTTTTTCGGCGACACCTACAAGGTCCTGCGGGGTGCCTCCTGGGCCACGCACCCCAACGTCGCCCGGCCCAGCTTCCGCAACTGGGACCTGGCGGAGCGCCGCCAGATCTTCTCCGGCATCCGCTTGGCGGGGAACCGCGAAACGTGAAGGACGTGGTGACATGATCGCGATTGAGGTCCATCTCGACGCCGACACCGCGGCGACGATGGCGCGTGACGTCCGCGACGGCCTGCTCGCCGAGCCGAAGGAGCTGGCGCCGAAGTACTTCTACGACGAGCGTGGCTCACAGCTCTTCGAGCAGATCACCGAGCTGGACGAGTACTACCCGACCCGGGCCGAGCGCTCGATCCTGGCCGAGCGATCGGCCGAGATCGTCGTCGCGGCGGGGTCCCCTCGCTCCCTGGTCGAGCTCGGCTCCGGCTCCGCCGCGAAGACCCGCCACCTGCTCGACGCGATGCGCGATGCCGGTTGCCTGCACACCTACGTCCCGGTCGACATCTCCGAGGAGATCACCCACGAAACGGCCGGGATGCTGGTTGAGGAGTACCCGGGACTCGCCATCCGTGGGCTGGTCTGCGATTTCGAGCAGCACCTCGAGCGCATCCCCGACGGCGACGGCGGTCGCCTGATCGCCTTCCTCGGCGGCACGATCGGCAACCTCTACCCGGGCCCCCGCCGCGACTTCCTCGCCCGGCTTGCCGGCCTGATGGGCCCAGGGGACCATCTCCTGCTCGGTACCGATCTGGTCAAGGACAGCGGGCGCCTCGTGGCCGCCTACGACGATGCCGAGGGCGTTACGGCCGAGTTCAACAAGAACGTGCTGGCGGTGCTCAACCGTGAGCTCGGCGCCGACTTCGACCTCGATGCCTTCGAGCACGTCGCTCGCTACGACGACGAGGAGACGCGCATGGACATCCGCTTGCGCTCGCTTGCGGATCAGACCGTGCGGCTCGACGGGCTCGACCTTGCGGTCGATTTCGCCGCGGGGGAGGAGATGCGCACCGAGATCTCGGCCAAGTTCACCGACTTGCGCTTGCGCACGGTCTACCGCGAGGCCGGCCTCGAAATGGCCGGCTGGTTCCTCGACGAGGCCGGCGATTACGCCCTCAGCCTCGCGCGGCCATGTAGTGCCTAGATAGATCTCACTGAGCTTGTTCGTGAGGACTCGCTGTGAGACGGTTGGCGCGACGGCTGTTTGAGCCGCCGTCAAAACCGTAACTCGAGAGGAAGGAGCGAGATGACTCGCTCGCGATGTGCAGTAGTCGTAATCGGGGCTTGCGTCCTGATCGTTGGAACGATGGCGATCGGAGTCGCTGGAGCATCCGCGGCGAAATGGAAGGTCAATGGCACCGCGGTGGACTCGTCGGGGTTAATCCCAGAAACAGAAGCGGACCTCACCTTTGCTCAAGGGTCACTCTTATTCACCACGGGAGGCGGGACCGCAGTCGAGATCAGGTGCACAGCGCTCGGCTTGAGCTTCTTCGCCGATCTCGAAAAAGGAGGAAAAATATCTTCATCTACAAAAGCCAGATTCACTGGTTGTTCCGTGTTCCTCAATGGGAAAAAATCGACGCCATGTGAACCGCGTACTGGCGGGGAAAAAGGAGCGATCACAACCGCATCTCTCGGAGGTAGCCTGGGCTTAAATTTGGGAGAAGACGTTGTCACCATCCAACCGACGTTTGGGACCACCATCGCCAACGTCGAATTGGGTGAAGAATGCGCCATCGGTGAAACGGTTCCGATCCAGGGAGCCATCAGGGCTGAAGATACGAGCATCGAAACAGAAGCGGTGACCCATCAGTTCAAACAGAATTTCTTTTCGTCACTAACGGCCCTTGGAAAACCAGCAACGCTGGATGGCTCCGTGAGCGTCTTCCTGATTTTCAGCCACGGCGGCCTGAAATGGAGTGGTCTCCCCGAATGAAGTTCGTCATCTGGCCGCGCGATTCGCGTGGCCAATGATCCATTGCCCCAGGCCGACATCGTCGCGATGACGCATTCGGCCAGGGTGCCGTAGAGCACCGCCCCGGCTCAGGGAGCCAGCGCCTCGATCAGCTCGCCGAGCTTGTCCGGCGTCGTGATCGGGGTGAGGATCGGCAGCGTCACGCCGCCGTTGACGAAGGCGCCGATCCGCTCCGCCATCTGCTCGGGCGAGCCGAAGATGAACATCTCCTCGATCAGATCCCAGGGCGCGGCCGCGGCGGCGGCCTGGCGGTCGCCGGCCTCCCAGGCGGCGATCATCGGCTCGATCTGCTCGCCGTAGCCGAGCCAGCGGTAGAAGGCGGCGTAGACCGGCACGGTGATGTAGGAGGAGAACATGAAGCGGGCCAGCGGCTCGACCGCCTCGCGCTCGCCCGGCAGGCAGAAGAAGCGACAGAGCAGCTCGAAGTCCTCCGGCGCTCCCTGCAGTTGCGCCGCCACCCGCGGCAGCCCGCCCAGCGGCAGGAAGTTGGTGAAGGCGCCGCTGGCGCGCTCCACCGCCAGCTCGAGCATCTTGCCGCGCAGGGCGGCGAGCACGACTGGAACCGGTTGCGCCGGCGCGCTCTCCAGCTTGAAGCCGCTGGCGGTGCGCTCGCCGGCCAGGGCGGCGTCGAGGAAGTCGAGCGTCTCGCGCACCTTGGCCAGCGGTCGCTCGAAGGGGATGCCGTTCCAACCTTCGACGATGCGATCCGAAGAGGAGCCGATGCCGAGCACGAAGCGCCCGTCGGAGGCGCTGGCGAGAGCGGCTGCCTCCTGAGCCAGCAGCGCCGGACCGCGCTGGAAGACGCCGACGATGCCGGTCCCGAGTCGCGCCCGCTCGGTCCAGGCGGCGCTCAATGCCAGCGGCGTGAAGCCGTCGGGCCCGTTGGTCTCGCCGCTCCAGAAGTCCGTGTAGCCAGCCGCCTCAGCCTGCTTCACCAGCTCCTCGTGAGCGGCGAGCGAGAGTCCGGGCAAAGGCAGTGTGAGTCCCCAACGCTGAGCCACCGGCCGACCCTATAGCCTGCGGCGCGCATGGGGGAGAACTCTCCAACCAAGCCCGACCGCAACCTCGCCCTGGAGCTCGTCCGCGTCACCGAGGCAGCGGCGCTCGCCGCCGCCCGCTGGGTCGGTCGTGGCGACAAGCTCGCCGCCGACGGCGCCGCCGTCGACGCGATGCGCTTCGTGCTCGACACGGTCGCCATGGACGGCGTCGTCGTGATCGGCGAGGGCGAGAAGGACGAGGCGCCGATGCTCTTCAACGGCGAGCAGATCGGCGACGGCAGCCCGCCGGTGGTCGACATCGCGGTCGACCCGCTGGAGGGAACCACGCTCTGCGCCCGCGGCATGCCCAGCGCCCTGGCGGTGATCGCGCTTGCCGAGCGCGGCTCGATGTTCGACCCGGGGCCCTGCGTCTACATGGAAAAGATGGCCGGTGGTGAGGAGATCGCCGACCTGCTCGACCTCGACCGCCCCCTACCCGAGACCTTGAAGCTGATCGCCGAGCGCAAGGGCGAGAGCGTCGGCGACGTGATCGTGGTCATGCTCGACCGCCCCCGCCACGAGGAGGCGATGGGCGAAGTGCGCGAGGCGGGCGCGCGGCTGCGCTTGATCAGCGACGGCGACGTCTCGGCGGCGCTGCTCGCGGTCAGCGAACGCTCCCCGGTCGACCTGCTCTGGGGGATCGGCGGCACGCCCGAGGGCGTGCTCTCCGCCGCGGCGCTGAAGTCGATGGGGGGGGAGCTGCTCGGCCGCCTCTGGCCGCGCAACGACGAGGAGCGCAGCGCCGCGGTCGACGCCGGCTACGACCTCGAGCGCGTGCTCAGCGCCAATGACCTCTGCTCCGGCGAGGACGTCTTCTTCTCCGCCACCGGCGTCACCGACGGCGACGTGCTCCAGGGCGTGCGCTACCGCGGCAACGGCGCGACCACGGAATCGCTAGTGATGCGCTCGCGCTCAGGCACCGTGCGCCGCGTCCAGGCCCGCCACGACCGCGCAAAGTTGCGCGCCGTGACGGGCGAGCGCTACGGCTGAGCCTCTTCGCAGCCGCAGGGCTTCTTGGCTTCGGCCGCCTCGCTGTAGGGCATTTCGCCGGTCTCGTGCAGCTCGTGGCGCAGCGAGTTGATCACCGCTCCGGCCAGCAGCGCCAGGCTGAGCAGGTAGAACCAGAGCAGGCCGATCAGGATGAAGCCCACGGTGGAGCCGAAGCGCGAGAGGCTGGAGACGTTGGAGAGGTAGAAGGGAAAGAGCCAGTTGGCGATGCCGGCGCTAGCTGTGACGAAGGCCGCCCCCGGCCAGACGGCGCGCCAGGGCATGTGGCCCTTGGGCACGGCCCAGAAGATCACGCAGCAGATCAGGAAGGTGATCAGGATCGCGGCGCCGAGCAGCAGTGCGGTGTCGATCAACTTGATGCTCGAGAGCCCAAAGGGCAGTCGGTCTGTGCTGGAGACGAGCGTGCTCTCCATCGCCGGCAGGAAGATGCTGGCGGCGATGAAGAGCAGGACGACCGCCAGCATCGCGAAGGAGAAGCGCTTCTGCTCGACCCAGCCGCGGCACTCGACGTGGTAGATGCGGCAGAAGGCGGTGTCCATCGCGCCCCAGAAGGAGGCGCCGATCCAGAGCGAGCCGAAGAAGGCGGCGATCCCGATCGTGGTCGAGTTTTCCTCGATCCGGTTGAGCGCGTCGGCGAGGGTGTTCTGCTCGACGTTGGGGAAGAGCCGCTGGAGGTCGTCGAGCACGCTCGCCTCGACGCCTTCGATCTTCAGCACCTGGCCGCCGACGAAGAGCACCAGCAGGGCAAAGGGAAACACCGCCAGCATCAGGTTGTAGGCGACCATCGCCGAGAGACCGGTGACGTTCTCGCGGTAGGCGCGATTCCAGAAGGCACGCAGCCAGGGGCGGGATTGGCGCATAGATTTGGGCATTGACTTCAGAAACTGAAGCGACTAACATGCGAACAGACGTTTGAGCGAATCCAGATCGCCCGTCCCAGGCCTTAAGGCCAGCGCAGGATATTCAGCTTCTCGGACCGGATAGCCGGTCCATTTTTTCGCGACTCTCCGCCACCGGCGGCGTTCTAAGTCGCAGGACTTAACCACCTTTCGAAAGAAACGAGTAGAGACAGGATGCTGGTAGCAGAGCTTCAGGAGTTGGAGGAGGTCAAAGGCCTCATTACACGTGGTCAGCAGCTTGGCGTGCTGACCTTTGGCGATGTCGCTTCCGCAGTGTCGGAGGTGGATCTGGACGAGTCCGACGTCGAGGACCTTTACGGGCACCTCGAGAAGTCGGGCATCGAGCTTGTCGAGGACATGGACCCGGCCCAGAAAGCGGCCGCGGAAGCCCTGCCGATCGACACCGGGAAAAAAGGCCGGCGCCGCCAGAAAGCCGCGCTCGACCTGAAACCCGACATGACCACGGACAGCCTGCAGCTGTTCCTCAAGGACATCGGCAAGGTCCGCCTGTTGACCGCCGCGGAGGAGGTCGAACTCGCCAAGCGGATCGAGCGCGGCGATCTCGACGCGAAGCAGAAAATGGTCGAGTCGAACCTGCGCCTGGTCGTCTCGATCGCGAAGAACTACCGCAACCAGGGCCTGCCCTTCCTCGACCTGATCCAGGAGGGCACGCTGGGCCTGGTCCGCGCCGCGGAGAAGTTCGACTACCGCAAGGGATTCAAGTTCTCGACTTACGCCACCTGGTGGATCCGCCAGGCGATCGCCCGCGCGCTCGCCGACAAGGCACGGACGATCCGCATCCCGGTGCACGTGGTCGAGAAGCTGAACAAGATCGGCCGCGCCGAGCGCAAGCTGGTCACCGAGCTGGGCCGCGAGCCCACCCCGGAGGAGATCGCTGACGTGACCGGGATCGACCCCGAGGAGGTCGACTCGATCAAGCGCTCCGCCCAGGCGCCGGTCTCGCTGGAGAAGCCGGTTGGCGACGAGGAGGAGTCGGAGTTCGGCCAGTTCATCGCCGACGAGAAGGCCGAGTCGCCCTTCGACCGGGCGGCTGACCTGCTGACCAAAGAGGCGCTGAAGGAGGCGCTGGAGAACCTCTCCTACCGCGAGCGTCGCGTTTTGGAGTTGCGTTACGGCCTCGGCGGCGAGCACCCGCGCACGCTCGACGAGGTGGGGAGGACCTTCAACGTCACCCGCGAGCGCATCCGCCAGATCGAGAATCAGAGCCTGAAGAAGCTGCAGCAGCTAGGCGAAGCCCAGAAGCTGCGCGAGGTCACTTGACGGCACGGCGGTGCGGCTGGCGGCGTCCTCGGTCGCTTGCGTGCGGAGCACGCGGCGCTCCCTGCGTCCTTGCCAGCCGCGCCGCCGCACTAGTCAAGCGGGATTAAGGTGGACGGATATCTCGGCCGATAAAGGTCGGGATGTTCGACATCGATACAGCGCTGCGCACGCTCATCGAGCGTGAGGGCTCCGACCTCCACGTCAAGGTCGGCGCACCGCCGACTCGCCCGTATGCACGGTGAATTGGCGCACCTCGAGGGCTATCAACCGCTCGGCCCCGAGGACACCGAGAAGGCCTTTCGCGACATGGCCGAGGAGCGCTCCGTAGCGGAATTCGAGGACGACGGCGAGGCCGACTTCTCCTACTCGATCCCGGGCCTGGCCCGCTTCCGCGTCAATACCTTCAAGCAGCGCGGCACGATCTCGATCGTCTGCCGCGCGATCCCCTTCGAGATCCGCTCGGTCGAGCGAGCTCGGCCTGCCTGCACGTCGTCACCAGCCTGGCCGAAGAGTCGCGCGGGAATCATCCTCGTCACCGGCACCACCGGCTCGGGCAAGAGCACGACGCTGGCGGCGATGATCGACCACATCAACCAGACCCGGGCGCGGCACATCGTCACGCTCGAGGACCCGATCGAGTACCTGCACCAGGACAAGCGCTCGATCGTCAACCAGCGCGAAGTCGGCTCCGACACGGTCAGCTTCGCCCGCGCGATGCGCCGGGTCCTGCGCCAGGACCCCGACGTGATCCTGATCGGCGAGATGCGCGACGAGGAGACGGTGCGCACGGCGCTCTCCGCCGCCGAGACCGGCCACCTCGTGCTCTCCACCGTCCACACCCTCGACGCGACCGAGACGATCAACCGCATCGTCGACTTCTTCCCGCCCCACCTGCAGCAGCAGGCGCGGGTGATGCTCGCCTCGACCCTGAAGGGCGCGATCGCGCAGCGCCTGGTGCCCGACGTGACCGGCGACGGCCGCGTCGCCGCCTCCGAGGTGATGGTCGTCACCGGCCGCGTCCAGGACCTGATCCTCAACCCGGAGGAAACGGGCAAGATCACCGAGGTCATCGGCGAAGGCGAGTACTACGGCATGCGCACCTTCGACCAGTCGCTGCTGCGCTACGTGATGGAGGGCAAGGTGAGCGAGGAGGTCGCGCTCGACTACGCCTCCAGCCCGCACGACTTCAAGCTGATGCTCGCCGCCGGGGGCCAGCGCGCCAGCGGCATCGAGCAGCTCGGCAACGAGGAGCCGGTGGCCTCGTGAGGGAGAAGCTGAACGAAAACCCGATGGCCCAGGTCGGGCTCGTCGCGTCCTCGTCGTGGTTGGCGCCTACATGTTCATCAGCAGCTCGGGTGGCGGCGAAGAAGAAGAAGTGGCTGCTCCGACCGAAGCGACCGTTGCGGTTGCCGGCACCGGTGCGGTCGGCACAGCAACGGGCGCGACGCCGGGCGAAGCGGTCGAAGGCGCGGTCGAAAGCGTGCTCGAATCGCCCGCCGCGGTCAGCTGCCGCGATGCGCCCCGGCTCGGTGCCCGTTCCGCCTCCGCCCGCCCCGCTTGTTCGCGCCTACGACGCGGGCAAGACCGTCGTCCTGCTGATCGTCCATCAACGGGGGCATCGATGACGCCCTGGTCGAGCGCGCCTCGGTCGTTGCTCGGCGGCCGACCCCGACGTCGCGCTCTTCGTCGTTCCCGACAAGCAGATCGCCCGCTACTCGGCGATCACGGTCGGCCTCGACGTCAACCGCGTGCCGGCCCTCGTCGTGATGCGGCCGAAGCAGCTCAGCGACGGCACCCCGCAGGCCAGTGTCGACTACGGCTTCCAGACCCCGCAGGGCGTCCTGCAGGCGGTGCGGGACGCCGCCTACGACGGTCGCGAAGTCACCTACCACCCGAACTGAGGTGGGCGGATGAGCGCCGAGAATCCCCCCTATCCGATGCCACCTGCGCCCCGTCCCCGACTGCGGGCGGCTCGGCTGCCCCCGCCCTGCCTGAGCATGAGGCGGGCGGCACACCGGGCCTGACCCCGCCCCTGCACCGCGGCCACTCGCGCGGCTTCATCACCGACGTCCTGGTCGAGCTCGGCTACGCCAGCGCCGAGGCCGTGCAAGCGGCGGTCGAGGAATCGCGCACCGCTGGGGTGCCGCCAGAGGCGCTGCTGCTCGAGCAAGGGCGCGATCAACTCCGATCAGCTCTCGCGGGCGACCGCCGAGCGCTACGGGCTCGACCACGTCGACCTCAGCCGTCTACCAACGTCGACGTCGCCGCCGCGGCGCTCTTCCCGGTGACGATGGCGCGTCGCTACAAGGCCGTGCCGGTCGGCTACGTCGACCCAGAGACGCTGCTCGTCGCCGCCGTCGACCCCGCCAACGTGCTCGCCGTCGACGACATCCAGATCGCCACCGGCCTCGACTGCCAGATCGCGGTCGCCGCGGAGGACGACGTCGAATCGCTGCTGGCCCGGCTCGGCACCCTGCAGAGCGCCGCCGCCGACGCGATCGTCGAGACCCAGCATCAGGTCGAAGAGGCCGAAGAGGAGGCGACGAAGCCCTCGCCGAGGTCAGCTCGATGCAGGCCGGCGCCGAGGACGCGCCGGTGGTCAAGCTCGTCTACAGCATCCTCGCCCAGGCGGTGGGGGAGGGGGCATCCGACATCCACCTCGAGCCCGAAGAAGGCGAGCTGCGGATCCGCTTCCGCATCGACGGCGTGCTGAAGGAGTCCGCGCACGTGCCGAAGCGGATGATCGGCGCGGTGATCTCGCGGCTGAAGATCATGAGCGAGCTCGACATCGCCGAGAAGCGGGTGCCCCAGGACGGCCGCGTCAGCGTCGCGATCGAGGAGCGCCGCATCGACCTCCGTGTCACCACCCTGCCGACCTCAGCGCGGCGAGGGGGCGACGATCCGCATCCTCGACGAGAGCAACGCCCAGCGCACGCTCGACGACCTCGGCATGGACGGCTCCGCCCGCGCTCGCTTCGAGGACGCCTTCCGCCAGGCCTACGGCGCTGTGCTGGTCACCGGGCCGACCGGCTCGGGCAAGAGCACGACGCTCTACGCGGCGCTGGCCGAGCTGAACGGGATCGAGAAGAAGATCATCACGATCGAGGACCCGGTCGAGTTCCGCATCGCCGGCGTCAACCAGATGAACGTCAACCGCAAGGCCGGGCTCGACTTCGCCACGGGGCCTGCGCTCGATCCTGCGCGCCGACCCCGACATCGTCATGGTCGGCGAGATCCGCGACGCCGAGACGGCCCGGATCGCGATCGAGGCCGCGCTCACCGGCCACATGATGCTGACCACGCTGCACACCAACGACGCGCCCGGCGCGATCGCCCGCCTGAGCGAGATGGGCATCGAGACCTTCCTCACCGCCTCGGCCGTCGACTGCGTCGTCGCCCAGCGGCTCGCCCGCAAGCTCTGCCCGAACTGCAAGCGGCGCTCGATCGTCCCGGTCCAGGCGCTGCACGACGCCGGGGTCAGGGTCGGCACCGAGGTCGAGGCCTACGAGCCGGTCGGTTGCGGCCGCTGCAACAACAGCGGCTACAAGGGCCGGGTCGGCATCTACTCGGTGATGAGCCTCAGCGAGCGCTTGAAGGAGATGACGATCGCTCGCGCAGCCGAGACGGAAATCGCCGCCGTCGCCCGCGAGGAGGGCATGCTCACCCTGCGCGAGGACGGCGTCGTCAAGGTCCGAGCCGGGGTCACCAGCCTCGAGGAGGTACTCCGTGTCACAGCCTGATTTCGATTTCTCCGAGGTGCTGCGCCGCATGGTCGAGACCCGCGCCTCCGACGTCCACATCACCGCCGGCTTCCCGCCGGCGATCCGCGACAAGGGCAAGATCAAGCCGATGGAGGGCTTCCCGATCCTGACCGCGCAGCAGACCCGCGAGGTCGTCTACTGGATCCTCAACGACGACCAGCGCAAACGCTTCGAGAACCACAAGCAGCTCGACTTCGCCTACGCGATCCCGGGCGTCGCCCGCTTCCGCGTCAACTGCTTCTTCCAGCGCGGCGCGGTCAGCGCCGCCTTCCGCCTGGTGCCGCAGGAGATCCCCGCGCTCGACTCGCTCGGAGTGCCGCAGGTGCTGCGCGAGCTGACCGCGAAACCGCGCGGCTTCGTCCTCGTCACCGGGCCGACCGGCTCGGGCAAGAGCACGACGCTGGCGGCGATGATCGACGTGATCAACGCCGAGCGCGAGGATCACATCCTCACGATCGAGGACCCGATCGAGTTCCTGCACACGCACAAGCGCTCGATCGTCAACCAGCGCGAGATCGGCTCCGACGCCGAGGACTTCTCCCTCGGCCTGCGCGCCGCCCTGCGAGAGGACCCCGACGTGATCCTCGTCGGCGAGATGCGCGACCTGGAGACGATCTCCACCGCGCTGACCGCGGCCGAGACCGGCCACCTCGTCTTCGCCACCCTGCACACCCAGTCGACCGCGCAGACGGTCGACCGGATCATCGACGTCTTCCCGCCCGAGCAGCAGGGCCAGGTGCGAACGCAGCTCTCGATCGCCCTGCAGGGGATCGTCACCCAGCAGCTGCTGCCGACCTCGGACGGCCGCGGCCGCGTCGTCGCCACCGAGGTGCTGGTCCCGACGCCGGCGATCCGCAACCTGATCCGCGAGGGCAAGACGCACCAGATCTACGCCGCGGTGCAGACCTCGGGCGCGGTCGGCATGCAGACGATGGACGCCGACCTGGCCCGCCTCGTCCGCGCCGGCAAGATCACCCGCTCGCTGGCCGAACAGCGCGCCTCGGTGCCGGAGGAGCTCAAGCGCCTGCTCGGCGGCGAGGTGGCCCGCGCGCCCGTCGGCGCGCCTGGCGGCCGGGCCGCCGAGGAAGCGGCGGCGGTCGCCCAGGCGGTCGCGCCGCCCCCGCCCGTCTACACCGCGGGGGCATAGCGGACGATGGCCGACGCGACCACATTCGCCTTCCGCGCGATGGACCTGGCCGGGACCTCCTCGGCCGGCGAGATCGAGGCCGAGTCCAAGGCCTCGGTCACCGAGCAGCTGCGCCAGCGCGGCCTGATCGTCCTCGACGTCAGCGAGAAGAGCGAACCGTTCGACGATCGAGGACATCTTCAAGCGCTGGCAGGGGGTCGACATGCGCGAGCTGGCGGTCTTCTCGCGCCAGTTCGCCACCCTGATCGCCTCCGGGATGCCGATGCTGCGCACCCTGTACACGCTCGAGGAGCAGACCCAGGACGAGCAGATCAAGGCGGCGGTGGCTGGCGTGCGCGCCGACGTCGAGGCCGGCAGCACGCTGGAGCAGGCGATGGAGCGCCACCCAAAGGTCTTCGACCGCCTCTTCCGCGCGATGGTCCGCTCGGGCGAGCAGTCGGGCCGCCTCGAGGAGGCGATGGACCGGATCGCCTTCCAGGTGGAGAAGGCCGACGCCCTGCGCCGCCAGGTCAAATCGGCGCTGATGTACCCGGCGCTGGTCTTCGGCTTCGCCGGTCGTGGTCCTGATCGCGATCGTCGCCTTCGTGATCCCGGTCTTCGCCAACATCTTCGAAGAACTGGCCGAAGAACATCCCGAGGAAGCGGCCGGGCTGCCGCCGCCGACCCAGATCTGCGTCGACGTCTCCGAAACCCTCACCGGCTACTGGTATCTGATCATCCCGGCGCTGGTGCTCGCCTTCATCGTCTTCTTCAAATGGAAGAAGACCGAGCGCGGGCAACGAGCTCTGGGACCGCTTCAAGCTGCGCATCCCGTTCAAGATCGGCGACGTGATCCAGAAGGTGGCGCTGGCCCGCTGGTCGCGCACCTTCTCCGGCGCGGTCTCCTCGGGCGTGCCGATGCTGCAGGCGATCAAGCTGACCGGCGAGACGGCGGGCAACATCGTCGTCGAGCAGGCGATGGACGACGTCTACGCCTCGGTCAAGCAGCGGCGGCTCGATCGCCGGGCCGATCGAGGAGAACCCGATCTTCCCGCCGATGGTCGGCCACATGATCGCCGTCGGCGAGGAAACCGGCCAGCTCGAGCACATGCTGACCAAGGTCGCCGACTTCTACGAGGCCGAGGTCGACGCCAAGGTCAAGGCCCTGACCGCCCTGATCGAGCCGGTGATGATCGTCTTCGTCGGCGGCATCGTCGGCTTCATCGTGATCTCGATGTACCTGCCGATGTTCAGCATCTACGAACACATCCGCTGAGGCGAGCCAAGCGTTACGCTGGCCAGCGTGAGCCAGGGACGCAAACAACCAACCTCGACAGGCTCAGTTGATTCACCGCTTGCGCGCCTGGCAACTGAGCGCGGAGCAACGGTGCCTCGCGGTGACTTGTTGGCGAGCGTCCGTCGGTCAATGGCGCCTCCAGCGCCTGGACCGCCGAGCATCGAGCTTCTCGACGGGTTGCGTGAGGAGCGCCTGTAGTCGGGTCATTGCTTGCCGGTTGACTAGTTATCGCCAATTCTTGATCTGAAACCCGACTTTTGGGGAGATGAAGTCCTAGTTTCAGGGATTAAGGCATCCCTCCCGGCGTCGATAGGAGGGAGTACATATCTGCCAGTGCTCTGGTGCAAAAGGCAAACCCGCTGTGAGGTGGGGGCGCAAAGCCAACGGGGCTCCTAGAGGAGCCGGCCGGGCTACCACCGGGGTCGACAGACACCACGTGGCTGAGACGCGACGGGGCTCTGGCTAAACCAATTAGGACATAGGAGACACACCTAATGTTTCTCCAGAATCTCCGGGCCAAGGTTGGCGCCCGGCTCAACGGTGACAAGGAGGCCGGTTTCACGCTGATCGAGCTCCTCGTCGTCATGCTGATCCTCGGCATCCTGGCCGCGATCGCCCTGCCCGCCTTCTTCAACCAGAAGGACAAGGCAGCCGACGCCAAGGCCAAGGAGAACGCCCACTCGGCCCAGGTCGCTATGGAGACCTGCGCCACTGACAACAACAACACGTACACCCCTTGCAACGTCGGAATTCTGCAGGGCATTGAGCAGACGCTGCCGGGTGCTCCGACCCTCGCGGTCACCACTCCGGAAGGTGGCGGCTACACGGTCACGGTTCAGTCCAACCCGACCACGCGTACCTTCAGCATCTCGCGCAGTGCAGGTGGCGCGATGTCCTACACGTGTTCCGCGGCCGGTCAGGGCGGTTGCCCGGCTGGTGGCGGTGGCTGGGGCGGTTGATCCCAGTCCCATCGCTTAGCAATGTCTAAGCCGATTTCAAGCGCAGTTGAGGAGCGGGCCGCAACGGCCCGCTCCTCTTCGCGCTTGCTGCTGCTTGTCGCGGCCGCACTGCTTGCGACCGCGCTCATGGCACCTGCCGCTCGAGCCGAACAGCCTGAACCGGTCGCCCTTACTGAAACCAACCCGCTATCGAGTAAAACTCAGCCCGCCGCCTCGACCGAACCGTTCATCATCGGCCGCGGCGACGGTGCGATTGCCACCGTGGTGAATCCCTTCGGTGGCGGCAGGCGCTCGCCGATCGCGGCGGACGTCAACCCGGACAACGAAGTCCTCATCTACGCCAATGGCACCTGCGCCGACTCGCCGGTGACGGAAGGCACCATCGACGACCTCGAAGGCGACGGCATCCAGGTCGAAGTCGAGCCCGACACGAACACGACCTTCTCGGCGATCCAGATCGATCCCGCCTTTCCGGCAGAACCTTCGATTTGCTCGAAACCGATCACCTACTGGGCCAGCTCGACGGCCAGCGAACCGCC
Source organism: uncultured Solirubrobacterales bacterium (assembly GCA_963703895.1). Taxonomy (GTDB): domain Bacteria; phylum Actinomycetota; class Thermoleophilia; order Solirubrobacterales; family 70-9; genus VRUE01. Next base: position 675,726 of record CAVPFX010000002.1, read on the forward strand.
GGCTGAAGAACCACCCGCCGAAGAACCTCCGGCAAAAGAACCTCCAGCGAAAGAACCGCCGGCTACGGAAGCGCCCTCATCGAAACCACCTGCGACCGTGGCGCGTCCCACTGTGGCCCCTGCGCCACCACGGCTCAAGACATCGCCGGCTGGGCCCGCCAACAACAACGCTCCCCGGATCGTGGGCACGGCCACGGGTGCCAGCTCGGTGAAGATCTTCGCCAACTCCAGCTGCGCTGGCTCGCCCCTGGTAACCGTATCGCCGGCAGAGCTATCCGCCGGCGTCGAGCTCCGCGTCCCCGACAACTCGACGACCGATTTCACCGGTGCCTCGGTCGCCAACGGCAAGCAGTCCTTCTGTTCGCCACCCGCCACCTACATCGAGGATTCGACGCCCCCGCGTACCCGAATCACGATGGGGCCCGGCGCCAAGACACGCCACCGTAAGGTCGTCTTCCGCTTTGCCGATACCGCTGGCGACCCCCTTGGTGCCAGCTTCACCTGCAGGGTCGACCGTGGCAAGTGGAAGTCCTGTCACTCGCCCTTCAAGCTGCGCCACCTCGGCTACAGCCGCCACACCCTCCGCGTCCGCGGCGCCGATCCGATCGGCAATGTCGAGGCCAAGGCGGCGAAGCGCAGCTTCAAGGTCATCCACTAGCTCGAGTAGAACTCCGCCGGATGATCGGCGTCGCCCTGATCGCGTTCCTGCTGGGCCTCGCCGCCGGCAGCTTCGCCACCGCTGTTGCCCACCGGGTGCCACGCGGCATCCCGGTCGCGGCTTGCGCGCTCGCAGTGCCCCGCCTGCGGCGCCCAGATCGGCGCCTACGACAACGTGCCGGTCCTTTCCTGGCTCCTGCTGCGCGGCCAGGCGCGCTGCTGCGGCGCGCGGATCTCGCCGCGCTACCCGCTGACCGAGCTGTCGACTGGCCTGCTCTTCGTCGCCACCGTCCTCGTCTACCGCGACGACGCGGCCGAAGCGGCGATCGGTCTCGTCTTCGTCGCCATACTGGCGATCGTCACGCTGACCGACCTCGAGCAGCGGATCATCCCCAACAAGGTCCTGATCGTCGGCGCCGTGCTCTGCCTAGCGATCGCAGCGCCGACCGATCCCGGCGGCCTGCCCGAGCGCGCCATCGCCGCGGCGGCCGCCGGCGGGGTCTTCTTCCTCGTCGTCCTCGCCTACCCGCAGGGCATGGGCCTCGGCGACGTCAAGCTGGCGGCGACGATGGGCCTCTTCCTCGGTCGCGCCGTCGCCCCGGCGATCCTCGCCGCCCTCCTGCCGGCAGCATCGTCGGCCTCGCCCTGATCGCCCGCCACGGCTCCCAGGCCCGCAAGATGGCGATCCCCTTCGGCCCCTTCCTCGCCCTCGGCGGCGTGGTCGGCCTTGCTGGCAGGCGACCAGCTGATCGACCTTTATCTGGGCTGACGCGGTTTTAGTGCTGGGAGACGTTGCAGAACCGTGTCGCTCTGCGCACCACGGAGGCGATTGCCAAGCTTACGGTTCGCTCTGCCAAACGATCAGACTGGGAGCGTACGATGTGCCGCATGAAGGAGCGCGTGACCATTTCCGTTGACCCCGAGGCCCTTGAGGATGTGCGGGCCGAAGTCAGTGCTGGAGGGGCTCCGAGCCTGTCGGCCGCGGTCGAAAGTGCTCTTCGTGCGCGCAGCAAGGCTCAGGCCCTCAGGGAGGCGCTTGAGCTTGCCGAAGCCGAGCATGGCCCGGTCAGCGAGGAGAAGGAGGAATGGGCGATCAGGGAACTGATGCGCGCTTCTCGCGAGGCGTCGTCCTCGACGCCGGCGCGCTGATCGCCGTTGAGCGTGGCAACAAGGATCTGGTGGCCCTGATTCGGGGGGCGTTGGATCTTGGGTACCCAATCGTCATCCCAGCGACCGTTCTGGCCCAGGTCTGGCGAGGAGGCCCGAGGGCGGCACGGTTGGGGCGGCTTCTTGACGCTGGTGACGTCGATGTGCTTGGGGCGATGAGGGCGAGGGAAATAGGGCTTCGACTTGGGGAGCGCGATGCCAACGATGTGGCCGATGCTCATGTGGTGTGCTGTGCGGCCGAATTCCGTGTGGCCGTCCTAACATCCGACCCCGGCGACATCCAAGCGCTCACCCGACCCGGCGAGGAAGTTGCCGTGATCGCCGTTTGAACTACCCGGCCGAGCCTTTGGAGTCACCTTGCTTCCCCTTCGTTGGGCCGAGCGGTGCCACGTTGAGCTATCCGTCTTCAGCAGCTGCAGCTTCGTCACTTCGATGCGGTAGGTGCGGCTGTCGGCGCCGTAGACGACCGTCTCGGGCAGGCCGGGTTCCATCGCGATCAGTTGGCAGGCTTCGGAGCCGACGACGCAGACGCCGTCGCCGAAGAGGCCGGTGACCTTGTCGGAGACGAGCATCACGGCTCGCTTGCTGTCCTTGGTCACGCCGATGAAGGTCAGGGCGGGGACGGCGCGGCTGGGCAGCATCGTCATATCGGGCAGGTTGTTGCGGACGCTGGGCTTCGGCTTCTCCTTAGCCCCACTAGGGGGCACCGGCACCACGCGGACGTCGATTGCCCACGAGTAGTACTGGAGGTGCCCTCCTTCGGGTGCTTCGCCGTTGCCGCCGCCGGTTGGCTCACCGCTTTCCGTTGGTTCCCCTCCGGTTTCGCTCGATTCAACCGTTGCGCCAGATCCTTCTTCGCCGCTGGGAGCGCTTTCGGGACTGCCGCTTTCACTGCCTTCCTCGTTCGAGTACTGCTGGATGAAGGGGTTCTTGGCGTGATCGCTGCCGAGTCGGCGGTGGTAGTCACGCAGCCCAGGCGCGGCTTTGGCGACGACGAGCGTGCTTGAGCGGCGAGCGGTGCTGGCCGTGGCGACCGCGGCTTCGCCTTCGCCCGGTTCTGATTCGGACGAGCCGCCCCCGAGCAGGAAGGGCACGGCGACGAGGGCGACGATGAGCAGCGCGACGAGCGGCAGCAGGTGCCGCTCGCGCAGGTCGTAGTAGAGGTCCAGCAGGAAGTCCGGGACCTTGAGGTCCGGCATTTTCAGCTCGGGCCCTTTCTTCAGCATGTTCATTGCGCCGCCTCCGTTTCGGCCGTCGCGCTGGTGGTCGTCGATTCAGGGCTCGTCGTCGCCGCGGCTGGGGTTGCGACCGAGGGTGCCGGTTCCGTTGGCGTCGCTCCCGCGGTGACGCCCTGAGCGGGAGGGGTGACGTAGGTGGTCACCGCGAAGGTGGCGTTGAGGCGGGGGAAGCCGCCTTCGGTCGCGGCGTTGAGGGCAAAGCCGTCGAGGGTGACCAGGCGGCCGTCGACGGCGACCTTGGTCTCGCCGGTGTCGACCAGCGAGTCGATGCCCTTGATGAAGTCGGCGACGTCGAAGAAGCTGCCGCTGAAGGTAAGGCTGTATGGCATCACCGAGAGGCCGGCGGGGCCGATCGAGGCACCCAGCGGCAGTCAACGAGGCGGCGGCCTCGGTCGGAGGCACCGTGATCGCGGCCGGGACGCCGCTCGGTCCTGCTTCGGTGGTTGGTGCCGGGACGGGGGCGGGGGCTTCGCTTTCGCCTTCCCCTTCGCCGTTGAGCATGGATGCTTTCGAATTTCACCCCTGAATCGGTGGCGACGTGGCTCAGTTCGACCAGCAGCGAGGCCGTTTCCTCATTTGCTGGCGCCGCCTTGCCGAGGACCACCAGCTGCCGGTAGTCGGTGGGGAATTCCTGCTTGGCGGCAACGGCTTCGGTGACTTTCGCCTGCGCTCGTGGCCAGCGACGTCTGCAGCTGGCTGACCTGGCCGGAGAGCTCGTCCGCTTGCTCGCGCTTGGGCCCGAGGGCGAGCATCCAGAAGGCGATCGCGATCGCGGCGACGGCGAGGATCGAGACGATCAGGCGGTTGGAGGAGCTCATTCGCCGCTCGTTTCGCTCGTGGGTGCGGCTTCGGGTTCGGTAGTCGGGGGCGCCGCCGCTTCTCCTTCGGCCGCCGTCGGGGCTACCGGCGCCGCGTCGAAGGCGACGACCAGCTGGAACTGGGCGATGAAGTTTTTTGTTTGGCAGGTGCCGGAGGCAGCGCTGGCGCTGCCCGACGAGGCGCCTTCGGCGGCGCTGCCCAGGCTTGAGGACTGCACGCCGACGCGTGTCGCTCCATCGATCTCCTTCAGCGCCTGAACGAATCCCGCGACCGCTTTCTGGCCGGTCGCGCAGCCGACTCATCGCCAGCGCCGGCCCGGCGACCGAGTCGCGCAGGGAGACGGTGGCGGCGCCCTCGACCGAGACTCCCGAGGACGCGGTGCCGGTGAGGTTGGTGAGCCAGACGTCGCCGGGCAGGATCAGCGCCAGTTCGCGCATCACCCGCTCCCAATCGAAGCGGCTGTCGGCGAGGCTGGTGACGGTGTCGACCCGCTGTTGGCGCAGGCTGTGGAACTGGGTGTAGGCGCTGAGCGCCTGCGCCTCGCGCTTCGGCGGCGGCCGTTTCGCTTTCCAGCGTGGCGATCTCGGCCTTGCTGTCGGCAGATCTGGTTGTCGGTGGTGACCAGCAGCGCCACTCCGAGCACCGCGGCGGCAAGGGCGCCGACCACGATGTAGGCAAGCGGGCCGCTGCGCATCGGCCGCCGCTCACCGGGTCGCTCCTCGGCTCGGGATCAGGTTGACGGGGCGCATCGCTAGCGCTCCAGGGCGAGGCCGAAGGGCAGGGTGAGGCGGGCGGCCGAGGCCGCGTCGAGTCCGGAGAGCGCCTCCGGCTGGCCGACTGCGATCGGCAGGCCCAGAACCGGCTCCATGCGCTCGGCGAGGCCCGGGATGACGCTGCCGGGGCCGCAGAGGACGATGCGCTCGACCGGCACCGCGCCCTCCTGGGCGCCGTAGAAGTCAAGCGAGAGGCGCAGCTCGTCGAGCAGTGAGGAGGCGCCGCTGTCTCCAGCGCCGCGCGGGCCTTGGCGATCACGCCGGGGTCGCCCTCGATCTGCTCCGCCGCGGTTGCGCGAGGCCGACGTGGGCGAGCCACATCCGCGCGTGCTCGTTGCTCAGCCCGGTGGTCGAGGCGAGGCTGGCGGCCATGTCGCTCGAGGCCGACCGGGGAGACGCGGGTGAAGAGGCAGGACCGGCCCTTGGCGACGGCGAGGTTGGTGACGTCGCCGACGTTGCAGTAGAGGACGCGCCTGGCGGCTGTTCCTCGGCGTCGACTCTCGGCCGGGCGTCCGCTGACCTCGCCGAGGGCGCGGATCATGCCGAAGGCCGAGAGGTCGACGCCGACCGGCTCGAGGCCGGCGTCGCGCAGGGGCTTCAGCGAGGCGGCGATCATGTCGCGGCGGGCGGCGACGACGATCACGTCGATCTGCGGCGCCGCGCCGTCCACGGCTGCGACCCCGCCGACCACGCGGTGGTCGATCACGGCCTGCTCGAGGGGCATCGCGATCTGCTCCTGGGCGGCGAAGCGGACCGCGGCGTCGAGCTCCTGCGGGTCCTCGATCGCGGGCAGGCGCAGGGTGCGGACGACGACCCGCTGGTTGGCGATGCCCAGCCGCACCTGCTTGCAGAGCTTGTGCTCGGAGAAGAGCTTGGAGCAGTGCCTCGGTGACCGCACCGGGGTCGCGACCTCGCCGTCGCGGAACGCCTCGGTCGGCAGCGGCGCCGTTGCGGTTGCGGTCACCCGCGCAGTCCCGTTGACCTGCACTTCGGCAGCGGCGATGCTGCCGGCCTCGATCTCGAGCCCGACCTGGGCGGCGCTGCCTTTCTTGTTTTTCTGGAACCGGGAGATCATCTGGGAGGTGGCTGCGCGCAAGCGGCGTCAGCGCCACAGGTCATGCATCGACCGTTCGGCCACAGAACCTTTGCCTTGCAACTACTCAGAATTCGAAAAACCGGGATCAGCCGACGGTCTCGCGACCGATCACCCAGTCCGCCTGGACCGGCTCTATGAAGCTGGGCGGCGTGATCGTGTGCAGGCGGTCGTCGTAGTTGTAGCTCTTGATGTAGCCGGTGCCGCCGGTGGTGCCGACCGCGCCGCGGTACTTCTGCGCGATCGCGCCGTTGACTTTCAGCGTCCCCAGGGAGGCGCCGCAGTCGTAGTTGTCGACGATGAACGAGTGGTTGATCGCGAGGATCGCGGCGTCGATCGAGAGGTTTTCCGACCGAGCCGACGCCATTGGTGCTCTGAAGACGCACGGGTGGTAGATGCGGACGAAGTTGTTGGCGATCAGGCCCAGCATTGCTTCTTCACCGCTGGCAGTGGTGTTGCCGTCGATGATGATGTCGTTGCTGGTGGCGATCGTCAGCTGCCCGGTAGTAGGTGCCGTGGACGTAGACGTTGCCGCATTCCGAGGTTTCCGGATAGGTGACTTCAAACGGCGAGTAGGCGCCGGAGCAAAGGTTGCTTTCGACGTAGACGACGCCGTTGGCTGGGAAGGGGACCGACGCCGCGCCAGTGCATTCTTTGCTGGTGGTCGAGACTTGCATCGTCGCGCCGCTGAGGCAGATGTGCACCTGCCCTTTGAATTTGTACCCCGGTTCGACGATCGTCGCCAGCTGGGCATTGGTCGCTGGCGGGATCAGCGCCGGCGAGCTGGTCAGGTAGGTGCCGACGAATGTGGGCGTGCCCGAGCAGCTCGAGCCGGAGTGGGGAACTTCGGAGGTCTGGTACCAGCCTTTGCCGGATGCGCTCACCTCGACCGCGTCGCTGGGAGTCCTGCCGAAGGCGGGTTTGCCGCAGACGACGAAGGAGTCGTTGGTGTGCAGCGGCCCGTTGATCGAGTCGCCGCTGACGAAGGAGATCACCCGCAGTACTGCCCTTCGGAGTTGGGGATTTTGGCGTTGTTGCGGCCTTCGAGGATGGTTTTGGAGCACTGTTCGTAGGCGCCTTTGATCGTTGCTTCGCTGCCGTAGGTAACCGGGTCGGAGGTCTCCAGCTGGGTGAAGTAGACGTAGTCGAGGAAGCTCGCCGGCTTGAAGGTGGCGATGATCGAGACCTGGGATTTGCCGGCAAACCCGGTCGAGCGGATGCGGAAGGTGCCCTTGGAGGAGCCGAGCGACTCGAGCATGGTCTGGGTCGCGGTGACGATCGAGGTCGGGTCGCAGGTGGGGTTCCCGTTGGCGGGCAGGAGTTCGATCGCGTAGCTGGCGGTCGAGTCGCCGGGCACCTGGCGCCGGTTCGTCGTCGAGCCCGGCTGGTTGATCGCGCTCGGGTGCGGCCACTTTTGTGCATTTGGCCCAGTAGCCGTTGTCGGTCTTGAGGTGGAAGGAGTAGTCGTTGATCCCCGCTTTGGCAGCCTCGTAGGCGCGCTTGCGCGTTAGGTCGCGGCCGGTCGGGTTGATGTCACCGCCGACGGCGGTGACGGCGACGAGGGCGATCAGGGCGACCATCGAGAGACCGATCGTGGTCATGATCAGGGTGAACCCCTGCTCGTCCTTCAGCTTCTTTCTCATTGACATGGCAGGCTCGCGGCTTCCGTTTCGAAGGATGGGGGGGTGAGGCGGAGCATGGCGCTGTTCTCGACGCTGGCTCCGACGTTGCTGTCGCCGGTGGACGTTCTGGGCGGAAATCCGGTGAAGGCGACTTTGACCTGGATCACCGAGTTCGCTTCGGTCACGCCGAGTTCTTTTGGCGGTACTTGGAGCAGTTTCCCTTTCGAGTAGGTGAAGTAGGTGAAGATCGAGCTGCTCGGCGGGGTCGGCGTGACGTTCGAGACGAGCGTCCGCGGTGGGGCTATCGCCGTTTTGGAGAAGGTCGGGGGAATGCCGCCGAGCGAGGCGTAGTCGGTTTGGACCAGGCTGCTACCGCTGAGCGCGATTTTGCTGAGGACCGGTTTGACCCCCGCCGAAGCCCCTTCCGCCGGAACGGCGTGGCTGAAGCTGAGCATGGCCCCGGTGCTGCCGACCTGGATCGGTGCGATCTTGGGAATCACGCAGGCCGAGTGAAGCTGTTCGATGATGCTGACCAGCGAGAGGCGTGCGTTCTGGGTCGCGTGGACGCGGGCGGTGACCCGAGCGCTGGCGTGCATCGAGGTGATCACCAGCATCGTCAGGGCCGAGAGCACGACCATGCCGACGGCGGTTCCGATGACGAGCTCGGCCAGGGTCGTCCCATCCTCGTCGGCGAGTCGAACGTCGGCACGCTGGAGCCGCCGCCTCAGCATGTTTTTCCGCTTTCGGAGCCGCTGCCCGAGACGTCGAGGTTGAGCGCCGTGCCGCTGGTCAGGTTCTGGACGACGATGCTGCTTTTTTTGATCCGGCGGCTGACTTCGGTTTTGCCTTCAAGGACTTTGGCCGAGGCGCACACTTCGTAGGTCCCCCAGGGGAGCCCGGGGTCTGCGAGCACGCCTTTTTCCACCACTTTTCCATTGAGTTTTTCAACCGTGGTGTAGTTCCGTTCGAAGGAGCAGGTGCCGGTTACTTTGACTTTGGCTCCGATGATCGGAGTGCTGCCGGTTTTGACCGTGAGGTTGAGGGCCGGCACCTGGACACTGGGGACGGGAGGCGGATAGGCGGCGCCACGGGGAACGATGATCGGCGTGACCGCCGCTGCACCCGGTGCGCCCGCTTCGCTTTTCGGGTTCGGGTTGTTGGAGGTGCAGGAGCCGGCGTAGACGGCGTAGGGGGAAGTGAAGGGGAAGAGTTCTTTCCCTTCGATCGTCGCTGCGGGGACGCCGCCGACGGAGCTGAACGACTTCGCCGTTTCCAGGCCCTGGTTGAAGACCATGATCGAGCTCTGGCTCGAGGGTTTGAGTTCGGTGCTGCTGCCGACCCGGTAGACGAAGGGAGCAGCGAACGAGCCCGGCAGGTCGTAGCGGAGTTCGACCGGTTTGGTCGCTCCCATGGTGACGCCGACCGTCTTCGCCGCGGGCGGTTTGCCGTTTTCGCCAACCAGCCCAACGGCCGTGGGGGTCATCGTGTAGTTGCCGGCCGGGATGTCGCCGAAGATCGCGCAGCCGGTTTCGTCGGTCGTCCTAACCGTCGTCGTCGGACCCGTCAGCGACATCCCGACGCCCGAGAGGCCGCCGCCAGCGGAGTTGAGAACCGAGACGACGATTGCGCCGTTGTTGGCGTTGAGCGAACCGTTGACCGGCGAGAAGACGCTGCGGATCACCGTTGGCTTGCGGCTTCCCATGCCGGGCCAGGTCACTTTCGACGTGATCCGCACGTAGTCGGGTTTGATGTTTTCGCCCGTGCAGGAAATGGCACCTTCGTTGTTGTTGACGAAGACACCAGTCGATTCGACGTTGAAGGTGGTGCCGTCAAGTTTGGGGTGCGTGATCTGGCTCATCCCGTCGAGGTCGTTGAGGCGCATTGACCGCAGGCGCGACTGGTCTTCCTGGGCGATGGCGTAGCCCTTGGCGCTGTCGCGCTGTACGCCGGCCGAGCGGGTGGTGCTTTGCAGCAGTGCGAGGACACCGCTGGCGACGATGGCGAGCACGAGGGCGCTGACGAGAATCTCGATCAGCACAAAGCCCCCTTCCGGGGGGCCTGGTCGCGCGGGTGTCGATGACATGGCTCACCATCGGAGATGGAGGTCCCGGCCTTTAACGAGGTCCTCCCTTGAAACGCCCATCCAACCTGGCTTTCGCCAAAACTTCAGTTTGTGAAGCCACGTCGCTACACTTCTTGAAGCGAGGTATTAGGCACGAATCGCCTCGTTTCGCCTATGAGCGCCGCAAGCAACTCCCAATGTCCCGTCTGTCGCACGGCCGAAGTGGTCTGTGGCAAGTGGACCCTTCTGATCATCCGAGACCTGGCCGAGGGGTCTAGTCGATTTTGTGAGTTGGAGCGTTCGCTGGAGGGAATCAGCCCGAGAACCCTCTCCCTGCGCCTGCGGGCGCTGGAAGAGGAGGGGATCGTCGAGCGACACACCTTCCCCGAGGTGCCGCCGCGGGTCGAGTACGCGCTGACCGGGAAGGGCGAGGCGCTGGTGCCCCTGGTCGAGGACATGCGCCGCTATGGCCGCCGCTGGCTCTTCGAGGACGCCGCCGCGCCCGCCGCCGTCTAGTTACGTCTTGCAAGCGAGCGTGCAGGCGCAGGAGCGCTAGGCACGGGCGGGAAGCTCCGGGCGTGCGTGATCGCCTGCTCAACGAGTCGCTGACCCGCCTTGCCTCCGAGGCGGCGATCAAGCTCAGCGCCCTGGTCGCCGGCGGCGACCAGATCCCCTTCGACGTCGATGCCGAGAACGGCGACGACTCGCTCTTCTACAGCTACCGGCCGCTTACATCGCTCTACGTGCGCGAACGCGAAAGCGAGCTGCGCGACCTCGATGCCTTCGGACCGGCTCGCGACGCGATTGCCGCCGCCGGCATCGCCACCGCCTACCTCGAGGTCCGCGGCGAGCAAGTTCCCGGCGACCCGGGCGAGCGGGCAGCGCAGATGCTGACCGTCTTCCTCGCCGGGCTCTGGGACGGCAGCACCGAACTTTCCCTCGACCACGAGCGCCTGCGCAACGCGCTCGCCGTGCTCGAGGCCGAGACCCGTGGGGCCGAGGAGGCCGACGTGCTGATCGCGCCGCTGGTCGGCCTGCGGATGCCCTTGCCGCGCCTGCAGCTCACCAACGGGCTCCGGATCGTCCGCGCCGACTCGATCGAGGCACCGATTGAGTCGATGCGCAGCGAGGGCATGGGCCGCGCCGCCTGGCAGCCCCAGTTCCTCGCCGTCGCCGAGCAGGGCGACGGTTCCGAGAGCGCCGCCGCCGCCCTGGCGCAGCTCGGTGAGCTGGTCAGCGTCATGCACCTCTTCAAGGCCGGCAGCGTCGGCCTCGGTCCCTACGCCTTCGCACCGACCGGTGAGGATCGCTGGGCCCGGCTCGCCACCGGCGCCCCCGCGACGCGATCCGGCTCGTATGAACTGAGCGAGGAGGAGGCGATCGGCCTCGCCGAGTTCGCCGCCACCCTGGAGGCCCGCCCGGACCCCGACGGCGCCCTCGCCTGGGCGGTCGGCCGCTTCGAGCTCGGCTGCGGCCGCGACTCCGCGCTCGAGGGACTCAGCGACCACCTGCTGGCGCTGCGCGCCGTGCTCGACGGTCACGGCCCGGTCGGCGCCTCGCTGCCGATGCGCGCCTCGGCCCTGATCGCCGATGAGAGCTTCGACCGGATCGAGGCGCGTGAGCGGATCGAGAGCGCGCTGGAGCTGGAGCGGGCGCTGATGAACGGTTCGCCGTCGTTGCCCGGCCTGGCGATTGCCAGCTGGATCGAGGAAGGCGTGCGCCGCATCCTGCGCGCCACCGCCCTCGGCGAGCTCAGCGCCGACCTCACCACCACCGCCGATGAGACCTTGATCGCCACCGGCCTCGGCGCCGGCGATACCGAGATCGCGGTCTCGGAGGAGATCGCCGTGTCCGAGCAGGTCGTCGTGCCGGAGGAGATCCCCGTCGCCGAGGAAATCGCGGTCTCCAGGGAGACCCCCCGGGTCGACGAGATCGCCGCCCAGCACTTCGAGCCGCCAGAGGAGGAGCACCACATGGACCAGGAGACACGCATCCTCGAGCCGATCCCGGACGAGGGAGAGATTCGCATCACCGCCACCCCCTGGCTGGAGGAGGTCGATGCGCCCGAGCACAGCACACTCGACTTCCCCGCGATCGAGGGCGACGTCCAGCATCGTGAGCGGATCGACACCCCGCGCGTCCGCCACCTCTTCCCGGTGCCTGAGGACGCGGACTGGGAGGTCCGCGAGCTCAAGTACGACCATTACCGCGCCGGCTAACCGCGCCCTCTGACCGGCGCATATCGGCGTCCTCGGGTCGCTCGCGTGCGGAGCACGCCACGCTCCCTGCGTCCTTGATCTGCTTGCTCAGAGGGCGCGGCCAGAAGCCAGTTCGATTCTTTCTTCTGATGTCGCGAACAGGTAGCGGTTGATCTCGGCCAGTCCGGCGAGGTCGTGGACGTCCTCGTCGAGGTAGGGGACGCGGATCACGCCCTGCGCCCGCAGCTCCTTGGCTAGCCGCTCGATGTTGCGGGCGTCGCGCTCGGCCAGCGCCTGGTAGTCGGCGAAGTTGTCGGCGACCCGCTTGGCCAGGTCCTCGTCGTCCAGCTTCTCGCTCAGCGTGCCGATCAGATCGCCACCCTTGCCGCGCAGCTGCTCGGCCGGGTAGTGGACCTTGTTGACGATGACGCCGCCGAAGGGCAGCTTCGCCTCGACCAGTTTGCGGTGGAAGTAGACCGCCTCGTCGACCGGCTCGCCCTGGGGGCCGCAGACGACGAGGAAGCAGGTACGGGGATCGCCGAGCAGGCTGTTGACCCGCTTGGCTCGCGCCTGAAAGCCGTCGACCATGCCGCTGAAGGCGTTGAAGAACTCGGCCAGGTCGGCCAGCAGGTCGAAGCCGACGATGCGCTTGAAGACCGAGAGCGCGACCGAGGCGCCGCGGCCGGCGACCTTGGCGGCGAGGCCGGTCGGCTTCATGAAGACGCGCAGCGAGCGGCCTTCGATGAACTGGGTCAGCCGTTTCGGCGCGTCGAGGAAGTCGAGCGCGTTGCGGCTGGGCGGGGTGTCGAGGACGAGCAGGTCGAAGCGGCCTTCGCTGTGCAGCTCGAAGAGCTTCTCCATCGCCATGTACTCCTGCGAGCCGGCCAGAGCGTTGGAGATCTGCTGGTAGATGCGGTTGTTGAGGACGCGGTCGCGCGCCTCCTCGTCCGGCGCCTGGCGGGCGACCAGCTCGTCGAAGGTCGCCTTGGCGTCGAGCATCATCGCCCAGAGCTCGCCCTTGATCTCGATCCCCTGCTGCGCGAAGAGGTCGGGGTCGACCTGCTTGGCCTCGTTGCCGAGCTCCTTCAGGCCGAGCGAGTCGGCGAGGCGCTTGGCCGGGTCGATCGTCAGCACGCAGACCTTGAGGCCGCGCGCCGCCATCCCGGTCGCGATCGCCGCCGAGGTCGTCGTCTTGCCGACCCCGCCCGAGCCGGCGCAGATGCAGATGTCCTTGCCCTCGAGGATGTCGCCGACCGCCGGCATCAGCCCAGCTTCCTCGCCAGCTGCCGGCGCGCCCTCGATGCCGAGCTCCGGCTCGAAGAGGAAGGGCAGCGACTTGACCGGCGCCTTCACCCGCCGCCGCAGGCGGGCCAGCTGGGCGCGCTGGGAGCGGGCCCGGTTGTGCTCGGAGAGCCCGGCCCGCACGGCCGCCCGCAGGCCGGCGTCGGGCTCGTCGGCGAGCCCGGCCAGCTGCTCGGCCTCCTCGCCCGAGAAGCGCTCCGGGTAGAGGCCGTTCATGTAGACGCGGTCGACGGCGACGCCGACGTCGTCGAGCAGGTCGCGCTCGAGCGTGGCGGACTCGTTGACCGGCATCTCCTCGGGCAGGGCGACGATCGCCACCCCGGTGTGCTCGCGGTCGGTGATCAGGCGATCGAGCTGCTGCGCCTGCGAGTGGATCGGGCCGACCCGGGCGATCGCGGCGAAGGTGCGCGGCGTCTGCAGGAAGCCGATGCCGTGGCCGGTGGCGGGCGCGTCGACGATCACCAGGTCGTACTTGCGCCCGCTCTTGACCTTGCGGTCGAGCTGGGCCAGCTCCCAGATCTTGCCGATCGTGACCAGCTCCTTGAGGCCGGGCGTGGCGGCGGCGAGGTAGTTGAAGATGCGGCTGCGGAAGAGCATGTCGCGCATCGCTCGCACCTTCAGCTGCAGCAGCACGTACTCGCGCATCGACTCGTCCGGGTCGATCGAGATCGACCAGAGGTTCTCCTCCATCTCGACCTCGTGGAAGCCGACCTCGGTGTGGGCGAACATGCGCGAGGCGTTCTCCTGCGAGGAGACCTCGCAGACGATCGTCCGCTTGCCTTCGGCCGCGGCGCGCAGGCCAAGCGCCACGGCGACCGTGGTCTTGCCGACGCCGCCCTTGCCGGTGACGAAGACCAGTCGCTTGTCGAGGAGATCGGTTACCGGGTGATTCCTAGCAATTTCTGAGGCTGGCAGGAAAAGCGGGTGGCTATGCGAATACCCGCGCAATGGGATTCCTTAGCCGCAAGAACAAGTTCGCGTCCCCGCCTGCCGAGGACGAGAGGCATCCGATCGTCGAGGAGCTGGAGCGGATGGAGGAAGTCATTCCCGAGACCTCCCCGCCGGCGGGTCCTGTCATGACGGAAGACTCCTCGTCCTCGCAAGCTGCGGGCGAGGAGCCCACCGCCATGCCACCCGCCGGAGAGGCGGTTGAGGTTGGGGCTCCTTCATCGACTCCCGAGATTGGCGAGCCGGCGCCACCCGCGGGAGACGCGCCTGTCGCCCAGGTCGCGACCGCCCCGGCGGCTGTCGTCGCGGAGCCGGCCGCTCCGGCGCCAGAAGCTGAGGCAGCCGAGCCCGAGCCCGAGCGGTTTATGCCGCGGGATCTGCTTGCTCCCAGCCGGCACGAGGTCGTGGTGAAGCAGGCTGAGCCGGAGGCGCCGGTGAAGCACGCCGATGTGATCGCTTTCGCCAATCAGAAGGGTGGGGTCGCCAAGACGACCACGACTTTGAATCTTGCCGTGGCCTTTGCCGAGTCCGGGTACCGGGTGCTCTGTGTGGACCTCGATCCGCAGGGCAACCTGACGATGAGCCAGGGGATCGATCCGGACAAGGTCGAGAAGAGCCTTTATGACGTGCTCGTCCACGACATGCCGATGGCCGAGATCATCCAGCACCGCGAGATCGACATCGCCGTCGCCTCGATCGACCTGGCCGGCGCCGAGATCGCGATGAGCACCAAGATCGGTCGCGAGCGCTCGCTCGAGAAGTCGCTGAAGGAAGTCTCGGCTAATTACGACTTCGTCTGCATCGACACGCCGCCCAGCCTCGGGCTGCTGACGATCAATGCCCTTACCGCGGCGAACAAGGTGATCGTCCCCGTGCAGTGCGAGTACCTCTCGATGCGCGGCCTGGTCCAGCTGCAGAACACGCTGAAGATGATCCAGGAGAACCTCAACCCCGAGGTGCGGATCGAGGGCATCCTGCCGACGATGCTCGACACCCGTACCGTCCACGCCAAGGAGGCGGTTGAGATCCTCGAGGAGAACTTCGGCGAGCTCGTCTTCAAATCCCGCATTCGCAAGGCGATCAAGTTTGCCGAGGCCCCGGTCAAGGGTGCGAGTGTGCTCAAGTACGATCCGCAGAGCAACGCTGCGGGCTACTACCGAGATCTGGCGAAGGAGGTCCTGGCACATGAGCAGGCGTGACAAGCGGGCCAGCATGCGTGAGGGGCCTCTTTCGGACCTCTTTCGGTCTACTGCGGAGGAGGACAAAGGCGATCAGCCGGCGGGTCCTGTCGCCGAGGGTGACACGTCGTCCTCGCAAGCTGCGGGCGACGTCCCACCCTCGACACCACCCGCCGGAGATGCGTCTGCGCCCTACGATCAGGAGCCGGAGGGGTCCTCTCTCGAGCAGCAAGATACGCCGCATCAGGAGACCCCACCCGAGCGGCTTAAGCGTGTTTTCTCCGAGGAGCCTTCTCATGCTCGGCGGGAGTTGGAGCCGATTGTGGAATCGCCTCGTTATGGGCGGGAGGAGCCTGAGTATGAGCCGCCGGGGAGTGGCGAGCCGCATCAGCCTGTAATTCGGGTCGTTGGTGTGGGTGGTGGTGGCGTCAATGCCGTCAATCGCATGGTCGAGGCGCGGATCCCTGGCGTCGAGTTCATGGCGGTCAACACCGATCTTCAGTCGCTGCAGCTCTGCATGGCCGACGTCACCGTCCACATCGGTGAGGAGGCGACGCGCGGTCTCGGCGCCGGCGCCGATCCCGAGCTCGGCCACCGCTCCGCCTTCGAGGAACAGGACAAGATCAAGCGCCTGCTCAAGGGCTCCGACATGGTCTTCGTCGCCGCCGGCGCCGGCGGCGGCACGGGCACCGGTGCGGCCCCCGTGATCGCCCGCCTCGCCCGCGAGGTCGGCGCGCTCACCGTCGGCATCGTCACCAAGCCGTTCAGCTTCGAGGGCTCTCGCCGCGGCAATCAGGCCAACAAGGGCATCGAGGAACTCGCCGCCGAGGTCGACACGCTGATCGTCGTTCCCAACGACCGCCTGCTCGAGGTGCTCGACCAGCAGACCTCGATGGTGGAGGCCTTCCAGGTCGCCGACGACGTGCTGCGCCAGGGCGTTCAGGGCATCTCGGACCTGGTCACGCTGCCCGCCGTGATCAACCTCGACTTCGCCGACGTGCGCACGATCATGTCGGAGGCCGGCCGGGCGCTGCTCGGCATCGGCATGGGCCACGGCAACGACCGCGCCGTTCTGGCCGCCGAAAAAGCGATTTCCTCGCCCCTGCTCGAGACCTCGATGGAGGGGGCCCGGGCGATCCTGCTTTCGATCACCGGCGGCGCCGACCTCTCGCTGGTCGAGGTCAGCGAGGCGGCCAAACTGGTCGGCGAAGCCGCCCACCCGGACGCCAACATCATCTTCGGCGCCAACGTCGACGAGGAGCTCAACGATCAGGTCTGGGTGACCGTCGTCGCCACTCGCTTCGATGGCCGACCCGCCCCGCAGCGCCGGGTCGCCGAGCCGACCATCCGCCGCACCAAAGAGGCGCCCCGGGGGCGACCCCCCGAGCGCGGCGATCTCGGCGGCATCGACGTCCCAGAGTTCCTGCCCGGGTAGCGCGAGGTTCCTCCGCCCATGAGCGGGGTCGTCGCCGCTGGCCACCCTCGTTCCGCCGAGGCGGGGGCACAGGTTCTGCGCGAAGGCGGCAACGCGGTCGACGCGGCGGTTTGTGCCGTGCTCGCTTCCTTCGCGGTCGAGAGCCCGCTGACCGGCTTCGGCGCCGGCGGCTTCATGATGGTCCACGAGGGCAGCGAGACGACGCTGCTCGACTTCTTCGTCGCCGCCCCCGGCCGCGATGGGGTCGAACGCAATGCCGAGCTGGTCCCGGTGCCGGTCCACTTCGACGCCGAGACCGTGCAGACGTTCTACGTCGGCCCGGTCTCCTGCGGGGTGCCCGGCACTGCCGCCGGGCTCGAGCAGACCCTGCGGCGCTTCGGCACGATGCCGCTGGCCGAGCTGGTCAAGCCGGGAGTCGAGCTGGCCCGCGGCGGCGCGCCGGTCAACGCCGAGCAGGCCTACATCCTCGACATCCTCGAACCGATTCACGCCCGTCTCGAGGGCACGCGGGAGCTCTACGCACCCGCCGGGCGCACCCTGCGCGAGGGCGAGGTCTTCCGTTTCGCCGAGCTCGCCGGGGCGCTCGAACGCTTTGGCGCCGAAGGCGCCGAGCCCTTCTGCCGCGGCGAGGTGGCGATGGCGCTGTGCGACTACGTGATCGAGAACGGCGGCACCCTTGGTCGCGGGGACATCGCTGCTTACGAGCCGATCGAGCGGGAGCCGATCCGGGCCAGCTTCCGCGGCACCGAGGTGCTGACCAATCCGCCGCCGTCCTCGGGCGGGATCCTGATCGCCTACTGCCTCGGACTGCTTGAGCGACTGGGTGAGAGCAGTGGCCCCGAGCAGCTGGTCGCGGCAATGGGTGCCGCCAACGCCGCCCGCGGTGAGGCCTTCGCTGAGGCGCTCTACGGCGAGGGTCTCGAGGCGAGCCTGCTCGATCCGGCCGTTCTCGACTCCACCGTCGGCGATCTGCTCGGCTCCACCACCCACATCTCCGTCCTCGATCGCAACGGGATGTGCGCCAACGTCACCTGCTCCAACGGCTCCGGCTCGGGCGTGCTCGTCCCCGGGACCGGCGTGATCCTCAACAACATGCTCGGCGAGGAGGACCTCAACCCACTCGGCTTTCACACGATCGCGCCGGGACGGCGGGTGCCCTCGATGATGGCGCCGACCGTGGTGTTGCGCGACGGCGAGATCGAGCTCGGCCTCGGCAGCGCCGGCTCCAACCGGATCCGCTCGGCGATTTTGCAGACGATCGTGCGCGCGACTGAGCAGGGCATGGGCGCCGGCGAGGCGGTGCGGGCCCCGCGCCTGCACTTCGAGGATGGGGTGGTCCAGGCCGAGCCGGGGATTGACGAGGAGGCATTGGCGCGAATCGAGGCGGGTGAGATCCCGGTCCTGCGCCGGCCGGAGATCAACCTCTTCTTCGGCGGCACCCAGGCCGTCGCCCGCGAGCGCGGCAGCGGCCGCCTCAGTGGCGGCGGCGACCCACGTCGCGGCGGCGCCGTGGCAACGGCCTGATGGCGACTTTTGCGTCTCTATGACGCATAACTCGCCAACCGCAAGAATGGCCGCGTGGCGATGATCGACTTCGAAGCCGAGGGACTGCTCGACGGGCTCGAAGGAGACGCGCGCCGCGATCGCCTCACATTGCTCGAGCAGCTGGCGGCGGAAGGGGTGACGCTCGATGAGTTGCGTGACGCTGTTGGGGCCGGGCGGCTGACCTTGTTGCCGGTCGAGCGCAGCATCGCTGGCAACGGCCCGCGATACTCGCCGCGCGAAATCGCCGAGCTCTCTGGCGCCGAGCTCGAGCTTCTGCAGCGCGCCTCGGCCGCGCTCGGATTGCCCTATCCGGACCCCGACGAGCGCATCCTCACCGACTCCGACCTCGAGGCCGCGCGGCGGACCAAGGCCTTCTACGACGCCGGCCTGCCCGAGGACGGCATCCTGCAGGTGGCGCGGACGATCGGCATGGCGACGGCGCGGATCGCCGAGGGCAACCGCGAGTTGATGATCCGCACCCTGATGCAGCCGGGCGATACCGAGCGCGACCTGGCGCTGCGCTTTGCCGACGCGGCCGAGAACATGCTGCCGGTCTTCGAGCCGACCTTGCTCTACGCGCTGCGGGCGCACACCCTGGAGCAGATCCGCCGCGACGTGATCGGCGCCGCCGACCTCGCCTCGGGCGAGATCCGCGGCTCCGTCGATCGGGCGATCTGCTTCGCCGACCTGGTCGAGTTCACCCGCCTCGGCGAGGAGATCGCGCCCGAGGAGCTGGGCTCGGTTGCCGGCCGCTTCGAGGAAATGGCCGCGATCGTCGCCGAACCGCCGGTGCGGCTGGTGAAGATGATCGGCGACGCCGCGATGCTCGTCTCCCGCGAGGTCGAGCCCCTGCTGGACGCCGCGCTCGAGCTGATCGAGGTGGCCGAGGGCGAAGGCGAGGAATTCCCCTTCCTGCGCGCGGGCCTCGCCGTCGGCCCGACGCTTGCCCAGTCGGGCGACTACTACGGCCGCGCGGTCAACCTGGCAAGCCGCCTGACGGCGGTGGCCCGGCCGGGCAGCGTGCTGGTTGACGCGGCGGCGAAGGAGGCCGCCGGCGATGGCTTCTCCTACTCGTTCGCCGGCGAGCGCAAACTCAAGGGCATCGACACGGGAGTAAAGCTATTTCGCGTGCGTCGAACACGCGGTTGATCAAAGTACGGAAAAAGAACCCTTTCGCTCTAGTTACTTTTTTCGGTGTTAGGGTGCCGCGCACACTCCGGCACACCGTGAAAGGACACGATGCCCGTGACTCGTCCACTGAAGAGCCTGCTGACAGTTGCTGCCTGCGTTGCGCTCATGTTCACCTTCGTTGAGCCAGCTTGGGCGACTCACGACCGAGCGACGCAGCTGTCTTGGTCCGAGGGCTCCAGCGCGAACGAAGTAATTTTCAACGTCGAATTCGTCGCTCGCCGCAGCTACTACGGGGAACCAGAAGAAGGCGACACCATCAGCGATCCCGTGATCGAATTCGGCGACGGGGAAGCCATTGCGCCCACCCTTACAGTGATCGAGGTCGATGGGGATACCATCTACACACGGGGACAGGTGACACATACCTACCCGACCAGCGGTCCTTATACGGCGACGATGGGCAGCTGCTGCCGCCTCTCGGCCTCCTCGGGACACATCAACAACGGGGATCTGTTCTACAGCGTCCACACGCTTGTCGACCTGGCCCGGGCGAACTCGAGTCCCAACATCTCCGTGGCGCCGATTGTCTTCTGCCCGACCTCGGGGAGCTGCAGCTTCGCCTTTGCTGGCGCCGGAGCCGACTTCGGCAACCACCTGCACTGGCGGCTCGCGACTCCCACTGAGACAGGCGAAGCTTCGTTCACGCAGCCAGGGCCTCCCCATGCGCCGAACGCGGCGACGATCGATCCGAGCACCGGCAGGATGACCTGGGACACGACGGGCGCGACCTTGAGCTCTGGTGGGCTGCCGACCTATTACTCGACCCAGGTCGTGGCCGAAGAACTCAATGCGGCCGGCGAACTGGTCTCGGACGCTGCTGCCGATTTCTTCATCGCCCTCGACGACAACCACAGTGACCAGCCGGTCTGCGAGGACGTAGATTCCAATGGTTCGGTCGACAACGATGGCGACGGACTCTGCGACAACTGGGAGACGAGTGGAATCGACGTCGATCACGACGGCTCTTCTGACTTCGTCCTGCCAGCGAGCGCCAGTCCAGTCAAACCTGACATCTTTGTTGAGGTCGACTACATGAGCGGCCGCGAACCGCAGTCGGCGGCCCTGGGCGACGTGGTCACGGCCTTCTCGCATCACGGCATTTCTCTCCACCTGCTCGTGGATGAGGAAGTGCCGTTTGCCACCCTGATCAAGCTCGGCAGCGACTGCTCTCCCTGCGGATCCAGTGTCGAAGACTTTGACACGATCAAGTCCACCTATTTTGGAACCGGAGGGGATCGCGTCGCTCCAAACTGGGATGCCAAGAGGGAGGCGCGATCGTTTGTCTATCACTACGCGGTCTACGCCAACAAACTGTTGGGCGGCCAGCCCTCGACCAGCGGTGAGGCCGAGCTTCCCGGCAATGACTTGACAATCACTCTCGGGAACAGTGCTTGGCGGACGGGAGCGAACAACAGCGGTCCGCCAAAGCGCCGCGACGAGGCCGGTACCTTCATGCACGAGCTAGGTCACAACCTGTCGCTTATGCACGGTGGCGACGACGGAGTCGGTTGCAAGCCGAACTACCTCAGTGTCATGAACTACACCAGGCAGACGACGGGATTGATTACCGCGCAGCTCGACTACTCCGACGCGGTACTGCCCACGCTCGACGAGAACGACCTCAACGAGTTCCTCGGCGTACAGGGCCCGAGCGGAGCTGCAGGTCGTCTTTGGGCCCGGAGTTCACATTGGCAGTTCGACTGGCTCAATCGACTGGAACGGCAAAAACGGGATCGAGAGCAATGTCTCCACCGACGTGAACAACGTGAGCGGCAAATGCGGCAGCAGCCCGGGACAGGATCTCGTCGGCTGGGACGATTGGGCGAACCTTTCCCTTGCCTTCCAGGCGACGGCTGACTTCAGCGACGGCGTCCACTCGAGCCTCTTGTTGCAGGAACCCGAGATTGCCGCCGAGGAACTGAGCGCGTACGACGACGATCAGGACGGCATCGCCAATATCCAGGACGAGTGTCCCGGCGAAGATGGCTCGGCGCTCGACAGCGGGTGTCCGTCCAAAGCGGCTGCCGCTCCCACCACGGGCCCACAGGCAGCGTCTCCGGGCGTGGCGCGTCTGGCCCCTGGGACCCTGCTGCGCAAGGTGAGCCTCAAGCGAAAACTGGGCAGGGCGAGGTTCACCTTTGGCGGCGAGGGCGACTCGAGTGGCCTTGCCTTCGAATGCAAGCTCGACCAGGGGCGCTTCAAGCCGTGCAGCTCGCCCAAGTCCTACAGGGGATTGAAGCCCGGACGCCACGTCTTCCGAGTGCGGGCGATCGATGCCTCCGGACAGGTCGACCAGACCCCCGTCGTCAAGTCCTTCCGTATAGCGAACCCGCCGGCCTAGCCGGCGGGTTCAGCTTGGCTTGCGGCCGGAGACGAGCAGGTTGTAGAAGAGCTCGGCGGGGAGGTGGGGCTCGAGCAGCCGGCTGTCGACCTTCTGCAGCGCCATGTAGCTGTTGAAGGCGAAGCGGCGCCAGCCCCAGGAGATCGATTCCGGCTCGGCGCTGGACTCGACCGTGCGCAGGCCCCAGCCCCAGGCGTTGGCGAGCAGCTCCTCGCCGCCGACGCGGCGATCCTCGAAGCCGGCGTCGCGCAGGAAGCGCCGCAGGTCGGCGGGGGCGAAGGCGTGGACGTCGACCTCGCCCTCGAGCGCGTGGCCGTCGGACTGGGCCATCTCGGCGATCGCGCGCGGCTGGGCTCCCACCACCCGCCGCCAGGCGGGGGCGGCAAGCAGGCCGGCGCGCTTGGGCAGCGCCGCCAGACGGTCGCCGTAGCGGGAGGGCTCGCCGGCAAAGGCGATCGCACCGCCCGGTCGCAGCACACGGCGGAACTCGGCAAAGGCCTTGTCGAGGTCGGGGATGTGGTGGAGGACGGCGTGGCCGAAGACCAGGTCGAAGCTCTCGTCGGCGAAGGGCAGCACCTCGGCCTCGGTGCGGACCGTCTCGACCTCGAGCCCGAGGCCGGCGGCGGTGGTGGAGAGGCGGTTCAGCATCCCCGGCGAGATGTCGGTCGCGGTGAGGCTCTCGATCGCGCCGAGCTGCAGCAGGTTGAGCGAGAAGTAGCCGGTGCCCGAGCCGATCTCCAGCCCGCGGCCGAAGCTGGCCCCGTCCTGGCCGCCCAGCGCCTTGACCAGCTTCTGGCGCACCTGCTCCTGGCCGGTGGCGCCGAAGTCGATGCCCCACTTGGCGTCGTACTCGTCGGCGGCGGCGTCGTGGTAGCGGGTGTTGACGTCCTTGATGTGGTCCGGGGTGGCGGTGGGGGAGGCTGGCATGGCGCGGAACTCTACGCGGAACGGCGTAACGCACGGCGTGCTGGCCGCTCAATACGGTCCCAGCTGGTGACCCGCAAATACGTCCAGCTCAACCAGCCCGAGGGGGTGCCGCCGCTGCCGCTGACCGGCGAGCGCACCCTTCCCGACGTGCCCGAGGAGAACTACTGGTACCAGCGCCACCTCGTCGTCTATGAGTGGATTGCCGCCCGGGTCGGCGGCGTGCGCGTGGTCGACATGGCTTGCGGCGAGGGCTACGGCTCAAACGTGCTCGCCGCCTCGGCCGCCGACGTGGTTGGCGTCGACGCCAACCCGGAGGCTCACGAGCACGCTCGCCTGCGCTACGTCCGCCCCAACCTGCGCTTCGAGCGCGACCTGGTCGAAAGCTTCGCCGAGCCCTGCGACGCGGTTGTCTTCCTGCAGACGATCGAGCACGTCCAGGACGCTGGCGCGATCCTCCAGCACTTCCGCTCGATGCTCGCGCCCGGCGGCATCGCCTTCGTCTCGACCCCGAACCTGCTCACCCTGGCGCCGCCCGGGGCGGAGAAGTCCGACAACCCCTGGCACGTGCACGAGTACCGCGCCGCCGAGTTCCGCCAGCTCTGCGAGGAGAACTTCCCCCGGGTTGAGCTCCACGGGCTCTTCCACGCTCGCAAGCTCCGCGCCCACGAGATTGCGATCAAGCTTGGCTGGGACCGCGTGCACAAGGCCCTGCGCCTGACCAAACCCTTCTACGACCGCTTCACCCCGGCGATATCGAGCGCTGACTTCAAGCTCAAGGAGCAGGATCTCGATAGGGCACTGGACTTCGTCGCCGTCTGCCACGTCTAAGGCAATGGCCTCGTCCGCGTGGACCAGCGGGGGTGAGGCCGGCGTCGGAGACCTGGCAATCGTCCTCCACAGCCACATGCCCTACGTCGAGGGCTTTGGGACCTATCCGTTTGGCGAGGAGTGGTTGTTCGACGCTGTCGTTCGTTCCTACCTGCCGGTGCTGGAGGTGGCCGAGCGGCTGACGATGACGATCACCCCCGTCCTCGCCGACCAGCTCGAGGACCCGGGGGTGAAGACTCGCCTGCGCCGCTTTCTCACCGATTGGCGGATCGCCGCCGCCGCGGCCGACATCGAGGAGGTCGACGCCGAGTGTCGCGAGGCCTGCGTCGCCGAGCACGAGCGCTACAGCCACGCCCTGGAGCTGCTCGACGCGGATGGGGGGGATCCGCTGCGCCCCTTCCAGCGCGCGGTCAGCGAGGGCCGCATCGCCCTGGCGACCTCGGCGGCGACGCACGCCGTGCTGCCGCTGCTGGGGACCCGCGAGGCCCTGCGCCTGCAGCTCGACGCCGGTATCCGCTCGCACCGGCGCCGCTTCGGTTGGGAGGGCGGCTTCTGGCTGCCCGAGTGCGCCTACGCGCCGGGGCTCGAGTGGCGCCTGGCCGAACAGGGCGTGAACTGGTTCTGCGTCGACCAGAGTCGCCACCGGCCCTCGCTCGAGGCGCTGGCACCGGTCGCCACCGAGGCCGGCCCGGTCGCCCTGCCGATCGACTGGGAGGCGATCCAGTGGCTCTGGTCGCTACAGGGCTACCCGTCCGACCCGGCCCACGCCCAGTTTGCCGGGGAGTCGCTGCGCGGGGTGCGGATCTGGAAGGTCGGCGGCGGCGGCTACGACCCGGCGGCGGGGGTGGCGGCGGCTCGGCGCCAGGCCGGCGAGTTCCTCTCGGCGGCAGCCGCGCGGCTGCGCGAGTACAGCGCCGCCCACGGTCGCCGCGGCCTGCTCGTCTTCGCGATCGACACCGAGCTGCTCGGCCACTGGTGGTCGGAGGGCGCGATCTGGCTGCGCGACGTCCTCGCCGGCGCGGACGCTGCCGGCGTGCGCCTGCTGACCGTGCCCGAGGCGCTCGCCGAGCACGAGCCGCTGGAGCGGCCCCTGCGCGCCTCGACCTGGGGCGAGGAGAAGGACCTGCGCACCTGGGACTCGCCGGCGGTGGCGGACCTCGCCTGGGGCGCGCGGCGGCTGGAGCTGCGCCTCCTGCGCGCCCTCTCGGGCGGGCTGCGCGGCGACGCGGCAAAGCGCGCCGCGCGCGAGCTGCTCGCCGTCCAGTCGAGCGACTGGGCCTTCCTCGACCAGCGGCGCCAGGCCGGCGACTACGCCTACCAACGGGCCATTTCCCACTCCGAAGCTGCCCTGGAGGCCATAGACTCTCCGGCCATCGCCGACCCGCGCACGCGCGCACTCGCCCCTGACCTGAGCCTTTCAGCGCTGCTACAGCCGTGAGCACACCGATCGACACGGTGACTTCCGGGTGTTCGAATCCGTGGCGATCGGTGTGCGAACAATTCTGATGACCCGAGTCCTCATCCTCTCCTGGGAGTACCCGCCGCTGATCGAGGGCGGCCTCGCCCGCCACGTGCGCAAGCTCTCCGAGGCACTGGTCGATCGCGAGGTCGAGGTCCACGTGCTCACCCGCGGCGGCGAGGAGTCGCCGGCCGAAGAGCGACGTGGGGGAGTGACGATCCACCGCATCCGCGAGCCCAAGCGCCCGACCGACCTCGGCGAGTTTGTCGCCTGGGTCGAGCGGATGAACTCCGACATGCTCGCCGCCGGGGTCGAGCTCGGCGACCGCTACAGCTTCGACCTCGTCCACGGCCACGACTGGCTCGTCGCCAACGCCTGCGACCACCTGGCCAAACGCTTCGACGCGCCGCTGGTGACGACGATCCACGCCACCGAGCACGGTCGCCACCAGGGCTGGGTCGACAAGCACCCACAGACTTACATCCACGGCGTCGAGCGCTGGATCACCAACCGCTCCGACCGCGTGATCGCCTGCTCCCATTACATGCGCGAGCAGATCGCCGACATCTTCGGCGTCGACGAGAAACGCGTCTCGGTGATCCCCAACGGGATCGACCCCGACGACCTGCAGCCGCAGGATCCCGCTGAGCTGACCCGCCTGCGCTCCGAGTTCGCCGCCCCCGAGGAGAAGCTGGTCCTGCTGATCGGCCGGCTCGTCTACGAGAAGGGCTTCCAGCTCGCGCTCGAGGCGATGCCGCGCCTGATCGAGGAGGTCCCCGGCACGCGCTTCCTGATCGCCGGCTCCGGCACCCACGAGGCCGAGCTGCACAAGCAGGCCGAGGAGCTGGGCCTGATGGAGCACGGCACCTTCCTCGGTTGGATCGGCGACGACGTGCTGCACTCGCTCTACCGGATCGCCGACCTGACCGTGGTCCCCTCGATCTACGAGCCCTTCGGCCTGGTCGCGCTCGAGGCGATGGCCTCCGGTTGCCCCTGCATCGTCGCCGACACCGGTGGCCTGCGCGAGGTCGTCCCCCACGAGGAGGCCGGCCTGCGCTTCCGCGCCCACGACCCCGAAGCGCTGGCCGAGATGGCGATCCGCGTCCTCTCCGACGACGAGCTTGGCCGCAGCCTCGTCGCCGAAGCCTACGAGCACCTGCGCCGCTTCGATTGGGGCGACGTCGCCGAGCAGACCGCTGCCGTCTACGCCGATCTGGTCGGCGCCCAGCTGGGCCGGGCCTGAGTCAGGCCTCGGTGGCCGGCTCGCCGGCAGCGGTATCGCCGGCGTTGAACTGACCGATCCGGGTGCCGCCCGGGTCCCAGCCCATGCCCTCGAGCAGCTCGTCGGCGGAGACGCCGAGCGTGCCGCGCAGCTTGACCAGGGTGTCGATGCGGGCGACGCGCTGGCCGCGCTCCAGGTGGCTGATCTCGGTGCGGTGCAGCGAGGCGCGCACGCTCAGCTCTTCCTGCGATAGGTCGGCGCGCTTGCGGCAGCGCCTCAAGTTCTGCCCGAAGCGGGCGGCGATGTCCACCGGCGGCATTGTTCTCTCTGGAGGGGGATCGGTACACAGCCTCTGCGCAGACGCTGTAACCGCCGTTGGCCACTCCAGCGGATTCGCTACGTGTGGAAACTTATCAGCTAACAGACAATATGTCTCATTTCTGGTACGGTTGTTGCAGGTCGAGTCGAGCTTCGGCCTGTACGTACCATGACCAGATGCGAGAGATCGGAGTGCGGGATTTGAAGGCGCAGCTGAGCAGTGTGCTTCGTGACGTCGAGGAGGGCGAGCGGGTAACGGTTACGTCGCGCGGCAGGCCCGTCGCGGAAATCGTGCCGGTAATGCTGGAGCGCAGCGAGGCGATGAAGAAGCTGATCGCCGAAGGCAAGGTGACGCCGGCCACTGGCTCGATTCCGAAGAACCCACCGCCTCCGCGGAAAACCGGCCGCTCGGCGTCCGCCGTAATTCTCGCCGAACGCGACGAAGAGCGTTGAGTCTCTATCTGGATGCCAGTGCGCTGGTCAAGCGCTATGTCGACGAGGAGGGCAGCGATGCGGTCCTCGAGGCGATGGGCGGCGAGAAGACCTGGTCGATGTGTCGAATCGGCTTCGTGGAGACGGTGCGGGCCGTCGCTCGTGGCGGCGGGCCCGAGGACGTAGGGAGGGTGGAGCGCGACTGGATCGGCTGCGACGTCGTCGAGCTTGATCGGGGCCTGGCCGAACACGCCGCACAACTAGCGCCCTCGAGTGGACTTCGGGCCCTCGATGCGCTTCACCTTGCAGCGGCCCTCAGTTTGTCCACCGAGGGCTTGCTCTTCGCCACCTGGGACACCCGCCTGCACCGCGCCGCCCGAGCGCACGGTCTGCGGACTCTGCCCGCCACGCTTGACTGAAGCAGTGGCGGGCTCACCTTGCCGCCGAGCTAGCCCGGCGGCTGCAGCGTCGTCCAGGCCGAGGGGTCCGGCTCGACCGGATCTGGCCAGCGCAGTTGCTCGGGCGCCTCGCGCATGCGGATCACGCGGGCGGGGATGCCGGCGACGACCGCGTTGGCGGGGACGTCCTTGGTGACGACTGAGTTGGTGCCGACGATCGCGTTGTCGCCGACGCTGACGCCGCGCAGGACGCAGGCGCCGTAGCCGATCCAGACGTTGGAGCCGACGATGACGTCGCGCTTGTAGATGCCCTGCTGGCGGATCGGCCGCTCGACTTCGACCACACCGTGATCGAAGTCGATGAACATTGCCCGGTCGGCGATCACGCACTGCTGGCCGATCTTCACGTGCTGGTAGGCCGAGATCGTGCACTCCTGACCGATCACGGTCTTGTCGCCGATCTCGACCCGGCCCTCGTGACAGCGGATCTTGGTGCTGTCTCCGATCCAGACGAAGCGACCGAAATCGACCCGTCCCCTGGCCGCGATCTCCAGTTCGAGCCCGCGGCCGAAGAAGACGAGCCCGTTGGTGCGCCAGCGCCGGCCGGCCGCGGTGAGGAAGCGCCGCCGCAGGTAGCGGACGAGCAGAAGCCCGTACCTGCGGTTCAGCATTCCGTTGCGAGCGAGAAAGCGGATCGTGGAAATCACGGCGGCGAGGACTCTAGACTCACCGGCCCATGGCCGACGTCGCCAAGACAGCCCCGCTCGCCGAGCGCCTCGTCGCCGGCGACAAGCGCGCCCTGGCGCGGGCGATCACCCTGATCGAGTCCGACGATCCGGCCGGCTGGGAGCTGGTGCGCGAGGTCTATCCGCGCACCGGCAAGGCGCGCATCGTCGGCTTCACCGGCCCGCCCGGCGTCGGCAAGAGCACCTTGATCGGGGCGCTGACGGCAGAGCTGCGCAAGGCCGAGCGCCAGGTCGCGGTGCTCTCGATCGACCCTTCCAGCCCCTTCACCCAGGGTGCCCTGCTCGGTGACCGCATCCGGCTCTCCGACCACTTCCTCGATCCCGGCGTCTTCATCCGCTCGATGGCCTCGCGCGGCGCCCTCGGCGGCCTCTCCGAGGCGGCGCTGCAGGTGGCGCTGGCGATGGACGCCGCCGGCAAGGACGACGTCCTGATCGAGACCGTCGGCGTCGGCCAGGCCGAGATCGACATCGTCGACCATGCCGACACGATCGTGCTGGCGCTGATGCCGGGTTCGGGCGACTCGATCCAGGCGCTGAAGGCGGGTGTGATGGAGATTCCCGACGTGATCGTCGTCAACAAGGCCGACCACCCGATGACCGACACGATGGTGCGCGAGGTCCGCGGCGTGTTGGCGCTCTCGCACGATCCCGAAGGCTGGAAGGTGCCGATCCTGCGCACCGAGGCGGCGCGGGGCGAGGGAGTGGCCGAGCTGGCGGAGGCGATCCAGGAGCACCGTGCCCACATCGAGGCCGAGGGGACGCTGGAGCAGCGCCGCGCGCGCAACCTGCGCAGCGAGGTGCTCGGCATTGCCACCTCGCGCATGCGGCGCCGCATGGAGACGACGGCGGCCGAAGATCCGCGGACGGCGGAGCTGCTCGAGCGGGTGGTGCGGCGCGAGCTTGACCCCGCTAGCGCTGCCTCGGAGCTGCTCGCGAGGCAGGCCGATGAGTGAGGCCGCGGCCCCGCTGCCTTCGTTGGACGAGGCGCGGACCTGGCTCGGTTTCCAGGTCGAGGACGAAGGGGGAACCGGCGTCGGCCGGGTCTCGGGACTCTTCGCCGATGCGACCGGCGGCACACCAACCTGGCTGATCGTCAAGCAGGGTCGCTTCGGCGCCACCCTCGTCGTTGTTCCGCTGCGCGACTGCGCCGCCGGCGCAGGGCGGGTCTGG
The DNA here is from genome assembly GCA_963703895.1 of uncultured Solirubrobacterales bacterium. Classification (GTDB taxonomy): domain Bacteria; phylum Actinomycetota; class Thermoleophilia; order Solirubrobacterales; family 70-9; genus VRUE01. The sequence continues at coordinate 704,795 of CAVPFX010000002.1, forward strand.
GTCGCCCACGAACGGGCCAAGGTCCGCAGCTCTCCCGTCGTCGACCCGACCAGGCCGTTGCTGCGCGAGCACGAGCTGACGATCTGCGCCCACTACGGTGCCGGCGAGGGCGTCGGCCGCGCCGCCGAGGTAGCCGGGCGCGATCGGGGCGCCGTCACCTCACGGCCGGCTCCCTAGGCGTTTCTCTCCTCGTCACATTCGCGGCCCAGCGTGCGCCGCTCGGACCTGGCCAAAGGAGCGAGCGATGCGGCTGATCGTCACTTGCTCGTAATCTCGGACTGGCAGGGTTAAGCCATGGCACTGCTGATGCTGTTCGGATTCGTTGCCGGGGCCGGCACCGCGCTCTCCCCCTGCGTGCTGCCGGTCCTGCCGATCGCGCTCTCGGCCGGCGCCACTGGCGGCCGGCGACGGCCGCTGGGAATCGTCGTCGGCCTGGCGCTCTCCTTCACCTTCGCCACGGTCGCGCTGGTTTACGTGATCTCGGCCCTCGGCCTCCCCGGCGACCTGCTGCGCAAGCTGGCGATCGGAGTCCTGCTCGCCTTCGGGGTGACGCTGATGATCCCGCCGCTGGCAGCCCGGGTGGAGGCGACGATGAGTCGCTTCGCCAGCAGGGCCGGGGTCGCCGGCGGTGGGGGAGACGGTTTCTGGTCGGGAACGGCGGTCGGCGCCAGCCTCGGCCTCGTCTACGCGCCCTGCGCCGGCCCGATCCTGGCCGGGGTGATCACGGTCTCCGCCTCGCAGCCCTTCACCGCCGGCCGCCTCGCGGTCGCGCTCAGCTACGGCATCGGCTCGGCCGTTGTCCTCTACTTCCTCATGCTCGGCGGCAGAAAGCTGACTGCCCCGCTGGCGCGGCGCGGTGCCGCCCTGCAGATCGCGATGGGCGCGATGATGGTTGTGGTCGCCCTGGCAATGGCTCGCGACTACGACGTCAAGTTCCAGAACCAGATCGCCAGCTCGCTGCCCAGCTTCCTGGTCAACCCGACCGAAGGGCTTGAGGACACCGCGTCCGCCAGGTCGGCCCTCAGCGATGTCCGCGGCGAATCGGCTCATGGAGTGGGGGCAAGGGCGACGAGCGCCTCGGAAGCCGTCAGGACCAGCGCCGAGAAGCGCAGTGGCACCGGGGGTTCGGGCGGGAGCATGACGGACTCCGGCTTGCCGGTACTGGGCACGGCTCCCGAATTCGTCGGCAACCAGCAGTGGTTCAACACGCCGGGCGGCAAGCCGCTCACGCTGCGCTCGCTGCGCGGCCGCGTCGTCCTCGTCGACTTCTGGACCTACAGCTGCATCAACTGCCTGCGCACCTTGCCCTACCTGACCGCCTGGGACAAGACCTACCGCAAGGACGGCCTGACAATCGTCGGCGTCCACTCGCCCGAGTTCCCCTTCGAGAAGGACCCTGGCAACGTCGAGGAAGCGATCGAGCGCAACGGCATCCACTATCCCGTCGCCCAGGACAACGACCTGGCGACCTGGAGCGCCTACGGCACCCAGTACTGGCCCTCCGAGTACTTCATCGACGCCCGGGGACGGGTTCGCTTCGCTCACTACGGCGAGGGCGAATACGGCGAGAAGGAGCAGATCATCCGCGAGCTGTTGGCCGAAGCCGGCCACTCCGTGGCCAAGCACGACTCCGGTGCGCACGGGATCGAAGCCGCGGCCGGGGTGACCACACCCGAGACCTACCTCGGCGCTGCCAGGGCCGAACGCTTTACCAACCCGATGCTTTCGCCCGGCACCCACGACTTCGCCAAGCCGGCCGAGCCCGGCCCGAACGAATTCGCCTACACGGGCCGCTGGCGGATCACGCTCGACTCGGCCACGGCGAAGGGCGGTTCGCTGCGACTCAACTTCGGCGCCCGCCGGGTCTATCTCGTGCTCGGCTCGCCCGGGCGAGCGCGCCAGGTAAAGGTGCTCCTCGACGGCAAGCCGATACCGAGCGCGCTTGCCGGCTCCGATGTTCGCGCAGGCGCGGTCAAGGTCGACTCGCAGCGTCTCTACGAGCTCGTCGACATGCCAAGCGTCGGAAACCACGTGCTGACGCTCGAGCCGGAAGCGGGGGTGACGGGCTATGCCTTCACCTTCGGTTAGCCGCCCCCGGACGCGGGAGCGCGGGCGCGCGCCTGACCCAACCGAGAGAATCTCCTCCATGGCTGAGACCGCGAACGGCACCGTTCTGGTCGTCGACGACGAGCCGACGATCGTCGAGGTCGTCGCCCGCTACATGGAGCGGGCGGGCTACGCGACGCTGCAGGCCGCAGATGGTCCCGAGGCGCTGCGGATCGCCGAGGAGGGCGCCCCCGACTTGATCGTGCTCGACCTGATGCTGCCCGGCATCGACGGCCTCGAGGTGATGCGGCGGCTGCACGAGCGCCCCGGCCCGCCGGTGCCGGTGATCCTGCTCACCGCGCGCGGCGAGGAGTCCGACCGCCTGGCTGGCCTGCGGCGCGGCGCCGATGACTACGTGGTCAAGCCGTTCTCGCCGGCCGAGCTGGTCGCTCGGGTCGACGCGGTGTTGCGTCGGGTCGCGCCGACCGAGGCAGGGGAGGAGGCGCCGCCGCCGATCGAGGTCGGGGCGCTCCGCATCGACCCTTCGATGCGGACGGTGACGCTCGACGGCAAGGAAATCTCGCTGACCCAGCGTGAGTTCGACCTGCTCGCCTACCTCGCTGCCCATCCCGGCCAGGTCTTCTCCCGCGACCAGCTGATGGAAGCGGTTTGGGGCTTCCCCTTCTTCAACGACACCAGCACCGTCACCGTCCACGTCCGCCGCCTGCGCGCCAAGCTCGGTGACGACCCCGCCGAGCCCCGCTTCATCGAGACGGTGTGGGGCGTCGGCTACAGGTTGCGACCGTGAGCTCGCCCAGCAGAGACCTTGGGGCAAGGCGATGAAGCGCGCCGTGGTCATCGCCATCGCCGCTTTCCTTGCCGGCGCTGCCGCGGTGACCGTGCCGCACTGGATGGGCCTGACCCAGGTCGTGTTCGTCGCCCTCGCTCTCATCGGCGCGGCCCTCGCCGCCGCGCTCGCGGTGCGCCTGGCGATGGAGGAGCGCTCGCGCCGCCAGATCGAGGACGCCCGTCGCCAGATGGTCGCTGCCGTCTCGCACGACCTGCGCACGCCGCTCGCCTCGCTGCGCCTCCTGGTCGAGGCGATCGACGATGGCGTCGCGACGGGGGAGACCCGTGAGCGTTACCTGCGGGAGATGCGCACCCATGTGGAGGCGTTGACCACGCTGATCGACGACCTCTTCGAGCTCTCGCGGATCGAGGCGGGGGAGATCTCCTGGACGATGGAGCGGATCGAGCTGGGTCAGCTGATCGGCGACACCGTCGCGGCGATGCGAGCGCCGGCCGAGGCGCGCGGCGTCGTCCTCGCTGCCGAGCTGCCGGCGGACGAGGTGCTGGCTCGGGCCAACGCCGAGAAGGTGCAGCGGGTCCTGCTCAACCTGACCCAGAACGCGATCCGCCACACCCCCGCCGACGGCAGCGTCACAGTGCGGGCGCGAGCCGACTCAGGCGGCGTCGAGGTTGAGGTGGCCGACGATGGCGAGGGGGTCTCAGCGGCGGACGGGGAGCGGGTGTTCGAGGCCTTCTACCGCGGCGACGAGGCGCGCAGCGAGGATGGCGCCGGCCTCGGCCTGGCGATCTCGCGGGCGATCGTCGAGGCCCACGGCGGCCGCATCTGGCTAGAGAACGGCGCCCCCGGCACCAGCGTCCACTTCACCCTCCGCCCCGCTTGATCTTGAAGCTCAGGGCGCGCGTCGCGTCCAGGGGCTGTTGGGGTCACTCCCCAGGAACTCCCGCGAAGCGGCCTGGGGAGTGACCCCAACAGCCTCGTGGTCTGACCTAGCACCCCAGCTGGCGGGCGATCACCATCTGCTGCACCTCGTCGGTGCCCTCGCCGATGGTGAGGATCTTGGCGTCGCGGTAGAAGCGGCAGACCGGGTACTCCTCGATGAAGCCGTAGCCGCCATGGATCTGCACCGCCTCCTCGGTAGCCCGCACGGCGAGGCGGCCGGTGATCAGCTTCGCCTGGGCGGCGGTGAGGGTGAATGACTGACCCGCGTCCTTCTCCAAGGCGGCGCGCCAGGTGAGCAGGCGGGCGGCCTCGATCTGCGCCGAGAGGTCGGCGATCTTGGCCTGGATCGATTGGAATTTGGCGATCGCCTGGCCGAAGGCCTGGCGCTCCTTGGCGTAGGAGATCGCCTCATCGAGGGCGCCCTGGGCGAGGCCCACACCCATCGCCGCGACGCCGATCCGGCCGCCGTCGAGGATGTGGAGAAAGTTCTTGAAACCGTCGCCGCGGCGGCCGAGCAAGTTGGCCTCCGGGATGCGGCAGTCCTCGAAGCTGAGCGGCCGCGTGTCGGAGGCGTTCCAGCCCATCTTGCGGTAGGGCTCGCCGGCCTCGTAGCCAGGCGTGCCGTTGGGCACGATCAAATTCGAGATCTCCTTGCGCCCGTTCGCCTCGCCGGTGACGGCGGTGATCGAGACACAGCCGGAGATGTCGGTCCCGGAGTTGGTGATGAACTGCTTGGCCCCGTTGACGACCCATTCTCCGCCATCGAGCTTGGCCGTCGTCCGCACGTTCCCCGCATCGGACCCGGCCTCCGGCTCGGTCAGCCCAAACGAGGCAAGCCTTTCCCCGGCGCAGAGCTGCGGCAGCCACTCGCTTTTCTGCTCATCCGATCCCCAGAGATAGATCGGCATCGTCCCCAGCGACGTGTGCGCCGCCATCGTGATGCAGACCGAGGAGTCAATCCGAGCCAGCTCTTCCACCGCCAGCACATAGCTGAGCGTGTCAGCCCCGCCCCCGCCGTACTCCTGCGGAAACGGAATCCCCATCAACCCCAAGCCCCCGAGCTTCTCGACGATCGCATAGGGAAAGCGCTTCTCGCGGTCCAACTCCTCCGCAACGGGCTTCACCTCCGCCAGCGCAAACTCCCGCACCGTGTCCCGCAACAACCTCTGCTCGTCAGTGAGATCGAAGTTCATCTCCGGGCAGCCTATTCGCCCCGTGAGGAGGGTTGGCGTGTCCCTCCCGCGCAGCGGCGTCCCCTTTTTCGCCCCACAGACATCCTCGGATGGCGGCCCAGTACGCAGGCGAAAAACCCAGCAAGCGGGAGGGACACGCCAACCCTCCCCGCCGCCACGCTTATAGCTGCAGCGACTTCACCTGCAGCAACTCCTCAATCGCATAGCGCCCGTTCTCACGCCCATGCCCCGACTGCTTGTACCCGCCGAAGGGAGCGAGCGGGTTGAACGCCCCGCCATTGATCTCGATCTGCCCGGTACGAATTCGCTTGGCGACCGAGATCGCGCGGTCTTGGTCTGCGGACCAGACGCCGCCCGCAAGCCCGTAGTCGGTGTCGTTGGCGATCCGCACCGCGTCGTCCTCGCCGTCGTAGGGCTGGATCGCCAGCACCGGGCCGAAGATCTCCTCCTGGGCGATAGTCATCTCCGGCGTCACCTCGGAGAAGACCGTGGGGCGGACGAAGTAGCCCTTGTCGAGGCCATCGGGAGCAGCAGCGCCGCCGGTGATCAGCTTGGCGCCTTCGTTCTCGCCCTTCTCGATGTAGCCGCGCACGCGCTCGCGCTGGGTCTCGGAGACCAGCGGCCCGAGTCGGGTCGAGTCCTCGAAGGGGTCGCCCGGGGTAAAGGTCTCGGCCGCCTGGGCGGCAATTGCCTCGGCCTCGGCCAGCCGCTCGCGCGGCACCAGCATGCGGGTCAGGGCGCTGCAGGTCTGGCCCGAGTTGAGGTAGCACTTGCCGACTCCGTCGGGCACGGTCTTGCCCAGGTCGGCGTCGTCGAGGATCACGTTCGGCGACTTGCCGCCGAGCTCCATCGCGACCGGCTTCACCGTCGCCGACGCGAGCTCGGAGACGCGGCGGCCGGCGCGGGTCGAGCCGGTGAAGGAGACCATGTCGACGCCGGGGTGAGCGGCGATCGCCTCGCCGACGACCGGGCCGGTGCCGGTGACGAGATTGAAGACCCCGGCCGGCAGGCCGGCGGCCTCGATCACCTCGGCGAGGATGAAGGCGTTGAGCGGCACGATCTCGCTCGGCTTGAGCACGACGGTGCAGCCGGCGGCGAGGGCGGGGGCGACCTTGCAGGCGATCTGGTTGAGCGGGTAGTTCCAGGGGGTGATCGCGCCGAGCACGCCGACCGGCTCGCGCAGCACCCGCGAGTTGCCGATCTCCTCCTCCCAGCGCACTTCCTCCATCAAGTTCGGCATCGCGCCGAACTGGGCGATCGGCAGTCCGGCCTGAATCATCCTGCTCAGAGTCAGCGGCATGCCGAGCTCCTGCGAGATCGTCGCCGCGATCTCATCGGCACGCTCAGCAAGGCCGGCAGAGATCGCGCTCATGTAGCCGGCGCGCTCCTCGCGCGAGGCCTGCGACCAGGACTCGAAGGCATCGCGCGCCGCAACCACGGCGCGATCGGCGTCGGCCGCCGTGCAGGCCGGGATCGACCCCATCGTCTCCTCGCTGGTCGAGTTGACGACCACGAGCGTTCCGGAGGCCTCCGGCTCGACCCACTCGCCGCCGATAAAGACCTTGTCGCGCGCCTGGATCTCCGCCGCTGTCGCCATCGTGTTCCTCCTAGTAGCTGGTTGCTGGCCGCACAGCCAAAGCTAGCGCGCCGCGACCGCCGCGGCATCCAGGTCCGCGGTTGCCAACCCCGGCCCGGGAACAGCGCGGGCGTCGCGGGCGCGCAGGACCTCGCCGCAGCTCTCGCAGATGCCGCGGTCGCTGACCGCGCCACCGCACTCCTTGTGGACGATCAGCATCGGCGGGCCGTCGGGGCTGGGGGAGTAGCGATCGCCCCAGTTGAGCAAGGCGATCAGGGCCGGCCAGAGGTCCAGCCCCTTCTCGGTGAGGAAGTACTCGTAGCGCTCCGGATTGCGCTGGTAGGGGCGGCGCTCGAGGATGTCCTCCTCGATCAGGCGCTGCAGTCGAGCGGAGAGCACGTTGCGCGCCACGCCCAGTGCCTTCTGTAGCTGATCGAAGCGGCGGTGGCCGTTCATCACGTCGCGCACGATCAGCAGCGACCAGCGCTCGCCGACCACTTCTAGAGACCTGGCGATCGAGCAGATCTGCCCCGGATAGTCGTTGCGCAGCATAAAGTGATCTTGGCACACAGAGTTGCATCAAGCAACTAACTGGTTTAGGGTCGAGCTCAAGAGAGTTGCTTCAAGCAACCGAAGCCGTTGACTTCGTCTTTAGTGCCGGTATGCGGAACGAAAAGCGAAGTCAGGAGGAATGTCAAAACGGAGGGCAGTGAGATGAGGCTGATCCCCAGACATAGGTACCACCACCGCGCGAAGGCACCACGGATCTCGATCAGTCAGGCCGAGATCACCGCCGATTTGGTCTACCCGGCGAGTCCGCACTCGGTTCGTGAGCGCGGCCACGCTCCGGCGCGCAGGGCGGGCCGTTGAGCGCCGAGGGCGTGGCCGAGCAGGGCGGCGGCGCGGTCGAGGCGGCACTTGCCTTCGCCGAGTCGCGGCCCGAGCTCACCCGTCGCCGCGAGCTGGTCTGGCAGGACCCGGTGCCGACCGCTGCCGCCGGGGCGACGATGACCGGCATGGAGTACATGGAAGCGATCGTCGCCGGCGAGATGCCACCGCCGCCGATCGCGGTGACGATGCGGATGCGCCCGATCGAGCTCGGCGACGGCCGCGCCGTCTTCGAGGGCGAACCGGGCGAGGAGCACTACAACCCGATCGGCGTCGTCCACGGCGGCTACGCCGCGACCCTGCTCGACTCCGCTCTCGGCTGTGCCGTGCATACGACCCTGCCAGCCGGCGTTGGCTACACCTCGCTTGGCCTCGAGGCCAAGTACGTGCGCCCGATCACCCGCGACACCGGCCGCGTGCTCTGCGAGGCCAACGTGCTCTACCGCGGCCGCCGCCAAGCAACGGTCGAGGCCAACCTCACAGCGGCCGACAGCGGCAAGCTGCTCGCCCACGGCATCGCCACCTGCATGATCCTCTCCTAGCTCAGTGCAACGCTTTTTCCGTCGCATGGACGGCTGACGCGTGCGCCATGGGGTTAGGAGGCGATGGAGCGCGCCAGCGCGGTGAGCAACCGCACTCCGTAGCCGCTGGCGTCGTTGCCGGTGTAGGGGCGGCCGACGTCCCAGGCGGTGCCGGCGATGTCGAGGTGGGCCCAGGGGGTCTCGCCAACGAATTCCTCGAGGAAGCCCGCGGCGGAGATCGTGCCCGCCTTGCGCTTCGCCGCGGCGTTGGTCAGGTCGGCGAAGGTGCCCTTCATCAGCGCCGTGTACTCGGCGTGGAGGGGAAGGCGCCAGACCAGCTCGCCGGTTTCCGTGCCGACCCCTTCGATCTGGCCGACCAGGCGGTCGTCGTTGCCGATCACCGCGGCGTAGGTGGACCCCAGCGCGATCATCACCGCCCCGGTCAGCGTCGCGATGTCGACGACGCGATCGGCGCCCTGCTCGATCGCGTAGGCGAGCGCGTCGGCGAGGATCAGGCGCCCCTCGGCATCGGTGTTGTTGATCTCGACCGTCTTGCCGTTGTACTGGGTGATGATGTCGCCGGGCTTGATCGCGGTGCCGGAGGGCATGTTCTCGGTCGAGGGGATGACGGCGATCAGGTTGACTTTTAGCTCCAGCTCGGCGATCGCCCGCACCGCGCCTAGAACGGCGGCAGCGCCCGACATGTCCATCTTCATCTCGTGCATGCCGCCCGGCGTCTTCAGCGAGATGCCGCCGGTATCGAAGGTGACTCCCTTGCCGACGAAGCCGAGCGTCTCGCCGGAGCCGCCGTTTTCGTAGCGGAGCACGATCAGCTTCGGCTCCTCGGGGCCTCCTTGACTGACCGCGACCAGGCCGCCCATCTTCTTCTCGGCGATCTCCTCTCGTCCCAGCACGTCGACTTTCACCGCCGGGTGGGCGGAGGCGATCTCGCGGGCGCGCCGGCCCAGGTAGGAGGGGGTGGCCACATTGGACGGCAGGCTTTGAAGATCGCGGGCCTGGTTCTGCGCCTCGGCGCAGACGCGGGCAACCTCGGCCGCCTCGGCGACGCCCTCCGGCCCCAGCAGGGTCAGCTGGTCGAGTCCGGAAGGCTCCGGATCGTCCTCGTCCACGCTCTTGAACTGGTTGAAGTTGTAGGAGCCGAGGATCGTCCCGGTGACGATGCCCTCGGCGAGCGCACCTTGCTCGTCGCCGTCCGGGAGGACCCAAGCGAGCGAGCTCGCACTCAGCTTCACCGCCTCTTTCGCGACCAGGGCGGAAGCGATCCGCAGCCGCTCGGCGTCGAGCTCCTCGCGCTTGCCGAGGCCGGCCACCAGCACCCGGGCGGGCTGCTCGGGATGGATTGTCGTCAGCTTCTTGAAACCGCCCTTGGCGTCGGCGCCGCCGCGCGCGGCTGAGAGCTCGGCCGGCAGCTCCTCACCCTCGCAGAGGCCGATCGCGACGAGCTCGGCGTCGACGGCGGCGAGCTCGACTCTGGCTGACGGAGACCTTCATCGAACTCGCGAGTCTATGACGTTGCGCACGGCGGCTGGCCCAAGCCTCCCGCTATCGTCCCAAGCGTGGGCCAGGCGGCCCTGATCGAGCCGAGATCCGGCACAAACACTCAGAGAAAGGTCCCCGATGCCCAGTTCAGTGATCCTCAGTACTGCGCGCACGCCCTTCGGCAAGATGGGCGGAACGCTCTCGTCCCTCGACGCCACCGACCTCGGCGGCCACGCGATCAGCGCGGCGCTCGAGCGCTCCGGTGTCGCCCCCGACCAGGTCCAGCAGGTCGTCTTCGGCCAGGTCCTGCAGGCCGGCCAGGGCCAGATCCCCTCGCGCCAGGCCCAGATCAAGGGCGGCATCCCCAAGGAGGTGCCCTCGGAGACGATCAACAAGGTCTGCGCCTCGGGCATGCGCTCGCTCGGCATCGCCGACATGGCAATCCGCGCCGGCGACACCGACGTCGCCGTCACCGGCGGCATGGAGTCGATGAGCCAGGCCCCGCACCTGCTGCCGGGCGCCCGCTTCGGCTACCGCATGGGCCACGTCGAGACGATCGACGCGATGGTCCACGACGGCCTCACCAACCCCTTCACCGAGAAGCAGATGATCAACGAGGCGAGCGAGGTCTCCAACGAGCTTGAGATCACCCGCGCCGACATGGACCGCTTCGCCGAGCGCTCGCACCGGCTCGCCGCCGAGGCGACCGACGCCGGCCGCCTCGCCGACGAGATCGCCGGCGTCACGGTCAAGTCGCGCAAGGGCGAGCACACGATTGAGTCCGACGAGGCGATCCGCCCCGAGACCACGGTTGAGACCCTCGCCGGCCTGCGCGCGATCGGTGGCGACGACGCCACCCACACCGCCGGCAACGCTCCTGGTGTCAACGACGGCGCCGGCGCGATCGTGATCGCCTCCGAAGATTGGGCCGAAAAGGAAGGCCGCACGCCGCTGGCCCGCGTGCTCGCCTACGGCACCGTCGCCGACGACTTTCCTTACCTGGCGAAAACGCCGGCCAACGCCGCCAAGCAGGCGCTGGAGAAGATCGGCAAGACGCCCGAGGACGTCGACCTCTGGGAGATCAACGAGGCCTTTGCCTCGGTCGCGCTCAACTCGATGCGGATGCTCGGCGTCGGGGAGGACAACGTCAACGTCAACGGCGGCGCGATCGCGCTCGGTCACCCCATCGGCGCCTCCGGCGCCCGCATCATCGGCTCGCTGGTCCTCGAGCTGGGCCGGCGCGGCGGTGGCATCGGCGTCGCCGCGATCTGCAGCGGTGGCGGCCAGGGTGACGCGATCGTGATCGAGGTCGACGGCCAGTAATCCGGTGAGCCGCGCCGCGGCGTTCTTTGATCTCGACAAGACCCTGATGGCGGGGTCGTCGGGGATGCAGTTCGCCCGCGTCGCGGCCCGTCACAAGCTGGTCAGCCGCCGTCAGCTGGCCAGCTGGGGCTTCGAGCATCTGCAGTACCGCTTGCGCGGGACCACCGACGAGCGAACCCGCGAGGTGCTGAAAGCCGCCCGCGAACTGATCGCCGGGGTGCCGGCGCGCAGCTTCGAGCGGATGAACCCGGAGGTGATGGCGGCGATCCTGCCGCGCGTCTACCCGCAAATGCTCGACGAGGTCTACGGCCATCAGGACGCCGGCCGTCCCACCTTCATCGTCAGCGCCGCCGGCAGTGGTGTGGTCGAGCCGCTCGCCAACGTGCTCGGCATGGACGGCGGCGTCGGCACCAGCTACGAAGTCGGTGAGGACGGTGCCCTCACCGGCCGCTTCGACGGTCCCTTCGTCTACGGCGAGGGAAAGGTCGAGGCGATGCGGATCTTCGCCAGCGAGCACGACATCGACCTCGCCTCTTCCTACGCCTACTCCGACTCGGTCTCCGATCTGCCGATGCTGCGCGCGGTCGGCAATCCGGTGGTCGTCAATCCCGACCCACCGCTGGCCGAGATCGCCCGCGACGAGGGTTGGCAGACGCTGCGCTTCGAGCGCCTCGGCCGGCGTCTGGTCGCGATCGCGGTCACCCTGCTGGCGACCGTCGCCGGTTTCGGCGGCTCGCGCATCGCCGCCCGCCGCAAGCAGCCACCCCGGCGCTTCACCGCTCGCCGCTAGGGCTTGGCGAGTTAGGTCCCCCTGCGGGGCACGTAACTCGCCAAGGGGTTTGACTTCGTCGCGCCTAGACTGTGCGCATGGCGATCGAGCCGCGCGAGAAGCCGGGCTACAAGGAGCGTGAGGCGGAGTTCTCGACGATGTCGGGGCAGCCGATCGCGCCGCTCTACGGCCCTGAGCACGCTCCCGAGAACCCTGAGGAGACGATCGGGGCGCCGGGCGAGTACCCCTTCACCCGTGGGCCCTACTCCTCGATGTACCGGGGGCGGCTCTGGACGATGCGCCAGTTCGCCGGCTTCGGCACGGTCGAGGAGACCAACGAGCGCTTCCACTACCTGCTCGACCACGGCCAGACCGGCCTCTCGACCGCCTTCGACATGCCGACCCTGATGGGCTACGACTCCGACCACGTCCGCAGCCTCGGCGAGGTCGGCCGCGAGGGCGTCGCCGTCGACACGCTCGACGACATGGAACAGCTCTTCGATGGCATCCCGCTCTGTGGCGTCACCACCTCGATGACGATCAACGCGCCAGCCGCGATCCTGCTCGCCTTCTACGTCCTCGTCGGCGAGCAGCAGGGGGTGCCGCCGGAGAAGCTCGGCGGCACGATCCAGACCGACATCCTCAAGGAGTACATCGCCCAGAAGGAGTGGTGCTTCCCGATCGAGCCGGCGATGCGCCTGGTCACCGACATGATCGAGTGGTGCAGCGAGAACATGCCGCGCTGGCACCCGGTCTCGATCTCCGGCTACCACATCCGCGAGGCCGGCTCGACCGCGCAGCAGGAGCTCGCCTTCACGCTCAAGGACGGCTTCACCTACGTCGAGCGGGCGCTCGAGCGCGGCCTCGACGTCGACGACTTCGCCCCCCGCCTCTCCTTCTTCTTCAACGCCCACATCGACTTCTTCGAGGAGATCGCCAAGTACCGGGCGGCGCGCCGGATCTGGGCCCGCGAGATGAAGGAGACCTACGGCGCCAAGCGCGAGGAGTCGATGCGGCTGCGCTTCCACGCCCAGACCGCCGGCGTCTCGCTGACCGCCCAGCAGCCGCTCAACAACGTCGTCCGCACCTCGCTGGAGGCCCTGGCGGCGGTGCTTGGCGGGACCCAGTCGCTGCACACCAACTCCTTCGACGAGGCGCTGGCGCTGCCGACCGAGGAGGCGGTGCGGGTGGCGCTGCGCACCCAGCAGATCATCGCCCTCGAGTCCGGGGTCGCGAACACCCCCGACCCCTTTGGCGGCTCCTGGTTCGTCGAGAAGCTGACCGACGAGATGGAGGAGGCGGCCTACGACTACTTCCGGCGCATCGACGAGGTGGGGGGGATGGTCGAGGCGATCCGCCAGAACTTCCCCCAGCGCGAGATCGCCGACGCCTCCTTCCGCTTCCAACAGGAGCTCAACGACCGCCGCCGCATCGTCGTCGGCGTCAACGACTTCATCCAGGAGGACGAAGAGCCGACCCCGATCCTGCGCATCGACCCCGCGCTCGAACGCAAGCAGACCGATCGCCTCGCCGCGACCAAGGCAAAGCGCGACTCCGCGGCCGTCGACAGCGCCCTCGCCGAGCTCAAGCGGGCGGCCGCGACCGAGGAGAACCTGATGCCGCCAATCATCGCCGCGGCGCGTGCACGCGCCAGCGAGGGCGAGATGATCGCGGCGATGCAGGAGGTCTTCGGCACCTACACCGAGTCGCCCGTTTTCTAGTCCGACGTCTCGATTGGGCAGAGGGTGACTTGGCGGCAGCCTGCTTGACTACTTTGTGCGTTCCTGAATAGGCTCGCCCGCGATTTCCGATCCGAATGGGATGGAGGCGCAGCAGGGTATGAAAGCTATGTCCGTGAAAATGGGCGCGATTCTGATTGGGCTCCTCGCGGCTGCCCTGGTAGCGGTTGGGGTGTTCAGCGTCGTGCAGACAGATGACCTAGACAGCAAGGTGGACGACCTGGAAGCTCAGGTGACCGTCGTCGAAGGACAGACAGCGAAGCTCGCCAAGAGTACGGGCAGCGATGCCGAGGAAGAACTTCAGACCCTCGAATACAAGCTAAAAAAACTCGAAGCCTGCATCCCTGAGGTTCAGAACGAGATTAACGGCCTAGGTGTCGAAGTTGAAGCCGGGTTTGCCTACATCGAAAACAATTCGCAGGTCTCTACCTATTGCCAATCCGTCGTATATCCGCAGAGTCAAGGAGATCGATGAAATGGCAACGCTGGCGATTCAACAAGCAGGCTCGGGGGGAGCATTGTGACCTTCTTGGTGGTGGCCGTCATCGTCGTCGGCTACGGCGCCGCGAAGTGGAACCTGATGAATCAGAGCAAATGCGTCCACTGCGGTCACGACAACGGCTTGACGGGAAGGCAGGCAGCGATCTGCCCGGCCTGCGGGAGAAACAAGACGATCTTCAATTCGAAGAAGGCACGAAAGAGTTAGGCGCTCGCGGGCCAATCGGCTGGCCCGCAGAAGGGCGCGGACGGAGCCGAGCCAAGGGTCACCGCTAATCTTCCGCCCGCATGAGTACCGCAACCGCCCGCAAGATCCGCGTCGTCGTCGCCAAGCCCGGCTTGGACGGGCACGATCGCGGCGCCAAGATCATCGCTCGCGCCCTGCGCGACGCGGGGATGGAGGTGATCTACACCGGCCTGCACCAGACGCCGGAGCAGATTGCCGAGACGGTGATCCAGGAGGACGCCGATGCGGTCGGCCTCTCGATCCTCTCCGGCGCCCACATGACGCTGGTGCCGAAGGTGGTCGAGCTGCTCGCCGCCCAGGGGGTCGACGACGTCCTGGTCACGGTCGGCGGCACGATCCCGGCCGAGGACATCCCCGAGTTGAAGAAGCTCGGCGTCGCCGAGGTCTTCACTCCCGGGGCCGGAACCGACGACATCGTCGATTTCATCCGCGAGAACGCTTCCGAGCGCGACGACGTCTAGCCCCCCGCTGCGGGTCGCGGAACGGCTTTCTGCTGCGCCCGCTAACCTCCCGCCGCGCTACCTATAGATAGACTGATTGACTGGTCAGTCAACCAACTTGAGAACACAGCAGAACACAGCCAAGGAGGCTTGAACTTGAAGATCTGCGTCCTGGTCAAGGAGGTTCCGGACGCCGCAGTTCAGAAGCGCATCGACTCCAACACGATGCGCCTGGACCGCAGCGGCGAGAAGAACCTGAACCCCTTCGACACACACGCCATCGAGGCCGCCATGCAGATCAAGGAGGGCGGCGCGATCCCGGTCGAGGAGGTCGTCGCGGTGACGATGGGCCCCGACTCCGCCGTCCGTGCCCTGCATAAGGCGGTCGCGCTCGGAGCGGACCGCTCCGTGCACCTCTCCGACGACGCGCTCAGCGGCTCCGACGTCTGCGCCACCGGCTACTCGCTGGCCAAGGTGCTCGAGTCCGAGAGTCCGGATCTGGTCCTGCTCGGACAGCAGTCCGATGACGGCGAGTGCTACACGATCGGCGCCGTCGTCGCCGACCACCTGAAGATGCCCTCCCTGACCCAGGTGATCAAGATCGACGTCACCGACGGCAAGCTGCGCTGCGAGCGCCAGGCCGAGTACGGCTACGACACGGTCGAGGTCGAGCTGCCCGCCGTGATCAGCGTCGGCGACGCGATCAACGAGCCCCGCTACCCGAGCCTGAAGGCGATCATGGGCGCCAAGAAGAAGCCCCTCGACGCCAAGGCGACCGGCGACGTCGGCATCGAAGCCGGCATGGTCGGCAGCGACGGCTCCAAGACATCCGTTCTGGCCCTCAACCCGCCGCCCGCCAAGCAGGCCGGCGAGATCATCGAGGACGAGGACACCAACGAGACGGTCGAAAAGATCGTCGCCTGGCTCGACGAGAGGAAGCTGATCTAGATGGCAGGCATCCTGGTTTACGCCCTCCACGACGACGAGGGCAACTTCAACAAGAACTCGCTCGGAGCGATCTCCGAGGCCGCCAAGCTGGCCGGCGAAATCGGTGGCGAGGCGGCCGCGCTGGTCGTTGGCGACATCGCCGACGACGCCTGTGCAGGCCTCGGCAACTGGGGCGCGGCCAAGGTCTACCGGGCCAAGGACGTGCCCGAGGGCCTGGCCCAGCCGATCGTCGACGCGATGGCCAAAGTCATCCAGGACGAGGGCATCAGTTACGCCCTCTTCGGCGGTGGCCTGCTCGGCTTCGAGATCGGCGCAGGCCTCACCGCCCGCCTCAATGCCGGCGTGACGATGGAGGTCACCGAGGTCAAGGTGTCCGATGGCAAGCTCGTCGTCGAGCGGCCGATCCTGCAGGACTCCCAGATCGCCGACGTCGGTTATGTCTCCGAGCCGGGAATCATCATCAGCCGTCTCAACGCCTTCGACGCCAAGGAGAGCGGTGGCACGGCCGAGGTCGTCGACGTCCAAGTCGAGCTCTCGCCCTGGTCCTCCAAGGCCAAGCTGGTCCAGCGCGGCGAGCAGCGCGGCGCCGACGTCAACATCGAGGACGCCGAGATCCTCGTCGGTGGCGGTCGCGGCCTCGGTGCCGCCGACGGCTTCAAGCAGTGCGAGGAACTGGCCGAGGCGATGGGCGGGGCGGTTGCCGCCACCCGCGCCGTGGTCGACGCCGGTTGGTATCCCTACGCGGCCCAGATCGGCCAGACCGGCAAGACGGTCGCGCCGAAGCTCTACCTGGCCGCCGGCATCTCCGGCGCGATCCAGCACAAGGTCGGGATGCAGAGCTCGGAGAACATCCTCGCCATCAACAAGGATCAAAACGCGCCGATCTTCGAGTTCTCGGATCTCGGCGTGGTGGGCGACCTGCACAAGATCGTCCCCAAGCTGACCGAGGCGATCAAGGCCAAGAAGGGCGGCTGACGTTTCCCCCGGGGGGCTTCGGCTCCCCGGGTGCCGTTTGTTCACCTGACGACGATTGGAGCATGCGATGCCGGCTGTAGCACCGAGTGAGTTCCCGCCGCCGTTCGACCCGGCCGACGTGATCGGCCCGCCGACTGACGCCGAGGACGAGCGCATCGAGGTCGGCATCGCGATCGTCGGGGGCGGCCCCGCCGGGCTCGCCTGCGCCAACAAGATCATGCAGCTGCTCGAGAACGAGCCGGAGCTGACCGAGAAGCTCGGCGAAGTCCCGGTCGCGGTGATCGAGAAGGGCAAGGTCGCCGGCGCCCACCTGCTCTCCGGGGCGAACATGAAGCCCTCGGCGATGGAAGAGCTCTTCCCCGACCTGCCCAAGGAGGAGTGGCCGGTCTTCCAGGAGGTGACCAAGGACGCGGTCTACCTGCTCACCTCGAAGGCGGCGCTGCCGCTGAAGCCGATGCCGCCGAACTTCCGCAACCACGGCAACTACGTCACCTCGGTCTCGAAGCTGGGCCGCTTCCTCTCCGACAAAGCCGAGGAGGCGGGCGTCTACATCCTCTCCGAGACCGCCGCCACCAAGCTGCTGGTCGAGGACCGCGTCGTCAAGGGCATCCGCTCCGGCGACCGCGGTCGCGGCAAGGAGGGCGAAGAGCTGGGCAACTTCGAGCCGGGCTCAGACGTCGTCGCCAAGGCGACCGTGCTCGCCGAGGGCACGGTCGGCCACCTCACCTACGCCGCCTACGACTACTTCGACATGAACGGCGCTGACCCGATGCGCTGGGAGCTCGGGGTCAAGGAGGTCTGGGAGATCGAGAAGCCGCTCGACCGGGTGATCCACACGATGGGTTGGCCGCTGCGCAAGTCGCCGCGCTACAACGAGTTCGGCGGCAGCTTCATCTACCCGATGGGCGAGGACAAGCTCTGCATCGGCCTGGTCGCCGGCCTCGACTACACCGACGCGACCTTCTCGGTCCACGACGCCCTGCAGCTGCTCAAGACCCACCCCTTCATCAAGGACCTGCTCGAGGGCGGCAAACGAGTCGCCTGGGGCGCCAAGACGATTCCCTCCGGCGGCTACTTCGCGATGCCCAAGCGCCTCGCCGTGCCCGGCATGGTGGTCGCCGGCGACGCCGCCAGCATGGTCAACGTGCCGACCCTGAAGGGCGTCCACTACGCGATGCACGCCGGGATGTACGCGGCGGAGACGATCGTCGAGTCGCTCAAGCAGGACTCGGTCAACTTCGAGGCCTACGACGAGAAGGTCCACAAGTCGCTGATCGAGAAGGACCTCTACGAATCGCGCAACATGCGCCAGCCCTTCTCCAAAGGCTTCTTCCTCGGCGGTGCCATGGCCTCGGCGATGACGATCACCAAAGGCAACTTCCCCGGCGGCCACTGGAAGCAGGAGCACGACTCCGAGGTCGAGATGGAACTGGGCAAGGCCGCCGACATGTACGTCAAGCCCGACAACGAGCTCACCTTCGCCAAGCTCGACTCGGTCTTCCTCTCCGGCAACGCGACCCGTGACGACGCCCCCAACCACGTTCGCATCCAGACCAAGGTGCCGCGTGAGATCGCCCAGACCTGGGTCTCGATGTGCCCGGCGCAGGTCTACGAGATCCCCGACGAGCAGCTCGAGAACGGGGCCGCCGAGGTGGACGTGCACGTGACCGCGTCGAACTGCGTGCAGTGCGGCGCGATCACCGCCAAGGGCGGTCGCCTGACCCTGCCCGAGGGTGGCGACGGGCCGCTGTACCAGGAGACCTGAGTCCGCGTCCTAGTCGTCGTCGCAGAGCGCTTTAACGCGCGAGGCGACGACGCCGTAGAACTCCGAGAAGGGCTCGAAAGCGATCGGAGTGGTCGAGCCGCGGAAAGCGAAGCTGGTGCCGCATTCCTCGAAGAAGTACGCGATTCGATCTTCTCCGGCGGCGTAGTAGACCCAGCGGATCGCTGAGCGTTTCCCGAGCTTGACTCGCTTGAGGCTGCGTTCCTTGTATTTCGGCAACGCGTTTACCTGGATCCGGGACAGTTCGGCCGCGGCCATCGGTGGGGGCGCGCCCTCGGCGGGCCGCGAGTCGATGATCAGTTCGGAGCTGTAGCTCGCCGGATCGTGCCAGACGGTCTCGAGGTAGCTCCCGACTTTGCGGTCGCTCACCCCCAGGGTCCAGCCGGTTTCGGCGTCGTATTCCTTCTGGTGGTAGAGCGGCGGTTCCGATTTGGGCCGCGGGCCCTCGGCGGTTGCGTCAGATGACCCCCCGTCCCCGCAGCCAGCCACGAACAGCAGCGCGGAGAGAAGCAGGGTGACGCGGACGAGGTTGATGTTGATCATCAAGTTTTTAATAGTGACATGAGATCGAAGCATTGGCGCGGCGGCCCGCCGGGCGTCGATGGCGGGCAGTAGCGTCCCGGCCGTGCTGGCGCTCGGGATAGCCGCGGCGATCGCGGCTTCGCTGCTCTACAACACCTCGATCGCGCTGCAGGCATTGGAGGCGCGGGAGGTGCCCGGGGAGCACTCGCTGCGGCCCTCGCTGCTCGGCAGGCTGGTGCGGAACCGCCGCTGGTTGGGCGCTACGGCGCTGGGGCTTGCCGGGTGGCCGCTGGAGATCGTGGCGCTTTTGCTGGCGCCGCTGACCGTCGTGCAGCCGTGCCTGGCCAGCGGCTTGATCCTCTTGCTCTGGCTTGGGGCAACGCGCCTCGGCGAGAGACCGGGGAGGCGCGAGTGGGCGGCCGTGGCGGCGATTGTCCTCGGCGTGGCGGGGGTGGCTCTGGCCGCTCCCGAGCGGACCACGGATCACGCGGGCGGCGCCGGGATCGCCGTGGCCGCGATCCTGATCGCGATCCTCGTCCTGGCTCCCTACGCGTTGCGCGGCCGTTCCCGGGGCCTTGGCACGCTGGCCGTGATCAGTGCCGGCGCTGGCTATGCCTGGACGGCGATCGCCAGCAAGCTGCTGACCGATGAGCTGGCGGCGGGCGTCTTGCTTGTGGCGATCGCTTGGCTGGCAACGGCGGCGCTCTCGGAGGCGCTGGCCCTGCTGAGCGAGATGAGCGCGCTGCAGCGCCGGCCGGCGACCCACGTGGCACCGGTGATGTTCGCCGTACAGGTGTTGGTGCCGGTGTTGCTGGCG
The DNA here is from genome assembly GCA_963703895.1 of uncultured Solirubrobacterales bacterium. Classification (GTDB taxonomy): domain Bacteria; phylum Actinomycetota; class Thermoleophilia; order Solirubrobacterales; family 70-9; genus VRUE01. The sequence goes on from CAVPFX010000002.1 coordinate 724,330, forward strand.
CCGCTCATCTTTGGCGAGTCGTGGGGGTCGACCCCGCTGGGCGGGGTCGCGCTGGTCGCCTCGATGGCCGTCGCCGTCGCCGGAACGGTCTTGCTGGCGGGCTCGCCGGCGGTCGGCGCCGTGATTGAGAATGCCCACACAGGGGATTCCGACTGAATTTCCGACCGGCTCGGGTCCGCTTTCGCTGCTAGCCTGGCGGCGCCTTTGACCTCGACCTCCCCAGTCTCGGACGCGAGCAAGTTCGCGATCGGGTTCGACCATCGCGATCGCGCCAGGCTCTTCGAGCTATGGACGGAAGTGCTCGACTCCGAGCAGTGGTCCGAGGGCCGGATGCTGGAGGCGTTCGAGCAGCGCTGGGCGGACTGGAACGGACTGCCGAGCCTTGGCCTCTCGAGCTGGGCCGGCGGTGCGCTGGCGGCGCTGGAGTTCGCCGGGGTGCGGGGCGAGACGGTGCTCTGCCCCTCGAATACCTTCATGGCGACCCCGCTGGCGGCGATCGACGCCGGCGCCACGGTGGAGTTCGTCGATTGCAACCGCAGCGATCTCTGCATGTCCTTCGCCGACTTCGAGGCCAAGGCCGAGCGGCACAAGCCGAAGGCGGCGATCCTCGTCCACATCGGCGGCCACATCTCCTTTGACGCCGGGCGCATCGCCGAGTACTGCCGCGCCAACGGGATCTTCCTGCTCGAGGACTGCGCCCACGCCCACGGCGCTGAGTGGAGCGCCAGCAAGCCCGGCTCTTTCGGCGATGCTGGCGTCTACTCGCTCTACGCGACCAAGACCGTCTCCACCGGCGAGGGCGGCGTGCTCGTCTCCGCCAACGGGGAGCTGATCGAGTTCGCCCGCAAGTTCCGCAACTACGGCAAGTTCGAGCATGAGGTCGACGGGCTCAACTTCCGCATGAGCGAGTTCACCGCGGCGCTCGGCCTGGTCCAGGCAGACCGCATGGAGGAGATCGTCGCCTGGAAGAACGAGTACGCCGCGGAGCACCTCGACCCACTGCACCCCGCCCGCCTCGAGCTGCCAGAGGGGATGACCTCGGGCTTCTACAAGTACATCGTCTTCGACCCGATCGAGAAGTCCACGGGCCGCGTCTACGAGGAACCCTGCCACCGCATCATGGGGCGCTCGGATGAGCTGCCGAACACCGACTGGGTGGCCGAGAACCACTGGTGCGTGCCGCTCTACTACTGGCCCGAGAGCCGTGCCGATGCACTCAACTCCAAGGAGGAACCATGAGGGTCCTGGTAACCGGCGGCGGCGGCTTCATCGGCTCCCACGTGGTCGACCGTCTGATCGAGCGTGGCGTCACGCCGCGGATCTTCGACCTCAGCGCCTCCCCCTACCACTCGCCGCTCGAAGTCGAGACCTTCACCGGCAGCATTACCGACCCCGCCAATCTGGACCTGGCGATGCGCGATTGCGACGCCGTGATCCACCTCGCCGCCGTCGCCGACGTCGGCCACGTCCTCGCCGATCCAGTCCTGGCCGAGGAGGTCAACACCCGCGGCACGCTCAACGTGCTCGAGGCTGCCTGCCGAGCGAAGGTCGGGCGCGTCGTCTACGGCTCGACCACCTGGGTCTACAGCGACTGCGTCGAGCAAGAGGTCGACGAGGAAACGCCGATCCCGGCGCCGCGCCACCTCTACACCGCGACCAAGCTCGCGGGGGAGACCTACTGCGCCGGCTACGCCGAGCTCTACGACTTGGAGAGCACGATCCTGCGTTTTGGGATTCCCTACGGCCCCCGCGCTCGCGCCGCCGGCGTCGTCGCCAAGTTCACCGACCTCGCCTTCGAAGGCAAGTCGCTGACGATCGCCGGCGACGGCAGCACGACCCGCAGCTTCATCTACGTCGAGGACCTTGCTGATGGGATCGTCGCCGCGCTCGCTCCCGAGGCCGCCGGCCGCACCTACAACCTCTCCGGCGACGAGGTCGTGACGATCCTCGAAATCGCCGAGCGCGTTCAGGAAAACACCGACAACTGCGAGATCGTCCACACGCCCCCTCGGCCCGGCGACTTTCCCGGCAAGGCGATCTCCAACGAGCGGGCGCTCGAGGAGCTCGGCTGGGAGGCCGGTACGAGCTTCAGGGAAGGGGTCCGCAAGTACGTCGAGTGGGTTCGCAACACCACCCGTCCGCCCGACCCGGTGCCCGGCAAGCAGCCCTCGCTGAACGGCAATGAACACGCGGCGGGCGCATTGCTGGCGGGTGCCTCACGCTTCGAGGAGCGCGATCCCCGGGTTCTCATCCTCACCGCCGACATCGGCGAGGGGCACGACCTGCCGGCGCGGATCATCAAGGCCGACCTCGAGGCCGAGGTCCCCAACGCCGAGGTCGAGATCGCCAACGGACTGCAGGCGATGGGCCGAATCTCCTCATCGGTCGTCCGCGATGGCTCCCGCTTCACCTTCCGCTGGATGCCCTGGATGTTCGACATCCAGTACTGGCTGATCACCAAATTCGCGCCGACCCGCTGGCTCATGCATCACCTCAGCTACGCGCTCGGAAGCCGCGGCCTGCTGCGCTTGATCGACAAGCAGCAGCCCGACGTGATCATCTCGACCTATCCCGGTGTCACCGCGGTGCTGGGCATGCTGCGCGAGAATCGCCGCCTGCTGGTCCCGGTGCAGTCGGCGATCACCGATCTGGCCGGCCTGCGTTACTGGGTGCATCCGGGGGTCGACCTGCACTTCGTCACCCATCCCGAGTCGATCGAGGAAGTCGAGCGGCTCGCCGGGCCCGGCAGCGTCGAGTGGACGCGGCCACCGATCTCACCCGACTTCCTGATGCCGCGCACGCGCGTTGACGCACGCAAGGCCCTCGGCGTTCCCGTCCACGACCGGCTCGTCCTCGTCTCCGGCGGTGGTTGGGGCATCGGCGACCTCGAGGGCGCGATCGAGTCGGCGCTCTCCAGCGACGACACCAGCGTCGTTTGCATCACCGGCCGCAACGAGGCCGTCCGCGAGAAGCTCGAGCTGCGCTTTGACGAGAACGAGCGCGTGCAGGTCATCGGCTTCACCGAGCAAATGAGCGACTGGATGGCCGCCGCCGACGTGATGGTCCACTCCACCGCCGGGCTGACCGTGCTGGAGGCCCATATCCGCGGCTGTCCGGTGGTCTCCTACGGTTTCTCGGCCGGGCACCTGCGTGCCAACAACGCCGCCTTCGAGCGCTTCGGTCTGGCCGAGGTTGCGCGCGACGAGCACGAGCTCGGGTCGGTGCTGCGGCACCTCAGTCGCGAGCGGCGCTCGCCCGATTCCTCCTTTGCCTCGCTTCCCTCGATCGCCTCGCGGGCGCTGACCGTGCGCCCGCGGGTCAAGCCACAGCCCGTTTGGCGCCTGCGCATGGAGCGGGTCGCCACCGCGGTCAGCCTGGCCGCGATCGCCGTGGTGATGTTCTTCACGGTGATCGACCGGGAAGCTCCGTACAAGGTGATTGCCAAACCTTTGGAGGGGCGTATCCACATCGGCAAGGACAACGACAGCCCGCCGTCGGAAAGCCCGAACGCCGCCTCGGTCGAATCGTCGCCAGCGACTACCCCGCAGGCCGTAGTTCACGAAGGCCATTGATCGGAGCCCTGCTCGGGGCGGCGGCCTCGGCCGCCACGGTTTTGCACGCGGGGCCGGCACTGGCTCCGATCGTCCCCGGTGTCGCGCCCGCGTTGGGCATTCAGCTGCACCAGGAGGGCGTGGAGGGGGTCGCTCTCACCTTCGACGACGGGCCGCACCCGCAGGGCACTCCCGCGGTGCTTGAGGTCCTGCGCGAGCGTGGGGCGACGGCGACCTTCTTCCTTGCCGGCGAGCAGGTGGCGTTGCGGCCGGCGCTTGTCGCCGAGATCGTCGCGGCGGGGCACCGGGTGGAGCTGCATTGCTACCGCCACCGCAACCTCCTGCGGCTCGGCCCTCGCACCTTCCTCGAAGACGCCGAACGAGCGCGCGTAGCAATCGAGGACGCGGGTGGGCAGGCCGTTGCCGACTACCGCCCCCCTTACGGAATCTTCAGTGCCGCGACCCTGCGCGCCGCGCGCCTCCGCTGGCGGCCTGTGCTGTGGTCGCGCTGGGGTCGCGATTGGGATCGTGGTGCGACCGCCGAGTCAATCGCCCGTCGCGCAAGTGCCGGCATCGCTGCCGGCGACGTCGTACTCCTGCACGATGCCGACTTCTACAGTGCGCGCGGCTCCTGGGTGCGCACGGCGGCGGCGCTGCCGCTGATCCTCGACGAAATCGAGGCCTGCGGGCTGAAGACGGCCTCGCTGCGCCGCTGAGTCGGCGGGGCAAGGGTCCACTGGTCGCAGCCGGCAAACGCTTCGTCGAGGCGTCGCGCCATCGTGCTCCGAGGCCGATCCTGGTCGAAGATTTCCCTAGGCATGACTCTCCGTCCTGTAGGGGGTTATGGAACCTCCACTTGGGAACATTCGCGCCCAAGTCGGACGAAAAACATGCAAGTAGCGAAAAAGAACGCGCAGCTTGCGCGTTTTGACTCAGTTTTGCTGGACGAATGTGGCGATCTCGTCGGCGAGACGCTGTGGTTGGTCGAGCGGAACGAAGGTGCTTGCGTCGGGGATCTCGACGATGCGCGCGTTCGGAGTGTCCCTGGCAAGCCGTTCCGCGTAGGAGATCGGGAAGAGCTTGTCGCCGGTCGCCCAGGTGAGCAGAATCGGCAGCTCCGAGCTGCGCAGCTTCTCGGCCGCCTCCAGTGTGTAGCGCTTGTTCATTCCCACGGTGACCTTCTTGACGTCGTGCTTGACGGCGGGGTCGTTGAGGCCCGGTCGCATCCAGGAGGCGACGAGCTCGTCGGGGATCTTCGTGCGCGTAAAGGGCTTGAAGGCGGCGCGGGCGAGGGCCGGGATCCTGAACGGGGCGGCGAGCAGGGCCATGCCACCGGGCAGCTTGGCGATCGGCGGCATCGTCTTGAAGATGCCGGGCGGGAAGTTCTCATGGGTGTCGCAGTTGGTCAGGACGAGGCGGCCGATCCGCTGCGGGTGGCGGGTGACGAGAACCTGCGACATCGCGCCGCCGGAGTCGTTGCCGACGATCGTCACGTCCTCCAGGTCCAGCGCCTCGAGCAAGCTGTTGATGGTGGCGGCGATCCCGTACGGAGTCAGGTCCGCATCAGGCTTCATCGCTATCTGCTGGGCGCCGATCGGCCAGTCCGGGGCGATGCAGCGGCAGCGATCGGCGAGTTTGTCGACGACCCCGTCCCAGAGGCGGCCGTCAACGAGGTAACCGTGGACGAAGACCACTGGCTTGCCCTCGCCTGCCTCGCGATAGCGGATCCGCCCCGCCGGCAGGTCGATCTCGTGGCGTTCAGTTGTTTCGGTCATCGCAAGGCCTCCTCGTTGCCGCTCCGAACTGCATCAAATTCTCTATCCAGCAGATGGATAAGTTGATGCAGTTTTGGCGGTGGGCGTAAGATAGATACAGGCAGTATGAATGTTACCAAGAGAACTCAAGCGGAGCGGACCGAGTCGACGCGCAAATCGTTGATCGCCGCGGCGCGACCGCTTTTCGCCGAGCGCGGCTATGCCGGGGTCGGCACCGAAGAGATCGTGCGGGCGGCAGGGGTGACCCGCGGTGCGCTCTACCATCACTTCGACGGCAAGCGCGAGCTCTTCGAGGCGGTCTACGAGCAGATCGAGGTGGAGCTGGCGGAGCGAATCGCCGCCGGCGCCCTCGAAGCCAACGCCGCCTCGCCTCTGGAGGCGATGCAAGCGGGGGCGGAGATGTTCCTTCGCGTCAGTACCGAGCCGGAGGCGCAGCGGATCGTGCTGCTCGACGGGCCCTCGGTGCTGGGCTGGGACCGCTGGCGGGAGATCGCCGCCGCGCACGGGCTCGGCTTGATCGAAGCGACGCTGCAGGCGGCGATCGAGGCGGGGGCAATCGAGGCGCAGCCGGTGCGACCGCTGGCCCACGTCCTGATGGGCGCCCTCGACGAGGCGGCGATGCTGGTGGCTCGGGCCGAGGATCCCGACCAGATGCGGGGAGAAGTGGGGCAGACCCTCGGGGCCCTGCTCGACGGACTCAGCCGCGACTAGCCTTGATCGCCTGCTCGGAGCCGCGTGGCTCCGGAACGCCCACAGAGGGCGTGGCGGTACGGCGCGACTCCTTCTGCGCGTACATGCGCACGTCGGCGAGCTGCAGCGCGGCCGAGGGGTCGCCAGCCTCGAGTGGAATCGTCGCCGTGCCCCAGGACGAGCCGACCTCGACGCCGCGGTCACTTGCGGTCAGCGCTTCGGTCGCCGAGCGCCCGACCGCCTCAAAGCGCTCCTCGGCGCAGGTGAGCAGCAGGCAGAACTCGTCGCCGCCGATGCGGTAGGCGGACCCGTCGTCTCCGATCGTGGCTTTGAGGGCGTCACCGAGGCGGGTCAGCAGTTTGTCGCCGGCGGGGTGGCCGAAGGTGTCGTTGTAGCGCTTGAAACCGTTGAGGTCGAAGAGGTAGAGCATCGCTGGCTGCTCCTCGCTAGCCCGTTCGCAGGTCACCGCCAGCTCGACCTCCATGCGGCCGCGGTTGCCGAGACCGGTCAGCGAGTCGGTTCGCACTTCCTCGAGCAGTCGGTGGTTCTCGCGGTCGCTCATCGTCAGGCGGACGATCACTGCGGTCATCGTCGCCGCCCAGAGCACGGTCGAGAGGCCGCCGGTAGCGCTGTAGTACTGCATCGCGAAGAGCCCGATCATCACCGCGGCGAAGACGGCGGGGACGATGATCTCGCGGCGGTCGTCTTCGTGCGCGGAGGTGATCTCGGCGGCTTCCGCCGGCTGCCAGACGGCGGCTCCGAGGCAGACCGCGGCGATCAGGTAGATCGGGTTGATCCATTCGCCGCCGGGCAGCGCGCCGTCGGTTGACTGCAGGGTGAAGGCGATGTCGGCGATCACCAGGGCGGAGAGGCCGGCAAGCAAGAGCGACCAGGTGCGCCCGGGGCGCCAGCCGGTCAGGGCGATCACGCCGACGACCATCGAGAGCATCGCGATGTCGCCCAGCGGGTAGGACAGGGTCGTCAGCTTTTCCAGCGTCGTGCCGGTTGCCTTCTCGGCGACGAAGTCGAAGACGAAGGCTGTTCCCAGCGCCGCCGTGCCGAGCGCGGCGATCAGCCCGTCCATCCAGAGGCGCCACTTGATCTCATGGACCCGAGCCCGCACCAGCATTGCCAGGCCGGCGTAGGCGAGGGGATAGAAGACGAGGTAGCCGATGTCGGCCGGCGAGGGATAGGGGGCGGAGGCGTTGCCTTCGATGAAGGCCGTCCAGTAGATCTCGGCCGCCCCCCAGCAGAGGATCGCGGCGCCGATGAAGAGCCAGGCCGCCCGCTCGCGCGGGTAGTCGGAAGCCCTGATCAGGCAGGCGATGCCGGCACCGAGCACGACCGCGTCATAGAGCGCTTCGCTGATCGCGAAATCAAGGCTGGCGCCGATGCCGAGCCAGTCGTGCAGGGCGACGATCGCGGTGCCGCCGAGCAGCAGCACGGCAAGGCCATGACGAAGATGTCGCGCCGCGCTCGACCCGGTTGTGGCGGTCTCCGTGCTTTCCACTGATGGAGCTATCGGCACGATGGAGCCGATTCACAACCCCTGGCTGAGTCGATTGCGCGCGTCATCTAGACTGAAGGGCGTGAAAAGCGGAATTCATCCTGAGTACACGCTGGCGAACGTGCACTGCTCCTGCGGGAATCAGTTCTACACGCGCTCCACGCAGGCCGACCTGCACGTCGAGCTCTGCTCCGAGTGCCACCCGTTCTACACCGGCAAGCAGAAGCTCGTCGATACGGGTGGCAGGGTCGAGCGCTTCCAGCGCCGCGCTGCCAAGCACGCCAAGGCCGGGAAGTAAGCCGTGAGCCCAGAGCTGGGCTCACCGCAATCCGAGGCTGCGTCGCCGTCCAAGAACGGGGCTGACCCGCTGCGCATGCCCGACGGCGCTCTCGTCGCCAAGCGCGACGCGCCGGTCGGCGGCCAGGCGGTGCTCGAGGGCGTGATGATGCGCGGCATCTCGGTCTGGGCCGTGGCGGTGCGCCGTCCCGATGGCGAGATCGAGATCAGCTCCGAGTCGATCAAGCCCTGGGCCTCGCGGCATCGCCTCTGGCGATTGCCGGTCTTGCGCGGCGTCGTCGCCCTCGGCGAGTCGCTGAAGATCGGCTTCAAAGCACTGGCGATCTCCGCCAACGCCCAGCTCGAGGAGGACGAGGAGGGTGAGCGGGAAGAAATCGGCGGTTGGATGTGGGGCCTGACGATCCTCTTCTCGATGCTGTTGGCGGTCGGGCTCTTCTTCGTCATCCCGGTGGGGCTGACCAGCTTGATCAAGGATCAGCTCGGCTCGCCCCTGCTCTTCTGGCTGGTCGAGGGAGTGCTGAGAACCGGCATCTTCATTGGCTACATCGCGGCGATCAGTCGCCTCAAGGACCTGCGTCGTGTCTTCGAGTACCACGGCGCCGAGCACAAGACGATCTCTTGCTACGAGGCCGAAGACGAGCTCACACCCGCCCGCGCCAAGCTCTACTCGCGGCTGCACCCGCGCTGTGGCACCAGCTTCCTGCTGATCGTGATGGTGCTGGCGATCTTCGTCTTCGCCCCGATCGGCCTGCCCGCCTGGTACTGGCTGGTGCTCTCGCGGATCGTCGGCATCCCGCTGATCGCCGGCCTCTCCTACGAGGTGATCAAGTGGGCGGGCAAAAACCGGCGCAAGCGCTGGGTGCGGGCGATCATGTGGCCGGGACTGATGCTGCAGAACCTGACCACCCGTGAGCCCGACGAAGAAGAGCTGGCGGTGGCGATCGCTTCGCTGGAGGCGGTGCTTGCCCGCGAGTCGCCCGAGGAGGCGGCTGGCCAGCAGCACATCGAGATCGTCGCCTAGCTAGGTGTAGTTCCTAACAACGTTGTTCATCCGGGCCTCCTTGAAGGCTGGGGGTGTCGAAGCTCCCACCCAACAAGGAGGACACCGGATGAAGATCCACGCTAACGCCCGCACCTGCCCGAACAGCCGCAGGCTCTTGGTCAAGCGGGTCGAAGAGGAGGGCTGGTCGCTGATGGTGGCGGCCGAGGCCGCCGGCATCAGCGAGCGCAGCGCTCGCAAGTGGCTGGGCCGCTGGCGCGCCGAAGGAGAGGATGGGCTTGCCGATCGCTCCTCGGCACCACGGCGGATCCCACACCGCACCCCCGAAGCGGTGGTCGAAGCGATCACCGCTCTGCGCCGCTTGCGGATGACCGCCGCGGAGATCGCCGAGGTCTTGGGCCTGGCGCTCTCAAAGGTCTCTCTGTGGCTGAAGCGGATCGGATTGGGCAAGCGCAGCCGCCTGCAGCCTCCGGAGCCACCCAATCGCTATGAGCGCTCACGACCTGGAGAGCTGATCCACGTCGACGTCAAGAAGTTGGGGCGCTTCGGGGTTGCCGGCAAACGGGCGATCGGCAATCGCAACGGCAGTCGCGGCTACGGCTGGGAGTGCTGCCACGTCTGCGTCGATGACGCCACCCGCCTCGCCTACGTGGAGGTGCTCCCCAACGAGCGCGGTGAGACCTCCTCGGCCTTCTTGCGGCGGGCCGTTGCGTGGTTTGCAGGGCGAGGCGTAAAGGTCGAACGGGTGATGACCGACAATGGCTCTCCCTACGTTTCGACCATCCACGCCGCGACCTGCCGGGAGCTGGGCATCCGGCACCTCCGCACCCGCCCCTACCGCCCCCAGACCAACGGCAAGGCCGAGCGCTTCATCCAGACGATGCTGCGCGAGTGGGCCTATGGGCGTCTCTATGGCAGCTCAGCTGAACGTCGCCTCCAGCTCGCCGGCTGGCTCGATCGCTACAACTACCACCGCAAGCACGGCTCCCTCGGCCATCGCCCGCCCGCGGCTCGCCTCAACGAGCTACAGGGGAACAACCTTCTTAGGAACTACAGCTAGGCGTCGCCCCAGCCCCAAAGCGCCGCGATCGAGATCTTCCAGCTGCCTTCGATCCGTTTGAGGACCATCGAGGGGCTGTACGACTGCTCGTAGTGAGACCCCGCTGCCCCGTGCGCGGTGACGCGCCAGAGCTCGCGAGCAAAGGCGACATCGCCGGCGACGAGCGCGTTGCTGTACTCGACCTCGATGCGGATCTGGCGGGCGATTAACTGGGCGAGCACCGGTCGAATGTGCTCGCGATCGTGGATCGCGGTCGCATCGGGCGTCAGCAGGCAGGCATCGCGGGTGAAGCACCCCGTTGCCGCTGCCAGGTTGCCGGCACCGATCAACTTGGGCAGCGCGAGGCAGGCCATGCGGTCGGGCGGTGCGGCGACGAGCGTGTTGGTTTTCATCTCGGCCCTCCAATGCGAATCCACGACGCGTTTACCTTTGAACTAGCTAGCTATCACAGTAACCTCCCTCAGTGTGCTAGTCAACTATCACACTGTTCCGGTGGCTGAGGATGCCGAGTTCGCGAGGGTTGATGCCCGTCTATGTTGTGAGGCGTGATCGATTCCCTGGTCGAGCAGATCGAGGTGCGCTTTGCCGAGCTCGAGGCGCAGATGTCGGATCCCGCTGTGATCGGGGACCGCGAGCGCTACGCGGACGTGGGCCGCGAGTACCGCGAACTGCAGCCGGCGCAGGCGCTTGCGGTCGAGTACCGCAAGCTCAAGGACGATCTCGAGGGGGCGCGGGAGTTGCTCGCCGAGGACGGCGAGGACGCAGAGCTGCTGAAGATGGTCGAGGAGGCGCCACCGCGGCTCGAGGCGCTGGAAGAGGAGATCCGCCTGGCGATGGTCGAGCGCGACCCCAACGACGCCAAGAACGTCCTGGTCGAGATCCGCGCCGGGACCGGTGGCGACGAGGCGGCCCTCTTCGCCGGCGACCTCTACAAGATGCTCACCCGCTACGCCGAGGAGCGCGGTTTCGCCACCGAGCCGCTCTCGCAGTCCAGCGCCGAGGTCGGCGGCTTCAAGGAGGTCACCTTCGCGATCAAGGGCGAGGGGGCCTACTCGATCTTCAAGTACGAGGGGGGCACGCACCGGGTGCAGCGCGTGCCCGAGACCGAGTCCCAGGGCCGCATTCACACCTCGACCGCGACCGTGGCCGTGTTGCCGGAGGCCGAGGAGGTTGAGGTTCAGATCGATCTCAATGACCTGCAGATCGACGTCTATCGCTCCTCGGGCCCTGGCGGGCAGTCGGTCAACACCACCGACTCGGCGGTGCGGATCACCCACAAACCGAGTGGGATCGTCGTCTCGATGCAGGACGAGAAGTCGCAGCTACAGAACAAGGAGCGGGCGATGCGGGTCCTTCGAGCCCGTCTCTACGAGCGCGAGCTCGCCGAGCAGCACGCCAAGATCGCCTCCGAGCGCAAGGCCCAGGTCGGCAGCGGCGAGCGCTCCGAGAAGGTCCGCACCTACAACTTCCCGCAGGGCCGCGTCACCGACCACCGGATCAAGCACACCTCGCACAACCTCGATGGCGTGCTCGGTGGCGAGCTGGCCGAGTTCACCGAGGCACTCGCCGCCGAGGAGAAGCGACAGCGCCTCGAGACCGCCGCCGTCGGGTGACGCGCGAGGCGCTGAGCGCGTCGGTCGACGCCCTGCGTGCAGCCGGAGTCGACGAACCCCGTCTCGATGCCGAACTGCTGTTGGCCGCGGCGACCGGCTGGGACCGGGCGCGGATGGCGGCAAACCCCGAGGAGGAGATCCCGCCGCCGGCAACGCGGCGCTTTGCCGAGATGGTGCGGCGGCGCCTGCGCCGCGAGCCGGTTGCCTACATCCTCGGCAGTCGCGGCTTCCGCCAGATCGAGCTCGGCGTCGATCCCCGGGTGCTGATTCCGCGCCCCGAGACCGAGCTGCTGGTCGAGCTGGCGCTCGAGCTGCAGCCGCGCTCCGTTCTCGATGTCGGCACCGGCTCGGGTGCGGTGGCGCTGGCGATTGCCGCTGAGCTGCCGGGCGCCGAAGTCAGCGCCACCGACACCTCCCCCGGCGCCCTCGCCGTCGCCGTCGCCAACGCTGAGCGCCTCGGCTTGACAGCGCGGGTTGAGCTCTTCGAGGGAACGCTGCCGTCGGGTGGTGAGGAGTTTGACCTGGTTGTCGCGAATCTTCCCTATGTGAGCGAGGGAGATTGGGGAAAGCTGCAGCCCGAGGTCACCCAGTGGGAGCCGCGCGAGGCGCTGCTGGCGGGGCCGGACGGTCTCGACGTCTTCAGGTCCGCGCTGCCGGCGCTGGCCGGGATCGCCAAAGTCCTGGCGCTCGAGATCGGTGAGGGCCAGGCGCTTGCGGTGGCCGAGCTGTTGCGAGTGGCCGGCTTCGAGGCGACCGAATCGCGCCCTGACCTGGCCGGGATCGAGCGCTTGGCGATTGGCCGCAACGGGGCCGTTTCGTGACCGTGACGGTCTCGATCGCGCGTGACGGGGCCGACCGTGCCCGCACCGGTCTCGAGCTCTGCATCGCGGCTGGCGGAGTTGCCGTCTTCCCGGCCGATGGCCTCTACGGCCTCGCTTGCGACCCGCTCAACCAGAAAGCGATCGAGCGGATCCATCGAATCAAGGGCCGCGATGACGGCAAGCCGGCGGCCGTCCTCTACTTCTCGCCCCTGGCGATGCGCGAGCTGGTCGAGAGCTTGGGAGATCGCACGCGGACCGCGGTTGGCGCCCTGCTGCCCGGGCCGGTGACCATGGTCGTCGCCAATCCCGAGCATCGTTACCCGCTTGCTTGTCGCGAGGATCCCGAGCGGCTCGGGGTGCGGCTGCTCGACGGAGCCCTGGCGGGGACGATGTGCCCGCTCTTCCAGACCTCGGCAAATCGCAGCGGTGAGCCGGCCCCGGCCCTCTTTGCCGATGTCCCTCGCAGCATCCTCACCGCGGTCGACGTGGCGATTGACGGTGGGGCCCTGACTGGATTGCCATCGACGGTCATCGACGTCACCTCCCTTGACTCGGGCGGGAGCTGGACCGTCCTGCGCGACGGTGGCATGTCGAGGGATGAGCTGGGCGAGCGGCTCGCCAGCGCCTAGATGCTGTCCTAGTTGACTAGAACAGCGAGATTTCGTACTGTGTGTTCTGATGGCACAGCGAACCGCGGACCGCGAGGCTACGCCTTTTTCGACTGATCCCGCGGCAGAGCTGCCGGTCGGGGTTCAGCTCTCCTGGCGCCTGCGGGCGCTGATCGCCACCGGTCGGCTCGCGGCGGGAGAGCGGTTGCCGAGCTTCCGCCGGCTGGCCGAGTGGGGCGGGGTCAACGTCAACACGGTTCGCGCCGTCTACGCCGGCCTGGAGGAGGCCGGGCTCGTGGTCAGCCGCCAGGGCCAGGGCACCTTCGTCGCGGCGCAGATCGAGGCATCTCCCGAGTTGGAGGAGATCGCTGCCGAGGCGCTGCGGCGAACGCTCGAGGCGGGGCTGGACCCGAGCGACCTGGTGATGGTCACCGCCGCCTGCGCGAGCATGAGCGAAGCCGACGACTCGGTCGAGGTCAGCGGCGACCTTCCCGATCTCGCCGAGGAGAGCGAGGCGATCGAGGTCCGCCACGAGCTGCGCCGCCAGATTGCCCGCCTCGAGATCGAGCTTGCTGCTTACACCCGGGACCTTCCCGTCGATATGCCGACCGCGACCCGCTTCTCCAAAGCGCACATAGCCGGGGTCGAGGAGCTCGAGCAGACGCGTGACACCCTGATCGCGCAGCTCTCAGAGGCGCAGCAGGCGGCGGAGCTGCGAGCCAGGCAGGTGGGGGAGGCCCGAGCGCGGCGCAAAGCGCAGCTCGAGGGAGAGCAGGGTGAGAAGGCAGCGCGATCGGGCGGGGGCCCTCTCGGCAGGGCGATGAGCTGGTGGCAGGCGAAGTCCTGAGCCGGGCCTACACGCCCGCTAAGTCAGCCTTCGAACAGGTGGGGGAGATGATGATCCTCACCGCGAAGACGATCGTCTCTGCGATCCGGCCGCCGTACCCCTACGGCGAGGAGCTGGTCTGGCAGTTCCTCTTCGTGCTCAAGCTCTCCTGGTTCCCGCTGCTGATCTCGACCTTCGCGCTCTGCCTGGGCGCCCCGGGCCTGCAGGCCGCGGGTGTGCTCTCGCTCTTCGGCGCGCTCGATCGGCTCGGCGGCTTCTTCGTCCTCACCGCGATTCGCTGGATCGGCCCGCTGGTCACCGCTGTCGTCGTCGCCGGCGTCGCCGGCACCGCGATCACCGCCGACCTTGGCGCCCGCAAGATCCGCGAGGAGCTCGACGCCCTGCAGGTGCTCGGGGTCGACCCGATCAAGAACCTGGTCGTGCCACGCTTCCTGGCGCTGATGGTGGTGACGGCGCTGCTCGACATCTTCGCGATCATCTTCGGCCTCAGCGCCGGGATCGCCGCCGAGCTGCTCTACCACCAGCCGCTCGGTGGCTTCTTCGCCACCCTGTTCACCAATGCCTCGGTCACCGACATCTGGGGCTCGGTGCTGATGTGCACGATTTTCGGCGCGATCATCTCGGTCGTCTGCTCGTTCAAGGGGATGACTGCGTCCGGCGGGGCGGAGGGGGTCGGGCGTGCGGTCAACCAGGCTGTCGTCATCGCCCTCGTCGCGGTCTTCTTCTTCAACTACGTCTTCACCGCGGTCCTGCTCGCGACCAACCCCGAACTGCAGGCAATTCGGTGATCGGCTGGCTCGACGTCCCGCGCGGCTGGCTCGACTCCTTCGGCGAGATCGCCCGCTTCGGCTCGCGCGTCGCCGGCCTCGTCTACAGCGGCCGGGTGCTGCGTTACTTCGGCGAGAGCATGCGGCAGGCCGGGATCCTGATCCTCGGCTCGGCGGTGATCATCTGGGCCTTCGTCTTCATCCTCGGCCTGCAGTGCGGCCTGCAGGGCGCCTACTTCAACCGCTCGATCGGCGCGCCCTCGCTGGCCGGGCTCTTCTCGGCCTACTGCGATTTGCGCGAGGGCCTGCCTTACGCCTTTGGCTACATCCTCTCGGCCAAGGTCGGCACCGGCATCGTCGCCGAGCTCGGCGCGATGCGGATCTCCGACGAGATCGACGCGCTTGAGGTGATGGGCATCCAGCCGGTCACCTTCCTCGCCGCGACCCGCCTGCTCGGCGCCTGGATCGCGATCCCGTTCCTCTACCTGGTCGGGATCGGGGTCGCCTACTTCGCCAGCTACCTCGCCGTGGTCCAGCAGGTCGGCGACGTCTCCTCCGGCGGCTACCTGCTGATCTTCTGGATGTTCCAAGACCCCCTCGACCTCTTCTTCAGTCTGACCAAGGGGATGGTGATGGCGACCGCGATCGTGCTGGTCGGCTGTTACTACGGCTACACGGCCTCCGGTGGCCCGGTCGGGGTGGGAACGGCGACCGCGCAATCGATGGTGGTCAACATCATCATCGTCCACATCATCGGCATGCTCGGCACCGTCGTCTTCTGGGGCTCGACCCCGCGCGCGCCAATCGGCGGCTAAACAGCCCGCCGACGGGACTGAAAGCAGAGATATGGATTGTTTTGAGGCCCGTCGGCGGAGTCAGCAGCCGCCCCTGCCCGAGGGCAGGGGGACGAGGCGGCGGGAGCTGTTGTCTTCCTCGTTGGACTCGAAGAGCAGGCCCTCGGGGTCGACCGTCATCACGAAGGCGAAGCAACCGCGCAGGCCGCCGACGTCGATCCACTGCTTGTCGTAGTCGGCTGGGTAGATGTCCGACCAGCCGACCGAGGTACCCAAGGTGACGTGGTCGCTGTAAGGGTCCTGGTCGCAGCCCGGGTAGTGCCAGGTTGCCGGCGAGCGTTTGCCGGCGCGGGTGCGCTCGAGGTCGCGCAGGCAGTAGTTGAGCTTGGGGCCGACCCGCACCCGGTGCAGCGGTTGGTGTTGGGAATCGACCGACCAAAGCTCGAAGCGGGCCAGCTGGTGGACCTTCCAGTAGGAGCCGCCGAAGTAGGCGCCGACGCCGGTGAAGCGCAGCGTCACCAGCGTCGGCACGTCGATGTGGCCGCCGTCGGCACGGTAGATCCGCTGCCGGGTGCGCATCGTGCGCCAGCCGTTGCGGGTCCCGTGCAGCTCCATCGGGCCCAGGCCGCGGCTGCGAACGTCGCTCGTCGCCCGCAGCCGGACCTGGCCGCCGGCGTGCTGGATGTAGAGGTCCGTCGCCGGGCCGATGCGCAGGTTGGGGCAGAGCAGAACCTTTGCTTCTGGCCCCTCGCAGGGGTTCTCGCCGACTGGCGTGATTGCCTGCGCCGATGTGACCCCGATTAGGGCCGGCAGCAAGGCGAGGGCGAGGGGGAGACGGGTGCGCTTCAACTTCACTTGGGGCACATCTATACCCGCTTCGACTATCCCGGCGCGTTGCTATGGTCGCTCACCCAATGGCTGACTTGCCGGAGAACTTCCAGACCGCCCCGCTGAGCGAGGTCGACCCCGACATCGCTGCCGTGCTCGAGGCCGAGCTGCGGCGCCAGCAGGGAACCCTGGAGATGATCGCCTCGGAGAACTTCGTGCCGCAGGCGGTGCTCGACGCGGTCGGCTCGGTGCTGACCAACAAGTACGCCGAGGGCTACCCGGGGCGGCGTTACTACGGCGGTTGCGAGGAGGTCGACGTCGCCGAGCAGCTGGCGATCGACCGGGCCAAGGCGCTCTTCGACGCCGACCACGCCAACGTCCAGGCCCACTCCGGAGCGCAGGCCAACAACGCCGTCTACATGGCGCTGCTCGAACCAGGGGACACCTTCCTCGGCCTCGCTCTCGACCACGGCGGCCACCTCAGTCATGGGATGAAGATCAACGTCTCCGGCACGCTCTACAACCCGGTCCCGTATCACGTCCGCAAAGACGATCTGCTGGTCGACATGGACGAGGTCGCCGCGCTTGCCGAGGAGCACAAGCCGAAGCTGATCGTCGCCGGCTGGTCGGCCTACCCGCGCCAGCTCGATTTCGCCGCCTTCCGCCAGATCGCCGACTCGGTCGGGGCCAAGCTGATGGTCGACATGGCCCACTTCGCCGGCCTCGTCGCCGCCGACGAGCACCCCAACCCGGTGCCGCACGCCGACGTCGTCACGACGACGATCCACAAGACCCTCTGCGGCCCGCGCAGCGGCATGATCCTCTGCAAAGAGGAGCACGCGAAGGCGATCGACAAGGGCGTCTTCCCCGGCCAGCAGGGCGGACCGCTGATGCACACGGTCGCCGCCAAGGCGGTGGCGATGCGGATCGCCGCCAGCGAGCAGTTCCGCGCCCGCCAGCGCCAGACGATCGCCAACGCGCAGGCGTTTGCGGCGGGCCTCGAAGCCGACGGCATCCCCGTCCTCACCGGCGGCACCGACGTCCACCTCGTCCTCGTCGACCTCACGCCCAGCGGCCTCGACGGGCAGACGGCGGAGGACCGCCTCGACGCGGTCGGCATCACGGTCAACCGCAACGCGATCCCCTTCGACCCACGCCCGCCGATGAACCCCTCCGGTCTGCGCATCGGCACCCCGGCGCTGACCACCCGCGGCCTGGTCGAGGAGGACATGACCGAGATCGCCAGCGTGATCGCGACGGCGCTCTCGGATGAATTCGAGGCCCAGAAGGGCTCTCTTGCGGAGCGCACTCGGGCCCTGATGGATCGTTACTCGCTTTACCCCCAGCTCTCGCCGGCCGCGGTCTAAAGCGCCGGACCGAACGCGTCTAATAACCACTCGGCATTATCCTGCCGACCATCAAGGCCTGGTTCAAGAAATATGGATTCGCGGCGCTTGTTTTCGTGGGAATCCTCGGGGCGTGCTATCTGGCGATAGACGTCGACGTGCCGAGTCCGGCGCCCGATTTTGCCTTGAAGGCCGGTTCGATCTACCGAATCGAGATCGGCCTGGCGGCGTTTGCCGGCTTCTACCTGATGGTGATGACATTTGTCCTGGCCCTGGGCGGGCGAGGTTTCACTGAGATTGGGACAAAAGGGCTAAGAGCCCAGGAGGTCGTCAACCGGAAGCAGCAAACCGCGATGCATGGGCAGGATCGTTCGATCAAGGCCGTTAGGCACGCCCTTCTTCAGATCCAGCACTCTCTGCCCCAGATCGACGAGCGGATCAAAGCGCTTGAGAAAAAGCGCAACTAGGTCAGCAGCGCATCAAAATGCATGGCTCAAGCCAGCCATATCCTGGATTTACTCTAAACTTGCATCAAGTTTGCTTTAGCTCTTGCGTTGAAGATAAGGAGCCTCATGAGTGGCGCAGATGATTTGAGCCAGCTTGGAAATGTGATCACTGAGGTCATCGAGGAGTTGGACGCGTCGATCTCGGAGAGCGAGACCGCCTTGGCTGAAGCTGATGCTGTGCTGGGCCTTAGCTCTACGGCATAGCTCTACGGCATCGCCTCTCGGCGGGTCTCTTTGGAGTCCGTCCAGGTTCGGGGTTCTCCGGGTCTTGGGAGTGTCCGAAAGCACTAGGGTCGCCCGATGCTGGTCTGGGTCGACTGCACCGCCGCTGCGCACCCGCTCGTCCTGCGGCCGCTGATCGAGCGATTCGAGCAGCGCGGCGACGAGGTCGTCGTCACTGCGCGTGAGTACGGGCAGACGCTGGGGATTCTCGACCGCCTCGGCATCCCCTACACCGCCGTCGGCAGCCACGGCGGCGCGTCCGCCTTCGGCAAGGGACGGGCCCTCGTCGGGCGCTCGGCTCGCCTGGCCCGGGTCATCTGGGGGCGGCAGCCCGACCTCGCGATCGCTCACGGCTCGGTTGACCTGGCGGTGGTCTCGTCGTTCTTCCGCATTCCCTCGGCCCAGATGCAGGACTACGAGTTCGCCGGCTGGCAGCGCCAGATTGCCTTCCGGGCGGCGCGCAAGGTGCTGATGCCGGATTCGATCCCGCTCGAGCGGCTGCGGAAGATCGGTGCCAAGGAGCGCAAGCTGGTCCGCTACCCGGGTCTAAAGGAGGAGTACTACCTGGCTGACTTCGAGCCCGATGCGGCCGTGCTTGACGAGCTCGGGCTCGATCGCGAGAAGGTCCTGGTCGTCGTGCGGCCGCCGCCGGAGACCTCCGAGTACCACGCCCGCAACGATCTTTACGGCGAGGCGATTCGCCATCTCGCCGCCTCAGCGCTGGTCCAGGCGGTGGTGATCCCGCGCACTGAGCGTCAAGGCGCCGAGGTGCGGGCGATGGCCGCGGCCAACCTGATCGTGCCCGAGCGGGCGATCGACGCCCAGAGCCTGATCGCCTACGCCGACCTCGTGGTCAGCGCGGGGGGGACGATGAACCGCGAGGCGGTGGCGCTCGGCACGCCGGTCTTCACCACCTTTGCCGGTCGCATGGGCGGCGTCGACGAGGACCTGATCGCGGCCGGTCGCCTGCGGGTGCTTGCCGACCCGGCGGAGCTGCCCCTGCGCAAGCGCGAGACGCCGGTCGGGGTGCTCAACTCACGCGATCCCGAGCTCCTGGTCGAGGGGGCCCTCGGCGCTGTCGCGGGCGTCGAGTAGCCTGATCCGGCCCGTATCTCCCGGGCCTCCGCGAAATGGCATCGACAACTGACGCCGTCCTCGCTTTCCTCCTCGCCGCCGCGATCGCCTGGCTGCTGGTTCCCTACGCCGAGCGGCTGGCCTTCCGGATCGGCGCGATCGACCAGCCCAAGGAGCGCGGCCTGCACGACACGCCGATGCCGCGGCTTTCGGGATTGGCGATTTTCGCCGGGATCGAGGTCGCCGGCTGGATCTGGCTGCCGGGGGACGGCGAGACCCGCTCGATCCTGCTCGGTGCCGCCGCGATCGCCGCGGTCGGCGTGCTCGACGACGTGCGCGGCTTGCCCGCCTTTCCCAAGTTGCTCGGTCAGGTCGGCGCGGCGCTGATCCCGGTCGCTGGCGGCGTTCGGGTCGACGTCCTCACCCTGCCCTTCGTGGGCGGCTTCGAGCTCGGCTGGGTCGCCTGGCCGCTGACCGTGCTCGGCATCGTCGCCGTGGTCAACGTGATCAACTTCATCGACGGGGTCGACGGCCTCGCCGCCGGGGTCTGCGTGATCGCCGCGATCGCACTGGCCGTGATCGCCCTCTCGCTCGACCGCAACGCCGCCGGCGTCCTAGCCGCCCTTACGGCCGGCGGCGCCCTGGGCTTTCTTCGCCACGGCTTCCCGCCCGCCTCCAGCTTCATGGGCGACACCGGCTCCAACCTGCTCGGCTACCTGCTCGCGGTCGCCTCCGTGCAGGGGTCGCTGAAGACCAATGCGGTCGTCGCCCTCGTCCTTCCCCTCGTCGTGCTCGCGGTGCCGATTCTCGACACCGGCTTCGTCGTCGCCAAGCGGCTCAAGTACCGCCAGCCGATCTACCAGGCCGACACCTGGCACTTCCACCACCGCATGGCCAACATCGGCTTCTCGCAGCGGCGCACGCTCGCCTACCTCTATGGCTGGACCCTGGCCCTCGCCGCCCTTGCCCTAGCCCTGCGCTTCGTCCCCTACAGCGACGATCGCGGCCACTTCGACGCGCTCTGGACGGCGGTGGTCGTCGCCTTCGGCCTGCTCGCCCTGGCGACCAGCGTCTACCTCGTTTACGTGCTCGAGATCCTCAAGCTGCGCCGTGGCGAGCTCAACCCGGAAACCGGTGAGATCGAAGCGATCGAGCTGGAGGAATAATCGCCCGCAAGTAGCGAGGAGACTTAGTAACAGGTTGTAACAAGCCTCACGAACTGGCTCTAGAAAGCGGATCGTCGGCCCTTTCGGATATAGTCGCTCGTCCGCCCGCCCTTTCAAAGACGGGCGAATTTTATGTCTCCTCCCAAGTACGTCGACCTTCTGGTCATCGCCGCCGCCCTCGCCGTGTTCTTGCTCGGCGGCTTGCCGATGCTTGGATTCGCCGCCGGGGCTGGTGTCTGGCTCGTTCAGCGCGGCATCCAGATCTTTGCCGAGCGCCTCGCCAACAAGGAACTGGCGGCTGGCAACCGCCAGCGGGCGATGGCGACGGTCGGGATCTCCACTCTTGGTCGCGTCGGGCTGATGGCGGCCGCGGTCCTGGTTGCCGGGATCGTCGAACGCGAGGCGGGCCTCACCTCCGCGATCCTCGTGCTCGTCCTCTTCACTGTCTCTTTCGCCGCTCAAGGTATTGCTCACCTCTTCGATGAAGGACCGGAAGTGGGCAAGGCATGAGCACCAAGACCAAGGTCTTCATCGGGCTCGGCGTCTACTTCGCGATCGCGATCCTGATGTTCCTGATCTTCGGCAGCAGCGGTAAAAACGAAGCCTTCCAGCCCCAGAACGAGTTCAAGCTCGAACCGTGGATCACGCTCGAACTCGCCGGCATCGACCTCAGCATCAACAAGGCGGTGCTCTACCTGGTGTTGGCCAGCGCCCTGACGATCTTCGTGATGGTCTGGATCTCGCGCCGCATGGAGCAAAAACCGAATCGCGTGCAGACCGCGATCGAGGTCGCCTACGACCTGACCAAGAACAACATCACCGGCGGCAACCTCGACACCAAGACGGCGACCCGCTGGTTCCCCTTCCTCGCCGCGCTCTTCTTCTGGATCTGGTTCTCGAACATGATCGGCTTCCTGCCGCTGCCGACCAACACCGAGCACGCGGTCAACGTCTTCGGCCTCGAAGTCCCCTCTTTCGCGATCTACGCGGCGACCGCCAACCTCTCGATCCCGCTGGTCCTGACCCTCGTCGTCTGGATCTCCTACCACGTCGAAGGCGTGCGATCCAAGGGCCTCTTCAAGTACCTGGCCAGCTGGTTGCCGCCCGGCCTCGAGGACATGAACCCGGCCGCCAAGGGCTTCATCTTCGTGATCGAGGCGATCTCGCACTTCGCCCGCTTGATCTCGCTCTCCGTGCGACTCTTCGCCAACATCCTCGCCGGCCACCTGCTGCTGCTCTTCATGGGTGGCGGGCTCGCGGTGCTGCTCGGCATCGCCGCGCTCGGCGCCCTCACCTTCCCGCTGGCATTCTTCTTCTTCATCCTCGAGGTCGGCCTTATCGCCACCCTGCAGGCCTTCATCTTCTCGACCCTCACCGCTATCTACCTCGGCGGAGCCACCTCCGCCAGCCATTAGAAAAGGAGCGCTACCTCAATGGATCTGTCCCCAGTTGCCGCCGCGATTTCCGACGAAGGGATCGAATCGGCCGGTAAGGCGATCGCCCTCGGCGTAGGTGCCGGTCTTGGCTCAATCGGCGCAGGCATTGGCATCGGCATCATCTTCGGCAAGGAGATCGAGTCGGTCGCCCGCCAGCCCGAGATGAAAGACGAGCTGCAGAGCATCCGCTGGCTCGGCTTCGCGCTTACCGAGGCCGTGGCCTTCTACACCTTCATCTTCGGCCTGATCGCCTTCTTCCTCTAGGCCGATCGCGTGGAGATCATCGCTGACATAGCGGGTCTGGTTCCGCTCGCGGCAGAGGCCGCCCACGGCTCCGAAGAGGGCGGCAGCTTCCTGGTCTCACCGGGCCTTGGCCTGATGATCTGGACGCTGGTGCTCTTCCTCTTCACGATGTGGGTGCTGAGCAAGGTTGCCTTCCCGAAGATCCAGGAGGCGCTCGACAAGCGCGCCAGGACGATCAGCGAGTCGATCGAGGCGGCGGAACGCCAGCGCAAGGAGTCCGACGAGCTGCTCGCCGAGTACCGCGGGCGCCTCGAGGAGGCCCGCGAGCAGGCCGACGACATCATGGCCCGTGCCCGCAAAGCGGCGGAAACCGCCGAGACCGAGGCGAAAACCGCCGGCAAGGAGCGGGGCGAGGAGCTGGTTGCGGCCGCGCAGCGCGAAATCGACGCGGCGACCCGGCGCTCGCTCGACCAGATCCGCAAGGAGGTCGCCGACCTCACCGTGCTGGCGACCGAGAAGGTCACCCGCAAGTCGCTCAGCGAGTCCGACCAGCGCCGCCTCGTCGAGGAGGCGCTCAGCGAGGTCGACTTCACCGCGCTTTCCGGGGCGGAGGAGTCGAGGAACTAATGCAGGAAGCAGCTCGCGTATACGCCGAGGCCCTCTTCGATGTGGCCAAGGACAAGGGAAAGCTCGACGCGATTCGCGGCGAGCTGGGCCAGTTCGTCGACGCAGTCGACGGCAACCGCGAGCTGCAGGTCTTCTTCTTCAGTCCTTATTTCTCCTCAGCGGAGAAGGTGGAGGGACTGAAGCGCGCCGTCAGCGACGCCGATGCGGAGCTGCTCAACTTCCTCGAGCTGTTGATCGAGAAGCAGCGGATGCCGGAGATCTTCCGCATCCGCCGCCAGCTCGACGAGCTCTGGAAGCAGGAGAACCGGCGCATCGACGTGACCGTGACCAGTGCGGTCACACTGGAGCCGGCGGTGGTCGAGAAGGTCGGTGAGGAGATTGAGCGGCAGACGGGCCAGAAGGTCGATCTGTCCAGCCGCGTCGATGCCGAGATCCTCGGTGGAATCGTCTTGCAGGTCGGCAACAAGGTGCTCGACGCGAGCATCCGCAGTCGCTTGGAGAAACTTCGAAAGAGCGTCGCTCAAGCGGCGTAAGGAGGCATAGAGCACCCCCATGGACATCAAGCCCGACGAGATCGCAAGCATCCTCCGCGAGAGGATCGAGGGACTGGACACGGAATCGGCTGACCTTGCAGAGGTCGGCACCGTGCTCTCCGTCGCCGACGGCATCGCGCGTATTCACGGCCTCGACAACTGCATGGCGCTGGAGATGCTGGACCTGCCGCATGGGGTCACCGGCCTGGCGCTGAACCTCGAGGAGGACAACGTCGGCGCCGTGCTCTTCGGCGAGTGGGACAAGGTCGTCGAGGGCGACACGGTCAAGCGCACCGGCCACCTGCTGCGGATCCCGGTCGGCGACGAGCTGCTCGGCCGCATGGTCGACCCGCTCGGCCGCCCGCTCGACGACGCCGGCGAGGTGGCGACGACGCAGACCCGCCCGGCCGAGTTCAAGGCCCCGGGTGTCGTCCAGCGCCAGCCCGTCACCGAACCGGTCCAGACCGGGCTGATGTCGATCGACGGCATGATCCCGATCGGCCGCGGCCAGCGAGAGCTGATCATCGGCGACCGCCAGACCGGCAAGACCGCGATCGCGATCGACACGATCATCAACAACCGCGACAAGGACATGATCTGCATTTACGTCGCGATCGGGCAGAAGATGTCGACGGTCGTCCAGCTCAAGCAGGTGCTGGAGGAGAACGGCGCGATGGAGAACACGATCATCGTCGCCGCCCCCGCCGACGAGGCGGCGCCGATCAAGTTCATCGCCCCCTACGCGGGCTGCGCGATGGGCGAGCACTTCCTCTACAACGGCAAGGCCGCGCTCTGCGTCTACGACGACCTCACCAAGCATGCCTACGCCTACCGCCAGATGTCGCTGCTGCTGCGGCGCCCGCCGGGACGCGAGGCCTACCCGGGTGACGTCTTCTACCTGCACTCGCGCCTGCTGGAGCGGGCGGTCAAGCTCAACGACGACCTCGGCGGCGGCTCGCTGACGGCACTGCCGATCATCGAGACCCAGGCCTCCGACGTCTCCGCCTACATCCCGACCAACGTGATCTCGATCACCGACGGTCAGATCTTCCTCGAGTCCGACCTCTTCTACTCGGGCGTCCGCCCGGCGATCAACGTCGGCATCTCGGTCTCGCGGGTGGGCGGTAACGCGCAGACCAAGGCGATGAAGAAGGTCGCCGGCAAGCTGCGCCTCGACCTCTCCCAGTACCGCGACCTCGAGGCCTTCGCCCAGTTCGGCTCCGAGCTCGATCCCGAGACGCAGAAGACGCTGAACCGCGGCGAACGGCTGGTCGAGCTGCTCAAGCAGAAGGAGCGCGAGCCGCTCGGCGTCGCCGACCAGGTGGCGGCGATCTACTCCGGCACCGGTGGCTACCTCGACCGGATCGCCACCGACCGCGTCGGCGAGTTCCTCGGCGACCTGAAGATCCGCCTGCACTCCGAGAAGGCCGATCTGCTGGCGCGGATCGCCGATACCGGCAAGCTCGAGGAGGCCGACGAGGAGGAGCTGGGCAAGGCGATCGCCGAGTTCGTCGACGACTTCGGCCCCGACTTCGATGAGCACGGCGACCCGCTCGAGAAGGGCGAATCGGATCGAGTCAAGTCCGAGGAGGAGCGCTCGAAGCCCTCCCGCACCGCCGAGGCCGAGTCCGAGGAGACCGAGAAGGAGGCCACCCCGGCCTAGCTCGCAGCTAGCGCCGGTACCCGCCCATGGCCACTCAGAAGGACGTCAAGAATCGCATCGCGTCGATCAAGAACATCAACAAGATCACGCGGGCGATGGAGATGGTTGCCGCGGCGCGCCTGCGCCGGGCCGAACAGCGGATCGAGCAGCTGCGTCCCTACGCCCAGTCGATGCGCAAGCTCACCCGCCGCGCTTCCGAGCAGGCCGGCGGGATCCCGCGCGTGCCGGTGCTGGAAGAGCGCGAGGTCGAGAAGCGCGTCGGCGTCGTCCTGATCACCGGTGATCGCGGTCTGGCCGGCGCCTTCAACACCAACATCATCCGCGACGGCTTGCGGCTCAAGGGCGAGCTGCGCGAGCAGAGCAAGGAGGCGGTCTTCTCCGCCGTCGGCCGCAAGGGCGTCTCGGCGCTGACCTTCCGCAAAGAGGACCCACGCACTTCGTATGTCGGCTTCACCGATCGTCCCGGCTTCGCCAACGCGCGCGAGATCGGCGAGGAGCTGACCTCCAGCTACGTCGACGGTGAGCTCGACCGGGTCGAGCTGGTCTACAACCGCTACGTCTCGCCGCTGACCCAGCACGTCTGGCGGCAGACCCTGCTTCCCCTGCAACAGGCCGACGTGATCGGCGAGGGCGTTGCCGAGGAGGAAGAGGAGGGTGAGGAAAGCGAGATCGAGAAGGCGCACAGCCGCTCGATCTGGGAGTACGAGCCCGACGCGGAGGAGCTGCTGGGACAGCTGATCCCGGAGTACGTGAACATCTCGGTGTACCGGGCGCTGCTCGAGTCCGCCGCCTCGGAGCTGGGGGCGCGGATGACCGCGATGCGCAGCGCCGCGGAGAACGCTGAAGAAATGATGGGCGATCTGACCCTGGAGATGAACCGGGTGAGGCAGGCCGAGATCACCCAGGAGATCCTCGAGGTCGTCGCCGGCGCCGAGGCGCTTGGATAAAGCTGAGAATCGAGAAAAGGAACCAATGTCTGAGAGCAACGGAGCAAACGTAGGGCGAGTCGAGCAGGTGACCGGCGTCGTCGTCGATGCGGTCTTCCCGGACAAGCTGCCGGAGATCTACTCGGCGGTGAAGATCCAGATGGCCGGCGACGCCGACAACGAGGCGACCGAACTGGTCTGCGAGGTGCAGCAGCACCTCGGCGACGACCGGGTCCGCACCGTGGCAATGGACGCCACCGACGGCCTGCAGCGCGGCGACAAGGTGATCGACACCGGCGGCCCGATCTCGGTTCCGGTCGGCGACGCCACCCTCGGCCGCATCTTCAATCTGCTCGGCGAGCCGATCGACCTCGGCGAGCCGGTTGAGACCGAGGAGCGCTGGCCGATTCACCGCTCGGCGCCCGCGGCCTCCGACCTCGCTCCGACCCAGGAGATCCTCGAGACCGGGATCAAGGTGATCGATCTGCTCGCGCCCTACGCCAAGGGCGGCAAGGTCGGGCTCTTCGGCGGCGCCGGCGTCGGCAAGACCGTCTTGATCCAGGAGCTGATCCGCTCGATTGGCGAAGAGCACGAAGGCCTCTCGGCCTTCTGCGGCGTCGGCGAGCGCTCGCGCGAGGGCAACGATCTCTGGCTCGAGATGAAGGAGTCCGGCGTCATCGACAAGACGATGCTCGTCTTCGGCCAGATGAACGAGCCCCCCGGAGCCCGCCTCCGCGTCGCCCTCTCCGGCCTGACGATGGCCGAATACTTCCGCGAGCAGGGCGGCCAGGACGTGCTGCTCTTCATCGACAACATCTTCCGCTTCGTCCAGGCGGGCTCCGAGGTTTCGGCCCTGCTCGGGCGCATGCCCTCCGCGGTCGGCTACCAGCCGACGCTGGAGACCGAGATGGGCGAACTGCAGGAGCGGATCACCTCGACCGAGCGCGGCTCGGTCACCTCGGTGCAGGCGATCTACGTCCCCGCCGACGACCTCACCGACCCGGCCCCGGCCTCGGTGTTCGCCCACCTCAACGCGACCACGACGCTCTCCCGCGCGATCTCGGAGAAGGGGATCTACCCGGCCGTCGACCCGCTCGACTCGACCTCGACGATCCTCAAGCCCGACGTCGTCGGCGAGGAGCACTACCGCACCGCGACCGAGGTCCAGGAGGTGCTGCAGCGCTACAAGGAGCTGCAGGACATCATCGCCATCCTCGGCATCGACGAGCTCTCCGACGAGGACAAGCAGACGGTCTCGCGTGCCCGCAAGATCGAGCGCTTCCTCTCGCAGCCGTTCTTCGTCGCCGAGCAGTTCACCGGCCGTGGCGGCGAGTACGTGCCGGTGGGGGAGACGGTCCGCGGCTTCCGCGAGATCCTCGACGGCGAGCACGACGACCTCTCCGAGGGCGCCTTCTACATGAAGGGCGGCATCGACCAGGTGACCGAGGGCGCGGCGGCGGCCGCGGCCTAGGCAAGACCCATGGCAGCCGAGCACATGGTCGACGTCGAAGTCCTCACCCCCGAGGGGGAGGTCTTCAACGGCGAAGTCCACCAGGTCTCGACCCGCACCGCGGTCGGCGAGCTCGGCATCCTCGCCAACCACACCCCGCTGCTGGCGGCGCTGCAGCCCACCGAGCTGCGCCTCCACGTCAGCGACTCCGAGACCAAGCGCTACGCCCAGTCCCACGGCTGGCTACAGGTCTTCGGCAACCACGCCAAGCTCCTGGTCGAGGAGGTGCTGGCCCCCGAGGACCTCGACGCCAGCACCCTCAAAGAGCAGCTCGCCGACGCCGAACAACGACTCAAAGAGTCCGAGGACGGCAGCGGCGCCTACGCCCGAGCGGAGAAGGATCGCGCTCGGGCTGAAGCATTCCTCGCTATCGCCCAGTCGTAGGGCATTGGCTTGCCTGCGGCAAGCGCGTATCTGATTGACCATGGCGGGATGGGGCAAAGTCCGGCGCCGATTGCTGGCGGGAAATTCTGTGCCCGGCATTCGAGGGTGCTTCGGGCTCAGGTTGGCCATGGTTCCCGAGCCTCCAGCCGTCCGACTCAGCTAATAATTTTCTGCCCCTCGGAGGCTTCGGCTGCCCGGCCCGGCATATTGCCTCGCCTTGGAGCGTGAGGCCCGCCGAGCCAGGAATGCCAAAGAATAAGCGACAAGACTCAACACCGCGGCCAACCATGGTTAACCTGTTTTCCGGGGGTGGAGGCATGCACCTCGGGTTCGCCAGGGCTGGTTTTGAAACAGTCTTCGCGACTGACATCGAGCCGAGTGCGGCGGCTACGTTTGCTCTCAATTCCCCAGCCGTGTCCTTCCACCAAGGCGACATTCGGCATCTGACTCCATCTGACGTTAAGGAGCTAATTGGCGATCGGGCCATCGACGTCGTCATAGGCGGGCCTCCGTGTCAGGGCTTCTCAACCATCGGAGACCAGATCCAGGGAGATGCGCGTAACGGTCTTTTCGAGGCTTACGCTCGAGTGGTGCGCTGGATTCAGCCGCGTGCCTTCGTGATGGAGAACACTAGTTATCTACGTAGCCAGTACGGCGGCCGGTACGAACAGGAGATCGCGTCGTACCTAGGGTCTCTGGGCTACCAAATTTCGATCAAGACGTTGAACGCTGCTGACTTTGGTGTCCCTCAGAACCGGAGGCGCGTCTTCTTCGTCGGGTCGCGTCTTGACGCTGGGTTTCGCTGGCCAAACCCATCCTTCGGAGATCATGCCCGTCGTGGTGCTCCGCCCTACCGCACCGTTGGTGAGACGATTATGGATATAGCTAATGTGGAGAACTCGGATTTGCCAAATCACGTTCCACTTCGACACGGAGACATCGTTCGGGCGCGATATCGGCTGATTCCAGAGGGAGGTCGGCTTCCTCCACCACAAGATCTACCCGCAGAGATCCGTCGCCGTAACTTTGGCAACACCTACAAGCGTCTTCACCGCAACAAACCATCACTTACGTTGGTCCCCGGGAACAATGCCTTCCCGGTCCACCCCACCGAAGATCGGAGCCTTACAGCAAGAGAGGCGGCTCGTCTACAGGGCTTCCCAGATACCTATGTCTTTGTGGGAAGTCGAGCCGAGCAATGCAAGCTTGTCGGTAATGCGGTTCCCGTTCAGTTGGCGTTTGCGCTTGGTAGAGCAACCCGGCGACATGTGGAATCGCAGGATGTCGGCACCTCGCGTTCGCATAGGTCGTTGCCATTCGGACTGCCCAGCCGACCACGCAATGCAGAGGCAGTCAGCCCGCTGCCTCGAAAGGGTGGGGAGCAGCTTCGGGCTGCAAGCTTCTTCACTGGGGCCGGGGGGCTGCTTTTGGGCTTTCTGCGAGCCGGTTTTTCAATAGCTGGCTCACTTGACCGCAAGAACATCGTTGCGCGGAATCTCGACCTGAACTTCCCCGAGGTGCAGCACATCCGACGTGATCTCCTTGAAATGGACACGACGGAGGCACTGGCTTTTTTCGGGTCTGATCTTGATGTCGTTTTTGGGGGACCGCCCTGTCAAGGGTTCTCGATTTTCGGAAAGCGCCGCTTCACCCGCACGCGAGGACATGATCCGGGAAAGGATCCTCTGAACGAGGTCGCGATCCGTTACATCGACCTTGCGATTGCCCTTTCTCCGAAAGTGATCTTTATGGAGAACGTCAAGGGGTTTCTCTCTACCCCGCGCGGCTCAAGCACTTACCTTGAGGAG
Organism: uncultured Solirubrobacterales bacterium; assembly: GCA_963703895.1. Lineage (GTDB taxonomy): Bacteria > Actinomycetota > Thermoleophilia > Solirubrobacterales > 70-9 > VRUE01. Next base: position 753,932 of record CAVPFX010000002.1, read on the forward strand.
ATTAAGGCGCGCTTGCAAAAGGGGGGCTATCGGGCGCAAATCGAGCTCGTAAACTGTGCCCAGCTCGGAGCTTCCCCAGCTCAGGGAGCGAGTTATTCTTGTCGCGACCCGTCCAGAGGTCGACTTTCATTGGCCTGCGGCCAAGCACTTCGGGGAGCCGAAGCCGTGGCAGCGTCCCTACGTCACAGTCGGGGATGTAATTTCTGACCTCACCGACCCCGCTACTCACAGTAAGGAGATTAGCCACGTTCCCATGGCGCATAAGGAGCTCGTTGCTGAGAGATTCATGCTAATTCCAGAGGGGGGGCGCCTGCCCGAGAAAGATCTTCCAGAGCGGCTCCGTCGTGGCTACCGAAGCGACAACATCAAGAATTTCAGCCATGTCTATCGTCGTCTTTCAAGGTCACGTCCGGCGGGCACGATGGTCCCGGGACACAATGCCTTTCCGGTTCACCCGACCCTTCCTCGGACCCTCACTGTTCGAGAGGCTGCCCGAATTCAGACATTCCCCGATTGGATGCGTTTCGTCGGCACGCGTCAACAGCAGTGCACGCTGGTTGGAAACGCAGTGCCACCTCTCGTGGCCGAGATATTCGCGCAGCAGATCGCAAAGGCAATCATGGGAAATGCAAATGACCCCGGCTACAAGGCCGACATATACGAGCTGAGGGCTCAATCGGCTTGAACACTCACGACGTTCTCGCATTCGCTGTTGCAGGCGAGGCGGTCAGTCGGATACGGGCTGCCGACCCAGAGTGGACTGCCGCCTTCTCCCCGAACGTCCATTCGACTTCGGCCAGGACTTGGCCGCTTCCGGATTTTGTCATTGTGGACGAAGCCAGCGGCAAGACGACCGCAGCCGAGTTCAAGCCCCCCAATCAGACGAAGCGAGAGTACTTGACTGGGCTTGGGCAAACAGTTGCCTACACTCGCGACTTTGACCACGCGATGCTGGTGGCGCCGTCTGAAGCTGATGACGGCTATCGGATCGCCGAGCACATGCGAGCGGTCCTAGACCAAGACGTTGCATCCGGCCTACCGATCGGGCTGCTCCAATATGAGCCGGCCACCTTCTCTCCGGCGGCGGCCGACTTCGATGTCATCCGGCAGATTAAGCCGCGGGTGAACCGACCGGCCAACCCTGCGTCGGTTGAGAATAGTTTTTGGGCGAAGTGGCGTGAGGCATCCCCGGAGGAGATCGGGCTCTTTCTTGAGTACCTTTACGAGGAGGGTCGTAGGGCTGTGGGGGGGCGATCGATCCGCGATCGTGCGTTCGACAGACTTTGGAAGGACATGGTCGCTGGCCGCACTCATCACTGGGGCGGCAAGGTTCGCATGCTGACGGACGGCCGCCAGAGGGTTGCCTGGGGAAAGAACTTCCGCAACTTTCTTGCTCATTTGGGATGGAGCGCAGGCGAAGGTGCTCTCACCCGCGAGGGACTGGAGGCCCTTCACATTTCGCATCAGTACGGCGCGACATCGCAGGTTTTCGCCGACCACCTTGCGCGTGCAGTCCTTCACGCCGGCAAACATCTTGTTTTGATCAACGAGATAAATGAGTTCCAGGATTCTGTGGGGAGCTTCGCTACGGAAGACGAGTGGCTTGGCAACGTCGAGCAGAAACTTGAAGATCAGGGGCTGCTAAAACGGAACCCGGCCCGCCATGAAGCGGCAACACGGGGCTCGAGCAGGAAATTCCTGAAGGCTGAGAAGCAACTTTGGCGAAACCTTAGGCTGATAGTCCCCCGAGGCGGACGTGTTTATCACCCCGGCAGAGGCTTCATCTTTGATTGGGGCCGCATCACTTCCCTTCTGCCGTGAGCGCTCAGATCGACCCGCCCAAAGGCTTGTGATCTCAAGAGAAGAGGATGGGCCGGGCAATGCTTTGAAGAGTCGGCGCTTGGCGTGTTCGGTGAAGCAGGGTCGGTCTCGGCGGCGATCTCATGGTTCAAATACCGTCCGGTGCATGCACGACAGAAGGCTGGAACCGGCGACACGGGGGTTCGGATTGGACCCGCGAGAATTGATGTTTCTATGGCTCCTTCGGGACCTCTTTCTTGGCGACGTTCGCGCAGGGTTCGACTGCGCCCCCTCGTGTGGGGTCTCCCGATGAGTAACGAGCTCGTTGCGCTCGCTACGCAGCTGGTCGGCTATGACACGGCTGAGCCGGATGGGGTGCTGGAAGCTGCCGGGTTCATCAAAGGGTGGCTCGAGGCTCGGGGGATCGAGACGGTTGGGGACGAGGTTCGCGGTCTCCCGGTGCTCAAGGCCGAGGTTGGGCCCGAGGATGCGCCGACGGTTGTCCTCCACGGGCACATCGACGTGGTGCCGGCTCAGGCCGGGCAGTTTGAGCCTCGGGTCGAGGGCGATCGGCTTTATGGGCGGGGCACCTATGACATGAAGGGGGCCCTGGCGGCGATGCTGCTGACGCTTGTCGCGATGCGGGATCAGGATGCGGTGCGGGTGCGGCTGGGGATCGTCGGCGATGAGGAGTCGGAGGAGGAAGTCGAACGCGGCTCCGATCATCTGGTCGACAGCGGCTTTCTCGGCGACTTCGCGATCACTGGGGAGCCGACCGATCTGCACATCGGGGTCGAGGCAAAGGGGGTGCTGGCGCTGCGGGTTCAGGTCGACGGCACCGCGGCCCACGGGGCGACGCCCTGGCTGGGCGAAAACGCGGTTCTGAGGGCGATTGACGTTTTCCGCAGTATCGAGTCGCTACCGTTCGCTCGGCACTCCTCGGAGCTGTTCGATCGCCCTTCGATCAACCTGGGTCGGATCCTGGGCGGCGACGCGCTCAACAAGGTGCCCGACCGATGCGCCATCGACGTCGACATCCGCTACCTGCCCGATCAGGATCCCGCTGCGCTTTTGGAGCAGGTGGAGGGGATCGCGGCCGCCGAGGTGGAGCAGCTCTTCACCCGGCCGCCGGCCGTGGTCGATCGCAATCTTCCCTACGTCCTCGCCCTGCGCGAGGCGACCACCGCCCACCACGACGGCGAGCCGATGAGCGTCGGGCGGGACGGAGCTTCCGACGCGGTCTCCTTCCTGCGGGTCGGCGTGCCGGCGGTCGAGTTCGGCCCGGCTGGCGAAGGCCATCACGGCCCCGAGGAGTGGGTCTCGATCTCCTCGCTGCACACCTACCGGCAGACCCTCGACACCTTCCTGCGCTCGCTTCCCGCCCATCTCGACGCTTGAGCGACCATGGCTGAGTCCGGGCTAAGCAAGCCGCCGCCGTCGGGCGATCACGAGCCGGCGCCGAAGCCGAAGCGCTTCTGGTGGCGCTTCACGCTCGGCTCGACGATCATCGTTCTGGTCACGGCGGCGGCGACCGCGACGGTGATTCTGCGCTACGTCGACAGCATCGCCAAGGCGCTCTCGCACAACAACGTCCTGCAGAACAAAGTCGAGAAATTCCTCTCCCAGACCGACGGCGGCGAGCCGGAGAACATCCTCATCCTCGGCTCCGACAAGCGGGCCAGCGAACCGGGCGATCCGGGGCGCTCGGACACAACGATCCTGCTCCGCCTCGATCCCGACCGCAACGCGATCGCGCTGATGTCGATCCCGCGCGACCTCAAGGTCGAAATCCCCGGCGTCGGCACCGACAAGTTCAACGCCGCCTTCGCCTACGGGGGCCCGAAACTGACCCTGCGGGTGGTCAAGGAACTGACCGGGCTGCCGATCAACCACGTCGTCAACGTCGACTATCTCGGCTTCGTCCGTGCCGTCGACGCGATCAACTGCGTCTACGTCGACGTCGACCGCCGCTACTTCCACTCCAACCTCGGCGTGCCGGCCTCAGAACAGTATTCGGAAATCAACGTCCAGCCCGGCTACCAGTTGCTCTGTGGCAAGAAGGCGCTGCAGTACGTGCGCTACCGCCACACCGACACCGACCTGGTCCGCGCCGCCCGCCAGCAGGACTTCCTCGCCGCCGCCCGCCAGCGGGTGCCGATCGACGACCTGGTCCTCGACCGCAACGACCTGATCGACATCTTCACTGAATACACAACATCCGACATCAATGACAAGGAGACGATGCTCGACGTGCTCAAGCTCTTCGTCTCCTCGCGCAACGCGGCGATCAAGGAGGTCCATTTCCCGGCCGAACTGGGGCCGAGCTACGTCTACGCCTCACCGGAAATGATCCAGGAAGCGACCGACAAGTTCCTCGGCATCGAAGCGAGCAGTGGCCCGCGCGGCTCGCTCGAAGAAGGCTCGCCGAAGACGAAGGGCAAGAAGAAGAACAAGAAGGGCAAGGGCAAGCAGCAGAAGCCCAAGCTGGGGCCGACCAAGCTGCCCGGCAGCGATGGGCTCGTGCCGGCGCGCGAAGCCGGCGAGCTGGAGGCAAAGCCGGTGGCGCGCAAGGTCAGCGCCGGCTTTCCCGTTTTTTACCCGACCCGACTTCCCTCCGGGGCCTTCTACGTCGAAAGCAATCCCTACGAACACATCCAGGATCCCCGCGTCTACCACTTCAAAGATCCCGATGGAGAGCGCCACGGCGCTTACCGCATGGTCGTCGAGTGGCCGCAGTCAGACGGCGTCCACTACTTCGGCCTGCAGGGGATCCAGGGCTGGTCCGACCCGCCGATCCTCGACAACCCGAGCCTGACCAAGACGATCAACGGCCGCGAATACGACATTTATGTAGATGGCGACCGGATACCGATAGTTGCCTGGCACCGGGGGGACAATTCCTACTGGGTCTCGAATGACCTCTTGAACACATTGACCAACGATCAGATGATCGGGATCGCCCGCTCGGCGGACGTGAAGATCCCGAACCCAAAGCGAAGAGGAGGCAAGGCGAAGCGATGAGCCCAGAGAGAGAACCGATTGGCGTAATCGGGGTTGGCTGGGTGGGCCTGGTCACGGCTGCCTGCTTCGCTGAGGTCGGCCATCCGGTGATCGCCCGCGACATCCTCGCCGAGAAGGTCGAGGCGCTCTCGCGCGGCGAGATCACGATCCACGAGCCCGGCCTCGAAGAGCTGCTCAAGCGCAACGCCGAGCGGCTCACCTTCACCACCGACATGTCCGAGCTGCTCGACGGCGCCCGCCTGCTCTTCGTTTGCGTCGACACGCCGCCGACGCGCTCCGGCGACGCTGACCTCTCCCGCGTTCGCTCCGTAGTCGAGGAGCTGCCGGCCGACAGCGAGCACGTGCTGGTGATGAAGAGCACCGTGCCGGCGGGAACCGGGCAGTCGATTCGGCGCGACCGACCGGGCCTCGCCTACGTCTCCTGCCCCGAGTTCCTCAAGGAGGGCTCGGCGGTCGATGACTTCCTGCACCCCGATCGCGTCGTCGTCGGCGCCGATCCCGGTGACGAGGCGGCGGCCGACGCCGTCGCCAACCTCTACCAGCCGCTGGGCGGCGAGATCGTGCGCACCGACGTCGCCAGCGCCGAGATGATCAAGCTCGCCTCCAACGCCTTCCTCGCCACCAAGATCTCCTTCGTCAACGAGATCGCCAACGTCTGCGAGGAGGTCGGCGCCGACGTCAGCGAGGTGGCGCGGGGGATGGGTCTCGACCAGCGCATCGGCTCATCCTTCCTGCGCGCGGGAATTGGCTACGGCGGCTCCTGCTTCCCCAAGGACGTCAGCGCCCTGAAGATGCTGGCCGGCAACAGCGGCTACCACTTCCAGCTTCTGGGAGCGGTGATCGAGGTCAACGAGCTGCAGAAGCGGCGCGTGGTGCAGAAGCTGCAGAAACACCTCGGCTCGCTCGTCGGCAAGCGCGTGGCGCTGCTCGGCCTCGCCTTCAAGCCCCACACCGACGACATGCGCGAGGCCTCGAGCCTGGTGCTGGCCGCGCGCCTGGAAGGGGAGGGGGCGGAGGTGGTCGCCTATGACCCGGTCGCCGGTGGCGTCGCGCGTGATCTTTTCGACGGCGTCGAGTTCCGCGACTCGGCGCTGGAGACGCTCGCCGACGCCGACGCGGCGATCCTCGTCACCGAGTGGCCCGAGTTCGCCGAGCTCGACTGGAGCGCCGCCGCCGAGACGATGGCGCGACCCCTGTTGATCGACGGTCGCAACTTCCTCGACGCGAGCCTGCTCAAGTCGGTGGGCTTCGAGTACGAGGGAATCGGCCGCGAGATCGAAACATCAGTTCAGGCCCCCGCTTCCTAGTGCGCCTGGCGGGGTAAGGGCACTAGATGCAGGCAATCGTCCTTGTGGGCGGCGAGGGCACGCGGCTGCGGCCGCTGACCGAGACCGTTCCCAAGCCGGCTCTGACCCTGGTCGACCGGCCCTTCCTCGCCTACATGATCGAGTGGCTGGCCGGGCACGGTGTCGACGAGGTGGTGCTCGCCTGCGGCTTCCTGCCCGATGTCCTGCGCGAGGCGCTGGCCGGTGAGGAGGAGCGTGCCGGTGTCTCGATCTCCTACGTGGTCGAGCCGGAGCGGCGCGGCACCGCCGGCGCGATCCGCTTTGCCGCCGACGAGCTCGGCGACCGGCTCGAGGATCGCTTCCTCGCCCTCAACGGCGACGTGCTCACAGACCTCGACCTGACCGCGCTGCTGCGCGCCCATGAGGAGCGCGGGGCGCGGGCGACGCTGGGGCTGCACCCGGTCGAGGACTCCTCGGCTTACGGCCTGGTGCGCAGCGACGAGTCCGGCGTCGTGCTCGAGTTCCTTGAGAAGACCGGCGAGCAGGCACCCGGCGAGATCAACGCCGGCATGTACGCGCTGGAGCGCTCGGTGCTCAACCTGATCCCGCCTGGCGAGGAGGTCTCGATCGAGCGCGACGTCTTCCCCCGGCTGGTCGGCGAGGGCCTGCACGGCCTGCGGCTCGACGGGTACTGGATGGACATCGGTACCCCGGAGCGATACTTGGAAGCGACCTGGGACATCCTCGAGCGGCGGGTGGATACGCGGGTGCGGCCGACCGCGCCGGGAATGCTGGTCGGGGCCGAGGCAGAGGTGGCCGATGGCGCCACCGTCGGCCCCCGTGTCGTGCTCGGCAGCGGCTCCCGGGTCGAGACCGGCGCCGAGGTACGCGACTCCGTCCTGCTCGATGGCTGCGTCGTCGGCGAAGGCGCCCGCGTCAGCAGCTCGATCCTCGCCGCCGGCGTCGAAGTAAGCGCCGGTGCAAATCTGGAGGGCGCCGTGCTCGCTGCCGATGAGAGGGTCGAGACCGATGCTTGACGACGTCCTCGCCATTCCCGACCACCTGCGCGACGCCCTCTGGCGAGTCGAATCGGCGCGGCTCGAGCCCGCCGAGGCCGCCGGGCTGTTCGTCTGCGGAATGGGGGGATCGGCGATCGGCGCCGACCTCGCCGCGGCCGCGCTCGGCGATCGCCTCACCCGGCCCCTGCTGACCGTGCGCGGCTACCGGCTGCCGAGTTGGGCGACGCCGGAGTGGACCGTGCTCTGCTCCAGCTACTCGGGCAACACCGAGGAGACGCTGGCCTGCTTTTCCGCCGCCGAGGCGTTGGGAGCAAGACGAGTCGTCGCCAGCACCGGCGGCGAGCTGGTCGACGCCGCTCGCGAGGGCGGCGTGCCGGTAATCGGCCTACCGGGGATCCTGCAGCCGCGGGCCGCGGTCGCCTACATGCTCACGATCTCCGCTGAGGTCGCGGCCCTGGCCGGCGTCGCGCCGGGCTTGCGAGCCGAGATCGATGCCGCCGCGGCTTTCCTCGGCGAGCGCTCACGAGACCTTCAGTCCCGCGCCGCCGAGATCGCGGCTCAGCTCGATGGCAGCGTCCCGGTGGTTCTCGGCGCCGACCTGACCGCGCCGGTCGCCCGGCGCTGGAAGACGCAGGTCAACGAGAACGCCAAGGCGCCCGCCTTCTTCGCCGAGTTGCCCGAGGCCAACCACAATGAGCTCTGCGGCTGGTCGGGAGATGCCTTCGTTGCTGTCCTGCTCGAAGACAGCGACCAGCATCCGCGCGAGCGTCGCCGCTTCGAGCTGACCGGCGAGGCAATTGCTGCCAGCGGCGCCACGGTGGTGCGCCTGGAGACCGAGGGGGAGACCCGCACCGCCCGCCTGCTCTGGGCGACGATGCTGGGCGATCTCGTCTCGCTCGCCCTCGCGGAGGCGCGTGGGGTCGATCCCCTGCCGGTCGAGGCGATCGAGGACTTCAAGGCGGCGCTGGGAAGGCCGCAGACCGCAAGTACGCTCGAGGGAGGGGAGGTTCGATGAGGGCAATGGTTCTGGCGGCGGGGCTCGGCACCCGGCTGCGCCCGATCACCTACGCGATGCCGAAGCCGATGGTGCCGGTGCTGAACCGGCCGGTGATGGAGCACATCGTGCGCCTTCTCGCCCGCAACGGCTTCAGCGAGGCGATCGCGAACCTGCACTGGTTCCCGGAGACGATCGAGGGTCACTTCGGTGACGGCTCGGAGCTCGGGATCGAGCTTTCCTACAGCCGCGAGGAGCAATTGCTCGGCACCTCGGGTGGCGTGCGCAACGCCGCCGGCTTCCTCGGCGACTCCTTCCTGGTGATCTCCGGCGACGCGCTCACCGACATCGACCTCGGCGCGATGCGCGAGTTCCACGAATCGCACGACGGCATCGCCACGCTGGCGACGAAGCGAGTTCGCGACACCACCCAGTTCGGCGTCGCGATCACCGGCGCCGACGGTCGCATCCAAGGCTTCCAGGAGAAGCCCGAGGCGGCCGAAGCGCTCTCCGACTTGGCCAACTGCGGCATCTACATGTTCCGCAGCGAGATCTTCGACTACTTCCCCGAGCCCGGCACCAGCAAGGCGGCCGGTCCCGACGACCCCGATGGCTTCGCCGACTGGGCGATGGACGTCTTCCCGGCCCTGCTCGAGAACGATGTGCCCTTCTACTCGCACGAGATCGAGGCCTACTGGAACGACATCGGCAACCTCGATGAGCTGCGCGGGGGCAACCTCGATGCCCTTCACGGAGCGGTTGAGATCGAGTCCGACGTGCCCGTGGTGGCGGAGGGCATCCGCTCGTCGAGCCCGCTCGACGGGATCGAGGTCGAGGGCCCGGCGCTGATCGGCTCCGACGTGAAGCTGGGAGCCGGCGCCCGCATCCAGGGCCCGGCGATCGTCGGCGACGGCGTCGTGATCGGCGCCGGTGCCTGGGTGCGCGACTCGATCCTGCTCAGCGGCGCCGAGCTGCCGGCCGAGGGGATGCTGGTCGGCGCGATTGCCGGTCGCGTCGCCAAGCCTTGACGCTTCTTTGAGTTCCTGCGCGCCACGGGTACGCCGGGCCTTTGCAGGATCGGCATGTGCACCCGCCGCAGGCCATCCTCTCCGCTCTCGTGCCCGCGCTCTGCGCGGCCTGCGGGCGCGTCTGCCGATCGGACGCGGTCCTCTGTACCCGCTGCGGCCGCCGCCTCGCCGAGGCGGAGCCGCTGGCCGGCCGCGGCGCGGCGGGGCTCGATCGGGTGTGGTCCGCCGCTCCGCATGAAGGCGTGGCGCGGGATCTGGTCACGGCGCTGAAGTTCCGCCGCCTGCTGCCGGTCGCCGGGGTGATGGCTGAGCGGATCCAGTGGCTCGCCCCGGCCAACCTGCTCAGCGGTGAGATCGTGCCGGTGCCGAGCGGTCGCCTGCGCTCGTTCGGGCGTGGCTTCGACCCCGCGGCCGAGATCGCGGCGGCATTGGCGGAGCTGCACAGGTTCCTCCTGCCGTCCCTGCCTCAGGCGTAGCGGCGGCGGGCGCCAGTTGGGCCGGCGCCGCGCTCAGCGGATTGGCCAGCCTCCCCACGTGGACCTGTGCGGCGAGGCACCGCGCAGCGCGCTGCTGATCGACGACGTGCTCACCACTGGCGCCACGCTCTCCGCCTGCGCCCGCGCCCTGCGTGGCGGCGGCGCGATCCGGGTAGCTGCAATCACCTTCACCAGGCGCCTGTGAGAGTCGCCTTTACCCGGCGGCCGCGGGGGCGTAGCATCGGTGGACCGACACCCAAGGAGGAGAAATGCGGATCGAGATACGTGGGCGCAACGTCGAGGTAACCGACGAGCTGCGGGGTCATGTGACAAAGCGATTTCGCCGGGTCGGTAGGCAGGTTTCAGAGCTGGCAACGCTCGACGTCGAGATCTACGAAGAGCGCAACCCCTCGATCGAAGACAGCCACGTCGCCGAGGCGACCCTGCGGCTGAAGGGCGTCACCCTGCGGGCGCGAGAGGCCTCGCCGGAGATGGTCCACACGATCCACGCCCTGGCCGAGGACATCCGGCGCCAGGTCAAGAAGCATCGCGAGCTGCGCCGCAAGCGCACCCAGACGCGCAAGGCAGTAGCGCGGATGCGCGGTCGGACTGCTTAGCGAGGGACGCCCGCTATTCCCAGGCGAGGGAGGCTGGCTGTCCTCTGGTCGAATTGAATTTGGTGCGCGGGCTTTGCCCGCGCATTCACCGGATTGCATTTCCGCTGCCTTCGGCAACATTCGCCCAGAGGACAGCCAGCCTCCCTCGCCACGCCACGGTGGGACGAACCGAACTATCCAGGCGGCCCCGAACCCCCCAAGCTCCCCCGGAGGTCGGGCCAGCGGGACGCTTTGAGCTGAGGTTCCGAGATTCGGTGCGTGTCGATGGGATGGCGGGTGCGTCCCTCTGGGAATGTTGCCGAAGGCAGCCGCTGCACTCGTGGTTCTAAGCGCGGCGTAGCCGCGCTCTTCAATTGTCGCTAAGCGCCGAAGGCGCGTGTGACATCAATTCCCAGAGGGACGCACCCGCCATCCCCACCCACCCACGCCGGAACCCGGAGGCCATCCCTGAATGCCCTCCCGGCCCGACCAGACCACCCCCGCTACCCTTGAGCAATGCCTGCTGCAAGGGACATGGTCACGCGCGCGTTGCGCGTCGGTGAGGGGCGCAAGTTCAAGGGCTATGAGAAGCGCGCCGAGGCGATCAACCGGATCGAGCCGGAGATGGAGCTGCTCGACGACGCCGAGCTGCGCCAGGAGGCCGATGACCTGCGCAAGCGGGGCGCCGACGGCGAGTCGCTTGACGACTTGCTCCCAGAGGCTTTCGCGCTGACCCGCGAGGCGGCGCGGCGCTCGATCGGCCAGCGCCACTACGACGTGCAGCTGATCGGCGGCATGGTCCTGCACGAGGGCGCGATTGCCGAGATGAAGACGGGCGAGGGCAAGACGCTGACCGCGACCCTTGCCGTCTTCCTCAACACACTTGCCGGCGACAGCGTCCATCTGGTCACCGTCAACGACTACCTTGCTCGCCGCGACTCCGAATGGATGGAACCGATCTACGATGCCCTCGGGGTCAGCGTTGCGGCGCTCCAGGAGGGCGACGACCACGCGACGCGCCAGCGCAAGTACGCCTGCGACGTCGTCTACGGCACCAACTCGGAGTTCGGCTTTGACTACCTGCGCGACAACATGGCCGACGCGCTCGAGCACTGCGTCCAGCCCGGCCATCCCTTCGCGATCGTCGACGAGGTCGACAACATCCTGATCGACGAGGCGCGGACGCCGCTGATCATCTCCGGCCAGCCCGAACAGGCCGCTCAGACGTACTACACCTTCGCTCGTCTCGCCAAGCAGATGGACGGCGCCCAGGCCAAAGACAAGTTGCGTTCGATGGGCGAGTCCAAGGACACCTCTGAGGCCGAGCACGACTACGAGTTCGACGAGAAGCACAAGACCGTGGCGCCGACCGAGCGCGGGGTGAAACGGGCCGAGGAGTTCCTCGGCGTCGACAACCTCTACCTCGGCGAGCACGGCAGCCTCGTCAACCACCTGGTCCAGGCGCTGAAGGCCGAGGCGCTCTACCGCAAGGACAAGGACTACGCCGTGGTCGACGGCCAGGTGATGATCATCGACGAGTTCACCGGCCGCATCCTCGAGGGCCGGCGCTGGTCGGAGGGCCTGCACCAGGCGGTCGAGGCCAAGGAGGGGGTGGCGATCGGCGAGGAGAACCAGACCCTGGCGACGATCACCCTGCAGAACTACTTCCGCCTCTACGACAAGCTCTCCGGCATGACCGGCACGGCGCTGACCGAGGCCACCGAGTTCATGAAGATCTACAAAGTGCCGGTGGTCGAGATCCCGACCCACCGCCAGATGGTCCGGGCCGACCAGAACGACCAGATCTTCAAGACCAAGGACGGCAAGTGGAAAGCGGTGCTGGGGGAGATCGTCGCCCGCCACGAGAAGGGCCAGCCGATCCTGGTCGGAACGGTCTCGGTCGAGGTCTCGGAGATGATCTCGGGCGAGCTCAAACGGCAGGGGATCGAGCACGCGGTGCTCAACGCCAAGCCCGAGCACGCCGAGCGAGAGGGCGAGCGGATCGCCCAGGCGGGCCGCAAAGGCGCGGTGATGATCGCTACCAACATGGCCGGCCGCGGCGTCGACATCAAGCTCGGCGGCGACCCGGAGCAGTCGGCGATTCACGAGCTGAAGAAGAAGGGGGTCACGCCCGGCGACGAGAGCTACGAGGGGGCGCTGGCCGAGAAGGTCGCCGAGCTGGAGCCGCTCTGCGCCGCCGAGGCCGAGGAAGTCCGCGATCTGGGAGGCCTCTACATCTGCGGCACCGAGCGGCACGAGTCACGTCGCATCGACAACCAGCTGCGCGGCCGCTCGGGCCGCCAGGGCGACCCCGGCGAAACCCGCTTCTTCCTCTCCGCCGAAGACGACGTGATCCGCCTCTTCGCTGGCGACCGCATCTACAAGATCCTCGACCGCCTCGGCCCGGTCGACGACGAGGGTGAGGAAATGCCGCTCGAAGCGGGCATGCTGACCAAGACCGTCGAGAACGCCCAGAAGAAGGTCGAGGAGCAGAACTTCCTGATCCGCAAACGCGTGCTCGAGTACGACGACGTGATGAACGAGCAGCGCCGCATCGTCTACAAATATCGCCGCGAGATCCTCGAAGGGCGCGACATGTCGGAGATCGCCCGCGACGAGATGGAGGGCGTGATCGAGCGCCTCGTCGACGAGTACACGCCCGGTGACGTGCTCGAGGAATGGGACATGGCGGAGATGGATACCCAGCTGCGCCAGATCTGGCCGATTAGCGTCGAGGTCGGCTCGCTGGCGCCCGAGCAGGTCGACCGCGAGAAGCTCAAGGACGAGCTCGACGACGACGCGATGAACGCTTACGACGAGCGCGAGGGCGTCTTCGGCGAGGAGCTGATGCGCTACCTGGAGCGCTCGATCCTGCTGCAGGTGATCGACAGTCGCTGGCGCGAGCACCTCTACGACATGGACTACCTGCGCGAGGGCATCCACCTGCGCGGCTTCGCCCAGATCGATCCGCTGGTCGCCTACAAGAACGAGGGCTTCGGCATGTTCGAGGAGCTGATGCACTCGATCTGGGAGGAGTTCAGCAAGCTGATCTTCCACGTCGAAGTCGAGGTCGATCAGTCCCAGGCGCAGCGGGCCTTCGGTCCCAACGGCGGCAACGCCCCGGCGGCGCTGAACTACTCCGGCGGGACCCCCGATGGCCAGCCCTCCGCCCTGCAGCAGGTGGCGGCCGGCGCCGGTCCGATCGAAGTCGGCGCCGGCACCGCTGCCGGCGGCAACGGCACCACCGAGGTGGTCGAGACCGTGGTCAAGGGCGAGCACGAGAACATCGGCCGCAACGACCCCTGCTGGTGCGGCTCGGGCAAGAAGTACAAGAAGTGTCATGGGGCGTGAGAGCGGACCCGGCAGGGGTTCCGCTTAACTTTTTCGGTGGAGACGCGGCGGGCTGGCGCCGCGAGGAACTGCCGAAAAAGTGCAAGACGCTCCACCCCTGCCGGGTCCGCTCTCTATGACCCACGATTCGGTTCGCGAGTTCATCCGGGCCTTTAACGAGCGGGACCTGGATGCGTTTGTCGATGTGCTCGATCCGGAGGTTGAGCTGCATTCGATGAAAGGTTTGCGGAAGGGGCGAGAGGCGGCGCGGCTGTGGGCTACGCGTGCTCCCGGAGGCGTTCAGCAGACAATTGAGGTGGACGAACTGTTCGAGGACGGGGATCGGGCGCTGGCCCTGATCAAGCGGGCCTGGCACTGGGACGAGGATGGATCGGCGGCCGGAGAGGACGAGATGGCCTGGCTGTTCGAGCTGCATGGCCACCTGATCCGCAGCTGGCGGCCGTTTGATGACCGTGAGCTTGCTTGGCGGGCGTACCATGGAGGGGATGGGAGTCCCGGCCGCAGAGAACCGCGAGGCGACTGAGGCCTGGAGCGGGCCGCTGTTCGAGTGCTTCGTGCAGTACCGCGATCTCGTCGCGGGCGGTCTGGGGGCGCACGGGGAGGCGGCGCTCGCGGCGCACCCGCCGCGGCCAGGCGACCGCGTCGTCGACCTCGGCTGCGGCTTCGGCGACACGACCCAGCGGTTGGCCGAGTTGGTCGGCTCCGATGGCGAGGCGCTCGGCATCGACGTCTCCGAGCCGTTCATCGAGTTGGCCCGCAAGGAGGCCGACGAGGCGGGCGTCGCGAACGTCCGCTTCGCGGTCGGCGATGTGCAGGTGACCGAGTTCGAGCAGAGCTTCGACTACGCCTTCTCGCGGATGGGGATCATGTTCTTCGCCAACCCGGTGCAGGCGCTGGGCAACGTCTGCAAGGCGCTGACGCCGGGCGGGCGGCTCTGCGCCGTGGTCTGGCGCCGCAAGCTCGACAACGAATGGGTCAGCCGGGCCGAGGCCGTCGTCGAGCAGTACCTCGATCACCCCGAGGAGACCGACCAGCCGACCTGCGGGCCAGGGCCGTTCTCGATGGCCAACGCCGACACGGTCAGCGAGCAGCTCAAGATCGCCGGCTTCGAGCAGATCGAGCTGCGCCGTAGCGACCTGCCGCTGAAGATCGGCCACGACCTCGACCACGCGGTCGAGTTCAACATGGCGCTCGGCCCGGCCGGCGAGGTGCTGCGCCTCTGGGAAGACCGGATCGACGAGATCCGTCCCAAGATCGCCGCCGAGCTGCGCGAAGCGCTCGCCGACCTCGACGGCCCCGACGGGGTCTTCGCCCCGGCCTCGACTTGGATCATCAGCGCCCGAGCTCCCGCCTGATTCGATCCGCATCAAATTTCCGGGCTGGCGGGCGGGAAATTTGATGCGGATGGTCTGGATAGGCTGTGGGTATGGCCGAGACCGCGTCAACGGAGTCCGTGCCGGCGCGCCTTGCCGAGATCCGCGAGCAGTTGTCCCTGCTCTCGGACTACCTTTGACCCCGCTTCGCTCGAGGCCGAGGTCGAGAAGCTGGAGGCCGAGATGCAGCGCCCCGGCTTCTGGGACGAGCAGGAGGCGGCGGCCCGGACCTCGGCCGCCCATGCCCGTGCTCAGCGCAAGCTGAAGACCTTCCGCGAGCTTCCAGTCGGAGGCCGGCGATCTCGACGAGCTGGCCGAGATGGCCGCTGAAGACGAGGAGATGGCCGGCGAGCTTGCGACGCAGCTCGCCTCGGTCGAGCGCCGGCTCGGCGAGCTCGAAGAGGCGCGCCTGTTCAGCGGCGAGTACGACTCCGGCGACGCGGTCGTCACCGTCCACGCCGGTGCCGGCGGCACCGACTCGCAGGACTGGGCGGAAATGCTGCTGCGCATGTACCTGCGCTGGGCCGAGGGCCGCGGTTTTGAGGTCGAGATGAAGGAGGCCTCACCGGGGGAGGAGGCCGGGCTCAAGTCGGCGACCTTCATTGCCCACGGCGAGAACGCCTACGGCCTCTTCGCTGCCGAGCGCGGCGTCCACCGCCTGGTGCGGATCTCGCCCTTCGACTCCTCGGCCCGCCGCCACACCAGCTTCGCCCAGCTCGACGCCGGTCCGCTGGTCGACGAAAGCGTCGAGGTCGAGATCGTCGAGGATGACTTGCGCATCGACACTTACCGCGCCTCCGGCGCCGGCGGCCAGCACGTCAACAAGACCGATTCCGCCGTGCGCATCACCCACCTGCCCACCGGCGTCGTCGTGCAGTGCCAGAACGAGCGCTCGCAGATGCAGAACAGGGCGATGGCGATGCAGTTCCTGCGCTCGAAGCTGATCGAGCTGGAGGAGCGCAAACGGGCCGAGCAGCTGGCCAAGGAGCGCGGCGAGGTCAAGGACGTCGCCTGGGGCTCGCAGATCCGCAGCTACTTCCTCCATCCCGACCAGCGGGTCAAGGACCATCGCACCGGCCACGAGGCGGGCGACGCCCAGCGGGTTCTCGACGGTGACCTCGATGACTTCATCCGCGACTACCTGAACAAAACCGCCGCCTCGGCGGCGAGCTAGGGGAGGGCATGGCCGGCGCGCTCGTCTTCCTGGAGCGCCCAGTCGCGGCGGAGGCAGAGGGCTTGCTCGTCCTCCACCACGGCCGCGGAACCGATGAGCGCGACCTGCTCGGACTCGCCGACTTGCTCGACCCCGGGCGGCGACTGCGGGCGGTCACGCCGCGGGCGCCGCTGGTCCTCGAGGGGTCGCCCGGATACCACTGGTACCTGGTGCCGCGCGTCGGCTATCCCGATCGAGGCACCTTCGACGCCGCCCGCGCGGCGCTGGCCGAGCTGCACGATCTGCTCTGGGCGGAGACCGGGATCGAGCCGGCGCGCACGGTGCTGGGCGGCTTCTCGATGGGTGCGGTGATGAGCTACGCGATGGCCCTGAGCGGGGAGCGACCCGCGGTTGCCGGGATCCTCGCCTTCAGCGGCTTCGTTCCCACGGTTGAGGCTTGGGCGCCTCGCTTCGACGATCGGCTGGGTACCCGGGTCCTGCTCGGGCACGGTCGCAACGACCCGATCATCGGGATCGAGTTTGCCCAGCGTGCCCGCGAGCTGCTCGCGGCAGGTGGACTGTCGGTCGAGTACCACGAGTCCGAGCTCGGGCACCAGATCGACCCGGCGCAGCTATCCGCCGCGGCCAACTGGCTGGGCGAAGTGCTTCCCGCCCCTTCTAGTTAGCGATCTCGGACCAGGTGACGCGCGCGTCGCTGCTCTGAGCGATCTGCAGCCGCTGGACCTCGAAGCGCTGGCAGGCGCGCGGCGCTTCCGGCACGTGGACGGTCACCGTGAAGCGACCCGATGCCTCGACCTTGGTCATCTGGGCGTCGGCGAGGTGCTTGCTGAGGCGGAGCACGCCGCTGCGCCCAAGCCGGCGATGGACGCTGCCCAGGTGCGGATCCTTCTTGGCGCCGTACTCGACCGTCGCCGCGGCGGGCACGTAGGTCGTGTAGCCGAGGGTGAGGCGCATCGTGTTGCGGTCCGGGAAGGCGACCACACGGGCTCTCGCGGTGCGCAGGTAACAATCTTCGGCCGGCGAGAAGCCGGCGTCGTCAGCTTCGACTTCGCATTCTTCTTCGGCTTCTTCAGAATCCTCACCTTCTTCGTCCTCGCTGCTTTCGACGCATTCATCTTCGAATTCGATTTCTTCACTCAGCGAGGTGCCGAGATCGGGGGGCGAAGCGGTCGTTTCGATATCGCCGATGGCGTGAGCCGGTTGGGAGGCGGCAAGAATCGTGAGCAGGGTGAGCGGTAGGACGAGACGGATGCGAGACATTGCCCCGTAATCGGTTGTCTGCCGCAATCCCTTTAGTGCTGGGAGTTTGGGGCGGCGCAGGTCTGCGGGTTTCCCGTAGATTCTTGGCAATGCAGGGGTCGCCACCGGAGATCGACGGAGTTACGCACCGTTATGTCGACGTCCCCGGGGTGCGTCTGCACGTCGCCGAAGCGGGGGAGGGGCCGCCGGTCCTGCTCCTCCACGGCTGGCCGCAGCACTGGTGGACCTGGCACAAGGTGATCCCGGCGCTGGCCGAGAGCCATCGTGTGATCTGCCCCGACCTGCGCGGCTTCGGCTGGAGCGAGGCTCCTGCCGGGCGCTACGAAATCTCCGAACTGGCCACCGACATGGTGGCGCTCCTCGACGAGCTGGGGCACGAGCAGGTCGATCTGATCGCCCATGACTGGGGTGGTTACACCGGCTTCCTGCTCTGTCTCAACGCGCCTGAGCGCATCCGCAACTACCTCGCCCTCGGCATCGTCCACCCCTGGTTTGAGCCGCCGAAGATCTCGCCGGCGTCGCTGCAGCGGACCGCCTACCAGTTCGCCCTCGCCACGCCCTTCCTCGGGTCCAGCGTTCACCGCTTCGTCCCGGGCTTTGTCCGTCTGGCGATCAGACGCGGGTCACACCCCGACGCGCGCTGGACCAGGGAGGAGCTCGACTGCTACGCGCAGCGCTTTCGTTCCCGCGACCACGCGCTGGCCGCCTCCCACGTCTACCGCAGCTTTCTCCTGCGCGAGCTGCCGCGCCTGAAAATGGGTCACTACCGCTCACAGCGCAGCTCGGTGCCGACCCGGATCCTCGCCGGGGACGCCGACCCGGTAATCCGGGCGGACATCCTTGTCGGCTTCGAGCCCTACGCCGACGACATGAGCGTCGAGGAAGTCGAGGGCTGCGGGCACTTCATCGCCGAGGAGAAGCCCGACTTGGTGATCGCACGGGCGCGCGAGCTCTTCGGCTCGGTCTCCAGCGCCGCCTAGAGCACGCCCTCGAGCTTCAGCAGCTCTTCCTTCATCGGCAGGCCACCGCCGTAGCCGCCGAGCCCGCCGCCGCTGCGCAGGACGCGGTGGCAGGGGACGAAGATCGGGATCGGGTTGTGGCCGCAGGCGGTGCCCGCCGCCCGCACGGCCCGCTCGTTGCCGGCGCTGCGGGCCATGTCGGTGTAGGTGCGGGTCTGCCCGTAGGGGATGCGCCCGATCGCCCGCTGCACCTTGCCCCGGAAGCCGCGAGTCAGTTGCCAGTCGATCGGCAGGTCGAACTCGGTCAGCTTGCCCGCGAAGTAGAGGTCGAGCTCGCGGCGCGCCCGCTCGAACTTGGTGGGTGCCTCGAGCACGCGCGGCGAGACCTTGGCGGCAAGCTCCTCGAGCGTCTCCTCGGGGTCGTAGTTGGGCAGGTTGACGCGGACCAGGCCGCGCGGCGTGGCGGCGAGCAGCAGCGGCCCGAAGGGCGAGTCGACGTTGGCGTAGGCGACGTCGAGCAGGCCCTCGGCCTCGGCGCGTTCGGTCAGGCGCTGCAGCGATGCCTTCATGCCAGTTCCTTTCTCAGTCGCTTGACTCCCTCGTGCAGGCTGCGGCGCGCCGCCTCGGGCGAGCAGCCCAGCGCGGCGGCGATCTCGGCGTGGGGCATGTCGCAGGCGTAGCGCAGCGCCACGGCGGCGCGCTGCTTCGGTGGCAGGCCGTCGACCAGGGGCCAGATGCCATCGCCGGGCTCCGGGTCGTTGGCCCCGATCTCGTCGGGCTCGGCGACCGACGCCGGGCGGCGGCCGTTGGCCCGGTGGTGGTCGATCGCCTTGCGGTGGGCGATCGTCAGCAGCCAGCCGCGCAAATTGCTGGTGTCCTTCAGCTTCGGATAGGCGCGCAGGGCGGCTAGAAAGGTCTCTTGGAAGCAGTCGTCCGCATCAGTGCGCCCAACGGCGCCGCGCAGCACGCCCATTACTGCGGCGGCGTGCTCGTCGAGAAGGATTTGGAACGGTGGCAATGCAGTCACCTACGGGATTAAACGCTGCTCGCATACCTAACGTGAGAGAGCAACGGGTGCCCCTCTCCCGGAGGCTTGGAGACCACGGCCCAGAACCGTTTAAAGCGACCTGCTGCGCGACGGTCTCCGGGAGAGGGGCACCCGTTGCTCGCCCAGATCGAAGTGCGCGCTTGATCTAAGGTGCGCGGATGGGCGAGATTCGGGAGCTGGTGGCAGGGGCGCTGGCGGAGGACGTGGGCTCCGGGGACGTGACTTCGGAGGCGACGGTGCCGGCGGAGGCGCGGGGGCGAGCGCGGATCGTGCAGAAGGAGCCGGGCACAGTCTTTGGGCTCGGGGTGGTTGCCGAGACGATGCGGCAATGTGGGATTGAGGACGTGGACAACCTCGTGGTGGAGGGTCAGTGGCGGGACGGGGTCCCAGCCGATGTTCTCTTCGCCAGCGGGTCGGCGGCGGCACTTCTGGCCGCCGAGCGCACCGCGCTCAACTTCCTTGGCCATCTCTCCGGCGTAGCCACGCTGACCGCTCGCTACGTCGAGGCGATTGCCGGCACCGGGGCGGCGATTCTCGACACCCGCAAGACCACCCCTGGCCTGCGCGAGCTGGAGAAGGCCGCGGTTCTCGCTGGCGGCGGCCGCAACCACCGCATGGGCCTCTACGACGCGATCCTGATCAAGGAGAACCACATTGCCCTCGCCGGCAGCTTGGCCAAGGCTGTTTACGGCGCCCGCAGCAAGTACCCGGAGCTGGCAGTCGAGGTCGAGTGCCGCAATCTTGATGAGGTCGCTTACGCCCTAGGCACGGGTGCGGACATCCTCTTGCTCGACAACATGGACCTCGAGACCTTGCGCGGGGCAGTGAAGCTGCGCGACGAAAATGCCGGTTCCGGCAAAGGCCCCTCGCTGGAGGCTTCGGGCGGGGTCAACCTGGAGACCGTGCGCGGTATTGCCGAAACCGGAGTCGACCTGATCTCCATCGGTGCCCTTACGCACTCAGCTCCAACGCTCGACTTCAGCATGCTGATCGAGCTCGCCTGATTCAGCATGCTGATTAGCTCGCCCAGGAGGGACAGGTGCCCTCCCCCGGAGGCTCCCGGTCGCCGGCCTTGAAGCACTACAAGCAATCTGCTGCGCGACGGTCTCCGGGGGAGGGCACCTGTCCCTCCTGGGCCTCACTTCAGCAGGCGTGAAAGCCGCCGGTCCTTGAGCACGCGGCCGGCCGTCTGCTCCTTCGGGCAGTAGTTCGTCTGATGCTCTGAGAAGAAGACCGCCTCGATGGTGGTCCCGCAGCGCGGACACGGCTCACCCTCGCGCTTGTGAACCTGCAGCGGCATCGGCACCTTGTCCGGCAGCTGCTCGCCGATCGTCTCCTCGTAATGCTCGATCGCGTCGCCGAGCACGTGTAGGGCGTCGTGCAGCTGCTTGATCTCCGCCTCGTCCAGCTCGGAGCCTTTCTTGAACGGAGACAGACGCGCCTCCCAGAGGATCTCGTCTACCCAGGAGCGGCCGATGCCGCTGATGTCACCCTGGTGGCGGAGGAGGGGGTGGAGGTGGCGGGGCTGGTCGATCAGGGCGGCGAACTCGTCCAGCGGCGGTGCTGGCCAGGCTTCGGGGCCCAGCCGGGCGACGGCCTCGTCGTCGTTGACCGCATCGCTCGGCAGCAGCTTCGCCCAGGCGCGTTGCTTGGTGCCGAACTCGCGCAGGCGCAGCTCGCGGCCACCCTCGAGGCGCAACAGGACTCGCGAGGCGCGGTCTTTGAGCGAAGCTCGTTTGTCGAAGAGCCTCAGGCGCCCCGCCGACATCAGGTGGATCAGCAACGCCAGGTCTCCGAACTCGACCACGGGCATCTTTCCCACCCGCCGCACCCCGGTCACCTCACGACCCTCCAGCGCTTCGAGCGGCGGCTCAAAGGTCTTCATCACGTTCATCCCCGGCGCCAGCGCCGATTCCACGGAAGCTCCCGACAACGCGGTGTTCAGCCGTCTCGCGGTGATCTCAACCTCAGGCAACTCGGGCATGGAACAAGTCTGGCGACTCCGCCCCTCCCGCGGGTGGCGCGGTGGCGGGGGTCCCCCATAGCGCAGGGCGCCGCGCAGCGGCGTCCGAGCACATGGGGGAGGGCCGCCGCGACAGGACCCGCGGGCCGGGAGGTCAATCGCTTAGACTTGAACCACGTTCATTCGACTGGTTCAAGGCACACGGTGCCGGGCCAGCGAACATCAGGAAAGGAAGGGCTCGTGCAAGAGCTCCCGACGATCCAACCCATTTCACCGGACGCTCTTTCGCCCGAAGAGATCGCTGCCCTGAGCGCGGAAGTCCGCGCTCTCGCCGCCGAGCGCAACGCGGTGATCCTCGCCCACAACTACCAGCTGCCCGAGGTCCAGGACGTCGCCGACCACATGGGTGACTCGCTCGGCCTCTCGCGCGAGGCGGCGGCCACCGATGCCGACGCGATCGCCTTCTGCGGCGTCCACTTCATGGCCGAGACCGCCGCGATCCTCTCGCCCGAGAAGAAGGTGCTGATCCCCGACCTCGACGCCGGCTGCTCGCTCGCCGACTCGATCGACGCCGATCAGCTGCGCGCCTGGAAGGCCGAGCATCCCGGCGCGCTGGTGGTCATGTACGTCAACACCTCGGCCGAGGTGAAGGCCGAGACCGACTACTGCTGCACTTCCTCCAACGCGGTCAAGGTGGTCGAGCACATCTGGGCTGAGCACGGGCCCGATACCGAGATCCTCTTCGGCCCCGACATGTGGCTGGGCGCCTTCGTCGAGCGCGAGACCGGCCTGCACGAGGACCCCGAGCGCCGCGCCCGCTTCCACATCTGGGACGGCGAGTGCCACGTCCACGCCGGCATCCGGCCCGACGACATCGTCCAGACGCGCGCCGAAAACCCTGAGGCGGAGTTCCTGATCCACCCCGAGTGCGGTTGCGCCACGCAGGCGATGGAGTACGTCGCCTCCGGCGAGATCGAGCCCGAGGGCGTGCACATGCTCTCCACCTCGGGGATGCTCCAGCACGTCGAAGGCAACCCCGACGGCAGCTTCATCGTCGCCACCGAGAACGGCATGCTCTACCCGCTCCAGCAGGCCGCGCCGCGGGCCAACCTGATCGAGGCCAACCGGATGGCCACCTGCAAGTACATGAAGATGATCACGCTGCCGAAGCTGCGCGACAGCCTGCGCGATATGAAGTTCGAGGTCAGCGTTGCGGCGGAGGTTGCGGCGCAAGCGAAGCTGCCGATCGAGCGCATGGTCGCGATCGGCTAGCGCCAGATATGGTGCCGGCCGTGCAAGAGCTAGCCCAGCAGCTGCGAATCGACTCGGTCCGCGCCGCCGCCGCGGCGAACTCCGGTCACCCGACCTCCTCGATGTCGGCCGCCGACCTGATGGCCGTGCTCTTCAGCAAGTACCTGCGCTACGACTTCGATGCGCCCGATAACACGGCCAACGACCACCTCGTCTTCTCCAAGGGCCACGCCTCGCCGCTGCTCTACGCGCTCTACAAGGCGGCCGGCGCGATCGACGACGAGGAGCTGCTCACCTTCCGCGAGTTCGGCTCGCGCCTGCAGGGCCACCCGACGCCCGAACTGCCCTGGGTCGACGTCGCCACCGGCTCGCTCGGCCAAGGCCTGCCGATCTCGGTCGGCATCGCGCTCGCCGCCGACCGGCTCGAGCACTCCGATCTGCGGGTCTGGGTGCTCTGCGGCGACTCCGAGCTAGCCGAGGGATCGATGTGGGAGGCCTTCGAGCACGCCGGCTACGCCGGGCTCAGCAACATGGTTGCGGTCGTCGACGTCAACCGGCTGGGCCAGCGTGGCCCGACCATGCACGGCTGGGACACTTCCTCGCTGGCGGCGCGCGCGAGCGCTTGCGGCTGGGACGTGCAGGAGATCGATGGGCATGACCTCGAGGCGATCGACGCGGCTTACGGACGCGCCCAGGAGGCCGACCGACCGGCCGTGATCTTCGCCCGCACCAAGAAGGGCTCCGGAGTCGCCGCGGTCGAGGACAAGGAGAACCAGCACGGCAAGCCGCTGGCCGATCCCGAGGCCGCGGTCGAGGAGCTGGGGGGGATCCGCGATGTCAGCGTCGCGGTCCAGGCTCCGCCAGCCCCGAAGCCGTTCGAGATCGAGACGGCCGCGGTCGAGCGGCCCAGCTACGAGGTCGGCGAGAAGGTCGCGACCCGCGCCGCCTACGGCGACGCGCTGGCCTGGATCGGCTCGCTCGACGAGAAGGTCGTCGCGCTCGACGGCGAGGTCGGCAACTCGACTTACGCCGAGCGCTTCGCCGCCAAGCACCCCGATCGCTTCTTCGAGATGTACATCGCCGAGCAGCAGATGGTCGCCGCCGCGGTCGGCATGCAGACGCGCGGCTGGAAGCCGTTCGCATCCTCCTTCGGCGCCTTCCTCAGCCGTGCCTACGACTTCGTTCGCATGGCGGCGATCTCCGACGCCGACCTGAAGCTCTGCGGCTCCCACGTCGGCGTCTCGATCGGCCCCGACGGGCCGTCGCAGATGGCGCTCGAAGACATTGCCTCGCTGCGCGCCGTGCTCGGCAGCGTCGTGCTCTACCCCAGCGACGCCAACCAGGCCGTGCAGCTGCTCGACGCGATGCGCGAGCACCGCGGCGTCAGCTATCTGCGCACCACTCGCGAGGCGACTCCGGTCCTCTACGGGGCGGACGAGAGCTTCGAGATCGGCGGCAGCCACGCGGTTCGCTCGAGCGACGACGATGCGATCACCCTGATCGGCGCCGGCATCACCCTGCGCGAATGCCTCACCGCTGCCGAGACACTGGCCGAGAAGGGCATCGTCGCTCGCGTGATCGATCTTTACTCAGTCAAGCCGGTCGACGCCGAGGCTCTGCTCACCGCGGCCGAGGAGACCCAGGCGTTGGTCACGGTCGAGGACCACTGGGCTGAGGGCGGCATCGGCGAGACCGTGGCGGGGGTGCTGGCCGAGGCGGGATCCGCCACCCGGCTCACCCGTCTCGCGGTCAGCGAGCGGCCCGGCAGCGGTCCGCCGGCGGACCTTCTCGCCGCGGCCGGCATCGACGCCGCGCATATCGCCGCTGCGGCCGAGCGGGCGCTGCAGCCGGTCCAGGCATAGGGCACGCCTCCGTTTCTTGATAAATCGCTCGCCGTACCGTAAAACTGTGCGGTGGCTCGGTTCAGGGAGACCGTGGTGGCCACCGTCCTCGCATGCGCAATTCTGCTCGCAGGCCCCGGAGCGGTAAGCGGCGTGGCGGCTGGGCTGGAAGAAGAACCCATTTGCGTGGGCGATAGCTGCCAGCCGCTCCCGCCCGAACCGGAAGACCCGAGTCCCGGCACCCTGGTTCCCAACCCCGGCAATCCCCCGCTGCACATCTTCGAACCGAAGAAGAAAAAGCACCTGAAACTGAAGACGAGGAAGAAGCACCACAAGGGCCATCGGCGGGGCGGGCAAGGGCACGGCAGGCATGGGGCCGCCAGGAGACCCATGCGTTGAGGGGTTGGATCGCTCTCATAGCTACCTTGGCCGCGGCGATGCTCGTTCCGGGCCAGGCCGCCGCTTTCGAATTCCTCCCCGGGGCCGAAGGCTTCGACGCCAATGTCTACGACGGGACCGGTCAGGCGACGACGCAGGCCGGTTCGCACCCATACGCGATGAGCTTCGACGTCAACTTCGAAGACACCGGACCGTCTGGCGAAAACGGGCTCAAGGATCTCAGCCTCGAAATGCCACCGGGCCTGTTCGAAAACCCGACCGCGACCCGGCAGACCTACTGCAGCGCGAAAGAATTCACCACCCCGCGAAACTCGCCGTGGGAAGCAAGCCAGTCGGGTGAGAGCTGCATCGACAAGACCCAAGTGGGCACGCTCACGGTTCGCTCTGCGGCCGCGGGCACGGAAACTCGCACCTTCGGCCTCTTCAACCTCGTTCCCAAACGCGGCGAGCCGGCCGAGCTGGGTGCCAGCCCCTTCGGCGAACCGATCGTCTTCGTGCCGTCGATCCGCCAGTTCGAGGGCGAGTACGGGATCACCCTGAAGGCGACGGGCATCCCGCAGGGCCTGCGCCTATCGGGGTTGAGCATGTCGATCTGGGGGGTGCCCTGGTCGGTGGTGAACAACGAACAGCGCGGCAACTGCCTCAACGAGGTGGAGCCCGACGTCGGTTGGGCCAAATGCTCGGTCGGACCTCCCTCGAAAAGCGGCTTCAAACCACAGGCTTACCTAACGCTGCCCACTTCCTGCGAAGAGCCGATGGACTTCGTGGCGGCGGCGAGCTCCTGGCAGCAAGCGGGCAAACTGGTTCGACCTACGTCGGGCAAAGCCCCGCTGAGCGGCTGCAGCAAGCTCGAATTCCAACCGCATGCGACCGCCCAGCTGAGCAATCCCCGCGCCTCATCGCCTTCGGGGTACGCGTTCGACATCGAGGTCGATACCCACGGGGTCACCGACCCAGTCTGCTTTGCCGGTCCGGTCTTCGCCACCGGTTGCGCCCCCACGCCCGTGCGCAAGGCGGTGGTGACCCTGCCCGAGGGGGTGAGCATCAACCCCTCCGTCGGTGCCGGACTGAGTGTCTGCAGCCAGGCCCAGTACGAACAGGGGGAGACGCCGAGCTCGCCGTTCGGCGCTGGCTGCCCGAGCCAGTCGAAGATCGGCGACTTCAGCGTCGCCAGCCCGATCGTCTCCGGTCCGATCGCGGGGAGCATCTACCTCGCCGCGCCCCACGACAACCAGTTCAAAAGCCTGCTCGCCGTCTACCTGGTCGCCAAGTCGATCCCGCGGGGCATCCTGGTCAAGGTCGCCGGCGAGTTGAATCCCAACCCGGCCACCGGCACCCTCACCGCGATCTTCGACAAGTTGCCGCAGCTGCCCTACTCGGACCTCAGCATCCACTTCCGCGAAGGTCAGCGCAGCCCGCTGGCGACGCCACCGTCCTGCGGTCAGGTCTCGACCGAGTCCGACTTCACGCCGTGGCGGGATCCAAGCCTGGTCAGGCACGAATCGCTGCCCGCCGCGATTACGGCGGGGGTGGGCGGCGGTCCCTGCCCCTCCGGCCTGGCGCCCTTCGCGCCGGAAGCGAAAGGGGGCATGCTCAACTCGCGCGCCGGCGCCTACACGCCCTTCTACATGCACCTGACGCGCAAGGTCAACGAGCAGGAGATCGTTTCTTACTCCGCCCAGTTCCCACCGGGCCTGCTGGGCAAGATCGCCAACATCCCCTACTGCTCGGAGGCCGCGATCGAGGCGGCGCGCCATAGAACAGGGGTGGCGGAGCGCGACCAACCGTCCTGTCCACCGGCGAGCCTGATCGGCCACACCACCTCCGGCTACGGGGTCGGCTCGGTGCTTGCCTACGCGCCGGGCAACCTCTACCTCGCCGGCCCTTACCGGGGTTCCGCCTTCTCGGTGGTGGCGATCGACTCGGCCCTGGTCGGACCCTTCGACCTTGGGGTGGTGATCGTGCGCTCCGCCGTGCGCATCGACCCGGTGACCGCCCAGGCCTCGATCGACGCCACCGGCACCGACCCGATCCCGCACATCATCGATGGCGTCCCGATCCACCTGCGCGACATCCGTGCCTACATCGATCGCCCCAACTTCACCGTCAACCCGACCAGCTGCGAAAAATTCACCGTCGCCTCGGCGATGAACGGCGCTGGCCTGCTCTTCGGCGATCCCGCCGACAACACCCTGGCGACTGCCTTCGCTCCCTTCCAGGCCTTCGACTGCGCATCGCTCGGCTTCAAACCGCGGATCGGCTTGAAGATGAAGGGCGGCACCAAGCGCGGCGCCCACGCCTCGCTCCAGGTGGTGGTCCGCCCGCGCCCCGGTGACGCAAACATCCGCTCCGCACAGGTGACCCTGCCCCCCTCGCTCTTCCTCGAACAGGGCAACATCAAGACGATCTGCACCAAGGCGCAGTTCGCCGCCCACAACTGTCCGAAGGGCTCGGTCTACGGGCACGTGCGCGCCTACACGCCACTGCTCGAAGCGCCGATGGAAGGCCCCGCCTACCTGCGCTCCTCCTCGCACACCCTGCCCGACCTCGTCTTCGCCCTGCGCGGCCACGGAGTTGAGGTCGACGTCGCCGGGCGCATCGACTCCGCCAAGGGCGGCATCCGCGGCACCTTCCCGGTCATTCCCGACGCCCCGGTGAGCAAGTTTGTGCTGAAACTGAACGCGGGCAAGCGCGGTGTGCTCGTCAACGCGGAAAACCTCTGTCGCAAGAAGCAGCCGGCCGTCGCCAAGCTGATCGGGCACTCCAACCGCGGCTGGCGCCTGCATCCTGAGCTGAAGGCCGAGTGCAAGAAGAAGAAAGGGTGGGCCAAGCGATGAGGATTTGGAGATTCACGGCGATCCTTCTCTGTGTTCTCAGCGCCGGGCTCTCGGTCGCGGCGATCGAGGCTGCGGCGTTCCGGCAGCCTTTGACGCACGAGCCAGGCGGACCGGAAGAGTGGTTGGACGTCGATGAATTGCCAATCCAGATCGACGGGCAGATCGAAGGCGCCTGTGGCCTGGCGATCTCACCGTTGGGCACCCTCTACGTCTCCGACTACTACCACCGCGCCGTCCACTCCTTCTCCCTCTCGGGCCTCTACGGGGGCAGCGAATTCCTCGCCGGCGGCGACCCGCCGCCCGTGCTCGAACCGACCGTCAAGCTCAACGCGGTCTGCGGCCTGGCGGTCGACGCGGCCGGAAATCGCTACGCCAACGAATTCCATCAACACGTGCTGCGCCTGCCGGGGGAAGGGGTGATCGACTCCGGCCAATCCACCGGCGTCGCCGTCGATGCGTCGGGCGACCTCTACGTCAACGATCGCACCTACGTCGCGGTCTACGCTGCTCCGGTCGCGCCGGGCGACGAACCGGTGGAGAAAATCGGAGTCGGCAGCCTGGGTGACGCGTACGGCCTTGCCATCGACCCGAAAACCGGCCGCGTCTATGTTCCCGACGCCGCCACAGAGACGGTCAAGGTCTTCGACCCGGCGGTCAGCCTCTCATTGCCGGTCGACGAGATCGACGGTCCCCCGGGCATCGGCTTCGGCTCACTCTTCAACGCCGCCGTGGCGGTGGATGCCAGCGCCGGCGAAGGGGAGGGGCACCTGATCGTGGTCGACGACCTCAAACCCCGCTTCGAATTCCCCGAAGCGGCGATCTATGAGTTTGACTCCGCTGGCAATTACCTGGACCGACTGCGGACCCGCACGGTGGGGCCGTCCGGGGAAGAGCGAGACGGCCCGATCTTCGGCGAACCGTCGGGAGTTGTGGTCGACCCCAGCAGTGGCGATCTCTACGTGACGACCGGCAACAGCGAACAGGCAAACGTCGTCAAGTACGGGCCGTACCAGCCATTTGCCCCGCCGGCCCTGGGCGGTGGCGACTCGGGTGCCGGTGCCGGCGGCGCGAATGCGAGCAGAGCGAGCACCGCCGCCGACGCGAGCTCGAGCGCGAGCGGCGCTGCCTCCGCCTCCGTGGTCGAACAGCGCCGCGGCGTGCGGGTCAGCTTCGACGGCAAGCTCACCCCGCACGTGCTGCCCCGCCACGGCACGGCACCGGTGGGGATCGTCGTCGACGCCAAGATCAGCGCCACGGGTGGGGAGGACCCGCCGCAGCTGCGGCGGATAACGATCGCGATCAACCGCAACGGGCGCTTCACCTCCAAGGGCCTGCCGGTCTGCCGCGTCGACCAGATCCAACCCTCGACCACCGATGGCGCCCTCGCCGCCTGTCGCCGCTCGCTGGTCGGCGAAGGTCAGTTCTCGGCCAACGTCAAGCTGCCCGAGCAATCGCCGTTCCCGTCCGCCGGCAAGGTCCTCGCCTTCAACGGCAAGGTCAACGGCAAGCCCGCGATCCTCGCCCACATCTACGGCACCGAGCCGGCGCCGACCTCGACCGTGTTGCCCTTCCTGCTCCGCGGCGGGCAGGGCACCTACGGCACGACCCTCGAGGCTTCGCTGCCCCAGGCAACCGGCAGCTGGGGGTACGTGACCGGCCTGCGCATGAACCTGCAACGCCGCTTCAGCTACCACGGCCACTCGCGCAGCTTCCTCAGCGCCGGTTGCCCCGCCCCCGCTGGCTTTCCCAGCGCCGCCTTCCCGCTGGCGAAAACCAGCTTTGCTTTCGCCGGGAACCTCAACCTCGACGCGGTGCTGAACCGGACCTGCAGGGCGCGCGGCTGAGCTGCTTTCGCATTTGTAAAGAGTTGCTCATAATTCGCTAGTCTGTCGCTCACTCAACCTGGGCGCGTAATTGCGCGCCCGGCGGGGCGCAGGAGTCACCCTGTGTCCGCAGAAGGGAGCGCGGGCATGGCCAGATCGAGAAAGCGAAAGACGAGCGACACCGAGCCGCAGCAGCGGCGGCCGGGAGGCAAGCCGATCATCGAGCTGCGCGACGTGACCAAGGTCTACCCGGGCGGCCACATGGCGCTCGACCGGGTCTCGCTGGCCGTCGA
The DNA here is from genome assembly GCA_963703895.1 of uncultured Solirubrobacterales bacterium. Taxonomy (GTDB): domain Bacteria; phylum Actinomycetota; class Thermoleophilia; order Solirubrobacterales; family 70-9; genus VRUE01. The sequence continues at coordinate 783,724 of CAVPFX010000002.1, forward strand.
TCGTGGCGAGTTCGTCTTCCTCGTCGGCCCGACCGGCTGCGGCAAGTCGACCCTGATCAAGACGCTGATCCGCGATGAGGCGGCTACGGATGGCACCGTCCGCATCGCCGGCCGCGACATCGGCGCCTTGCCCCAGAAGAAAATCCCGCAGCTGCGACGCAACATCGGCACCGTCTTCCAGGACTTCAAGCTGCTGCCGGATCGCACCGTCTACGACAACGTCGCCTACGCGCTGCAGGTGATCGGCGCCTCACGGAGCCAGATCCGCACCCAGGTGCCGGAGACGCTGCGCCTCGTCGGCCTCTCGACCAAGCTGCGCAGCTTCCCCGACCAGCTCTCCGGCGGCGAGCAGCAGCGCGTCTCGATTGCCCGCGCCTTCGTCAACCACCCGCCACTGCTGCTCGCCGACGAGCCCAGCGGCAACCTCGACCCGGTCACCTCGATCGGCGTGATGCAGCTGCTCTACCGGATCAACAAGACCGGCACCACCGTTGTCGTCGTCACCCACGATCGCGAGATGGTCGACAACATGCGGCGCCGCGTGATCGAGCTCTACGAGGGCCGCGTCGTCCGCGACGAGGTCAGCGGCGGCTACACCGAGGAGTCGACGACCGAGTTCGGCGTGCGCATGCGGGCCGAGATGGGCGTCGCCCCCGAGGGCCAGACCAACGGACACGACGCGCTGATCTAGATGTCGCGATTCCTCTTCTTCACTCAGGAGGCGTTCCGCGCCCTGCGCCGCAACGGCGCCCCCAGCATGGCGGCGATCGTCACCACGGTCACCACCGTGATCCTGCTCGGCGTGCTGATCCCCGTCTTCCAGACGACCCAGGCAAAGAGCGAATCGGTGCGCGACAGCCTCGAGTTCCGGACGGCGCTCTACGACGACGCGACGCCAGCCGAAATATCGGCGCTGCAGCGCAAGCTGGAAGCGATTCCGCACGTCGCCTCGGTCACCTTCATCAGCAAGGGCGAGGCCCTGCGCGAACTGGAAAAGGACCTCGGCAAGAGCAAGAGCGAAGACCTGCTCGCCCAGCTTCACGACAACCCGTTGCCGGCCAACTTCCAGATCAAGGCCGACGACGCGAGCAACCTCGATGCGGTGCGCGCGGCGGTGACGCCGCCGGGGCCCAACGGCAAGCCAAAGCCGATCTCGCCGATCATCCAGGAGGTCTTCGATCGCCAGCAGGAGTCGCAGCAGATCGAGCAGGTGACCAGCGCGCTGAAGATCGTGCTGACCGTGATCACGGCGCTGCTGATCCTCGCCTCGCTGATGCTGGTCGGCAACACGATCCGGCTCTCGATCTACACCCGCCGCCGCGAGGTCGAGGTGATGCGGCTGGTCGGCGCGACCCGCTGGTTCATCCGCTGGCCCTTCATGATCGAGGGGGTCGTCGTCGGCTTCGCCGGCGGCCTGGTAGCCATACTGATCCTGTGGCTGGGCAAGATCACGATCGTCGACCCGCTGAGCGACACCTTCTCCTTCCTCGCGGCGCAGAACAACAGCACCCTCTCCTTCCCGGCGTTGGTGGCGATCCTCTTCGGCGCCGCGGTGCTCGTCTCCGCGATCGGCTCCGGCGTTACCCTGCGCCGCTTCCTGAAGGTGTAGACGAGTGCCTCAAATTGACGCACCCACGGATGACACGTCTGGCGCTGCGCTGGATCGGCGCCCACGTCCTCGCGCGTAGCTCTGCTACGCGCAGCGGCCGCGTGCGCCGCCCAGCTTGGCCAGCCGTGCCCCCGCGGGCACGGCAATTGGAAGCCACCCGTCTGAGCGCCGCGTGAAGGCAGGGAGGGTCGTGGCCCTCGTGGCCGCGATGATCGCCGTCCTCTGCGCTGGGATCTGGCTCGGCGGCCATCCCGCCAAGCTGCCGGAATTCCTCCGCGACCGTTTCGTCGACGATGCCGCCGGGCTCAACCTCGAAGCGACCGAACTGATCGAGGACAACTACTTCCGCCCGGTCGGTCCGACCGAGTTGACCAACGCCTCGCTGCAGGGCATGGTCCGCGAGTTGCGCCGCCGCCACGGCGACCGCTTCTCCGACTACTTCTCACCGGAAGCGCTGGCCAGCTTCGACGAAGCGATCTCGGGGCACTTCTCCGGGATCGGGTTGACCGTCTCCCAGGTCAAGCAGGGCCTGCGGGTCGACGGCGTCTTTCCCCGCTCGCCGGCGCAGCGGGCGGGAATCGAGCCCGGCGACCTGATCGTCTCGGTCGACGGCAAATCGATCGCCGGCGAGGACAGTCAGGTCTCGACCGAAAAGATCAAAGGCCCGGAAGGCTCCGAGGTGACGATCGGGGTGAAGGACGGCAGTGGCAAGGCACGCGATGTCAAGGTCACCCGGGAACAGATCTCCCTGCCGGTCGTGACCAGCAAAGTGAAAGAGGTCGGGGGCAAGACGCTCGGCTACGTGCGCCTGATCTCCTTCAGCGAAGGCGCTCACGCGGCACTGCGCAAAGCGGTTGAAAAGGTCGAGAAGGAAGGCGCTGAAGGGATCGTCCTCGACCTGCGCGGCAACGGCGGCGGCCTGCTCGAGGAGGCGGTGCTGACCGCCAGCATCTTCCTGCCCAAGGACCAGGTGGTCGTGACCACCGACTCGCGCACCCAGGGCCACGCCGTCTACAAGACCGTCGGCGAGGACCTCCCGGCCGTCCCGCTCGTCGTCTTGATCGACCGCAACACGGCTTCGGCGGCCGAGATCCTCACCGCCGCCCTGGCCGATAACGCCGGTTCCAAGGTGATCGGCACCCGCTCTTACGGCAAGGGCGTCTTCCAGCAGGAGATCGGGCTCTCCAACGGCGGCGCGCTGAAGCTGACGATCGGCGAGTACTTCACGCCGGACGGCGTCAACCTCGCCAAGAGCCACGGCATCCACCCCGACGTGAAGGCCCGCGACAACCTGCGGACGCCGCGCGACGAGGCCCTGGAAAGCGCCCTCGGAGTGCTCGCATCGGAAGGATGAGCTTCCGCTGCGCCTTTTGTGGTCGGTGGCCATATAAAGCGCACCGGAAGGGTGCTCGGTGAGCAAGCGGGACTGGCGCTACTACCGGGAGCGGCAGCGGGCGCGCGGGCGGGGGCGGCGCAAGGAGCCGGCGAACGCTCGCGAGGCGGTCGATGCGCTGTTGGAGGAGCGGCTCGAGGGGCGCGGGTTTGCCGCCGCGCTCGAGGTCGAAGCGGGGCGGGTCGCCGACGCGGCCGAGGGCAGGGGGGATCGCCGTCGCGACCTCACCGAGTTGCCCACCTTCACGATCGATCCCGCCTCGGCGCGGGATTTCGATGACGCGATCTCGGCCCGGCGCGAGCCGGACGGCAGTCGTGTCTGGATCCACATCGCCGACGTCGCCGCTCACGTGCGGCCGGGCACGCCACTCGATCTCGAGGCGCGTCGGCGCGGCAACAGCACCTACGTGCCCGGCGTGGTCGAGCCGATGCTGCCGCGGGCGCTGAGCGAGGACGCCTGCAGCCTCGCGCCCGGCGTGGAGCGCCTGGCGGTGACCGCGGAGATCGAGCTGAGCCCCAGCGGCGCACCGCGCTCGTCCAGCTTTTACCGCAGTCGCATTCGCTCCCGCGCTCGCCTTGACTACGACCAGCTGGATCTGGTCTTTGCCGGCAGGGACAGTGCGCCCGAAGGCGTTGCCGAGCCGCTGGCGGTAGCCCGTGAGGCGGCGGCCGCGCTGGGCGAGCGCCGTGGCTCGACCAGCCTCGACGTCGAGTCCTCCGAGCCCGAGTTTCGCTTTGACGCCAACGGCGACGTGGTTGCCGCTCGCTCGCTGGCGCAGACCGAGTCGCACCGCCTGATCGAGCGCTTGATGATCCTCGCCAACGAACAGGTGGCGCAGCTACTGGAGCGCAAGCGGGTGCCGGCTGTCTACAGGGTGCACGCTCAGCCCGACCCACTCCGCATCGAGCGCCTGATCGAGCAGTTGGGAGCGCTCGGCGTGCCGACGCCACCGTTGGGGCAGGGCCTGGCGCCGAGCCAGGCCGGCGAGGTGGCCGCGGAGGCGAGTCGGCTGGTGATCGAGGAGGCGGCGCGGCGCGGTCACGGCCGTGAGGCGTATACATCGCTCGTGCTCCGTTCCCAGATGCAGGCTTCCTACAGCGACCGCAACAGCGGTCACGCCGGCCTTGGCAGCCCGGCCTACTGCCACTTCACCTCGCCGATTCGGCGCTACCCAGACCTGCTCGTGCACCGGGCGCTGCTGGCGACGCTGGGCGAGGGGGAGGAGGCGCCGCGGGCGGCGGAAGCACGCGAGGTGGCTTGGCACTGCAGCGAGAGCGAGCGTGAGTCGTCCCGGATCGAGCGCGACGCCGACGACATCTGCGCCGCATACCTACTGCAGCGAGAGCGCGGAGAGCGCGGCGAGCAGGCCGAGTTCGAGGGCGAGGTGTCGGGTGTGATCCGGGCCGGTGCGTTCGTCGCTTTCGGCGGCGAGCTCGGCGACGTCTACGAGGGATTCGTGCCGGCGCGGACGATCGGCGAGGAGCGCTTCGAGCTGAACGAGACCGAGACGGCGCTTGTCGGGCGCGAGTCCAACGCCACCCTGCGGCTCGGCGATCCGATATCCGTCCGCGTCAGCGACCTGGCGCCAGCCCGGGGTCGCGTCGATTTGGAGCTCGTCGATGGCTAAGAAATCGAAGGGCCCGCGCGAGCCCGTATCCGGCGATGTCGCCACCAATCGTCGCGCCCGCCACAAATTCGAGCCGGTGGAAAAAATGGAGGCGGGGATCGTCCTGAAGGGCTCCGAGGTGAAGTCGCTGCGCAACGGCAAGGCGCAGATGACCGACTCCTACGCGGTGGTCGAGAAGGGCGAGGTCTGGCTGCGCAAGCTGCATATCCCGCCTTACGAACCGGCCAGCCGCGAGAACCACGAGCCGGAACGGCCGCGCAAATTGCTCCTGCACAAGGGCGAGATCGAAAGGTTGATCGGCAAGACAGCGGAGAAAGGCCTGACCCTGATCCCGCTGCGCATCTACTTCAAAGGCCCGCGCGCCAAGGTCGAGCTGGCGCTGGCGCGGGGCAAGGAGGGACGCGATCGGCGCCGCGATATCGCGGACCGTGACGTGCGCCGTGAAGTCGAGCGGGAATTCAAGGGCCGGATGAGGTAGCTTCGGGACCGATGCGCTCCAAGATTTCTCTGCTTTGGTCCGCGTTGGCCCTCCTCGCGCTTGCCCTGGCCGTTCCGGCCCAGGCAAAGGCGGATTCCTTTCCGAGCGAAGCCGGTGATTTCGTCAGCGACAACATCCAGTACTTCGTCGGCGGGTTGGTCCTGGCGATCCTCGTCCTGCTGCTGGTCGTCAGCGTGACCCAGCGGCGCAGCAAGGAGAAAGCCGCCAAGAAGCAAGGCGCGGGAGCTCCGACGACGACGCCTCCGCCCCCACCGCCGGGCAAGGGCCCGATCCCGCCGCCAGCGCCCGCCGCGCAGACCCAGACGGCCGAGCTGCCGAGAACGCCGCCAGCGGGAGCGCCGCCGGCTGCTCCCGTGGCGCCGCCCGCGCCCGCTACCGGTCAGCCGCTGAGCGCGAAGGAGAAGCGCAAGCAGGCTCGCGATCAACAGCGGGCGGCTCGTCTCGAGCACCGCAAGCGGCGCCAGGAAGAGGCGAAAAAACGCAAGGAAGAGCGCGTTGCGAAACGGGCAGAACGGCGCGGCAAGCCGGCAGGCGGCGGTGGCCGCGCGGACAGCCGACGGGCCCGCAAGGAAGCGGCGAAGGCGGAGCGCCAGTTGGCCGAGGCCCGCGCCGCGCAGGAGCGTGAACAGCTTCAGCAGGGCGGCGCTGCGACACCCCCCGTGCCACCGGTAGCGCCGCTGCCGGCCGCGGCCGCGCAACCGCCGCTTACCCAACAGCCGCCAGCAGCCCCCGTGCCGCCGCCCCCCGCTGCTATGCCGTCGCCTGCTCCAGCCCCCGCCGCGCCGCTCAGTGCGCCAGTTCCCGGCGCGCCGATTGGATACGAGGACCCGGCCGTGGTCGAACAGCGAGTTCACGGCAAGGTGACTGAGATCCAGCAGGAGGAGGAGCGGATTCGGGCTGAGGCCGATCGCAGGATTCAGGAGGCAGAGCGGCTGCAGCGCGAGGCCGAAGGGCGCACCGCCCAGGCGCAGGCGGGCCAGGTAACTCAGAGCATGCCAGCGGTAGCACCCCCGGGATTGCAGTCAGCTGAGCAGCACCTGCAGCAGGAGCGCGAAGCGCAAGAGCGAGCGATGGCCGAGGCCCAGGATCGACTGCGTCAGATCGAAGAGCGCACCAAGGAAGCCGAGCGCCGCGCCGCCGAGGCCGAGCGCTTGGCCAAGCTCAAGTCGGAAGAGGACGAGCGCGAGCGGCGCCTGCAGGAGATTCGCGACAGCGTCGCCCAGGCGGAGGAGCGCGCTCGCGAAGCCGAGCGTCGCGCCGAAGAGGCCGAGCGCGCGGTGATCCAGTCGGTCCAGGGTCAGCAGGCCAGCGCCGTCCCCCAGCCAGTGCCATCAACGCCGCCCGCTGCTTACGCCGCGCCACAACAGCCCGTCTCCCCGCCGCCGCCGGAACCTGTGCCGCCCGCACCACAGCCCGCCCCGCCGCCCCCCGCTCCCGAGCCGCCCGCACCGGCTCCTCTGCCGACGCCGCCACCGCCTGCTCCCGAGCCGCCCACGCCTGGGCCCGTGCCGCCCGCTCCGGCCCCCGAGCCACCGACGCCAGCCCCGCAGCCAGGACCCGTGCCGCCCTCACCAGACCCCACGCCTCCCGCAGCCACGAGCCCAGCCGCTGGCACGATCGATCTCAACTCGGTCAGCTTTGAGCAGCTCCGCGCCGAAAACCTCTCGGTCACCCAGGCCACCCGCCTGCTTGCCCACCGCGAGCGCCTTGGCCGCTTCGGCTCCGTCGACGATCTAGACGAGGTGCCGGGTTTCCCACAGGATGTACTCGAAGACCTGAAGCGGCGTTCGACCGTCTGACGAGCGGTCCCGGCAGGGGTGGAGCGTCTTGCACTTTTTCGCGGCCGCTCGCCCGCGGCGCCAGCCCAACCTCGCTCCTCGAAAAAGTTAAGCGGAACCCCTGCCGGGACCGCTCGTCCGCGCTGGATCCCGCCTACAGGCCGGCTGCTTCAAGCAGCTTGAGCCAGACCTCGCTGCGGCTCGGGTAGGCAGCGACCGCGTGTCGGAGCTTCGGCAGCGGGACTTCTCCGACGATCGCGATCGTTGCGGCGTGGAGGAAGTCGGCGGTCTCGAAGCCGGTGAAGGTGGCGCCGACGATGACGTTGCGGGACTGGTCGACGACGATTCGCGAGGTACCGCCGGTTTCCTTGCCCTGGAAGCTGGCGCCGGCGGTGCCGTCGGTGGGGACGTCGACGGCGCGTGCGTCGATGCCGGCCTCGCGAGCCTGCTTGAGCGTCTTGCCGGCGGCGGCGACCTGGGGGTCGGTGAAGGTGACACGGGGCGAGCCGATGCCCTCCGCGACCGCCTCGACCTCGCGACCGAGGATGTTCTCGGCGGCGACCCAGGCCTGGTACTTGCCCATGTGGGTGAACAGTGCGCGGCCGTTGACGTCGCCGACGGCGTAGAGCCACTCGCTGTCGCCCACCCGAAGTCGGTCGTCGCACTCGAGGAAGCCACCCTTGCCGGGTTCGACGCCGACGGTTTCGAGCCCGATCTCCCCGGTGCGTGGCTTGCGGCCGACGGCGACGAGGATCTCGGCGGCTCCGACCTCGCTACCGTCGTCCAGCGTCACGGTGACGACGTCGCCGCTGCGGCTGACCCGAACCGCTTTCGCCCCGGTGCGCACGTCGACGCCGTGGTCCTCTCGCAGTGCCCGCGTGACGTCCTCGCCGGCGAAGGGCTCCTCGCGCGAGAGCAGGTGGGGCCCGCCCTCGATCAGCGTCACCCGGCAGCCAAGTGAGGACCAGGCCTGGGAGAGCTCACTGCCGACCGGGCCGCCACCGAGCACGGCCATGCTCTCGGGAACGTGCTTTGCCGTGGTCGCGTCGCGGTTGTTCCAGGGCCGCGCCGAGTCAAGGCCGTCGACGGGCGGCATCGCCGCGCCGCTGCCGGTCGAAACGACGATCGCCTTGCTGGCGCTGAGTAGATCGTCGCCGACGCGCACGCGCAGCTCGCCATCGAGTACGCCGCTGCCACGGAAAAGCTCGATGCCCCGTTCTTCCAGCCAGGGCAGTTGCCCAGAGTCGTCGCGATCGTGGATCACCTCGTCGCGCCGGTCGAGCACAGCCTGTGGATCGAGGCGTTCCTCGACGGCGATCCCGGGCACGCGCCGCGCCTCGGCGAGCAGGTCGGAGGGGCGCAGCAGCGCCTTCGAGGGCATGCAGGCGTAGTAGGAGCACTCGCCGCCGACCAGGTGCTGCTCGACGATTGCGACCGAGAGCCCGCCGTCGGCGAGCCGGCCCGCGCAGACCTCGCCCGGCGCCCCGGCGCCGAGCACAATCGCGTCGAACTGCTTCTCGGTCACCGTGTATTCCTACCCGACTCCGTACAATCGCTGCACATAGCATGGGGGCGACAGGCTTCGACGTGGTCGGTCCGTGCGAACGGTTGCAGGTCGAGGTTGCCGGAGGCCTCGTTAAACCCCGGCAAAAACCAATACGTGCGGACCATGAGTTCGCCCTCGCTGCCTAGCTAGAACCTAGGCGATGAGAGTCGGTCCTCTCCCGCCCGCGGGGAGGGCAGCCGGCTTCAGAATGCGGGCTTACCCCGGCGGATCGCCCCGTCCGCCAGGGGACAATTCAGAGGGCTTTATCTCCCGTAGTGCCCGCCGGCGCGGACCCCGGGAGACGAGAATCAAGCGCCGGCTAAACCTGTAGATGCCTTTGCGCTACGACCTCGGACGCCGGTTCAATTCCGGCCGCCTCCACTGATGGGCCAATACGTTGCGTTCCTGCGGGGGATGAACCTCGGCGGGCGTCGGATCAAGAACGAGGAGCTGCGCGGGGAGTTCGAGACCCTGGGCTTCTCCGACGTGGCCTGCTTTCGCGCCAGCGGCAACGTTGTCTTTGCCAGCAAGGACCGCAGCGAGGCAGAGCTAACCGAACGGATCGAATCTGGACTGGGAGAGGCGCTCGGCTATGAAGTGCCGGTCTTCCTGCGCAGCGCCTCCGAGCTGAGCGCGCTCGCTGCCCACAAGCCGTTTAATGCCGCCGCGGTGAACGCGTCCAAGGGCAAGCTGCAAGTGGCGTTGTTGCCAAAGAAGCCAGCGGGGAAAGCCCGCAAGGTGGCCCTGGCGGAGGCCAGCGACGAGGACCGGCTGGCGCTCGAAGGCCGTGAGCTCTACTGGCTGCCGAGCGCTGGCATCTCCGAATCCGGGCTCGATCTCAAGACGATCGAGTCCGCAGTGGGCCCCTGGACGATGCGCACGATGGGCACGGTCGAGCAGATCGTCGCCAAATACTTCGAAGACTGACTGGCCCTACCGGCGATCGAGCCGGCGGTTGATCCGCGAATTCAGCTGCATGTAGACCGTGGCTCCTGCCCAAGAGGCAAGGATCAGGATCGCCGGTGGCGCCCCAAAGCCGACGATCGCGATACCCGCCGTCACCGAGACGAGCGAGCTGAGGATGACGGCCCCACGGGGGAATTTCAGAAACCGTGCCATCAAATCCATATCTTGATGATAAGAGCCACAATGGCTGTGGGCCAGCCCCACGTGAGGCCCTCTGCAAGGCCTTCGTTGACCCGCCGACTGAGGACGTCAGGCAGTTGTTCTTCAGACACTGCCTGTGCCGCGGTATAGCCGCTGCAATACGCCATCGCACCTCCCAGGACCGAGATCGCGGTGACTGCGGCTTCGATCAGTTGGTTGGTGTCACTTGACTCGATCGGGAACACGGCATGACGGTAGGCGGTCCCTGTCTACGGGTGGTGCGCAGATTGTCATGCCTGCGTGGCGGTATCCGCGCGAGGAAGGGCGGCGATCTCCAGATCCGCGCTGACGGCGCCGATCTCTTCCGGCAGGGCCGAGAGCCGCACGTCGGAGACGAACTCCAGCGGCCGGCCGAGCGGGCGGAAGAAGTTGTCGTAGTGGGTGGGAACGACGACCTTGGGGTCGAGGCGGGGGATGATCCGCTGCCAGTAGTCGTCGGTGAAGTTGCGGCCGGCGACGCCGGCGAGGAAGACGTCGACGCCGCGTTCGCGGACCGCGTCGTCGATCAGGTTGGCGCTGCCCTGGTGGTAGAAGCTGATCCCGGCGACCTTGATTGAGATGCCCCAGACCTGGCCGCAGCGGTAGGCGGCGGGGGAGAGGGCGTCGAGGTGCTCGCAGGTGAGGTCGCCGTCGTAGGGGACGGCGAGTCCGAGCAGCAGCTTCGAGTGGACGCTGGGGGTGAAGCTGACCTCGAACGGGCCGAGCTCGTAGCTGCGGTAGGGCTCGACCTCCACCGTCTGCCCGGCGAGGCCATGCAGTCCCATCAGGGTGACGAGCGAGTCCGAGCCGTAGGCCCTGCAACCGAAGCGTCGGGCTATCGCCGGGGCGTCGACGGCGTGGTCGAAGTGGGTGTGGCCGACGAGGACGCCGACAACCTCGCCCGGGGCGTGGACGAAGCGATCCAGCGCGGCGGGATCCGGCAGGGCCGCTCGCCGCCGCAGCAGCTCGCTGAAGGGAACCCGGGAGAGGTAGGGGTCGACGAACAGCGTCTTGCCCTCGGCGCTGATGCGGTAGCCGGAGACGCCGAGCCATTCGACCTCCAGCCCCTTGGGCAGCTGCAGCGCCTGCGCCTCGAGCTCGCCGAGCACCTGACTGTCTTCGCGCTGGGCGCTGCGCCTGCTCAGCTGCGCCTTGGCAAGGTCGCCGAGGTGTCGGAGGGGGCCCGCCATATGCCGCGAGACTACGCCGCCGGTCGGCAGCGAGCCGCGTAATGTCACCTCCACGATGGCAATCGCCACAGCGACCACGATCGATCTCTACGCCGGCGGCAAGCTGCTCTTCGCTGACGTCTCCTTCAAGCTCGAGCCGCGCGAGCGGATGACCCTCTCCGGCCGCAACGGCGTCGGCAAGTCGACCCTGCTGCGGGTTCTGGCCGGGGAGCGGCCGCCGGACTCGGGCAGCCTCGCCCTGCAGAAAGGGGCGCGGGTGGCGCTGCACGACCAGCGTCCGCCGCGCGACGCCGCGATCTCGCTCGGCGACTACGTCTTCTCCGGCCGCGCCGACATGGAGGAGACCGAGGCCGAGCTGGCGCGCCTGGAGGCGGCGATGGGGGCCGGCGATCCCGACGAGGAGACGATGCGGGCCTACTCGGCGGCCCAGCAGCGGCTCGAAGCGGGCGGCGGCTACCGCTGGCGCGACGACGTCCTCGCCGTGCTCGGCGGCCTCGGCTTCGGCGAGGAGGGGGCGGCCCGGCAGCTCTCCACCTTCTCCGGCGGCGAGCTGACCCGCGCCTCGCTGGCCCGCGCGCTGGCCACCCGCCCCGACCTACTGCTGCTCGACGAGCCGACGAACCATCTCGACATTCCCTCGCTGGAATGGCTCGAGCGCTACCTCGTCGACCTCGACGCCGCCGTCGTGCTCGTCGCCCACGATCGCTGGTTCCTCGAGGCGGTCGGCACCTCGGTGCTGGAGCTGGAGGCGCAGCGCGGGCGCTTCTTCGCCGGTCCCTGGCACGCCTGGCGCAAGGAACAGGCGGCGCGCGAGATCGCCCGCGGCAAGGCGATCGAGCGCCAGAAGGAGGAGATCGAGCGGATGGAGCGCTTCGTCGAGCGCTTCCGCTACAAGGCCTCGAAGGCCAAACAGGCGCAGTCGCGGGTGAAGATGATCGAGAAAATCAAGCGCGACGGGGTCAGCGCCGAGGCGCGCGACCGCCGCAACCTGCGCTTCTCCTTCGTCACCCCGGAGCGGCCCGGCCGGGTGGTGCTGAAACTGGTCAATGGGACGCTCGAGGTGCCGGGCCGCACTCTTCTGGCTGGCGCCGAGCTCGAACTCGAACGCGGCGAGCACGTCGTCCTCGTCGGCCCCAACGGGGCGGGCAAGACGACCCTGATCGAGACCCTCGCCGAGCAGCGCGAGCCAGCCGCCGGCTCGGTTCGAACCGGGCACAACGTCAAGGTCGGCTACCTCTCCCAGCATGCCGAGACGGCGGCGGGAACGGGGACGGTGCTCGACGCGGCCCAGCGCGAGACCGGACTCAGCGGTCAGAAGGCGCGCGACCTGCTCGGCGGCTTCCTCTTCTCCGGCTCCGACGTCGAGAAGTCGCTCGACGACATCTCCGGCGGCGAGCAGCGCCGCCTCTCGCTGGCGATCCTCGTCGCCTCCGGCGCCAACGTCCTGATCCTCGACGAGCCGACGAACCATCTCGATATCGAGAGCCGCGAGGCACTCGAGGACGCACTCCTGGCCTTCGAAGGCGCGGTCATCCTCGTCTCCCATGACCGCGCCCTGCTCGAGGCGGTCGGCAGCCGCACGATCGTCTGCGAAGACGGCGAGCTGCGCAGCCACCCGAGCGGCTGGGCCGCCTATCAGCGCCGCCGCGAGGAAGACGAGGAAGCGGCCTCCGCGGCTGCCGCCGCGGCCAAGCGCTCGGCCAAGGGGGGCAAGCGCCAGAGCCCCCGCACGATTGCCCAGCGGGCCGCCCGCAAGGCCGGTCGCCTGGCGGAGAAGATCGAGGCGGCGGAAGCGGAGCTGCGCGCGGTCGAGGAGGAGCTGGCCGACCCCGCCGCCTGGTCGACGCCGGCCAAGTCCGAGCGTGCGAACGAGCGCCACGACGCCGCCAAGCACAAGGTCGCCGAGCTATACGAGCAGTGGGAGGAGGCCGAACGAACCGTCAGTGCAGCGGGCGATCCAGCCTGACCTGGGTGCCCCTGCCGGGTGCCAGGGTGATGTTGCGGACCTTGACCGCCTCCGGCTTGGGGTCGGGAGCGCTGAGGTCGGCGTGCGCGACGAACTCGCGCAGGACGATCCGCATCTCGTATTCGGCGAAGGCGGCGCCGATGCAGCGCCGCACGCCGCCGCCGAAGGGGATCCAGGCGTAGTTGTCGGCCTTTTCGGTGAGGAAGCGCTCGGGCCGGAACTCCTCCGGCTTGGGGAAGAAGTCCTCGCGGTAGTGCAGGGCGGCGATCGCCGCCATCACAAAGCTGCCCTTGGGCAGCTCGTAGCCGCCGATCCGGGCCGGTGCGGTCAGCCGCCGGGCGACGTCGACGATCACCGGTCGCGCGCGCAGCGTCTCTTTGACGGTGGCATCGAGGTAGTCCTCCTCGCCGGCCTCGATCGATTCGCGCAGCTTGGTCAGGACGCGGGGCGTGCGCAGCAGCCGCTCCATCGCCCAGGCGAGCCCGGTCGCGGTGGTCTCGTGGCCGGCGCCGAGCACGGTGACGAGCTCGTCGCGCAGCTCTTCGTCGCCCATCGGCGTGCCGTCGTCGTGGCGCGCCTGCAGCAGCAGCGAGAGCACGTCGTCGTGACCCTCCTCGCCGGCTTCGACCTCCTTGCGCCGCAGGCCGATCTCCTCATAGATGAACTCGTCGAGCGCGGCGCGCGAGCGCAGGAAGCGGGTCCAGGGGCTCCAGGGCCCGAGCCTGCGGCGCAGGGCAGGGATCGTGGTGACCAGGCTGACCCGCTTGCTGAAGTCGTCGATCAGGACCTCGAAACGAGCCAGGCGCTGCTCGTCGTGGACGCCGAAGACGGCGCGCATGATCACCGCCAGGGTGATCCGCTGGGTGTGGGGGCGCAGTGCGAAGGGCTCGCCGACCGGCCAGCTCTGCATCTCCTTCAGCGTCGTCTCGCGGATCAGCTCGCTGTAGCCACGAATGCGCTCGCCGTGGAAGGGCGGCAGCAGCAGCTTGCGCTGCTGCATGTGCGGCGCGTCGTCGAGGGTGAGCACCGAGTTGGGCCCGAGCGCCGGCTCGAGCACCGTCGCGTTGGCCTCGCCGGCGTGGAATTGGGCGGGCGAGCCGGTGAAGAGCTCCTTGACCAGGGCGGGGTCGGCGACGTAGACGAGCCGGCCGAAGAAGGGGAAGGAGAGGCTGAAGATGTCGCCGTAGCGGCGCTGCAACTTGATCAGGAAGCCGAGCGGATCGCGCGCGTAGCGCAGGGCCTGCAGCACCGAAGGTGCATTGGAGCCAGGCGGAGGGCCGGTGCGCGGCGCCGTGGCGACCGGGGCGCGGGGGATTGTTGCCTGCTCCATCTCCCCGGACCATAGAGCAAAAACTGGCTGAGCAGCCAGTTCGGGCAATCTCAGAAGACGATGGTGCGGGCGCCGTCCAAGAGGACGCGGTCGTCGATGTGGGCCTTGACCGCGCGGGCGAGGACGAGGCGCTCGATGTCGCGGCCGATCCGCTTCAGGTCGGAGACCTCGTCGCGGTGGCTGACCCGGGTCACGTCCTGGTCGATGATCGGGCCGGCGTCGAGCTCCTCGGTGACGTAGTGGGCGGTGGCGCCGATCAGCTTGACGCCGCGCTCGTGGGCGCGGCGGTAGGGGTCGGCGCCGACGAAGGCGGGCAGGAAGCTGTGGTGGATGTTGATCGCAGGGGCGCCGAGACGCTCGAGGAAGTCGGCCGAGAGGACCTGCATGTAGCGGGCGAGGACGAGCAGGTCGATCTCGCCGAGCAGCTCCAGGGTGCGCGCCTCGGCTTCAGCCTTGGCGCCGGCCTCGACCGGCACGTGGTGGAAAGGCAGGCCGAGCGAGCTGACCTGCTTCTCGTGCTCGGCGTGGTTGGAAAGGACTGCGACAACCTCCGCGCCGAGCTCGCCGCTGCGCCAGCGCCAGAGCAGATCGGAGAGACAGTGGTCTTCGCGCGAGACCATGATCGCCAGCCGCTTGGGCTCGCTCGACTCGGCAAAGCGGTAGTCCATCTCGAAGCGGTCGGCGATCTCGGCCTCGAAGCGCCCGTGGACCTCCTCGCGCTCGCCGGCCGGCACGGCGTCGAAGGCCATCCGCATGAAGAAGCGGCCCTCGTTGCTCGAGTGCTGGTCGGCGTCGACGATGTTGAGCCCCGCCCCGGCGAGGAAGCCGCTGACGGCGGCGATCAGCCCGGGCTGGTCCGGGCAGGCGAGCAGCAGGCGCGTTGTCGGCGTCTCGGCGATCCGCACATCTTCCGCCAAGGCCGTCTAGGCCCGCTGGGCTTCACCTTTCGCTGCAGGATCTCTTCCAACTATTGAAGTGACAGATGGCACATCGTGCCTGCGTTCGTCTCAAACCGCACGCACTATGTGAGCAGTGTGAGCGCGATCACGTTCCGATGCCGCAAATACCGGCACGGTCCCCCGCTTGCTCACAAAACGCACATATTTCATTTCCATTCTCGTCCTCTGCGTCGCCTTCCCCGCTGCGGCCCTCGCGGCCGGCAGTGGCGGAGAGCCTTCCCCGCGCACGGGTGTTGCCGATGCGGTGCCCGCGAAGCTCTCGATCCTGCAGCGCTCGACGGTGCGCTTCCACCGGACCATCCGGGTCACGGTCGCTCACCTCGAAGAGGTTCGTCGCAAGCGGATCAGACGCGAACGCCGTGAGCTCTTCGCCAGCCTCCCGGGTGGGGTGTCGCAGGAAACGCTCGACTCAATCGGCGCTTGCGAGTCTGGCGGCGATCCCACTGCTGTGTCGTCGGACGGCACCTATCGCGGCAAGTACCAGTTCGATTTCGGCACCTGGGAATCGGTTGGCGGCTCCGGCGATCCGGCCGCGGCTCCCGAGCAGGAGCAGGACTACCGCGCCGCGCTTCTGTATGCCCAGTCGGGCTCGTCGCCTTGGCCCGTCTGCGGCTGAACCTACGATCAGGGGCATGAGCGAGGCGGTCCCGACCCCAGACCCAAAGGGACCCCAGCGCAAGCCCCCCAAGGAGGCGATTGCCGAGGCGAAGGTTCGCGTGCCCACCCGCGGCAACCGCAAGCTCGAGTCCTTCCTCGAGGCGGTCAATACTGACGATCAGGTGCGGGCCTGGTGGTACATGACGCAGGTCCACGCGGAGCGGCTCGGGATGTCGGATCACTCCTGGGTGCACATGCAGATCGTGCTCAACATCGCGCTGCGTCTGCTGCGCCTGTTGGTCAAGGCCGGGGTCGAGCCGGCGGTTGTGGCCGACCACGGGATGTCGCCTCGCGATGCCGAGGTTGTGGTCGCCGGCGGTGCCCTATTGCACGACGTCGGCATGTCGATTCACCGGCAGGACCACGAGGCCTACAGTCTCTTCCTCGCCAACAGCGCCTTGGAGCGGCTGCTGGCGGATGGCTACCGGCAGCCCGAGCGCACGATCGTCGCTTCGGAGATCCTGCACGCGATCATCGGTCACCGGCGCCGGGGCGAGCCGTACACGCTCGAGGCCGGTGTGGTCAGGGTCGCCGACGCGCTGGACATGGCTCAGGGGCGGACGCGGATTCCGATCGAAGCGGGGCAGGAGGGAATTCACTCGATCTCTGCCGCGGCGGTTGACGAGGTGCGGATCGAGGCGGGGGAGACGCGGCCGGTGCGGATCCAGATCGAGCTCAACAACTCGGCCGGCATCTTCCAGGTCGACGACTTGCTGGCGACGAAGATTCGCGGCACCCCGCTCGAGGGCAAGGTCGAGGTCGTCGCCGAGATCGAGGGCGAGACCGAGAAGCGCCTGCTCAGCGGCTTCCGGCTGGATTGAGGACGCCGACTGGCGACCCCTGCGGCCCTCAGCCGTAGCGCTCGAGATCGGCGCGGCGCCGATCTTTGCGCGCCTCGAGACGACCCTGGACGATCGAGAGCACGATCACGAGGATCGCGAAGAAGGCGATCACGCCGAAGCAGAAGAAGGTGACCGTCTTGTCGGTGGTCGGGCCGGCGAGGCCAACGCCGTTGTCAGCCAAGGCGATCGGCGCCGCGAGCAGCAGCGAGAGCAGCGCGGTGCAGAATGCGGCGACAGTGCTGGTTCGGCGCGAGGGAGCCTTCACGCTTGGAAATCTAGCGCAACGCGGCGGCGCCAATCGGCTTCAGCCCGCCTTTAGGCGCTGCCATAGGATGCGCCGCCGATGCCCGCGCCAGAGCCTGCCGCGCCGTGAGCACCCTCGAAGCCATCGTACTCGGCCTCGTCCAGGGGCTGACCGAGTTCCTGCCGATCTCCTCCAGCGGTCACCTGCGGATCGTGCCGGCGCTGCTTGGCTGGTCCGATCCCGGCGCCGGCTTCACCGCCGTGATCCAGCTCGGCACGATGGCCGCCGTGTTGATCTACTTCCGCGCCGACCTCTGGCGCATCGCCGCCGCCTGGCTGGGCGAGCTGCGGGTGCCGATTCGCCGCGCCAGCCAGGAGGCGAAGCTGGGCTGGTTCATCGTCCTCGGCACGATCCCGATCTCGATCTTCGGCTTCGTCTTCAAGGACCAGATCGAGTCGGGCGCGCGCAGCCTTTACCTGATCGGCTCGGCGCTGATCCTCTTCTCCTTCGTCATGGTCGCGGCCGAGCGAGTCGGCACCAGGCAGCGCGACCTCGACGGGATGAACGGCCGCGATGGGCTCTTCATCGGCGTCGCCCAATCGCTGGCGCTGATTCCCGGCGTCTCGCGCTCGGGGGCGACGATCTCGGCCGGGCTCTTCCGCGGCTTCGACCGGGTCGCGGCAGCTCGCTACTCGTTCCTGCTCTCGGTGCCGGCCGTGGTCCTCAGCGGCCTCTTCGAGCTGCGCAAGGTCGGCGAAAACGGCAGCCCCTCGGCGGCAGCGACGGTGATCGCCACGCTGGTGGCCTTCGTCACCGGCTACCTGGCGATCGCCTGGCTGCTCCGCTACCTCAGCACCCACACCCTGGAGATCTTCGTCGTCTACCGAATCGCCCTCGGCGCGCTGGTCTTGGTGCTGACAGCGACGGGCGCGATCAGCTAAAACGGCCCACAAATGGCGAACGGCCCGGGGCAGTGGGCCGTTCGCGGTGACGAGAGAGGAGTCTCGTGGGAGTGAAGTCTGGCGTCGGCCGGGAGGCTGGCCGTGAACATTCAGAGAATCCCCGGAGAAGGTCGGGTAACAACTCCGCGAGGACTCAGGCCGAGTGGCTTTCCCGCAAATTAGGACTTTCCGGCTGTGAAAATCCTGTGAACGCAGGGGTTTTGACCAAGCACCCGTCGTTCTTGGGGCATACAATCCTGGCGTCTTCCAGCAGGTCACTCCTTCGCCAGAGACCAGCGCCGTTCACTTGAATCCACAGCAGACCACCAGGCTTGCGGTAATCGATGACGACAGTGGTTTCGTCACCGTGCTCTCCAAGCGCACCGAGGCCGCCGGCTGGCAGCAGCGCGTGCTGAGCAGCGCGATCCCGCCGGAGGAGCTGGTGGCGATGAAGCTCAACGCCTTGCTGCTCGACCTGGCGGTCCTTGGCGACGAAGCCTGGGACTACCTGGCGCGGGTCTGCGAGCTGCTCCCGGACCTTGGCGTCGTCGTCTGCACGGGTCGCTCGACTGTTGCGCAGCGAGTGCGCGGGCTGCGGCTCGGAGTCGACGACTGGGTCGGCAAGCCCTGCCACCCGGAGGAGGTGATGGCGCGGATCGAAGCCGTCTCCCGCCGCCGTCGCCGCAGCCGGGCCCAGGTCGATACCGGGCCGCTCGTGGTCGGCGAGCTGGAGATTCGCGCCGATCAGTTCCAGGCCTTCGTCGGCGAAGGCAGCCTCGACCTCACCCGCCGCGAGTTTGAGCTGCTGCAGTTGCTCGCCGACACCAAGGGCCAGGTGCTCGAGCGCGAGGCGATCTACCAGCGGGTCTGGGGTTACGCGATGGCCCACGGCGATCGTTCGGTCGACGTCTTCATCCGCAAGCTGCGCCAGAAGCTGGAGAAGCGCTCCCCCGGCTGGCGCTACATCCACACCCACTTCGGCGTCGGTTACCGCTTCGATCCCGAGGCGGTCGGGGGAGTGGCGCCCGAGCTGGTCGGCGAGGCGGCGGCGGTCGGCGTCGACCCCAACGCCGAAGATTCACAAGTAGTTCACAGCAGCTTTACGGTCGCGTAACCGATTTCGCGCTCGCTGCGGCGATCCTCGCGGGCGATGTTGGAGATCCGGCCCGAAGAGCACGCCGCCCTGGTCGACGGGCGTCCGCTGAGCCTGACCGTGCGCGAGCTGCAACTGCTGACCACCCTTGCTGCGCACCCACAGCGGATCCTCACCCGCGAGGAGCTCTACGCCGAGGTCTGGGGGCGCCAGCCGCGCCACGACGATCGCTCGGTCGACGTCTACGTAAGCCGCCTGCGCTCGAAGCTGGGCGAGGCCCTTCCTGGCCAGCGCCTGATTCATACCCACAGCGGCATCGGCTATCGCTTCTCCCCGGACGGCTAGCGCCGGTGCAGGGCTCTTTTACATCTTTTTCACAATCCCGATACAGCCAGGTAACAAGCTGTCGGAAGCGCGCTGAGAGTGTGGCCGGCGAGCCGGCCGATCCAGGCCCGCTCTCGTGCCCTACGACGAAAAGGAGTTTGTGTGAGTCCCTCTAGATGGTTGGCCATTTTCGCCTCCCTGGCCGTCCTCGCTATCGGCGTTTCTGCCTGTGGCAGCAGCGACGACAGCAGCAGTGCTTCTTCCGGCGGTGACCTCTCCGGCCAGATCGCCGGTGCCGGCTCGACTGCCCAGGAGGCTGCGCAGGAAGCCTGGATCGCCGAATTCGAGAACGCCAACTCCGGCGCGACCGTCTCCTATGACGCCGTCGGCTCCGGTGGCGGCCGCGAACAGTTCATCGCCGGTGGCGTCGCCTACGCCGGCAGCGATGCGGCGCTCGAAGAAGAAGAAGGCGAATTGACGAAAGCGGCCGATCGCTGCAAGTCAGGCCAGCTGGTCGAGATTCCGGCCTACGTCTCGCCGATTGCCGTCATATACAACCTTGAAGGCGTCGAATCGCTGCAGCTTGACCCCGAAACGCTGGCGAAGATCTTCAACCAGGAAATCACCACCTGGAACGACCCGGCGATCGCCAAAGACAACCCCGACGCCGAACTGCCCGATACCCGGATCACCCCGGTCAACCGCTCGGACGAGTCGGGCACGACCGAGAACTTCACCGACTACCTCTCCAAGGTCGTCCCCAGCATCTGGAAATACGAAGTCAGCGGCGATTGGCCGGTCAAGGGTGGCGAGGCCGCGCAGGGCACCTCCGGTGTGGTCGAAGCGGTCACCGCCGGCGACGGCGCGATCGGTTACGCCGACGCCAGCCAGGCCGGCGAACTCGGCGTCGCCACGATCAAGGTCGGCAACGAGTTCGTCGAACCGACCCCCGAGGCCGCGGCGAAGATCCTCGAGGAGTCGCCCGAAGCCAAGGATCTGGCCAAGAGCCCATACATGTTCCCCTTCGAACTCGATCGCGAGACCGAATCGCAGGGCACCTACCCGATCGTGCTGGTCTCTTATTTGATCGCCTGCACGAAGTACGACTCGGCTGACGAAGCCGCGCTCGTCAAGGGTTTCCTCGAATACGTGATCAGCAGCGAAGGACAGGAAATCGCCGCCGAAAACGCCGGTTCGGCTCCGCTCTCGGCCTCCCTGGCCAAGAAGGTCCAGCCGGCCGTGGATGCAATCGAAAGCAGTTCCTAGGCTCGTAGGTGGAGGCGCACGCCGACACCACGACCAATGCCGGTCAGCTCCTCGCCGCCGCCTCAGGAGGGCGGCGGCGATGGGGCGACCGGATCTTTTCCAATCTGTCCGTCGCCGCCGCGGTCACGATCCTCGCGCTGCTCGCCGGTGTTGCTGCTTTCCTGCTGATCCAGGCGGCACCCGCGGTTACCGCCAGTTCCGCCGAACTGCCGGGCGGCAAGAGCCTGATCGACTACATCGCCCCGCTTGCCTTCGGCACCGTGCTGGCGGCGACGATCGCGGTGGTCCTCGCCGTTCCCCTCGCGGTTGCTGTGGCGCTCTTCATCAGCCACATCGCCCCGCGGCGGCTGCTACTCCCGCTCGGCTACATGGTTGACCTGCTCGCCGCCATACCCAGCATCGTCTACGGGCTCTGGGGCATTTTCGTGCTCGGCCCCGCCGCGGTGGGACCGATGGAATGGCTCGAACAGAAGCTCGGCTTCATCCCCTTCTTCGCGGGCCCGGCCTCGGTGACCGGGCGCACAATGCTGGTCGCCGGCCTGGTCCTGACCGTGATGATCCTGCCGATCGTCTCCGCCGTCGCCCGCGAGGTCTTCTCGCAGACGCCGCGCAAGCTGCAGGAAGGTGCCCTGGCGCTGGGCGCGACCCGCTGGGAGATGATCCGGATGACGGTCTTGCCCTTCGGCAAGTCCTCGATCGTCAGCGGCGCCATGCTCGGCCTCGGCCGGGCGCTCGGCGAGACGATGGCGGTGACGATCATCCTCTCCGTCTCCGGCATCGTCACCTTCAACCTGATCAGCCAGGCGAATCCCTCGACGATCGCCGCCAACATCGCCCTCGACTTCCCCGAATCGACCGGGCTCGCGATCAACACCCTGATCGCCTCGGGACTGGTTCTCTTCGCGATCACCCTCGTCACCAACCTGATCGCGCGGGCGATCATCGCCCGCCAGAACATCCAATGAACGCCACCGCCCTCGACACCGGCGTCCTGCCCAGTTGGTCCACCTATGGCGCCGTCGCCGGCTCGGCCCTGCTCGCCGCGGCGCTGCTGCTCGCCGCCGGTGCCTTCAGCGTCGCCCTGCTGCTCGTGCTCACCGTCTTCGTCGCCGCGATCGTCACCTACACCTGGTCGCGCCGGGTCGAGGGGCCGCGCCGGGCCATGGACCGGCTCGTCACCCTGGTCATCGTGGCCGCCTTTGGGCTGGCGCTGATCCCGCTGCTCTCGCTCGTCTTCGAGGTCGCCAAGCGCGGCATCCCCGGCCTCAGTCTCGAATTCCTCACCGAGGACGCGCGCGGCCAGATCGGCGGCGGCGGTGCGGCCCACGCCCTGGTCGGCACGCTGGTGATCACCGGCGTTGCCGCGCTGATCTCGATCCCGGTTGGCCTGATGGCGGCGATCTACCTGACCGAGTACGGCGCGAGGGGCCGCTTGGGCCGGGCCCTGACCTTCTTCGTCGACGTGATGACCGGCATCCCCTCGATCGTCGCCGGCCTCTTCGCCTACGCGCTCTTCGCGTTGATACTCGGGCCGGGAATCAGGCTCGGGGTGATGGGCTCGATCGCGCTCTCGGTGCTGATGATCCCGATCGTGATCCGCACCTCCGAGGAGGTGCTGAAGATCGTTCCCAACCACCTGCGCGAAGCGTCCTACGCGCTGGGCACGCCGAAGTGGCGAACGATCGTCAAGGTCGTCCTGCCGACCGCCTTCGCCGGGCTGATCACCGGGATGATGATCGCGGTGGCGCGGATCATCGGCGAGACGGCGCCGCTGCTGGTCACCACCGGCGTGGTCGACTCGATCAACAGCAATCCCTTCTCCGGCCGTATGCAGAACCTCGCGGTATACGCCTACAGCGAGTACCGCACGCCCGGTGTCTTCAAGCAGGCTTCCTACGACAGGGCCTGGGCAGCCGCGCTGACCCTGATCGTTATCGTCATGGTCCTCAACCTCGTGGCTCGCCTGATCTACCGCCGGTACAGAACCGAGATCCGCTAAGTGGATGGAAGGAGAGCACGACCGATGGGAGCAGCGGGCGCAACCCGATCCGAGACCGAGGTCGGCAAAACCGAGATGAAGTCCCCGATCACAGGCACGCAGACGACGCCGGAGGCGGCGGCCACCGCTGCACAAGGCCGGCCCGCCAAGACGCTCGAGGCCAAGGGGGTGAACCTCTTCTACGGCGACTTCCACGCGGTCGAAAACGTGACGATGACGGTCGAGCCGAACAAGGTGACGGCGCTGATCGGCTCCTCGGGCTGTGGCAAGACGACCTTCCTGCGTTCGCTCAACCGCATGCACGAGCTGACCGCGAGCGCCAGGACGGAGGGCGAGATCACGCTCGACGGCCAGGACATCTATGGGTCCAAGGTGGATCCGGTCCAGGTTCGCCGCTTGGTTGGCATGGTCTTCCAGCAGCCCAATCCCTTCCCGACGATGTCGGTCTACGACAACGTCGCCGCCGGCCTCAACCTCAACGCCGGCCGGGTGAAGAAGACCGAGAAGGACGCGGTGGTCGAGCGCTCGCTACGCGGCGCTCACCTCTGGAACGAGGTCAAGGACCGGCTCGACAAGCCCGGCTCCGGGCTCTCCGGTGGCCAGCAGCAACGCCTCTGCATCGCCCGCGCGATCGCGGTCGAGCCCGAGGTGCTGCTGATGGACGAGCCCTGCTCGGCGCTCGACCCGGTGGCCACCCTCGCGATCGAGGACCTGATCGGCGAGCTGAAGAGCAAGTACACGATCGCGATCGTCACCCACAACATGCAGCAGGCCTCGCGCGCCAGCGACATCACGGCCTTCTTCAACCTCGAAGAGACCGGCAAGCCCGGTCGTCTGATCGAGATCGACGCGACCGAGAAGATCTTCACCAGTCCCACCCAGCAGGCCACCGAGGACTACGTCAGCGGGCGGTTCGGCTGAGCATGTCGCCGGGCGGGCGCCGGGTCGAATATCAGGAGGAACTCGAACGGCTCGAGGCGAGCGCGCTGGGCGGTATCGACCTGGCCAGCGCCGCGCTCACCCGCACCCTGGAGGCGATCGAGCACCAGGACGTCGAGCTGGCCCAGATCGTCGTCGCCGACGACGACCGCATCGACGGTCGCTACCTCGAGGTGCACCAGGCGCTGATCACGCTGCTCGCCACGCAATCGCCGGTGGCGACTGACCTGCGGCTGATCTCGGCCCTGCTGCACGTGCTCAAGAACGTCGAGCGGATGGGCGACCAGTGCGTGAACATCTGCAAGATGATCCCGCTGACCGGCAACGAGCCGCCGTCGGACCAGGAGATGGTGAAGCTGATCCTCGCCATGGGCGGGCAGACGAAGACGCTGCTCAGCCAAGCCAAGCGGGCTTTCGCCGGGCGTGACATCGAACTGGCTCACGACCTGGTTCGCCAGGACGACGTCGTCGACAACCTCAACCGCGAGTGCTTCCGCCTTGCCCTCCAGATCGGCGACGACGCCGACAAGCGCGAGTGGGCGATGACGATGCTGCTCGGCGCCAGGGCGATCGAGCGGATCGGCGATAACGCGGTCGACATCGGCGAGCAGGTCGCCTTCGTCGTCACGGGGTTGTTCCGGGAGTTCGAGGACGCTTCGCACCCCAGTGTCTAGGCGCAACGGGTTCGGCGCGCGGGTCCTGTCATGGGGTGAGGGGGCCTGCGGGCAGTCCACGGGCTGTCCTCGACCCCCTCACCCCATGCCACCCGCGCGAGAAGCCGCTGCGCCTAGCGCTTGAGATCCGACGGTTCTGGGAACATCAAAACAACGCCGTGACGCTCTGTGCCGCCATAGATATTGGGTCGAATACGACTCGTGTGCTCGTTGCTGAGCCCGTTGACGGGCAGCTGAAGAAGGTGATGGAGCAGCGGGCCTATACGCGGATCAACAAGGCGCTCGATGGTGACGGCGCGATCTTGAGCGAGAAGGTCGATGAGGTCTGCGAGGTCGTCGCGACTCAAGTGCGGCTGGCGAAAGAGCTTGGGGCTAAGGAGATCCGCGCCGTCGCGACGGCGGCCGTGCGCGAGGCCTCCAACAGCGATGAGGTTGCGGCGGCGATCGGCGATGCCGCCGGCGTCCGGGTCGAGGTGCTCAGCGACGAGGAGGAGGGGAGGCTCTCTTTCATCGGCGCGACCAAGACGCTCGGTCATCCGGTCGAGGGCAGGGTCGGCGTCGTCGACGTCGGCGGCGGCTCGACCGAGGTGATCCTCGGCACCGTGCCGGGCGGGGCCAGCGAGGTCCGCTCCTGGCGGGTCGGCTCAGGCGTCCTTGCCAACGAGCTGATCTCCTCGGACCCCCCCTCGGCTGCCGAGATCCGCAAGGTGCGCGACCGCATCGACGACATTTTCGCCGGGGTTGAGATCGAGCACCCCGCCCAGGCCGTTGCGGTCGGTGGCAGCGCCACCTCGCTGCGGCGACTGGTCGGCGCCGTGCTCGAGTACGAGACCCTGGAGCGGGGCATCCGCGTGCTCTGCGGCGACCCGGCGGCTGACGTCGCGCGCCGCTTCGAGCTCGATCCCGAACGGGTCCGCATCCTCACCACCGGGGTGCTGTTGCTGGAGAAGGTCTCCGAGCTGCTTGGCCAGCCGCTGCAAATCGGCAAGGGTGGCCTGCGCGAGGGCGTCGTCCTCGACCTGCTCAACGGCAGCACAAACGGCTCCAAGCTCCGCCTCGTCGCCTAGCGGCCGGCGTGACTTCTCGCATCCTTTAGCCTCGTAGCGTGGCCGGTGCGCGCAAGGTCGAGCTCGACTGCGAGGCGTCCTTCTCGCAAGCGGCGGCCCGGGTGGTCGAGGTCCGTTCGAAGGAGGTCTTCAAGCACTCCGATGGTGTGCTCGACATCAGCGATGTCGAGCCCGTTCACGACATGCGGGTGGCGACGCGGCGGCTACGGGCGGCGCTGGAGGTCTTCGCGCCGTGTTTCCCGGAGAAGCGCCACCGCAAGGCGCTGAAGAAGGTGAAGGCGCTTGCCGACGCCCTCGGCGAGCGTCGCGACGCCGACGTCGAGATCGCCCTGCTGGAGGGTCTCCTCGATGAGGCGACGGAGGCGGATTGCGGTGCTCTTCTCGGCCTGATCAAGGAGTTGAGAGCGCGCCAGGCGGAGGCGAACGAGGCGCTCGCTCCCTACGTCGCGCCGAAGCGGCTGAAGAAGCTGCGGCGGCGGCTGAAGAAGCTAATCAAGAAGGTGGGTTCGTGACCGCTCGCGCGCATACCGGGGCCCTCCAGTGAAGGCGCGGGAGATCGAGGGGCTGGATCCCGGCGGCCCGCTGGCGGCCAACGCCGCCCGGATCGTTGCTGTGCGGCTCGACGAGCTGCGTGGGCTCGCGGGTCCGGCCCTTGCTCCCGACGCCGGCGAGGCGCAGCACGACATGCGAATCGCCGCCAAGCGGCTGCGCTACGTGCTTGAGATCTTCGAGCCGTGCCTTGGCGTAGAGGCGGAGGCCGCGCGCCTGACCACCAAGCGCTTGCAGTCCGTGCTCGGCGACCTGCACGACTGTGACCTGATGCTGACCAAGGTCGATCAGATCGGCTCGGCCGCCGCCCTGCTGCGCCAGCGTCGCCGGCGCCTCTTCCAAGACTTCGTCGACCTCTGGCAATCCGAGGCCGGCAAGGGCACCTGGGTGGCACTCGAACGCAGTCTCTAGAACGAAACGTCGATTTTCCCCGTATGACGTGGGAAATCGACGTTTCGTAGGCGGTCACTGGATGTTCACTTGGCGATTTCGGGTCGTTCACACGTTTTGCCTGCTAATGCCGAACTCTGGAGGTGACAGAAACGACTAAGCAGGGAGACACCGATGACTTCCCGTGTTGACATGCATTGCCACTCCACCGCCTCGCAGCTCTCGCGGCTCGGAGTTCAGCGTTCGCTGGGGCTGCCGGAGTGTGCGACGCCCCCCGAGGAGGTCTACGACCTGGCCAAGCGGCGGGGGATGGACTTCGTCACGATCACCGACCACGACACGATCGACGGCTGTCTCGAGCTCGCCGATCGTCCCGATTGCTTCGTCTCCGAGGAGCTGACCGTTCGCTTTGCCGGCGAGCCACAGGCGGTTCACGTCCTCTGTTACGGGATCACTCCCGGAGACCACGAGTGGCTGCAGGCGAATGCCGGCGACGTCGAGGCCTGCGCCGCATACCTTGCCGAGAACGAGATCGCCTGCGCTCTGGCGCACCCGTTCTACAACGTCGACGCGCCACTGACACCCAGGCACCGTCGCCGCCTTGCCGAGCTCTTCTCCGTTTGGGAGGTGCGCAACGGCTCTCGCGCCGCCGAGCTCAACATGCCGGCCGCGATCTACATCGAGACCCACGGCGGGACCGGGATCGGTGGTTCCGACGACCATGCCGGCGTGGACATCGGCCGCACCTTCACCGAGGTATCCGCGGCCGCCACGCCGGAAGAGTTTCTGCGCCAGATACGAGCTGGCGACGCTCAGGGAGGCGGCCAGCAGGGCAGCGCGGCCAAGTGGGCTCACGCGGCGATGGCGCTGGCGACGCGCGCTCTCGGCGGGTCGGGCGTTGAGAGGGCGCCCGATCCCGCCGTCGTGCTGAAGATCGCCCAGCGCACGATCAGCGAGGGCGCGGCTCGCGAGGGCAAGGTCGCGGCGGACATCGGCCCCGACGACGGGCGGGCGCTGCTGGAGGCCTGGTTGAGCTCGGTCGAGCTCGATCTGCGGGGCCCGGATCTCCTTGCTTACCTACAGGCCGAGGACTTCTCCCACACCGACCTCTACCGGCGTGCCCAGCGCACCCATGAGCGACGCTTGCGCAGCGCGATCGCCGCTGGGGTCAGCGCGGCACGCGAAGGCGACGTGGCCGGCGCCTTCGGCGACCTCTTCGACGCGGTAATCCCGGCGGTGCCCTACGCGCCGGCGATCACCTTCCTCGGCGCCGAGAAGGCGAAGCTGGCAAGCCGGGCGGGGGAGAGGCCGCGAATCGCCCTGATCGCGGACGGCATTGGCGCTACCCACGGCGTCACAGCGACGATCGAGAAGATCCGCGAGCTGGGCGTGCCGGGCTTCGAGATCGAGGTCGTCGGCACCGATGCCGGCGTCGATCGGCGCCTGCCCGCAGCCGCTGAGCTCGAGGTCCCTTTCTACGCCGGCATGAGCCTTGGTGTCCCCGGCCTTCCCGGTCTGGCGGAAACGCTCGCGGAGGGCCGCTACGACGCCGTCCACGTCACTGCCCCTGGCCCCGCCGGTATCGCTGCGACGCTGCTCAACCGGATCGCCGGCACGCCGCTGATCGCCAGCTACCACACGGAGCTGGCCAGCTACGCCGGCTTGCGCAGCGGCGATGGCGGGGTGGAGGCTCTGGCCAAAGGCGCGCTCGGCGCCTTCTACGGCGCCCCCTCGCTGGTGCTCTCGCCGAGCCCGGCGGCGGACCGTTCGCTGCTTGAGCTCGGCATCGATCAGTCTCGCCTGGGCCGTTGGGAGCGCGGCGTCGACGTTGCCCGCTTCGATCCCGCCAAGGCCGCCCGCGAGGACTTTCCCGGTGAGGTCAAGGTCCTCTACGCCGGCCGCCTCACTCGCGAGAAGGGTGTGGATCTGCTGGCCGAGAGCTTCCTGCGCGCTCACGGGGCCGACCCCCGACTGCACCTGCTGCTTGCCGGCGGCGGCCCGGAGGAGGACGAGCTTCGCGCTCGCCTCGGCAAGCACGCAACCTTCCTCGGCTGGCTCGAGGGTGAGGACCTGGCCCGCGCCTACGCCAGCGCCGACATCTTTCTCTTTTGCTCGACCACCGATACCTACGGGCAGGTCGTGCTCGAGGCCGGCGCCAGCGGCGTGCCCGTGGTTGCGGTCGCCGAAGGCGGCCCCGCGTCCCTGGTCGAGAACCGCCACACCGGCATGCTCTGCCAGGCCGACGCCGACCACATCGCCGGCACGGTCCTGCAGCTGGCGGCCTCGCCGTTGCTGCGTCGTCACCTCGGCGCCTCCGCGGTGCGCGCGGCTCGCGAGCGCTCCTGGGACCGGGCGATGGAGCAGCTCGCCGGCGGCTACCGCCGTGCCCTCGACACCGAGTCGCGCAACCGACTTTCACCCACCTCTGGTGTGGCCGAAGTCGGAAGCGCAGGCACGGCTGTGCACGCGGCCTGAAGGCAATGGGATGACGTCGGTGTGTGGGTACGATGACCCGATCGACGATCCCGCTCTCTACTTCAATCGCGAGCTCTCCTGGCTTGACTTCAACCAGCGGGTGCTGGAACTGGCCGAGGACCCCGCGGTGCCTCTGCTGGAGCAGATCCGCTTCTGCGCGATCTACGCCTCCAACCTCGACGAGTTCTACATGGTCAGGGTGGCGGGTCTGTTCGAGCAGCTCGACGCCGGCATCGATGCACGCGGTCCCGATGGACTCCGACCCGGCGAGCAGATCGACGCGATCCAGGCGCGGGTGCTGGAGCTCGACAAGCGCCTGCACGCCCGCTTCGAGGGCAAGCTGCGCCCGGCTCTCGAGGAGGAGGGGATCCGCATCGTCTCGCTCGAGTCGGCCAGCGAGGAGGAGCGGCGCGAGATCGACGTCCGCTTCCACGAGCAGGTCTTCCCGGCTCTGACCCCGCTGGTGATCGGCCTCGGCCGGCCCTTCCCCTACATCTCCAACCTCTCGCTCAGCCTCGGCGTGCTGCTGCGCGATCCCGAGAGCGGCAGCGAGATCATCGCCCGGGTCAAGGTGCCGAAGGAGCTGCTCGGCCGCTTCCTGCCGGTTGGTGAGGGCGGCAAGACTTTCGTGCCCTTGGAGGAGGTGATCGCGGCCAACCTCGACGCTCTCTTTCCCGGCACCGAGGTGGTCGACCACGGCTACTTCCGCGTCACCCGCGACGCCGACTTCACCGTTTCCGATGAGGCCGACGACCTCTTGCAGGCGGTTCAGGACGAGATTCGCCGCCGCCGCTTCGGCGAGGTCGTGCGCCTGGAGATCGCAACCGGGATGAACCCGAAGCTGCGCCAGCAGCTGATCGACGCCCTCCGCCTCGAGGACCGCGAGGTCTACGACGTCAACGGCCTGATCGACCTGGCCGACCTGACCGCGGTCGCCGACGTTCCCGGTCACGCCGAGCTGCGCTACACGCCCTGGACGCCGGTGACGCAGCCGCGGCTACTCGGCGAGGACGACGAGCCCTGCGACATGTTCGCGGCGATTCGCCAGGGAGACCTGCTCGTCCACCATCCCTACGATTCCTTCGCCAGCTCGGTCGAGCGCTTCGTCGAGCAGGCGGTCGCCGACCCCGACGTGCTGGCGATCAAGCAGACCGTCTACCGGACCAGCGACGACTCGCCCCTGGTGCCCTCGCTGATCCGTGCCTCCGAACGCGGCAAGCAGGCGGTCTGCATGGTCGAGCTGAAGGCGCGCTTCGACGAGGAGGCCAACATCCACTGGGCCAAGTCGCTGGAGGAGTCCGGCGTCCACGTCGTCTACGGCATCCCCGGCCTGAAGACCCACGTGAAGGCGATCGTGGTCGCCCGCCGCGAGGGCGATCGGGTGCGCGAGTACGTCCACATCGGCACCGGCAACTACCACCCGAAGACGGCTCGCCTCTACACCGACTTTGGCCTCTTCACGGCGGATCCGGAGATCGGCGCCGACGTCGCCGAGATGTTCAACTTCCTCACCGGCTACGGCCGCCCGGCCGAGTACCGCAAGGTGCTGGTCTCGCCGACGACGATGCGCGACCGCATCGTCGAAGAGATCGCCCTCACGATCGCCGCCCACGAAGCCGGCGAAGAGGCGCGGATCACGCTGAAGATGAACTCGCTTGTCGACGCCGGCTGCATCCGGGCGCTTTACGAGGCCTCGCGGGCAGGGGTGAGGGTCGATCTCAACGTGCGCGGGATCTGCTGCCTGCGCCCCGGTGTGCCGGAGGTCTCCGAGAACATCCGCGTCGTCTCGATCGTCGGTCGCTTCCTCGAGCACTCGCGCGTCTACGCCTTCCAGCGCGGCGAGCAGACGCGGGTGCTGATGGGCTCCGCCGACCTGATGCCGCGCAACCTCGACAGCCGGGTCGAGCTGGTCACGCCGGTCGAAGACCCGGCGCTGCGGGCAGAGCTGCTCGACGTGCTCGAGCGCTGCTTCGCCGACAACGCCAACGCCTGGGAGCTTGACTCGGAGGGCGAATGGACGCGGCTGGAGGCGGCCAACGGCCAGCGGCGCAGCGTGCAGGAGGAGATGCGCGAGCGTCACGCCGGCCGCGCCGCCGAGCAGCTCGCCGCTGTCTCGAGTTGAGTCGTCTCGGCGCTCCGATCCCTGCCCGCCGCGATCAATAGGATTGACCCAGTGCCGCGCCTCTCTCTTCTGCCCCGCGATCGAACCTTCTTCGATCTCTTCATCGAGGCCGGTGAGAACACCGTCAAGGCCTCGCGCTTGCTCGACCAGATGATGGCCACCTGGCCCGATTCCGGTGAGCTCTCCAAACAGATCGTCGACGCCGAGCAGGAGGGTGACCGGATCACCCACGCGATCATCAAACGGCTCAACTCGACCTTCGTCACGCCGATCGACCGCGAGGACATCTACGGCCTCGCGACCCAGATGGACGACATCGTCGACTACACTGAGGAGGCCGCCGACTTTCTCGGCCTCTACAAGATCGAGGCGCCGATGTCGCAGGCCCAGGAGCTGACCAAAGTCCTGGTCGCTGCCTGCGAGCAGCTTGGCGCCGGGCTCGAGCACCTGCGCGACTTCAAGGACCTCGACAAATACTGGATCGAGATCCACCGGCTGGAGAACGACGGCGACAGGATCTCCCGCGACGCCGTCGCCTCGCTCTTCTCCAACGGGATCGACCCGATGGTCGTGATCCGCTGGAAGGACATGTTTGCCGTGCTCGAGAACGCGATCGACGCGACCGAGACCGCGGCCCAAATTCTCGAGGGCATAGTCATCAAGAACTCATGAGGGGTTTGAGACGCCGCCATGCGGCGTCCTCGGTCGCTCGCGTGCAGAGCACGCCACGCTCCCTGCGTCCTTGCCTGGCGACGTCTCAAACCCCTCATCCCACCTTGGACTTTGTGGCTGGCCGTCAATGAGCTCCGACGTCATCCTCTTCATCGTCGTCGGCACCGCGCTCGCCTTCGACTTCACCAACGGCTTTCACGACACCGCCAACGTCGTCGCCACCTCGATCTCGACCGGGGCGGCGCGGCCACAGGTGGCGATCGGTGTCGCCTCGCTGCTCAACTTCGCCGGGGCCTTCATCTCGATCTCGGTCGCGGCGACCGTTGCCAACGACGTCGTCAACTCGGCGGTGGTCACGCCGACCGTGGTTTTCGCCGGCCTGATCGGGGCGATCGCCTGGAACCTGATCACCTGGTCCTTTGGCCTGCCGTCGAGCTCATCGCACGCGCTGATCGGCGGGGTCGTCGGCTCGGCCGTCGCGGCGGCCGGCTTCGATGCCGTGCTTGCGGATGGCCTCGTCGGCAAGGTGCTGATCCCGGCCGTGATCGCGCCGATCCTCGCCTTCGTCGTCGCCGGCGCCGCGATCGGGCTCGTCTACCGCATCGTCGGCAAGCAGCGCCCCGGCACCGTGACCCGCGGCTTCCGCTACGGCCAGATCATCTCCAGCAGCCTGCTCGCGCTCGCGCACGGCACCAACGACGCGCAGAAGACGATGGGCATCATCACCCTGGCGCTCGTCGCCAACGGAACTCTGGGAGCGAATGCCGATCCGCCGCTCTGGGTGATCGTCACTTCGGCGATGGCGATCGCCTTGGGCACCTACAGCGGCGGCTGGCGGATCATCCGTACCACCGGCACGCGGATCATCAAGATGGACGCGGCGCAGGGTTTTTCTTCGCAGGGCGCGGGCGCCGCCGTGATCCTCGCCTCGACCCATTTCGGTTTTCCGCTCTCGACAACCCACGTGATCAACGGCGGCATCATGGGCGCGGGCGCCGGCAAGCGGGTCTCGGCGGTGCGCTGGGGGGTGGCCGGCAACATCGTCACCGCCTGGCTGTTGACCCTGCCGGCGGCGGCCGCGATCGGCGCGCTCGCTTACGGCTTGACCGCGATCTTCGGCGACGGCGCGCTCGGTCCCGTCCTCGTCACCCTGATGTCACTCTCACTGATCGCGGTCGTCTTCGCTCGGCGCTCGCGCGAGGGCGGCCCCGTTCCGGCGAGCTGAGCGATGGCCGTCGTGGTCGAGACCAAGGAGTTGCTTGAGACGGTGATCGCCTCGGTGGTCGCAGGCGTCGGCATAACCGTTGTCTTCTCGGTCGCGATTTGGGGCGTGGCGCGCTTTGCCGACCTCAGCCGCAACGAACGGCCCCTCGCGGCGGGGGCGGCGGCGACCCTGGCGGCCCTTGCCGGCTTGGTCACCCTGGCCGCGGTCGCCTTCGGCATCGTGATCATGTCGAGCAAGTAGCAATTGCTGCGGGCGGCTGGTTTGCGGGACTACACTTCCCATGTGCGTACCCTGCGCGATGTCGCGATCATCATGGTCCTGGCGCTGGCGGTTGCCTTTGCGCCCCACGGCGGCAACGTCGCCGAAGCGATCCTGACCGCGATCACGATGGGCTTCCTCGCCGCCCTGGCCTGGATGGTCTTCGTCCTCGGCCGCCAGAACCAGCTCACCCTGGCGACACTGACCGACGCCCGGCGGGCGATCCTCTACGCGGCGCTGGGAGTGCTGGCGCTGTTGATCGCCGGCAGCGACGAGCTCTTCTCGACCGGCGGTGGCACTCTGCTTTGGATCGCCCTGCTTGCTGCCTCGGTGGCGGCGATCTGGCGGATCTGGATCGACGCCAACTCCTACTAGCTAGTAGGAGTTGGCGTCGATTGCGTGACTGAGTTGCGTGCCTGAGCGCGCCACGCGCGCGTTCGTCCCTGCGACGGTCGCGGTGTGTCGCCACGGATCGTCAGCAGCGCAGGCCACAGGGAGGAAGGGACCGCCTCGGTCGAGATGGTCGCGGCAATCCCCTTCCTGCTGCTGGCGGTCCTGGTGGCGGCACAGCTGGCGCTCGCCGGGCAGGCGTTCTGGTCGGCCGCTGTGGCGGCGCGGGCCGGTGCTAGGGCAGCTTTGGTGGGCGGCGACGCGACGAAGGCGGCGCGACGGGCGCTGCCGCCCTCGCTGCGCCGGGGAGCGCGGGTAAGCGATGCGGACCGGATCACCGTACGGGTGGCGATCCCGCGTCTGTTGCCGGCCTTGCCCCGCCTGACGGTCGCTTCCGAGAGTGGGCTAGGCGATGGCTAGAAGGCATTGGAGAAACCTCCGTGCACCTAGCGAACGGGGCCAAGCGACCGTGGAGTTGCTGGCAGCGGTTCCGCTGCTGTTGATCGCGGGCGCGATCGCACTGCAACTGCTGCTCGCCGGCTACGCCCTCACCTTGGCCGATGGGGCGGCTGAGGCCGGCGCCCTTGCCCTCGCCGCGGGCGGGCAAGCCAAGGGTGCGGCCGAGGGATCGCTGCCGGCATGGGCGGGCGATCGGGCCGAGGTCGTCGTGCAAGGGGGAGAGGTGACGGTTCGACTCGCTCCTCCGTCGCTGCTCGCGGCGGTCGGGGATCGTTTGACGGTTACCAGCAGCAGCTATGCGAGACCCGCCGAGCGATGAACGGACGGGTCATTCTCGTCGCCGCCGTCGGCGCGGCAAGCGGATCGCGGGCCGCCGCCGCGGCGCTTGCCTGCGCCGGGTCGGAGCCGGACCGTCCCGGGCTGCTGATCGACGTCGGCGGCCGTCCTCCACGGCCAACCCTGGTCGCCTCCAGCGGCGCCCGCGAGCTGGAGGAGCGGCTGACCGTGCACCTGCCGGAGCTGCGGGTGGCCTCGCGGGGCGGAACGTGTCACCTTGCGGTTCCGAGCGATGCCGAGGCTCTCGAGTGGCTGCCAGCGGCGCTACCACTCGTGCGTGACGCGGTCGCGGTGCTGCACGTTCCGCCGGGCCTGTTTCAGGAAGTCCTGCAGGTACAGGGCGTCGGGGTGGGCGGTGCTCTGCTCTGCGCGGACCTCGCCACGGATCGCCCGCTCCTCGCCCTCGCGGTGCGCGACTTGCGCGGACGCGACCTAGCGGTTCGGGTCCTCAAGCGCCCGCTCGCCTGGGTGCCGGCACGGCGGGCGTTGTTCGGCGTCCTTCCAGCCGATGCTCCCGGCGGACTGCCGGTTCGTCTCCGCAAAACCCTTTTGCAAAGCGAAATTTCAGCGGCGCACGCGTGCTACGCTGAGCCCGATGACGCGGAAGCTGACCCAGAGGGAGCTGCGCAACAACAGCGGCGAGGTAATGCGGGCGCTGGACGCCGGCGAGGACTTCATCGTGACCAGAAATGGCAGGCCGGTCGGTGAGCTACGGCCATATCAGCCACGCAAGTTCATCTCCAGGCAGGCATTCGTTGACCTCTTCGCCGGTTCGCCGCCGATCGACTACGAGCGGTTCCAGGCTGATATCGACGCCTACGCCGATCAGGATCCTACGCCCCGTGGTTGAGCCCCCCGAGGGGCGCGGCTTGATCGACACCTCAGTTGTAATCCGTTACTCCGAGGTGGAGCCAAAGCGACTGCCGGCCGAGATGGCAATTTCCACGCTGACACTCGCGGAGTTGACCGCCGGTCCGCTGGCCACCACTGATGAGCTAGAGCGTGCGCGGCGCCAGGAACGGCTTCAGCGGTTCGAGACCGGAGTCGAATCGTTGACTTTCAGTCCAAGTTGTGCGCGAGCCTACGGCCATATCTACGCCGCCACGCTTGCCGGTGGTGGCAAGCCCCGAGGCGCCCGGGCGGTCGACCTGATGATCGGCGCGACGGCGCTCGCCCACGACCTCCCGCTCTACACCCTGAACGCGAAGGATCTTCGAGGCCTGGATGGGCTGCTGAAGATCGTCGACGTGAGCGCCTGACTGCAGCGCCCCACGCTTGCCGCCGCGCGCGCCGTCATTTCGCCAGAATCGCCGCATGCTGACCGTCGCAGTAACGGGCCCGACCGGGGAGATCGGCCGGGCCTTCATCTCCTCGCTCGAGCGAGTGCCCGAGGTGGAGCGAGTGATCGGTATGGCGCGGCGGCCCTTCGACCTCGCCGGGCACGGCTGGGAGAAGACCGAATATCGGCGCGGCGATGTGCTCGACCGCGAGGCCGTGGACTCGTTGGTCGAGGACGCCGACGTCGTCGTCCACCTCGCCTTCGCGATCGTCGCCGGCGACAGCGCAAGCCGCGAGGTCAACTTGAATGGCTCCCGAAACGTCTTCGAGGCAACGGCGGCAGCCGGTGCCAAGCGGCTCGTCTACACCTCCTCCGTCGCCGCCTACGGCTTCCATCGCGGCATGCCCGCCCTGCTCGACGAGGAAGAGCCGGTGCGAGGCACCTCGCGCCATCCTTACTCGGCCCACAAGGCAGCGGTTGAGGCCGAGCTCGACGAGGCGCTGCTCGACTCCCGCACTGAGGCGTTCGTCTTCCGGCCCTGCATCGTTGCCGGGCCGGAAGCAACGCTACTGCTCGACCTGATCCCGATGCTGGCGATGGGGCAGCGGATCCCCGGTCCGTTGCGTTGGGCGCTGGGCAAGGTGCCCGAGCTGCGGCCGGTGCTGCCGGATCCCGGCGTGCCCTTTCAACTCGTCCATCACGACGATGTCGCCGCCGCGCTCACCGCCGCGGTGCTCGGCCACGGGCCGCCGGGGGTCTACAACCTCGCTGGCCCCGGCCAGCTGACGATCAGCGATCTGGCGCACGCCCTCGGTTGGCACGCGGTGCCGGCGCCGCACCTCGCGGTCGGGGTTGCCGCCGAGGCGGTCTCGCTGATGCCGTTCCTGCCCGATGAGGCAGCCTGGATCGAGGCGGTGCGGCGCCCTGTTCTGATGGACACGACCCGCGCCCGTCGCAGGCTGCACTGGATGCCCCATCACGACGCTAATGAGACGCTGAGGCAGACGATCGCGGCCGTGCGCCGGCGCTAGTAGCCGCCGTAGGGGTAGGGATTTTCCGGCTGTGGCTGTGGGGCCGGTTCGGCGGCTTTCTGCGGCAGGCTCGCCGCGTGCCAGGTGCCGACGTCTTCGATCCCCTCGCCGTTTGCCTGTCCGGCTTTGGCGTCGCCGGAAAAGCGGTAGAGCGGGCGTCCTTTGTAGGTGACCTGAGTGCCGCCTTCGGGTCGCTCGATGGTGCCGAGCTTGACCGGGCCGGTCGGGTGAATGCCGGCCGGGACCAAGAGCGGATGCCAGACCGAGAGACAGGACCGGGTGCAGACGAACCTGCCGTTCTTCTCCACGCTGAGGCTGTAGAGCGTGCGACCTTTGGTCGTCGTCAGGATCGTCTTGCCCAGCGTCGAGTTTGCCGCTTCGGCGGCGACTCGCTTGCTTGACTTTGCGGCGAGACCCTGAGGCGGACAAATCGCCGCCAGCAGCAGCGTGAGCGCCAACGGCATGGCCACGATGATGCTGCGTCGAAGCTGAGAACGGGAAGGCGTGAGTGAGTGCGGCATCGGGTCTCCTCGGTTGGTCTGGCTATCCCTGACTACGGTCGGAAGCGTCAGATGGTTCGGTCGGGAGGTGTCGGGGATTCGTGCGTTTGAGCGCACCACAGGTGCGTTGACGCGCGCCAACCTGGGCTCATGCAGACGAAGGGAGAAGGCGGCCAGGCGCTGCCGCTCGCGCTCGGCGCCGCATTCGCACTGATCGCCGCGGCGCTGGCGTTGGTCGCGATTGCCGCTGCGATCACCGGCAAGGGACGGGTCCAGCGGGCGGCGGACCTGGCCGCGATCTCGGCGGCACGATCGATGCGCGACGACCTTGAGCGGCTGCTTTCGCCGGTCCGCTTGCCTGATGGCTCGCTCAATCCGCGCCACATCGGGAAGGCCGTCTATCTGGCGCGGGCTCGCTCAGCGGCGATCGAGGCGGCAAAGGCAAACGGCGTCTCGCCGGCACATCTGCGCATCTCCTTTACCGATGGCGAGTCGTTCGCGCCTGTGCGGGCCAAGGCGATAGTCGCTGCGGAGGTCGAGGTCGGCGACGCCGGTTCGCGCACCGAGGCCACCGCCGTGGCGGAAGCGGCGGCGCCATCGGGCCCTTCCCGTGGATCGCCAGCAACGATGGCCACGGGCGGCGGCTACAGCGGGCCGCTGGTCTACCGCCAAGGTCACGGAATGCGACCAGATGTCGCTGCCGCCTTTGACCGTATGGCGACCGCCGCGAGCCAGGCGGGCCTCGCCCT
This sequence comes from uncultured Solirubrobacterales bacterium, assembly GCA_963703895.1. GTDB lineage: Bacteria > Actinomycetota > Thermoleophilia > Solirubrobacterales > 70-9 > VRUE01. Next base: position 821,248 of record CAVPFX010000002.1, read on the forward strand.
GGTCGTCAACTCGGCCTTTCGCTCGGACGCCGAACAGGCGGCGTTGTTTGCCGCTCACCCCGACCCCACCTGGGTCGCACCGCCCGGTCATTCGTTGCACCGCTGTGCCACCGAGCTCGATCTGGGCCCGGAAACTGCCTACGGCTGGCTCGCTGCCAACGCCGGCCATTTCGGCTTCGAGCAGCGCTACAGCTGGGAGGCATGGCATTTTGGCTTCGTAGCTGGTCCTGCGCCTTGCTCAGAGGCGGGCAATGCGGTTACTGCTGGAGGCAGCGTTGGCTCAGTGGCTGGCGGTGACGGATCCTTCTCCGCTGGCGACGGACTGCCCGCTTTCGTTCCGGCGCGCTTCCGCGCACCGCTGCTTCGCTCCGCCGCCCACTGGAACGTCTCCGCCGCCCTGCTCGCCGCCCAGTTGATGGCCGAGTCGAACTTCAACCCCTACGCGAGCTCAACCGCCGGTGCCCTCGGCATAGCGCAGTTCATCCCAAGCACCGCGGCCTCCTATGGCCTGCGGGACCCCTTCGACCCGGTTGAAGCGATCGATGCCGAGGCTCACCTGATGTCCGATCTGCTCGACCAGTTTGGCTCACCCCAGCTCGCTCTCGCCGCCTACAACGCCGGCCCTGCTCCGGTCGAATCCTGCGACTGCGTCCCGGCAATTCCCGAGACCACGGCCTACGTCAGCCGCATCCTCGCTCTACTCGGTGGGGCCGGCGCTCTGGTTGTGCCCAGCTTCGAAGTGAGGCTGGTGTCATGAGCGTCGCAACCGCTCTGTCGGAGCGCCATCCATCGACTCTCAAGCATTCCATACACCCAAGGGTGTATAAAGGTGCAATGACGCGAACGAACATCGAGATCGACGACGTGCTTGTCGATCGCGCGATGCGCCTTTACCGACTGCGCAGCAAGCGTGAGGCGGTTGATCTGGCTCTGCGCCGATTGGTCGGCGAGCCGATGAGCCGTGAGGAGGCGCTGGCGGCCGAGGGCACCGGCTGGGCCGGCGATCTGGTCGAGATTCGCTCGCGAGACGAGATCCGCGAGCCGTGATCCTCGTCGACAGCTCCGCCTGGATCGAGTTTCTTCGCGCCACCGGCAGCCCCGCCCACCTGCAGGTGCGCGCGGCGTTGCAGCAGAAGGTTAAGTTGGCGTGCACCGATGTGGTCGTGATGGAGATCCTCGCTGGGGCCCGCGACGACGCGGACCGCGACCGCCTGCGGCGCCTGCTCTACGGAGTCGAGTTCCTCGCGGTAGAAGGTCCTGCTGACTATGAGCAGGCCGCCGAGCTGTACCGCGCCTGCCGGGCCGGCGGTGAGACGCCGCGCAAGTTGAGTGATTGCCTGATCGCTGTGGTGGCGATGCGAAATGAGGCAACGCTGCTCTGCGAAGACGCCGATTTCCTCGCGATCGCGCGCCACTCCCCGCTGCGGCTTGTCGCCAGCCCATAGCACTACGGCCGCCGCCGCAAGACCTCCCGCGCGGTGTGCTTGGTGCACACCCTTGCGATTAGACTGTCGGTCGATGTCGAGCGTCGAGATAGATGGTGTCGAGGGCATGCAGGCGCTGCTTGGGCAGGAGATTGGCCCGAGCGAGTGGCGCACGGTTACGCAGGCGGACATCGACACCTTCGCTGACCTCTCGGGCGATGACCAGTGGATCCACGTCGACGTCGAGCGGGCCAAGGCCGAGAGCCCCTTCGGCACCACGATCGCCCACGGCAACCTCACCCTTTCTCTCGTCGACGGCTTCCGCAAGGAACTGATCTCCGCCACCGGCTTCGCCCTCGGCGTCAACTACGGCTGGAACAAGATCCGCTTCCCCGCCCCGGTTCCCGTCGACTCCAAGGTCCGCGGTCGCGCCGAGGTCGTCTCCGTAGACGAGAAGGGCGGCGGCTGGTACGAGGTCGTCACCCGCTTCACCCTCGATGTCGAGGGCAACGAGAAGCCGTGTTTCGTCGGTGACTCGGTGACGCGCGTGATGGCGCCCACCAGCTAAGCCAGCGAATTGTAGTTCGGTGAGCGCCGGGGATCGAAGCTAGGCTGGCTCCATGGTTGTGCTTCTAGGAGTGGTTGGATCTCTGGTCGGGGTAGTCGTGGGCGCTTTTCTGACTCGCTGGATAGATGCAGGGTATGAGCGGCGGCAGGAGGTTCGAGGAGCTGTGGCTTCTGCCCTGACTCTCCAGGGGGAGCTCATTGATGCAGAGGCGGGCATCGAAGTAATGATCGAGGACAAAGAAGGCACGACCGCCTTTTTGTTCCCGGGTCTTGCTGGGGCTTGGGAGGATCATCGAGAGGTCCTACTGGCCGTAGGTATGCCGCACAGTGATTGGATGTCTCTTGCGAGCACGTTCCGCCAGCTTCTAGAGGTGACTACTCACTTGAAGGGTTTCAGTGGGGGAGAAATAGATGACGAGGGCATCGAGTTTTTGAAATCTCTTTGCCAGGATTGCGTAAACGGCCGCGCTCATCTCAAACCGTTCGTTGTCGAAGCGACGAAAATCCCAATGATGCGGCCGACTCAGATTTTCAATCAGGGAAAGTAATCGTCACGCGGCGGCGGTTTTCGCCAGCTCGACCACGGCTTGTTGGGCGCCCGGCAGGGCTCGCGCCGCGGCCGGCCCCATGATCCGGCGCCACAGGGGCGCCAGCGGTCCCTCGATGTAGATGGTGTTGGTGAGGCGGCTGCCGCCGTTCTCGGTGGGTTCGATCAGGTGGCGGTGTCCCATGCGGGCGCCGGGGAGACGGGACTCGTCGGTGAAGAGGTGGCCGTCCTTGAACTCGACGACGTGGAAGCGCAGGCGCAGGCCGGTGTTGAACGCGATCCTTGCCGTGGCGCCGAGCGCCAGCGGGCCGTCGAGACTGGCGCGTTTGATCTCGGCGTTCCACTTGGGCCAGGCGTCGGCGTCGGCGTAGGCCCTCTTCCAGATGGAGGCCGGGGTGACCCCGGCCTCCAGTGTGCTCGTCGTCTCCCAGCGGCTCACGTCTTACTTGACGGTGAGCGTGCCTTCCATGCCGGCTTCACGGTGGCCGGGGACCGAACAAAAGAAGGTGTAGGTACCGGGCTTAAGGTCGACGGTGGCCGAGTCGGTGCCGTCGGCGATCAGTTCGGTGCCGCCCACCTCTTTACCGCTCGAGTCTTCGATCTGCACGTCGTGAGTGAGTGACTGGGGGTTGTCGAATTCGATCGTTACTTTGCCCGCTTTGGAGGTGGCGCTGGTGGACGTGTAGGCGAGGTCGCCACCCGGATCGGCCTCGAAGGCGAGGACCGAGCTAGAGCCACCGCCGGAGCTTTCTTCCTTTGCCGCACCGCCCCCTGCGTTGGTCGATTCTCCGCCGCCACTGGTCGTGGTGGTACTGGAGCTGTCGTCGCTACTGCTGCCGCAGGCGACGAGGGCCAGCGCTGCGAGGGCGAGAACTAGAAAGGCGACGAGCTTCTTCATTGCGGGGAGTCCTTTCCTGGGGGGACGAATGCTCAGGGGAGACTGTAACTGGATACGGGGTGGCCGCGGGTGTGGTTCAGCGGCCGTGGAACTCGGGTTTGCCGCCACCGAAAAAGGCCTCGACGCCGTTGCGCAGGTCCTCGGTCGCCATGCTGTCGGCGATGCCGTGGCGCTCCAGTTGCAGGTGCTCGGTAAGCGTGTGCTCGATGCTGCTGTTGGCCAGTGTCTTTGCCATGCGCACGTAGTGCGGAGCCTTGGCGGCCAGCTCCCCGGCCTTGGCCCGCGCGGCGCCCATCAGGTCGTCGGGCGCGACGACCTCGGCCACGATCCGCTCGGAGAGCGCGTCCTCGGCCTTCATGTTGGGGTCCTCTAGCAGCAGTTCCAGCGCTCGGCTCGGCCCGACCACGCGGGGCAGGAAGTAGGTCATGCCGCCATCGGGGGAGGCGCCGATGCGGCCGTAGGCGGGGGCGAAGAAGGCGGACTCGGAGGCGATGCGGATGTCGCAGGCGAGCGCCAGCGAGAAGCCGGCGCCGGCGGCCGGGCCGTTGACCGCGCAGATCACCGGGCAGGGGATCCGGCGCAGGTCGACGATCGCGGCGTGCAGCGCCTCGGCGCCGCGGCGCACTTCCGAGGGCAGGTCGATCTCGTCGCTCTCGACCCCGCGCTGGAACCAGGTGACGTCGCCGCCGGCGCAGAAGGCCTTGCCGGAGCCGGTGACGATCAGCGCCCGGATCGGCGCCCGGTCGGCGAGCCAGGCGAAGGCGACGGTCATCTCACCGATCATCTCGGGGCTCATCGCGTTGAAGGCGTCGGGGCGGTCGAGGGTGAGGGTGGCGATCTCGCCGTCGATCTCGATCCGAAGCGTGTTCAGCTCGGGCGGGGCGCTGGTCAGGGTCTCGGGGGTCATCTCGCTCTCCGTGGTGTCTGGGAAGTCTTCACCGGCGGGTGACTTTGGCCGGGTGGCCAGGAGCCTACTCTTTGACCCGTGAGCGCAGGCGCCGACAACAGGGAGCTCTCGCGAGCGGAACGGATCGCCCAGCAGCGCCGCGAGCTGCCCGATTCCCCGGGCGTCTACCTCTTTCACGGTGCCGATGGCGAGACGCTTTACGTCGGCAAGGCGCGCTCGATCCGCAAACGGGTCGCTTCGCATTTCTCAGCCGGCGGTGAGAGTCGGTTGACCTCGCGGGTCGACCACATCGAGTGCCTGGTCACCTCGACCGAGGCCGAGGCGCTGCTGACCGAGCAGACCTTCATCAAGCGCCACCGGCCGCGCTTCAACATCCGCCTGCGCGACGACAAGTCCTACCCCTACGTCTGCGTCAGCCTCGACGAGGACTACCCGCGGGTCTACTTCACCCGCGAGAAGCACCGGCCGGGCCGCGCCTACTTCGGCCCCTTCTCCAGCGCCAAGCGGGTGCGCGAGACGCTCGATCTGCTCGGCAAGCTCTTCCAGTTCCGCACCTGCGAGGGGGCGGAGCCCGGTCGCCGCTCCGGCAGCCCCTGCCTCGACTACTTCATCAAGCGCTGCGGGGCGCCCTGCGTCGGTTACGTCAGCCGCGAGGAGTACCGCCACAACATCGACGCGATCGTCGATTTCCTCTCGGGCCGCTACCGCCAGGTCGAGGCCGACGAGCGGGCCAAGATGGAGGCGGCGGCGGGGCTGCGCGAGTTCGAGCGGGCCGCTCTGCACCGCGACCGATTGGCGGCGATTCAGTCGCTGTTCGAGCGCCAGCGGGTCGCCGGCGGCACGGTCGGAACCGCTGACCTGATCGGGATCGCCGCCGAGGGGCAGGACGCCAACGCCCAGGTCTTCCAGGTCCGCGATGGGATCCTCGCCGAGCGCCAGAGCTTCTACCTCGACAACCAGGCCGAACGCGACCTCGCCGAGGTCGCCGAGGAGTTCGTCGGCCAGTACTACTCGGCCTCGCCGGCGATGCCGCGCACGGTGATCGTCGGGCCCTACCTGGCTGAGCGCGCCGAGCTGTTGGAAGCGGCGCTGAGCGAGCGCCGCGGCAGCGCGGTCGAGGTGCGGGTCGCCGAGCGCGGCGACAAGCGGCGCTTGCGCGAGCTGGCCGAGCGCAATGCCAAGCTCGCCCTCGACCAGGACCGCCTGCGCCGCGAGCACCGCCGCCAGCGCCGGGTCGAGTCGCTGGCCAGCCTGCGCGACGCGCTCAGCATGGCCGACCTGCCGGTGCGGATCGAGGGCTTCGACATCTCCAACATCGGCGGCGAGCACACCGTTGCCTCGATGGTGGTGTTTGAGGGGGGTGCGACCAAGAAGGCCGACTACCGGCGCTTCCGCGTGCGCGGCGAAGGTGGCGAAGGACGCGGCGACGGTCCCGACGACTTCGCCTCGATGGAAGAGATCCTGGGACGGCGGATGAATCGCTATCTCGAGCAGGTCGATCTTTCGCCGCACGACAGCAAGCGCGACGCCAGCTTTTCCGCGCTGCCTTCGCTGATCATGATCGACGGCGGCAAGGGCCAGCTCGCAGCGGGGATACGGGCGCTGAAGCCCTTCGTCGATCGCGGCGTCACCGTGGTCAGTCTCGCCAAGCGCGAGGAGGAGGTCTACGTGCCGGGTCGCTCGGAGCCGATCGACCTCGCCGCCGACTCGGAGGCCTCGAAGCTCTTGCAGCGAGTGCGCGACGAGGCGCACCGCTTCGCGATCGACCACCACCGCGGCCGTCGCGACCAGGCGATGACGGGCTCGGTGCTCGACGAGCTGAAGGGCATCGGGCCGGTGCGCAAGCGCGCCTTGCTGCAGCACTTCGGCTCTCCAGAGCGCTTCGTCGCCGCCACTCGCGAGGAACTCGAAATGGTGCCCGGCGTGCCTGGCAAGGTAGCCCGTGAGATCCACGAGCAACTGAACAGGACCGGCTGATGGCGAGCACCGGAGAAGCCCCGAAAGTGGATGCCGAGCGCGACGGCGCCGACCCCGCCCGCGAGGTGGAGCTGGTCGTCATCACCGGCCATTCCGGCGCCGGCAAGTCGGAAGCGATCGCAGCCTTCGAGGACGGCGGCTACTTCTGCGTCGACAACCTGCCGCCGCGGATGATCGGCAGCCTCGGCGAGCTCTTCCGCCACGAGGGCAGCGGCGTCGAGTGCGCCGCGGTCGTCTCCGACGTGCGCGGTGGCGACTACTTCGACGACCTGCTGCAGGTGCTCGACGACCTCCAGGCCGACGGGCTGAAACCGACCGTGCTCTTCCTCGAGGCCGACGAGGAGACGCTGGTCGACCGCTACAAGGAGACCCGCCGTCGCCACCCGCTGGCGCCGGAAGGGCGGATCGTCGATGGCATCCGCGCCGAGCGCGAGCTGCTGGCGCCGTTGCGCGAGCGCGCTGACGTGGTGATGGACACCGGCAACCTGACCGGGGCGATGCTGCGGCGGCGGATCGCCGAGGACATGCTCGGCCACCACGAGACCGGCAAGATGGCGCTGACCCTGCTCACCTTTGGCTTCAAGAACGGGCCGCCGCACGACGCCGACCTCACCCTCGACGTCCGCTTCCTGCCCAACCCGCACTACGTCGACGACCTGCGCCCGCTGACCGGCCTCGACAAGCGCGTGCGCGACTACGTCGAGGCCGGCACCCAGGCCGGCGAGTTCTACGGGCGGCTATTGCCGCTACTCGACTTCCTCGTCCCCGCCTACGTCGCCGAGGGCAAGAGCCACCTGACGATCGCGATCGGCTGCACCGGCGGCCGCCACCGCTCGATCACCGTCGCCGACCGCATCCGCCGCGAGCTCGAGGAGCGCGAGGACGTCGTCGTCCACCTGAAGCATCGCGACACCGAGGTGGACTAAGGCGGCGGTTTCGCCCGCTCCTTATTCGATTCGTTCCCAGGTGCCACAGCCGTCGGTTTGGAAGTAGGGAGTTTCGACGGTCGCGATCTGCTGTCCTGTTCCGTTTTCGTTGCTCGCGATGTCGTAAGGGTCGGCGCTGTTGAGCGTGGCCCAGTAGCAGTTGGCCCCTCCAGGGGCTCGGTAGGTCCCTGGGATGTAGTCCACTTCAGCCTTCCAGGTCCCATCTTCAATCGTGCTGAGTGCGGCTTCGTGTTCAGCGTCTCCGAGTGAGCCTTCGAGCCCTTCGAGTTCGGCTTCAACGCTGCTGACTTCAGACTTCAGCGACGCGAGCTTGTCGGTTGCCTGATTGGTTTCTCCTACGGCATTTCCCCTGATGCGCGCAGCCTTGTGGCGAGCTTCTTCGAGAATCTTGCTCTGGAGCTCTTCGATGCGCTCAGCTCGTTCTTTGGCTCTTGCTTGGCTGTCCTGGGATTCCGCAAGCTGATCTTCGAGCGAGGAGACTTCATTTTCCAGGTCACTCTTGTCGCTGGACGCAACGGCGCCACCGATGCCGAGCAGGAGCAGAGCTCCTACGACGCCGATGGTCCACTTGACCCAGGTCGGCAGCTTCTGCCACGGGTTGTTCCTCCAGCTCTCTACGGCGGACCGCTCTGGTTCCATCGATGCCTCCCCAACATGGTTTCGTAAAGGAACGCAGCAATACTCCATGTTCTTCCGGAGCTAGCGCAGCTTCACGCCTTCGGCGATGCGCTCGGGCGGGCCTGAGGTCTCGATCGCGGCTGTGATCTCCGCGGCCGCTCGGCCCGAGCGTTGCCACCCCTTGACCGCGTAGGAGGCCGAGCGCTCGGCGGCATCGAGGTTCTCGGCCTCAATGGTCCAGGGCCGTCGCAGCACAAAGCGGCCCACAAGTCCCGAGCCGAGCACCAGGATCACCAGGATCAGCTCAAACGCGAGGCCAATTAGAGGGAGGAGCACGATGGCGATGAGGGCGATGAGGACCGAGAGGGCGATGCTCGCCCAGACGCTGTCGCCGAAGTCGACGAACCAGAAGCTCTCGAAAAGACCCTCCCCGGTGCCATCTTCGCGGTACTCGCGGAAGCGACGACGGACATCTGGAAGCGGGCGGTCGAGCCACCGTCGGCGCACCCGCCAGCGGGCCCCGTCAGGGGAAGTCACCTGCCTGCCTCCCATCTCTAGGCAAGTCTAAGCCCGCCTCTCCATAGAATCGCCCGGCTTTGCCCGAACCCGTCATCTCAATCCGCGGCCTGCGCAAGAGCTATGGCGATTTCGAGGCCGTGCGGGGGATCGATCTCGAGGTCGAGGCCGGCGAGGTCTTTGCCTTCCTCGGACCCAACGGGGCCGGCAAGACGACCACGGTCGAGATCCTCGAGGGGTACCGCAAGCGCAGCGGGGGGAGGTCTCGGTTCTGGGCGAGGACCCGCAGCGCGGCGGCCGCGCCTGGCGCGAGCGGATTGGGATCGTCCTGCAGAGCTGCCGGCTCGACCCCTACCTGACCGTGCGCGAGTCACTTGGCCTCTACGCCGGCTACTACCGGGCGCCGCGGCCGGTCGACGAGGTGATCGAGCTGGTTGGCCTCACCGGCAAGGCCGACGCCCGGGCTCGCGGCCTCTCCGGTGGCCAGCAGCGCCGCCTCGACGTCGGCATGGCCCTGGTCGGCGATCCCGAGCTGCTCTTCCTCGACGAGCCGACGACGGGCTTCGACCCGGCGGCCCGGCGCCAGGCCTGGGAGACGATCGCCGGCCTGCGCGACCTCGGCAAGACCGTCTTCCTCACCACCCACTACATGGACGAGGCACAGCGGCTCGCCGACCGGGTGATGGTCATAGTCGGCGGCGAGATCGCCGCCGCCGGAACGCCCGAGGACCTCGGTGATCGCGACCGGCTGCCGACGACGATCAGCTATCGCCTGAACGGCGAGGAGGTCACGGTGCGGACGCAAACGCCGGTCGCCGACCTGCACGAGCTGACTGGCCGCGCCGTAGAGCAGGGATTGGCGCTCGAGGACCTGGAAGTGACCCGTCCCAGCCTCGAGGACGTCTACCTCTCGCTCACCTCGGAGGAGGCGGAGTGACGGGCTTCCGGTGCGCTTTTTGCACCCCACAGCCACATAAAGCGCACCGGAAGGGGGGACGTTGAGGGCGCTTGGCCTTGTGGCCCATCAGTTTCGCTACGACCAGAAGGCGTTCTGGCGCAATCCGGCCGCGGTCTTCTTCACCGTCGGCTTTCCGGTGATCCTGCTGCTGATCTTCGCCACCGTCTTCGGCGACCAGACGATCGACGTGCGTGGCGGCATCGACACGACCGCCTACTACGTGCCGGCGATCATCACCGTCGCGGTGATCTCGGCGACGATGCAATCGCTGGCGATGTCGCTGGTGATCGCCCGCGAGGACGGCCGCCTCAAGCGCGGCCGGGGCACGCCGATGCCGGCTTGGGTCTTCATCGCCGGCCGCGTCGGCAACTCGATCGTCGTCGCCCTGATGATGCTGGCGCTGATCGCGGCGCTCGGCCGCGTCCTCTACGACGTCCCGATTCCCTGGGGTCAGCTGCCCGAGTTGGTCGTCGTGCTCGTCGTCGGCAGCGCCGCTTTCTGCTGCCTCGGCATCGCCCTGACCGCGGCGATCCCCTCGCAGGATGCCGCGGCGCCGATCGTCAACGCGCTGCTGCTGCCGCTCTACTTCCTCTCCGGCGTCTTCATCCCCGAAGACGAGCTTCCCGACGGCGTGGTCAGCTTCGCCAACCACTTTCCGGTGCGCGATTTCTTCGAGGCCTTCTTCGCCGCCTACATGCCAGCCGGCGGCAGCTCCGGCGTCGATTGGGGGAATCTGGCGGTGGTCGCGATCTGGGGCGTCGCCGGTCTGCTGCTGGCAATCCGCTTTTTCCGCTGGACACCGCGCGGCGGCTGATCCGCTCGCCCGTATAGCCTCCAAGGCCGAATGCTGCATCACGTTCTACTGGAGGTATCCGACCTCGAGCGGAGCGCGTCGTTCTACGACTCGCTGCTCGCGCCCCTTGGCTGGCGGCGTCACTTCGAGGAGGACGAAACCGTTGGCTGGGGCATCGCCAAACCGGTCTTCTTCATCTCGTCCCACCACGAGCCCAGGGCGGGCTTCGGACTGCTCAGCTTCTCCGGCCTCGGCATCGTCGCCGTCAAGGCGGCCTGGGAAAAGGGCATGAACGCCGGCGGCGTCAGCGTTTCCGAGCCGGGCGAACGGCGCTCCTACGGCTCCGGCTCCTACTCGGCTTTTCTCAAGGACCCGGACGGGTATGAGATCGAGATCACGATCGGGACCGACTAGCTAGACGACCGCGACCGGCGAACGCCTGTCCATAACATCGATACATCTCCCAAAACGACTCCAGGAGGGTTGACTCAATGGCAGTGAAGGTCGGCATCAACGGCTTTGGGCGGATCGGGCGCAACGTGTTTCGAGCGGCGCATGCCGCCGGGGCCGATCTGGAGTTCGTCGCCGTCAACGACCTCACCGACCCGGAGACCCTCGCCCACCTGCTCAAGTACGACTCGAGCGTGGGCCGCTTTCCGGGTGAGGTCGGCGTCGAAGGGGACACGATCTCGGTCGACGGCAAGCCGCTCAAGGTGCTCTCCGAGCGCGACCCGGGGGCGCTGCCCTGGGGCGACCTCGGCGTCGACGTGGTGATCGAGTCGACCGGCTTCTTCACCGCTCGCGATGACGCCGCCAAGCATCTCTCGGCCGGCGCCAAGAAGGTGATCATCTCCGCTCCCGCCAAGGAGCCGGACGTGACCGTCGCCCTCGGCGTCAACTTCGACAGCGACTACGACCGCGACAACCACCACGTCATCTCCAACGCCTCCTGCACGACCAACTGCCTGGCCCCGTTCGCGAAGGTGCTGAACGACGCCTTCGGCATCGAGCACGGCCTGATGACGACGATCCACGCCTACACCTCCGACCAGCGCCTGCAGGACATGCCGCACAAGGACCTGCGCCGAGCGCGCGCCGCCGCCGTCAACCTGATCCCGACGACGACCGGCGCGGCGAAGGCGGTCGGCCTCGTTCTGCCGGAGCTGAACGGCAAGCTGAACGGCCTCGCGGTGAGGGCCCCGGTGATCACCGGCTCGGTCGTCGACCTCGTCTTCACCCCCTCCCGTCCGACCGACCCGGCTGCCGTCAACGCCGCGATCAAGGAGGCGGCCGAGGGCCCGCTGAAGGGCATCCTCAGCTACACCGAGGACGAGATCGTCTCCACCGACATCGTCGGCGACCCGCACTCCTCGATCTTCGACGCCGGCCAGACGATGGCGATCGGCGACGGCAAGCTGATCAAGGCGGTCTCCTGGTACGACAACGAGTGGGGCTACTCCAACCGCTGCGTCGAGCTCGCCGGCAAGGTCCTCTGACCATCCCGGGATGCCCCCGAGCGCACCAACCGTCACGGTGATCTCCGGGTACTCGAGTCCGTGGCGATTGGGGCGCGAGGTGGTTGTATGAGCTTCGCCAAGGCCAGCGTGCGCGACGCCGAGGTGGCGGGCAGGCGGGTCTTGGTCCGGGTCGACTTCAACGTGCCGCTGGACGACGGCCGGGTCGCCGACGACACGCGCATCCGCGCGGCGTTGCCGACGATCGAGTCGCTGCGCGAGCGCGGCGCCTCGCTGGTGCTGGTCTCGCACCTCGGGCGACCAAAGGGCCGGGTCGTCCCGGAGCTTTCGATGAAGCCCGTCGGCGAGCACCTCGCAGAGCTGCTCGGTGCGCCGGTTCGGCAGGCGCCCGCCGTCGTCGGTGACGAAGTCAAGGCGATGGCCGAGGGTCTCGGCTCCGGTGACGTGATGTTGCTCGAGAACGTGCGCTACGAGCCGGGGGAGACCGAGAACGACCCCGCGCTGGCGGCGGAACTGGCCGAGTTCGCCGAACTCTACGTCAACGACGCCTTCGGCGCCGCCCACCGCGCCCACGCCAGCACCGCCGGCGTCGCCGCGCTGCTGCCGGGGTTCGCCGGTCTGCTGCTCGAGCGGGAGCTGACCGAACTGACCCGCGTGGTCGAGACGCCGGCGCGCCCGCTGGTCGTCGTCCTCGGCGGCGCCAAGGTGACCGACAAGGTCGGCGTGATCGACCGCTTCCTCGAGATCGCCGACGAGATCCTGATCGGCGGCGCGATGTGCTTCAGCTTCTTCCGCGCCCAGGGCATCGCCACCGGCAACTCCCTGGTCGAGGAGGAGGGGGTGGAGCTGGCGGGCAAGGCCCTGGAGCAGGCCGAGGGCTCCGACTGCGAGCTACGCCTGCCGGTCGACCTGGTGCTCGGCGAGGCGTTTGACGCCGAAACGCAGGTGCGCCCAAGCGAGGGCGTCGAGGTGCCCGACGGCTGGATGGGCCTCGACATCGGCCCGCGCAGCGCCGCCGCCTACGCCGAGCGGATTGCCGCTGCCGGCACCGGCACCGTGCTTTGGAACGGACCGATGGGCGCCTTCGAGCTGGCGCCGTTCGCCGCCGGCACCCGCGCCGTCGCCGAGGCGGTCGCGGCTGCCCCGGGCACGACCGTGATCGGCGGCGGCGACTCGGTCGCTGCCCTGCAGCAGTTCGGACTTGCCGACAAAGTTGACTGGCTCTCGACCGGAGGAGGAGCATCCTTGGAGCTCTTGGAGGGAAAGAAGCTGCCCGGCGTGGAGGCCCTGCGCGATGCCTAGGACCCCGTACATCGCCGCCAACTGGAAGATGCACAAGACCGTCGCCGAGGCGGGCGAGTTCGTCGACGCACTGTTGCCGCAGATCGCGGCGACGCAGAGCGACGTGGTGATCTGCCCGCCGTTCACGGCGCTGACCGCAGTGGTCGAGCGCCGCTACGGCACCGCGGTCAAGGTCGCCGCGCAGAACATGCACGAGGAGGACTCGGGCGCCTTCACCGGCGAGGTCTCGGCTTCGATGCTGGTCGAGCTCGACGTCGAGGCGGTGGTGCTCGGCCACTCCGAGCGCCGCCAGCTCTTCGGCGAGACCGACGAGGCCCTGGCCCGCAAGGTCCCGGCCGCGCTTGCCGCCGATCTTGAGCCGATTCTCTGTGTTGGCGAGACCGAGGAGGCGCGCGATAAAGAACAAACCGAGACAGTTCTGGCACGCCAGCTGACGGTTGATCTAATGGCGGTCCCTGACGACCAGCTAGCCGAGGTTGTGATCGCTTATGAGCCGATCTGGGCGATCGGCACTGGCCGAACGGCAACTCCCGAGCAGGCGCAGGAGGCATGTGCCTTTATTCGCACCTTCGTAAAGGCGCGCAAGGGTGCCGCCGATGACGTGCGGATCCTCTACGGCGGCTCGGTCAAGCCCGCCAACGCCGCCGAGCTCCTCGGCCAGCCCGACATCGACGGCGCCCTGGTCGGCGGCGCCAGCCTCGACGCTGCCGAATTCGCTGAGATAGTCAGGGCAGCATGAGCTTCCGGTGCGCTTTTTGCGTCCCACAGCCACATAAAGCGCACCGGAAGGAGCCGCGGTGACCGTTCCTTCGCTGGCGCTCGTCATCCTCGACGGCTGGGGACTCGCCGAGGCCGGGCCCGGCAACGCGATCTCGCTGGCCAGCACTCCCGTCTTCGACCGCCTCTGGGAAGGCTTTCCCCACACCCAGCTCTCCGCCCAGGGTCGCGACGTCGGCCTTCCCGACGGCCAGATGGGCAACTCCGAGGTCGGCCACCTCAACCTCGGCGCCGGCGCGATCGTCAAGCAGGACCTGGCCCGGATCGACGACGCGATCGCCGACGGCAGCTTCTTCGACAACGAGGCCTTGCGCAACGCTTGCGAGCGGGCGCGCAACAGCCCGCGTGGGCGCCTGCACCTGCTCGGGCTGGTCTCCGACGGCGGCGTGCACTCGGGCTGGGAGCACATCGAGGCGACGATCGAGCTCGCTTCCCAGGAGGGCGTTCCCGACGTCGTCTTCCACGCCTTCACCGACGGCCGTGACACCTTGCCCCACGGTGGCCGCAGCTACCTGCACGAGCTCGAGCGCTGGTTGCGCCAGGCCGGCCACGTCGCCACGGTCAGCGGCCGCTACTACGCGATGGACCGCGACACCCGCTGGGAGCGGGTCAAGCTCGCCTACGACGCGATCGTCCACGCCGAGGGCCTGCGCGCCGCTGGCTCCGAGGAGGCGATCGCTGCCTCCTACGAGCGCGAGGAGACCGACGAGTTCGTCAAGCCGACGGTGATCGGCGACTACGACGGGGTCGCCGCGGGCGACATCGGGATCTTCATCAACTTCCGCCCCGATCGGGCGCGGGAGATGACTCGCGCCCTCGCCGAACCGGACTTTGACGAGTTCCCCCGCGCCGGCGGACCGCTGCTCGACCTCAGCACGATGACCGAGTACCGCAAGGGCTGGCCCTATCCCGTTGCCTTCCCCGAGGCGCGGCCGAAGACGACCCTGGCCGAGACGATCTCCGCGGCCGGCGGCCGCCAACTGCACGTCGCCGAGACCGAGAAGTACGCCCACGTCACCTACTTCTTCAACGGCGGTCGCGAGCAGGAGTGGGAGGGGGAGGAGCGCCACCTGGTCGACTCGCCCCGCGACGTGCCGACCTACGACCACAAGCCGGAGATGAGCGCCCGCGCCGCCGCTGACACCTTCGTCTCGCATTGGGGTGAGGACGACTACCGCTTCGGCATCGTCAACTTCGCCAACCCCGACATGGTCGGCCACACCGGCGTGATCCCTGCTGCCGTCGCCGCTGTGGAGGAGGTCGACGGCTGCCTCGGCGACGTGGTCGCGGCGGTCACCGCCAAGGGCGGCGCCTGCATCGTCACCGCCGATCACGGCAACTGCGATCACATGCTCGAGCCCGACGGCTCGCCCAACACCGCCCACTCGCTCAACCCGGTGCCGCTGATCGTCACCGCCGAGGGAGTGACGCTGCGCGACCACGGCATCCTCGCCGACGTCGCACCGACCGCCCTCCAGCTCCTCGGTATCGAGCAGCCCGCGCCGATGACCGGCCGCTCGCTGATCGCGTGAGAAGCGAGCCCGACCGCCTCCGTTTCGAGATCGGGGCACGGGACGGCGCCGCTCGCACCGGCGTGCTGCACACCCCGCACGGCCCGGTGAAGACGCCGGCCTTCATCCCCCTGGCGACCAAGGGGACGGTGCGGGGGCTCGAATCGCACGAGGTGGCCGCGCTCGGCTACGAGATGGTGCTCGGCAACACCTACCACCTCTTCGTCTCACCGGGGCCGGAGCGGATCGCCGCCGCCGGCGGGTTGCACGGCTTCATGGGTTGGGAGCGCGCCCTGATCACCGACTCCGGCGGCTTCCAGGTCTTCTCGCTCGCCCACGGCGGGGTCGCCAACGAGGTCAAGGGCAGCGGCCGCCAGGGCGGGGCGCAGGGCTCAGTGGTCTCGATCGAGGAGGAGGGGGTCCACTTCCGCTCCTACCGCGACGGGGCCGAGCTGTTCATCTCGCCGGAGGTCTCGATGCAAGTTCAGGCCGCGCTCGGCTCCGACATCGCCCTGGTCTTCGACGAGTGCACGCCCTTCCACGCCGACCGCGACTACACCGCGCGCTCGACCGAGCGCACCCATCGCTGGCTTGACCGCTGCCTCGAGTGGCACGAGCGCGAGGGCCCGGCGCGCCAGGCGGTCTTCGGCATCGTCCAGGGCGGCGTCTACGAGGACTTGCGCCGCGAGTCGGCCGAGGCCGTCTCGGCCGCCGGTGTCGATGGCCTCGCGATCGGCGGCACCCTCGGCCGCGACAAGTCGGAGATGCGCGAGGTGCTGGCGATGACCGCACCGCTATTGCCCGAGGAGGCGCCCAAGCACCTGCTCGGCATTGGCGAGGTCGACGACCTCCTGGCCGGCATCGCCCTCGGCCTCGACGTCTTCGATTGCGCCGTCCCGACCCGCCTCGCCCGCCACGGCGTCGCCCTCGTCCCCGACCCGGACAACCGCTTCCGCCTCGACCTGCGCAAGTCAGGCCACGCGGGCGACCGCGCTCCGATCGCCGCGGGCTGTCCCTGCCCGGCCTGCCGGAACCACGACCGCGACTACCTCAGCTACCTCTCCCGAGCCGAGGAGCTGACCGCGGTCCGCCTGCTCTGCATCCACAACCTGACCTACCTGCACGAGCTGATGGCCAACGCCCGGCTCGCGATCGAGCAAGGCTCCTTTGGCGCCTATGCAGCAGCCGTAGGCGCGGGCGATGCCCCTTGGCTCGCTACTCGCCGCGGCGGCGCCTGAGAACCCGCTGGGCCTCAGCCTGAAGGGCCTCCACGAACGCCTCGGCGCGGTAGATGCCCATCCGCTCCAGCTCCACCGCGGGAGCCATCGGCAGCACCGGCATGAACAGCTCCTCCGCCGACTCGGTGTCGAGAAAGCGAGCGGCAGCAATGTGCAGGGCGGGCACTTCCACCTGCGAGAGGCTGTAGTCGGAATCCTCCAGCCTCCCTTCAGCCTGGGTCACCCCGTCGTTGAGGTGCGCCGCCAGAGTGCCGCGGTTGATGCTGACCACCGAGTAGCCCCAGTCGTCGTCGCCGACGACATCCACGGCCGCGGCCGGCTCCGGGCCGCCGCTGACCAGGCATTGCCAACGATCGCCACGATCGCACTTGAGGTGACCGTTGGCGAGTGCCTCGAGCTCGATCGTGTCCACCCGGTAGGGAGCACTCAGCGTCAGCTGGCCCTCGAAGCTGCCCCCAACCGACTCGGCGACCCGGTCGCGGATCCGATCCGAGCCCTCGAAGATCTCGATGCGGATCGGCATCGCTCAGCTCGTCAGGCAGACGTGCGTCCAGGCCACGCCTCCACGGTAGCGGTCGGCCAGGTCCCAGACCACATCGACCGCGTTCCAGCCTTCGCTTGGATCGCCGACGCTGACGAGCTCGTTGCCGACGCTGTCGATGCCGTATCCGGCCAGCAGCACGACGTGGTTTTCTTCGAAGCCGAAGTCGATCTGGGCAACTGGGGGTCGATCGGATTCAAGCTCCGCGATCAGAGCCGAGCGGTCCGGCGCATCTTCTCCCAAGGCGATGGTCGCACGGTGGCGGCCGAGTTCGATCAGGGCGTCTTTGACGGAGCCTTCGCGGTCGCATTCGATTGAGTGCGGGTCCGTGCAGCAGGTCGACTCGCCAAAGATCGCGTTGGCGAGTTGACCTTGGCTGATTTCCCCGCCCCGATTGCGGTCCACCGCGACCGCGACCGCCAGCCAACACCAATACTGGGCTTGCTGGGTCTCTACCGGGATCGGTTCTCGCGCCAGCTGTACCGCGCCGATGGCTAACCACGGCATCGCGCCGAAGGCCCTCGCGTAGTCCACTAGGTGGCGCCCTTGGTATTGACCCAGGAGCGACCGAGATCGCCCACCGCGGCGACCAGCGGTGGCCCGACCAATCCCGAGCCGAGGCCCCAGGCAAGCGCCGCAAGGATGTCCCACCAGCCGCCGAAGCTCTGGCCGACCCAGAGCGCCTTGAGGCCGGCGATGATCGCGACCCCGAGCAGGGCGATCAGAACCAGGAGGTCAAGGGTGAAGATCCGCGTGGCGATGTCCCGCGCCGCATCGGCCGGGTCGGGGGTCGACACCGGTTCGAACGCCTTTGGTCGGAGGCTGACCGCACCGGCCCGAGGCGTGTCGGGCTGGATGCCCTTCCGCCTGACCTCCTTTCGCAGCTCGTCGTAGGCGTCACGGAATTCGACGATGGCGACTCTGACTTCCTCGCCCTCGTCGATCGTGGGGAGCCGTTCTTTGACCAGGGTGTTGAAGCGGATTCTGGCTGGGGACTCCCGATCGAGCTTCAGCGCCATCGCCTGGGCGTCCCTCACTTCCTCGGCGGGCCAGTCCCTTGCCAGCCCGATCGCCTCCTCGGTCAGGCCCTTGGCGCTCGTCATCTGAGCGTGGGTGAGCTGGTCCCGCAGGTCGAGGACGTTGGTGGAAATGCGCTTGCGATACGCCGTCAGGGCAGCGAGGCGAGGCATCGTCGTATGCAGGTCCTTCACCCGGTTGGCGAATTCGGCCCAGGTACGAACCTCGAGGTCCAGGTCGGCCGTTTCTTTGCGCGCGGTTTTCACCTCGTCGGCCGTCGCGGGGAATCGCAAGATCCCGCGCAGTCGCGTGAGCTCTTCCCTGACGGCGCTCGCGATCGTCCAGGCGAGGACGTTGTCGGGCAGTTCGAGCTGCTTGGCGGCGGTTGCGAAGCCGAGGTCGGCGTTTGCCGGGTTTCTCGAGTCGATCATCGCCTCGACGAGGTCGGCCTCACGCTGGCCTTCGCTGCGCGCGCGCCAGCCTTCGCGCCAGCCGCTGAGCGCAAGCGCAGCGATGATCCCGATGAAGATAAGCAGTGCCACCGCGGGTCCCGAGATCGTGTCTTCGACGGTCAGCGCCACCGCGCTGTCGCCGATCGCGATCGTCCCTTTGTAGGTGCGCCCGTTCGTGTGCTCGTCGGGCGCCTCCAGGCTCAGCGATTTGGGCTCGTCGGCATCGCAGCTGCCGCTGACCTCAAGGTCCTCGCCGCCTGTCTGCACCGCGCCCAGCTCTTTGCTGTCTTCGATGCCGAGGCTTGCGCAGGGCCCGGTCAACGGCAGCAGGGCGCCGGAGTCATCGCCGGCGTGCCTTCTGATCAGCGTCCATTCGGTGACCGCGGCTTTCACCGGCGATGCCCGCGTGAAGGGGACTCGCAGCACCGCTCCCGTTGGCAGTCCCGCCGCGGGCGCGGCGACGATGACGAGGGATCCTTTGACGGCGGAGGCGGGAGCCGCGAGGCTGACCGGAATAGTGGCCCCCGGCGCGATGTTCCCGTTCAGAGACGGTTTCAGCGAGGCGCCAGGCAGCGGCGCGCCCTTCTCGTCGACGATTTCGGCACTCAGGTTGAGCGCGAGCGCGGACTCATTTGAGACCGTGAGCTCTTTCTCACCCGTCGCTTCGAGCGTCAGTGAAGCGGGCGAAGCCGAGAGCGGCGATTCATCCTCCGCGAGGGCCAGGGGGCATGACGTCAGCAGTGCGAACAAGCAGGCGAACGCGCAGGCGGCGAGACGAGTCACCGCCGCAGTCTCGCCAAGCGGCGACGGCGTTGTCAATGATGGAATTCGACTGATCTATAAGGATCAGTCACCCAATACTCCGCTATTCAGAGTTCTTCTTGACCAGTTCCTTGAATTCTTCGACGACCTTGTCGACCGTGTTGCCAGCCACTTCTGTCGCCTTGATCCCGGTTGCCTTGTCGGTCGTATAGATCACCGCCGCGGCCACGGCCGCCGCGATCAGCACCAGCGCGACGAGGGCCATGACGAAGCGGGCGAAGCGGGAGAAGGCGCTGCGCTTGCGCTTGGCCTGCGCGGGGACCGGAGCCGGAGGCGGCGCCTGCCGCTGCTGCGGCGCCCGGGGGGCGGGGCGCCGGGTCGGTGAGGGCTGGGCCGGGCGGTACTCGGTCTGGGCCGTCTGGTCGAGGCGGCGAGTGGCGGTCTCGCCGCCGAGCACGTTGGTCGCGGCGGTTCCCTCTTCCAGCGGCAGCGTCACGTCCTCGCCTTGCATCCCGAGCGCGAGGCCGCCGGCGAGCTCGCTGGCGCTGGCGTAGCGTCGGTTGGGATCGCCCTCCAGCGCTCGCAGCACCGCCGCGCCCAGGGTCTCCGGCACGTCGTCGTTGTAGGTGCTGGGCGGCAGCGGTTTCTCGTTCTGCTGGCGCACCGCCAGCTCGGCCAGGGTCGATCCCTCGTAGGGCAGGCGACCGGTGAGGAACTGGTAGAGGACGACGCCGAGCGCGTAGACGTCGGTGGCCGGGGTCGCCTCCTCGCCCCGCACCTGCTCGGGCGAGAGGTAGGCGGCGGTGCCGACGACCGAGCCGACCTGGGTGATCCGGGTCTGTTCGACCGCGCGGGCGATGCCAAAGTCGGTCAGCTTGATCGTCATCTCGCCGCCCCCGGCCGGGCCCCCGGTGACCATCAGGTTGCCGGGCTTGACGTCGCGGTGAATGATCCCGCGCCGGTGGGCGTAGTCCAGGCCGGCGCAGGCCTGGGCCCCGATCTCGGCCGTGGTCTCGGCATCGAGCGGGCCCTGGCGCTGCAGGATCTGTGCCCCCGACCGCCCTCGCACGTACTCCATGACGATGTAGTGGCGCCCCTCGTCGATGCCGGTGTCGTAGACCTGGACGATGTTGGGGTGGATCAGCTTCGCCACCGCCAGCGCCTCGCGGCGGAAGCGGGCAACGAAGCGCTCGTCGTCGGAGAGGTGCTCGGCGAGGATCTTGACCGCGACCGTGCGCTCGAGGATCAGGTCGGTTGCCTGGTGCACGCTCGACATCCCGCCCGAGCCGAGCCGGTCGCCGATCTCGTAGCGCCCGGAGAGGACTCCCGAGGCCGCCATCATTCGCCTCCGGACGCTGCGGGTGCGCCCGGGCTGACGCCGCCCGAGGCGCCGGTCCCGCCGTCTTCAGTCGGCGGCGGCGTGGTTGTGGTCGGTGCTTCTTCAGGCGTGGTTTCGGTTTCCGGCGGTTCTTTCTGTTCTTTCTTTTCCGCCTTCTCTGCTTCCTTTTCAAGCTCTTTTTCTTCCTTCTCCCGTTCCTTTTCTTCCTTCTTTTCCAGGCCCGGCGGGATCTTTTCGGCTTCTTCGGTGGTCGTCGCTTCGCTCGAGGGGGCGACCGCTTCGGTCTCTTCTTCTTCGCAACTGGCGACGACTTCGCTCAGCCGGGCCGCGCCCCGTTTCAGCGCTTCGACCAGCTTTGGATCGACCCCGGTCAGCCCTTCGACCTGGGAGTTGACTTCGCTGACGGCATCTTCGGCGCCGATGCATTCGCCTTCTTCGGCGTACTGCTTGACGCGGTCGAGGTTTTCGGTGATTTCGGCAGCGGTGTTGCCGGGCAGGAGCTTGGCGTCCTCGCCACCGCCGCAGGAGACGAGGGCGAGCGCCGCGGCAGCGCCCAGCACGAGGGCGAGCGTGGGTATGGCCAGCTGACGCACCGTAGCGAGTCTAGAGAACGACCTCCGGCGCATATTTACCCTGCATTTGAGCGTCACTGGCCGGTGTGGAGGCGGTCGGCGAGACGGCTAGGCAGGCCGGCCGCGACGATTGACGCCGCGGCTCGCTCGATCTCATAGGGCACGCGGTGAAAGAGGGCCGTTTGCGCCTCGGTGTCCAGCTCCAGCCAAGAAGAGCGCGGATCGCCGTCACGCGGCTGGCCGACGCTGCCGGGATTGACCAACCACTCGCCGCTGCTGAGATCGAGCAGGGCGCCATCGCTTGCCTGCGCGCCGCGTGTCTCCTCGCGCGATCCCTGCTCGGGCCGGTTGAAGAAGAGGGCGACGTGGGAGTGGCCGATCAGGCTGAGGCGTTGGCCGCTGGCATCCATGCCGAGGTCGGCCTGCTCGCTGGAGAGCACGTACTCCCAGACCGGGTCCCGCGGCGAGGCGTGGAAGAGGCCGATTTCCTGGCGCTCGCCCTGGGGCTCCAGCTCGCGCAGGAAGGCGAGCGTGTCCTCGCTGACCTTGGCCTGCGTCCACTCGACCGCGACCGCGGCGGCCTCGGAGAAGGAGGCGACGTCGAGCGCACCCAGCACCGCCAGGTCGTGGTTGCCGACCAGGGAGATCGCGCAGCGCTCGCGGATCAGCGCCGCGCAGGCATCGGGCTCGGCTCCGTAGCCGAGCACGTCGCCGAGGCACCAGATCTCCTCGACCCCGGCCTCCTCGACCGCCTCGAGCACGGCTTCGAGCGCCGGCAGATTGGCGTGAATGTCGGTGATCGCCGCGATCCGCACGCCGGCCAGCGTACTCAGTGCCCCCGCCCGCCAGGACAGAGCGCAACCGCTGCCGCCTCTCCATACGATGGGCGCGACGATGGCAACCGCTGACCCGATCGCCGAGCTGCGCAGCGCAGTTGACACTGCCTCACGCGCCCTGCGCGAGGGGGAGGCGACGGGCCCCGAACCGACGCTGGAGCGCCCGCCCAAGGCCGAGCTGGGCGACTACAGCTCCAACGCGGCGATGCTGCTGGCCGCACCGTTGGGCGAAAACCCGCGCGACGTTGCTGCCCGCCTGGCGGAGCAGCTCACCGCCCAACTGGGGGAGGGGACGGTCGAGCGGATCGAGGTGGCAGGCCCCGGCTTCATCAACTTCTTCCTCGCCGACGAGTGGTACCGGCAGGCGATGGTCAGTCTCGCCGCCGCCGGCGAGCGGCTGGGGCCGGCGCCGACCGCTTCGCCGGAGCGGATCCTGGTCGAGTTCGTCTCCGCCAACCCGACTGGCCCGCTGCATGTGGGCGGCGGTCGGCACGCCGCCTACGGCGACGCCCTGGTTCGCCTGCTCGAGGCGGCCGGGCACGAGGTGCAGCGCGAGTTCTACGTCAACGATGCCGGCGGTCAGATCGAACGCTTCGCCGCCTCGATCTCCGCCCGCATGAAGGGCGAGCAGCCGCCCGAGGATGGCTACGGCGGCGATTACGTGATCGGACTGGGCGAGCGGATCGCCGGCGAGCGGATCGACGCCAGCGACCTCGAGGCGATCGGCAGCCGCGGGGTCGAGCTGATCCTCGAGAACGTGCGCGGCACGCTCGATCGCTTCGGCGTTCGCTTCGACACCTGGTTCTCCGAGCGCGACCTCTACAGCCGCGGCGAGGTCGAGCAGGCCCTCGCCCAGCTTGACCGGGCTGGCCACACCTACCGCCACGAAGAGGCGCTCTGGCTGCGCACGACGACCTTCGGCGACGACAAGGACCGGGTGCTGATCCGCGCCAACGGCGAACCCACCTACCTCGCCGCCGACGTTGCCTACCACTGGGACAAGCTCGAGCGTGGCTTCGGCCGGCTGGTCAACATCCTCGGCGCCGACCACCACGGGTACGTCCCCCGCGTGCGCGCCGCGATCGAGGCGCTTGGCGCCGACCCGGAGCGCTTCGAGGCGCTGATCATGCGCCTCGTCCACATCGTCGAAAGCGGCGAGCGAGCGCAGATGTCGAAGCGCAGCGGCGATTTCGTCGCGCTCGACGAACTGCTCGACGACATCGGCGTCGACGCGACCCGCTGGTTCATGCTCTGGCGCAGCCACGACACCACCGTCGATCTCGACCTCGAGCTCGCCCGTCGCCAGTCGAACGACAACCCTGTCTACTACGTCCAGTACGCCCACGCTCGCATCGCCAGCATCCTGCGCAAAGCCGAGCAGCAGCCCGAAGCGATCGCCGGTGGGGCCGGTGCGCAGACCCCGGGCACCCCGCTCGAGCCGACCGAGCGCGAGCTGATCAAGCGCCTGCTCGAGTTCCCCGACGAGGTGCGCGAGGCGGCGGCGCGACGGGCGCCGCACCGGATCTGCACCTACTCGACCGCCGTCGCCGCCGACTTCCACGGCTTCTACCGCGACTGCCAGGTGATCGACGCCGAGGGAGAGGGCGTCGAGCGCTCGCGACTGGCACTCTCCCTGCTGACGATGCGCACGATCGCCGGCTCACTTGGCCTACTCGGCATCTCCGCCCCGGAGCGGATGTGATGCTCGGTCGCCGCAACAAGCAGCCGGTATTGGCCGAGGTCACGACCTCGAGCAACGGCTCGAGCCGGCCGGGAGCACTCGGTCGCGGCGAACTGGCGGTCTACGCGGAGTTGGCGACGAAGCTGGCGAACACGGGCTCCGTCTTCACGACCGGGCCGGCAAAGGGCGAGGTCGCACTGGGCATCGCCGCCGCCGCTACTGCCGAAGGGCGCCGGGTCGCCCTGCTCGAGTGCGATCTGGCCGGGCCGGCCCTGGCCAGCAGGCTGGGTCTCGCCTCCGGCCCGGGACTGCACGAGTACCTGCTCGAGCAGGCCGAGGCGAGCGAGATCCTGCAGCCGCTGGTTCTTGCCGGTCCCGCCTCGGGCCGAGCAACCGAGCCGCTCGCCTGCATCGTCGCCGGCGAGCCCGAGCCCGAGCCGGTGGCGCTGCTCGACTCCGAGCGCTGCGATCACGCGATCGAGCGCCTGCGCCGCGCCTATGACCTGCTGATCATCGACGGGCCGCCGCTGAGCGAAGACGCGGACTCGCTGCGCGCGGTGACCGAACACACCGCGGTCACGATCGCCTGCGGCGAGCGCGGGCAGCTGCCAAAGCGGATGCCGGTGCCGGTCACCGGCCTGGTCCTTTTCGACTGAGTCGGCTAAAGGTCGTAGCGCGAGATGTCGGCCTCGAGCCGCTCGGCATCCTCGCCGCGGGGTGCGTCGGAGGGGGCGCCGGGCGGCGACGCCTCGCTGCGGCCAGTGCGGCGCCAGCGCAGGACGCTGAAGATGACCGCCGCCGCCGCAAGCAGGAAGGCGAGGATCGGCACCAGGTAGGCGGAGAGGTCGAAGCCCGAGGCTTCCGGCTGAGCGAGGACCTCGGAGCCGTACTGGGCGACCAGGGCGTCCTTGATCTCGGCCTTGCTCTTGCCGGCGGCGACTAGCTTGGCGATGAAGACCTTCTCGCGCCGCGCCTGCGGCGAGTCGGCGAGCTCGAGCAGGGTGCCGCAGATCGGGCACATCACTTCGTCTTCGATGTCTTGGACCGTGGTCTGCGGGATCGGGGCGGCGCTCGCCGCGCCCACCGGAGCCAAAAGCCCGAGCGCAATCGCGGCCAGCAGCATCGCCCCCCGCCTCAACGAGCCCTCCCATGTGCCTTGGCGGTGGATGGCGAGGGAAAGGAACAGCGGAGGCTCACGACTTGCCTTCGATCAGCGGCAGGACGCGTTCGCGCAGGAACTGGTCGTCGACCGGCCCGCGCCAGATCAGCGCCAGGTCGCCGTCGGGTTCGACCAGGAAGTTCTCCGGCACCCCGGTCGAGCCGAAGGCGTCGCTGCGCTCGTCGCCGACCGAGCGTAGCTGCGGGTAGCCGGTCGGGTGCTCGCGCAGGAAAGCGACGGCGTCGTCTTCGTTGTCCTGCACGTCGATGCCGACCACGGTCGTCTCGCGCCCGCGGTTCTGCTCATAGAAGTCCTGCAGCACCGGCGCCTCCTCGCGGCACGGAATGCACCACGAGGCCCAGAGGTTGACCAGTACCCACGTGCCTCGGTAGTCGGCGATCGAGCCCTTGCCTGGGCCCGGCAGCGCCGGTAGGACCTTGTCGGGCACCGGATCGCCGACCGCGATCTTGGCCGCGCCCTTGTTGAGCAGGCCGAAGGCGAGCAGGCCGACGACAGCGAGGACGGCGAAGAAGGCGAGAAAGGAGCGGGTGCTCACGAACGGCGAACTCTAGTTCGCGCTCGCTCCCCGCAACCCCGTGGCGGCCGTAGAATCAGCCGCACGCGGACGTAGCTCAGTTGGTAGAGCGCGAGCTTCCCAAGCTCGAGGTCGCGAGTTCGAACCTCGTCGTCCGCTTTTGATTCCCGTTCCACCGCCCCCACGGAGCTGCCGGCAAACGTCGTCGCCATCGTTGCCCGGGTTCCCGACCGTGGTGGCGAGGGTGGCGGGATCGCAACGAAGAAGGAGTTTCACCACGCCCTGGCCCAGGCGGCGGCTCAAGCCGGTCTCAGATCCACCCCCAAGCCGGGCAGCAACCGGTACGGAAAGCTGAAGAAGACCGCGATTGGGGAACTGCTCGACGACTCCTGGATCAGGGGGCAGGCGGCGGAAATGGGCATCGGGGTGAGATCTCGGGAGGTTGCCCGCGAAACCGAGAAGCTCAAGCGGCAGGCCTTCAGGAACGCGGCGCAATACCGCCGCTTCCTCAGGGAAGCTCACTACACCCGCCGGGACGTCAAAGAGCGCGTCGAGATCCAGCTGCTTTCCGAACGGATCCAGGAAAGGATCTTGGCGGGGGTCAGCGGCGAAGTCGCCGCGCAGAGGGCCTTCGCCAAATTCATCGACGAATACGAAGAGCGGTGGCGCCTGCGGACGGTCTGCGCTCCCGGCTACGTCACCGTTCGCTGCTCGAACGGCCCGGCTGACACAAGCACCTAATCGGCATCCAGCACGCTCGCTAGCTCGGTCCGTCGCCCGACATCGAGCTTCTGGAAGACGTGGCGCATGTGGGTCTCGATCGTCTTCTCAGTCACCGTTAGCGCTTGGGCGATCTCGCGGTTGGTCTTGCCCTCAGTGGCCATGCGGGCGACGCGCAGCTCGCTGGGGGTGAGCGACTCGACGCCGCTGTAGACGGCCTTGCGGGGGCGGGCGCCGGTGGCCTCGAGCTCGGTGCGGGCCTGCTCTTCGAGCGGTGTGGCGCCGCTGCGGTGGGCGATCTCGAGCGCTTCGCGCAGCGGCGCACGGGCTTCGCGACGCCGGTTGGCGCGACGCAGTGCCGCTCCGAGCGCGGCCAGAGCATGGGCGTGCTCCAGCCGGGCCCGCGTGCCCGCCAGTGCCGCCACGGCCTCGCGCAGGACCTCGATCGCCTCCTCGCCGGAGCAGACCGTTCCCTGCGCTCGTAGCGCGATGCCGATGCCGCGCCTACCCCCGGCCGTACGGGCGACTTCGACCGCTTCGACGGCGATCTCGCGCGCTTTCCGATCGTTGCCCAGCGCCGCTTCGCAGAGCGCCAGCCCGGTGCGCCAGGGGAATACCTCCGGATTGGCAAGGGGAAGCCAGGAGATTCGTTCGGAGGCCGCCAGGTAGTCGTGGCGGGCCTCGGCGAGGCGTCCCGTCGCTCGTCGCAGCTCGCCGCGAGCGCAGAGGAAGATCGCTGCCGGTATCCCGGTGAGGGGTGGCTGCTTGCTCCAGGGGCCGGTGAGAAGGCCCTCGGCGGTGGCGAAGTCGCCGCGGCTGACGGCGATCCGGATCGCGGCGCCCGACCAGATTCCGATTGCCGATGAGATCGGAACGCCGCGCAGAATGTGCATGGCGATGTCGGCGTCGCCGCCCGCCTCGGCCAGTTCGCCGTCGAACAACCTGATGAAGGCGCGGATGCCGTGCCCCCCGGCGACCGCGAGCGGCGCTCCCCGCTGCCGCGCAGCCTCCAGCGAGGGCTCGAAGAGATCGGCGACGACATCACTGCGGTCGGCCAGGGCGCAGGCGGAGAAGGACCCTTGGTGGGGAAACCCCGCGGTCGCGTCGGCGACGATGGCGGCGAGATCGGGGGCCGACCTTCGGGCCTGGGCCAGCCCGAGCTCGATCCGACCGAGTCCGAGCGCGTTCAGCGACGCGACCTGGGCAAGCAGCATACGTCCGGGCAGCGATCGGTTGTCAACGTCCCCGTCTGGTTCCGGCAAGTCCCCGGAGGGCACTCGCTCCAGCCCCCACGTCGTCATCAGGAGCAGCGATGCACGCAGCAATATGCCCAGCTCGCTGGCAGGGTCGATTTCGGCAAGCGACTCTTCGAGCAGCGCCGCCGCCTCCTCGCTGCCGCCGCGGAGACCAAGTGAGGTCGCTATCTCGTTGGCCAGCTCGGCTCTCGTCACCGGGTTCTCGGTCGTGGCCCGGACGGTGCGCAGGATCTCGATTCCCTCGCGGTCGGTGGCCCGCAGCAGGGCGAGGCCGAGCTGACGGCTTACGGCCGGGCGGTCCGCTCTGGCCGGCGGCTCCTGCAGCGCTCGTCGTAGATAGCGGACCGCTGTCTCGGGAGCGCCGCGGGCGAGGGCGCCGGCACTGGCCGTGCGTAGCGCCCCGACGGCCCAGTCGCCACCGCGCCGCTCCGCCAGGAGCAGGTGGGCGGCGACCGTGTCGGCGGCCGCGCCGTCGCGCTCGAGGATGCGGGCGGCGATGGCGTGATCGGCGACGCGACGCGGTGCCGGCACCTCGCTCAGCACCGCCTCCCGCACCAGCGGATGAGCGAATGCCACCGGTTGGGAGTCCGAGAGCAGCCGTGCCCGGACCAGGAGCGCGCATGACTCGGCGACGGCATCGAGCGGCAGGCCGGTGAGCTCGGCGATCAGGCGGGCCTCTGCGTTTGGCTCCAGCACGGCGACCGCCCGCGCCACGGCGATCGAGTGCTCGCCGAGCTTGGTCAAGCGCGCGAGGATCGATCGCGAGATGCTCGCGGTAGCTTTCTCGGCCGGCACCCCGGTGCCGTCGGCCGTCGAGTCCGCCAACTTGCCGTCCAGCGAGCGGAGCAGCTCGACGAGCAAGAAGGGGTTGCCGGCCGTGGCCTCGCGGCAGGTGCTGGCGAACCGCCGGCTGGGTCGGGACCCGACTTCGGCGGCCGTCAGGTCGCCAATTGCCTGCACCGAGAGCGGGGCAGGCTCGATCAACGACGCCGTCGGTTGACTGCGGATTTGATCGAGTAGCTCTTCGTGCCCGCCCGGCTCGCCGGTTCTCACCGTGAAAGCGGCCAGCATCGGCAGTCCTTCGAGGCGACGGCCGGCGTAGACGAACGCCCGTAGCGAGGTCAGGTCAGCCCACTGCGCATCGTCGATGAGCAAGACAATGGCCGAAGCCCCCGCCAAGTCAGCCATCAGCCAGTAGAGGCCGTGCTGGATCGCCAGGGGATCCGTGTCCTCGCGCCGGGCCGCCTGCAGGTCGAAGACCGGAGCCGCGAGGGCGGCGCTGCCTGTCAGCAGCTCGGCGCGCTCGGCCTCGTCGAACAAAAGCATCGGTTCGAACAGCTGCCGTACGACGCCGTAGGGGAAGTCGCGCTCGTACTCGCCACCCCGCGCCCGCAGGACGCGCATCTCGCCCGCGGTGGCAAGGCGGCCGGCGGCATCGAGCAGCGAGGTCTTGCCGGCGCCCGCTTCGCCCTCGATCGTGAGGATCTGGCCAGAGCCGCCGCGGGCCGCATCCAGCAATGCCTCGATCGTCGCGAGCTCGACATCCCTCTCCAGCAGTGCGGTCGTCGCCGGCATCTCTTCAGCCGCGATCGTAAACCGCGAAGGGATGTTCAACCGGTGAGCGCGGCGCTCTCGACGCCCGGGGTGACGAGCAGAGTGAGGGCCATCGCGACCGCCCACGGGGCCTCGCCGCCGCTCGCCTCATCGATCAGCTCGGCGATCAGTGGCTCGCTGTCGGCGGGGATCGCCGAGCCGTTGACGCCGATCGCGGCGCGGGCGAGCTCGAACATCCGGGCGGGATCGCCGCCACCGAGCATGCAGCCGCCGGCTGCGGATAGCAAGGTGGCGAGCCGCGATTCGGTTGGCGAGGGTTGCACCGCGGGCGGACCGGGAGCGGGGCCGGCGTCGGCCGCCGCTTCCCCGGCGAGCAGGCGTTCGAGCTGGCCTCCCGCGACCAGCTCGATCGCATCCGCCGGCAGGCCGGCGAAGCGGGCGCAGCGCAGCGTGATCGCCAGCACCGTGCCGAAGTCCATATAAGGCTCGTCGCTGCCGAAGAGGATCTGGCCGGGCGGGATCAGGGCGAAGAGGGCGACCAGATCGCTGGCGTTCCACCAAGAGGTGTCGAAGAAGAGGTTCGGGCGATCCGGCGCGGCACCTGCCAGAGCCAGGCGAGGTCGGAGACGCCGGCGTGGGCGAGGATCAACGGACAGCCGGGGTGGGAGGTGGCGAGGTCGGTCACGGTCTCGCCAAAGGAGCCGACCCCGGCCCCGGCGTGGATCAGCACCGGTGCTCGCGCTTCCGCCGCCACCGCGCAGATCGCCTCGACTCCCGGGTCATCGAGCCTGAAGTCCTCGGCGCGGGGATGGAGCTTGAACCCCCTGGCACCAGCGGCAAGGGCAGCGGCCGCACCTCGTGAGGAGGTGGCTCGGGGATCCAGACGGGCGAAGGGGACGAGCTGCCCCGGGTGGCGCTCGCACTCCTCGATCACGCGCCTGTTCTCAGCCTCGTAGCCGCCCTCGACGCAGAAGGGGAAGATCACCGAGCGACCGCCGACCGCGTCCAGCGCCTCGATGTGCCGCTCGCAGGTGCGAGTGCTGCCGTCGATGTCAGCGCCGGTGTGCGCGTGGCAGTCGAACGGCGCGACGCCGTCGAGCGCGGCTAGCTCGGCGTCGATGACGGCGTGCAGACTCAATGGACGCGGGTCTGCCGCTGGCCTTCGTGGCGGATGCCCTCCGCTTCTCCGGTCAGCTCGCGGCGAACCATCTCGTCGAAGCCAGGTGGAGCGAGCAAGGCCATCTGCGAGGCGATTGACAGGGCGCCGGCCAGCTCCATGCCGGCGCCGCCCAACCGTGGGCGCTTCAGCTGCGATCCGAAGAGTCTCATGGAGCGATACTCGGCTCCAGGGCTCCGCTTCGCATCAGGGGGCGACCCTGAACTTTGGCTTAGGCCGTCTCCATATATCTCGAGGGAGGGGTCTGCGGAGTTAGACGGCGGCAGCCCTTCGCTTGCGCGCGCTGCCGTTGGCCGAGGCGCCATTGCCATTGCCATTGGCGCTGATCTTCGCCTCGCGGTAGAAGTGCTCGGTGGCACCGCGCACCGGCCGTTCTCCGGCCAGCTCGACCAGGCCGGTGCGGCGCAGCTCGGTCACGTGGTAGTTGACGTTGCTCAGCGGTGTGCGCAGCTCGTAGCTGAGGTCGCTGGGGGAGAGGGTGCGGCCTCCGTCCATCCCCAGCACTTCCAGGATTGAGATGCGAAGGGGGTGGGTATTGGCCCGGGCCAGGAGCTGCCAGTTCATGCTTCCTCCGATTTTCGATTGGTTTACCAACTTCTAGGTATATAGATACCAAAAAATGATGATCTAAATCATTAAAATCGGGTAGGGATAGGCAGATGGCTGACTACGAGAGGAGATTTGGGATGCGGGAGGGCGCGCGGGTTTGGCTTGGGACTGGGGTATTGGCCGCCCTTCTGGCACTGACAGCTCTGGCGATGGCGGCGCCGGCGGGTGCCGTCGACATCATCGAAGAGGAGCTGCCGGAAACCAAAAACTCGGGCTGGCAGGCCGGCACCTGCAAAACCGACACGCCGGAATGCGTGCCGGAAGAACCGAATCAGTTCTTCACCCAGGCCGCGGGTCACCCGCCCGCCGGCTTCACCCAGATCATCGTCAAGCACAGCGGCGCCTTCGAAGAACCCACCGGCCACATCAAGACGGTCCTCGTCGACCTGCCGCAGGGTCTGAGCGTCAACCCCGAGGCCACTCCCAAGTGCGAACTTGTCGGAGGCAAATTCCCCATATCCGGCTGCCCGGCGAATACCCAAGTCGGCTACAGCAACGTGACCGCGTCGGCCGGGATCCCCCCGGTCTCGCTGCCGCCGGTGACCGTCCCCAACATCGCGGTCTACAACCTCGTGCCGCGGCAAGGGGAACCGGCACGCTTCGGCTTCACCCTGCCGCTTGGCCTCGGCGAAGTCTTTCTCAACGCCGGCGTCAAATGGGACGGCGACTACCACGAGTACTTCACCATTCACGTCCCCGAGGTGCCGCTCGTGAACGCGAAGATCCTCAAGAACCGGCTGGTGTTCGACGGCACGATCGGCACCCTGCCAGGCCAAACCGGGGGCGCCTTCCTAACCACTCCCAGCACCTGCTTCAACCCCAACGAACCGGCCTTCGCGACGGTCTACAACACGATCCTCCACGCTGACTCGCAGGAGGAAGAAGCGCCGGACAACGAATACGACGTGGCCGCGCCGGCGCCGCCTTCGGCCGCCTTCCTCGCTGGCTCCGAGCGGGTGGAATCGCCGCTGCCGCGCATCGGTGGGGGCGCCCGGGTGATGCCGACCGGCTGCAACAAAATCCCCTTCGCGCCCTCTACCTCGCAGGCGCCCGCTACCAACCAGACCGACTCGCCAATGGGGGGCACCGTGACGGTCAACGTCCCCTTCGCCCCGACGGCCCCGATCTATCAGTCGAACGTGCGCAACGCCGATGTGACGCTGCCGCAGGGGCTCGGCCTCAATCCCTCCGCCGCGAGCGGATTGCAGGCCTGCACCGACGCGCAGTTCGGCAGGGGCAGCCGCAACCCGGTGAGCTGCCCGGCCGGGTCCAAGATCGGCACGGTCGCGATCGACACGCCGCCACTGCCGGATGGGACCCTGGCCGGCAACGTCTACCTCGGCACCCAGCAGAGCCGTGACCCTGCCTCCGGCAACGAGTACCGGATCTTCATCGACGCCGAGTCGGCCAGCCGCGGCCTCTCGATTCGCTTGCTCGGCAACGTCAGCGCCAACCCCCAGACCGGCCAGCTGACGGCGCAGGTGCACGAAGCGCCTCAACTTCCCTTCGACTCGGTGCGGGTCACGCTCGACGCCGGCAAGGGAACGCTGACCAGCCCACCGACCTGCGGCCCGAACAAAACCGGTCACGCGATGACGGCCTGGTCCGGGACGCCTGACAGCGGACCCCAGGACAAAGGCTTCACCCTGACCTCCGCCCCCGGCGGCGGGCCCTGCGCGAAAACGCTCGCTGAGCGACCCTTCGCGCCGAGCTTCGCCACCAACGACAGCAACCCCAAGGCCGGCGCCTTCACCCAGTTCGCTCTCAACACCGTTCGCAACGACGGCAACCAGGAGCTCAAGGGCGTGGACGTGACGATGCCGCCGGGCCTGACCGCCAAGCTGGCCGGCGTTCGCTACTGCCCGGCCTCCGCCATCGCCGCCGCGGCCAATGCCAGCGGCGCCGCCGAGGCGGCGCACTCGAGCTGCCCGAGCCAGAGCCTGGTCGGCAGCGCCAGCGTCAGCGCTGGCAGCGGGCCCCATCCCTACCAGACCACCGGCAAAGCCTTCCTCGCAGGGCCCTATCGCGGAGCCCCCCTCTCCCTGGCAGTGATCACCCCCGCCACGGCCGGGCCGTTCGATCTCGGCACGGTCGTGGTGAGGGTGGCGCTGTTCGTCGACCCCGAAACGGCCCAGGTGCACGCGGTCTCGGATCCGATCCCGCACGTGTTCGGCGGCGCCCTGCTCGACCTCCGCTCGATCGCGGTCAAGCTCGACCGGCCGAAGTTCGCCCTCAACCCGACCAACTGCTCGGCCTTTGCGACGAAGGGAGCGCTGCGCGGCGGCGGCGCCAACCCGCTCGACCCGGCGGCGTTCAGCTCCTTCCCGGTCTCGGCGCCGTTCAAGGTCAACGACTGCGACAAGCTCGACTTCAAGCCGAAGCTCTACATGCGGCTCTTCGGCGGCACCCGCCGCGCCAAGAGCCCGAAGCTGCGGGCGATCCTGGTGGCGCGCGACGGCGACGCCAACATCGGCCGCGCCGCGGTGACGCTGCCGAAAGCGCTGGCGCTGGAACAGTCGAGCCTCGCCAACGTCTGCACCCGGGTCCAGTTCGCCGCCCACAAATGCCCGCAGGACTCGATCTACGGCTACGCGACGGCGGAGACGCCGCTGCTTGACGGTCCCCTGCAGGGCCCGGTCTACCTGCGCTCCTCCGACAACGAACTCCCCGACATGGTGGCGGCGCTGAATGGCCAGGTCGACGTCGTCCTCGACGGTCGCATCGACAGCACCAAGGGCCGCCTGCGGACCACCTTCGACACCGTCCCCGACGTGCCGGTCTCCAAGTTCGCCCTGACCGTGCGCGGCGGCAAAAAGCGCGGCCTGCTGGTCAACACCCGCAGCCTCTGCGGTCGCAAGTACAAGGTCATCGCCCGCTTCACGGGCCAGAACGGCAAGAAGGCGAACCAGAAGCCGAAGCTGCGGGCGCCGTGCAAGAAGCACAAAGGCAAGGGCAAGAAGCGGCATCAGCGCTGACGGGCCATCCCGGTAGGGGTTCCGCTTAACTTTTTCGGTGGAGAGCGGGTGGCTGACGCCGCAAGCCCACGACGAAAAAGTGCAAGACGCTCCACCCCTACCGGGATGGCCCGTCAGGTCCGGGATGGCCTCTTAGATCGGCTGGCTGGTTGGCCTGATCAGGATCTCGTTGACATCGACATTAGGGCCTTGCTCCAGGGCGTAGGTGACGGCCTTGGCGATGTCGTCGTCTTGGAGGGCCCAGTCGCCGGGGCGGTTGTCGAAGAAGGGGGTGTCGACCATGCCGGGCTCGATCAGGGTGACCTTGATCGCGTGGTTTTCGTGCATCTGGCGCAGCTCGGCGCGCAGCGACTCGCCGATCGCGGTCGCCGCCCACTTGGTCGCCGAGTAGAGCGAGCCGGGTAGAGCACGACGCCCGGCGACCGAGCTGGTGACGATGAAATGCCCGTCGCCGCGCTCGAGCAAGTGGGGGAGGGTGGCCCGGATCGTCAGCGCCACGCCGTAGACGTTGGTAAGCACCATCGAGCGCCAATGCTCAGGCGACTCCTCGAGAAAGCCGCGCGTGGCCCCGAAGCCGGCATTGGCAAAGACCGCATCGATGCGACCGAAGCCCTCGAGCGCAGCCGCCGCCATCCCCTCAACCTGCTCCCACTCGGTGACGTCGCACTGAACAGCCAGAGCCCGATCGGCCCCGCCGAGCTCCTCAACAAGCTCCTCCAGCGGCTCCAACCGTCGCGCCGCCAACACCAGCCGGTACTTCGGTACAGCAGCCCGCGCCGTCGCAGCGCCTATGCCGCTCGAAGCCCCGGTAATCAGCAGAACGGGATCGCTTGCGCTGGTCTCCACCCGACGATTCTCGCACCTCGCTTGAACCGGGCGAGTGCCCCGGGGTCGGCGGACACTCAGCGCGAAGCGCGTCCGCCGACCCCGGGGCACTCGCCCCGCCCGACCGAGCTTGCGATAATCCCGGCTTCGTGGATCCCCAGCGCAAGCGGAAGATCCGGCTCGTAGTCGCCCTAAGCGTCGCCGTCCTCCTGGCGGTGGCGCTCGTCTACACCTCTTTCAGCGCCGCCACGGCGGCCAAGGAGCCATCGCAGTTGCTCAGCGCGGCACCGGGAACCACCTATGACATGACGGGCAGGGTCGTCAAGGGGTCGGTTCGCAAGGGCGACGAAGAGCTTCGCTTCCGCGTCGCCGATCGCGACGGGGGCGGCGAGAGCATTCCGGTCACCTACAGCGGCACCGTCCCGGATCCCTTCCGGGGTGGGCGCGAGATCGTCCTCACCGGCGAAGTCCAGAACGGCGTCTTCGTCGGCCAGCGGGACACCTTGGTGACCAAGTGCCCGTCGAAGTTCACCACCTCGAATGACAGCTAGCCTCGGCATCGTCGCGCTGGCGCTGGCCTTCGCGACGATGCT
Organism: uncultured Solirubrobacterales bacterium; assembly: GCA_963703895.1. GTDB lineage: Bacteria > Actinomycetota > Thermoleophilia > Solirubrobacterales > 70-9 > VRUE01. Next base: position 856,306 of record CAVPFX010000002.1, read on the forward strand.
CTTCGCCGTGGGCGCGGCGCTGGCCGGTCGCAACGGCAACGAGGGCTGGGTGCTCGCCTCGCGCCGCGCCGTCTACGCCGCCTGCGCCCTGTTGACGCTTTGCGTCGCCCTGATCGAGATCGCCTTCGCCGGCGACGACTTCTCGCTCAACATCGTTCAGCAGCACTCCTCGATCGAGACGCCCAACTTCTACAAGCTGGCGGCGATGTGGTCGAGCCAGGAAGGCTCGCTGCTGCTCTGGGCCTGGGTGCTCTCGATCGCCTCCTCGCTCGCCCTCTACTCGACCCGCAACAAGCTGCGCGAGCTGGTCCCCTACGCGACCGCGGTGATGGCGGGGATCGCCAGCTTCTTCACCGGGCTGATGCTGTTCGCCGGCGGCGTCAACCCCTTCGCCACGCTCGACCCGGCACCGGCCGATGGCATCGGGCTCAACCCGCTGCTGCAGCACCCGAGCATGATGATCCACCCGCCGATGCTCTACTCGGGGTACGTCGCCTTCACGATCCCCTTCGCCTTCGCGATCGGCGCTCTCATCACCCGCCGCATCGACGCCTCCTGGATCCGCGCCACCCGCCGCTTTGCCCTGATCGCCTGGGCCCTGCTCGGCTTCGGCCTCCTGCTCGGCGCCCGCTGGTCCTACACAGAAGCTCGGCTGGGGCGGCTACTGGGCCTGGGACCCGGTTGAGAACGCGGCGCTGATGCCGTGGCTGATCGGCACCGCCTTCCTGCACTCGATCATGGTCCAGGAGAAGCGCGGCATGCTGAAGGTCTGGAACGCCTGCCTGATCGTCGCCACCTTCTCGCTGGCGCTGCTCGGCACCTTCCTCGTCCGCTCCGGCGTGCTGCAGTCGATCCACGCCTTCGGCGACAGCACCGTCGGCCCCTACATCCTCGGCCTGATCGCGGTGGTCCTGATCGGCTCGACCGCGTTGATCGTCTCCCGTCTCGACGACCTGCGCTCGGAGAAGCGGATCGATTCGCTGGCCTCGCGCGAGGCCGTCTTCCTGGTCAACAACCTGCTCTTGGTGGCGCTCTGCGCGACGATCTTCTGGGGCACCTTCTTCCCGCTGATCTCGGAACTGTTCACCGGCACCAAGTCCTCGCTGGCGGCGCCCTGGTTCGACCGCTACACGACCCCGCTGGCGATCTTGCTCGTGCTCTTCACCGGGATCGGGCCGCTGCTTGCCTGGCGCCGGGTCAGCTGGGCAACGGCGAAGCGGGTCTTCTTCGTGCCGGCGCTGGCGGCGCTGACAGCGGGGATTGCGCTGGTCCTCTTTACCGACGCTCTGCACAAGCCCTGGGCCTTTGCCCTCTTCGTCTTCGCCGCCTTCGCCCTGGTCGGACTGGGGCAGGAGTTCTGGCGCGGCGCCGCGGCGCGGCGCTCGCTTGCCGGCGGCTCGATGGCCTCGGCCCTGGTCGGCGTCGTCACGCGCAACCGGCGCCGCTACGGCGGCTACATCGTCCACGCTGGCATCGCCGTGCTGCTGGTCGGCATCGCTGCCTCCTCCAGCTTCCAGACCAATCGCGACATCGAGTTGAAACCGGGGCAGAGCACGGAGGTCGATGGGCGCACGGTCACCTACGTGCGCCCAACCGTCGCAGTCGACAAAGACAAGTTCACCTTCGGCGCCGTGTTGGCGGTGCTGCAGGGGGATAAGACGACGATCCTGCGTCCGAGCCGCCGCTTCTACCGGCCCACCGGGGTTCGCGGCGGCACGATCTCCAACTACTTCAACGGCGAGGCGACCAGCGAGGTCGGACTGAAGGCTGGCCTCGCCAACGACTTCTGGGTGTCGGTGGGCCCCGACATCGGCGCAGTGCAGCGCCGCGTCCGCGCCGCCGACGCGGGCTTCAGCGCCTGCGTCCGCGGCGCCCCCGGGACGCCGCCGCAATGCCGCGCCGTCTCGAACCTGATGCGGGCCGCGGCCGCCAACCCTTCCCTGCGACCGGCCGCCGCCAGGACGATCGAGAGCCTGCAGTCGGCGACCGCCGAGCGGATCGCCAGGAGCTATCTGAGCGACAACTCGACGGCGACCTTCCGCGTCATCGTCAACCCACTGGTGACCTGGATGTGGATCGGCGGGTTGATCGCACTGGCGGGTGCCCTGATCGCGATCTGGCCACCCCGCCGCAGTCGCCGCGTTCCCGCCCCCAACACCGAGCTCGAGGCGCTGAAGGAAGCCAAGTACCGCGAGATCCGCGACGCCGAGCTCGACCACGCCGCCGGCAAGCTCTCCGACGAGGACTTCGCCCTGCTCGACGCCGAGTTGCGCAGGGAGGCGGTTGAGATCCTCGACTCCGTCAACGGCTCAGTTCAAGAGGTGGGGGTCCATCCCGGTAGGGGTTCCGCTTAACTTTTTCGGTGGAGAGCGGGTGGCTGACGCCGCAAGCCCACGACGAAAAAGTGCAAGACGCTCCACCCCTACCGGGATGGACCCCCAGACTCAGATCTTCAGCAGTACGAGGGTGTTGACGGCGAAGAGGATGGCGAAGAAGATCGTCGCGCGGTCGAGATTGCGCTCGACCATCGAGCCGCCGCCGAAGGCGCTGCCGCCACCGCCGATGCCGAAGGCGCCGGAGAGGCCGGTGTCTTTGCCGGAGTGCAGCAGGATCAGGAAGATCAGCACTCCGCTGATGATCACCTGCAGGATTCCCAAGAGCGTGTACATCGCGGGAGATGGTAGCGAGGAAGACGCCTTGTGGTCGTGCAACGCATTTCGGCGCGCATGGGCCCGTAGAAAGCGTCGCACCTCCAAGACATGATCATCCAAATTGTTGTGTCGGTTTACAAATCGCGCTATCTTGTAAACCAAGAGGACGCTTTCTGGGGATTTGACAAGGAGGATGGGATGGAGGCAGCGGCGCATAGCCACGATCACGGGCCGGAGATCGAGCTCAATCCGGCGACCTGGCGCGATGCCAAGCGCTACGCCTGGCTGCTCGGTCTGGTCATTCCTTTCGCCCCCTTCCTCGCTTGGGCCAGCGTCGAGGTCACCGGCTTCGAGTTCTTCTGGTTCTTCGGTCCGCTGCTCGTCTTCGGCGTCTTCCCGCTGCTCGACATCGCGATCGGGGTCGACCCGACCAACCCGCCCGACAGCGTGCTCAAGTGGTTGGAGCAGGACCGCTACTACCGGTGGTGCACCTACATCTTCATCCCGGTCCAGTACGCAGGGCTGGTCTTCGCCTGCTGGCTCTGGGCGAGCGGCGATCTCTCGATCTTGGAGAACATCGGCCTGGCGCTGACCATGGGCGTGGTCGGCGGCATCGCGATCAACACCGCCCACGAGCTCGGCCACAAGCGCGACAGCATGGAGAAGTGGCTCAGCCGCGTCGCCCTCGCCCAGACCGGCTACGGCCACTTCTTCATCGAGCACAACCGCGGCCACCACGTCCGGGTCGCCACCCCCGAGGACCCGGCGAGCTCGCGGCTGGGGGAGAGCTTCTGGGCCTTCCTGCCGCGCACCGTCTCCGGCAGCCTGCGCTCGGCCTGGGGGATCGAGGCTGCCCGCCTCGACCGCCTCGGCAAGTCCCACTGGGGCCTGCAGAACGACATCGTCGGCGCCTGGGCGATGACAGTTGTCCTCTTCGCCGTGCTGACGGTCGCCTTCGGTCCGGTCGTGCTGCCCTACCTGGTGCTGCAAGCGATCCTCGGCTTCTCGCTGCTCGAGGTTGTCAACTACCTCGAGCACTACGGCCTGCGGCGGCAGAAGAAAGAGGACGGGCGCTACGAGCGCTGTCTCCCCGAGCACAGCTGGAACAGCAACAACGTTGCCTCCAACGTCCTGCTCTACCACCTGCAGCGCCACAGCGACCACCACGCCAACCCGACCCGGCGCTACCAGGCCCTGCGCCACGTTGACGAAGCGCCGCAGCTACCAACTGGCTACGCCGGCATGATCGTGCTCGCCTGGTTCCCGCCGCTGTGGCGGCGGGTGATGGACCCGATCCTGGTCGAGCACTACGGCGGCGACCTCAGTCGCGCCAACATCCAGCCCCGCGCCCGCAAGCGCATCCTCGCCCGCTACGGCGGTGCGGCATGAGCTTCCAGTGCGCCTTTTGCACCCCCAGGGTGCATAAAGCGCACCGGAAGGCGGGGGTCCGATGAGCCGCTGGCGCTGCACGGGCTGTGGGTATGTCTATGACGAGGCGGAGGGGCACCCGCGGGAGGGGTTCCCCGCCGGCACGCCTTGGAGCGAGGTGCCCGACGACTGGGCCTGTCCCGACTGCGGCGTGCGCGACAAGGTCGACTTCGAGTCCGACGACGGGAACGGCGAGTGACCGCGTCTGCTGGCACGATTCCGGCGGTGGCGGCGCGCACTCCTTATCCCGAGGCCGCGCGGCAGCTGCTGCGCGAGACGCTCTTCGGCGCCGCCCGCGACCAGCTCGAGAGCAAAGCCTGGTCGGAGATCACGATGTCGAACATCGCCGAGCTCGCCGGCGTCAGCCGCCAGACCCTCTACAAGGAGTTCGGCAGTCGCGCCGTATTCGCCCAGGCCTTCGTCATCCACGAGGGCGAACGCTTCCTCGACGGCGTCGACGCTGCCGTGCGCGAGCACCTCGACGACCCCCGCGCCGCGATCGGCGCGGCGTTGCAGCAGTTCCTCCGCTCCGCTGGCGAGGATCCGCTGGTCCGCATCCTGCTCAGCGACGACGGCACCGGCGGCATGCTGCCCTTTGTCACCACCCAGGGCATGCCCGTCGTCCAGTGGGCCACCGCCCGTCTAACCACGACGATCGAAGAGGGCTGGCCCCAGGCCCCGCCCGCCAAGGTGAGGCTGCTCGCCGAGTCCCTCGTCCGCCTCGCGATCAGCTACATCACCGCTCCCAGCGACGCCCCCGAGACGACGGCCACCAAGGCCGGCGAGCTGCTCGGCCCCTTCATCGACGACGCGCTGGGTTCGGTCAGCTAGCGCCTAGCTCCAGGCAAAAGACAAGCCGCTCGAAGCCGGTCTCGTCGACGCTGTCGCGGTCGGGCTGGCGCTGGTAGCCGAGCGATTCGTAGAGGCGATGCCCAGCTCGTTGGTAGGGGCGGCTCCAGAGGGAGATCGCTTGCCAGTCCTCGCTTCGAGCCAGCTCGGTGCAGCGATCTGTCAGCGCCCGGCCGAAGCCCTGGCGCCGCGCCGCTGAGCTGACCACGAGGCGGGCCAGTTCGGCCTCGTCGTCGCTAGCGACCGCGCGGCTGGGCTCGCCAGGGGCGAGCAAGGCGACCACGCCGACGACGGCGCCGTCGAGCTCGGCGACGAGGAAATGGGCGGCAGCTGTCGCGGTCTCGTCGAAATCGGCTTGTGAGTAGGGCTTGTCCCGGCCGCCCTCTCCTTCGCTGAAGTAGGCCTCGGTCCAGAGCGCGGCGACCGCCTCCGCATCCGCTTTTGCCGCCGCCCGGATCATCGCCTGCTGCTCCGCGTTCACAGCTCTTCGCAGACCAGGCGCAGGCCAATGTCGAGCTCGGGCAGGGTGCGCAGGTGGCCGAAGCGCTCGTCCCAGCGGCCGCTCTCGAGGTCGGCGCGCAAGCGCTCCTGCCCCACCTCGATCGTCTCGGGCGGGAGGCTGTGCCAGAGGGAGCTGGCGCGCAGCACGGCGGGGTCGAGGAACATCTCGGGCCGGTCCCAGAGGGCGCTGGTGAATTCGTCGCGGCAGCGGCTTGGCATCGGCACCGCATCAATCTTCGCGTTCGGAAGCAGCCACTTCAGCTCCCGCATCGCCGGCATCTTCTCTTCCTCAGCGCGCATCGCCGCGGGGAAGTACTCGGCGAGGGTCCAGATCTGGGCGTTCTTGGCGGCGTCGATCGTCAGCAGCACGATCCGCTTGCGCGCTACCCGCCGCATCTCCGTCAGGCCGGCGGCGAGGTCGCTCCAGTGGTGGATCGTCAGCGCGGCCATCGCCGCGTCGACGCTCTTGTCCGCGAGTGGCAGGGATTCGGCGCTGCCCTCGATCGCTGGCGCCGCGCCCTGCGGGCGCTGGGCGATCATCACCGGCGAGGGCTCGACCGCGATCACCTCGCGGTCGCGCGGCTCATACGAGCCGCTGCCCGCGCCAACGTTGACGACGCTCCGCGCGTCGCCGAGCGCTGCCCAAACGCGCGCCTCGATTCGCGGATCGCTGCGGCGGAAGTCCGTGTAGCCGACCCCGACCCGGTTGTAGGCGGGAGCGCTCATCGGCGCCGCTTGGCCGCTTTCGACCGCTCGGCGGAGGAGGCATGCTGGCGCATCATCGTCACCAGCAGCGCGACGAAGTCGCCATAGAGGTCGTCGCGCACGGCCTCGGGGCTGACCAGGGCTTCGATTGCCAGGCCGATGCCGAGCGCGCGCAGGATGAGCGCCAGGTCGGAAGGGGGGAGAGGTCCCTCGACGCCTTCCTCTTTTTGCTGGTGGGCGATGAAGGCGGCGATCGTCTCGCGCAGGGAGACGGAGCGAGTGCCGAAGCGTTCGGCGAGCTCAGGCTCGCGGCGGCTAGCGGCGAGGAACTCGAGGTGGAGGAGGAAGGACTCGCGGTCCTCGGCGAAGCGCTCCATCCACTGGTCGGCAAGGGCGCGGGCGCGGGTCTCGAGCGAGGCGTCATCGTCGATCCCGGCTTGCGTCGCCGCCAACTCCTGTGCCCGGTCCGCCATGTACTGCTCGAAGACGGCGAGGAAGAGGTCGGACTTGCCGGCGAAGTTGGAGTAGACGGCGCCGTGCGAGTAGCCGGCCTGCTCAGCGATCTCCTCGACTGAGGCGCCCTCATAGCCGCGCTGGGCGAAGACGCTGGCGGCGGTGGCGATCAGCTCGGCCCGGGTGCGCGCCTGCTTCTCTGCCCGTGTCTCGCGTTTCGTCGTCTCGGCCATTCAGATTATGAGTATAACTTGAATTGTGATACCAATTTCGTATGTCGAATCGAGCACAGCGATGAGCGACCCGCTCGAGCTTCTCGGGCGCTGGCTCGAGGATGCTGTGGCGGCCGGCGCTGCCGCGCCGCGGGCGATGACCCTGGCGACGGCGACCGCCGACGGTCGCCCCTCGGCTCGCCTCGTCACTCTCAAGCGGCTCAGCGACGACGCTCTCATCTTTACCACGGCGCTGTGGGCGCGCAAGGTCGAGGAGCTGCGCGAGAACCCCCGCGTGGCGGCGACCTTCTACTGGCCGGCGCTCGGTCGTCAGGTCAGGGTTGAGGGCCGCGCCGAGATCGCCGCGCGCGAGCTGGCGGAGGAGCTCTTCGCCGGTCGTCCCCGCAGTCATCAACTACAGGCGCACGTCTCCCGCCAGGGCGAGGAGATTGAGAGCCTGGACGAGCTGCGTGGTCGACTCGAGGCGTTGCGGACCGAGCTGGGGGAGGGTCCGGTGCCGTGTCCCGAGGACTGGGGCGCGGTGCGCCTCACCCCCGACCGCATTGAGTTCTGGCAGGAAGGCGAGGACCGCTTGCACAGTCGCCAGCTCTACGAGGCGGATGGCGCTGGCTGGCGGGAAGTGCTGCTCGCTCCGTAGTCCTGGCTTCCGGTGCGCTTTATGTGGCCCATAGCCGTATAAAGCGCACCGGAACGGAGCTCAGGTCTCGAGCGTCAGCGTCACCGGGCCGTCGTTGACCAGGGCCACGCCCATGCAGGCGCCAAAGACACCCTTGGCCGCCCCGAGGCGCTCGCAGAAGCGGTCGTAGAGCGGCTCCGCCTCGGCCGCTGGCGCCGCCTCGACGTAGCTCGGCCGGTTGCCCTTGCGGGTGTCGCCGTAGAGGGTGAACTGGCTGACGCAGAGCACTTCGCGATCGCCGAGCGGCTCGTTCATCCGCCCCTCGGCGTCGTCGAAGATCCGCAGTGCCCGCACCTTGTCGGCGAGCCGGTCGGCGGCCTCAGCCGTGTCCTCGCGCCGCACCCCGAGCAGCACCAGCATCCCCGACCCGATCTGGGCGACGCGCTCGCCCTCGACCTCGACTGCGGCCTGGCTCACCCGCTGGACGAGTGCCCTCATTGCTCCCTCCTTATGAAAATGAGTCTCATTTTTGATTCAATCGGCCTGTGCTCGAGCCCTTCCAGTTGCCCTTCGTCCAGCGTGGGCTGTTCGAGATCCTGATCCTGGCCGTGCCCGCGGGCCTGCTCGGTACCTGGATTGTCCTGCGTGGGCTCGCATTCTTCTCGCACGCGGTCGGCACCGCTGCCTTCCCCGGCCTGGTCCTTGCCGACGGGTTGGGCTTCGCCGCGTCGCTGGGCGCCTTTGGCGCCGCGGTCGTCTTCAGCGCCGGCAGCGCCCTGCTCGGCCGCCGTGAGGAGGAGGCGACCGACAGCGCCGTGGCGATCGTCCTGGTCGGCTGCCTCGCCGCCGGCACGATCCTCGCCAGCGACGTCTTCGGCTCCGGCGCCAACGTCGAGACGCTGCTCTTCGGCAGCCTGCTCCTGATCGACACGGGCGACCTGATGCTTGCCGGCGTGGCGGCCGCGTTGACGCTGATCGCCTCGTTGCTGCTCGGCCACCGCTGGCTGGCGCTTGGCTTCGATCCCGCTTCCGGCGCGCCGCCGGCCGCCGGCCGCCTCGACCTCGCGCTCTTCGGCCTGATCGCGCTCGCGATCGTCGCCGCGCTCTCGGTCGTCGGCGCCCTGCTGGTGGCGGCGCTCTTCGTCGTGCCGGCGCTGACCGCGCGGCTCTTCGCCGAGCGGATGCTGAGCTGGCAGCTGGCCAGCGTCGTCCTGGTTGCGCTCGAGGGCACGGTCGGGCTCTGGCTCTCGGTGAAGACCGACGCGCCTCCGGGAGCGACGATCGCCGTCGTCGCCGGCGCGATCTTCGCCATCGCCGCCGGTGTACGCGCCCTGACGCGGGCGCGGCGGAGAGCACCTGCCCTCGCCGTGGCGGCACTGGCCGTGAGCGCTCTGCTCGTTGCCGGCTGCGGAGGCTCCGGCTTCGGCAACGGACAACTGCAGGTGGTCGCGACGACGACCCAGATCGGCGATTTCGTCCGCGCGGTCGGTGGCAGTGCGGTCGCGGTCGACCAGATCCTGCAGCCCAACACCGACCCGCACGAGTACGAGCCGCGGCCGAGCGACGTCGCCGGGGCGGCGGAAGCGAAGCTTGTCTTCGCCAGCGGCGACGGGCTCGACGACTGGATCGGCCAGGTCGTCTCTGACAGCGGCAGCGACGCCGAGGTGGTCGACCTGGGAGCGGGGGTGCCCGAGCGGCTGCCCGGCGAGTCGAGCGGGGCCGAGGCGTCGCGCTATGACCCGCACTGGTGGCACGATCCGCGCAACGCCGAGGCGGCGGTTGCCGAGATCGAGCAGCGCCTTGCCGCGGCCGACCCAGCCCGCCGTCGCGAGTTCGAGCGCAACGCCCGTGCCTACCTCGCCGAGCTGCACGACCTCGATGCCGGCATCGTCCGCTGCATGGACTCGGTCCCCCCGGGCCGTCGCAAGCTGGTCACCGACCACGACGCCTTCGGTTACTTCGCCGACCGCTACGGGATCGACGTGGTCGGCGCCGTCATCCCCTCGCAGACCACCCAGGCGCAGCCCTCGGCGAAGGACCTCAGCGCGCTCGCCGACCTGATCGAACGCGAAGGGGTCGAGGCGATCTTTCCCGAGACCTCGCTCAGTGCCAGTGTCGCCGAAGCGATCGCCGACCAGACCGGGGCTTCGGCCGAGTACAGCCTCTACGGCGACACGCTCGGTCCCGAGGGCTCGGACGGGGCGACCTACCTGCGGATGGAGGCGGCGAACGCCAACGCCATGGTGCGTGGATTCAGCGGTGGGAGGCGCGGATGCCGGCCACTGCGCTGATTGAGGCCGAGGGGCTGGCCGCCGGCTATGACGGCGCGGTGGCGATCTCCGGCGTCGACTTCTCGCTGGGCGGGGGGCAGACGCTCGCCCTGCTCGGCCCCAACGGGGGCGGCAAGACGACGTTGCTGCGGGCGTTGCTCGGCGAACTGCCGCCGCTGGCGGGGGCGCTCAGCGTTGAAGCCACCTGCGGCACGGTTCCCCAGACCGAGCGCTCTCGCCTCGACTACCCCGTCTCGGCGCTGGACGTGGCGACGATGGGGACGCTGCCGAAGCTCCCCTGGTGGCGGCGGCCCGGCCGGAGCGAGCGCGCTGAGGCGGCGGCCGCGCTCGATCGCGTCGGCTTGGGAGCGCTCGCCGAGCAGACCTTCGGCCGTCTCTCCGGTGGCCAGCGCCAGCGCGTCCTGATCGCTCGGGCGCTGGTCCAGGACGCGGGCGTGCTGCTGCTCGACGAGCCCTTCTCCGGGCTCGACCGGCCCAGCAGCGAGGGCCTGGAAGCGCTGATCTCAGGAGCTCGCCGGGGAGGGCCGGGGGATAGTCATCGCCACCCACGACCTGGAGCAGGCGCGGGCCTGCGACCTCGTCCTCTGCATCAACAAGAGCCAGGTCGCCTGCGGCCGGCCCGACCGGGTGCTCGACGACCTCGGCGTGCTGGAAGCGACCTACGGCGGCGCCATCGTCGAGATCCCCGGCGGTGGCGGCCGCGCGATCCTGCCCCCACACCATCACCACCACTGACCGTGCTCGAGCCCCTGCAAGAACCCTTCATGCAGCGCGCCCTTGCCGAGCTCGTCCTGATCGGCATCGCCGGTGGTGCGCTCGGTTGCTGGGTCGTCTTCTACGGCCTCTCCTACGCGGCCGAGTCGCTTGCTCACTCGCTCTTCCCGGGTCTGGTGCTGGCCTCGATCGTGGGTGTGCCGCTGCTCTTCGGGGCCGCCCCAGCGATCGTCCTCGCCGCGCTTGCGATCGCGCTCGCCGCCAGGATCGCCGGCGTCAATCGCGAGGCCGCGGTTGCCGTGGTGGTGACGACGATGTTCGGCCTTGGTGCGCTGCTGGCCCTGGCGCCCGCCTCGCCACCGGGGATCGAGTCGCTTCTCTTCGGCGACGTTTTCGGCATCAGCGACGGCGACCTGGCGACTGCCGCGGTTCTGGTCGTCCTGGTCGGGGTGGCACTGCGCCTGCTGCACGGTCGCCTCCTCATCGCCGGCTTCGATCGCGGCGCCGCTCGCTCGCTCGGCGTCTCGCCGGGGCTCGTCGATGTAGCCCTGCTGCTCCTGCTCGGCGCCGGCATCGTCGTCGCCGTTCAGGGTCTCGGCAACCTGCTCGTCGTCGCCGTCTTCGTCGGCCCGGCAGCGGCGGCCCGCCGGCTCAGCGACCGCATGCTGCCGATGATGCTGCTCGCTGCCGGCCTCGCTGTGCTTGCCGGGGCCGCCGGCCTCTACCTCTCTTACTACGCCGGCACCGCAGGGGGCGCATCGGTGGCGCTGGCGATCGTCGCGATCTACCTTCTCTCGCTGCCGCTCGGCCAGCTCCGGGCTGGGCGCCGGCCAGGGTCGCTCCCGAGCGGGGCTACGATCGGCTGATGCCCGCCGAGACCGGCAAAGCCTGGGCCGCGCACGCCCTCGCCGCCCTTCAGGAGGCTGGCTACAAGCGCGGCGGCGCCCGCACCGCGGTGGTCGAGGCCCTGGCCGGGCACAACTGCGCCGTGACGGCGCTCGATCTCGACGAGGAGCTGCGTCGCCGCCGGCCGCCGGTCGGCCGCGCCAGCGTCTACCGGGCGCTGGAGCAGCTCGAGCGGCTTGGACTCGTGCAGCGGCTGGAGGTGACCCGCGGCACCGCCGGTTACGAGCGGGTCGAGCCCGGCGGCGAGCATCATCACCACGCGATCTGCCGCCACTGCGGTCGCATGGTCCCCTTCGAGGACTCCTCCCTGGAGCGGGCGATCGCCAAGCTCTCCGATGAGCTGCAGCTTCGAGGTGACCGACCACGACGTGGTCCTGCGCGGTCTCTGTCAACGCTGTGCTGGCTGATTAAGGAGAGAATGGCCGGGGATGGGTGACCTGGTCGAGATCTTCCTGCTCTCGCTGCTGGCGATGTTCAACCCGACCCTGCTCGCCGCCGTCACCCTGATGCTGCTGCTGCCGAATCCGAAGCGGCTGATGCTCGGCTACCTGCTCGGTGCCTACACCGCTAGCATCAGCATCGGCTTGGTGATCGTCTTTGCCCTGCCGGATTCGGGCGCGACGAGCACCAGCAAGAACACGCTCAGTCCAGCCGAGGATGTCGTCGTCGGCCTCCTCCTCCTGGTCGTCGCCCTCGTCCTCGCCACCGATCGCGATCGGCCCCTGCGCGAGCGCCGGGAGCGGCGCAAGGACAAGAAGCAGGCAAAGAGCGAGGGGGAGGAAAAGGAAGCGCTGCCGATGCGCCTGCTCGGCCGTGGCTCGCCCCGCGTCGCCTTCGTCGTCGGCCTGCTGCTCAGCTTCCCGGGCGTCTCCTACCTGACCGGTCTCAACCACATCCACAAACTCGACGCTGCCGCGCTGCCGACCGCCCTGCTCGTCATCGCCTTCTGCCTGGTCCAGCAGTTGCTGCTCGAGGTGCCGCTTGCCGGCTACTTCGTCGCTCCGGAGAAAACCGCCGATGCGGTTAAAGGGTTCCGGGCCTGGCTCGGCCGCAACGGGCGCCTGGCGGGCATAATCGTCGCTGCCGTGCTCGGTGCCCTCATCCTCATCCGTGGAATCGCCGGCTTGGTGAGCTGACCGTGGCCAAGTGGGGAGTCCTCGTCGCGCTCGGCGCCGCCCAGTTCCTGATGGTCCTGGACCAGGCGGTGATGAACGTCGCGATCTCGCAGCTGGTCGAGGACTTCGACACCACCGTCACCACGATCCAGATGGTGATCGCCTGCTACGCGCTGGTGATGGCGGGATTGATGCTGACCGGCGGCAAGCTGGGGGACATCTGGGGACGGCGCCGTGCCTTCATCATCGGCCTCTGCATCTACGGCGTCGGCTCGGGACTGACCGCGGCTTCCTGGAGCGTCCCCTCGCTGATGTTCGGCTGGTCTGTCCTCGAGGGGATCGGCGCCGCGCTCGTGATCCCGGCCCTGATCGCCCTCGTCGCCGGCAACTACAGGGGCGCCGACCGGGCGATCGCCTACGGCGTGCTCGGCGGCGTTGCCGGCGCTGGCATCGCGGTCGGCCCGATCCTCGGCGGCTGGGCGACCACGGAGCTGAGCTGGCGGGTCGTCTTCGTCGGCGAGGTCGTCGTCGCGATCGGGATCCTCTTCGGCACCCGGCTGATCCGCGAGCCGGAGCGGGAGGGGCCCGCACCGTCATTGGACTGGATCGGTGGGGTGCTCTCCGCCGCCGGGCTGGCCCTGGTCGTCTTCGGCGTCCTGCAGGCGAGCAACTGGGGCTGGCTGGCGCCGCGCAGCTCGCCGATCGAGCCCTTCGGCTTCTCGCTGACCCCCTTCGTGATCGCCGCCGGCGCCTTGGTGCTGGCGGGGTTCGTGGCCTGGGAGCGCCGCCGCGAAAGGCTGGGCCAGGACCCGCTCGTGCACCTGCCGCTGTTGCGCATCGCCCCGCTGCGCGGCGGCGTCGCCATGTTCCTCGCCCAGAACCTGATCCTGATGGGGGTCTTCTTCACCGTCCCCCTCTTCCTGCAGGTGGTCCAGGGCCTCGACGCGCTCGAGACCGGCGTGCGCATGCTGCCGGCCTCAGCCGGCCTCTTCTTCGCCGCGATCGCCGGCTCGGCCTTGGCCAAGCGCTTCCCGCCGCGACCGCTGGTTCGGACCGGCATCGCGATCGCCTTCGTCGCGATCCTGCTGCTCCTTGCCACGATCGAGCCCGAGCTCGACAACGGCTCCTTCCTCGTTGCGATGGGGGTGCTGGGGGTCGGGATGGGGCTGATCGTCTCCCAGCTCGGCAACGTCGTCCAATCCGCGGTTGGCGACTCCGATCGCAGCGAGGCCGGCGGCCTGCAGAGCACTGCTCAGCAGCTGGGCTCCTCGCTGGGGACCGCCTTGCTCGGCGCGATCGTGATCACCGGCCTGATCTCCGCCTTCACCGCCAACGTCGCCGCCGATGCGCGCATCTCCGCCGACGTCAGCAAGCAGCTTGAGCTGCAGCTCAGCGCCGGCGGCAGCTTCGTCGCCGCCGACGAGGTGCAAGCGGGGGCGGAGGCCGCCGGCCTCGACGTCGCGACCGCGGAGGCGCTGGTCGAAAACTACGAAGACGCGCAGCTGAAAGCGCTGAAGACCGCCTTCCTCTTCGCCGCCTTCCTCACCCTGGCTTCCTTCTGGACGACCCGCCGCCTGCCCGATCGGCGCTTCGACCAGATGCAGGCCGGGCCCGATCCGCCCCTGGAGCCCGAGCCGGCTACGGTCTAATCATGCTCGACGCCAAGCACGGTCATCGCACCCCGGAGGAGCGCGCCGCTGCCGGCAAGGACGCCCGCACCAAGGCGCCGCGATCGAGCCATGGCGAGTGGGCGCCGGCGGCCGACCGGGCGGACCCGGTCGAGCTGCTGGAGGGCCAGGCCACCTCGCGGGTCGGCCAGCTCGTGCCGCTGCGCTACGGGCGGATGCTGGTCTCTCCCTTCACCTTCTACCGCGGTGCGGCGGCCGTGATGGCGGCGGACCTTGCCGCGACGCCGCGCAGCGGCTTCGACGTTCAGCTCTGCGGCGATGCCCACCTCTCCAACTTCGGTGCCTACGCCTCACCCGATCGCGAGCTGATCTTCGACGTCAACGACTTCGACGAGACCCTGCCGGGACCGTGGGAGTGGGATGTGATGCGGCTCGCCGCGAGCTTCTCCGTTGCCGGGCGCGAGCGCGGCTTCAAGCGCCGCGAGCGGCTGGCGATCGTCGCCGCGATGTCGGCCGAGTACCGGGCGGCGATGCGGCGGATGGCCGAGCTCGGCAACCTCGAGGTCTGGTACACGAAGATGGATGTGGGGGCGATCGCCAAGGGTTGGGAATCGGCCGCCGGAGAGAAAGAGGCCGCCACCTTCCGTCGCAACCTCGAGAAGACACGCGCCAAGGACCGGATGCGTGCTCTCTCGAAGCTGACCCGCGAAGTCGACGGGAAGCTGCGCATTGTCAGCGAACCGCCGCTGATCATCCCGATCGACGAGCTGGTCGAGGAGGACGCCGACGTCGAAGCCGCCGTCCTGAAAATCATCTCTGACTACCGCGCCACGCTTCCCGAGGATCGCCAGGTCCTGCTCGACGGCTACCGCTTCGTCGACGCGGCGCTCAAGGTAGTAGGCGTCGGCAGTGTCGGCACCCGCGCCTTCATCGTGCTGATGCTGGGTCGAGACAGCGGCGATCCCCTCTTCCTCCAAGCCAAGGAAGCCCAGCGCTCCGTGCTCGAGCCCTACGCGGAGCCGAGCGCCTTCGACAACCAGGGCGAGCGCGTTGTGCAGGGTCAGCGCCTGACCCAGGCGGCCAGCGACATCCTGCTCGGCTGGGTCAAAGCGAGGGGCATGGATGGCAAGCAGCGCGACTTCTACGTGCGCCAGCTCTGGGACCAGAAGGGCTCGGCCAAGGTCGAGAACATGGACTCGCAGGCCCTGAGCACCTACGCCGAGATCTGCGGCACGACCCTCGCGCACGCGCACGCTCGCAGCGGCGACCGCATCGCGATCGCCACCTATCTCGGCAAGAGCGACACCTTCGACAAGGCGATCGGCGCGTTTGCGGAGAGCTACGCAGACCAGAACGAACAGGACTACGAGGCGCTGCAGGCAGCGGCCGCCGAGGGTCGGATCGAGGTTGCGCAGGTTCCGTGAGCGTCGCGCTCTGGCTTCGAGATGGACCCGGAAGGGAGGCGGTCGACCCATTGCCCGCGGGCGTCGAGATACACCTCGTCCCCAGAAGGGGCCCACTGCCGCCCGAGTTCTACAAGGCCGAGTTTCTCGTCCCGCCCTACGGCTCGCGCCGGGTTCTGGAGGCGCTGCCGAGGATGGAAGAGCTGCGGGTCATCCAGGCGAACTCATCGGGCGTGGAGTGGCTGCTGCCGCACGCGCCGACCGGCATCACGGTCTGCAACGCGAAGGGGACGCGGGATGTCGTCGTCTCCGAGTGGGTGGTCGCGGCGATCCTCGCGATGACCAAGGACTTTCCGCACTGGCATCGCGAGCAGGAAGCGAGAGCTTGGAAACCCACCCTGCTGGACGAGTTGGCCGGCTCGCGGGTCCTCATCGTCGGCTACGGCTCAATCGGCCGCGCGGTCGAGGACCGCCTCGCGCCCTTCGACGTGTCCGTGGAGCGAATCGCGAGTCGCGCCAGGCCGGGCGTCCAAGGTGTCGATCGGCTGGCAGAGCGACTGCCACTGGCCGACATCGTCATCTTGCTGCTGCCCTCGACGCCGTCGACCGACGGCATCTTCGACAAGGCCGCGCTCGAGCGGATGAAGCCCGGCGCCCTGCTCGTCAACGCCGGCCGCGGAGCGGTCGTCGACACCGAGGCGTTGGTCGACGCGGTGGGCAGAGGGCAGATCCGTGCGGCGCTGGACGTCACGGACCCCGAGCCGCTGCCCGAGGACCATCCCCCTCTGGAGCCTTCCCGGGGTGCTGCTCACGCCTCACTTGGCCGGCGACAGCGAGGCCGCTGAGCGACGCGTCTACCGTTTTGTCGGTGAACAGGTGGCGCGCTACGTGCGGGGCGAGCCGTTGGTCAACGTGGTTAGGGCGTGAAGGGCTGCCTAGCCGAAGGCCAGAACCCGGAAGCGGGTCGAGTCGATCGCCGACTCGGGGGTGCATGCTCCATTGGAAGCGGTGCTGACGGTGAGCTGGTTTTTGACCGGGACCACCGGGTCGATCTGAGGCTGTGCCCCCACGCTCTGTTCCACCCGTTGCAGAGAGGTCGAGCCGGTCGAGACTTCACCACCGCCGACTTGCTGGCCGTTGAGCTTGACTTCGAAGAACACCCGGCAGGAGCCGGCGCCAGATTCGTCATAGGCGATCGTCGCAGCCGCCGCGCCGAAGATGACGTCGATCTCGCCGGGCTGCTGGGTCCAGGTATCGCCCGTCAGCGGATAGGGGTCGGGCCCCGGTGTCAGCGGGGTTGGGCCGCCGCTGGGGCTGGTGGCGTAGAAGACCGGGAACTGAAGGTTCGAGGGACCCACCGCGCCAGCTCCGATCTGCTTCGAGCCGACCGCGCCGTCGGCGATCTGCTTCGAGTTGACTGCCGCGTCGGCGATCTGGTTGCTTCGCACCGCTCCTACGGCGAGCTTGCCGCTGGTGATGGCTCGTTTGAAGACGTCCGGGGCCTTGACCGCACCAGGCGCGATGTTGCCGGACTTGATCGCGTTGCGAGCGATGTCACCGGAGCGGATCTTGCTCGCCGCGAAGGCGGCCCCTCCCCCGAGAGCGAGGAATAGGCACAGGGTCGAAACGACGTTTGCGTAAGAGAGGCGCGGTCTTATTTGCATCTAGTCGCATTCGAGCGGCGACAGACCGGACCCCCCGCCGGAAGAGATTTGGAGCGGAGCGGGTTTTCCCCGGTCCTTGTCCAATCTGTCCGGAGAAGCGACATACAGACCCCCTCTCCTAACGCGGCATCTCCAACGGCCCAAGGTCCCCAAGAATGCGAAAACCCCCGACTTCCGGGGGTCTCCGAGTGCGGCTGAATGGAGTCGAACCATCACGCCCCGTAAGGGGCACAAGGCCCTCAACCTTGCGCGTCTACCAGTTCCGCCACAGCCGCTCGAGGGGCGACGATTCTAGATGTTTGGCGATTCCGGGGCTTTTGGTTGCGGGTATCCGGGCGGGGCGGTACAGTTGCGAACAAGTGTTCGAGCGATTCGATACCCGGCGAGTTGAGGAGGGGAACTAGGCGTGGAGCTGGATCTGACCAAGCGGCAGAAAGAGATCTTCGACTTCATCCGCCGCTATGCGGCAAAGACGGGCTATCCCCCGACGGTTCGGGAGATCGGCAAAGCCGTCGGCCTGCACTCATCTTCGACCGTGCACGCGCACTTGGCCAACCTGGAGAAAATCGGCCTGCTCAAACGCGATCCGTCCAAGCCGCGGGCGATCGAGCTGCTCTTCGACAAGGCTAAGCGGACGATTCGGCCGGGCAACGGGTTGCCGCTTGTCGGCCAGGTTGCTGCCGGCGCGCCGATCGTCGCCGAAGAGAACGTCGAGGAGTACATCGAAGTCCCCGACATCATCGGCGGCGAGGACGGCGACTACATCCTCAACGTGCGCGGCGAATCGATGGTCGAAGCCGGCATCTTCGAGGGCGACTACGTCGTCGTGCGACCGGCGGACGATGCGGTCAATGGCGAGATCGTCGTTGCCCTGATCGGCGAGGAGGCCACCGTCAAGCGCTTCTTCCGCGAAGACGACCACATCCGCCTGCAGCCCGAGAACGAGACGATGGAGCCGATCCGCACCACCGAGGCCACCGTGCTCGGCAAGGTGGTTGGGGTCTTTCGCAAGGTTTGACCTGACGCCGTCAGCGGCGTCGCGCTACTTAGGCCACTTGCCGGCTTCGATTAGCTTCTTATAGCGACGCTGTTTGCGCCGGGCGTCCCGCATCACCCAAGGCAGTAGGCGCAGGGCCAGCCGGGGGGAGAGGTCGAAGAGGCGCAGCAGGGGGCCGCGCCAGCGGGGCAGGACGAGGATCGGGCGCGGACGCTCGATCAACTCACCGATCTCCCTGGCGACTTGCTCCGGCGTCAGCAGGTGGCCGGAGAAGGAGCCGGCGGCGTCGGGGTCGTCGAGCTTGTCCTCCAGCATCGGCGTCCAGATGCCATCGGGGCAGACGGCCGAGAGCTCGACGCCCTCGATGCCGGCGCGGCGCAGGTCGAAGAGGGTGCCGAGGGTGAAGGCCATTGCCGCGTGCTTGCTGGCCGAGTAGTTGACCTCGCCCGGTGCGGCGACGATTCCGGCCAGCGAGACCACGTTGATCACGTGGCCGCGGCCGGCGGCGATCATCGGCTGCAGGGCAGCGACGGTGCCGTTCATCGTGCCCAGCGCGTTGACCTCGAGCATCGTCCGCCGCGTCGCCTCGTCCTGCTCCCAGGAGAGGCCGGTGGCGAGCACGCCAGCGTTGTTGACCCAGACGTCCAGCGAGGCATCCCGCGATGCGGCTTCGGTGGCGAGCGCTCGACAGGCTGCCTCATCGCGGACGTCCAGGCCCGCCGATTGAGCGCCGGCGCCGATCTCGGCGGCCGTGCGAGCGGCGGCGTCGGGGTCGAGGTCGGTGACGTGGACGAGGAAGCCCAGGCCCGCCAGCTCGAGGGCGATCGCGCGGCCGAGGCCACCGCCCGCTCCTGTGACGACGGCTACCGGCATCGGCGCCCAGGTTAATCGATGCATTTGCCTCAAGCTCGATTGCCCGCGCTACCATCGGGCGGCGGGCCGAGCGACTGCGGGGGGAGAGAAAACCCCTCGAGGAAAGTCCGGACACCAGAGGGCAAGGCGGTGGGTAACGCCCACCCGGGGAAACCCGCGGGACAGTGCCACAGAAATACACGGCCGATGGCGCGACCACACGTGAGTCGCGAACAGGCAAAGGTGAAATGGTGCGGTAAGAGCGCACCGGCGTCGCGGTGACGCGGCGGCCAGGCAAACCCCGCCCGGTGCAAGGCCAAGCAGGACCGTCGACCCTGCCCGGCGAGGTCCAGGTAGGCCGCAGGCCGCTTCGGCGGCCCCCGAGGCTCCGGTCTCGGTGAGACAGATAGCCGCTCACGACAGGATCCGGCTTACAGGCCCGCTAACGAAAAGGCTCCCGCAAGGGGGCCTTTTCCATGCCTGCCAAAGTTTCTGTCTTAGCGTTTGCTAACCTGCCGCCAACTTCCGCTGAATCTTTGCCTACATATCGCAAAG
The DNA here is from genome assembly GCA_963703895.1 of uncultured Solirubrobacterales bacterium. GTDB lineage: Bacteria > Actinomycetota > Thermoleophilia > Solirubrobacterales > 70-9 > VRUE01. The sequence continues at coordinate 875,867 of CAVPFX010000002.1, forward strand.
AGCGGGGGACCCAATTGTTGGGGCGAATCGCCGGCATCTGCCGCGTAGCGCAGCTCTTTCAGCGCGAGCCCGTCAGCTAACCCCGTAAGCGTCGCAAAGAGCTAATGAAGACAGGTAGGAACCGCCATGGGCGGAAAGATCATTCACGGCAAGGGCACGCTGAGCGCGCGCGCTTTGGCCGTCGGCTGCGACGAATCTCCCTGGCGACGGCGCTGCTCTCCCTGGCTCTAGCCCCGTTGGCGGCCGAGGCGCAGACCGGCGGGGCGGGAGCGCCGGGTCCCGTGGCCACTACGCCGGGCCCGGGCGGTGCGAGCCTCGTCTTCAGCAGCCCGATGCGCTCGGCCGGCGCCACCTGGTACGGACCCGGCCTCTATGGCAACGGCACTGCCTGCGGCCAAACCCTGCGGCCGGGCACGATCGGCGTCGCCCATCGCACGCTGCCCTGCGGCACGACGGTCAAGCTCACCTACCACGGCCAATCCCTGGTCACCAGGGTGATCGACCGCGGTCCCTATACACCCGGCAACGATTTCGACCTCACCAACGGCGCCCGTCTCGCGCTTGGCTTCGAAGGGGTGGGGCAGGTCCGCTACGCGGTCGCCGTCGGCTCCTCCGGCTAGCGCGACTAAGCAGGATTTCTCGGTTTGATGGTAAATCTGCCCCGGAACGGGCAGGTTTCCAACGAGAGGAGCACGAATGTCGGGGTCTTTGCGAGCAGCTGTCAACGCTGGGTCGGCCGGGATGCGCGGCCGGGTGGCGCTTGCCATCTCGCTGGCGGGCCTGCTTGCGCTCCTCGTAGCCTTTGCCGGCAGCGCCGGTGCCGCGCCGGAAGAAGCCCACACCACCGTGGTGCTCGGCAACACCGCGACGATGCCCGATCCCTCTTGCCCGGAGTCACCCTGCCAGGCGATCGGCAGCGTCACCGGCTTCCAGGTCAGCACCAGCCAGGGCTCGCTGCCCTTCAAGGTGCGCAAGGACGGCACGATCAAGTCCTGGACGCTGACCCTCTCGCAGCCGACCAGCAGCCAGCGCTCCTTCTTCAACAGCTTCTTCGGCACCCCGCCCGAGGCGCGTTTGGCGATCCTGCGCCGCGTCGCCGGCACCAACCCGCCGCGCTACGCCCTCCGCGCCCAGGGCTCGGTCCACGTCCTTAGTCCTTACCTGGGGCAGACGGTCAAATTCGGCGCCTCTCTGCGCGTCAAAGCGGGCGACATAGTCGGCCTCACCGTCCCCACCTGGGCCCCCGCTTTCGCCCAAGGCCAGCCCTCCACCAGCGCTTGGAGAGCCAGCCGCGAAGTCGGCAAATGCGTCGACTCCAATGACGTCCGCCAAGGCGAAGCTCAGGAGAAGGTGGGCTCTCGCGCCGACTACGGCTGCCGTTACGCAACGGCCCGTTTGCTCTACACGGTCACAGTCGTCGAGGACTAGCGCTGAGCGTGAGGAGGGGTCGGTCACCCCTCCTCAAAACGCTCGGCAGGAGCCTCGCTTGAGTGTTTTGAGGAGGGGCAACCGACCCCTCCTCTCGGTCCGCGGAGTTTTGCCGTCCCTGGGAAGGGCCGTCGGGTGCCCTGCCCAAAACACTCAAGAGCGGCCGGAGGCCGCTCGTTTTGGGCAGGGTGGCCGGCGGCCCTACGCCACGGAGGGAAGGACCCGAGGACCCGACTGGTCTTTCGGAAGCTCGGCCGCGCCGGCGATCAGGCTCTGGAACTCATTGAGCACCAGGTGGGCCACTGCCTCGAGCAGCTCCTCGTCGGTCCAGCCGATCTCACGCGCCTCCTCATGCAGGTGGAGCGGGGGGTGGCCGTTGGCCTCGAGGGCACCGTGCAGGTACTCGAGCAGCGCCGCCTCCTTGGGGTCGTTGGAGGAGAAGCTGCGGGCTCGGGAGACCTCGTCAAGGCCGAGGCCGGCGCTCCGTGCCGACTTGGCGTGCTGGGCGATGCTGTAGGTGTCGTCGCGGTACTCGGCGACCGCTAGGGCGATCCGCTCGCGCGTCGCCCGCGGCAGGACGCCGCCGCGAAGCTCCGAGCGCATCCGCGTGTAGGCGCGCAGAACAGCTGGCGCGCCTGCCAGCACGCCAACGAACTTGGTTACGGCGCCACCCGTGGCCTGGATCGTTTTGATCAGGGGGGCGCTCTCATCAGGTGCCGTCAACTCGTCGTGGATCTGGAACCTGCTCACGTCTGTTTTAACTGTCACTTGCATCCGCCTCCGGCTCCGACGGGGGAATTCCGCTTTACAGAGCCTTTAATTGGCCTTTACTTTACTTTCAGCCATCTACTTACGTCTCGTAAGTTATACCTGCTTTTCGGCCGTCCCGCAAGCCGCCTCGAAGCACCCGCTCTCTACCCGAATACGGGTGCTTCTACCCAACCGGTTCACTGCCTGGCGACGCGCGCCGGTTTGCGACGGAGCTTTGGCCTATCGTTGCGCGCTCGAAGCGGACAAGCGCGAGACCAGGAGGCCCCGAACATGGCAGATCAACCGAAGAGTGCCGCTGACGTCGCCCAGCTGGTCAAGGACGCCGACGTCCGCTTCGTCCGGCTCTGGTTCACCGATGTGCTCGGCCAGCTGAAGAGCTTCTCGATCAACGCCGCCGAGCTCGAGGACGCCTTCGAGGGCGGCATGGGCTTCGACGGCTCCTCGATCACCGGCTTCAACCCGATCGAGGAGTCCGACATGATCGCCATGCCCGACCCCTCGACCTTCGCCCTGATCCCCTGGCGCCCGGAGGGCGAGAACGCGGCGGCGCGGATGTTCTGCGACATCCAGGTCCCGGGCGGCGAACCCTACGAGGGCGATCCGCGCTGGATCATGCGGCGGGCGCTCGATCGGGCCGAGGAGCATGGGCTTCGACGCCTTCAACATCGGCCCCGAGCTCGAGTACTTCTACTTCCGCTCGGCCAAACCCGAGGGCGGGCATGCCCGAGGTGCTCGACGAGGGCGGTTACTTCGACCTGACCACGCTCGACGCCGGCTCCGACGTGCGCCGCGAGACCGTGCTCGCCCTGGAGCAGCTGGGCATCCACGTCGAGTACACCCACCACGAGGTCGGCCCCTCCCAGCACGAGGTCGACATGCGCTACAAGGACGCGCTCGCGATGGCCGACGACTGCATGACCTACCGGATCACGGTCAAGGAGTACGCGATGAAGTACGGCTGGTATGCGACCTTCATGCCGAAGCCGCTGCTACGGCGAGAACGGCTCGGGCATGCACGTCCACCAGTCGCTGTCGAAGGACGGCAAGAACGCCTTCTTCGATGCCGACGACCAGTACTTCCTCTCGGCCACGGCGAAGGCGTTCATCGCCGGCCAGCTCAAGCACGCGCGCGAGATCTCCCCGCTCTTCGCCCAGTGGGTCAACTCCTACAAGCGGCTCGTGCCCGGCTACGAGGCGCCGGTCTACCTGGCCTGGTCGCGCCGCAACCGCTCGGCGCTGATCCGGGTGCCGCTCTACCACCCCGGCAAGGAGCAGGCGACCCGGGCCGAGCTGCGCTGCCCCGACCCCGCCTGCAACCCCTACCTCTGCTTCGCCGGCATGCTGCACGCCGGGCCTCGAGGGGATCGAGAAGGGCTACGAGCTGCCCGAGCCGATGGAGCAGAACCTCTACCACCTGACGCCGGAGGAGCGCCAGCGGCGCGGCATCGAGCAGCTGCCCGAGACGCTCGGCGAGGCGATCGAGCTCGCCGCCGAGTCGGAGCTGGTCCTGCGGACGCTCGGCGAGCACACCTTCAACCGCTTCGTCGAGATCAAGCGGCAGGAGTGGGAGGACTACCGCGTGCAGGTCACGCCGTTCGAGATCGAGCAGTTCCTGCCGATTCTCTGAGGCGGTCGTGAGGGGCCCCGACCGAGCCGTCTCAGAGGTTCGGCAGAGAGCTCGTTGCAGGGCTTCGGGGTCGGTGACCGGCGCCTTGCAGGCGAAGTGCTCGCAGACGTAGGCGGCCGGCTTGGCCCTCGACGGCGCCGCGGTCCCGCAGCAGCTCCGGGCGTCTCGGAGCCCTCGGGGCCGCCGGCGAGGACGACGTGGGGGCGGTGCGCGGAGCGGACCGACCGCGGCCAGCTCGCCGAGCCGGGTCGCTTCGGGCGCGACCAGGGCGACCTCGCGGACGGGGGCGAGGTGGAAGTCGATCGCCTGGAGCAGGTGGCCGAAGGCGTCGGGGTGCTGGCCGGCGCCGGCGCGAAGAGGCGGAAGACGCCGATCGCGCGCTCCTCGTACGCGCGCTCGCCGGTCAGGGCCGCGAGCCGCAGCAGGCCGTAGGCGGCGGAGGAGTTGCCGGAGGGGATCGGGTGGTCGCCGACGTCCTTGCGGCGGGCGATCAGCTCCTCGTGGTCGTCGGAGGTGGTGAAGAAGCCGCCGCGCTCGTCGTCGGCGAAGCGCTCGATCATCGTGTCGGCGAGTCTCGCGGGCGGCGTCGAACCAGCGCACCTCGAGCGTCGCCTCGTAGAGGCGCAGCAGGGCCTCGACCAGGAAGGCGTGGTCCTCGAGGTAGGCGTTGAGGCGCGCCTCGCCGTCCTTCCAGGTGCGGAGCAGGTGCCCGTCGGCGTCGCGCATCGACTCCCAGACGAAGCCGGCGCAGGCGCGACGCCGCGTCGAGGTAGTCCTCGCGCCCGAGCGCCGCGCCGGCGTCGGCGAGGGCGGCGATCATCAGCGCGTTCCAGGAGCAGATCCGCTTGTCGTCGAGGCCCGGCCGGACGCGCCGGTCGCGCCAGCGCGTAGAGGGCGCGTGCGCGCCTCGTCGAGCTCGGCGGGCTCGCTGCGCGCTGGCGCCGAGCGGGACATGGAGGATGTTGCGGCCCTCGAAGTTGCCCGCCGCGCTGACGCCCCAGTAGCCGAGCACGCGCTCGATCGCGTCGGCGCCGAGCCCGGCCTCGCCGAGCGCCTCCGCATCTCGTCGGCGTCCAGACGTAGAAGCGGCCCTCCTCGCCCTCGGAGTCGGCGTCGAGGGCCGAGTAGAAGCCGCCCTCGGGGCCGCGCATCTCGCGCAGCGCCCAGTCGAGCGTCTCCTCGCAGACCCGCCGCCAGCGCTCGTGGCCGAGCACCTGCCAGCCGTGCAGGTAGGCGCGGGCCAGCAGGGCGTTGTCGTAGAGCATCTTCTCGAAGTGGGGGACGAGCCAGGCGGCGTCGACCGAGTAGCGGGCGAAGCCGCCGCCGAGCTGGTCGTAGATGCCGCCGGCCATCATCGCGTCGAGCGGTCAGGTCGCGACCGGCTCCGTTCTCGGCCGCCGGTGCGAGCAGGAGCTCGAGCGCGCGCGGCGGGCGGGAACTTGGGCGCGCCGCCGAAGCCGCCGTTCGCGCGGTCGACGGCCGCCTGCAGGCGCTCGACCGCCTCCGTCCAGCATCGCGACTCGTCGAGCGGCTCCGGCGACGGCTCGACCTGGCCGATCGGCGCCGAGCGACTCGCGGATCTGCGGGCCGCGCCTCGCGCATCTCCTCGCGCTTGCGTCTCGAAGGCGTCGACCATCGCCTCCATCACCTGCGGAAGCTCGGCATGCCGCGGCTCGTCTCCGGCGGGAAGTAGGTGCCGCCGTAGAACGGGACGCCCTCGGGGTCGAGGAAGACGGTCATCGGCCAGCCGCCCTGGCCGGTCATCGCCTGGACCGCCTCCATGTAGATGGCGTCGACGTCGGGGCGCTCCTCGCGGTCGACCTTGACGTTGACGAAGTGCTCGTTCATGTAGGCGGCGGTCTCCGCGTCCTCGAAGGACTCGCGCTCCATCACGTGGCACCAGTGGCAGGCCGAGTAGCCGACCGAGAGCAGGATCGGCTTGTCCTCGTCGCGGGCCCGCGCCAGCGCCTCCTCGCCCCAGGGGTACCAGTCGACCGGGTTGTCCTTGTGCTGGAGCAGGTAGGGGCTGGTTTCCTGGGCGAGGCGGTTGGCCATCGGGCTCTCACATTACTCGGCGTCGTTCTTGGCCCCAGGGCTCTTTAGGCCGGTGATGGACGTTTTACGGTCGACAATTGGCAATACCGAGTAGATGAAATTCGTACGCAATCTTGGTGCAGTGCGTGAGCCCCGATCCGAACCGCCGCGGAAAGTTCTAACTTCAGTGAGTTGAACCGCGAAGATCCTCCAATCCAAGGTGATCCGGCGATTGAGTCGGTGCTCGCCAAGCTCGACCCGAGGACCGCAAGGTCATCGACGAGGCGCTTGCGCAGGGCCGAGAAAACCGAGGCCGAGCTGCGCTACATCGCCGATCACGACTCGCTGACCGGCCTGCTCGACCGCCGCCGCTTCCGCGCCGAGCTCGACACCTACGTCTCCTTCACCGCCCGTTACGGGGGTCAGGGCGCGGTGATGATCATCGACATCGATGGCCTCAAGGCGATCAACGACTGCCTCGGCCATCACGCCGGCGACAACCTGATCCGCCACGTCGCCGCGATCATGCGCGAGCGGGTGCGCACCACCGACATCGTCGCCCGCCTCTCCGGCGACGAGTTCGCGGTGCTGATGCCGCAGTCCGACACCGCGGGCGCGCTCCAGCTGGGCGAGGACCTGCGCGCCCAGGTCGCCGAGAGCGCCGCCGCCGGGCTGGACATGGAGCAGGCGACGATCAGCGTCGGCATCACGATGTTCGGCGGCGAGACGTGGGATCGGCGCCGAGGCGGTCCTGGTTGCCGCCGACCAGGCGATGTACCGGGCCAAGGAGGAGGGTCGCAACCAGATCGCCCTCTTCCAGGACCCGACCGAGCCGCAGCGCCAGCAGCTGCGCCGGCAGACGACCAGCGCGCGGATCCGCGATGCGCTCACCCAGGACCGGCTCAGCCTGCACACCCAGCCGATCCGCTGGCTCGCCTCGGGTGGGATCGAGCGCTACGAGCTGCTGCTGCGGATGACCGGCGAGAACGGCGAGCTGCTGCCGGCCGCCTCCTTCATCGAGGCGGCGGAGCGCTCCGGGATGGTTCAGGAGCTCGACCGCTGGGTCGTCGCCCAGGCGCTCGAGCTGCTCGCCCGGCGCGAGCGCGACGGCGATCCGGTCTCGCTGCACGTCAACCTCTCCGGCGCCTCGGTCGCCGACCTCTCGGTGCTCGAATTCATCGAGCGCAGCCTCGACGAAGGCGGCGCCGACCCGGCGCGCTGCACCTTCGAGATCACCGAGACCGCGCCGGTCCACGACTACGAAGCGGCCGGCGGCTTCGCCGATCGCATCACCGAGTTCGGCTGCCAGGTCGCGATCGACGACTACGGCGCCGGCTTCGGGCCCTTCCACTACCTGAAGAGCATCCCCTTCGACCTGATCAAGATCGACGGTTCCTTCATCCGCGACATGCCCAACAGCGACGCCGACCAGCTCACCGTCCAGGCGATCGTCCAGATCGCCCGCGGCCTCGGCAAGACGACGATCGCCGAGTACGTCCAGGACGACATCACGGCGCAGATGCTGCGCGAATACGGCGTCGACATGGCCCAGGGCTACCACCTGGGTCGCCCGGTCGACGTCGCCGAGGCGCTCTAGCGCCGCTGGGGCGCTGGCGCGGTCGCGAGGCTTCGCTAGCGGCGCTGGCGGATCGCGTCGGCGAAGTGGGTCTTCAGGTTGAGCGCGGCGGTCATCGCCCGCTCGGGCCGCCGAGCGGCGGGGGGCAGGGCGCCGAGCTGACGCGCCAGTTCGCGTTCCGTTCATGTAGGCGTCGTTGCGCTGGATCGGCCATCACGGATGGTCAGCACGTCACAGCCCTGGACTTCGACGCGGGCGCCGTTGGGGTCGAGCCCTTCGAAACTTGCCGAGCCATTGAAGGTGCCGGTGGCGCGCCAGCGCACCGCTGCCTTTCTCGCCTCGCGGCACCACCTCGATGATCTCCAGCTGGAAGTCGGGGAAGGCGTGGAAGAGGTTGCCGAACCAGGCTCGGTAGGAGTCCGGCACCTCCAGCTCAACCAGGCCGTAGATCTCGCCTGTCCCACCTGGCTCGTAGAAGGCCGTCATCGCGTCGAGGTCGCGCCTGCCGACAGCCTCGAAGTAGGCACGGCCGACGGTCGCGGCGTCGGTTGGCTGGCGCGGTTGATGGCCATCAGCTCCAGCCTACCCTCCTCGCAGCTGCGCCCGCTTGATCTTGCCGCTGCTCGTCTTCGGCAGCTCCGGCGGCGAACTCGACGATGCGGGGGAACTTGTAGGGGGCGGTCTCGAGCTTGCAGTGCTCCTGCAGCTCGCGGGCGAGCTCCTCGCTGGGCTCGCGGTCGCGCGGGACGACGATCGCCCGCACGACGGCGCCGCGCTCCGGGTCCGGGGCGGCGACCGCGGCGGCTTCGGCAACGGCGGGGTGGCGAGAGCAGCGCCGACTCGACCTCGAAGGGGCCGATCCGGTAGCCGGAGGAGAGGATGATGTCGTCGTCGCGGCCCTCGAAGTAGAGGTAGCCGTCCTCGTCTTCGCGGACCAGGTCGCCGGTCGGCCACCACTCGCCCTCGAAGCGCTCGCCGTCGAGGTAGCGCGAGAAGAAGGTGGGGGAGGAGGCGGCGCGCAGCTGCAGTTCGCCGTCGACGATCCGCGGTCTCGACGCCCGGCAGCGGCTTGCCCATCGAGCCCTGGCGGACCGGCACGCCGACGTGGTTGCCGCTGATGTGGCCGGTCTCGGTCTGGCCGTAGCCGTCGGCGGCCTCCAGCCCGAGTCGCAGCGCGGAAGGCGGCGATCGTCTCGGCCTCGAGCGGCTCTCCGGCAGAGACCATGCGGCGCAGCTTGGGCAGGGGGCGCAGGGCGGTGCGCTTGGCCAGCATCCGGTACTCGGTCGGCGCCTGGCAGAGGACGTTGACGCCGAGCGCCTCGACGAAGTCGAGCCGCTCGGCGGGGTCGAAGCGGCCGTCGTGGATCACCGCCGCCGCGCCGGTCAGCCAGGGAGCGAGGAAGACGTTGCGGGCCGACTTCGACCAGCCGGTCGCGGTGGTGCACCAGGCCAGCTCGCCCTTGCGCGCGCCGAACCAGTGCTCCGCCTGGTCCCTGCTGGCCGAGCAGGTAGCGGTAGGCGTGGACGACGCCGCGCGGCTCGCCGGTCGTGCCCGAGGTGAAGACGATCAGCGCCGGGTCCTCGGCGTCCATTGCTTCGACCGGCGCCGGCGTCTCCTGCGGCCGGTCCTCATCGAGCGTCGCTGCGACCTCGGCCATCGTCATCGTCCCACGCCGTCCGGCAGCTCGGCCAGCAGCGCGTCCTCGCCAACGCAGAGCTTCGGATCAGCAGCGGCCACCCGCAGCGCCAGATCCTGCCGCCGCAACTGCGTGCTGCAGGGCAGCGCCACCGCCCCCATCCGCCAGCAGGCAAGCAGCGAGAGCACCCACTCGATCCGGTTGCCGACCAGCGTCATCACCACGTCGCCGCGCTTGACCCCCCGCGCCGCAAACGCCCCCGAGAGCCCGGCCGAGCAGGCAATCAGTTCGCCGAAGTGCCAATCCCGCCGATTCCCTTCGCCATCAATGGCAACGATCCCCAGCCGCGAGGCCGGGAGATCGTTCCATCACGTCCTCAACGAAGTTCACGGGCAGGGAAATTCATTGCGGGCACGCACTTATATGGGAAGACGAGCGGAAGCGCCGTAAGCTGCGTATAATACTCTTTAGTATTATACTTAAAAGTATAGGAATTTCCAGTCGGTGACATCAGCTCAGCTTCTCCACATACCTAAACCGGTATAATACTTTCTGGTATATGGATTTCGATACCCCGACGAATCCGTTCAGCTTCGGTGCGCTCGCTCTCGACGAGTCGTTTGCCGATCGTGAAAACGAGGTCGATGAGCTGGCAAGCGACATTCGCAACGGTCAGGACGTGGTCGTCTTCGCGCCACGCCGCTGCGGCAAGTCATCGCTGATTTGGCGCGTCGCGCGGGTGCTTGGCCGCAACGGGTCCTGCTCGCGCAGGTCGACCTGATGACGACGCCGACGAAAGAGGGGTTGGCCGCGGCGCTGGCGAAATCGATCTACGAGCAGATTGCGACGCCACTGGAGCGAGCGCGGGAGAAGGCGCTGGCGCCCTTTCGCAGCCTGCAGGTTCAGCCGATAATCAACGTCAATCCGAGAGGGCTCGTATTCCTTCAGCTTCGGGGTTGCGCAAAGGCCGCGCGGACATCGACGCAACCTTGGAGAGGCTGCTCGAGCTGCCCGCCGAGCTCGGTGGCGCGCGGAGCAGGCGAACCGCGCTGGTCATGGACGAGTTCCAGGAGATCGTCGAGATCGATCCCGGCCTACCCAAGCTCCTGCGCTCGGCGTTCCAGAAACAGCCCGAGGTGGCCCACGTCTACCTGGGGAGCAAGCAGCACGTGATGGAGCGAATATTCAACGACGCCAACGAGCCCTTTTGGCGCAGCGCCAAGTCGATCGAGCTGGGGATGATTCCCGCCGAGCCCTTCGCCGGTTTCATCCTCGACCGGTTCCGCGCGACCGACAGGGCTGTCGCACCCGAGGTCGTCGATGATCTGCTCGGCCGCACCGGCGGCCACCCCTACGCAACGCAGGAGCTCTGCTACTTCCTCTGGGGGCGGACCGCCGCAGGCGAGACGGCGTCAAGCGAACAACTCGGAGGGGCGCTGGCCGCGGTGCTCCATTCCGAGCACGCGCATTTCAGCCTTCTTTGGGACAGCGCCGCCGCGGTTCAAAAGCAACTCCTGGTCGCGCTCGCACGCGAGGCAGGCCGACCCTTCACGGCCGAATACCGCGACCGCCACGACTTGCCCGCCACCACCAACGTTCAAAAGGCGCTGCGAGCGCTGGTCAAACGCGAAGTGGTGGCGGGTGAAGACGGGCGCCTACCGAATCGTCGAGCCCTTTCTCGCCGAGTGGGTGCAGGCGACCGTCGGCGCGGGCGCGGATCGATGAGATTCGGCTCAGCGCAGGTCGGCGGAGCTCTTCCCGAGCAGCTGGCGGGCCACGATCAGCAGCTGGATCTGCTGGGTCCCCTCGAAGATGTCGAGGATCTTCGCGTCCCGGGCCCACTTCTCGAGCAGCTCGTTCTCGCCGTAGCCAACGTGCCGCAGAGCTCGACGCAGCCGAGCGCGACATCGACGCAGGTGCGCCCCGCCTTCGCCTTCGCCATCGAGGCCTGCAGCGAGTTGGGCTTGCCGTTGTCGGCCATCCAGGCCGCCTGCAGGGTGAGCAGGTGCGCCGCCTCGTAGTCGGACTCCATTTCGAGGTAGCGGGCCGCCGCCGCGGACTGGCCCAGCGCCGGGGTGTCGTAGTCGATCTCGACCCCGGCCTCCTCGAGCCGCTTGCGCGTCTCCTCCAGCGAGGCGCGGGCGACGCCGACCGCCATCGCCGCGACCAGCGGCCGCGTGTTGTCGAACGTCTGCATCGCGCCGCCGAAGCCCTGCTTGGTCGCTCGATCTCCGGAGTCGCCCAGCAGCGCCTCCTTCGGCACCCGGCAGTCCTGCAGGGTGAAGTTGGCGGTGTCCGAGGCACGGATGCCGAGCTTGTGCTCGAGCCGGTCCAGCTTCAGGCCCGGGTTGTCGCGCTCGACGATGAACGACTTGATCGCCGCCCGTCCGACTTTGCGGTCGAGCGAGGCCCAGACCACGATCAGGTCGGCGCGGTCGCCCGAGGTGACGAAGATCTTCTCGCCGTTGAGCACGTACTCGTCGCCGTCGAGGTCGGCCGTGGTGCGGATCGCGGCCGAGTCCGAGCCCGCCTCGGGCTCGGTGATCGCCATCGCCGCCCATTTGCCGCCGTAGTGCTCAGCTGCTCGTCGCTCGCCACCGAGGCGATCGCCGAGTTGCCGAGCCCCTGGCGGGGCATCGAGAGCAGCAGGCCGACGTCGCCCCAGCAGAGCTCGATGATGCCGAGCACGGTGGAGAGGTTGGAGCCGTTGCGGTTGCCGGTGTCGCCGTCGCCGTTTGACTCGCGGCGCACGCCGGCCGCACCGGCGCCGCCGATGTCGGAGCCCTCGTTCATGCCGTCGATCAGCGAGGCGAGCATGTCGAGCTCCTTGGGATAGGAGTGCTCGGCCTCGTCGTACTTGCGCGAGATCGGCCGGAAGACCTCCGGTCGCGACCTGGTTCGCCTGGCTGGCGAGCGGCTTGAACTTCTTGGGTATCTCGAGATTGATCATGGGTTCCTTTCAGCTCTCAGCGCTTGGCGCTAGACGAGCAGGGCGCCCTCCATCACGCCCGCTGCGCGGAGGTCGCGGTACCAGCGCTCGACCGGGTGCTCCTTGACGAAGCCGTGGCCGCCGAGCAGCTGCACTCCTTCGGAGCCGATCTGCATCCCCTTCTGGGCGCAGAGCCGGCGGGCCATCGCCGCCTCGCGGGCGAAGTCCTGGCCCTGGTCGGCGCGGCTGGCCGCGCGGTAGGTGGCGAGCCGCATGCCTTCGGTCTCGATGCCGATGTCGGAGACCGCGAAGGCGACGCCCTGGCGGTTGGAGATCGGTTCGCCGAAGGCGGTGCGCTCGTTGACGTACTGCTTGACGTAGTCGAGCGTCGCCTGCGCGGTGCCGACCGCGAGCGAGCACCAGGCGACGCGGGCGCGCTGCACGCACTCGACGTAGTCCTCGCGCTTGCCCTCGCCGAGCAGGGCGGTGGCGGGCAGCGTCACGTCCTCGAGCAGGAGGCGGCCGGTGGCGGCGGGGCGCAGCCCCATCGCCGGCTCCTCCTCGACCGTGAGGCCGGAGGTGCCGGACTCGATCACGAAGAGCGCCGGGCCGAGGTCCTCGGCCTCGGCGGCGACGAGGAAGAGCTCGCAATCGTTGGGCCGGGCGAGCAGCGACTTGGTGCCGCTGAGGACCCAGTCATCGCCGTCCTTGCGGGCCGTCGTCTCCAGCTTCAGCGGATCGAAGAGCGGCCGCGGCTCGAGGATCGCCAGCGCCGCCGCCGGCGTGTCCTCGCCGGTGAAGGCGGGCAGGTAGGTCGCCTCCTGCTCGGGCGTGCCCCAGTGGCCGATCGCGGTGGCGACGGCGCCGGGGGCGAGGGCCGCGTAGGCGACGCCCATGTCGCCGTGGGCGAGGGCCTCGCCGATCAGGACGCTGGTGACGGCGGCCTGCTCGTGCATGACGCCGCCGAGCTCCTCGGGGACGCCGAGCATGTTGACGCCGAGCTCGTTGGCCTGGTCGAGCAGCTCGCTCGGCGTCGACTTGTCGAAGTCGGCCTGCTTGGCGACCGGCCGCACCTTCGCCTCGGCGAAGTCGCGCACGCCTTCCTGCAGCATCTGCTGCTCGTCGTCGGGGGTGATGTCGAAGAGCGCCCGCGGCTTGCTCGGCTTCTGCCGCGCCGGCCCGGTCAGGTTCTGCGCGGCCTTGAAGGTGCGCCCGGCGGCGGTCGCCGAGCGGAAGCCGTTCTTGGTGCCGGTGAAGAGCGCCCGCTCGACCTGCTTGCGGATGCGGATGCGGTCGAGCAGGTCCGAGCCGGCGAGCTTGTTGAGCCAGCGCAGGCCGAGGCCCATGCTGCGCTCGGCCACTCCCTTGTCGTCGGTGGCGGTGGGCATTTCTACTTCCTCCCGTCGTTGGGTTTGGCCTCGAGCGGCACAACGCGGCCGTCGAGGTGCGGTGTGCCGCGCTTTGCGTCGCGCACCGCGAATTCGATCTCGTCTCCCTCCGAAGCGCTGGCGAACTCGACCCGGCCCGGGAGCAGGATCGGCTTGCGGAAGCGCACGTCGACCTGGAAGGCGTCGGGCAGGCGGCTCTCGATCGCCGCCAGGCAGCGCGCCTTGGTCCACATCCCGTGCGCGATCGCCCGCGGAAAGCCGAGCGGCTTCGCCGTCCAGCGCGTGCATGTGGATCGGGTTGCGGTCGCCGGAGACGGCCGCATAGCGCCGCCCCAGGTCGCCGCCGAGCTTCCACTCGGCACTCGCGCTCGCGCCTCGTGTCTGCATCAAGTTCTCCACCTGCTGGGTCGATAAGTTGATGCAGTTCGGCTTGCCGGTCTTGGGGGTGGCTTCGCTGCCGCCGCCGCGGCGCAGCATCGTGCTGGTCGATCTCCCAGACGATTCGGTTGCCGGCCTTGACCTTGGTCTGCAGGCTGAAGGTGCGGCCCTTGGGGTGCGGCTGCAGCTTGGTCGGCTGGACCTTGATCGTCAGCTCCTCGTCGAGGCCGATGCGCCGGTGCTGGACGATCTGGTTCTCGACGTGGACGAGGCCGACGGCGCCGAAGGGGAAGCTGCCATCCGCCATTACCGCCATGTGCAGCGGGAAGGCGAGCACGTGCGGGTAGGTGGGGGGCAGGTGGTCGCGCAGGGCGAAGCCGCAGACGCGGTCGTAGGCGGCGACCTCGCTCGGCGCTCGGCGCGGACCCGCGGCAGGGTCAGCTCGAGCTCGGGGATCTCCTTGCCGCCGCCCGGGACGAAGGGCAGCAGCGAGGCGCCGGGGATCATCGGCGCCGCGGCGCGGGCGTAGAGCGGCAGGATGCTGGGCGAGCTCTCCAGCGTGCGGGCGCTCATCAGGCCCCCAGCAGGCTCTGGCCGCAGACGCGGACCGTGTTGCCGTTGACCCCGGTCGAGGCCGGGCTGGCGAACCAGGCGATCGTCTCGGCGACGTCGACCGGCAGGCCGCCCTGCGACATGCTGTTCATGCGCCGGCCCGCTTCGCGGATCGCGATCGGCATCTTCGCCGTCATCTGGGTCTCGATGAAGCCGGGGGCGACCGCGTTGATCGTCAGCTTGCGCTTGGCCAGCTCGGGCGCCAGCGCTTCGACCATGCCGATCACGCCGGCCTTCGAGGTGGCGTAGTTGGTCTGGCCGGAGTTGCCGGCGACGCCGCTCATCGAGGAGACGCAGACGATGCGGCCGTTGGGGCGCAGCAGCTTGCGCTCGAGCAGCTCGTCGTTGATCCGCTCCTCGCTGGAGAGGTTGATCTCCATCAGCGAGCTCCAGCGGTCCTCCGGCATCTTGGCGATCGTGCGATCGCGGGTGACGCCGGCGTTGTGGACGATCGACGTCGACGCCGTCGGGGATCGCCGCGGCGATCTGCAGCGGCGCGTCGGGATCGGTGATGTCGAGCTCGATCGTCTCGGCGCCGAGCCGCTCGGCGACCGCGGTCAGGTCGGCGGAGAGAGCCGGCACGTCGAGCAGGACCAGCTCGGCGCCGTCGCGGTGCAGGGTCGTGGCGATCGCCTCGCCGATGCCGCGCGAGGCGCCGGTGACCAGCGCCACCTTGCCGTCGAGCGGGCGGGTCCCAGTCGACCTCGGGGGTCTTGGTCACTGCCTTGCCGACCTCGACCACCTGGCCGGAGACGTAGGCGGAGCGGGGCGAGAGCAGGAAGCGCAGGGTGGAGTCGATCTCCTCCTCGGCGCCCTCGGCGACGTAGACGAGCTGCACGGCGATGCCGCGGCCGATCTCCTTGCCGAGCGAGCGGGTGAAGCCCTCCAGCGCCCGCTGCGCGGTCGCCGCTCGCGCCGGCAGGCCGGCCGGCGGCGTGCCGAGCACGACGACGCGGCCCGAGCGCTGCACCCGCTTCACGTTGGGGTGGAAGAAGCGCTGCAGCTCGACCAGCTCGGTCGAGTCGACGATCCCGGTGGCGTCGAAGACCAGCGCCTTGACCGGCGCGCTGGTGGTTTCGGGCTTGCCGGCACCGGTCTCGCCCAGCACCTGCTCGATCCGCTTGCCGAGCCGGCCGCGCGGGGCGCCGCCGCTGAGCACGGCGCCGGCGACGACCGGCGCGCCGGGCTCGTGGCGCTCCAGCTGCGCCGGCTGGGGCAAGCCGACCCGGCCGGCGATCATCCGGCCCGGGGGCGAGTTGACTACCTGCGTGTAGAGGTCGCTCACTTCACACCTCCGGATTCACGTTCAAATCGCCACGGATTTGAACCACCGGAGATCACCGCGTCGATTTGAACGTTCATTGGTTCTCTCCTGTGCTTTCGAGCGCGGCGACGACGCCCTGGCCGCCGGCCGCGCAGATGCTGATCAGGCCGCGGCCGGAGCCCTGCTCGTGCAGGGCCTTGGCGAGGCTGGCGACGATGCGCCCGCCGGTCGCGGCAAAGGGGTGGCCGGCGGCCAGCGAGCCGCCGTTGACGTTGAGCCGCTCGCGGTCGATCGAGCCGAGCGGCTTATCGCGGCCGAGGCGGTCGCGGCAGAAGGCCGGGTCCTCCCAGGCCTTGAGCGTGCAGAGCACCTGGGCGGCGAAGGCCTCGTGGATCTCGTAGAAGTCGAACGTCGCCGAGGCCGACTCCCATGCGGTCGAGCATCGTCGGCATCGCGTAGGCCGGCGCCATCAGGAGGCCCTCGCGCTTGTGCACGTGGTCGACCGCCGCGGTCTGGCCCTCGACGAAGTAGGCGAGCACCGGTAGGTCGCGCTCCTTCGCCCACTCCTCGCTGGCCAGCAGCACCGCCGAGGCGCCGTCGGAGAGCGGGGTCGAGTTGGCGGCGGTCATCGTGCCCTCGGGACCGCCGAAGACCGGGCCGAGCTTGGCCAGCTTCTCCAGCGAGGAGTCGGCGCGCAGGTTCTGGTCGCGCTCCAGCCCGAGGTAGGGGCTGACCAGGTCGTCCATGAAGCCGCGCTCGTAGGCGGCGGCGAGGTGGTGGTGGCTGTTGACCGTGAGCTCGTCCTGCTCGCTCGCGGCCGACCTCCCACTCGGCGGCCATGATCGCGCAGTGCTCGCCCATCGAGAGGCCGGTGCGCGGCTCCTCGTTGCGGGGGATCGCCGGCACGACGTGGCTGGGTCGCACTCGGGTCAGCTGCTTGACCCGGCCGAAGGTCGACTTCTCGCGGTTGACGTCGAGCAGGACTTCGCGCAGGTCCTCGTTGAGTCCGATCGGCGCGTCGGAGGTGGTGTCGGCGCCGCAGGCGATGCCGGCGTCGATCTGGCCGAGGGCGATCTTGTTGGCGACGAGGATCGTCGTCTCGAGGCCGGTGCCGCAGGCCTGCTGCACGTCGTAGGCGGGCGTCTCGGCCGCCAGGCGGGTGCCGAGCACGCTCTCGCGGGTGAGGTCGCGGTCGCGCGAGTGCTTGAGCACGGCGCCGCCGGCGACCTCGCCGAGCGTCTCGCCCTCGAGCGAGTAGCGCCCGATCAGGCCGTCGAGCGCGGCGGTGAGCATGTCCTGGTTCGACGCCCGTGAGTAGACGGAGTTGGAGCGCGCGAAGGGAATCCGGTTGCCGCCGATCACGGCGACACGACGTGGTTTATCGGTCAACTGCTTTCACCTTTCGGTTTCGGTCGTGAGGATTTGGCAGATGGGGTGGAGCGCAGGCGCAGGCCCGGCTCGACGGTGGCGATCAAGAGCTCGGCGGCCTCTTTGGCGGTGGTCGCTTCAGTGCGCAGCCACCAGCGCGCCAGCGCCTCGGCGGCGCCGAGCAGGGCGGTGGAGAGTGCCTCGACTTCGATCCGCGCGGCGGCGCGGCGCTTGGCCGGCAGCTGGGCCAGCAGCGATGCGGAGACCAGCTCGGTGAGGCGGCCGCGGTAGGCGGCGACGCCGTCGGCGAGCTCGCCGCTGTGGGGCAGGGTCTCGTCGAAGAGGACCGCCCAGGCGGCGCGGTCGGCGTCGAGGAAGGCGAAGAAGGCGCGCAGGCCGTCGTTGAGCGCCTCGCTGGGGTTGGTCGTGTCGGCGACCGTCTCCAGGATCGTCGCCACCAGGGCATCGCCGGCGCGCTTCATGCAGGCGATGTAGAGGCGCTCCTTGTTGCCGAAGTAGTTGTAGAGGAGGGGCTTGGTGACGCCGACGGCCGCTGCGACCTCGTCCATCGTCACCGCCGCGTAGCCGCGCTCGGCGAAGAGACCGTGGGCGACGAGCAGGGCCTGCTCCATGCGGTCGGCCTTGGAGAGGCGCGAGCGTGTCGGCGTTGCAGCCATCGGGGACAACGTTACCCGGATATAAATTTATATATGCGTAACGTGATCGACCTCACAGGCTGCGCGAACCGCCGCCGACGGGACCGAAAGTCGCAAATGGCTCTGTTCTGAGGCCCGTCGGCCCCTGTGCTTAGGCCTCGGAGAAGCCGAAGCGCAGGTAGATGCGGCGCAACGGTTTCGGCGCCCACCAGTTCCACTCGCCGAAGAGGCGCATCAGCGAGGGGACGAGCAGGGCGCGGACGATGGTCGCGTCGATCATCACGCCGAAGGCCATGCCGATCGCGATCTGCTTGACGAAGAAGACGCTGCTGACGCCGAAGGCGAGGAAGACGACGGCGATCGCCACCGCGGCGGCGGTGATCACCCGGCCGGTTCTGCCGATGCCGACCGCGACCGCCTCCTCGTTGGAGTCGCCGAGGTCGTGGCGTTCCTTGATCCGCGCCATGACCAGCACCGCGTAGTCGGTCGCCAGGCCGAAGATGACGGCGAAGAGGAAGACGAGGCTGGTCACCTCGATCGCTGCCGGGCCGGTGTAGTCGAGCGGCGTGTTGAGCCAGCCCTCCTGGAAGGCGAGGACGAGGATGCCGAGCGTGGCGCCGAGCGTCAGCGAGTTCATCAGCAGCGTCTTCAGCGGCAGCAGCAGCGAGCCGGTGAGCAGGAAGAGGACGACCAGGGTGGTGAGGCAGATGATCGCCACCACCAGCGGGGCGTGCCCGAGCAGGCTCTGCTTCTGGTCGATGAAGCGGGCCGAGTTGCCCGAGACGAGGACGCTTGCCGAGCCCGGCGGGTCGAGGCCACGGATCTCATGCACCGCGTCCTGCGAGGCACTCGAGAGCGCCGGTTCGGAGAGGGCGAAGTTGGCGTAGGCGACGTCCTTGGAGGTGCGGGCGAACGGCGTGCCTCGCACGACGTCGCCGACCGCTTCGATGCGCCGCTGGTAAGCGGCCAGCTGCCCGGCGCCGGCAGACCCGTCGACCGCGACCGTTACCGCCTCGGTGACGTCGCGCGGGTAGTGGCCTTCGAGGTAGCGGTAGGCGTCGTAGGAGGGCTGGTTCGGCGGCACCGCTTCGGCGCTGGGGCCGGTCAGGGTCGTCCAGAGCAGCGGCGCCGCTGCGGCTAGGAGCAGGGCGCCGCTGCCGAGGGCGACCGCGAGCGGGCGCCGCATAACCCCGCGCGCAAGTCGGTACCAGCCGTCGGAGGAGTCGGAGACGGCGGGGCCGCGGCGGATCGAGAGCGCGTCGATGCGCGTGCCCAGCAGCCGCAGCATGGCGGGGACGACGAGGATCGCGATCACCGAGGAGAGCACAGCGACCGAGGCGCCGGCGACCGCCATCGAGTAAAGGAAGCGCTGCGGCATGAAGATCAGCGCCGCCATCGCGGCGGCGACGGTGAGCCCGGAGAAGAGGGCGGTGCGACCGGCGGTCGTCACCATCCGCCGGTGCGCCTCGCGCGTGGCGCCGCCACCGGCGATCTCCTCGCGGTAGCGCGAGACCATCAGCAGGGCGTAGTCGACGGCGAGGCCGAGGCTGAGCCCGGTGGCGATGTTGAGCGCGAACAGCGAGGTGTCGACGAAGCCCGACATGATCCGCAGTACGAGCAGGGTGCCGACGATCGAGATTCCGCCGATCAGGAGCGGGATCGAGGCGGCGACTACGCCGCGGAAGACGAAGAGCAGGAGCAGGGCGAGGACCGGGAAGGCGATCAGCTCGGCCGTGGTCAGGTCCTTGCGGGTCTGGTCGTTGGTCTCGTTGAAGCCCTGGGCGAAGCCGCCCTCGGCGACGTCGAGCGGGCTCGCGTCGGCCAGCGCCTTGACCTCTTCGGCGGCGACCCCACCGGCGTCCTCGATGTCATTGGTCGAGAGGTAGGCAGCGATCGCCAGCGACTCGCCGTCCTCCGCGATCAGCTCGGCGCCGGCGCGTGGATTGCGCAGTGGGTTGAGCACGCGGCCGACGTATTCGACCTTGGCGACTTCGGCGCTGAGCCGGCTGACGTCGCGCCGCACGGCGGGGCTGCCGGTGTTCAACTGCCCGCCATCGGGGTTGCGGACGACGAGAACGATCGCCGGGTTGGGGTCGTAGCCAAGCGAGTTGCGCAGCAGGTCGGTCGCCTGCTCGCTCTCGGAGCTCGGGTCGGTGAAGCCCGCCGCCTTGAGGTGCTGCTCGACGTTGTGCCCGATCGCAACCGCGAGCAGGGCGAAGGCACCGACCACAGCGAGGACCAGCTTCGGGTGGCGCCAGGTGAGGTTGGCAATCCGGGTCATCGCGGGTTCAACCTCCGGGGTCGGGACTGACATGAGACGAGCACGGCGGGACCGTACCAGAATTCAAAGTGCTAGCTTTGAATTCCCAATTACTCAATTGCTATCATGCCAACTATGGGTTCACGACAGTACGGGCAGGCCTGCAGCCTTGCCTACGCGCTCGACCGCATCGGCGAGCGCTGGACCCTGCTGATCGTGCGCGAGCTCTCGCTGGGGCCGATGCGTTTCTCGGCCCTGGTCCGAGCGGTCGGTGGCGCCCCCACGGACGTCCTCACCAAGCGCCTGCGCGAGCTCGAGCGGCACGGCATCATCGCGCGCCGCGAGCTCGAACCGCCAGCGTCGACGACCGTCTATGAGCTGACCGAGCTCGGCCGCGGCCTGGAGCGACCGATGGTCGAGCTGGGGCGCTGGGGCATGGGCCTGCAGAAACTCGAAGACGTGATCGACCTGGCGCCGACCTCGTTGCCCGGTGCGGTGCGCGTGATCCTGCAGCCGCCCGCCGATTTCGCGATGACGCTCGGCCTGCGCACCGATGGTCAGGACTACCGCTTGCGGATCGAGGATGGCTGGATCTCGATCGTCCGTGGTTACGCTGACGATGCGGACCTCTCGCTGGCCGGCTCGCCGATCGAAGTGATCGCCGCCCTCGTCGTCGGCGAACCGGCGGCGAGCGCGGTCGAGATCGAGGGTGACCGAGCGCTGCTGGAGGAGTTGCGCACGATGATCGTCATCCCCGAGCGCCTGCGCAAGGAAGCGGAATCCTCCGCTGCCTTCTTGGTTGCCAGCCCCGCCTGACCTCGACCAGGGCCAAAAGGAAGGCGTCGCTTTACTGCTCGTAGAGCTTGACGACCCGCACCGTTCCTGCGGGCGCGGCGTCGACGCAGAGGTTGCAGAGGACGCACTCGTCGAGGTTCTCTTCGACCACGTCGACGCCGGCATCGGTCGCCTTGAAGATGTCGACGGGGCAAACTTCCTCCAGCTTTTTCGCCAGCTCGGCGTCGCCGGCGACGGAAGCGTCGACCTCGACGTCGATGAAGACCTTGTTCAGCGTCTCGCTCATGCTGCAACCCCCAGCTTCTCCTTGACCGCGTCGGGGATCTGGTCGATCCGCTCAACCACACGGATGCCGGCAGCTTCGAGCCGGGCGATCTTCTCGGTCGCGGTGTCCTCCTTGCCCTCAACGATCGTGCCGGCGTGGCCAAAGCTCATCCCCTTCATCTCCTCGTCGTCCATGAACTTGCCGGCCATGAAGGCGACGATCGGCAGGCGCGAGTTGTGCTCGGCTACCCACTCGGAGAGCTGCGCCTCCATGCGGCCACCAGGCTCGGTGTAGATCACGATCGCTTGCGTCTGCTCATCGGCCTCGAAGTAGGGCATCAGCTCGGCGTAGGTGGAGCCGATGATTGCGTCGCCGCCGATCGAGACGGCGGTGGAGACGCCGAGGCCGGCCTGGGTCAGCGAGGAGGAGATCTCGGTGGTCATGCCGCCGGAGCGGCTCATCACGCCGACCGGGCCGGGCGCGTAAGCCTTGGCCGCATCCTTGGCCGGGCCGCCGATGCCGCCCATCTTGCAGACCTCGGGGACGATCAGGCCGAGGCAGTTGGGACCAATGATGCGGGCGCCCTCGATGTTGGCCAGCTCGACCATCTGGGCGACGTCGCGGCGCGGGATCCGCTCGGTGACGATCACGATCAGCTTGATCCCGTTGAGGATCGCCTCGAGCACGGCGTCCTTGGTGAAGGCGGGGGGGACGGTGACGACCGAGCCGTCGATCGGGCCGCCGTGGTTCTCGACCGCCTGGGCGACGGTGTCGAAGACCGGCACGCCGTGGACCTCGCGGCCCTTGCGGCCCGGGGTGACGCCACCGACGATCTTGGAGCCGTAGTCGAGGCACTCGCGGGTCAGGTTGACCGCCTCGCGACCGGTGATCCCCTGGACGATGAAGGTCGTCTCTTTGGAGAGCAGGATGCTCATCGAGTCCTCTCTGGCGAGTTATGCGTCATACCGACGCAAAAGTCGCCAGTCATGCCGGGGCTCCCTGGATCTTGGCGACGGCGCGGCCGGCAGCCTCCCACATCGAGACCGAGCGGTCGCAGTACTCGACCCCGTAGCGCTCGAGGATCTTGAAGCCCTCGTCCTCCCAGGCGCCGGGGATGCGGAAGATCGCGATCGTCTCGCCGGGGTCCTTGCCGAGCTCGAGGCAGGCCTTGATCACGCCGCGGGCGACGATGTCGACCCGGGTGTTGGAGACGATCGACATCATCACCGCGATCTTCTCGACGCCGTCCTTTTCCAGCACCTCCTTGGCCAGGCCGCAGGCCTTGGCGACGGAGGGATTGCCGCCGATCTCGGAGTAGTTGGCGGGCTTGCCGCCCTGGCTGCGCACGGCGTCGGTGAGGGTCAGCGAGCCGCCGCCGGCGCCGATCACGAGGCCGAGGTTGCCCTCGAAGCCGTGGTCCTTGCCCTGGATCACGCCGCGGTGGTCGGCGGCGTCGATTGCGGCGACGTGGCGCTCGAAGTCTGAGGGCTCGTAGGTCTCGCGGGTGTCCTCCTCGGCGATCTCGAGCTGCTTGCGCAGCAGGCCCTTCTGGCGGCCGACCGCCTCGTTCTCCATCTCCATGTGGGCGTCGAGGGCGACGAAGCTGCCATCGGTCAGCTCGGCGAGGGGGTTGATCTCGGCCAGGGTCATGTCGTTGTCGCGGAAGAGGCGGGCGAGCTTGGCCAGGACCGGCGTGGCGCGGTTGAGCTGCGAGCCGGTGACCCCGGTAGCGGCGATCACCTGCTTGGCCTCGAAGTCGGGGATCGGCATCAGGTTGGAGACGTGGCCGCGGCCGACGTGGTCGGGGTGGGTCTCGGCGACCTCCTCGATGTCGATGCCGCCCATGTCGCTGAACAGCATCAGCGGTTTCTTCGCCGTGCCGTCCCAGACGACCCCGGCGTAGTACTCCTGCTTGATCTCGGCTTTCGGATCGACCAGGACGCCGCGCGGCATGTGGCCGTTGATTTCGAGCTTGAGGATCGCCTCGGCGTGCTCGGCGGCCTCGTCGGGCGTGTCGGCGAACTTGACGCCGCCGGCCTTCATCCGGCCGCCGCTCAGCACCTGCGACTTGATCACGACCGGGCCGCCGATTTCCTCGGCGACCTTGCGCGCTTGCTCGGCGGAGGTGCAGAAGCCGTACTTCGTCACCGGAATCCCGGCCAGCTCCACAACCTTCCGCGCCTCGAACTCGAAGAACCTCATCAGCGGCGGGGAACCCTATCCAAACGGCATCCCGGACGGGCTGGCGTGAGGCTCGCGACCTACGAGGGCCGGGAGCCTGGTGTCCTGGGATACTTCTGGCAGGTGACCCCGCCAGATGGGAGAGGGATGAGCTTGTTCAAGTTCTCGGGCCTCGTGCTCGGGCTGATCGCCGCCGCTGTGCTCGTCACGGGCTGCGGCGACACGGTGATCGATGCGACCAAGACCGAGGAAGCGCTGGAAGCGAACCTCTCGAAGTCGCTTGAAGAGAAGGTTCTGGCCGTCGACTGCCCGTCCGATCAGAAGGTTGAAAAAGGTGCGACCTTCAGTTGCAGCGTGAAGCTCGAGAAAGGCGAGGAACAGACGGCTACGCTGAAGATTCTCAACGAAAATGCGGACGTAAGTGTGATCAACCTCCGTGGATCCAATGAATAAAGTGCCGCGGATGAGCCAAACCATTGCGGCCGAAGCGCCGACCACGCACGCACAGCTCCTCGACTGGGTCGGGGAGATCGCAGACCTGACCCAGCCCGACGCCGTCCACTGGTGCGACGGCTCGGCCGAGGAGTACGACCGCCTCGCCCAGACCCTGATCGACGCCGGCACCTTCGAGCGCCTCTCCGACGCCAAGCGTCCCAACTCCTACTTGGCGCTCTCGGACCCGGCCGACGTGGCCCGGGTCGAAGACCGGACCTTCATCTGCGCCGAGAACGAGGCCGACGCCGGCCCGACCAACAACTGGCGCGACCCGGCCGCGATGCGCGAGACCCTCAACGGCCTCTTCCAGGGCTGCATGGTCGGCCGCACGATGTACGTCGTTCCCTTCTCGATGGGCCCGCTCGGCTCGCCGATCGCTCACATCGGCGTGCAGCTGACGGATTCGCCCTACGTCGCCACCTCGATGCGGATCATGACCCGGATGGGCGCCGCGGCGCTCGAGGTGCTCGGCACCGACGGCGAGTTCGTCCCCTGCGTTCACTCGGTCGGCATGCCGCTGGTCGAAGGGCTCGAGGACGTTCCCTGGCCCTGCAACGAGGACAACAAGTACATCGTCCACTACCCGGAGACGCGCGAGATCTGGAGCTTCGGCTCCGGCTACGGCGGCAACGCCCTGCTCGGCAAGAAGTGCTTCGCCCTGCGGATCGCCTCGGCGATGGCGCGCGACGAGGGCTGGCTCGCCGAGCACATGCTGATCCTCAAGCTGACCTCGCCCGAGGGCGAGGTCAAGTACGTCACCGGCGCCTTCCCCTCGGCCTGTGGCAAGACCAACCTGGCGATGCTGATCCCGACCCTGCCCGGTTGGAAGGTCGAAACCGTCGGCGACGACATCGCCTGGATGAAGTTCGGCGACGATGGTCGCCTTTACGCGGTCAACCCCGAGGCCGGCTTCTTCGGCGTCGCGCCGGGAACAGGCGAGGGCACCAACCCGAACGCGATGCGGACGATCGAGAGCAACTCGATCTTCACCAACTGCGCTAAAACCGACGATGGCGACGTCTGGTGGGAGGGGATGACCTCCGAGGCCCCCGAGCACCTGATCGACTGGCACGGCAACGACTGGACGCCGGAGTCAGAGGCTCCCTCGTCCCATCCCAACGCCCGCTTCACCACGCCGGCGGCGCAGTGCCCGACGATCGCGCCCGAGTGGGAAGACCCGGCCGGCGTGCCGATCGACGCCTTCCTCTTCGGCGGCCGTCGCGCGACCACGGTGCCGCTGGTGCACGAGGCCTTCGATTGGGAGCACGGCGTCTTCCTCGGCGCCACGATGTCCTCGGAGAAGACCGCGGCGGCCGCCGGCAACGTCGGCGAACTGCGCTTCGACCCGATGGCGATGCTGCCCTTCTGCGGCTACAACATGGCCGACTACCTCGCCCACTGGATCAAGGCCGGCCAACGCGAGGGAGCCCAGCTGCCGCGGATCTTCTACGTCAACTGGTTCCGCAAGGACGCCGACGGCAAGTTCCTCTGGCCCGGCTTCGGCGAGAACAGCCGCGTGCTCGAGTGGGTCTTCCGCCGCTGCGACGGCTCCGCCGAGGCGGTCGAGACCGCGATCGGCCTGCTGCCCGGCGAGGGCGACATCAACACCGAGGGCCTCAACATCGACCCCGAGGCGATGCGCGAGCTGCTCTCCGTCGACAACGACCTAGTGCGCGAGCAGCTGCCCCAGGTCAAAGAGCACTTCGCCCAGTTCGGCGACAAGTTGCCGGCAGAGCTGCACCAGCAGCTGGCGGCGCTCGAGCAGCGGCTTAGCTGAGACGTACGCGATTGTGGGGGTGGTCAGGTGGAACCTGGCCGCCCTCCAGTCGAATTGATTCGCACGCGGTCCAGTTTCATCATGTGCAAGCCTCTTTGTCTCAAGATCGCCTAAGCAAACAGCGGAGGAGAGCGTCGTGGTCGAGCCGGTATCAGTTGGGATGATCGTTGCTGCCCTGCTCGCCAAGGCCTTGAATCGAGCCGAGGACGGCGTGGTGGACAGCGGGGTGCAGGTCGCGCGAAAGGCGCTCGAGGCCCTGCGCCAGCGGTTCTCGCGGGAGGGAGACGCCGAGGCAGAGCAAGCCTTGGAGAGCTTGGCTGAGGTCCCCGACAGCAAACGGCGGGAGGAAGTCCTGGCTGTGCTTCTCGAAGACCGAGCGGCGCGTTCGACGGAACTGCGTGACGAGCTGAAGACGATCATCGAACAGGGCGAAGGCGCGGGAATGGTCATCGGCTCTATCGAGCAGGTGGCGGAAGGCGAGGGG
Source organism: uncultured Solirubrobacterales bacterium (assembly GCA_963703895.1). Classification (GTDB taxonomy): domain Bacteria; phylum Actinomycetota; class Thermoleophilia; order Solirubrobacterales; family 70-9; genus VRUE01. Next base: position 901,792 of record CAVPFX010000002.1, read on the forward strand.
AACCTGCAACTCGGCGGGGTAAGCAGCAGCGAGATCAACATCAACCAGGGGCGCCTGCCGCGCGACTAAGCACCCGCCGTGGGACAGCAGCGCATCCAGGGCAACCGCAGCGTCCAGATCCAGGGCGTCGTCGGTTCGCGGATCGAGATCACCTATGACGGCACCACCCGCACCGTGCCCCTGGAACCTGCTCATGTTCCAGTAGCCGCCAAGCTTCCCTCTCCGGCGCGTTTGGTTCGTGCGCACTCGGGGGTCGTTCCCTACGTCGAGCGTGCCGGTTTGCTTGCCGAGCTAAGCGCCTGGATCGATTCTCCCGCTCCTTTTGCCGGGCAGGTAGTCGGGGGGCGAGGAGGGACTGGCAAGACCCGCCTGGCGGTCGAGCTTTGTCTGGCGACGCAGAAGAGCGGGTGGCTGTGCGGCTTTCTGTCGCGGATTGCCGACCCCGGGATGCTCGACGCCCTGGTCGAGGCCCCGACTGCACGGTTGATTGTCATCGACTATGCCGAGACGCGTCCCGAGCAGGTGGAGCTGTTGTTGCCCTTGCTGAACGCCAAGGCCACGCCGGAGTCTCCGGTGCGCGTGTTGCTGCTGGTGCGTGACAGTCCCGACAGCGTTGGCGACTGGGCTTCGCGACTTGCCGACCGGGTCGATGGGCTCGACGCTGTCCTGGACGAATGCGAGATTTGCTATTTGGAAGACGCACCGTTCGGTGTTGCGGAGCGGCGCAAGCTCTTTCAAGACGCAGTTCCCGCCCTGGCTGGACACCTGCGAGGACCTCCGGTCTCCGCGGCAGCTCCAGACCTGGAAGACGAGGTCTTCGAGAACCCGCTGATGGTCGTGATCGCCGCCTATCTGGCCGCCCACGGGGAAGAGGCGCCAACTACCCGCGAGGGGCTGCTCGATGAGGTGCTGGCGCATGAGCGCCGCTATTGGCGAGAGGGCTCCGCCGGGATCGATGTCGATGACGCTCTGCTGGAGCGGATGGTGGCCCTGGCGACCCTGGTCAAGGCCGACAGCGAGGCCCAGGCTGCGGAGCGCCTGCGTCTACTCTCGGACCTGCGTGACGCCCCTGCCGAGCGGCGCAACCGGCTCGCCCGCTGGGTGCGCGCGCAATACCCTGGGCCGCACTGGTGGGGCCCGCTGGAACCCGACCTGCTGGGCGAGCATTTGGTGGCACGGTGCTTCAACGAGCAGCCGGAGGTGCTGGGCGGCGCCATCGCCGCCGGCGAGCCCGAGGAGATCACCAGGCCCTTGGAGGTGTTGGCCAGAGCTGCCGCCGATCGCCCCGATCTGGCCGAAGTGCTGAGGCCGATTTTCAGCACGGAGCTGGTCGGTTTGTGTGAGGTTGCCGTGGCCCAGGCGGCAGGCGCTCAGGACGGTGATCTGATCTACGGCAACGCCGTGACCGTGGCGGCTGCGATAGATGGCGCTGCCTCCGTCGTGAGGGTGAATGCCGAGGCGCTGTCCGCCGCCGTAGGTCTGATGCCTCCCCGCGCCGATCTCATGCTGAACGAACTCGCGGCGACCCTGACTGCTCAGTGGGTTGAGATACAGCGTTCCCTCGTCAAGGACAGCCCCACCGACTTCGCGTCTGACCTGGCGAGCGCCCTGAACACCCTCTCCGTCCGCCTCTCAGACGCAGGCCGCCGAGCCGAGGCCCTGCAAGCGATCGAAGAGGCGGTCGAGATCTACCGCTCTCTGGTCAAGGACGACCTCGCCGCCTACGCGCCTGGCTCGGCGATGGCCCTGAACAACCTCTCCAGCCGCCTCTCGGAAGCGGGCCGCCGGGTCGAGGGTCTGGAAGCGTGCGAAGAGGCGGTCGAGACCTATCGCGCGCTCGCCAAGGCCGACCCCGGAACCTACGCGCCCGATTTGGCGATGGCCCTGAACAACCTTTCCGTCCACCTCTCAGACGCGGGTCGCCTGGACGAGGCCCTGGAAGCGATCGAGGAGGCGGTCGAGATCTATCGCGCGCTCGCCAAAGCCGATCCTGCCACCTACATGCCCGACCTGGCGATGGCCCTGAACAACCTCTGCAATCGTCTCGCACACGCCGGTCGCCGCGACGAGGCCCTTGAGGCGAGCGAAGAGGCGGTCGAGATCTATCGCGCTCTGGCCAAGGCCGGTCCCGCCGCCTACACGCCCGACTTGGCGAGCGCCCTGAACAACCTCTCAAATCGTCTCTCGGAAGCGGGCCGTCGGGTCGAGGGTCTGGAAGTGAGCGAGGAGGCGGTCGAGACCTATCGCTCGCTGACCAGGGCCAGCCCCGCCGCCCACGCGCCCAACCTGGCGAGCGCTCTGAACAACCTTTCGATCCGTCTCGCGCATGTGGACCGCCAAGACGAGGCCCTGGAAGCCAGCGAAGAGGCGGCCGAGACCTATCGCGTGCTCAGCAGGGCCAGTCCCGCCGCCTACACGCCCAGCTTGGCGAGGGCTCTGAACAGCCTCTCCAATCGCCTCGCAGAAGCGGGCCGTCCAGACGAAGCCCTGAAAGCCAGCGAGGAGGCTGTAGCGATCCGCCGTCCACTGGCCGAGGCCAGCCCCGCCGCCTACATGCCTGACCTGGCGATGGGCTTGAACAATCTCTCCAATCGCCTCGCAGAAGCGGGCCGTCCAGACGAAGCCCTGAAAGCGAGCGAGGAGGCTGTCGCGATCCGCCGCTCGCTAGTCGGGGCGAACCCCGCTGCGTACGCTTCCAGCTTGGCGAGCGCCCTGAACAATCTCTCCATCCGCCTCGCAGAAGCGGGCCGCGAGGACGAGGCCCTGAAGGCGATCGACGAGGCGGTCGAGACCTATCGTGCGCTGGCTGAGACCGCCCCCGCCGCCTACGCGCCCGACCTGGCGAGGGCGCTCAACAATCTCGCTGATCGGCTAGCGGTGACTGGACGCGACGAGGAGGCAGAGAATGCCCGCCGGGAGGCAACTGAGCTTCTTCCCTGAAGGTCACCACCTGCACTCCACCGGGAGCCCGCGATGTGACTCCTAGGGCCAGGCAGGCGGCGAAATCGGGCCGCTGGTCGTCAGCCCGCTGAATTCATTCGGTCGGTAGACCGTGCGTTGGATTCCCTTGGCGAAGGCGGCCGTGGCCTTGCTCGAGCTCTCCAGGGGCCAGTGGGTGTTGCGGTCTTTTACGTCGAACCAGATCAGGCCGCGGAGCTTGCGGTAGCGGGGGACTTCGCGCAGCATGTTCTTGATCCAGGCGGACTTTGAGCCGCCGATCTCGTTGGAGGCGACCTCGCCGAGCAGCATCGGCTTGCCGGGGGCCAGCTTCAGCACTCGCTTGTAGGTTTCGTGGAAGACCTGGTTGAAGCTCTGCCAGCCAGCCGAGTCGGTGCGCTTGCCCCAGTTGAAGCCGTCGAGGCAGGTCCAGTCGACGTAGGCGTCGCCGGGATAGACCTGGTTGAGCGGGATCAGTTTGCGGGTGAAGTCGACGTTGGGGCACCAGGTCCAGGTCGCGTTGTTGGCGCCGACCGCGGTGAAGATGTCGTGGATGTGGCGCCAGGCGGCGACGAACTCGCCCTTCTTGTTGCCGTTGACTCCTTCGGACCAGGGGAACCAGAAGCCGTTCATCTCCCAGTCGAAGCGGAGGAAGAAGGGGTGACCCCATTCCTTTGCCGAGGTGGCGAATTTGCGGATGTAGGGATCGAGGCTGCCGTCGATGATCTTCGACAGCTTCCAGGGCCGCTGCGGACCGGTTTCCGGCGTCGAGGAGGAGCTCCAGCTGAAGAAAGGGACCGCGCCGTAGTTGCGGGCATTTTCCATCGGCGTCAGGGGGAAGTTGATGTAGGTGCAGTCCGAGCCGTTGCATTCGGCAAAGGGGGCCGAGAAGGAGACCAGCGAGAGCGGCTTCTTGGCCATGCCCTGGAAGAGGGAGAGCGCATGCATGTCCCAGGGGGCGGCTTCGCCGGTCAGCTGATCGCCGATCTGGGCGCCCCAGTAGAGCGGCGGCGGTGGCGCCTGCTTCTTCGCCTGCACGGGCGCGGCCAGGGTCAGTAGCAGCGCCAAAACAGCGAGGCAGGATCTGAAGACAGAGCTCTTCATAGTTGTATTAACCCTCGCAGCCCGGCTTAGCTTCTGCGCGCGGAAATCTGGCGGGTACCCATCGATACGGGAGATCCCGCCAGTCCGATCAACCGGGCGGCCGGATCGGGCTCGCCACCACGGCCGCCTGGCCGTTGCCCCTGAAGCTGCGCTTGCGCACTCCCTTGGAGAAGGCACGCGCCGCGGCGGGGGAGGTCTCCAACGGCCAATCGACGCCGCGGTCAACCTGGTCGAACCAGATCAGGCCACGAATACGGCGGAAATTCGTGTGCAGTTCCTTGAACATGTCGTTGATCCACTTGGCCTTGGCCCGGCCGTGTCCGGTCGAGGCCATCTCGGCCAGCATCACCGGCTTGCTCGGCGCGATCTGCTTGACCAGCTTGCGGTAGGTCGGGGCAAAGATTTCTTTGAAGCCCTTCCAGCTGTGGGGGTTGGTCGGGTTGCTGCCCCAGTTGAAGCCGTCCATGCAGGTCCAGTCGACGTATTCATCGCCGGGATAGAGCGGCGCCAGCTCGGCGAAATGACGGTCGACCTCGGCGTAGGGGCACCAGACCCAGGTCGCGTTGGTAGCGCCGACCGCGGTGAAGATGTCGCGCACGTGGCGCCAGGCAGCGACGTACTCGCCGGGGTTGTTGCCGTTGACGGTCTCGCCCCAGGGGAACCAGTTGCCGTTCATCTCCCAGTCGTAGCGGAGGAAGAAGGAGTGCCCCCAGTTGCGCGCCGCTTCGGCGAATTCGCGGATGTAGGTGTCGTAGTCGCCCTCGATCACGTCGCCGAGCTGGAAGTCCGGCATCACCGTCGCCCCCGAGGGGTCGGCTGAGGTCGCCTGCGAGGCCCAGTTGAAGAATGGGATCGCGCCGTAGTTATGGACGTTGTCCATCGCCGTCGTGGGGAAGTCGAAGAACTTGCAGGGCGAGGAGGTGCAGTCCCCAAAGGGCGAGCCGAGCGCGATCAGCGAGAGCCCCTTGCCGACCAAGCCCTGGAATTGCGAAACCGCCGACATGTCCCACGGTGGCTCTTCGCCGGTCAGCTGGTCGCCGATCCAAGCGCCCCAGTAGAGCGGCCGCGGCTTCTTTGCCGTCGCGGCCTTCTTGTGGGTGTCGCCGGATTTGTGTCGCGGGGCGGCCGAGGAGGCGGCGGGGAGCAGGATGAGGATGGCGAGGGTGGCGGCGAGGAGGGCCGGCACGAAGGTTGGTGTGATTCGTCGGATTCGCATTCTGATCTCCATCGGCCGTGAGGCCGGCGGAGTTTAGGAGGGCGTTGGACGTCCCAACACGGTTGCGCCGGAATCAGCTCGGCGGTTCAATCGCCCCTTCGCTCGTTGCGGGTTCTCCTTCGGCAACGTAGGCCGGGCTTTGGATTGCTTGGGCGAAAGCGCCGGCGGCGCTGGGCGAGGTCTCGATTGGCCAATCCATGCCGTCGTCGTAGGTGTCGAACCAGAGCAGGCCGCCGATTTTGGCGTAGTTGGTTGGGATCGCGGTCAGCGCTTCTTCGATCCAGTTCGCCTTCGAGCCGCCCTGCTCGGTCGAGCCCATCTCGCCGATCAGCATCGGCTTGTCCGGGGCGATCGAGCCGACTATGCGCTGGTAGGTGGCGCTGTAGAGCTCGTTGAAGCTGCGCCAGCGGTCAGGCTTGGCTGGGTTGAGGCCCCAGTTGTAGCCGTCGAGGCCGGTCCAGTCGACGTAGGCGTCGCCGGGGTAGATCGAGCCGAGGTCCTGGAAGATCCCGTCGGGATCGACGTTGGGGCACCAGACCCAGGTCACGTTGTCGGCGCCAACCGCGGCGAAGATGTCGTGCACGTGGCGCCAGGCGGCGACGAACTCGCCCGGCTGGTTGCCGTTGGCGCCCTCCGACCAGGGGAACCAGCTTCCGTTCATCTCCCAGTTGAAGCGCAGGAAGAAGGGGTACCCCCAGTTCTTGGCGGCGCTGGCGAATTCGCGAATGTAGGCGTCGTAGGTGCCGGCGATCACGTCAGAGAGTTGGAAGTCGGGCTCGACGCGGCTCGAGGGAATCGACTGCGAGCTCCAGCTGAAGACCGGGATCGCGCCGTAGGTGCGGATGCTTTCCATCGGACCGGTGGGGAACTTGTAGAAGGAGCAGGGCGCCGACGCGCAGTTGGCGAAGGGCGAGAAGAAGTTGACCAGTGAGACCTGCTTGCCGGCGATCTGCTCGAATTTCGTCACCGCGCCCATGTCCCACGGCGCCTGCACGCCGGTCAGCTGGCTGCCGATCGAGGCGCCCCAGTAGAGGGCGGATGGGAGGGCTGCGGCGGGCGGTGGGGCTACTGGTGTGGTCGGCACGATTGCGGGCGATTCTCCTGAGGGCGCTTGCGGGCGGTCGCTGAAGCCGATCGGCGTCGTCGCTTGCGGCTTGACCACCCCGCGGCCAGGGCCGGGCGGGCTGAGGTTGGCACTCGCGGGCACCGCCCTGGCCAGGAAGATCGCCCCTTTTGCCCGCCTTGCCCGGGTCAGCGGTGGTGCGGTCGCGCCGCGGCGGCGGTGATCGTGGGCCAGCGCCTCGCGGCTCTGGAGGCGTGCCTGGTGGGGACGGACCAGCAGGGAGTGCTGGTCGATGGTTGCCTCCTCAAGGCGCGCGGGCATCGTCGTGGCCGGTCCCCCCACCGCCAGCGCGCCGCCCAGTAGGCAGAGCGCACAGGCCACGAGAAGGATCGTGGCGATCTTTGCTGGTGACTGGAGTCGCAAGCCCGTCCTCTCCTGCTCGGGGAAGAGAGGCCAGTCTAGGACAAACGTCCAGTCGGCTAGGAGGGCCTCCTACTAGGCGGGTGGTGCGATTGCACCGGCGGGCAGATCGGCGTAGGAATTGCCCTGGTAGGCCGGGGCCTGGACGCCGGCGGCGAAAGCGCTGGTGGTGCTGTCGGAAGTCTCGATCGGCCAGTCCATGCCGTCGTCGTAGGTGTCGAACCAGAGCATCGCGCGGATGTTGGGGAAGGCGGTGGGGATCTCGGCGAGCGCCTGGCTGATCCAGTTCGCCTTCGAGCCGCCGTTCTCGGTTGCGCCCATCTCGCCGATCATCAGCGGCTTGCCGGCGGCGATCGTGTCGGTGATCTCGTGGTAGGTCGAGCTGTAGAGCTGCGAGAAGCTGATCCAGCCGCCCTTGCTCGGCCCCCAGTTGTAGCCGTCGAGCCCGGTCCAGTCGACGTAATCGTCGCCGGGGTAGTTGGCGGCGAGGCTGGTCTGCAGCTTGTGGGCGGAATCGACGTTGGGGCACCAGACCCAGCTGACGTTGTCGGCGCCGACCGCAGTGAAGATGTCGTGGACGTGGCGCCAGGCGGCGACGAACTCGCCGGACTGGTTGCCATTGACGCCCTCTGACCAGGGGAACCAGTTGCCGTTCATCTCCCAGTTGAAGCGGAGGAAGAAGGGGTGGCCCCAGTCGCGGGCGTCCTCGGCGAATTCGCGGATGTAGGCGTCGTAGTCGCCCTCGATCACGTCGCCGAGCTGGAAGTCGGGCTCGTTGAGGCTGGAGGGGATCGATTGCGAGCTCCAGCTGTAGACCGGGATCGAGCCGTGCTCGCGGATGTCTTCCATCGGCTCGGTGGGGAACTTGTAGAAGGAGCACTTGGAGCCACCGCAGTTGGAGAAGGGGCCGAAGAAGTTGACCAGCGAGGCGCCCTTGCCGGCCATGCCCTCGAAGCTGGAAACGGCGTCCATGTCCCAGGGGGCCTGCTCACCGGTTATCTGGTCGCCGATCGTCGCCCCCCAGTAGAGGCGCGCGCCGACGCCACTGGCCTGCGCCGGCTGGCAGCCGCGCCGGCTACGACGAATCAGTTGCTGACGGGCGCGGCGAGACATCGTGCGAGCCCGGCGGGCCGGGAGGCGCTTGGCGCAGCGGTTTGGCTTGGCCAGCTTGCGGGCGGCGCCGACCTTGGCGTGGACCTTGCCGGCGGCGCTCGCCTGCTCGCTGGCAAAGGCGAGGAGAAGGCCCGCGAGCAGCACGACCAAGGAGGCGAGGACGGCGGGGAGGAGGTTTCGGTGGGTGATGGGCACCCCCAGCCATCGGCTCCGTTCGCTCCCGGTTCAGCCTTGCAAGATCTATTGGACGTTTGTTGGATTGACATTGACAAACAGCCGGTGAGGCGCTTTGGGCGCGATCCGGCTGTTGGCGCCGGCCGGCGGGCTGCCGGTCAGCCGGCGGCCGGGATCGGGCCGGGCCCGAGCGAGCCGAACCGGTTGCCTGCGTAGGCGGGGTTCTGGATCCCGGCGGCGAAGGCGCTGGTGGCGCTGCTCGAGGTCTCGATTGGCCAGTCCATGCCGTCGTCGAACTGCTCAAACCAGAGCAGGCCGCGGATCTTCGGGTAGCTGTTCGGGATCTTGGCCAGCGCGTCCTGGATCCAGGACGCCTTCGAGCCGCCGTACTCGGTCGAGCCGATCTCGCTGATCATCAGCGGCTTCGAGGGGGCGATCGAGCTGGTGATCTTGTCGTAGGTCGACCTGTAGAGCTGATCGAAGCTGCGCCAGCGGTCGGGCTTGGCCGGGTTGGTGCCCCAGTTGTAGCCGTCGAGCCCGGTCCAGTCGACGTATTTGTCGCCCGGGTACTGGCTGGCGAGGTTGAGGAATTCGCCGTTGGGATCGATGTTGGGGCACCAGACCCAGGTCGCGTTGGTGGCGCCGACCGCGGTGAAGATGTCGTGCACGTGGCGCCAAGCGGTGACGAATTCACCCGATTTGTTGCCGTTGACGCCCTCCGACCAGGGGAACCAGCGCCCGTTCATCTCCCAGTTGAAGCGCAGGAAGAATGGGTGCCCCCAGTTCTTCGCGGCGGTGGCGAATTCGCGGATGTAGGAGTCGTAGGTGCCGGCGATCACGTCGGAGAGCTGGAAGTTCGGCTCTTCCTTGGTCGAGGGGATCGACTGCGAGGCCCAGCTGTAGAAGGGGATCGCGCCGCGCGAGCGGATCGAGCTCATCTCGTTGACCGGGAACTTGTAGAAGCTGCAGGCGCCGGAGGTGGGGCACTTGGCGAAGGGGGCGGAGAAGTTGAGGATCGAGAGCTTCTTGCCGGCCATTTGCTCGAACTTGTCGGCGGCGCCCATGTCCCAGGGCGGCTGGTCGCCGGTCAGTTGCTTGCCGATCCAGGCGCCCCAGTAGATCGAGGAGGCGGCCGGGGTGGGGCTGGGAGTCGGTGCGGGAGCGGGTGTTGGGGCCGGAGCTGGGGCGGGGGAGGGTTCAGGCGCGGGAGCCGGTTCTTGCGGAGCCGGGGTGGGCGTGGATGCCGGGGCTTCGGGGGTTGATTCAGGTGCGGGAGTCGGTGCGGGCGCGGGTTCCGGCATCGGCGCGGGAGCTGGGGTGGGAGCCGGAGCCGGCTTTATGGGTCGGTTCTGGCCCTTGCGCCGGGTGCTGCGCGTGCTCCGTACTTTCGAAGCCGAGGCACGCCGGCACGCCTGGCCGCCCCTCGTCGCCTCCGGACCCTGCTTGCAGGTGGACGTCGTTCGCGCCGCGCCCTGCGCTGCGGCGGAGGAGAGCGCCGAGGTGGCCAGCAGGGCGGTCAGGCCGAGGAGGGCGATGCGGAGGCGGTTGTGGGAGAGAAGTGTTGCCATGCACGGGGTTGATCGGCCCCCGTGCGCAGTCCTTCAGTCAACCCGGGATTGGACTGGACGTTTGTCCCGGTCTCTCAGTGCCGAGTGATCGATTGACCCACGTATACGGGGGTAAATCGACCGGTCAGCGGACAGCCCACTTAAGGCTGGAGAGGTCGCTGCGGCCGTCGCCGTGGAGTTGATCCTCTAGGCGAGCGAGCGGTAGAGCGCCAGCAGCTCGGCGGCGCACTCGTCCCAGGAAGTCAGCCGCGGCCGCTTGGTCTGCGGCGGCTTGGCCAGCTCCTCGATCACGGCGGCGCCGACGCCCTCGGCGCTTTCGTCGAGCGGAATGCCCCGCGCGAAGCCGTCCTCGGCGATCTCGGCGAGGCCGGTCGCGTCGGCGACCAGCAGGCGGCGACCGGCCGCGGCGGCCTCGAGCGCGACCAGCGGGTGGGTCTCGAAATCGCTCATCAGCACGACCAGCGAGACCCGCTGCAGCAGCTCGGCCATCGCGTTCGGCTGGTCCGGGGGGGTGCTGGTGAACTCGACGCTGTCGGCGACGCCAAGCTCGGCTGCCAGCTTGCGCAGCTCGTCTTCGTAGGGCCCGGTGCCGACGACGAGCAGCCGCGCATCCGGTTCACTATTCAACACGTAGGGGAAAGCGTCGATCACACGGTGATGACCCTTGTAGCGCTCAAGCCTGCCGATCGAGGCGATTACCGGCGGCCCCTCGGGCTGACCGTTGCCGCTGCCGGCGTCGGAGAAGGCGAGGTCGGTGCCGTTGGGGATCAGGACGAACTTCTCGGGCCCGATGCCGAGCTCGCCGCCGTACTGCTCGATCTCGAAGCGGGCGACCGCGACCAGGCGCTGGGCTCGCTTCAACAGCGGGCGCAGCAGGGCGCGCTGCAGGCCGCGGACTCGGTTGCGGGCGTCGGAGGAGTGGCCGCCGCCGTGGAAGGTGACGACGTAGGGGATGCCAAGAGTGAGCGCTCGCAGCATCGCCAGCGGGGCAACGAAAGTGTGGTAGGACTGGACGTGGACCACGTCCCACGACTGGCGCGACATCTCGCGCCAGATCCGCGGCGCCAGGCACCAGTCGCGGTTGGCTGGCCAGGCGCGCACGGTACGGATCGTGACCCCGTCGCGTTCCTCCTCCTGCAGCTTCGGCCCACCCGGTTCGGTGCAGAGAACCTCGGCCACGGCGCCAGCGGCGGCGATGCGGCGGCTCACTTCCATCACGTGGCGCTCGACTCCGCCCTGGTGGAGCGGGCTGCGCGGCGTCACCGTCAGCACCCGCGGGCTGCCGCCGTCCTGCTGCTCCTCGGTCCGGCGGCGCTTTTCCAGCCGCCGCCGCTCACGGCCTCCGGCAAGGTAGCCGGCCGTTGTGGTGAAGAGGCCGACGACGATCATCGCGGCGCGGGAGAGGCCACCGAGATCGCCGCGCAGGGCGTCGCCACAGCCGCGCAGCACGCCGAGCGGCAGCGTGCGGCTGGTGTAGGTGCGCTCGGCTTCCAGTCCCGAGTCGCTGCCGACGAGGCCGGCGAGCACCGCCTTCGAGCGGCCCTCGCCGCGGCAGCGCGAGGTGAAGTACTCGCGGCTGCCGCGGGTGGCGGGGACGAAGTGGTCGACCGCCGCGGCGGGGTCGTAGAGGATCCTCGACTCGGGCCAGCGCTGGCCGACGCGGATGCAGAGGTCGGTCTCCTCGCAGCCGGCGGGGATCGTGCCGACCCGGCCCAGCTCGTGGCGGAAGCCGCCGAGCTCGACCAGCACCTCGCGGCGCAGGGACATGTTGGCGCCGACCAGGTTGCGCACGGCTTCCCGTTGCTGCGGCATGCCGGAGTGGGTGCAGCCGACGACCCAGTCGAACTCGGGCGGGAACCAGGCGGGCTTGCCCGCGACCCAGGCGGGGCGCACGGCGCCGCCTGCGCCGAGCACGTCTGGGTCAAGGTAGGCCTCGGCGAGGCGCTCGAGCCAGTCCGGCGCGGCGATCGCGTCATCGTCGAGGAAGGCGACGACATCGCCGCTGCAGGCAGCGACGCCGCTGTTGCGCGCCCCCGAGAGGCCCTGTTCCTCGTGGTTCTCGAGCAGCACGATCTCGGGCCAGCGCCGCTTCGCCTCGGCCAGCAGCTCGGGCGAGTGGTCGATTGTCAGCACGATCTCGTGCGCGGGCCGCGACTGCGCCCGGACCGAATCGATCGCCTGCGAGAGTACGTCGAGACGATCCAGCGTGTAAGCGCAGATCAGCACCGAAATCGAAGGCGAGCTGGAATCGACTTGATGCGCAGAGGGGCCGGCCACGGGGCGATTCTGGCATGCAAGTGGGGACGCTACGATCGGCGGGGTCGATGCGCATCCTGATGCTCGCCCAGTCCTATGCGCCGATCGTCGGCGGGGTCGAGCGGGTCGTCGAGGATCTCAGCATCGAGCTCTCCGCCCGCGGCCACGAGGTCTCCGTCGCGACCCTGCGCCAGCCCCGCCGTGAGTTGGAGCCAGGTCAGGGCGATATCGAGGTGCACGGTCTCGCCAGCTCCACCTACCGGATGCCCGGGATCGGCCTCGACAACGAGCGCCGCCACGCGCCACCTGTGCCCGATCCCGAGACGGTGCTCGACCTACGGCGCCTGCTGCGGCGCCAGCGCCCCGACGTCGTCCACGCCCACAACTGGCTGCTGCACTCCTACCTGCCGCTCGACCGCCGCGACGGGCCCGCCCTCGCCCTCTCGATGCACGACTACGGCCTCGTCTGTGCGACCAAGCGCTTCCTCAATCACGGTGCCCCCTGCAGCGGCCCGGGCTGGGTCAAGTGCGTGCGCTGCGCGGCCGACTACTACAGCCCGGCCAAGGGTGCCGGGGTGGCGCTCGTCACCCGCGCCTCGGAGCGGCGGGTGCGCCGCCACGTCGACGTCTTCCTGCCGGTCAGCGAGGCGGTGCGCCGGCGCTGCGGCCTCGACTCATCGGAGCGCTGCCGGGTGGTGCCGAACCTGATCCGCGAGCTGCCCGAGCCGCTGCCGGCTGGCGACCCTCATCTCGCCAGCCTGCCCAGCGAGCCCTTCATCCTCTACTTCGGCGATGTCACTGTGGACAAGGGCGGCGCCGTGCTCGCCGAGGCCTACCGCTCGATGCGGAACCCGCCGCCGCTGGTGCTGGTCGGCCGCTGCTTCCTCGAGGAGGTGGCGAGCCTGCCCGGGGTGGTGGCCCTGGGGCCGATGCCGCACCGCTACGCGATCGAGGCGCTGCGGCGCTCGCTGTTCACCGTGGTGCCGTCGATCCTGCCCGAGACCTTCGGCATCGTCGCCTTGGAGACGGCGGCGGCGGGCAAGCCGATCGTTGCCTCCGACATCGGCGGGCTCGGCGACGTGGTGGTCAACGGCGAGACCGGATTGCTGGTCCCCCCGAGCGATCCCGGTGCACTGCGCGCCGCGATCGAGCGCCTGATTGCCGAGGCCGACCTGCGCGCACGGCTCGGCGCCAGCGCCCGCGGTCGCGCCGCCGATTTCTCGCCGACCGCGGTCGTGCCCCAGTTCGAGCAGGCCTACGAGGTCGCGCTGGCGGCACGGCAGCGCCGGGCGCGCTCGGCGGGGTAGGCATGGCGACGCCGGCAACCACAGCGGCTGGCCGCGGTCGCCTGCGCGAGCACCTCAGCGACCCGCTCTATCGCACCGGCTACTACCTGATCCTCGGCACCGGGGTGACCAGCCTGCTCGGGGTCGGCTTCTGGGCGCTCGCCGCGCACTCCTACAGCGCCAGCGTCGTCGGTCGCAACGCGGCGGCGATCTCGGCGATGACCCTGGTCGCCGAAGCCTGCACGCTCGGTCTCTCGGCGGTGCTGGTTCGCTATCTGCCGGTCGCCGGCGGCTCGACCCGGCGCCTGGTCAGCCGCAGCTACGGGGTGACGATCTCGCTGGCGCTCGTCTTCGGTCTGATCGCCGCCCTCACCAGCGGCATCTGGTCGCCGGAGTTGAGCTTCCTCTCCAGTGGCGGTTGGCTGATCGGCTTCGTCCTCGCCACCGGGGCGACGACGGTCTTCACCCTCCAGGACAGCGTTCTCACCGGGCTCAAAGCGGCGAAGTGGATTCCGCTGGAGAACGCGCTCTACGCCCTGGCGAAGCTGCTGCTGCTGGTCGTGCTGGCGAGCACGCTGACTGGCTCCGGCCCCTTCGTCGCCTGGACCGCGCCGCTGGCCGTCGCGGTCGTTGTCGTCAACTACCTGATCTTCAAACGGCTGATCCCCGCTTCGCCGAGCGAGGGCTCGCTCGACCGCAGCAAGCTGCTCTCGATGGCGACCGGCAACTACGCCGGCAAGCTCTTCACCCTCGCCGGCAACCTCTACATGCCGATCCTCGTCGCCAACCGGGTCAGCGCCGCCGACGCCGCCTACTTCTTCGTGCCCTGGATGGTCTCGCTGGCGATCGAGCTGGTCGCCCTCAACGTGATGACCTCGCTCACGGTCGAGGCCGCCAGCGACATGGACCGCCTGCGCGAGCTCTCGCGGCGGGCGCTGCGGCAGACGCTGCGCCTGGTGGTTCCGATTGCGGCCCTGGCGGCGATCGTCGCCCCCTGGGCGCTGCTGGTCTTCGGCAGCGACTACGCCGACGAAGGCGCCACCCTGCTGCGCCTGCTGGCGCTCGGCATGGTGCCCAACGTGATCGTCACCCTCGGCATCAGTGTCGCCCGGATCGAACACCGCGGCCGCATCGTCGTCGCGATCCAGGGCGCCCACTGCATCGCCGTCCTCGGCTTCAGCGCCCTGTTGCTGCCGAGCCTTGGCATCGACGCGGTTGGCTATGTCTGGACCGCGAGTCAGACCGCCCTAGCCCTGGTCCTGCTGGCGACGCTGCTGCGGCCGGTTTTGTTCCGCGGTCCCAAGACCGCCTGACCTCTACCAATATCGCAGACAAAACCATCCGGAATGTTTGCCATCCTGATCGGATGGTCGACGTGACGGAGGAGGCGCTGGGATTGATCGCGGCACCCGCGCTGGAAAAGCGGATCTTCGTCGTCCGTGGACGCCAGGTCATGCTCGACGAAGACTTGGCGGATCTCTACAGCGTCGAGACAAACGATTGATCCAGCAGGTCCAACGCAACTTGAAGCGGTTCCCGCAGGACTTCATGTTTCAGCTGGACAAAACCGAGACTGAGGCTTTGAGGTCACAAATTGTGACCTCAAAAGAAGGCCGGGGCGGGCGCCGTTACGCGCCGTACGTCTTCACTGAGCAGGGAGTGGCGATGCTCTCTGGCGTCCTTCGCAGTGACCGAGCAATTGCCGTGAACATCGAGATCATGCGGGCTTCGTCGAGCTTCGCCGGGTCGCGAGTTCCTATGCGGCGATTGAGGAGAGGCTCGAAGAGTCGAGCGGGAGTTGGCGAGCCACGACAAGCAGCTGAACCAGATCTTTATGGCGCTGAGACAGCTGATCTCACCACCCGACAGACCGAAGCGACCGGTCGGGTTCCGGCTTCGGGGTGATGAGGAATAGGAGCCACGCTGTAAGCGACTGGTCTGAAGGCGGGAGTCCGGGTCTGATGTCGCCCGGTGGCGACCTTGTCCATCCCAGGAACTCATTGCCGCTTCTCGCGCAAAGCGGAACCCAGCGTCGAACCCGGACTAGGACACGTAGGCCTCGCGCACCATGGCCGCCGTCCATCGTTTCGTTCCGTGAAACGCGGGGGTCTTCTTGCGGTTCAGCGTGTCGGCGATGTCTTCCAGTGATTCGCCTGCAAGAAGCAGTGCCCCGATCTGCTTCCGCCGCGTGTGGTCACGCTGATTGCACTCGATATGGGACAGCCGAACGTTGTCGGCACGCAGCTTTCCACCGGCCGAACTGAGGATCGGGTAGTGGTCGCGCGAGGGCGCCCACAACCTGCGCTCCGTCGCGAGCGATTCGAACTTGTCGCGTCCGTTGGGGTGATAGCACTGCGGCATCTCGCACTTCAGCTCAAGAATCTGCCCACGTTCGGCCATCTGCACGAGGATGCCCTTCACGCCGAATCCGCGGAGTCGGTCCGCGACCGATTCATCTGCCATGCGGCGATCCTGACACAACTGCTCTCGCGTGAAAGCGGGACTTCTAGTCTGGCCACTTCAGGACGCAAAGCGGCGATAGGCGACGGCGCCGCGGGCGGTGGCGGCGGGGCCGAGCAGGCCTAGTAGGAGGGTGATCCAGGCGGCGGGAGCGAAGGGCTTGCGGCGCAGGGCTCGCAGTGAGTAGCGGGCGCCGAGGCGGCGCTTGCCGAGGATGAAGGCCTGGGTGGCGCCGATGCGCAGGACGGTGACGTACTGGCGGGGGCCGTAGCGTTGGAGGGCGTCGCCGTGGCGCCGCAGCGTCTCTTCGGCCATCCAGAGCATGTCGGCGGCCTCGCGCTGCAGGCGGGGGACGACGTCGGCGGCGGTGGCGGCACGCAGCCAGCTGTCGGGCGCGTCGGCGTGGACCTTGGTCGTCACCTCCTCGACGCAGAGGCTGGTCTCGCGTTCGGCCAGGTTGAGCTCGAAGAGGGTCTCCATCGCGCCGCGACGACCGTCGATGTAGGGGGTCTCGGCGAAGACCGCCCGCTGCAGGCAGCGGGCGGCGTCGTTGCCGCCCTCGGTCTCGGCCCAGCGAATGCGGCCCTCGTAGCCGTAGGGGCCGTTGGGGACGGAGCTGGGGGTGATGTGACCGTCGTCGTGGAGCTGGCGGCTGCGCAGGACCCGTACCTCTGGCGGCAGCTCCGCGATCAGCGTGCGCAGGCGCTCCAGCGCGTTGGGCAGGAGCTCGTCGTCGCTGTCGACGACGACCACCCACTCTCCCTTGGCGTTGCTGGCGCCGGTGTGGCGTGAGGGGTTGATGCCGCGGTTGGCCTCGTGGGCGACGACGCGCAGGCGGGGATCGTCGTAGCGCTCGCTGAGGACCGCCCGGGTGTCGTCGCTCGACCCGTCGTCGACGACGACGATCTCGAAGTCGTTGAAGGTCTGCGCAAGACAGGCGTCTATGCAGCGGCATACGATCCGTGCCCGGTTGTAAGTCGTGATCACGATGCTGAAAGTGGGATCTGACATCTATGAGTTCGCCTGAGGCCGCCAGCGGCCGGTTGCGGTTGCGCATTCTCGCCTACCACGCGATCGCCGACCTCAGCGACGATCCGGTGCTGGCCGAGTACGCGGTTCCACCTGATCTCTTCGCCGCTCACCTCGACACCCTTTTGGCGGCGGGCTGGCAGTTCGTCGACCTCGACGCGCTCCTCGCCGCCCTGGCGGGAGAGGGCTCGCTGCCCGAGCGCGCCCTGCTGCTCACCTTCGACGATGCCTACACCGACCTGCTCGAGGTTGCCTGCCCGATCATGGCCGAGCGCGGGGTGCCGGGGGTCGTCTTCGCCGTCGCTGGCAAGCTCGGCGGCACCAACGAGTGGGACAACAAGAAGCGGGCGAGCACGCTGCGGCTGCTCGACGCCGAGGGGTTGCGCGCGGTCGCCGCGGCGGGGGTCGAGGTCGGGGCCCACACGACCAACCACCGGCCGCTGCCGAAGGTGCCGGCGGGCGAGCTGGAGGAGGAGATCGCCGGCTCGGGCCGCCGCCTAGAGGCTGCCGGGTTGCCGTGGCCGCGCTCCTTCTCCTACCCCTACGGCGAGTGGAATCCCGAGCTGGCGAAGATGGCCCGCGAGGCCGGTTACGAGGTCGCCTTCACGGTCGACTGGGGCGTGGTCGGCGACGGCGCCGATCCATACACGCTGCCGCGGGTCGAGATCCACGCCAGCGACACGCCGCGCAAGCTGCGTCTGAAGCTGCTCGCGGCGGGCTGGCCCGGCAAGCTGAGGGACGGCTTCCTGCGCCTAATGGGCGTGCGCCTGGACCCTTCCGCCAAGTCCCGCTGACTTCGTCTCTAGCTCCGCTATACGGAACTAAAGACGAAGTCAGCGGTAGTGACGCAGCGAGGTTTGCGGGCCCCGGCGCAGAATTTGAGTCGGAGTAGCCTCGCGCCGATGGAGCAGCCAATGACCACCGAGACCCTCTCGCCGCCGCGCGAGCCGAGCCCGCGCGTCGAGACGACGCGCCTGCAGGCGACCAGCGGCTTCAGCCGCGTGCTCTCGCCGCACGAGCTCTGGCGCTACCGCGACCTCGCTTTCCAGATCGCCGCCCGCGACGTCACCGTGCGCTACCGGCAGACCGCGCTCGGCGCCGCCTGGGCGATCCTGCAGCCGGTCGGCTTCATGGTCGTCTTCTCGCTCTTCTTCGGCCGCGTCGCCGGCGTCTCCTCGGACGGCCTGCCCTACGCGCTCTTCAGCCTCGCCGCCCTGGTCCCCTGGACCTACTTCGCCAACGGCCTGCTGCTCGGCTCCGAAAGCTTGGTCAGCAACTCGGCCCTGGTCTCGAAAATCTATTTCCCCCGCATCTTCATGCCGGCCGGGGTGCTGGCTGCCGGCTTCGTCGACCTCAGCGATCTCCTTGGTGATCCTCTTCGCGATCGTGCTGATCTATGGGATCGTCCCCACCGTGGCGGTGTTGATGTTGCCGCTGCTGGTGTTGATCATGCTCGCTGCGGCGCTCGGGGTGACCGCGGGGCTCTCGGCGGTCAACGTGCGCTACCGCGACGTCCGCTACGTGATCCCCTTCGCGATCCAGATGTGGCTGTTCGCCAGCCCGGTCGCCTACCCGAGCAGCCTGATCGGCGAGCCCTGGCGCACGCTCTCGGCGATCAACCCGATGGTCGGTGTGGTCGAAGGCTTCCGCTGGGCGACCCTGGGCACGGCTGACGCGCCCTGGGAGCTGATCGGCATCTCGGCCGCCTCGGCCCTCGTCCTCTTGATCGCCGGTCTCGCCTACTTCGACCGGGTCGAGCGCAGCTTCGCCGACTACATCTGAGCCATGAGCGACGTCGCGATCCAAACCAGCGGACTTGGCAAGAGCTACAACGCTCGGCCTCAGCCGGCGCGGTTACGGCACCCTGCGCGAGAGCGTGGTCGAAACCGCCAAGGGCTCGCTCGGTCGGCTCGCCGGCCGCGGTCGCGAGAAGGCCGAGGGCGACACGCTCTGGGCGCTGAAGGACCTCTCGGTGACGATCGAGCGCGGCGAAGTCGTCGGCCTGATCGGCCACAACGGCGCCGGCAAGAGCACTCTGCTGAAAATCCTCTCGCGCATCGTCGAGCCGACCGTCGGCTGGGCCGACGTGACCGGGCGCACCGGCGCCCTGCTCGAGGTCGGCACCGGCTTCCACCCGGAGTTGACCGGGCGCGAGAACGTCTTCCTCAACGGCGCGATCCTCGGCATGCGCCGCGCCGAGATCCGCGCCCGCTTCGACGAAATCGTCGCCTTCGCCGAGATCGAGCGCTTCCTCGACACCCCCGTCAAGCGCTACTCCAGCGGCATGTCGGTGCGGCTCGCCTTCGCCGTCGCCGCCCACCTCGAGCCCGAGATCCTGCTCGTCGACGAGGTGCTCGCGGTCGGCGACGCGGCCTTCCAGCGCAAGTCGCTGGGCAAGATGAACGAGGTCGCCGAAGCCGGCCGCACGGTCATCTTCGTCTCCCACAACCTCGCTATTTTGCAGGCACTTTGCCAGCGCGGCATCCTGCTCGAACGGGGCGAGGTGCAGGCCGACGCGCCGGTCACCGAGGCGATCGACGCCTACCTGCGCACGCTCGAGAAGGCGGCCGGGGTCGACCTGCTCGAGCGCACCGACCGCGACAGTCGCGGCTACGACGAGAGCTTGATCCGCAGGGTCCAGATCGAAGACAGCGCGGGCGGCCACGCCGACACCGTCGTCGCCGGCCGCCCAGCGACGATCGCGATCGAGGTGACCGAGGCGCTGCCGATGACCGAGTGCCGGCTGACGATCCACAACAGCCTCGGCCACCCGGTGGCGACCCTCGACAGCGAGGTCTCGGCGCCGGTCGACGTGCGCGATCCCGAGCTCGGGCCGCGGATCGAGTGCGCGGTCGCGGCGCTGCCGCTGTTGCCCGGCCGCTACCGGATCGACGTCGTGCTCAAAGGCAAGCGCCAGATCCAGGACGGCCTGCAGGCGGCCTGCTTTCTTCGACGTCGAGCCGGGCGTCGTGCAGGACCGCCCGACGCCGATCGCGGGCGCCGACGGCGACGTCGTCCTCTCGCACTCCTGGCGGCTGCCGGCGTGAGCGCGGGGCGTGACCAGCTGGGTCCCGTGGTCGCGCCAGCACCGGCCACGGCAGTGACACCGCTGGAGCAGCCGCCGAGCTTCTCGATCGTGATCACCGCCTACGAAGCGGCCGGCACGATCGCCGCCGCGGTGCGCTCCTCGCTCGAGCAGACCCACCCGGCGCACGAGGTGATCGTCGTCGACGACGGCTCCAAGGACGACCTTGCCGGCGCCTTGGCTCCTTTCGAGAGCCAGATCAAGCTCGTGCGCAAGCAGAACGGGGGAGGGGCCTCGGCCCGCAACGCCGGCGTCGTCGCCGCCTCGCGGCGAGTTCATGGCGATCCTCGACGCCGACGACACCTACCAACCGCGCCGGCTCGAGGCGCTTGCCGGGTTGGCGACTGCGCGGCCCGATCTCGACCTCTTCACCACCGACGCCAGGTTCGTCGTCGACGGTGAGGGAGTCGGCAGCTTCAGCGCCCACAACCCGTTCGCCGCCGGCGAGCAGCGCACGGCGATCTTCGCCAACTGCTTCGTCGGCGGCTGGCCCGCGGTCCGCCTCTCTCGCCTGGCCGAGGTCGGCGGCTTCGACGAGGGGATGCGAATCGCCTACGACTGGGACTGCTGGCTGCGGCTGATCCTGCACGGCGCCGGCGCCGGCCTCGTCGACGAGCCGCTCTACGACTACGTCCTGCACTCCGGCAGCCTCGCCTCCAGCCGCGTCGCCAGCCTCTGGGAGCGGGTGCGGCTGCTGGAGAAGGCGGCGGCGAATCCCGACCTGCGGGCCGAGGAGCGGGCACCGCTCGAGGCGGCGATCCGCTGGCGCCGCAACGAGGCTGTGCGCGAGGAGACCAAGGCGGTGCTCGACGGGGAGATGCCGCGGGAGCGCCTGCGCAGCCTGCTCGGCGAAAGCGGAGCCGGTCCGCGCGAGCGTGCCTTTGCGGGCGTCGCGCTGGTCGCGCCGCCGTTGGCGCGGCGCCTGCTCTCGACCCGGCCCTCTCCCGAGCAGCGCTTCGCAGAGAGCGGGCGTTGACGCGGTTCAGCGTCATCATCCCGACCTTCCAGCGCCGCGACACCGTCGTGCGAACCGTCGCGGCTCTGGAGCGACAGAGCGAGCGCGACTTCGAGGCGATCGTCGTCGATCGACGGCTCCGACGACGGCAGCGCCGCGGCCCTGCGGGGTCTTGACGTCTCCTTCCCGCTGAGTGTGATCGAGCAGGATAACCAGGGCGCCGCCGCGGCTCGCAACGCCGGTGTCGATGCCTCCAGCGGCGAGTTGGTCGCTCTTCCTCGACGACGACATGCGAGCCGATCCGGCGCTGCTGGCCGAGCACGACCGCTCGCACCGCGCGGGCGCCGACATGGTGATGGGCGACATGCCGCTCGATCCGGCCTCGCCGCGCAACCTGCTCAGTTGGGGCGTGGGCTCCTGGGCGGCGGGCCGCCGCGAGCGCCTGGCCGCGCCCGGGGCCGAGATCCGGCATCGACGACCTGCTGACCGGCCAGATGTCGATCTCGCGCGCCGCCTACCTCGCCGTCGGTGGCCTCGACCCGACCTTCACCCGCGACGGCCTCTTCGGCGGCGAGGACCTCGACTTCGGCTACCGGGTGCTCGCCGCCGGCTACGAGGTCGTCTTCAGCCCCGCCGCGATCAGCTACCAGCTCTACGACGTCGATCCAGCCAAATACCTACGCCGTGCTCGCGAGACCGGGCGCTCCGACCGCGAGCTGGTCGCCAAGCACCCGGAGCTGGCGAGCGCGATGGGGGCGAGCCCGAGCTTCAAGACGCGCCGCAGCCGCTGGCTGCTGGCCCCGTTTGTCCTCGCGCCGGCCTTCCTGTCCTGGCCGCTGCGGGCCGGCGCAGCGGCGCTCGCCCGCTCGGGCCTCAACACCCCGCGGGCGCGCAGCCTCTTCTTCGCCGTGCGGACGATGGAGTACCTGCGCGGCGCCCGTCTCGCGGACCGGGGCGCGCGATGACTGAGCCGCGTTCCCACCCCTCTTTAGCGCTGGCTGCCGCGGACTCGCGAGCGCTAGCCGGATGCGGGCCGGCGCGAGAGCGAGAAGAGGGCGTTGGCGCGGCCGCCGGTCAGGCCCCAGCGCTCGGCCCGCACGGCGGCAAGCATCGCCGGGAAGGCGGTTGCGCGCAGGGCCAGGCCGCGGTCCTTGATCCGGTCGCGCAGCTCCTGGGCGAGCTCGACCGTGGCGCGGAAGGTCGGCTGGATCGCGACCTCGGTGAGGCCGGCCTCGGTCAGGGCCGCGGCCAGCTCGGCGGCGCTGTAGCCGTGACGGACCTCCTTGCGCCAGGTCGGGTCGCTGCCCTTGAGGATCGGCGTCCAGCTCGCCTCCGGCGCCTGCACGACGGCGATGCCCCCTGGCGCCAGCGACGCGGCCATTGTCCGCAGGGCGGCGCGGTCGTCGGGGATCTCGTTCAGGCACTCGAGCGCGATCACCGCATCGAAGCCGTCCTCGGGCAGCGGTGGCTTGGTCAGATCGGCCTGTCGAAAAGAGACGTTGCCGAGGCCGCGGTTGCCGGCCCGCTCCCGGGCGCCGGCAAGCAGCTCGTCGCTGAGGTCCATGCCGACCAGGGTCCAGTCGGGGTGGCGCTTGGCGATCGAGAGCAGCGGCAGGCCGTCGCCGCAGCCCGCGTCGAGCACCCGGATCGGGCGTCCCGTGGCGAAATCGGCCAGCGCCTCCTCGGCCAGCCCCATGCGCAGGCGGCGCGAGGGCGCCATCAGCGCGATCCGCTCTTCCAGCGCTCCCCGGGCCTGCCTGCCCAGCCCGTTCTGTCCCCCCCTGGCCATGATCGGGGCGAGTCTAGGTGAGCGGCTGGAGGGCACAGCTCGAGCGGCGCCTGCGCTCGGAGCGGCGGCGCCTCGCCGGCCGCTCCTACGTGGTCCTCGTCTATCACCGCTTCGCCGGTGAGCTGAAGCCGGGCCAGGAGCGGATCGACATCTCGCCGCGGCGGTTCGCGCGGCAGCTGCGGGCGCTGCGGCTGGCCGGCTTCCGACCGGTGTCCCCGGAGGAGATCGTCGCCTTCCACGAAGGCGACCTCGGGGCGGTGCCCGGGCGGGGGATCGCGATCACGGTCGACGACGCGATCGAGGACTGCATCGGGCCGCTGCGCCGCCATGCCGACTGGGAACCGCAGCTCTTCGTCCCAACCGCCGAGATGGGCGGCTCGGCGCACTGGGTCGACGGCGAGCGGGTCGCCTGCTGGGAGCAGGTCCGCCGAGCTGGCCAGGGCCGGAGTCCGCGTCGGCTCCCACACCCGCCACCACCGGCGCTTGACTTCGCTCGACGCGACGGAGTGCGCCACGGAGCTGGCCGGCTCGCTGGCCGACCTGCGTTCCCGGCTTCCCGACGCGATCGATCTCCTCGCCTACCCGAACGGCGACCACGACGACGCCGTCTGCGGGGCGGCTCGCGAGGCCGGCTACGCCGCCGCCTACACGACCGAGAAGGGCCGCAACGACGCGGACACCGACCGCTACCGGCTCAAGCGGGTCAGCGTGCACGGTGCCGACGGCGCCCTCGCGGTCCTTTGGAAGGCCTGGACGGGCCAGGGCCTGCCGCCGCTCTGGCTGCGCCTGCGCGGTCTCCTCGGCCGGTCTTAGCTCGTTCCGAGTCGCCTCAGCTCGGCCTCGATCAGGCCGAGGAAGCTGCTGCCACGCAGCGCCTCGGCGCTGGGTGGCCCGGCCGCGGCCATGCTCAGGTGCTGGTGGTCGGAGGCGCTGTGAATCACCCAGCAGAGCAGGCGCAGGCGGGCGTAGTCCTCGATCGAGATACCGATCCGGGTGCAGTAGCGCTCGGCGCAGGCGGCGGCGATGGCGCCGTAGGGAGTGCCGGGGTCGAGCAGGCGCTCGTAGCTCTTGCGAGTCCGGCCGGACTCGAGCGCGTCGTCGAGGACGAAGGCGCAGTTGGCGAGGAAGTAGGCGAGGTCGAGGCCGGGCAACCCGTGCGGCTCAGCCGACTCCCAGTCGTGCAGGCCGGGGGCGCCGCTGGCGTCAAGGACGACGTTCCAGGGCGAGCAGTCGCGGTGCTCGCAGGCTTCCGGCAGGTCGCCGATCGCCGCCAGCTGCTCGCGCAGCCGCGTCAGCGCCCCGGCGGCGATCGCCCCGCCGAAGTTCTGCTCAAAACGCTCGAGCGGCGCCCCGAACAATCGCGGCCACCACTCCTCGCGCGAGCGATCCGCTCCGCCACTGAGGTTGACCAGCCACTCGCCGACCCGCGCCGCCAGCCGCTCGAAGTTGTCTGGCGAGAGGGCGGCGATCAGCGGCTCGCCGTGGACGGCGCTCTCGGCCAGGGCGTGGCGACCGGCGCGCTTGCCCTCGGCCAGCAGCCTCGGCACCCTGGTTGCGCCGGGTCGGTCGCGCTCGACCAGGCGCAGGGTGGCGGCCTCGCGCGCCAGCGCCTCATCGGCGGCGGCGACGCGGGCGAACTTGACCACGGTTGCCGGGGTGCCGGCATCCTTCGCGAAGGGGAGGCCGACGGCCTTGTTGATGCTGCGCCGCCCGCCGGTCAGCAGCAGCTGACCACCGCCGGCCGGGAAGGCGGCCTCGAGCTCGTCGCCAGCCCGCTCAGCCTCGCCACCGGGAACCCGGCCGATCGCGCAGAGCGGGGCGAGCAAGCCGGCGCGGGCGCTGAGCTGCCACAGCGGCCGCAGGGCTCGCTGCAGGGCCGAGCGGGCCGGGCGTGCCGCGAGCAGGTGGGCACTCGCCGCCGGCGAGTCGAGCGAGAGCCAGAACTGGGGCGGGTGCCGCGGCACCGGGCCGGGCCAGAAGACGCGCACCTCGCTGAGGCCGGCCTTGCGCAGGCGGGCGGCGGCCCGGCCGGCGCCGAACGGCCGTGGCACCCGCCAGAGGCAGACGACCTCGCCGCCGGGACGGGCGGCATCGAGGGCCGAGCGCAGCGCCAGCCGGCTGGGGAAACCGGTCACCGCCACGTCTGCCTCGCCTGGCGGCGGCTCGCCCTTGGCGGCGACCAGGGCGATCGCGCTCGAATCGCGACCGCTGGTCATGTCCGCGATCCACGGCGTCCCGGCACCGCGCAGGAGGAAGCGCCAGTCGGCCCGACGCAGCAGCTCGTTGAGCTGCGGCTCGGGCAGCTGCTCAGGCGCCGGTGTGCCGGCCACCGGCGAGCAACTCCCCGTAGATCGCTTCCACCCTCTGCGTCATCGCGGTCGGCGTGAAGTCCCGCTCGACCCGCTCGCGCGCCCGCTGCGCGAACGCCTTGCGCAACTCGGGGTCGCTAAGCAAGCGGCGCAGCGCGCTCGTCAACCCGGCCGCGTCGCCGGGCGCGACCAGGAGGCCGTCGCCGCCGTCGTCGATCAGCTCGTCGGTGCCGCCGATCGCCGAGCTGACCACCGGCCGCCGCGCCGCCATCGCCTCCAGCACCGCCAGCGAGGAGCCCTCGTACAGCGAGGGCAGGGCGAAGACGTCGCAGGCGGCGAGCAGCTGGGGAATGTCGTCGCGGTAGCCGAGGAAGTGGACGCGCTCGGCGATCCCGAGCTCGGCCGCCAGTGCTTCCAGCGCCGGCCGTTCCGGGCCTTCGCCGGCGAGGACGAAGTCGACCCCGGGCAGCTCTGCCGCGGCGCGCAGCAGCACCGGGTGGCCCTTCTGCTCGTCGAGCCGGGCCGGGGTGAGGACCAGCGGCCGCGCGCTATCGCCGCCAATCTGCTCGCGCAGGCCGGGCGGCGGTGGGTCGCCGAAGCGATCGATCTCGACCGCGTTGTAGCCGACCTCGATCTTGGCGGCGGGCCAGCCGAAGCGCTCGGCCAGCTCGTCGGCGACATCGCGCGAGACGGCGATGTAGCGGTCGACGCCGCTGGCGAGGAGGCGCAACTGCAGGCGCGAGGAGCGCTCGAGCTCGAACTCCGGGATCAACTGGATCGTCGCCGACGGTGGGCACGCGGGCGAGGACGGAGGCGGCGAGCGCCCACTTCGCCGCCAGCGGCCAGCTCAGGTGGGCGTGGAAGATCGCCGGCCGCTCGGCCCGCAGCAGGCGCGCCAGCATTGGCGCCGTGGCCGGCGCCGGCCAGGCCCAGCGGCATCGGCGCCACCCGCCGCACGCGCGCCCCCAACGCCTCGGCGTGCTCGGCCAGCGGCAGCGAGCCCGGGTCGTCGTCGAGCAGCAGGGTCGGCTGCCAGCCCCGGTCGAGGCTCTCGATCAGCATCAGCAGCGCGAACTCGGCCCCGCCGAGGTCGCGGCTATCGGTGTAGAAGAAGATCGATTGGGCCACGGCGCAGTTCCCCGGCGAGCCGCTTCAACTCGCCCTCGTGGGCTGGATTCGCGGAGCTCGGCCTCGACACCTGCCCAGAAGGCGTAATCGAGCACGGCACGGTAGAAGAGGGGCTGGCGCCAGAGGCCGAGCCGCTCGAGCAGGGCGGCCTTCCAGAGCACGATTCGCCGTACCGCGCCGAACCGGCGCGTCAGCCAGAGCAGGAGCGAGCGAGCGGCCAGCCAGGGCCGTGAGCCGTCCCAGGGCACGGCGAGCCGAAGCTGGGCGAAGACCTCGGGATGACCGCGGGCGAGCTGGACCGTGGTCCGGCCCTTCTCGGTCGTGTCGCGGGCGAGCGCCGCCAGCTCCTTGTCGTACTCCTGGCGAGCGAGAGCCGCCGGGTCATAGCCCAGCTCGACGCCCGCCGCGCGCAGGCGCAGCGAGAGGTCGACGTCCTCGTTGCCGTAGACGGTGAAGGACTCGTCGAAGCCGCCGACCGCCCGCATCGCCTCGGTTCGCAGCGAGGCGTTGCCGGAGTAGAAGTCGCGCGGCACGAACTCGTGCCCGGGCGTTGGCCAGCTCGCCGAGGTGGGCGTTGAACTTGTCGCGCACGTAGCGGGCCGCGTGCGGGCTGGTGGGGTCGAGCTCGATCGGCACCGCCCCCATCACGCAGAGCCGCGAGCCGGGCGGGTGGTGGGAGAGGTGGCGCTCGATGAAGGCCGGCGCCGGCTGCATGTCGTCGTCGAGCACGATCAGGACCTCGCCCCGGGCCAGCTCGACGCCGGCGTTGCAGGCCGCGGCGCGGCCGCGCGAGGGCCCGGCGGTGACCTGCAGCTCGTAGGGGGAGTCGAAGCTCCGTGCAGCATCTCCTCGCTGCCGTCGGTCGAGCCGTCGATCGAGACGATCACCTCGTAGCTCCCTGGCGCCACCGTCTGCTCGCAGAAGGCCCGCAGCGCCCGCCGCAACGCCTCGCGACGCTGGTGGCTGGGGATGACGACGCTGACGACGGCATCAACTTCTCCACCCGGCAGATGGAGAAGTTGATGCAGTTCGCGGGTCGAGCGGGGAGGGGAGGGTGATCATCGTTGGATTGCCTCCTCGTAGGCGCGTTCGAGTCGCGACGCCCAGGCAGTCGGTGCGTAGTGGGCCTCGGCGAAGGCGCGCGCGCGGGCGCCGAGCTCGCGCCGCTGCGCCGGCTCAGCCGAGCAGGGCGGCGATCGCGGCGGCGAAGCTCCCGGCGTCATCGGCGAGGGCCAGCGGCGGCGGCTCGGCGAAGCAGTCGAAGCCCTCGCTGCCGCGGCTGGTCGTCACCACCGCCTTGCCGGCGCCGAGCGCCTGCAGCACCTTCATCCGCATGCCGCCGCCGACCCGCACCGGGGCGACGACCACGGCCGCGGCCTCCGGTGTAGGGCTCGATGCTCGGCGCGTCGGCGACGACCTCGACCGCGCCGCCGGCGAGGGCGAGGATCTCGGGCGGAGGGCGCTGCCGACGATCCGCAGCCGCGCCCCCGGGTGCTGGGCGAGCAGCGCCGGCATGATCTCCCGCGCCAGCCAGAGGGCCGCGTCGCGGTTGGGCTGGTGGGTGAAGTTGCCGACGAAGAGCAGGCTGTCGGGCTGCTCGCGGGCGGGGTCGGCTGCCGCCGGCAGGGTGAGGCCGAAGGGGCTGACGCGGACCCGGGCCGCGACCTCGGGCGCCAGCTCGGCGATCGCGCGGCGTCGCGGCGGCTGAAGGCCAGGACACGGTCGAAGCCGCGCCAGGCCGGCAGCTGGAAGCGCGGCCGCTTGCGCCAGTCGAGCTCGCCGAATGCCCAGCCGGGCCAGTCCCCGAGGCGCGCCGGGGTGCCAGTCGATCGGTCGCGGCCGCAGCACCTCGTGCTCGGTCAGCAGCGACGGCACGCCGGCCGGCAGCCGGTAGCCCGCCATCGCGCTGTCCTCGACCACGGCGACGTCGAAGCGATAGCTGCGCTGCGAGCCGGTCGAGGATCGCCTGGATCCCGGGGTCGGCGAACCAGACGGCGCGCCAGGGCCGTCCCCGCGAGCCAGGAGCTGGCCATCCGCCGCGCCGGCGCCAGCGCCGCCGCGCCGTTCGCGGTTGGCGGCGGTCGGCGAAGTGGGCGTCGAGTCCCGAGTCGCGCAGGCGCTCGGCCGCCTCGGCTTCGCCGGGCTCTTCGCCGAAGGCGCTGACGAAGGTGACCTCGTTGCGCTCGCGCAGGCCGGCGAGCTGGGCCTCGAGCAGGACCGGGATCGCGCCGCCGCCGGCCGGCTGCGGCGGCATCGGCGCGACGATGCAGGATCCTCATCCGGCCGTGCCCGGTGCCGGCCGCGATCACCGTCCGGTAGGCCTCCTCGAAGCGGGGCAGGACGTTTTCCGCCCGGAAGGTGCGCGCTCGCTCGGCCGCGGCGCGCGCCCATCTCCTCGCGCAATGCCGGGATCGGCGATCAGCCGCGCCATCGCCCCCGGCAGCGCCTCGACGTCGCCCTGCGGCACCAGCATCCCGGCCGAGTCGGTGAGCATGTCGGCGTGGCCGCCGAGCTGGGTGCCGATCACCGGCCGGCCGCGGCTCATCCCCTCGGCCACGGTGGCGCCCAGCGGCTCCGGCCAGAGCGAGGGCATGACGCCGAACATCGCCTTGTCCCAGGCCGCCATCACGGCCGCGTTGGGGACGTCGGTGAGCACGACCGCCTCGGACGGGAAGTCGGCGGGGGAGTCGCGCTCGTAGGTCCCCATCAGCACCAGCGGCGGCGGCGAGTCGAGCTGGCGGTAGGCGTCGAACAGCGTCTCCAGCCCCTTGACCTTGCGGAAGGCGCCGACGAAGAGGATGAACGGCTCGGCTGGCAGGCGGGCGAGCCAGCCGTCGACGTCGATGCCCTCGCTGCGAGGGCACCTCCTGGAAGCTCGGGATCGTCACCTCGACCAGGCCGTCGTCCGGCGCGCGCATGTGCTCGACCGGTGACGTCGTGGACGTAGGTGCTGACGCTGTGCAGCCCGGTCATCTTGCGCGCCAGCAGCGGCTTCGAGACGGCGACGCCGGCGGCGGCGAGCCAGCCCTTGGGCCGGCCGTAGTAGTCGCCGGAGCAGGCCAGGCACTTGAGCGGTGCTGGCCCGCTGCAGGGCGCGCCCTTGCGCAGCAGGGTGCGGGTTGCGCAGAAGTAGCCGTAGTCGCGGGCCGAGACCAGCATCGGGATCCGCTTGCGCCCAAGCGCCACCGCGACCGAGAAGGCGAGCCAGCCGTAGGCGTGGATGACCTCCGGTTCGAACTCGGCGATCAGCCGGCGCAGGCCGGCGACCGTGACCGGGTCGGGGAAGGGTGGCTGGTGGCGCTGCCGGGTGTCGCGGACCAGCGCCGGAAAGACCGTGCGCAGCTGGCGCACCCGGTGCACGACGACATCGCCGTCGGCTTCGACCTGCTGCAGGCCACCGTGCCAGGGGGTGGCGACGGCGACCTCGTGGCCGCGCTCGGCCATCGCCCTGGCGATCAGCTGGGCCTGGCGATGGGCGCCGCCGATGAAGGGGGGGTAGTGATCGGTGGCGATCAGGATCCGCATCTCAGGCCACCACGGTCGCAGTCGTGCCGCCGGAGCGCTGCAGCCGCCCCAGCACGCCGTTCAGCGAGCGCCGCCGCTCGGGGAACAGGAAGAGCTCGGCGAGCCGGCGGGCGAGGCCGCGCGGCGCCACCGCCATCGCCGCGAACCAGGCGACGAAGATCGCCTTCATCGCCAGCGAGACGTCGGCGCGGCGCCGGGCGGCGCCGACCGCGTCGGCGAGCAGGCCCAGCGGCCGGTCGCCCGCGATCGGGTGCGGGCCGGGCTCGAGCTTCAGCGAGGCCATGCGGTTGGCGAGGTCGGCGAGCGAGAGGATCCGCTCGGGCGGCGCCAGCCCGAGCTCGTCGGCGAGCCGCAGCAGCTCGCGCGAGGTGCTGGCGGCGAAGCCGATCGCCTGGCGCAGGTGATCGAGGTCGAGCCGTCGCCTGCTCCAGCTCGTAGCTGTTGGCGCCGTGCACGCGGTAGCCGGCGCCGACCGCGTCGAGCGAGGCGACGCGGCCGAGCAGCGCGGTCAGGTGGACCAGGTACCAGTCGGCGCCGGTCACGGGGTACTCCTCGCACCGGGATCGGCAGGATGCGCCGCAGCGCCTCGCTGCGGAAGGCGTTGCCGCTGGTCGCCATCCAGACCAGGTCGAAGGGATAGGCGAGCTCGGCCTCGCGCAGGTCGCCGTTCGGCAGCGGCAGGTGCGGCGGCAGGCTTGAGCTCGCCGGTCGCCCGTCCCTGCGGCGTCGATCGTCTCCATCCGGAACTGCACCTTGCTGAGGCCCTCATCGGCGGCGAAGGCGGCGGCGACGCGGGCCGCGGCCTCGGGGCGAAGCACGTCGTCGGCGTCGAGGAAGATCACCACGTCGCCCTCGCAGCGCTCCATGCCGGCGTTCAGGGCCGACGCCTGGCCGCCGTTCTCCTGCAGGATCAGGCCGATCCGGTCGCCGTAGCGAGCGAGGATCTGGCGCGAGTCGTCGGTCGAGCCATCGTCGACGGCGAGCACGTTGACCCGCTCGTGGGTCTGCCCGCAGGCACTCTCGATCGCGTCCTCGAGGAAGGCGCCGTAGTTGTGGTTGTTGATCACGATGTCGACCACGAGGTCGCTGGCACTGGGGCTCATCATGGCCCCCGTGGGGCGACAAGCGAGCCCTTGACCCGTCGGTAGACGCTGAAGGGGCGATTGTGACGCAAGAGCGTGGCGATCACCGGCACCGTTCCCTCGCTGCCCGCCGGCGCCCGCAGCTTGACCAGGCGGGTTTCGCCGGGCTTGAGGCGGAAGCTGCGCCGCACCAGCGCGTCCTGTGCCGATCCGCACGCGCAGGTCGAAGTCGGTCGAGGTCTGTTGCTGGCTGCGCACTCCCACCTGGACTTCGCGCCCTTCCGTGCCTGCCTGGGGGAGGATCCATAGCTGCGTGTAGCCGAGCGCATCCCCGGCCGGCACGGTCGAGGCAGAGAGCACGATCGCGACCACGGCGGCCGCCACCCCGCCGAGGACCATCGCGACTTCGAGGCCGCGCAGTCGCGGCCGTGGCCAGCTCGGACCCTTGCCCGTCTTGCCGCGCCGCACCGCTGCCACCCGGCAGGCGGCGAAGACGATCGCGACGAGCAGCAGCGCCCAGGAGAGGGGGTGGATGCCGCCCAGGTAGTTGAGCAGGAGGCTGCCGAGCACGAGCACTGCCAGGCTGAGGGCGATGCTGAGCAGCAGGAACTGGGGCGAGGCGAGCGGGCGGCGGGCGAAGGCCGCCGCGGTGATCGCGTAGCCCGGCAGGACCAGGACCAGGGGCACCGCGAAGACCAGCGCGATCCCCTCCAGCGGGATCAGCAGCGCCAGCACGGCGCAGAGCAGGGCAGCGGCGGCGACGAGCCGCAGGTCGCCGTGGCCCCTCATCGGTTCGGCCCCAGGTCATAGACGGAGATGTCGCCGCTGGAGTAGATCCGCTGCGCGCCGGGCAACTCGGCGAACTTGGTGACGGTGGCCAGCGGCAGCAGTTCCGGTTCGTCGCCGCGCATCGTGAAGGCATAGCCACGGGTGGCGTCAGAGCTGATTTCACGGCGATCGGTGACCACGTAACGGATGTCTTCTTCGCGCAGCAGCGGCAGCTCCCAGTCCGAGAAGGAGGTCTCCTCGAGGATGTCCTGGATGTCGGGAGTCTTGCCGGCAAAGGCCACTCGTTCGCCGGGCGCCATCAGCATGCGGGCGTCGGCGGTGCTGGCGCCGAAACGCTCGTCCTCGGGAATGTTGCGCTCCGCCCACTCGGCCAAGGCCAGCGGTCCGGAGGAGATCGTGCGCCCCTCGGCGCTGGCGCGGATCGGCGCGGAGAGCTGCAGGTCCCAGGGCCAACCCGCGATCGCGCCGCCGACCAGGACCACGCCCAGCGCCCCGGTAAGCGCCGCGCGCCCGGCCCAGGGCCGCTTGTCCGGCCGCCAGTTCTGCAGGCCGGAGAGGGCGGCGATGAAGGCGAGGCCGACGAAGAGGTACTCGCTGAGCCGGTTGCCGGTCTCCCAGGCGGCGGGGGCAAGGCGCAGCAGAGAGGGTGCCGAAGAAGACGATCGAGGCGGCGGCGAAGATCAGCGGGTAGGGCTCCTTGCGGTGGCGCTGCCAGAAGCGTTTGAGGCCGAACAAGACGCCGAGGCCGAGCAGGGCGACGGCGAGCAGGGCGATGCCGCGGGCGAGGATCGGGGTATCGGGGATGCTCGAGCCCTTGCCCTGGAAGAGCCCGCGCGGTGGCGCGTCGCCGGAGGCGGTGTTGAAGATCGCTTCGAAGGCTTCGCCGATCACCGGCCCGAGGTAGCCGAAGGTCGAGCTGGCGACCAGCACGAGCCAGCCGATCGCGAGCACGGCGGCGAGGATCGCGTAGCGCCAGGGGTTGGGCCAGCTTCCAGTCGCGCCGCAGCGCCCAGTAGACGATCGCCAGAGGGCGAGGAAGCCGGCGACCGCGTAGGAGGTGAGGTGGTGGGTGACGACGATCGCGGCGATCCCGAGCACGATCGGCACCGCCCAATCGCGGGCCCACTCGCGCGGCGAGGCGTCGCGCTCGGCCACCGCCATCAGCACGACGACGAAGAGCGGCAGGGCGATCGACTCGTAGGAGAACTGGGCGCCCCAGAAGAAGAAGTTGAAGTTGCCGGCGTAGATCGCCGCCGCCAGCCCGGCGGTCCGGGCCGAGCCGCCGATGCGGACGAAGAGCAGGAAGAGCCCGATCATCATCGAGAGGCGGGCGGCGCCGACGATGACGATGCCGGCGCCGTAGCTGGAGAGCCCGGTCAAGCTCATCAGCGCTGAGGTCGCGCCCTCGAGGCCGGGGTAGTTCGGCGTCACCGGCAGGATCGGGTTGAGGCGGAAGAGGTGGTGGTGGTTGGCGATCTGGTCGGCGTTGAAGGCGTGCACGAGCTCATCGGAGAAGGTGAAGAGCGGCGCGTCGCGGACTACCTTGACCACGTAGAGCGAGAAGCCGAGCATGCAGACGAGGACCAGGCGCTCGCTGGTCGAGGCATCGCGCGAGGTCAGCCGCCAGAAGATCGGCAGGGCGATGACCAGGATGCCCGCCCAGTAGAGCAGCGAGGGATCGCCGCCTTCGCGGGCGAGGGTGTTGGCGAGCGAGCAGACCAGCAGGCCGATGCCTGCTGCAAGCGCGATCGGCGCTAGATAGCCGGTCGTCGGTTTAGGGCGAGCCATATGAGCTGCCCGGTACTCAAGCAGTAGAGGCGGCTGCCTTCGCCTTCTCTGTCTGGCTCTCTGCCGCCGGACGCTCGTGGTGAATGCTGCGCCGGCGGCGTGCCTCGCTGAGGATCGTGCCGAGCACGCGGAAGCCGTCGCGGAAAGTGTTGAGGTTGCTCTCGCCGTGGATGCGGTCGAGCTCGTAGCTCGGTACCTCGGTGATCTTCATGCCCGCGCCGGCGATCCGCAGGTTGATCAGGGTCTCCACCTCGAAGCCCGGGACGTCGAGCGAGATGAAGGGCAGGCAGCGGGCCCAGAAGGCGTTGTAGCCGTAGCAGAGGTCGGTGAAGTGGGTGCCGTGCAGGAGGTTGGCCGAGCCGCTCAGCACCTTGTTGCCAACGCTGCGCAGGCCGGTGATGTCAGTGCTGCCGCCGCCGGGCAGGTAGCGCGAGCCCTTGGCGAAGTCGGCGCCGGCCTCGAGCGCTTCGACGAAGCGCGGGATCTCGGCCGGATCGGCGGAGCCGTCGGCGTCGAGCATGACCACGAGGTTGCCGGTGACGGCGGCGAAGCCGGTGCGGAAGGCGTCGCCCTTGCCGCGGCCGCTCTGGACCAGGACGCGGATCTCGGGGTAGGCCGAGCGGGCGGCCTCGATCGTGTCGTCCTCGGAGTTGCCGTCGACCAGGATCACCTCGTGCAGGCCCTCTTTTGGCAGCTGCGTGAGCACGTGGCCGATGTTCTTCGCCTCGTTCATCGCCGGCACGACGACGCTGACCTTGGTGTTGCGGCTGCTGCGGCGGTCGGGGCCGGCGTAGGGGACGGCGCGGCGGGCGGCGAGCGCCTCGACCTCGATCAGCGACACGCCGCCGACCTTGCTCGGGGTGGTGGCCGGTGCTTCGAGCAGATCGAGCGGGCGGGGCAGCAGGCTGACCGGCACGCCGATCGACTTGAAGGCGCGGACGAGGTCGAGCAGGCTCTCGTCGTCGGCGTGCTTGGAGGCGATCACGACGCGGTCGGCCTGGTAGCGATCGACGATCTCGAGGGCAGCGACGCGGTCGGCCGGGTTGGAGCGGTCCTCGAAGGGCTCCACGGTGCAGACGACGCTGGCGTAACGGCGCAGTGGCTCGTAGCCTTTGAGGCGTTCGGCCGTTTCTTCGTCACCGACGAGGACCCAGCGCTCGACCTTCTCGAGTCGACCCATCAGCGGCGCGCTCAGCGCCCGGCCGGCCGTGTCGAGCACGGCGAAGGTGACCCAGAGGGCGAGCTGCGAGCCGCCGTCGAGGGGTGTGATCAGCGAAGTCGACCAGGCGAACACGGCGGCCATCAGCAGCCGGATCACCGGCCAGGCCATGCCGTCCTCGCTGCCGAGGCCGGCCTTCGCGGCGTTGGCGCCGTAGACGCCGAGCAGGCCGTTGAGCCCGACGAGCAGGAGGGGGGCGATCGGGAAGGCGGGGAAGACGCTAACGCCGGCGATCAGGGCGATTGCGGCAAGCGCGACCGAGGAGGAGACCAGGTCGATAGCCGGGGGCAGCCACCAACCGAAACCGCGGCTAGCACGGGGCAGGCTGCCGAGCGTCGGCCGGTCCTGAACCAGGGCACCACGACGCGATTCAGCAGCCGCTGGGAAAGTGCTGTCGAGGGAGAGGTCGGTCGAGCTTTGCATGGGAGGGGGTTTTACCTTTTTTTAGGGAGATTTATTCGTGTTTTTTGGCGTAGGACCGGGGATTTCCCGGTTCCTCCCCCTATCGGCACAGTCACGCTTCCACGTTAGCGCGGAACGAAAAATGCATGGGGAAATTGGGATTACGTTTGAAACGGATGAGCTGGTTCACCGTCAGGCCAAAACCAGTGGTGGAACCTGAGTAAACAGGGCTAGAAACCGTAGGTTTCGGCCAGCTCGGGATCCTTGGCCGCAAGCATCTCGGCCAGCTCTACCATCACCTTGCACTGCTTCCAGGTGGCGTCGTCCTGCATCTTGCCGTCGATCATGTGCACACCGGCGCCGTCGGGAATCGCCTCCAGCACCTTCTTGGCGAACTTGACCTCCTCGGCCGGCGGGCTGAAGACCTTCTTGGCGATGTCGATCTGCACCGGGTGCAGCGACCAGGCGCCGACGCAGCCCATCAGGAAGGCAGCGCGGAACTGGGTCTCGCAGCCGGCGGTGTCCTTGATGTCTCCGAAGGGCCCGTAGAAGGGCAGGATGCCGGTCGCCGCGCAGGCGTCGACCATGCGGGCGATCGAGTAGTGCCAGAGGTCCTGCTGGGCGCTGACTCGGTTGGCCTCGGGGTTCTCCGGGTCGGCGGGGTCCTCCATCACCCGGTAGCCGGGGTGGCCGCCACCGACGCGGGTGGTCTTCATCCGCCGCGAGGCGGCGAGGTCGGCGGGGCCGAAGCTCATCCCCTGCATGCGCGGGCTGGCGGCGGCGATCTCCTCCAGGTTGACGACGCCCTGGGCGGTCTCGAGGATCGCGTGGATCAGGATCGGCCGGTCGAGCTTGGCCTTGGCCTCGAGCTGGGCCAGGAGGCGGTCGACGTAGTGGATGTCCCAGGCGCCCTCGACCTTGGGCACCATCACGACCTCGAGCTTCTCGCCGATCTCGGTGACGAGGGTGGTGAGGTCGTCGAGCACCCAGGGGCTCTCCAGCGAGTTGACCCGGGTCCAGAGCGCGGTCTGGCCGAAGTCGGACTCCTTCGCCGCCTTGATCAGCCCCTGGCGCGCGGCCTCCTTGCGGTCGACCGGGATCGCGTCCTCGAGGTTGCCGAGCAGGATGTCTGTTTTTCCTGCGATTGCAGCGGCCTTTTCGACCATCTTCTCGTTCGAGAAGTCGAGGAAGTGGATCATCCGCGAGGGCTTGACGGGGATCTCGCGCAGGGGCTCGGGCGCGCCGATTGCCTGCGGTTGGAAGAAGTCTCTGGGGTTTCTCACACTGCTCCTAGTTAGATCGCTGTCGCCTGTCGGGCAGGAATCTACCCAAACGCCCGTTCGGGGCGATCTGGGGCTTCCGGTGCGCCTTATGAACGCTGTGGGTGCATAAGGCGCACCGGAGGAGTTTCGCCGCGGCCGCCGTAACTTGAGTGGATGACGGCTGCGTCCGGCGATAGCACCGAGGACTGGCTGCTCCCTGAGCACTC
Source organism: uncultured Solirubrobacterales bacterium (assembly GCA_963703895.1). Taxonomy (GTDB): domain Bacteria; phylum Actinomycetota; class Thermoleophilia; order Solirubrobacterales; family 70-9; genus VRUE01. Next base: position 937,978 of record CAVPFX010000002.1, read on the forward strand.
GCGACCGCCCCTGATCGGCGAGCTGGAGCGGCGGGTGGAGCTGGCGCTGACGATGGCGCGGGCCTCCGAGGCGGCCGTGGTGACCGTCGGCGCCGCCGCGATCAGCGCCGCCGAGCAAGCCGAGCGCGCCGCCGGCCTGGCCGAAGAAGCCAGCGCCAGCGCACTCGAGGCGCAGGACCGCGTTGCCGCAATGGTGGTTGCGCCCGCACCCTCATTCTCGCCACCGGCGGAGTCCAAACGGGACGCGGACGACGACAGCCTCAGCGACTTCAGCGCCCGGGCCGACCGGCTGGTGGAGCGGCTGCGACGGCTGCAACGGGTTCCGCTGCCGGCACCCGCCAGCGGCGCCGCAATCCGGCCGCAATCCGCCTACTGATCGAGCCGGGCGGCGCCAGCTCCTCGCCATCGAGCGAGCGCACCGGCTCGACCCCGCGAACCGAGCCCGTGAGGAACACCTCGCGATCGTGCAGGTCACCCGTGGTCAGGCGCTCTTCGCCGATCTCGATCCCCGCCTCGGCGGCCACCTCGATCGCCTGTTGACGGGCGATCGAGGGCAGGATGCGCCCGTCGGCCGGCGGCGTGGCGAGCCGGCCCTCGCGGACGACGAAGACGCTGGCCCGCGACGCCTCGAGCACGGCCCCGTCGGCGTCGAGGAGGAGCGGCAGCTCATCGGGCGCCGCGGCCGCGGCGCGATCGAGCAGCCGGCGGTCGGCCCACTTGTGCTCGCCGAGGCCGCCGGCGGCGACGGTGCTGCGCAGGGAGGCACCGCGCTGCGGCCCGGGGAATACCGCGCCGACGTCGATCTCCTCTGCCTCGATCGTGAAGGTGAGGCCGCCCGGCGCTGGCAGGACGGCGATGCGCAGTTTGCCGTGCTCGACCTTGCGGGCGCGATCGAGCACCGCCGCTTCGGCGTCGTGCGGCAGGGCGCGGCCGTAGAGCGCCTCGACACTGGCGCCGAGCCGCTCGATGTGGGCATCGAGCTCGACCGGCCGGCCGGCGAGGACCAGCATGGTCTCGAAGACGCCCCAGCCGGGATCGGCGTGGGGAGGTGCTGACATTGCCGGATATCTTGCACCGAATGCCGGCCCCGCGCCAGTCCGAGGTTTCTCCGCTCCTGGTGCGCCGGCTTGACCTGACGGCCGATCCCGAGCGTGCCTTCGTCCATATATACGGAGACAGCGCCAACGCCTTCTGGCTGGACAGCAGCGCCGTGGGCAAGCGCGGGCGCTTTTCCTTCATCGGCGACGACAGCGGTCCGCTCGGGGGCTTGGTCACCTACGACGTCAATGCCGGTCGCCTGCGGGTTGAGGGCGGCGGGACGGTGGAGGAGCACCGGCAATCGGTCTTCGACTTCCTCGGCCGCAGCGGGGCCCTGCCGCGAAACGCCGCGGTGGGGCAGGCGATCGACGTTGGGTCGGGCCGCCGGATCGACCTCCCCTTCGACTTCGATTGCGGATTCGTCGGCTACCTCGGCTACGAGCTGAAGGCCGAGTGCGATGGCGCCGCCGCCCACCGCGCCCCAACCCCCGACGCCGCCTTCGTCCTCGCCGACCGCCTGATCGCTTTCGATCACGAGGAACGTCACACCTACCTCCTCGCCCTCTCTGCTCCACCGCCCAAACTGCATCAACTTCTCCACCCAGCAGATAGAGAAGTTGATGCAGTTCGGCTGCGGGCCGAGGCGGAGGGTTGGATCGAGGAGACGGCGGGTCGTCTCGCGGCGCTGCCGGCACTTGCGGAGCCCCGACCCAATTCATCGCCTCCCGAGTTGACCCCGCGGCGCTCGCGCGAGCGCTACCGAGCGGACATCGACGCCTGCAAGCGCTACTTAACCGCCGGTCACAGCTACGAGATCTGCCTGACCAACACGCTCGAGGCCGAGTCCAGCACCGATCCGCTGGCTCTCTACCGGGGGTTGCGCCGCGCCAACCCCGCTCCCTTCTCCGCCTACTTACGTTTCGGCGACCTCGCTGTGCTCAGCTCGTCTCCGGAGCGCTTTCTCTCTGTCGACCGCGATGGATGCGCCGAAACGCGGCCGATCAAGGGCACGAGCCGGCGTGGCGCGACGGCCGCCGAGGATGCCCAGCTCGCCGCGGCTCTGAGTAGTGGCGAGAAGTCCCGGGCCGAGAACGTGACGATCGTCGACCTGATGCGCAACGACCTCGGCCGTGTTTGCGAGGTTGGCAGCGTCGAGGTGCCCGAGCTGATGCGGGTCGAGAGCTACGAGACGGTGCATCAGCTCGTCTCCGGCGTGCGCGGTCGCTTGCGGCCGGAGTTCGGGCCGCTCGACGCTGTACGCGCTTGCTTTCCGCCCGGCTCGATGACCGGAGCACCGAAACGGCGCACGATGGAGATCATCGACGAGCTCGAGGGCGCGGCGCGTGGGGTCTACTCCGGCGCGATCGGTTACTTCGGCACCGGCGGCGCCTGCGACCTCTCGGTGGCGATCCGCACGATCGTGATTGAGGCAGGCAAGACGACGATCGGCGCCGGCGGGGCCGTCGTAGTCGACTCCGATGCCGACGACGAGCTCGAGGAGATGCTGCTCAAGGCTCGGGCGTCGGTCGCTGCGTTCGATTCTCGAACCTCGAAATTGGTCCGAACTTAAGCCGTTTTCCGATAGTTGGACAAATGTCTGACTGAAGAAGTAGAGCACTCGAACGTTCTGTCCGGTGATGTGACCCCGGAGCGCCTTCGAGTGGGCGTCTATCCCGAGGGTCCCTACCAGCAAGGAGATTCACCGGAATGACTGCTCAATCGATCCCACTCCCTCGCTTGCGTCACCTGGCTCTTGGCCTCGCGACGTGCCTGGTCTTCGCAGGCATGTCGTTGATGTCAACGTCCGCGCAGGCTGCACAGACCACTTCCTTCAACACGCTCAACCTCTGCATCAAGCGCAGCGGCGAGGGCAAGGGCACGGTTCGCCTGATCTCGGCGAAAGCCCGCTGCAACGCAAGCGAGCGTGGCACCACGTTCCTGACCAGCATCGGCAAACAGGGCGTACTGGGTGCCGAAGCCGAAAGCGGTGTCACCGGTGCGACCGGTGCCACAGGCGCAGTTGGCCCCCAGGGTCCCGCTGGCCCCCAGGGCGAGAAAGGCCCGATCGGCGAGCCGGGACCGACGGGCGAGAAGGGCCCGATTGGCGACAAGGGCCCCGCTGGCGACAAGGGCCTGACCGGCGACAAGGGCCCCCAGGGCGAGCAAGGCCCCGTGGGCGACAAGGGTCCTGTCGGACAGCAGGGCCCCGTCGGACAGCAGGGCCCCGTCGGCGAGAAGGGTCCCCAGGGCGATCCCGGGAACAAGGGCCCCGTCGGGGACAAAGGTCCCCAGGGTGAGAAAGGTCCCGTAGGCGAGAAAGGCCTCCAGGGCGAGCAAGGTGAGAAGGGCGCTCCCGGCGAGCAGGGTCCGACCGGGGACAAGGGTCCCCAGGGCGAGGACGGTGACAAGGGTCCGATCGGTGATCAGGGCGCAAAAGGTCCTGATGGCGACAAGGGTCTTCAGGGCGAGCAAGGCTCCGTGGGCGAGAAAGGCCCGCAGGGCGACCCGGGTGAGAAGGGTGCTCCTGGCGAGCAGGGCCCGATCGGCGAGAAGGGCTCGCAGGGTGAGCCCGGCGACAAGGGCGCGATCGGTGATCAGGGCGCAAAAGGTCCTGATGGGGACAAGGGTCCCCAGGGCGACCCGGGTGAGAAGGGCGCTCCCGGCGAGCAGGGTCCGACCGGGGACAAGGGTCCCCAGGGCGATCCCGGCAACAAAGGTCTCCAGGGCGAGCAAGGCCCCGTAGGTGAGAAGGGTGCTCCCGGCGAGCAGGGCCCGGTAGGCGAGAAAGGCCCGAATGGCGATCAGGGCGCAAAGGGTCCTGACGGCGAGAAAGGCCCGAACGGTGAGCAAGGCCCCGTGGGCGAGAAAGGCCCGCAGGGCGAGTCGGGTGACAAGGGTCCCCAGGGCGACCCGGGTGAGACGGGTGCTCCCGGCGAGCAGGGTCCGATCGGCGACAAGGGTTCCCAGGGTGAGGCCGGCGACAAGGGTCTGACTGGTGAGCAAGGCCCCGTTGGCGAGAAAGGCCCGACCGGGGACAAGGGTCCCCAGGGTGACGCTGGCGAGAAGGGTGCGACCGGCAACAAGGGTCCCGAAGGAGACAAGGGCCTCACGGGTGACAAGGGTCTGACCGGCGACAAGGGTCCAACGGGTGACAAAGGGCCGACTGGGTCAGCCGCTGCCCGTGAGATCCGCGGAGGTGGCACCAGCTCCTCCCTAGCCAACAACATGGGCAACCGGTTCCTCGGTCCCTCGGTCGACCTGAGCACTGCCCCAGAGGTAGCGATTCAGGAAGTGCTGCCGACAGGTGGGAAAGTCAGCAACCTGCGGGTCTACTTGACCGCCGCTCCCAGCGGCAGCACCGACAGCTACACGTTTACCGTGCGCAGGGATCCGGCGGGTGTCGCTGGCCCCGTCAGCACTGGCATCACCTGCACGATCTCCGGCAGTGGCACGAGCTGCGAAGACAAAGTCAACTCGCAGACGTTCTCCGCCGGGGATGCGATCTCAGTTCTCGCAACCGAGAACAACACCCCCGATTCCAGTTCAGCGTTCTTCCGCCTCGACTACCAGCCGTAGCCGAGCCGGACATCGCCGTTGTGCCGCCGCCCGTCCTCTTGGATGGGCGGCGGTGTTTCGGCGGATAGACCTCAGTCGACCGTGACTATCTGGCCCGAGTTGACGAGTCTCAGCGCTCGCTCGAAGTTCGGGTCGTAGACCTCGACCTCGACCGAAGAGCCCGGGTAGGCGAGGTAGACGCTGCGGGGGTCTTCGCGATTGAAGTAGACGGTTGCGCTACCAGGAGCGTGCCCGATCGTTCCCCCCGATCGCTTGCTCTGACGACGTAGGACGGCCACCGCATTCGGCTGCACGTAGGTGCTGACGGTGAGAAAGTCGGCTCGCTCGTCGCCCGCTTTGGCATCTCCGGTCAGGTATCGCACGTAGGTGCGTTCCCTGTCGGGCTGGCTCAACTCCAGCGCTGTCCCTTCCTGCTCGCCGGCCCAGTAGATGGGTGTCGCTCCCTCTGTCGAAGCTTCCCGCAGGGAGTCCGTGCTGACGACCCCAGCTGCACCCGAGCCCGCCTGTCGGTCGGACTCCGAGTCCGATCCGCTGCAGCCCGGCAGCAGCGCGAGCACCAGCGTCATCGCGGCGATGATCGCAGCGCGGGTCACGAGGATGCTCCACAGTGGGAGCCGAAATGGGCGGTCCACACGACCGTGTTGGCCTGCCCCTCGAGCTCACCCAGCTGACGGCTCAGGCCCAGCGCTTCGTAGTCGCCGAGGATGTTTCGGCGATGCTCCGGTGATCTCATCCAAGCCCGGAAGATCGAGCGTACGGTGCCGAGGGCACCGACTCCCCAGGCGAGGTTCTCGCCCACGTGCCAGCAGGGCTCAGACATGTAGCCGGCTTCGCGCATCCAGTAGGTGAAGTCCCGGTCGCAGGCGGTGTGACTGAAGCTGTCGCAGCGGAGGACATCCGTCCCCTTGTCCAAGGAGGAGAGGTCGAGTTGGGGCGAGTCGGCGAGCGCACCCAGGCCGACGCGGGCGCGGGCGAAGTCGGTAAGGCAGCGCATCGCCTGCTCTTGGGCGGCGGGCGAGGCGGCGTTCGTCTGGTTCGGGCAGGCCCCAACAGGGGCGATCAGCGCTGCGCTCGCGCTCGGCGCGGCTAGCAAGAGGAGCGCCAACGCGGTCGCGAGCGGATAAGCGAGCTTGGAAGCCATCGTGTCCTTCTCGTCAGATCTCGCCACAAGAGGAGATCGAGATCTGACGAGCCTGGACGGTTGTACTAGCTGCCGCGGTCGGCCTCGTCACGGACCTGCCGCGGTCCCGCGGCGCGGCGCCGATATCCTTCCGCTCCCGCCCTCACCCGACCCGAGCTAGGAGCCATGGCCGTAGACACCGCCGCCTTCCGTGAGCAGACCGACGAGCAGCAGGCGATCACCGAAATGGTGCGCCAGTTCGCCGACGAGAAGATCATCCCCAACGCCGAGCACTACGACCACGAGGACTCCTACCCGGAGCCGATCGTCGAGGAAATGAAGGAGCTCGGTCTCTTCGGGGTGACGATTCCCGAAGAGTACGGCGGCATGGGCCTCGATCTGACCACCTACGCGATGATCGTCGAAGAGCTCTCGCGCGGCTGGATCTCGATCTCCGGCGTCGTCAACACCCACTTCATCGGCTCCTACCTCTTGATGAAGTTCGGCACCGACGAGCAGAAGGAGTACTTCCTGCCGAAGATGGCGACCGGTGAGATCCGCGCCGCTTTCTCGCTTTCCGAGCCTGAGGTCGGCTCCGACGTGCAGGGCATCAAGTCGACCGCCAAGAAGGGCGAGGACGGCAACTGGGAGCTCAACGGCCAGAAGATGTGGGTCACCAACGGCCTCGGCTCCAGCGTCGTCTTCGTCTTGATGAAGACCGACCCCAAGGCCGAACCCGCCTACAAGGGGATGACCTGCTTCATCACCGAGAAGAAGCCCTGGGAGGAAATCGGCGAGGGCGACTTCAAGGGCCTCAACGTGCCGCCCAAGATCAAGAAGATGGGCTACAAGGGCGTCGAGTCGACCGAGCTCGTCTACGACGGCTACCGCTGCCCGCCCGAGCGTGTGCTCGGCGGCGAGGACGCGGGGGTCGGCGAGGGCTTCATCCAGATGATGGACGCGCTCGAGGTCGGCCGCGTCAACGTTGCCGCCCGCGGCGTCGGCATCGCCCAGCGGGCGCTCGAGCTCGCCCTGCGCTACAGCCAGGAGCGCAAGACCTTCGGCAAGCCGATCGCCCAGCACCAGGCGATCCAGTTCAAGCTCGCCGACATGGCGACCAAGATCGAGGCCGCCCGCCTCGTCACCCGCAAGGCGGCGCGGATGAAGGACGCCGGCGTGCGCTCCGACCTCGAGGCCGGCATGGCCAAGCTGCTCGCCTCGGAGACCGGCAAGGAGTGCGTCGAGGAGTGCTTCCGCATCCACGGCGGCTACGGCTACTCGAAGGAGTACGAGATCGAGCGCCTCTATCGCGACGCGCCGCTGCTGCTGATCGGCGAGGGCACCTCGGAGATCCAGCGCATGGTGATCGGCAAGAAGCTCTTGCAGAGGCACAAGATCTAGATGGAGAGCCGCTAAGCGCATGGCATCGACCCCGGACCTGATCAAACTCGCCGTCGAGCGGTTCCAGGCCGAGGTCCCGGCGCTGCAGAAGCTGAAACTGGTCTTCGGCCTCGAACTGAAGGCCAAACACGACATCCAGCTCTACCGGGTCGAGGTCCCCGGCCCGGTGATCAAGAAGGACCTCTCGCAGGACGAGCGGGTGCTGGTCCAGATCGACCGCCCCCAGTTCAACGAGCTGGCCGAGAACGGCACCGCGAAGAGCTACCGCAAGGCGTATGAGACCGGCCACATCAAGGCCACCGGCGACTCCAACGTGAAGAAGCTGATTGCCCAGGTAGTAGAACGCCACGAGGAACGCGCCCGGCTCAAAAAGGCCCACTGAGCGCGCCACCCCGAAGCGCGGCGCGCGGATAGCATCCCGCGCCGTCCAAACCTCAAGGAGATCCAGGAGAAGATGAGCGAGCAGAGCTACCAGCTGTCCACCGACCAGGCCGAGCGCGAGGCGTCCGGCGCGCACGCCTACGGCCGCTACCTCGAGGAGTTCGAGGTCGGCGCCGTCTACAAGCACTGGCCGGCCAAGACGGTGACCGAGTCGGACGACCACCTCTTCTGCCTGATCACGATGAACCACCACCCGCTGCACCTCAACGATGTCTACGCGGCGGGCTCCCAGCAGGGCAAAAACGTCGTCGTCGGCCCGCTCGTCTACTCGCTCGCCCTCGGCATGTCGGTCTCCGACGTCTCCGGCAAGGCGATCGCCAACCTGGCGACCGAAGAACTCAGTCACCCCAACCCGGTTTTTCACGGCGACACCCTCTTCTGCGAGACCGAGGTGCTCGAGGCGAAGCCCTCGAAATCGAAGCCCGACCGCGGTGTGGTCAAGGTCCACACCCGTGTGCTCAACCAGGACGGCGTCCTGGTCGCCGAGTTCAAGCGCCTGGTGCTGGTACCGCGCAAGAACCCCGGCGAGGCTCCGGCTCCCGAGAGCACCGTCGAGTAGCCGAATCCGCGCTTCCGCGCGGATTCGGCTGCATAGTTCTGCGCTTACGCGCGCCACTCACGCGCCCAGGTCCATCAGGGTCGGCCAATGTCCGCCGGCCTCGCACACCCTTATTCCGAACTGCATCAACTTCTCTATCTGCTGGGTGGAGAAATTGATGCAGTTCGGAGTGGGTGGGGACGCCTGTGAGGAATCGCACGGCAACCACCGCGATTCGGCAACTTGCGGAGAAGCAGCATGGCGTTGTTGCTCATCGGCAGGTGCTGGAGCTCGGTGAGGGCAAGGGGCTTGCGCTGCGCCGACGTGAGGGAGGGTTGCTGATTCCGCTCCATCGTGGCGTCTATGCCCTTGGCCATCAGCGCTTGACGAGAGAGGGGAGGTGGATGGCCGCGGTTCTCGCCGGCGGTCCCGGCGCGGTTCTCTCGCATTTCAGTGGGGGACACCTATGGAACTTGTGTGGTTCGCGCGGACCGGTGGAGGTGCTTCGGAAGGCGGGTGGAGTCAAAGACGAGGGACACCGCGGTGTGTGGCTGCACCAAACGCGGAGGTTGGAGCCGTTTGAAGTTACGGTCGAGAAGGGAATTCCCGTCGCCACTATCGAGCGCGTGTTGCTTGACCTGGCAGCACGGACGGACTTGAAACGGCTGGAGCGCATCTTTGTCCAGGCGTACAAGACCGACCGTCTCTCATGGCCAAGATTGGGTCGGGTTCTCGAGCGTGGACGTGGCCGCAAGGGCATCGGGAAGTTGCGTCGTATTGCTCAGGAAGTTGATCCACAGGCACTGGAGACAAGATCCGTCACCGAGGTCGACTTTCTCGCGCTATGCCGCGAAGCAAATCTCTCGACTCCATCGGTCAACGTCCTGGTCGAGGATCACCTCGTCGACTTCCTCTGGCCCGCCCAGAAGGTTGTCGTCGAAACCGATAGCTGGAGCCATCACCGCGATCGCCCCAGCTTCGAGCGCGACCACCAGACCGATGTCGACCTCATCGCCGCCGGCTACGAGGTTCACCGCACGACCTACAAGATGCTCGAGCGCAACCCGGCACCCTTCCTCAGCAACGTTCGCCGTGCTCTCCATGCCCGAACTGCATCAACTTCTCCACCCAGCAGATAGAGAAGTTGATGCAGTTCGGGCGGCCTGGATGGAGAAGGGGGGGGCTTAGTGGGCCTCGTCGCTGGCGTGGGCGGGGGGGCGTGACTCCTCGGCCAGCGAGGTGATCTCGAGCATGCCCTGAGCGGCGTCCTCGAGCACGTTGGTTGCCTCTTCGGCGGAACGGGCGTAGAGCTCGACCAGGGCGTGGACTACGACCTGGTCGTCGTCGTGCTTGTGGAAGCGGACGTGGGTGAAGAACTCGCGCACGCCGGGGTCGCCGAAGGCGCCGTAGGTGAGGAACTCGGCCGCTTCCGGGCCCGAGCAGCTCTCGATCCGGTCTTGGTCGACCCGCACGGTGCACGAGGCGACCCAGGGGGTGCCGGCGACCATCCGTTCCCAGCGGTCCTCGATCGGGACCACCTGGTTGTCCTGGAAGGTCAGGTGCGGCTGGTCGTGCATGCAGTCGACGCACTGGACCAGCGCCTCCTGGACCTCGTCGACGCCCTCGGCGAGGATGCCGCTGCCGGGATCGACCCGGCGGATCGCGTCGTAGTGGATCTGGATCTCGAGGTTCTGGGACCAGCAGCGGTAGCAGCGCAGCCAGGCCGAGCGGTCCCCGTTGAGCTCGCTCATCGTCCTATTGTCGCGCGTCGCCCGCGCGAGCGCTCAAACGGCATCGAGCGCTCCCAGCTCGTCGGCGATCAGCCAGGCTAGCGCCAGCGAGGAGGTGGCGGCGGGGGAGGGCGCGTTGCGCACGTGGATGGCGCGCTCTGTGCGGTGGACGACGAAGTCGTCGACCAGCGAGCCGTCCCGAGCCAGTGCCTGGGCGCGGATGCCGGCGTGCGCCGTCATGGTGCGGGCGCCGCGCAGCGCCGGCACCAAGCGCGCCGCCTCCGCCAGGAAAGCCTTGCGGCTGACTGCCTGGCGCAGCGCCTGGACCTCGCTACGCCAGTGCCGCCGAGCGAGGCGCCACGTTCCGGGCCAGGCAAGCGTCTGCGCCAGGTCGCGCGGTCGCGCCGTGCGCAGCCGGTAGGCGTCGCGCGCCGGAGCCAGAAGAGCGCTTGGGCCGATCAGGACCCGCCCGTCGAGCGCCCGGGTGACGTGGGCGCCGAGGAAGGGCAGGCCCGGATCGGGGACCGGGTAGACGTTGCCCCGCACCAGCTCTTCCTCGGCCCCGACGAGCTCGAGGTAGCCGCCGCGAAAGGGGACGATGCGCGGGTCCTTCGGCGCCCCACAGGCAACCGCCAGCCGGTCGGCCCAGAGCCCAGCGCAGAAGACGGCGGCCGAGGCCCTTGTCCTGCCGCGCGCGTGGCGCAGCTCGATCGACCCCGGTGGATGCCCGACGCCGGCGGCCCCCGCGGCCAGGACATCGATCAGCCCGGCTCCCGGATGGACGCTGCCGCCGGCCGCGACGACGTCGGCCGCGTAGGAGCTCGCGATCTGGCCGAAGTCGGCGACGCCGGTCTCGGGCGAGTGCAGGCCGGCCACGCCCGTCGCCCCGGGCTCGGCCGCCGCGATCTCGGCCGCGCCGAGTCGGCGCAGTCCCGACACGCCGTTGGCGCGCCCGCGCCGCTCCAGCTCGTCGAGGCCGGCCAGCTCTCGCTCCTCGGTCGCGACGATCAACTTGCCGGATTTGCGGTAGGGCAACCCGCGCTCATCGCAGTACTCGTAGAGCTCCCGCGAGCCCTCAACGCAGAGCTGCGCCTTCAGCGAGCCCGGCCGGTAATAGATGCCTGCATGAACCACGCCGCTGGAGTGACCGGTCTGGTGGCGGCCAATCGCCGCCTCTGCCTCGAGCACACAGAGATGTGCCCCCGGATGCCGCTCGAGGAGCTCACGGGCGACGGCGAGGCCGACGATCCCGCCGCCGACCACGGCAAAGTCGCACTCGGCCGGAGGCTCGCGGTCCTCGGTGAGCGGCGACAAGCGATCGTCAGACCCGCTCACTGGCGGCGGGAGACCGTCGTGCCCGGCACGGGCATCTTGCTTGCCGCTCAGGCCGCGGCGGGGGAGCCGGCGCGCTTGGCGACGAGGTCGACGATCTCGCCCATGATCTTGTTGATGTCGAAGTCCTTGGGCGTGTAGACGCCGTCGACCCCGGCCTCGCGCAAGCGCTTGGCATCGGCGGGGGGGATGATGCCGCCGGCTACCACCGGGGCGTCGACCTGCTCGTCGCGCAGGCGGCGCACCACCTCGGGCACCAGCTCGAGGTGGGAGCCGGAGAGGATCGAGAGGCCGATCACGTCGACGTCCTCCTGCAGGGCGGACTCGGCGATCTCCTCGGGGGTGAGTCGGATGCCCTGGTAGATCACCTCCATGCCGGCGTCGCGGGCGCGCAGGGCGATCTGCTCGGAGCCGTTGGAGTGCCCGTCGAGGCCGGGCTTGCCGACCAGGATCTTGATCCGGTGGCCGATCTGCTCGGAGACCTTGTCGACCTTGGCGCGGATTGCCTCCAGCTGCTCTCGATCGGCCGCCGGGGCGGCGCCGCTGACGCCGGTCGGGCCGCGGTAGGCGCCGAAGGCCTCGCGCAGCACTTCCGCCCACTCGCCGGTCGTCGCGCCGGTCTTGGCGGCGGCGATCGTCGCGGGCATGATGTTCTGCCCGTCGTCGGCGGCGACCCGGCCGAGCTCGGCCAGGGCGGCTTGCACGGCGTCCTCGTCGCGCTCCGCCTTCCATGCCTCCAGCGCCTCGACCCGCTCGCGCTCGACCTCGGGGTCGGGCGTCAGGATGCCGCCGTCGGCTCCCGCCGTCAGCGGTGAGTCCTCGCTCTCGGTGAAGCTGTTCTGGCCGACCACCTTCTGCTCGCCGGCCTCGATCCGCGCCACCCGCTCGCGATGCGACTCGACCAGGCGGGCCTTCATGTAGGGGACCGCGGCGACGGCGCCGCCGTGCTCCTCGACCACCGCCATCTCGGCGCGGGCGCCCTCGACCAGCTCGTCGACCAGGCCGTCCATCACCACCGAGCCCTCGAAGATGTCGGGGTACTCGAGCAGGTCGGTCTCGTTGGCCAGCACCTGCTGGATGCGCAGGCTCCACTGCTGGTCCCAGGGGCGGGGGAGGCCCATCGCCTCGTTCCAGGCCGGCAGCTGCAGGGCCCGGGCGCGGGCGTCGCGGCTCAGGGTCACGGCAAGCGCCTCGAGCACGATGCGCTGGATGTTGTTCTCGGGCTGGGCCTCGGTCAGGCCGAGGCTGTTGACCTGGACGCCGTAGCGGAAGCGCAGCATCTTCTCGTCGCTGACGCCGTAGCGCTCGCGGCCGATCTCGTTCCAGAGCCGGCCCATCGCGCGCAGCTTGCCGATCTCCTCGATCAGGCGGATGCCGGCGTTGACGAAGAAGGAGATGCGGCCGAAGACCTTGGCGAAGTCGGCCTCGGCGACCTGGCCGCGCGCCTTCACCTCGTCGAGCACGGCGATCCCGGTCGAGAGCGCGTAGGCGATCTCCTGCACCGGCGTCGCGCCCGCCTCCTGCAGGTGGTAGCTGCAGATGTTGGTCGGGTTCCAGCTCGGCACCTCGTTGACGGTGAAGGCGACCATGTCGGCGATCAGCCGCATCGAGGGCTCGGGCGGGAAGGCGTAGGTGCCGCGCGAGAGGTACTCCTTGATGATGTCGTTCTGGGTCGTGCCCTTCAGCGCCGCGCGCTCGACCCCGTTCTCCTCGGCGACGGTGATGTAGAGGCCGAGCAGCCAGGCGGCGGTCGCGTTGATCGTCATCGAGGTGTTCATCTCGTCGAGCGGGATGCCGTCGAAGAGCTGGTGCATGTCGCCCTTGTGGGCGACCGAGACGCCGACCTTGCCGACCTCGCCGCGGGCGAGGACGTGGTCCGGGTCATAGCCGGTCTGCGTCGGCAGGTCGAAGGCGACGGAGAGGCCGGTCTGGCCCTTGGCGAGATTGCCCCGGTAGAGCTCGTTGGAGCGCCGCGCATCGGAGTGCCCGGCGTAGGTGCGCATCACCCAGGGGCGGTCGTGCTCGGGGAGTCGGTGCTCGCTCACGTGGCCAATGATATTTGGCTGGGGCCGAAATACGCCGTTCACCGCCTCCCGGGCCGCATCTTTCCGGTCAGGCTGTGTTTAGGCTGCGAACCATGAAACTGCTTCGCACCGCCATTTTTGCCCTGCTGCTCGCCAGCTTGCTGGCCTTCGCCACCAGCGCGGGGGCAGCCCTGGTTGGCGTTTATCGCAACACCATGGACAACAAAGGGCAGCTGGCCCAGATCAGCAAGCTCTCCGGCGAGCGCTGCGCCCGTGGCAGCAGCGCCGACGGCTTCACGATCACGGTCGGCAAAGCGACGAAGGAGTGCTCTTACCGCACGCCCGTGCTCGGTCGCGACCTCGAGATCGCCGCGACCATGCGCCTGATCAGCAGGCAGCAGGTGCCGATGTCGGTGCAGCGCTCGGCCTACCTCGCGGTTGACCTACGCGCCGGTGGTGGCGCCCGTTACCAGCTTGCTGTCTACCCGCTCCAGGGCAAGGCTCAGGTGCGCAAGGTCCTTGCCGATGGCACGATCGAATACCTCGATATCGAGAAGGAGGTCGCTGGCATCGGCGGCGCCGACAAAGCGACCCAGCTGCGATTGCGCGCCTTCAACGTCACCGCCGGAGACGAAAAGGGTTCCGCTCAGCTGCTTGCTTTCGTTGGCGGCAAGCTGATCGCCGAAGTCAGCGACGCGGCGGCGGGCGAACTGAGCGGCAGGGCGTCCGGCTTCTCGCTTGGCTCGAGCAAGGTCGCGAAGGGGGCGCAGGCGTCTGTCGACGATGTCGTCATTCGGGTCCCTAGCCCGTTCTAGCCCTTCAGCACCCAATCGGCGGCGCGGTAGACGTGTTCCACCGCTCCCCGCCGGGGCTGCGTCTCGACCAGCTCGATGCAGCCGAGTTTTTTCAGCACCCGCACGTGGTAGGCGACGCCGCGCAGGTCAAGCCCGAGTTCGGCGGCGATCACCTTTGGGCTTTTCGTGCCCTCGGCGATCAGGTCAAGAGCACGCGCTCGCACGTTGTTGGAGAGCGCTTTCGCCAACCGCGGGTCCAGCGAGTGAAGGTTTGATGCCATCGCGATCCAGCCTCCCGAGTGGTTTGCGATGTTCGCCAAGCAGCATAACTATTCTGAGTAGTTAAGTGAACTTACTGCTAGACAGACGTACGACCGTGGTCACAATGGCCACAAAAGTCGCTGCTGAGGAGAACTTCCGCATAATGCGTGGCGATGTCGACCACGACGGTGGAGAAGCCGCGCAGCGGCGGGCCGGGCTCGGACCTCGGCGGGGAGTGGCGGGTGATCGTGCGCAACGACAACCACAACACCTTCGATCACGTCGCCGCGACCCTGGCGCGGGTGCTGCCGGGCATTTCCCTGGACCGCGGCCACCAGTTGGCGGACAGCATTCACAACACGGGCCAGGCGATCGTCTGGTCGGGTCAGCGCGAGCTCGCCGAGCACTACTGGCAGCAACTCGACTCGGCCGGCCTGACGATGGCGCCGCTCGAGCGCGCGTGAGGAGATCGCGGTGAAGGCGGGCGCTGCCTCCGGACTAGTCGCGGTGATCGTCGGCCTGCTCACGCTGGCGGTCGCTCCGGCGCGCGGTGCGACGCTGCCCAGCGGCTTCCAGGATGAACCCGTAATAACCGGGCTGAGTGAACCGACGGCCTTTCGCTTCTCCTCCGACGGCCGCATCTTCGTCGCCGAGAAGTCGGGGAGGATCCTCGTCTACTCCGGGCTCGAAGACACCAGCCCGGAGTTGTTTGCGGACCTGCGCACCCAGGCCTACGACACCGGCGACCGCGGCATCCTCGGCCTCGCGCTCGACCCTGAATTCGCCAGCGGGCGGCCCTACGTCTACGTCCTCTACACCTACGACCACATTCTCGGCGAGCCGGCGCCGGCACCCCGCTGGGGCAGCCCGGAAACGAGCGGCGATCCCTGCCCCGAGCTCAAAGGCGCCGATGCCTGCCTGGTCAGCGGCCGCCTGGTCAAGCTGACCGCCGAAGGCGACCATGCCAGCGAGGACCTGGGCGGAGCGCCGCTGGAGGACGTTCTGGTCGAGGACTGGTGCCAGCAGTTCTCCTCGCACTCGATCGGCGACCTGCAGTTCGGCCCCGAAGGCGCCCTCTACGCCAGTGGCGGCGACGGCGCCAGCTTCAGCGCCACCGATATCGGCCAGCTCGGCAGCCCGCCGAACCCGTGCGGTGACCCGTTTGAAGAGGGCGGGGCGCTGCGCGCCCAGGACGTTCGCACCAGCGGCGATCCCACCGGCCTCAACGGCACCGCGATCAGGATCGATCCCGACACGGGCCAAGCCTGGCCGGGCAACCCGCTTAGCGGTCCCGACGAGAACGCGCGCCGGATAGTCGCCGCCGGCTTCCGCAATCCATTCCGCTTCGGCATCGACCCGGACACCCACGAGGTCTATGTGGGCAACGTCGGCTGGAACGACTACGAGGAAATCGATCGCTTCAACCCGGATTCAGGCGAGGTCTACAACTCGGGCTGGCCCTGCTACGAGGGGCCCGAGCGCCAGGCGAACTACGAGAACGCCGAAGTCGACATCTGCGAAGACCTCTACGCCGAAGCGGGAGGCGCGTCGCCCCCCTTCTTCTCCTACGTCCACCGCGAGGATGTCGCCCCGGGTGAGCCGTGTACGGACTTCCGCGGCTCGGCCGTCTCGGGAATCAACTTCTACGAGGACGGGCCCTTCCCGGACCTCTATGACGGCGCGATGTTCTTCGCTGACTCCGTGCGCGGCTGCATCTTCTACATGCTCCGTGGCAGCGACGGCCGCCCCGATCCCTCGACCGTGACCGCCTTCATGCACCACTCGGATCCGTACTCCGGGGTGGACCTGGAGGTCGGCCCCGACGGCGACCTTTACTACGCCAGCCTCTTCACCGAAGAGGGTGGCAATGAATTCGAACCGGGGGCGATCCACCGGATTCACTACTCCTCAGGCAACCAGCCCCCCGTGGCGCGGCTCAGCGTCGATGAGACCTGGAGCGCCCCCGGCGATCCACTGGACGCGACGTTTGACGCCAGCGGCTCGACCGACGCCGATGACGATCCGCTCGAATACGAGTGGGACCTCGATGGCGACGGCGACTACACAGACGCGCCAACCGACGAGGACACCGCATCGGAAAGCTTCGACGACGAGGAAAACCACACCGTGGCCGTGCGGGTCATCGACCCCGATGAAGGGTTCAGCGTTGCCCGGGTCACCGTCTTCCCCGGCGACACGCCGCCGGAGCCGACGATCTCCAGTCCCCAGGCGAGCTTTAAGTGGAGCGTCGGCGCCCCGGTCGATCTCGAGGGCTCGGCCGAGGACGCCGAGGACGGTGAGCTTCCGTCGACCAGCCTCGACTGGGTGACGCGGATGGCGCACTGCCCGGACCCGGCGCAGCCGGACGCTTGCCACGCCCACCCGCTGCAGGCGTTCCCCGACGTAGCCGCGGCGACCTTCCTCGCGCCGGACCACGACTACCCATCGCACATTGAACTGCTGCTCACCGCGGTCGACTCGCGCGGCCTCGCCGCCCAGCGCAGAATCGACATAGACCCGCACACGGTTGACCTCGAGATCGCATCCAACCCGCCGGGGGTAAACCTCACGGCCGGCCTGCTGACCGGACCGGCGCCCTTCGACCTGACCGTGATCAAGGGCTCGGACGTGGTGGTCTCGGCGCCGGCGAACGCGCTGGTCGACGGCGTGCTCATGCCCTGGCTCGCCTGGTCGGACGGGGGCGCGCGGGTCCACTCCTTTGCCGCCAACAGCTCGGGGCGCTACGTGGCCAAATACCTCCCCGACCCGCCGGACCCACCCGGCCCGACGGATCAAGGGTCGCCGTCCTCAGCGGGCCCCGACCAGCGTGGCGAGGACTCCCTGCCGCCGAGCCGGCTGCGGTTGCGAAAGCACCCAGGCAAGAAAACCCAGAGCCGCAAAGCCACGTTTGCCTTCTCCTTCAGTGGAGCGGCGTCTGGCTTCCGCTGTCGCATAGACCGCAAGGCGGCGGCGCCCTGCCAGTCGCCGAAGACCTACCGGGGCTTGGCGCCGGGCCCTCACACCTTCAAGGTCGTTCCCCTCGGTGAGGGCGGCAAGGTCATCGCCGAGCCGGCGACTTTCAGCTGGAGAGTCGTTGCCGGCTGAGCAACGCTTCACGGCGGGGGGCCGCTTCGCTCGCATCGCCTCGGTGGCGCTGATTGCCTGTGCCCTGATGCTGGTGGCGGTTGCGGCGACCGCCAGCGCCGAACCGGCGCTGCCGGAGGGCTTCCAGGACACCGTCGCGATCGGCAACCTCGAACAGCCGACCAACTTTCGCTTCGCCAAAGACGGGCGCGTCTTCGTTGCCGAGAAGCCGGGGAAAATCCTCGTCTTCGAAAACATCGAAGACACGACCCCGGAAGTCTTCGCCGATCTGCGCACCGACGTCTACGAAACGGGCGACCGCGGCTTGCTCGGCATCGCCCTCGACCCCAAATTCAGCGAAGGGCGCCCCTATCTCTACGCGCTCTACACCTACGACCACATCCTTGGCGACCCCGATCCGCCGCCGAAGTGGGGCAAACCCAAAACCACGGGTGACCCCTGTCCGGACCTCAACGGCGGCGACGCCTGCCTGGTCAGCGGGCGCCTGGTGCGGCTGAAAGCGATCGGCAATCACGCCGAGGAATCGGCGGGCGAACCGGTTCAGCAGGTCCTCGCTGAGGACTGGTGCCAGCAGTTCTCCTCGCACTCGGTGGGTGACCTGCAGTTCGGTCCCGAAGGCGCCCTCTACGTCAGCGGCGGCGACGGCGCCAGCTTCACCTCGGCCGATTACGGGCAACTCGGCAACAGCCCCAATCCCTGTGGGGATCCACCCGAGCCGGCCGGCACGGCGCTCTCGCCACCCACTTCCGAAGGTGGTGCCCTGCGCTCCCAGAATCCGCACAACCTCAACGGCAAGATCCTGCGGGTCGATCCGGATACCGGCGAAGGCTGGCCCGGGAATCCACTCTTCGCCAGCGCTGACGAAGACAGCCGCCGGATCATTGCCAAGGGCTTCCGCAACCCCTTCCGCTTCACCTTCGACCCCAAAACCGGCGAGCTGTATACGGGCAACGTCGGCTCCTCGGAGATCGAGGAGATCGACCGCTTCCCGGCGCCCCCGACCTCGCTCTACAACTCCGGCTGGCCCTGCTTCGAGGGGCCGGGGCGCCAGTTCCAGTTCGACACGCTGGGCCTCAACGTTTGCGAAGACCTCTACGACGACGAACCGGACTCGACTTCGCCGCCGCTCTTCTATTACAGCCACGGCCAGTCGGTCGTTCCAGGCGATGAATGCCCGATCGAATACGGCTCGGCGATCGGTGGCATCTCGTTCTACGAGGGCACGGAATTCCCCGCCAAATACAAAGGCGCCCTCTTCTTCGCCGACGCCGTGCGCGGCTGCATCTGGGTGATGTTCCCCGGTGCCGACGGTCGCCCCAACCCGCTCACGGTCGAACGCTTCATGCGCGAGAGCAGGATCTACCCCGGCGTCGACATCGAGGAAGGCCCGGGCGGGACCCTTTACTACGCCGATCTCTTCAGCGACGAAGAAGGCGGCAACGGCGCCATCCACAGGATCACTTACAGCCCCGGCGCACCGACAGCGCGGCTCAGCGCTGACCCTCCCTACGGAGCCACGCTTCCCTTGGAGGTCACCTTCGACGCCAGCGAATCGTCCGATCCCGACGGCGAAGCGCTCGAGTACGACTGGGACCTCGACGGCAACGGCAGCTTCGAGACGCATGGGGCAGAGACCAGGAGCCTCGAATTCACCAAAAAAGAACTGGAAGAGAACGAAGACAAAGACGAAAGCCTGAACAAGGTCGTGGCGGTGCGGGTGACTGACGAGGATGACCAGCGCAGCATCGCCCGGGTCACCGTCTACCCGGGCGACAGCCCGCCGCAGCCGGAAATCGACACCCCGCTCGAATCCCTCAAATGGGGTGCCGGTGACCTGATTCAGCTCCACGGCTCGGCGTTGGATTCGAAAGGGGACCCGATCAACACTCCCCTCAGCTATTACTGGGACACGCGCCTCCTGCACTGCCCAACTGGGCCCAGTAGTTGCCACGCGCACCCGCTGCAGATCTTCGCCGGCCTGAGGAGCGGTGAATTCCTCGTGCCCGAACACGACTATCCCTCCTATCTCGAAATCATCCTCAGGGTTGCCGACGACCGTGGCTTGACCGCGCGCCAGGTGCTCAAACTGGAACCGCGGACGGTCAACCTGGCGATCGGTTCGTCCCCGTCCGGGATAGAGCTGACGGCAGGGCTGCTGCAGGGCCCCGCGCCCCTCTCCTTCACCGGGATCGACGGCTCGCACGTCCTCCTTTCCGCGCCTGCCACCGCCCAGGTCGGCGGCAAAACCTACGCTTGGCAGAGCTGGTCCGACGGAGGCGACCGCTCGCACACGGTTCTCGCCGACGCCGATGGCGCCTACGAGGCCGTCTATGCCGAAGTGAAAGACCAGGGACCGACGGGTTCCGGCGGAGGTGGTGGCGATGACAAAGGTCCCCAGCCCGACCGCACCTCACCCCAGACGAGCCTGAGCGGCCATCCCGCCAAGAAGACTCGCCAGCGCTCGGCGAGGTTCGTCTTCTCAGCCAACGAGCCCGGCGTGACGTTCCGTTGCAAGCTCGACAAGCGTGCCTACGTCGCCTGCCGGTCGCCCTGGGCGAAAGCAGGCCTGAAGCCAGGTGCGCACGCGGTCAAGATCGTCGCCGTCGATGCGGCCGGTAACCAGGACCCGACGCCGGCGACCTTTGCCTGGAAGGTGTTGAAGCCGAGGAGCCGCTAGGGCCGGGCGCGGCCTGCTAGGCCGTGGCTCGCCGCGCTACTCGGCGACGAGCAGGGTGTGCCAGCTGGGCAGCAGCGGGATGTCGTAGAGGTCGATGACGGCGGCGCGCGCCTTCTCGATCTCCTCCGAGAACCAGTAACGCTCGAAGTCGGAGCGGTTCTCCCAGAGCGAGGACTGGCGGAAGGAAAGCGGGTCATCGACCGCGCGGGTCAGCGACCAGCTCTTGGCGCCGTAGGCCGGCATCCGCGCCGCGGCCGGTTCCCAGGCGTCGAGCCAGCGGTCCGCCCGGAAGGGGGCGATGTGCCAGTCCAGTACGCAAATCTCGCTCATCAGGCTCCCACCTCCGCCCGGATCGCGCCGGGGCCGTCCTCGTTCTTGCCGTCGCCCTCGGACTCGGCCCCGACCAGGATCGCGATCTTGCCGAGGTGCTTGTTTTCGTGCAGGAGCTGGTGCGCCTCGGCGACCCCGTCGAAGGGCATCGTCTGCCAGATCACGGGGCGGACCTTGCCCTCGGCCATCAGCTGGTTGGCCTTCATGCACTCATAGGCGTTGGCGAAGTGCGAGCCGACGATCTGCTTCTGGCGCATCCAGAGGTAGCGCACGTCGAAGTCGAGCTGGAAGCCCGAGGTGGCGCCGCAGATCACCACTTTGCCGAAGGGCTTGCAGACGAAGACCGAGGTCGGGAAGGTGGCCTGGCCGACGTGCTCGAAGACGATGTCGGGGGCGTCGCCGAGGATCTCCTTGACCCGCTTGGCGAAGCCCCTGGAGGCCTTGAAGCGCTCCTTGTCCTTGGCCGGATCGGTGAGGTTCTCGGGCGTCCGCATCATCTCCCCAAATTCGGAGCGGTTGATGTAGTCGACCGCGCCGAGCTGCTTGATCAGCTCGCCCTTCTCATCGGAGGAGACGACGCCGACGGCGTTTGCCCCCGCCGCCTTGCAGAGCTGCACGGCGAAGACGCCGAGGCCACCGGCGGCGCCCCAGATCAGCACGTTGTGGCCGGGCTGCAGCTTGCACTGGTCGATCAGCATCCGGTAGGCGGTGAAGTAAGTCAGGCCGTAGGAGGAGGAGTCGGCCCAGGAGAGGTTCTGGGGGCGGGGCAGCAGCTGCTGCGCCTGCACCTTGGTGAACTGGGCGAAGGAGCCCCAGGTCGTCTCGTAGCCCCAGATCTGCTGGCTCGGCGCGGCGAGCGGGTCGAGCCCGTGCACCTCGACGTCCTCGTAGGAGGCCTGGTTGCAGTGGACGACAACCTCATCGCCGGGCTTCCAGCGGGTGACTCCCTCGCCGACCTTCCAGACGATGCCGGAGGCGTCGGAGCCGCCGATGTGATGGCCGTACTCGGGGTGGTCGCCGTAGGGGAAGACCGAGACCGGCTTGCCCAGCGCCGCCCAGACGTTGTTGAAGTTGACGCCTGCTGCCATCACCCGGACGATCACCTCGAAGGCACCGGGCTCGGGGACCTCGATCTGCTCGAGCTGGAAGGCGTCGGTCGGTTCGCCCTCGCGCTCCTGGCGGATCACCCAGGCGGCCATCGTCTCCGGTAGCTCTCCGGGCTCGACATCCAACTTCGCGATTGCGCTCGTGTCAACGGCCAACTGTGATCCTCCGCGGTTCGGGTACAGGAAAGGGGCGGCGAATCCTAACGCCGCTCAGGCGGCGTCGCTGTGGGCCTGCGACGGTAGGTCCGTGGCCTTGGACTCGTCGTTCACTTCGGCGAGGATCGGCCGCACGGCGCGGTCGACGCGATGGGGCTCCTCCAGCTCCTTGCCTGAGGCGGCGCCCATCTCCTCGATGCGGCGCAGCTGCGGCATGATCCGGCTCTCCAGCGAGCCGACCGCGTCATCGAAGGATTTGGTCGCCGAGTTGAGCTGGCGCCCGGCCTTGGCGAAGTGTTCGAGGAAGGCGCCCATGCGGCTGTGCAGCTCGCGCGAGGCGGAAGCGATCTCCTGGGCCTGCTCGGCGATCTGCTCCTGGCGCCAGCCGAGCTCGACCGTGCGCAGCAGGCCGACCAGCGTGGTTGGCGTCGCGATCAGGATCTTCTGCTCGAGGGCGTAGTCGTAGAGCGAGGGCTCGGCCTCGAAGGCGGCGTGCAGGGCGGCCTCGGAGGGCATGAAGCAGACGACGAAGTCGGGCGTCTCGCCGCTGTCGAACTGGTCCTGGTAGCGCTTCGAGGAGAGTTTGGTGATGTGGTCGCGTACCTGGCGGGCGTGGCGGATCAGCTCACCCTTGCGGCTGGCGTCGTCCTCGGCCTCGAGCACCTCGAGGTAGGCGTCGAGCGGCACCTTGGAGTCGATCACGACGCGGCGGCCAGCCGGCAGCATCACCACGGCATCGGGCCGCAGGATTCCTTCGCCGTCGTTGAAGGTCTGCTGTAGCTCGAAGTCGACGTGCTCGGTCATGCCGGCGATCTCGACGCAGCGCTTGAGCTGAACCTCGCCCCACTGGCCACGGGTCTGCGGTTGGCGCAGCGCCTTGACCAGGGTGCCGGTCTGAGTGCCGAGGTCGCCGAGCCCGACCTTCATCTCATCCAGCAGCGTTCGCACCGCGCCGTCGGCGCTGCGGCGGTCGCGGCTCATCGTCGAGACCTCTTTTTCGATCCGCTCGAGGTTTTTGCCGATCGGCTCGGTCAGTCGCCGGAACTCGGCCTCGCGTTTCTGCAAAGCCGCCTCCGCCGCTTGCGTGTCGAGCTTGCGCGACTCCTCGTTGACCCGCAGCAGATCGGCGACGGCCTTTGCGGTCGCCTCCTGGATCGCCGGGCCGTGGTCGACCGGCGCTTGCTCCTCGGGCTGGCGGGCGATGACGTAGACGAGTGCGGCGACGAGCGCGAGCACGGCTATGGCAAGAACGATGATCATCCACCGATGGTGACGACCGGGGCAGACGTAGCGGCGCCGCCGGAAGGCCGCTATTTACGGCAGCAGCAGATCGTTCTCGGAGGAGCTGCGGTACGGGCCGACGGTAAAACGGACCGGCTTGGCGCCCGGGACGTCGGCAGCGCTGACTTGGTAGACGCCGGTTGGCAGCGAAGTGAGCAGGGAGTTGTTGCCGTTGGCGACAAGGGCGTCCGATTTGACGTCCTTCGGGCCGCGGACTTCGAGCTTGGAATCGAAGTCGGTCAGGTTGGCGGAGACGAAGACGACGTCGACCGGCGCCTTGGAGTTCACCTGAGGTTGAGAGGCGTGCTGGTTCTGCGGGATCTGCTGCGTCGGTTCGGGGCCGATCGCGATCCGCGGCGGCTGCACCGTGATCGCCTCCGGGGTGACCGTGACGCTGACCCGGGTCGGCGGCTGGGGCCGCGGCTCGTTGGCGTGTTCCTCGGCGCCGCAGCCGGCCGCGACCAGTCCCAGCGCGACGACTACGCAGCCTGCGGCGAAGGCTTTGCCTCTCCCACGTCCCATCGGGCGGAATCTAACCGAAGGGCAAGTCGACTACGCGAGCCGTAACGCCATCTTCACCTACGCGCAGCTCGGCGCCGGGCTCGGCCTCGCGGCGCACGATCGCCAGTGCGATCGGTCCGCGCACGGGGGAGATGCAGCTGCCGCCCAGCCTGCCGACCTCCTTCTCGCCCAGCGAAAGGGTCGCTCCGGGGACGGCTGGCGCGCTGAGCTGGAGGCCGCGCAGGTGGCGGTTGGGCTTGCCCTTGTAGTGCAGGCGGGCGACCGTCTCCTGGCCGATGTAACAGCCCTTCTCGAAGTTGACGGCGGCGGCGACGATGCCGGCCTCGGCGGGCATCGTCGCGGTGTCCATCTCGCTGCCGAAGCGCGGGGTGCCGGTCTCGACGCGGACGATCTCGGCAGCCGCCGCATCGACGGCGGGCGCACCCGCATCGGCGATGGCGGCGATCAGGCGCTCGCGATCCCCGGCCGGTGCGATCAGGTCGATGCCCAGGGTCGTGCCGACCGCACGGCACTCGATGCCATCGATCGCGATCTCATCGTGGCGGTGCTCGGGCAGTGGGGGGGAGCCGGCCAGATCGGCGCTGCGCGGCCCGATCAACGCGAGGATCGCGTGCTCACCGCTGACATCCTCGACATCCGCATCGCGCCCGATCTTGTACATATCGAGATGCCGGCGGGCGGCAGCCAGCGCCTCCGGCTCGGTGTCGACCCAGATCTCGTCCTCGCTGAGGCGCAGGACCCGCATGTCCGCCTGCATGTGGCCCTTGCGATCGAGCAGCGCGGCGTAGCAGCCCTCGCCCGGCGCCAGTGCCTCGATGTCGTTGGTCAGCTGCCCCTGCAGGTACTCGGCGCCCTCAGATCCCTTGACCAGCAGCTTGCCGCGGTCCGAGCGATCGAGCACCCCGCACTCTTCGCGCAGCTGCCTGTACTGCGCATCGAGCTCAACTGCCACGGCTTCGGCCATCTATCGATTCTATGAAGCTCCCACCCCCGCCATCCTTTGGCAATTATGTACTCTACAAACCCATCGCTAGATTCGGCTAGCTAGAGCGGTTTGCGGGAGAGCGGCCAGGCCGTTTGGGGGCGGAGAGGCCGCCCTCCCTATCCACCAAGCGCGCAGCAAGACCGGTTCTTTTGAGCGGCTCTAGCCGCGCCGGCGATGCGCTGGGCCCTTTGCGCCAGGAGGTCGGGCTGAGGGGAAGCCGAAGATGGCCACCGATACCGGGACGGCTTTCGCCCCCTCCTCGGCAAGTCGATTTGTCGCCTTGCCGCTGATCTCGAGGATGTCGGCCAAGAACTCGTCAGCGCGCGTGTGCAGCTCCGCGCAGCCCTGCTCGTCCAGGTCCATTGGGGTCCAGCTCGCGTGGAAGTCTTCTCGCTCGTAGAACGTGCCGTCCTTGAGCGACTCGCGCACGTCCTTTTCAGCGTCGCGGACGATTTTCCCCAGCATCTCCAGTCGGGCTGATTTGGGAAGTGCAACCGACATGCCTTCGGGGACGATGATTCGCTGGACTGGCGAGTAGAAGTGCTCGACCGCGCCGCGCCTCGGCTCGGTCCTGACCAGTTCGATCAACTCGAAGTCCTTCAGAACTTTGACGTGGTAGCTGATCTGGCTGAGTCCCTCGTCTAGCTCCTTTTGGAGTTCCCTGGGGCTCCACGGCCGCTCGTTGATGAGAGTCAGGATCTGGACTCGCAGAGGGTGAGAGAGGCCCTTCATCAGCCGCTGGTCGACGGGTTCGAGCCCAGACTTCCTTTTGACGCCCGTTTCCCCCTGCCCGGCTCTTGCTCGCGACTTTTTCTTCTTCGATGGCACGGAAGCTCCTCTCTGGCCTTTCCCGTCGCTTGGATTACCGAATCGGTACGAGACGGTGGTTTAGACAGAAAAGTATCCGCATTGCCAAGCCGAGGTATCAGATTCTTTTGATTGCTAAAGTCTTTTTCTTTTAATCAAAAAGACTTGCTGCAAATCAAAAAGGGGGTGAGCCTACGTGGTCATCAAAGTCGTGCCGGAAGTGGCACCGCTGCTCGCGACCTTGAAGCACCGATGAGGTCATAAGGCGGGGCTTGGCGGCGGCGACAGGGCTGACGAGGTGGCCGACGCCAAGCCCTCGAGAACGTCGGGACTTCTTAGACGGGCGCTACTTCTTCGGCTTGCCCGACCCCGTCTCGTCTTTTAGATGTGTCAAAATCTTTTAGACGTGTCTAAATCACTGACGCAGCCCGACGAGACCAAGCCCGGCATCAGCCGGCGCAAGATGCTCGGTGGCGCCCTGGCGGCGGGCGCGAGCCTGCCGCTCGTACACGGCCTACTGCCACGTGATTCCGCCGGGCCCGAGGACGCGGACGCGGCAGCGGTCCACGCCGGGCACGGCGACTTCGCCCACGCGGGCTTTGCGCCGGGTGGCACCGTCGATCACCGCGCCAACGGCTTCAACCCGACCGAGCTGCTGCGCGATTTCGACTATGGCAAGACGCGGCGCCTGGCCAGCGGCCGCGTCGTGCGCGAATGGGAGATCGTCGCCCAGGACAAGGAGATCGAAGTCGCGCCCGGGGTCAAGTACGAGGCCTGGACCTACAACGGCCGCGTCCCCGGCCCGACCCTGCGTGCCCGCGAGGGGGAGCGGCTGCGGGTGCGCTTGGTCAACGCCTCCGAACACCCCCACACGATCCATTTCCACGGCATCCACACGGCGCTGATGGACGGCATGCCGGGGATCGGCGAAAACCGCGGCGGCGGCGCGATCGCGCCCGGGGCCGAGTTCACCTACGAGTTCGATGCCGAGCCCTTCGGCCTGCACCTCTACCACTGCCACGTCTCGCCGCTTGCCAGTCATATCTCGCGCGGCCTCTACGGCGCCTTCGTGATCGACCCGAAGCAGGGCCGCCCGGAAGCCGACGAGATGGTGATGGTGATGAACGGCTTCGACACCAACTTCGACCTCTCCAACGAGGTCTACGCGGTCAACACGGTCGGCTTCCACTACGTCAACGAGCCGATCCGGGTGGGGCGCGACGAGCTGCTGCGCGTCTACCTGGTCAACGTGCTCGAGTTCGACCCGATCAACTCCTTCCACGTCCACGCCAACTTTTTCCAGCACTACCCGACCGGGACCTCGCTGCAGCCCAGCGAGCTCACCGACACGATCATCCAGGGCCAGGGGCAGCGGGCGATCCTCGAGATGAAGTTCCCCTTCGACGGCGATTACATGTTCCACGCCCACGTCAGCGAGTTCGCCGAGCTCGGCTGGTCCGGCTTCTTCCGCGTCGGCAATCCCGCGCGGATGGGCGCCGCGGCCGCGGCTGCCGCTTACTGCGAGCTGCCCTGGGGCGGCCCGGGCGGGAAGGCCTGATGGAGGCGGGTGCGCAGGCCGAACGGCTGGCGGGAGGCCGCTTGCCGCCCTGGCTGCTGGGACTCGTGCCCCTCGCCCTGATCGCCGCGGCGATCGGCACCTTCGCCCTGCTCGGCGCCCCCGGGCTCGGCGATCGCAACGGCCCGCCGCTGGAGGAAGTGGCGGTTGAGCGCACGGTGCTGAGGCCGGGGGAGATCGAGCTCACCCTGCGCAACGATGGGCCCGATCCGGTCCGGGTCGCCCAGGTCGCGGTCAACGACTCCTACGCGCCGTTCACGACGAGCGACGGCGAGGAGATCGGCAGGCTCGGCTCCACCGCCGTGAACATCTCCTACCCCTGGATCGAAGGCGAGGCTTACGAGATCTTCGTGCTGACCTCCTCCGGCGGCACGATCGACGCCACGATCCCGGTCGCGACCGAGACCCCGGAGGCCGATCTCAGCTTCTTCGGCCTGATGGCGCTGCTCGGCGTCTACGTCGGCATCGTCCCGGTCAGCCTCGGCATGCTCTGGCTGCCCTTCGTGCGGCGCATCGACGCCCGCTGGATCGGCGCCCTGATCGCCTTCACGGTCGGCCTGCTTGCCTTGCTGGCGATCGACGCCGCGCTCGAGGGGCTCGAGATCGCTGCCGAGGCGCCCAGCGCCTTCGGCGGCTCGGCGCTGGTCTACGCCGGAGCGCTGGTCGCTTACCTGGTGCTGGCCGCGATCGACGTCTTCCTAACGCGGCGACGTGACCGTGGGGCCGGGGCCGCCGGCGGCTCCTCGGCCCAGGGCGGTCTCTACATGGCGCTCCTGGTCGCGATCGGGATCGGCCTCCACAACCTTGGCGAGGGCTTGGCGATCGGCTCCTCCTACGCGACCGGGGCGCTCGCGCTCGGCGCCTTCCTCGTCGTCGGCTTCGCGATCCACAACACGACCGAGGGCCTGGCGATCGTCGCGCCGCTGCGCGAGGGCGCCGGGCCGAAGGCTCGGGTGGGCTTCCGCTGGCTGCTCGCGCTGGGGCTGATCGCCGGCGCGCCGGCGGTGCTCGGCGCCTGGATCGGCGCGGCCGCCTTCAACCCCAGCCTGGCGGCGCTGCTCTTCGGCGTCGGTGTCGGCGCGATCGCCAGGGTGATCGTGCAGATCGCCCCGGCGATGCGCGATCCCGACGGGCGCATCCTGCACCCGCTCTCCGTCGCCGGCATGCTCGCCGGCATCGCCCTGCTCTACGTCACCGGCCTGTTGGTGGCGGTCTGATGGCCGCCACCGGCGAGGGCCCGCGGCGTGCGTCCGCCACCGAGGCGATCGAGGACTACGCGAAGGCGATCTACGCGCTCTCCGCCGATCGCCCCGGTCCGGTCAGCAACGGCGAGCTGGCGGCGCGGCTGAAGGTGACGCCGGCGACCGCGACCTCGATGCTGAAGCGGCTGGCGGACTTGGGCCTGGTCGACTACCTCCCTTACAAGGGCGTGACCCTGACGCCCGCCGGAGAGAAGGTGGCGCTCGAGGTGATCCGCCACCACCGCTTGATCGAGGCCTACCTCTCCGAGGCACTCGGCATGCCCGACGACCGCGTCCACGAGGAGGCCGAGGTGCTCGAGCACTACATCTCCGAGGAGCTCGAGCTGCTGATCGCGGCCAAGCTCGGCGAGCCCAGCCACGACCCGCACGGCTCGGCGATCCCGGGTCCCGACCTGAAGCTCCCGGCCGAGGAGAGCGACAGCCGGTGAAGCCGCCGGCGAGCGAGGCGCCCGTCGCCGAGGCCCCGCCGGCCGCCGACGCGATCGAGGACGTCCTTCCCGGCGAGGCCGCCGTTGCCCGCGCCGCGCGCCGCTCGCTTGACGGTCACGCCCGCGGCCCGGCTCGCCTCTGGCCCTTCCTCGGTCCCGCCTTCGTCGCCGCGGTCGCCTACATCGACCCGGGCAACTTCGCCACCAACATCGCCGGCGGCGCCACGTTCGGCTACCTGCTGCTCTGGGTGATCCTCGCCGCCAACCTGATCGCGATGGTCGTGCAGACCCAGTCGGCGAAGCTGGGGATCGCGACCGGCAGGAACCTCGCCGAGCTCTGCCGCGAGACCTTCTCGCGGCGCACCTCGATCGGGCTCTGGCTGCAGGCCGAGGTGGTGGCGATGGCGACCGACATCGCCGAGGTGGTCGGCGCCGCGCTCGGCCTCAACCTGCTCTTCGGCATCCCGCTCTTTCCCGCCGGTCTGATCGCCGGCGCCGGCGCCTTCGGCATCCTCGCCCTGCAGCAGCGGGGCTTCCGCCGGCTCGAGGCGGTGATCACCGCCCTGGTCGGCGTCGTCGTCGCCTCCTTCGTCTTCGAGCTCTTCCACGCCAACCCGGACGGTGGGGAAGTGGCCAAGCACCTCTTCGTGCCCGGCTTTGCCGGCACCGAGAGCATCTTGCTCGCCACCGGGATCATCGGCGCCACGGTGATGCCGCACGTGATCTACCTGCACTCGGCGCTGACCCAGCGGCGGATCGTCGGTCGCGATACCGCGGAGCGCAAGCGCATCCTGCGCTTCGAGAAGATCGACGTGGTGATCGCGATGTCGCTGGCCGGCGTGATCAACCTCTCGATGATGATCGTCGCCGCCGCGCTATTCCACGAAGGCGGCCTCGCCGGGATCGACTCGATCGACGGCGCCTACGACGGGCTCAAGTCGCTGGTCTCGGTCAACGCGGCGACCGTCTTCGGCATCGCCCTGCTCGCCTCCGGCTTCGCCTCCTCGTCGGTCGGGACGATGGCCGGGCAGGTGGTGATGCAGGGCTTCATCCGCCGCCGCATCCCGATCTTCCTGCGCCGCGCGATCACCCTGGCGCCAGCCCTGGTCGTACTCGCCCTCGGGCTTGACCCGACCGACGCCCTGGTCGCCAGCCAGGTCGTCCTTTCCTTCGGCATCCCCTTCGCTCTGGTGCCGCTGCTGATGCTGACCTCGAGCAAGAGCGTGATGGGTGCGATGGCCAACCCGCGCTGGCTCACCGGTGTTGCCGGAACGCTGGCAGCAATGATCATCGGCCTCAACGTCTTCCTGCTGCAGCAGGTTTTCTTCGGCTGAGGGCGGGCGGCGAGGGCGGGGGTGCCCCTCCTCTTGCTGGGTTTTTCGCCACGGCGCTGGGTAGCCGTCCGCGGGTGCCGGTCGGGCGAAAAACAGGACGCCGCTGCGTGGAGGGGCACCCCCACCCTCGCTGTACGCGATCAGGCTCCGAGAAGCTTCGTGGCCAGGTCCGGTAGCTCTCTGGCCATGCGGGAGCGGGGGACGACGAGGTCGATACCGGCCGCCTCGGCGGCCTGCTTGGTCTCGACATTCACGTGGGAGTAGTAGCCGAGCACCGGAATGCCGGTGGCGACCAGGGCCTCGGGGTCTTCGGCGTCGAGGTCGGCGACGATCAGGTCGGCGTCATCGAGCGTGGCGGCGGCGAGCGAGGGGGAGAGGGTCACCTCGTGGCCGGCGGCGCTCAGCATCGCCTCGACCTTGCTGCCGAGCAACAGGTCGGAGGAGATCGCGGCGACGCGGGCCACTAGAGCGAGCGGCGTTCGCGGAACTCCTCGCGAACGCTCTCGGGCCGGCCCCACATCTGCACGACCTCGGCCCGGCCCTCGCGCACCTCGCGCAGCTGCATCTCGCCGCCGATGCCTTCGGCGTCGAGCTTGGCCAGCACGCCCTTGACCGTCTCGGCGGCGGCGGCGTGGCCGAAGCTGTGGGCGACGATTAGCCGCCAGTCCCAGTCGGCCTTGGAGTAGGGCTGGGCGTTGACCTGGCTCAGAGTCACGGCGGCGTCGACGTAGCGGCCCTCGTCCTCGATCCGCAGGTCGAGCTCGAGGTCGGTCCAGTCGGGCGGCATCGAGTCGAGCACCTGCTGAAAGTCGGCGGCCAGGCTCACGGATGCAAGCCTAGCCTGAACGACTCGCTCACATCGAGGGGTCGTTCGAGCAGGCCGTGCTGGAGGTCCCAGCGAGCCCAGGCGCGCAGCACCGCCGGGTCAAAGGAGGCGGGACGGAGGTCGGGGAGGAGAGCGTCGAGCTGCGCGCGCTGTTCGGCACGGTCGAGGCCCGGCACTTCGGCGAGCAGGTCGTCGAGTGCCCGCTTTGGGTGCTTGACCGTCCATTGGTAGCCCCGCAGCGTCGCGATCAGGACCGAGAAGACCAGTTCAGGATCTTCCCGGAGGGCCTTTCGTGACGTCGCCAGCACCAGCTCGGGGTAGGGCGGGGCGCCGTACTCGTCAACCTTGAAGACCCGGATTGGCACTCCCTGCCGGCGCAGGGCGACCGCCTCGGCGTTCCAGAAGCCGGTCACAGCATCGACCTTGCCGGCGGCGAGGGCGGAGACCGCGTTGAAGCCGATCGTCACCCGCTTCACCCGCGACGGATCGCCACCGTCGGCGCTCACCTCCGAGTCGACCACCGCTTCGTCGGAGGGCAGGCCGGTGACCCCGACCGTGTGCCCCTCCAGGTCCGCCGGGGAGGCGATGCCGCGATCGGCGCGGGCGATGATCGCGGCCAGCGGGCGCTGGACCAGGGGGAACATGCCCGCGATCGGGATGCCGCGCTCGCGGGCGATGCCGAGGTCGTGAATGTCGAGGATCGCGACGTCGGCCCGCCCCGCCGCGAGCAGCTTGGGCGCGTCGGTCGAGGCACCCGGCTGGCGGATCGTCAGGTCGACGGCTTTCAGGTCGGCGCCGCCGGCGCCGTAGAGGCCCTCGCGCTGCGCCGCGTAGATGCCGGAATGCACGGCGTTCGGGGTGAAGTCGAGCACAAGCGTCGCGCCGCTAGGCGCGCCCGGTTCAGCGCCGCTCCCGCCGCAGCCGGCGAGGCCGGCAAGCAGAGAGGCGGCCGCCAGCAGCGCGGCAACCAACTTCATCTGCGCGGCAAGCTATTTCATTCGCTCAATATGGGTAGACTGGCGCCGCCCCCAGTTGAATTCAGGGATCTAGGAGGAGAGAGAGTGCAGGAACGAGGACTTGCCGCATATCTGGCTGAGCTGATTGGCACCTTCTTGCTGGTGTTCTTCATCACCACCGTTGTGGTGCTCTTCGTATCGACCGGCGAACAGGCCCAGTTCGGGTCGGACTTCGCGGTTATCGGGCTCGTCCACGCCTTCCTGCTCTTCGGCCTCATCGTGATGTTCGGTGTGGTCAGCGGTGGGCACTTCAACCCCGCGGTCACGCTTGCGGCTTGGGTGATCAGGCGGATCGGGTCGATGGACGCCCTGATCTACATGCTGGCCCAGCTTTCCGGCGGCGTGCTCGGCGCGCTGCTCTGCAAGGCGCTACTGCTCGACGAGGGTCGAGCGACCAACTACGGTGCCGCCACGGTCAGCGGTCTGCTCGCCGGCAACGCCCAGGGCGCGATCATCGAGGCGATCGGCACCTTCTGCCTCGTGCTCGTGATCCTCGCCGCGGTCTTCTCCCGCAAGAGCTTCAAGGAGTGGGCGCCGCTGGCAATCGGCACCACGCTGGGCTTCATCGTCATGGTCGGCGGTCCGCTCGACGGTGGCTCCTTCAATCCCGCCCGCTGGTTCGGACCGGCGCTGGTCAGCAACGAGTGGGGGGAGTCTGGCCCTACCTGGTTGGCCCGATCGTCGGCGCTCTGCTCGCGGCCGCGGTATTCCGCTTCGTGATCGAGAAGGGCGGCCTGCCGCCGACCGAGCCGGCGGAGCCGGTGCGGCCCCCGGTCGAGAAGTACTCCGAGGGCGCACGCTAGGGACGGGGCCTTCGGGCTCCCGATTCGACTGACTTGAGACCGGGCCGGCAATGCCGGCCCGGTCCTTTCTTGCAGTAGCTTGGGCGGCGTGCGTCGAGTCACTTTCTCGCGGAACTACACGCTCTCGCTCTCGCGTACTTGCCAGTGCTACTGCAAGTACTGCGCCTTCGCCACGCACCAGGCGCACATCCGGAGTCCAGAAGAGGTCGAAGGGCTGCTCGACGAGGCGCTGAAGCGCAACGCCAAGGAGCTGCTCGTGCTGACCGGCGAGCGACCCGAGGTCAACCCGGTGGTCGCCGCCAAGCTGGCCGAGTGGGGGCACGAGGACTTCACCTCGTACGTCGTTTGGAGCTGCGAACGGGCGCTCGAGCGGGGGATGCTGCCCCATACGAATATCGGCGTGCTCGACCATGACGATCTCGCTCGGCTGCGAGAGGTCACCGCTTCCCAGGGCCTGATGCTGGAGTCGGTCTCCGAGCGGTTGATGGAGACCGTTCACGCCGGTTCTCCCACGAAGCACCCGTCCCAGCGGCTCGCGACCATCCAGACTGCCGGCGAACTCAAGATCCCCTTCACCAGCGGGATCCTCGTGGGAATCGGCGAGAGCGAGCAGG
Source organism: uncultured Solirubrobacterales bacterium (assembly GCA_963703895.1). Taxonomy (GTDB): domain Bacteria; phylum Actinomycetota; class Thermoleophilia; order Solirubrobacterales; family 70-9; genus VRUE01. The sequence continues at coordinate 971,061 of CAVPFX010000002.1, forward strand.
AGCGTGTCGAATCGTTGGAGGCGTTGGCCGAGCTGCACAAGGAGTACGGCCATCTCCAAGAGGTCATTCTGCAGAACTTCGTGCCGCATCCGCGTTACTACGGAGCCGAAGTGGCGGACATCGCCGATGAGGCTTCCAGGCAGCGGTGGGGGGACGCCGGGGACCCGTCCGCCGGGAACTCCCTGGGCGCAAGCCCAGGCCCGGCGGATGGGTCCCCGGCGTCCCTCTCCGAGACTGCGAAGGACGGCGGTGCACCCTCCGTCGGAGCCTCCACGGCTGTTGCTCCGGCGGAGAGTGTCCCTCCGACCCCCCCGGCATGGGCAAGTGAGGTATCCGTCGACGACATCAAGCGACTGATCTTGGAGTGCAAGCGGTTGATGCCGGACGTGGGGGTGCAGGTGCCGCCGAATCTGTCGGATGCTTGGGGCGAGCTGGTCGAGGCGGGGGCTACCGATCTGGGTGGGTTGTCGGCGAACGGCGACCACATCTCTCCTGAGCACGCTTTTCCGAGCCCGCACGAGGTGCGGAAGGAGCTGGCGCCGAAAGGGTTTGCGCTGACCGAGCGGCTCTGCGTGTATCCGCAGTACATGGACCCCGAGTGGATGGAGCAGGGGGTCCTCGACGTGATCAAGCTGAAGTACTGGAGCTTCATTCCGCGCAGTGGGTCGGGACGCAGGACCGAGGAGACGATCGACGGCGGGCTGGCGCCCGAGGCGATCGCGAAGGGGCGTGAGGGTGAGGAGCTCAGTGAGGATGAGCTGACTGCTCTCTTTGCCGAGACCCGGCCGGAGGTCATCGAGGAGATGCGGGTTGCTGCCGACGAGCTGCGGGCGGAGCTGGCGGGGGACCGGGTGACCTTTGTCGTCAACCGCAACATCAACTTCACCAACATCTGCGTCGTCGGTTGCGCCTTCTGCGGGTTTGGGCAGGGGAAGCGGTCGCCGGATGCCTACGAGGTGTCGGAGGAGGACTTCGCCGAGCGGGTGCGCGAAGCGGTCGAGTTCGGGGTGACCGAGCTCTGCATGCAGGGCGGCATCCATCCTGACTTGACCCTTGAGGAGTACGGCAAGTGGTTGCGGCTGGCCAAGGACGTGGCGCCGCAGCTGCACCTGCACGCCTACTCGCCGATGGAGGTCCACTACATGTGCGAGCGCTCTGGCAAGGAGCCGGATGAGGTCTTCGAGTACCTGATCGAGTGCGGCCTGGGCTCAACGCCGGGCACGGCCGCGGAGGTCCTCGACGACGGGGTGCGGCAGCGGATCTCGCCGAACAAGCTGCCCGCGGACCGCTGGGTGGAGATCATCGAGGCCTCGCACCGTGCCGGCCTGCGCTCGACCTCGACCGTGATGTTCGGCCACATCGAGGAGCCGCGCGAGCTGGCCCGTCACATGCGCGTGGTGCGCGCCCTGCAGGAGCGCACCGGCGGCATCACCGAGTTCGTCCCGCTCAGCTTCATCCCCTTCAACACGATGCTAGGCCGCACCCACGGGATCGAGGAGATCTCGGCGAGCGAGAACCTCAAGCACACCGCCGCCTTCCGCCTCGCGCTGGGCAAGACGATCCCCAACCTGCAGGCGAGCTGGGTGAAGATGGGCCTCGATGCCGCCACCGAGGCGTTGCGCTGGGGCGTCAACGATCTCGGCGGCACGCTGATGGAGGAGAACATCTCGCGCATGGCCGGCTCCCAGCACGGCGTCCGGCTCGAGCCCGAGCAGTTGATCGCCGCCGCCCGCGCTGGCGGCCGCGAGCCCGCCCAGCGCACCACGCTCTACGAGATAGTTGAGACTTATTAGGCAAGGGCCTATCTTGGGCCTATCGCTTCGTGGTTTTCACTGGGGGGACGGTTTCCGGCGCTGGGAGTCTTCGGACTTCCCGCCCTGGCTGTGGCGCTTGCTCTGTTCGTGCTCTGGGGCTTGAGGCCCTGGGAGGACAACTCCGAGGCCCCACACCCGGTTCCTCTGGGCATCGAGATGGCAGTCGGTGGGGGCCAGGCGCTGCCGGATGCGCAGCTCGCCACCGTCGCTGATGCGACCGCCGTGCCGGTGACGCCGAAGCCGGCCGTCCAGGCGGCGGCACGGGCGGGCGGGGCCGATGCCGGAACGAGCCCGGTCCTGGCAGTCGCCCAGGGGGACGTCGCTGCGCCCGCGAGCCGGGTCGAACCCCCCACTGCCGAGGCGCCGACGGGCCAGGCCCCAGCGGCTCCTGAAGCACAGCCGGTCTCTGCTCCCGCAGCGGAACCCCCAGTGGCTCCGGTGGCTACCCCGACCACGGCGACGGTGACCGGAGGCGGACAGCCCGCTGGCCCGGTTACGGCCGGCGGCGGTGGATTCGAAGAAGGCTGCGAAGGCGACGAATACCTGCTCACGATCACCTTTCTCGAGGAGGAACCTGCGGGGGGCGAATCCCCTGTCGAAATCGTGCTCAAACGCCTCAACGAAGACGGCAGCACTGACGAGCTGCGGCTCGAAGGCGATCTCAGCGACGCTCGTAGCTTGGCTTCGACGCTCGAAGCGGAAGGAAGCTGCGTCGTGATCGAAATCGCGGCACCCGGAGAAGAAGAAAGCGAAGAGGAAGAGGAAACCCCGGGCGAAGCTGAAGAGGAAACCCCCGGGACGGGCGAAGAAGCAATCGAACCCGGCGAGTCACCGGAACCCGTTTCCCCCTGAGTCGCCGATGCGGGCGATGGTCCTGGAGTGCGCGCGGGAGCCGTTGAGGCCCGCGGAGTTGCCCGACCCGCAACCGGGTGCCGGGCAGGTTCTGATCTCGGTCGCCGCTTGCGGTGTCTGCCGCACCGACCTGCACATCGTCGACGGCGAGCTCGACAAGCCGAAGCTGCCGCTGGTGCCCGGGCACCAGATCGTCGGCTCGGTGATCGAGGCGGGGGAAGGAGCGGAGCGTTTCGAGGCGGGGCAACGGGTAGGAGTGCCGTGGCTGGGCTGGACCTGCGGCGAATGCCGCTACTGCCTCTCCGCCCGCGAGAACCTCTGCGGCCGGGCCCGCTTTACCGGCTACGACCTCGACGGCGGTTACGCCGAGCTGGCGGTGGCCGACGAGCGCTTCTGTTTCCCGCTTGCGGAGAGCTACCCGGACGAGCAAGCAGCGCCGCTGCTCTGCGCTGGGCTGATCGGCTATCGGGCGCTGCGCCTGGTCGGCGAGGCCGAGCGGGTCGGTTTCTACGGCTTTGGCGCCGCCGCCCACATCCTCTGTCAGGTGGCGGTGCATCAGGGCCGGCGAGTCTTCGCCTTCACTCGCGATGGCGACAAGGAAGGCCAGGCGTTCGCGCGCCGGCTCGGGGCCGAGTGGGCGGGCTCATCTGAGCAGGCGCCGCCGGAGCCGATCGACGGAGCGATCGTCTTCGCTCCGGTCGGCTCGCTGATGACGAGGGCGTTGCAAGCGAGCGCCAAGGGCGCCCGCATCATCAGCGCCGGCATCCACATGAGCGACATCCCGAGCTTCCCCTACGAGCAGCTTTGGGGCGAGCGCACACTGGGCTCCGTCGCCAACCTGACCCGGCGCGATGGCGAGGAGTTCCTCGAGCTTGCGCCGCAGGTGCCGGTGCACAGCGAGGTCGAGCTGCACCCGCTCGAGGACGCCAACGAGGCACTCGACTCGATCCGCAGCGGCAGTCTGCGCGGCGCCGCCGTGCTCCGGGTCGATCCCGGCAGGGGTTCCGCTTAACTTTTTCAGTGGAGAGTTTGTGGGCTGGCGCCGCTGACTCACGACGAAAAAGTGCAAGACGCTCCACCCCTGCCGGGATCGACCCGGACCTCAGCGGAAGAGATCCTCGGCCGTCGGGCGACGTAGTGCAGATGCGCCGGGGCCGTCATCGGCGGTGACGAAGCGGTCGAGGCCGCGGATGACGACCACTGGGATGCCGCTGTCCTTGCCGCGAACCAGATCGGCGGCCGCCGCAACCTCATCGGCGATCGCGATCAGCGTCGCCTCCAGCTCACGCCCGTGGGCATCTCTGCGCCCCCGCCAGTCGTCGATCGGCTGCAGCCCGGCGCAGCCGATCGCGACCTCTGCTTGTCCGAGCCGCCACGCTCGCCCAAGGCTGTCGCTGATCACCACCGCGATGGTGGGAAGGGGTCCGGGGTGGGCCTCTCCGGACACTCCCCGCTTTTGTCCGGAGAGGCCCACCCCGGACCCCTCACCGACGATCTCATGGCGTATGCGCCGGGCCGATGCATCGGGATCCTTTGGTAGCAGGCAAACGGTGTCGTCATCGGGCAGGTTGGAGCTGTCGATGCCAGCGTTGGCGCAGACCAGGCCGTGGCGGGTCTCGACGATCAGCACGTTGCGCTCGGCGCGCAGCACCTCTTCGCTCTCCTCGAGGATCAGCTCGACCAGGGCCGGCTCCTTGCCGAGCACGGCGGCGAGGCGGCGGGCCTCGGCGCCGGGGATCACCGAGGAGAGCCGGCGGGTCTGCCCCTCCGCCTTGGAGACGATCTTCTGGGAGATCACAACGACGTCACCATCTTGCAGAGCGGCCCGCTCGGCGATCAGCGCCCCCAATGCCGTCCCCGCCTCGATCTCGGGCAGCCCCTCGACCCCGAAGGCGGTGAGCCCCGGTGAGCTCATATGCCCAGCGCCTTCGCGGTCCGCTTTGCCCGCCCGCCCTCTCGCTCCAGGGCCATCGTCAGCGCGACCACGTCGGCTGGGGTGTCGAGGTCGAGCGCCAGGGAGGGGAGCTCTTCGACGTTGAACGGGACCCCGGCCGCCCGTGCCGCAGCGACGTGGCGGGCGCAGCTACCCTCGCCGAAGGAGGGCCCGATCGCGTCGGGCGGCGCGAGCGCGAGGGCGTTGGTTCCGGTGCCGTGGCGGTCGGGGACGATCGCGACGTAGCGCTCCGGCATCCCGGTGAGCAGGCGTTCGAGCTCGCGGGTCGCCAGCAGCGGACAGTCGATCGGCAGCAGCACGACGCACTCGGCGCCGAGCTCGCGGGTGCGGGCGATGCCGGCGAGCGCCGCGCCGGAGTGGCCACCCTCGTCCGGGTCGGGGAGCACCTCGGCGCCGCTTGCCGTCGCCAGCTCGATCGCCCGCGGCTCGCTGGTGACGACGAGCGTGCGCTCGATCGCGCGCGCCGCGCCGATCGCTTCCAACGCGTCCTCCAGCATCGCCGCCGCCAGTTCGGCGCGGTGCGTGGCGCCGATTCCGGGCGCCAGCCGCTGCTTGGCCTCGGCGAAGCGCTTGACCGGTAGGACCGCGGTCGCCTTCAAGCTGCGATGGAGGAGGGGTCAGTCACCTTCGACGAGGCTAGCGGCGTAGTCGAGGACGATGCGCGCCAGTCGCAGCCGGCCGGCGGCGCCGTCCATCAGGGTTTTCGTTGCCAGCGTGGGGATCTCCGCCGGCGGCGGGTCGGGGTCGTCCTCGTCGACGACCATCGCGTCGATCAGCCCGGTGTAGAGCGAGGCGACACCGGCGGCGGTCGAGGGTCGTCCCAGGGCCTGCATGAAGCGCTCGGTCGGTCCCTTGATCACCTGGCCGGCGACGAAGGGGCTGACGGCGATGACCGGCACGCCGAACTGGGTGAGCGCCTCGCGCATCCCCGGCACGGCGAGGATCGGGCCGATGCTGATCACCGGGTTGGAGGGCCCGATCACGATCGCCTCGGCGCCGCGCAGCGCCTCCAGCACCTCCTTCGTCGGCTCGGCCTCGGCGACCCCGTCGAGCTCGACCCCGTGCACCTCGGGCGCCCCCTGGTCGACGATCAGATACTCCTGCAGGCCGCGCGTCCCGGCCGCGGTGTGGACCCTGGTCCGCACCGGCGTCTCGCTCATCGGCAGCACCCGGGCCTCGACCCCGAGCGAGCGGGCGATCTGGGCCTGCGCGGCCGTATAGCTGCCGCCCTCCTCGACGAACTGGCGCCGGTAGAGGCAGGCGGCGAGGTCGCGATCGGAGAGGCCGAACCAGCTTGGCGCGCCGAGCTGGGTGAGGCGCTCGAAGACGGTGAAGCTGTCGTCGCGCAGACCCCAGCCGCGCTCCGCGTCGATTTCGCCGCTGAGCCAGTAGGTGATCAGGTCGGGGTCGGGGGAGACGTGGACGCCGAGCGTCTCGATGTCGTCGCCCGTGTTGGCAATCACCGCCAGGTCGGAGCCGATCTCCTCCTGCATTCCCGCCGCGAGCTTGGCGCCGCCGGTGCCGCCGGCAAGGAGCGCGATCCTCATCGTGGAGCCACCCGCTTGGGTTTTCGGCTCCCGCTCAAGCCCAGTGGTCGGCGTCGGGCAGGTTGGTGAGCTTGATCCCGGCGTGTGCCTTGTAGCGCGTGTTGATCGAGATCAGCATCGGCGTCAGCTGCTCGACGATGCGCGCCATCTCGAGGGCGCCGGCGTTGACGGGGCGCAGGCCGGGGATCAGCTCGATCAAGCGCGCAACCCGTGCCTTGTCGGCCTTGCGGTCGCCGCAGACCAGCACGTCCTCGTCGAGCTCGGCATTGGGGTCGGCAAGGGTTGGAGCGCCGACCGTGTGCAGGGCGGCGATCACGGTGACGCCGTCGGGCACCATCTCCTGCGCCTGCTGGGCGGCCGAGCCCTGCCAGACGCCGAGTGAGCGGGTCGCCTTGCCGCTGACAGCGGCGGCGAGTGGCACCGTGCAGTCGACCAGGATCTGTCCCGGCTGCATCGCCTCGCGCAGGTTGTTGAGGTTCTCCGACTGGGCGCGGAAGGGGACGGTGAGGAAGACGATTTCGGCCTGCTTCGCCGCCTCCTCGTTGAGCATGCCCTCGATCCGGGCACCCGGCACCTTCTCGCGCAGCTTCGCCGCCGCCTCCTCGGCTCGCTCTGCCGAGCGCGAGCCGAGCACGATCGGCGCGCCCGCCTTGGCCCAGCGCAGGGCAAGGCCGGCGCCGAGTGCGCCGGTGCCGCCGACGATCGGGATGGTGGGGAGGTCCGCCACGGGTCGGCCAGTCTATGCTGCTCGGCGCATGAGGCTGGAGGGAAGAAAGGCTCTGGTGACCGGCGGCGCCAGTGGGATCGGCGCCGCGATCGCGGCCCGGCTTGCCGCCGAGGGCGCCGAGGTCTGGGTCGGCGACATCGATACCGAAGGGGCCGAGAAGGTCGCCGGCGAGGTCAACGGGCACGCGCTTGAGCTCGACGTGACCGAGCTGGAGTCGGCCCGCGCCGCGGTCGAGGCCGTGGGTGGCACGCTCGACATCCTCGTCAACAACGCCGGCACCGACGAGTTCGGCTTCTTCACCTACACCACGCCCGAGCAGTGGCAGCGGGTGCTGGCGATCAACCTCGGCGGCGTGCTCAACTGCACCCACGCGACACTGCCCGCCATGCAGCAGGCCAAATACGGCCGCATCCTCAACATCTCCTCCGAGGCCGGCCGGGTCGGTTCCAAGGGCTCGGCCGTTTACTCGGCCGCCAAGGCCGGCATCGTCGGCTTCACCAAGGCGATCGCCCGCGAGAACGCCCGCTACGGGATCATCGCCAACGCGATCGCCCCAGGCCCGATCGAGACGCCGCTGCTGATGGGCGCCAAGGAGTTCGGCGAGATCGGCGAGAAAGTGATCGAGACGATGAAGTCCTCGACCCAGATGGGTCGCCTCGGTCAGCCCGAGGAGGTCGCTGCCGCAGCAGCCTTCCTGGTCTCCGACGACGCCACCTACGTCACCGGCGAGACGCTCGGCGTCAGCGGCGGCCTGGGCATGGTCTGATGGGCGGGGTGGGGGACGGGCTGGTGCCCGGGATCGAGCGCAGCGACGAGTTCACCGTCGCGCCGCCGCTGGTCACCAATGTCGGCGGCACGATCGGCAGCGGCGTGCTCTCGACCCCGGGCATGATCGGGATGATGGAGGGCAGCGCCTCGATGCTGGTCTACGAGCATCTGCCCGAGGGCCAGGCGACGGTCGGCTTCGAGGTTTGCATCAAGCACGTGGCGGCGGCCGCGGAGGGGGCGATCTGCCGCACCAGCGCCACCCTGCGCGAGGTCGTCGAAGGGCGCAAGCTGCGCTTCGACGTCGAGGTGAGCGAAGGCGAGCGCACGATCGGCGTCGGCACCCACGAGCGGCGTGTGGTCGGCCAGGCCGGCCCGCCGACCGCGTAGCCTCGATTCGATGAGCCCGCCGCCGAGCAAGGTCCGCATCCGCGAGGTCGGGCCGCGCGACGGCTTCCAGAACGAGCCCGAGACGATCCCGACCGCGGAGAAGATCCGCCTCGTCGACCTGCTCTCGGCGACCGGCCTGAAGCGGCTCGAGGTGACCTCCTTCGTGCGGCCGGAGGTGATCCCGCAGCTCGCCGATGCCGAGCAGGTGCTGGCGGGAGTGCAGCAGCGCGAGGGCGTCGCCTTCTCGGTCCTGATCCCCAACGAGCGGGGGCTGGAGCGGGCGCTGGCGCTGCGCGAGCGCTTCGACGAGATCAACGTCTTCGTCTCCGCCTCGGAGACCCACAACCGCAAGAACGTCAACCGCTCGATCGAGCAGTCGCTCGAGGGCCTGGAGCGGACGCTCGCGGCGGCCCGTGAGGCCGGGCTGCGCTGCGAGGGCGTGATCTCGACCTCCTTCGGCTGTCCTTACGAGGGCGAGGTGCCGCCCGAGCGCGTCTTCGCGATCGCCGAGCGGCTTGCCGCCGCCGGCTGTGAGGAGATCGGCTTCGGCGACACCACCGGGATGGCCAACCCGCGCCAGGTCGGCGAGTTCTTCGCCGCGGCGCGCGAGCGCCTTGCCGAGGTCGAGTTGACCGCCCACTTCCACAACACCCGCGGCCAGGGGCTGGCCAACGTGCTGGCGGCGCTGGAGCAGGGCGTCGACTCATTCGAGTCGAGCTTCGGCGAGCTCGGCGGCTGCCCCGTGCCACCCGGCGCGACCGGCAATATCGCCACTGAGGACGTGGTCTCAATGCTGCATGAGATGGGAGTCGGGACCGGGGTGGACCTGCCGGCGCTGGTCGAGGCCTCGCGCGCGGCCCAGGAGACTCTCGGCCGCCCCCTCGGCTCCCACGTCCTCCGAGCCGGCCCCGTCGACTGGCACCGCTGAGGCGAAACCCACTTCGCCCTCCGAACTGCATCAACTTCTCTATCTGCCAGGAGGAGAAGTTGATGCAGTTCCGGCGTGGCGCTGGCGAATAGGCTCCTGGTCGTGACGGATTTCGCGCAAGCGCTCGAGGCCGCCCTCGCCGGGGGGCCGCAGCGCCATCACGAGAAGACCGAGGAGCAAGGCAAGCTGCCGGTGCGCGAGCGGGTTGAGCGTCTCGTCGATTCCGGCTCCTTCGTCGAGGAGGCCGCCCTGGCCAACTGGAACGTGGAGGGGCTCGGGGCCGACGGCGTCGTCACCGGCCTCGCCGCGATCGATGGCCGCCGCGTCGCCCTGATGGCCAACGACCCGACGGTCAAGGCAGGCTCCTGGGGGCCGAAGACGGTCGAGAAGATCCTCCGCATCCAGGAACGGGCGCTGAGCCTGCAGTTGCCGATGGTCTACCTGGTCGACTCGGCCGGGGCGCGGATAACCGACCAGGTGCAGATGTTCCCCGGCCGCCGCGGTGCCGGGCGGATCTTCCACAACGAGGTGCGGCTCTCCGGCCAGGTGCCGCAGGTCTGCCTGCTCTTCGGTCCGAGCGCCGCCGGCGGCGCTTACATCCCCGCCTTCTGCGACGTCGTGATCATGCGCGACGGCAACGCCTCGATGTACCTCGGCTCGCCGCGGATGGCCGAGATGGTGATTGGCGAAACCGTGACCCTGGAGGAGATGGGCGGCGCCAAGATGCACACCGGCGTCTCCGGCTGCGGGCACTTCCTGGTCCGCAGCGACGAGGAGGCGATCGACCTCGCCAAGCGCTACCTCTCCTTCATGCCGGGCAACTGGCGCGAGCAGCCGCCGCTGGCGCCACCGGCCGAGCCCGCCTCGCAAACGCCGATCGCCGAGATCGTGCCCGCGGACGAGAACCGGCCCTTCGACATGCAGCTGCTGCTCGACGCGCTGCTCGACGCCGAGAGCTTCTTGCCCGTGCACAAGCGCTGGGCCAAGGAGCTGATCGTCGGCTACGGGCGGCTCGACGGCCGCGTCGTCGGCGTCGTCGCCAACCAGCCCAAGTACACCGGCGGCGTCCTCTTCGTCGACTCGGCCGACAAGGCGGCCCGTTTCATCCAGACCTGCAACGCCTTCAACGTGCCGCTGCTCTTCCTCGCCGACGTGCCCGGTTTCATGATCGGCACCGGGGTCGAGCGCCAAGGGATCATTCGCCACGGGGCGAAGATGATCAGCGCCGTCTCCGAAGCGACCGTGCCGAAGATCTCGGTGGTCGTGCGCAAGGCCTACGGCGCTGGTCTCTACGCGATGGCCGGGCCGGCCTTCGAGCCGGACTGCTGCATCGCCCTGCCCAGCGCCTCGATCGCCGTGATGGGCCCGCAGGCCGCCGTCAACGCCGTCTTCTACAACCAGATCCAGGCGATCGAGGACGAGGCCGAGCGCGAGGCGTTCGTGGTGCAGAAGCGCGAGGAATACGCCGAGGACATCGACCTCCTCCACCTCGCCTCCGAGCTGGTGGTCGATGCAGTGGTCGATCCCACCGAGCTGCGCGACGACCTGATCAAGCGCTTCGCGATGGCAGCCGGCAAGGATCGCTCCTTCGCCACGCGGCGCAATCCGGTTACGCCTGCCTGAGCCGGGTCGCGCTTGCGCGGCCGCTTGGAACCGCGTGGGAACCGCGTGCAATGAGCGCTCGTCGCTACCGTTTCGGGCGTGGCACGGAACGTCAGAGCCCCGCTTGCCGGCTGCTTCGCCTGTGCCGCCGGCTTCGTCGTGCTCGCCGCCCTCGCCTACGGATCGGCGCGAGTGCAGCACCTCGATGCGGTTTGGCTCTCCCGTTTCGCCGAACGCGGCTCGCGCACGGACTCGGTCGCGGCCGGCCTCGCCCGCCTCGGCGACCCTGCTGCTCTACTGGCCCTGCTGGCATTTGCCTGCGGGATCGCCCTCGCCCGCCGGCGACCCCGCGGGGCGGCCGCGGCGCTGTTCGTCGTCGCCGGCGCCAACCTGACCACGCAGTTGTTCAAGGCACTGCTTGCCCATCCCCGCTTCCAGTCGGTCCTCGGTGCCGAACAGCTCGCCGCCAACTCCTTTCCCAGCGGGCACGTGACCGCAGCCGCCTCGATCGCGATCGCCTACGTCTTCGTGGTTCCGCACGATTGGCGGCCGGAGGTGGTGCTGATCGGGGCCGCCACCGTCGTCGCCGTCGGCTGCTCGGTGATGGCGCTCGACTGGCACTACCCGAGCGACGTGCTCGGCGGGATCCTGGTCGCCGCCGGGTGGGGCTTTGCCGCGCTGGCGGCCCTGCGAGCGACCCAGGGCAGTTCGCGCTGGCGCCCCGGTCAGCTGGACAGCCGGGCTGCCATCTCGCTGAAGTAGTCGAGCGCCGCCGGGTTGGCGAGCGAGTCGCGGCTGGCGGCCTGCTCGGCCGGGGTGCCCATCAGGATCCGCTTCACCGGCACCTCCAGCACCTTGCCGCTGAGCGTGCGTGGGACGGCGTCGATGACGAAGACCTCGTCGGGGACGTGGCGCGGCGAGCACTGGCTGCGCACCCGCTTGGCGATCTCCGCGCGCAGCTCGTCGTTCAGCTCGGCGCCCTCGCGCAAGACGATGAAGAGCGGCATCCAACCCTCGGTGCCGGGGCGGGGAACGTCGACGACGAGCGCGTCGACGATCTCATCGAGGCTGAGCACGGCGCGGTAGATCTCGCTGGTGCCCATGCGGATTCCGGAGCGGTTGATCGTCGAGTCCGAGCGGCCGTAGATCACCGCCGTGCCGCGTGCGGTGATCTCGATCCAGTCGCCGTGGCGCCAGATGCCGGGGAAGAACTCGAAGTAGCTGGCCCGGTAGCGGCTGCCGTCGGGATCGCCCCAGAAGTAGACCGGCATCGAGGGCATCGGCTCGGTGACGACCAGCTCGCCGACCGCGTCGATCACCGGCCTCCCGTCTTCGTCCCAGGCCTCGACCGCGGCGCCGAGCGCCCGGCCCTGCAGCTCGCCGCGGTAGACCGGCAGCAGAGCCGAGCCGCCGACGAAGGCGGTGCAGAGGTCGGTGCCGCCGCTGGTCGAGAAGAGCCAGGTGTCGGCGCCGAGGTGCTCGTAGATCCAGTCGAAGCCCTCGGGTGAGAGCGGCGAGCCGGTCGAGCCGACCGCGCCGAGGCGGCTGAGGTCGCGCCCCGCGCCGGGCTCGACCCCGGCCTTCATGCAGGCGGCGATGTAGGAGGCGCTGGTGCCGAACATCGTCACCCCGGCCCGCTCGGCGAGGTCCCAGAGCACGCCCATGTCGGGGTGTCCGGGGTTGCCGTCGTAGAGCACGATCGCAGCCTTGGTCAGCAGGCCCGAGACGAGGAAGTTCCACATCATCCAGCCGGTCGTGGTGAACCAGAAGAGGCGATCGCCGGGGTGGGCGTCGACGTGGAGGTGGAGCTTCTTCAGGTGCTCGAGCAGGATGCCGCCCTGCGACTGCACGATCGCCTTCGGCAGGCCGGTGGTGCCGGAGGAGTAGAGGACCCAGAGCGGGTGGTCGAAGGGGACGCGCTCGAAGCTGAGCTCGGCGCCCTCGCCTGGGGCGAGCAGCTCGTCCCAGCGCATAGCGTCGCTCAGGGGAGAGAGGTCGGGCTCCGGGTCGAGGTAGGGCAGGACGACGGTGCGCTCGAGGCTGGGCATCTCGGCCTGCAGGGCGGCGAGGGTCTGGCGCCGGTCAAAGTCCTTGCCGCCGTAGCGGTAGCCGTCGACGGCGAAGAGGACCTTGGGCTCGATCTGGGCGAAGCGGTCGATCACGCTGGCCGGTCCGAAGTCGGGCGAGCAGCTCGACCAGGTCGCGCCGATGCTGGCGCTGGCGAGGAAGGCGACGGTCGCCTCGGGGATGTTCGGCATATAGGCGACCACCCGGTCGCCGCGCCCGACTCCGAGCGCGCGCAGGCCGGCGGCGGTGGCGGCGACCTGGGCGCGCAGCTCGCCCCAGCTCAGCTCGCCGAGCTGGCGCAGCTCGGAGGCGTGGAGGATGGCGGTCTCCGCATCGTCCTTGCCGGCGAAGACGTGCTCGGCGTAGTTGAGGCTGGTGCCGGCGAACCACTCGGCGCCGGGCATCTCGCGGTTGCCGAGCACCCGCTCGTAGTCACCGTCGGCCTGCACCCCGAAGAAGTCCCAGATCGAGGACCAGAAAGCCTCGAGGTCGTCTACCGACCAGCGCCAGAGCTCGTCGTAGGTTTCGAAATCGAGCCCGCGCTCGGCCACCAGCCAGCGCATGTATTCGCGCAGGCGCGAACGCTCGACTAGCTCGGCGGGCGGCTCCCAGAGCTTCTCCGGTGCCGCGCCGCTCACGCCGCGGCCGTGCTGGCGGCCTGCGCCAGGTCCAGCTCGTGCGGATCGTGCGAGCAGATCAGCTGCACCTCTTCGCCATGCCGGGCGACCAGCTCGCGCAGTCGCTCCTGGTTGGCCAGGCGCTGGCGCCGGTCGGCGTTGTTGAGGTTCTGGAAGAGGCGCAGACCCGGCGGGCAGGAGGGGGGAGTGGCGACCTCGTCGTGGTGGAAGTAGGCGTCGCCGCAGTGCAGCAGCCAGCCCTCGCCGGTCTTGATCGCGACGCCGCTGTGGCCCAGCGAGTGCCCGGCGAGCGGGATCAGCAGCACCTCGCTGCCGAGGTCGGGCAGGATGCGCACGCCGCCGAAGCCGAACCAATCGTCGCCTTCGCCGTCGTGGCGCACCCACTTCGGGTTGTGCTTCCAGTGCACCGGCAGGTAGCGGGGGCGGTCGCGCAGGCGCGGTTCCATCGCCGCGTCGAGCTCGCGCCCGAAGATGTGCACCTCCGCCTCGGGGAAGTCGGGCAGGCCGCCGGAGTGGTCGGGGTCGAGGTGGGTGGTGACGATCTGCTTCACGTCGTCCGCTTTGAAGCCGAGACCCTCGACCTGCTTCAGCGCCGTCTCGCCGATCTCAGCCCGGGGGTGCATCAGGGCGAAGGCGGGGCCCAGCTGGCGCGGGTTGCGCGTGTCCTCGACGCCGAAGCCGGTGTCGAGCAGGACGAGACCGTCGTCACCCTCGATCAGCAGGCAATGGCAAACGATCCGCGCCGTCGCGAGCAGGCCGCCCTCGCCGTTGACCAGCCGCGCCCCGTGAGGGCAGAGCGTCCCGCAGTTGAGATGGTGAAGGCGCATGTCGACCGCGGGCAGTCTATTCGCGGCGGAGCGAGCGGGCGACGCTCAGAAAGTTCGCGCCCAATTCCGTCTATCGTTTGGGCGGCGCCGGAGTGATGGAACGGTAGACATGGTTGACTCAAAATCAATTGCTCGAAAGGGCGTGCGGGTTCGACTCCCGCCTCCGGCATCGGATTCCGCGCGTCAGGCCGGCAGCGGGGCGCCGTCGTCGGGCGTGGCGCCGGCGCCGTAGTCCTCGCCGTAGCCGATCGGGCGCTCCTCCTCGACGTGCCAGTTCTGGTTGAAGGCGTAGAGGGCGACCGCGATCAGGATCAGCTGCAGGATCGCGAGGATGATCACCAGTAGGCCGATCATCGGCGAGGGGATCAGGCCCTCGTCGAAGCCGGCCTTGTCGCGGGCGAACCAGCTGTCGGCGCCGACCGCGCAGAAGATCGCCAGGATCATCGAGAGCGCGGCGGCGACGGGAAGGATGCCGCGGTTCCACCTGAAGACGAGAAAGGCGAAGAAGGCGTAGAGCAGGGCGTAGATGACGCAGATGATTCCCATGCCGCCACCGCCGGTCATCAGCGAGAAGCCGGTGATCGTGATCAGCGCCGCGATGATCGCCGTCGCGGCGAGCAAAAAGACCAGCACAAACTTAGTCGTGACCGACTCAGCTTTTTCCCGATTTGGCCGCCACAGTTCGTAGCCCGGCCTGACCTCTCCTACCGCCACGCAAACGATCATAGAATCTAGGAGCGACGCAGCATTGGTCGCGCGTTAAGCCCGGCTCGCCGGGTTGCCACGCGGGCGTGGCGGAATCTGGTAGACGCGCCGGCTTTAGGTGCCGGTGCTCGAGAGGCGTGGGGGTTCGAGTCCCTCCGCCCGCATAGCGGTTTCCAGCCGACTTGCCGGAGCGCGATCCGCGCCTCGGCCCGGCTAGCATGGCTCCCCTCGGGGCAGTGGCCCAACTGGCTAAGGCACCGGTCTCCAAAACCGGCGATTCCAGGTTCGAGTCCTGGCTGCCCCGCTCTGTTTGAGCGGCCCGCCCGCAAGAGCGGAATCGGGACGCTCAGCCTCGATAGGCGTTGAGCGCTAGGCCGCGGTCTCGCGACTGGCAGCTTCCACACCGGACCTAGGGAAAGGGGGCGTGCAGCTGTCCGGATAGCGCTGGAAGTAGCCCTGATCGTCGGCCTCGGCCTCCCAGAAGGGGCCGGCCTCGCTGATCTCGGTCACGATCTTGCCGGGCCAGTGGCCCGAGGCGTCGACGTCGGGGATCGTCTCTTCGGCCACATTGCGCTGCTCGTCGGTCAAATAGAAGATCTCCGACCGGTAGCTGGAGCCGACGAGATTTTCGTCAAAGTCGGGTCGGTGGACCTGGAAGAAGAACTCGAGCAGGTCTCGATAGGAGATCCGCTCCGGGTCGAAGACGACCTCGACCGCCTCGGCATGGCCCGAATTGCTCTCCTCGGTCGGGTGGTCGTTCTCGCCCGCCGGTCCATCCCACGCGGGTGGAGATGACTCCGTCGCGGTCATGCAGCAGTTGCTGCATGATCCAGAAGCAGCCTCCCGCGAGGATCGCGGTCTCGGTGTTGTCGCTCATGACCTTTGCCTTCCTTCGAAGTTCCGTTGAGCCTAGCCTCGGAAAGCCCGGCGATCAAACGCACTTCGATCGAGGAGGGGAAAATGAGTCAGACCGACCAGCTGATCGACAAAGCCGAGTCCTACGCGCAGGGTTCGTCGAGGGGAATCTGCCGCTGCCTTCCGGCGAGGGCGTTTCCATCTGGCAGAGGCGAGTCGATGTCGAGCCACACGATGGCAGCTCGACATCGACGCCCGGCAGTGCTTTCCAGGCTGCCCGCAGGACTATCTAGGCCAGATCGCTAAGCAGGTAACGCGCTCCATTTCAAACCCGTGTGTGCGCCGGTCAACTTTAGTACTGCTAAGCCGACCACGATCGCCGGTTGACCGCAGAAGGTCAGGGTGGATAACGGACCCTGTTCCACGAGATGTTCTACGAGTTCCGTCGTCCATGTTCCTTTGCTCTCTTTAACGGTTGAGGTACCCGTAACAGGAACTACTTCCCCAAGAGAACACAGTTCTCCAAAAGAAAAGTTAACGAACGTTTCTCCTTTAACAGGCGCAAATTTAATCAGTGGTTTTCCTTCGTGTAAGACGAGTAACCCTTTTAGTGGTTCGGAGACAACCACACCTTTTTCCGCACCCGCGGTTCGCGGTTCACACGTTTTGCTGACCACACCATTGAACTTCGTGATACAGCCAGTGAATTTGGTGACATTTCCTGAGCTAACGGTTCCTTCTGCTTCAAGTTTCGCGTTGATAAATGCGGCACTCGTACATAAAATTTCGATTTTGGTCCCCCCACTCGTAGTGCCTACCAACGCGATGTCTTTTCCGACGACTTCGTTGATCTGAACTTCGGGTAATAATGCGCCAGTAATATTCGCGCCATTTACCATCCAGTTGGCACCTTTTTCCGCCTGGACTCCAGTCGTGTTGAAAACAACTAGGCCGAGTACTAGGCCGCAGATGCCAAGCACGATGAGTCTGCGCATTGACCGGGTCATTTTTTCCTCTCACATAGTCAGTTACGGTATCGTTTAATTTACGTCGGGTGCTATTCATGTAGGCCTTGGAGCACCAGGCGGTTCAGCACGGCTTTGTCGCTAGCAAGTTGCCTGGCCTGTAGCAAACCGCTCAGTTACTCTTGAGCATAATCGATTGTCGCTCATTTTTCGCACGCTCGCCAGGTCGTGCCGTGGACATCGACATCGTCGCGACGCCCCGAGCCCTCGCGACTCGCGGCCCATCAGAGTCACTTCACGCTCGGCGCACGCGCCGCCTGGTACGCACATCCAGCCGACAACCGCTGGGTCAGCCCGGGCGTTGGAGCCGATGGCACAACGGTGCCAGCCGGGAAACTTCCGGCGCTCCGGGCTCAGGGCTGCAGTTCCAGCACCGCCGCGAACTTCTCTACGCCGGCGCGCCACCCTCGGCCTCATTTCGGGGCGCTGATCTCAGCGGCGGCTTTGCCCACCGCCACCCTCGAACCTCGCATTTGGCCGCTTGAAACGGCCCCCGCGGCGCGCTCAGCGCAGCTCGTCGAGCGAGACGACCTCGAGGTCGAATGGCTCGTCGGCCGAGCGCCGACGCCGGTAGGGCGAGACGATCACGCGGTGGGGTTCACCGCAGGGGCAGGGGACCTCGATCGGTCGCGTGTCGCTGGCCGGATCGGTCTCGACCTTGAGCCGCATCAGCTTGCCGGCTGTTTTGCAGCCAAACGAGATCACCCAGCCGTAGTCGACGGGTTCGGTGCGTTTTTTGGGGCGGCGGGGTTGGGGCATCCGCGCATTCTCCCTGGTTGCTTAGGCTGAGGGGGTGGTGCATGGCAACGACTCCCCCAAGGTCCTCTCCAGGAAGCAGTACGAGAAGGAGCTCGCGCGCTTGCAGGAGGAGCTGGTGCGGTTGCAGGAGTGGGTAGTCGACGCTGGGCTGCGGGTTGCCGTGCTCTTCGAGGGGCGCGACACCGCGGGCAAGGGTGGCGTGATCAAGCGGATCACCGAGCGGACCAACTCGCGCGTGGTGCGCACGGTCGCGCTCGGCAAGCCGACCGAGCGGGAGCGCAGCGAGTGGTACTTCCAGCGCTACGTCGCCCACTTGCCGGCCGGCGGCGAGGTGGTCCTCTTCGATCGCAGTTGGTACAACCGCGCCGGCGTCGAGCGGGTGATGGGCTTCTGCACGGAGGACGAGTACCAGGAGTTCATGCGCTCGACCCCCAGCTTCGAGCGGATCTTGATGCGCTCCGGGCTGATCCTGATCAAGTACTGGCTCTCGATCTCCGACGAGGAGCAGGAGCGCCGCTTCAAGGCCCGGATCGAGGACCCGTCCAAGCAGTGGAAGCTGAGCCCGATGGACCTCGAGGCGCGGGCGCGCTGGGTCGACTACGCCGAGGCCAAGGACCAGATGTTCGCCTACACCGATACCAAGGGCTCGCCTTGGTTTGTGGTCGAGGCCGACGACAAGCGCACCGCTCGCCTCAACTTGATCAGCCACCTGCTCGAACAGATTCCCTATGAGCCGGTGCCGGCCGAGAAGATCGAGTTGCCGCCGCGCCAGGAGCGCGCCTACGCGCGGCCGCCGGTCGATTCGCAGACCTTCGTGCCGAACCGCTTCCTGGTCGAGTAGGTCCCGCTTCTGGGGGTATCGATTGCCCAGCGGCTGCTGGGCCAGCGCCGCTTCGGCAACGAGGTGGGGTGACTAGAGGCCAGCCGGGTGGCGCGCCGTGAAGCGGCGCGGGTCGACCTTGGCGCGCTTCCAGCGCGGGCCGGTGACGCCGGGCGGGTCGTCGCGGGTGTCGAAGCGCAGGCCGGCGATGACCATGAAGACGTGCTCGTCGTTGGCGTAGACGGTGATCCAGCGACCGAGGCCGCCCTCGCCCCAGTAAGCAAGCTGTCCGGAGACCATCGTCTGGTCGAGCAGGCCGGCGGCGTGCAGAACGTAGCCGACCGCGCCGGAGCAGTCATAGCCGCGCGAGAGGAAGCTGACGTGGCCACCGCCCCAGACGTACGGGCGGCCATCGATCTGGTTGGCGGCCGCGATCGCCCGCTTGACCTCGACTGGCGCGCCGGCCGGTGCGATCGCGTGTCCATTGACCAACTCGGCGCCGCAATTGGCACTGGTCCTCGTGGCCCCCGCCGGGGTCGGCGTGCAGCCGGCGCCCCACGGCGCCGGTTCGGCAGCGGCCGTCGCTGCGCAGATCGCGAGCCCGGCGAGAGCCGAGATGCAGAGAAGGCCGATCGTTCGTGCGCGCATCGGCTCTGGAGGGTAGCCGGGACGACAGGTTCGACTTGCTTCGCACGATGGTCTGGCTACAGTCCTGAGCATGGGTGGGGTACGCATTGGCGCCGCGAAGCGATCTCTGGCTGCGGCGATTTGCCTCGCCGGTGTCCTGTGTTTCACGGTTTCCCTGGCGCCATCCGGCCCGGGCCCAGTTTCGGCAGGCGCGACAACCACCGCTGCGGCGCCCGAAAGCGCGGATCCGCTCAACCAGGCGCTGCTCACGGTGGCGAGGGCGAGCGGCGTGCTCGACGCGATCGAAGGCAGCCTCGTCTATCTGGGCGCCAAGTACGAGAGCGCGACCACGGCCGAAAAGATCGCCGCGCAGTCCCCTAAGGCAGAGAAGCCATCGCTTCAGGATTACGCCAGCGGCAAGGTGCCGCTTCCCCCGGCGTCTGCCGGCACCAACGGCACCGAGGTCTCACCGGCACCCGGGAGCCGCCGCGAACCGCTCGTCGCCCGCATTCCCGCCAAGCCCAACTCGTACGGCGACCCGCCCGCGACCTACGTCAGCGGCATCGCGCTCGCCCCGCCGGGGGCACCCGAACGCGTAGCCGGCACGATCAACGCCGCCAACACGATCGTCGGCCGGCCCTACGTGTGGGGTGGGGGACACGGCTCCTGGTATGACCGCGGCTATGACTGCTCCGGCGCGGTCAGCTTCGCCCTCGCTGGCGGGGGCTTCCTCTCCCAGCCGCTCGCCTCGGGCCAGCTGGCGAGCTGGGGCGCACCGGGCCCGGGTCGCTGGATCACGATCTACGCCAGCGCCTCCCACGTCTACGCGGTGATCGCCGGCCTGCGCTGGGACACGGTCGGTGACGCCCGCGGCAGCGGCCCGCGCTGGCACGTCGCCGGCACACCCCCGGCCGGCTTCGTCGCCCGCCACCCGCCCGGCTACTGAGTGCGCGAGTCCGTCTCAACCCGCCTATATCGCGGGTTGAGACGGACTCGATGCGTTCGCATCAGGGTTTGGTCGGCTGCAGGCCGATCAGCTCGTAGTAGCCGATCAAGTAGAGGCGGCGACCGTCGGAGACCATCGGCGTGTAGCCGGCCTGGCCCAGCTCGAAGGTCTTGCGGTGGCTGCGCACGTCGATCCCGATCGCCTCGCGGGTCTTGAAGCTGGAAGTGTAGACGGTGTGGCCGATCACGGTTGCCGTGCCGGGAACCGGGCCGCCGACGTCGTAGCGCCAGCGCTGCTTGCCGTCGCGCGCGTCGAGCGCGTAGAAGTGCTCGTCATAAGAGCCGATGTAGACGCTCGGTGGCGTCCCGGGAACTCGAGCGACGGCGGGCGAGCCGTAGACGAAGTTGTCGGACGGGAAGGACCAATCGACCTTGCCGCTCTTTTCGTCGAAGGCGAAGACGGTGCCGTCGTCACGCGCGGCGTAGACGCGGCCGAAGGCGACCGCCGGTGATGAGTAGAAGCCGCCCTCGCCGAAGGGCGGCACCTGTGAGGTGTTGGTGCGCCAGATCAACTTGCCGTTGTCGGCATCGAGGCAGAACATGCCGCTCTCGTAGTCGGCGACGTAGAGGCGGCCGTCGTGAAAGCTGGGGCTCGCTTTGATCGCGGCCGGCGAGTTGAACTGCCAGAGGACCTTGCCATCGTCGGCCCGGACGGCGACGACGTTGGTTTTGTCGGTGCCGAGGTAGAGCGTGCCGTCCACCGCCATCGGCGAGGATTCGAGGTGGCCGACGAGCTTGCGCTTCCAGGCCTCTTTGCCGCTCTTGGCATCGACCGCGACCAGGTTGCCGTCGACGTAGGCAAAGAAGACCTTGCCTTCGTGGTAGACCGGCCCGGTCACATCGGTCGGTTTGCCGGCGTCCTTCGGGTTGGTGTTCCGTTCCCAGAGGATCTTGCGATCGCTGAGCCGCACCGCCTTGGCGTTGCCGTACTTGTTGACCACGTAGGCGATCCCATCCGCGACCGCTGGCGGGAACTCGATCAGCGCGTGCGTGTTGATCGACCACGCTTCCTTCAGCGGCGGGTCGAGGAAGCGCTCCTTGGCCGGCAGGTAGTGCGTGCGCTCGGGCACGCGGCCGAAGAGGGGCCAGGGCACGAGCGCGGTGTCTCCGTTGGCGGCCGCGCCCGCGCCCGCTGATCCTTGGTCGTCGGACCCCTCACAGCCGGCAGTTATCGCCAGGCACGCCACTACGGCGAGCAGCACCGCAAGGAGCCTTCCCGGACGATCGCGCATAGACCTCTGCATCGACCGCTTCGCCTCAGCCTTGAGCTAGCGGCTCAGCCGGAGAGGGGGAGAGCGGCGGACGAGAATCGAACTCGCGTCATCAGCTTGGAAGGCTGAGGCTCTACCGTTGAGCTACCGCCGCGGATGAATCCGTAAGAATGTAATTCAGCCACGGGGAGTGGCGCAGTCTGGTAGCGCACTCGGCTGGGGGCCGAGCGGTCGCAGGTTCAAATCCTGTCTCCCCGATATCCGAAAACAGCCTCGCATGGTTCCGCATAGCCCCGCATAAGCTTGCATTACCCCGCACGTCGCCGATTCGGGCCGACATCGAGGCGAACGTGATGCCGGCGCGATGCCAGAGGAAGACGGTCGTAATGCCACACGCGCGATGTCTGGGCTTTTGTCGCCGATTCGGGTCGGTTCCCGATGATCGCCGGCGCATTTCCGAATCGCCGGGACGACTGCGGTTTATCCAGATGCCCCCTATCGACCGGCGGGGATCGAGGGTCGGCCCCGATGGCAAAGCGACGCAAGCAGTACGAAGCACGGATCTACCTCGGCCGAGACGCGGGCGGCAAGCAGCGCTTCGACTACATCGGCAGATTCGAGCGAAAGCGGGATCGCGACAGAGCGGTTCAAAAGGCAAGGGCAGATCGTGGTGCCCGCTCGGCGCGGGCATTCATCCTCCTTTGTGGGGAGTACGTGGATCGCTTTGCCGATCGCTCGTTGGATATCTCCCACGCCGAGCTCAAAGACTGGATGAGTGGCGAGGGGATCTGGGCCCGCAAGTCGCCGGTCCCGAGGGGCTACCGCCCCAGGATCGTCGCGCTCTAGAACCACGCGATCGATGAGGACGACGTTCCGCTCGCTCGCAGTCCGGCACGCGGGCTCGGACACCGGCCTCGAAGCAAACGATCCCAGCTAGCGCCACCGACCGAGGGTGAGTTCGAGCGTCTTTTGAGCGCCTGCTCGGTGTTGGGCGAGTACGCCCCTCGCATGCGGGAACTGATGCTGTTTGCGGCCTTTCAGTTGATGAGGCCGAGCGAGTGTCGCGATAGAGCGCGACTAGGACCGCTGAAAGCGTGCCAAGCACGGCGGCGACCGCCGCGCTGGCCACAATCCACTCGCGCGTCTCGTTTACCTCAGCCATCCATTCGGATCGTGTCGATCCAGGCAGACATACCGAACGGGTGTCGCTACAGATAGCAATAGTCAGGCTGGATCGGGGGCCCGAGATCGATTGGTGGCGACAAACAGCACGACGTCAGGGAGCCTCGATCGCCACGGTGAAGATCGTGAGCGGCCGGTTGGGCTCGCCATCAGGTCTGATCGGGTTCTTCTTGGAAACCTGGCGCCAAAATTCATGCGCCTCGTTAGCATCGACGAAAATGCGCGCCTCTTGCGAGTCAGCCGTGGTGACTAGATGAAAAATGATTGGCCTTCCATCTGGCGCTACGCCTGGCCGATCAGGGTCGAACTCAACTAGGAACTGCCCGTCGAACGGGGATGGCGAGCCATCCACCAAACCGAGAATTTCCAGTGTTGCTGGACTCATTTGACAAGCCTACCCGTGGTTCTCGATGACAGCGAGCCCTCGAAGTCCGTTTCTCGTACTGCTCGCAGTTGGAGAGCGCCATCCGGCGTGGCCGTGGAAGCCGAGCTCGTGAGCCCTTCAGATGCTCCGCAAAGTCCGCGAGTCCCACTTGGGATCGTGAGCACGGACGAGATTCCCGATCTCTATCGAGCCACGAATCCCCACCGCCCGGACTGGGACGAGCAGGGGACAATCCATTCTCGTAGATGGGTCGAATCCTCCTTGGTCTGGCCGAGCGCCGTCGCGGGCATCGATGACCCGCAGTTGCTGGTCAGGCTCTCCCTGGAACGGGATAACTTGCCTCCTCCGGTGTCCTTGGAGAAGCTGATTGCCGAGGCCGTATTTGAGCGAGTTCGCCAAGGGGTGGTTCCTGAAGCTCCGAGCCGTCTCAACTGCGTCTTCGTAGCGCTCGATGTCTACGGCGCCGCGGACTTCGCAGGCGAACAAAGCGGGGAGCCAATCATTGACCCTGCGACGGGCGATGTGGTTAATTGGCCAATATTGAGGCCAGTCTCAACTGGCGGACGTCCGTGGATCGCCGTGGATATGCGCCTCTTCTCTATGCACCCACAGACTGCAGTCGATCAGCGCGGGATCGTTGACCAACTCGAACGGTTGGACTATCAAGCCCATGCCTACTGGAGGGGCAAGAAGTCGGCCCCAGACCCTCTTATCGAGCTTCTTGTCGAAGCTGTTGATTTGCCTGGGTTGATGCAGGCGTAGCCCCCTTGGGGGCATTGAGTGTCGAGAGCGCTGAGCAGATCCGACAGCCTCGGAAGCTACGATTTCATCATGACCAAGGCTGAGTTGATCGAGCAGGTCAAGGCGATGACCGAGGAGGAAGCGGCGGAGGCGAGGCTCATCTACGCGCCAGATTGGCCCTCCAAGGCGACTTCGATTGAGGAGATCCGCAAGCGAACGGGGACTACCCCGATGAGCCGCGAGGATTTCGACCGGCACTTCGGTTCGTTGCCAACCGACGGCGAGGGATAGCCGGCGGTGAGTGCGGGCGCGGGTCCGCGCTTCGAAGTCCGCGTGGTAGACGAGATTCTTGCTGAGGATCTCGTTCGCTGCACGAGGGCGGCGAGGGCCGCGATCGAGCCGGTAGTCGCAGAGATCAGGCGGGACGGCGTGCCCATTGAGTGGCTGCGGCGTTGCGAAGAGGAAGGCCACGACGGGACCCGCCTCGGTGGCTGCGTGAAGTTCTACATTCCCCGCCCTGCCGGACAATGGGGAGCCGTCTTGGCCGGCGATGAGGAAGCTGCGAAGCCGGCACTCGTCCTTATCGCCATCGGCGAGCGCCATCCTGCGCAGCAGTGGAAGCCGAGCGTCTACGAGATTGCCCACCGTCGCTTCAATCGGAGTCCGTGATATGCGAGTGATATGGACGGTTGCCGAGATCGCTTCAACAAGCGATTTTGTTCCTACCTCCCCGATTCTCAAAGTGTCTGGGCCCTCGCCCCGCGTTGGATAGATTCGCCCGATGGATCGCCCGCGGACCCGGTACGCGCGCAGCGGCGAGCTGGCCATCGCCTATCAGGTGCACGGCTCGGGCGATCGCGACCTGCTGTTCAACAGCGGAGTCGCCTCGAACCTCGAGACGGTTTGGGACATTCCCGAGGCTGCCCGATTCTTCGAGCGCCTCGGCGGGTTCGCGCGGGTGATCCGTTTTGATCGGCGGGACACCGGACTGTCCGATCCGATTCGGGATGACCTGACGCTCGAAGCGCACGCGGACGACGCGTTGGCGGTAATTGACGCGGCGGGCTCCGAGCAGCCCGTCTTGATGGGAAGCCTCGACGGCGCCCGCTCGCTCGCGCTGCTCGCCGCCACCCGGCCGCAGCGTGTGGGTGGGCTGATCGCGATTTCCCCCTGGGCGAAAGGCCTCGCCACCACCACGGAGTTCGTCGTCGAGTCGTTGGAGCAGACTCTCGCCGAGCTCATCGACTACCCGAGCGCAGATCTCCTTCGCCTCTGGGCCCCCGACTGGGTGGACGACCCCATACGAATGGACCGCCTCAGACGCTACATGCAGACATCTGCCACGCCACGGCAGGCTGCTCGAATTCTGCGGATGCAGTTGATCACCGACATCCGCGATGTCCTGCCGCTCGTCCAGGCTCCCACCCTGGTCCTCCACCCGCCCGCCCTGCGGATGCTCCCTGTCGCCTCTGTCCGCGAGTTCGTCGAGCTGATCCCGGGAGCGAGATATCGGGAGGTTTCCGGCAACTCAGCGAACTCCTTCGCGCTCGACACCGAGGAAATCGCGGGCATCGTCGAGGAGTTCGTCACCGGGACCGCGCCCGCCTCGGCAACCAAGCGGATCCTGGCCACCGTTCTGTTCACAGACCTGGTCGACTCGACCAAGCATGTGGCGCGTAGCGGGGACCGAGCTTGGTCAGGCGTGCTTGACCGCCATTTCCGGGACACGAGGGCGGCCGTTACGGCCCTCGGCGGGGAGACGATCAAGACCACCGGCGATGGCGTTCTCGCCCTCTTCACCGGACCGGGTCAGGGCATTCGCTGTGCGGAACAAGTGATCGCCGACGCTCGCGGCATGGGCCTCGACGTCCGCGCCGGCCTGCACACCGGTGAAGTCGAGCGCAGCTCCGACGATGTCGCCGGGCTCGCCGTCCACCTCGCGGCTCGCATCATGAGCCGCGCCGAGGCGAGTGAGATCCTCGTCTCCGGCACCGTCCGCGACCTGGTGATCGGCAGCGATCTCACCTTCTCAGATCGCGGCGACCACGAGCTGAAGGGCATTCCGGGTCGCTGGTCCCTCTACGCAGCGGCCTGAGATGACGAAAGCCGTGGCCGAGGCCTTGAGATCACAATTGGTGATCTCAAACGAGGGTCGAGGCGGGCGCCGCTACGCGCCATCGCCCACCGTCGCTTCAATCGGAGTCCGTGATACGCGAGTGATATCCACGGTGGGCAAATCGCTTCAGCAAGCGATTTTGTTCCTACTTCCCGATAGTCAGATCCCGACGCCCCTAGGATCCGGTCATGCCCGAGTTCGCTTCGCCCGCGGAGCACTACGAGCGCTTCATGGGGCGCTACACGGTCCCGCTGGCCCGCGCCTTGGCGGACGAGGTGGGAGTGGGGGAGGGAATGCGCGTGCTCGACGTCGGTTGCGGGCCGGGCGGCTTGACCTCCGAGCTGGCCGACCGGGTCGGGGCCGAGAACGTCGCCGCGATCGACCCCGCGGAGCAGTTCGTCGCCGCATGCCGGGAGCGCAACCCGGGCGCGGACGTGCGTCAGGGCGTCGCCGAAGAGCTGCCCTGGGGGAGCGACGCGTTCGACGCCGCGCTCTCGTGCCTGGTGATCGCCTTCATGCGCGATGCCGACGCCGGCTTGCGAGAGATGGTGAGAGTGACCAGGCCGGGCGGAAAGATTGGCGTCTGCATGTGGGACATCGCCGGCGGGGGGATGACGATGCTGCGGCTGTTTTGGAGCGCGATGAAGTCGGTGAAGCCCGGCATCGAGGGCGAGCAGCGGCGAGCCGGCACCGCAGAGGGCGACATCGCCGAGCGGCTCAGGCGGGCGGGCCTTCGCGAGGTTGCCGACGGCGCGCTCGAGGTCAGCGTCGAATACTCGGGATTCGAGGACTTCTGGCAGCCCTTCACCTTCGCGGTCGGGCCCTCGGGCCAGGCATTCGCCGCGCTCGAGGACGAGTACAAGACCGCGGTGCGGGAGGCCGTCCGGGCAGAATTGCCCGACGGTTCGTTTACCCTTGCCGCCCGTTGCTGGTACGCGACAGCAATCGTCTAGAGCCAGGCGCGTCGCCTAAGTGCCGTGGGCAATCGCTTTAGCGCTCCTCGAGCGCTGGCCTGTCGAAAAAGTCCGCCGGCCGCAGAACAGTAAGTGCGACACCGCTACCGAGCGCCTTAGAGTGGAGTCGAGCGCCGAACGGCGTCTCACGCGAACCCGAAAGCGGGTGTCCGGTTCGGCCTCGACACTCAACCCACGCGGTGACTTTCAGCCTGCCGTGACCACTGGTATGGCCACGGGAGACAAGGGTACCCTCTCTTCACCAGCTCGGATCTACCGGCTGACGGAGATCTGATTGATGATCGAGTTGTACTGCTGCACGTCGATCACGCCGGCCTCGTAGAGCTGAGCTACTTGCAGAACGTAGTAGTTGATCTGTGGTACGGGCTGCACCACGGGGGTGACATCGGGTTGGTCGGGAGCGGGATGCCTGAAACGACGTCCCACCAAATCTCCTATACCGGCCGGTTGGTCGTTGCGAGCATGGTCAAGAAAGGTTCCGAACTCTTGCAATTGAGCCTTCACCTTGTCTCCATCGTAGGTCCAGCCCATTTGCAGTTTCCTCCGTATCGTTAGTAACGACTGACTACACCATACGGTAGTGTGCTATTCATAGCAACTGTAATCTTGAGTGGGACTCTCTCAGGAGAGGACTTCCTTCCATGCGGGCTTCGAGAAATCCTGCCTGAGTCGGCTTCGGCGGAGAATCACTGCCAATCCGCATTGACGAAGCTGAGTATGAGGCCGCAGATCACCGCCAGGATGAGCAGGATCGCGAGGGTCTTTCCGAATCTCTCGGTCGCGTCCAATCCGATCCGGTTGTCGAGCCACCAGAGAACGGAGCCGAGGGCGGTTAGACCCAGGAGGATCCAGATCCAGCTTGGCATTGGCGACTTCTAGCGGGGCGCTTTTCGGGGCTTCGGCCCGAGGGTGAGATTGACGATGCCGCTGGCGGATCTCGTACCCGCCGCGGGGCTCGACGACTTGACGACTAGCGGCCGCCGCCCTTTGCCTTTGGGCTGGTTTGGCTTCTGGATCGTGCCGACTTTGCAGTCGGCTGCTCTGATCTTTCTCTTCGCTGCCTTCAGCTTCTTGCCGACCAGCTTCGGGACGATGCATCCCCGCGCCGGCGGGTCACCATGTGGCGGCCGCGTGTAGGAGATCGAGGCCGAGCAGGCCGAGGTGTTGCCGGCCGCGTCGGCCGCGGTCGCAGAGAAGGCGGCAGTGACACCCTCTCCGACCTCAACGCGGATTCCTGGTGAGCCAAGCTCGGCCGCACTGCCAGAGGTGACCGGCGTACCTGTGCAGCCCGCGCCCGCGTAGACGCGCACCGTCGATCCCGTCTCGGCGGCGCCGCGAATCCGCGGATTGCCGCTCGCGTTCGGCGATGCCGGGTTGGTGCTCGTCAGCTGCGGCGCCGACGGTGGTGTGGCGTCGCCTGCCTGCTCGAACCAGAAGCCCC
Organism: uncultured Solirubrobacterales bacterium; assembly: GCA_963703895.1. Taxonomy (GTDB): domain Bacteria; phylum Actinomycetota; class Thermoleophilia; order Solirubrobacterales; family 70-9; genus VRUE01. Next base: position 999,018 of record CAVPFX010000002.1, read on the forward strand.
CCGGCCCTTCCATGGCTTCTTCGGCGACTTCGCAAACTGCGACTCCTTCTGGCGGATTCACTGGAGTTGCGGTCAAGTCGTTCCACTGGCCGGCGATCGCCCCAGCTCCGCTGAGCCCGTGGATGAACGGCGCTCCAGAGCGCGGACTACCCCCAGCGCTCCCTGCGGTCAACGTCGAGAAGGTGAGGACCGGCGGGCTCGTGGAAACGGCGCATTCTTTCCCGTTCGCTGTCAGCGTCCCACCGGTTGTCGTTTGCAGGGTGAGCGCGCCGGTCGCCTGGTTGAAGTCTCCCGAGATGACTTCGATCTCGAAGTCGACCGCGACATCGGCAACGACGGGGTCATCAATGGACGTGAAGAACTGAGGAACCGCCAGAGAACCCGCCGCGATCGAGCCGCCCGGATCGATTTGGGCCTCGAGCAGCGCCGTTTTGGGCGGCCCAAAGAGGAGGTCGTCGGTGAGCTGGTCGGCCCCAACGTTGGCGCGCCCTTCGGTAAATGTCACCGAGAGAGGCGCGGCGCTCGCCGAGGAGGCGCAGACGCCCAGCGCCAAGAGCGAGACAAGTGCGATCGCCACGCGGCTCGCATTGATTCTGCGGCCGACCGCCGCATTGCTTGCCGACACGGTTTCCCTTGAAGTCATCAATGTCCCTTTCGCTGTTCCCATGCTTGCGTAGGTACTGCGACCTTGGTTCGCGTCGGCTCCCTGGCGCGGCCCGCTACACCGTATCATTCCAAAGGCAGGGTGAAGCGGCTTAAAGAGGCCCCATCCTCGCAATCTGTCGCGATCCGGTGGATGGTCCGACTACGGTTCAAGGCGTGCAGGAGACGAAACCCTCCGAGGGGCAGGCGAGGAAACGGCGGCGACTGACGCCCGAGGCGATCACCGAGGCGGCGATCCGCTTGGCCGACGCCGAGGGCCTCGAGGCGGTCTCGATCAGGCGCGTCGCCGCCGAGCTCGACGGGCGGGCGATGAGCCTCTACGACCATTTCGCCAGCAAGCGCGAGCTGCTCGAATCGATGACCGACGAGGTCGTGGGGGAGATGCTGGTCTCCCAACCCCTGCCGCAGGACTGGCGAGAGGCGATCGCGGTCTCGGCGCGGACGATGTACGCCGCCTACGCCTCTCACCCTTGGGCGATCTTTGCCCACGCCGAGCGGGTCGGCCCGGGACCCAACGGAGTCAAAGTCGCCAAGCAGGTGGCGCGGGCGCTGACGACGCTTCCGCTCGAGCACGAGGATGTCTGGCAGGTGCAGGGAATCGTCAACGACTACGTCATCGGCTACTCGTTTCGAACCGTCGCCACGGTGAACCCGGAGGACATGGAGGCGGCGATCGCAGCCAGCGACGTGGTCGAGTTTCCCGAGCTGGCCGCCCTGTCCGACAACCTCCGCAACCGCTCTTCGTTGGAGCGCTTCGAACTCGGCCTGCAGACGGTGCTCGATGGGATCGAGCGACGTTTTCTCGATCGGCCCGGCTAAGAAATCCATCGGTCGGGCAGGTAATTTTTCCTAGTCGTGCCACTTCCCGTCCTTTTTGCCATCGACGAAGACGAGCGTTCGCTGCGTGACGTCGAACGCGAGCTGGTCGACCGCTATGCACGGAGCTACCGCGTCGTCTGCGCCGCCTCGGCGGAGGCGGCGATGGTGGAGCTCGAGGCACTGGCGGCCGCGGGCGAAGACGTCGCGCTCGTCCTCTCCGCGCAGCGGCTCGGCCAGACGACTGGAGGCGAGCTGCTGGGCAAGGTGCGCGATCTTCACGCGCACGCTCAGCGGGGGCTGCTGATCGAGTGGGGCAGCTGGGGCGACGGGCAGACCGCCGGGGAGATCTTCGAGGCGATGGCGCGGCGGCAGATCGAGTACTACGTGATCAGGCCGTCGCAGTCGCCGGACGAGCTGTTCCACCAGTCGGTCTCGACCTTTCTGCTCGAGTGGGCAAACGCGAAGCGCGTCTCGCCGCACACCGTTCACATCGTCAGCGAGTCGTGGACGGGCAGGGGCAGTGAGCTGAAAGAGGTCCTCGGCCGCTGCGCCGTGCCGCACGCGTTCCTGCTCGCCGACTCGCCCGACGGCCGGGCGCTGGTGGAGAAGTCGGGCAACGGCGAGCCGCTTCCCCTCGTCGTCTTCCCCAACGGCACCGTTCTCGCCAACCCGACCAACCTGGAGCTGGCCAGCGCCGCGGGCGCCACCATCGACCCGGATCGGCGCGAGTACGACGTGATCATCGTCGGCGGCGGGCCGGCCGGCCTATCGGCGGCGGTCTACGGCGCCTCCGAGGGCTTCCGGACGCTGGTCGTCGACGACGGCGGCATCGGCGGTCAGGCGACCTCGAGCTCGCTGATCCGCAACTACCTGGGCTTCCCGCGCGGGGTCAGCGGTCGCCGGCTGGCGGAGAGCGCCTACGAGCAGGCCTGGGTCTTCGGCGCCAAGTTCGCCTTCATGCACGACGCGACCGCGATCCGGCGCGAGGGCGACCGCATCCACGTCGCGCTCTCCGACGGCGGCGAGGTCAGCGCCCCCGCGGTCATCCTCGCCACGGGCGCCACCTACCACCGGCTCGGTGTCCCCGAGATCGAGGCCCTGGTCGGGGCCGGGGTCTTCTACGGCGGCCCCGCCTCCGAGGCGACGACGGCGATCGACGAGGAGGCCTACGTCGTCGGTGGCGCCAACTCCGCCGGCCAGGCGGCGTTGCACCTGGCCGAATACGCCCGCCGGGTGACGCTCGTGGTGCGGGCCGACTCGCTGGAGAAGGGCATGTCGCATTATCTGGTGAGGCAGGTCGAAGGCACGCCCAACATCGACGTGCGCCTCGGGACCGAGGTCGTCGGCGGCGGCAAAGGCGGGGATGGCTGGCTCGGGCATTTGGTCCTCCGCTCTCGCGCCGATGGGGCGACGGAGACGGTCGATGCCGACGAGCTCTTCCTGATGATCGGCGCCCGCCCCAACACGGAGTGGTTGTCGGCGGCGTGCAGGCTGGGGGACGGCGGGTTCATTCGCACCGGGACGGACATCGAGAACGACGGGATCTGGCCGCTCGAGCGCAGCCCGTTCTCGCTCGAGACCAGCATGCCCGGCGTATTCGCCGCCGGCGACGTCCGCCACGGATCGATGAACCGCGTCGCCTCCGCGGTCGGCGAGGGCTCGATCGCGATCAGACTCGTCCACGAGCTCTTCGCGGCCGAGCAGCTCCAGCTCAGCTAGGAGGGCCCAGCGGGCGCGGGCGCGGCGGCCTCGGCCGCTTCCAGCTCGCGCAGGTACTGGTGGACGAAGGCGATCGACATGCTGCCTTCGCCGACCGCGGCTGCCACGCGCTTGACCGGGCCGGAGCGGACGTCGCCGCAGGCGAAGATCCCCGGCACGCTCGTCTCCAGAAGGAAGGGGTCGCGATCGAGGCCCCACTCGGCCGCGGCGCGCATCTCGGGGCCGGTCAGCACGTACCCGTGGCGGTCGAGGGCGATCTCGGGAGGCAGCCACTGGGTCTCGGCGTCGGCGCCGATGAAGATGAAGAGCCCCGAGGACCCGACCCGGTTCGTCTGCTCGGAGGCGATCTCGCGAAGCTCGATCTCGGCCAGTGAGTCATCGCCGTGAACGGCGGCGACTTCGACGCCGAAGGCAACCTCGATGTTGCTTCGGGTGCCGAGTTGGTCGATCAGGTAGCGAGACATGCTCTTCTCGAGCCGGTCGCCCCGACAGAGGATGGTGACGCTGCGCGCGTGCGTGGCGAAGAAGAGCGCGGCCTGCCCGGCTGAGTTGCCGGCGCCGATGATGTGGACGTCGAGCCCGTGGGTGTTCGGCGCTTCGCTGCGGGCGGCGCCGTAGGAGATGCCCTTGCCGACGAGGCGCTCGAATCCCTCGATCGCGAGCTGGCGCCAAGTGACCCCGCAGGCGAGGATGATCGTGCGGGCGCGCAGCACGTCACCGCCGTCGAGGTGCAGCTCCCGGCTCGCCGCGTCGATGCGGGCGATCGAGCGCGTGACGAGGATCTCGGCGCCGAGGCGGCGTGCCTGCTGCAGGGCGCGGCTGGCCAGCTCGTCGCCGGAGACGCCGGAGGGAAAGCCGAGGTAGTTCTCGATCCGCGAGGAGGTCCCGGCCTGGCCGCCTGGGGCCTCGCGCTCGACGACGATCGTCTGCAGCCCCTCCGAGGCTCCGTAGACGGCGGCCGCGAGGCCGGCGGGGCCGGCGCCGACGATCACCGTGTCGTAGATCGCGGCGGCGGGCTCGGTGTTGACGCCCAGCAGGTCAGCGACCCGTCGCAGGCTCGGCCGCACCGCGGTCTTGCCGTTGACGATGCGGATCGTCGGCCAGTCGCCGGGGTCGGGCAGTGGGCCCTCCCAGGGGGCCGCCTCGGCGGGCGCCTCGCCGGTGATCCAGCGGAAGGTGATCTGGTTGCGGTCGAGGAAGCGGCGCAGCTCGGCGCAGGCGGGGTCCCAGCGATGGCCGACGACGATCGCCCGCGGCGGCGGCGGATCCGCCGCCAGCCCCTGCAGCCCCTGCGAGCCGCTCATCCGGTTCGCCGCGAGCCGGCCGATCTCGCCGGCGGTCTCGGGGGCGACGGCTGCCAGCGAGTGGTAGGCGTGCGGGTCTATTCGCATCAGCCGCGTCGGCTCGGCCGCGCGGAAACCCACCGGGAAGACGGTGCCGAGGACGATCGGCACCTCACCGAAGATGTCGCCGACGACTCGCTCCCCGACCACCCGCTCGATCCCCTCGGTCGCCTTGACCGCCTCGATGCGCCCGCTGAGGACGGCGAAGATCGCCCGCTCGTCGCCCTCCTGCGCCGCGTACTCCCCGGTCGAGAGACCGAGGTCGGCTGCCGCGCGCGAAAGCTGCTCGCGCTCGGCCGGGCCGAGCGACGAGAACACCGCGACCTCGCCGATCTCCTCCGGGGTGATCACGGCCCGAGCCTACTTCGTTTGGATCGGGTTTCTTGCCTTTCCTCAACCCGATTGGGCGAGGATGCCTTAGGCCTCGACCCGCACCACCAGCTCCAGCTTCTCGACCGAGACTCGGCGTCCCATCCCTTCACCCGGAGGGCTCATCGAGTTCAGCGTTTCGTCGCCCTGGCGATAGTCCTCCTCACTCTCGAAAAGAGTGACCGCGAGAGCCTTTCCAGCGGCGGTGTCGTGGAAGAGCAGGAACTGTTTGGCGGGGACGCCGGGCGGTGGTCCGCCCGCGGCCTCCGCCTGGGCGCGGATCTGGGCGGCGCTGTCTTCGAGCGCTTTGGCGTCGGCGCCCTCCCACTGGGCTACTCGTGCGTACATCGCTTCCTCCTTGGTCATCCCTGGCCAGTCGAGCTTACATCCGCCTCTCAGGATGTTCCCCTTGAATGCACAAAGGGCGCGACGGGCTCCTGACCCGCCGCGCCCCGATGGTTCGTCAGCCCTGTTTGGCGCAGAGAATGACGACGCTGAAATTGTCCGTTTGGGCGTTCTTGTTGACCCTCGCGGTCCATGAATTGGTCGAGCCTGGACTGGGGAAGCTCTCGAGCAGGGTCGTGGTCGCGTTGATGTTGGCCGGGCCACCCGAAAGCAGGATGTCGCCCGGTTCACACGCCACGGCGATCTTCTCCGTGCCGTCTCCCAGCGTTTCGCCGGCTTCGACCGGAGACTCTTTCTTGTAGATGCTGCTGGAGGTGAACTGGGTGGCGGTCTTGCCACTCAGCTTCGCGGCATCGGGCACCAATCCCAGAGTGGACTCGGCAATGTTCTCGCCGGTCAGGGAGTTCGGTGCGACGTCTTTGCCGGTGAGGCTTTTGTCGACGACCTTCGCCGTGTCGACCGAGTTGTCGGCGATCTTGGTCAGGGTGACCGCGTTGTCCGCGATCTTGGTGCTGGAAATCGCGTTCGCCTGGATCTTGGCTTCGGTCACCGCATTGTTCTTCAGCTTCGCTGCCGTGACGGCATTTTTCTTCAACTGCTTGGAGCCGACCGTGTTTTTGCCAAGTTGTTCGGCGGCGAGTGCGGCGCCGCCTCCGAGCAAGAGAAAGAGACAGATGCTGGAAACGACGTTTGCGTAGGTGAGGCGCTTGCGTATTGCGTTCACTGAAGCTCCTTGAGTTGAGGTGAGGACGGTGCCTTATATCGGCCCCAAGCCCCGGTCAAGGCAGCCAGCCAAATGCACTAGTCCGGAGTCGGTATGCGGCGAGGGCGCTTGACTACCATGACAACGATGCTTTTCGGACAGGAGCACGTCGAGCGTTACCGGGCCACCGATGGCGCCGAGGGCCACGAGTGGCAGGGCACCCAGACCCTCTTGCTGACGACGACTGGGCGCAAGTCGGGTGAGCCGCGGACGACGCCGCTGATCTACGCGGCGGAGGGCGAGGCCTACGCGATCGTGGCCTCCAAGGGCGGTTCCGACGAGCCGCCCGCCTGGTACCTCAACCTCGCCGAGAATCCGCAGGTCGAGGTCCAGGTCAAGGGCGACCGCTTTCAAGCGCGGGCGCGCACCGCGAGCGCCGAGGAGAAGCCGGCGCTCTGGCGGAAGATGGTCGCCGAGTGGCCCAGCTACGACGACTACCAGCAGCGGACCGAGCGCGAGATCCCGGTCGTCCTGCTGGAGCGCGCCACAGCGGGTTGACGCTCAGTACGGAGCGTCAACCGCTTTGGCCCAGTCCTTGTCGACGTGGAGCTGGCCCTTCGCGTCGGTGTCGACGATCACCACGGTCGCCGGTTGGCGGTTGCCGTTGTGAGGGTCGATCGTCACCGAGCCGGTCCATCCCTGCCAGCCCTTGACGCTACCCAGTGTCTTGCTGAGCTTGTTGGCGGCGGTGCCGCCGGCCTTTTCGATCCCGTCGGCGAGGAAGTTGAGCGAGTCGTAGGTGTACGGACTCCAGGTGCCTGGCTCCTCGCCGAATTCGTCGCGGTACTCGGCGACCTTGGCGCTGGCGCCGGAGAAGTCTTCGGGCGCCGGAACACCCACTACGGGGCAAGCCCGGGCGGCAGCGACGCCGGCCGTTTCGACCAAGCCGGTGTCGTAGGAGGCGTAGTCGGCGACGCACTGCGACTCGACTTTCGCTTCCTGCATCTCCTTGGCGATCAGGCCGCCCTCGGGGAAGTAAACGGCGTTGTAGATGACGTCAGGCTTCGCCGCCGCGAGCTTGTCGACGACGTCGGTGTAGGACTTCTTGCCGGGCTGCACCTTCTCGTAGGCGGTCACGGTTACTCCCGCGGCTTCGAGTGAGTCCTTCAGCGCTTTCGAGACCGAGACGGTGTAGTTCTGGGTCGGGTCGTAGGCGATTGCCACGGTTTTGGCGCCGAGCCACTCGGTCAGCGCTTCGGAGGCGACCGGGGCGATCTGGTACGTCATCGGCTGCAGGGTGAAGCCAAGGCCGTTGGTCGAGTTGTCGGAGGTCAGCCTGATCGGCGTCAGGCCGGCCTTGATGTAGAGCGGCAGGGTTTCGATGCCGACGCCCGAGTTGTAGGGACCGACGATGCCATCGAGGCCGTCGGCGATCGCTGCTTTTGCCGCCTTCACTCCCGTCGCCGGGTCGGCGGCGTCGTCGATCGCCACGACCTCGACCTGCTTGCCCGCGATCCCGTCCGCTTCGTTGAGCTGGGTCGCCGCCAGTTCGGCGCCCTTCAGCATCCCCTTGCCGAGGTTCGCCTGTTCGCCCGAGAGCGGCGCCTCGAGGCCGAGTCGGAAGGTGTCGGAGCTGCCCTCATCCGAGCTCGAGCTGCCGCAGCCCGCCGCAAGCATGGCGAGACCAGCAAGGGCGAATGCGGTGGCGAGTCGGATCTTCTTCTGCACGACTGGCGGCTCCTTTCGAGAGCGGGGGTGAGGTTTGGTTTCAAATACGTTCCGACCAGGAGAACTCACGATGTCGCCCCGGCTCAAGCACGTCGACCCTAACCGGCCTCCCGGCTGGTTCAGCCGTGTCTACGCGGCGTTCTCGAACACGCGACTGGGGCGGTTCCTCTCGATGCACGTCGTCTGGAAGCTCGATCCCCTCCTGATGAGAGCGACTCGCGGTCGTCTCGGCTTCAACCTCGTCATCCCGACAGCGCTGCTGGAGACCCGCGGCGCCAGGAGCGGGGAGGTACGACGCAACGTCGTCATCTACTTCCACGACGGCGAGCGGGTCACGATCGTCGCCTCGAAGCTCGGCCTTCCCAGCCATCCGGCCTGGTTCCACAACCTCGTAGCCAACCCCGACGTCAGCTTCGGCGGCATCCCGATGCGGGCGACGGTAGTCAGCGACGCGGCCGAGCGCGAGCGGCTCTGGGCTCTCGCCGACCGCGTTTTCGCGCCCTACGCCGTCTACCGACGTGAAGCGGCAGAGTCGAACAGGACGATCCCGATCGTCCAGTTCGAGCCACGCACCTCGGCCTAGTCCCCCTTGTCGTCTTTGCCGCGCCGGGTGGGGTCCGCGGCGTGGGCCAGCCGTTCCGCCCCTTCGCGCATTTCGATCCCGGCCTCGCGGGTGGCGGCGACGGCCTCGTCGCCGACCGCGGCCAAGCCCTCGCTCGGCTTGCCGCCGACGATGTCGCGGAAGGCTTCCTTGAAGCGCTCGGTGCGGCGGTCGGGCCGGAAGCGGTCTTCGGCCCTGGCCTGCTTCGCCGGCCGGCGCTCGCCGTAGCGCCGCCGCGCCCAGCTCGAGCTCGGCTTGCCGATCCGACTGGCGCCGTAGATCGCGACCGGGAAGACGAAGAAGCCGACGACGCCGTGCAGGATCCGCCCCTTGAGGAAGCAGAAGGCGACCATGACGAAGACGAACAAGGTGGCGAGGATGCTCGAGATCACCACCGCGGGGGAGCCGGCATCGATCGTCAGTGGGTTGGCGCCGAGCACGACCAGCAGCATCGCCGCCGCGGCGATCACGGTTGCGTCGATCGAGCTGCGCCCCTCTTTCGCCCAGTAGACGTCCTCGAGGTGGACCCAGAGCGCGAACTCGTCGATCGTCAGCCCGACGCCGACGCCGAACGCGAGGGCGCAGATCTCGGTGTACGGGGCGCGGCCGTCAGCGGCGAAGGCGAGGGTGCCGGCGATCATCATCGTCACGATTCCGAAGACGAGGTGATGGACGTGGACGCCGCTCTCGCTTTCGACGCTGCCCGGCCACCAGGAGACGCGTTCGCTGCGGATGATCCGCGTGCTCATGCGGATGAAGGCGAATGAGCCGATGAATCCGATAAGGACGAGGAAGACGCCTTGCTCGTGGTTCTCTTCGAGGTTGCCCCAGAAGGTGGAGAGGATCGACGCGGTCGTCATGGGAGGGCGAGTTTAGGCTGGATGTCGACATGCCGGGCAGCGCAAACCAATCGAGTCAAGACAAGGAGACGTGAGTGGCATCGATTCGCAAGGAGCGCACGATCGAGGTGAGTCCGGAGGAGGCCTGGGCGGTGCTGGCCGACTGGGGCGCTCCGCACGAGCGGCTCGTACCCGGCTTCGTGGTGGCGACGGAGCTCGACGGCGACGATCGCCTCGTCACCTTCTTCAACGGCGCCGTCGCCCGCGAGCGGTTGATCGCGCGCAGCGAGGAGGAGCGCCGCCTGGTCTGGTCGATCGTCGATGGGCCCTACGCACATCACAACGGTGCCGCCCAGATCTATGCCAACGATGACGGCACGACCCGCTTCGTCTGGATCGCCGACGTGCTGCCGAACGAGATGGCGGAGATCACCGGCGAACTGATGGAGCGGGGGATCGAGACCGTCAAGCAATCGCTGGAGGCGAGCGCCGGGGCTTCCTAGGTGGTTACGATCCCCGGCATGGGGAGCTTGGGACCGTCTTCGTCCGCAGTCGAGTTGGCGGCTTCCCTGCGGGCGCGCGAGCTCTCGGCGCTCGAGCTGCTCGAGGCCTGCCTCGCCGCGGTCGACGAGCGCAATCCCGAGCTGAACGCGGTCGTTTGGCGCGACGACGAGGCGGCTCGGGCCGCCGCGCGCGAGGCCGACGCGCGGCTCGCGAGCGGGGAGGAGGTGCCGTTCCTCGGCGTGCCGATCCCGATCAAGGACCTGACCGCCGTCGACGGCTGGCCGCTGACCTACGGCTCCAACGGTGCCTCCGACGAGCCCGGCGCAGAGAGCGAGCTCGTCGTCGAGGCTTTGCAGCGCGCCGGCTTCGTGCTTTGCGGCCGCACCAACACGCCCGAGTTCGGGCCGCTGACCGTGGCCGAGAACTCGCGCTACGGCAACACGCTCAATCCCTGGGACACGAGCCGTGCCTCCGGCGGCTCCTCGGGTGGCGCTTCCGCGGCGGTGGCGGGGGAGATGTTCCCGATCGCCCATGCCAACGACGGTGGCGGCTCGATCCGCATTCCCGCCGCCTACTGTGGCCTGGTCGGCCTGAAGAGCAGCCGGGGGCGAATCCCGCGACGGGCCCAGACCTGGATGGGCGCGGTGGTCGAGGGCGCGATCACCCGCACGATCGCCGACGCCGCGGCCTCGCTCGACACGATGGCCGGCCCCGACCCGCTTGCCTGGTACAACGCGCCAGCTCCAGAGCGCCCGTTTGCCGAGGAGGTTGGAGCGCCGGTTGAGAACCTGCGGATCGGCCTGATGGCCGAGGCGCCGCTCGGCGTTCCCACCGATCCGGACTGCGTGCAGGCCGCGCGCGACGCTGCCGCGCTGCTGGAAGAGCTCGGTCACGAGGTGAGCGAGGTCGAAGTCGGAACGATCTCCGAGGAGCTGACGCCGGACTTCGTGACGATGACGATCGGCGGCGTCGCCGACTACGACGGCGTCGACTGGTCGAAGGTCGAGCCGCACAATCGCCACGCCTACGAGGCGGCGAGCGAGCGGGTCAGCGCCTACGAGTACGTCGTCGCCGTGCAGAAGCTCGAGCGCCTCTCGCGCCGCGAAGTCGCCCGCTGGGGTGAGGACTTCGACTTGCTGCTGACGCCGACCTCGGCGATCCTGCCGCCGCCCACCGGGCAGATCCTCACCGAACAGCACGCCGCGCCCGACCAACCGGTCTTCGACACGGTTCGCTCGGTCTGTTTCAGCGCCTTCGGCAACATCACCGGCCTGCCCGGCATCTCGCTGCCGCTGCACTGGACCGAGGAGGGAGTCCCGGTCGGCGCGATGCTGACCGGCGCCCCCTTCGGCGAGGCGGCCCTGATCCGCATCGGCGCCCAGCTCGAAGCGGCCCGTCCCTGGGCAGAGCGCCGCCCGCCGGCGCTTTCCGCGCTTAGTTGAAGCCTGCGCCATAGCCCCTGAAGCTTCAATCAAGCTGGCGCTGGGCCTCGCCGAGTAGTCGTACGGCCTGCTCGATCGCCGGCTCCGGCATGGCGGCGAAGCCGAGCACGAGGCCAGGTGGGCCGCCCGGCCTGAAGCGGTGGAGGGCGAGGCCCTCGACTCCAACCCCGTGACCGGCAGCCGCGCTGACCAGGGCCGACTCGTCGATCTCGTCGGGCAGGAGCACCAGCTCGAAGAGGCCGGCCGCGCCCTCGCCGACGAGGGCCCCGGGCAGGTGCCGCGCCAGCGCCTCGATTAGTGCCTCGCGCCGGCGCTGGTAGCGCAGCCGCATCCGCCGCAGGTGGCGGTCGAGCTCGCCGCGGGCGATGAAGTCGTGCAGAGCCAGCTGGCCGATCGCCTCCGAGCCGCGGTCCTCGATCGCCTTGACCGAGATCAGCGGCCAGCCCAGCCAGGACGGGGTAAGCATCCAGCCCAGCCGCATCCCCGGCACCAGCCGCTTGCTGGCGGAGCCGATGTAGGCGACGCGCTCGGGGGCCAGTCCCTGCAGCGCCCCGACCCGGGTGCGGTCATAGCGCAGCTCGGCGTCGAAATCGTCCTCGATGATCAGCCGCTCGCCCCGCTCCGCCCACTCGACCAAGGCTGCCCGCCGCTCGCTGCTCAGCACCGCGCCGGTGGGGAATTGGTGGGCGGGGGTGACGATCACGGCGGCCGCCTCGCTGCGCTCGAGCAGGTCGACCCGCAGGCCGGCAGCGTCAACTGGGATCGGCTCGACCCGCAGGCCGGCCTGCTCGACGATCAGCCGGTGACTGTGCCAGCCCGGGTCCTCGAGCGCGACGCTGGTGACGCCGCGGCTGCGCAGCCAGCGCGCGATCAACGAGAGGCCCTGGCTGAAGCCGGTGCAGACGATCATCTGCTCCGGGTCGGCAGCGGCGCCGCGGACCCGGCCCAGGTACTCGGCGAGGGTCTCGCGCAGAGTCGGCACGCCGCGCGGGTCCGGGTAGTCGACGGCGTCGAGCGGCGCTTGCCGCCAGGCGGCGCGCAACGAGCGCAGCCAGCGGTCGCGGGGGAAGCCGGCCAGGTCGGGCAGGCCGGGGTCGAGACGGTGGGTGAAGCTGGGCAGCAGCGAGGGGGAGGGGGCGCGTGGCACCGCGGCCCGCACGGTGGGAGCAACCCGCACCGGTGCACCCTGCCTGGCCAGGAGGTAGCCCTCGGCCGCGAGCTGACCGTAGGCCTCGCTGATGACCCCACGCGAGATTCCCAGCTCGGCGGCGAGGCTGCGGCTGGAGGGAAGTCGGGCGCCGGCCGCCAGGCGCCCAGCACGCACGTCCTCGCGAATCGAGCGCTCGATCTGTTCGTGCAGGGGCGCCTCTCCGCCGCGGTCCAGATCGACCAGGAGGCCGGGACTAACTGGTCCAGAAGAATGCACCACTACTGGCACTGTATAGCGGACCAGTATGCCCGTACGATCGTTCTCGAGACGGTGACTTCGTCTTTCGTTCCATTATGCGGAACGAAGTACAAACTCAGTCGAGGACGAAAGCGAGGGCGCGATGAGCGGGATCACGGTTGTCGGAGGTGGGCTCGCTGGATTGACCGCCGCAATCACGGCGGCCGAAGGCGGCGCGGCTGTGCGGCTACTCGAGGCACACGAGGAGCTCGGTGGTCGCGGCCGCAGCATGGACGGCCCCTATAAGGCGAACCTCGGCCCTCACGTCATCTACAAGGACGGCGAGCTTCTGGTCTTGGCTGGCCGAGCGCGAGCTGCTGCCTCACTACTCGGGGCCGCCACTGGCGGGCATCCGCTTCCGCTGGCAGGGCGAGATCCGCCGCACGCCGCCGCTGGGGACGATCCCGGCCGTGCTGCGCCTGCGCGGTCGCGAAGCTCCCGTCGACCAGGACTTCCGCAGCTGGGTCGCCAGCCACTCCGACGAGCGCACGGCGGCGATGCTCTCCGCCGCCGCCGGTGTCTACACCTTCCACCACGACCCCGGCGAGCTCTCCGCCGCCTTCGTCTGGAAGCACTCGGTCCGCGTCCTGCTCAGCCCGCCGCCGACGGCGCGCTACCTGCACGGCGGTTGGAGCTCGCTGATCGAGACGCTTGAGATGAGGGCGCGCCGGCTCCGGGTCGAGATCGAGACCGGCCACGCGGTCGAGGCGCTGCCCGAAGCGCCGCTGATCGTCGCCACTGAGCTGGGCCGGGCGGGAGAGCTGCTGGGTGATGGCTCGCTACGCTGGCCCGGGGGTCACACGGTCTGCATCGATCTCGGCCTCGAGCACCGCCGCGGCGACCCCTTCATCGTCTCCGACCTCGACGAGTCCGGCTGGGTCGAGCGCTTCAGTGCTGCCGACCCCTCGCTGGCGCCGGCCGGCGAGGAGCTGGTGCAGGCGCAGATGCCGGTGCGGCCGGGCGAGGGGGTCGAGCAGACGGCGCTGCGCCTCGAGCACCTGCTCGAGGCCGCCTTCCCGGGCTTGGCCGAGCGCGAGCGCTGGCGCCGCCGCCAGGTGATGGATGGCCGTAGCGGGCCACTCGACCATCCCGGCAAGAGCTGGCGCGACCGCCCCGCCGTCGATCGCGGCAACGGGATCTTCCTCGCCGGCGACATGGTCGCCGCCCCCGGCCTGCTCTCCGAGGTCTCCTGGGCGAGCGGCGCCGAGGCGGGGCGCCTCGCCCTCGCCGCGGTCGGCAGTCAGCGCGGCGAGCTGCGGCGGGTGGCGTAGCGCGCATCGCCGGTCGACTACCGTCTCCGGCAGTGGCAAAGACCAGCGCCGGCATCCTGTTGCACCGCGGCGAGGGAGAATCCCTGGAGCTGCTCCTGGTACACCCCGGCGGGCCCTTCTGGGCGAAGAAGGATGAGGGCGCGTGGTCGATCCCCAAGGGAGAAGTGGAGGATGGGGAGGAAGCGTCGACCTGCGCACTGCGCGAGCTGGGGGAGGAGCTTGGCGCTTCGCTGGACCTCGTTCCGGACCAGCTCTCCGAGCTCGGAGAGGTGCGCCTGAAGAGCGGCAAGCACGTCCAGGCCTGGGCCGCCGAGGGCGAGTTCGATCCCTCGACGCTGCGCAGCAATACCTTCACCCTCGAGTGGCCGCCGCGCTCGGGCAGGGAGCGCGAGTTCCCCGAGGTGGACCGGGCGGAGTGGTTTGCCCCCGAGCAGGCGCGGCGCAAGATCAATCCCGCCCAGGCCACCTTCATCGATAGGTTGCTGGAGCGATGACGGAGACGCCCGAGCCGGAGCGGCTGAACCAGGAGGGGTTTGTGGCCTTCTCGGCGCGGGCCGAGCGAGGACTCGCCGGTGACGATGCTCAACCTGCTTCGCTTCAAGCCCGACGGTGGGCAGGAGCGCTACGCCGAGTACGGTGCCGCCGTCACGCCGCTGCTGGAGAAGGCCGGTGCCCGCGTCGTCTTCCTCGGCGAGGCGGCGTTGCCGCTGCTCGGCGAGGGCCGCTGGGACTCGGTCCTGCTGGTCGAATACCCGAGCCGGGGGGCCTTCCTGGAGATGATCGGCTCGGCCGAGTACCAGACGATCGGGCACCTGCGTACCGAGGCGCTCGAGCACGGCGAGCTGCACCCGCTGAGCGCCGCCAACCAGCTTCCGTAGCCACCCGCCCTTGGCGGGGGCCGCCCTATACTCGCCCGGAATGGCAGACGGCCCGAACCCGAACTCGACCCCGCCCGGCGAGGGTCCCTCGGGCAAGCCGCTGCCGCTCTCCGTGCGGCTGCTCGCCGCTGGCATGCGTGGCGCCCGCGACGTCGGCAAGGCGACCGGGATCGACCAGGCGATCGAGGCCGCCGCCGAGGAGGCGATGGTCGCCGCGGTCGAGAGCGAGGCGGTCGAACGGGCGATCGCGCGGGTGCTGAAAGGCCCGGTCGTCGAGGAGGCGATGAACAGCGCGCTGGAGAGCGACGCGGTCAAGAACGCCCTGGTCGAGGCGCTCGACAGCGAGCTCGTCGACGAGGTCTGGCGCCGCCTGCTGGCCAGTGACGAGGCGCAGCGCCTGGTCGAGCGGATCGCCGAGGCACCGGAGATCCGCGCCGCGATCAGCGCCCAGAGCGTTGGCATGATCGAGGACGTTGGCCACACGATCGGCAACGGCACGCGCCGACTCGACAGCGTGGTGGAGCGGGTCGCCCGCAGGATCTTCTTCCGCAAGCGGCGGACCGAGCCGACCGACCGCGCCGGCGCGTTCACGCGCGGGCTCGCCTTTGCCCTCGACGTGCTGATCGTCAACCTCGGCTTCTCCGGGCTGGCCGCTGTGGCGGCGCTGATCGCCTCGGCTTTCACCGGCGACAGCAATGGCGTCTCCAACTTCGCCCTCGCCGCCGGGACGGCGCTCTGGTTCGGGATCGGCAGCCTCTACCTGGTCGGCTTCTGGTCGCTCGCCGGACAGACGCCGGGCATGCGCTTCCTCGGGATCAGGCTCGACGTCGAGGCCCGCGGCCTGCGCTTCGGCAAGGCGGTCAAGCGCCTGATCGGGATGGGGCTGGCGGCGATGGTCTTCGGGCTCGGCTTCCTCGGCATCCTCTTCGACAAGCGCCGCCGCGCCTGGGACGACCGGCTCAGCGGCGTCGACGTCGTCTACGAGGGCAACGAGCGCACGCCGGCGCCCTGGTCGCGACTCGCGGTCGCCGAGCCGCCGCTGGTCGCCGACCCCGCAACGACGAAGGCCCCGGATCCCCGGGGCCTTCAGTCACAGCGTGTGGCCGGCTCTTCGCCTAGCTGACGGAGCCTTCCGGGCCCTCGGCCAGCTTGTAGATGATGATGATCGAGAGGGCGAAGATCGCCAGCGACCAGAACGGGTAGGCGGGGATCGAGAGCAGCGCGCCCATCGCGTTCAGCGCGGCGATGAAGATGCCGAACCAGCGCCCGAACTCTCCCCCGGAGAAGAGCGAGAAGGCGGCGACGAGCTCGAGCACGCCGAGGATCAGCATGACCCAGCCCCAGGTGTGGAGGCCACTGATGATGTAGGTGGCGTTCTCGGTGAAGAACTTCGAATCGCCGATCGCGGCGATGCCGTAGATGATGTTGAGGACGCCCGCGACCAGCAGCAGTACGCCCGCGAACACCCACCAACCGCTGAGTGTCGTGCTCTCCTCGTTCATGGGGTAACCCTTTCGTTACACAGTAGGCAGGGAAAATTATGCGCGAGGTATTTCCAGGGGTCAACCGTATTTCCTGCTCCAGAGCGAAATCTCCCAGGCTGACGTAGGGTCTAAGCCATGGACGTGGTGCGCACGCCGGAGGAGAGGCTCGAGGGCCTGCCGGACTTCCCTTTCGAGTCGAGCTACACCGAGATCGACGGCCTGCGCTTGGCCTACCTCGACGAGGGCGAGGGCAAACCGATCGTCTTCTTCCACGGTGAGCCGACCTGGTCGTTCCTCTGGCGCAAGGTGATTCCGCCGGTGCGCGACGCCGGCTTCCGCTGCATCGCTCCCGACTACGCCGGCTTCGGCCGCTCCGACAAGCCCACCGACCTCGCTTGGTACAGCTACGACCGTCACGTCGCGCTGATGTCGGCGCTGCTGGAGGAGCTCGACCTGCGCGACGCGACCGCGGTCGTCCACGACTGGGGCGGCCCGATCGGGCTGCGCCTCGCGGTCGAGCACCCGGACCGCTTCTCGCGCATCGTGATCATGGAGACCGGTCCCTTCACCGGCCAGCAGCGGATGAGCGAGGCCTGGCTCGCCTTCCGCGAGTTCGTCCGCGAGACCGCCGACGTGCCGGTCGGCGTGCTGGTCCGCGGCGGCTGCAAGGAGGACCCCGGCGACGCGGTGATCGCCGCCTACGACGCGCCCTACCCGAGCCCCGAGTCGAAGGCCGGCGCCCGCGCCTTCCCGCTGATCCTGCCGACCGAGCCCGATGCGCCCGGCGCCGCCGAGGGCAAGGCGGTGGCCGACGCCCTGCGCGAGGACGAGCGGCCGACGCTGGTGCTCTGGGCCGACTCGGACCCGGTGCTCCCCTTCTCGGTCGGCGAGCGCGTCTCTTCGCAGCTCAACTACGCGCCGCCGCGCCCGGTCGCGAACGCCGGGCACTTCCTGCAGGAGGACGCCGGTCCGGAGATCGGCCGGATCATCGCCGAGTGGCTTTGAGCCGTTCGGCCGTGCGCTGAACCGCGCCCCGCAGGTCTTCTCTGGGGTGGTCGATCAGTAGGCGCTTGCGCTGCGGTGGCCCCTCGTCGTCGAGCCAGGTGACGGTTCCCGGCCAGTAGGGCCCGGGCGGCCTGCCGGGGTGGTGGAAGACGTCGGCGTAGACCCAGCTGCCGGTGTTGTGAAGCGTGCTGCCGTCGGCCAGAGGCCATGTTGCGTCGCCCTCTTCCGGGCCGGCGCGGTGGGTGTGGCCGGTGATCACGTGGGTGGCGTCGATCTGTAGTCGCCGGGCCAGCTCGGTCGCGGCGGCGATGCCGTCGCGAGTGATCGCCGCGGCGGAGACGTTGGGGTCGAAGTTCGATTTCAGCAGGCGGTTGAGGACCCAGACCCCGGCCGGGACCCCGGCCCCGACTGCCGCCTTGAGGGTGGCGGCGCGGACGCGGCTGCTGCTGTTTCTTTCTGACACCGTGCGCCATGCTCGCTCGGAAGGCCGGTTCGCCCTGCTCGACAGACCGCCTTCGGCGAGGCCGGAGGCAAAGCCGTAGAGCGGGCGCACGATGCGCTCGTAGTCACCGGGGACGGCGGCCTCGGGAGGGCGGCGACCGCTGCGCATGATTGCCGCCGCGGCGACGCACTCCAACCGCGGCAGGGTCATGTGGCAGTCCATGTAGTGGCCATGGGTGGCGTAGACGTCGTCGCGCAGCCAGACCCCCGGGTAGGCGACGCTGAGCTCTGCCTCGCCGAGCAGCGAGTCGATCCGCGCCAGCGCCTCGCCCGCCGCCAGAGCACGGTGCTCGAGGCCGAGCTTGCCGCCGCCGAGGTAGAGCTCTTCCAGCAGGGGCTCGGCGAGGCGGTGGTCGTGGTTGCCGGGGACGAGGACGATGCGCCGCCCCGCCATCGCTTCGCCGAGCTCGGCGAAGAACGGGTGGGTGAGGTCGAGGACCCGCGCCAGCGGGAAGTCGCGCAGCTCGAGCACGTCGCCGAGCAGGACGAGGCGGTCGGCCGCGGCGATCTCCGCGAGCAGGGCGGCGCGGATCGCCGGGTCGCTGACGAGGTCCTCGCCGGTGCCGCTGCCGAGATGCAGGTCGGAGACGATCGCGGTGCGCATCGGGCCAACCTAACGGCTCCCCTCTCGATGCGAATCAAGTTCGCCAGCAAATAGCCCGCAAACTTGATTCGCATCCATTTTGGCTGCCCAGCCAGTGTCTGGCTAGACTTCTGCGGGTGGCCGAGCTGAGCGAAGAGCGCCTGGCGCCCTGCAACGGAATCGAGATCGCCTACCAGGAGGTGGGCAACCCCGACGGCGAGCCGCTGATCCTGGTGATGGGCCTGGCGACCCAGATGATCGCCTGGGACGACGAGTTCTGCGCGATGCTGGCGGAACGGGGCTTCCGTGTGGTGCGCTTCGACAACCGCGACATCGGCCACTCGACCAGGCTCGACGGGGCGCACGTGCCGAGTCGCCTCGATCTCCTCCTGCGGAGGCGCGAGACCGCCGCCTATCTGCTCTCCGACATGGCCGCTGACACCGTCGGCTTGATGGACCACCTGGGTATGGAGTCGGCGAACGTGGTCGGCATCTCGATGGGGGGGATGATCGGTCAGACCGTCGCGATCGAGCATCCGGAGCGAATCCGCTCGCTGGTCTCGATGCACTCGACCACCGGCAGCCGACGCGTCGGGCAGCCGACGCTGAAAGTCTTCGCCCTGATGCTGGCCGACGCGCCGCGCGACCGCGACGCCTTCGTCAAGCGCATCCAGCGGACCTACGAGCTGATCGGCTCGCCCGGCTACCCAACCGATGAGGAGCGCCTGCTGCGGGTGGCGGAAGGTTCTTGGGAGCGCGGCCACAACCCGCGCGGAGTGCTGCGCCAGCTGCACGCGATCGTCGCTTCGGGCGACCGCACCGCGGCGCTGCGCAAGCTCGACCTGCCGGCGACCGTGATCCACGGCACCCGCGACACGCTGATTCGTCCCAGCGGAGGGCGGGCCACTGCCGCGGCGATCCCCGACGCCCGCCTGCACTTGATCGAGGGCATGGGGCACGATCTGCCCCGCGAGCTCTGGCCGGTCTTCGCCGACGAGATCGCCGAGACGGCCACCCGGGCCGGCTGGCAAGCCCCCGCCCACCAGCCCGTCTGAGTGCGGCTGAGAGGAGTCGAACCTCCACGGAGT
The DNA here is from genome assembly GCA_963703895.1 of uncultured Solirubrobacterales bacterium. Classification (GTDB taxonomy): domain Bacteria; phylum Actinomycetota; class Thermoleophilia; order Solirubrobacterales; family 70-9; genus VRUE01. The sequence goes on from CAVPFX010000002.1 coordinate 1,018,410, forward strand.
TTCCTCCACACGGACCTGAACCGTGCGCGTCTACCAGTTCCGCCACAGCCGCGAGGCCAGGCAATCTACCGATTTGCAGCCCCAGGCCCCACCGCCCCCGGCCCGACGACCCACCCGCCTCCATCGCTAGAATGCCCGTTCCTCGCCGCTATCGTCTAGGGGACTAGGACGCCGGATTCTCAGTCCGGAAACCGGGGTTCGAATCCCCGTAGCGGTACCTCACAGAAAGCGCTCTAGAAAGCCAAAAACCCCGGTTTTACCGGGGTTTTTCTAGTTCTATGGGGCAACGGTTCGGCAACAGGGTGTTGCCGCCGCTGTATCTGGGCGCAAGCCCTGGGCGAGCTTTTCCCATGCTGAAGCGGTTTGCGCTGTTGCCGCGCGGCAACAGCGATGACAGTTCGCGGCAACAGCTGCGGGGCCGTCGTCGTGTTGCCTACCGGCGTCTTGGGTGGCGGCGGGGAAGGACGGTGATCGCGAACGTGGTGGAGGCTTCGTGGATCAGGTCGACAGGGATGGTTGTTGTCTTGGCAGCGCTCCGCGGCGGTTTGGCTGAACCGAAAAGGGCGATGGAGCCCAGCTGCCCGCGTGGGTCGTGGCGGGCCTTGTAACGGATGCCGTCATAGCCGGCCTCTTGGAGAGCGAGTGCCCAGCCCTGCGTCAGGTTGTAGTCGGAGGTTGAGTGGATCTCGGCGGTGAGGCCGATGAGTCCAAGAACGGTCGGGTCGGTCAGGTCAACGATCTTTGCGCCTGGTGGACGCAGCCTGGATAGCCGCTGCGCGTCGACCAGCGGCTCCGGGATCACCCCGCCCGGCCGCAGCAGGCGCCCGAACTTCTCGACGAAGGCGCCAATCGGCTCCTCGGCGAGGTAGCAAGTGCCTGACTCAGAGAGGTTGAACCTGCCATCGGGACCGACGTCGAAGAACCAGGGCGCGACATCGGCGGCATGGATCCGCCACAGAGGTTTCGTCCCGAGCTTCGTGCTGGGTAGCTCGGGCAGGTCATCCGGAGGGGCGGGCAGGCCGCGCGGACTCAACGCTTCAGCTCGGCCACGGTGCGGTGGGCCGAAAGAAGCAGGGGCTCGATGTCCGCGTCGGCGAAGGCATCAACCGGCGCCCGGTTGCCAAGCTCCGGCTGGGGGGTGGTGGCAAACGAGGCGAGCGTCCACGGGTCGAGGTCCGCATCACCGAAGATCTCGTTGAGTCTCTTGACCGCGCCGAAGGGCGCCCCGCTGGCTGCATCGAACTGCCAGCGCGGGTAGCGAACCAGCCCAGCGTCGTCGCGCAGCGCAATCACCGACCCGCTGACGACCCGCTTGCGCAGCGCCTCGCGGCTGATCCCACCGAGCAGAACCCGCGCCTCAGCACTGGTCAGCAGATCCCCAAGCGCCCGCTCCCAAGCCCCGCCGGCAAGCACGACCATCGCCGCCTGTCGCCCAAGAACCTCCGCATCGTCAGCCGAGCTCGGCTGACCGCCGATCTCGGTGAGGGTGCGCCGAAACTCTTCGACGGTGCGGTCTAGAAGAGCTGGGTTCGCTGCCATTGCTATAAATTACCGTCAACCTCGTCAACCGTCAAGAAAAAGATATGCCGCCTGCATATAGCCCATGCGGTTAGGTTCGAATCCATCTGTTTCTGATGTTCATCAACGCTTGAGGAACCGGCTCGGCCAGAGGATTACCTCCCGGACTGGAGTGAGTGCCTTCTCGACGAAGGAAACATCTTCCGAGGCAAATAGGGAATTCCAGACGATCTCTCCCTGTTTCTTGGTCGCTCCGGAGGAGTCGAGGATCGGAACTAGGGCAGCGATCAGGGGGGCTGCTGCCGGACTGGCAAGAACCTGGCGCAGCGCGGCCGAATTCTCGATCAAGAGCAGCTCCTCTGCTGGCCATTTGCCGCCGACAAAGCCGGTGGCGAGGAGATCGCCAGCCTGCTCGAGCGGCGGCGCCTTACGATCGCGGGCGGCTTCGCCGAGTCGCTTAAGCGCCTTGGGCTTCAGTTTGGCGGCGGAGCGAAGCCGGACATAGAGCTCGTTGAAAGCGCGGACTGCGGTCTGTGGGCCGAGGCGGGTCTCGGGGTCAGCCGCGGCGAGGAAGAGCAGGGCGAGAGTGAAGTCGCTGAGGGTTCCGCCGCTCTCGAGCAGATGATCCCACTCAGCCACCGGCACCTTCTCGAGCTTCTTCGCTCCCCAGGCATTGAGCAGGGCGCTCGCCACAGCTAGCGAAGGCCCGTTTGCCTGCAGCCAGCTGACCACCGGTTTCGATTTGGCGTCCTCCAAGAGCCGGGAGAGGTCGGCGTCTGAGCCGGTCGAATGGATCGCCTCGAGCAGGAGCTCGATGCCGTCCGGCCACGAGGCGGTGGCGGCCTCGGTGAATTTCTCCGCGCCTGCCTCAAGTGCGGCTTCTAGTAGGCCAAGACGCTTGCTTCTCGCCATGTGAGGTTTGCCAAGGATCGGCCAGGCGAAATCAAAGTCGAGCGAGGACACCAGTGCTGGGCGGGAGATAAGCGGCTGGGAGTGGACTGCGAGCCGGGCAAGGAGCTCCTGGTCTTCAGCCGCCCAACGCTTGATCTGAGTATTTGTGAGAGCGGCCGCGATCGCCTCCAGTCCCGCCCTGGCCGCCTTGGAGCGACGGCGCTCGATCAGCTGCGCGGTTAGTCGTAGGACCAGCGGCTCGTCGACCTTGAGCAGCTCGGCGAGGCGATCGCCGAGGCCGTGGGCCTCGGCGTCCTCGTCAACCTCGGAGCCGGCAAGGGCGAGTAGGAGCTCCACCTGATCAACGGGGAAGGGAAGGCGAGGGTCGGGCTGACTTGAGAAGAGCGCCTGCTTCAGCTCGGCCGCTTCCTCAGGGCCGGGGCAGACGCGAGCGAGCGCCCTGAGCCCGCTTGCGAGGTCGGATTGATATCCGGGATCGAGAGCGGCGAAAACAGTGGCGAGGACCCAGAGCCCCTGCCTCGAGGCAAGCTCCCCCTCGCCGAAGTCGCGCAGGAACGTGCGCAACGTCCCCGGGGACTTGAGATCGGTGCGTAGCGCCGCACACCAGTTCGGGGGTGGGCGTTCGAGCGGCTTGGTGATCGTTCGCGGCGCCGGACGATCGGCAGGCTCCTCCCAGCTGCCTTGCTGTGGATTGCCGGTCAGCTGTAGGTCGAAGAGTCGCTCGTCAAGGCGGCGGGCCGTCCTCGGCGCCTGGGCAAAGGAGAAAGACCCTCGCAAGGCCGGCGACTGCTGCAGCCAGATCGCGAGCAAGAAGCGGTGCTGGTCGATGCCCTTCAGCGAACCCGAGCGCAGGTCGATGGGCGGGGCCGGCGGCTCATAAAGGGACCAGAGCAGCGTCTCGGTCACCGCTGGTGCCTTCTGTAGCAGGGTCTCTTCCTCCCGGCCGCCGCTAAGCGAGCGCGGGCTAAGCGGTTCGGCGTAGGAGTCCCACCCCTCTTCGTCGAGACGGGGACGGGAGAAGGCGCCGAGTAGTGGCAGGAGGTCTTCCTCGGCGAGCAGTGGATCGGCCAGTAGCAGGGAGTGGGTCCAGACGCAGCCGGGGCGACGCACCTCGACGGCGGGCCAGGTGAAGGCGAGCACGTAGTACTCGCCGCTCGGGAGAGGGTAGCCGCAGAGCAGCGGAGCTTCGGGGGGGATCTGGCGGGCGTCGGCGCTGTCAGAGAGGACCAGCATCTGACGTTGGTCGAGCTCGCTGATCGGCGCCGAGGAGGCAAGCAGGCGGTGGCCGTCGCGGTAGCCGTGGAGTGCCTGTTGGACAGGCCGAGCTGCAGTGCTCACTGGGACTGATCGAGCAGCCAGCTGATCGGGGCGCCGATGTCGGAGTTCTTTTCCTCCCCCCGCTGGGCGATGATCCGCTCGTGAGTAGGTTGCACGCGCGCAAGTCTCTCACGCGTCTCGGGGTCGGTGACGTCGCCGCCCTGAGCACTGATTCCGAAGACCGCATAGGGCCGGGAGTCGCGGCGGCCCTCGAGCATCTGCCAAAGCAGGGGCAGGTTGACCTGCAGCCAGGCCTCGGGCGACGTGTCCCGCTCATTGAGGACTTCATCCCAGGCGGAGATCACAACGGCGGTCGGCAGGTCAGGGGCGTGCTCGTCGATCCCCTCAAGCAGGTCGGCGAGCTTGGTCTGAGTCGGTGCCCTCTCTGGATCCCAGTCATCCTCTCCGGCGTTTGAGGTGGCGCTAGGATCCTGCCCGGATTCCCCGGGGGTCAGCCTTAGGGGAGGAACCACTTTGCCACCGTGGGCGAAGAGCAGTAGACCGTTAGACCTAATAGCGATCTCGGCGAGCTTCTCGGGCCAGTGGGTACCCTTCCAGGCGGCCTCGAAGCTCTCGCCGACGACGTCTGGGACACGCAGATCGAACTCCTCCCCGGTGGCGGAGAGAAGCGGCATCTCGGTGTGGCGAGGGCCGTCGATATTGGAGTGGTCCAGCTCTTTGAAGTCCAGCCAGTCCTGGGTGATGCGAAAGAAGTACTCGTAATCGGCGGGTTTCTCGCGAAGGCGCAGGTTTCCCTCCTGGCCTTCACGGTCGCCCATCACCACGTAAAGCGCGGCGAGGAAGGTCGTCTTGCCGGACTCAGAGGTCCCGGCCATCAGTAGGTCGAGGTTCACGGCGTCTCTTCGCCCGCCCGGGATCGGTCGCTCTTGGGTGCAGCCATGAAGGCGTTGAAGCTGTCGGGGGGGATTGTTGTGCCGGGCGCCGGGTGAGTGATTTGCAGAGCGGGGCGGTCGGTCCAGCGGGAGAGGAGGTCGCCGACCCCGAAACCGATCTGGAAGGCGTCGCTGCTCGAGCGGGCGGCGGTCTCGATGAAACCCACTTCGCGGGAGCCGAAGATCTCGCGCAGCTGGCCGAAGAGCTTGTCGATCGTCTGTCGTCCGTCGCTCTGCTCGTGGACGAGATCCCACTTGGTGATCACTACGCTGATCGCGGAGGGGTCGGCGAGGGCCTGAGGGTCGACGAGTAGGTTCTCGGCCAGGTCGAGCGTGAAGCGGCTCTCGGCCTGGCGGCGCTCGGGCCGCGCCATCGAGCCGCCGTCGACGGTAATGCAGACGTGATCGGCGCGGCGCAGCGCCTTGAAGTCGGTGGCCGGGCTGCTGCCGTCGGCGATCGGTTTGCTGTGGAACTCGCCGGAGAAGTCACCAAGCAGCAGCTCATAAGGCTGGCTGGGGAGCTCCTGGCGGGCGGTCCGTAGGTGCAGCCAGGGCGGCGCGTCCTGCGCGGTGTGGCCGTCGAGCTCTCCTCCCGGCCCGTCCCCGTGGAGGCTGCGGTGACAGCGCTTCTCGAATCCGTGCAGCGTGCGCGAGCCGAGAAACCAGTGGCCGTTCAGCGGGCCGAGGCCAAAGCGCTCGTAGAGAGCGGCGAGCACCGTCGTCTTGCCGCTGCCGGCGTTGCCGAGCAAGACGACAACGGTCGCCCGTGATTGCGCGGCGACGCGATTGGCCCCCGGAGAGCCGAGTGCCTCGCCGCGGGCAAAGCCGGCTTCGCCCTGCTGGCTGGCGGCGAGCAGCTCGTCCACAGGGGCATCGTCGCTGGGCTCGGGGACCGGCTCTCGCTGCTGCTGCTCGACCTCGGGGGTTACGGTCGGCTCCTCGGCGGGCTGCTCGGGAGTCTCGCTCATCTCCTCGCCTCCGCAAAAGCACGGGCGAGCATCACTTGGTCAAGGAGGCGTAGCACCTCATGAACGTCTCCCTCGCCCGAAGGGGGCTTGAGATCGGCTCCAAGATTGGGGCAGAGGCTCGGAGATCGCCGGGTCGATCTCGACCGGCTTGGTCCCGAGCGGCTCGGTGGCGCTCGGTTGAGCGAGCTTGGCGGCGATCATCTCACGCGTCGCCGGGGGCTCGGGCAGGAACCAGAGGCACTGGGCGTACTCTAGGGCGAGCGCTAGTGGACTCTCGGGGCGCGCCTCGGAGAGCAGCCACCAGGCGACCTGGTCACGCTCCCAGAGGCGCTGGCGATCATGCTGGACATAGTTCTGCAGTACCTCGATCTCCTCCAGTGCCCGTGCGGCGGTGCCGTCCTCGTTTTTAGGCTTGTCCTTACTGAGCCTGCTCCCGGGAGAAACGCGGTTGCGGAGGTAGAGCGCGCGCTTCAGGAGGTAGGCGGCGGCGGAAGACGTGAGGTCGGCGTGAACTGGGCGCCAACCCGCGTGGGCTGCGCAGCGCACCCCCAGCCCGGGAATCAACCCAACACCAGCTCGTTCCCTCGAGAAGGCGAGAATCAGGGCCTCGCCAGCCAGCACCGCCAGGAGCTGGCGCTCCCCGGTCTCTTCGATTATCGGGTCGCTCGAGTTGAGGCGCTGGCGAAGCTCGACGTCATCGTGGGGGGGAAGGGGTCGGTGATGCGCCGCGAGCACCAGGGTCAAAGCGCGTTCCGCGTTGAGGTTGGTCGAAGCCGCCGCCGCTGCCTCTTTCAGCTTCGGAATGTCGAGCAAGCGATCGTCGACAGTCGCCTCGCGAACCCTGTCGGTGAACTCGACTGACATTAGCTTCGCAACGGGTTTGCAGGAAGGTCGGGGATCTGCGCAGCGACCATGACCTCATCCCAGAGGTCGGCGATGCGGTTGTTTAGCTCCGCCCAGCTGAAGATCTCCCCTACCCGCCGATGTACAGGCAAGCGGAGAATGTCGTCGAGGGGAGCACCGATTCGCTGAGCGCATTGGTTGCGATCATATGGCTGTAGCCGTGCCAGCCGGTAGCGCAACTCCAGTAGTGGGCGTGAGATTCCAGAGGCCGTTGCACCGAGGTCGGGGTCGATCGCCGTTCCTGGGTCGGTACGGTCGAGGCGATAGCGACGGGCGAAGGTCCCCTCGGGCCCGAGGTCGGCTTTCCAGCCGCCCTCTTCGCTCCAAAGCCGGCCCCGGACGACCAGGTCGAGATGGAGCACCTCGTCCGCTTCGATGGTCCTCAATGAGATCAGCTCATAGCGGGGGATACAGGGCTCGGTGAAACGCCGCTGCGCATTGCGTTCGGGCGAAACGGCCCCCGCTTCGAGGTGGACGCCGCGCGAGGAGGGTCTTAGTCTGCGGTCGTGCAAGTGACCGGTTACGCGGACGTGGACACGCTGGTCGAAGAGATCGTCGACGTGGTCGCCGTCCCTGAGCCAGGTGTGGGGATGGTGGCAGAGCGTGTAGTGGACCGTGCCGTCCTGGACGGCGACCGTCGACTGGCGATCACCGATCACCATCGGGTTGTTCGTGTGATGATCGCCTTTGCCGCAGAGGAGCGAAGAGTTGAGCCCGCGCAGCTCGAGGCGACTTTCAGCATTGAGATCGAGGCGCTCGGTCCAGAAGAGGTCGGGCCCGAAAGCGCAGTTGAAGGCGGTGGCGAACTCCAGATAGTTCTCGAGCGGCTCGAGCAGCGACTCACTGTCGGCGGGGCTGGCGAGGATGCGCTCGAAAGTGTCGTTTAGGTCATCGGGATCACAGTCGCGAAGCCGCTCGCGGTGGCTGAGCTGGGGCTCGCGGATCCGTTTGCGATCGAGGTCGTGGTTGCCGGGGACCACCCACACCAGCCAGGGGTCGACATCGAGCGCCGCGCAGAGGTTCTGCAGCCATTCGGATGCCTGGCCGAACTCTGAGCCGACGCCGGAGTCGGCGACGTCCCCGCAAATCAGGACGCCGGAGACACCACCGAGGTCGGCGGCCGTACGGCGGGCGTCGGCGACGAGGCGCTCACGGAAGTCGTAGTCGAGCGGGTTACCGTAGCGGTCGATGAGATCGTCGCCTCGGAAGTGGATGTCAGAGAGTTGGAGGAACGTCAACATTGGTTTCTTGCGAGAAAAGAGCCCGAGTAGGTATGCAACCGCGCGTGACAGGCGGCTACCACGGTCCCGCACCGGTGGTCGCCGATCATTGAGCGCTCCCAATAAAATGATCTTATCCACAGCAACGGCGGCCGCAGCTGACGGGGTTTAGTTATTCGTGAGCGGGTAAAAATCCGCTTTGCAATAGTGCGCTTTTCGCACAATCTGTCCTACCGGCGAGCGAGTTTGTGGCTACGAGTTCGAAGTTTCTGGCCTAGACTGGCACCCGCCCGACGATGAGGCCGGACGGGCAACCCCGAGCGCTTCAGGCTCCCTTGGACTCCGTCGACCACGGCCCGCGGTTGACTTCGACTGCGTCGTCGAGAAAGTCGGCAGAGCCGACGCCCTCTTCTAGTAGGTGGACGTAGGTGCGCAGCGTGAAGGCGGCGTCGGCATGACCGAGCCAGGTTTGGATCTGCTTGATGTTCTTACCGTTGGCGAAGAGCAATGAGGCGCAGGTGTGGCGGAAGGTATGGAAGCTCACCCACGGCATGCCGACGAGCGCCCTGGCCGGGTTGAGTACGCGATCAGCGATCTTGCCGCGGATTAGCTCGGTGCCGACATCGGAGGTGAAGACGGGCTCCGTTGGGCCGGAGTAGTTCGCCTCTCGATGTGTGATCAGCCTTGCCGTCATCCGCGGCGCCAACGGGATGTCGCGCCGTCCGGCGCCGCTCTTCAGCCGCCGGCGCTGGCAGCGGTAGAACTGCTCACGGACCTTCACGTGAGGGTTGGCCTCCAGTTCCATGTGCTCCCAGGTCAGGCCGATCATTTCGGAGATCCGCAGGCCGGTATGGACGAGGAACTCGAAGAAGAGGTGCCAGTCCTCGGGGATTGCTGAGAGCAGGGTTGCCAGCTCGGCCCTGGTCAGGGCCTTGGCTCGATCCTCGTCTGGCACCTCCTCCACCAACGGCGCGGGTATGCGGACGCCGCGGATTGGGTTCGTGCCGATTAGCCCGTCCTCGAGCGCGGTGGCGAAGAGCGTCGAGAGCGATGCCCTCGTCTTTCTGATCAGCGACGTGCTCTTGCCTTCGTTTCGCATTGCCATGAAGAGCTCGCGGACGTCCTTCGGCTCGATCTCGCTGAGCTTCAGGGTCTTCCAGCGAGGTAGCGCGAAGTTCTCGATCGTGCGCCGGTACTCCGGGCGGGTGGTCTCCGAGAAGCCACGCTGGGTGCGGCCGGCGTAGGTCTCGATCCATTCCGGGAAATAGTCCCCGAAACGGGTCCGCTCGACCGGCTTGCTGTCCACCGAGTTGCGGAGCGGCTTCTTCTCGCGCGCCTCGTTGAAGGTGCGGCAGGTTTCCTTGTGCTGGCGGCCGCGGTGGCGCCACATGATCACGTAGGGGCAGTCGCAGCGCCCGGTGCCGTCGCACTTGTTTCCGTGGGCGCGGTAGATGCCCGGGGTGGAGGTCTTCGCTAGCTGAGTCATCGCCTCTCCTTTCGCGCGGGGAGTTGCCCTCGCGTGTGGTCTCTTGCTCCTCACACGGACGAGCTGGATCCAGCGCCACCCCTCGGCAACAGCATGCTGCTGCTCGGCAACGAAAAAGCAACAGGACGTCCTTTGCCAGCCGCAAATAGCCGCAAAAGATTGTTGCCCTGCTGCTCCCCTTTTTGCCGCTTTTGCCGATCAGACTGCGAAATCGCGAAACAGCCGCAAACGGCCGCAACGCATCCAGGCTTTTCTCAGTCCGGAAACCGGGGTTCGAATCCCCGTAGCGGTATGGCCTTTGTGGAGAGATCAAGGGACCGGCATTCAATGCCAGTTAGGTCCGTGGTCTTACTGAGCGGGGGCGCAAGCCGCGGTGGCCATGCGGGTTATTGGGAGACCGCGCGGGGGGACCGGCTTGTAGGGGTGCGCGAGACGCGGAAGATCTGTCGGCCCTTTGCGTCAGCTGGGGACTCTCCAGCAGCTGAGCTGACTCGCTCAATTACTGTCGGGCCGCGTGACGAGACGTGGTGAGAATCGAAGTCCGGACCGCCGACTTCAAAGTCTTCTGCAAGCCTTGGGGTGATGAACAAGATTTGTGTCGAGTTTGAGAGCGAGATTCGCGGAACATTCGACCCGAATGAGAGTCTCTTTCCACTGAGGTCGAATTGTCTCGGATGCATGGCTGAGTTGAACCGCGATCTCTTGAGTCAGACCGCCCCTAGGGCTCGTCTCTTCTAGGTCGATGAGCGCTGCTGCTATCGGTCTAGTGGGAGTATTGGTTGGGGGTCTGATCACGGGGTCTTGGCAATTTGGGCTTGCTTATCGCGAAGAGCGTCGCCAGCGCCGAGCAGCTTCGCGCATGGTAGCCGTCGAGCTTCGGGGTATCTATCAGCAATTGTGGACGCCCGCCGCTGTGGACCCTGCTCTGCACCTACTGAACAAATTGCCTGCCGAACAACCGGCCTGGGACACATACAACGGTTTGTTGGGGGCTGCCCTGTCCGCACCGGATTGGTTTGCAGTTGCCAATGCCTATGAGAGCTTGCGAGGTCTCGATGGAGTCAAGGCAATCGACTTCGACGACATGCCCGACGAGGACTCGAGGGCAAATATGAGGCAATGGGTTCGATCGATTGCCTTGAATATTCGTACCGCTATCGACGCTCTAGAAAAGATCGAGCCGAATGTCAACCGACCTAGGCTCCTAGATCTTCCCGATCCGGGCACACGATCTTGAATCTTCGAGCCCTTTGCGCCGGTCCGCCTGAGTAAGTGTCCCGGGTGCTGAGACTCGGGCCTTCTTATCGCCTTAGGGCAAATCGCCGTAGCGGTATGGCCTTAGCGGAGAGAGAAGCCCCCCTGTGCATCCGCTGCTTCGGGTCATAGGATCGCCGAGTGAGTACCGAGAGGGATATAGCGCTCGCTCAGATCGATCGAGTGCTTCAGGCTGTTGACGATGCACGTGCTCGTTCGCAATATGACGATCTGTCAGATCTGGGCTCCGAGAACGCAAAGCTTGTAACTCTGTGCGCGGCGACTATTAAACGGCTGGCTCCCGCCGGGACGCCCTACGCCGAGACGGTCGACAGCGCGGTAGCGCAGTGGCAGTCGAACTACCACTTGATTCTGCCGGCGGCTGCTGGGGCCCTCGAGGCTCTGCGCGGCGACTATGACGCGGGGCATTTGGCCTCTCTGCCTGAGCTGATTCATGCTGAGCTTTTCGGGGATTTTCTGGAGATGGCAACTCACCTACTTGACGGTGGCTACAAGGATGCAGCGGCGGTCGTAGCGGGCAGCACCCTTGAGGGACACCTTCGGCAACTGGCAGAAAAGTCTGGGATCAATTCGACGGACGGAAAGGGCCATCCATTGAAGGCCGATCGGATCAATGCGGACCTCGTAAAGGCCAGTGTCTATGAAAAGACTGATCAGAAGGCAATCACCGCTTGGCTGGGGTTGCGCAACGACGCCGCTCACGGCGACTACGAAAAGTACGAGACCGGGCAGGTCAGCCTCATGATCGCGGGTATACGAGACTTCATCCGCCGCAAGCCGGCCTAGCGGTTAAGGCAGAAAGGTTCCCAGTCATGACTATCGATGTTGGGCGCTTGAAGCGCCTCAAGGGGATGATGGAGGCTTCTGCCGCATCGGAGCCAAATCCCGGACTTGTCCATTCCTATGCTCGAGTGCGAAACGAGATGATTGACGCACTGGGGGATACGCATCAAGCGGAACTAGAACGCCTTTTCCCCGAGGGTCTTGCAAGTGAGGGTCGTCCCTTGGGGTCTCAGTCCAAGGAGGTCCAGACGCATTTTGCACAAATGGCGGGCTGGCTAGGAGGGATCATCAAAGAGGCATCATCAGGGTCGTAGTCAAGTGGCCTCTGGCGGCGGACGTCCTAGCGCGGATTCGGTGGTGCTGGAACTCTCAGTTGCGTGCAAATAGCGCGGACAAGCCCGGGCCCAATGTCCTTGTGGCGAGGCACCGCAGAGACAACGTCGGTGGGGCCTCGCCACTTAGCATGCTTCGAGCCGCCGATCTCGTGACAGCCGTGAGCGCGGAGGTGGCGTTCGAGATCTCGGCGCTTCACGCAGCGGCGGTAAAGCGCAGATGCTCGCGGTCAGACTCTGAAACCTCTCCGGCAAGCTCCTCGTCGGGCGTCAGCACCGTGCGAAGGGCGTCGAGGACATTCTCGCGTGCCTCCTCGCGGGTCCGCCCCTGGCTCATCGCACCGGGAACCTCAAGGACGCGCGCCACGATCCAGCCCTCTTGGTCGGGGCTGTCGAAGGAGATCGTGAAGTCAACGGATGCGGCCATGTGGGAACGGTAGCGCGTGCGGTCGTCGTCGGCGGAAACTCTGTTCAGGCCCAATTTGTCAAGCCGGTTCATCCGCGCTGCCGCTTTCTCGCTCGTGGAGCCAAATCGACGGCGCATTTGACCCGGCACGAGGATCTCTCCACTAAGGACGAATCGTTGTAGCGGTATCGCTGTGGAGCAAGTGCATCCGGGGAGATGCCATTTTCTTGTTCGGTGACAGCGCTCGCGGCAACAGCCGTTTAGCGGTAGGAATCACCGAGGCGTCGTCGGTACCGAGCGGTAGGTCGCGGTACTCGGCGACGAACCCTACGCGTCGATGCAGGCGTGGAGAGCACCGGCGTCGAGAATCAGCGCAAGGGGCGTGATCTCCAAGGCGTAGAGATGGGACTCACTCTGCAAGGCGATTCCCGGGCCTCCTGCCAGGCCTCGGTGGGACCGATGGTGAGGGGCCGTTCGAAGTTCAATCACGGCTGGGTCAGCCCGACTCGCCGATTCCAACTTGAGGGGAAGCCAGAAATGAAGAGGATTCGCGGGAAGCTGACCTACGCGAACGTGGTTGCGACCATCGCCCTGTTTCTCGCCGTCGGCGGGGCCAGCGCGGTGGCGGCAAGCCAGCTTGCCAAGAACAGCGTCGGCGCCAAGCAGCTGAAGAGCAACGCGGTTACCGCGGCGAAGATCAAGACGGGCGCGGTCACCTCACCGAAGGTCGCCGCCGGTGCGATCGGTGCCGCGCAGCTCGCTAACGGCGCGGTGGGCACCAGCGCGCTTGGCAACGGTGCGGTCACCGACGGCAAGCTCGCCGACGGAGCGGTCTCGACTGCGAAGCTCCTCGACGGCTCCGTTACCGGTGGCAAGCTTGCCACCGGTTCGGTTGGCAACAGCCAGCTCGGCAGCGGTTCGGTCAGCGCCGACAAGCTCGGCGACGGTGCGGTGACCACGGCCAAGATTCCCGATGGCTCGATCACCGAAAACAAGCTAGCCGACCACTACCTCAACGCGAGCACGGTTGGGGTCCCCCTCGCCGGCGCCAACGTCTCCTCATCGGGGACGGTCCTGCGGTGGTTCAACCGCTTCGGTGGCAAACCGACGGTCGAAAAAACGTCGACGGGCCTGTACGTCCTCATCTTCCCTGGTCTCGAAGAACAGGGCGGGTTGAGCGCCTCGATTGCCACCGCGACGCTGATCGGCGGCGCGGGTGAGATCTCGCGCTCCAGCGTCGGCAACAACCCTGCGGTCGAAACGTACAACTCCGCCGGAGCGCCAACCGACGCGCAGTTCGAGTTCGCCTTGATCGCAGCCGGATGAGGCTCGAGGCGTAGCTTGACCGTGGCGGCCCTGGTAGGCCGCCGCGGTCCCTCGTCTCTCTAATGCGCTGGTGCCTTTGCTTTTCGCACCGGCTGCTTCGGTCGGTTGCAACGGTGCTGTTTACGGGCCACAGCCGCGGGGTACGCAGCATGCAACTTGGCCCGGTCATGCCGGGCAGACCAATCAATTGGGGGGAACCGTGTCGATCGTCGCCATTCTTGTGGTCATCATCTTGGTGCTGCTTGTGATCTACCTCTTCCAGAGGGTTCGCTGAGCACTAACTCCTGATCGTTGTCGACGGTGCCCGCCTAGGCAGCAACCGGGACCCGAGCCTCTTCGCCTTTGGGCGCCGCGACAGGCAGCTGATCGTTGACGCGGCCTTTTCGGTCGGGGAGCGCGAGGCGGCAGATCTTCTTGACCACGCTGCCGAACTGCTTGCCCAGAGGGCCGACGTTGTAGGGGATGCCGTAGCGCTCGCAGATCTCGCGGACCTCGGTCGAGATTTCCGCGTAGCGGTTGGCCGGCAGGTCGGGGAACAGGTGGTGCTCGATCTGGAAGCTGAGGTTGCCGGAGAGGATGTGGAAGGGCCGGCTGCCGCTGAGGTTCGCCGAGCCGAGCAGCTGGCGGTAGTACCACTGGCCGCGACTCTCGTTCTCGGTCTCCTCCTCGGTGAACTCATGGGTTCCTTCCGGGAAGTGGCCGCAGAAGATGATCGTGAACGACCAGACGTTGCGAACCAGGTTCGCGGTCGCGTTGCCGGCCAGCGGGAAGAGGAAGAACGGACCCGACAGGGCCGGGAAGATCACGTAATCCTTCAGAGTCTGGCGGCGGACCTTCTTCCAGATCCCACCGATCAGCTTGCGCTTGTCGGCGAGCTTCGCCTCGCCGGTCGTCAGGCGCTCGACTTCGAGGTCGTGCAGGGCCACTCCGTACTGGAAGAACAGCGCGAGCAGGGTCGCGTAGACGGGATTGCCCAGGTAGTAGGGCCTCCAACGCTGGTCCTCTGACATGCGCAGCACGCCGTAGCCGATGTCGCGGTCCTTGCCGACGATGTTGGTGTGGGTGTGGTGCATGTAGTTGTGGGAGTGGCGCCACTGGTCGGCCGGGCAGGCGTTGTCCCACTCGAACTGCTTGCCGGAGAGCGCCGGGTCGTTCATCCAGTCGTACTGGCCGTGCATCACGTTGTGGCCGATCTCCATGTTGTCGAGGATCTTGGAGAGCGAGAGGGCGGTTGTGCCAGCGATCCAGGCCGGTGGGAAGACGCCCGCCCAGAGCAGGCCGCGACCGGCGACCTCGAGCCCCCGCTGGGCGCGGATCACCTTGCGGATGTAGTTGGCGTCACGCTCGCCGCGATCGGCGAGGACGCGCTGGCGGATCGCGTCGAGCTCCTCGCCGAAGCTCTCGATCTGCTCCGGCGTGAGGGGGATCTGGCTTTCGGTGGTCGTGCTCATTGAGTTGCCTTTCGTTGAAAGTCGGTTCAAAGATCGATTACGAGGTCGCTGAGCGGAGCCGAGACGCAGAGCTGGATCTACTCGTCGGGTGAGGCGGAGACCTCATCCGTGAGCAGGTTCTTGACGGTGCCGCTCAGCTTGCGGCAAGTGCAGGTGTGGCAGATCCCCATGCGGCAGCCCGACTGCGCCGGGACGCCGGCCTGCTCGGCCTGCTCGAGGATCGAGGCGCCGCTGTTGGGGACCTCGAGGTCCGAGCCGGCGAAGCGGATCGAGCCCGTTCCGGGCTCGCCGACGGGAAGCAGGCTGGGGGGGACGAAGCTCTCGACGTGCAGCCGCTGCTCGAGCCCGTTGGCCCAGGTGCCGCGTACCGCGTCGAGCAGGGCAGGGGGGCCACAGGCGAAGGTCTCCGCCGTGGCGAAGCTGGGGTCGGCCTGGGGAAGGTGGGCTGGGCTGAAGTGGCCGTCGAGCTCGCCGGCGCCGGGCGCACGCGTGTAGGAGCGGCTCAGCTTGAAGTTCGGGTTCTCGACCGCCAGGCGGTCGAGCTCCTCGCGGTAGATCGTGCGGTCGGGGTCGGGTGCGTACTGGATCAGCGCGATCGGCCCCGCGTATCGCTCGGCGCAGAGCGTGCGCAGGATCGCCATCAGGGGAGTGATGCCGCTGCCGGCGCCGATCAGGAGGATCGAGTCGGGGCGGCGGTCGGGAAGGTGGAAGTCGCCGTCGGCCTGCGAGAGGCCGAGCACCATGCCGGGCTGGGCGTGGTCGGCGAGGAAGTTCGAGACCAGCCCATCGGGGTGGCGCTTGACCGTGATCTCCAGCTCGCGGCTGGAGCCCTCCGGGGAGGCCGGCGAGTAGCAGCGGGTATGGCGAACGCCGTCGATCTCGACCGAGACCTGGATGAACTGGCCGGCGCGGAGGCCTCCCCAGGCGCGGTTGGGGCGCAGGCTCAGGGTGACGCTGTCCTCGGTGCCGTGCCTGGCCGCAACCACCTCGGCCCTGCACTCGCCGATCACGAGGGTGGGGCTGATCTGCTCGAGATAGCGATCGATCCCGTGCGGTCCGGCGATGCTGTCGAGCAGGCGCCGGCCCGGAAGTCTGCGGCGGCGAGACGGCGCTGTGGCTGTGGCTGTCGGACTCATGCTCCTCCTCTTCCCTGGTTGTTTGGCAGCAGTACCCGTGCCGGAAGACAACGTAACATCAAATGCCGTCACGACAAATAGTGCGCCGGCTTTCAGTGATAGGTTTCACACATGGCGGCCGCCTCGCCCGAGAACGACCTGACGATCGAACAGCTCGCTGCGGAGACGGGGATGACCGTGCGCAACATTCGCTCGCACCGCGCGCGCGGACTGCTGCCCGCCCCAGAGGTGCGTGACCGGGTCGGCTACTACGGACCCGAACACCTCGATCGGCTGCGGATGATCCAAGAGCTGCAGACCGATGGCTTCAACCTCAAGGGAATCGAGCGGCTGCTGAGCCAGAACCTGGGGCCCGCCGAGCAGTTCCTCTCCTTCAAGCGGGCACTCGACGAGTTCGATGGCGAGGAACCGCAGACCTTCACTCGCGAGGAGCTCGGAGATCGTTTCGGCACGGAAATCGAGGACGCGCTGAAGCGGGCGATCGACGCCGGAGCCCTCGTTGCGATCGACGAGGATCGCTTCGAGGCGCCGTTTCCCTCACTGTTGGACGCGGCCGAGGGGGTCGTCGCGACGGGCGTGCCGCTCGATCACGCCCTTGCCGTGATCGCCAAGGTGCAGAGTCGCTGCAAGTCCGTCTCCCACGAGTTCGTCAAGCTCTTCCTCGAAGACATCTGGAAGCCCTTCGAAGAGGAGGGCTATCCGGAAGAGCGCTGGCCGGAGGTCCGCGCCGCGCTCGATCAGCTGCGTCCCCTGTCGCTGCAGGCGCTGGTCGCCGTCTACCGGATGACGATGTCCGACGAAGTCGAGAGGGCGTTCGGCAAGCAGCTCGAGCGCATGGCCAAACGCAAGGGCTGAACGGGCCCGCCGCTCCGGTCCGGCCCCCGTCCGAACTCGCTGTCCGTGCAAGTTTGTCTTGCCGACCCAGGGGTAGCCGACGGCTGCGGCTGTCAGCCCGGATCCCGGCGGCTTTTATCGGTGCTAGGCCCGGTTCCCGCTTGGGTGAGAAGACCAACCGCCGCTTGGCGGAGAGGTGTCCGGGCTGGCGGCATCGCGTTCCCAAGTGAAAGGAGCTTCAGATGTCAGATCAGTTGCAGGACAAGAGAATCGCGATTCTCGTCGCCAACGAGGGGGTCGAGGAAGTCGAGCTGACCAGTCCGCGTGAGGCGCTGCGCGAGGCGGGCGCTGAGGTTGACTTGCTCGCTCCCGAGGGCAGCGAGATCCAAGCCTTCAACCATCTCGACAAGGGCGACACCTTCACCCCGGACAAAACCGTGGGCGAGGCGGACCCCGACGACTACGACGGCTTGGTGCTGCCCGGCGGCGTCGCCAACCCCGACCAGCTGCGCACCGACACCAACGCGGTCCAGTTCGTCCGTTCCTTCTTTGAGGCCGGCAAGCCGGTGGGAGCGATCTGCCACGCGCCGTGGACCCTGATCAACGCCGATGTCGTCGACGGTCGCACGCTCACCTCCTGGCCGAGCTTGCAGACCGACCTGCGCAACGCCGGTGCAGAGTGGGTCGACGAGGAGGTCCACGTCGACCAGGGCCTGGTCAGCAGCCGCAAGCCCGATGACCTCGATGCCTTCAACGCGAAGATCGTCGAGGAGTTCGCCGAGGGCGTGCACGAGGGCCAGCGCGAGGCGACAGCCAGCGCATAGTTCACGTCGCGTGGGGTATTGGGCAAGCTGACGAAAGGAGCTGGCCCAATGCCACCACGCGGAGTGAAAAAAGGCACCAAACGAGCACGTCAGTACGAGCACATCAAGAAGAGCGAGAAGCAGGCCGGCCGCTCGGAGGGCCGGGCCGAGGAGATAGCGGCGCGCGCCGTCAACAAGGAAAAGGCGAGGTCCGGAGAATCGAAGACTTCCTCGCCCAGCTCAAAGCGCGGCAGCTCAGCAAGCAGCCGGGGCGGCAGGCGCTCGGGCAGCGGGCCCGGCGGCCGCACCCGCGAACAGCTCTACAACGACGCCAAGAAGATGGGGATCGAAGGGCGCTCGAAGATGAGCAAGTCCCAGCTTCAGCGCGCGGTGGCCGGCGCGGAAAGCTGAAGAGGTTCCTGGGCGGACGGGCTCCGTTCAGGCGGTTGACTCGTCTGGCGGGATCGCTTGGTCGGCTTCGCCGCGCTCGATGCCCTCGCGCTCTTCGGAGTCCCGCACGTCGCGATCGGGGAAGCGATGCTGGTCGCCGTGCGCCGCGATGTCCTCGAGCCTCCGCTCGGCTTGCTCGAAGCCCTCGGCCTCACCCTCGCCTGCCTCTTCGAGGGGCTCGCGGGCGGGGTCGTCGGATAGCGGAGTTACCTCACCGCCGATCCGCCGCGCTTCGGCTTCCGCGGCTTGGATCTCGCGCTCATCTTTCTCGCTGGTTTTCCTCGGTCTCTCGGTCATGCGGGTGCTGATACCCGTTTGGCCCTGGACCAAGCGCGGCCATTTGACCGTGCGCCAAGCGGGGATAGGAGCGGCTTATGCGACTCGGCTGCAGGTCGGCCCCGACCAAGGCGGCTCCTTCGACTTCTAGAGCGTGAAGTGCTTCCCACTTTCGCCTAAAGGCGGATCGTCGTTCGCGCCTAGTTGCTCCGTCCGGCGGGCGCGCAACCATCAAGGCATGTGGCAAGTGGCCATCCTTTGCTCGGGCTGCGCCGGGGAAACCGAGGTTGTGGTCGACGATCTCGATGACGTCGAACGCGAGGTCTGTCCGTGCGGTTACAGCTTCGTGGTGCTCTCCGTGGCGGGCTTTGAGCCCGCATACGCGGAAGAGGGCGAGCTCGTCGTGCTTGCCCCGCGCAGCGATCTGTCGCTAGCCGCCTAGCCGCCACGCTCGGGCTCATCTGGTTCACCGAAGGCGAGAAGTCTGGTCACCGGAGGCGAGAAGGTGCGCGAGGACTGATTTGCGGAGCGGCCGCTCGGGTAGCGGCGATGCGTGGGCAACCTCCTTGCCATCTACCTCAACGACCACCTAGCGGGGGCGACGGCGGGAGTCGAGCTGGCGTGGAGGCTGCGGGGGAGCAACGAGGACGATCCGGAGTTCGGGCCGGCGTTGGCCGAGGTCTGCGCCGAGATCGAGGCCGACCGCGAGACACTCAAGGCGGTGATGGATCGGCTCGGCGTGGGCCAGAGCAAGCTCAAACCGCTTGCCGCCGTCCTCGGTGAGCGACTGGGCCGGTTGAAGCTGAACGGACAACTGCGGGGCTACTCGCCGCTCAGTCGCCTCGACGAGTTGGAGTTGTTGCAGATTGGCGTTGCCGGTAAGCGCCGGCTGTGGCGGGCGCTCGAGCACACCTACGCCAACGATCTATCGAGCTTCGAGCTCGGCGCCTTGGCCGAACGGGCGACCGAGCAGTTGAGGCGACTCGAGGTGCTGCACCTGAAGGCCGCCGCTCTAGCTCTGTAGCCCAGCGCGACGTTTTGCCCTGTCCCCTGGGGGCGGGTCGCCGAGCGCCCGATGAGGCAGCAGCTAGGTCGGAGGCGAGCCGAGCTGGCCGGGGAGCTCCTCGGTTGGCGCCGTGAATTGCCTCCGACCTGAGTCGCTCAGCGGCTGAGCTCGATCCCGCCTCGGAGGCCAGGGCGACGACGACTGCCCCCTGGTCGAGCAAGGTTCTCCCATCCTCCAGCTGAGCGAAGCCGGCGCCCCAGATGAGCAGGGCGCCGATCAAGAGCACCGCGATGCCGTGCCGCTTCAAGGGGAGACGATTTCTCGTCGTGCTCGCGCTCAGTTCACCCACTCCTCCAATCTCGGTCCCTGGTGGAAAGGGTGGGTAACGTCTGCCTAATTGTTGGATGAGGCGAAGTGGCTCGGAGCCAGCTCAGGGACGTTCGTTGAACCTCATCCGGCGCCTGTCCGTAGACCAGGGTTAACGCGGCCCCGGGGCGCAAGCCACGACCGGAACCCGTCGATCAGGAGGCAGAAAATGAAGCCGATCGTACGCCTGTCAGCAGCCCTTGCCGTCGCACTCGCGCTCGCTGTCGGCGGCGCCGGAACGGCCGTCGCCAAGCACGGCGCCGACGACCCACCCGGCCATCACAAGGGCAAGCACCACAAGAAGCACCATCACAAGGGCGAGCATCACCACGGCCACGGGGCTGACGACGGCCCCAACCACACTTAACTGAGCAGGACCGGCTAGCCGGGCGCCGCCAGGCGCTCGGCCACCGCATCACGCCGGTAGTCGAAGATGCGCTCGAGGTCGCGGCGGACGAAGAGGCGGTGGGCGAGCGTGCCGAGCGGGCCGAAGGGGATCGAGTAGCGGACTTGGTCGCGGATGATCGTCGCTCCGTCGCCGTCGGCCTCGAAGGTGTGGGTGTGCTCCCAGAGTGAGTAGGGGCCCTTCTCCTGGAAGTCGGTG
Organism: uncultured Solirubrobacterales bacterium; assembly: GCA_963703895.1. GTDB lineage: Bacteria > Actinomycetota > Thermoleophilia > Solirubrobacterales > 70-9 > VRUE01. The sequence goes on from CAVPFX010000002.1 coordinate 1,038,675, forward strand.
AAGCGCGACGGTGGCTCCCAGGCGTCGATTCGGGTGCGCCAGCGGATCGGGATGCCGTGCAGCTTGAGCCGGTACTCGAGCAGGGTGCCGGCCGCCATCGAGATCGGGCGCGGGGTCGTCACCTCGAAGTGGAGCCAGGGCGGGGTGAGCGGCTCGAGGTTGCGCTCGTCGCCGTAGAAGGCGAAAGCCCGGTCGATTGGGACCTCGACCCGTTGGCTCCGCTCGAGAAGGTGGATGCGCACTTGCTTAGCTTCGCAGCCCGGCCGGGTACCTTGGGTAGATCGCAGGCCGCGTCCTCATCGCTGGAGCAACCGGATTCGTCGGCGGCAGACTGGCGATCGCGCTTGCCAGCTCTGGCGCCTCGGTCCGCTGTCTGGTCCGCGATCGAGCCAAGGGGCGGCACCTCGAGGCGGCCGGGATGGAGCTGCACGAGGGTGACATCACCGATGCCGAGAGCCTCGACGGGGTCGGCGCGGACGTCGAGGTCGCCTACTACCTCGTCCACGCGATGGGTGGGGGAGGGGGCTACGCCGAGCGCGAGCGCACCGGCGCCACCAACTTTGGCCGCATGGCAAAGCGTGAGGGGGTCAAGCGGGTCGTCTACCTCGGTGGGCTCGGCGGGGACGATGCCTCCGAGCATCTGCAGAGCCGTCACCAGACCGCACAGGCTTTGATCGCCGAGGGCCCGCCGCTGACCTACTTCCGCGCCGCGATGGTGGTCGGCGCCGGCAGCGAGTCCTACAAGACGCTGCGCTACCTGGTCGGTCGGTTGCCGGTGATGATCGCGCCCGGCTGGCTGCGCACCGAGACCCAGCCGATCGGGATCGACGCCACGGTCGAGTACCTGCGGCGCGCTCCCGAGGTGCCGGAGTCCGAGGGTCGCGAGGTCCAGATCGGCGGCCCCGACGTCCTCAGCTACGCCGACATGCTCGACCGCATGGCGATCGCGATGGGGAAGGAGCCGCGGCGGCAGATCCCGGTTCCCCTGATCACCCCCTGGCTCTCATCGCTCTGGCTCGGCCTGGTCACACCGGTCGACACCAATGTGGCCCGCCCCCTGATCGAGGGATTGACCAGTGCCACCGTGGTCACCGACCCCAGTGGCGCCGAGCCGTTTCGAATTTCACCCGAGTCATTCGACGAGGCGCTGCGCCGCGCCTTCGTCGAGGAAGGCGGCTGAGGCCGGACTAAGAGCCTCGTCCGCCGTGGCCCAGAAGAGCATCTTCCCGCGCCCACGAGTGTTCTAGGTGTGGGATGAGAGACAACGATCGTCGGACCGATATCGCCCTGGCCCTGCTTGCCACCGCGTCGATCGCCGGCATCATGCTGATCGGCCGCAACGGCTGACCAAGGGGCAGATGCAGGATTCAGGTGCGCTCGGCGCGGCGCTTGCTTGCGGTGAGCAGCCGCCGGGTGACGAGGACGTGCATGCGCGTGCCAATCACGAGCGCACGGTAGACGCGGCCCTTGAGGCCGGGGAAGGCGGCACGGGTTTCCGCCGTGAGGCTTGTGCCTCCGCCGGCAGCATCCTCGAGGCGGAAGGTCAGCAGGTAGGTGGAGAAGCGGTGACGACCGGCGAGCGCCAGCGTGCTCTCCGGCTCAGCGGTCTCGACGTGGAAGCCGGGGAAGCTCGAGCCTTGCGCCAGCGGGCGCGGCCCTGAGAGCTCCGTGTCTTCGCAGGCGAGCAGCCAGGCGGGCCCGCGGCCGCGGGCCGAGGCGAACGACCCCTCGACGACTCGCAGCAATGCCGACCAGGTTGCGTCGCGATCGGCGCCTACGTCGACATCGAGCTCATCGACGTAGGGAAGGGGCGATTCAGGGGTCATGCGCAAACATCCTATTAAGCGGTAGATCAGCTCGGCATTTGGCTTTCTGGAGCCAACCGAAACCCGTCGATTACACCGATTAACGCAAGCAAGCGCCGCTCTGCGGGTTTCCCCCCTTGAAGCCGACGGGTAGAGGTAGCTACCGTAGAGGCGCGGAGAGATTTAGCGCCATACGCAGGGACGCGATGGGAACGTCAATGCGACCAGAGGAGAGACGAATGGCTAGGCGCTTGCTCGCTTTTAGTGCGGTGATGGCTTTGTGGCTTGTAGCTGCGGTGCCGGTCGTACAGGCCGACACCGGAGACATCATCGAACCTCAGCTTGAAAAACCAAACAAAGCCAATGACGGTTGGCAAGCGGGTACCTGTACGAAAGACGAAATCACCGAACAGTGCACGCCGGAATCGCCGATCTCGCAGTTCTTCAGGACGGCCGCCGGCCATCCACCGATCGGCTTCACGCAGTACATCGTCAAGCAGGAAGAATTCGCACCGGGCCTTTTCCGCCCGATCGGTCCTGTTAAAACGATCCGCGTCGACCTACCACCCGGGCTGACGGTCAACCCGCAGGCGACGCTGACCCGCTGCACCCAGGCGGAATTCGACACCCCGGTCGGTCCGACCGAACTCCCCGGCTGCGCGGCTACGAGCCAGGTCGGCGAAGAGCGGCTGACCCTCAAGGTCGAAGCCAACGGAGCAGAAGTGCCGCCGACCCCCGGTGTCACCAGGGTCCCCCTCTACAACATGGTTCCCGACTTCGGCGAACCGGCCAAATTCGGCTTCAAAATCGGTGGGCCAGGAGCGAAAAAAATCGTCTACCTCAACACCGAAGTCGCCTGGGAGAGCGACTACCACGAGAGCTTCACGATCCATCTGCCAACGCCCAACCCCGGCACCCGGAGCTGGAAGAGCCGCCTGGTGAACTTCGGCGCGCCAACCGGCGATGGCACCTACATCACCAATCCAACCACCTGCTTCAGCTCGCAGTTGCCCCCGTATGAGGGCATCTACACGACGTTCCTTAGGGCGGAGTCCGTTGCTCTGCCGGAAGCGGACTTCCCGGCGAGCGCAACACCGGTCGGATCCGACCTCTCCCTGCCGGAAGGCCTAACCCAGACCGGCTGCGCGAGCGTGCCGTTCAACCCTGGGATCAATGTGAATCCCGGCACGGACAAAGTCGATTCGCCGGCAACGCCGACGATTGAGACGACACTGCCGTTCGTCACCGGTGGAGGAACGCAGAGCGAGTCGCACCTGCGTAACGCCAGCATCACCCTGCCGGAGGGGATGGGTCTGAACCCCTCCGCGGCCAACGGCCTGCAGTCGTGCACTAATGCCGAGTTCGGCAAGGGCACGCGCAACCCAGTGGCCTGCCCCACGGCATCGAGGATCGGATCGGTCGAAGTTGAGACACCACCGCTGCCGGCCGGCGCGCTGAAAGGCACCGCCTATCTCGGTCAGCAGCTCAGCCGAAATCCGGAGTCCGGCGAAGAGTTCCGCATCTTCGTCACCGCCGAGTCGGCCCAATACGGAATCTCGGCACGGCTGATCGGCAACACCAAAGCCAACCCGAAAACGGGCCAGCTGACGACGACGTTTGCCGAGACCCCACAGGTGCCGTTCACTTCGGTGAAAATCCACCTCGACGACGCGAAAGGCGTGCTGAGCAGCCCGCCGACCTGTTCCGCGGCAACCACGACCACCGTGCTGGAACCGTGGTCGACGCCGAAATCGACGAAGACCCCATCAAGTGGGTTCACGCCATCTGCCGCCCCAAATGGCGGTGCTTGTCCGACCACATTGGCCGGGCGACCGTTTGCCCCGACCTACACGGCCAAATCGGACAGTGAGAAGGCAAATGCCTACAGCCCGTTCCGGGTCAACATCGGCCGTACCGACGGCCAGCAAGAGGTCAAGCGAGTTGACGTGACCCTGCCGAAGGGACACGCTGGCAACCTGACTGGGATCCCGTACTGCTCAGAGGGCGAGATCGCGGCGGCCGAGGCAAGCAGTGGAGCTGCCGAGCAGGCCAGCTCGAGCTGCCCCAGCGCGAGTCAGATCGGTACCGCGTCGACACGAAGCGGAACCGGGGCGAATCCGATCACGATCGGCGGCAAGGCGTTCCTTGCCGGTCCGTATAAGGGCGCCCCGCTCTCGCTGGTGACTGTGACACCGGCTCTCGCCGGCCCGTTCGACCTCGGCGCCGTCGTGGTCAGGGTCGCTCTGTTCGTCAACCCGGAAACCGCTCAGGTCCACGCGGTCTCCGATGCGATCCCGGACGTGTTTGGTGGGGTGAAGCTGGACATCCGCTCGATCGACGTCAACGTCGATCGAGCCAAGTTCATGCATAACCCGACCAACTGTGCGAAACAGGCCACGACCGGCTTCATCAACGGTGGTGGCGCAAATCCAACCGATTCGGCGGCGTGGAGCTCCTACTCGGTCTCCTCGCCTTTCCAGGCGACCGGCTGTAAAGGCCTCAGCTTCAAGCCGAAGCTGCACACGCGTCTGTTCGGTGGAAAAGGTACGACCACCCGTGGCAAGCATCCGAAGCTGCGGGCGATCCTCGAAGGCCGGTCCAAAGACGCCAACGTGCTGCGCAGCGCATTGGCACTGCCGCACGCGCTGTTCCTCGACCAGGGGAACATCAGGACCGTCTGCACGAGGCCGCAGCTGGCCTCCCAGACGTGTCCGCAGGCGGCAATCTACGGACACGCGCAGGCAAAGAGTCCGTTGCTCGGCAAGGCCCTGAAGGGACCGGTGTACCTGGTCTCCTCTAGTCATGAATTGCCGGACCTGCTCGTCGACCTGCGCGGTCAGGTCAACATCCAGCTACGCGGTGTGATCACTTCTAAGAACGGGGGGATCAAGACCGTGTTCAACAACACGCCCGACGTGCCGGTGAGCAAGTTCATCCTGCGCATGGAAGGCGGCGCGAAGAAGGGGCTGCTGGTCAACTCCAGGAACCTCTGCAAAGGCCGGCTCTCCTCGGTGATGAACCTAAAAGGACAGAACGGCAAGAAGGTCAAGAACAACCGTCTGCCGCTCAAGGTGAGCGGCTGCTGAACGGGCGGCGGTAGAGGACGCCTCAAGACGGCGCGGCGGGTCCATCGGGGCTCGTCGCGCCGTTTGTCGTTCTAGGCCGCGGCGGCCAGCGATGGCGCAGCGGCGCGGCGGGCGGGGATCAGCAGCGCCGAGGCGCAGACCATCGCGAAGGCGCTCACCTGCAGGGTCAGCCCGAGCGGGCTGCCCGCCAGGGGGTCGCCGAAGACGAGCACGCCGGCGGCGATCTGGGCGGCGTTGGCGATCAGCCCGATCAGGCCGATCGTCTCGATCGCGCCGCCGCGCTGAAGCGCCGCCGCAGCGGCGTACTGGGCGCCGATTCCGGCGACCACGGTCAGCGCGATCCAGGGCGCGAGCAGAGCGGGCGAGACGCCGCCGGCCCCGGTCAGTCCCTTGATCGCCACGCCCGCGAGGGCGAAGAGGACGCCGGCGGCAGCGGCGAGCAGGATCTTGCCGTGGCCGGCCAGCCGCTCGGATCGGTGCCCGAGCGCCAGCCCGATCGCGAGCAGGGCGAGGCCGCCCTCGAAGCCGAGCATGGCGCCGACTTCAAAGCCGGAATGATCGCCGCTGAAGTGGGGCACCGTCAGCACAAGCAGCGCCAGGCCACTGCCGCCGAGCAGTAGCGCCAGCCACTGGCGCGGCTCGACCGCGTCGCCAAAGATGCGTTGGGCCATCACCGCGAGGGTCACGGCGCCACCGGCGAGCACGGCCTGGACGATCGAGATCGGCGCCATCGAGAGCGCCGCGACGTGGATCAGCCAGGCCAGCGCCGCGACGCCCCAGCCGGCGGCGAACCAGGGCGAGGAGGCGAGGTTGCGGGCGCTGCGCAGCGGTTCCTGAATGCGAACCGGCGCGGCCCGGTGGCAGCCCCGGTGCTTGAACAGCGAAGCAAGGTTGGTCAGCAGCGCCGCGGCGACGGCGAGACCGATCCCTATCTGCATGCGCGCGCCGCCACTAGTGCCCTATCGGCTGCGAGTGGCGCGATGCTTAGCTCGCGAGGCTTTGCTTGGTTGCGGCGGATCGGGAAGCTCGAGGCGACGGCGCGCCCGCGTCACCGCGGAGACCGAGGTGCGGCAGGCGCGGGCGATGATCCCGTCGGGGTGGTCGGGGGTGCGGCTGACCTCGAACTCGATCAGGGCGGCGCGGCGCAGTTTCGCCCGCGTCGCGATCGGGCTGTCGCTTGGCGCCTCGTCGAGTGCCGCCTCTGCGGCTCTTTCCCGTCGGCAGATCAGACAGTAGACACCGTCGTCGGAGCTAATCCAGTTGCTCGGCATCGGCACCGCCTCGCCGTCGATGTTGCCGGCGCTGACGCCGCAGCCCTCGCAGGTCCACTTCGTCGCCATCGTCTGCGCGGCGCTCATGCCGCCACCTTGCGACGACGACGGCGCCGCGGACGCTGGCCCGAGCCGGGCTTGCGGTTGGAGCTGGACTTGCCGTTGGCGGCGGGTGCGGCGGACCTGGCGACGTGGCCGAGGTTCTGCTCGAACTCCTCGCTTAGCCCGAGGTCGCGGGCGATGCGCCGCATCTCGCTCGCCTGGTCGCTGAGCACGAAGCTCGTCCCGGCGCCGCGGCGGCCGGCGCGGCCGGTGCGGCCGACCCGGTGCACGTAGGAGTCGCGATCGCCGGGGGCGTCGAAGTTGATCACGTGGGAGATATCAGCGACGTCGATGCCGCGGGCGGCCACATCGGTGGCGACCAGCACTTCGACCTCACCGCGCTCGAAGCGGGCGAGCGCCCGTTCGCGCTGGCCCTGGCTCTTGTCGCCGTGCATCGCGACGGCCTCCAGTTCACGGCTGCGCAGCCGCTTGACGAGACGATCGGCGCCGCGCTTGGTGCGGACGAAGACCAGGGTGCGGCCACCGTCGGGCCCCGTGAGGGCGCCGGCGAGGTGATCGAGCTTGGCGGCCTGGGAATCGACGTGGACGAAGCGGTGTTCGATCTCGGCCTCGCTGTCCTCGGGCGCCGCGTGGGTGTGGTGGCGCGGGTCACGGGTGTAGGCGGAGGCGAGCTTGCCGATCGCGCCCTCCAGCGTGGCCGAGAAGAAGAGGGTCTGGCGCTGCTCCGGCGTCTGGCCGACGATCCGGTTGACGGCGGGCTTGAAGCCCATGTCGAGCATGCGGTCGGCCTCGTCGAGGACGAGGATGCGGATGCTCTTGAGGTCGATCGCGCCGCGCGCGATCAGGTCCTCGAGCCGGCCCGGGGTGGCGACGACGATGTCGGCGCGCTGCGCCGCCTTGACCTGGGGGCCGAAGCCGACGCCGCCGTAGACGGCGGCGATCTGCAGGTTGCGGGCGCGGGCGATCGAGCTGAGCTCGTCGACGATCTGGCTCGCCAGCTCGCGGGTCGGCGCCAGCACCAGGGCGGAGAGGCCCTTGCTGCCGGGCTCGATCCGGTCGATCATCGGGATGCCGAAGGCGAGGGTCTTGCCCGATCCGGTCGGCGACTGGACGAGCAGGTCGTGTCCGGCGAGCGCGTCGCGGACGACGAGCTGCTGGACGGGGAAAGGCTGGGTGATGTCGCGCTTGGCAAGCGCGCGCACCACGTCTTTGGAGATGCCGAGATCGGCAAATGACACGATGTAATGACTCCTTATTTTGCGATTCAGGGAGATCCAGCGACCCCTAAATGCAAAGCAGAGCACGGAGGGAACGGAACCTCTCGGGTGGCGGTTTGGCCGAACCCGACCCATTCACCGTAGCAGCCGGTAAGGAGATCACTCGCAATTTGGGCTGGCGGGCGTAGACTCGTCAAAGCCGGACCGGGTGCCGGCGAAGCGCGTTTTCAGGTCTCTGCCTGGGTCTGCGCTGCGGTAGCCAACGGAAGGAGCGGTTGATGTACGACTACGTGATCGTCGGCGCGGGCTCCGCCGGCTGTGTGCTCGCGGCGCGGCTCTCTGAGGACCCCGAGGTGAGTGTCCTGCTGCTTGAGGCCGGGCCGCCGGACGTCAACCAGAACATCCACGTGCCGCTGGGCTACCTGCAGCTTGCCCGCACCGAGGTCGACTGGGACTACCACTCGGCGCCCGAGCCGAACTGCAACGGCCGCCAGATCTCGCTGCCCCGCGGCAAGGTGCTCGGCGGCTCCTCTTCGGTCAACGCGATGATCTACATCCGCGGCAACCGCCGCGACTACGACGGCTGGGGGGTCGACGGCTGGGCCTGGGAGGACCTCTTCCCTTACTTCCTCAAGGCCGAGGACAACGAGCGCGGCGCCTCGGACTGGCACGCGATCGGCGGGCCGCTGCCGGTCTCCGACCAGCGCTCCGGCAACGCGATCTCACCGGCCTTCGTCGAGGCCGGGGTCGAAGCTGGCCTGGCCCGCAACGAGGACTTCAACGGCGCCGAGCAGGATGGCGTTGGCATGTATCAAGTGACCCAGCGCGGCGGCATGCGCGCCAGCGCCGCGGTCTCCTACCTGCACCCGGCGAGTGAGCGGCCCAACCTGACCGTGATGCCCTACATGCACGTCAACCGCGTGCTCTTCGAGGGCAAGCGTGCGGTCGGGGTCGAGGCGAGCCAGCTCGGCCAGTTGCAGGAGCTGCGCGCCGAGCGCGAGGTGATCCTCTGTGGCGGCGCCTACAACTCGCCGCAGCTGCTGATGCTCTCCGGGCATCGGGCCGGCCGAGCACCTGACCATGCGCGAAGATCGAGGTGCTGCTCGACCAGCCCGCGGTGGGGGAGAACCTCGGCGATCACCCCGCCAGCTACGCCGTCTTCACCACCCCCGAGCCCGAGAGCCTGCTGCAGGCGCTGGAGCCGGCGGCGATGGCCGAGTTCGAGGCCTCCCAGACCGGGCCGTTCGCCTCCAACCTGGCCGAGTCGGGTGGCTTCGCCCGCGTCGGCGCGGGCGCCGAGGCGCCCGACGTGCAGATCCACGTCGCCCCGATCCAGATCGTCGACGAGGGCATGGCCGACCCGGAAGCGCACGGCGTCTGGGTCTCTCCCTGCCTGCTCACGGCCGAGAGCCGTGGCTCGGTGCGGCTCGCCTCGGCCGATCCGACCGCGAAGCCGATCGTGCGCAACAACTTCTACGCGGCCGAGGCCGACATGACGCGGATGATGGCGGCGATGCGCCTGGCGCAGGAGATCTGCGCCCAGCCGGCGTTCAAGCCCTACGCGGCCGATCCCTTCACCGCGCCGAGCGACGACTCCGACGACGCCCTGCGCGCCCTGATCGCCCAGACCACGTTTGAGATCTACCACCCGGTCGGCACTTGCGCGATCGGCTCGGTAGTAGATGCCGAGCTGCGGGTCGAGGGCATCGAGGCGCTGCGCGTCGTCGATGCCTCGGTGATGCCGGCCGTGCCGCGCGGCAACACCAACGCGCCGACGATCGCGGTCGCCGAGCGCGCCGCCGACCTGATCCGGCACGGCAAGGCGGTCGCGGCCGACGAGATGGCCGCTCAGGCCGGTTGATGCGCATCACGTTTCCGGTCTAGAGGACGGGAAACGTGATGCAGGCGGGTCTAGCCCGGGTCGGCGACCGGGACGGGGGCGGTGCCGCCGTCCTCGGGGAAGACGAGGATCGCGCCCTCGCCAGTGACGTAGGCCTCCTCGCCGTGGTAGGTGACGTCCATGCCGACCGCCTCGTCGTGCTCGGAGGCGCGCAGCGGCATCAGCGCGCCGATCAGCTTGAGCAGGATGAAGGTGACGGTGAAGGCGTAGGCGGGGGCGGCGATCGCGGCCAGGGCCTGATCCACCATCTGGTCGGGGTTGCCGTAGAGGAGGCCGTCGGCGAGACCGTTCCAGCCGATCTGAGCGACGAGGCCGATGAAGAGGATGCCGGTGAAGCCGGCGATGCCGTGGGCGGCGAGCACGTCGAGCGTCTCGTCGACCCGCGTCCGGGGCCGCCATTGGATCATCGCGTAGCAGGGCAGGGCGCCGAGGAAGCCGAGCACCATCGCCCAGCCCGGACTGATGTAGCCGCCGGCCGGGGTGATCAGGACGCAGCCGACGATGATCGCCGTGGCGGCGCCGATCGCGGTTGCCTTGCGGCCGCGGATCAGGTCGAGGACGAACCAGGTGACGAGCGCGCAGGCCGGCGTGATCAGCGTGTTGGTGAAGGCGAGCACGCTGTTGGTGCCGGTGTTGAAGCCGCTGCCGCCGTTGAAGCCGAACCAGCCGAACCAGAGCAGGCCGGCGCCGAGCAGCACGTACATCGCGTTGTGCGGCAGCAGCGCCTGGCGACCGTAGTCCTTGCGCGAGCCGACCACCAGCGCCGCCGCCAGGGCGGAGAAGCCGGAGGCCATCTCGACCGGGACACCGCCGGCGAAGTCGAGCGTGCCGCGCTCGGCCAGCCAGCCGCCGCCAAAGGCCCAGTGGGCTAGCACCGCGTAGACCAACACCGACCAGAGCGCGGCGAAGACGAGGAAGGCGCCGAAGCGCATGCGCTCGACCACGGCGCCGGAGACAAGGGCCACGGTGATGATGCAGAAGGTCGCCTGGAAGGCCATGAAGAGCAGGTGGGGGATGGTCGATTCGTCGTTGCGCGGCAGGAAGTCGACCCCGTGCAGGCCGGCGTAGCCGAGGCCGCCGATCAGGTCGCCGGTGCCGTCGAAGGCGAGCGAGTAGCCGACCAGGGCCCAGGTCACCATCGCGACGGCGATCGCGGCGATGCACATCATGAAGGTGTTGAGTGTGTTCTTCGAGCGCACCAGGCCCGCGTAGAAGAGGCCGAGCGCCGGGGTCATCATTAGCACCAGGGCGGTCGCGGCCATCATCCAGGCGGTGTCGCCAGTGTCGATCGCGGCGATGATCGAGAGCTCGCTCACTTGTCCACCGGCGTTACCGCGCCGTGGTCGGTCTCGCCGGTGCGGATGCGGACCGCCTGGTCGAGCGGGAGGACGAAGATCTTGCCGTCGCCGACCTCACCGGTGCGGGCGCCTTCGCAGAGGGCGTCGACGGCGGCCTGGACGAACTCATCGGAGACGGCGATCTCGAAGCGGACCTTCTCGGCGAGGCCCATCTTTACCGTGGTGCCACGGTAGGTCTCGACCCGCTCCAGCTCGCCGCCATGACCCTGCACGCGGCTCATCGAGACACCGCGCACCTGGGCGCGGTAGAGCGCCTCCAGCACGTCGTTGGCCTTCTCCGGCCGCACGATGCCGATCACGAGTTTCACTGCCCGCGCCTCTCCATCCCGCCGGCGAGCCTACTAATCGAGGCGGCGAGGAGTCGTGCCGGGCCGGACCGCCTCCTACACTTTGACGATGCCCGCTGAGTCACAAGCCGACTCCACCTTCACTCTTTACCGTCGCGGGATCGAGCTGCTCGAGGAGGAGGATTTCGAGCAGGCCGCGGCACCGCTCGAGGAGGCGGCGCGTCGCGCCCCGGAGAAGTCCTCGGTGCGCGAGGCGCTGGGCCGCGCCTACTTCCGTTCCGGCCGCTTCGCCGCCGCCGCGGTCGAGTTCAAGGCCGTGGTCGAGCGCCACCAGGTCAACGACTACGCCCACTTCTGCCTCGGCCGGGCGCTGGCCAAGACGGGGGAGACCGAGCGCGCCCGCCACCATCTGGCGCTGGCCTCCAACCTGCGCCCCGATCGGCGCGAATACAGCTTTTACCTGGCCATGCTCGGGGCCTGAGGCCGCGAGGCCGGCGCATCTCGGCGTCCTCGGTCGATCGCGTGCTGAAGCACGCCACGCTCCCTGCGTCCTTGACCTGCTCGGTCCCAGGCCCTATGCAGCTTTTAAGGACTTGTCATCGCGATGGACGGCGGGGATCGCGGCGGTGATCGTCGTGCCCTCGCCGGGGATGCTCTGAAGGTCCAGGGTGCCGCCGGCCAGCTCTGCCCTTTCGTGCATGCCGATCAGGCCGAAGCCGTCCGTTGTAGCGCTGGGGTCGAAGCCCCGCCCGTCGTCATGGACCTGCACCCGCAAGTTCCGCTCGCCCTCCCGTATATCGACCTCTACATATGCGGCGCCGCCGTGGTGGACCGCGTTGTTGAGTGCCTCCTGGACCAGCCGGTAGACGGTGTCCTCGATCTCGCCGAGCAGGCGGTTGCTATTGCGGCCGGCCTCGCAGTCGAGATCGAGGTTGATCCTGACTTCGATCTCGCCGCCGCTGGCGGTGCGTTCGCCGAGCGCTTCCAGGGCGGCGCCGAGGCCGAGCTCGTCGAGGGTGCTGGGGCGCAGGTCGGCGATCAGGCGCCGCATCTCGGCGATCGCGGTGTCGACCTGCTCGATGCCCTGGACCAGCAGACGGTCGGCTTCCTCGGGCTCGCCGCGCCGCGCCGCCGAGAGCAGCACGCGCAGCCCGGCGAGGCTCTGCAGCGACTCGTCGTGCAGCTCGCGGGCCCAGCGGCCGCGCTCGCGCTCGGTCGCGGCGATGCTTTCCCGGGTGCGGCCCTCGGCGACCGACTGCGCGGTGGCGACCGCTGTGGCCGCGCTGGCGGCGAAGGAGAGCAGAACCCGCTCGTCTTCGTCGCTGAAGCCGCTGTCGCGGCCGAGCGGATCGAGGGCGACGAGCACGCCCAGCGCTCGCCCGCGAAAGAGCAGCGGGGCGAGCAGGGCGGTGACGCCGACGTCCTGGTTGCCCGGCCGCGCCATCAGGCTGGGGTCGAGGTTGTGGATTCGCTGCGGGGCGCGCGCTTCCATCACCTTGCCCGGGACCGAGCCGGAGATCGGGATGCGGACTTTCGCCATGCCGCGTTCGCGCTCGCCGGCGACCGAGGCGGCAACGAGCTGATCGCTCTTGCGCAGCAGGATCAGCAGCGAGCGCGCCTCGACCAGCGCCCGGCCACGCTTGACGACGATCTCGAGGATGCGTTCGAGGTCGGTCTCGCCGCCGACCGCGCGGGCGATCTCCGTGGTCGCTTCGAGCCGGTGCACGGCGCGCTCCATCTCGTCGCCGCGGCTCTGCACGCTGCGGTAGAGGCGGGCGTTCTCGACCGCGATCGCCGCCCACTCGGCGAGGATCATCGCCGACTGCTCGTCGGCTAGATCGAAATCGCCGCCGCTCTTCTCGGTCAGGTAGAGGTTGCCCCAGGCGTGGCCGCGGATCAGCACCGGGACACCGAGAAAGTTCGTCATCGGCGGGTGGCCGGGGGGGAAGCCGTAGGAGCGGGGGTGGCGCCCGACGTTGGTCAGGCGCAGCGGTCGCGGTTGCTCGATCAGTAGCCCCAGCACGCCCCGCCCCCGGGGCAGGTTGCCGATCGCCCCCCGCGCCTCCTCGTCGATGCCGTGGGTGATGAAGCGCTCCAGCTGCTGGCGCTCCTCGTCGAGGACGCCGAATGCGGCGTATCGAGCGCCGGTCAACTGGCAGGCCACCTCGAGCACCTGCTGGAAGATCGCCTCCGGGTCGAGCTCGGCGACGAGGCTGCGGCCGACATCGATCAGCTCCCGCAGGCGGGGCTCATCGAGGGCGCTGCTGTCGGACCCCGGTGCCATCTCGGCGCTTGCTCCAACCTTCGACCCGATGGACGTGCACTCATCTTATCTGGGTAACGATCCAATATTCAAAGCACGCTGAGTGCACGATTCGCGGAAAAACCCCGATGCCCGGCCACCGGGGGAGGGGTTACATGGAGGCATGGACTCCACTTCCAGGGCCGCGGGCGCAGGTAGCCTCGCTGTCGTGCAACCGGACGGGGAACGCGAGCGCGAGGGGAAGATCGAGACGACCACGATCGTCCTCGCCGACGATCACACCGTGGTCCGCAACGCCCTGCGGCTGCTGCTTGACGCCGAGCCCGATTTCGAGGTGGTTGCCGAGGCCGGCGACGCCGAGATGGCGGTCCGCTACGCGCGCGGGCACAAGCCGACCGTGCTGATCCTCGATCTCAACATGCCGGGGCGCTCCAGCCTCGACGCCGTGCCCGACATCCGCGCCGCCTCGCCCAAGACCGAGGTGGTCGTGCTGACGATGCAGAACGAGCTCGCCTTCGCCCGCCGCGCGCTGCAGGCGGGAGTACGTGGTTACGTGCTCAAGGAGGCGGCCGATGCCGAGCTGGTGCAGGCGGTTCGCAGCGCCGCCGCCGGCGACACCTACCTGCAGCCGGCGCTGGGCGCGCGCCTCGCGGCGGGCGAGGCCCATAGCGATGGCGACGAGCTGCAGCGATCGCGAGCGCGACGTGCTGCGCTTGATCGCGCTGGGCCACACCAACGCCGAGGTCGCCGAGCGGCTCTACATCAGCATCCGCACGGTGGAGAGCCACCGCGCCCACATCCAGCAGAAGCTCAGCCTCTCCAGCCGTGCGGAGCTAGTTCGCTACGCGCTCGAGCACGGCCTGGTCGAAACCTAAGCGGCGTAGCGCACCACGCCGGCAATGATCCCGCTCGTCACCTGACGAGCGGGATCACGCAGCGGAATTTACGTGTGTTGGTTGAGGCAGTTGATGCGACTTCGCCAGAAGCAGAGACGGTCACAACTCCATATAGGCCCGGAGAGGACACGACCGGAATATCACTACTCCACTCACCACCACCATCCAAAACCACCCCCGGCTGCTGAGCGAACGCCGCGAGCTGGAGCGCCTCGGGCAGGGTGCCGCCCTGCACCGCGCACGATGTCGCCGCCGCCGCCGCGCTCACCGCGGTTTCACTGCTGAAGCTCTGCCAGCAGGCGCCGGCGAAGAGCTGTGTGCCGGGCAGGCAGCCGGCGCCGTGCCCGTTGACGGTCTGAGCGTTGACGGCATTGACAGCGTTGACCGCGGTTTGCGCATCGACCGCGCTCTGGGCCGTGTCGGCGCTGATTGCGTGTGCGGCCTCGGGCACCTGGCCCAGGGTCAGCTCGTCGATTTCCGCCCCGGTGATCGGCCCGGTCTGCCCGGCCAGCACACCTTTGAGCACGCCGGGCTTGAGCCGGTTGGCCGGGATCGAGCGCAGCTTGAGGCGATTGCCCGGCAGCGACTTCACCTTCACCGCCTTGCCGTCGATCCGCGCCTTCTTAGCCGCGTAGACAGTTCCACCCAGCGCAACGAACAACGCTAAACCCGCGACAACCAATGCCGGTGACGGCAGCCGCATTCCCCGTCTCATATCTCCCTCCCGTGGTCCGAGAAACGATGCGGCCGCGACCCTAGCCAGGTTGCTAGATGACGCAAAGAGCGCTGGACGAAAGTCCGGTGAAGGGTCGTGCAGCGATGGGGTGAGTTTGACCGAAGACCAGTTTTAGAACGGAAAAACTTGACAAATACGTATCTATTCGGATAGTCAAGCGCCGTCAAAGCGCAATAGGGCGCCGGCGGCACCGAGCATCTCTCGTCCAAGTCCGAAGGCAAGGAGTTCCGTTGGCACCACGCAGAGGAGGGGCAGGAAATTCCGGCGGACGCTCCCTCTGCATCGGGCGCAAGGACAGGAAGGATTGTATGAAAAAAATGCTTGAACAACGTACAGCTGAATCGAAACACTTCAATCAAAAAATGTACGTTGTTCCGTTTGGGGCTGACTATGGTGATAGCGGCGCACCGGTATGGACTGGATCGGGCGCGGCAGTAGGCTTGATCGAGGGATTTCCGAAAGCCAATTCGCATCTGACCTACGTTACCCCGCTGCTCGACATGCCACATACCTCTGTTCTTCATGCTCCCGGGGCACTCAAAGCCCCCGGCATGTATGACCTACATGTAATTACGGATGGATAGACCGCGATGATGGGTTCAGTAGCTGTTGAGCATCGATGGGGTCAGTATCGAAGGCGGGTGTTGGCGATTGCGCTGTCTGTGTGCTCGATAGGGGGCGCGGCTGGTTGCGGTTCGGACGGAGGTGGTGGAGACGCTGGCCCTACGGTCGAGGGGCGGGCGGAAGGTCCAAGCCGAATAGTTAGATGGGAAGTCGGGAAAGTCTTGGGGCCGCAATCGCTCGAAATTGGCAGCGTGGTGGGATATTGCCAAGGGGCTCCCAAGCCGCATTACGGAGATATAGGCATCAACGAGACAGGTCGAAAGGTCTATGTAACGGCTCGTGCGGTTTTTCCTCCCGAGGGTCGCAAGGGACTATGTCAGGGGGTAGGACTCTCGATATTTAAGGCGATCAAGCTTAGGCGAAATGTAGCCAGCATTGAAATCTACGACACGCACAGCAAGCCGGCGCAACTCCGCTGGAATCCACTTCCTCCTGTTACTTCGACCTCCGCGACGAGTCGGTCGGATCGCTCCGGGAATGAAGACAATCCGCAAGACGTTGATTAAGAACCGCACTCTGGTGGTGTTGGTTGTAGGAACTCTTCTGGTGGGTCTCGGCGGGTTGGGCGGTGGCCCAGATGGGACTGGAGATAAACCAGCCGGTCACTCGCAACGGACCGTCAAATCATCGGCAATAATTAAACGTAACCGCACAATTGTAAAGAGTCGGCCGAGAGGCCAAGGGATTACGCGCGCAGTGGCGTGGCGTGCCAGTCCCTCGAGAAAGTCGAGCCCCAAGCGGTAGCTACTACCCTTCGGAAGCCAAAAAATGTCTACTACTCCTGATGTCGATTGCACTGTCTCTGTGCTCGATAGGGGCCTGGTCGACTACGGTTCGGGTGAAGGTCGTGGAGAGGCTGACCCTACGGCCGAGGGGCGGACGAAGGTCCATATTGCAAATCAGCGGGGCTGATCAGTAGCGTCCAACGTACCTGGGTTTGTAAGAATGAATCCGATGAGAGAGTTACATATGATCAGGGCGGACAAGGCTCTTAGCAGGGGGGGCATTGCTGGGCTTTTCCTGGCCCTTCTGGCTCTGGGCGGATGTGGTCAACAAGGTGATAGTGCGAGGGCGCCGAAAGTTGTCTCTGGGCGGTCGGATACGACATCAGGCGGTGGGTCGTCGGTGTCGATCCAGCGTAGGCCAGTGCATTGGGGCATTGGGAGGATCAGAGGGAGGAAGGTCAAACTTTTTACATTCTTTCCTTACTGTAGTGGAACTGAGCCGAAGCCTCGCGTAGCGGAGGTTAGGAGCCGATCGAAACAGGACCGAGTGGTACTGACGATGATTGTGCGGTTCCCGGTTCGCAAAACTGGTGGTTGCCAGGGTGTGGATCTTGGAATTTCGTCGACGTGGATTGCGCTAGGAAGGGATCTAGATCACGTGCGGCTTTATGATGGAAAGTCAGCTCCACCGGAATTGCGGTGGTCCCAGCACCATCAGACTGGCTAACTAGATGAGAGCAAGCAATCTTGGAGGATCTCCCAGCGTGGGGATGTGAGGTGGGTCAAGGTCGCGCTTGACCGAACGACCCAGGCGGGCCGTCTTTTTGCTTCGGTTGAAGCGCTCGAGCGGGCAAGGAATCAGCTTCGTCCTCTGATGCCGGAGGGGAAAGCAGAGTGCCTGGCGGGTAAGAGGGCTCAATCTCCTCAAGAGGCGCTCACGTCGCTAGACTCGCCTGCGTAATCGGTCGGTGGTCAAGGGAAGTCCGGTGCGAAACCGGCGCGGTCCCGCCACTGTGACCGGGTCAAGGACGTCGTCGGCGCTTTTAGCGCCAGCCACTGGGGAGGCCACTGAGTCCCCGGGAAGGCGCGGCGGAGGAACCCCGGAAGCCAGGAGACCTGTCCCCGGCCAGCCATGACAACCCTCGAGGAAAGGGTGGCTTAAATGCCAAGACTCGTTCCGTTCCGGTTGGTCGCCGTGTGCGCACTGGCCCTTCTGCTGTTGCTCTCGACCTCTGCGCTTGCCGCGGCAAAGGGCACTCGCGTCAGCCTGCGCGTAGTCGGCAGCGCCGGCAAAACGCTGAGCGAACAGTTCATCGGCGCCAAGACGAGCTCGATCAAGACCAGCCCGAAGGCGACACTGCCTCGGTGGCGGCACCGGTGGCAGCGGCAAGTCGGTGCAGTTGAAAGGGGCGACCGCGCTGAGTGCGCTCAGCCTTGCCTCGAAGCGGACCCCGGCCCTGAGGCCGCTGTCGGTTACCGACCACTTCCTTTCCGAATTCGGTCTCGGGCTATGTGGAATAGGCAAGTCGCAGACGACCAAGAAGCTGTCTTGGTACCTCAAGGTCAACCACAAGAACCCCAACAAGGGCGGCGAACTGGTCAAGCTGCACAAGGGGGACGAAGTGCTGTGGGCCTTGGAGCCCTACCCCTACCCGGATGAGCTGGCGCTGGTCGCACCGCACGAAGCGGAGCCGAACAAGCCGTTCACGGTCAGCGTCTTCTCCTACGACGACAAAGGTAAGAAGACCCCGGCCGCCGGCGTCACGGTGACTGGCGCCGCCGCGCCCACGGGTACCGACGGCACGACCCAGGTGACGCTCTCGGCGCCAGGTGTGCTGACCGCCACCCACGGCACGGACATCCCGTCCAATCAGATCGCGGTCTGCCTCAACGGGGCCTGCTCAGGGGGCTGATCAGCTTGAGGGTCCCCAGCACGGCGGTCGCGCTTGCGCTGCTCTTCGCAGTGCTCGTGGCCGCCGGCTGCGGCCTCGGCCCCGGCGAGGGGGTGGACGAAGCCGAGCTGACGGTTACGCAGGACTACGGGAACGAGCCCGTCCTGCATCGCCAGCTCGGCGACCTGAACGAATCCGACACGGTGATGCGGGCGCTCGAAGGCAGCGCCAAGATCACCACCCGCTACGGCGGCGGCTTCGTGCAGTCGATCGAGGGGCAGGAAGGGGAAGGGAGCGGCGACAGCTCGCGCGACTGGTTCTTCTTCGTCAACGGGGTGGAGTCGACCGTGGGCGCGGCCGACTACCCGCTGCACGGCGGCGAGTCGATCTGGTGGGACTACCGCAACTGGAGCGCGGCGATGCGGGTGCCGGCCGTGGTCGGCTCCTGGCCGCAGCCCTTCCTCGACGGCTATGACGGCAAGGCGCGGCCGGTGGCGGTCGAGTGCCTGGGCGGGGGCAGCGCCTGTGCCGAGGTGGAGGAGCGATTGGAGGATGCAGGGGCAAGCGTCGCCTCGGGATCGCCGAGCGGCGCGATCCGGGTCCTGGTCGGGCCCTGGGCGAAAGTGCGAGAGGATCCCGCGGCGGCCCAGATCGAGGACGGTTCGCAGGCGAGCGGGGTATTCGCCGACTTCTATCGCGAAGGCGGCGGATATCACTTGACAGGGCTCAACAGGGAAGGCGAAACAAGGTTCTATTTTGGAGTTGCCGCGGGCCTGGTCGCCGCGACCCGGCGCTATGAAGCGCCGCCGACTTGGCTGGTCACCGGTGCGACGAACAGGGGGGTGCACGCTGCCGCGGGCGCCCTCAACGCCGCCGACCTGCGCGACCACTACGCGGTCATCGCGGAAGGTGAATTGACGACCTCGCTGCCAGTGCGATGAGATCGCCGTTTGCCTATATCCCACGATCGCGGCCGTTGCAGGCAGCCTCTCCGGCTGCGGCGGTCACCTACCTCGGCTCACTCGTCGTCGTCGCCTTCCTCTACTCGAACCCGATCGTGCTGCCTGCGGTCGGCCTCGCCACGGTCCTCGCCGGCCGCTTGGCGGGGGCGCACGCCGCGGTTCGCGCGGCACTCTGGATGGGCCTGACCCTGGCGGCGCTGATCGTCGTCGTCAACGCGCTGGTCGTCAGCCGCGGCGCCACTGTTCTGGCGCGGCTGGGGGAGTGGCCGCTCTTCGGCCAGGTAGACGTCACCGTCGAGGCGATCGTCGCTGGCCTTGTCTTGGGCCTGCGCGCCGCAGTGGTGATGGTCGCCTTCGCCGTCTACTCGGCCTGCGTCGACCCCGATCGCGTCCTGCGGGCACTGCGGCCCCTTGCCGGCCGCTCGGCACTGACCGCGACCCTGGTCTCGCGCCTGGTCCCAGTTGCCGCAGCCGACGCCGCCCGCCTGCGCGACGCCGCCCGCCTGCGCGGCCCCGGCGCCGCCCCGGTTGGCCGCGCGCCGCTCGCCCGGCGGCTGCTGGCGGGCTCGCTCGACCGGGCGGTTGACGTGGCGGCAACGCTGGAGCTGCGCGGCTATTCCCTGGGGACGCCGCCGGCAGCGGAGGCCGTAACGCTTTCTCCGCGCCATGGACGGAGAAAGCGTTACACCTCGGGCCGCCGACGGTCGCGCTACGACCGTCGCTTCTACATAGTCGGCGTGGTGGTCCTCGCGGTTGCGATCGCCGGCAAGGTCCTCGGTGCCGACGCCTTCAGCGAATACCCGGCGACCGAGGTCGGTGCCGGCGCCACGACCCTGGCCGTCGCGGCCGTGGTCGCTCTCAGCGGCCTCGCCCCGCTGCGACGCAGTCCGGGGCGAATCCGCTCGGGCCATGTCCACGCACCGGAGGTTGTCGGTGTCTGACTTGGCAACTCAAGCCCGGGCCGCGCCGGCGCTTGCGCTCACGGGTGTCACCTACGCCTACCCGACCGCAGCCACTCCGGCCCTGCTCGATGTCTCACTCAGCCTCACCTCGGGCGAGTTCGCCCTGCTCGCCGGCCGCTCGGCCTGCGGCAAGTCGACCCTGCTCCGCGCCGCCTGCGGCCTGGTCCCGCACTTCCACGGTGGCGAGATCGAGGGCGGGATCGAGGTGGCCGGGATCGACGCGATCGCCGCCGGCCCCGGCGAGCTGGCCGCCGTGGTCGGCTACGTCGCCCAGGACCCGGAGACCCAGGTCGTCTCGACCACGGTCGCTGCCGAGATCGAGTTGCCGCTGGAGCTGCGCGGCGACCCGCCAGCCTCCCGCGCCAGAGCGGTCGAGGAGGTGGCCCTCGCCCTCGCCATCCCGCACCTCCTCGACCGCGCCGTCGACACGCTCTCCGGCGGCGAGCTCCAGCGCGTCGCCCTGGCGGCGGCCCTGGTCACCCGTCCCCGCCTGGTCCTCCTCGATGAGCCCACCTCCCAACTCGACCCCGTCGCCGGCGACGAGTTGATCTGGCTCCTGCGCCGTCTCAACGAGGAGTGGGGGGTGACCATCCTGCTCGCCGAGCACCGCCTCGAGCGCTGTCTCGCCGCCGCCGACCGCGTGATCGCCATGGCCTCTGGCGCCGTCGCCTACGACGGCAACCCCCGCGACTTCCTCACCTGGGCCCAGGACACCGACACAGCTCTGGAGACCCCCGCCGCCCGACTCTTCTCCCTGGTCGGCATCGAGCCCCTGCCAGTGGGCGTCCGCGCCGCGCGCCAGACCCTCGCAGCTACCGAGCCCCGAGCAGAGGGGAGCCGGTCCCCCTCCTCTCTCAGCTTTTTCGGTGGAGAGTCGGATGGCTGGCGCCGCGAGACACCCGACGAAAAAGTAAAAGCCGTTCGGAGGGAGTCCGGCTCCCCTTTGACCACAGCGGTCGATATCCGCGATCTGTGGGTGGAGTTGAACAGGGGTGACGAGGAGACGCGAGACGTACTCCGTGGGATCGACCTCTTGGTGAAAAAAGGTGAGCGGTTGGCCCTCATGGGCAGGAACGGTGCGGGCAAGAGCACGTTGCTCAGGACGCTTGCCGGTTTGACCGATGCGGTGCGCGGAAAGGTCGAGGCACCCGACGGTATCGCGCTGCTGACCCAGAACCCCAGCGACTATCTAGTCCGCGAGCGAGCTGGCGACGAGCTTCCGGGTGACGCCGGGTTGGCCGCGCTGCGAATAGTCGGCCTCGAGCACGCGGTGGATGCCGATCCCCGTGATCTCTCCGGTGGTGAGCGGCAGCGCCTCGCGCTGGCAATAGCGCTGGCGGGTCGCATGGAAGGCGAGCAACTACCTGGCCTGGTAGCGCTCGATGAGCCGACCCGGGGCATGGACCGCGCCCGCAAGGCCGACCTCGTCGGCCTGATCGGGGACCTCGCCGAGCGCGGCGCCGGTCTGCTCGTCGCCACCCACGACGTCGAGTTCGCCGCCGCTTTCGCCGAGCGCGTCGTCCTGCTGGGCGACGGAGTGGTGATTGCCGACGGTCCCGCCCCCGAGGTCCTCTCGGGCGGCTGGTACTTCGCCACCGAGGTCGCCCGCGTGCTCGACCTGCCGGGCGTGATCACCCCCGACCAGGGCGCCGAAGCGTTGTGGCGACGCTCGCGGGAGGAGGGCTGAATGTCCTGGCAACTGGCCAGCTTCGTGATCCTCACCATCGTCCTGCTTGGTGGATTCGCTTGGTACGAGCGCTCGCGGCCGCCGTCGCAGGTCGTGGCCCTGGTTGCCGCCCTCGCCGCCCTGGCGATCGCCGGCCGCATTGCCTTCGCCGCATTCCCCAACGTCAAGCCGACCACCGACATCGTCGTCTTCGCCGGCTACGCCCTCGGTCCGGCGCCCGGCTTCGTCGTCGGCGCCCTCGCTGGCCTGGTCTCGAACTTCTGGTTCGGCCAGGGCCCGTGGACCCCGTGGCAGATGGTGGGGTGGGGGATGTGTGGGGTGATGGGTGCGGCGCTGGCGCTCGGCGTCCGCAACGCCGGTCGCTTCAGCCTCGCCGCGGTTTGCGGAGTTGCCGGCATCGCCTACGGTGTGCTTTTGAACTTCTCGCTGATGGCTACCTACGGTGGAGATCTCTCGCTCGAGCGCTTCCTGACCCTGGAGGCACGGGCGATCCCGTTCGACGTCGCCCACGTCGCCGGCAACGTCGCCTTTGCCCTGCTCGCCGGCCCGGCGATGGTGCGGATGCTGGTCCGCTTCCGCGAGCGCTTCGAGTGGCGCGGCACGCCGGCGGTCGCGACGGCGATCCTGGTCGTCCTGCTGCTTCCCAGTCTGATTCCGGGAACGGCCAGGGCTGCCAGCACAGATCAGGCAGCGAACTGGCTCGAAGCGGCGCAGAACGAGGACGGCGGCTTCGGTTCCTCGCCCAACAGCGACTCCAGCGCCGCGCTCACCGGTTGGGCGATGCTGGGCTTGGAGGCCGCCGGGCGCAATCCCTTTGACGTGGAGAAGCTCGAAGGGCGAGAGCCCGCTCGACTTCCTGCGTGGACACCTCGACGAAGTGACCAGCCCCGGCGATCTCGCCCGCACTATCGTCGCCCTCGAGGGGGCCGGCGCCGATCCCCGCTCGTTCGGCGGCAAGGACCTCGTCAGCGCCCTGCTCAAGCGCCGCGCCGCCAACGGCTCATACGTCGGTTGGCCAGGAACCACTTCCTTCAGCGTCATCGCCCTGCGAGCCGCCGAAGCCGAAGGCGGCCTCGACGGCACGATCTCCTGGCTGGCCAAGGTGCAGAACGAGGACGGCGGTTGGGGGGACGTGCCGGGGCAGCCGAGCAACCCCGACGTCACCGGATCGGCGATGCAGGCATTGCCCAACACCAAAGCGGCCCAGGACGGCCTCGCCTACCTGCGCAAGCACCAGCGCCCCAACGGCGGCTTTGCCCTCGGCGGCAGCGGCGGCGTCAACTCGCAGTCGACCGCTTGGGCGGTGCAGGGGATGATCGCCGTCGGCGCCGACCCGGCGACGATCAACGCGGGGGGCAGCAGCGCCCTCGACTACCTCGCCGCCCGGCAGGCCGACGACGGGCACTACCGCTACTCGGAATCCAGCGATCAGACGCCGGTCTGGGTGACCGGCCAGGTACTGGTCGCGGTTGCCGGTGACTCGTTGCCGATCGCGGCGCCGCCGCGCCAGGCGACGCCGACGACTGTGTCTCCGTCGAAGGCCGCGCCGGCGCCTCCGGCGGGGGGGACGAGCCCGCCGCCAGGGTTCGAATCGGTGCCGCCGCCCTCCGGCGTCCCGAGCACCGGCAGCACCGGCGCTCCCACCGCGCCGCCAGCGGCATCTGGGGCTGTGCCAGAACTACCTACCGAAAGCGGCGCCGTGCCCGAGGGCAGCGAACCCGAAACCGCGCAGCCGGAACCGGCGCCGACCTCGCAGCCGGTCAGCGCTTCCGGGTCGACCCCCTCTCCCTGGCTGCCGATCGGCATCGGCCTTGCCGCCACAGCCCTCGCCATCGGCCTGCCCTGGTGGCTGGGCCGTCGTTTCGCTTGGTAGCTCCACGGTCCCTCCCTTAACCGTCCCTGAGACGTAAAAGGGAGGGCGAATGGGCCGTGGCGGCTATGTTCCAGGCGTGGACGTTGAGACGGCAATCCGGACCCGCCGCACGCACAAGGCCTTCCGGCCCGAGCCGCTCGGCCGCGAGGAGATCTTCGAGCTGCTTGATCTCGCTCGCTGGGCACCGAACCACCATCTGACTGCCCCCTGGCGCTTTCGCGTCGTCGGCACCGAGACGTTGGCGCGGCTGAAGGAGGCGGCCGGCCCCGAGGGGGCGACCAAGCTCGAACGCGCTCCCACCCTGATCGTCGTTTCCTGCGCCCTCGGTGCCGACCCGGTTCAAAACGAAGAGGACCTGCACACCACCGCCGTCGCCTCCTACATCGTCCTGCTCAGTGCGCACGCCCGTGGCTACGCTGGCTACTGGCGCACGCCCGGCCTGCTGCGCTCTCCCGAGGGCCTCGAGGCGGTCGGGCTTCCCGATAGCGAGCGCTTCGTCGGGCTCCTTCACCTCGGCCATCCGCGCCAGGAGAAGGAACCCCCCGCGCGCCCACCGGTCGAGCGGGCCACCGAGTTCCTCGCTTAGCCGAAGCGGTCGGCTGCCGACCGGCCGCCCGAGCCGACTATTTGGCGCCCCATTTCTGTCCTTCGATTTCGCCGATCAAGGTCATTTTCAGCGCACCGGCAATGGAAACGGGGGGCGCTTCTCCCGCTTTGATTGCCGTCCCCATCGTTTTGTCGATCGCGGGTGAAAAAAGCTGCGGTTGTGTGAGAAGTTCGATGCCCGCCGGTTCGAGTTTCGCGGCGAAGCTGCCGGCGAAGTTCCAGGTGCCGCCAATTGCGCATTCGGTCATGCCCCATGAAAATTCAAAGAAGGGCGCTCCTGCTCCGGACGGAACGTACTTCTCGTAGAGGACCCCGGTTTTTTCGTCTTGGACGATTTCGCCTCTAACGCTGGCGACGACTGGTGTGTGAATGGCGCACGCTTTTATTTCTTCGGTGAAATGGCAGTTACTCCATTTGAACGTGACTACGCTGCCGGCGCCGAGGACTTTGCCGGCGGGGAGGAGTTGCCCGTTGGCGGCCTCGTTTGTGCAGGCCCATTTGAAGTTATGCAATGAAGTCGGCCATTCAAAGGTGAGTTCGCTTTGCAGGGACGATTTGAACCGCGCCCCTTCTTCTTCAACCACTTCCAGTTCTTTGAGGTTTTTGCCCCCGACAATCCATTCGTGCGCTTGGGCGGGGCCGGCGCCGAATACGAGCGCCACCAAGACGACGAAGAGTGTCGCACCCTGGAGATTTCGCCGTGTCCTTCTCGCAATGATCACGTCTTTCATAACGCTAAATAATTTTAGTTTGCAAGTCAAGGCTTCTCGGCTGGATGGCGGAGCCGGGTGCTTGCGAAGGGCGCACCGCCGGGCTGACTATGTTCTGGTTATGACCGTGACGCATTTGCCCGACGCAGCTCCCCGCTGATGCTCTCCCGCGCTACGGCCATCGAGGCGATCGGCGGCGAGCACTTCGAGGTTGTCGTGATCGGCGGCGGGATCACCGGCGCCGGCGTCGCGCTCGACGCCGCTTCGCGTGGCTACTCGGTGGCGCTGCTGGAGCGGGGCGACTACGCCGAAGGCACTTCCAGCCGCTCTTCGAAGATGGTCCACGGCGGCCTGCGCTACCTGCAGAACCTCGACCTCGGCCTGGTCCGCGAGGCCCTGCTGGAGCGCCAGTTGATGGTGCAGCTGGCGCCGCATCTCGTCTACCCGACGCCCTTCCTGATCCCGTCCTTCTCCGATGAGCGTCGCCAGCGCGGCCTCGGGATCGGGCTCAACATGTACGACGTGATGGCGACGACGCGGGTCGGCCGCGGTCGCCGCGAGATGCGCTCCTCCAAGGAGGCCGACGAGGACTACTACTGGTCGCCTGACCGCCACCGCACGATTGACCGCGACGAGGTGCTGCAGCTGGTCCCGGCGCTGGAGCCGCGCGACCCCAAGAACGCCTACCTCTTCTACGACTGTCAGACCGACGACGTGCGCCTGACCCTGACCGTGCTCGGCGAGGCCGAGCGCTTCGGCGCGGTGATGCTGAACGGGGCCGAGGTGGTCGAGGTGCTCGCCGACAACGGTCGCGCCACCGGTGTCGCCTTTGTCGAGGCAGGCTCGGGCGAGCGGATCGAGGTGCGGGCCGACAACGTGATCAACGCCACCGGCGTCTTCGCCGACCGCATCCGGCCCGAGGAGACGATCGAGGAGGAGGACGTGCCGCGGATCTCGCCGAGCCGGGGCACCCACCTGCTCGTCGACCGCGACAAGCTCTCGACCGGTTCCGCCGCCTGCATTGTCCCCGCCGGCGCGGGCCGGGCGATCTTTGCCCTGCCCTGGTACGGGCGGACCCTGATCGGCACCACTGACAATGACTTCGAGGGCGACATCGACCACCCCCGGCCCGGCGGCGATGACGTCGCCTACCTGCTCGAGGCGGTCAACGAGTTCTTCGGCGCCTCGCTCGGTGCGACCGACCTGGTCGGCGCTTACGCCGGTGTGCGGCCACTGATCGCGACTGGAGATCCGAAGAAGTCGGTTGACATCTCGCGCAAGGCGGAGCTGTACGAGACCTCCTCGGGGATGCTGACGATCACCGGCGGCAAGCTCACCACCTGGCGGCGGATGGCCAAGCAGACGGTCGACCGCCTGGTCGAGCGCGAGGGTCGCGAGGCGCCCTGCCACACGGCGGAGATCCCGCTCGGCATGGAGGCGCGCGCGGACGACCTCGAAGCGCCGGTCGGCGTGGGGGAGGAGTCGCTTGAGCAGCTTGCCTTCCGCTACGGCCACGCCGCCCGCAAAGTGCTCGCCCTGGCGCGTGAGGACGCGAAGCTGGCCGAACCGATCGTGCCTGGCCGTCCTGACCTCCTCGCCGAGGCAGTGATCGCCGCCCGCCACGAGCAGGCCCGCACGGTCGCCGACGTGCTGCTGCGGCGCACGCGCCTCGGCCTGCTCGCCGCACCGCAGCTGCGCGGCGCCGCCTCCGCCCGCGCCGTCGCGGCGGCGATGGGTGCCGAGCTTGGTTGGTCGCGGCGCGAGGTCAAGCAGGCGGCTGAGGCCTGGCCCGCCGCCGCGGCGGAGGCCGGCATCGACCCCGCCGGCTCACCCGTCGAGTCGCTGCAATAACCTGCCGCCGTGAACGCGCAAATCGACACGGTGATCTCCGGGTGTTCGAATCCGGGGCGATTTGCGCGTGAACTCCTGG
Source organism: uncultured Solirubrobacterales bacterium (assembly GCA_963703895.1). Taxonomy (GTDB): domain Bacteria; phylum Actinomycetota; class Thermoleophilia; order Solirubrobacterales; family 70-9; genus VRUE01. Next base: position 1,065,528 of record CAVPFX010000002.1, read on the forward strand.
AGATTCGATGAATAAGACAGAACTTGAGTCCAAGCACCTCGCCGAGCTGCACTCGCTGGCCGCCGATGCCGGCGTGTCCGGATACCGCATGCTGCGCCGCGAGGAGCTGATCGAGAAGCTCAGCGACGGCAACGGCAATGGCGACGGCAAGCCGGCGGCGAGCGAGAAACCCCGCGGCGACCGCCAACGCCGCGAGCGAGCGCCGCGTGACCGGCCGCCGCGCCAGCGCCGCGAGCGCTCGGGCGGTCGCGAGCGTCCGGCCCGGAAACCGGCCGCCGATGCGGCTGCGGCGGAGCCCGCCGCCGAGCCCCAGGCCCGGCCCGAGCCCCCGAAGCCGCCCACGCCGGCCGCGCAGTCCACTGCTGCGGAGGAGGGCGCCTCCCGCCCCAAACGCAAACGCCGCCGCCGTCGCTTCGGCCGCAAGAGCAAGGGCCTGCGCGTTCAGGACTTGCTGCTGCCACCGCCCGGCCGCCAGGCACTGGTCTACGGCGAGAGTCGCCTGGCCTGCACGTCGCTTCTGCGCGAGATCGCTGGCGATCTCGCCGGCGCATCCGAGGGCCCCGACCCGATCGCCCTGCTGATCGACCCTAGCCCCGAGGAGCTCGCCGACTGGAAGCGCGAGGCGCCCGACGCTGAGCTGGTCGTTGCCGCCCAGGCGCGTCACGCTGGCGACGCTCTTGCCCAAGCCGTGCGCCGCGCCGAGGGAGGCGAAGACATCATCCTCCTGGTCGACTCGTTGACGCGCCTTGACGACGGCGAGACTGCGAAAGCGGTCTTTGATGGCGGTCTGAACCTTGCTTCAAGCAGTGGTTCGCTCACCGTCGTGGCCGCCCTAGAGCGCCAACCCTGACAGCGCGGCTCAGGTCAGGGGTGGAGCGTCTTGCACTTTTTCGCGACAGCCATCCTCGGACGGCGGCTGCCGTCCCACGAAAAAGTTAAGCGAAACCCCTGACCTGAACCGCGCTACCGGCGATACGCAATACGCCGCCACGACGGCTCTTTAGACAGCTCAATCAACTCTGAGCTGCGGTCCGGCTGCACGTAGCCGAAAGTCTGGTTGCGCTCGTCGAAGACGACGTCGAGCTCACCCTCCTTGACCCGCTGGTCGAGCCAGGCGCCGCGGAAGACGAGGCGGCGCAACCAGTGCACGAGGCTGCGGTTGGCGGGGCCGACGAGGTCGTCCCAGTTCTCGTTGATGTGCTCACCGAGGCGGGAGCTGGGCTCGGCGATCTCGCCGCTGACAGCCAGATCGAGCAAGTCGTCCAGCTCCTCCTGACTCAGGCCCTGGTCGACGAAGCCGAGTTTGACCGCAGCCTGCTCGACCCGTTGGCCGAAGTCCCCCTCGTTGAAGGCGAAGCGGAGCTCCCCGTACTCGAGTACGTAATCGGAGCCAGACTCGTAGTTCCCTCGCCGGGTCGTTTTCTTATCCATGAGTTGAAGCCAACTGCTCGCGCCAGCCCAGCGGGAGCAGGTGCTGGATCATGCCGATCATCGTAGTCCGATGCCCTCATCGGCCAGTGTCTGAAAGAGCGTTTGCACCTGCAGGGAGCGACGGCTGCGGCGACTACCCTGAGCGGGCCCCCCCGTGATCGACCTGCACTGCCACATCCTGCCCGGAGTCGACGACGGCTCACTCGATCTCGATGACAGCCTGGCGATGGCGCGCCAGGCGGTAGGCGACGGGATCGAGCGGGTCTGCGCGACGCCGCACATCCGCCACGACCACGACGTGCGGATCGAGCAGCTCGCCGGTCGGGTCGAGGAGCTCAACCGCGCACTCGGCGACGAGGGCCTGCCGCTGGAGATCCTGCAGGGAGGCGAGGTGGCGGAGACCGCGGTCGAGGACCTGAGCGAGGAGGAGCTGGGCCGGGTCTCCCTGGGAGGTGGCGACTGGATCCTGCTCGAGCCTGCCCCGGGGCCTCTCAGCGAAACCCTGATTGCTCGCGTCGCCCATCTCGCCGAGCGCGGCCACCGCACCCTGATCGCCCACCCCGAGCGCCACCTCTCCGCCGACATGTACGAGCGGATCGCGGCCCTGATCGCCAACGGCGCCCTGGTCCAGGCTACGGCTGATTTCTTCCTGCGCGAGCGGTTTGCAGAGGGGATGCGGATGCTGGCCGAGCTGGGCCTGATCCACATCCTCAGCAGCGACGCCCACTCTTCGCACGGCGGCCGCCCGCTGCACCTGCGCGAGGCATTCGGCGTTCTCGCCGATATAGAAGCGACCGCGCCCCACCTGGAGTGGATGCGCGACATCGCCCCGCAAGCGATCGTCGAGGGAGGGAAGCTTGTATTTCCCTTCAGCCCAAGTATCTAAGGCGCAAGTCGGTACGGCACGTGAGGAGGCAGGGGCATCCCCTGTCAAACACTCAAGCGAGGCTCCTGCCGAGCGTTTGACAGGGGATGCCCCTGCCTCCTCACGGGTGCAGCATCAATCGAGCGCCCGCAGCTCGACTTTGCGTGCCAAGTCCTCGATCACGGCGCGTGAGCCGCTGCCGAGGCCGGCGCGGAGGAAGTTGGCTGCGCCGGCGGCGGCGCTGGTGCGCAGCGTCTGCTCCCAGTCGAGGCCAGCAGCCATGCAGGCGGCGAGGCCGCCCATCATCGAGTCGCCGCAGCCCTCGCGCGAGCCGCGCTCGAAGCGGGGCGGGACCAGCTCCCAGGCCTGATCGCCGCGCACGACCATCGCCGGCTCCTCGGCGCGGGTGATGATCACGGCGCCCGCGCCGGCGTCGATCAGCTTCTGCACGGCCGCCCGCATGCGCTCCTCGCTGTCGACCGGACCCTCGATGTAGCCGGCCAGCTCCCAATCGTTGATCTTGACCAGATCGGGCCCGCCCTCGAGGGCGCTGTCGAGCCGCGGTCGCGAGAGATCGACGATCACCGGCGTGCCGTTCGCCTTGACGTCGGCGACCAGGTTGCCGTAGATCTCCAGCGGCAGCGCCTCGCCCGGGTAGGGGCCGCAGAGCGCCAGCACCTCCGAGTCGAGCGCCGCGGCAACTGTGGTCGAGAAGAGCTCGTCGATCTCGTGGCGGGAGGGCGGCATCGAGGCGCTCTGGGCGACCGGCACGCGCTCGCCGCTGCGGCGGTCGTGCACGTAGGCGCCGCTCGCCTCGGCGGTCTCGACGAGGCGCATCTCGACCGCCATCTGCTCCAGCAGCGGCCGCAGCACGGCGCCGCTCTCGCCGCCGATGAAGCCGCAAAGGATCGGTTCCGCGCCGAGCTCGGCGGCCATTCGCGCTACCCAGACGCCCTGCCCCGCGGCGTGCAGGTGGACGTCGTCGCCACCCTCGCTGGTCAGCGCCTCGATCGTGATCGCCAGCATCGGGTGCGGGCCGAAGACGGTGACTTTGCCGCTGCCTGGCATTGACAGAGGCTAGATGCCGGACCTACTCGACGCCCCACGTCTTCGCCGCCTGCCGGTTGCGACCGCGCTTGGCCGCCGGGTCTACGTGGCCAAGGGGTTGCGCGCGCGGCTACTGGGACTGTCCCATCTCGACCGCGACGAGGCTGGCCCCGGCCTGCTGATCCCGCGCTGCTCGAGCGTCCACACCTTCGCCATGCGCTTCCCGCTCGACCTCTATTTCATCGGCGGGGGTGGGGAGGTGGTTGCCGTCCGCCGTGCCGTGCCGCCGCGGCGCTTCGCATTTTGCCGACAAGCGTCCGCCGTGCTCGAGATCCCGGCGCGGGAGGGGGGAGAAATTCTCGCGGCCAGTTCTTAGAACCGCCAATGCTTCCCCAGCGACGTGAGATCGCCAGCCTGGTTGTCTGCGAGGACGACGCCCCGACGCTCGAGCTGCTCTGCGACAACCTCGTCGCCGACAGCTTCCGCGTCCTGCCCGCCCCGAACGCAGCCGATGCGCTGCGGCTCTGCCGCTTCAACCACCCGGATCTGCTGCTGCTCGATCTCTCGTTGCCCGACGCGTCGGGCCTTGACGTCCTGCGCGAGATCCGCGGCGCCGACGGAGTCACCTCGCGTTTCGACCCCGGCCTGCCGGTGATCGTTCTCACCGGCCACGGCTCCGAGGAGGATCGCGTGCGGGGGCTCGAGATCGGGGCCGACGACTACATGGTGAAGCCGCTCTCGTATTCGGAGCTGCGGGCCCGCATCGGCGCGGTGCTGCGCCGCGGAACGGGAGGGCGTCAGGGGCCACTCAGGGTCGGGGACATCGTCGTCGACCCGGCGCGGCGCAAGGCTTGGGTCGGTGAGGACGAGGTGGCGCTCTCCAACAAGGAGTTCGGCCTGCTGAGGGTGCTGGCCGGCGAGCCCTCGCGGGTCTTCACCAAGCGGGAGCTGCTCGAGGCGGTCTGGGGGTACCGGAGCCCGGCCCGGACGAGGACGCTCGACTCGCACGCCAGTCGCCTGCGGCGCAAACTCGACCCCGAGAACGGGCGCTACGTGATCAACTGCTGGGGCTACGGATACAGGCTCGTCGACGGATGACCGAGCTGGTCCAGATCTTTGCCGGCTGGCCGATGGTGCTCTCGATGGCTGCCGCGGTGGCAGCCCAGGGCTTGCGCGCTGGCAGGCGCCGCAGCGCCCTCAACGAGGCGTTGCACGAGTTGCGCCGGCCGCTGCAGGCGGTGGCCCTGGCAATGGGGCCGCGGCTCGGTGGCTCCGCTGGCGGCGAGGCGCCGATCGAGCTTGCTGCGGCGGCGCTCGAACGGCTCGACCGCGAGATCAACGGTGGCCCGCTGGCGCCCGTGCTGGGCACGGTCGATGCGGGTGCGCTTGCTCGCTCGGCGGTCGCTCGCTGGCAGGCTCGCGTGCAGATCGCCGAAGGGTCGCTCGAGCTGCGCTGGAACGCCGAGCGGGCGCTGGTCGGCGGCGACCGCACGGCGCTGGCGCAGGCGCTCGACAACCTGATCGTCAACGCGATCGAGCACGGAGGGCCGACGATCGTCGTCGCCGGCTCGCCTGCACGACGGTCGCTTGCGCATCGCCGTCGTCGACTCGGGCCGGGCGATGCGGCCGCGCTCGCGCCGCAACAGTCCGGCACAGATCGTCGCCCGGCTCTCCGGCCGGCATCATCGCGGGCACGGTCTTGGCGTGGTGCGACGGGTGGCGGCCGACCACGGCGGCCGCTTTGCCCTCCGCTACTCCGAGCGGGGATCGCTCGCTGTGCTCGAGCTGCCGCTGGCCGAGGCGGATGGCGGGTTGGCGGCGTGAGCCGGCGCGCTCGTGCGATCGCCTTCCTGGTGCTCGCGCTGGTCACAGCGGCCTTGGCCGCGGGAATCGCCGACAGCTACGGCTCTCGGGTGGCCAGCGGCTACGGGCCCCTGCGACAGGTAGTGATCGTGGCGCGGGGGCTGGAGGCGGATCGGGCGCTACGTCCCAAGGATGTCGCCGGCAGCCTCGAGTCGCGCCAGGTGCCGGTGCGCTTCGTGCCAGCCGGCGCCCTGAGGGACCCGCGGGAAGCGCTCGGCCTGGCGCCGACCGTCGAGCTCGACTCGGGTTCCTACCTGGTCGCCGGCCAGCTGCGGCCGCCCGCAAATGAGGCTGGCCCCTCTGCCCCTCTGGGTTCAGAGCGGCGCCCCGTGGAAATCGCTGTGAGCGGCGCCGAAGCCCTGCTCGCGACCGGCGCCGCCGAACCCGGGGCGAAGGTCGACGTCGTCGTCACCACCGAACCGTCCGCGAGCGGCCTGGGGCGCACCTACGTGGCAGCGGCAGGGGTGCCACTGCTCGCCCTCGGTCCCGGGGCGGACGGGCCCGGTCCGGGCGGGACCGCGGCGGCAACCCTGGCCCTGACCAAGCGCCAGGCCCTGCGCCTGATCGCCGCCGAGAGCACCGCCCGCAGGCTGACCCTGCTGCCGCAAGGCTGAGCGATGGCGGCAAGGGAGCGCCACCTCGCCGAGCTTGCCGACGAGCTCCGTTTCCGCCTGATCGAGCGGCGTCGGGTCGAGGCCGCGGCGGGGGGCTCGGCCGCGGTGGACCTGCCCGAGGAGGTGCGGGCGCTGGTGAACGAGGAGGCGGCGCTGCTGAAGTCAGCGGTGCGGGACGAGCTGGCGACGAGGATCGTCCGCGACACGGTCGGCCTCGGGCCGCTCGAGGAGCTGCTTGCCGATCCCACGGTCGAGGAGGTGATGGTCAACGGGGCCGATGCCATCTACGTCGAGCGGGCGGGCCGGATCGAGGCGGCCGGCGTTCGCTTTCCCGACGAGGAGGAGCTGCGCAACGCGATCGAGCGCATCCTCGCTCCGTTGGGACGGCGGATCGACGAGCTCAGCCCGATGGTCGACGCCCGGCTCGCCGACGGCTCGCGCGTCAACGTGGTCATTCCTCCGCTTGCGGTCGACGGCCCGGCGCTCTCGATCAGGCGCTTTGGCGCCGCTCGTCCAGGACCGCAAGAGCTGGTCGACCGCGGCAGTCTCACGCCGGCCCAGTGCGAGCTGCTCGAGCAGGCGGTGGGCAGGCGCCGCAGCATCCTCGTCAGCGGCGGTACCGGCGCCGGCAAGACGACCCTGCTCAACGCGCTATCCAGCTTCATCGATCCCGGCGAGCGCATCGTCACGATCGAGGACGCGGCCGAGCTGCGCCTGCAGCAGCGCCACGTGGTGCGGCTGGAGAGCCGGCCGGCCAGCGTCGAGGGCAAGGGAGAGGTGACCGTGCGCGACCTGCTTCGCAACGCCCTGCGGATGCGCCCCGACCGGATCGTGATCGGCGAGGTCCGCGGCCCGGAGGCACTCGACCTGCTGACGGCGCTCAACACCGGGCACGAGGGGGCGCTCTCGACCCTGCACGCCAACTCGGCCGCGGATGCGCTCAACCGCCTCGAGACGCTGGCGCTGATGGCGGGAGTGGGACTGCCGCACGGGGCGATCGCCGAGCAGGTGCAGCGCGGGGTCGATCTCGTCGTCCAGGTCGAGCGCCGCGCCGACGGCTCGCGCCGGGTCGCCGAGATCGCCGAGGTGGTTCGGGTCGCCGGCTCAACCGCCGTACGCGCTCTCGATCCCGGGGCGGGGCGGTGAGCGGCCGCTCCGAGTTGCTGGTTCCTTTGGCCGGCGCGGTCGCCGGCGGACTGCTTGCCGTCGCAGCGCGCGAGGCGGTGCTCGCCAGCCCCGCCCTGGCGCGCTGGCTGCGGGGGGCGCTGGAGCCGTTGCAGCGGGCCGGGCGCGAGGGTTACTCGCCCTCGACCCCCGAGCGTCGGCGCCTCGCCGCGCTCGGCACCGCGGCCGCTGTCGCCGCTGGTTGGCTCGTGGGTGGCTTGGCACTGGTGCTGCCCTTGGCGATCGCTGGTCCAGCCCTCGCCGCGGGGGCCGTATCGACGCGCCGGCGGCGCTACCGGCGCGCGGTTGAGCGAGCGCTTCCCGATGTCGCCCTCGCCGTTGCCGACTCGCTCACGGCGGGTCGTTCGCTGCGCGCCTCGCTGCCGGCAGCGGCAACTTCCCTGGACGGGCCGGCCTCGGTTGAGCTGGCGCGGCTGGGGGCGGAGCTCGAACTCGGCGCGTCCACCGGCGCCACGGTTGCCGCCTGGCGCCGGCGGATGCAATCGGCCCGCGTCGACGCTCTGGCCGCGGCGCTGCTCAGCCAGCAACTCGCGGGTGGAGACTTGGCCGGACTGCTGCGCCGCTTCGCCGAGGGAGCGGCGGAGCGGGATCGGGTCGCGGAAGACGCCAAGGCGGCAACCTCGCAGGCCCGCTTCACCGGCCTGCTCGTCGTCGCGATGCCGACCGGTGGCGCCCTCTTCGCCGAGCTGCTGCAGCCGGGATTCCTCGGCAAGTTGCTGGGGTCGCCGGCCTCGGCTCTGTTGCTTGTCTTCGCCGCCCTGCTGCAGCTCGGCGGGTTCATCGCGATCCGGCGCCTCGCGCAGGTGGTCGAGTGAATCCGGGGAGGACGGCTTGAGTGCGGCCGGGATCCTTGTTGCCGTTGCCGTGCTGCTGGTCTGGGCGGGCATAAGGGAGCTGGCGTCGGGTGCCTCGATCCGCGACTCGCGCCTTGCCCGCGGCGGCGGGCGGGTCGCGAAGGCGGCGTTTCGTCTCGGCCTGCCGGCTCGCATCGCCAGGTCTGGACTCGAGGCGCGTCTGCCGCTGGCCGCGGTCCTGCTGGCCAAGCTCGTCGGTGCCGTGCTCGGCGGCCTGATCGCGCTCATTGCCGCACCCGTTGCGCCCGGTCGGCTTGCGCTGCTGGTGGCGGTCGGCCTGCCGGCCGCCGGCTTCCTCGCTCCCGACGCCCTGCTCGAGCGCCGGGCGCGGTTGCGCAACCGTCGTTTGATCGGTGCTCTGCCCGATGCCTGCGACCTGCTCGCGGTTGCCGCCGCGGCCGGCCGTGGTCCGGCCGCGGGCTTTGCCGAGTTGGCTCGCGGCAGCGAGGGGCCGCTCGCCGACGAGCTGCGCATGACCGTCGCCGAGCTTCTCCTGCGGCCGCCCCCTGCCGGCGGCGCTGCGCTCGCTGCGCGGTCGCGTTCCCGGCAGCGAGGTCGCCACCCTCTGCGCCGCGATCGAACGCTCGCGCCGCTACGGCTCGCCGTTGGCGGAGCAACTGCGGCGCCAGTCGAGCGCGCTGCGCGGCGATCAGCGCCGCGCGGTCGAGGAGCGCGCCGCCCGAGCGGCGCCGAAGATCCAACTGGTCGTCGCCCTGATCCTCGTCCCCTCGGTGCTGCTGATGATCGCCGCCGCCCTGGTCGCCAACGCCGACGTCCTGCTCTCGGGATTTTCCTAGTCCCTGGCGCCGCTCGTTTCGGCTGACTCCTCGAGCAGGCGCCTGGCGACCGCGACGGAGGCGGCGCGGACAAGGTCCAGCTCCTCGGCCGACTTCTTGTGGCCGCCGACGAAGCAGCAGAGGGTCCCGTCGACGAGCTCGAAGGCGAACTTCTTCGGCGCTTCCTCGCCGAGCCAGACGACGAAGGTGGGGGAGAAGAGCCGCCGCAGCCAGACCTGGTCCTGCTCGGAGCCGGCGAAGATCTCGTAGCGCTTGGCCAGCGCCTCGCTCTCCAGGGTCACCCGCTCGGTCGAGCGGAAGACATCCTCCACCTTCTCCAGCGAGCGCAGGCCCGACTTGCGCCGGCAGTAGAGCTCGGGCACGTGGGGGACGCACTCCGGAACTGGGATCAAGCCGACGGTGTAGTGGTAGTAGTTGGTCTGGCGGCTGCCGTCGGCGTCGGTGCTCTCGTCCTCGTAGGTGTAGAGGGCGAGGATGCCTTCGAGTCCTTCGGCGAGCGGGCCGGAAAGCGTGCGCTCGGCGTAGCGGTCGTCTCCTTTGCGCAGGAGCGGCGTCGTTTCCGGCAGTGGGCCGCGACCGCCCAGTTCCAGCCCGTGCTGGCCGGCGTAGGTCGCGAAGAAGGCTGCTTCGGCGCGCGAGTCGGCGATCGCGAAGACGATCAGCAGCGAGAGGATCAGCGCCGCGACGAAGGCGATCGCGCCGGCCGCGGCGCTGAGGAAGCTGGCGCCGGCGATGCCGGCGGCGATGACGAAGACCATCGTCGCCACCCAGGTCGAAGGCTGGCCCAGTAGCTGTCGGAAGTGGAGGCCGCGCAGGTCGTTGGCGTCGTCGGGTGGCGCGCTCGGCGGGTTCACTGGCCCAACCTAACGCAGGCCCCAGACCTCGCGAACTGCATCAACTTGTCCATCTGGCAGATAGAGAAGTTGATGCAGTTCGGCCAGGTGCGGGGTTGCAAATGGGCTTGCATTATGGGGTCGTGTTGCAAAGTGGGAGGAAGTGGGTTACTGTGCCGATCGAGTTGAAGCCCAGGACCGGGGTGGTGAGGCTCCTCCCACCTCATCACTCCGGTCCTAACTCTTTTCCTGGTCCACGCGCAGCGCTCGCACAGAAAGGAACCGGCGGTGGCATTTCGGGGCCTCTACGAGCACAGTCTCGATTCAAAGGATCGCCTCACCGTTCCTTCCAGGTTCAGGGCGGCCCTCTCCGACGGGATTGTTCTGTCCAAGGGCTTCGACCCCTGCGTCTGGATGCACACAACCGCCGAGTTCGAGCAGCTCTCCGACCGCTTCCTCTCGCCGCACAGCCCCTTCGGCCGCGACGCGCGCCAACTGCGCCGGCGCTTCCACGGTGGCTCCTTCGACGAGAAGCTCGACTCCGCCGGCCGCATCCGCGTGCCCAAGCCATTGATCGAGCACGCCGGCCTGGGCGGCCCCTGCGTCGTCGTCGGCACGGGGGAGTACTTGGAGATCTGGAATGCCGATGCCTGGGCCAAGCAGGAGGCCGAGCTCGACGCCTCGGCGCCGGAGATCGCCGAGGGCCTGGCCGCGAACGGAGCGCCTGAGTGAGATGGCGACCCGTGCCTACTCAGCCCCGACCTTCCAAAGCCGAGACTTAGCTCGCGCAACCCTTGTCTATATGCCCACCGAGCATCAACCCGTCCTCGCCGCTGAGCTGACCGAGCTGCTGGCGCCCCAGCCCGGCCAGACCGCGATCGACTGCACCTTCGGCGGCGGCGGCCACGCGCGCCGCATCGCCGAGGCGTTGGGGCCCGACGGGACCCTGATCTGCATCGACCGCGATCCCGCCGCGCTTGCTCGCTACGAAGCGTTCTCCGCCGAGGTGCCCTGCTCGACCCGCTTCATTTCCAGCGACTTTGCGGCAGGTCTTCGGGCACTGAGCGGCGAAGGAATGCGTCCAGAGATGGTCTACATGGACCTCGGGATGTCCTCGATGCAGGTCGACGCCTGGGAGCGGGGCTTCTCCTACTCCTACGACGCACCCCTCGACATGCGCATGGACACCCGCCAGCAGCTGAGCGCCGCCGACATCGTCAACGAGTGGCCGGAGTCGCGCCTGGCCCAGGCCCTGCGCCGCTTCGGCGAGGAGCGCTACGCCGGCGGGATCGCCCGCGAGATCACTCGCCGCCGGCCGCTCTCGACGACTTCCGAGCTGGTCGACGCGATCAAAGCCGGCATGCCGGCCTCCGCCCGCTTCGGCGGTGGCCACCCCGCCAAGCGCACCTTCCAGGCGATCCGCATCGCCGTCAACGGCGAGCTCGACTCGATCGAGGACGCGCTGCCGACCGCCTGGGGGATGCTCCCGGTCGGTGGCCGCCTCGCCGCGATCTCCTTCCACTCGCTCGAGGACCGCCGTGTCAAGCAGTTCCTCGCCGAGCGTGCCAAGGGCTGCCTCTGCCCGCCTGAGCTGCCGGTCTGCGTTTGCGGCCGCGAGCCCGAAGCCGAGCCGCTGACCCGCCGCGCCGTCGCGCCCGGCCCCGAGGAGGTCGCCGCAAACCCACGGGCGAAGTCCGCCCACCTGCGCGTCTCGGTCAAGATCGCCGGGCCGGCCGAGGTGGGGGCCTGATGGCCGCCGCAACTGCTCGCCGGGCTGCGGCGCCAGCGCAAGCCCCGCCTCGCAAAGCACCGACGCGGAAAAGGCCCCTCAGGGTCGCGGCACCGGCGCGCAAAGCCCCGGTACGGAAAAAGCCCGCGCTCAGAGTTACCGCCCCGGCCCGCAAGGCGCCCGCGCGCCGTAAAGCTCCGGCTCGCCGCCCCGGAGGTCAGCTGATCCCGATCGCCGCCGGCGCCGCCACCGCGGTCCGCCAGCTGCCCGACTCGAGCCTGATGGTGCGGATGACCCGCGGCCGGGTCTGGATCGGCGTGCTCGGCGTGCTGCTGGCCGGGATCGTCGCGATCAACGTCGTCACCCTCAGCCTTTCCGCCGCCGCCGGCGGGATCGATCGCAACATCACGGCGCTGGAAGAGGAGAACTCGCTTCTGCGTGGGCACGACGCTCGCCTCTCCGGCTCGGCCCGCGTTCGCCACGATGCCGCCGCCCTCGGTCTTGCCGCCGCCACCACCGACCAGGTCGGATACGTGCAGTCATCCAGCAAAGACGTGGCGATCGCCGCCCAGCGGCTCGCCGCTGCCGGTTCGGGCTACTAGAGGCCGACCGCGATGCGGGTGATCGAGCGAAGGATCGGCCTCCTCTTCGCCGGTTTCCTCTTCTGCTTTTGCGTCATCGGGGCACGCGCCTTCTGGCTGCAGGGAGTGCAGGGCTCGAAGCTCGCCTCCGAGGCGATCAGTCAGCAGACCGAAGCGATTCCCCTGCCCAGCCTGCGCGGCAGCCTGCTGGATCGCCGCGGCAATGCCCTGGCCGCCTCCGAAGACGCGGCGACGATCTTCGCCGTGCCGCCGGAAGTGAGCAAGCCGGCGCTGGCGGCGGAAAAGCTGGCCCCGATCCTCGACCTGAGCGAGAGCAAGGTGCTCGGCGCGGTGACCGCGGAATCGACCTACTCGGTGCTGGCGAAAAAGGTCGATCTGCCGACCGCGAAGCGGATCGAACGGCTTGAGCTGCAGGGCATCGGCGAGGACCCCGACAGCCGTCGCACCTACCCGCAGGGAACGCTGGCGGCGCAGGTGATCGGCGCTGTCGGAGCTGAAAACGAAGGCCTCACCGGGCTCGAGGTCGGCGAGGAATCGGTGCTCAGCGGCAGCGATGGCGAACGGCGGGTCGTCACCGACGCGACCGGCGAACCGATCAGGCTCGAAACCACCCAGCAGGCCGAGGACGGCGAAGACATCAAGCTGACCCTGGATCCGGCAATCGAGGGCAAGACCGAGGAAGTGCTGGCGGAAGTCGGCGAAACCTACGCGCCCAAGGGGGCGACCGCGATCGTGATGGATCCGCGCAACTCGCAGATCCTGGCGATGGCGAACTGGCCTCCGGTCGATCCCTCCGACCTCTCCAGCGCCAGCTCCGAAGACCTGATCAACCGGGCGACCGGCTTCACCTACGAGCCGGGCTCGACCTTCAAGGCGTTCACCATTTCCGCGGCGCTACAGGAAAAAGAAGTGACCCCCGAGACGTCCTTTTACCTTCCCTCTCAGCTCCACGTTGCCGACCGCATCATCGAAGACGCCGAGGCGCGGCCGCCGGTGACGCTGACCGTCGCCCAGATCCTCGCCGAGTCGTCGAACGTCGGCGCGGCGACGATTGGGCTGAAGCTGGGCAGCGAGCGCTTCAGCCGCTGGATCAACCGCTTCGGCTTCGGCCGGCCGACCGGCGTCCAGTTCCCGGCCGAGGAGCAGGGGATCGTGCCCGAGCTCGACCAATACTCCGGCTCGACCATGGGCAACCTGCCGATCGGACAGGGCCTCTCGGTTACGCCGATGCAGATGATGGCCGGCTATCAGGCGATCGCCAACGGCGGCATGCTACGGCCGCCGCAGCTGATCGAGCAGGTCGGCGACGAGACCGTGCACGAGCCGAAGGGGCACCGGGTGATCGACGCCGGGGTAGCCGCGCAGGTTCGGGAAATGCTCGAGGGGGTGCTGGCCGCTGGCGGTACCGCGTCCGAGGTGAGCGTGCCCGGGTACTCGCTGGCGGGGAAGACCGGCACGGCGCAGGTGGCTGAAAACGGGACTTATTCGGAGACCAAGTACGTGGCTTCGTTCATTGGGTTTGCGCCGGCTCAGGATCCACAGCTGCTCGTTTCGGTGATTGTCGATCAGCCTCAGGGGGACATCTACGGTGGGTCGGTTGCTGCGCCGGCGTTCGGCAGGATCGCTGCGTTTGCTCTGCCCTATCTGGGTGTTCCGGCGGAATAGAGGGATGGGCGTCGGGTGCCCCTTGCCCGGAGACCGTCGCGCAGCTGATTCGCTGGGTGATTCGAGTCGCCTGGCCGGGAGCCTCCGGGCAAGGGGCACCCGACGCCCTACCTAGAATCCGGCGGGTGAGATTGGACGCGCTCGCCGCGGAGATTGCCGAGGCCCGGATCGTGGGGGACAGCGCCGTAGAGGTGGGGTCTCTCGCTTACGACAGCCGAAAAGTGGAGCCCGGGACGCTCTTTTTCTGCGTGCCGGGGGAGAAGGCCGATGGGCATGAGTTTGCCGCGGGGGCGGTGGAGGCTGGCGCCGTGGCGTTGGTTGTGGAGCGGGAGTTGGACCTTGGGGTTGCGCAGCTGGTGGTGGCGGACGCGCGGGCGGCCATGGCGCCGCTGGCGGCTCGGTTTTGGGGGAACCCGACGAGTGAGCTGCGGGTCGTCGGGGTTACCGGGACCAATGGGAAGACCACGACCGCTTTCCTGCTGCGGGAGATCTTGGAGGCGGCGGGTATCCAGACCGGGTTGCTGGGGACGGTGCGGCAGGTGGTCGGCGGGGTGGAGGAGGAGGTCGAGCGGACTACGCCGGAGGCGATCGATTTGCAGGGGACGTTTCGGCGGATGCTGGAGGCCGGCGACAGGGCCTGTGTGATGGAGGTGTCATCGCACGCGCTGGCGTTGCACCGGGCCGACTCGATCCACATCGAGCTGGCTCTCTTCACCAACCTCACTCAGGACCACCTCGACTTTCATGCCGATATGGAGGACTACTTCCAGGCCAAGCGGCTGCTCTTCGGGATGGGGCCGCGGGTCGCGGTCGTCAACGTCGACGACGAGTACGGGCGGCGGCTGGCGGAGGAATTCGACTGCGTGACCTTCTCCGCCGAGGGCGCCAAGGCCGACTTCTCCGCCGCAGATGTCTCCTTCGACACCTCGGGCGCCACCTTCACCGCAACCCCGGGGTCGACGGGACTGAAAACAGAGCATGTGGCGACTTTGAGTCCCGTCGGCGGGGGGGTGGAGGTGCGGACGGGGTTGCCGGGACATTTCAATGTGGCTAATGCGCTGGGGGCGTTTGTGGCGGGTGTAGCGCTTGGGGTTGGGCCGGAGGCGGCGGCAGAGGGTTTGGCGCGGGCTGAGCGGGTGCCGGGACGGTTTGAGCCGATCGACGAGGGGCAGGAGTTCGCGGTGCTGGTCGACTACGCGCACACGCCCGACTCGCTGGAGAACGTGCTGCGGGCGGCGCGGCGGCTGAGCGAGGGGCGGGTGCTCTCGGTCTTCGGTGCGGGCGGCGATCGCGATCGCGACAAGCGGCCGAAGATGGGACGGGCCGGTGCTTCGCTCTCCGACCTGGCGATCGTCACCTCCGACAATCCGCGCTCAGAGGACCCCGAGGCGATCATCGCCGAGGTCCTCGGCGGGGTCGAGAACGGCGCCAACGTCGAGGTCGAGCCCGACCGGCGGGCCGCGATCGCGCTGGCGCTGGGCCAGGCCCGACCCGGCGACACGGTGGTGATCGCGGGCAAGGGGCACGAGCAGGGCCAGGAGTTCGAGGATGGTCGCAAGCTGCCCTTCGACGACCGCGAGGTCGCCCGCGAGGAGCTGCGCCGGCTTTGAGGCTCGGCCCGGAGGAGATTGCCGCGGCTTGCGGCGCTGAGATCGTCGCCCGCGGCGAGCAGGGTGCGCCGGTGCGGGCCACGATCGGCTCCGGCGAGACCGGGCCGGGCGACCTCTTCTTCGGCCTGCCCGGCGAGCGCGTCAACGGCGGCGAGTTCGCCCCGGCCGCGATCGAGGCGGGGGCCTGGGGCGTCGTCCTCGACCGATCGCTGACTTCGCGTTTAGTTCCGCATAGCGAGACGAAAGGCGAAGTCAGCGGCCGGGAGGGCGGGGCGTGGGTATTTGCCGTCGACGATCCGCTTGCTGCGCTTCAGGCACTTGCGCGCGCCTGGCGGCGCGCCCTCGGGGCTCGGGTCGTCGGCGTCACCGGTTCGGTCGGCAAGACCTCGGTCAAGGACATCGCCCGGGCGCTGCTGCCCGGCCGGGTCCACGCCAACCGCGAGAACCTCAACACCGAGATCGGCCTGCCGCTGACCTTGCTCGAAGCTCCGGATGACGCCGACGTCCTTGTCCTCGAGATGGCGATGCGCGGCGCCGGGCAGATCGCCGAGCTGGCCGCGATCGCCGAGCCCGAGGTGGCGGTGATCACCAACGTCGGCCCGGTCCACGTCGAGTTGCTCGGCTCGGTCGCCGCGATCGCGGCGGCGAAGGCCGAGGTGCTGGCGGCGCTGCCACCCGATGGGACCGCGATCGCACCGGTCGAAGCCGGCGAGCTGGAGCCGCACCTGGGCGCGGCGCCACGGCTGTTGCGCTTCGGCCCTGGCGGCGACGTCTTCGCGGTCGAGAGCGCGGTCGCCGACGGCATCACCGAGGCGCTGGTCGAGACCCCGGCCGGGCGCCAGTCCTTCCAATTTCCCTTCGCCGAGGCGCACAACCTCGAGAACGCCCTGGCGGCGATCGCCGCAGGGGTGGCCCTGGGCGCGCCCCTCGCGGGGATGGCCGACCGCGCTGCGAACATAGGCTTCTCACGCTTTCGGGGCGAGCGCCTCGAGATGGGCGACGGAATCGTCCTTGTGAACGACTGCTACAACGCCAACCCGGTCTCGATGCGCGCCGCGCTCAGCCACCTCGCTTCGCTCGAGGGGGAGCGACGGATCGCGGTGCTGGGTGAGATGGCCGAGCTCGGCCCCGGCGCCGCCGACTACCACCGTGAGGTCGGCGAGAGCGCCCGCGCCGGCGGCATCGACCTGCTGATCGGCGTCGGCAAGCCGGCCCAGGACTACGGGCCGGACGATCTGGTCGGCACGCCCGAAGAGGCGGCCGAGCTGCTCGCCGCCCAGCTCGAACCCGGCGACACGATCCTGGTCAAGGGCTCGCGCTCGGCCGGCCTCGAGGCCGTCGCCGCGACGCTCGAGCAGCTGCTCGAGTCCTCCGGGGGCGACGAGGACGCGCCCGATCATGGGTGAAGTCCTGATCGCCGGCATGGCGGCGATGCTGATCTGCATCTTCCTTGGCCCCAAGTTCATCGAGTACCTGCGGGTCAAGGAGTTCGGCCAGCACATCCGCGAGGACGGGCCGCAGGAGCACCACGCCAAGGCGGGCACGCCGACGATGGGCGGCCTGATCATCTTCGCCTCGATCTGCGTGCCCTATCTGGTCCTCTCCGACCGCGATGCGCAGAGCATGGCCGTCTTCGGGGTGGCGATGGGCTGCGCCGCGATCGGCTTTGCCGACGACTTCATCAAGATCGTCAAGCGCCGCTCGCTCGGCCTCTCGGCGCGCTGGAAGATGCTCTTTCAGCTCTTCCTCGCGCTCGGGCTCTGGTGGGTGGCCCGCCACGAGGTCGGGCTTGAGCCGATCCTCTTCTTCCGCATCGGCGACGCCACGGTCGACCTTGGCCCGGTCCTCTACTTCGTCCTCGTCTTCCTCGTCATCGGCGGCACCTCCAACGGGGTCAACCTCACCGACGGCCTCGACGGCCTCGCCGCCGGCTCCTGCGCGATTGTGCTGCTCGCCTACACGGCGATCGCCTTCGTCACCAACGAGCAGCAGAACCTCGCCCTGCTCTCCGCCTGCCTGGTCGGCGCCTGCATCGGCTTCCTCTGGTACAACGCCTTCCCGGCCTCGATCTTCATGGGCGACACCGGCTCGCTCGGATTGGGGGGCGCAATCGGCGCCCTCGCGGTGATGACCCAGACCGAGGTGCTGCTGATCATCATCGGCGGCATCTTCGTGATCGAGGCGCTTTCGGTGGCGATCCAGGTCTTCTCCTTCAAAAGCTTTCGCCGCCGCGTCTTCCTGATGGCGCCGCTGCACCATCACTTCGAGATGATGGCCTGGTCGGAGACGAAGATCATGCTGCGGTTCTGGATCATCGCCGCGGTGTGCTCGGGGATCGGGTTCACGCTTTACCAGCAGAGCATCGGGCGGTAGGGAGCGGGCCTCGGGTGCCCCTTCCCCGGAGACTGTTGCGCAGCTGGGTCGGGGTGGCGATTTGAGTCGCTGGACCGGGAGCCTCCGGGGAAGGGGCACCCGAGGCCCGCAGCCATCCCTCGAGACTCCGCGGCTGGAGCTGCGGCAATGGCGGGGCTTAGATCTCGAGCCCTTTGCGGCGATGAATGCCGACCCCGTTGTCATGGAGCACTTCCCTGAGCTGTTGAGCCGGGGGCAGAGCGACGAACTGGTTGAGCGGATCAAAGTCGGCTTTGCCGAGAATGGGTTTGGGCTCTGGGCGCTTGAGGTTCGGGCTACGGGGGAGTTCATCGGGTTCGCCGGGTTGGCCGTGCCTGATTTCGAGGCGCATTTCATGCCGGCGGTGGAGATCGGCTGGCGGCTGGCGCGATCGGCTTGGGGCAACGGCTACGCGACGGAGGCGGCGCTCGCGGCGCTCGCGCTTGGCTTCGATGAGGTTGGGCTGGCCGAGATCGTCTCGTTCACGGCGCCGGCGAATCGGCGCTCGCGGGCGGTGATGGAGCGGCTTGGGATGAGTCGCGATCCGCGGGACGACTTCGATCACCCTGGCCTGCCCGCAGGGCATCCGCTGAGGCCGCATGTGCTGTACCGCGCCAGGCCATCTAGCCAGTAAATAGCGAACCAGCTCTTAAGCTCAGGGTTGACTTTCAATAACTGAGGTCTATCCTGAGATATCTCAGGGAGCACCTGAACTAGAAACGGCGGGGCCTAGAACCCCGCCGCCGTGTAAGTCAACCACTTAGCCATGAGGAGGCCAGAAGTGATCAACCATACGTTGTCGATCATAGCCGTCGACGACTACGAAGCCGTCACCGTGATGACCGTGAGGGACGTGCTCGAGGTCGGGGTGCCGGCGCGTAACTTCCTGCCCAGAGCGAAATTGAATCCGCTCGAGCAGCGAGAGGTCGACAAGCTCCGCGAGCTGCACTCGGTGATCCAGCGGGATTTCGCCGGAGCGAAGAAGACGAACGCCAAGGGCCCACTGGCCGACTACATCCGCGAGCAGTGGCTTCCGGACAACAAAGGGCGTCCGCGACCGGGCTTCCTCGGCGTCTTCATCCTCTGCTTTCCCCAGAAGCTTCCGCTTGAGGGGGGCCTGGCGACGATCCAGCAAAAGGGGATCTTCCTCGATGGCGAGTCCCGTGGCGATGGCCTGCTCACCAACGTCGAAAGGCTCTCCGAGACGGAGGTCGAGCAGCTGCTCGAGAAGAAGGTCGCCGTGCTTGTCGTTCACGGCATCCAGGACCCGAAGGTCGTCGCCAAGTACTTCGCCGACGTCAACGGCAAGGGGGTGGGGGTCAACCCCAACCTCGTGGCGATGGCCGATTTCACCGATCCCTTCGGGGAGGTTGCGAAGGCGGTGTTCGAAACGCTGGGCTACGAGCTCGAGATGCGGCAGAGGCAGGTGGCGGCAAAATCGGAAGCGCTGATGACGGGTCTGCAGGCTCGGCTGATGGTTGCCGCCATCGCCAAGGGCGTTGGCGTCATCCAGTACGGCGCGAAACCGATCCCGGAGGGGGACGTCGACATGGAGAGGCTGGAGAAGGTCGCGCTGAACTGGCTGGGGCAGGTCTTCGACCGGTTCGGCTGGGAGGAATACCGCAGCAAAGCCAACATCCTCCGCTCGGTCCCGGTGACCGCCAGCCTTGGGGCCCTGGGCAAGGCCTTCTACGACGCGGATCCGGTCGGCCAAGAGCGGGCGCTCGCGGTGCTCTCGGACGGCACGGTTGACTGGTCGGCGGGGTCGCATTGGTCCGGCGTGGCAGGAAAGGTGAATCCCGCGACGGGGAAGTTCGCGGTGGGCGGGGCAAAGGAGTACGCACACGCCACCGCCAAGGCGCTCATGGAGCCCGAGTCCGACGTCGGTCAGCAGATTCGCGGTGTCAAGGAGCCTGCTGTCCCGGCCGTTCCCGCCTAGCCTGACGCGGCGGAGATGGCGACCGGTCGCCATCTCCGCCGCGTCCCGGCGTGCTCGGTCGGCTACAGGTTCATGGCCCTCGAGATCGAAGATGTGACGATGGCCGAGACGTTTCCGGGCAAGCTTCGTCCGCCTCTTCCCAGGGGCCCCCTCCTCGTTGTCGGTCTGGCCCGTTCCGGACGCGCCGCGGCCCGGCTGCTGGCCGAGCGGGGCGAGGTCGTGCGGGGGGTCGATTCGGGACATCCGCAGGGGGCAGCAGGGCTTCGGCGGGTCGGCGTCGAAGTCGTCCTGGATGCAGACGGATTGGCACTCCTCGAGGGGGTGCGGACTGTGGTCAAGAGCCCGGGCGTGCCGCGGGAGGCGCCGGTGATCGCGGCGGCCCTGGAGCGTGGGATCGACGTGATCGGCGAGCTGGAGCTCGCCTGGCGGGCGGTCCCAAATCGGTTCGTCGCCGTGACCGGGACCAACGGCAAGACGACCACGGTCGAGCTGCTCGGCCACATCTACCGCTCGGCCGCCGAGCCGGTGGCGGTGGCCGGGAACGTCGGCACGCCGCTTTCCTCGCTCGCCGGCGAGATCGAGCCGGACGCGACGGTGATCTGCGAGGCATCGAGCTTCCAGCTCGAGGACAGCGTCACCTTCGCGCCCGAGTGCGCCGTCTTCCTCAATCTTGCGCCAGACCACCTCGACCGCCACGGCGACCTCGAGGCATACCTGGCGGCGAAGCTGCGGATCTTCGCCAACCAGGGCAACGACGACGTCGCCGTCTACAACGCGGACGACCCCGAGCTGGCCGGCGTCGACCTCGGCGGTTGCGCGCGCCGCATCGCCTTCTGCCACGGCGCCGGGCCCGACTGCGAAGTCGCCGTCGCCGAGGGCACGATCTTCTACGACGGCGAGCCGCTGCTGGCGGTCTCCGAGCTCGGCCTCTTCGGCGAGCACAACGTCGAGAACGCGATGGCCGCCGCCGCCGCGGCGCTCTCGATGGGGCTCGATCGCGAGGCCGTGCGCGAGGGGCTGAGGAGCTTCGCCGGCGTGCCGCACCGGCTCGAGCTGGTGGCGGAGATCGACGGCGTGCGCTTCGTCAACGACTCCAAGGCGACCAACGTCGCCTCGGCCACGGTCGGCTTGCGCGCCTTCGAGGGCGGGGTGCGGGCGATCCTCGGCGGCAGCGAGAAGGGCGAGTCCTACGCGTCGCTGCTCGATCCGGTCCGCGAGCGTTGCGCTGCTTGCTATCTGACCGGCGCCTCGGCCGGGCGCCTCGCCGAGGCGCTGGCGCCGGCGATCGCCGCCGGGGTCGAGCTGCACCTCTGCGAGGACCTGGAAGAAGCGGTGCGCCTCGCCGCCGCCGCGGCGCAGCCCGGCGAGACCGTGCTGCTCTCGCCGGCCTGCGCCAGCTTCGACGCCTTCGAGAACTTCGAGCAGCGCGGCGAGCGTTTCCGCCAGATCGTCGGGGGTCTGGCGTGAGCGCTCGCGCCCTCTCCCTTGGCGGTCTGATCGCCGGCAGGACGAAGAAGAAAGCGAAGACGAAGCAAAAGAGGCGTTCCCGCGCCGCCGCGCCCTCGACCGAGTACAGCCTCTTGCTCACCGCCACCCTCTGCCTGCTGGCCCTGGGCGCGGTGATGGTCTTCTCGGCCAGCTCGACGACCCAGGTGCTCAGCGACGGCAACCTCGCCAACAGCGCCTTCTACTTGAAGCGGACGCTGATCTGCGGGGCGCTGGGGCTGCTGGTGATGCACCTCACCGCCCGCCACGGCCTCACCGCCGTCCGCCGCCTCACCCCGGCGCTGCTCGTCGGCTCGCTCTTCCTGCTCCTGCTTGTCCTCGTCGCCGGCACCAGCGCCAACGGCGCCAGCCGCTGGCTCGGCCCCGGCTCGCTGCAGTTCCAGCCCTCGGAGCTGGCCAAGGTGGCGCTGGTCCTCTACGGCGCCGACCTGCTCGCCCGCGAACCGAAACGGGTGCGCTCGCTGCAGGGGCTGATGCCCTTCCTGCTCGTCGTCGGCACCGCCTGCCTGCTGATCATGGCCGAGCCGGACATGGGGACGACGATGGTGATCGCCTTCTCGGTCGCCGCGACCCTGATCGCCGCCGGCGCCCGCCCAGTTGACATCGGCAAGATCGCCCTCTGCCTCGGCGGCCTCGCCCTGTTGCTGACCGTGATCGAGCCCTACCGGATGGCCCGCCTGACCGGCTTCCTCAATCCCGGCGCCGAGGCTGCCGGCGCCGGCTTCCAGGCGGCCCAGGCCAAGATCGCGCTCGGCTCCGGCGGCCTCTTCGGCGTCGGCATCGGCAATGGGGTGCAGAAGGCCTTTTACCTGCCCGAGGCCCACACAGACATGATCTCCGCCGTGATCGGCGAGGAGCTCGGCATGATCGGCATCCTCGGCGTCGTCGGCCTCTTCGGCCTGCTCGGCTACGCCGGCCTGCGCGTGGCGCAGAAAGCCAGGGACCGCTACAGCAAGCTGCTCGTTGCCGGCCTGACCTCGCTGATCCTGGTCCAGGCGACGATCAACCTCTTCGCCGTGATGGGCCTGGCGCCGCTGACCGGCGTCCCCCTGCCCTTCGTCTCCTACGGCAACAGCAGCCTGCTGGTCACGCTTTTCGCGGTGGGCCTGGTTCTAAACGTCGCCCGCGGGGGAAGGGCGACGGCCGCGGCGCGGCCGGGTCGCGCCTCCGGCGCTGGCAAACTGCGCGTCGTCGAGGGCGGGCGCACTAATGGGGCTCGCAAAAGGAGCCAAAGGAGCGGATCTAGCCGTGGTGGACAAAGCGCCCAGAGTCGTAGTGGCAGCGGGAGGAACCGCCGGCCACGTCGTGCCGGCGATGGCCGTCGCCGAAGAGCTTCGGGCTAGCGGCGCCGAGGTCTCGTTTCTCGGCACCGAGGAGCGGATCGAGGCCGAGCTGGTGCCCGCCGCCGGTTACGAGATCGACTTCCTCAAGGTGCGTGGGATCGACCGCCGCAACCCGCTGCGGGCGGCGGTCGCCGTCGGCGAGGCCGCCGGTGCGGTGGGAGCGGCACGGCGGGCCCTGCGGCGACGTGGTGCCGACGTGGTCGTCGGCGGCGGTGGCTACGTCGCCGGCCCGGCCGGCCTGGCCGCGGTCCTCACCCGCACCCCCTTGGTCCTGACCGAGGCCGACAGCCACCTCGGCCTCGCCAACCGCCTGTTGGCGCGACGGGCCCGTCGTGTCTGCCTCGCCTTCCCGATCGCGGGGCGCGAGGGCGAGCCTTACCTCGTCACCGGGCGCCCGCTGCCGGCGGCGATCCTGCGGGCCGACCGAGAGCAGGCGCGGCGGCGCTTCGAGATCGCGCCCGACGCCCGCTGCCTGCTGGTGATGGGCGGCAGTCAGGGCGCGCGCTCGATCAACGAGGCGGCGATCGAGGCCTTCGCCGAGGCTGGGCCCGGCGGCCCCGATGCCGAGTTTCGCCGCGACTTCCACGTCCTCCACCTCAGCGGCCGCCGCGACTACGAGGACCTGGAGCGGCGCCTGGCCGCGGCTCCGCACGCCGAGCGCTACACGCTGCTCCCCTACGAGCCGGATCTCGGCGACGTCCTCGCCGCCTGCGATCTCGTGCTGGCCCGCTCCGGCGGCTCGATCTTCGAGGTCGTCGCCGCCGGCCGGCCGGCGATCCTCGTCCCCTATCCATACGCGACGGCCGATCACCAGACGGCAAACGCGGCCTGGATGAGCGAGGCGAGGGCGGCGGAGACGGTCGCCGACGACGACTTGAGCGCGGGGCTCCTCGCCGGGCTGGTCTCGTCGCTGTTCGAGGACCGGCCTCGGCTTGCGGCGATGGCCGAGGCCTCAACCTCGCTCGCCAAGCCCGACGCCGCCCGGCGCATCGCCGACGAGATCCTCGCCGCGGCTGGCTCTGGAGCGTCTGCCACTGATTCCGGTGCGCCTTATGCACCTATGGAGAGCAAAAGGCGCACCGGAACATGAGCGACTGGGCTTCCAGGCGGCTGCACTTCATCGGCATCGGTGGGGCTGGGATGAGTGGGCTGGCGCTTGTCTGCGCTGAGCTTGGCGCGAGCGTGAGTGGCAGCGACCGGGCCGACTCCTCTTATATGGAGCGCCTGCGTGTCGCTGGGCTCGATCCCACGGTCGGCCATGACGCGGCGAACTTGCCCGAGGGCGCCGAGGTGGTGGTCTCGACCGCGATCGGCGCGGACAACCCGGAGCTCGCCCTGGCCCACGAACGCGGTGTCGAGCCGATTCATCGCGGCGCCCTGCTCGCCGACCTCTGCGCCGAGAAGCGCCTGATCGCCGTCGCCGGCACCCACGGCAAGACGACGACTACGGCGATGCTGGTCTGGGCGCTGCGAGCGCTCGGCGCCGACCCGGCCTTCTTCGTCGGTGGCGAGGTCCCCGGCCTGGGGACGGCGACCGCTGCCGCCAACGCTGGCTGGGGCGGTGGCGAGTGGGTCGTCGCCGAGGCTGACGAGAGCGATGGCAGCTTCCTCGAGCTGAAACCGGAGATCGCCGTCGTCACCAACGTCGAGATGGACCATCACAGTCGCTGGGGCTCGGTCGCCGAGCTGCGCAAGGCGTTCAGGCAATTCGTCGAGCCCGCCAAGGCCGTCGTCGCTCCCGCGGACGACAGCCTGACCGAGGTCACCAGCGGTTCACGGGTGAGCAACTTCGACCTCGATCGACCCGACCCGGAGTCGCTCGACCTCGCGGTCCCGGGCCAGCACAACCTGCTCAACGCGCGCGCTGCTCTCGCTGCCCTGGGCGAGGCTGGCTTCGACCTCGAGCGGGCCGCGGCTGCTCTCGCCGACTTTCCCGGGGTGAGGCGTCGGCTCGAGCTCAAGGGCTCCCGCGCCGGTGTCCGTATCTATGACGACTACGCCCACCACCCGACCGAGGTGCGGGCGGCCCTCTCGGCCCTGCGCGAGCAGGGACCCGGTCGCCTGGTCGCGGTCTTCCAGCCCCACCTCTACTCGCGCACCAAGGCCTTCGGAGAGGAGTTCGGCGCCGCCCTCGCCCTGGCCGACGAGGTCGTCGTGCTTGACGTCTACCCGGCCCGCGAGCAGCCGGTCGGGGAGTTGGCCGGGGTGAGCGGGCTGCAGGTCGCGCAGGCAGCGGCCGAGCGGATGGGGGGCCGGCGGGTCAGCTGGTTGCCCGATGCCGCTGCCGCGGATCGCGCTCTGGGCGACCTCCTGGACGACAACCGGGCCGTCGGCTACGCCGACCAGGTGCTGGTCACGATCGGCGCCGGCGACGTCTTCAAGATCGGTGAGGCCCTGGTCGAAGACGGCGGCCGCGGCGAGGGGGTGTCACGGTGAGCTCCCAGCCTGCGGGAGTGCAAAAGGGCTTCCCCCTTGCCCGGTTGACCACGGTGCGCACCGGCGGCGACGCCGACTTCTTCGCTCGACCCGGGAACGAGGGAGAGTTGCTCGCGGTGTTGGCGTGGGCCGCGGACGAGGGCCTCGCCCTCGGCGTGATCGGCTCCGGCTCGAACTTGCTCGTCGCCGACGCGGGCTTCCACGGACTCGCGCTCAAGCTCGATCGAGAGCTAACCACGATCGAGCGCGAGGAGGAGGGGATGGTCTGCGGCGGCGGCGCCCGCTTCCCCTCGGCCTCGGCGAAGGCCGCCGGCTGGGGTCTCGCCGGGATCGAATTCGGCGTCAACATCCCCGGCACGGCCGGCGGGGCGGTGAAGATGAACGCCAACGCCTACGGCGGCCAGCTCGCCGAGGTGCTGGAGTGGGTCGACGTCTTCACGGCGAGGGGCCGCGAACGGCGTAAGCCGGACTCGCTCGGCTTCGCCTATCGCAGCTCCAACCTCACGGCGGGCGAGATCGTCTCGCGCGTCGCCTTCAACCTGCGCCCGGACGACCCGACGGCAATCCGCTCCCGTCTGGAGGAGATGCGCGGCAAGCGTCGCGAAGCCCAGCCTTCCGGGATCAAGACCTTCGGCTCGACCTTCAAGAACCCGGAGGACCCGCGGGCGGAGGGGCGCAGTGCCGGTCAGCTGCTGGAGGCGGCCGGTTGCCGCGGGCTTGGCCGGGGAGAAGCTCGTTTCGCCGAGAAGCACGCCAACTTCGTCGAGAACACCGGGCACGCGACGACGGCGGACGTGCTGGCGCTGATGGCCGAGGGACGGCGCCGGGTGTACCAGCAGACCGGCGTCGTGCTCGAGCCCGAGGTGCAGGTGCTGGGAGAGGTCGAGTGGCCAGAGGGCTGGGACCTGTGAGGCGGCTGTACCGAGGGGGGCTCGTGATCGTCGCGGCGATCCTCGTCGCCTTCGTCGCCCAGAAGGTCGTTGGCGGCAAGACGGTGGAGCCGCACCTCGTCTCCTCCGAGCCGGTGGCGGTGATCGGCAGTGACAGCGAAGCGGTGGCGGTCGCTGGCGATGGCACCGTGCTCACCTGGTTCCCGGTGCCGGAAGACAGCCACTTGCCGCGGCTGCCGATCGGCTCAGCCCCGAAAGGACCGCGCCTGCAGGGCCCCGTCCTCGAACAGGTTCGCGTCCTTGCGGCCGCGCCTCGGGCGCTGCGTCCATATATAGAGGGCAGCTATTTCGGCGAAAGCGGGGTGGTGGTCGAACTCACCTCCGGGATCGAACTGCGCTTCGGCAGCGCCATCGACGCGGAGCGCAAGTGGAAGGCGGCGGCAGCAGTGCTCGCCGATCCGTCGATCACGGCGCTCGATTATGTTGACCTGAGCGCTCCGGGAAGGCCCGCCACAAAGGGCTCTGGGCATACGCTTCCACCCATTGAATGAACCCTCGACCACAGGGTTAGGTTGGGTAAACTCTCAAGTAAGACTTGAGACATCGGCCTTGCAGGATGCCGCCCGGCGGTTTGACAGACCCCGCCCGATACCCTACGTTGAGCGCAATTTCCGCGGTTACAGCGTACCCTTGAACTCTCAAGCATTGCTGTAGCTTCGGACAGAACAAAGGCTCAACTCAACACCCAGTCCTGCGGATTGGGACATATCCAGCCCCTAGCGGGACTGGGCTTGGAGAAATCGGGAGATGGAATCCACATACCTAGCGGTGATCAAGGTGGTCGGCGCCGGCGGCGGCGGCACTAACGCCGTCAGTCGCATGGTCGACGCCGGCATTCGTGGCGTCGAGTTCGTCGCCGTCAACACGGATGCTCAAGCGCTGCAGGCGTGTGACGCTGACATCAAGCTCTCGATCGGTCAGGAGCTGACCCGCGGCCTCGGCGCCGGCGGCAACCCGGAGGTCGGGGCTGGCGCGGCGGCGGAGAGTCGCGACGAGATCAAGGAGGCGCTGAAGGGCGCCGACATGGTCTTCGTAACCGCTGGCGAGGGCGGCGGCACCGGCACCGGCTCGGCCCCGGTGATCGCCGAGATCGCCAAGGAAGAGATCGGCGCGCTGACCGTTGGCGCCGTGACCAAGCCCTTCGAGTTCGAGGGCAAACGACGGATGCAGCAGGCACTCGAGGGGATCGAGAAGCTGCGCAACAACGTCGACACCCTGATCATCGTCCCCAACGAGAAGCTGCTGCAGGCGGTCGAGCGGCGCACCAGCGTGCTCGAGGCATTCCGCCAGGCCGACGACATCCTGCGCCAGGGCGTTCAGGGCATTACCGACCTGATCACGATCCCCGGCCTGATCAACCTCGACTTCGCCGACGTGCGCACGATCATGCGCGACGCCGGCTCCGCACTGATGGGCGTCGGCTCCGCCTCCGGCGAGGCCCGCGCCCTCGACGCGGCCAAGGCCGCGATCACCTCGCCCCTGATCGAGGAGTCGATCAAGGGCGCGACCGGGATGCTGCTCAACATCACTGGGCCCGAGGACCTTGGCCTCTTCGAGGTCAACGAGGCCGCCCAATTGGTCCAGGCCGAGGCCGACGACAACGCCAACATCATCTTCGGCTCGGTCGTCGATCAGTCGATGAAAGACGAGGTCCGGGTTACCGTCATTGCGACTGGCTTCGAGGGCTTCGAGCTGCTGGCGCGGTCGCCGCAGCGGGTGCGGCGGCGTTACGAGTCGCGTCCGCGGATTTCCGCGGAGGACACTGACATCCGCAAACTGCGGGTGTCGGATGACGACATCGACGTACCTGGGTTCCTCAAAGAATGAGCCTCAGCGGGGTGGAAGGGGCCGTTCGGCGGCCTCTTCTCCCGCCGCTTCGCGGGAGTTCGTGAGAAGAGGCCGCCGAACGGCCCCTTCGCGCGCGCTCAATCATCTGCTCGAGCTTCGGGTGGCAGAGGCCGTTGTCGGGCCTTCCCGACGAACTCCCGCGAAGCGGCGGCGGGAAGGCCCGACAACGGCCTCTACAGGTCCAGCTCGTAGTAGAGCATTCGGGGGCCATCCGGAGTGCCTTCGTGGTTGGTGAAGCCGCGACTCTCGTAGAGGGCCCTTGCTTCGGTGTCGGTCTCACCCGTGGTTAGCTCGAAGTGGTTGGCGCCGGCTTTGCGGGCGGCTTCGATCGAGGCCTCCAGTAGGGCTCGACCGATGCCTTGGCGGCGCTGCGCCGGGACCACGTAGAGCTCTTCTAGGTAGGCGTCGCCGGCCTTGGCCCAGAGCGACGGGCGGATGCGAAATAGGGCGAAGCCCACTGGTGGGTCGCCTGCCAGCAGGACGGTGATTGCTCCTTCGCCGAGCAGTTCTCCGAGGCGCTCGGTCAGTGCGGGGACGCCCGGCGTGTAGTCCTCGTATTCGCTGTTGAAGTCGTGCAGGAGGCGGGCGACGTTGGCGGCGTCGCCGGCGCCGGCTCGGCGGATCTCGCTCTGCGCTGCCTCGGCCATCTCCACGGGTGAGCCTGCCACAGCTCTCCAATACGCTGCCGCGCGTGGCTGACACGACCCTTAGACGCACGCCGCTCTACGAGCGCCACGCCGAGCTCGGGGCCAAGCTCGTTCCCTTCGCCGGTTGGGAGATGCCGGTCACCTACGAGGGCATCCGCGAGGAGCATGCGGCGGTGCGCACGCACGCCGGCATGTTCGACGTCTCGCACATGGGCGAGGTCGAGGTCGAGGGGCCCGGCGCGCTCGCCTTTCTCCAGCGCGTTCTAACAAATGACGTGGGGGAGATCGAGCTCGGCGGCGCCCAGTATTCCTGCCTCTGCAATGAGGACGGCGGCGTGCTCGACGACCTCTTCACTTACCGGCTCGGCGGCGACCGCTACCTGATCGTCACCAACTCGGCCAACCACGCCGCCGACCTCGCCTGGCTCGGCCGCTGGAGCCGCGAGTTCGACGTCGCCGTGCGCGACGTCGCCGACCGCTACGCGATGCTCGCCGTGCAGGGCCCGCACGCCCGCGCGATCCTGACCGGCGCCCTCGGCCTCGCGCTGCCGGTGCGGATGCGGGTCGCGACGGCGCGGATCGGCAACCGGCCGGCGCTCGTCTGCGGCACTGGTTACACCGGCGAGGACGGCGCCGAGCTGCTGATCGACCCCGAGATCGCCCCGGCGATCTGGGCCGAGCTGCTCGACGCCGGCGTCGTCCCCTGCGGGCTCGGTGCCCGCGACACGCTGCGGCTCGAGGTCTGCTTCCACCTGCACGGCAACGACCTGACGACCGAGCGCAACCCGATCGAGGCCGGCCTTGGCTGGTGTTGCGCAGAGGCAACCGGTTTCCTCGGTGCCGAGGCGGTGGCGCGGGCGCGCCGCGAGGGCACGGTCGAGAAGCTGGCGCCGTTCAAGATCGAGGGCGCCGGCATCCCGCGCGAAGGCAACCCGGTCCTCGCCGGCGAGGAGCGGGTCGGAACCGTCACCTCCGGCACCTTCTCGCCCTCGCTCGAGCTCGGCATCGGCATGGCCTACGTGCGGGCCGACCTGGCCGCGCCCGGCAGCGAGGTCGAGATCGACGTGCGCGGCAAGCATCGACCCGCCCGGATAGCTTCCAAGCCCCTCTACCAGCGGAAAGGATGACCTTGTCCGACGCGCACTACCCCGACGACCTGCTTTACCACGACCAGCACGACTGGGCGCGGCTCGAGGGGGACGAGCACGCCGTCTTCGGGGTCACCTGGTACGCCCAGGACAGCCTCGGCGAGGTCGTCTTCTACGACGCGCCCGAGGTCGGCGCGACGATCTCCAAAGACGCTTCCTACGCCGAGGTCGAGTCGGTCAAGGCGGTCTCCGAGGTGATCGCGCCGATGTCCGGCGAGATCGTCGAGGTCAACGACTCGCTCGAAGACACACCGGAGAAGATCAACGAGGACCCCTACGGCGAGGGCTGGCTGGTCAAGGTCAAGCTAACCCAGCCCGAGGAGCGCGGGGCGCTGCTTGGTGCGGACGAATACCGCAAGATGCTGGAAAAGTCCTAGGCCGTCCCGCCCTCCCGCTTCCGTAGCCTTCAGCGGGTGACTCGCTACACCTCAGCGACGCCCGACGACCGGGCGGAGATGCTTGCCGCGATCGGCGCCGGCTCGGTCGACGAGCTCTTCGCCCAGATCCCCGAGCCGCTTCGTCTCGGCCGCCCGCTGGCCCTGCCGGAGGGGATGAGCGAGGCCGCGGTCTTCGAGCGCCTGGCGGCGCTGGCGGCCCGCAACGAGGATGCCGAACGGCAGGTCTGCTTCGTCGGCGCCGGGATGTACGACCACTACGTGCCGGCGATCGTCGACGCGATCACCCAGCGCTCCGAGTTCCTCACGCCCTACACGCCCTACCAGCCGGAGATCTCCCAGGGTGGGCTGCAGGTGATGTTCGAGTTCCAGACGGCGATGTCGGAGTTGACCGGCCTGCCCGTCTCCAACGCCGGCCTCTACGAGGGGCCCTCCTCGGTCGCCTCGGCCGGCTACCTGGCGATGGCGGCGACGAAGCGCAAGCGCTTCGTCGTCTCGCGCGGCCTGCACCCGCACAGCCGCGAGACGCTCGAGACTTACGCGGTCGGCTACGGGGCCGAGGTGGTCGAGGTCGGCCTGCGCGAGGGCGAGACCGACGCCGGGGCGCTCGCCGCCGCGGTCGACGGCGAGACCGCGGCGGTCTTCCTGCAGAGCCCCAACTTCCTCGGCGCGGTCGAGCGGGTCGAGGCCCTGGGCACGGCGGCCAAGAAGCACGGCGCGCTGCTGGTGGTCGCCACCGACCCGATGACGCTCGGCGTGCTCAAGCCGCCCGGCGAGTGCGGCGCCGACATCGCCCTCGGCGAGGGGCAGCCGCTCGGCAACCGGCTCGACTTCGGCGGTCCCTCCTTCGGCTTCTTCTGCGCCACCGAGGAGCAGATCCGCCGCATGCCGGGCCGGATCGCCGGCGAAACCGACGATGTCGACGGCCGCCGCGGCTTCGTCCTCGCCCTGCAGACGCGCGAGCAGCACATCCGCCGCGAGAAGGCGACCCACAACATCTGCACCGCGCAGGCCCTCAACGCGCTCGGCGCCATGGTCCACCTCGCCTGGCTCGGCCGCGAGGGCTTCCGCGAGCTGGGTGAGCTGCTGGTTCGCCGCACCGCCTACGCGCGTGAGCGCCTGGCCGCGGTCAACGGGGTCGAGCTGCTGCACGAGGCGCCGGTCGCGCGCGAGTTCGCGGTTCGCCTCGACGCCCCGGTCGACCGCGTGCTCGAGCGTTGCGCCGAGCGCGGCATCGCCGCCGGTTACCCGCTCGCCCGCGAGTACCCCGAGTACGGGGACGGTCTGCTCGTCGCGATCACCGAGCGCCGCAGCAAGGCCCAGATCGACGAGCTCGCCGAGGCGCTGGGCGCCGCGATCCAAGCCGAGGCTGGCGACTTGAGCGTCAACTTGACGCAAAAGTCGCCAATGGCCGGGGAGGTGAGCTGATGCCGGAGGTCGAGACCCCGATGCAGCGCGAACGCGCGCAGACGATCTATGAGAAGTCGAAGGCGGGGCGGCGAGCCGCGGTCCTGCCCGCGGCCGAAGTCCCTGAGACGCCGCTCGAGGAGCTGATTCCCGCCGACCTCCTGCGCGCCGTGCCGCCGCGTCTCCCCGAGATCGCCGAGCCGGAGATCGTCCGCCACTACAACAAGCTCTCGCGCCGCAACTTCGATCTTGACAGCGGCTTTTACCCGCTCGGCTCCTGCACGATGAAGCACAACCCGCGGCTCAACGAGCGGGTAGCGGCGCTGCCCGGTCACGCCCGGCTGCACCCGGCCCAGGACCCCAAGCGCGCCCAGGGGGCATTGGAGCTGATGTGGCTGCTGCAGGAGAGCCTCGGCGAGATCTGCGGGCTGCCCCACGTCAGCCTGCAGCCCTCCGCCGGCTCGCACGGCGAGCTCGCCGGCCTGCTGCTCACCCGCGCCTTCCACGCCGACCGCGGCGAAGAGCGGACCAAGGTGCTGGCGCCGGACACCTCGCACGGCACCAACCCGGCCTCGGTGACGATGGCGGGCTACGAGGTGGTCAAGGTCGCGACCAACGAGCGCGGAGGGGTCGAGATGGACGACCTGCGGGCCAAGATCGGCGCGGACCCCGATCAGGTTGCCTGCCTGATGCTGACCAACCCGAACACGCTCGGCCTCTTCGACGAGAACATCGCCGAGATCGCGGAGCTGATCCACGCGGCGGGGGGGACGCTCTACTACGACGGCGCCAACCTCAACGCGGTGATGGGCCACTCGCGCCCCGGCGACATGGGCTTCGACATCGTCCACGTCAACCTGCACAAGTCCTTCAGTCAGCCGCACGGCGGCGGTGGCCCCGGGGCCGGCCCGATCGCTGTCTCCGAGCGGATTGAGCCCTTCCTGCCACGGCCGCAGGTGGTGCGGCGAGAGAACAACGGCCACGGCCCGATCTATGACCTCGACCACGAGCGGCCCAAGTCAATCGGCCGCCTGCGCGGCTTCCAAGGCAACTTCGGCGTCTTCGTCCGCTCCTACGCCTACATCCTCAGCCTCGGCGGCGACGGCCTCGCCGAGGCCTCGGAGACGGCGGTGCTGAACGCCAACTACCTCAAGGCGCGCCTGGCCGAGGGTCGCGCCGGCGAGCGCTTGCCAATTGCCTTCGACCGCCACTGCATGCACGAGTTCGTCCTCTCCGGCAAGCCGATGAAGCGGGAGCTCGGCCTCGCCACGCTCGATTTGGCCAAGCGCCTGCTCGACTTCGGCTTCCACCCGCCGACCGTCTACTTCCCGCTGCTGGTCGAGGAGGCGCTGATGATCGAGCCGACCGAGACCGAGACCAAGGAGAGCCTCGACGGTTTCGCCGATGCGATCGAGCAGATCCTCGCCGAGGCCGAGCAGGATCCCGAGCGCGCCAAGCAGGCGCCCTACACGACCCCTGTGCGCCGCCTCGACGAGGTCAAGGCGACCCGCAAGCCGGTCGTCCGCCAGCCGCTCTAGCCGTGACGGGACCGCCGGAGCGCCGCGCCCCTGTGGAAGCGAGGGTGGCGACCCACGCCGAGATCCCCGCCGCGGTCGAGACGCTGGCGCGCGCCTTCTACACCGATCCCGTTTGGGGCTGGGCCTTCCCGGACTCGCAGCGGCGGCTCGAGCAGCACCGCGCCATCTGGGAGCTGGTGGCCAAAGCGGCCGTCGGCTACGAATCGGCCTGGCTCACCGGGGACTGCGCGGCGGTCGCCCTCTGGATCCCGCCCGGAGAGCCCGAGCTGCGGCCCGAGGACGAGGCGCGCTTGGAGGGCTTGCTGGTGGAGCTGCTCGGGAACGGCGCAGGCAGGGTGCTGGAGACGTTCGAGCGCTTCGAAGCCGCCCATCCCACCGCGGAGCCTCACTACTACCTCAGCCTCCTCGCAACCAACCCCGACCACCGCGGTCGCGGGCTGGGAATCGGGCTGCTGGCCGCCACGCTGGAGCGAATCGACGCCGAGGGCGCGCCGGCCTTCCTCGAGTCGTCCAACCCGATCAACACCCCGCGCTACGAACGGCTCGGCTTCACCGTCTGCGGCGAGTTCGAGCTGCCCGAGGATGGCCCCAGCGTCACCCAGATGTGGCGTGAGCCAGAGCTCAGGTCCGGCACCGCGGCCTGACCACGCAAAAGTCCGCCAGTATTCCGATCGTTCCTATACGTTGCCGAAAACGATTTTGGGAGAGAATCGATGAGAGTAAAGCTGGTCGTGTCGGTGTTGGCTGCGTTCTTCTTGCTCGTCGCTGGTGCTCAGGCCTTTCACTGGCATATGGGCTACGGACAGGCGAAGAGCGTGAGCAAGGAATTTGCCCAGATTGGCTGTCGCGAAGACAGCAAGTGCACCCGCTACGAAGCCGGGCAGTGCCTCCGCAAGTCCGAGAGCCGCTTCGACTGCGAAGTGGCGTTCTTCTATGCCAAAACGCCTCAGCCAGGGGAAGAAGTCGAGTGCGACATCCTCCTGCACTGGGGCGTCGACCACAGAGGGGCCGTCGCATTGAAGAACTACGGCAAGCCGCGCTGCTCCACGGTCTGACCTAGAGCTCGGGCAGCTCCTGCTTCAGTTCCAGCACCGGCGCGAAGAGGTCGCCGTGCTGCTCGATCCGCTTGAGGACGGCGCCGGCTTCGAAGACAAGTGAGCCGGCGTCGTCCTTGTCGACCGCCCGCTCGACCTCGTCCCAGCTGATCGGCGTCGAGACCGTCGGCCGTTCGCGGGCGCGCAGCGAGTAGACCGCGATCGTCGTCTTGCGGCGGTGGTTCTGGGACCAGTCGACGAAGACCTTGCCTTTGCGCTCGACCTTCTTCATTTTCGAGACGACCAGGTCGGGGGTCTGCTTCTCGAGCAGCTGGGCGATCGCCCGGGCCAGCGGTTTGGTGCCGCCGCCGTTGTCGTCGCCCTCGTAGGTGACCTCGTCGTTGTTGAGCGGGGCGTAGACCTGCAGGCCCTTCGAGCCCGAGGTCTTGGCGAAGCACTCGAGGCCGAAGTGGGCGAAGAGCTCGCGCAGGCGCAGCGCCACCCGGCAGCAGGAGAGGACTTCGGCCGGCGGGCCGGGGTCGAGGTCGAAGGCGAGCACCGTCGGGCGGTCGTGCTCGGGCGCCAGCGAGAGCGAGGGGTGCAGCTCGATCGCCGCCAGCTGCGCCATCCAGACCAGCGTCGCGCGGTCTTCGCAGACGCAGAAGTCGATCCTGCCGGTGCTCGCCCCGACCGGCGTGGTCTTCACCCACTCGGGCCGGTGCTTGGGACAGCGCTTCTCGAAGAAGGCGGCGTCGGTGTCGTCGACCCCTTCCGGGAAGCGGCGCAGGGTCACCGCTCGTTCGCGCAGGTGGGGAACCATCGCCGGCGCCACCTTGGCGTAGTAGTCGACGACCTCGCCCTTGCTGAAGCCTGCTTTGGGGTAGAGGACCTTGTCGAGGTTGGTGAGTTTCAGCTCACGCCCGTCGACCTCGACCTGGCTGCTGCTGGCCACTGCTTACTTGGAGGACTTGGCCTTGGCGCGCGAGCCTGTTTTCTTCTTCGCGCTGGTTTTCGCGGCGGCCTTGGCGGGTTTTTTCGCTTTCGCCGCGCGCCGTTTTTTCGCCGCCGGCTTCTTCGCCGGCTTGTCCTCGCGCTTGCCCTTGACCGCCGCGATGCTCTGCTCCAGCGCCGCCATCAGGTCCGGCGCCTTGGTCGGCTCGCGCTCCTCCTGCGGTGCCGCCACGACCTCCTCGCCGGCCGCCTTGCGTTCGATCATCGCCAGCAGCTCCTCACGGTACTCGTCGCGGTAGAGCGTCGGGTCGAAGTCACGGGTCAGCGAGTCGATCAGCTGCTCGGCCATCTCGATCTCGCGTTTGCCGATCTTCGGCTGCTCGGAAGGCAGCACGTCGTCGAGCTCGGCCGGCGGCACGACCTCGTCGGCGAAGCGCATCGTGGTCAGGGTCAGCACGCCGTCGCCGGGGCGGATCGCCGCCAGGTGCTCCTTGTTGCGGAAGACGAAGCGGGCGATCGCCACCTTGCCCGACTTCTCCAGCGCCTGGGCGAGCAGCGAGTACGCCTTCTCGGCGCCGTCGGCGGGGCCGAGGTAATAGGGGCTGTCGAAGTAGATCGGGTCGATCTCGGCGATCTCGACGAAGTCCTGGACCTCGATCGCGCGCGTCTTCTTCGGGTCGAGTGAGGCCATCTCGTCCTTGGTGATCGGCACGTAGCGATCTTTGGTGATCTCGAAGGCCTTGATGATCTTCTCGTAGGGGACCTCTTCGTCGGTCCCCTCGGCGACGCGGCGATGTTTGATGCGAGCGCTGTCGGACTCGCGGATCTCGCGCAGCGAGATCCCGCGGCGGGCCACCGCGCTGTACAGCTTCACCGGCACGTTGAGCAGCCCGAAACTGATCGAGCCGCTCCAGATCGCTCTAGCCATCGCTGTTCACCTACCCGATTGTTCCAGCCGCTCGCACCGGCGGCAAAGCGGGGAGCGGCGGCGGGAGGCATCTTGCGCCCGGCGCGGTGGGATCATCCGCCGGTGCTGTTCGAGCTCAGCGAGGTCAGCCTGACCCGCGGCGATCGCCGCGTCCTCGACTCGGTCAGCACCAAGATTCCGACTGGGGCAACGGCGATCGTCGGGCCCTCCGGCGCCGGCAAGTCGACCCTGCTGCGCTTGCTCAACCGCCTCGCCGATCCCGACACGGGAACAATTGCCTATCGGGGTAAGCCGCTCGCCGAGTCCGAACCGCTGGCCCTGCGCCGCGAGGTCTCGCTGGTGCCACAGTTGCCGGCGCTGCTGGAGGGGACGGTCGAATCGAACCTGCTCTACGCCGCCGGCCTCGCCGGCAAGAAGTTGGAGGCCGAGCGCTGCCTGCGCCTCGCCGGCCTTGCCGCGGACTTCGCCGGGCGCGACGTCGCCAAGCTCTCGGTCGGCGAGCAGCAGCGGGTGATGCTGGCGCGCGCCCTTGCCCAAGAGCCGGCCGTGCTGCTGCTCGACGAGCCGACCTCGGCGCTCGACAACGTCGCCCGCGACGCGATCGAGTCGACCCTCGCCGAGCTGCGCCGCGAGCTCGAGATCTCGATCGTCCTGGTCAGCCACGACCCCGAGCAGGCGCGCCGGCTGGGCGACTGGGTGGTGCGGCTCGAGCAGGGCCGCGCGATCGAGGCCGGCCCGATCGAGGAGGTGATGGCCTGAGTACCTCGATCCACCTCGACCCCTGGCAGGTCGCCGCCTCGCTAACGCTGGTAGCGCTTGCCGCCGCGATCTCCTTCTGGCAGAAGGCCGATCTCGAGCGCGACATCGGCATCGCCACTGTCCGCTCCTTCGTCCAGCTGACCGCGATCGGCTACGCGATCAAGCTGATCTTCGACGCCGACACGCTCTGGCTCGTCTTCGGCCTGCTGGCGGTGATGGTCGTCTTCGGCGCGCTCACCGCCCGTAGCCGGGCGAAGAAGGTGCCGGACGCCTTCTGGCCCCTGCTGATCGCGCTGGCGCTGGCGGGCGGCACCACGCTCGGCCTCGTCGTCGCCCTCGGGGTGTTCGAACCGACGGCCCGCTACCTGGTCCCGGTTGGCGGCATGGTGATCGGCAACGCGATGACGGCCTCGGCGGTCGCGCTCAACCGGCTCGGCGACGAGATGGTCGACTCGCGGG
This sequence comes from uncultured Solirubrobacterales bacterium, assembly GCA_963703895.1. Taxonomy (GTDB): domain Bacteria; phylum Actinomycetota; class Thermoleophilia; order Solirubrobacterales; family 70-9; genus VRUE01. Next base: position 1,102,302 of record CAVPFX010000002.1, read on the forward strand.
CAAAGATCGAGGCGACCCTGGCGCTCGGCGCCACCGCCCAGGAGGCGGCGTCTCCCTTCGTCCGCCGCGCCCTGCGCTCGGGAATGATCACCCTGGTCGACTCGACCAAGACCACCGGGCTGATCTTCTTCCCCGGCACGATGGTCGGCATGCTGCTCGCCGGCGCCAACCCAACCGACGCCGTCCGCCTACAGCTGATCCTGCTCTACGCCCTGCTCGGCAGCGTCGCGATCGCCGGATTGGTCGCGACCACGTTGGCCTACCGCAACTTCTTCACTCAGGCCCACCAGTTGCGCGAGCCGGGCGCCTGACGCGGCGCGGTGCGGCGTCCTCGGTCGCTCGCGTGCAGAGCACGCCACGCTCCCTGCGTCCTTGCCCCGCTTGGTCAGGCACCCGGCTCGGTGGCAGGGCAGCACCAGCCTTCGATGCGCGGATATAGCGCCCGAGCGGTGTTGCCCGGCGAGAAGATCGCGGCGACGTCGCCGATTGCCCGCAGGCGCGTCTCCCGCGCGACGGGCACGAACAGCCACTGGTCCGCGGCGGGCCAGGCGAGCAGCAGGCGGTGGCCGTCCGGCGACCAGGCGAGTTCGGTGAGGTGGCCGGAGACGCCAAAGAGGCGGCGGGCCGGGCCGCCGGATGGGTCGACCAGCAGGGCTTCGCTGCGCGGCGGGCCGGGCCCAAGCGAGCGGTCCAGCAGGACCGCGATCGTGCCTCCTTGCGGTGAGAAGGCGGCGGCGCGGACCACTCCTGCTGTCGGGAGGTGAATGCGTCGCGCTGTGCCGAGCCGGAGGCTGCTGGCGAGCTTGCTCATCCGTACGTCCCGAAGCCAGAGGTCGCGTCTGGAGATTTCAATCAGCCTGTGGCCGTTCGCGCTCCAGCTCAGTCCGACTACTCCGGGCGAGGCGGCAGCGGCGTCCATCGTCCGCCTGGCGTCGGTCTCGGTGATCACGATTCGACGCTCGCCATCGAGGTAGGCCAGCAGGTGGAGGCCGGGAGGGAACCAAGCGGGCGGCACGGCGCTCGCCGGCCCGACCAGCGCGTCCCCGGTTCCATCGGCCCTCACGACCCGCAGCGAGCTTCCCACCCGATAGGCGATGCGGAAGCCCGAAGGCGACCAGCGCGGATCCTGAACGCGATCGCTCGCCGAGATCGACCAGCGGGGTGTCCCATTGGGCTCGATTGCGCTCAGCGTCCGTCCCGACGAGGCGGCGACGAAGAGACCGTGCGGCGACCAGGTTGCCTCGCGGTAGTCGCCGAGCAGGCGCCGCGAGCCGTCTCCCTGCACTGCCCAGGGTCCGCGCTGTGACTGGACCAGCAGCTTGCCCCCGCCGGGGATCTCGGTCAGCGCCGGCTCGGCGCGGCGGACCCCGGCGGTGAAGACGTCGTCGACCCAGTGCCGTACCGCCGCGCCGGCCGGGGAGAGGATCAGCGCTGCGAGCAGGGCGGCGATAGCGAGCGCGACGGCAAGCCGGCGCGGACGCACCGGCCGGTGCAGGGGCTGGCGCTCCAGGTGGGCGCGTTCGACCAGCTCCAGTCCGCGGCGCTCGGCCTCCGCGGCGCCCGGAACCGGCTCGTCGCGCAGCAGCGTTCGCAGCCGTCCCTCGTTCATCGCTCCACCTCGATCAGGTCGCGCAGCTGGTCGAGGCCGCGGCGCAGGCGCGAGTTGACCGTCCCCCGCGGCAGCTCGAGCATCCGCGCGATCTCGCCCGGCGTGTACTCGAGCAAGTGGCGGAGGACGACGACGGCGCGCTGCTCGGGCGGCAGTTGGGCAAGGGCGGGCATCAGCTCGCCGCTGAGCTGTTCCTGTGGAGGGGCCGGCTCGTCGTCGGGGTCGCCGGCGCCGCGTCGCAGGGCTTCCCGCCGTCCCCAGTCGATCGCGCGGTTGATCACGATCCGGTGCAGCCAGGGGCCGAAGGGCCGGCGGCGGTCGAAGCGATCGAGCGCGTCGACTGCGGCCAGGAAGGCGTCCTGGGCGATGTCCTCGGCCGCCCCGGCGTCGTGGACCACCAGGTACGCCGCGCGGTGGGCGCGCGGCCAGTGCATCCCATATAGCTCGGCAAGCGCATCCTGAGAGCCGCCTTGCGCCTCCTTGATGAGCTTCCTCTCCTCAGCTCCCAACCCTCACCTCTTCCGCGGGACATCTCAATCTTCGCCCACCTGGGCCTGTCGGCGCGCGATCCGGATGATCGCGTCGTTGAGCCGCGAGTGGAGGCCCGGCGCCAGCGCGCCGGGCGGTAGCTCGACGACGAAGGAGCTGGCGCCGGGGAAGCGGTGGTTCTGCCAGTTGGGGGCCGTGCCGGCGGGCCAGGGCAAGCGGCGGAAGGGGATCCGCCCCAACTCGGCCAAGCGCCGCGCCGCCGGGACGCTCGGCCCCCAGGCCCGGACCAGCGGTCGCGCGCCACGGTGCTGGTGGAGCCAGATCGTCAGATTGGGGTTCAGCCCCCGGATGATCCGCGCGGCCAGGCGCGTCTCGGGCTCTGAGAGGGGGCGCGGACCCGAGTACTGGGCATCGCCGCGACGGCCGATCGGTCGCCACTGCGAGGGGAAGTTGCGGTTGAGGTCGACGCCGCGACCGTTGAGTCGGGTTCCGATGGCGGCCCCGTCGGGATTCAGGTTGGGCACGACGAAGACGTTGGAGCGCGGATCGGGACAGCCGTTGCTGGTCGGCACGATCCTGCTGCCGGCGCACTCGTCGCCGTGGATGCAGCCAAAGACCAGCACCCTGCCGGCGATGCTCGGATCGCCCAGCTGGCGCAGGCCGATCGGTCGGCCCATGGTGGAGTGGCCGACGATGCCGATCCGCTCGAGCAAGTTGCCGGGTCGGCGGGGAGTGCGGGTAAAGGCGAGCAGGCGATCGGTTGACTCCCCACTCGTGGCGGATTCGTCGCCTGCGGAAGACTTGCCGCCAGAGCTCGCGCTGCCGATCCCACCGCTCGCGCTTGGCAAGGAGCAAGCGACGGCGATCAGGCCGAGCCCGCAGGCGGCGGCGATCGCGGCGGCGAGGAGGACCCGCCGCCTCATTTTTCCGTTGCCGTTGGGGAGACGCCCCCGCGGCGATGCCGCCACCCGACCCAGGCCAGCAACGCCAGCGCGATCGCGCTCAGGGCCACGATCGGCGGCCAGGGCCCGATCCCGCTCGACGCGGTCGCCACCGGTGTGGCTCGCTGGACCTCGAAGCTGCGTGTGTCGACGCTGAGCAACGCCCGCGTCGGTTTTGGCCCCGGCCGCTGGCGCAGCAGGACAAGCTGGTGACCGCCCTCGCGCATCTGCAACTGCAGCAGGTAGTAGAAGCGCCTCGGCAGCTCGGTCAGCTGTGGCAGATCGATACAGACCGCCCGCCCGCCGACGGTGTCGAGGGCGTGGATGAACGGCTCCTTGCCGTTGCCGTCATAGAGCGTGTAGGCCCAGCGCCCATCCGGGCTCATCGCGCGGGTGAGCGGCAGGCCCTCCATGCGCTCCTCCGGCTCCTCGGGGTCGACGATCGGTTCGGGCAGGAGACGACGGCTCTCCACGTCGTAGGCGCGCACCTCGTAGTGGGTGATGTAGGACGGCCCGCTGAGGTGCGGGAAGTGGTGGATCAGGTAGATCGTCGAGCCGTCCGGCGAGATCGCGTCGAAGGCGAAGTGGCCGCGCAGCTCGACCGATCTGAACACGCTTGGTGGGCGCCGCTGTCCGGCTCGCAGGTGCCGCTGGGGGCGAAGGTCGGTATCGAGGAGGGTCAGCCGCGTGGTCTTGGGCGGGTAGACGGGGCTGTCGAAGGCGAAGCTGCCGAGGACCAGCGTCTTGCCATCGGCGGAGAGACCTCCACCGGTGCCGTCGTAGGCGACCGCCGGCACGTCGTAGTCGCCATCGAGCTGCCACCAGCGCTCGACCCGACCGTCACGCCGGTCGGTTCGCGCGACTACCGTGAGCCTGGGCTTCGTATGGGTGGTGATGGCGACGTAGCGATATGGGGACCCGTCGATCGTCACCCCGTTGCGGGCACCCATCTCCAGTCCCTTTGACCTTGCGTTCGGCGCTGTGGCTCCACTGCCCAGCAGAGCCAGCAGCGCAAGCAGCGCAATCAGCGGCGTCCTCTTCCTCATCTCTCCTCCTTTGCGCTCACGCAATGAGTACGGCCGAAGGCACGGCAGAGGTCCCTCGGCAGCGGTTTGGCCCGCCGCGGTCGCTGCGTACACTCGCCCGGTGACCCGCCAGCAGCGCCTGACCCTGGTCGCGACGATCCTCGGCTCGACGGTCGTCTTCCTCGACTCGACCGTGGTCAACGTGGCGCTGCCGGCGATCAGCGACAACCTCGACGCCGGCCTGGCGGGGCAGCAATGGGTGGTCGAGGCCTACATGCTCACCCTGGTCTCGCTGCTGCTCGTCGGCGGCTCGCTCGGCGACCAGTTCGGCCGCCGGCGGATGTTCGTCTTCGGCCTGATCGGCTTCGGCGTCACCTCGCTGCTCTGCGCGATCGCTCCCACGGTCGAGTTCCTGATCGCGGGCCGCGCCCTGCAGGGCGTGACCGGAGCGTTGCTCGTACCGGGCTCGCTGGCGATCGTCGCCGCCACCTTCGAGGGCGAGGCGCGCGGCAAGGCGGTCGGCACCTGGACCGCCTGGACCGGGATCGCGACCGTGCTCGGGCCGGCCGGGGGAGGGGCGTTGGTCGAGGCGCTCTCCTGGCGGGCGGTCTTCTGGGTAAACCTGCCGCTGATCGTGTTCACGGTCGCGCTGACCATGCACTCGGTGCGCGAGAGCCGCGACCCCGACGCCTTCCGCGGCATCGACTGGGCGGGCATCGGCCTCTCGGCGGCCGGGCTCGGCGGTCCGGTCTTCGCCCTGATCGAGCAGCCGAGCCGCGGCTGGGGCGACCCCCTGGTGCTGATCCCCTTCGTCGCCGGAATCGCCTGCTTCGTCCTCTTCGTCGTCCACGAGGCGCGGGCCCGCCACCCGATGCTGGAGCTCTCGCTGTTTCGGATCCGCAACTTCTGGGTCGCCAACGTGACCACCCTCGCCGCGTACGCCGGCCTGATCGGGGGTCTCTTCTTCGTCGGCCTCTTCCTCCAGCAGGTGTCCGGCTACACGCCGATCCAGGCCGGCCTGGCGACGACGCCGGTCTCGCTGATCCTCTTCTTCCTCTCGCCGCGCTGGGGCAAGCTGGCCTCCGGCACCGGTCCGCGCCTGCCGATGACGGTCGGCCCGATCGTCGGCGGGATCGGCCTGCTGATGCTGCTGCGCGTCGGTGCCGACGCCGACTACCTCGCCGACGTGTTGCCGGCGATCCTCGTCTTCGGCCTCGGCCTCTCGGCGACGGTGGCGCCGCTGACCGCGACCGTGCTCGACTCGGTCGAGGAACGCCACGTCGGCATCGCCTCCGGCGTCAACAACGGCGTCGCCCGAGTCGCCGGTCTGCTGGCGATCGCCGTCCTCGGCGCCGTCATCTCCGCCTACTTCGGCTCGGCCCTGGACAACAACCTCGGCGATCGGCCGCTGGGCCCCCGCGCCGAGCGCACCGTCACCGACGCCAAGGCCCAACCGCTGGCCGTGCCCAAAACCGGCAAGCTCCTCCCGGCCCAGGCCGCCCGAGTAAGCACCGCCTCAGCCGACGCCTCCACCTCCGCCTTCCACCTAGGCATCGGCATAGCCGGAGTCCTAATGATCATCGGCGGCACCGTCTCCGGCTTCGGAATTGAGAACCCACGCAGAACAAGGGAAGCTCTTCCAAGCCGCGGTTCTGCCCAGGCCGGCGAGTGCGGCCATGGAGCCGACGCTGATTGCTCCGAGCCTGCATCGCAGTTGGACTCGGAAGCTCCCGCAGCCGAGCCCGCTTGAGAGCCGGGGACGAGACCCCTCTCGAACGGGCGGATACTCAAAATGCAGCCCTAATTAGGGCTGCATTTGTCCGGGCGAGAGGGGTCTCGTCCCCGGCTCCCGAATAGGCTTCGAGCCGTGAGCGCTCCAATTGTCTTCTCAGGGATTCAGCCGACTGGCCGCAAGCATCTAGGCAACTACATCGGGGCAATTCGCCAGTACGTCGAGGGCCAGGACCGCGGTGCCCCGGCGATCTTCTGCATCGTCGACCTGCACGCGATCTCGGTTGCCTACGACCCGGCCGAGCTGCGCGAGCGGCTCTACGACACGGCCGCGATCCTGCTCGCCGCCGGCCTCGACCCGGAGCGCTGCATCTTCTTCCGCCAGTCCGACGTGCGCGAGCACAGCGAGCTGACCTGGCTGCTCTCGGCGGTTACCGCGCACGGCGACCTCAACCGCATGACCCAGTTCAAGGACAAGTCGGCGAAGCAGGAGCTCGTCTCCGCGGCGCTCTTCTTCTACCCGGTGCTGATGGCCGCCGACGTGCTCGCCTACCGGGCGACCGAGGTGCCGGTCGGCGACGACCAGCGCCAGCACGTCGAGCTGATGCGCGAGGTCGCCCGCCGCTTCAACGAGCGCTTCGGCGAGACCCTGGTCGTGCCGGAGATGCGCATTCCCGAGGTCGGGGCGCGGATCATGGACCTGCAGGAGCCCGAGCGGAAGATGTCGACCACGGGCGGGACCGAGGCGGGCACTGTGCTCGTCCTCGACGAGCCGCAGGCGATCCGCAAGAAGCTCGGCAGCGCCGTCACCGACTCCGGCCGCGAGGTCCGCCGCGCTCCCGACAAGGCGGGGATCACCAACCTGATCGACATCTACGCGGTCGCTCGTGGCAGCGATCCGAGCGCGGTTGAAAGCGAGTTCGAGGGCGCCGGCTACGGCGACTTCAAGCAGGCGGTGGCGGAGGCGGTCGTCGAGTACCTCGCCCCGGTCCGCGAGCGCTACGCCGAGCTGCGTCCGGATGAGGCGGCGCTGGAGGCGATCCTCGCCGCCGGCGCCGAGAAGGCCCGCGCGATCGCCGCGCCGGTCGTGGCCGACGTGCGCGAGCGCATGGGCTTCGGCCCCGCCTAGCGCACCGTCGCTCCCGCGCGTTACGGTGCCTGGGTGACCGTCGCCGAGCTGGACCTCGACCTCGACGTCTTCGCCGGTCCCTTCGACCTGCTGATGGCGGTGGTGCTGCGCGAGGAGGTCAGCCTGCTCGAGGTCGAGCTGGCCGAGGTCGTCGTCGCCTACGTTGAGCACCTCGAGCAGGCTGAAGAGCTGGAGCTCGACGTGGCGACCGAGTTCCTTGTCCTGATCGCCTCGCTGCTGGAGCTGAAGTCGCGCCTGCTGCTGCCGGGCGAAGAGGAGGCGCTCGAGGACGTCACCCCCGAGGAGGCGGTCGAGGAGCTGGTCGCCCGCCTGCTCGAGTACCGCCGCTACCGTGACGCCGCCGCCGTGCTGGAGCAGCGCTTCGAGGCGGCGCGCGGCTATCTCTACCGCTCGGCGCCGCTGCCGCCGGAGCTGCGCAAGGTGGCGCTCGATGCGGCGACAGCGGTCTACGACCCGGAACGACTCGGCGCCGCCCTCGGCGATCTGCTGGTGATCCCCCCGCAACTGAACCTCGACCACATCCGCCCGACCGTCTCGCTGGAAAAGCGCCTGCGCGCCCTGCGCGACGCCCTGCGCGGCCACGCCAGCATCGACTTCGACGAGCAGTTCGGCGAGGAGGACCGGCTGACCCAGGCGGTCACCCTCTTCGCCCTGCTCGAGATGTACCGCAAAGGCGAGGCGACCTGGGAGCAGTCCAAGCCCTTCGGCCCGATCCAGATCCACAAGAAGGAGCCCCCCGCAAGTGAGTGACCTGACCCGCACGATCGAGGCGTTGCTCTTCCTTTCGCCACAGCCGGTCAATGCCCGCGATCTGGGCGAGGCGACCGAGTCCACCGAAGGCCAGGTCGACGAGGCGATCGAGCTGCTGCGCGAGGATCTCGCCGAGGGCAAGCGCGGCGTCGTCCTGCGCGAGGTCGCCGGCGGCTTCGCCCTGGCCAGCGACCCTGCCAGCGAGGCTGCCGCGCGCCGCCTGCTGGCCAAGCCGCGCACGCCGCCGCTGACCCAGGCGCAGGCGGAGACCCTGGCGATCGTTGCCTACCTGCAGCCGGTCACCCGCCCCGAGGTGGCGCGGATCCGCGGCGTCACCTCCGAGTCAGCGGTGCAGACCCTGGCCGAGCGCGGCCTGATTGAGGAGTCGGGGCGCTCGCAGTTCGGGGCGGCGATCTTTAAGACGACCGAGCTGTTTGAGCGACTGTTTGGGCTCTCCGGTCTCGACCAGTTGCCCGATCCCTCGAGGTTCGACCCGACGCCGGAGGATGAGCGGGAGCTGCGGGAGCGGCTGCTCAAGGCGGGGGAGCAGCGGTCGGAGCCTTGAGGCGGCGACGGGAGAACGTGCCCTCCCCCGAAGACCGTCGCGCAGCAGATCGTGTTTTGCCGATTCGGGGCGTAATCACGGGAGCCTTCGGGGGAGGGCACGTTCTCCCGTCCCTGTCGTGAGGCTCGCCAAGTTCCTCGCCCATGGGGGAGTCGCTTCGCGGCGGAAAGCTGAGGTGATCATCTCCAAGGGGAGGGTCAGAGTTGGTGGCGAGGTCGTCACGGATCCGGCGCGGGACGTCACCGATGCTGATGAGGTGCGGGTGGACGGGAGCTTGGTTGGGACCGAGGCGCGGGAGGTCTGGGCAGTGAACAAGCCCGCCGGAGTTGTCTCCACGGCACGTGAACCCGGAGGGCGCCCCGCTGTGGTCGAACTGGTCGACACGACGGCGCGGCTTTATCCGGTGGGGCGGCTCGATGCCGAATCGACCGGGCTGCTGCTGCTGACCAACGACGGGGAGCTCGCCAATCGGCTGACGCATCCCCGCTACGGGGTCCGCAAGGCCTATCGGGCGGAGCTGCGGCGGCCACCGTCCGACGCTGATCTGGGCCGACTCCAGCGCGGGGTGGAGCTCGATGACGGAATGACCGCTCCGGCCGAGGTTCAGCGCATCGGCGAGCGCGAGATCGAGATCGTCCTGCGCGAGGGGCGCAACCGCCAGGTGCGCCGCATGGCCGAAGCGATCGGCAACCGGGTGGTGAAGCTGCGGCGGGTGCGCTTCGGCCCGGTCGAGCTCGGCCGGCTCAGCATGGGGCAGGCGCGACGGCTTGGCGAGCAGGACATCGCCCGGCTCTGGGAAGATTCAAAACGATGAGCGAGGAGCGACTGTTCGCGGTCCGCGGGGCCGTGCAGGCCGGTGCCAACGAAGCGGACGCGATCGTTGACGCGACCGAGGAGCTGATGCGCGAGCTGCTCGACCGCAACGAGCTCAGCGCCGAGGCGATGGTCAGTTGCCTGTTCACGACCACGGAGGACCTCGACGCCGAGTTCCCGGCGGTCGCGGCGCGGCGCCTCGGCCTCGACACCGTTCCCCTGATCTGTGCCCGCGAGATCGACGTGCCGGGGGCGATGCCGCGGGTGATCCGGACGATGGTCCACTACTACGCCCCGGTTGGCCACAAGCCCGATCACGTGTATTTAGGTGCGACGCAGGAGCTGCGAGCCGACTTGCACGCAGCCCAGTAGAGGCTCCTTCGGCACAATGGGCCGATGAGCGTCACCTTTGCCGAGAAGCTCGCCCGCATGCCGGGCTACCAGGCCGGCGTACCGACCGGACAGGCGCCGGAGGCGATTGCCGCGGGCGGCATCGCCCAGCTCGCCTCCAACGAGTCGCCGACGCCGCCGCACCCAAAGGTGATTGAGGCGATCGCCGCCGCCGCCGCGGCGATGAATCGCTACCCCGACCCGGACGCGACGCTGTTGCGGCGCCGCATCGCCGAGCGCTACGACACCGACCCCGCCCGGGTCGCGGTCGGCAACGGCTCCTGCGAGATCCTGCTCGCCGCCGCCGAGGCGCTCTGCGAGCCCGGCGCCGAGATCCTCTACGCCTGGCCCGCTTTCTCGATGTATCCCTACCTGCCGGCGCTGACCGGCGCCCGCGAGGTCCGCGTGGCGCTCGGCGAGGGGGACGTCCACGATCTCGGGGCGATGGCCGCCGAGGTGACGGCGGCGACCCAGCTGCTGCTCGTCTGCAACCCCAACAACCCGACCAGCACCCACATACCCGCTGCTGAGGTTGCGGAGTTCTGCGCCGCCCTGCCGGCGCACGTGACGGTGATCCTCGACGAGGCCTACGTCGAGTTCCAGACCCACGATGACGTCGACGCGACCGTTGACGTGTTGAGCGAGCTGCCCAACCTGGTCGTCCTGCGCACCTTCAGCAAGTGCTACGGCCTCGCCGGCCTGCGGGTCGGCTACGCGCTCGGCTCGCCCAAGTTCCGCGCCGCGATCGACGCCGTGCGCCAGCCCTTCAGCGTCAACGCCCTTGCCCAGGCCGCCGGCGCCGAGGCGATCCTGCACCAGGACGACGTCAGCAAGCGGGTCGAGAGCACGATCGCCGAGCGCCTCCGGGTCGAGGAGGGCCTGCGCGAGCTCGGGCTCGCTACCGCCGAGACCCACGCCAACTTCTCCTGGATCGACCTCGGCGACGCCGAGGAGGCCGAGATCGTCGCCGGCCTCGCCGAGCGCCAGATCGCCGTCCGCCCCGGCACGCCGCTCGGCGACCCCGGCCACATCCGCGTCTCCTACGGCACCGCCGCCGAGAACGGCCGCTTCCTCGCGGCGATGGCCGAGCTGCTCGTCTAGCGACCGCCCGAACGGGTGGACTCCTCGTGCCTCACCTGCTACAAAGTCAGGGAAGGTGAAGCAATCAGCCGACACGACGAGCGTCACCCGCGCCTCCGGCGCCGCGCTCGCTCACGCGCGCTTCTCCTATTTCTGGCGATTTAGCTAGGCGTCCGGCCTCGCGGCTCTGCCGCACCGAAATAAGCAACTGGCCCGGGCGCCGGAATTACCTCGTACTCACCCGCCGTGTGCTGGCGGGGAAACCGGAAGTAGGCTTGTGAACGTGGAGGACGGTGAAGGCAAGATGATGATTGGGATGAAGGGGGAGACGCGAGACCGGGTCCGCGACCAGCGGATCGAGCGAATCGAGGAGCTGGTCTCGCCGGGAGCATTGCTCTCGGACCTACCGCTGGGCGACGATCGCGAAGGCACCGTGGTCCGCGGTCGCGGCGAAGTCGGCAACGTGCTCGACGGCACTGACGACCGGGTGCTGGTCGTGGTCGGGCCCTGCAGCGTGCACGACCCGGCGGCGGCGCTGGACTACGCCGGCCGCCTTGCCGAGCAGGCGCGCAAGCTGAGCAGCGACCTGCTGATCGCGATGCGGGTCTACTTCGAGAAGCCGCGGACGACGACCGGCTGGAAGGGGCTGATCAACGACCCCCACCTCGACGGCTCGCTCGACGTCAACACCGGCCTGCGCATGGCCCGCCAGTTGCTGCTCGAGGTGCTCGACTACGGCCTGCCGGTCGGGACCGAGTTCCTCGACCCGATTACGCCCCAGTACATCGCCGACGCGGTCTCCTGGGGGGCGATCGGCGCCCGCACGACCGAGAGCCAGACGCACCGCCAGCTCGGCTCCGGCCTCTCGATGCCGGTCGGCTTCAAGAACCGCACCGACGGCAACGTCCAGGTCGCGGTCGACGCCGTGCGCGCGGCGGCGGCCTCGCACGCCTTCGCCGGCATCGACGACGCCGGCGCCCCGGCGATCCTCTACACGACCGGCAATCCCGATGGCCACGTGATCCTGCGCGGCGGTCGCGGCGCTCCCAACCACCGGGCCGAGGGCGTTGCCGAGGCCCTGGCCCTGCTGCGCGACTCCGGCGTGCCCGAGCGCCTGGTGATCGACGCTTCTCACGACAACAGCGGCAAGGAGCCCGCCCGACAGCTGCTTGCCGCCGGCGAGATCGCCGATCAGGTGGCCGACGGCAACGCCGCGATCACCGGCGTCATGCTCGAGTCGTTCCTGGTCGAGGGACGCCAGGACCTCGGCGATGGCGAGCTCGTCTACGGCCAGTCGATCACCGATCCCTGTCTCGACTGGGAGGCGACCGTCTCGGTGCTGGATCAACTTGCCTCGGCGGCAAGGGCGCGGCGCGGCGAATGAGGATCGCTGTGCTCGGTGTCGGCCTGATCGGCGGCTCGATCGGGCTGGCCGCGCGACAGCGGCTCGACGCCGAGGTTGTGGGCTTCGATCCCGAGCCGGCGACCCTGCGCAGGGCAAGCGAGGCAGGGGTGATCGATCGTGGCGCCGACAGCGTGGCGGAGGCCTGCGCGGGCGCCGAGGTCGTCTTCTGCGCCGCCCCGGTGGCGAGCTTGACCGAGCTGGCGACGACGGCGCTCGCCGCCTGCGGTGCCGAGACGGTTGTCACCGATGCTGGCTCGACCAAGCGCGACATCGTCGCCGCGCTCGGCGGCGACGAGCGCTTCATCGGCGGCCACCCGCTTGCCGGCGCCGAGACCTCCGGCGTCGAAAACGCCCGCGCCGATCTCTTCGAGGGCGCCCGCTGGTACCTGACGCCGAAATCGGCGCGCTCCAGCGGCCTGCTCTACGACCGCCTGCAGCGCACCGTCGCCGGGCTCGGCGCCCGGGTGCAGGCGATCGACGCCGAGGCGCACGACCGCTTGATGGCGACGATCAGCCACCTGCCGCACGTCGTCGCCAACGTCCTCGTCGGCCAGGCGGTCGAGGAGCTGACCCGCGACTCCGAGCGGATGCCCGAGGTCGGCCCGAGCTTCCGCGACACAACCCGGGTGGCCGGCGCCAACCCGGCGATCTGGGGCGACATCTTCGCCAGCAACCGCGACGCCGTCGCCGAGGCGGTCGAGGGGGTTGCGGGCCGCCTGCGAGAGGCGGCGGCGCTGATCCGCGAGGGCGAGCGCGACGCCGTCGCCGAGTGGCACGCCGAGGCTGGCAGCGACCGCCGCCGCCTGCTCGAGACCGAACTCGCCGGCGGGCCGCTGCGCGAGCTGCGCGTCGTCGTCACCAACCGGCCGGGGACGATCGCCGAGCTGGCTCTCGCCCTCGGCGAGGCGGGCGTCAACATCGAGGACATGGCGCTCTACCCGGCGCCCGACATGACATCCGGCGCGGTCTCGCTCTGGGTCTCGGGCGACGATCAGGCCGAGCGCGCGGCGGCCCTGGTGCGCGAGCTTGGCCACAGCGTCAGCGCCGTCGGCAACGGCGCCTAGGCCGATGACTGTTACCCGCTTCGATCCGCTCGGGCCCCTGCGCGGCAGCCTGCGCCCGCCGGCCGACAAGTCGATCTCCCACCGGGCCGCGCTGATTGCCGCGATGGGGGAAGGGGAGACCGAGATCGAGGGCTACCTCGACTCCGCCGACACGCGCTCGACCCTCGCTGCCGTGCAGGCGCTCGGCGCCGAGGTCGAGGGGGTCCGAACCGACGGCATCGAGCCGCTGATCCGTATTCGCGGCGTCGGTCTGCGCAGCGCCCGCAGCACCGCGATCGACGTCGGCAACGCCGGCACCCTGCTGCGCCTCTTGCCGGGCTGGCTTGCCGGTCAGCCCGGCGGCAGGTGGAGGCTCGACGGCGACGACTCGATCCGCCGCCGCCCGGTCGACCGGATCGCCGCGCCGCTGCGCCAGATGGGGGCGCAGCTGAGTTGTCGCGAGGAGCGCCTGCCGCCGCTCGAGATCGAGGCGGCGACGTTGACGGGCATCGAGTACGAGCTGCCGATCGCCAGCGCCCAGGTCAAGTCGTGCCTGCTCTTCGCCGCGCTCCTGGCCGAGGGCGAGACCTGGGTGCGAGAGCCGGCCCGCAGCCGCGACCACACCGAGCGGATGCTCGCGGCGGCTGGCGCCGACGTCGCCTGGCTGCGCGGCGGGATCTCGGTCCGTCCGGCAAAAAAGCTCGAGCCAGGCGACCTCGCCGTGCCCGCCGACTTCTCCTCCGCCGCCTTCTTCATCGTCGCCGCGCTGCTCGTCCCCGGCAGCGAGGTCTCGCTCGAGTCGGTCGGCACCAACCCGACCCGGACTGGGCTGCTGGCGATGCTCGAGCGGATGGGTGCCTCGATCGAGGTCGAGCCGGTGGGCGAGCGCGGCGGCGAGCCGATCGGCAACGTCCGCGTCCGCACCTCCTCGCTGCATGGCACCGAGGCCGGCGGCGAGGAGATCCCGCTGGCGATCGACGAGCTGCCCCTGCTCGCCCTCGCCGCCTGCTTCGCCGAGGGGACGACGACGATCCGCGACGCGGGGGAGTTGCGCCGCAAGGAGTCCGACCGCGTCGCGACCACCTGCGAAGCGCTGGGCGCGCTGGGCGCGCAGGTCGAAGCCCGCGAGGACGGCATCGTGGTCGAGGGCGGCGGCGGCCTGCGGGGCGGCGCCATCCGCTCCCACGGCGATCACCGCATCGCCATGCTGGGGGCGGTGGCCGGCCTCGCCTCGCGCGAGGGCGTCGAGGTCGACGGCATGGACGCGGCGGCGGTCAGTTATCCGGGCTTCGAGGCCGACCTCGCCTCGCTCGCTCGGCGCAGCAGCTAAGCGCTGAACGCCGCGAGCGGCCACCCTCTCTACGCTGCCGCCCATGGTCATCGCTATCGACGGGCCCGCGGGCGCCGGCAAGTCCAGCGTCGCCCGCGCCCTTGCTGCCGAGCTCGGCTTCACCTACCTCGACTCCGGGGCGATGTACCGCTGCGTGGCCCTGGCCGGCCTGCGGCGGGGGATTGACCTTGATGACGCCGGAGCGATGGCCGAGCTGGCCGGCTCGATCTCGATCGCCCTCGACGGCGAGCGGGTCGGGCTCGATGGCGAGGACGTCAGCGCCGAGATCCGCGAACCCCAAGTGACCGAGGCTTCTTCGCGCGTCTCCGTTCATCCCGGCGTGCGCGAGGCGATGGTGGCGCGCCAGCGCGAGCTGATCGCCGCCGGCCGCTATGTCGCCGAGGGCCGCGACATCGGCACCGTGGTCAGCCCCGACTCGCCGCTCAAGGTCTTCCTCACCGCCTCGGCCGAGGAGCGCGCCCGCCGCCGTGCCGCGCAGATCGGCGAGGACCCGGCGACGGTTCTGGCGGCCCAGCACGAGCGCGACCGCCGTGACGAGACCCGCGAGCACAGCGCCCTGCGCGCCGCCGCCGACGCGGTCGATATCGATACCACCGGGTTCAGCCAGGACGAGGTCGTCGGCCGCATCGCCGCCCTCGCCGCCGAGCGGGGCCTCCTCGCCGCATGAGCCTGCCTACCGTCGCCATCGTCGGCTTCCCCAACGTCGGCAAGAGCACCCTGGTCAATCGGCTCGCCGGTGGCCGCGAGGCGGTCACCCACGCCGAGTCGGGAGTGACCCGCGACCGCAAGCGGGTGCGCTGCGAGTGGAACGGGCTGGCCTTCGAGCTGCTCGACACCGGCGGCATCGACCTCGAGGACGAGTCCGAGCTGGCCCGCGACATCCAGCGCCAGGCTCGCCTGGGGATCGCCGAGGCGGACGTGGTGATGCTGGTCGTCGATGCCCGCGCCGGCGTTCGCGCCGGCGACGTCGATCTGGCCAAGACGCTGCGTGGGGCGGAGGTACCGGTGATCGTCGTCGCCAACAAGGTCGACCGCCCCGAGGACGAGCACTTGACCGCCGAGCTCAACCAGCTCGGCCTCGGCGAGCCGCTGCCGGTCTCCGCCAGCCACGGCCTCGGCAGCGGCGACCTGCTCGATTGCGCGGTCGAGCTGCTCGGCGAGCATGCCCAGGCGAGCGAGGACTCCGAGGCGGTGCGGGTGGCGGTGATCGGTCGCCCCAACGCGGGCAAGTCCTCGCTGGTCAACGCCTTCCTCGGCTCCGATCGGGTGATCGTCTCCGATCGGGCCGGCACCACCCGCGACTCGATCGACACCGAGGTCGAGGTCGACGGCCGTGCGGTCGTCCTCGTCGACACGGCCGGCCTGCGCCGTCGCTCCAAGGTCGCCGGCACGGTCGACTACTACGCCCAGCTGCGCTCCGAACACGCGGTCGAGCGCGCCGACGTCGCCCTCGTCGTCTGCGATGCCGGCGATGGGATCACCGCCGAGGACCTGCGCGTGGCCGAGATGGCGATGAAGGCCGGCTGCGCGACCCTGCTGGCGCTCAACAAGTGGGACGAGACGCGCACCGACGTCGACGACGCCCGCGCCCGGGTGACGCAGAAGCTGCGCCTGCGCCCGGCCGTGATCACCTGCTCGGCGACCCGCGGCCGCAACGTCGCCAACCTGTTGCCCAAGGCGCTCGCCCTGGCCGACCGGGCCGCCGAGCGGATCCCCACTCCTGAGCTGAATCGCTTCATCGCCGACGTCGCCGCGAAGACGCCGCCGCCCTCGCGCCGCGGCCGCCGCCTGCGCATGTATTACGCCGCCCAGGTGGGCGAGCGGCCGCCTCGGATCGCGATCCAGGTCAACGATCGCAAGCTGATCAACCGCGACTGGGCCTACCACCTCGAGAACCGCCTGCGCGAGACCTACGCGCTCGAGGGCGTGCCCCTGGTGATCGACTTCGTTCCGCACTCGGGAACCCGCCGGGGGCGCGCCTGACGCGGCGCATGGCGGCGTCCTCGGTCGCTCGCGTGCAGAGCACGCCACGCTCCCTGCGTCCTTGCCCTGCTTGGTCACGCACGCCCCGCTAGGCTTCGCCGATGAGCGATATCCAGCCACTCGCCGAGGGCGAGTACCTCTTCACGTCCGAGTCCGTCACCGAGGGTCACCCAGACAAGGTCGCCGACGCGATCTCCGACGCCGTGCTCGACGCGGTGATGGCGGGCGATCCGGAGGGCCGCGTGGCCTGCGAGACGCTGGTCAACACCGGCATGGCGGTGGTCTCTGGCGAGATCTCGACCGGCGTCCACCTCGACGTCCCCGAGCTGGTCCGCGAGACGATCCGCGGGATCGGCTACGACCACGGCGATTACGGCTACCACTGCGACCACATCTCGGTCCTGGTCT
Source organism: uncultured Solirubrobacterales bacterium (assembly GCA_963703895.1). Taxonomy (GTDB): domain Bacteria; phylum Actinomycetota; class Thermoleophilia; order Solirubrobacterales; family 70-9; genus VRUE01. The sequence goes on from CAVPFX010000002.1 coordinate 1,119,035, forward strand.
CGCTCGACAAACAGTCGCCCGACATTGCCCAGGGCGTCGACAAGGCTTACGAGACGCGCACGGAATCCGCGGAAGACGAGCTGCTGATCGCCGGCGCCGGCGACCAGGGAATGATGTTCGGCTACGCCACTGACGAGACCGAGGCGCTGATGCCGATGCCGATCCACCTCGCTCACCGGCTGGCCGAACGCCTCGCCGCGGTGCGCAAGGACCGCTCGCTCGACTACCTCGGCCCCGACGGCAAGACCCAGGTCACCGTCCGCTACGCCGACGGCCGTCCGGTGCGGGTCGAGAAGCTGCTGATCTCGACCCAGCATGCCGAGGGCGTCGAGTCGGAGTCGAAGATCAAGCCCGACCTCTGGGAGAACGTCGTGCTGCCGGTGCTGAACGCTGAGGCCGCCGGTCTTTTCGACGAGAACGAGCTGCACCAGCACTTCCTCGTCAACCCGACCGGCAAGTTCGTGATCGGCGGCCCGGTCGGCGACGCCGGCCTCACCGGCCGCAAGATCATCGTCGACACCTACGGCGGCATGGCCCGCCACGGCGGCGGTGCCTTCTCCGGCAAGGACCCGTCCAAGGTCGACCGCTCCGCCGCCTATGCGACCCGCCACGTCGCCAAGAACGTCGTCGCCGCCGGCCTCGCCCAGCGCTGCGAGGTCCAGGTCGCCTACGCGATCGGCGTCGCCCGCCCGATCTCGCTGATGGTCGAGACCTTCGGCACCGGCACCCTCCCCGACTCGCAGATCTCCCGCCTGGTCGAAGCGGAGTTCGACCTCCGCCCGGGCGCCTTCCGCGGCTACCTCGACCTGCACCGCCCGGTCTTCAGCCAGACGGCGGCCTACGGCCACTTCGGCCGCGAGGGCGACGCCTTCACCTGGGAGCGCACCGACCGCGCCGATGCGTTGAAGAGCGCGGCTTCCGCCGCAGCAACTCCTGCCTGACGACTTAGTCAGCGCTATCCATTTTCTAGTCGACCTTTCCACCCAGGCGTGAGCGAGGCGCACCGGCCTTCGGATAGAAAAACACCATCACTGCCTCCTTGACTCCTTTTTACGGGGTGAGACGATCCGCTCCGTCGGGCCAGTTCCGGTCCCGACGATGATCAGTGTCAAGCCGTAACGAAAGTGAGGAAGCAAAGATGGCTCTATCGAGACTCAGATTCAAGCTGTTCGGCCTCTGCGCTCTGGCGCTCGGCACGATGGCCTTCGCCGGCAGTGCTGCTCAGGCGGAAGTGGGCGCCAACTGGAGAGTCAACGGCGTCAATGTCAACTCGACTTTATTACCTGAAATCCAGGTAAAAGAAGTCGAGAACAACACCATCAGCTTATTATTTACCCTCAAAAGCGGAACAAAAGTCGAGATCTTATGCACATCGATGTTACTGGTGGGGGCCAAGCTCCACATAGAAGGCAAGGTCGACTTATTCAAAATCATCTTACATGGTTGCCTGACCAAGCTCAACGGAGTGGTATCGAAAAACTGTGAACCTTTTAGCGGAGCCAGCAAAGGGTTAATCGAAACCTTAGGGCTCACCGGCTTAATCATCTTACATCTAGGTTCGGGCCTACTGAGGATCACTCCCGAGGATGGCGTCTTCACACATGTCTTACTCGGAGAACTCTGCGCGATAGGCGAAGAACTCTTAGAGAAAGGCGTACTGACCCTGAAAGACTGTACGAACAGTTTCTCGGTCGAACAAGTGGACCATTTATTCGAACAAGGTCCCTTAACCGAACTGACGATGGCGGGAGTGCCAACAACCCTCGATGGCAGCTTCCTGATCAGGCTAGTCGGCCCGCACCTGGGCTTGAAATGGTCTGGCTTGCCTGCTTGAGATGTGTATGGCTTGTAACTAGGTGAATGGACTTTGAGGTGACCCTCAGGTCTGTGCACGGCAGCAATAAGCCCATATCAAGATCAAACGATAGCGAGGAGAAACAAATGCTTCAATTTGGACGCAGCCAGAAGGCACTCGGTCTATGTGCCCTGGCTCTTAGTCTCATGGCTTTTGCCGGCGGTATCGCTCAGGCGGAAACGGGCGCGAAATGGAAAGTGAACGGCGCCGACGTAGGCGACTTATTACCGCAACTTGTAGTCAAGGAAATCGAGAACAAAACCGCAAATATCGTCTTTACGACTAAAGGTGGTACACACGTTTTAATTTTATGCACGAGTACAGAATTCGACACCGGTGGTCTACTTACGAGCAACGGAGGTGTCTCCACGGGAAATGTCGGCTTTAAAGGTTGCGTCACCTCTCTCAACGGGGCGATCTCGAAAAATTGTACGCCCCACAGTCCAGGTAAGCCCCTTGGAGAAATCTTAAGCTTACAGGGTAAAGGCTTAATTGCTTTAGACAAACTGGCGAGTGGTGAACTTACCGAGTTAATCAAAGTTGTACCCGTCAACGCAGAAGGAAAAATAGTAAAACTGTTTGGAATGCTGGAAATGGGTGAACTGTGTGCGATCGGCGAAACGCTCAATGTCGAAACCACGGAACTTGGCGAAGGCGTTTGGGGAAAGGATGTCGGAGGCAACGCAGGGTTCTTAACGGAATCGGTTACACACTTAATGGTGGAAGCGTTAAGCAAGTTGTTAGTGCTTGGTCAGCCGACAAAAGTCATCGGATCGGCGGTCGTTGAACTCGGCGGCGTGCACACAGGCCTTAAATGGTCAGGTGCGCCTGCATGATTGGGTAGCCGTAAACACAGCTAGGCAGAAGGCGTCAGGTACCTTCTGCCTAGCTTGGCGGCTGGGCTTGGCCCAGCCCGTGTGAGCCGGCGGCAGTTGCTCCGGTGGCCTGATCAACGCTGTGGACCACGTCCTGGGGATCGGCAACGCCAGCGAAGACGAAGTTGTAGTCGTCGCCCGCTGCGGTGTCGAAGTCGACATCGCCGATCTGCATCGCCCGCTGGTAGACGGACTGCTTGTAGTTGACGTTCTGGACTCGCTCCAGGCGGGTCTCCTGAACCTCGCGGGAGACGATGCCCCGTTTGATGTTGAGGCGGCGGTCGGTGATCGTGTAGGTCGTCGCCACCCGCTTGATGAAGCCGATCAGCACCGTTGCGGCGACGATCACGAGGACGACGAGGAAGACGGTTGCGCTGCTTGAGCCGAAGAGCTTGAAGAGCACGCCGACGATCGCGGCGACCAGGATCCCCTTCAGGTAGAAGCCGAGGATCGCGCGCCAGGAGGGGTGGCCTTGGAAGATCACCTGCTCGCCGGGGCTGAGGTTGAGCGCCATTGCCGCGCAGCATATCCACGCCGTCCGCGTTCCTCCATAACTTGAGCAAGTGTCGATAGCGAAGGTTGAGCCGCTGACAACCGCCCGTGCGCTGCGCGGGCCCTTCGACTACCGCCTGCCCGAGGCGATGGCCGATCTCGAGGTCGGCAGCGTCGTCAAGGTGCCCTTCGGCAGGCGCCGCATCCTTGGCGTCGTCGTCGGTCTCGCCGATGCCTCGGCGCTGCCCGCCGAGCGGCTTGCCGAGCCGATCGAGGCGCTCGAGGCCGGCACGCCGCCCGAGCTGGTCCGGCTCGGGCTCTGGATCGCCGAGGAGTATTGCTCGACCCCGTCGCGCGGGCTGCAGCTGGTGCTGCCGCCCGGGACCGGCGCCGCCGGGCAGCGGGTGCGCGCGCGGTTGGAGCTGCGGGCGGAGATCACGGTGGCGGGGGAGGAGGCGTTGAGCGGAGGCGAGCGGCTCGGCGTCAAGCAGCGCGCGGTGCTCGAGGCGCTGCGGGCGGGCGAGATGTCAGGCCCGGAGCTGGCCGCGGCGGTCGGTTCGGACCGCGGCGTGCTGCGCCGTCTCGAGCAGCGCGGCCTGGTCGAGACCCGCGACTCGCTGGTGCGTCGCCACTCCAGGCACCCCGAGGTCGGCGCCCGCGGTGGCCGGCCCGAGCTGCTGCCCGAGCAACAGGCCGCGGTGGCCGGCATCGTCGCCGCGCTAGACGGCGAAGCGGGTGCGCCCCGCGAGCAGTTGCTGCACGGGGTCACCGGCTCGGGCAAGACCGAGGTCTACCTCGCCGCGGTCGAGGCGGCGCTGGCGCAGGGCAAGGGCGCGATCATGCTGGTGCCCGAGATCGGCCTGGCGCCGCAGGCCGTGGCGCGCTTCCGAGCACGGCTCGGCGACCGCTTCGCGGTCCTGCACTCGGCCCTTTCCGACGGCGAGCGCTACGACGAGTGGCAACGCTTGCGGGGCGGCGAGGCGAGCGTCTGCATCGGCCCCCGCTCCGCCGTCTTCGCCCCGCTGCACGACCTCGGCCTGATCGTTATCGACGAGGAGCACGATGCGTCCTACAAGCAGGAGGGAGACCCTTGCTACGACGCTCGCACGGTGGCCCGTCGCCGGGCGGCGGAGTGCGGCGCGGTGCTGGTCGCCGGTACCGCGACGCCGCGACCGGAGTCCTGGCTGGAGCTGCCGCGGCTGGAGCTTCCCCGGCGGGTCGACGGGCGGGGGATGCCGCCGGTGCGGGTGCTGGACATGCGCGAGGCGGATCCCCGCTCGGGAGCCCTGCATCCTGAGACCTGGACTGCCCTGGAGAGCGTCCGCGCGAAGGGCACGAAGGCGATCGTGATGGTCAACCGGCGCGGCTTCGCCCCCTGGCTCACCTGCCGTTCCTGCGGCCAGCACTGGAACTGCCCCAACTGCGACGTCTCGTTGATCGTCCACCGCCACAGTGAGCGCCTCGTCTGCCATCACTGCGCGCATCGCGAACCGTTGCCCAGCGCCTGCGGGGTGTGCGACTCGACCACGCTCTCGCGCGCCGGGGTCGGCACCGAGCAGATCGAGGCACTGCTGGCCGAACGCTTGGCGCCGATGCCCGTGTTCAGGCTCGACGCCGACACGGCCTCCGGGCGCGGCGCCCACGCTCGCATCCTCGCCGCCTTCGGTGAGGCCAAGAGCGCCGTCCTCGTTGGCACCCAGATGGTCGCCAAGGGCCATGACTTCCCCGAGGTGACCCTGAGCGCGATCCTCGACGCCGATGCCACCCTGCGCTTTCCCGACTTCCGCGCCGCTGAGCGCACCTTCGCGATGGTCGCTCAGCTCGCCGGCCGCAGCGGCCGCGGCGCCGCCGGCGGCGAGGTGATCGTCCAGACCCTGGCCCCGACCGCGCCCAGCATCGCCCACGCGGCCGAGCACGACGCGAGCTCTTTCCTCGCCGAGGAGATCGAGCGGCGACGGGCGCTGCGCTACCCACCCTTCTCGCACCTGGTCCGGATCGTGCTCAAAGCCGAGTCCGAGCAACGCCTCGACCGCGCCGCCGCACTGCTCGCCGAGGGTCTCGTCGCCGCGATTCCCGACGACACCGACCTGCTCGGCCCGGCGCCGATGTTCCGCGTCCGCAATCGCCACCGCCGTCGCCTGCTGCTCAAGGCAAGCGAGCGCGAGGCCACGGTCGCCGTCGTTCGCGCCACGGTCGAGCGCCTCGCCGCCGATCGCACCTTGCGTGAGGTCGCGATCTCGGTCGACGTCGATCCGCAGTAGCTCGTCCTCAATCCTTAGACTCGGATTTGATGAGCGAACCGGCCGAGACCGAGACCGACCAGCGCGACGAGAGTGGGCTCGAAGCGGAGCTGCTGGAGCGCCGCGAAGCGGCGCTCGCGCACGTGGTCAAGTTCGGCGATCCGGTGCTGAAGAGCAAGGCTTCGCCGGTGCGGGATTTCGGCCCCGAGCTGCGCGCCGAGGTCGAGCGGATGGTGGCGATCATGCGCGACGGGATGGGCGTCGGTCTGGCCGCTACGCAGCTCGGTGTGCTGCGCCGCCTACTGGTCTTCCAGGCTGGCCCCGACAGCGAGCCGACCGCGCTGATCAACCCCGAGATCGAGTGGCTGTCCAATGAGGTCGTCGTCGCCGAGGAGGGCTGCCTCAGTCTGCCCCGGGTGTCGATGGACGTCGAGCGGCCACTGCACGCCCGTTTCAGCGGACTCGACGCCGATGGCGAGCCGATCCAGATCGAGGCCTCCGGCCTGGAGGCACGGGTGCTTCAGCACGAGATCGATCACCTCGACGGGGTCCTGATCCTCGATCGGACGCCGCGGGCGCAGCGCAAGGGGGCCCTGCGTGCCCTGCGCGAGGGGGAGAGCTACAGCCCGCCGCTGGCCGAGCAAGAGGCTGGCGAGGAGGGCGAGCACCGCGAGCCTCGCACCGACGCGTGAGGACCGTCTACCTCGGCACCTCGGAGTTCGCCAGCTCGGTGCTGCGCCGGTTGGCCGATTCCACTCACCGTCCGCTGCTGGTCGTCACCCCGCCGGACCGCCCCAAGGGCCGCGGCCGCCGCACTCAGGCTCCGCCGGCGGCCGAGGTCGCTGGCGAGCTCGGCATCGAGTTGCTGCAAGCGGCCGACGTAAACGGGGACGAGCCGCTGGCGACAATTCGCGCCGCACGGCCCGAGGCGGTGATCGTCTGTGCCTTCGGTCAGCTGATCCGCGAGCCACTGCTCTCCGAGTGGCCGCTGCTCAATGTTCACCCCTCGCTTTTGCCGCACTGGCGCGGCGCGGCGCCGATCGAGCGGGCGATCATGGCCGGCGAGCGGTGCACCGGGGTCTGCGTGATGCAGTTGACCGCCGGTCTGGACTCGGGCCCGGTCGCCCTGAGCGAGGAGGTCGCGATGGGTCCTGAAGAAGACTTCGAAGCGCTCGCGGCGAAGCTGGCCGGCCTCGGCGGCGAGCTGCTCGTGCAGGCACTCGACCTGCTCGCCGAATCCCGCCTCGAGTTCGTTGAGCAGGACGAGGGGTCGGCGACCTACGCCGAGAAGATCTCGGCCGAAGAGCGCCGCCTCGACCCGGCCCGGCCAGCGAACGAGCTCGCCCGCATCGTGCGAGCCCTGACCCCGCACGTCGGCACCTATCTGGAAACGAGCGGCGGCGAGCGCCTCGGGGTGCGTCGGGCTCGCGCGGTCGATGTCGGCGTCAAAGCGGGTGAGGTGAAGGCCGAGTGGGGGGCACTCCTGCTCGGCTGCGGCCAGGGCGCCCTGCGGCTCGAGGTCGTGCAGCCGCCGGGCGGCAAGCCAATGGCCGCCGACGCCTATCTCCGCGGTCACTCCCTGCCGAAGCTGTGAGCGAAGCTCGATCCAGTGTTGTGATCGCGCCGGCGCGCCAGCTCGCCTTCGAGACGATCAGGGCGACGTTCGAGCGCGAAGCGCACACCGAGCGCGCCTTCCGTCAGGGGGTGGAGGGCGCCAAGCTAGATGGCCGCGAGCGCGCCCAGGCTCAGCGGCTTAGCTACGGCACAGTTCAGCGGCGTGGCACGATCGACGCCGGACTCGAGCGGCTTGTCGACCGGCCGCTGCGCGACCTCGATCCACCCGTCCTTGCCGGTCTGCGCCTCGGCATGTACGAGCTGCTCTTCGCCGACGGGACCCCCGACCACGCCGCGGTCGACCAGGCCGTCGAGCTGGTCAAGCGCGCCGGCGCGCCGCACGCTTCCGGCTTCGTCAACGCCGTGCTGCGCCGAGCGAGCCGCGAGCGCGACTCGCTGATCGGGTCGCTGCTCGGCGACGACTCGACCCCGGAGAGCGCCGCGGTCAAGCACTCGGCACCGCTCTGGCTGGCGCAGATGTGGTGGCGCGAGCTCGGCCCGGAGGACGCCCGCGCCCTGCTCGCGGCCTGCAATGAGCCGCAAGAGCTCGCCTTCCGGGTTAACACCCTGCGCACCGACCTCGAGTCCGTCCTCGAGCGCCTCCGCGACGCCGGCGTCAACGCTTCCGGTGCGCCTTATGTGGCTACGGACGACATAAAGCGCACCGGAAGCAAGTGGCCGCTGACGGCGCCGGAGATGATCGTGGTGGAGGGGCAGACCGGGGACCTCGTGCCGGAGCTGATCACGGCCGGCGAGCTCACCCCGCAGAGTCGCGGCTCCGCGGCCGTGGTCGAGGTGCTCGACCCCCAGCCCGGCGAGCACATTCTCGACCTCTGCGCGGGACCCGGGATCAAGACCGGGCAGATCGCGGCCAGGATGGGCGATCGGGGCGAGGTGATCTCGGTCGAGAACGACCCCGAGCGGGCGGCAGAAGTGGCAGCCCAGGCCACTCGCCTGGGACTGCGCAGTGTCACCGTGATCGAGACTGACGCCACCGGGGCCGGAATGGCACCGGGCTTCGACCGGGTCTTGCTCGATGCGCCCTGCTCCGACCTCGGCGCCCTCGCCTCGCGGCCGGACGCGCGCTGGCGCAAGTCGCCGGCGACGATCGAGCGCCTCGCCGGAGTGCAGGAGGAACTACTGCAGCGAGCACTCCAGGCGTTGCGGCCCGGGGGCACGCTCGTCTACTCGACCTGCACGATCTCCAAGCGCGAGAACGAGGAGCGCTTCGACGGCGAGTACAGCGTCCAGCTGCGCCCCGACCGCGATCGCACCACCGGATTCTTCATCGGCCGGACGAAGCGCGATGATGGTGGGGATGACTGAGCCCAGCAAAGGGGAGAGCATCATGCGCCGCGCTGCCTGTCCCGGTTGCGGTGAGCCCTGGCTGCGGCCGACGCAGCTTCCAGGCCGCTTCCGCTGCGTGTACTGTCTGCGCCGCTTTGAGCTCGTCTCCCAGTGCCCCAACTGCGGTGAACACCAGACGATCGCCCGGATGAGCACCACCGAGGACATGACCTGCCAGATGTGCGGCGACTCGATGCTGAGGCCGGTATGAGTGAGCGCATGCTCGAGCTGATCGCCTCGCCGCGGGTCGCGCCCTCGATCCTCTCGGCCGACTTCGCCAAGCTCGGCTCCCAGGTCGGTGAGGTCCTCGATGCCGGCGCACGGGTGATCCACGTCGACGTGATGGACGGCCACTTCGTGCCGCCGATCACGATCGGCCCCCTGGTTGCGAGCTCGATCGCCGACCAGGTTCACGGGGCCGGCGGCGCCATCGACGTCCACCTGATGATCGAGCAGCCCGAGCGCCACGTCGAGGCCTTCGCCGAGGCCGGCGCCGACTCGATCACCTTCCACGCCGAGGCCACCGCGCACGCCAACCGCACCCTCGCCGCGATCCGCGACCTCGGCTGCCTCGCCGGCATCGCCCTCAACCCCGGCACCCCGGCCGAGACCGTCACTGAGCTGCGCGACCTCGCCGACATCGTCCTCTGCATGACCGTCAATCCCGGCTGGGGCGGCCAGTCCTTCATCAAGGGCTCTCCCGACAAGGTCTCGCGCCTGGCGCCGCTCGTCGGCAAAGCCAAGATCGAGGTCGACGGCGGCATCGACGCCACCACCGCGGGCTCGGTTGCCGCGGCGGGGGCATCACTCTTTGTCGCAGGTTCGGCCGTGTTTGGGGCGGACGATCCGGCGGTTGCCTACACCGAGATCGCATCCGCCTCTAACGCGACCTAAGTCCCGTTACGGAGACGAGTAGAAGACCTAGTTCGGGCTGGCCCGAGGCCGATGATCGTGGTTTCTTAGCCAGGTTTTAACTCCGATTTTCCGACGATGAGCGGCGGAATCGTGCTCGGCCAAGGCTGATAGTGGGTGAAGCGGCCCCATAGAAAATCTCGGTCGGATCTGCCTTGACTTCTCTTGGACGAGTGGGAGCGTCCTCACGGGCAGGAGTGCTTCCGCCTGATCATTGCGAAGAAGCCGTAACCCATCTATGAGAGGAAGCAAGAAATGATTAAATCGAGATTCAGTCTCAAGGCACTGGGCCTGTGCGCCCTCGTGCTTGGCCTGATGGCGTTTACGACCAGTGCCGCTCAAGCAGAACCAGGGGCGACCTGGACAATCATCAAGGCCAGTGGCCTCTTATTACCGATTCCAAATGGAGTGGAAGATTTATTACCCCAGGTTCAGACCACACTGGAGAACAGCACAGGGAGCCTGTTATTCACGACAAAAGGGGGCACTAAAGTAGAGATATTATGCACGGCAGTTGAATTGGTCGAAGGCGGCAAACTGATCGCCGAAGGCGGTCTCTCCTTAGGGCGTATGAGGTTCACGGGATGCATCACGAAGCTCAACGGAATACTCTCCAAAGGATGTGAACCTCACACCGGTGCCAGCAAAGGCGTCCTCGAAACATTAAAAGTGACCGGCTTACTGGTCTTACACGAATTAAAACCAAGCGGAGTGAAAGATTCACTCCTAAGGCTCAGTCCCGATCTGCTCTTACATTTCGCCAGCTTCGAGCTCGGCGAACTATGCGCGATCGGCGAATCTATTGCCATTGAAGGACATATCTATCTGAAAAATTGCAAAGAAGATATGTCGACTCATTTAGTCGAACATTTATTCGAACAAGGTCCGTTAACATCATTGACGGCTCTGGGTCAGCCGGCGACAATTGACGGCTCCATACTGATTCGCCTCGTTGGGGCACACCTGGGCCTAAAATGGGCAGGCTTAGCCTGAGGCTCGTGATCGGTACTGATTTCGGTCGCCGTAGGTGGTGATACCCCGCCCAGGCCGTGCTCTGGCGCGGCCTGGGCTCACTAAGAACGAGGGAGAAGGGCGGGGTCTATTTCGTCAAGTTTTCCGATGATGAGCAGCGGGTTTGTGCTCGGTCAAGGTGGATAGCGGGATTAAGTCGTGCTATAGAAAATCCCGGCCGCAAGTGCCTTGACTTCGTCTGATGGCATGGGAGCGTTTTGGCAGACGAGGAAAGCGGCCTCGTTGATGGATGCAGTGCAAGCCGTAACCCATTTATGAGAGGAAGCAAGAAATGATTAAATCGAGATTCAGCCTCAAGGCACTGGGCCTGTGTGCCCTCGTGCTTGGCCTGATGGCGTTTACGACCAGTGCCGCTCAAGCAGAACCAGGGGCGACCTGGACAATCATCAAGGCCAGTGGCCTCTTATTACCGATTCCAAATGGAGTGGAAGATTTATTACCGCAGGCTCAATCCACACTGGAGAACAGCACCGGAAGCCTGTTATTCACGACAAAAGGCGGCACCAAAGTAGAGATATTATGCACGGCAGTTGAATTGGTCGAAGGCGGCAAACTGATCGCCGAAGGCGGCCTCTCCTTAGGCCGTGCAAGGTTCACGGGATGCATCACGAAGCTAAATAGTGTCCTTTCTAAAAACTGCGAACCTCATACTGGCGCCAGTAAAGGTGTTATAGAAACATTAAAAGCAACCGGCTTACTGGTCTTACACGAATTAAAACCAAGCGGAGTGAAAGACTTACTCCTGAAGCTCAGCCCCGATCTGCTCTTACATTTCGCGAACATTGAACTCAGCGAACTGTGTGCGATCGGTGAAAAAGTTCCCGTGGAAGGGCATCTTTATCTGAAAGACTGCCTGAACGATTTGAGCACTCATTTAGTAGAACATTTATTCGAAGAAGGCCCATTAACGTCACTGACGGCTCTGGGTCAGCCGGCGACAATTGACGGCTCCATATTGGTCCGTCTCGTTGGGGCACACCTGGGCCTGAAATGGGCAGGCTTAGCCTGAAAATCGCGATAGCGCATTCGTAGTCGTCATTGGGTGAATATCTAAGAGCCCAGGTCGCGCTCTGACGCGGCCTGGGCTCACTAAGAATCAGGGAGAAAGGCAGGGATGTATTCATGAAGTGGGGAAGGCAGGAGGAAAGGCAGTCGGGGCGCAGGATGGCGATGATCGCGCTGACAGCTTTGTGCTTGTGGGCGATCACGGCCCGGGCAGTCGAGGCAGCTCCGCCCGCGGTCACGGGCCTGGCGGTCTCTGCAGTGACCAGCACCTCGGCGATCCTTGAAGCCAATGTCAACCCCCAGGGGGCGAAAACCACCTATCGCTTCGAGTACGGCCTGCCCAACTGCACTACCGCCTGCACCAAAACTGCATCGCTGAGCATCCCCGCCGGCAGCTCGCCGGTGCCGATCGAAGCGCCGGTGGAAGGTCTTGCGCCGGCCACGATCTACCACTTCCGGGTTTTTGTCACCAACGGCGAAGCGACGACCACTCCATTTCGCATCTTCGCTACCCGCGGCGAAGAGCCCGCGGGAGGTCTCCCCGACAATCGCACCTACGAGCAGTCCTCTCCTATCGACAAGGACGGCGGCGATGCGGTCGGCACACTTGGCCTGATCAAAGCCGCCGAGGACGGCAGCGCCATCACCTTCAACAGCACCTTCGGCATCCCCGGCGGCAAAGGCGCCCAGGCACTGCCCACCTACCTGGCAACTAGGGGCACTGCTTGGGCCACCCAGGGACTTCTTCCGCCGCCCGTCTTCGGCGAGCGCGCCCAGGTGCAGGGCTGGCTTCCCGACTTCTCGGAGACCTTCTCCAACGCATCTCGACTTGGCACGCCGAGGGTCAAAGCCCTGATCTCCCAATCGACCACCGGCGGCCCCGCCAAAGTCATAGCCGCCTACACCCCCGAGGCCGAATACTCCTACGTCGGAGCCGACGCCGACGCCTCCACGGTCTTCTTCGAATCCCCGGCCCAGCTGCCTCCGGTCGAAGGCGAGGACCCGATCGAAGCTGCGCTCAAAGACAGGCCCAACCTCTACGCCTGGGATCGTTCCAGCGGCCGCCTTAGCCTGGTTGATGTCTCAAACGCAGGCAAAGCGCCGCCCAAAGGCGGCTTCGCCGGGCCTTATGACTGGTCCAAGGGCATCAACGCCCAGACCCTCAGGGAAGGCGGCTCGGTGCGCGGCTACTACCTGCAAGGAACCCACGCGATCACCGCCTCGGGCGACATCTACTTCACCGAAGCCGGATCCGGACAGCTCTACCTGCGCCGCAACCCGACCAGGCCCCAAAGCGAGACGGCGGCGGGCAAATGCACCAAACCCGAAGACGCCTGCACGATCCACGTCTCCGCGTCGAAGCGAACCGGCCCCGACCCAGCCGGCGCCCAGCCCGCCGCCTTCCAAGCGGCGAGCGCCGACGGCTCGCAGGTCTTCTTCACCTCCCCCGAGAAGTTGACCGACGACGCCAACACCGGCCCCGAGCAGCCGGCACCGGCGATCGGCACCGGCAACGTCACGACCGGCGTGATCGAAGACGCCGACTTCATCCCCAAACGCGCCGTGGGCGTCGCCGTCGATTCCCAATACGTCTACTGGGCAGATCCCCAAGCCGGAGCGATCGGCAGAGCCGAACTCGACGGCAACGAAGGAAGCATCGACGACGCCTTCATCGTCCCGGGACCGGCCGAATGCGAAATCGAAGTCGAAACCGAACCGGAAGTCTTCGTCAAAGAAAAAGTCTCCGCCCCGAGCGCTCCCCGCTACGTCGCGGTCGACGCAGATCACGTCTACTGGACCAACACCGGACTGCGCGACAGCAACGGCGAACCCGTCGACGAATGCGGCACGATCGGCCGCGCCGACATCGAAGGCACCGCGCCCAGCGTCGAACCGGAATTCATCTCCGGCGCTTCCAACCCGCAGGGAATCGCGGTCAATGCGGCGCATGTCTATTGGGCCAATGCGGCCGCAAATCACGTCAAGCGATCAATCGGCAGTGCGGCGATCGGCGGCGGGGAAGTCGCGCAGGAATTCCACCTCGTGGACCCCAGCACAATCCCCTATGGGGTCGCGGTGAGCGCCGGTCATGTCTATTTCAGCCTCGACGAACCAAGCTTTGACAACGGCTACATCGGCCGCGTGACGCTGGCAGGCGGTGAAAATGCGTCACTCTTCATCGGCAAGACAGGAGTCCGTGGCGTGGCGGTGGACTCCGACCACGTCTACTGGGCCTCTCAGAGTGAAAATGCGATCGGGCGCGCCAATCTCGAACTCGAACCCGCGAGCCGCGAAAACGAATTCGTCGAAGACATCGAAGGCTCCCTCAACGGTCTCGCCACCGATGCTGCCCGCCTCTACTGGTCGGTCAATGGCGAGACCCCCTCCAACCCTGGCAACGACCTTTATCGCTACAAACCGAGCACGGACACGCTCGAGGACCTGACGCCGCTGCCGGAGGGCAACGGCGCCGAAGTGCGGGGCGTGCTTGGTGCTTCCGAGGACGGCTCCCGGATCTACTTCGCCGCCAACGGGGATCTAGACGGGAGCGGAAAAGGCGCGCAGGGGGATTGCCATGGATCGGTGGTGTCGACCAGCGGCAGTTGCAACCTCTACCTCCTGCAGGGAGGGTCGATCGTCTTCGTTGCGACACTAAACGGTAAAGACACTCTCGATTGGACGGGCACGCCACGCGAGCTCTTCTCCAGTGCCAGCTATACCGCCAAGACCGCTTTCGTCAGCCCCGACGGTCAGGTTCTGCTTTTCAGCTCTCGGGAAAAGCTCAGCGAATACGACAGCGGAGGCGTACCCGAGCTCTACCGCTTCCGTGTCGGCGAGCCTGCGCTTCGCTGCGTGAGCTGTCCTCCGAGCGGAGAGACAGCGGGCAAAGGTCCCGATCTGGGAGCCGACAGCTTCCCGCGCCTTTCGCCGCCACTGGCGTCGGTGCAGATGGTGCAGTCGCGCAACCTCTCCGCCGACGGCAGCAAGGCCTTCTTCGAAACGGCCGAAGCGCTGCTGCCCGCCGACACCAATGGCGTCAACGACGTCTACGAGTGGGAGGCCCCAGGCGCAGGCACCTGCACCACCACCGCCCCCGGCTATGGCCCCCTAAACGAAGGCTGCGTCTACCTGATCTCAACCGGCAAAAGCCCCTTCCCCTCCTACCTCGCCGATGCCTCGGAGACGGGCGGCGACGTCTTCTTCTTCACCCGCGAGGGCCTAGTCGGCCAAGACACAGACGAACTGCAAGACGTCTATGACGCCAGGGTGGGAGGGGGCCTCGCTTCCCAGAACCCACCGCCGCCCAACCCCTGCCTCAGCACCGAATCCTGCCACGAGGCGGCTCCCGCGGCCCCATCGGAACAAAGCGCCGGCTCCGCCACCTTCGTCGGCCCCGGCAACCAAGCCCAAAAGCACAAAAAGCCAAAAGCCACCAAGAAGAAGAAACAGAACAAAAAGCCCAACAACAAGAAGGGCAGCCACAAGAAGAAGCACAAGTGATCTGAGGCTGGATGAAAGCTTCTCACTGAACTAGCCCCGCGCGATCAGAAGCTCCGATGGTCTCCTGCCACCAAGCTTGCTCGGCCGGTTCGTCAGGGCCGACGCGCAGCGCCCGGCGCTCGCACCAGTTGGCCAGGGCGCGGCGATCGCCGACGGCAACCGCAACCTCTGAGGTGAGTGCGTAGCGGCCGTCGGCAAGCGCCACCAGGGCGCTGGAGCGGTCGCGGCGGCTGCGCAGCACCGAGACGACGGCGATGCCGTTGACCTCGGTTGGCGCCGACGGGTCCTCGATCTCGCCACCCGGCCCGACCGAGAAGATCTGCGGCGCCCCACGCGGCGGCAGCTTCGGCACCGGCGGGGTACCGACCGGCCCCTCCTGCCAGCGCTTGGTCATCTCCTCCACCTCCTCGCGCAGCTCGCCGCGGACGAGGATGTGGAGCTCGTCGCCCTCGCGCACCTCGGTAGAGCCGCGCGGCGGAATCGCGTGTCCGTCGCGAACGATCACGTTGACCAGGGCCTCGCGCGGCAATCCCAGTTCGCGCACCAAGTGCCCTGCAGCGGCGGCGCCGGGCCGCAGCCGGTAGGAGATCACGTCCCCACCCAGGCGACGGATCCGCCCCGACTCGAGCAGCCGCCGCGGCAGCGCCGGCTCGTCGGTGGTCAGCCCCAGCCGGCTCGCCAGCGGCTCGAAGCTGGCTCCCTGGACGAGGGTCGAGGTGACGACGACGAAAAAGACGATGGCGAACAGCTCTTCGCCGCTGCCCACCCCGGCGACGACGGGAAAGGTCGCGAGCCAGATCGGCGTCGCCCCCCGTAGTCCGGCCCAGCCCAGCATCGCCCGCTCGCGGACGTCGAGCGGCGAGAAAACGGTCGCGAGGAAGGCGGCGAGGGGGCGGGCGAGCAGGATCAGCACGGCGGAGAGGGCGAGGCTCTGCCAGGCGACGTCGCCGAGCGAGCTGGGGAAGACGAGCAGGCCGAGCAGGATGAAGAGGCCGATCTGGGCGACCCAGCCGACGCCCTCGTGGAAGGCGACGATCGTGCGCCGCGCCGGGATGCGGGCAGAGCCGAGGGCAAGCGCGGTGAGGTAGATCGCCAGGAACCCCGAGCCGTGGGCGACCTCGGCCAGGCCGAAGGAGAGCCCGGCGATCGCGATCGTCGCCACCGGGTAGATCCCGTCGGTTGGTAGCTGCGCCCGGTCGAGGGCGATCGTGGCGAGCTTGCCCAGGGCCAGGCCGACCACCGCGCCGATCGCCAGTTTGAGCGCGAGCAGGCCGGCCATGTCGGCGAGGCCGAAGCCGGGTTGCTGGATCCATTCGATGAAGCCGATCACCAGCAGCAGGGCGACCGGGTCGTTCATCCCCGACTCACCCTCGAGCGAACGCGCCAGCCGCTTTTTCAGGGTCGAGCGGCGCAGCACGGCGAAGATCGCGGCGGAGTCGGTGGCGGCGATCGCGGCGCCGACGATCATTCCTTCGAGGACGCTGATGTCGAAGATCCAGTGGGCGGCGAGGCCCGCCGTGCAGGCGGTTACCGCGGTGCCAATCGTCGCCATCGAGGCGGCGGTGCCGAGGACCGGGCGGATCTCTCCCCAACCCGCGGTCAGACCGCCCTCGAAGAGGATCAGGACTAGCGCAATCGTGCCCAGCGTTCGCGCCAGCTCGACGTTGTCGAACTCGATTCCGCCGATTCCCTCCGAGCCGGCGAGCATGCCTAGTCCGAGGAAGAGCAGCAGGCCGGGAATGCGGATGCGGTCGGCCAGCAGCGCGCCGAGGATCCCGGCAGCGAGCAGGGCGCCGGCGACCAGAATCAGCTCGGCGTCGTGTCCCCCCATCCCGGCCTAGGTGTTCTCGTCAACTGCGGCGAGGCGCAGCTCAAGTTCCTCGGGGGACCCGGGCGCCGGCACGTCCTCGGCTCGCTCGTGCGGGCGGCGGTAGATCAGGTAGAGGGCGGCAAAGAGAACACCGGCCATCAGCGTGAAGCCGATCTCGATGCGGTGGAACTCGTCGCTGACCAGCGGCACGAAGTTCCAGCCGATGAAGAGCAGCGCACAGGCGATCCAGCGCAACGCGGCGCGGCGCACCTGGCCCTGCGCGACGCAGGCCTGGTTGACGGTCACGGAGGCCAGGTAGAGGCCGGTGCCGGCGGCGACGAGCAGCAGTTCGCCACGGTCGTAGCTGAACTTCTTGCTGAAGGCGAGCTGCATCAGCTGTGGCCCGGCGACGAGGATCGCCAGCGCCATCACCACGGTGAAGCCGGCGATCCCGATCAGGACCATCCGCACCGAGCGGTGGAACTCGTCCTCGCTGCCCGGCTCCTTGCTCGTGTGCAGCCCGGTCAGGTGGGGCAGGATGCTGGTCGAGACCGCCTGAAAGAGCTGCAGCGGCGCCCGCGCCAACATCAGCACGTTGAAGATGAAGCCGGCGGCAGCGGCGCCCTCGAGGCCACGGGCTATTAGTGGGCCGGCGTTGAGGAATGCCTGTTCGCTGAACATGATCACCAGCACCGCCGCGGCAAAGCCGGTCCCATGCGCCATCGAGACCGCGGCATCCTCCGACTTGGGGGGCGGCGGGGCGCTGCGAGCGCTACGGGCAAAGGCCAGCGGCACCACCATCAGGCTGAGGGAGGGGGCGGCGACGATGCCGACCGCCACCCACGACTGGCCGCTGAGCAGGCTGACCGCGACCAGCACCGCGAAGAGGGTGCGGAAGCAGGACTCGGAGAGGATCAGCGCGGTAAAGAGCCCGAAGCGCTTCTGCCCGGCGAGGAAGCCGCGGGCGAAGTAGCTGGCGGCGTAGAAGAGCACCGCGCCGAAGAAGATCCAGTAGAGCGTTTCGTTGCCCTCGAGCAGGTCGTTCTGCAGCGGTCCGCGCAGGGCAAGCGCCAGGACCGCGAAGAGCGCCGCCAGGCCGAGCTGGATCGTCGCCGCGTTGCGCGTCGTGCCGGCGATCGCCTCGCCCTTGGCCAGGTGTTCGGAGATGTGGCGGGAGAGCAGCTGTTCGACCGGGCGGTAGAGGGTCGAGATCGTGATGAAGACGGCTGACCAGAGCACCGCGATCTGCCCGTAGTCGGTCGTGGAGAGAACGTGCGAGGCGATGAAGAAGTAGACGTAGGTGATGACGCCGGTGAGGCCGACGCCGACGGCCAGGAAGCTGGCCGTTTTGCCGTAGTCGGCGGTCGCCGAGCCGTTGCCACTCGGGGCGCCGCCGCGGGCGCCCATGAGTTTGCGCAGCGCCCCCATCAGCTCTCGGGCGCGCCGGGCTCGTAGTGGGAGGGGGGGACGTCGAGGGCGAGCTCGACCCGCCGCACGCGCTCGAAGACCCGCTGGGTCATCACCCGCTGGCCCGCCAGCAGGTCGCCGATCACGCCGAGGGCAAGCAGCTGGATCGCGGCGATGAAGAGGACGGCGCCGAGGATCAGTGACTGCACATGGCCGGTGCTGTCGCCGTTGAAGATCCAGTCGATCAGGAAGGGCAGCCAGGCGGCGAGCGCCAGCAGCGCCACCACCAGCCCGGCGGTGGCGAAGACGCGCAGCGGCTCGTAGCGGGCGTAGATGCGCAGGATCGAGAGCGCGTTGCGGCGCACGTAGGAGCCGGTCGAGTCGAAGAGCCGCGACTCGCGCGTCTGCGGGTTGGTCGAGATCGCGACCCCGTCAACCGCGACGAGCATCTTGCCGGCCTGGATCAGGCTCTCCAGCGTGTAGGTGAAGTTGTCGACGACGAGCAGGCCAAGCGCCGCCTCGCGGTTGTAGGCACGAAAGCCCGAGGTCGTGTCGGCGATCTCGGTCCCGGCCAGGCGGCTGACCACCCAGCTGCCGAGCCGCTGCAGCCCCTTCTTCGAGCCGGAGAAGTGATCGATCTGGGCGACCTGGCGGTCGCCGACCACCATGTCGGCCTTACCGGCGAGGATCGGCGCCAGCAGCTTGGGGATGTCGGCACCGCTGTACTGGTTGTCGGCGTCGGTGTTGACGACGACATCGGCGCCGAGCTTGAGGCAGGCATCAAGGCCCGCCTGGAAGCCGGCGGCGAGGCCCTTGTTGTTGGTCAACCGCACGATGTGCTCGACCCCGTGCTCGCGGGCGATCTCGACCGTGCGGTCGGTCGAGCCGTCGTCGACGACCAGCAGCTCGACCGAGTCGATCCCCGCAATTTGGCGGGGAATATCGGCAATCGTGGCCGGGAGAGTGGACTCCTCGTTCAGGCACGGAATCTGGACAATGAGCTTCATAGGCGAGCGGTCAGGGTATCCGCGCGTTCGGCGAGGAACGTCACAGACTCCCTGATCCGGCGCGGTACGATGAGTTGATTGACCAGTCAATCGGTCTCATGAAATCCCAGCTCACAGGCACGGATCGCTCGTTTCTCGCGAGAGCGCTGGAGCTTGCCGAACGCGGGCGGGGGCGAGTTAGCCCTAATCCTCTGGTCGGAGCTGTGGTCGTGCGGGGCGACGAGGTGATCGGCGAGGGGTTTCACGCGGAATTGGGCGATCTGCACGCAGAGCGGGCAGCGTTGGCTGATTGCGCGGAGCGCGGCAACGATCCCGACGGGGCGATGATGTACGTGACGCTGGAGCCCTGTGCGCATCAGGGCAGGCAGCCGCCCTGCGTCGAGGCAATTCTCGAGGCCGGGATCTCGCGGGTCGTGATCTCCTCCGACGATCCGAGCGAGAAGGCGGCCGGGCGCGGTCCCGGGATCCTGCGCGACGGCGGCGTCGAGGTCGAGTTCGCCGCCGGCGAGGAGGCGAGCGCGGCGCGGCTGCTCAACCAGCCCTTCCGCAAGCACGCCCGTACCGGTCTGCCGCTGGTAACGCTGAAGTTGGCGATGTCGCTCGACGGCCGCACCGCTACGGCGTCTGGTGACTCGCCCTGGATCTCCAGCGAGCGCAGCCGCGAGCTGGTCCATCAATGGCGAGCCGAATCCGACGCGATCGCAGTAGGCATCGGCACCGTCCTAGCCGACGACCCTCTCCTCACCGCCCGTCCCCAAAGCGCTTCCGGTGCGCCTTATGTGTCTCCTGGCCACATAAAGCGCACCGGAACGGATGCGCGACAGCCGGTTCGCGTTGTTTTCGACCGACGGGCTCGGTTGCCGCTCGATTCGCAGCTGCTTCGCAGCCTCGACGAGTCGCCGGTGATCGTGGTCGTCTCAGCCGAGGCCGACACCAGCGCCCTGCGCGAGGCCGGTGCCGAGGTCCTCGTCGCCGCTGACGTTCCGGCGGCGCTTGGCGAGCTCGGCCGTCGCGGCATCACCAGCCTCTTCCTCGAGGGCGGTCAGACCCTCATCGATGCTTTTGCCGAGGCGGGCGAGATCGACGAGGCGCGAGTATTCGTCGCACCGATGCTGCTCGCCGGCGACAAGCGCACCGCGGCCGTCGATCCAGGCGCCACCGACACGTTGATCGAGACCCGTTTCAAGGAGTGGTGATGTTCACTGGACTAGTCGAAGACATCGGCAAGGTCGAGCTGCTGGAGAGCGGCACCGAGGGCGCGCGCCTGCGGATCGCGACGCGGCTGGCTGCCGAGATCTCAGGCGGGGACTCGGTTGCCGTCAACGGCGTCTGCCTCACCGCCACGGCAGTCAACGCGGACGGCTTCGGGACCGAGGCGATGAACCAGACCCTCGACGTCACCGCCCTCAGTCGCCTGGGCGAGGGCGACCGCGTCAACCTCGAGCTGGCGATGAAGGCATCGGACCGGCTCGGCGGGCACATCGTCCAGGGCCACACCGACGGCGTCGGCGCTGTGGTCTCGATCGAGGACGACGGTTTCGCCCGCCGCCTGCGCGTAAGCCTTGGCTCCGAGCTGATCCGCTACGCGGTCGAGAAGGGCTCGATCGCCCTCAACGGCGTCAGCCTGACGATCTCGGCGCTGGGCGAGGACTGGGCCGAGGTCTCGCTGATCCCCGAGACCCTGGAGCGGACGACCCTGGGTGAGGCCGTCGTGGGCGACAAGTTGAACGTCGAGTGTGACGTGGTTGCGAAGTACGTCGAGCGTATGGTGCAGCCATTCGCCGGAAAGGAGCGGGCGTGAGTCAGATGACCGAGACGCAGAAGACAGACGAGACGAGCAGGCAGGGGGGCGAGGGCCACTTCTCGACGATCGAGGAGGGGATCGAGGAGATCCGCCAGGGTCGCATGGTCGTCGTCTGCGATGGCGAGGATCGCGAGAACGAGGGCGACCTGGTGATGGCGGCCCAGTTCGCCACGCCGGAGGCGGTCAACTTCATGGCCAAGGAGGCGCGCGGGCTGATCTGCCTGGCGCTGACCGCAGAGCGTTGCGAGAAGCTCGGCCTAAAGCTGATGGCGGCGAAGAACGAGGCGCCGCTGCAGACC
Source organism: uncultured Solirubrobacterales bacterium (assembly GCA_963703895.1). GTDB lineage: Bacteria > Actinomycetota > Thermoleophilia > Solirubrobacterales > 70-9 > VRUE01. The sequence goes on from CAVPFX010000002.1 coordinate 1,140,235, forward strand.
GCCTTCACGGTGACGATCGAGGCCGCTGGCGGAGTCAGTACCGGCATCTCGGCCCACGACCGCGCCCACACGATCCAGGTCGCTATCGACCCCAACTCGGGGCCGAGCGAGATCGTCGTCCCCGGCCACATGTTTCCGCTGCGGGCCAAGGAGGGCGGCGTGCTCGAGCGCACCGGCCACACCGAGGCCAGCGTCGACCTCGCCCGCCTCGCCGGGCTCACGCCCGCTGGGGTGATCTGCGAGGTGATGAACGACGACGGCACGATGGCCCGCGTCCCCGACCTGATCCCCTACTGTGAGCGCCACGGGCTGAAGATGATCACCGTCGCCGACCTGATCGCCTACCGCCGCCGCACCGAGGAGAAGCTGGTCGAGCGCGTCGTCTCCACTGCCCTGCCGACCGAGTTCGGCGACTTCACCGCGGTCGGCTACCGCTCGCTGGTCGACGACAAGCACCACGTGGCGATGGTCAAGGGCGAGGTCGACGGGGTCGAGGACGTGCTGGTCCGCGTGCACAGCGAGTGCCTCACCGGCGACGTCTTCCACAGCATGCGCTGCGACTGCGGCGAGCAGCTGGTCGCGGCACTGACCCAGATCGAGCAAGAGGGGCGCGGCGTCCTCCTCTACCTCTCCCAGGAGGGACGTGGGATCGGCCTGCTCAACAAGCTCAAGGCCTACAAGCTGCAGGAGGAGGGAGCGGACACGGTCGAGGCCAATCTCAAGCTCGGCCTGCCCGCCGACCTGCGCGACTACGGGATCGGCGCCCAGATCCTCGGCGACCTCGGCCTGACCAGCATCCGCATCCTCACCAACAACCCGAAGAAGATCGTCGGCCTCGAGGGCTACGGCCTCTCCGTCTCAGAGCAGGTGCCGATCGAATCCTCTCCCAACGCCCACAACGAGGCCTACCTGCGGGCCAAGCGCGACAAGATGGGCCACTCGCTCCACCACCAGGGCCTCGCCTTCGACGAGGAGATGATCCGCGACGAGGAGGAACGCGACGACACAGGGGAGGGCCCCGTCGGTGGCTGAGTCGGGCGTCTTCCTCGAGGCGTTCAGCGAGGGGGAGAAGGAGACGCTGGCGGGGCGCGAGTTCGCCGTCTGCGTCGGCCGCTTCTACGAGGACCTGGCCGAACGGCTGCTGGCGGGCGCGCGCGAAGGCTTCGAGCTGGCCGGCGTTCCGGGCGCCTCGGTTAGCGAGGTCTCCGTCCCCGGTGCCTACGAGCTGCCCTTTGCCGCCAAGCTGCATGCCACCAGCGGCTGCTACGCCGGGGTCGCCTGTCTCGGCGTCGTCATCCGCGGCGAGACCGACCACTACGACTTCGTCTGCGCCGAGGCCGCCCGCGGCATCCAGGACGTGCAGCTGGAGACCGGCGTGCCCTGCGCCTTCGGCGTGATCACCTGCGACACGATGGAGCAGGCCCTCGCCCGGGCCGGCGGCGGCAAGCGCGACCAGGGCCGCAACGCCGCCCTCACCGTCGCCCGCATGGCCCTGCTCAAACAAGCGATCAACCCCTACAACTGGGCAGTCCGCGCCGGATAGTTCAAAAGCTTGCCACCGGCGGTGGCAAGAGCTGTCACCGGTTGGCAGAGATCGATACCATCCCCGACCCGATGGCCAAGGTATGCCACAGCTGCGGCAAGGGACCGGCGTTCGGCCAGTCCCGAAGCCACTCGATGGTCGCGACGAAGCGGCGCTTCGATCCGAACCTGCAGAAGGTGCGGATCACCGAGGGCGGGCGCAAGCTGCGCACCTACGTCTGCACGCGCTGTCTCAAGGCGAACAAGGTCACCAAGGCCGCGTAGCTCGCGGCTTCGAAGGTGGGGGGAGCCCGGTCGGTCGTCGGGCGAATTGATATCGCACGCGCCTGCGGCGCTTAGCGACAATCGATGAGCGCGGCTTCGCCGCGCCTAGAAGCACGAGTGCAGCGGCTGCCTTCGGCAACATTCGCCCGACGACCGACCGGACTCCCTCTCAGCTTCCAGGCCCTCCGCCACGCGAGCGTCCCTATTCAAGCTCGCCGAAAAGCTCGCCGGGTGCAGTCTTGACCCCAAGCTCTCGCTGCGGCTCGGGAAGCTCCGTTGGCGTCGGTGTCTCGGAAGCTTGTCCGCGGCCCATCGACTGGCTGATCTTTCCGGGCGCTCGCGTGAGGGTGTCGGTGGCCCTTCTCCGGAATGTTGCCGAAGGCAGCCGCTGCACTCGTGATTCGAGGCGCGGCGAAGCCGCGCTCTCAAATTGTCGCTAAGCCCGCAAAGTGGGCGTGCGACATCAATTCCGGAGAAGGGCCACCGACACCCTGGCCCAACCTCCCGAACTACTCAGTCAGCCGTTGCGACGACCGGGTGCTCGCCCGTAGGCGCAGGGTCACCCTCGGCGGGCTCGACATGCAGCCTCGGCAGGATCCGGTCCAGCCAGGCGGGGAGCCACCAGGCGCTCTTGCCGAAGAGCTGCATCAGGGCCGGAACTAGGACCGAGCGGATGATCACGGCGTCGATGAGGATGGCCGAGGCGAGGCCGAGGCCGAAGAGTTTGATGATGCGGTCTTCGCCGATCATGAAGGAGAGGAAGACGGTGACCATGATCGCCGCCGCGGCGGTGATCACGCGGCCGGTCAGGGCGAGGCCGCGGGTGACGGCGAGCGTGGCGTCGTGGCTGTTCTCCCACTCCTCATGGATCCGCGACATCAGGAAGACCTCGTAGTCCATCGAGAGGCCGAAGACGATCGCGAAGAGGAAGATCGGGAAGAAGGAGATGATCGGCCCGGTGCCGTCGACCCCGATCAGGCTGGCGCCCCAGCCCCACTGGAAGACGGCGACGATCAGGCCGAAGGCGGCGCCGATGCTGAGCAGGTTCATCACGATCGCCTTCAGCGGCACCAGGATCGAGCGGAAGACGGCCATCAGCAGCAGCGCCGAGAGCAGCACGACGACGCCGATGAAGAGCGGCAGCTTGTCGGCGATCGCGGTGCCGAAGTCCTCGAAGATCGCGGTGATGCCGCCGACGTGGACCTGGGCGCCAGTGCGCTGCTCGACCGGCGGGATCATCTCGTCGCGGATGTGATCGAGCAATTCGGTCGTCTTCTCGCTCTGCGGCGAGGTGGCCGGGTAGACCTGGAAGACCCCGGTGTTCTCGGCCTGGTTGAGCATCACCGGCGTTGTCTCGGCGACGCCTTCTTCGCCGACGAGTTCCTTGCGCAGCTCGGTGAGCGCGTCGTCGTCGCCCTTGCTCGGCAGCGCCGCGACGATCGAGAAGGGGCCGTTGAAGCCGGGCCCGAAGCCCTCGGCGAGTAGGTCATAGGCCTCGCGCGTCGTCGTCCCGGCCGGGTCGGTGCCGGCGTCGTTGGAGCCGAGGCGCAGCGAGAGGGTGGGGATGCAGAGGATCAGCAGCAGCCCGCCGGAGAGCACCGCCGAGAGCACGGGGCGCCTCTGGATCTCGCGGCTCCAGCGGAACCAGCGGGTGTCTTCGGCGGTCGAGGGCGCGCGCTTGAGGCCGGGGATCCGCAGCTTGTCGACCCGCCGTCCGGCGATCGTCAGCAGCGCCGGCAGCAGGGTCAGCGCCGCGATCATCGTCATCAGCACGGCGAGTGCCGCCGCGACGGCCACGCCGTAGAGGAAGGAGAGGCCGAGCAGCAGCATCCCCATCAGGGCGATGATCACCGTCACGCCAGCGAAGAGGACGGCGCGGCCGGCTGTGTCGACCGCTGCGATTGCCGCGTCTCGGGATTCGAGACCCTCGTCGAGGCCGTTGCGGAAGCGGGTGAGGATGAAGAGGGCGTAGTCGATGCCGACGCCGAGGCCGATCATCGCCGCCAGTTGCGGGGCAAACTCGGCTGTGTCGAAGACGTGGGTGCCGAGGGTGACCAGGCTGAGGCCGACGCCGAGGGCGAAGAGCGCGGTGATCAGCGGCAGGCCCATCGCCACCACCGAGCCGAAGGTGAGCAGCAGGATGATGACCGCGGCCAGCAGGCCGATCATGAACGAGGCGTCGCCTTCTTCTTCGGCCCGCGCTTCCTCGATCGGCTGCCCGCCCAGCTCGACCTGGAGCCCGCTGCCGCTCGCCGCCCCGGCCTCGTCGATCAGCGTCTTGGTGTCGTCTTTTTCGAGTTCGTTGGTGAAGACGTCGTACTGGACGGTCGCGTAGGCGATCTTGCCGTCCTCGTCGATCGCCGCCGCGCCGCCGCCCGCGTAGGGGCTGGCGACTTCGCTCACGTGGGGGAGCGCTTCCGCTTCGGCGAAGAGGCCCTGCATGGTCTTGCGCACCGCCGCGGACTCGACCCCGTTCTCGGCCTTGAAGACGATCGTCGCCGTGTCGCCTGACTGCGCTGGGAACTTGCTTTCCAGCAGGTCAAAGGCATCGGTCGAGTCGGAAGCCGGCAGCTTGAAGTCTTCGGAGAAGGCGGAGCCGACCGCGCCGGAGATCCCAATGGCGACGACCAGGGCAGCGATCCAGCCGATGATCACGGTCTTGCGGTGCCCGGTGCACCATGTGGCGAAGCGTCTCATCGAGCGTCGCACCGTAGCGAACTCGTCCGTTGGATTGCATCGCCTGTCCGGCAGTTAGATTTCGGCTGATGCCCGATCCCAGCATCGTGCGCTTCCGGCGCGTCGTCAGCTCTGCCTACGCTCATCTAGAGGCACGCCGCCAGGAGGTCAACGACCTCAACGTCTTCCCTGTCGCCGACGGCGATACGGGCGACAACATGGCGATGACGATGCGCGCTGTGATGGAGGAGCTCGATCGCCTCGACGGGCTCGAGGTCGACGAGGTCGGCCGCACCCAGCTGGTCCAGGCGTTGGCCCGGGCGGCGCTGATGGGCGCCCGCGGCAACTCCGGCGTGATCCTCAGCCAGATCGTCCGCGGCGCCGCCGAGGAGCTGGCGAGTCGGCCCGGCGAGCTGATCGACCCGGTGTTGGTTGCCTCAGCCTTCGCCAGCGCTGCCGACGCCGCTTACGACTCGGTGCGCGACCCAGCCGAGGGAACGATGCTGACCGTCTTTCGCGAGATGGCCCACTCGATCGCCCGCCAGCTCGCCCACCTCGACGCCGGCAAACAGCGACTCGAGCAGGGAGTGTCCGACGAGCTGCAGGACGCGGTCCTCGCCGAGGTGTTGGAGCGGGCGATCGAAGACGGGCAGCGGGCGGTTGAGCGCACGCCCGAGCAGCTCGACGTCCTGCGCGAGTCCGGCGTCGTCGACGCCGGCGGCTACGGCCTGGTGCTGATCCTCGCCGGCGTCGTCGCCGGCCTGCGCGGTGACGAGGACTCCGTGCCTGAGGTCTCCCACCACGAGGCGCCGCGGTTGAGCCAGCCCCACCACGAGGACAGCCGCTTCCGCTACTGCACCAACTTCATCGTCTCCGGGACCGGGCTGAGCAGCCGCGACTTCCTGCCCCGCCTCGAGGGGCTGGGCGACTCGGTGCTGGTCGTCGGCGACGAGGTGACCCTCAAGGTCCACGTCCACACCGACGACCCCGAGGCCGCCGTCGCTCTCTTCGAGGACGCCGGCAAGGTGACCAATCTCGACGTCGCCGACATGCGCGAGCAGATCGCCGAGCGCCGCGCTCGCCTCGAGGGAGGTCGCAGCGGCGCCGTCGCGGTGGCCGCCGGCGAGGGTCTCGAGCGGCTCTTCGCCGAGCTCGGCGCCCACGTCGTGCCCGGTGGCGAGACGCTCAATCCCTCGACCTACGAGCTGCTCGCCGGCATCCACCAGGTGCCGGCCGAGGAAGTGCTCGTCTTCCCCAGCTCCTCGAACGTGATCATGGCCGCCGAGCGCGCCTGCGAGCTCTCCGAGAAGCCGGCCCGGGTCGTCTCCGCGGCTTCCCAGCAGGAGAGCCTGCTGACCCTGGTCGAGCTCGACCCGGAGGCCGCGCTGGAGGACAACGCCGAGCGCCTCGAAGCCGCGCTCGAGACCATTGCCGCCGGTGGCGTCGCCCCGGCCGCCCGCGACGACGCCCAGGGGCGCTTCCGCAAGGGCGACGCGGTCGGCTTCGTCGGTGAGGAGATCGTCGCCTGGGGTGGAGCCGGCACGACCCTGGCGGCGACGATCGAGAAGTTGGCGGAGGGAGCCGAGATCGTCACCGTGATCGGCGGACAGGAGGCCCCGATCGCCCTCGACGAGCTCGACCCGCACGTGCCCGACGGGGTCGAGTTCGAGACCCACGACGGCGGTCAGCCGAGCTGGTGGTGGCTGCTCGCCGCTCAGTAGTGCGCGCTTTCGCCAGCACCTCCGAGCTGACCGAGGCACAGCTGCGCGATCCCCGGCTTCGCTGGCCGCGGGCGAGCGCTCTCGACGTCTCCCTGCAGGCGCTCGACGGCGTTGGGCCGAAGCTGGCCGAGGTCGCCGCCGATGCGGGGCTGGCGACGATCGGCGATCTGCTCACCCGCTTCCCGCATCGCCATCGCGATCGCCAGATCGTGCCGGTCGCTGGCCTCGAACCGAAACAGCAGGCGAGCATCGCGGTCGAGGTGCTGGCCAACGCGGGGCGCCCCTTCCGCCGCCGCGGCCTCTCGATCCTCAGCGTCAAAGTCGGCGACGAGAGCGGCACGGTGCGCGCGACCTGGTTCAACCAACCCTGGCTGGCCTCGAAGCTGACCGAAGGCACCCAGATGCTGCTCACTGGGTCGATGGACAAACGAGGTTTTCGGGTCTCTGAATACGAGTTCATTGCGGTCGGCCCGCGGGTCCTGTCGCAGGAGGAGGGGGGCACTGCGGGCAGTCCACGGGCTGTCCTCGACCCCCCTCCTCCTGCACCACCCGCGGGAGAGGCCGCCCTGATTCCCGTACATCCCGGGACCGAGCAGTTGAAGCCACAGCGGCTGCGCCAATGGATGGAGCAGGCGATGCGATCCGTGGGGAACGTGCTCGAGCCGTTGCCGGCTGAGTTGCGCGTCAGGCGCGACCTTGCCGGCGTCGCTGACGCGATTAAGGCTCTGCACTTTCCGGAGACGAGCGAGGAAGTCGAGGCCGCCCGCGAGCGGCTGCGTTTCGAGGAGCTCTTCCTCTACCAGGCGATCCTGGCGACGCGCAAGCGCTCCCACCGCGCCGCTCGCCCGGCGCCGCGCCTCGGCAAGCCGGGGGAGAGCGTCGGCCGCTGGATCGAGTCGCTGCCCTTCGAGCCGACCCACGACCAGCTCAAAGCCTTCGATGAGATCGACGCCGATCTCGACTCCGGCGAGCCGATGCAGCGGCTGCTGATGGGTGAGGTCGGCTCGGGCAAGACCGTGGTCGCGTTGTACTCGATGCTGCGCGCGCTCGAAGCCGGCTTCCAGGCGGTGCTGATGGCACCGACCGAGACGCTCGCCGAGCAGCACGCCGTCACCCTCGGCAAGCTGCTCGCCGAGGAGGCGACGCCGTTCGCGCTGCTGACCGGGGCGACGCCGGCAGCCAGGCGCCGCGAAGCGCTGGAGCGCCTCGCCACCGGTGAGCTCAGCCTGATCGTCGGCACCCATGCCCTGATCGAGCCGGCGGTGCGCTTCGCCCGCCTCGGCCTCTGCGTGGTCGACGAGCAGCACCGCTTCGGGGTTGATCAACGTAAGGCCCTCGACGCCAAGGGGGTGGAGGGGATGGCGCCGCACATCCTGCACATGACCGCGACGCCGATCCCGCGCACGCTCTCGCTCACCGCCTACGGCGACCTCGACACCACCGCTCTGCACGAGCTGCCCTCCGGGCGCAAGCCGGTGCAGACGCGGGTGGTCGAGGAGGACGAGCGCAGCGGCGCCTACGAGTTCATCCGCGGCCAGCTGCGCGAGGGCAGGCAGGCCTTCGTCGTCTGCCCGCTGGTCGAGCAGTCGGAGAAAATGCAGGGCCGCGCCGCCGAGGTCGAGGCCGCGCGGCTCGCGGCCGGCGAGCTGCGCGACTTTCGCGTCGGCGTGATCCACGGCCAGATGCGCTCGCCCGAGAAGGCCGCGGCGATGGAGTCCTTCGCCGCTGGCGCGACCGACGTGCTCGTCGCGACGACGGTGATCGAGGTCGGCATCGACGTGCCGAACGCAACCGTGATGGTGATCGAGGGAGCCGAGCGCTACGGGATCTCGCAGCTGCACCAGCTGCGTGGCCGGGTCGGCCGCGGCGAGCACGCCTCCTGCTGCCTGCTCTTTCCCGAAGACGCCGGGGCGCTGGCCCGGCAACGGCTGAAAGCGGTTGAGCGCGAGAGCGACGGCTTCAAGCTCGCCGAGGTCGACCTCAGCCTGCGCGGCGAGGGCGAGGTGCTCGGCACACGCCAGCACGGCCTGCCCCGCTTCGCCGTCGCCGAGTTGCCCGAGGACGCGCTGGCCCTGGAAGCCGCCCGCGAAGAGGTGCTCGCCCTGCTGCGCGAGCACGGCTCGCTCGAGGCCCCCGAGCTCGGCCCCCTGCTCGAGGCCGCCCGCCGCCGCTTCGGCGCCGGCGCCGCCGACCCGATACCACTCTGACGCGACTGGACTTACCCTCATTTACCGAGAAGTCCAGTCGCGTCATACATTGAGTCAATGCGCGTGATTGCGGGAGAGCTCGGCGGCCGTCAACTGGTCGCGCCGCGCGGCTGGAAGGTGCGGCCGACCTCCGACCGCGCTCGCGAGGCGATCTTCTCCGTGCTCGGCGACCGGGTCAGCGACGCTCGCGTGCTCGACCTCTACTGCGGCACCGGCGCCCTGGCGATCGAGGCGCTGTCGCGCGGCGCCGCCCGCGCCACCCTGGTCGACCGCGACACCCGGGCCGCGCTCGGCAACGTCGAGCGGCTCGGCCTCAGCGAGCGGGTCGAGTTGGTCCGCGCCGACGTCGCGCGCTGGTTGGAGAAGCGCCAAGGCGGGAAGGATGAGCCCATCTTCGATCTCGTCTTCATCGACGCCCCTTATAGACTCGCCGACCGCGTGGGGCAGGAACTCGATAGCCAGATGCCAGGTCTCCTCAGTGAGGGGGGGCGGGCGATAGTCGAGAGCGGTGCGCGTCGGCCGCTCCGCATCGACTCCCTGCCACGTCTGCGCCAGCGCCGCTACGGCGCCTCCGACGTCTCGATCTACGGGAGCGAGGCGCAATGAGCGAGCAGCGCGACGGCACCGTTGTCTGTCCGGGCAGCTACGACCCGGTGACCAACGGGCACATCGACATCATCACCCGCGCCTCCGCGGTCTTCGAGCGCGTCGTCGTCGGCATCGTCAACAACCCGATGCGCAAGGACAAGACTCTCTTCACCGCCGAGGAGCGCAAGGAGCTGATCGAAGAAGCCACCGCCGATCTCGGCAACGTCGAGGCGAGGATCTTCTCCAACCTGCTGGTCGAGTTCGCGCGGGAATCGGGGGCGCGGGCGATCGTCAAGGGCCTGCGGGCGATCTCCGACTTCGAGTACGAGTTCGAGATGGCCCAGCTCAACCGCAAGCTCGACCCCGGGATCGAGAGCATCTACATGATCGCCTCGCCGCAGTACAGCTTCCTTTCCTCGACCGGGGTGAAGGAAATGGCGACCTTCGGCGGCGATGTCTCCGACCTGGTTCCCGGCCCCGTTTCGGCCGCGATGACGCAACGCCTGGGCGACAGGTAGGCTTTTCTGACCTGGCGCAGAGTGGGCGAGAGCTTGCAAAAAGCCGAGGAAATAACCGCTTCTTCACCGAAGATGCCTCTGACACGTAGGCTTACGACCTCCTGATGGACGTTCTCGTTCTAATAGACAAGCTCGACGATGTTGTGCACAACGCCCGGCCGGTGCCACTCACCGACCAGGTTCGTGTCGATCGCGAGGAGATCTACGACCTGCTCGATCAGATGCGGGCGACGATCCCCGAGGAGATCAAGCAGGCCCGCTGGATCGTCAAGGAGCGCCAGGAGATGCTGGCCGAGGCCAAGCGCGAGGCCGAGCGCATCGTGCGCGAGGCGCGCGAGCAGCAGGCCCGCCTGATCTCCGACGAGGAGGTCACCAAGCAGGCCGAGCGGGCCGCCGACGAGATCGTCGAGGACGCGCGGGCGCGTGAGCGGGAGATTCGTCTCGGCGCCGAGGACTACGCCGACGAGATCCTCAACACGCTTGAGGTCAACCTTCAGAAGTTCCTCGCTGCCGTGCAGCGGGGCCGGGATCGCCTGGCTGGGCGGGATGAAGAGCAGCAGCAGCCAGTGCCGGATCTCGACGAGCAGCAGGAGTAGTGGTAGCGAGGAGGGTGACCCCTCCTCAAAACGCGCTTCGCGCTTGAGTGTTTTGAGGAGGGGTCACCCTCCTCGCCCTCAGTACGTGGCGACTACTACGGCGAGATCCTCTGCCTGCCAGATGACCTGACCGCCCGAGGCGTCGAGCAGCGCCTTGAGCTTGTCGGGCTCGAAGACGTCTCCGATTACCAGGGAGCGGGAGTGCTCTCGCACGCGGCGGCAGAGGGCCTGGAGTTGGTCGTCGCTCAACTCGTTGACCGAAAGCACCGAGATGACCAGGTCCCAGGGGCCGTCGGGGAGGGGATCCTCCATGCGGGCCAACTGGACGTCGTCGTAGGACTGGCGGGCGCGGAAGACCATGTCGGGGCTTGAGTCGAGGCCGACGACCCAGGCGTCGGGGTGGGCCTCGATCAGGCGGCGGGTCGTCTCGCCGGTGCCCATGCCGAGCTCAAGCACGCGCTGGGGCGGGAAGGGGATCGCCGCGATCGCCTGCTCCTGCAGCTCGTCGTAGCGGGGGATCTGGGAGCGGATCCGCTCCAGGTAGACCTCGGGTGTCCTGTCCAATTGACCTATTCCGTAATCTCGTCGGGAGGGCTCATCGTACGGCCGTCTGAAGCGGAGGGAGCATTTCCATGGCGCAATCCTCAACCATCATCGATCTCGCGCGGCTCTCGTTGTCTCACGGTGAGGGACGGCGGTTGGAGGTACCGGTGGCGCTGGAGCCGCTCGAGCTTGCCGGCCAGGCCTACGTATCGCCGGACTCCGTTCCCGTCCGCCTCGACGTCTCCCGTCCCAGCGGCGGCTACGCCTTTCGCCTGCGCTTCCCGGCGCGGATTGAGGGCCCCTGCATGCGCTGCCTGGAGGGCGCCGCGCTGGAGGCGGAGATCGACGCCCGCGAGGTTGCTCAGGAAAACACCGAGGACGAGGAGCTGCTCAGCCCCTATGTCGAGGACGACGAGCTCGACCTCGGTCGTTGGGCCCACGACGCCGCCGTGCTGGCAATCCCCAACCAGTTCCTCTGCCGTCCCGATTGCGCCGGCCTCTGCCAAGTCTGCGGCGAGTCGCTCAACGACGCCGACCCCCAAGCTCACCAACACGAGACCGCCCCAGATCCACGCTGGGCGGAGTTGCGGAATCTAAAGCTGGAGTAGGTATCGGAGCGGGAGAGGGTCGGGGTGCCCCTCCCAAAACACTCAAGCGAGGCTCCTGCCGAGCGTTTTGGGAGGGGCACCCCGACCCTCTTCGACCCGCTACCATGCGCCACTGCTCATGGCTGTCCCAAAGAAGAGAACTTCTAGTGCTCGGCGCGATAAGCGGCGCGCCAACCACAAGGCTGGCAAGGCACGGCTCAACCAGTGCCCCAAATGCCACAGCCCGCGTTTGCCGCACCGCGTGTGCCCGAGTTGCGGCACCTACGCCGGGCGCGAGGTGATCAAACACCCGATCGCCCAGCCGACGGCGCCCACGCCCGACGCTGAGTAGCGATGCCGGAGGGCATCACGGTCGCCCTTGACGGTTTTGGGGCGGAGCAGGGCTTTGAGGTGCTCGCGCAGGGTGCGCGGGCCGCGGCCGCCGATGGAATTCGCCTGCGGGTGTTTGGACCGTCGGACAGGCTTGCTCTCAGCGACATCGAGGGCATCGAGGTCGTACCGACGAGCGAGTGGATCGGCAACGAGGAGGATCCGGTCACTGCGGTGCGGGCGAAGAAAGAGGCCTCGGTCGTGCGCGCCGCCGCCGACGTTGCCGAGGGTCGCTCGGCGGCGATGGTCAGTCCCGGCTCGACCGGGGCGACGATGGCCGCCGCCACCTTCGGCCTGCGGCGCCTCAAGGGCGTGCAGCGCCCGGCGTTGGCCGTGCAGCTCCCGGTCCCCGGCACGCCGGTCCTCTTCCTCGATGTCGGCGCCAACGTCGAAGTACGCGCCCAGCACCTGGTCCAGTTCGCTTTCCTCGGGGCGGCCTTCAGCACGGCGGTGCTCGGGGTCGAGCGGCCGCGGGTCGGGCTGCTCTCGGTCGGCGAGGAGGCGGGCAAGGGGCGCGAGGAAGTGATCGCTGCCCACGATGTTCTCGCCAGCGCCGTCGGAATCGACTTCGTCGGCAACGTCGAGGGCCGCGACCTGCCGAGCAGCGTCGCCGACGTGGTCGTCACCGATGGCTTCACCGGCAACGTCTCGCTGAAGCTGATGGAGGGGACGGCGAAGGCGGTCACCGGCGCGATCCGCGACGCGGCCCGTTCCAATCCACTCGCCGCGGTGGGGGGCTTGCTGATGCGGCCGGCGTTGGGCAGCCTGCGTCGCGAGCTGCACCCGGACACGACCGGCGGCGCGATCCTGCTCGGGTTGCGCGGCATCGCCGTGGTCGGGCACGGCAGCTCGGGGGCCGAGGGGATCGCCAACGCGATCCGGCTCGCCGCCCGCTGCGTCGAGGTCGACGCGGTCGGCCGCACGGCGGCGCTGTTGCGCGAAGGCGGAGCCGGTCGCGGCGAGCTGGCCAATCGAGCCGAGGCGGACAGGGCGTGATAGGAACCCGTCGATGAGCCGCGAGGAAGTCCTCACCCTGGTCCGCAACCACCTCGCCGAGGAGCTCGAGCTGGACGCGGCAAAGATCGGCGAGGCAAGTCGCTTCAAGGAGGACCTCGACGCCGACTCGCTCGATCTCTACGAGCTGGTGATGGAGCTGGAGGACACCTACGGGATCTCCGTCTCCGAGGAGCAGGCGGCCAAGATCGCGACGGTCGGTGATGCCGTCGACTTCGTGCTCGAGCACGCGCCGGCGTGAGCGACGCGACCCTCGCCGAGCTGATTGCCGAACTTCCGGACGACCTGCGCCGTCAGGCGCTGACTCACTCGTCCTGGAGCGAGGTGCGGGTCGAGTCCTACGAGCGCTTCGCCTACCTCGGCGACAGCGTGCTCGCCCTGGCGGTGGCCCGCGAGCTGGTTGAGCGCTTCCCCGAGGTCGACGCCGGTGGCCTGACCAAGATCCACAACCAGGCGGTCAGCGGCGTCTCCTGCGCCGAGGTCGGCCGCGATCTCGGCGTTCCCGAGATGCTGCGCGCCAACGAGCCCGAGGACATGCCGGTCGGCATCCCCGCCGAGGTCCTGCTCAGTGGCGAGCGACCGCTGCCGGAGGCGACCGAGGCGCTGATCGGCGCCTGCTTCCTCGCCTTCGGCTTCGACCGGACCGCCGCCGCCGTGGCCGTCGCCTTCGAGCCGCGCATCGAGCACGCCGCCGAGACCAGGATCGACTTCAAGTCGGCGCTGCAAGAGTTACTGGCGCGGCGGCACCTGCACGTAAGCTACGAGGTGACCGCGGAAGCCGGGCCGCCGCACCGGCGCAAGTTCGAGGTGGCGGCGATCGTCGATGCCGAGAAAGTTGGCGAAGGGGAGGGGCGGAGCAAGAAGGCGGCCGAGCAAGCCGCCGCCGAGCAGGCACTGAAACGGCTTGGGGACTGAGATCCTTCGTCCCGTCCGACCCGCTCGCGAGGCTTGGCAGCCGAGGGTCCAGGGACCGGAGCCGGAGCTAGAGAACGCATGTATCTGAGATCAATCGAGATGAAGGGGTTCAAGTCGTTCCCCGAGCGGGCGAGGTTGGAGTTCTCGCCCGGCGTCAGCGTGATCGTCGGCCCCAACGGCTCCGGCAAGTCGAATATCACCGACGCCGTGCTCTGGGCGCTGGGCGAGCAGAGCCCGGGCGCGATCCGCGGTGCCTCGATGCAGGACGTGATCTCGGCCGGCGGCAAGGGCATCGGCCAGCGCCGCGCCGCCGAAGTCGAGGTCATAATCGACAACTCCGAGGGACGCGCCGCCACCGAGCTCTCCGAAGTCGCGGTCAAGCGCACCCTCGACCGCTCCGGCGACGGCTCTTACCGCCTTAATGGCGCCCGCTGCCGTCTCGTCGATGTCACCGAGGTGCTCTCCGACACCAACCTAGGCCGCGAGATGCACTCGGTGATCAGCCAGGGCCGGGTCGAGTCGATCGTGCACTCCAAGCCGCGTGAGCGCCGCCTTTTGGTCGAGGAGGCTGCCGGTCTTGGCAAGCACCGCAAACGCCGTCGCCGGGCCGAGCTGAAGCTGCGCGCGGCGCGCGACAACCTCGACCGCGCGCTCGACCTCGAGCGCGAGGCGCGGGCCCGTCTGCGCCCGCTCAAGCGCCAGGCCCAGGCGGCCGAGCTGGGAGCGCGGATCGAGCGCGAGGAACTTGGCCTGCGCGGTCAGTTGGTTGCCGAGGAACTGCGTTTTGGCGCCGATCGTGCCGCCGCGGCGGAAAAGGCCGCGAGCGAGGCGCGCGCACAGCGCGCGGTGCTGGAGAAGAACTTGGCCGAGGTGAGCGCGAAGCGCCGCGCCGCCGAGGAGCGCTTTGCCGCCCGCGACCGCGAGCGCACCCAGGCCTGGGGCCTGCTGACCAAACTGCGCGGCGAGCAGCAGCGGATCGCGATCCGCGCCACCGGACTGGCAGACCGCGAGGGCGATATCTCGGTCCGCCTGGAGTCGCTGCGCAGCGAGCTCGGCCCGCTGACATTGGACGTCGGCAGCACGGCGGCCCCCGGCGAACGGGCGCGCAAGCTGGAGGAGGAGCTCGACGAGATCGACGCCGGCCTCTCGGGCGCGGTCGAAGGACTTGCCCGCGCGCGCTCGGCCGAGGCCAGCGAAGCAGCGCGCGAGACCGCTCTCGGTGCGGTTCAGGGCGGTGCCGAGCGCGCCACCCGCCACGCCCGCCGGGCCGAGGGTCTGCTCGGCGAGCGCGCCCGCGAGGTGCTGCGCAAGCGCCTCGCCACCGGCGAGGAACTGCTCGACGACATCCGCGCGGCAGCAGCGGCAGCGAGCACGGCCGAGGCGGCGATCCGCGCCCGGGTCGAGCGGATCGAGCAGCGCGTTGTCGGCGGCGAGGGCGACAGCGATGAGATCGCCGAGGAGATGCGGGCCTGTTCCCAGCGCGAGTACGAGCTGCAGTCCGAGATGAAGGCGGCGTCCGATCGCCTCACCGAGGTCGAGGTCGAGGCCGCCCACCTCGGCGACCGCCGCGCCGAGGCGGCCAAGGAGCTGGCCTCGATCGCCGAGCGTCTCGGCGAGGAGGTCGAGCCGGCGACCACGGCGCTGAGCGATGAGGAGCGGGCCGAGATCGACCGGCGCCTGGAGCGGCTAGAGCGCCGCCGCGCCCAGATCGGCCCGGTCAACCCGCTCGCCGAGCAGGAGTACGAGGAGGCGCGCGAGCACGTCGAGTCTCTGCAGGCCCAGCGCGAGGACACCGAGCGGGGAATGCGCGAGCTGGAGGCGCTGATCCGCGACATCGACCGCGAGATCGAGCGCGCCTTCGAGCAGACCTTCGAGGCGACAGCGAAGAACTTCGAGGAGATGGTCGAGCACCTCTTCCCCGGTGGTCGCGGCCGCCTGCGCCGGGTCAGCCTGCGGCCCGTGCGCGACGCGGAGGAGGCGAGCGAGGAGCCGGCGGGCGAGGTCGCCGAGGGGGACGAGGAGGCCGAAGAACAGCGCGAGGAGCTCGGGGTCGAGATCGAGGTCACGCCGGCCGGCAAGTCGACCCGCAAGCTCTCACTGCTCTCCGGCGGTGAGAAGTCGCTGGTCGCGATCGCCTTCGTCTTCGCCGTCTTCCTGGCAAGGCCCTGCCCCTTCTACATCCTCGACGAGGTCGAGGCCGCCCTCGATGACGCCAACATCGACCGTTTCCTGCAGCTGATCCGGCGCTTCTCCGATCGCGCCCAGTTCGTCATCGTCACCCACCAGAAACGCACCATGGACGCCGCCGATGTTCTCTACGGAGTCAGCATGGGTGGCGACGGCGTGACCAAGGTCGTCTCCCGCCGCCTGCCGCGCGAAGTGGCAGAAGACGGGGGAGATGTCGAGGAGGCGGGGGCCGAGGTAGAGGCAGCGCCGCCACCGCCGTTCGCCGGCATGGCCGAGGAGGAGAAGAGCGAAGACGCCGCCACCGAGCGCTCTTCCCCGGGTCTGATTGGCGAGCAGACCCCCGCGTCTGCGCCCCCACGCGGATCCGTCGAAGCCGCCTAGCGCCAAGCGCATTTGCCCCGCGCGCCGTGGTAAATGCGGTCCCGTTCTTCTCTCCCGGCGCTTAAAGGAAACAGAACGTTCCCGGATCGGGGACCACGCTACGCTGTCCGCGGGGAAGGAAAGGAGGGACCGTGGCGCAGCGTCATATGGACCGGCTGACGTCGTTCGACACGTCGTTTCTGGCCAACGAGAAGTCCAACGGGCACATGGCGATCGGCGCCGTGCTGGTCTGCGAGGGCGAGCCGCCCAGCCACGAGGAGTTCCTCGCCAGCATCCGCAGCCGCCTGCATCTGCTGCCGCGCCTGCGCCAGCGCCTCTCCTACCCGCCGCTGGGTCTCGGCCGTCCCTTCTGGGTCGATCACGCCGAGTTCGACGTCCACGAGCACGTCAGCCGCCGCAAGCTCGTCGCCCCCGGCAGCGACGAGCAGTTCCGCGCCGCCGTCGCTGAGACCTTCGCCCCGCCGCTGGACCGCTCGCGGCCGCTCTGGGAGCTCTGCCTCGTCGAGGGCATGGAGAACGAGCGCTTCGCGATCGTCTACAAGACCCACCACGCGATGGCCGACGGGATCTCCGCGGTCGACATCGGCGTCCTGCTCTTCGACGTCGAGCCGACCACCGAGCCGGTGCCCGAGCCGGCCCCCTGGGAGCCGAAGACGGCGCCCTCGCGGATGGGGTTGGTGGGGCATGCGGTGCGAGGGTTCGGGCAGATGTTCGCGCGCGCTGGGCGTTGGCTCGGCGCTGCCTTTCGCAAGCCGCGCCGCGCCGCCAAACGCGCCTCGGACGGCATCGCCGGCCTCTGGGAGGTGACCTGGAACCTCGCCAAGCCGGCGCCGAAGGTTCCACTCAACGTCGACATCTCGTCTCACCGCAATTTCTACGGCGCGCGCTGCGACCTCGACGAGTTCAAAGAGCTGAAGAACGTGCTCGGCGCCACGGTCAACGACGTCACCTTGGCGGTGGTCGCCGGCGCCCTGCGGCGCTGGATGCTCGATCGCGAGCTAGAGACCGACGGGGTCGAGCTGCAGGCCCTAGTGCCCGTATCGATCCGCACCGAAGACCAGCACGGCGAGCTCGGCAACAAGCTGACGGCTATGCGCGGGCCGCTGCCGGTCGGCATCGCCGACCCGGTCGAGCGGGTGCGCTTCGTCTCCCAGGCGATGGACGACCTCAAGGCGTCCAAGCAGCCGCTCGGCGCCGAGGCGATCTGGGGCCTCAACGACTGGTTCCGCGACTTCGCCCCGCCGTTGCTGCTCGGGCCGACCGCGGCGATCAACTTCTCCACCCGGCTCTTCAACCTGCTCGTCACCAACTTCCCCGGCCCGCAGATCCCCTTCTACGTGCGCGGTCGTGAGCTGGTCGAGGTCTACCCGGTCGGTTTCCTCGCTCGCCGCCACGCGCTGGCGATCGCGATCATCAGCTACAACGGCGCGATCGGCTTCGGCCTGCTCGGCGATCGCGACTCGATGCCCGACATCGACCGCATCGGCACCTACATCGAGCAGGGCGTGGAGGAGCTCCGCGCCGCCGCCGGGATAGCCTCCGCGGACGATGGCGACGAGTTGGCAGGAGATCCTCGACCTGGGGCAGCGAGCGACCCCGACGGATTCGTCCGGGGCTGAGGACGAGGGAGAACGCCGCGGCGTCTTCCGCCGCCTGCGTGAGAGCCTCTCCAAGAGCCGTAAAGCGCTCGCCGAGGAGCTTACGGCCAGCTTTTTCGAGCGCATCGACGAGGAGACCTGGGAGCGACTCGAGGAGGCCCTGATCCTCGCCGACGCCGGCGCGCCGACCACGGCCAAGGTGGTCGAGCGGCTCGAGCACGAGGTCGAGGCCGGAACCGTGCCCGCCGACGGCGAGGCGGTGCAGGCGCGCCTGATCGAGATCCTCGCCGAGGTTGCGGCCACCGCTCGCGCGCCGATCGACCTCAGCGGCGAACCGGCGGTGCTGCTGATGGTCGGTGTCAACGGCACCGGCAAGACGACGACGATCGGCAAGATCGCCTGGCACCTCTCCAAGGAGTTCGGCCTCTCAGTCGTGCTCGGCGCGGGCGACACCTACCGCGCCGCCGCCGCCGAGCAGCTCGCGGAGTGGGCCGATCGCGCGGGCGCTGAACTGGTCCGCGCCGAGGAGGGTGCCGACCCCGGCGCGGTCGCCTTCGACGCGGTCGAGGCCGCCCGCGCCCGCGGCGCCGACGTCGTCATCGTCGACACGGCCGGGCGCTTGCACACGCAGACCAACCTGATGGACGAGCTGGCCAAGGTGCGGCGGGTGATCGCCAAGCAACTCCCCGGCGCGCCGCACGAGACGCTGCTCTCGATCGACGCGACGACGGGCCAGAACGGTTTGCGCCAGGCCAAGATCTTCGCCGAGGCAGCAGAGGTCGACGGCGTCGTCCTGACCAAGCTCGATGGCACCGCCAAGGGCGGCATCGTCCTCGCGATCGCCGACGAGCTAGGCATCCCGGTGAAGCTCATAGGCACCGGCGAGACCCTCGAGGACCTGCGCCCTTTCGACCCCACCGACTTCGCCAACGCCCTGCTCTCCGAGTAGACGCAACAGCAATCGGGTGAGATGCTCCCGGCCGGGTCGATAGCCGATCCAAAGATCACAAACCGTAGCTACTTGGGGGGTATCAAATGAATCGCAATCGTCGCATTGCGCGTGCTGTGCGCGCGGCGCTCTTCACGGCAAGCCTGGTAATGCTGCTGGGCAGCACTGCGCAGGCGAGCCAGTGGAACATCTTAGGCAAAGAAAGCTCTAAAACCGAAGAAATCAGCTTCAGCGCGAGTAAAAATCTAGTGCTCTCGATTCCCGCAAAAGGAACGAAAATCACCTGCGCTGGCGTGGAGTTGACAAAATCAAAATTGACCTCGGAAACCACTGCGACCGGGGTTCTCAGTCTTACCAAATGCGTGACCACCTTGAACGGCGTGGAATTTAAAGAATGCGCGCCGACGGAACCCATTACTGCAAAAGTCGTGGATACGCTCACAGAACATGGTGGCGCCTTTTATCACTCGGTCAAACCTGCGGAAGGCTCGATCTTCTTTGTCTTGAAATTTCATGAAGCGTGCCCTCTGCCAGACGAAACGCCGGTCGAAGGCTTCGTGGTCTTCAAATGTACGGACGCCGCGTGTGGTAGCAAATTGGCCACCCATACGATTGAAGAAGCTTCGACGGAATTATTTGGAAGCGGACTCAAATATCAGGGCCACCCGGCCTCCTTGGTTGGACCCATCGAGGTTCAAGTGAGCTCGACGCGGCGAGTAGGAGGAAAAATTGACCAGTCGCTGACTCTGGCAACGACTCTCAAAGGAGGGGTTGCCTTTGAAATCAAATGTCAGAAAATTGAATTCAGCGATGGCTTACTATTTGTTGGAGGAACTGGGCAGACGACGCTGCTGGTGAATGAATGTACGACGTACTTGAATAAAGTCGTCGCAGGCGGTTGTAAAGCCGCGCAGCCGATTGAAGCGAAAGTCAAAATTGCCCTTTTGCCCTTTGAAGCAGGCGTGGGAACGCGAGTATCGGTAACTGCGGTCAGCGGTACTACGCTTGCCACGGTTGAAATGCCAGAAGCATGCCTGGCGTATTGGGGCCCAACGAACTTGAATGGTTCGCTGGTGCTGAAGTGTGCCGGAGTCTTCTGCGAAGAAGAAGCCGTGGAACACTTACTGCAACTCCAGTCGTACTCCGCCACCTTTGGTGGATCTGCCGCGACGTTGGGTGGAACAACCACGGTGAGCCTTGGTGGGGCGGAAGAAGGCGAGAAATGGAGCGGAAAAGGATAGGTCAAGTTTAGTTCGATGGGAGTGAGGGGCGGGGTGGCTCGCCTCTCGCTCCCTGGCACGTCCTCGGCAGGCTCCCGTAAGCTGCAGGCAGTGTTCGACCAGCTCTCAGATCGGCTGCAGGCGACGCTCTCCGATGTCCGCTCGCGCGGCAAGCTGAGCGAATCCGACGTCGACGCGGCAATGCGCGAGATCCGCCTCGCTCTGCTCGAGGCCGACGTCAACTTCAAAGTCGTCAAAACCTTCACCGCGACGCTGAAGGAGCGCTGCCTCGGCGCCGATGTGCTCGGCAGCCTCGATCCCGGCCAGCAGGTGATCAAGATCGTCAACGAGGAGCTGGCCGGGCTGATGGGCGGCACCGGCTCGAGCTCGCCTTCGCCTCCAGCGGTCCGACCGTGATCCTGATGGCCGGCCTGCAGGGCTCGGGCAAGACGACCGCCTGCGCCAAGCTCGCCCGCTTCCTGCGTGAGAACGGCAAGAAGGACGTCGCCCTCGCGGCCTGCGACGTCTACCGGCCCGCCGCAGTCGAGCAGCTGGTCACGGTCGGCGGCCGCGTCGGCGCCCACGTCTACGAGAAAGGCACCGACGCCGACCCGGTGGAGATCGCCGCCTGGGCACTCGAGCAGGCCAAGCAGGAGCGCCGTGACGTGCTGATCGTCGACACCGCCGGCCGCCTGCACGTCGACGAGGACGCTGATGGAGGAGCTGGCAAAGATCCGCAAGACGATCAAGCCGCACGACGTGCTGCTCGTCGTCGACGCGATGACCGGCCAGGACGCCGTCGGCGTCGCCGAGTCATTCGCCGAGGCGGCCGAGTTCGACGGCGTGGTGATGTCGAAGCTCGACGGCGACGCCCGCGGCGGCGCCGCGCTCTCGGTCAAGGCGGTGACCGGCAAGCCGATCCTCTTCGCCTCGACCGGCGAGAAGCTCGAGGCCTTCGACCGCTTCCATCCCGACCGCATGGCCTCGCGCATCCTCGGCATGGGCGACGTGCTCAGCTTGATCGAGAAAGCCGAGCAGCAGATCGACGAGAAGCAGGCGCTCGACCTCGAGCAGAAACTGAGGAAGAACCAGTTCACGCTCGAGGACATGCTCGCAGCAGATGCGCCAGGTGCGCAAAATGGGCCCGCTCAGCGGCATCCTCGGCATGCTGCCCGGGATGGGGGCGATGAAGCAGCTGAAGAACGCCGACATCGACGAGGGCCAGCTCGACCGGGTCGAGGCGATCATCCTCTCGATGACGCCGCAAGAGCGGGCCAACCCTGGACTGATCAAGGGTTCGCGCCGCAAGCGGATCGCCAACGGCTCGGGAACGAGGCCCCAGCACGTCAACCAACTGATCAAGCAGTTCGATCAGATGCGCAAGATGATGCGCCACGTCGCCTCCGGCAAGATGCCGGACGCGCAACAGCTGGCGCAGATGACTGGAGGAGCGCCGCGCCCAAAGGTCCGAAGGCGCTAACCGACGCAAGGCCGCATGTCCTCCCAGGGAGCGCAGCGACCGGTGATCCGGGCGCAGCCCGGATTCGTCCGGCACGCGTGGGAATGGCCTGAGCCTGTACCCTGCTCGATCGATGGCCGTACGAATCAGACTTAGACGAGTCGGGTCGAAGAAGAACCCGATCTGGCGGATCGTCGTCGCCGACAAGCGCTCTCCGCGCGATGGGCGCACGATCGAGACGATCGGGCAGTACAACCCGCAGACGGAGCCTTCGACGATCGAGCTTGACGAGGCCCGTGCCCGTCACTGGCTCGAGCACGGTGCCCAGCCCTCGGAGACCGTCGCCACGTTGCTGCGCACCAAGGGCATCCCCGCCTCCGGTAGCTGAGCCTGACGTGACCGAGCTGCTGGAGTTCCTAGTCCGTTCCCTGGTCGAGGACCCGAGTGCCGTGGTCGTCGAGGAGCTCGAAGAGGAAGGCGACCTCGTCTACGAGATCAGCGTCGCTGAGGATGACCTCGGCCGCGTGATCGGCAAGGGCGGGCGGGTCGCCAACGCGATCAGGACGATCGCCAAAGCGGCTGCGGTGCGCCTGGACCGACGGGTGATCGTCGACATTCTGGACTGAGCGTGGGCGGGGCTCGGGGTGGGGGTTCCGCTTAACTTTTTCGGTGGAGAGTGGGATTGCTGACGCCGCAAGCCCGTGCCGAAAAAGTGCAAGACGCTCCACCCCCACCCCGAGCCCCGATCAAGGACTGTTCATGAAGCTCGACATCTTCACGTTGTTCCCAGAGGCGTTTGACTGGTTCAGGTCGCAGCGGTCGGTGCAGAACGCGTTGGCCGAAGGGAATGAGCTTCGGCTTCTCAACTACCGGGACACCACGCCGCTGAGCGCCGGTCAGGTGGATGACGCGCCCTATGGGGGTGGCGCAGGGATGGTGCTGCGTGTCGACGTCGTCGATGCGGCGCTGCAGTCGGCCTATCCACATGGGGACAAGCCGCGGACGGTCCTGCTCTCGCCGACGGGGCGGTTGCTCGACGACGAGCTTGCCGACGAGCTGACGCGGGAGCCGCACGTCGCGGTTCTCTGCGGCCGCTACGAGGGGTTCGACGACCGGGTGCACGAGCACTTTGCCGACGACGAGGTCTCGATCGGTCGCTACGTGCTGGCCGGGGGAGAGCTGCCGGCGATGGTGCTCGCGGATGTGGTGATGCGCAAGCTGCCGGGGGCGCTCGGGCACGAGCAGAGCGCGGTCGAGGAGTCGTACAGCCAGCGGCTCGAGGGGATGCCGGAGTACCCCCACTACACGCGTCCCGCCCAGTACCGCGGCTGGAACGTGCCGGACGTCCTGCTCTCCGGCGACCACGAGCGGGTCCGGCTCTGGCGCATGGAGCAGAGCAGGGCACGGGCCGAGCAGTCCGAAAAAAACCCGGAGTAGCTACCATTCCGCCACCGCGCGGCGCCCGGTCCGGGCCCGGCGGTCTTTTTTCGCATGAGCAGCGTCATTGACGACATCGAGCGCGGTCAGCTGAGGAAGGGTCTCCCTTCCTTCGATCCAGGCGATCGCGTACGCGTCCACTTCCAGGTCGTCGAGGGCAGCCGTCGCCGCACCCAGGTCTTCGAGGGGATCGTCCTGCGCCGGCAAGGCTCGGGAGTGCGCGAGACCTTCACCGTCCGCAAGCAGTCCTTCGGCGTCGGCGTCGAGCGAACCTTCCCGCTGCACTCACCCAAGATCGAGAAACTGGAGATCGCCGCCCGCGGCGACGTGCGTCGCGCCAAGCTCTATTACCTGCGCGGTCGCATCGGCAAGGCGGCTCGCGTCGCCGAGCGACGCTGGGGT
This sequence comes from uncultured Solirubrobacterales bacterium, assembly GCA_963703895.1. Taxonomy (GTDB): domain Bacteria; phylum Actinomycetota; class Thermoleophilia; order Solirubrobacterales; family 70-9; genus VRUE01. Next base: position 1,163,429 of record CAVPFX010000002.1, read on the forward strand.
ATCGACGAGGAGCTGATCTCGGCGCCTACGGCGGCCGCTGAGCCTGAAGCAGTGGATGCCGACGGGGTCAGCCTGGCGGAGGAAGACGCAGCCGCGCAGGACGAGGCGGCTCAGGCCGCGGGTCCTGTCGCGGAGGAGGACTCCTCGTCCTCGCAAGCTGCGGGCGAGGAGCCCGCCCCGACACCACCCGCAGCAGAGGCGTCAGAGGCCGGCGAGACTAAGTCCGGGGCTGCTGAGGCTGAGCCCGAGGCGTCCAAGGTCGACGAGCCAGAGGCAGCCGCGGAGGCGACCGAGGAGCCAGTAGCTGAGGCCAGCGAGGAGCCGGCGGCGGAGGCTGAGCAAGAGACTTCAAGTGAGACGGCGGCAGAGACGGACGCTGAGGCGCCTGAGGCGGGGGAGACCGAGGACAACGCCGCGGCTGACGATGCCGAGGATGAGTCGCCGGAGGAGAAATCCGGCAGCTCCGGCGGGGACTCGGCCTGACCCCTTCGATTCCGAAGCCGAAGACCCGTGGCGGCGGCTTCGTAGAGCTTGTCGTCATCGTTGTCTTGGCGCTGGCGCTGGCGCTCGGGATCCAGGCTTGGCTGATCAAGCCCTACCAGATCCCCTCGCAGTCGATGGAGCCGACCCTCGACGTCGGCCAGCGGGTGCTCGTCAACCGCTTTCTCTACCACTTCACCGATCCCAGCCCCGGCGACATCGTCGTCTTCCATCCGCCCAAGGGGGCCGATGGAACCTCCTCGGCCCAGTGCGGCGTTCCGCACGGCGAACGCGAAGCCTGCCCGAAATCGACCCCCGGGGAGTCGGATCAGAACTTCATCAAGCGGATCGTCGCCGGCCCCGGGGACACGCTCAGCGTCCGTAACGGCCACCCGGTCGTCAACGGGGTCGAGAAGAGCGAAGAGTCCTACATCAGGCCCTGCGGCGCCGCGCCTTCCTGCAATTTGCCCAAACCGATCAAGATTCCACCCGGCTACTACTTCATGATGGGCGACAACCGTGGCGAAAGCGACGACAGCCGCTTCTGGGGACCGGTTCCGCGAGGGTGGATCATCGGCAAGGCCTTTGCCACCTACTGGCCACCAGACCGCATCGGCATCCTCTAAGCCCGCGGCGAAAGGCAAGCTTCACCAGCGCCGCCTGGCGCGCACCCGCCGCCTCTTTGCCTTTGACCGTGGCCTTGACAGTCGTTGGGTAGCCGGCGCCGATGAGGCCGGGCGTGGCTGCCTCGCCGGTCCGCTGGTAGCGGCAGCGGTGTTGATCGACTACGAGACGCTTTCCCACGCCGACCGCCGTGCCCTCGCCGGCCTGCACGACTCGAAGCAGATGCACGCCGAGAAGCGGGCCGAGCTCTTCCCCTGCGTGCTGCGCGCGGCCGAGCGGGTGAGTGTCGTCGTTCGCTGCGCTCGCGGCATCGACGACCGGGGCTTGCACGTGACCAACATCGAAGCGCTCTCCAACGCGCTCGAACGGCTGCGACCCGGTGATGGCGCGACCTGCCTCGTCGATGGCTTCTCGCTGCGCCAGTGCACCGTGCCGCACCGAGCCGTGATCGAGGGCGATGGGACCAGCGCCGCGATCGCCGCCGCTTCGGTCATCGCAAAGGTCACCCGCGACCGCTACATGCACCGCGCCGGCGCCCAGCACCCCGGCTGGGGCTTCGAGGAGCACGTCGGCTACTCGACCCCCGAGCACCGCGAGGCGATCGAGCGCATCGGCATCTCACCGCTGCACCGCCGCTCCTTCCAGTCAGTCGCTTACTCGCAGCTGGAGCTGGCGGGCTAGAAGGCGGCTTCGATGTGCTCGACTGCGACCGCGCGACCAGCGCGGTCGAAGCTGACGCCGACGGCGTCGAAGCGGATCTCGTCGTAGCGCGGGAGGGCCCGGTGTTCGGCCATCCAGGCCACGGCGAGGCGACGGACGCGCTGCTGCTTGCGGCGGTCGACGGATAGGACCGGGCGCTCGGGGCCGTGGGCCGAGCCCTCGCGGCCGGCCTTGACCTCGACGAAGACGAGGGTGCGGCCATCGAGGGCGACGAGGTCCAGCTCGCCGTAACGGGTACGGGCGTTGCGTTCGAGGATCTCCCAGCTGGCGGCGACAAGGCGGATCGCGACGAGGTCCTCGGCGGCGCGGCCGATGCGCTGTCGTTGAGCAGTCATTGGAGGCGACCCTAGGCGCAGCCGGCGGGTTCTCCGGTGTCGTTGCGTCCTTCGTGCGCAAGTTGGTTCGGTCGCGGCTCAGCTTGCGCACCACGCGTCGGATTCGGCTCCATAGCGTCGTCGCCAATGCTCGCCACGGCGCAGACATTCACCCTCGACGGCATCTCGGCCCGCCCGGTGCGGGTCGAGGTCGACGTCCATCGCGGCTTGCCCGCCTTCTCCATCGTCGGCCTACCCGATACCGCGGTGCGCGAGGCGCGTGAGCGGGTGCGGGCGGCGATGGTCAACTGCGGTTTCGAGTTCCCCCTGCGGCGGATCGTTGCCAATCTCGCCCCGGCCAGCCTGCGCAAGGCCGGCCCGGCACTCGATCTGGCAATCGCGGTCGCTCTGCTCACGGCCTCCGGGCAGGTCGAGCTCGCGCGCGGAGCGACGATGGCGATGATCGGCGAGCTCGCCCTCGACGGATCCGTGCGACCCGTTCCCGGCGTGCTCGCGATCGCCGAGGCGGCGCGCGAGCAAGGGCTGGAAAAGATCGCGGTGCCGGTAGAGAACGGTGCTGAGGCCGCGCTGGTCGAGGATCTCGAGGTGATTGGCCTCGAGAGCCTGGGTCAGGTGGCGGCGCTCGCCAGCGGCGAGTGGAGCCCGCCAACGCCGCGGCCGATGTCGCTTGCGCACGACGGCCGCGAGGCGATGCCGGACCTTGCCGATCTCCGCGGCCAGCGCCACCTGCGCTACGCGCTTGAGGTCGCCGCCGCGGGTGGTCACAGCATGGTGATGGTCGGTCCACCCGGGGCGGGCAAGTCGCTGGCGGCAAGCCGGCTGCCTTCGATCTTGCCGCCGCTGGCGAGGGCCGAGGCGCTCGAGGTGGCGCGAATCGCCAGTGCCTGTGGCAGGCTCGAAGCCGGAGGAGCAAATGGCAGGCCGTTCCGGTCCCCGCACCACACGATCAGCCCGGCCGGGCTGATCGGGGGCGGCAACCCACCGGGCCCGGGAGAGGCGACCCTCGCTCACCGTGGCGTTCTCTTTCTCGACGAGCTCTGCGAGTTTCGTCGCGACACGCTTGAGGCGTTGCGGGCGCCGCTGGAGACCGGCTGGGTCTCGGTGGCAAGAGCGGGGAGCTGGAGAAAGCTGCCCTGCCGCTTCATGCTTGTCGCCGCTTCCAATCCCTGTCCCTGTGGCCGGGGCGAAAGCGACCCGGAGTGCGGCTGTGCGCCGCTCGCGGTGCGCCGCTATCAAGCGAGGCTGAGTGGCGCCCTTGCGGACCGCATCGACGTGCTTGCCGCGATTCGCCAACCCAGCGCCGCAGAGATCGGCGGCCCCGCCGGTGAGCCCTCGGCCGCGGTGCGCGAGCGGGTGGTTGCGGCTCGCGAGCGCCAGGAAGCAAGGCTTGGAACGGGCCGCTGCAACGCGGAGATGACCGCGGCGGAGGTGCGCGAGTGCGCGCTTGAAGAGGGCGCCGCGACGCTGCTGGCGGAGTCCTACTCCCGTCGCCGCCTCAGCGGTCGTGCGCACGATCGCGTCCTGCGCCTCGCCCGCACCGTAGCCGACATTGCTGGCGATGAGGCGATCGGCCGGGAGCAGGTCGCCCAGGCCCTGCAGTTGCGGCGGAGGGACAGCGAGTGAGTGCGCCGAGCGCCTGCCCCGATTGCCTGCGCCGGGCGCGCCTGCTCGCCCACCTCGCGCCTTACATCGAACGGATCAGCAGTGGGGAGCCGGGATCGCGTTCGCCCGAACTTCTCCGCCTCTCCAACGAGGATCTGGTTGCGGTCGCAGCGCCGAAGGGCGGGGCTCAGATGCTGACTCAGGTCGCGGCCGTTCCTGAGCGCCGCCTGCACGCCGATCTGGTCGCCGCGCAGTGCTGGGCCTGCTGTCGTCACCACCCGGCCTACCCAGCCGGTCTGCGCGACGCCGCCGACGCGCCCTGGGCATTGATCGGCCGTGGCGATTCCGCCCTGCTCGAGCGGCTCGACCCGCAGGAGGCGATCACAATCGTCGGTGCCCGGCGCGCCAGCTCCTACGGCCGCGAGATGGCCCGTGAGCTCGGTCGAGAACTAGCCGCGGCCGGCTTGTTGGTCACCAGCGGGCTCGCCTTTGGCATCGACGCTTGCGCCCATCGCGGCGCGCTCGAGGTGGGGACGACCGTCGCCGTGCTCGGCTGCGGCCCCGACCTCGCTTATCCGGCCTCGCACCGCTCGCTCTGGCGCCGTATCTGTGAGCGGGGCCTGGTCCTCTCGGAGTTGCCGCCCGGAACGGGTGCTTGGCGCTGGACCTTCCCGGCGCGCAACCGGATCATGGCGGCTCTGGCGGGCATGACGGTCGTGGTCGAGGCGGCGCAGCGGTCGGGTTCGCTGATCACGGCCGATCTCGCGGCGGACCTGGGCCGTGATCTGGGCGCGGTTCCCGGGCCCGTCAACTCGCGCGCTTCGGCCGGGACCAACGACCTGCTCGCGGGCGGTGCCTGCGTGATTCGCGATGGGCAGGACGTCCTCGACGCGATGCTCGGCCCAGGGGTGCGCAAGTCGGAGCGGGTCGGCGCCGATCTCGACTCCCAACTGCGCGAGGTCCTGGCTGCTTTGGAGAGTGGCGCCGAGACCAGCGATGGGATCGCCGCGGCGCTCGAGCTCGACGGCGCCGAGGCAGGCACTGCGCTGGCGACTCTCGAGGCACTCGGTTACGTCTCTTGCTCATTGGTTGGCATCTACTCCCGGACGCTGCTCTCTCCGCCCGCCATCTAGGCTGCGATCGTGTCCTCTGAATTCATTCCGGCCGTGCTCTCGATTGCTGGCTCGGACTCCGGCGGTGGCGCTGGTATCCAGGCCGATCTGAAGGCGTTTGCGCGCTGTGGTGTGCACGGGATGACGGCGATCACGGCGATCACGGCGCAGAGCACGGTTGGGGTCGAGGCGATCGAAGCCGTCTCGGCAGAGATGATCATTGCCCAGGTCGGTGCCGTCGCCGAAGACATCGGTGTCGCCGCGGTGAAGATCGGCATGCTCGGCACGGTTGAGACGGTCGATGCCGTGGTCGAGGCGCTGCGCTTTGTCGGCGATGCGCCGGTTGTGATCGATCCGGTCATGGTCGCCGAGAGTGGGGCGGTCTTGCTCGACGAGGAGGCTCGTGCGGCGCTGGTCGAGCGCCTCTTGCCGCTGGCCACGGTGGTCACTCCGAACATCCCCGAGGCTCGCGTGCTCAGCGCTGCCGGCGAGCGGGACTCCCAAGAGGATCTGGCCCGCGAGGTGCGCGCGCTCGGGCCGCACGCGGTCGTTGTCACCGGCGGTCACAGCGAGCGCGTCGTCGACCTCTTCTTCGATGGCCGCGAATCGGCCGAGATCCCCGGTGAGCGGTATCCGGACGGTGCTGCGCATGGCTCCGGTTGCACCCATTCCTCGGCGCTTGCGGCCTACCTGGCGCTGGGCGAAACGCCGCTCGAGGCGGCGCGCAAGGCACGCACGGTTGCCTCCGCCGCCGTGGCCGACGGCCTGCGCGAGATCGGCGAGGGCCCCGGCCCGGTCGACGTCTTCAACCTCGCCGCTCGGGCGTCTCAGTAGATTTTGGCGATGAGCTCCAACGGCGCCACTACGACCAAGCTTCCCCGCCCCCGCTCGAGTGCCCTTTTCGACGGTCCCGATCGGGCCCACTCGCGCGCTTACATGAAGGGGGTCGGCTACGACGACGAGGCACTGAGCCGGCCGACGATCGGCATCGCCAACACCTGGGCCGAGGCGAACTCGTGCAACTTCCACCTGCGCGGGCTCGCCGAGCACGTCAAGGCGGGCGTTCGCGCCGCCGGCGGCACGCCGCTGGAGTTCAACACCGTCGCGATCTCGGACGGGATCACGATGGGCACTCAGGGGATGAAGGCATCGCTGGTCAGCCGCGAGGTGATTGCCGACTCGATCGAGCTGATGGCACGCGGCTACCAGTTCGACGCGATCGTCGCCCTCTGCGCCTGCGACAAGACGATCCCGGGCTGTGCGATGGCGCTCGCCCGTCTCGACGTGCCCTCCGTCGTCCTCTACGGCGGCTCGATCGCCCCCGGCCACTGGCACGGCCGCGACGTGACGATCCTCGACATCTTCGAGGCGATGGGCGCCCACAACGCCGGCGACATGAGCGACGAGGAACTGAACGAGCTCGAGGGCGTGGCCAGTCCTGGCGCCGGCGCCTGCGGCGGCCAGTTCACCGCTAACACGATGGCCTGTGCCTTCGAGGCGCTGGGTGTCAGCGCCGGCGGCTCGGCAATGGTCCCGGCCGAAGACGGCGAGAAGGGATCGGTGGCGGAGCGGATCGGCGAGCTGGTCCTCAACGTCCTCGTCGAGGACATCAAACCGAGCAAGGTGATCACGCGCGAGTCGCTGGAGAACGCCGCAGCCTGCGTCTGCGCCTCGGGCGGATCGACCAACGCCGTCCTGCACTTGATTGCCCTGGCCAAGGAGCTCGAGATCGAGCTGACGATGGATGACTTCGAGCGGATCTCGCGCGCCACGCCGCTCTTTGCCGACCTCAAGCCGGGCGGCCGCTTTGTAGCCACGGACCTCTACGCCGCCGGCGGCGTGCCGGTGATCCTCAAGCGCCTGGCCGAAGCCGGCAGCCTGCATGAGGATGCGATCACTGTCACCGGCAAGACGATCGGCGAGGTCGCGGCAGAGGCGAGCGAGGCGCCGGGTCAGGAAGTAGTGCGCCCGCTCAATGACCCGAAGAGCCCCGAGGGCGGCTTGGCGATCCTCGGTGGCAACCTTGCTCCCGAGGGGTCGGTGGTGAAGCTGGCCGGCACCGAGCGGACCCAGCAGACCGGCCCCGCCCGGGTCTTCGAGTCCGAAGAGGACTGCTTTCGCGCGGTCAAGGACCAGCAGATCAACCCCGGCGACGTCGTCGTGATTCGCAACGAGGGGCCCGTGGGCGGCCCAGGCATGCGCGAGATGCTCCAGGTCACCGCCGCGATCGTCGGCGAGGGTTTGGGGGAGAGCGTCGCGATGGTCACCGACGGACGCTTCTCCGGCGCTACCCGTGGCCTGATGATCGGCCACGTTTCCCCTGAGGCAGCCAAGGGCGGCCCGATCGCGGCGATCCGCGAGGGCGATACGGTCACCGTCGATATCGACGGCCGCCGCCTCGACGTCGACCTCTCCGACAAGGAGATCGCCAAACGCGTCGCTGGATACGAGTCGCCGCCATCTCCCTTTGGACACGGCGTAATGGCTAAGTACGCGGCTACTGTTTCTTCGGCATCTGAAGGCGCGGTCACGTTCTAGCTCAGGAACTCGTCGAGGAGCCGGTTGAAGCGGACAGGCCTCTCCATCTGAGGCACGTGCCCGGTGTCCTCGAAGATCGCGAGCTTGGAGTTGGGAATCCTGCGGTTGTAGCTGTGCGCGGCAGCGGAGGGGATCACCCAGTCGTCGGTGCCCCAGACGATCATCGTCGGGATCTGGATCTCTTCGAGGCGGTCGCGCGCGTCGTATTCGAGCACGGCGTCGAGCGCGTCGGCGAAGCCGGGGCAGGGGACGCCCGATGCCATCTGCTCCCAGAGCAGCTCCTTACGCAGGCGCCCTGGGTAGCGGATCGCGAAGCGGAACATCGAGTAGCGGGCGCGGCGATGCGTTACGAAGAAGCGGGCGGCGGCGCCGAAGGGGCGGCCGAACGTGTTCCAAGCGCTCGAGGTGGCTTTGCCGCGCTGGTGCGGCAGCCAGGTGTTGATGAAGCCGGCGGCGGAGACGAGGACCAGCCGGTTGAACCTGCTCGGCTCGCTCAGCACGGCCTCGGCTGCCACCAGGCCGCCCATCGAGTTGCCGACCAGGGTTGCGTCCTGGCCGATCTCCAGCTTCTCGCAGAAGTCGCGCAGCATGCGCCCGTAGGCGGGCATGTCGATCGGCCAGGACGGCATCGGGCTGGCGCCGAAGCCGGGCAAGTCGAGGGCGATAGCGCGGTGGGAGCGGCTGAAGTGGGGGAGGTTCTCCAGCCAGGCCTGCCAGGAGCTGGTCAGGCCGTGAACGAAGACGATCGGCTCGCCCGCGCCGATCTCGGCGTAGTTGACCGTCGCCCCCGGCAGCTCGAGCCGGTGCACGTGCGGCCGCCAGTCGATCTTCAGCCAGTCGGGATCCGGATTGCCGTAGTCGTCACGCATAGCCCATACGTTCGAGTATGGGTATTTCGCGGATCTGCGGCGGCTGCAGGTGGTCCCAGAGAATCCCCCGCGGGCGCTCGTACTGGCGCTCGACCTCGATCACGGCGCGCGGGGTCGCGATCACGTCGACCGGCAAATCGTGGGAGGTCATCATCAGGTGGTGGCGCAGGACCTGGGTCGGGTGCACGGTCGTCGCCACCGTGGTGTGGTTGTCGATCTTGCCGGCGTCGATCAGCACCCCGTACTCGAGGTCGGAGTAGCCACCCCCCTTGCCGACCCGGGCACCGCTGAGGTTGACCGCGACCGAGCCGCAGAGGACGAAGTCGATCTCGGGCAGCTCGTCGAGCGCGACCACGCGGCCGTGTTTGAGCGCGCCCTTGATCGTCGCCGCCTCTTTGACCGCCCGTTTGGAGAGCTTCTTCGGGTCGAGCACCCGGAAGGGATGGGGGTCGCGCAGGCGCGGCACCGCCATGATCACGGTCTTGCCCTCCTCGAGGGCGATGCGGCGCGCGTAGGTCTGCGGCGAGTCGGGGTTTGCCTTGATCACCCGGGCCCGCTTCCAGAGCCGCTGCCCGGCGAGCTTCTCAGCCGCCAGTTTCGCGCCGGCAAAGTTCGGGATGCGACCCTCGGCGCCGGGGAAGCGGGACACGCCCTCGCGGTCCATCGCTTTCCACACCTCCTTGCGGACATCGTCCTTGGAGCGCATGGCGAGAAAGATATCCGCAGCGACCGTCACTCTGCCGAATGCGGATTTGCAGGTGATCTGAGCGATCGGGCCGAATGATCCGTATGCCTAAACTTTTGCGTAGGTCAGGTTTCGCCCACTTGATGCCGAGTTAACGGGGAGAGGTGATGGGGCGCAAGACTCAAATCGCGGTTCTCGCCCTCGTGGCGTTGCTCCTTCTCGGGGTCGCGGTCGGCTACGCCTACGACACCTCGGCAAAGGACAAGATCGCCGACGGCGTCACGGTTGGCGGCGTCGACGTCGGCGGCATGAACGAAGCCGAAGCCAAGCGGGCGGTGTCGCGTCAACTGCTCGGGCCGCTGCGGCACTCGCTGCGCGTCGGCTACGACGGCGAGAGCTGGACGTTGGCGGGCAAGAGCCTCAAGGTCCACGCCGAAATCGATCAAGCGATCGAAGAAGCGGTTGCCGACAGCCGCGATGGGGGCTTCCCCGGTCGCCTCGTTCGCTACGTCACCGGCGGCAGCGTCGATCAGCAGATTGCCGCTGACGTCACTTATTCCCAACCCGCGATCAACCGCTTCGTTCGCAAGGTCGCTGGCCAGGTCGACCGCGAACCGCAGGACGCCTCGGTGGAACCGACCGCGGACTCGCTCGAAGTAGTCGCCGCCAAGAACGGACGCAAGCTGCGCGACAACCTGCTTACCAGCGAGCTGAAAGCGGCGGTGCTGAACGCCAACGCCGATCACACGATCGCCGCCCGCACCCACTACACCGAACCGGACGTGAGCACGGAAGAAGTGGCGACGGCCTATCCCTCCTACCTCACCCTCGATCGCGCCAGCTTCACCCTGCGGCTCTGGAAGGACCTGAAACTGGCCAAGACCTACACCGTCGCGGTCGGCCAGGAAGGCCTGGAAACGCCGGAAGGGCTCTACCACATCGAGGAAAAGGAAGAAAACCCCACTTGGCACGTTCCCGAATCGGACTGGGCCGGCAGCCTTGCCGGTCAGGACATCCCGCCGGGCCCCTCCAACCCGATCAAGGCGCGCTGGATGGCGATCTACGAAGGCGCCGGCATTCACGGCACCGAAGAGACCGAATCGCTCGGCTCCGCCGCCTCCCACGGCTGTGTGCGGATGGCGATCTCGGACGTGGAAGAACTCTACGACCAAGTAGAAGTCGGCACCCCCATTTACATCGGTTGAGCGACGCGAAGACCGGCGCATATCGGCGTCCTCGGTCGCTTACGTGCTGAAGCACGCTGCGCTCCCTGCGTCCTTGATCTGCTTGGTCTTCGCGTCGCTCAGAGGACGAGAAGAAGCAAGGGCGAATCATTCGATAGATGACCTGGGGGGAAGCACTAACCGCATACGACAGAGACCTGCGGGCTCGTGGCGCCGCCGAGCGGACTCGCAAGGCATACGGAGTGGATCTCGGACAGTTCGTCGAGTGGGCGGGGCAGCGTGAACCCGCTGATCTACGTCATCGAGACATCCGCCGCTACGCCGCCGGCCTCTCCTCGGACGGCGCGGCCCCGGCTACGGTGGCGCGCAAGCTGGCGTCGGTTCGCGGGCTCTTCGATTTCCTCGTCCGTACGGAACGAATCGGGCAGAACCCGGCCGACCTGGTCTCCAGCCCGAAGCGCGAAGAGAAGCTGCCGCGGGTGCTCACGGTCGAACAGGTGCGCGAGCTGCTGGAGCGGATACCGGCCCGCACGCCGCTCGAGCTGCGCGATCGGGCAATGCTCGAGCTCGCTTACTCGTGCGGGCTGCGCTGTGAGGAGATCGTCAGCCTCGACGTCGGCGCGCTTGACTTCGAGACCGAGCAGCTGCGGGTCTTGGGCAAGGGGTCGAAGGAACGCCTGCTGCCGGTCGGCGAGCCGGCCCAGCAGGCCCTGCGCCGCTACACCGAGCGCGGCCGCCACGCCCTCTCGGCCGATCCGCGCGAGCAGGCCCTGTTCCTCTCCAAGAGCGGCCGCAGGCTCTCCAACTCGGATGTGACCCGGCGGCTCGGGCTCTGGGTGCGGGAAGCCGCACTGGCCGCTGGCGTCTCGCCGCACTCCCTGCGCCACAGCTTTGCCACCCATCTGTTGGAGGGCGGGGCGGACCTGCGCACGATCCAGGAGCTGCTCGGTCACGCTTCCATATCGACCACGCAGGTTTACACTCGTGTCGATGCGGCTCGCCTCCGCGACGCGTATGCGGCCACCCACCCGCGCGCATGAGCGGCAATAACTTGCCAGCGACCCAGTGCCCCGCCACACAACGCCGACCGAAAATGACGGGCCCAGATCACCGCCATACTGCGTCCTCAGTCGCCCGAATAGCGCTGCTATTCGGGCTCCCTGCGTCCTTGTCTGACGGCGCCTGTGCAACGTCATTTTCTAGCCGTCGTTGCGAGGCGGGGCACTAGGATGCAGGGGAATTAGATGGAAACCGGCGTAAAAGAGGTGGAGCTGCGCGATCTTTGGCGCCGCTACAAGGAGGAAGGGGACGCCACCGCGCGCGAGCGCTTGGTCGTGGCCTACTCGCCGATGGTCAAGTTCGTCGCCGGCCGGCTCGGTGCCGGCCTGCCCTCGCACGTCGATGACGCCGACTTGATCTCCTATGGGCTGATGGGCCTGATCGGCGCGATCGAGCGCTTCGAGCCCGAGCGGGGGATCAAATTCGAGACCTTCGCGATGACCCGCATCCGCGGCGCGATCATCGACGAGCTGCGCTCGCTCGACTGGGTGCCGCGCTCGGTTCGCTCGCGGGCCCGCGAAATCGAGGCAGCCCAGGCCAAGCTCGAGCACGAGCTACAGCGGGCGCCTTCTGAGGCCGAGCTAGCCGCGCGGCTCGAAATCAGCGAGGAGGAACTGCAGACCTCGCTGCTGGAGATCGCCAACTCCTCGGTCTACGCGCTCGACGAGCTCTGGACCGTCTCGGACTCCTCCGGCGATTCGGTCTCCTTGCTCGACACGATCTCCGACCCCCGCGCCGAGGACCCGCAGGAGTCGCTGGCCAGCAGCGAGGTCAAGGACCGCCTTACCGAGGCGATCTCCTCGCTGCCGGAGCGTGAGCAGCTAGTCGTCGCGCTCTACTACTACGAGAACCTCACCTTGCGTGAGATCGGCGAGGTCCTCGGGGTTACCGAGTCGCGGGTCTCGCAGCTGCACACCAAGGCCGTGATGCGTTTGAAGTCCGGTCTGCAGGCCGCCTGACCCGTATTTACCCCGGTTGAGTTTCGCGACTCGGCGGGTACCTTCAGATGTGTGCCTCATAAGGCCGCAGACCGGATTCGCAATGTCGCCCTGGTAGGGCACCGGGGCTGCGGCAAGACGAGCCTGCACGAGGCGATGCTGTTCGAGGCCGGCGCCGTCAACCGCCTCGGCGCGGTGGCCGACAGCACCACGGTCTCCGACCACGAGCCCGACGAGCAGGAGCGCTTGCTCTCGATCAACGCCTCGCTGGCCTGCTTCGAGCACGGCGGCCGCGAGATCAACCTGATCGACACGCCGGGGGAGCCGAGCTTCGTCGCCGACGCGATTGCCGCTCTGCGCGTTGCCGACGCGGCTGTGGTCGTCGTCAACGGCGTGATGGGCGTCGAGGTCCACACCGAGCGGCTCTGGCGCCGCGCCGACGCCGAGGGTCTGGCGCGGCTGGTCTTCGTCAACATGCTCGATCGCGAGCGAGCGGATTTCTACCGCGCCCTCGACTCGCTCAAGCAGGCCTTCGGCCCTCATGTCGTCGCCACCGAGATCCCGATCGGCTCAGAGCACGAGGTGCGCGGGGTAATCGACCTGATCGACCAAAAGGCCTTCCTCTACGACGGCCCCGGACCGGGGGCGGCGGAGGAGGTGGAGATTCCCGAGGAGCTGCGCGGTCAGGCCGAGGAGTACCGCGAGCGCTTGATGGATGAGGTGGCGGAGAACTCCGACGAGCTGATGGAGCGCTACCTCGAGGGCGAGGAGATCGACCACGACGAGATCGTGCGGGTACTCAAGCAAGGGGTCACGGCGGGGCGGATCTTCCCCGTCACCTGTGGGGTCGCGACCGCCAACCTCGGCACCGGCCGCTTGCTCGAGGCGCTGGTCGAGGACTTGCCATCGCCGGCGATGCGCGGTCCCGTGCCGGCAAGCGGGCCCGAGGGCGAGGCGATCGAGATCGAGCCCGACGAGGAGGGACCGCTCGTCGCCTACGTCTTCAAGACCCTGGCCGATCCTTACACCGGCCGGGTCAACCTCTTCCGCGTCTACCGCGGCGCCCTCGCTTCCGACTCGCAGGCGATGAACGTCACCCGCGGGCAAAAGGAGCGCATCGGTCAGCTCAGCCAACCGCTCGGCAAAGAGCTGAGGCCGAGCAGCGAGCTCGGCGCCGGTGACATCGGCGCGGTGGCCAAGCTGAAGGAGACCCGTGCCGGTGACGTGCTCTGCGCTGGCCAGGAGGCGATCGGCTTCGAGCCGCTCGACCTGCCCGACCCGGTGATGGCCTTCGCCTATGAGCCGAAGTCGAAGGGGGACGAGGAGAAGGCCGCGGCTGCGGTGCGGCGGCTGACCGAGGAAGACCCGACCCTCGACGTGCACCGCGACGCGCAGACCGGCGAGCAGATCATCGCCGGCCTCACCCAGATCCACGTCGAGGTGATCGTGGCGCGGATGAAGCGCCGCTTCGGGGTTGAGATTGAGCTGCACCCGCCGCGCGTGCCCTATCAGGAGTCGATCCGGCGCCCGGCGAGCGCCCACGCCCGTTACAAGAAGCAGTCGGGCGGCCGCGGCCAGTTCGCCGACTGCCAGATCGAGATCGAGCCGAGCGAGAATGGCGGCGGCCTCGAGTTCGTCAACAAGATCAAGGGCGCCGCGATCCCTGGCAGCTTCATTCCCGCAGTCGAGAAGGGGGTGGAGGAGGCGATGGTGCACGGCACCGTCGCCGGCTATCCGGTCAAGGGTGTGCGGGTCCGCCTCGTCGACGGCAAGCATCACGACGTCGACTCCTCGGAGATGGCCTTCAAGATCGCCGGCGCGATGGCTTTCAAGGAGGCGATGGAAGCGGCCGACCCGATCCTCCTGGAGCCGATCGTGCGACTGGTCGTGAGCTGTCCCAAGGACGTGGTCGGCGATGTGATCGGCGATCTCAACTCGCGCCGTGGCCACCCCTTGGGCATGGAGCCGAAGGGCGCGGTCACCGAGGTGCGGGCCGAGGTGCCGATGGCCGAGGTACTCGACTACGCCCCCGACCTGCGCTCGATCAGCGGCGGCAGGGCCGAGTTCGAGGTCGACTTCGATCGCTACGAGGAGGTGCCGGCTCACCTGGCCGAAAAAGTCGTCTCAGCGGCTGGCTGATCCCGGTCTCGCAGGGCGCGGTGGACTAGCTTTGCGGAGTGAGCATCTACCAGCGCGATCCAGCCGCCCCCGGAGCAAACATAAGGCGGCGGCAGGTGGAAGCGCCAGGCGGTCGACTGGAGCACGCCGTCGTCCGTTTCAACGAGAGCCCCGCGGGGCGCACGGTTGCCGGGCTGGCGCGTAGTCTCGGGCGTCCAACGGTCTCGGTCGGCGCCGCGGCCGGATCGCCGGATGAGGTGCGCATCACCGTCGCTTGGGAGCTCTGCTGGTACCAGTGGGGAGTGGACCTCGTTGACGAGCGGCGGGGGGTCTTCGAGATCGCCAAGGGCGAGGACGTCGAGCAGCTAGATCGCTCCGCCCGCCACTGGAACGCCGGCGTGGGCAAGGGCGGGCAGCTCACCTTTGGTGCCGCCGGCCGTCAATCGGTGCGCCGGGCTTTTTGGCTGAGGCGGCGGTGAAGCTCGTCGTCAACGTCGATGGCGGTGCCCGCGGCAACCCGGGGCCGGCGGCGATCGCCGCTGTTGTTCAGGACGCCGATGGCACCGTGCTCGACGAGCGGGGCGAGCGAATCGGGCGGGCCACCAACAACGTGGCCGAGTACAAAGCGCTGCTGCTGGGGATCGAGCGCGCTGCCGCACTGGGGGCCGACGAGCTGGAGTTGGTCGGCGATTCCGAGCTGGTCGTCAAGCAGGTCAAGGGCGAATACAAGGTCAAGGACGCGACGATGCGCGAACTCCATGCTCAGGTGAAGCAGGCGCTGCGGGACTTTGACAGCTGGTCGATTCGCCACGTGCGCCGCGAACACAACGCCGAGGCCGACCGCCTCGTCAACGAGGCCCTCGATGGCTGAGCCGATCGATCCCGGCGCTGATATCGGTCACGTCCACCTCAAGGTCGCCGATCTCGATCGTGCTCTTGCTTTCTATGTCGACGTGCTGGGATTCGAGCTGCAGGCTCGCATGGGCGACGAAGCAGCCTTCGTCTCGGCCGGCGGCTACCACCACCACATCGGACTGAATACCTGGCAATCGAAGGGTGGCTCGCCGCCCGCACCGGGCACGACCGGCCTCTTTCACTTCGCGATCCGCTACCCGACCCGCCGCGCTCTCGCGGTGGCGCTGCAGCGCCTGGTCGACAACGGCGTCGGGCTCAGTGGCGCCTCCGACCACGGTGTCAGCGAGGCGCTCTACCTCGACGATCCCGACCGCAACGGGATCGAGCTCTACTGGGACCGGCCACAAGAGCAGTGGCCGGCACCGGCGCCGGGAGACAAGGTGGCGATGTACACGCGCCCGCTCGACCTGCAGGACCTGCTCGGCGAGCTGACTTAAGAGCCCGGTGGGACGGCCGCCTGGCCTGTCAGTCCCGTTTGGCGGGGGAGGGAGGAACCGCCTGAACGGGACACCGATGGCAACTAGACGAGGAATGTTCCACTGACTTGCTTGAGCCTCTGCTGGTTGCCAAACCGGCGACCGTTCCACCGAGCAAGTCAAGACTACCAAATATTAGGTAGCTGGTAACGGCAACCGTCGAAGATCTACCCGGCTCCCGCAGCTATACTCGCCGCCTTGCGCGGCTGTAGCTCAGCTGGCTAGAGCGTCTGCTTGCCATGCAGAAGGTCGTGGGTTCGAATCCCATCAGCCGCTTACTAGATGCCCGTTCTCCCACTTCGACTTTCGAAATGGCTGACTCGAGGGAAGGAGCGAAATAGCGAGCGGAGCGATGACGATGACGATCGCCCCTTCGGCACGGCCGACGATCTCTTCGATATCGGCGCTCAGCTACACGAGCACGGTTGCTTTCTCATGATGCGTCGGTTGAAGACCATCGCTGGTGAAGAAGCTTTCGAGGATGTGCCCGCACGGTTTAGAACCGAGAACAGCAGCCCGGCCATAGCGCTCAGACTGGGTGACGATCTCTATCTCTTTCGCATCGATGAACTAGAAACTGCGCTCTCGGATCCAGCGCCGTCCTCGAGGGAAGACTTGCCTTTTCCGTCCGAAGATCTTCTTAGCCAAGAGGCGTGCCAGAAAGTTCAGGGATGCATGCTCATGATGCGGTGGGCCGAGGAGATCGAGGATCAGGAACTGTTTGAGCCTGTGCCGGGTAGGTTCGTGTTGAACGAGCGTGGATACTCCGAACTACTTGTGCGAGGCGAGCGTTACGTATTTCGACCCGGCGACCTCTGGGACTCTCTAACCGACCCTAGGACCTATCGACGGGACGACGAAGGGCCGTTCCCCATCGACGCCCTGCGCGATCCACCGAGTCCTCGATGATGCAGCTGCGGCAGGCGAGGCCATGCGGGAGACCGATCGCAGCCAATCTCAGAGCAGCTGCATGAATTCATCGCGACTCACCCCAGACGCGTCGACGATTTGATTGAGGGTGCCCCTAGCGAGATCGCGAGCGTGCATTGGCACTACGACGCGGTGCGGATAGTCATCATGGCGGAAGACGTGGTGACTGCCCTTGGTTCGATCCAACTTCCAGCCGCAGCGTTCTAGCGCCCGAATCGCCTTCTTGGGCGAAACCGACGGAAGTCGGGGCGTCACGCCGCGACTGTAACGCGCTCGATCTCGACTGGTCCGGGAACCCTGTCGCCATGGGCGACAAGCGACTCGACATATGCCTCAATCGCCTCACGAATCATCGCCAAGGCCTCCACACGCGTCTCGCCTTGACTCGTGCAGCCTGGCAATGAAGGCACGGTGACGCTGTAGCCGCCATTCTCCTCGGGCATCAGTACAACCTCAAACTCTCGGGGTGCTGCCATGCAAGAAGTTTACGACGCTTGACGATCATCATTGGGCAGCGGGACAGTTTGGCTGCCCAAACCCAGCGGAATCTGCCTAACTCAACCGAATCTGGCGCCTTGGCAAGCTCCAGTATTTGACTCTAGATTCCTGCGTTTCGGCAGCGTCGGGTCATCACCGCTCGGCCCATGCGATCAGTGCCGTGCAGGCCTCGAGCGCTTCGAGGTGTGGGGTTTCCTCCTCGGTGACGCCGGCGAGGATCTCGACCTCCGCACCCTCGAAGAGGCTGCCAATCAGCGTGGCAAGGGCGCGCGGGCGCATCGGCAGCTCGGCGCCGCGCTCGATCTGGAGGCGCTCGAGGCGTGCCTCGATCAGTTCGCGCCAGCTGCGCTGAGTGGCGCGCCAGCGCTCGGCGAGCTCGGGGTCGGCGAGTCCGGCAGCCCACAGCTCCCAGAGGATCCGCACGTAGCCGGAGTCGACGTCCTCGCGCAGGTAATCGCAGGCGCTGCGCCACTGCTCGGCAAACGGCCGGCCGTCGCTGAACATTGCCTGCTGGCGGTGCAGGAGGCGCTCGGTGAGGTCTTCGAGAACGGCGAGCAGCAAGCTGCGCTTGGAGCCGAAGTGGTAGTGGACCAGCGAGAGTCGCGTCCCGGCGCGCTCGGCGACGGCGCGCGTCGAGGTCGCGGCATAGCCCTCCTCGCGCAGCACGTCGCTGGCGGCGGCGAGTAGCAGCGCGCGCGTCGATTGACCCTGCGCGACTCGGAGGTCCCCACTCGGCGCTGGTGTCGCACGCACTTCGGGGTCAGTGGTTGACATCGGGCCGCAGTATACGATAAAAGTTAGTTGGTCGTCCGACCAATCATCTGAGACAAGTGCACCTTCGACAGATCGCCGAGCCAGGAGAGCAAATGACCATCGCCGAGCAGATCGCAAACGAGCAGGTAGATACGGACGAGCAGACCCGAGCGCTGTATCCGGACGATCAGGGCTACATCGAGCGCGACGGCGTGCGCGTCTTCTACGAGGTCTACGGCAGCGGCGAGCCGACGATCCTGTTCTGCCCGACCTGGACGCTGGTGCACTCGCGGGTGTGGAAGATGCAGATCCCCTACCTCGCCCGCCACCACCGCGTGGTCGTCTTCGACCCGCGCGGCAACGGCAAGAGCGACCGGCCGCCTAACGTCGAGGCATATGCCGAGTCGGAGTTCGCCCGCGACGCGCTCGACGTCCTCGACGCGACCGGCACCGAGCAGGCGGTCGTCGTCGGCCTCTCCCGCGGCACCCAGCGCGCCCTCCTGCTCGCCGCCGAGCACCCCGAGCGGGTTCTCGGGGCGGTGCTGATCGGCCCCTGGTTCCCCGCCAGCCGCTCGCTTGGCGGCGTGCGCTACCGGGTCATGCTCCATCCATGGCTGCGATCGATGTTCACACGCAGGCCGATCGTGGCGCGGAGCTGGGCGAAGGTCAACGCGGTGCACTTTCGTCGCGACTTCCGGGACTTCGTCGAGTGGTTCGCGGCCATGTGTACCAACGAGGCCCACTCGACCAAGGGATTCGACGACGTCGTCGAATGGGGGCTCGAGACCGATCCGGACACGCTGGCCATGACCGTGATCGCCGACGCCGCAGCGCCGGTCACCCGTCGCGACCAGTTGGCGCTCGCCCGCCTCGTGCAGTGCCCTGTGTTGGTGATCAGCGGCACGAAGGACAAGGTGACGAGCCACGCCGACGCCAGGGCCCTGGCGAAAGCTACGGGCGGAAAGCTGGTGGCGATCGAGGGTGGCGATCATCTTCCCGAGGGGCGGCAACCGGTCACGGTTAACCTCGCGATCCGCGAGTTCGTCGATTCCTCCTTCCGCCGTAAGCCCACAGTCAAGCGGTCGAACGGCCGGCGGCGCGCGCTGTACGTCAGCTCTCCGATCGGCCTCGGCCATGCCCGCCGCGACGTCGCGATCGCCCGCGAGCTGCGAGAGCTGCACCCCGACCTCGAGATCGACTGGCTTGCCCAGGACCCGGTCACGCGCGTGTTGGAAGCGGAGGGCGAGCGCATCCATCCTGCCAGCAGGCACCTGGCCAACGAGTCGGCCCACATCGAAGCGGAGTCCGCCGAGCACGGCCTGCAGTGCTTCCAGGCCATCCGGCGCATGGACGAGATCCTGGCCGCGAACTACATGGTCTTCGACGACGTCGTCAGCGAGACGCCGTATGACCTTTGGATCGGCGACGAGGCCTGGGAGCTCGACTACCACCTGCACGAGAACCCAGGCCGAAAGCGCGCACCCTTCGCCTGGCTGACGGACTTCGTCGGCTGGCTGCCGATGCCCGAGAACGGCGAGCGGGAGGCATCCGTGGTAGCGGACTACAACGCCGAGATGGTCGAGCACGTACGCGAGCACCCGGAGATCCGCGACCGGGCGATCTTCGTCGGCAACCCCGACGACATCGTCGGCGGGCGCCTCGGTCCGGGCCTCCCCGGGATCCGCGACTGGACCGAGCGCAACTTCGACTTCGCCGGCTACGTCACCGGCTTCGACCAGACCGAGCTGGGAGACCGCGAGCGCCTGCGCGCCGAGCTCGGCTACCGCCCGCACGAGCGCGTCTGCCTGGTCACGGTTGGCGGCTCGGGCGTGGGCGCGAGCCTGCTGCGGCGGGTCATGGAGGCCTTCCCCGCCGCGGCGAAGCTCGTCCCCGGCCTGCGGATGATCGTCGTCGCCGGGCCGCGCATCGACCCGGCAACCCTGCCAGCGGCCGACGGCCTGGAGGTGCGTGCCTTTGTCGAGGATCTCTACCGCCACCTCGCCGCCTGCGACCTCGCTGTGGTCCAGGGCGGGCTGACGACCGCGATGGAGCTGACCGCCACAGGGCGGCCATTCCTCTACTTCCCCCTGCGCCACCACTTCGAGCAGCGCTTCCACGTCGCTCATCGGCTCGACCGCTACCGAGCCGGCCGCCGGATGGACTTCGAGGGCGCCACCCCTGACGTCATCGCCCGGGCCATCGCCGAGGAGATCGGACGCGACGTCGACTACCGCTCGGTGGAGACGGATGGCGCCCGCCTGGCGGCGCAACGCATCTCAGAGCTACTCAACTAGGAGGAGGACGCATCATGAAATCCATCCCACGCGAGGACGTCCCGGTCGTCATCGACGACAACGGCGTCGAGGTCCGCTTGCGCGACGAGGATGGGCTCTCCGTCGGGTTCGTGCGGCTGCCATCCGGCGCCGACCTGCGCCCGGCCACCAAGGGCCTCCCGGATGACCTCTGCCCGTGTCCGCACTGGGGGTACATGATCAAGGGCCGGGTGCGGATGCACACCCTGGACGGGCATCGGGACTTCGCCGCCGGCGAAGCGTTCTACTGGGCCCCAGGCCACGCTCCCGAGGCGCTCGAGGACTCCGAGTACGTCGATTTCTCACCGACCGAGGAGTTTCGGCCGGTGATTGACCACATCACCTCGGGAGCCGGCGCATCCGCGTGAGGCGAGGCTGGCTGTGCCAGACTCGGGGGCAACGCAGCACGACGCGGAGTGCAGTGGTGCCAGCCGCCGCCCACCGATTAGAAAGCGTCTGAGTCAGCTGAACCTCTACAGGAATGGGAGCTCGTCTTGCTAATCGTCGGACTAGGCATCTTGTATTTCGTTCTCTTGGTTGTTCTTGGCGTCAGGACGTTCCAGAACAAGCACTACTTCCTCTTCGCCTTCGGTTTTGTCATCCCGGTCATCTGGATCGTTGGGGCAATGTTGCCGCCGAAAGGCATGTCCCATGTGGATGAGCTGTATGCCCGCCGCGGAGAGACGGATTAGGCGCCTCACCCGGACTCGCATTGCATCTCACCGCGACAGCTCGCGGCGCAGCATCGCGTTGCCGCGCTCGAGTTGCTCGATGGTGGCGCTGGCGACCGAGCGCGTCCGGGTTTCGCGATTGATGCGGGACTGGACCTCCCGGTGCGATTTGCCGGTGCGACGGGCGACGTTGGCGACCAGGCGACTACGCTCGCCACGCAGCCGCTCTCGGGTCGCGTAGGCCGACTCCCGTTCGGGTTCGAGGTCCTCCGACGCGGCTTTGGACTTAGCGAGGGCAGCCGCCTTCTTCGCCCTCGGCTTGGGGTCATCGGTCGGGAAGAGCTGAAGCGCGGTCTCGCTCATGATCGCCTCGTCCAGCTCGGCGTCGCCCGAGCTCAGGGCGGCAAAGCCACCACCCGGCTCGGGCTGCTCCGGATCGAAGTCGTCCAGCTCGATCTCTTCCTCCTCGGCGTCCGGCGAGAGGTCGAGTGCGTGACGGCGCTCCAGCTCGATCTCGTGGGCGAGTGCCTTCAGTCGCGAGTCGGCCGGCATCAGGAGGTAGCTCATCTGACGGCGCAGCCCCGGGATGGTCCGGATGAAGCGACCGACAACCTGGCGGAAGAAGAGCTCGGTCCGGGCCGCCGTCGCGTAGACGCCGACCCGCAGGCGGGGGATGTCGACACCCTCCGAGACCATCAGGACCGAGACCAGCCAGCGTCGATCGGAGGAGGCGAAATCGGCGATGCGCTGGCTGGCGCCGGGCTCGTCGCTCATCACCAGCTCGGGTTGCTCCCCCGAGACCGACCCGAGCCGCGCCGCAATCGCCCGCGCGTGATCCTGATCGGAGGCGATGACCAGGCCGCCCGCGTCGGGGTGCCCGTCGGCGCGCACCTCGCTCAGCCTGGCATCGCCGTCGCGCAGCACCTCGCCCATCCACTCGCCGTCCGGGCTGAGCGCCGTCCGCAGGCGCCGGGCCGCCTCCACCGCCGGCAAGGCGAGGTCGAAGTCGGCGCTGCGCAGCCGACCGTCCGAGATCCACTCCATCTCGCCGTCATAGGGCAGGAAGGCGATCGGGCGGCAGACCCGGTCGACCAACGCCTGCGGATAGCCGTAGGTGTAGTCGGCCCGGCTGAGGCTGTCCTCGTCGTAGGTGACCCAGGGAATGGCCGAGTTGTCGGAGCGGAAAGGCGTGCCCGAGAGGAGCAGTCGGAAGCGGGCACCGTCGAAGGCCTTGCGAGCTTGCAGGCCCCAGGCGGCCTGATCGCCCATGTGGTGCGGCTCGTCAGCGATCAGCAGGGTTGGCCGGCGGTCGGCGGCCTGGCGGTGGGTATCCGGTCCGGCCGCGATCGTCTGGTAGGTGACGGCGACGCCGTGGAAGTCGGCCGACTCCGGCCCGTCCGAGTTTGGCCTGTTCGGCTCAAGGTCGATGCCGTAGCGGCCCGCGTCGGCGGCCCACTGGCGGCAGATGTGGGTGGTCGGGCCGGCCACGACGACGCGCGAGACGAAATTGGCGCTCAGCATCCGGTGGGCGATGTGCAGGCCGAAGGTGGTCTTGCCGGCCGCCGGCGTGGCCGAGGCCAAGAAGCTTGAGGCCGAGTGCGCGCGCACGGCCTCGGTCGCCTCCTCCTGCCACGAGCGCAGGGGTCGGGCATCGGGCCAGTCCGGAAGCGATCGGGCGGGCGCCCTGCCGCCGATCGGGTGCTGGGAGGCGTCGTACAAGGGCGGGCCACAATATGGTCACCCGCGGTCGGAGCACGGCCGACCCCGCACGGGCTCGATCGGCGCCGACCCACCCATTCGGTGTCTCTATGTCACGTTCGGCTACTGGGTCGGCCTGTCCGTGGACAGCAGCCGGTCGCATGAGATGACCATGGTCCATCCTTCGGGCGCGATGGAGACCGGGACTTCAGCCAGGTCTTCGGAATCGCACTGCGCCGTGGCGGTGCGCAGACTGTCGTCCCAGGGCGGTCCTCCACGGCCAGTGGCGCCCTCGCGAACGTCGAAGGACGTGACGAGGGATACCAGCAGGACAGCGGCCGTTGCAATCGCCACGAGGGGGCGTCCTCGCGACAAGGGGCGAACGGAGTCGAGCAGGGCGAAAGCGGCGCTGATCAGCAGGAGGGTCGGGATGATCGCGTAGCGGCCGCCGAGAGTGTTGTAGGCGCCGGCCGGCCAGGCCATCAGGTCGCCGAGGGGCGCGCGCTGGTAGACCGAGGCCATGAACATCGCCACCGATGTGCCGACGGCGATTGCGGCGAAGAGACGGCTGGAGGAGGCACGCAACAGCATCACGATCAGGTAGGCGGTGACGGCGGCGACGATCGCGATCAGGAAGGGCCATCCCCAGTCGGCCCAGGTGGAGCCGCCCAGGTCGAGCCCGAGAACCGAGCTGTCGACGACCCGCTGCAAGAAGGCGGTGACGATGTGTCGGGTCCAAGCCGGGACGGCCAGATGTTCTTCGCTATGCGTAAGCACCCTCACCTGGATTGCCGTAGCCAGCACGTAGGTCCCGACGATCAAGGTGTCGCGGCGGTCGCGGATCGCGATCGCACGCAGGAGGACGATCGGGAGGAAGAAGATCGTGGCAGGGGTACTGAGGCCCGTGACCAGTATGAGCAGCGCCCCGAGGCAGGCGCCCCAGTTCGTCGCAGGTCGCCAGAGAAGCAGCCAGAAAACGGCGAAGGCCGTGTACCAGGCGACGTTGGTCGGCGACGCGACGCCCTCGATCGTGCTCACGGGGCAAAGGACGAGCAGTGCGACCAGGAGCGCGCGTAGGTAGGGACTGTGAATGTGTCCGGCGCTGGCAAACCAGACGGCAAGTCCGCTGAGAGCGACGACGAGGACGGCGGTGAGGTTCATCGCCATCGGGGCGTGGTACAAGGGCGCCGCAGCCCCCACCTCGCCGATCAGTCGAGAGAGCACGACGAGGTATTCGCCGTGGGTAACGGTCACGGCATGGACGAAGTCGTGGGTCATTGCTTCGCCGAGAAAGATCAGTCCGTCCTCTGCCCACAATGAGTTCAGTGCGCTGGACGGTCCGAGCCGGAGCAACTGCATGACGGTGGCAAGCGCCAGGAAGGCCAAGAGGATCGCTGCCCCTTCCCAGCCTCCGAATCGCGTGGTCTTCGGTGGGGCGGGTTTGAAGAGCGATCGATCGAGCCCTTCGCGAAGCCGCTTGGTGAAAGTTCCCGCCTGGCGGATCATCGCGAGCACCCTAATTGTGCTCCCGGCTACGTGTTCATCCGGTTCCCCCGAAGGCAGGGCCGCCGAGCCATCTGGTCGAATCGGCGTCCGCTCGGGGAGGCGTGGCGAGCACGATCTACGCCCCTGCCTCGCCCCGATTGGGACGCGCGTCGGGCCCCGCCGCAACTTCGGCGTGTTTTAGGAGATAGTTGGGATAACGGAAACCGAAGGGGAGAGGATGGCAGGATGAGGCGGGGACTAATGGTGGGACTGGCTGCGGCGCTCTGCGCCCTGGCGTCGCTTTTCTCGGCGGGGTCGGCGGCGGCGGCCACCGGCGAGATCCACGGCAAGGTCACCGATCATCTGGGTGAACCGATCGTCGGGATCACCGTCTGCGCTGAAGGCCTCACCCCTCTGGTCGGCAATGAATGCGACTGGAATACCGACGCGGAAGGCAAATACTCGATCGGCGGCCTCCAGGAAGCCTCTTATCGGGTCGGCTTTCACGTCGAAAGCAATCCCTCCTTGAACTACGTCCAGCAGTGGTACAGCGGCAAGGGCCACCCCGAGGAATCGGACCCGGTCGAGTTGGCCGAAGGGGAGAGCAAGGAAGTCAACGCTCAGATGCAGACGGGCGGAGAAGTTCGCGGCACGGTCGCCGATGGCGAAACCGACCTTCCGATCGAAGGGGTACAGGTCTGCGCGCGGTTGCTCGGTTTCTTTCAGGACGGGGAAGTCGGCTACTGCGGCCGCAGCAACGCCGCGGGCGAATTCACCGTCAAGAACTTGGGCACGGGTCAGTACCGGCTCGAACTCAGGACCGAAGGACACGTCAATTACGTCGAAGAGCAGTTTCCCGAAGCGCCGGGCTCAATTCCTCTGACGGCGGGTGGAGCAATCGAAGTCGAAGCGCACCTCGTGCCGGGGGTCGAGATCGAAGGGACGCTGACCGAAGCGGGAACCGGCACGCCGATCGGCGGCCTGTTGGCGCCCTACTCGACGCCGGCCGTATGCGCGCTGAACCCGACGACGCAGGCGCGGGTCAAGTGCGCCACGGTCGAATCCGGTGGCGACTACTCGATCGCGGGCTTGCCGGCCGGCACCTACGCGGTTTCCTTCGCGGTCGACTGGGTCGAAGAAGGGCTCGACCTGCACCCCGACGGCTACGTACGGCGCTACTGGCAGGAAGTCCCGAGCTTCGGCGAAGCGACGCTGCTGGCCGGCACCGGAGGAGTGGTCTTCGACGAAATCGACGCCGTGCTGACCAAAGGCGAAGAAGTGTTTCCGAACTGCGAAGTCCAAAGCGCGTGCCCGCCGCCTCCCTCTGACGAAGCCTCCTCTGCCGGCGGCGCCGTTACCTCCACGACGACGCTGCCTCAGACGGGCCCGACCGTCCAGCCCCCGGCCCGCCGACCAAAGTGCAAAAAGGGCTTTCGCCGCGCAACGAAGAGCGGGCACTCGCGGTGCGTCAAGATCGCGAAGAGGCACAAACAGCACTGACGCTGGGTCGCCTGGCCGGCGACTGCGCGCGAAGCGCGACTTTCCCGTCTCCCTCGTGTAGATAGTGGCGAGATGCGGGGGGAGCGCGGACGGCGCGGGGGCAATCGATTCGTTCTGGCGTTGGCCGTGATGGCCTGCGCTCTGGCGGCGATGACCGCCGTCGCGGTTGCTGGGGGCGCGGCCGAGACGAGTACCTTCGGCAAGGGCGGGATCGCCACTCAGAGCCTCGGCATCCACTACCGGGAAACGCAATTTTCGAGCGTTGAAGCGCGGCTCGATGGTGGCCTAGTCGCGCAGAGGGACGACCAGCTCGAGTCCTACCTCGCGAACGGGGCGCCCGACCCCGCCGCGCCGGCTCACCAGGTCTCGCCTTACCGCAAGGTCTTTCCGCTCGCGGGCGGCAAGAGCCTCGTCGCTGGGGCATCGAGCCTGACGCGAGTGAACGCCGATGGCAGCGTCGACCCAAGCTTTGGCGGCACCGGGACGATCAAGGTGCCTGTCCAGGTGCAGGCGGCAGCGGAACTTCCCTCCGGAAAGACCCTGGTCGTCAACGCCGCCTCCGGCGGCATCCACGTTTTCTTCAGCACCCTCACGGTCGCGCTTGTCAACCCGGATGGGAGCATCGACCAGGACCTCGGCACGAAAGGCGTCCTGAGGCTGTCGTTGCCGTTCGAAGGGTTCGGATCGAGCGTCGCCGCCATCGCCCTGACTGGCGAAGGCGGCGCTCTCGTGGTCGGCACTTCCTTCCTTGTCGAGTTGCGCGCCGATGGCTCACCGAACCCCGACTTTGGCTCCGCCGGGCAGGTAACCGACCTGCCGACGCTTGCGGGTGGACGCGTCCTCTCGGATGGCTCCGTCGAGGCGGTCGGCTCGGGACCTGGCCCCACCGGCGACGATCTGCTCGTCCTCCGCTACACCGCCGCGGGCACCCCGGACCTCGGGTTCGGGCCCAAAGGCGTCCGCGGCCTCGATCTCGGCGGCGAAGAGGAAGCGCACGCCGCGTCGTGGGCCGCCGACGGCTCGGTGGTGGTGGGTGGATCCAGCGCCGAGGCGGGATCTTGCAGCAAAGACGAAAGCTGCGAGGGGGCGCCAGCTTTGGCAGCCCTCGACCCCGACGGCAGCCTCGACCCTGGCTTCGGCGATGGCGGCGTGCTGAGATTGACCTCGCTCGCCGGCGTTCCCCGCAGCCTCGGCGTCGTCGCGTTGACGCGCAGGCCGGATGGGTCGATCGTCGCCGTCGGCGGCGCCCCGCCGAGCCGGACAGTCGCCTTCCTCGCGGCCTTCTCGCCGGCAGGCGCGTTGCTTCCCGGATTCGGCGAGGGTGGCATCGTGCGTGTGCGCCGGCCGGTGCCGGCGACCCAATCGGTTACCGGGCTCGCCCGTCTGGCAAACGGCAAGCTGCTCGCCGCCGGCACTACCGACGTTGGGTTCGACGACGCGCCCGTCTTGATCCGCTACGACACCGACGGCAGCCTCGACCGCTCTTTCGGCGCCGGCGCCGGCTACGTGACGCTTGGCGGCTCCCACTCCGCCAGGGGCTTTGCGGTCAATGCTTTGGGGCAGGCGCTGGTCGGGGTCTACGAATACCCGCACAGCAGGCTGCTGCTACGTGCCGCCGACGGCGCGCCGGTGCCGTCCTTCGGCTCCGCTGGCACGGTCCTCCTGCCGAGCCGCGTGCGGGTAGAGGCGCTCGGCTTCGGCAAGGGGGGCGGCGCCGTTGTGGTCGGGAGCCATGACGTCGCCGGCAATGCCGAACCCGGCGTTGTCCTGCGTTTCCGCCCGAACGGGAAGCCCGACTCCGAGTTCGGGCACAACGGCAGGGTGGGCCTGCGACCTGGCGGCAAGGAAGTGAGGGCAAGGGCGCTCGCCACCGGGGCTGGAGGACGGATACTCGTCGGCGGTGTTACCGCCCGTGGCTTCGCCGTGACCACGCTGCTCTCCGATGGCAGGCCCGACCCCCGCTTTGGCTCCAGCGGCTGGTCGCTTGCGAGCGCCGACGGGGCGGCCAAGTCGCTGGCGTTGCGCCGCGTCGGTTCGCGCATTTACCTCGCCGGCGTCGCCAGCAACGGCGATCGGTTTCGCGTCGTCCTCCTGCGCTTCGGTGAAGACGGCCGGCTGGACCCCACCTTCGGCCGGCACGGACGCCGCACCGCCATGATCTCCAAGTCGGCCCAGCCGAAGGCGATCGTGCCTTCGCGCAACGGCGTTCTCGTCGTGCTCAGCAAAGGCGCGAAGCCACTGCTGTGGTTCGGTCGCGATGGTCGGGTGCGGCGCCGTTGGGTTGGCGGCCACGCGCGGGCCGTCGACGACGTCCGCGCGACCCTCTCTGGCGGTCGGCTCATCCTGGGCTGGAACGCGTTCTCGCGCGCCATGCGGCGCGACGTCTATTACCTGGCCAGTCGTCCCCTCCCCTGAAGTCTCGGTAACAATGCGTGGCGTGGCCGCCGACCGACAGTTCGACCTGGCGCTCTTCGGCGCCACCGGATTCACCGGCGGCCTGACCGCCAGCTACCTTGCCGAGAACGGTCCGCAGGGTCTGCGCTGGGCATTGGTGGGCCGTAACCGGGGCAAGTTGGAGGCGGTCCGTTCTGCGCTCGAGTCCGAGCTCGCCCCTGGCGTCCCGGCGCCCGAGCTGCTTGTTGCTGACGCGGCGGATGCCTCGGCACTCAAGCAGGTCGCCGAGGCAGCCAAGGTCGTTGTCACCACGGTCGGTCCCTACGCGCTCTACGGCGAGCCGCTGGTTGCCGCCTGCGCGGCGGCGGGCACCGACTACGTCGACCTCACCGGCGAGCCGGAATTCGTCGACCGGATGTGGCTCGGTTACCACGAGAAGGCACGGGAGAGCGGGGCTCGGCTGGTGCACTGCTGCGGGTTCGACTCGATCCCGCACGACCTCGGCGCTTACTTCACCGTCAAGCACTTGCCAGAGAGTGTGCCGCTGACCGTCAACGGCTACGTGCAAATGGGTGCCGAGTTCTCGGGCGGGACCTTCCAGTCGGCGATCAACGGCTTCGGTCGCGCGCGTCAGACGCTCAGCGCCGCCAAACAGCGTCGCCGGGCCGAGCAGCGGCCGGCCGGCAGGAGGATCCACTCCGCGCCGCCGCGCCCGCGTCGCGACACCGACCTCGGTGGTTGGGTGGTGCCGCTGCCGACGATCGACGGGCCGATCGTGCGCCGCTCGGCGGCCGCGCTCGAGCGCTACGGACCGGATTTCAGCTACGGCCACAACGTCGTTGCCAAGCACCTCACTTCGGTCGCCGCGACTGCCGGTGGGGTTGGCTTTGCGCTGGTCTTGGCGCAGCTGCCGCCGACGCGCAAGCTCCTGCTCAAGGCCCAGCGATCACCCGGCGAGGGCCCGAGCGAGGAGACCCGCGCCAAGAGCTGGTTCAAGGTCACCTTCGTCGGCGAGGGCGGGGGAGAGCGAGTGGTCACCGAGGTCAGCGGCGGCGATCCGGGCTACAGCGAGACCTCGAAGATGCTGGCCGAGTCCGGTCTCTGCCTCGCCTTCGACGAGCTGCCCGAGACCGCGGGCCAGGTGACGACCGCGGCGGCAATGGGCGATGCCCTGCGGTCGCGGCTGCAGGGTGCGGGGATTGGCTTTCACCTGCTCGAGCCGGCCCCTGCCTAGGCGATTCCCGGCGCTAAACTGGCGAGCGAAGTTCCCGGGGCTGTAGCTCAGCTGGAAGAGCGTCGCGCTGGCAGCGCGAAGGTCAGGGGTTCGAGCCCCCTCAGCTCCACTGCTCAATTCATCGCTCT
This sequence comes from uncultured Solirubrobacterales bacterium, assembly GCA_963703895.1. GTDB lineage: Bacteria > Actinomycetota > Thermoleophilia > Solirubrobacterales > 70-9 > VRUE01. The sequence continues at coordinate 1,192,687 of CAVPFX010000002.1, forward strand.
CTACTGCCGATGCAGCAGCGATGAACGCCGCTGACGAGCACGTCCTTTCGCACGGGATGCGAGACACGCGCCTGGCGCTCGAGGACTGGCGCGAGCGCGACTGGGTCGTGTTGCGAGCCTGGTTGGCGCTCAGCTTGGCGATCGCGCTGGCGCTGCTGGCGGCGGTCTGGGTGGTTGCCGGGTTGCTGACGCCGGATATCACCCCGATCCACTTGCCCGGCCTGACCGGACCCTCCGAGCCCGGCGACCTGCTGCCGATCCTCTGGCGCAACTCGCTGGTCCTCGCCCTGCACGCGACCGCCTGCGTCGCCGGCTTCATCGCCGGCGCCTCGATGCCGATCGCCGCCGCCCAGCGCACTGGCTTCTCGCGCTGGGTCCACGTCAAGGCGGGCGAGCTGGCGATCCTCTTCGTCTGCGCCGTCACCCTCTTCTCGCTGCTGACCCAGGCCCTCTACCTCGGCTTTCAGGGCTCGACGATTTCCTACCAGCTCGATATCTCGATCGCGACGCTGCTGTTCAGCGTGCTGCCGCACGCGATCCCCGAGCTGACCGCGCTCTTCCTGCCCCTGGCCGCCTGGCTGATTGCCAGCCGCCGCGGCGAGTGGAGCCAGCTGCTGGCCGCGACCTTGATCACGGTGCTGATCGCGATCCCCGTCCTCGTCGTTGCAGCGACAATCGAGGTCTACGTCTGGCCTCACATCCTCGAAGCCCTCTCGCCGGTCGTCTGAGAAGATCGCCGGTCTAATGGCCGGCTACGACCCCAAGGAGATCGAGCGCAAGTGGCAGCGGGTCTGGGCCGAGGAGAAGACCTGGGAGGTGGCCAATCCCGGTCAGCCCGGCTTCGACGACTCGAAGCCGAAGTCATACGTGCTCGAGATGCTGCCCTACCCCTCTGGCGAACCCCACGTCGGCCACCTCAAGTGCTACGCGGTCGGCGACGCGATCGCCCACTTCCGCCGCCGCCACGGCTTCGAGGTGATTCACCCGATGGGCTTCGACTCCTTCGGCTTGCCGGCGGAGAACAACGCGATCAAAACCGGCGAGCCGCCACGGGTCGCCACTGAGCGCTCGATCGAGTCCTTCCAGCGTCAGTTCCGCGAGTGGGGGATCTCGATCGACTGGTCGCGCGAGCTGGCGACCCACACGCCCGAGTACTACCGCTGGACCCAGTGGATCTTCCTGAGGCTGCTGAAGCACGGTCTCGCCTACCGCACCGAAGCGCCGGTGCAGTGGTGCCCGAAGGACGCCACCGTGCTCGCCAACGAGCAGGTCGTCGACGGTCGTTGCGAGCGCTGCGGCACCGAGGTCGTGCAGCGCAAGCTCGAGCAGTGGTTCTTCAAGACCACCGACTACGCCGAGCGTCTGCTTGCCGATTTCGAGCAGCTCGAGTCCTGGCCCGAGCACGTGATCACGATGCAGCGCAACTGGATCGGCCGCTCCGAGGGGGCCGAGGTCGTCTTCCGCTGCCAGGAGCTGGGCCTCGACTTCCCCGTCTTCACTACCCGCCCCGACACGCTCTTCGGCGCAACCTTCTTCGTCCTCGCTCCGGAGCACCCGGAGCTGGAGCGGCTCGTCGCTGGCACCCCGGCCGAGGCCGCGGTGCGCGAGTACGTCGACCGCGCCGCGCGCGAGTCGAGCGAGGACCGCGGCGCCGAGGATCGCGAGAAGACCGGCGTGCCGCTCGGGCGCAGCGTCGTCAACCCGGTCAACGGCGAGGAGATCCCGATGTTCGTCGCCGACTACGTGCTGATGGAGTACGGCACCGGCGCGATCATGGCGGTCCCCGGCCACGATGAGCGCGACTACGCCTTCGCCAAGGCCTTTGAGCTGCCGATTCGCCGCGTGATCGAGGGCGAGGATGCTGAGAGCGCCCGCGACGAGGGGGGGCTGCCGTATGCCGGCGACGGCCCGATGACCGGCTCCGGCCGCTTCGACGGCAAGGGCAACCGCGACGCCTACGCCGAGATCGTCGCCTGGCTGGCGGAGGAGGGGCGCGGCGAATCCGCGGTGAACTACCGCCTGCGCGACTGGCTGGTCTCGCGCCAGCGCTACTGGGGCGCCCCGATCCCGGTCGTCTACTGCGACGAGTGCGGCATCGTGCCCGTGCCCGACGATCAGCTGCCGGTCGAGCTGCCCGAGATCGACGACTACGCGCCGCAGGGCAAGAGCCCGCTGGCGGCGGCCGAGGATTGGGTCGCCACCGAGTGCCCGCGCTGCGGCAAGGCGGCGCGCCGCGAGACCGACACGATGGACACCTTCGTCGACTCCTCCTGGTACTTCATCCGTTATCTGGACCCAGGCAACGCCGAGGCCGCCTGGGATAGCTCGGCGGCCAAGCACTGGCTGCCCGTCGACCAGTACATCGGCGGGGTCGAGCACGCGATCCTGCACCTGATGTACGCGCGCTTCTTCACCAAGGCGCTAGCCGACTCCGGTCAGCTCGAGGTCCAGGAGCCCTTTGCCAACCTCTTCGCCCAGGGGATGATCACCCGCGACGGGGCGAAGATGTCGAAGTCGCGCGGCAACACGGTCAGCCCTGCTGACTACGTCGAGCGCTACGGCGCCGACACCGCCCGCACCTACATCTGCTTCATGGGCCCGCCCGAGCGCGATGCCGATTGGGCCGATGAGGGCGTCGAGGGCGTCAACCGCTTTCTCTCGCGCCTCTCGCGCCTCTGCGAGGAGGTCGAAGACAAGCAGGGCGACGGCTCGGTCGTTGCTGACGGTGACGCCCGGGTGCTGCTGGCCAAGGCCCACTGGGCGATCGACAAGGTCACCCGCGACTTCCAGCGCGGCTTCCAGTTCAACACCGCGATCGCCGCCGTGATGGAGCTGGTCAACGACGCCTACCGGCTCAAGGATGCCCTCTACGGCGATCCTGCTGGCGTCGCCGCGGTCCGCTTTGCCGCGGCGACCGCGGCCTCGCTGATCTTCCCCTTCGCGCCGCATCTCGGCGCTGAGATCTGGGAGCGGCTGCAGGGCGGCCGGGTCTGGGAGCAGCCCTGGCCCGAGGCCGATCCGGCTCTGCTCAGCAGCGAAACCGTGACCTTGGTGGTCCAGGTCAACGGCAAGTTGCGCGATCGCATCGAGGCCGCCACGGACGCTCCCAAGGAGGAATTGCTGCGTCTCGCTCACGCCAGCGAGAAGGTCGGCCGCTTCCTCGATGGCAAGGAGGTCGTCAAGGAGGTCGTCGTGCCGGGCAAGCTGGTCAACCTGGTGGTTCGCTGAGCGGTCACGGTTCCGCTCCACTTATCTGGTACAAAGCGCCGATGTTGGTCAGGAGACACTCCGAGGCCTCGGTGGAGGAATGGCACCGGCTGCGCACCCGCGTGCTGATGGACGCGGGCGAACTCGGCTCGCGCAATCTCTCGGTCACTTGGATCGAGCTTCCCTCGGGCGCCGAGCAGACCCTGCGCTCCGATGAGCAGGCCGAGCAGGCCTACGTGGTCGTGCGCGGGGCCGGCACGATGTCGGTGGCGGGGGACACCCAGCAGGTGGCAGAGGGTGACCTGATCCTGGTGCCGCCGGCGACCGAGCACGCGATCGCCAACAACGGCGACGCCGAGCTGGCCTGCATCTCGGTGCAATCGCCGCCAGTGGCGGCCGCGGAGCTCTACAGCGACCAGCTTGCCGAGGTCGCCGGCTACGACGAAGATGAGTCGCGGTAAGCGGCGCATCTCGGCGTCCTCGGTCGCTTGCGTGCAGAGCACGCGGCGCTCCCTGCGTCCTTGAGCTGCTTGCTTCCCGCGACTCATCTTTGGTTGAGTTTCTTTTGAGATAGCGCGCCACGGGTGCGGCGGGACGGGTCAGGGTCCAGGCGTGCCCGATCTTTCGCGCTCTCAGTTGGCTGTATATGCCGCGGCGGCCGTTGCCTTGTTGTTGCTTGGTGCCCGCGCCATTCGAGCGGAGGGGGATAGCGGCGAGGCCGGCTCGTCGTTCTCGTCGGCAGGCAGCGGCGAATTCACCCTCGACAGCAGCGGTTCGGGCGCCGATGTCGTCGTCGACGTGACGGGCGCGGTCGCGCGGCCGGGCGTGTACCGGCTGCCGGCGGGGGCGCGGGTGACCGATGCGGTCGAGCGGGCCGGGGGAGCGAGCGGCGGGGCGTTGCTGGAAGCGATCAACCTCGCCGCCCGTCTGGCAGACGGCCAGCAGGTGGTGGTGCCCAAGCGAGGGCCGGCGGGAGCGGCGCTGGCGGCTGTCGACGGCACTGGCGAAGAAGGCCCGATCAGCCTCGGCACCGCCACGGTCGAGCAGCTCGACACGATCGACGGCATCGGGCCGGTGACCGCGCAGGACATCGTCGACTTCCGCGACGAACACGGCGGGCTCTCCTCCGTCGACCAGCTCGACCAGGTGAGCGGCATCGGCCCGGCGACGATGGAGTCGCTGCGCGCCCGCTTGCAGCCCTAGGCGGCGATGCGGGGCGGCCGGCCGAGCGCGATCGTCGTGCTCGGCCTCCTCGCGGTCGTCGCGCTTGCGCTGGGCCATCGCGGCGAGGTTCGCGCCCGTGCCGAGCGTGCCCTGGGAAGCGGTATGCCCGCCCGCGAGGCGGCGCTAGCTCGTGGCTTCGTGCTCGGCGAGGACGATCGCATCGACGCGGCGACGGTCGAAGACTTCCGCCGCTCCGGCCTCAGCCACCTACTGGCGGTTTCGGGACAGAACGTGGCGCTGCTCGCCCTGCTGGCAATGCCGTTGCTGGCGGCCCTCGGTATGCCCTTGCGCACCCGGCTTGTCTGGATCGTCGCCGCGATCGCGGTCTACGTTCCGCTCGTGGGCGGCGAGCCCTCGATCGTGCGGGCCGGCGTGATGGGCGCGCTCACCCTGTTGGCAACACTTGCCGGGCGCCGCGCCTCGCGACTCTACGCACTGGCGATTGCCGCGATCGTCACCCTGGCGATCGATCCGCGGATCGGCGCCGACGTCGGCTGGCAACTCAGCTTCGCCGCAGTGCTCGGCATCCTCGCGATCGCCCGTCCGCTGCGGACGGCGATCGCGAGCCGACTCGGATCGGGTGGCCTGCGCGGGGCGCTGGCGGAGGGAGTGGCGGTGACGGTTGCCGCGACACTCGCTACCGCGCCGCTGATCGCCTTTCACTTCGGCGAGCTCTCGACCGTGAGCCTCCTTGCCAACCTGCTGGCACTGCCCGCGGTCGCACCGGCGATGTGGCTTGGCATGCTCAGCTCGATCGGTGCGCAGGTGCCCGGCTTTCCGGCGGCAATCCCAAATGGGATCGCCGCGCCCCTGCTCGCCTACATCGCTCAGGTAGCAGCCTGGTGCGGCCATCCGGGCTGGGCCTGCCTGGATTTGCGATTGGGTCTCGGCGGCATGGTCGCCTGCTACGGATTCCTTGGCGCGGCGGCGACTGCTGGACCGTGGCTTCTCCGCCGTCGGGCACTGGCTTCGGCAAGGCGCGCGAAGGTGCCCCACGCCGCAAGGCGCAACGCGTTGCGCCTGCAATGGGGGGAGAAAACGTTTCACCTGCGTGGGAGTCGGCGCGTTGCCGGGGCGGTGATCGTTGGCCTTGTCGCGCTTGTGCTTGCCTGGCTTCCTGGGTTGGGCGGGGCCGATGGCGCGGCACCGGTCTCCGGCCTGCGGATCTCCGTTCTCGACATTGGCCAGGGCGACGCGATCCTCCTGCAGCCAGCCGGGGCACCGTCGGTGCTCATCGACGGCGGCCCGCCCGGCGACGACCTCGCCACCAAGCTCGACGACGCCGGCGTCGATTCCCTCGGCCTCGCTGTCCTCACCCACGAAGAGTCCGACCACGCCGGCGGAATCCGGGAGTTGCTCGGGCGCCATTTCCCGATTGGCCGACTGCTCTACGCACGCCTCGGTCGTCGCTTGCGCGGGCAGGCAGAAGCTGCCGGCGCCAGTCCCGTCCGCATCGCGGCCGGCGACACGGTGAGTTCGGGCCGGCTGCGGCTCAGCGTGCTCTGGCCGCCGTCCGAGTTGCTCGGCGAACCGCTCGCCGGTGCCGACCCGAATTCGCAGGCCGTCGTCCTCCTCGCCCGGTGGAGGGGGTTCTCGATGTTGCTCACCGCCGATGCCGAGGCGGGCGAGGTGCCGATCGAACCCGGTCCGGTCGACGTTCTCAAGATCGCCCACCACGGCAGCGAGGACGCGGGCCTCGACGGCCTGCTCGATCGCGTCTCTCCCCGCCTCGCCGTGGTCTCGGTCGGCGCCGGAAATTCCTACGGCCATCCGGCGCCCGGCACGCTCGCCGAGCTTGCACGGCACGGGGTGCAAACCCTGCGAACGGACAGACATGGCACCATAGGGCTGGATGTGGATCAGAATTCTTTCGTGGTCCGGGCGGGTGGCTGAGGCGCCTAAACGAATCACCGAGGCAAAACTGGGGTTTCCCGGCGGTTGCCCTCTTGTTCTAGGCGATGGGGGTCGATGGTCGTAAAGGTGGTCTCCAGAATCGGACAAGCCTTCTCGCGATCGCTCGGCAGCTTGAGTCTGGCCGACGGCAGCATGCTGCTGCGGATGCGGCGGGCCTCGATCGCCTTGCTCGCCCTCGTCGGCGCGGTTGGCCTCGGCTTGATCGTCTTCATCGCGCAGCTCGGTTGGCCAGGCGTCGTCAGCGGCCCATTGCCGGGCCCGCCGACGCAGGCCGGGACAGTTCACGATGCGATTGCCCTCAGCGAAGCTGCCCCGGGCGGCGGGGTGGTCGGGTCGCCGGCCGTCGCCTCTGGCGGTCCCGCCCGAGCCCTTGCTACTCAGCAGGGCTCCCGTGGTTCGCGTGAGGGGGATGGCTCGCAGCTGGGCGACGGCAAGAAGCTGGCGGCCGCGCCCGGCGCACAACCGGGCCAGGGAGTCGATCAGCCCGTTGCCCAGGCACCGTCATCGCCGGTCGTTGAACCTGCGCCGCAGCCGGTGACCTCACCGCCGACCACGGCAACGGTCGAAGGCCCATCCCCTTCGAGCTCCGCCGAACAGGCGAAAAAGGCGACCTCGGCCGCGAAGGCGCCCGAAACCTCGGTCGCCAAGGCGGTCAGCGACAGCAGCAAGTCGGCCGCCGCAACGAAGTCGCAGGGCCAGAAGTCGGCGAAGGACAAGAGCTCCTCATCGACATCTTCGAAATCGAGCGACGCCGCGAGCGCGAAGGCAAAGCGGGACGAAAGTGCCGCCAAAGTCAAAGCCAAAGCGCCCGCGCCGGTGGTGACGCCCGACAAGGCCGCGCCCGCCACACCGAGTCCGGCAGCGGCCAAGGAAGCTGCCGACGCGGCCAAATCTGGCTAAGGCCCTCTTGGGCCGTCATTAGACTCGGCCCGTGGCCGCGTCCTTGGCATCTCTCTATTTGATCGCCGGTACTGACCAGGCGAAGATCGACGCAACCCGAGCGCGCTTGCGCGCCCGAGCGGAAGGCGACGGCGGTGCCGGGGCGCTGGAAGTGTTCGAGGCGAGCGAGGGCAGGGGGGCGCCTGATCACGAGCGGCTGTTGGTGGCGATCCCGGCGATGTCGCTGACCGAGACACGGAGGTACCTGCTCGCCGACGGAGTGGATCGCTGGCGCGATCGCCAGCTCGGGGCCGTCATCGACGCGATCGGCGCCCTGCCCCCCGACCTAACCGTGGTGCTGATCGCCCGTGCCAAAGCCCCGGCGAAGTTGGCAAAAGCGGTGAAGGCGGCTGGCGGGGAGATCCACGAGTTCGAGGCGCCGAAGCCGCGGGAGATGCCGCGCATCCTGATCGGCGACGCGAAGCGCCTCGGCTTTGCCCTGGACCCCGCCGCGGCGCGCATCCTCGTCGACCGCATGGGCACCAACCCGGTGCGGCTCGGCAACGAGCTGGAGCGCTTGGCGCTGTGGGCGGGCGAGGGTGGTGCCGTATCGGCTGCCGACCTCGAAGCAATGGTTTCCGACACCTCCGAGGCGGCTGTCTGGGCGCTCTCGGACGCGATGCTCGAACGCAATCCCGCCAAGGCGGCCTCGCTGGCGGAGCGGCTGGTCTCCCAAGGTGAGAACGTGACCGGACTGATCTACGGCCTGGCCTCGCGCCTGCGCAAGGCCTGCACGGCGGCTGCCCAGCTCGAGCAGGGGGTGCCGTCGAAGCAGGTGGAGTCGGGTCTCGGCATGCATCCCTACGCGGCTAAGCAGCTGGTCGCTCGCCTCGGCAATACCGATCTCGAGCAGCTGCAGGAGGCGACGACGACGCTTGCCGACCTCGAGGTTTGGTGCCGCGGCGGCGCCGATTACGGCGACGAGCTGGCCCTGACGCTTGCCGTCAGGAAGGCCGCGGGTGCCGCGGCGTAGAGCTACTTCGCGGCGACGGCAGCGGTGACGCGGGCTGCTCGGGACTTCTTGCGGGCGCCGGTGTTCTTGTGCATGGCGCCCTTCTGAACGGCCTTGTCGATCTTCGAGACGAGAGCCTTGTGCTCGGCCTCGATCTTGCTTGCATCGCCGGCCTCCACGGCAGCTTCGAGCCGGCGGAAGTAGGTCTTCACCGTGCTCGTGAGCAGGCGGTTCTCCGTACGCTCGCGCTCGCTGCGTAGGATCCGCTTCTTCTGTGAGGCTATGTTGGCCATGTAGTCATGTGCCTGAGTGGGGCGCCGTGCCCCCTCCGGGCGGCCGCCGACTATAGCGACTGAGACCAAGCTTGGAGACGCCCAAGGCACCCGACAGTCCCGACCGCGACGCAGAGGCGCTTGCCAGCGACGCTGCCGTGCGCGAGGCGGAGGCCTTTGCGCCGGGAGAGGAACCGAGCGAAAACCCCTCTCCGGGCCGCCAGGCCGGCCGCATTGCCCGGTCGACCGCGTTCTTCTCGGTCGCCACCGCCGCCTCCCGCATCGCCGGCTTGGTGCGCGAGGTGGTCGCCGCCTCCTACTACGGCGTCTACGGCCCGATGTCGGCCTTCACGATCGCTTTCCAGGTCCCCAACCTGGTCCGGGCGCTCTTCGCCGATGCCGCCCTGCAGCCGGCCTTCGTGCCGATCTTCACCGAGCAGCTCGAGCGCAAGAACTACCGCGAGGCCTTCCGGCTCGCCTCGACTCTGCTGCTGCTGATCACGCTCGTGCTCGGCGCGATCACGGCACTCTTCATCCTCACGGCCTCGTTCGTGATGCCGCTCTTCGCGCCGGGCTTCAAGGGCGAGATCCTCGACCTGACGATCACCCTCTCGCAGGTCCTCTTCCCGATCCTGATCTTGCTCGGGGTCAGCGGCGTCGTCGTCGGCATCCTCAATAGCTACGACCGCTTCGGTGCCTTTGCGATCTCGCCGCTCTTCTGGAACCTGACGATCATCGCCGTGGTCGTCGTCGTCGCGCCGATGTTCGAGGGCCAGGACCGGATCTACGCCTATGCGATCGGAATCCTGCTCGGCACCCTCGTCCAGCTCCTGATCCCGACCTTCGACCTGCGCAACACGCCCTTCAAGTTCGAGTGGAGCTTCGAGTGGCGCAACCCTGACGTGCGCAGGGTGCTGTTGCTGATGCTGCCGGTGACGATCAGCCTCGGCCTGATCAACTTCAACCTGCTGATTAACAGCCTCTTCGGCAGCCTCGTCAGCGAGCAGTCGCCGGCGGCGATCGACAAGGCTTTCCGCATCTACCAGCTGCCGCAGGGGATCTTCTCGGTGGCGATCGCGACGGTCCTCTTCCCGACCCTGGCCCGTTTCGCCTCGCGCGGCGAGCTGGAGAACCTACGGGCAACGATGGCGAACGGCATGCGCCAGATCCTCTTCGTCCTGGTGCCGGCCGCGGCGGCGATCCTGGTCCTCTCCGAGCCGATGATCCGGCTCGTCTACCAGCGCGGCGAGTTCACCCCCGAGCAGACCCTCCTCGTCGGCACCGCGCTCTTCTGGTTCGCCTTCTCGCTGCCGACCAACGGCCTCTACCTGCTCCAGACCCGCACCTTCTTCAGCTTGCAGCGCCCCTGGATGGCGACCGGGCTCGCCGCTCTCGACCTCGTCGCCTCCGCCCTCGCGGCGCTACTGCTCTACAAGCCCTTCGGTACCGGCGGCATCGTCGCCGGCACGGGGATTGGCACCACGGCCGCCGTGGTCGCCCAGGCGGTGGTCCTGCGCAATGAGTTCGGTGGGCTCGAGCTCGGTCGGCTGATGCAAACGGGGATCAAGATCACGATCGCGGCGGCGGCCTTGGCCGCTGTCTCCTTCGGCGTCTGGGACCTGCTCGACAACACGCTTGGCCGCGGCCTCGCCGGCCAGATCGTCTCGCTCGGAGTTGGCCTGGGGCTCGGCGGCCTTACATATCTGGGCGTGGCGAAGCTGCTCAAGATTGCCGAGCTGGAGCAGATCACCCGGCTCCTGCGGCGGCGCTAAATGCTCGGGGTCGGGCGTTATCTGCTGGGGGTCGCGGAGCTTGGGCTGATCGTTGGGTGTGCCTGGCTTGGGGCGTCGGCGCTGCGTCGGCGGTTGATCCCTGGGCTGGACGGTGCGCCGGGTGCGCTGGCCAGCGTCGTGCTCGGGATAGCCGGCCTGATCTGGGCGGCAGAGCTTCTCGGAACCGTGGGTTGGTTCACGTCTCTTCCGTACCTCGTGGTGGTGATCATCTTCGGCGCCGGGCTCAGGTTGCGCTTGGGAGGAAGGCGGGGGGGTCCCTCCGACGCAGCGGCGTCCTCTTTTTCGCCCGACCCCCGCTCGCGGACAGCCGCCAACTCCCCAGGCGAAAAACCCAGCAAGACGGAGGGACCCCCCCGCCTTCCTTCGCCTGCGACGCTGGTCGCCCTCGCGATAGCCGCGGTTGCGACCGTCCATTTCGCCGCCGGGGTGAAGTTGCGGCTGTCTACGGGGATGACCGGGTTCGATTCGACTTGGTACCACGGGCCGTTTGCGGCGGGGTTTGCTCAGAGCGGCGATACGTGGGGGTTGCACTTCATCGCGCCGCAGTTCCTTGCCTGGTTCTACCCGGCAAATTCGGAAGTGCTGCATGCCGTGGGGATGGTTGCCTTCGGGCGGGACATCCTGTCGCCCTTGCTGAACCTCGGTTGGTTCGTGGGCTGCTTGGTTGCTGCTTGGTGCATCGGACGTCCGTATCGAGTTGCTCCCTGGTCGTTGGCGCTGGCTGCGATCGCTTTGAGTGTGCCGGCGTTGCATGACCAGGCAGGGGAGGCGCGCAACGACATCGTTGGGATCTTTTTCCTCCTTGCTGCCGTCGCGGTTGCTCTGGCCCAGCGCGAACGCAGTTCTACTCGCCAGTCAGGAACCGCGTTCGCGCTGGGCTCGGTGGCCGTTGTGGGTCTCGCGGCCGGAATGGCGGCTGGGACGAAGCTCAACTTCCTCCTGCCGGCAGCGGTCCTCGTGGTCGGCGTCGCGCTCGTCGCTCCTCGGGGGCGCCGCTGGCGCGCCCTCGTTGCTGGCGGGCTCGCCGCCCTGGCCGGCGGTGGCTACTGGTACCTGCGCAACCTCGCTCACACCGGCAACCCACTGCCCTGGGTCAAGCACCTCGGGCCGGTCACGCTGCCGTCTCCAGAGCAGGCGCTGGGTGGACGCGAAGACCACAGCGCCTTCAGCTACCTGACCGACTGCTCGGTCTGGTCGGACTGGTTCCTGCCGGGCCTGCACCACGGCCTCACCATCTTCTGGCCACTCGCCCTGCTCCTCGCTATCGGCGGCCTGCTCCTCTGCCTCGGCCGCCGCGCCGACCCGATGCTCCGCGTCGCCGGAATCGTCGGCCTCGCAGCAGCTCTCGCCTGGCTGATCGCCCCAACCTCCGCCTCCGGCCCAGACGGCATGCCCCGCGGCTTCGAGTCGGGCCTCCGCTACCTAGCCCCAGCACTTGTGCTCGGCTTGGCCCTGCTCCCGGTCGTCCTGCATCGACGGCTACGCGGAGCCAGTGCGGGGAGCCCCCCGGACGGGCGGATACTCAAAGCGCCGCGCCAATTGGCGCGGCGCTTGGACGGCCGGGGGGCTCCCCGCACTGGCTTGGCCATCGTGGTCGTCCTTGCGGTGATCGCGATCGGTTACCCAGTCCAACGTCACTACCTGGAGAACCGCTACGCCAACCCCAGCTTCACCACCCCGGGCCTCAACGCCGCCTTCCAGTGGGCCCAGGGCATCGCCAACGCCCGCATCGCCACCACCGGCACCCGCCAGTACCCCCTCTACGGCCGCGACCTCAGCAACGAGGTCGACTACATCGGCGAAGAGCGACCCCACGGCGGCTTCACCGCCCCGACGACCTGCCGTCAGTGGCGTCGACTCTTGGACCAGGGCCACTACGACTACGTCGTCACCTCACGCGACCGCATAGAGCCGGGAAAGACGACCTATCCGGAGACGACTCGCTGGACAGAGGGCCCCGGGGCAACCGTGATCTTGCGCGAACCGCCAACTACGGTGTTTCGCCTAACCGCTGCAGCGAATCCCTCGGCTTGCCCGCGCTGACGGGCTAGCGGCGCCAGAAGTACCGCTTGATGCGGCGATCGGGCAGGTACCAAACCACCTTGTGCCAGCCGACGATGTTGCTGGTTACCTTGTTGACGTAGAGGACTTCGGGGGCGGCTACCTGTTCGTAAGCGCAGATGCGACGGCCGGTCGGGAAGACCACGCAAACCGCATAGCTGACTTCCCGAGGACTGCGAAAGAAGGCACCGACCCTGGCCCGGTGGGCGCATTCGCGTGCCGGCGTTGCCCTTTTCGAGAGTCCGCAGGCAACGTAGGCGGTGTAGCGAGCTGGCGCGGGCACTTCTTCGGGCACGGCCGGCGGCACCGGCACCGAGGGCGGGGGAGAAGCCGACGTCGAGCAGGGGCAGGGCAGGAGCTCGCAGGCGACGCCATCGCTGTCGCCGTCGAGGTTGTAGGGGTCGCCCGGCAGGAGGTATTCCTGCGCTTCGGCTTGGCTGGAGAAATCGGCGCAGTCGTAATCGAGGGCACGCGCCGCAGGGGGGTCTGAGAATCCGCCTCCGGAGAGAAGAACGACCGAGAGCAGAAGCGCCAGCAGGAGGAAGGTCGCGAGCCGTCTGATCGCGCAAGGGTAACTACTGAGTTCGATCTCGGTACGCGCGCCGGAGCGCCCCCGCAGTCAAACGCGTTCGCCCGTCGGCCATACTGCGCCTCCGCGACATGGACCACATCCGCAACTTCTCGATCATCGCCCACATCGACCACGGCAAGTCGACCCTGGCCGACCGCATCCTCGAGATCACCGGCGCCGTCGACCCGAAGAAAATGAAGGCCCAGATGCTCGACTCGATGGACCTCGAGCGCGAGCGCGGGATCACGATCAAGGCCCAGGCGGTGCGGGTCGAGTACACCGCCGCCGACGGCGAGACCTACCACCTGCACCTGATCGACACCCCCGGCCACGTCGATTTCTCCTATGAGGTCTCGCGCAGCCTCGCCGCCTGCGAGGGCGCCCTGCTCGTCGTCGATGCCGCCCAGGGAGTCGAGGCGCAGACCGTCGCCAACACTTACCTGGCAATCGAGAACGGGCTGGAGCTGATCCCGGTGATGAACAAGGTCGACCTGCCGGGGGCCGAGCCGGAGCGGGTAGCGGGCGAAATCGCCGACCTGCTTGGTGTAGAGGCCAGCGACGCGATCCCGATCTCGGCCAAGACCGGGGAGGGGGTTGTCGACGTGCTGGAGGCGATCGTCGCCCGCGTGCCGCCGCCCGAGGGCAAGCTCGAGGCCCCGACGCGCGCCCTGATCTTCGACTCCGAGTTCGACCAGTACCGCGGCGTTGTCGCCTACGTGCGGATGGTCGACGGCTCCTTCCGCAAGAGCGGCCGCATCCTGGCGATGCAGAACGGGACCGAGGCCGACATCGACGACATCGGCTTCTTCCGCCCGGCGATGACCGCGGTGCAGGGGATGGAGGCCGGCGACGTCGGCTACCTGATCACCGGCATCAAGGACGTCGCCAAGCTGCGCGTCGGTGACACGCTGACCGCGCTGGAGCGCCCGGCGACGGAGCCGCTGGAGGGCTACCGCGAGGTGCGGCCGATGGTCTTCTGCGGGCTCTTCCCGATCGACACCGATCGCTTCGAAGACCTGCGCGACGCGCTCGAGAAGCTGGCCCTCAACGACGCGGCATTGTCCTGGGAGCCGGAGACCTCCGAGGCGCTCGGCTTCGGCTTCCGCTGCGGCTTCCTCGGCCTGCTTCACATGGAGATCGTGCGCGAGCGACTCGAGCGCGAGTACAGCCTCGACCTGCTGGCGACGACGCCGAACGTGCGCTACCTGGTCCACCTGACCAACGGCGAGGAACTGGAGGTGCGCAGCCCGACCGAACTGCCCGACCCGGCCTCGATCGAGACGATCGAAGAGCCGTTCATCCGCGCCACGATCATCTGCCCTTCAGAGCAGGTCGGCGCCGTTATGGAGCTCTGCCAGTCGCGGCGCGGCACCCACGTCGACATGCACTATCTGAGTCCGGTGCGGGTGCAGCTCCGCTACGACATGCCGCTGGGGGAGATCGTGCTCGACTTCTTCGATCTGCTCAAGTCCTCGACCAAGGGCTACGCCTCTCTCGACTACGAGCCGATCGGTAATCGCGCCTCCGACCTGGTCAAGGTCGACATCCTGCTCGCCGGCGACAAGGTCGACGCACTCTCGATCATCGTCCATCGCGACTTCTCCTACGAGCAGGGCAAGAAGTTGGTCGGGCGGCTGCGCAAGACGATCCCGCGCCAGCTCTTCGACGTGCCAGTGCAGGCCGCGATTGGCTCCAACATCCTCGCCCGGGAGACGGTCAAGGCGCTGCGCAAGGACGTCACCGCGAAGCTTTACGGCGGCGATGTCACCCGCAAGCAGAAGCTGCTGAAGAAGCAGAAGGCGGGCAAGAAGCGGATGAAGTCGGTCGGGCGGGTGGAAGTGCCGCAGGAGGCGTTCCTGGCGGTGCTGGAGATTGACGAGTAGGGAGTCGGGCACCCCAGCCAAAACGCTCGGCGGGAGCCTCGCTGGAGTGTTTTGGCAGGGGTGCCCGACTCCCTTTCATCAACCCTCACCTCACTGCCACTAGTGCGAGAAGCAAGCTGCCACCAGCACGAGAAGCAAGCTGGCCAGACGACCAGGGCTGGAGAGCGTCTCTAGACTGCCGCGACCATGAGCGTAAAGACTGAGGCAATAGGCAAGGAATGGCCCGCTACGACTTACGAGGTGGGCAAGGAGAAGATCGGCGAGTACGCGACGGTGGTGGGGCTCGAGAACCCCGTCTACTTCGATCGGGAGGCCGCCAGGGCCGCCGGTTATCGCGACGTCGTTGCGCCGCCGATGTTCGCCGTCGTCTACAGCTCGCCCGCGGTTGGGCCGGCGATGTTCGACCCGGACGTCGGCATGAACTTCGCCGCGATGGTGCACGGCGGCCAGGAATTCGAGTGGGGCGAGCCGGCCTGCTCGGGAGACGAGATCACGACCACGGCCAAGTGCCTGGACATCTCCGAGAAGGACGGCAAGGGCTTCTACATCTTCGAGACAAATGCGGTGAACCAGAACGGGGATCAGGTCGCCAAGGGCACCTGGACCCTGATCGTGAGGGGGGTCTGAGATGGCGGACTTGAACATTGGGGACTCGATCCCCGAGCTGAGGGTGACTCCGGACAAGTACCTGCCGCACCGCTACGCGGGCGCTTCAGGCGACTTCAACCCGATCCACATCGATCCCGAGTTCGCCAAGGCGGTCGGCCTGCCCAACACGATCCTGCACGGCCTCTACATGATGGGCCTCACCTCGCGGGCGGCTATGGACGTCGCCGACGGCGATCCGAAGGCGCTGAAAAGGCTCTCGGTGCAGTTCCGTGGCATGGGGGCTCCCGAGACCGAGATCGTCGTTAGCGGCACGGTCAAGTCGGCTGACGGCGACACGGTGGTCATCGACACGGTTGCTGCGCAGGGTGAGAATCAGACGATTCGCAATGCCGAGGCGGAAATTCAGCTCTAGGCGGTAGGGAGTGTCAGGTGGGTCTCCCAAAACGCTCGGCGGGAGCCTCGCTTGAGTGTTTTGGGAGACCCACCTGACACTCCTCCTAGACTCCAGGGCATGCTTTCGCCGCGGCAGGAGCTCATTCTCAAGCTGGTCGTTGACGCGTACCTTGCGTCGGGGAAGCCCGTGCCCTCGAAAGAGATTGCTGAGCAGCCTCCGGTCGAGTGGGGGCCATCCACGGTTCGGGCGGAGCTGGCTGCGCTCGAGGCGGCTGGGTATTTGACGCATCCGCATACGTCTGCCGGGCGGGTGCCGACTGAGATGGGTTACCGCCGCCACGTCGACGCGATGATGGCTGCCGGGGGACCGCCGGCTGAGAGCTCTGTCGAGTTGGAGCTGCGACGGGAGATCGATGCCGCTATGCGGGAGACAACCGCGGCGCTGGCCCAGGTCACGGATTTGATGGCGCTGGTGACAGCGCCGCCGGAGACCGTGGAGGCGACGATTCACCGGGTCGAGGTGCTGCGCCTGCAGCCGACCCGGGTGATGGTGGTGGCGATCGCCTCCAACGGTGCGGTCGCCAAGCGCGTCTTCGATTTCCCGGGACCTGTCGATCCCGGCCTGGTCGAGTGGGCCTCGAGCTACCTCAACGAGCAGCTCGCCGGCATGGGCCTCGGCGCCCGCATGATCGCCAGCCGGCTCGCCGATCCCGAGCTGGGCCCGGCCGAGGCCGAGTTCATCGCCACGCTGGGCGCCGCCTTCACCGAGCTCGAGCGAGAGGAGTCGGCCGACACCCTCTACACCGAGGGCGCCGCGCGCCTGCTCTCCGAAGCCCACTTCGCCGACCTGCCCCGCGCCGACAGGCTGATGACCGCGCTGGAGGAGCGGGCGACGCTGCTCGCGATGTTGCGCTCGACCCTCGACCAGCGCTCGGTCTTCCTCTGGATCGGCGGCGAGAACCCGCGTCCCGAGCTGCGCTCGGTCAGCGTCGTCGGCGCCAACTACGGCCTCGCCCACCGCAACCTCGGTGCGGTTGGCGTGGTCGGGCCGCTGCGCATGGATTACGCAACCGCGATCGCCTCGGTCCGCGGCGCCGCCCGCGAGCTCTCTCGCTATTGCGAGACGGTCTACGACGGCTAGTCGATGGCGGGCGACTACTACGAGCTGCTCGGCGTCGAGCGCGGAGCTTCCGAGGCGGAGCTGAAGCGCGCCTTCCGCAAGCTCGCTCGCGAGCTGCACCCCGACGTCAACGCCCACGACCCCGAGGCCGAAAAGAAGTTCAAGGCGGCTGCCGAGGCCTACGAGGTTCTCTCCGACCCGGAGCAGCGCCAGATCTATGACCGCTACGGCCAGGATGGCCTGCGTCAGGGCGGCTTCCCCCCCGGCGGCGGCGCGGGCTTCGGCTCGATCGAGGATCTGCTCGGCGCCGTCTTCGGCGGTGCTTTCGGCTTCGAGGTGCGACGCGGGCCGATGCGGGGCCAGGACCTGATGCACGCGGTCGAGATCACCGCCGTGCAGGCAATGTTGGGGGCGAGCATCAAAATCCCCAGTCACGAGGGGGAGCGAGAGATCGAGCTGCCTTCCGGCGTCCAGCACGGCACCCAGTTCGCCCTGCGCGGGCACGGCCTGCCCGGCGCCAACGGTGGTCCGCCGGGCGACCTGCGCATCGTCATCCACGTCATCGTCCCCAGCGACCTATCGGACGAGCAGCGCGAGCTGGCCGAAAAGCTCGAGGCATCGCTGGAGCCGCGCAACCTGCGTTCCGACGATGGCGACGAGGGCTTCATCTCCCGCATGCGCCGGGCTTTCGGTTGATCCGACTCGCCGTCCGCTGCTCGCCTGAGCAGGCCGAGATCGTCCTCGCCGAGCTGACCGTCCTTGCGCCCAACGGGGTCGAGGAGGAGCAGGGGCCGGACTACGTCGAGTACGCGATCTACGGCGGCGAGGGCGAGCTGCCGGAGCTGGGCGAGATCGAGGTGGCGGCCGGCGACGGCCTGGTCGAGGTTGTGGCGACCGAGGTCCCCGACGACTGGGCCGATCGCTGGCAGGACTTCCACAAACCGCTGCTGGTAGGCGAGCGCCTCTGGCTGCGCCCTTCCTGGGAGGAGCCGCGCGAGGACACCGTGGACCTCGTCGTCGACCCCGGCCGCGCCTTCGGCACCGGCGCCCACCCAACGACGCGGCTCTGCCTCGAACTGCTGCTCGATCTCGCGGAAGCCGGCGAGGCAAGCGGCCCGCTCACCGACTTGGGCACTGGCTCCGGCGTCCTCGCGATCGCAGCAGCCAAGCTCGGCTGGGATCCAGTCAGCGGCTACGACCACGAGAAGCCTTCGATCGAGGCAGCGGGAGCCAACGCCAAGATCAACGGCGTCTCGCTGGAGCTCGAACACCGCAACCTCCGCGAGTCCCTTCCCGAGCTCGCGCCGACCGTCGTGGCCAACATGACCGCGCCGGTCTTGAAGGCGGTCGCAGAGAGGCTGAAAGGTGAGGGAAGCCCGGGGAGGGTCTCCCGGAGCAACAGCGGGGAGGCTCCGGGAGACCCTCCCCGGGCTTCCGCAACGTTGATCCTCTCCGGCCTCCTCCACAGCGAGCTCGATGCCACCGCCGCTGTGTTTGCTCCAGTCGGTTTCGCCGAGGTGGATCGGCGCTTGCAGGGAGACTGGGCCGCACTCCTGCTCCGAGGTTGATTGGCGACTTATGCGTCATATAGGCGCATAAGTCGCCAGGACTTCGGGTCCACCGCTATGTTTCCCGGCGATGCTCGCGACGATCGTCGATCCCGGCTACAAGTTCGCCCTCTTCCTGCACATCCTCGCGGTAGTGCTGGCGTTCGGGCCGACCTTTGGCTACGGGTTCTTCTTCTCGGTCGCGCCGCAGTTCCCCCGTGCCACACCGGCGATCATCGCCGGTGTGCAGAAGGTCGATCGCTACCTGGTCACCCCCGGGATGATCGTCCTGCTGGTGGCGGGTATCTACCTGCAGACCGACGGCGACTGGGATGCCAGCGCGGCATTCCTCAGCGTCGGGTACCTGGCGATCATCTCGCTCTTCGCCCTTCAGGGTGCCTTCTTCAAGCCGCAGACGCGCAAGGCAAGGGAGCTGGCCGAACGCGACCTGAAGGCGGGTGACACGCTCAGCGATGAGTTCAACGCGGTGAGCGAACGGCTCAGCAAGGTGGGAGGACTCGCCGGCCTGATCGTCGTCGTGACCATCTTCTTCATGACGTACAAGCCGTTCCTCTAGGCGCGGCGCCCTGACGGATCCAAACGGCACCGGCCGCCCGCTCGACGCCTCGCTGCCGATCGCGATGTTCGACTCGGGGGTCGGCGGTCTCACCGTCCTGCACGAGTGCCTTGTCTCCTTGCCCGAGGAGGACTTCGTCTACCTCGGCGACACCGCCTGGTTCCCGTACGGGACGAAGGACACCGACGAGCTGCGTTCGCGGATTCGCTCGATCGCCGAGCTGCTCCTCGGCGGCCGGGCCAAGCTGCTGGTGATCGCCTGCAACACGGCGACGGCGATCGGTGCGGACGTCGCGAGGGAAGTCGCGAGCGAGCACGGGGTGGAGGTCGTGCCGGTGGTCGAGCCGCAGGCCGAGATCGCCGCCGCGATCACCGATAGCGGCAAGGTTGGGGTGCTGGCCACCCCGAACACGGTCGAGAGTGGCTCCTACCGTCGCGCGCTCGAAGGGCAGGGGCGTGCGCTCGAGGTGACCGAAGTCGAGGCGCCGGACTTGGCGCCGTTCATCCAGGACGGCTCACCGTTTGACGAGGGCGTGCTCGAGATGGCCCGCGGCTACTGCGCGCCGTTGAGGCGGGCCGAGGTGGACACCCTGATCCTCGGCTGCACTCACTACCCGCTGGTGGCGCCGATGCTGCAGCGCATCCTCGGCCGCGACGTGCGCCTGGTCAGCGGTGGCCACGCGGTTGCCGCGGCGGTTCAGCGAACCCTGGTTCGCCGGGGCCTGGCCCGTGAGCCCGACGGCGAGGGGGACTACCGCTTCCTCTGCACCGGAGACATCGACTCCTTCCAGCGAGCTCGGCACCCGCTTCCTGCAGATGCCGCTGGGCGCGATCAAGCACGTCGAGATCGCCGGCGCCTGAGTTTCGCGCGTCAGCTTTCTCGCTTCCCGCACACGACGCGACCCACCTGTGCGTCTGGGCCTGCAAGCGTCGGCATATGACGACAATACCTTTCGGCAATACCGTATATACTCTTCCCGTGGCAAAGGTCATGATCTCCATCCCCGACGATTTGCTCGAACGCCTCGATGCTCGGGCAAGTGCCAGTCGCGAGACCCGCAGCGGCTTTCTTCGTCGCCTGGTCGAGCAGGAGATATCGGCAGACAGCCTCAGCCGCCGCAAGGAAGCTCGAAGACCTCCTCGGTCCGCCCGTGAACATGGGCGGGGATGCCGCGAAGCTGATCCGCGAGGATCGTGAATCGCATTGACCGTTCTGCTGCTCGATGCAGGCGTTTGGATCGCCGCGAAGGATGCGCAGGATCGATATTGCGCGGCCGCACGCGATGTCGCGGTCGACTCCGACCAGCCGGTTGCCGCACTGGACTTGACTCTCTACGAGGTGGCCAACGTGATCGGTGCGAGGAAGGGTCGAATCGGGGAGGCGACTGACGTCTGCCGGCTGATCTCTTCCCGTTGTGCCGGGCGGCTTGTTCCCATCGATGCCGAGTTGATCCGGCGGACGGTCGAAGTCTCGGCCGAGCACGGCCTAACCGCCTATGACGCGGCCTATGTCGCCGCGGCGCGGCGCCACGACTGGACTCTGGTCAGTACCGACATCGCCGATCTGGTCTCCAGGGGCCTCGCAGTGGCGCCCGACGCGGCCGACTACCCTTAGACCGGATGAGCGTTCTCGAGCAGGTGCAGGCAGACGTGCGGACCGCGATGAAGGCGGGCGATCGCGAGCGCACCGGTGCCCTGCGGATGATCGTCGACGCCCTGCAGAAGGAGGCCAAGCTCGGCGACGGTGACGAGGTCGCGGTGCTGCAGCGCGAGCGCAAGAAGCGGGCCGAGGCCGCCGATGCTTACGCCGAGGCGGGACGGGACGAGCAGGCGGGCGCCGAGCGCTTCGAGGCGGAGCTGATCGAGGCTTACCTGCCGCAGCAGCTCTCCGACGATGAGCTGGCCGCGCTGGTCGATGCGGCGATCAGCGAGACGGGGGCCAGCGAGCAGAAGCAGATGGGCCAGGTGATGTCGGCGCTGATGCCGAAGTTGGGCGGGCGCGCCGACGGCAAGCGGGTCAGTGCGGCGGTGCGTGAGCGGCTTGGCGCGTAGGCAGCTGACCCTCGACAACACGGTCGCCGCCGAGCTGGCGGGCTCCGAGGACGCGGTGCTGCGCGAGCTGCGCGGGCACCTCGACTGCGACTTCCACCTGCGCGGCAACGTGCTCACCCTCGACGGCGAACCGGATGACGTGCAGATGGCGGCGACCGTGGTCGACGAGCTGGTCGAGCTGATCGAGCAGGGCCACGAAGTGGCGCCGGGCACGATCGAAGCGGTGACCGGCGCGCTCGACGCGGATGAGAGCCCGGCGGAAATCCTCGAGGACGTGGTCTGGCGCCACCGCAACACCAAGGTGGCGCCGAAGACGCTCAACCAGAAGCGCTACGTCGACGCGATCCGCGACCAGACGATCACCTTCGGCGTCGGCCCGGCCGGCACCGGCAAGACCTTCCTCGCCGTGGCGATGGCTGCTGCGGCGCTTGGCCGAACGGCAGGTGCAGCGGATCATCCTCACCCGCCCCGCGGTCGAGGCGGGCGAGCGGCTCGGCTTCCTTCCGGGCGACATCCAGGCCAAGGTCGACCCCTACCTGCGGCCGCTCTTCGACGCGCTCTTCGACATGCTCGACCCCGACCGGGTCAACGGCTACTTCGAGCGCGGGGTGATCGAGGTGGCGCCGCTGGCCTTCATGCGCGGCCGCACCCTGAATGACTCATTCGTGATCCTCGACGAGGCGCAGAACACCAGCCCCGAGCAGATGAAGATGTTCCTCACCCGGCTCGGCTTCAACTCGCGCATGGTGGTGACGGGCGACGTGACCCAGATCGATCTGCCGGCCGACCAGCGCTCCGGCCTGATCGTCGTCCGCGACATCCTCGACGAGGTCAAGGACATCTCCTTCATCGAGTTCGGCGGCGAGGACGTGGTCCGCCACAAGCTGGTCCAGCGCATCGTCGCCGCCTACGACGAACACGGCAACCGCGAGCGCGCGGCGCGGGCGGAACACGGGCCGACGCCGCGCTCTTGAGCCTCGATCTCGACGACGTGCCGGACGAGCTGCGCGAGCCGGTTGCTGCCGCCCTCACCGCGGCCGGGGTGGAAGACGGCCATCTCGCCGTTGAGCTGGTCGATGCCGTTCGCATTCAGGAGCTGAACCGCGAGCATCGCGAGAAGGACGCTCCGACCGACGTGCTCGCCTTCCCGGTCGACGGGACGGCCCCCACGGCCGGTCCCCGCGAGCTGGGCGACGTTGCGATCTGCCCGGAGCACTGCAGCGACGTGACCGAGGCGGCTGTCCACGGTGTGCTTCATCTCTGCGACTTCGACCACGAGACCGACGACGGCGAGATGCTCGCCCTGCAGGCCCAGGTCATCGCGGGGCTGGCATGAGTCGCTCCGGTTTCATCGGCCTGGCGGGCCGCCCCAATGTCGGCAAGTCGACCCTGGTCAACAGGATCGTCGGCAGCCACGTGGCGATCGTCTCGATGCGGCCGCAGACGACCCGGCGGGCGATCCGCGGCATTCACACCGACGTCGCCGCCGAGCGCCAGCTCGTCCTCGTCGACCTGCCCGGCGTGCAGCGCCCCCGCGACGTGCTCACCGAGCGCATGCAGAAGCGGGTCGAGCGCGAGCTCGCCGATTCCGACCTGGCCCTGATCGTGATCAACGGCGAGGAGGGGGTGGGGCCCGGTGACCGCTTCATCGCCCGCGCCCTGATCGGCGCCGGCACCAAGCTGCCGACGATCTGTGCGGTCAACAAGGCCGACCGACTCGGCCCCAACGAGCTCGTGCCGGTGCTGGCTGCGGCCGCCGAGCTGGAGGGCGTCGACGAGGTCTTCCCGATCAGCGCCCGCAGCGGCGAGGGGCTCGACGTTCTGATCGAGCGACTCGGCGAGCTGATGCCCGAGGGCCCCTACATGTACCCGCCCGCAGGACCACAGCGACCAGTCGAGCGAGCTGCTGCTCGCCGAGCTGATCCGCGAGCAGGTCCTCAACCGCACCCGCGAGGAGATTCCCCACTCGGTCGAGGTCAAGGTCAAGGAGGTCGACGAGCGCGAGGACGGGTTGGTCACGGTCAAGGCCGAGGTCTGGGCCGAGACCGAGTCGCAGAAGCGCATCCTGATCGGCAAGAGCTGGTGCCAAGGTGGGCGAGATCGGCATGGGCGCCCGGCGGTCGCTCGAAGCGGAGCTGGGGGCCAAGGTCCATCTGGATCTCAAGATCCGGGTGCGCAGCCATTGGCGGCGGGATGAGGATCTGCTCGATCGGCTTGGGATCGAATGAGGGCAATGGGGACACCACCGCCCGTCCAAGTGTCGAGCTAATTAGCTCGACACTTTGAGTATCCGCCCGTTCGAGTGGTGTCCCCATTGCCTCGCATACGATTGGAAGCCGATGTTCAGTGAGCTGACATTTGACGAACGGGGTCTGATTCCCGTTGTGGCGCAGGACCAGGCCACTGGTGAGGTGCTGACGTTGGCCTACGCCAGCGAGGAGTCGTTGCGGCTGACGGTGGAGACCGGGGAGCTGCACTTCTACAGTCGTTCGCGGGAGGAGATCTGGCGCAAGGGGGAAACGTCCGGGAACGTGCTGAAGCTGCGGCAGCTGCGCTATGACTGCGACGGGGACGCGATCGTTGCGCTGGTCGAGCCGACCGGGCCGGCCTGTCACACCGGGGAGCGCAGTTGCTTTTACCGCGAGGTCGGGGGCTCGGCTTCTCCGGAGAAGGATGCTCCCGCGGCGCCGGGAGAGCCGGCGCCCGTCGTGCACGAGGCGCTGGCGGTGCTGGAGCGCACCCTGCGTAGCCGTGCCGCCGAGCGGCCCGAGGGCAGCTATACGGTCGAGCTGCTCGACAACCCGACAGCTGATTGGCGAGAAGGTCGAGGAGGAGGCCGAGGAGGTCGTCCGCGCCGCTCGTGAGGAGAGCGACGAGCGCGTCGCCGAAGAGGCCGCCGACCTGCTCTACCACCTCGCCGTGTTGATGGCCTCGCGCGAGGTCCCGCAGTCGGCCGCGATGGAAGTGCTCAATGGCCGTCGCCGCTGATTCAGAGCTGCAGCTCGAACCCAGCCTCGAGCAGGCGCGGGAGCTTGCCGAGCAGGGCAACGTGGTGCCGGTCTGTGCCCGCTTCCTCGACGACTGCGAGACGCCGGTCTCGGCCTTCCTCAAGCTGCGCGCCGGCGAGCCGGAGCGCGCGCCCTGCTTCCTGCTCGAGTCGGCCGAGCAGGGCCAGGTCGGCCGCTACTCCTTCGTCGGCTTCCGGCCTCGCTCCGTCCTGCGCTGGAGCGATGGCGTGCTCTCGGAGTCCGATGGGGAGGAGCGCGAGGTAGCCGATCCCTACGCCGCGGTCGCCGAGCACCTCGCCGGTTTCCGGCCGGCGCCGGTCGAGGGGCTGCCGCCGTTCAGCGGCGGCGCGGTCGGCTTCTTCGGCTATGACCTCGTGCGCACGGTCGAGCCGCTCGGCGAGCCAAATCCAGACACGCTCGGCCTGCCCGACATGGCGCTGATGGTCACCGACCTGCTGCTCGTCTTCGACCACCTGCGCCACGAGCTGACGATCATGGCCTGCGCCTTCGCCGACGACGAGGGCGGCATCGACGCCGCCTACGAGCGCGCCGCCGGCGAGATCGCCGAGGCAAGGCGCCGCCTGCGCGGGGCGGTGCCGGTGCCCGAGCGCCCCGCCGTCGCCGAGCCCCCCGAGTTCACCTCCAACATGGAGCGCGAGGAGTTCGAAGCGGCGGTCGCGCGGATCGTCGAGTACGTCCACGCCGGCGACGCCTTCCAGGTCGTCCCCTCGCAGCGCTTCTCGGCGCCCGCCCCGGTCGAGGCCTTCTCGATCTACCGCGGCCTGCGCGCGGTCAATCCCTCGCCCTACATGTACTTCCTCGAGTTCGGCGACTTCCAGATCGCCGGCGCCTCGCCCGAGCCGCTGGTCAAAGTCACCGGCCGCACGGTCGAGACGCGGCCGATCGCCGGCACCTATCCGCGCGGCTCCGACGAGGAGGAGGACCGCCGCCTCGCCGAGCGCCTCGTCAACGACCCCAAGGAGCGCGCCGAGCACGTGATGCTGGTCGACCTCGGCCGCAACGACCTCGGCCGGGTCTGCGAGTACGGCTCGGTCTCGGTCGACGAGCTGATGGTGGTCGAGACCTACTCGCACGTGCTGCACATCGTCAGCCAGGTCTCCGGGACCCTGCGCGAGGACGTCGGGGCGATGGACGTGCTGCGCTCGGCCCTGCCCGCCGGCACGCTCTCCGGCGCGCCCAAGGTGCGGGCGATGCAGATCATCGACGAGCTGGAGAAGGTCAAGCGCTGCTCCTACGGCGGCGCGATCGGCTACCTCTCCTGGAACGGCGACCTCGACACCGCGATCCACATCCGCACCGTCGTCGTCAAGGACGGCCAGGTCCACGTGCAGGCCGGGGGCGGCACCGTCGCCGACGCCAAGCCCGCCTACGAGTACAACGAGTCGGTCAACAAGGCCAGGGCGGTCTTCCGCGCCGTCGAGCTGGCCTGCGAGCAGCCGGATTGGGCGCTGAGCATGCGCGTGCTCGTGATCGACAACTACGACTCCTTCACCTACAACCTGGTCCAGTACCTGGGCGAGCTCGGCGCCGAGCTCGAGGTGGTGCGCAACGACAAGGCCACGGTCGACGAGCTGCTCGATCGCGGCGCCGAGCGCCTCGTCGTCTCACCGGGGCCCTGCACTCCTGCCGAGGCGGGAATCTCCAAAGAGGCGATCCGCCGCTTCGCCGAGGCCGGCACCCCGGTGCTCGGCGTCTGCCTCGGCCATCAGTCGCTGGTCGAGGCTTTTGGCGGTCGCACCGTGCAGGGTGAGCCGATCCACGGCAAGGACGCCGAGATCGAGCACGATGGCCGCACGATCTTCGCCGGCCTGCCCAGCCCGTTCGTCGCCGGCCGCTACCACTCGCTGATCGCCGATCCCGACCTGCCCGACGTGCTCGAGACGAGCGCCCGGCTCGGCGACGTGGTGATGGGCGCCCGTCACCGCGAGCTACCCGCCGAGGGCGTCCAGTTCCACCCCGAGTCGGTCTTGACCCCCCAGGGCAAGCATCTCCTCGCGAATTTTCTGGCGGACCGAAAATGAGCTTCCGGTGCGCTTTTTGCTCGCCCGGGGCGCGTAAGGCGCACCGGAACGGTCGGTCATGACCAACGAGATCGTCACCCGCGCGATCGACGCCGTTTGCGCGGGCGATCACCTCACCGCTGACCACGCCGCCACGGTCTTGGCCGAGATCATGGCGGGGCGCAGCAGCGAGGTGCAGACTGCGGCCTTCCTGATCGCGCTGCGGGCCAAGGGCGAGACGGTTCCGGAGCTGGTCGGCCTGGCCCGTACGATGCGGGCGCTGGCGATCCCGGTCGCCACCACCCGCACGGACCTGGTCGACACTGCCGGGACCGGCGGCGGCCCCTCCACCTTCAACGTCTCGACCACCGCGGCCCTGGTCGCTGCCGCGGCGGGCTGTGCGGTGGCCAAGCACGGCAATCGCTCGTACACGAGCAAGTGCGGCACAGCGGATCTGTTCGAGGCGCTCGGGGTCAACATCGAGCTCGAGCCCGAGCAGGTCGCCCGCTGCATCGACGAGGTCGGCTTCGGCTTCATGTTCGCGCCGCGGCACCACAAGGCGATGGCGCACGTCGTGCCGGTTCGCAAGCAGCTCGGCGTACGCACGATCTTCAACTTCCTCGGCCCGCTGACCAACCCGGCCGGGGCGCAGCGCCAGTTGCTTGGCGTCTCCGATCGCCACTACCAGGAGACGATCGCCGAGGCGCTGGTCGGCCTCGGCAGCGAGCGGGCGATGGTGGTCGCCGGCGAGGACGGGGTCGACGAGCTCTCGATCTCCGCCCGCACCAGGGTGATCGAGGTCCGCGACGGGCGCACCGAGGAGCACTTCGTCGAGGCCGGAGACTTCGGCCTGGTGGCGGCTGAGCTCGAGGAGGTCGCCGGCGGCACGCCGCAGCAGAACGCTGCCACCGTGCGCGCGGTGCTTGCCGGCGAGCAGGGACCACGGCGCGACCTCGTTCTGCTCAACGCCGGCGCCGCGATCTACGTCGGCGGCGGCGCGGAGAGTCTCGCCGCGGGGGTGGAGAAGGCCGCGGCGACGATCGATGCCGGCGCGGCAGCCGAGTTGCTCGAGCGTCTGATCGAGGCGACCAACTCCGCCGCCGTCTAGGCTTGGCCGGTCAAGTGGCAATGATCGAGCAGCTGATCTCGGTAGCACGGGAAGGGGTGCACAGGCGCCGCGAGCAGGTCCCGCAAGCGGACCTCGAGTCACGCCTGTCCGCGCGCGGCGAGGATCGCCCTTTCAGCGAGGCCCTGGTGCGCCCGGGTCTCTCGGTGATCGCGGAGTTCAAGCGACGCTCTCCGAGCATCGGTGACATCTCGCCCTCGCGCAGACGTCACCGCCCAGGTCCAGGCCTATGAGCGCGGCGGCGCGGCGGCGCTCTCGGTGCTCACCGACGAACGGCACTTCGGTGGCTCGCTCGACGATCTGCGCGCTGCGATGGCGGCCTGTGATCTGCCGATTCTGCGCAAGGACTTCATCGTCGACTCCTACCAGCTCTACGAGGCGGCGGTGAACGGCGCCGACGCCGTCCTCCTGATCGTGCGCGCGCTCGACGATCGCCATCTGGGCGAGCTGTACGAGCTGGCCCGCGGGCTCGATCTCGACTGCCTGGTCGAGGTCCACGACGCCGAGGAGCTGCAGCGCGCTCTCGACCTGGACGCCGACGTGATCGGGATCAACAACCGCGACCTCGACAGCGGCGCCGTCGACGTCTCGACCACCTATGAGCTGATCACCGATGTGCCGGCCGGCAAGACGGTGGTCGCCGAGAGCGGCATCTCCTCGCGCGAGGAGCTGGAAGAGCTCGACCGGGTCGGTGTCGACGCCGTGCTGATCGGCGGTGCGCTGATGACCGCGCCCGATCCCGAGGCGAAGGCCCGCGAGCTGACCGGCGCCGACGACGCCACCCGCGAGCACCGACTGCCCTGATCGAGGCGGAATTTAAGCTCAGCTTGCGGCTCGTTTAGGAAGCGCTGAGGGAGGCTTCTTACAGTGCTTCCCGTGAGTCGCTTCTTTCGCACATCGTTTGGCTCGGCACTGCTTGGCGGCGTCGTGGTCGCAGCGTTCGGTGCAATCGCTATCGCCGCCGGTTGGCTCGATGCCGGCGACAGCACCACGACGACGATCACGGCGCCGCTCAGCAGTGCTCCTGTCGCCAACACCGAGAGCAGCGGCGACGCCAACACGGTCAACGAGATCTACCGCCACGACGGGCAGGGGGTCGCCTTCATCGAATCGACGGAGCCGGCCGAAGAATCGTCCTCGCCGTTCAACCCGTTCGGCGAAGAAGAATCCGGCGGCGGCGGGATCGCCACCGGCTCCGGGTTCCTGATCGACGACGAAGGCCACATCATCACCAACAACCACGTGGTCGAAGGGGCGACCAAGGTCGAGGTCAAGCTCGGCTCCTCGGACACCAGCCACGAGGCCGAAGTGGTCGGCACCGACCCGGCAACCGACGTCGCCCTGCTCAAGATCGACGTGCCGGCCGAGCAGCAGCACCCGCTGGCCCTCGGCAACTCCGCCGAGGTGCAGGTCGGCGATCCGGTGGTTGCGATCGGCAACCCCTTCGGGCTCGATCGCACGGTGACGGCGGGCATCGTCTCCGCTCTGCAGCGCCAGATCCAGGCGCCCAACGGCTTCGCGATCTCGCACGTGATCCAGACCGACGCGGCGATCAACCCGGGCAACTCCGGTGGCCCGCTGATCGACGCCGAAGGCAAGGTGATCGGGATCAACTCCCAGATCCAGACCGGTGGCAGCAGCGAGGGCAACGTCGGCATCGGTTTTGCCGTGCCGATCAACACCGCCCGCGAAGTGGTCGAACAGATCGAAGAGCACGGCGAGGTCAAGCACGCCTACATCGGCATCAGCGGCGGCAGCATCACGCCGGCGCTTGCCAAGGCGCTGAAACTGCCGGTCGAGGAGGGCGTCCTCGTCAACGAAGTCGTCAAAGACAGCCCGGCCGACAAGGCGGGCATCGAAGGCGGCGACACCAATGCGACGATCGAAGGTGCCAAAGTCACGCTCGGCGGCGACATCATCACCGAGGTCGACGGCAAGCCGGTCGACTCGATGGAAGAAGTGGTCGACAAGGTGAACTCGGCGCAACCCGGCGACGAGATGGAGCTGACCCTGCTGCGCGGTGACGACGAAACCGAGCACGTCACCGTCACCCTCGGCGTGCGGCCGAACTCAGCCGAATAGGCGCTCCCGTACCCTTGGGGGGTGCGGGTCAAGATCTGCGGGATCACCAATCTGGACGACGCGGCGGAGGCCGTGCTGCTCGGCGCCTGGGCGATCGGGCTGATTCACTACGACAAGAGCCCGCGGGCGTGTCCCGCCGGTGAAGCGGCAGCCATCTGCGCCGCCTACCGGCGCAAGTGCGAGGTCGTCGGCGTCTTCGTCAACCCGGAGCTGGAGGAAGTGGCCAAGGCGGTCGAGGGCGCCGGCCTGACGATGGTGCAGCTGAACGGGGCGGAGGGGCCGCAGTTCTGCGCCGAGGTCGCGCGGCGCACCGGGGTAAAGGTGATCAAGGCGATTCACGTCGCCAGCGGTGCGGAGGTGCACGGGGCGGAGGCGTTCCGGACCGACTTCCACCTCTTCGACCGGCGTGGCAAGGGGCTCTGGGGTGGCACGGGGGAAAGCTTCGACTGGGGCCTGCTGCGCGCGCATCGCTCCGAGATCCCGGCGATCGTCGCCGGTGGCCTGCGGCCCGAGAATGTCGCCAAAGCGATTGCGGTTACGCACCCGTACGCCGTCGACGTGGCCAGCGGGGTGGAGGCCGAGCCGGGGCGCAAGGACCATGCCGCGATGGCTGCCTTCTTCGAGGCGGCCAAGGGCGCTAGCGTCACCCCGGCATGAGCGCGGTCGAGGAGCGATTCGGGCCCTACGGGGGGCGCTACGTGCCGGAGACGCTGATCGCCGCGCTCGACGAGCTCAGCTTGGCTTGGAGCGAGGCCCGCGTCGACCCCGCCTTCAATCAGCGCTTGCGCCTCTTGCACCGCGACTTCATCGGCCGGCCGACGCCGCTCTACCTCGCCGACCGGCTCTCGGCCAAGGCCGGGCGCCGCGTCTACCTCAAGCGCGAGGACCTCGCCCACACCGGTGCCCACAAGATCAACAACGCGATCGGCCAGGCGCTGCTCGCCGAGCGGATGGGCAAGCCGCGGGTGATCGCCGAGACCGGCGCCGGCCAGCACGGCGTCGCCACCGCGACCGCCTGCGCCCTGCTCGGGCTCGAGTGCGTCGTCTACATGGGCTCCGAGGACATTCGCCGCCAGCGGCCCAACGTCGAGCGGATGGGCCTGCTCGGCGCCGAGGTTGTCCCGGTCGAGGCCGGGGCGCGGACGCTGAAGGAGGCCAGCAGCGCCGCGATCCGCGACTGGGTCGCCGCGGTCGAGACGACCCACTACATAATCGGCTCCGCGGTCGGCCCCGCTCCCTACCCGGCACTGGTCCGCGATCTGCAGCGCGTGATCGGCGACGAGGCTCGGGAGCAGGCGATGAGCGCCGAGGGGGCGCTGCCGGATCGCGTGATCGCCTGCGTCGGCGGCGGCTCCAACGCGATCGGGATCTTCACCCCCTTCATCGAGGATGCCGGGGTCGAGCTGATCGGCGTCGAGGCGGCGGGGGAGGGGGTCGACACCGACCGCCACGGCGCCTCGCTGGGCAAGGGCAGCACCGGCGTCTTGCACGGATCGCTCTCCTCCGTCCTCGCCGACGAGGAGGGGCAGATCCTCGAGGCGCACTCGATCTCGGCCGGTCTCGACTACCCCGGCGTCGGCCCCCAGCACGCTCACCTGCGCGACACGGGGCGAGCCAGCTACTTCGCGATCACCGACGCGCAGGCGCTGGACGCCTTCTCCACGCTAACGCGGCTCGAGGGGATCATTCCGGCGCTGGAGTCCTCGCACGCTATTGCGTGGTTCCTGGACAACAGCGACGGCAATGACGGTTACGACGTTCTGTGTCTCTCGGGGAGAGGCGACAAGGACCTGGCCGAGGTTCTGGAGCAACGCGACAGGGTTGGGGGAGCCGGGGGATGACTCGCTGGAGCGACAGCGGAGAGGACGTGGCGGAGGGGAGTCCGGGGGTGGTCTCCCGGAGCCTCCCCGCTGTTGCTCCGGGAGACCACCCCCGGACTCCCAGCCCCACAGCTTCACCGGGTTTGGAGCGGATCGCCGCGGCATTCCGGGCGGCGAAAGCTGAAGGTCGGGCGGCGCTGATGCCCTACATGATGACCGGCTATCCCAACCGCGAGACGGCGATCGCGGTGGCCAATGCTTACGCGGACTCCGGGGCAGATTTGGTTGAGCTTGGGGTGCCGTTCTCCGACCCACTGGCGGATGGGCCGACGATTCACGCGGCCGCCACTGCGGCGTTGGAGGTTGGGGCGACGCTGGAGACGGCGATGGAGATTTGCGAGGCGATCTCGGAGCGGGTGCCGGTGGTGTTCATGGTCTACTCGAACATGGTGCTCGCCCATGGTGGGGCGGAGGCGTTTGCCGAGCGGGCGCTTGCCGTTGGAGCGGCGGGCGCGATCGTCCCGGATATGCCGCTGGAGGAAGCGGAGCCGGTGCGGGAGGCGTTTGCCGCGGTGGGCCTGGCGCTGGTGCCGCTGGTCGCGCCGACCACGCCGGCGGAGAGGCGGGCGCGGATTTGTGACGTGGCGCAGGGCTTCGTCTACGTCGTCTCGACCGTTGGGACCACCGGCGAGCGCGATGAGCTGCCGGCGGAGTTGAGTGATCTGGTCACGGCGACGAAGGCCGAGGCCGAGGTTCCCGTCGCGGTCGGCTTTGGCATTGGCACGCCCGCCCAGGCCGCGCAAGTGGGCGAGGTGGCCGATGGAGTCATCGTCGGCAGTCGCCTGGTTCGCGCCGCTGGGGAGGCGGGAGGACCGAATGCCGCCGGTGAGGCCGTCGGCGGCTTCCTGCGCGAGGCGCGCGCCGCCCTCGCGGGCTGAGACCGCGGCCGCGCGAATGGATAGGATGCCGGCCGCATGGGAATGGTGATCACACTCTTTCTTGCCCTCGCGACCACGACTGTCGGTTACGCCGTGTTCGGCCAGGGCGGCGGCGTCGCCGGCCTGATCTTCTTCGGCATCCTGATCATCGGCGCCTCAGTTCGCGTCTTCGCACCCAAGTCCTAGCCCGCCGCTGGCTCAGGCCCGCGTGGCGAGGACCTGCAGGTACTGGGGTTCGATGACGAAAGCGCGATCTCCCGCCGTGTTGCACTTGCCCAGCTGCTCTCGCAGGTCTGCCTCCAACGCGGCTTCGCCATCGGGGCCGACCCGGTCGAAGGCCATCTTGATCGGACCGAAGTAGCTGCGGAAGATCTCCAGGTAGTGATCGATTGACCTGAACGCCTGACGCGAGACCCTGCGCTCGAAGCGCAGGTCAGCCACTCCGTCGCCGAAGAGCTCGCGCACGTGGTCCTCGGTCCCCCAGAGCACGGGCGGCGTGAACCCGGACGGCGGCGGTGCGTGCTTGGCGACGATCGCGAAGAGCTGGCTCACCGGGCCGTCGGGGACCCAGTTCGCCATGCCGATCCGGCCGCCAGGGGTGCAGACGCGCAGCAGCTCCGTCGCCGCTTGCTCTTGGTCGGGCGCGAACATCGCGCCGAAGACGGAGGCGACCACGTTGAACTCACCATCGGCGAAGGGCAGCTCAGCGGCATCGCCCGCGACGAACTCGATGTCCAGACGCTCGGCGGCGGCGCGCTCGCGGGCTCGATCGAGCAGGGCCGGCACGAAGTCGACCCCGGTCACGCCACCCCAGGTGCGCCGTGCGGCTGCGATCGCGGCGTTGCCACTGCCGCAAGCAACGTCGAGCACCCGTTGGCCGGGAACGACGTCGAGCGCTTCGACCAGTTCCTCGGAGACCATCATCACGATCGCGGCAACCACCGCGAAGTCCCCCTCCGACCAAGTCTTCTGCCCCGCCTCGCGCAGCGCTTGCATATCTACCGCGTCGCTCATCCTCACTCCTTTCGCCAGCCTCATCCCGAACTGCATCAACTTTTCCACCCACCAGATAGAGAAGTTGATGCAGTTGGTCTTGTTCGAACCTAGCGCTTGGTCGCGGGTTCGTCACGGCTAATCTGAGGCGATGCGGATCGGCGTGCTCACCGGCGGTGGAGATTGCCCCGGCCTCAATGCCGTGATCCGCGCAATCGTGCGCAAGGGGGTCGAACAGCGTGGCCATGAGTTTGTCGGCTATCGCGACGGCTGGCGTGGGCCGCTGGAGCGCGACAGCCGCCCGCTCGGCGTGCCCGAGGTGCGCGGCATCCTGCCCCGCGGCGGCACGATCCTCGGCGCTTCGCGGACCAACCCCTTCAAGGAGGAAGGCGGGGCTGAGCGCCTGGCCGAGAATCTCGAGGCCGACGGCGTGGACGGTCTGATCGCGATCGGCGGCGAGGACACGCTCGGTGCCGCCTCCCGCCTTTATGCGGAGCACGGGGTGAACGTGGTTGGTGTGCCTAAGACGATCGACAACGACCTCGGCGCCACCGATTACACCTTCGGCTTCGACACCGCGGTCAACATCGCGATGGAGGCGATCGATCGCCTGCACACGACCGCGGACAGCCACCACCGGGTTCTGATCGTCGAGGTGATGGGCCGCCATGCCGGCTGGATCGCCTTCCACGCCGGCCTCGCCGGCGGCGCCAACGTGATCTTGATTCCCGAGCTGCCCTTCGATCTCGATCGGGTCTGCGAGTTCGTCGGCCGCCGCTTCGAGCACCAGTTCGCGCCGATCCTCGTCGTCGCCGAGGGCGCTCAGCCGGTCGGTGGCATGCCCGAGACCAAGAACGAGAAGCTCGACCAGTTCGGCCACGTCGCCCTCGGCGGCATCGCCCACTGGCTCGAGGGGGAGATCGAGCGGCACACGGGCAAGGAGGCGCGGGCCACGGTGCTCGGGCACGTGCAGCGGGGCGGCACGCCGACCGCCTTTGACCGGGTGCTGGCGACGCGATTTGGGTTGCACGCGATCGATGCTGCGGATGCGGGGGGCTGGGGCAAGATGACGGCGCTGCGCGGCACCGACATCGAGCTGGTCGATTTGAGCGAGGCGACTGCTGAGCTGAAGACGGTGCCGGAGTCTTTGTACTCGGAGGCTGAGGTTTTCTTTGGCTAGCGCTAGGCAGGGGAGGGACGGGTGCCCCCTGCCAAAACGAGCGGCCGGAGGCCGCTCTTGAGTGTTTTGGCAGGGGGCACCCGTCCCTCTTCCGTCTTGCGCAGGACCAATGAAGAAGCTGGCTCTGTT
This sequence comes from uncultured Solirubrobacterales bacterium, assembly GCA_963703895.1. Taxonomy (GTDB): domain Bacteria; phylum Actinomycetota; class Thermoleophilia; order Solirubrobacterales; family 70-9; genus VRUE01. Next base: position 1,227,097 of record CAVPFX010000002.1, read on the forward strand.
CGGCGCCGCTTCACCCCGCTCATGTGTGCGGTTGGACTGGCAGCGGTTTGCGTTCTGCTCGTCGGAGCTGCTGGTTGCGGGTCGGGTACGGGTGTCTCCGAGGACGCGACTGTGACCGCTTACGTCGAAGCTCCCTTGTGTGTGAGCGCGAAACGGGAGCTTGCGGAGCACGACGGGCGTGCGGGCGACCTGCGGGTCCGAGCGATTTGCCTGCCGCCGGCAGCTGACGCAAAGAAGCTCAGCCTGGCAACGCTTGGCGCCAACGCTCGCCGGGCAACGGAGGACTCGACCACCGTCGCTTACCTAGAAGCCTCCGACCCCAGGGCATCGCGGTTCACGCACCCAATCCTGGAAACCGCCGAGGTCCCCTGGATCTCAGAGGATTCCGGTGCCGCCGCCATGTCGCGCCTGCTCGAGCTCATCGAATCCGCCGACTCGGGCTCCCTGCGCGAACAGCTCGGCGAAGCCCTGAACGAGACCTAGTCGAGCCTTGGAACGACACCCCTCCCACGCTAGAAGAGGTCGCTCAGTGCCTCTTCGAGGTCTGGATGCTGGAACTGGTACCCGAGGTCGAGTGCTCGTCTGGGCATGACCCGCTGCCCACCCCGCAGCACCTGCCCGAACTCCTTGCCGTACATGAGATCCACGGTGAGTCCCGGGACTGGCACCACGGCCGGCCTGCCGAGCGCTTTGCCGAGCGCCTTGGAGAACACCTTGTTGGTCACCGGATGCGGCGCCGTCGCGTTGACCACGCCGCTCACCTTGTCGTTGTCGAGCGCCCAGAGCAGGATGCCGACCTCGTCGGAAACGTGGATCCAGGAGACGTACTGGTTGCCGCCGGCGAGCGGGCCGCCGACGCCGAGCTTGAAGGGGGTCAGCTGCGCGCCGAGGAAGCCGCCGCGCGGATCGAGCACGTGGCCGGTGCGGACGATCGCGAGGCGGACGCCGGTGGGGTCGACCTCGTGCGCTGCCTGCTCCCACTCGCGCACCACCTCGGCGTCGAAGCTCGCGCCCGGCTCGCTTGACTCGTCGACGATTGCATCGCCGCGGTCGCCGTAGTAGCCGATCGCCGACTGGCTGACAAGCACTTTCGGCTTGTGCTGCAGGGCCGAGATCGTGCCGACCAGGTTGTGCGTGCCGGTGCGGCGGCTCTCCATGATCCGCTCTTTGGCCTCGGCGGTCCAGCGCTGGTTGATCTTCTCGCCGAGCAGGTGGATGACGCCATCGACGCCATCGAAGGCCGCCTCCGGCGGTCGTTCCAGCAGCGGCTCCCAGGCGTGCCAGGTGACGCTGGGGTTGGTGCCCCGCGCCTGGTTTGGGTCGCGGGTGAGGCCGACAACGGTGTCACCGCGAACCAACAGCGAGTCGCAGAGCGCCGACCCGATGAAACCGCTGGCTCCGGTGACGAGGACCTTCACGAGGGCTGGGCGGCCTCCACCGTTGAGAAGGTGCCGGTCTCCTCGTTGAAGCGGGCGATCCCCTCGCGCTTTGCCTCCTCGACCACGGCTTCGGCCACCTTCGGCGCGACTTCGCGGTTGAAGACGCTGGGGATGATGTAGTCCTCGGAGAGGTCTTCCTCGGAGACGGCCATCGCGATGCCCTTTGCGGCGGCGAGCTTCATCTCCTCGGTGATGCTGGGCGAGCCAGCGTCGAGGGCGCCGCGGAAGATGCCGGGAAAGGCGAGCACGTTGTTGATCTGGTTCGGGTAGTCCGAGCGCCCGGTGGCCATGATCCGCACGTAGGGGGCGGCGTCCTCGGGCATCACCTCGGGCGTCGGGTTGGCCATCGCGAAGACGATCGCATCGTCGTTCATCTTGGCCAGCGACTCGGCCTCGATCAGCCCCGGCCCGGAAAGGCCGATGAAGAGGTCCGCGCCCTCGATCACCTCGTTGGGCCCGCCGCTCAGCTTGTCGGGATTCGAGTTCTCGGCGTACCAGCGCTTGATCCCGCTCATCTCGCCCGACTCGTAGTCGGCGCGGGTGGTCGAAAGGGCGCCCTGGCGGTCGCAGCCGACGATGTGGGTGACTCCCGAGGCGAGCATCATCTTGGTCACCGCTACCCCGGCGGCGCCAAGTCCCACCATCAGCACCCGCAGATCCTCGATCGGCTTGCCGGTGATCTTCAAAGCGTTGAAGAGCGCCGCCATGGTCACGATCGCCGTGCCGTGCTGGTCGTCGTGGAAGACGGGGATGTCGAGCGTCTCCTTCAGCCGGTCCTCGATCTCGAAACAGCGCGGGGCGGAGATGTCCTCGAGGTTGATGCCGCCGAAGGTCGGCGCGATCAGTTCGACCGCCTTGATGATCTCCTCGGCGTCCTGGGTGTCGAGGCAGATCGGGAAGGCGTCGACCTGGGCGAACTCCTTGAACAGCATCGCCTTGCCCTCCATCACCGGCATCGCCGCCTCGGGGCCGATGTTGCCGAGCCCGAGCACGGCGCTGCCGTCGGAGACGACGGCGACCGTGTTCTTCTTGATCGTGTACTCGAAGGCCTTGGTGCGGTCGTCGTGGATGTCCTGGCAGACGCGGGCGACGCCCGGCGTGTAGGCCATCGAGAGGTCGTCGCGGGTCTTCAGCGGGTACTTGTTCTCGACCGAGATCTTGCCGCCGCGGTGCATCTGCATCGTGCGGTCGACGTAGTCGAGCACCCGGGCGCCGCGGGTCGAGCCGATCCCGCGCAGGATCTTCTCCCAGTGCTCGCGGTCCTGGGCGTCGATCGTGAACTCGCGCACTCGCTTGCCCTCGCCACCGGCTCCGGGGACGAGGTCGACGCCCTGAAGCTGGCCACCCGCCTCGGCGATCTCCGCGGTCAGCTTGCCCAGGGGCTCCTGGCGCGCATCGAGCTCGACCCGGATCGTGACGCTGTATTGGGCGCTGACTGCCATCGGCAGCTATCGAATCAGATTCGCGCCGCTTGCCTAGGCACGGCCGTGCTACCGGCGCATGTAGATATCCGCCGAATTGCTGTCGGAGCGGTAGAAATCGCGCTCGCTAGCGTTGTTTTGACATGCGCACAATGCGAACCAGCTTCTCGATCCTGCTCGTCTCCGTCCTCGCTGCCGTCTTCGCACAGGCTGCCGCCGCTTACGACGCCACCGAAATGTATGACCCGAGCGAGGTCGTCTTCGTCGACCTGACGCTCTCAGATCAGGCGATAACAGACCTGGAAGGCGAACCGGAGGAGTACGTGCCGGGGACGTTCTCGTTGACCCGTTCCTCGAATGGAACGCCCACCGGTGAGGAAGGCTCGCCGGTGCTACCCACGCGCCCGGTCGAAGTTCGGCTCAAGGGCAGCGTCGGCGGCTCCTTCCGCGAGATCACGGAAAAGGCCGGTTTCAAGCTCAAATTCAAAAAAGCGGATGCGTTTCTCGGACTGCGCAAGATGACTCTCAACAACATGGTCCAGGACCCCTCGATGGTCCACGAGACCCTCGCCTACGCGGCGTTCCGCGCCAGTGGCGTGCCGGCCTCGCGCACCGGTTTCGCCTACGTGCGCCTCAACGGCGAAGACATTGGCGTCTACCTCAACCTGGAAAACCTCGACGACATCGGCCTGACGAGGATCTTCGGCTCCACCTTCGACCAGGACACCCAGCATCTCTACGAGGGGGAGCGCGGCGACGATCTCGTGCCGGGTGGCGCCGGAAATTTCGAAGTCGATGAGGGCGGCGAAGAACCAGACGAATTCGGTGACCTTGAAGCTTTGATCGAAGCGGTCAACGATGACGACGGCGCCCCGCTATTCGAGCGCGTCGTGCCCCATGCAGAACTGGCCGAGATGGGGAGGATGTGGGGGGTCGAGAAGTACATCGAGCACTGGGACGGCTACGCCGGTCACACCGACCAGACGCAGGCCGGCAACGGAGAACGTCCCAACAACTACTACCTCTACAGCGACCCGACCGGGCGCTTCCAGATGCTTCCCTGGGGCACCGATCAAACCTGGCAGCCGACGGACGCGATCCCCGGGCGAAAAGTAGCCTTCGACGGCGCCGGCGGCGTGTTCTTCAACAAGTGCCTCGAGGACAAAGAATGCTTCCGCGCCTACTGGGCCGGCCTGAACCTGGCGACGCACACGATTCCTGACCTGGATCCCGCTGCGCTGGCCGAAGACACCGCCGATCTGCTTGCTCCTTGGCAGCAAGAGGAACGCGACAGCGGTCGTCCGGAACCCGACGCCGACGAGGCGGAAGAGATCGAAGACGGCGTCGAGGAAACACTGGACTTCATTGCTGGCCGTCAAGCCCAAGCGCAAGCGTGGCTCGACGAGAACGAACCACCACCGATCGTCAATCCGGTTCTGCCGGGGCAGAAAGATGCGCCGCCCTCGAGTAAATCTGGGCCCGCGCTCCTCTTTGCGCACTCCGGGCGCACAGGTCGCTGGGTCACGGCTCGCCTGCAGCTATCGGGTCCTGGCTCGGTCGGCCTGCGAGCGACGATCGGGACCCGAAAGGGCATAAAGCGGGCCTGCGCCAGCAGCACGCAGGCGGGAGCCGCCGGAGAGGCTCACGGTCGGCTGCAAGCTCTCCTCGGCCGCGCTGAGCAGGCTCGACAAAGGTGCGCTGCGCCTCGAGCTGACCTTCACGCTTGTCCTCGCCGACGGACGCACCGAAACACTCGTGCGCAGCACCCGGCTGCCGCGAAGCCGCGGCATCGCCTCCTAACGGACGAAGGCGGCAAGCGCGACGCTGACCTCGGCCGCGCCAATCGGTCCGAAGCGGAGTGTCCAGGCCCCACCCAGCTCCTGCCGGAAGGAGTGGCGAACGCCACCTGCCTCCAGCGCCTCGATGTGGCGCTCTGCCCGTTCGTAGCCGCTCGCACCCTGAAAGGTGGCGTCGAGACCAAAGAGTCCGTCGTCCATCGGCCAAATCGTCATCCGATCTGGCACCGGCCCGGCCCGTGCAGGCAGGTTGTTCATCGCTATGAGGTCGGCTTGCTGCCGCTGCGACTTGAATGAGTCAAAGCCGATGTTCACTGCATCTGAGGGGGAGATTTAGGGTGCCTGGCGACTTATGCGCCGTATGGACGCAAAAGTCGCCAGGCCCGACGATCGAGTTGCGAGAGTCGCCGCTCGCCAGCATGGGGTTATCTCAACTGAGCAGCTTTACGGAGCTGGGGTCACTCGGAACGCGGTGCGCCGAAGGGTGGAATCAGGCCGACTGCATCGTGTTCATCGCGGCGTATACGCCGTCGGTCACCCCGGACTCTCACGGCACGGCGGATGGATGGCAGCCGCCCTCGCCTACGGCGAGGGGGCGGTCGTAAGTCACCGGAGTGCGGCCGAGCTGTGGGAGTTGTTGAAGCCGGCTGGCGGGGCGGTCCACGTATCGATCCATGGCGGTGGGGGTAGGGCGAGGCGTCCGGGCATCCGTTTGCATCGCCGAGTATCACTCCGCCCCGGTGCTGTTACCCGCCGTGATGGGATTCCGGTCACCAGGCCAGCCCAAACGATCGCCGATCTGCGTCTAGTCGCTCCAGCAAAGGAAGTTCGGCGAGCGATCCGGCAGGCAGATGTGCTCGGCTTGCCGCTCGGCGAGGGCGTTCACCACGATCGCACCCGCAGCGACCTCGAGCGCGACTTCCTTCGGATCTGCCGGCACTACCGGCTACCCATGCCCAAGGTAAACGTTGAGATTGGCGAGTACGAGGCGGATTTCGTCTGGCCAAACCTCAGGTTCATGGTCGAAACCGACGGATACAGATATCACCGCGGCAGGCAGGCGCATCGCGAGGACAGACGGCGCGATCTCGAGCTGCGTTCGCGTGGATTCCGAGTGCAGCGGCTGAGCGAAGAGCAGATCGATGAGGAACCGGAGCGGGTCGCCGAGATCCTGCGCGAGGTGCTCGCCTCCGCGCGCCATAGAGTTGGGCGCGATGGCCGCAGCCAAGACCGAGAGCGCTGAGCCCGAGCTCTTCCTGATCGACGGCAACTCACTTGCCTACCGGGCCTTCTTCGCCCTGCCCGAGTCGATCGGGACCAGCGACGGGCGGCCTACCAATGCGATCTACGGGCTTGCCTCGATGCTTGTCAAGGTGATCGACGAGCATGCGCCGGCGGGCGTCGTCGTCGCCTGGGACGCGGGAATGTCGGGTCGCGAGGTCACTTACGACCTCTACAAGGCGCAGCGCAAACCGCGCCCCGACCTGCTGCGCGAGCAGTGGCCGCACCTGATGCCGCTGGTCGACGCCTTCGGCTACACCAACGTCAAGGTCGAGGGCTACGAGGCCGACGACGTGATCGCCTCGCTTTCCCGCCAGGCGCGCGAAGAGGGGATCGCGGTGATGGTGGTAACCGGCGACCGCGACGCCTACCAGCTGGTTGGCGAGGGGATTCGGGTAATGAGCACCTCGCGCGGGATCACCGAGACCAAGATCTACGACAGCGATGCCGTCACCGAGCGCTACGGCGTCCCGCCGGAGTTGATCACCGACCTGATGGGCCTGCGCGGCGACACCTCGGACAACATCCCCGGCGTCCCCGGCATCGGCGAGAAGACGGCGACCCAACTGCTGCAGCGGTTCGGCACGTTGGAGAATGTCCTTAACAGCGTCGAAGAGATTTCCGGCGCCAAGCGCAAGCAGAACCTGGTCGAGCACGCCGACGACGCCCGCATGTCGAAGCAGCTGGCGACGCTCCAGTACGACATCGAGACCGGGGTCGATCTGGGCGCGGCGATGTCTTCGCAGCCCGACCGCGGCGCCCTGCGCGATTTCATGCGCGAGTTCGAGCTGCGGGCGGTGCTCGAGCGGCTCGAAGAAGCGCTGCCCGAGGGGGAGGCGGTGCCCGGCCGCAGCGTCGAGACCGAGCTCGCGGTCGAGGCGGAGGAGGGTGCTCCGGCTGATCTCGGGACGGGGGAGGGGCCGGTCGCGCTGGCGATCGACGGCGATCGCTGGGCCGGCGCCGAAAGTGAGCGCACTTTGACCGGCTCGTCGACCCTGGACGAGCTCGCGGTGGCGCTGCCGGGTCGCGGCCTCGTCGCCCACGACCTCAAGTCCCTCGGCGGCGGCCGCCACGGGCTGCTCGCGGCAGCGGCTCGCGAGGGCGTCGAGCTGGGACTGGACCACGACACGATGCTCGCCGCCTACCTGCTCGAGCCGCAGCGGCGCACCTACGAGCTGACCGAGCTCGCCGCCGACGCGGGGATCGGCCTCGTCGCGGAGGTGGCGCCGGCTAAGGACGAGGACGATGGCCAGCTTTCGCTCGACGGAGACGGCGAGGCAGGCCTCGAGCCGGCCGAGGAGGCCCGCCTCGTCGCCGCTCTCGCCGACGTTCAGCGCCCCCGCATCGAGGAGCTTGGCCTCGAGCAGCTGCTGCGCGAGATCGAGCTGCCGCTGGTCCGTGTCTTGGCTGCGATGGAACGCGAGGGACTGAAGCTGGACGCCGAGCGACTGGCCGAGGTCGGTGCCGGCTTCGGCGAGCGCATCGAGACGCTGCAGAAGGAGATCTTCGAGCTGGCCGAGGAGGAGTTCACGATCGGCTCGCCGCAGCAGGTCGGTCGCGTCCTCTTCGAGAAGCTCGGCCTGACCCGCAAGCGGCGCGGCAAAACCGGTTTCTCGACCGACGCCCGCGTCCTCGCCCAGATCCGCGACGAGCACCCGATCGTCGAGAAGATCGAGTCCTGGCGCGAGCTGACCAAGCTGAAGAACACCTACCTCGACTCGCTGCCGGACCTGATCGATCCCGATACCGGCCGCGTCCACACCACCTTCAACCAGGCGGCGACGACCACCGGCCGGCTCTCCAGCACCAACCCCAACCTGCAGAACATTCCGATCCGCACCGAGATCGGCCGCCCCGTGCGCGCCTGCTTCGTCGCCGAGCAGGGCGCCCAGCTGCTCTCCGCCGATTACAGCCAGGTCGAGCTGCGGGTGCTCGCCCACGTTGCCGACGAGGAGGTGCTGAAAGAGATCTTCCGCGCCGGCGACGACGTCCACGCCGCGACTGCCGCAGAGGTCTTCGACATCTCCCGCGACGACGTCGACGTCGGCCAGCGCTCGAAGGCGAAGATGGTCAACTTCGGCATCGTCTATGGCCTCACCGGCTTCGGCCTTGCCGACCGGCTCAACATCCCGCGCAAAGAGGGCGAGGAATTCGTCTCCCGCTACCTCGAGCGCTTCCCCGCCGTGCGCGCATTCCGCGAGCAGGTGGTCGAGCGGGCGCAGGAGGAGGGCTTCGTCACCACTCTTCTGGGCCGCCGCCGCTCGATCCCCGAGCTGCGCTCCGGCAACCCGAACACGCGCCGCCTCGGCGAGCGGCTCGCGGTCAACACCGTGATCCAGGGCACCGCGGCCGACATCATCAAGATCGCGATGGTGCGTTGCCAGAACGCGCTGCGCGAGGCCGGTACCGCGACCCGCCTCGTCCTGCAGATCCACGACGAGCTGCTCTTCGAGGGCCCGCCGGAGGAGATGGACGGCGCGGTCGAGCTGGTGCGACGCGAGATGTGCGCCGCCTACCAGCTCGACCCACCGCTAGAGGTGGATGTCGGCGTCGGCGCGGACTGGCTCGACGCCAAGTAGCCGAATCCTCAGCCGGCCAGCTCGACCTCGTCGAAGGTCGCGACGCCGTGCTCGAGCTCAAGGTCGGCCTCCTCGACCGTCGCGCCGACGATCAGGTCGGAGGTAGTGCAGTTCGCACCGGTGCCGTTGTCGTCGTGACCGCTCGGACCGCGACCGGAGTGCGAGGACCCGGGGCCGGAATTGTCCTCACCGCCGTTGCCGGGGCCGGAGTTGTCGCCGCCGCCGTTGTCATCGCCCGGCTCTTCGCCGTGACCGCCATTGTCATCTCCAGGCTCGTCGCCATGACCGCCACGGTCATCGCCGGGCTCTTCCTCGCCGTGACGGGCGCGCACGGTCACGTCCGCTGAGTGCTCGTCCTCGCACTTGATCTTGGTCTGGTCGGTGACCAGGCCGCTGACCGTGTCGCCGCCGAAAAGGGAGATGGTGAGGCGCCCGGTCGCCGCGTCGAAAGCGGTGATCGTGCCGGCGTTCTCGTCGCCGTCCATCGTTCCGTCGTCATCGCTGTCGCGGTCTCGCGGGTTGTCGCCGGCGAGGAACTCGGCACGGTTGCGCAGGTGGTCCCGATCCTGGTCGCGGCTGGCCTGGTTCAGGCTGGTCGAGAGGTGGTGTCGCTTCTCCCAGCGGTCTGGGATCCGGTCGTGATTGCCGTCCTTGGCCGCGGCTGCCCCCGGCAAGGCGAGCAGCGCGAGGGCGCCGAGCACGGCAATCGCGCAAATCGTTAGTCGGTGGGCGAGTCTCATGATTCCTCCTAGGTTTCGGGTTCCGTCTGTACTGGGAACCCGCTGCCGCTGTGAGAATCACCCGAGTCATCGAATTCCGGTTGGCTGCCCCCGCTTTCGTCGCCGGAGCCCCCGCTGCCAGAGCCGGAACTGCCGTCGGAGCCAGACCCGTCGCTGGAGTCGGACCCGCTGCCTGAGCCTGAGCCGGAGCCGCTGCTCGAAGAGGAGCCGGAGCCATCGCCCGACGAGCCAGAGCCGGAACCCGAGCCGCTTCCGGATCCACCGTCACCGCTCGATGAGCCGCTGCCAGACGATCCGCCGCTACCCGAGCCGCCCGAGCCGGGCCCAGAGTGGCCGCCGCTGTCCTCGCTGCCGCTGTGACCAGAAGCTCCAGGCCCACCGCCGTGCCCGGGATCGCCACCGTGATCGTCCCCCGGCTCGGCATGGCGACTCCCACCGCCACCGCCCGGGCCGCGGTTTCCGCTGTCGTCGCTCGGCCCGTCGTCGCCTGAGCCATCACCGGGCCCGCTGTGATCGCCATCCGAATCGCCGGAGCCATGCCCACCGTGGTCGTCGCCGGGCTCGCGCTCACCCGAGCCGGAGGAGGAGCTACTCCCACTTGAGTCCTCGCTGCCCGTCGCCGTGGTTTCGCCCGTGATTAGCGCCGAGTCGTCGGCGACGACTCGGCTCGCCGCCGGTTGCGCGGGGCGCTGCTGCTGGCGGCTGTGATCGACGGCGACGCCGGCGCCCACCGCACCCGCGACCAGGACCGTTGCCGCTGCTGCCTTCAGCGCCACGCCGGCACCGGCAGCCCCTCCGACCCCGGCAGCCGCCTCGACCGCTGGGCTGCTGGCGGCGCCCGCCAGCAGCGCTTTCAGCAGCGGCAGCGGCAGCAACATGCCGGCGGCGTCGCGGAGCGAGCGCCGGGCCCGATAGATCGCCTGGCGGGCGCCCCCGTCGCTGAGGCCGAGGGCGCTGGCGATCTCCTCGTGGCTGAGGCCTTCCAGCTCACGCATCACGATCGCCGCTCGCTGTGCCTCCGGCAGCGATTGCAGGCGATGCATCAGGTCGGTTAGCTCTTCGCGCCGCTCCAGCTCCTCGGCAGGGTTGGCGCCGCCGGCGATCGCCTCGGCGAGTGCCTCGGCCGAGGGCGGGCTGTCGCGCAGGTCGTTGAGCGCGGTGTTGCGGACGATGCGGAAGAGCCAGGGCCGCAACTCGATCTCGTTGCTGTCTCGGCGCAGCGCCAGCAGCGCCTTGGAGAAAGCGTCTTGGGTGACGTCTTCGGCGTGGCCGCCGACGATCGCCGCCGCGTAGCGGGTCAGTGGCTTGCCGTAGCGACGCACGATCTCCTCGAAGGCGTTCTCGTAGCCCTCGCGAACCAGCGTGACGAGGCGGCGGTCCGGCTGCGTGCGCAGGGCCGGACCGAGGACGAAGCGAGCGGCGAATCCCTCTGCTGGTGGTGGCATCTCTGGTTCGATGGTCCCTTCGGCTTACTGATATGACAGCAGGACGGTTCAACCGGCCGTGCCCGTATCGATGCAACCCGAGCCAGCGACCAAGATCACGCAGCCCCAGCGAACTGCATCAACTTGTCTATCTGTCAGAGGGACAAGTTGATGCAGTTCGGAAGGCGGAGCGATGGATAAGGGCCTCGCTGTATTCCTCACCGCAATCGCCGGTGGACTGATCGCCTTGCAGGCACCGATCAACGCCGGCCTCGGGCGCTCCACGGGCAGCCTGCCCGCGGCTCTTGTCTCCTTCGCCATCGGCACGGTCGCGCTGGCGGCGATCGTCGTGCTCAGCGGCAAGGCGGGAGGATTGGGGTCGAGCTTCGACGTCAGCTGGTACTACCTGCTCGGCGGCCTCCTCGGCGCGATCTACGTCACCAACGCGCTGATCGCCGTCTCGGCCGTCGGGGCTGGGGGAGTGGCGGCGGCGACGATCACCGGTCAGCTCACGGCCTCGGTCGCGATTGACCGGCTGGGGCTATTCGGCCTCGACCAGGTCGCGCTCAGCCCGGCGCGAGTCGCCGGGGTCGTCCTCTTGCTGGCCGGCACCGTTCTGATTGTTCGCTGAGTCGCGCGCGAACTCTGGCGGCGCGATCTGCAGGTAGTGACTGAAGGACCACTCGATGAAGCGCCTGTTGCCGAGCAGGCGGACCAGTGGCCCGAGCAGGCGCGGCGGGATCTTCGGCACCAGCTTCTGCACGCGCAGCATCCAGCGGAACTTCCACTCGTGCGAGTCGTTGAACTCGGCGTAGCGGGCCGCCGCCGCCTCGCGGTCCTGCCAGCCGTCGATGACGCCACGCAGCTCGCGGCCGAGGGCGATGCCGAAGTAGAGCGCGGTGCGGATGCCCTCGGCGCTGAGCGGCAGGCAGTGCCCGGCCGAGTCGCCGGCGAAGAAGATGCCGCCCTCGGTGCCCTTGCGCAGCTTGTGCGGGATCCAGTTGCCTTGGTAGCGGACCCGATCGGCGTCGAGGTCCTCAGCGAGCAGCTCGGTCGTCTGGCGCACATGGAAGCGCGGGTCGAAGGAGCCGACCCCGATCCTCAGCTCGTCGCGGGCGGGGAAGCTCCAGCCGTAGCCGGCGGGCACGTAGCGGCGGTCGATCCAGATCTCCAGGTCCTCGCCGCTGCCCCCGGGGTGAACCTCGAGACCGCGCGAGAGTGGCGCATCGGGTGGTTGGTAGCCGTCGCCGTTGGCGAGCATGCGGCGCCAGCCGAGCGCGTCGACGACGAGCGGGGCCGAGATCACGCCGCGGTCGGTGTCGATCGCGATCGCACCGTCGCCGTTCGTCGTGGGCGCCCGCCCGTTGACCTTGGCGGTCTCGAAGCGGGCGTCGCAGTCGCGCCAGAGCAGGGCGCAGAGCTCGCGGTAGTCGAAGGTGGAGAAGGTGAAGGGGAGGCGGTAGCGGGCGTCGCCGTGCGGGGTGTGCATCAACAGCGAGTCGAAGCGTTGGCGCTCGGCCTCCATCAGCCCGAGCGCTTCCATCCACAGGGTCGGGATGCCGCAGGCCGAGGTCTGGCGCTCGCCGATCTCGTAGCGGTCGACGATCAGCACGTCGGCACCGGATCCGGCCAGCTCCCGGGCCACGGCAAGACCGGCGAAACTCGCCCCGCAGATCAGCACGTCATGGCTGCCGTCGAGCGGCGTACGCTCGTCGCCGCGTTTGGTCGCTCGGATCGGCACGACGCAGAGAGTATCCACCTGCAATTATCCCCCGCTGTGTCCGTGACCGATACGACCTTGACCCCTGCTCCTGAGGCTCCCGCCGGCTCGCCGGTTGAGGGCTCGGGCGGCCTGCTGCTCGAAATCGACGGCAAGATCGTCCCCAACTACGCGGCGACGATGGTCTCCTTCGAGGAGGGCGACGTCGTCAAGGGCAAGGTTGTGCGGATCGACAAGGACGAGGTCCTAGTCGACATCGGTTACAAGTCGGAGGGGGTCATCCCCTCGCACGAGCTCTCGATTCGCAAGTCGGTCAACCCGGCCGACGAGGTCGAGCAGGGCGAGGAGGTCGACGCTCTCGTCCTCACCAAGGAAGACGCCGACGGTCGCCTGATCCTCTCCAAGAAGCGGGCCCGCTTCGAGAAGGCATGGCGCCGCATCGAGGCCGCCGCCGAGTCGGGCGAACCGGTCGAAGGCAACGTGATCGAGGTCGTCAAGGGCGGCCTCATCCTCGACCTCGGGGTGCGCGGCTTCCTGCCCGCCTCGCTGGTCGACATCCGCCGCGTCCACAACCTCGACGAGTTCATGGGCCAGACGCTCGAGTGCAAAGTGATCGAGCTCAACCGCAGCCGCAACAACGTGGTGCTCTCACGGCGCGCCGTGCTCGAGGAAGAGCGCAAGGAGGTGCGCGAGCAGATCCTCGGTCGCCTCGAGCCCGGCCAGGTGGTCGAGGGCAAGATCTCCAACATCGTCGACTTCGGCGCCTTCGTCGACCTCGACGGCATCGATGGCCTGATCCATATTTCCGAGCTTTCCTGGAGCCACGTCAACCATCCCTCCGAGGTGGTGGCGATCGGCGACACGGTGCGGATCAAGGTGCTTGACATCGACCGCGACCGTCAGCGCATCTCACTGGGCCTGAAGCAGACCCAGGAGGACCCCTGGCAGCGCGTGATCAGCGCTCACCGTCCCGGCGACGTGCTCGGCGGCACGGTGACCAAGGTCGTCGCCTTCGGCGCCTTCGTCGAGATCCTGCCCGGCGTTGAGGGCCTGGTTCACATCTCCGAGCTTGCCGACCATCACGTCGAGAGTCCCAGCGAGGTGGTCGAGCCGGGCGCGACGCTCGACGTCAAGATCCTCGAGATCGACGAGGAGCGCAGGCGGCTCTCGCTCAGCATCAAGCAGGTTGAGGAGCAGAAGATGCCGATGGGGGACCTCGGGGCACAGATTCAGGCTGCAGAGGGATCGACTGGCGAGGGATCAGACGAGGCCACACCGCCAGCGGGTCCTGTCGCGACGGAGGACTCCTCGTCCTCGCAAGCTGCGGGCGAGGAGTCCACCGCCACGCCACCCGCTGGAGATGCGACTTCGGCTGATGCTGGCGAGGCTCCGGCCGCTGAGGCTGAGGCTCCGGCCACCGAGGAGCCCGCTGCCGAAGAAGCTCAGGCTCCTGAGGTTGAGGAGGCTCCCGCTGCTGAGGAGGCCCCGGCCCCTGAGGTTGAGGAGGCGCCTGCCGCTGAGGAGGCACCGGCGGAGGTTGCTGAAGAGCCTGCGGCCGAGACTGCCGAGGAGCCGGTTGCCGAGGCTCCTGAGGAAGGCGAGCATCAGGAGGGGGAATCGGTGCAGGAGCGGCCGGACTCGCCCGATGACACGGATGAGGCCGCCGACGAGGCATCGGACGCCGATGAGGCTCCCGCAGCTGACGAAGCTCCTGAGTCCTGAGGCCCTATCCCGGTAGGGGTGGAGCGTCTTGCACTTTTTCGTCGTGAGCCCGAGGCATCAGCCCGCCAGCGATCCACCGAAAAAGTTAAGCGGAACCCCTACCGGGATAGGGCCTGAGCGACTATGCCGCTGACTATCGGCTTGACCGGTGGCATCGCGGCTGGGAAGTCAGAGTCCCTGGCTGCTTTTGAGCGACTTGGGGCGGCGACGATCTCGAGCGATGCCGTTGTCCACGAGCTGCTCGATTCCGAACCGTTGCTGGGGCGGTTGACCGCGCGCTGGGGTGCGGAGGTGGCACCCGAGGGCCGGGTCGACCGCACCAAGATCGGCGAGATCGTGTTTGCGGACCCAGAGCAGCTGAAGTGGCTGGAGGCTCAGATCCACCCGCTGGTGGGAGAAAGGATCGGCAACTGGCTCGCTTCTCTGGACGAGAACGTCGAGGTCGCCGTGGTCGAGGTGCCGCTGCTCTTTGAGTCCGAGATGGAGCCCGTCTTCGACACCACGCTTGCTGTCGTCACCTCCGACGAGGTTCGCCGTGCCCGCGCCGAGGCGCGTGGCCATGCTCTGGTCGGCGAGCGCGAGGCGCGCCAGCTCGGCCAGGAGGAGAAGGCGGCTCGCGCCGAGCACGTGATCGAGAACGACGGCACGCTCGAGCAGCTCGAGCAGCGCCTGTCCGCGCTGATCGCGAAGCTGGATGGATGAGCGCGGCGCGAAACCGCCCCGTTAGGCAACGGAGAAGGAGGCGCCTGCTGGTTGGCGCCGCGGTGGTCAGCGCCGGTATCGTCGCCGGCGTGCTGCTGGCAAGGGGGACGATCGACAGGGCTATCCAAGAGCTCACCCTGCCCCTGCGCCACGAGGACGTGATCCGCGAGCAATCGCGGGAAAAGGACGTCGACGCGGCCTTGATCGCGGCGGTGATCTACTCGGAGTCGAAGTTCAGCGACCGTACCTCGAGCGCCGGTGCTCGCGGCCTGATGCAGATCACCCCGGACGCGGCCAACGAAATCGAGCGCCACAGTGGCGGCACCACCTTCAAGCTCAAGGACCTGGGCGATCCCGAAATCAACATCCGCTACGGCACATATCTGCTGCGCGAATTGCTCGATCGCTACGACGGCGACGTGATCGCTGCGCTTGCCGCCTACAACGCCGGGCCCGGCAATGCCGACGAGTGGGGTGGGAGCAGCCTCAGCGTCGAGGGAATCCCGTTCCCCGAAACCCGTGCCTACGTCGAAGAGGTGCTCGAGAAGCAGCGTGCCTACCGCGACGAGTACGGCAGGGAGCTCGGTTATGGGCGCTGAGGCCCCCCGTCCACGTATCTCGGCGCTGGCGCTTGCCGTCGGCCTCGTCCTCGCCGACTCCTCGATCGTCGTCCTGGCGCTGCCGGAGATCTACCGCGAGCTGGACACCAGCGTCGCCGGGGTCAGCTGGGTCCTCGTCTCCTTCAACCTGGTGATGGCGCTCGCCGCGGTGCCGGCAGCGCACCTGGCGCGCCGGGTCGGCCCAGGCCGGTCCGCCGCCGTCGGCCTTGCGGTGTTTGCCGGAGCTGGGCTGGCCTGCGGCATTGCCGATCAGCTCAGCACGCTGATCGCGGCCCGCTGCGTGCAGGCGCTAGGCGGCGCCGCCGCGGTGACGGCGGTGCTGGAGCTGCTGCCGGCCACGGTCGGGTCCGAGCGCCGTGCAGCGGCGCTCTGGGCGACGGCCGGGGCGACCGGTGCGGCCTTGGGACCGGCGGTCGGCGGCCTGCTTACCGAGCTGGTCTCCTGGCAGTCGATCTTCCTGATTCAGGTGCCGATCGCCCTGGCCGCCGCGGTCCCGATCTTCGCCGTCGCCAAGCACGAGGCCGCCACCGGCGTGATCTCCACCGAGCTGCGGCAGACGGGCCGGCCGCACCTACTCGCCAACCTCGCCCTGGCGCTGGTCTCGGCGGCGATCGCCGGCGCGCTCTTCCTGCTCGTGCTGCTCTTGATCGAGGGTTGGCGGCTGACCCCGATCGGCGCCGCGATCGTGGTCAGCGTGATGCCGCTGGCGGCGCTGCTCGGCAGCCGGCTCGACGGCCTGGTGCCAAGTGCTCGCGCCCGCGCCGCCGCCGGCGCGATCCTGGTCTCCGGCGGGCTCGGCGGGCTGGCGCTCTTGCCCAAGGCGGAGGTCGCCCTCACCGTGCCGCCCCAGGTGATGATCGGGATCGGCCTTGCCCTGGTGCTCTCGGCGCTGACCGAGACCGCGCTGAGCGGGCGGGCGCCGCAGGCGATTCACGGCGGCTGGACGATCTCCGCCCGCCACGCCGGCGTCGTGATCGGAATCCTCGCGGTGACGCCGATCTTCACCCACGACATCGCCGAGCAGCGCCATGACGCGATCGATGCGGGCACGGCCGTGATCCTCGACTCGCGCGTGCCGCCCTTGCTGAAGCTCGACCTGGCGCAGAAGATCGAGAGTCGCTTGGAAGACGAGAAGGGCAAGGTGCCGACGATCGGCCCTGCCTTCGAGCCGCTGCCCGACGACCCCAGCGAACGCGAGGAGGTCGTGCAGCTCCGCGACGAACTGCAGGAGCAGCTCAATCGCGCCGCGACGCACGCCTTCAGTCCTTCCTTCGGCCTGGCCGCCCTGATCGGACTGCTCTCGCTGATCCCGATCGGGCTGGCGCGGAGGATCGACCTATGAGCCCTGGGTCCGACAAGCGGACGGTGGGGCGATGAGCGCCGGGCGCCGAGCGCAGGTCCTCGTCGTCAGCTCGATCGTCGCCGCGGCGGCCTTGGTCGGCACCTACCTCGCCGCCGGCGGGTCCTCCTACACGCCGGCAAAGACCCAGGACCCGTGCAAGCACCGCGCTTGGCGCAGCCCGGAAGGCCTACAGCAGATCGCCGAGCAGTTCACCCTCTCGGCCCTCGATGGGGCCGCCTGCCAGCTCGGGGTCAGCCGCGAGACCCTTGCCCGGGCCCTGGCCACGCCCGAGGCTCGCGAACGCTTTACGGAGCGCTACGACATCAGTGACGCCAAGCTGGCACGGGCAGTTCGAGCCGGCCTCCTGCGCGCCGTCGACGACGCCGAAGAAGCCGGCGCCCTCAACCCCCTGCTCGCCGCCCCGCTACGCGAAACCCTGCGCAACATCCCCCTAGACCAAGCAATCGAACTGATCAACAACGCCGAATCCCTACTAGACGACGTCCAAGGCTTCCTAGGCCCCGTCGAAGGCTTGCTCGAACAGCTACTGCCCTAGGAGCTGTCTCGGCAGGGGTGGAGCGTCTTGCACTTTTTCGTTTGTGAGCCAGAGGCGTTAGCCCGGCGGCGATCCACGAAAAAGTTAAGCGAAACCCCTGCCGAGACAGCTCCGTAGCCAACTACTTCTTGATCTGGAATTTGCTCTTGCCCGGCAACCAGGTGACCCCTTCGCAGAGCTGTTCGGGGGTGGTGTCGAGGGAGCCTGCAAGCTTGACGATCGTGCCCAGGCGGGGCTCGCGGCCGCCGCGCTCGAGCAGCGAGATCTCGGTGCGATGAAGGTCGCAGCGAAAGCCGAGCTCCTCTTGCGAAATAGCCTTCTTCTTGCGCGCTTTACGCAGATTAATTGCGAAACGTTCGCGTGGTTTCATTCCAGCAATTCTCTGTCTGCGAAGACAGAAGGGCTACAGCCAAAACATTCACCGACAAAACACCACGTTTATAACACGGATCAACCGCTCCGCGTGACGCCGCGCGATGCGGGTGGCCGCGCCGGGTCCCCCTCGGCTCAGAGCTTGCCTGGCGACGGCTAATCGCGCGTGGCGCGCCAGACCCAGAGCATCGCCAGCGGCTGCAGCGGCAGCCTCGCCCAGAGCGCCCAGCGCGGGATTCGCTTCAGGTCCAACCCGCGCACCTGCTCCGGGTTGACCGCCATGTGGACGTTGGCGGGGAAGACCGCAACGAGCAGGGCGAGCAGCCACCAGCGGGCGAAGCGCCGCGTTGAGGGCGCCAGCACCGCGGCACCACCGACGATCTCGGCCAGGCCGCTGATCGCGACCGCCTCTTTGTGGCGGGGCAGCGAGGGCGGCATGATCGCTTCGTAGCTGCGCGGGATGACGAAGTGCATCGTCCCCGTGAAGGCGAAGAAACCGGCGAGGGCCTTTTTTGAGCGCGTCATCGCCGCGCAGTCTTCCATGTCGAGCCGGCTGGCGCCTTGGTCGCAAATAGTGCGACTAAGGCGCCAGCTAAGGTCCCTCGGTGCCCGAGTTCGAGCTCAACCCGGCCTACACGCCGACCGCGGACCAGCCCAAGGCGATTGCCGGCCTGGCCGAGGGCCTGGCCGAGGGGGATCGTTTCCAGACCCTGCTCGGCGCCACCGGCACCGGCAAGACCTTCACGATGGCGGCGACGATCGCCGCGGTCCAGCGACCCTCGCTGGTGATCGCCCACAACAAGACGCTGGCCGCGCAGCTCTGCAACGAGTTCCGCGAGTTCTTCCCCGAGAACCAGGTCGAGTACTTCGTCTCCTACTACGACTATTACCAGCCCGAGGCCTACGTCCCAGCCCAAGACCTGTACATCGAGAAGGACTCCTCGATCAACGATGAGATCGACCGCCTGCGCCACGCGGCAACCGCTGCCCTCTTCGCCCGCCGCGATGTGATCATCGTCGCCTCGGTCTCTTGCATCTACGGGATCGGCTCGCCCCAGGTCTACAACGAAAAAATGCAGCTCTTCAAAGTCGGCGAGGAGATCAACCGCGACGAGGTGTTGCGCAAGCTGATCAAGATGCAGTACCAGCGCAACGACTCGGTCCTCGGCCGCGGCGCCTTCCGGGTGCGCGGCGAGGTGCTGGAGATCATGCCCTCCTACGCCGAGTCGGCCTACCGGATCGCCCTCTTCGGCGACGAGATCGAGGGAATCCAGCACTTCGACCCGCTGACCGGCGAGATCCTCGACACGATCGACCACGTCTCGGTCTGGCCGGCCTCGCACTACGTGACCCGCGACGAGACCCTGGAGCGGGCGGTCGATGAAATCCGCAACGAACTGAACTCGCGCACGGCCGAGCTCGAGGCCGAGGGCAAGCAGCTGGAGGCGCACCGGCTGCGCCAGCGCACCGCCTACGACATCGAGATGCTGAAAGAGATCGGCTTCACCTCGGGGATCGAGAACTACTCGCGCATCCTCGACGGCCGCCCCGAGGGCAGCCCGCCGCACACGCTGATCGACTACTTCCCCGACGACTTCGTCGTCTTCGTTGACGAGTCCCACCAGACGGTGCCGCAGATCGGCGGCATGTACGAAGGGGACAGATCGCGGAAGCAGACCCTGATCGACTACGGCTTCCGCCTGCCCTCGGCGATCGACAACCGCCCGCTCAAATTCGAGGAGTTCCTCGAACGGGTGCCGCAACTGGTGATGGTCTCGGCGACGCCGGGGCCGTTCGAGCGGACCGAAGCGACGCGCACGGTCGAGCAGATCGTCCGCCCAACGGGAATCATCGACCCCGCGATCGAGCTGCGCGCGACGCGCAACCAGATCGACGACCTGATGAACGAGATCAAGGGGGTCGCCGAGGAAGGCGACCGGGTCCTGGTCACGACGCTGACCAAGAAGATGGCCGAGGACCTGACCAACTACCTGCTTGAGTACGGCGTGCGGGTGCGCTACCTGCATTCCGAGATCGACACCCTGGAACGGATCCAGATCATCCGCGACCTGCGGCTCGGCGAGTACGACGTGCTGGTCGGGGTCAACCTGCTGCGCGAGGGACTCGACCTGCCTGAGGTCTCGCTGGTGGCGATCCTCGACGCCGACAAGGAGGGCTTCCTGCGCGGCGAGACCAGCCTCGTGCAGACGATCGGCCGGGCGGCGCGAAACGTCAACGGCCGGGTGCTGATGTACGCCGACAAGGAGACCGACGCGATGCAGGCGGCGATGCGTGAGACCGACCGGCGCCGGGCGATCCAGCTCGCCTACAACGAGGAGCACGGGATCACCCCGGCGACGGTGCGCAAGGGCATCTCGGAGATGAGCGAGTTCTTGGCGATGGAGGACCGGGCGCCGCGCAAGCGTCGCGGCAAGCCCGCCGGCGAGTTCGCCGATCCGGACGAGCTGGAGCGCACGATCGTCACGCTCGAGGAGGAGATGCTCGCCGCCGCCGACGATCTGCGCTTCGAGGAGGCGGGGCGGCTGCGGGACGAGCTCAAGGAGCTGCGCCGCGACCTCGATGGGATGCGGGCGGGTGCGTAGCGGGCGACCCGGGTAGCGCTGCCGAGGCGCCCGCTAGCCCTTTGACCTCAGGCCAGGACCTTGGCGGCCTTGGCGCTGTCGGCGTAGAACTCGCCACGGACAATCTTGCCGTCGGCGAACTTCATCAGATGGGCGAAGGGCGCCTCGAAGCTGTCGCCATCGTGGCCAGCTTTCTGCGTGCCCCTCACCACCACCCACTCGCCGGCGTCGATGAACTCCTCCGGCTCGACGCTGAACGACGACCAGTAGTTGGGAATCTGAGTGAAGTTGCCGAGAATCGCGTCCCGACCCTGGGTTTCACCGCCGAGCGGCAGCTCGTCGGATGTGAGCCAGGTGCTGTCCTCGGCCAGCATCTCTTTCAGCGCTTCCAGGTCGCCGCGACCAAAGGCCTCGTAGCTCGACCGGGCGGCATCGACATTGGACATATTTCCTCCTCGATTGCTGACCCCGCCTGCTGACGACGCTAGTCCTGTCCACGGCGATGCGCAAGAAGGCTTAACCAAGTGGGGAAGCGGGCTCGCGGGCGGGGCCGAATATTCTGAGCGCATGGCCGTCGACGTCAGCGAGGCGACTTTCGAGAGCGAGGTGATCGAGCGCTCGCGCACCGTGCCCGTAGTGGTCGATTTCTGGGCCGAGTGGTGTGGGCCGTGTCGCACGCTCACGCCCGCGCTGGAGGCGGCCGAGAGCGCCCGCAACGGTGACGTTGTGCTGGCCAAGGTCGACGTCGATGCGAACCAGGCGCTGGCGGCACGCTTCGGCGTTCAGGGCATTCCGGCTGTGAAGGCCTTTCGCGACGGTGCCATCGTCAACGAATTCGTCGGCGCGGTGCCAAAGGCGAAAGTCGAGGAGCTCTTCGACTCCCTGCTTCCCCAGCGCGCCGACGAGCTGCTTGCCGCCGGCGACGAGCTCTCCCTACGCGAGGCCGCCGAACTGGAGCCACGCCGAGCCGACATCGCCGTGGCGCTCGCCCGCAAGCGCCTCGAGCGCGGGGCGGAGGAAGACGCGCTCAGCGCGGTCGAGGGCCATGAGGGGGATTTCGCCGCGGCGGGGATCGCCGCTCGCATCGGCTTGGTCAAGGACGGGGTCGCCACCGAGGCCTTCGAAGCGCTCGACCGCGGCCAGACCGCCGCCGCCCTCGATTCGCTGCTCGCGCAGATCGCCGACACCGACGAGGACACCCGCGAGCAGCTTCGCCGTGTAACTGTTGGCATCCTCAGTGAGCTCGATCCGGGCGACCCGGAGTCTGTTCGGTACCGCCGTCGCCTATCCGCCGCGTTGTACTGACGTTAGGTTGAGTGAGTGCAGCGCACCGAACACCGGATCCACGCCGCTGACGGACGCCTGCTTTCAGTGCTCACGGCGGGACCGCCCCAGGGTGATCCAGTCTTCATTCTTCATGGGACTCCCGGTGTGTGTGAACTGTACGAGCCCGACATCGAGGAGGGCGCTCGTCGCGGCTTGCGATACATCATTTACTCGCGGCCTGGCTATGGCGGATCGGATCCCCAGCCAGGGAGGTCGGTTGCCGATTGCGCTCCGGATATAGGCGCGATTGCAGACCAGCTTGGCGTTGAGAGGTTTTACGTAATCGGTGAATCTGGAGGTGGACCACACGCGTTGGCCTGCGCGGCGTTACTGCTCGACAGAGTTCGAGCTATTGCGCTCCTTGCTGGAATTGCGCCTACTTACGCCGAGGGACTGGATTGGGAAAAGGGCATGGGTAAGGGCAATCGCAAAGAGTTCAAGGCCGCGAGAGAAGGACCCCGCGCGCTGAAAAAATATCTGGAAAGCCAGGGCCTGGAAATACAGGAGATCAAAACCGTCGCTGATCTACGCAAAACGCTTGGTGAACATCTATGCGAGGCCGATGGCTTGGTGATCCAAGGTGACTTCGGGGCATTTCAACTGGCTGCCTGGAAGCGGATCGCCGAAGAGGGGCTCCTGGGCTGGTTGAGCGATGACTTGGCGCTATATGGAGACTGGGGCTTCAAGCTGGACGATGTCACTGCTCCGGTCACTGTTTGGCAAGGGCATGATGACTTAATCGTCCCCTTTGACCATGGTCGCTGGCTTGCGAAAAGGCTCCCGAATGCCGATTTCCGTCCGCTTCCAGGCGAGGGGCACATATCGCTCGTTGCCAACCATTGCAGCGCCATTCTTGATGCCCTGATCTCGTCTGCGCCCTGAGTCTCCTCGCGACCGAGCCGGGTCTAGTGGCCCAGAAATAGCCGGACATTGCGTGGTTTGAAAGGGAACATCTGTTCGTCTGCGTAGAATCGTTCCCAGTGGCCGCTTCTGAGCGAATCGTCATCTCGGGAGCGCGGGAGCACAACCTCAAGGACGTTGACGTTGAGCTGCCGCGCGACGCGCTGATCGTGATCACCGGGCTTTCCGGCTCCGGTAAGTCGAGCCTTGCCTTCGACACGATCTACGCCGAGGGCCAGCGCCGCTACGTCGAGTCGCTCTCCGCTTACGCCCGCCAGTTCCTCGGCCTGATGGAGAAGCCCGACGTCGACTCGATCGAGGGTCTCTCGCCGGCGATCTCGATCGACCAGAAGACGACCTCGCGCAACCCGCGCTCGACGGTCGGCACCGTGACCGAGATCCACGACTACCTGCGCCTGCTCTGGGCCCGGATCGGCACTCCGCACTGTCCCGAGTGCGGGGCCGAGATCACAGGTCAGACCCAGGAGCAGATCGTCGATCGGCTGATGACTCTCGACGAGGGCACCAAATTCATGGTGATGGCGCCGGTCGTGCGGGGGCGCAAAGGCGAGTACGGCAAGCTCTTCGAGCAGATGCGCCTCGAGGGCTACTCGCGGGTCAAAATCGACGGCGAGCTGCGGCGGCTCGACGAGGACATCGTCCTCGACAAGAAATACAAACACGACGTCGCCGTGGTGGTCGATCGCCTGGTGATGAAGCCGGACCTGCGCCGGCGCCTCTCCGAGTCGGTCGAGGCGGCGGCGGGTCTTGCCGCTGGTCTGGTCGAAGTCGAGATGGTCGACGACAAGGCCGAGCCGCTGCTCTTCTCCGAGCAGTTCGCCTGCCTCAACTGCGGCACCTCGATTCCGGAGCTGGAGCCGCGGATCTTCTCCTTCAACTCGCCGCACGGCGCCTGCGAGCGTTGCCATGGGCTCGGCTTCCAGCGGGTGATCGATCCCGAGCTGGTCGTGCCCGACCCGACGCTCTCGCTCGGCGAGGGCGCCCTGCAGCCCTGGAACCGCGGCATCACCGCCTATTGGAAGCGGCTGATCGCCTCGGTTGCCGAGGCCTATGACATCGACCTCGATAAGCCCTGGTCGAAGCTGAAGAAACTGGACAAAGAGGTCTTCCTCTACGGCACCGGCTCGGAGCGCCACCAGGTCAGCTACACCAACCGCTTCGGCCGCCGCCGCTCTTACAAAGTCCGCTTCGAGGGGATCGTCAACAACCTCGAGCGTCGCTACGAAGAGACCGATTCGGAGAGCAATCGCGAGCGGATCGAGAGCTACATGGCTGAGCAGCCCTGCCCCGACTGCAAAGGTGCGCGCCTGCGGCCGGAGAGCCTCGCGGTCAAGGTCGGCGGGATCAGCATTGCCGAGTTCAGCGACAAATCGGCGCGCGGCGCGGCGGAGTGGATCAACGATTTGGAGATGACCGAGACCGAGCGGGCGATCGCGCGCTTGATCGTGCGCGAGATCTCCGAACGGCTCGCCTTCCTCGAGAACGTCGGCATCGGCTACCTCTCGCTCGGCCGCTCGGCCCGCTCGCTCTCCGGTGGCGAGGCGCAGCGGATCCGCCTCGCGACCCAGATCGGCTCCAGCCTCGTCGGCGTGATGTACGTGCTCGACGAGCCCTCGATCGGTTTGCACCAGCGCGACAACGAGAAGCTGATCGCCACCCTCGACCGGCTGCGCGACCTCGGCAACACGGTGATCGTGGTCGAGCACGACGAGGGCACGATGATGGCCGCCGACCACCTGGTCGACCTTGGGCCCGGCGCCGGCGAACACGGTGGCTACGTGATCTCGGCCGGCACGCCGGCCGAAGTGGCCAAGGACCCGGCCTCGCTGACCGGCCAGTACCTCTCCGGCAAGCGCAAGATCGAGCTGCCGGAGCAAAGGCGCAGCCCCAACGGCGCACTGCTGGTCCGCGGCGCCCGCGAACACAACCTCAAGAACATCGACGTCACCGTGCCGCTGGGCGTCTTCTGCTGCGTCACCGGCGTCTCCGGCTCGGGCAAGTCGACCCTGGTCAACGAGACCCTGCACCACTCGGTCGCCAATCGCCTGCACCAGGCGAAGCTGCGTCCCGGCGCCCACGACGGCGTCGACGGGCTCAGCCAGATCGACAAGATCATCAACATCGACCAGTCGCCGATCGGGCGCACGCCGCGCTCCAACCCGGCCACCTACACCGGCGTCTTCGACCACATCCGCCAGCTCTTTACCCAGACCCAGGAGTCACGCGCCCGCGGCTACAAGCCGGGGCGCTTCAGCTTCAACGTCAAGGGCGGCCGCTGCGAGGTCTGTCGCGGCGACGGCCAGATCAAGATCGAGATGCACTTCCTGCCCGACGTCTACGTGCCCTGTGAGCAGTGCCACGGCAAGCGCTACAACCGCGAGACGCTCGAGGTCCGCTTCAAGGGCAAGAACATCGGCGACGTGCTCGAGATGTCGGTAGAGGAGGCGGTCGTCTTCTTCGAGAACGTGCCGAAGATCGCCCGCCGCCTGCGCACCCTGCACGACGTCGGCCTCGACTACATCCGCCTCGGCCAAGCGGCGACGACGCTCTCCGGTGGCGAGGCGCAGCGGGTGAAGCTGGCGACCGAGCTCTCCAAGGTCGCCACCGGCAACACCCTCTACATCCTCGACGAGCCGACCACGGGCCTGCACTTCGCCGACGTGCAGCGCCTGCTTGAGGTGCTCGGTCGCCTCGTCGACGCTGGCAACACTGTGGTCGTGATTGAGCACAACCTCGACGTGATCAAGACCGCCGATCATCTGATCGACCTCGGGCCCGAGGGTGGGGAAGAGGGCGGCGAAGTGGTCGCCGTCGGCACCCCCGAGGAGGTCGCCGCGGTGGCCGGCTCCTACACCGGCCGTTTCCTCTCCGAGCTGGTCGAGCCAGCGAAGCCAAAACGCGCCTCACGCAAGCGGCGCGAGCCCGTCGCCGCGTAGTACCGACACACGTTGAGAAGAAACCTGTAGCGCCCGTGCATGCCGAGCGCTACGGTTGGAGTGGAATTCCCGTTGGGCGGGTACAGCGGGGTTAAGGGCAGGGGCCTTTGAAAGGAGAGCCCTATGTCCAGATCAGCTTTGAAGAGTTTCGCTCTTGCGGCTGGTGTCCTGTTTGCGGTGGTTGCGGTAGCGGCCGGGTGCGGAGGCAGCGACGACGGTGGTGGCGGTGGTTCCAAGATCGCGCTGCTCTTGCCCGAGAACCAGACGCCGCGCTACGAGTCCGCCGACCGTCCCTACTTCGAAGAAAAGGTCGAAGCACTCTGCCCGGACTGCGAAATCCTCTACAGCAACGCAACCGAGGATGCCTCAAAGCAGCAGAGCCAGGTTGAAGCGGCCCTGACACAGGGCGCCGACGTGCTGGTGCTCGATCCCGTCGATGCGGCCTCGGCCGCGGCAAGCGTGCAGAAGGCTGACCAGCAGGGCGTTCCGGTGCTCAGCTACGACCGCCTGATCCTCGGCGCGGAAGTGGCCGTCTACGTCTCCTTCGACAACGTTCGGGTGGGTGAACTGCAGGCTGAATCGCTCTCCAGGAAGCTCAAGGAAGACGGCAGCCCCAAAGGTCCGATCGTGAAGATCAACGGCGATCCCGCCGACAGCAACGCGGCTCTCTTCAAGGAAGGCTCGAGCAAAGGGTTCGAAGCCAGCGGCGTCGAGATCGCCAAGGAATACGACACGCCGGAATGGTCTGCGACCAACGCCCAAAACGAGATGCAGCAGGCGATCACGGCGATCGGCAAAGATGGCTTCGCCGGTGTCTACGCGGCCAACGACGACACCGCTGGGGGCGCGATCGCAGCGATGAAGTCGGCCGGCATTGACCCCGAAGAACGACCGACGACCGGCCAGGACTCGACCGTCGCGGGCGTCCAGCGGATCCTCGTCGGCCAGCAGTACATGACCGTCTACAAGGCGATCAAACCGCAGGCGTCGATCAGCGCCGAAATCGCTGTTGACCTCGCCGAAGGCAAGGACATTCCGCAGGACAAGGTCACCGATGAACTCGACAACGAAGCGGGCAAGGTGCCCTCGATCCTGTTCGAACCGGTTGCCGTCACCAAAGACAACATCAGACAGACGGTGATCGCCGACGAATTCATCACGGCGGACGAACTCTGTACCGGCGCCTACGCCAAGGCCTGCGAAGAAGCGGGCATCTCCTAGGCCAGGCGAGATAGGTGAGGCAAGGCAAGGTCGGCTGATGAGCACCGCGCCTCCGTTGCTCGAGGTCGACGGAGTCAGCAAGAAGTTCGGCCCGGTCCAGGCTTTGGACCGGGTCGACTTCGCGGTCGGGGCGGGCGAGGTCGTAGGCCTCGTCGGTGACAACGGCGCCGGCAAGTCGACCCTGGTCAAGACGATCGCGGGGATCCACTCCCCGGACGCCGGCTCGATTCGCTTTGGCGGCGAAGCGGTCTCAATAACGCGCCCACAGGACGCAACGGCGCTCGGGATCGCCACCGTCTACCAGGACCTCGCCCTCTGCGACAACCTCGACGTCGTCGCCAACATCTTCCTCGGCCAGGAGGTGGTCACGGGTGGTCCTGCCCGCGCCACACGTCAGCTCGACGAGGCGAAGATGGAGCACCGGTCCGGTGAGCTGCTCTCCAGTCTCGCGGTGACTATCCCCAGCGTGCGCACAGAGGTCGGCACGCTCTCCGGCGGCCAACGCCAGCAGGTCGCCGTGGCCCGCTCGCTGCTCGGCGAGCCCAAGGTCGTGCTGCTCGACGAGCCGACGGCGGCCCTCGGCGTACCGCAGACCAAACAGGTGCTGGAGCTGATCGGGCGGTTGCGCGAGCGGGGAATGGGTGTGGTCGTGATCAGTCACAACCTGGCCAACGTCTTCGAGATCGCCGACCGGATCGTCGTCCTGCGCCTTGGCCGCACGGCCGGTGACTTTCAGGCCGAAGCGACCACTGAGGAGCATGTGATCGCGGCGATCACCGGTATCGGCGACAACGGCGAGAGGAAAGACGAAGAGGGGGGACCTGCATGAGCGCTGCGGAGGGCACCACGCCGGCGGCAGCCGGGGAGGGGGAAGCGAGCACCGCCTCCCAGACCGTGCGGCGTTTTGTCCAGGGCGACCTCGCTTCGCTGCGAGTGGTGCTCGGGCTGGCGCTGATCTGGGCGATCTTCCAGTTCGAGAACGACCGCTTCCTCTCGGCCGAGAACCTGACCAACCTGATGCTGCAGATCACCGCGGTTGGCCTGATCTCGATCGGCATCGTCTTCGTGCTCCTGCTCGGTGAGATCGACCTCTCGGTCGGTGCCGTCAGCGGCCTCGCCGCGGCGGTGATGGCGGTGCTCAACGTCCAGCACGGCTGGAGTCCTTACCTGGCGATCCTCGCCGCGATCCTCGTCGGCACCACGATCGGCCTGCTGCAGGGGTCGGTGTTCAGTCGCTTCGGTGTGCCCTCCTTCGTGGTCACCCTGGCCGGCCTGCTGGCCTGGCAGGGAGCCCTGCTGCAGGTTCTCGGCTCGACCGGCTCGATCAACATCACCAATTCCAAGATCACCGGTCTCGCCAACACCTTCTACTCCGACACCGTCGGCTGGATCTTCGCCGTGGTGGTGATCGCCGCCTATGCCGGCATAGTGCTTGCCGGCTACCGCAGCCGGGTCGCCCATGGACTGACCGGTGAGAGCCTGACGCCGCTGGCGATACGGATCGCGCTCGTCGCCCTGATCACGATCGTCGCGGTCGCCGTGCTCAACTCCGACCGCGGCGTGCCCTTGGCGCTACTGATCCTGCTTGCCTTCGTCGTCGGCCTCGAATACGTCGCTCAGCGCAGCCGCTTTGGCCGCCATGTCTACGCGGTCGGCGGCAACGCGGAGGCGGCCCGCCGCGCGGGCATCGGGGTCAACAAGATCCGCGTCGCCGTCTTCGCCCTCGCCAGCACGATGGCCGCGATCGGCGGCATCCTCGCCGCCTCGCGCCTGCTCGCCGTCAACCAGAGCTCCGGCGGCAGCGAACTGCTGCTGCTGGCGATCGCCGGCCCGGTGATCGCGGGCACCAGCCTCTTCGGTGGCCGCGGCGCTGTCTGGACCGCGCTGCTCGGTGCCTTGGTGATCGGCTCGATCGCCAACGGCATGGACCTGCTCGCGCTCTCCTCGGCGGTCAAGTTCATGGTCACCGGTGGCGTCCTCCTGCTCGCCGTGATCGTCGACGCGATCGCCCGCCAGCAGCGCCAACAAGTCGGTCGCGTCTGATTGGACGAGACGTCTATTTTCCCCGTTAGGCGTGGAAAATCGACGCTTCGTTCTAGCCGGAGAAGAGCAGCGAGGCGCCGATCGCGCCGCCGAGGTCGCCGAGGGAGGCGACGCGGATCGCCGGCGGGCGTTCGTTGAGGAAGAGGTGCTTGTCCATCTCCGCGGTGAGCGGGTCCAGGTAGCGCTCGCCGAAGCGCACGCCGAGCCCGCCGCCGATGATCACGGCTTCGGGGTCGAGCAGGTTGACGGCCGAGGCGACGCCCGTGCCAAGCGCCTCGATCGCCCGGTCGATCAGCTTCTCGGCGAGGTGGTCGCCGTGGTCGAGGGCCCGCTGCCAGATGCCGCTGGTCAGCCGGTCTTTCTCGTGCTTGTGCATCAGCTTGAAGAGGTCGGTTTTGGTGCCCTCGTCGTGCTCGCGGCGCGCCTCCGCTTCCATCGCCGAGCGCCCGGCGTAGGCCTCCATGCAGCCCTTGCGCCCACACGGGCACTTGGCGCCGCCCCGCTTGACGACCATGTGGCCGATCTCCCCGGCGGCGCCGCGGCCTAGCCAGGGCTTGCCGTCAAGGACGATGCCGCCACCGACTCCGGTTCCCCAGAAGACCCCAATCAGGCTCTGAAACTCGCGTCCGGCGCCGAGGTGGAACTCAGCTTCTGTCGCGACCTGGACGTCGTTACCGATTCGCACCGGCGCGCCGAGCGCCTTCGAGAGCGTCTCGCCGAGCGGGAAGCTGCCCTCCCAGCCAGGCAGGTTGCGAGCGCCGCTGACAACACCGGTCTTGCCGTCGGCATCGCCGGGTGAGCCAACGCCGATGCCCTCCAGCTCCTTTGGCTCGACTCCGGCGGCCGCGGCAGCCTCGCGCAGGGCCTCTGCCATCGCTCGCGCCACGTCTGCCGGCCCGCCGCTGGTCGGCGTCGGGTGGCGCGCTTCGCCGGAGACCGCTCCACTCGTATCGACGATTGCCGTCTGGATCTTCGTGCCGCCGAGATCGATGCCCCCGCGCAGGTCGCCCATCGGCGCAGTCTATGCCGAGTCTGGAAAGCTAGGCGGGTGGCCGGCGAGCAGACGGGGTGGCGCATCTGGTGGGCGAAGCGGCGCTGGTACGAGCGCAATCGCAAGCTCGGGAGACGCTGGCGGTTGGCTCGGCATGCTGTGCGCGGCGGCTTCTATGTCCGCCAGCCGCTAGAGGGAGAGGCGCTCGAGGCCCTCGATGAGGGGCGCCTGCGGATCGGCGAAGGCACACTGCTCGAGCCGGGCTGCTGGCTGACCCTGGCGCCTCAGGCGCGGATCGAGATCGGCGCCGACTGCTTTCTCAACCGCAACACGATGCTGGCGGCGCTGGAGCTGATTGAGATCGGCGACCACACGATGTTCGCCAACGGCTGCTTCATCGGCGACTCGGCTCACCGTTTCGACGACCCCGAGACGCCGGTCACCCAGCAGGGATTCACCACCAAGGGCCCGGTCAAGATCGGCTCCAACTGCTGGCTCGGCGTCAATTGCGTGGTTACCAGTGGAGTGACAATCGGTGACCGCTGCGTGATTGGCGCGAACTCTGTTGTCACACGCGACCTCGAGCCCGGGACGATCGCGGCTGGGGTTCCAGCAAAGAAAATTGGGACCGTTGAAAAACAGTAAATGAATATATTCAAAAAAACTTGACAAATAACGAGGAGTACGCATAGGTTCCTCTGCGTGACGAGCCCACACCGCTCCATCGCTGAATCCACTCCGAGACTTCGTCACCGCAAGAGCGCTGAGAAGCTCCTGCCCGAGCAGCTAGATGCGCTGCGCGAAGGCTTCGCGAAAATCCAGGCGCTCAGCGATCGAAACGGGTTCGCATTCTGGGCCGGCAAACACGGTGTGCCGGATGACGACTGTGAGCACTCCAGCGAAGAACTGGGATACGACAACCTGTTTCTCCCCTGGCACCGGGCCTACCTGTACCAGCTTGAGCTGGCCCTGCAGACCAAAGTCCCGGGCTGCTTCTTGCCATGGTGGGATTGGCCGGCCTCGCGCGTAACCGGCGGTATCCCCGCCATCTTCGAGGACATCGAAGGTGAACTGAATCCGCTTGCCGGATTCGATCTTCCACCGCTCCCGGGCAATCCGCCCGATTGGCCAGAGCGAACCTGGCGCAAACCGGGTGACCCGAACCTGTTGCCGGAGGTGGGCCTGATCGAAGAAATCATCGAACAGCCCAATTTCGACGTCTTCTCCGAAGAACTGGAGGGGAGGCTCCACAATGGCGTCCATGGCTGGGTCGGGGGAACGATGCGATGGCAGGCAACCGCTGCCTATGACCCGATCTTCTGGGCGCACCACACCATGGTCGACCGGATCTGGTCGCTTTGGCAGGGCAAACACTCCAGTTGGGGGCCAAGGCCGGAGCTCTGGAACGAACCCCTCAACGGTCTTGGCATGACCGTTGGCAAAGTGCTCAACACGACCGCCCTTGGCTACGACTACGCGGCAAGCACCGAACATCGGGAACCGGAAAAAGAATGAAGCGGTACACGACCAAGAAGCCGTTTGCGATTCCGACCTGGGACAAGCAGCCCAGCTTCTACCGCGCCGATCTCCAGTTTCATGGCGTCGGACACCGCGGCGACTCCTACGAGGGCCGTGTGTTCCTTGCCAACCCCGATGCCGACCCCAGCACCCCGCTCGAGCTCGAGGCTGGCTATGCCGGATCGTTCTACGTCTTCGGCCACGGCCCGTGCTTCGGCGACGAGGGCCACTGCGACGTTGAGGAAGGGCCGCCGATCCACCACTTCGACTATCGCCGGCCACACCCGTTGAGCGGACAACGGATGACGGTGACGATCACTGAGGCGTTGCGGCGGCTGATCGCCGCCGACGCGGGGGAGGTCGAGGTGACGGTGGTGCCGACCAACGCCCGCCACGAAGATCTCGGCGACATCCTTCACTTCGAACGTCTCTCGCTCGTCACCTACGACTGAGCGCGCGATGCCGGCCGCCCACATCGCCGGCATGCCAATCGAGGAGATCCTGCTGGCGCTGGGTGGGCCGGCGGCGATCTACGCGGTCCTGCTGGCGAGCGTGGCTGCGTTGCGTCGGGTCTGCGCCCGCCTGCGCCCTCGTGTCCGACGCCGGCTCCTCTGAGTGCTCGCCCGCGCTTGGGCAGCACGCCGATTGCGCAAGTCATCCTCTGTGACGAAATCCGCTCGAATCGCGCCAGATGAGTGCCTATAATCCACAGACGGCCGTGACCCGAAGGGCATGGACCCATGAACCTCCTGGAACTCGTCGATCTCCCACACGCAACAGGCGATGTGAAGGTCCTTCGCGGCAAGGACGAGCTCCGCTCTGCCCTGGAGCCGGCTCGCCGGGAGGGCAACACGATCGGCCTGGTGCCGACGATGGGCTATCTCCACGAGGGCCATCTCTCGCTGCTCCGCGCGGCGCGGGCCGAGTGCGACCTCGTCGTGATGAGCCTTTTCGTCAATCCGACCCAGTTCGGGCCTGAGGAGGATCTGGATCGCTATCCGCGCGACGAGGAGCGCGATCTGCGACTGGCCGCGGAGGCGGGTGTCGATCTCGTCTACGCGCCGCCGGTCGAGGCGGTCTACGGGGATGATTTCGCCACCTACGTCGGGGTCGAGGGCAACCTGACGGAGGTCCTCGACGGCGATCGCTCGCGCCGTGGCCCTGAGCATTTCCGCGGCGTCACCACGGTTGTCGCCAAGCTCTTCAACTCGGTCGGGCCGGACGTCGCCTACTTCGGGCAGAAGGACGCGCAGCAGGTTGCCGTTATTCGTCGCATGGTCAGCGATCTCGACTTCCCGTTGCGCATCGAGGTCCTGCCGACGGTGCGCGAGTCCGACGGCCTGGCGATGAGCTCCCGCAACGCCTATCTCGATCCGAGCGAGCGTCAGCGCGCGACCGCGCTCTCACGAGCCCTGGGCGCCGCCGCGGCGATCGCGCCCAGCGAGGGGCTCGCGGCCGCGTTGGAGGCCGCTCGGGGCGAGCTGCGGGCGGCGGGGGTCGAGCCCGAGTACCTGGAGGCGCGCGACGCCGAAGACCTTTCCCCCGTCACCGAGCTGGGCGACCGGCCGGTGCTGATCGCGATCGCCGCCCCGGTGGGCGGTGCTCGCCTGATCGACAACGTCCTTATCGAGCCTTGAACCCTTGACCCTATGAGCTGACAGGAGAATCGATGCAGAGGCAGATGCTCAAGTCCAAGATCCACCGGGCGACGGTGACCGATTGTGATGTCGACTACATCGGCAGCATCACGATTGACACCGAGCTGATGGCCGCCGCGGACCTGATCACCAACGAGCAGGTCCACGTCTGGGACATCGACAACGGCGCCCGCTTCGTCACCTACGTAATCGACGGTGAGCCCGGCTCGGGCACGATGCAGGTCAACGGCGCCGCTGCCCACCTCACCCGTCCCGGCCACAAGATCATCGTCGGCTCCTTCGGCGCCTACGACGAGAGCGACCTCGAGACCTACTCGCCGGTCGTCGTCCACGTCGGCGAGAGCAACGGGATCGTCGCCGTCGACAGCCATCCCGAGGTGCTGCTCTGATGAGCTCCGGCGCCCGCTCGCACACCGCGCCGCCGCCGGCCGATCGCCCACCGGTCAGCCTGCCGCGCCTGGCCGAGATGAAGGAAAAGGGCGAACCGATCGCGATGGTCACCGCCTACGACTTCCCCTCGGCCAAGGTGGCGGAGGAGGCCAGCGCCGACATCGTCCTCGTCGGCGACTCGGCGGCGAACGTGGTGCTCGGGCATTCCGGCACCGAGGCGGTGACGCTGGAGGAGATGCTCGTCCTCGGCAAGGCCGTGCGACGCGGCCTGAAGACGCCGCTGATGGTCGGCGACATGCCGATGGGCAGCTACGAGTCGAGCAACGAGCTGGCGATCCAGAACGCCCAGCGCCTGGTCAAGGAGACCGGCTGTCAAACGGTCAAGCTCGAGGCGGGGGGGATCTCGGTCGAGCGCGCCCGCGCGATCGTCCGCTCCGGCATCCCGGTGATGGGCCACGTCGGCCTGACGCCGCAGACCGCCACCGCTCTCGGCGGCTACAAGGCCCAGGGCAAGACCGCCCAGAGCGCGATCCAGCTCTGCGAGGACGCCCTCGCCCTGCAGTCGGTCGGCTGCTACGCGATCGTCTTCGAGGCGGTCCCCGCCGCCGTAACCGAGGCGATCGTCGAGAAGCTCGAGATCCCGGTGATCGGCATCGGCGCCGGCCCCGCCCCCGCCGGCCAGGTCCTCGTCTTCCACGACCTGCTTGGCATCACCACCGGCCGCATGGCCAAATTCGTCAAGCAGTACGCCGACATCCACAACCAGATGGTCGCCGGGATGAACCAGTACGTAAGCGAGGTTCGCAGCGCCCACTTCCCGGAACCCGACCACGTCTACGCGATCGAGCCCGCCGAGTTGTCGGAGTTCAGGCATTACCTGGAACAGGAGAGCCTGACTTCGGCTAAGGCATGGGACTGGGAGCCGCTGCCTTAGCTTCGTTTTTTAATTAAAAAGGTTAAAGTGCTCCGCCATGGGTCGACGGGGGACAGGGATCGGGCTCGCGGCGATCGCGGTTTCGCTGCTGGTGGCGCTTGGCTTTGCGGGTACGGCTTCGGCCGCTCCATTAGGCGATTTCGCCAGGTTCAAAGCATGTCCCTGGAGCGTGGTGGGGGTCGACAAGTGCCTCTACTCGGCCACCACCGGCGGCAAAATCGTGCTTGGCAAAAAGACGGTGCCGATCACAAAACAGATCGTCCTCCAAGCCGGGGCCTCGGCGCCCGTCGCGAAAGTCTCAGAAGTCTTCGCCGCGACCGATGGGGTGACGCTCGCCAAGGCCGGACAGAGCGTCCCCGGTGGGCTCCTCGGCCTGGTTCCCGACGCTTCCTCGGACTACCTAGTCAAAGGGCTGATCAAATTCTTCATCGAAAACGCACTGACCGGGGTCAACCTAACTCCCGAACTGGCCAAGCCGGCGAGCGAAATTCACTTCAGCAAAGGGCACCTGCTCAGCGAAAAAGGCGTGGCCCTGGAACTGCCGTTGAAGTTTCGCCTTGAAAACCCCTTCCTCGGCAAACGTTGTTACGTCGGGTCCGAAGCGGCCCCGGTCCTGTGGAATCTGACAACCGGCGAAACCAGCCCGCCCGCCCCGAACAAACCGATCGTAGGCAGCGCCGGGAAAACCAAATTCCTCGGCGGCGGCGAAATCCTCCACCAGGACGAAGCCGCGCTCGTCGACAACGCCTGGGAAGCGCCGGAAGCCAGCGGCTGTGGAGGCGTGATCGCCTTCCTCGTCGACCCCATCGTCAACACTCAGCTCGGCAGCTTGGCGGCCGGCTACAACACCGCGAGCCTCACCGGAACGATCGATATCGCCGACGCCGAGGTGGTGGGATTATGCGACGCCACCGACTGCTCCTGATGGTCGCCTCGGATCACGTGGTGCGCTCGATCTAGGATTGGCGGGCGGATGCCCGTCTACGAGTTCGAGTGCGAGGAGTGTGGCGAGCGCTTCGAGGAGCTGACCTCGAGCGATACGCGCAGCCTGGCCTGCCCGCGGTGTGCGTCGAATCGCACGCAGCGATTGCTATCGCCGGTCTCACCCGCGGGGCGGCAGCCACGCGGTGCCGGGGTCAGATCCGACGAATCGCGACGCCGCGACCGTGAAGCGGCGCGGGGCGAGCGGCTCGCCGCGAGCAGGCGCAAGCGAGCGAAAGGGGGGCCCTAGGTGGCGGCGACGGCGGAGGAGCGGCGCGAGCAGCTCGTCGCTCTCTACAAAGAGGTCCAGGCTTGCGAGAAGTGCCCGCTTTATGAGACGCGGACCAAGGCCGTCTTTGGCGCTGGTGACGCCAATGCCGATCTGATGTTCGTCGGCGAGGCGCCTGGGGCCGAAGAGGACCGCCAGGGGCTGCCCTTCGTCGGCCGCGCCGGGCAGCTGCTCAACCAGATGCTGGAAGAGATCGGGCTCTCGCGTGAGGAGGTCTTCATCGCCAATGTGCTGAAGAGCCGGCCGCCGGGCAATCGCGACCCACAACCGCTGGAGATCGAGGCCTGTCGGCCCTATCTCTTCAAACAGGTTCGGCTGATTGAGCCTTCGGTGATCTGCACCCTCGGCAACTTCGCCACCAAGCTGCTCAGCGGCAACCCGGCGGGAATCACCAAGGTCCGGGGCGCGCCGCAGGTGCACGAGCTGGGCGGTCGCACCGTCTTCCTCTTGCCGCTCTTTCACCCGGCCGCGGCGCTGCGGACGCCGGCGGTGAAGGAGACGCTGCGCCAGGATTTCGCCACCCTCCCAGACCTGCTCGCGATGGGCCCGCCGGTCGCGGCCGAAGAGCCGGTGGACGAGCCCCTCGAGGAGGGTGGCGAGTCGGCGCCCGAGCCCTCCGCCGACCAGCTCGACTTCTTTGGCTGAGCTGGTCGCCGGCTCCGCGGCCGAGACGGAAGCCGCGGGCGCTGAGCTCGCCCCGATCCTCGCTCCGGGCGATGTTGTCGTCGTCAGCGGCGAGGTCGGGGCCGGCAAGACCACCTTTATCCGCGGCGCCTGTCGCGCCCTAGGAATCGAGCAGCCAGTCACCTCACCAACCTTCACGATCGGCCAGCGTTACCTGGACGGTCGCCTGCCCGTGGCCCATCTCGATCTCTACCGCCTCGAGGATCTCGAGGCGGAGGACCCGGCCCTGCTCGACGACTACCTCGGGTCCGACGGGATCGCCTTCGTCGAGTGGCCGGCGGTGGCCGAGCCGCGACTCGGCGAGCACCGGATCCTCGCCGTTCGCCTCGACCACCGCGGCGGTGACAACCGGCGGATCTCAATGCCCGCCGCATCTGCTCGCGAATAGCGGTGTTCGAGGGGGGACGGTGCATGTAGCATCGAACGAACTTCGAACCGCAAATTGGAGGGACGCTGGATGAAGGGATTGAAGACGCTGACCGCGATGCTGCTTGCGATCGCACTGGTGGCGGGTGTCGCGACGGCGACAGCGGGCGCGGCTGCCTACCAGCACTACGTCGCCTGCGGCGTCTCCCAGAACGCGAAGGCGGCGCACAAGTGCCCGAAGAAAGCCAAAAAGGGCGCTTTCTTCAAGAGCCTCAAAGGCGATGTCAACTACAGCGTCTGCGTCAAGTTCCCGACCGGCAAAAACATCTGCGCCAAAGCCCAGCCGGCCGTGCAGGGCACCCTCTACGTCAACAAGGTCACCTCGAACATCCCCGGCAAGCATCGGGTCACCTGGTTCGTCGAAGGCAAACGGGTCGGCTCCTTCGCCTTCAGGGTCACTGGCTGACCTGGGCACCCCCAAGAAGGCGGTCGTCGGCTTCGACACGGCGACCGCTGACACGGCCGTCTGCGCGACGCGCGACGGTGAGGTGCTGCACGAGGAACTGCTCGGGCTCTCCGCCGACGGCAGCCCCCGTCACTCGACCGCCCTGCTCGCAGGGGTCGAGCGCGCCGCCGAGGCCAGCGGCGGCTGGGAGCAGGTGGAACGGATCGCGGTCGGCCGCGGCCCGGGGTCCTTCGTCGGTATCCGCATCGGCCTGGCGACCGCCTGCGGCTTGAGCGCCAGCACCGGCCTGCCGGCGACCGGCGTCTGCACCCTCGACGCCCTCGGCCGGGCACTGACTGAGCGAGCAACTGCTTCCGCTGTTCCTTTGCGGGGCGCGGCGGGGCAATCGCACAGCGGAAGCTTGGCCGTGCTGGACGCACGACGCGGCGAGGTCTTCGCCGCTCTCTACTCATCCACCGGGGAGCGGCTCTGGGAGCCACTGGTCGCCTCACCTGAGGCCCTGGCCAAACGCCTCGACGAGCTGTCCGCTCCCCCGCTGGCGGCCGGGCCGGGGGCGATACGATTTCGGCATGAGCTGGCGAGTCGGGGCGTTGAGATTCCCGACGACACGGACCCGGTCCACCGGATCGACGCGCGGCACGTCTGTGCCCTCGCGGAGGCTGGCGGGAGTGGCGGCCAGCTCGACCCGATCTACCTGAGACCTCCCGATGCGCAGCGATGGCGTGAGCGAGACACTTCCCAGAGAGCCGAGTAGCGCCGCCAATGCTGGCGGTATCCGGCGGCTTGCCTACAGCGACCTGCCGGCCGTGATCGCGATCGAGCGGCGCTCCTTCCCGACCCCATGGTCGTTGGCGATGTTCGTCTTGGAGCTTTCGAAGCCGTCCGGGATCTGCCTGGCGGCGACGGTCGACGACGAGCTTGTCGGCTACCTGGTTTGCTCGCGCTACGACCAAGTCTGGCACCTGATGAACGTCGCCGTCGTCCCGGAGCGCCGCCGCGCCGGGGTGGCCAGGGGCCTGATCGCCAAATTGGTCGAGGAGGGCGGCGGCAGCTTGCCCTTCACGCTTGAGGTGCGGGTCTCCAACCAGGCGGCGATCACGATGTACGAACGGCTTGGCTTCCGCTCGGCCGGAGTGCGCCCTCGCTACTACCAGGACAATGGCGAGGACGCGCTGATCATGTGGCTGGATTAACTACCCGCCCGCGGCGGACGCGGACGCGAGCGAGCAAGGCAGCCGGTGACTATTAGTGCGAACGAGCAAGAGCAGAGCACGCGGGCGGAATAGATGTTGATCCTCGCCCTCGAGACCTCCTGCGACGACACCTGCGCGGCTGTGCTGGACGGCCCGCGCATGCTCTCCAACGTGATCTCCTCGCAAGCTGCCGCGCACGCGCAGTTCGGCGGTGTCGTGCCCGAGGTGGCCTCCCGTCACCATCTCGAGCTCGTCGGCTCGGTGGTCGAGGCAGCTCTGGCGGAAGCCGGTTCGTCCCTCGACCGGATTGAGGCGGTGGCCGTAACGACCGGGCCCGGCTTGATCGGTGCTCTCCTGGTCGGTGTCAGCACGGCGAAGGCGATTGCAGCGCCACGCCGGCTGCCGCTGATCCCGGTCGATCACCTGCAGGGCCACGTCGCCGCCAACTTCCTCGAGCCCGAGCCACTCGAGCCGCCGTTCGTCTGCCTGGTTGCCAGCGGCGGTCACACCATGCTCGCCGGCGTGCGCGAGCACGGCGGTTACGAGTTGCTTGGCCAGACGCTCGACGACGCGGCCGGAGAGGCCTTCGACAAGGTGGCGCGCATGCTCGGCCTCGGCTATCCGGGCGGCCCTGCCCTGGAAAGGCTGGCCCGGGAGGGGGACCCCGGAGCCTTCGAGATGCCGGTGGCAATGAGTCGCGACCCCGGCCTCGACTTCAGCTTCAGCGGTCTGAAGACGGCCCTGGTCTACCTCTGTCGCGATCTCGGTCCCGAAGAGGTCGAACAGCGCCGCGCCGACCTCGCCGCCAGCTTTCAGGCCGCCGCCGTCGGCCAGCTCACCGCGAAGCTGGAGCGGGCGCTGAAGCGGGGTGAGTGGGGAGCGGTCGCGCTCGGTGGCGGGGTGGCGGCCAACGGCCCCCTGCGTGAGGCCGTGACGAGCCTGTGTGAGCGGCTCGGCCTGCCGCTGAAGCTGGTGCCGATTCAGCTCTGCACTGACAACGCCGCGATGATCGGCTCTGCCGCCCGCTTCGCCACCCCGATTCCGTACCCCGAGTACCTCGCCTACGACGCCTTCCCGACCAAGCAGCGCGTCGACGGGACTCAAAATCGGCATATGGGCGACTTTGAGTCCCGTCGGCCCCGTGTATGAGTGTGGTTACGGTCTATTCGCGGCCGGGATGCCATCTCTGCGAGGAGGCGATCGCGGTATTGGTCGCTCTCCACGACGAGGGTTACCGCTTTCAGCTACACGAGGTCGACATCGAGAGCGAGGAGCTGCTGTTGCGGCGCCTGCTGGAGAAGATCCCGGTGGTCGAGATCGACGGTGTGGTCGTCTCCGAGCTGATCCTCGACGAGGCAGCCGTGCGGGCGAGGCTCGATACTGTGGGGGCGTGAGCGCCTTGATCGAAGAGCAGGAGCCGGCGAACGGGCTGATCGTCGACGGCGAGCGGCTTTCGCTCGGCGTCGCGGCGCGGCTCTCACGCTACCTCCAGGTGCTCACCCAAGCGCGCAAGATGGGCCGCGAGACGATCTCCTCGCAGGAACTCTCCGAGTACACCCACATCAACCCGACCCAGATCCGCCGCGACCTCTCGGGCTTTGGCAAGTTCGGCAAGCGTGGGGTCGGCTACAACGTCGAGTCGCTGGTGGCGGAGATCCGCAAGATCCTGCGCACCTCCGGCCAACACAACATCGCCCTCTTCGGCGCCGGCAACCTCGGTCAGGCGATCGCCAGCTCCGACATCTTCGCCGACCACGGCTTTCAGATCGTCGCCATGTTCGACGTCGACTCAGATGTGGTCGGCAGCGAGGTCGGCAGCCTGCGCGTGCGCGACTTCGCCGAGCTGGAGGCGATCGTCACCGAGCAGGAGATCGTCGTCGGCGTCCTCGCGGTTCCGGCGGCCGCCGCGCAATCGGTCGCCGATCGCCTCGTCGAGGCCGGCGTCAAGATCATCTTCAACTACTCCGAGCAGCTGTTGCAGGTGCCGCCGGAGGTGACGGTCCACACCTCGAGCCCGGCCGTCGACCTGCTCTACGCGCTCTACTTCTACCTGACCTAAAGAGCTGACTTTGTCCCTGGACCTCGACCGCGCTCGGGAGACGTTCGAGTCCTCGACCGACTTCACGATCGGGCTCGAGGAGGAGTTCGCGATCCTCGACCCGGCGACGCTGGAGCTCGAGCACCGCTTCGAGGAGGTCTACGCCGCCTGCCAGACCGACGACGTCCTCGCCGAGTCGGCGGCGGGCGAGTTGATCGCCTCCGAGATCGAGATCCGCTCCGGCCGGGCGGAGAGCTTCGCCGAGGCGGTTGCGCTTCAGCGCGAGCGCCGCGGCCGGCTCTTCGGCCTAGTCGACGAGATGGGCCTGGCCCTGGGGGCGATGGGGACCCATCCCTGGGCCAACTACCTCGACCAGCGGATCATCGACACCCCGCACTACAACCGCCTGCGCCACGAACTCGGCTACGTCGCCCAGCGCAACAACACCTGGAGCATGCACGTGCACATGGGCGTGCGCGGGGCGGACCGGGCGATCGCGGTCTGTGACTGGCTGCGTGAGCTGCTGCCCCTGCTGCTCGCCGTCTCGGCCAACTCGCCCTTTCTCGATCGTCGCGACAGCGGCCTGCACACGGTCCGCACCGAGATCTTCACCCGCACCTTTCCCCGTTGCGGCGTGCCCAGCCCCTTCGTTGACTGGGCCAGCTACGCCGAGTTCGTCGGCATGCTGGAGCGGACCGGCTCAGCGGTCGAGTCGACGCAGCTCTGGTGGAGCGTGCGCCCGCACCACGCCTTCGGCACGGTCGAGGTGCGGATCTGCGACGCCCAGACGCGCGGTGAGGAGTCCTTTGCCTTGGCGGGACTGATTGCCGCCTGTATCGCGCGGGCCGCGATGGCCTACGACGAGCACGGCTACGAAGGCAGCGGCGCGCCGTTGCGCGACCGCGAGATCGAGGAGAGCCTCTGGCGGGCGATCCGCCACGGGATGAGCGGCCGCCTGATCGACTTCCGCCGCGGCATCGAGATTGAGGCCGCAGCCGCGCTCGAGCAGTTGCTCGCCTGGACCGAGCCGGCGCGCGCCCAGCTTGGCATCGAGGTCGATCTGCCCGCGCGCAACGGTGCCCAGCGCGCCCGCGAGGCACTCGACGCCGGGGTCTCGATCGAGGACATCTACCGCGACGCCGTAGCCGAGACCAAGCGCACTTACACCGCCGCGCCGCAGGGTGCCGAGCAGGCCTAGGTCCGCTCTGGGAGCGCGTTCGCCGCTCGCATATATAGACTCCCGCGCCGCTTAGAAACCAGCCGGAGGACCTAACTTGACCAGCTTTTTGACCGACTACGGGGTCGTCGTAGCGCTCGTATGCGCCGCGGCGGCTGTTGTCTACGGACTAATAATCACCCAGCGCCTGCTGGCGAAGTCGCCAGGCAACGAGCGCATGCAGGAGATCTCAGGGGCGGTACAGGAAGGCGCGCAGGCCTACCTCAACCGCCAGTACACGATCATCGCCGCGGTCGCTATTCCGATCGCGATCGTGCTCTGGCTCCTGCAGGACTACAAGACCGCGATCGGATTCGTCTTCGGTGGCGTCCTCTCCGGGGCGGCCGGATTCATCGGCATGAACGTCTCTGTGCGGGCTAACGCGCGCGTTGCCGAGGCGGCCCGCGGTGGCGTGCCGCCAGCGCTCGACGTCGCCTTCAAGGGCGGCTCGGTCACCGGCCTGCTGGTCGTCGGCCTCGCCCTGCTCGGCGTCGCCGGTTACTACGGCATCCTCGTGATCACCGGCAGCACCGACAAGGAGGCTGTCGACGCGCTCGTCGGCCTCGGCTTCGGCGGCTCGCTGATCTCGGTCTTCGCCCGGCTGGGCGGCGGCATCTTCACCAAGGCCGCCGACGTCGGCGCCGACCTGGTCGGCAAGGTCGAGGCGGGAATCCCCGAGGACGACCCGCGCAACCCGGCGGTGATCGCCGACAACGTCGGCGACAACGTCGGCGACTGCGCCGGCATGGCCGCGGACCTCTTCGAGACCTACGCGGTCACCTCGGTCGCCGTGATGCTGCTCGGCGTCCTCACCTTCACCGGCTCCGGCGGTGAATTCTCCCGCGAGGTGGCGATCTACCCGCTGATCATCGGCGCCGTCGCGATCATCGCCTCGATCGTCGGCGCCCTGCTGGTGCGGACCAAAACGGACCGGGTCGAGGGAGCCCTCTACACCGGCGTCATTGCTGCCGGGATCCTCTCGATCGCGGCCTTCTACCCGATCACCGACTGGCTGATGAGCGAACCGGTGCGACTTGGCCTCAGCGCCGGCGCCAACGCGGTCAGCACCACCGATCTCTGGCTCTGCTCCGTGATCGGCGTGGCGGTCACCGCACTGCTCTTCGTGATCACCGAATTTTATACCTCGACCCGTTTCCGTCCGGTCAAGACGATCGCCCAGGCATCGGAGACCGGGCACGCGACGAACATCATCCAGGGGCTGGCTCAGGGCTTCCAGTCGACCGCTGCTCCGGCGCTGGTCCTCGCCCTGGCGATCCTCGGCGCCAACGAGCTTGCGGGCATCTACGGCATCGGCATCGCCGTAATGGGCCAGCTCTCGCTCTGCGGCCTGATCGTCGCCCTCGACGCCTTCGGGCCGATCACCGACAACGCCGGTGGCATCGCCGAGATGGCGGAGCTGCCCGAGGAGGTGCGCGCCGTCACCGATCCGCTTGACGCGGTCGGCAACACGACCAAGGCCGTGACCAAGGGCTACGCGATCGGCTCGGCTGCTCTCGCGGCGCTGGTGCTGTTCGCGGCGTTCAAGAGCGAATTGGCCGACGAGGCACCGGCTGGCTTCGACCTCAACGGGCTCTTCAACCTCTCGAGCCCGGACGTGCTGATCGGGTTGATCGTCGGCGGCATGATGGTCTACCTCTTCGCCGCCTTCGCGATCGAGGCGGTAGGCCGCGCCGGGGGCGAGGTGGTCGAACAGGTTCGCGAGCAGTTCCGCGAGCACCCCGGGATCATGGAGGGCACCGAAAAGCCCGACTACGCCAAGACGGTCAGCATCGTCACCTTGGCAGCGCAGAAGGAGATGATCCTTCCCTCGCTGATCCCGATCGTCATTCCGGTGATCGTCGGCCTGCTCAGCGTCGACGCGCTCGGCGGTCTGCTGATCGGCGTCATCGTCGTCGGCCTCTTCGCCGCGGTCTCGATGACCGCCGGCGGCGGCGCCTGGGACAACGCCAAGAAGCTGATCGAGGACGGCGCCCACGGCGGCAAGGGCACGCTGGCCCACGAAGCCTCGGTAACCGGCGACACCGTTGGCGATCCCTACAAGGACACCGCCGGTCCGGCGATCAACCCAATGATCAAGGTCGCAAACATCGTCGCGATCCTGATCATCCCGATCGTTCACTTCTAGCCTCGGCTGGGTATCGAGAGGCAGACGGGGAGGGGCTTGCTGATGGGCCCCTCCCCGTTTCTCTGCCTGGGACGAGCTGAGTAGCGGGGGAGGGGTCGGGTGCCCCTCTCCCAGAGACCGTCGCGCAGCAGGCTCGCCTGGTGGTGCTTCGGAGCGTTTTACCGGGAGCCTCTGGGAGAGGGTCACCCGACCCCTCCATCACCAAGCAGCTCCCTGCCAGAAGCTCCTGCGGGGCAGCGCCCATCTACTAGAGAAGCGTCCGAGCCTGCTCGCAACCAACGAAAGCTGGTTGAGCGCGGTAGGGGGCGGTGATGCCCTTCCCCGAAAGCTCCTGGTCAGACAGGCTGAATCGATGCGGCGGACCTGCTGCGCGGCGGCTTTCGGGGAAGGGCATCACCGCCCCCTTGCGGCCTGAGCTGATTCGTCGCTAGAGATCCAGCTCGTACACGACCCAGCCGCTGCGCTCGGCTCCGGTTGCGTCGTAGAGGCGCTGGGCCGTGTCGTTGTCTGGCGCGGTTGCCCACTCGAGGTGGTGGGCGCCGCGTTCGCGGGCGAGGGCTGCGCTTGCTTCGATTAGCGCTCGGCCGACGCCCTGACTGCGGGCGGCGGGATCGACGAAGAGGTCGTTCATCAGCACCGTCTCGGCCGGTACCAGGGAGGTGAAGTGCCAGTAGAGGCAGGCGTAGCCGCGGAGCTCGTCGCCTTGCCAAGCGCCGAGCAGCATGCCGTCGTCGCTGGGCGCGATGAAGCGGGAGAAGAAGGCGCGGTTTCGCGCCTCGTCGATCTCCTCGACCTCGTAGAAGCGCTGGTATGCGGCGATCATCGGCAGCAGGCGCTCGAACTGTGCCTGGCTGACCGGCTCGATGCGCGGGGTGGTAGCCACGGGCCAACGATAGGCCAGCCACGCCTGGTTGTTTGCGATCACGGGGAGGGACAGGCGCGGCCACGCAGTAAACGACCGCACTGACAGGGCCGACTTGATGCTCCCTTTAAGCTTTGGGGCGCGGGTCGGTAG
Source organism: uncultured Solirubrobacterales bacterium (assembly GCA_963703895.1). Lineage (GTDB taxonomy): Bacteria > Actinomycetota > Thermoleophilia > Solirubrobacterales > 70-9 > VRUE01. Next base: position 1,271,725 of record CAVPFX010000002.1, read on the forward strand.
GCAAATCACTGCCCCTAAGGAGGGGATTCCGCTGGCACGGCCGACAGACTCGAACGAGCAACTCCTCTGCAGCTTCTGCGGCAAGTCGCAGCGGCAGGTCAAGAAGCTGATCGCAGGGCCCGGCGTCTACATCTGCGACGAGTGCATCGACCTCTGCAACGAGATCATCGACGAGGAGCTGACCCCGGCGGCGGCCGCGGTCGAGCTGGAGAACCTGCCCAAGCCGCGCGAGATCCACGATGTTCTGCAGGAGTACGTGGTCGGCCAGGACGCCGCCAAGCGCGCCCTCTCGGTCGCCGTCTACAACCACTACAAGCGCGTCCAGATCGCTCAGTCCGAGGAGGTCGAGGTCGAGCTGCAGAAGTCGAACATCATGCTGCTGGGCCCGACCGGCTGCGGCAAGACGCTGCTCGCCCAGACCCTCGCTCGCATCCTCAACGTCCCCTTCGCGATCGCCGACGCGACGGCGCTGACCGAGGCCGGCTACGTCGGCGAGGATGTCGAGAACATCCTGCTGAAGCTGATCCAGGCCTCCGACTACGACGTCAAAAAGGCCGAAACCGGAATCATCTACATCGACGAGATCGACAAGATCGCGCGCAAGGCCGACAACCCGTCGATCACCCGTGACGTCTCCGGCGAAGGCGTGCAGCAGGCGCTGCTGAAGATCCTCGAGGGGACCACCGCCTCGGTGCCGCCGCAGGGTGGGCGCAAGCACCCCCACCAGGAGTTCCTCACGATCGACACCACCAACATCCTCTTCATCTGCGGCGGCTCCTTCGCCGAACTCGACAAGGTGATCGAGAACCGCGTCGGCGACCGTGGAGTCGGCTTCGGCGCCGCGATCTCCTCGCGCGAAGACAAGGAGGACAAGGGCGAGTGGTTCGAGCAAGTGCTGCCCGAGGACTTGATGGAATACGGCCTGATCCCCGAGTTCATCGGCCGCCTGCCGGTCGTCGCCGCGATCCACCAGCTCAGCCGCGACGACCTGATCACGATCCTGACCGAGCCCAAGCACGCCCTGACCAAGCAGTTCCAGCGCTTCTTCGAGTTCGACGAGATCGAGCTCGTCTTCGCCGAGGACAGCCTCGAGGCGATCGCCAACAAGGCGCTCGAACGCGAGACGGGCGCCCGCGGCCTGCGCTCGATCCTCGAGGAGACGCTGCTCGACGTCCAGTTCGAGCTTCCCTCGCGGCGCGACGTGACCAAGTGCGTGGTCACCAAGGAGACGATCGAGCAGGGTCGCCGGCCGACTCTTGTCACCGAGGCTGCGCCGCAGGACATCAGCGGGATCGAGAACGAACTCAGCGAGGAATCCGCGTAGCAACTAAGCGGGGAGGCAAGCTGGTCCCCTCCCGCAGAGACCGTCGCGCAGCAGGTCGCTGGCAGCGCTTCGGAGCGTTTGACCATGAGCCTCTGCGAGAGGGGACCAGCTTGCCTTCTCACGAAGCTGCCGCGCGGAGAGTCAGCTCCTCCCTGGGTCGAAGCTGCCGTGCCGGATAGGGGTCATGGTGCCCCTTTCCCAAAGGCTCCCGGTGAGCGCTTTGAAGCGGAGCCGGCGATCTGCTGCGCGACGGTCTTTGGGGAAGGGGCACCATGACCCCTCTCGCCCGCGGTATCTAGACTCGCGGCGTGGACGCCTTGCGCCGCGAAAAGCTTGAAGGAGCAACCCGCTACGACCCGACTGAGGTTGAGGCGAGGATCTTCGGCGAATGGATGGATGCGGGGTACTTTCATCCGGAGGCCGAGGGGACGCCGGAGGAGAATTTCTCGGTTGCCATTCCGCCGCCGAATGTGACCGGGGCGCTGCATATGGGGCACGCGCTGAATGGGTCGATGCAGGACGCGCTGGTGCGGATGAACCGGATGCGGGGGCGCAACTCGCTCTGGATCCTGGGGACTGACCACGCGGGGATCGCGACCCAGTCGGTGGTCGAGAAAATGCTGCGCGCCGAAGGGGTCTCGCGCCACGACCTCGGTCGTGAGGAGTTCGTCAAGCGGGTCTGGGAGTGGCGCGAGGAGTACGGCTCGCGGATCGTCGAGCAGTACAAGCGGCTCGGTGCCTCCTGCGACTACGAGCGCGAGCGCTTCACCCTGGACGAGGGATACGTCAAGGCCGTCTACCGCGTCTTCAAGCAGCTCTACGACAAGGGCTACATCTACCGCGACAACTACATGGTCAACTGGGACCCGGGCTCGCACTCGGCGATCTCCGACCTCGAGGTCGAGAACCGCGAGGTAGAGGACGCGCTCTACTCGATCGATTACCCGGTCGAGGGTTCGGATCGGGTGCTGACCGTCGCCACCGTGCGTCCAGAGACGATGCTCGCCGACACCGCCGTGGCTGTGAACCCCGGCGACGAGCGCTACGGCGATCTCGTCGGCCAGTTCTGCATCCTGCCGCTGGTCGGCCGGCGGCTGCCGATCGTCGCCGACGAGCACGTCGATCCCGAGTTCGGCACCGGGGCGCTCAAGATCACCCCCGGACACGACCCCAACGACTTCGAGATCGGCCGCAAGCACGGCCTCGAGGAGATCGTCGCGATCGGGCCCGACGGGCGGCTCACCGCTGAGGCGGGGGATAGGTTCGCCGGCATGACCGTGGCCGAGGCCCAGGAGGCCGTGGTCGCCGCCCTGCGCGAGCAGGGGGTGCTGCGTGCGGAGGAGCCCTACACCCACTCCGTCCCCTTCTCGCACCGCTCCGGCGAGCGGATCGAGCCGCTGATCTCGCTGCAGTGGTTTTGCCGCATGGACGAGCTGGCGGCGCCGGCGATCGAGGCGGTGGAGAGCGAGCGGGTGCGGATCACGCCCGGCCAGTGGAAACGGGTCTACCTCGACTGGATGCGCGAGATCCGCCCCTGGTGCATCTCGCGCCAGCTCTGGTGGGGACACCGGATCCCCGTCTGGTATTGCGACGCCTGCGAGGAGACCTACGTCGCTGAGGATCCGGCGGCGGCGCCGGAGCGCTGCGGCTCCTGCGGCGGCGAGCTGCGCCAGGAGGAGGACGTGCTCGACACCTGGTTCAGCTCGGCGATCTGGCCCTTTGCCACGCTCGGCTGGCCCGACGACACCCCCGAGCTGCGCGCCTTCTACCCGACCAGCTTTCTCACCACCGCGCGCGAGATCCTCTTCCTCTGGGTGGCGCGGATGATCATGAGCGGGCTCGAGTTCGCCGGCGACGTCCCCTTCAACGATGTCTACGTGCACTCGGTGATCCAGGCCCGCGACGGGCGGCGGATGTCGAAGAGCCTCGGCACCGGTATCGACCCGTTGGAGGAGATCGACGTGCACGGGGCCGACGCGCTGCGCTTCGGCCTGCTGGCGATGTCCTCGACCCAGGACGTGCGCTATTCCGACGCCAAGGTCCAGCAGGGCCGCGACCTCTCCAACAAGCTCTGGAACGCGAGCCGCCTGATCCTCTTGAACGCCGCCGAGGTCGAGGCGCGGCCCGTCGCCGAGCGGGTCGAGGACCGTTGGATCCTCTCGCGACTGGAGCGCACGATCGACTCGGTCAGCGAGAAGCTCGACAGCTATGACTTCGCTCACGCCGTTCAGGAGGCCTACGCCTTCTTCTGGTCGGAGCTTTGCGATTGGTACCTGGAGATCGCCAAGCCACGGCTCTATGAGGGCGAGGCCGAGGTCTCGGCGAACCTGCTCTGGCTGCTGGAAAGGACGCTCGCCCTCTTGCACCCGATCATGCCGTTTGTCAGTGAGGAGGTCTGGGCTTACCACCCGAGTTGTCGGGGTCACCTCGCCGTTCACTCGTTCCCCCGGGCGGATCCCTCGCTTTTCGACGAGGAGGCGGAAACCGAGATCGGCGAGGCGATCGATCTGACGCGAAACCTGCGCACCTGGCGCGACCTGGTCGAGCTGGCCGCCAAGTCAACGCTGCCGGTTCGCACCGCCGACCCCCTGCCGGAGTTCGTCTCGCGCTTGGCCCGGGTCGAGTCGACGGCTGACGGTGGGTCAGCCGATCCGATCGCCTCGGTGGGAGCGGTGCAGATCCTCGCCTCGCCCGAGATCGACGCCGAGGCCGTTGCCGCTCGTCTCGAGCAGCGGCGCGGGGAGCTGCGCTCGGAGGTCGCCCGCGCCGAGGGCAAGCTCGCCAATGAGAAGTTCGTCGCTCGCGCGCCAGCCGAGCTGGTCGAGGAGGAGCGGGCCAAGCTGGAGCGCTACCGGGCCGAGCTGGAGGAGCTCTCCGAATAGATCCGCAGGCTTACCTCGACTCGCTGGAGCCGGTTGGCTGGAAGCTCGGCCTGGAGCGGATGCACAAGCTCAGCACGGTGCTGGGGATGCCCCAGCGCCGCTATGCCTCGGTCCATGTCGTTGGCACCAATGGCAAGTCCTCGGTGACGCGGATGATCGCCGCTTTGCTCGAGGCACACGGGATCGGGACCGCCGCCTGCGTCTCGCCGCACGCCGCGCGCTGGTCCGAACGGGTCTTGATCGGCGGTGCCGAGATCGACGCCGCCGCCTTTGCCGCGGCCGTGGAGCGCACCGCGCAGGCGGCCGTCACGGTCAACCGCAGCCTTGACGAGGGCGAGGCCGTGACCCAGTTCGAGGTCGTCACCGCGGCGACCTTCGTCGCTTTCGCCGCGGCCCGGGTCAAAGCCGCCGTGGTCGAGGCGGGGCTGGGAGGGAGGCTCGACGCGACCAACACGATCCCCTCGCGGGTCACGGTGCTGACCTCGATTGGCCTCGATCACACCGCTTGGCTGGGCGAGACCGAGCTAGAGATCGCCGCCGAGAAGCTGGCGGTGCTGCGCGACCACACGACCCTCGTCCTCGGCCGGGTCGGCCCCGAGGTGGCGAGTCTCGCCGAGCGGACCGCGGCGGAGCGGGGAGCGAAGCTCGTCGTCGCCCGGGACGACCCCGGTGAGGAGATCGTGCTGCGGGCGGCCGGGCGCTTTCAGCGCCGTAACTTTGCCCTCGCCTGCGCCGCGGCGGAAGAGCTCCTCGGCGACCTCGACCCGGAGGCGGTCGCCGCGGTCGCTGCTTCGCTGACTGTGCCCGGCCGGCTCGAGCGCGTCGGCGAAGACCCGCCGGTCTTCATCGACGTCGCCCATAACCCCGATGGCGCTGTCGCGCTTGCCGAGGGCCTCGGTGAGATCGCCGGTGGGCGCCCAGTCGTGGCCTGTGTCGCTGCCCTCAGCGACAAGGACGCCGGCGCGATGATCCGGGCGCTGGCGCCGGTCCTGACCCAGGTGGTCTGCACCGAGCTCGACTCGGCAGCGCTGGAGTCGAGGGGCCTGCCGGGGGTTGCTTCGCACAGCGCCGCCAAACTGGCCGCGGCCTGCAGGGAGGCCGGCCTGCGCGCCGAGCAGGTCCCCGACTTCGAAGCGGCCGTGCTGCGCGGCCGAGAGCTGGCCGCGGATCTGCCCGACGCGGTGCTGCTGATCACCGGTTCGCACTACGTCCTGGCGCCGGCCCGCGCCGCTCTGCGCCTGTGCGAGGATGGCGGCAATGGCTTCTGAGTCGAAAAGCGCCAGCTCCGAACTGCTCTCGATGATGGCCTTGGTCGCCGCCGTCGTCGCCGCGGTGATCCTCGTCTTCTTCGGCCTCGGCTACCTCTTCGGCAGCCTTTTCCTCTAGCGAGGGTTCACGCGCCCGACGGCGAAGTAGACTGCCGCTCCCCTCTACGGCGGGCGCCCCAGCCATGGCACTAGCGATCTTCGGCATCTCCAACAGCGGCCTCAATCTGGCCGTCACCCTCTTCGTTCTGATGATCGTCGTCGTTTGGCTTGCCCTGATCGTCTACACCTACCTCGATGCCCGCCGCCGCATCTCGGATCCGTTCCTGGTCGCCTGCGCCACGGTGGGGTCCTTCTTCCCCTACATCGGCACCGCCGTCTACGCGATCGTGCGACCGCCGGAGTTCCTCGAGGACGCCCACGAACGCGAGCTCGAGATCCGCGCCGCCGAGCTGCGCGTGCGCCAGCTGACCGAGGCCTCTTGCCCCAACTGCGAATACCCGGTCGAGAAGAGCTTCCTGCGCTGCCCGCAGTGCCAGCGCCGCCTCAAGGACCCTTGCACGAGCTGCGGCAAGCCGGTCGATCCGCGCTGGGCGCTCTGTCCTTACTGCGAGAACCCGATCGCCGAGCGCCCTCGCCGCCAGCGCGCCGAGGGCGAGGGCCGTCGCAAGCCACGCGAGCGAGCAGCCGTCCCAGCCGGCGAGGAGCGCCCGAAGCGCGGCAAGCGCGAAGAGCGCCCGAAGCGCGAGGAGCAACCCAAGCGCCGACCCGCCGCCAAAGCCGATAAAGATGCGCCCGCGCCCGAGACGGACGCCGAGGCCGCACGACCCACCCAAACCCAAAGGAGCCCCGCCCGTGAGCCGGACGCTGATCCTCGTAAAGCCTGACGCCTTCCAGCGCGCCCTGACCGGCGAGGTGATCGCCCGCTTCGAGCGCAAGGGCCTGCGGATCGCGGCGCTGAAGACGATGCGCGCCGACGAGCCGATCGCCAACAAGCACTACGAAGAGCACACCGACAAGCCCTTCTTCGGCGAGCTCGTCTCCTTCATTACCGGCGGCACCCTGGTGGCGATGGTGCTCGAGGGTCACGAAGCCGTTGCGGCGGCGCGCCAGCTGATCGGCGCCACCAACCCGGTTGAGGCCGCGCCCGGCTCGATTCGCGGTGACTTCGCGCTCGAGGTGACCTTCAACATGGTCCACGGCTCGGATTCGGACGAGTCGGCGGAGCGCGAGATCGAGATCTGGTTCCCAGAGCTTTCCTAGCCTCGGCGACACCTGGGCGGGGGTCTCCACTTAACTTTTTCGGTGGAGAGTCTGGCCGCTGTCGCCGCGAGGCCGTGCCGAAAAAGTGCAAGACGTTTCGACCCCCGCCCAGGTGTCGCCGATGACTCCGAGCGTCACGCTGGCATCGGGATCGCCGCAGCGGAAGGAGATCCTTCGGAAGCTTGGGGTGGAGTTCGAGGTCGTCGTATCTGGAGTGGACGAGCTCACTGGGGGAGACCCGGAGTTCGAGGTGCTCGAGAATGCGCGGCTCAAGGCGCGTGCGGTTGCGCGGGATGGCATCGTCATCGCCTGTGACACGGATGTAGTGCTCGATGGCAAGGCGCTGGGCAAGCCCGCCGATGCAGCGGAGTCGCGCAGCTACTTGGACCGGATGTCGGGCAGGGCGCATCAGGTCTTGAGCGGGCTTGTGGTCGTCGTCGACGGCGAGGAGCGAGCCGGACTCGAACGCACGGCCGTCACCTTCAAAGACCTGAGCGAGGCGGAGAAGGAGCGCTACGTGGTGTTTGGGGAGTGGGAGGGGCGATCGGGCGGGTACGCGATACAGACGCTGGGGTCGACCCTGATCGAGCGGATCGAGGGCAGCGTCTCCAACGTGGTCGGCCTGCCGGTGGGCTTGCTGATCGAGCTGGCGCCGGAACTTTTCGACCAGCGCTGAGTCGTATTAGGCGTCCCATTTGTTCCGTTTGGGATCATTTCCCCTGGAAGTTCTCCAAATCCACGCATGGGCGTATTCAGCTACCTCAGAGGATTGGGCGGCCGCGACATGGCCGTCGACCTCGGGACGGCCAACACCCTGGTCTATGTGCGTGGCCGCGGCATCGTCCTCTCCGAGCCCTCGGTGGTCGCGATCGACGTGCAGAGCGGCCAGGTGCACGCGGTCGGCGCCGAAGCAAAGCGGATGCTGGGTCGCACACCGGGGAACATCACGGCGATCCGGCCGCTCAAGGACGGGGTGATCGCCGACTTCGACGTCACCGAGCAGATGCTGCGCCACTTCATCAAACAGGTGCACTCCAACCGCTTTGCCCACCCGCGCGTCGTCGTCTGCGTTCCTTCCGGCGTGACCGGCGTCGAGAAGCGCGCCGTCGAGGAGGCCTGTCTCTCGGCAGGTGCCCGCCAGGCCTACTTGATCGAGGAGCCGATGGCAGCGGCGATCGGCGCCGGCCTCCCGGTTGCGGAGCCCACCGGCTCGATGGTCGTCGACGTCGGCGGCGGCACCACCGAGGTGGCGGTGATCTCGCTCGGCGGGATCGTCGTCTCGCAATCGATCCGGGTCGGCGGCGACGAGCTCGACGAGGCGATCGTCAACCACTGCAAGCACGAGTACAAGCTGGCGATCGGCACCCAGACGGCGGAGGAAGTGAAGCTGGAGGCGGGCTCGGCCTCGCCGCTGCCCGAAGAGGTGCGCTCGGAGATTCGCGGCCGCGACCTCGTCTCCGGCCTGCCGAAGACGATCACGCTCGGCTCCGAAGAGGTCCGCGAGGCGCTGGGGGAACCGGTCGGACACATCGTCGAGGCGGTCAAGGACACGCTCGACCGCACTCCGCCGGAGCTGGCCGGCGACATCATGGACCGCGGCATTACCCTTGCCGGTGGCGGCGCGCTGCTGCAAGGACTCGAACAGCGCCTCCGCGACGAGTGCCAGATGCCCTGTCAACTGGCAGAGTCACCGCTGACGTGCGTGGCGGTGGGATCGGGAATCTCCCTCGAGGAGTTCGAGACCATGCATCGCGCTAGCAAGCAGAATTCCGGGACCAGGCACTTTGCTTAGGTCTCCTTCATCGCAAGCCCCAAACTTAGGTCTTCACCGTGTACCGAAAGCAAGTACGCCGCCGTAGGGCGGTGCTCGCCCTGCTGATCATCGGCTCCTTCGCGCTGCTGACGATCACCTATGGGCGGGGATCGAACGGCCTGCAGCGCGGCGTCAGCACGATCTTCAGCCCGGTCCAGGGAGTGGCCGACCGCGCGCTCAAGCCCGCCCGCGACCTGGTCGACTGGTTCGACGAGACCTTCGACGCCAAGGGTGAAAACAGCCGCCTCAAGAGTCAGTTGGTGAAGGTGCGCGAGCAGGCCGTCGCCGGACAGGAGGCGATGCAGGAGAACGCGCAGCTGCGCAAGCTCGTCGAGCTCGATCGGGGCCCGGTTCTCGCCGCCTCCGCATACGAGGCGGTCACCGGGCGCGTGATCGCCCGCTCGCCGACGCTCTGGCGCGCCGGCGTGACGATTGACGTCGGCAGTGGGGATGGCGTCCACGTCGACGACCCGGTGATCAGTGGCGACGGCGTGGTCGGCCGCATCGCCGCGACGGAGCCGGGTTCTTCACAGGTGATGCTGCTCACCGACCATGCCAGCGCGATCACGGCCAAGGTGCTGCCCGCGGGGGTGCAGGGGATCGTCAAGCCGGAAGTCGGCGACCCCGAGCACCTGATCCTCGACTTCATCGACTCGACCAAGCTGGTTCATGGCGGCCAGACCGTGGTCACCGCGGGTTGGTGCACCCAGGGTCTCTGCTCGCTCTTCCCACCCGGCCTGCCGCTGGGGGAAGTCACCAAGGCATCGATCGTCGATCAGGAGGCGAATGAACAGGCCGACGTACGGCCCTTTGCCGACATCCGCAACCTCGACCTCGTCCAGGTCCTGACGGGAGGTTCGCGCGGATGATCCTGACGCCGAAGATCGTCGCCCGCATCGCCGCGATCGGGCTGATCGGAGTCCTCCTGCAGCTCTCCTTCTTCTCCCAGGTCGAACTGTTCCACGTCAGCCCTGACATCCTGCCGGCGCTGGTGGTTTGCCTGGCTCTGCTCGGCGGCAGCCTCACCGGCGCCGTCGCCGGCTTCTCGATCGGCCTCTTCCTCGACTGCCTCCTGGTCGAGGCGCTGGGCGTCTCCTCGCTGGTGCTGCTCAGCATTGGCTACCTGGCCGGCCTCTTCCGCGAGCGCTTCGAGATCCACAACTCGCTGGTGCCGGCCCTGCTCTGCATGGGCCTGACCCTGGCCGCCGAGCTCGGCTTCGCGGCGATCCAGCTGCTGCTCGGGATCGATGCCCCGGTCAGCGTGCTGATCGTTCGCGACATGCTGCTGAAGAGCGTCTACGCCTTCTTCCTCGGCTGGCCGCTCTACCTGCTCGTCAAGCGCCTGCTGCGGCCCGCCTTGGTCGAGGAGCCGAAGCTGCAGCGCCGCCGCCAGCCACGGGTGCTGGGGGCATAGGCGGCGATGTACCTTCGCTCCGACGAGCGTGGCCCGGCGGTGAGCAGTCGCCTCGCCCTGCGCCTCGCGATCTTTGGCGGCTTCGCCGTCGTGCTTTTCGCCGTCCTCTTCCTACGGCTCTGGCTGCTGCAGATCGTCGATGGCGAAACGTACCTCGCCGAAGCGAAGAACAACCGCACTCGCTCCTTCCGCACCAGCGCCCCGCGGGGGAAGATCCTCGATCGCAATGGCCAGGTGCTGGTCGCCAACCGGACCAGCCTGGCGCTGCAGGTCAACCCGCGCAAGCTGCCGCTCGACCCGGTCGAGCGCCGGGCCGAGCTCTCGCGCCTGGCCGACCTCACCCACAGCACGCTGAAGCACTTGCGCAAGACGATGCACGAAAAGCTGAAGCTGGCGCCCGCTGCTCCCGTCACCCTGCGCCGTGACGTCGGCCACTACCTCGTCTACTACCTGCAGGAGAACCAGGAGCGCTTCCCGGGTGTCGAGGTCCAACGCGTGTTCGTCCGCGCCTATCCCGACGGCACCCTGGCCGCCCACATCTTCGGCAACGTCGGCGAGATCTCCCCAGCCCAGCTGAAAGATCCTCGTTACCGGGGCCTGGTCCCCGGCGATGAAATCGGCCAGGATGGCGTCGAGGACACCTACGACCGCTTCCTGCGCGGCCAGCCTGGTCTGACCCGGATCCAGGTCGATGCCCTCGGCGAGCCGACGCCCAACGGGCGCCTCGTCGACAAGCCGCCGGTGCCGGGCGACAGCCTCAAGCTCTCGATCGATCGGGACATACAGGCGGCGGGGGAGGCGGCGATGGCGGAACGCGGACTGCCGGGTGGCTTCATCACGATGGACGTGCACACGGGCGAAATTCTCGCGCTCGGCTCCTTCCCGACCTTCGAACCCGCGCTCTTCACCCGGCCGCTGACCCAGGCCCAGGTCGATGAGACCATCCGCAACCCGGCAACGCCGCTGACCGATCGCGCCATCGCCGGCCTCTATCCCACCGGCTCGACCTTCAAGCTCATAACCGCGCTGGCGGCGCTCGAAAGCGGCAATCTGCAGGTGAACGAAGCGATCGAAGACCCGGGCGTGCTGGTCGTCGGCGGTCAGGAATTCAAAAACGCCGGCGAAGCGGCCAACGGGACGGTCAGCCTCGTCACCGCGCTGGAAGTCTCTTCGGACGTCTTCTTCTACACGCTCGGCCTGCGCATGTGGGACAGCGGCGAGCTTCAGCACTGGGCGCACGCGCTTGGCATCGGTCGCCCGACGGGCATCGACCTGCCCGGAGCCGAAGAAGGCCTCCTGCCCTCGCAGCGCTGGCGCAATCAGCTCTACAAGGAAGGCGAAACCGACAGGCCCTGGTCCGCCGGCGACAACATCCAGCTCGCCACTGGGCAGGGAGACCTGCAGGCCAGCCCGCTGCAGATGGCGGTCGCCTACGCGACGCTCGCCAACGGCGGCACCGTCGTCACTCCACACGTCGGCCTGCAGGTGGACGATGCGGCTGGGCGCGTGCTGAAAGAATTCGACCCCAAGCCACAACGGCGCATTCGCATCGATCCCTCGTATCGGGCCGCGATCCTGGAAGGGCTCCACGACGCCGCGCAGAACGGCAGCGGAACCTCGTTTGAGGTCTTCGGCGACTTCCCGATCGAGGTCGCGGGCAAGACTGGCACCGCTCAGCGCCCGCCGCACCTGGACCAGTCGTGGTACGGCGTCCTCGCTCCGTACCCCAATCCGCGTATCGTCACCTTCGTTACGATGGAGGAAGGCGGCTTCGGTGCCGAATCGGCCGCCCCTGCTGCAAGGAAGATCCTGGAAGCGTATTTCGCCAATCAGCTCGCCCGCGAAGCGGGCCCCAAAGAAGAAAGCGAAGGCTAGGCGACGATGTACGCGACTCGCGCCCGCCAGGCCCGGCCCGAGCCATTCGCAGTCCGTCCCGGCATCGCCGAGCGCCTCGGCCTGCCCTATATGGACGGCACCCTGGCCTTCTCCGCCGCCGCTCTCGTCGGCTTCAGCGTCTTCACCCTTGCTCAGGCCACAAAGCAGGACGTCCCCGGCAACCCTTATTACTTCGTTGACCGGCAGGCGTTCTACGGCGTGCTCGGGATCGTCGCCATGTACCTCTTGACCCGCATCGACTACTCACGCTTCCGCGAGCTGCGCGTCGGCATCTACACCTTCCTCTGCGTCAGCGTCTCGCTGGTCTTCGTCTTCGGTTTCGCCGCGCGCGGTTCGCGGCGTTCCTTCGAACTTCCCTTCTTCAGTTTCCAGCCATCGGAGCTGGGCAAGGTGCTGCTCGTCTTGGCCCTTGCCGGCTTTGTCATCGATGGCGCCAGGAAAGGGTCGGAGTGGCAGCGCACGGTGCGCTACCTCTGCCTTGGCCTGGCACCGGCTGCGCTTGTCTTCCTGCAGCCGGATCTCGGCACCTCATTGGTGTACGGGGCAATCACCCTCGCCGTGATGTACGTGGGGGGCGTCCGCTGGACGCACTTCGCGGTGATCGGCGCGGCCCTCGTTGCATTGATTGCGGCGGTCCTCGTGCTGGCGCCCACAGTTGGGGCGCCGGTTCTCAAGGGCTATCAGGAGGAGAGGCTTACCTCTTTCCTGCAGCCCAGCGCGGACCCCAGTGACGCGGGCTACCAGCAAAATCAGGCCAAGATCGCCATTGGCTCCGGAGAGAAGTCCGGACGCGGCGATCGGGCCACCCAAACGCGGCTCGACTTTGTCCCTGAGCGGCACACCGATTTCATTTTCGCTGTGATCGGTGAGCGCTACGGATTCATGGGAGCCGCATTGGTCCTATCCCTATACGCCCTGCTTATCTGGCGGGCGCTGCGGATTGTGACGCTCTCGAAGAACTCCTACGGGACCCTGGTCGCAGGTGGCATCGCCGCCATGCTGTTGTTCCAGGTCTTCGTAAACGTGGGGATGAACCTGGGGATCATGCCGATCACCGGGATCCCCCTACCGCTGATGAGCTACGGCGGGTCGTCTGTACTGGCGACCTTCCTGGCGGTGGGCATCCTCCAGAGCATTCACATGCAAGCGCGGCTCAGCCAGAAAGGCAGGTTCGCCTGGTGATCCCACGAAGGGATGCCGGCGTGCGTACCTACTCTGAACTGAGCTAACTCAAAATGAAAAAGACAATTCTGGTTTCCGCCGATCGTGGCGAGACCCGCGTCGCCGTCCTCGAGTCAAAAACGAAAGGCGGCAAACGCGACGTAGCGGAGCTCTACATCGAGCGCCGTGGCCGGCGTTCGATCGTCGGCAACATCTACAAGGGCAAGGTCGACAACGTCCTGCCCGGCATGGAGGCCGCCTTCGTCGACATCGGCCTCGAGCGCAACGGCTTCCTCCACGTCGACGAGATCGTCCTACCCAACGGCGAACAGGCGCCGAAGCGCGGGCGCGGCAAAGGCCGCCGCATCGACGAGCTGATCAAACCCGGTCAGGAGATCGTCGTGCAGGTGGTCAAGGACCCGCTCAAGACCAAGGGCGCGCGGCTCTCGATGAACGCCTCGATCGCCGGCCGCTACCTGGTCTACGCACCGCAGGGCAGCGGTGTCGGCGTCAGTCGTCGCCTGGCCGACTCCGAGCGCGATCGCCTGCGCAAGATGGTCGACCGCACCTACAAAGGTCCTGGTGGGCTGATCGTCCGCACCGCCGCCCACGGGGCCAAAAAGGCCGACTTCGTGCGCGAGATCGGCTACCTGCACAAGCTCAACGACGTGCTGGCGCGCCGCACCGAGCAGATCGTCGCCCCGGATCTCGTCTTCCAGGAGGCCGACCTGCCGGTGCGGGTGCTGCGCGACGTCTTCCTCAGCGACTTCGAAAAAGCGATCATCGACTCGCCCAAGCAGTTCGAACGGGTGACCAGCTTCTTCCAGCGCACCGCGCCGGAGCTGGTCGACGGGGTCGAGCTCTACGAGGAGCGCAAGCCGCTGTTCGAGAAGTGGGGCATCGACAAGGAGATCGAGTCGACCCTGGGCAAGCGCGTCGACCTCGCCTCGGGCGGCTACCTGATCATCGACTACGCCGAGGCGCTGACCGTGATGGACGTCAACAGCGGCAGCTTCACCGGTCGCGGCAAAGGCGGCCTCGAGGAGACGATCACCCGGGTCAACACCGAGGCGGCCGAGGAGGCGGTGCGACAGCTGCGCCTGCGCGACATCGGCGGCATCATCGTCATCGACTTCATCGACATGGCGCGGGCCCGCAACCGCGACAAAGTGCTGAAAACGCTGCGCAAAGCGCTCGACGCCGACAAGTCGAAGAGCTACGTGGTTGAGGTCTCGCCGCTGGGGCTGGTCGAGATGACCCGCCAGAACGTCACCGACGGGGTGCGCGAGATCCTCACCGTGCCCTGTCCGACCTGCGAGGGCGAAGGAGTAGTGCTCTCCGGCGAGACCGTGGCACTGGATGCGATGCGCCGCCTGCCGGACATCGCCGCCGGGGCCAAGGAGGCCGAGGCGCTGCTGCTGCGGGTCCATCCCAAGGTCGCCGCCGAGCTGATCGATCCCGAGAGCGGTCTGGCAGAGCTCGAGAAGGAGACCGGCAAGCAGTTCCACTTCGAGGGCGGCGATGCGCTGTCGATCGACACCTTCGAGGTGGTCGAAACCGGCAGCCGGGCCGAGATCGAGGAGCGGGCGCTGCCCTTCAAGGTCGGCGAGGAGGTGCTGGTCAAAATCGACGAGCCGCACATGTACAACGCCGACGATGCCGTCGCTCGCGTCGACTCCTACATCGTCAGCGTCACCGGTGGCGGTCGCTTCGTCGGCGAGCGCAAACTGGTGCGGATCGAGCGGGTCGAGCGGGCCGCCGCGGTGGCCTCGCTGCCGCCCGGAGAGGCGAGCAACGGCTCGAGCGACAGCGCTGGCGGCGAGGAGAACGGCTCCCAGCTAGAATCCTCGGCCTCGCGCAGTCGCCGTCGCGGTCGCAGGGGTGGTCGCGGTCGGTCGCGCTCAACTTCCGATGACTGAGCTCAATTCACGTACCCACGGATGTCGCGCCTGGCGCGGCGCTGGATCAGCACCCACAGCCTCGCGCGTAGCGCTGCTACGCGCAGCGGCCGCGTGCGCTGTCCAGCTTGGCCAGTCGCGCCCCCGCGGGCACGTCAATTGAACTCAGCCATCTCGAGCGGCAAGGACGAATGAACACGTACGCAGTCATAGAGACAGGTGGCAAGCAGTACAAGGTCGAGAAGGGCACTTCGCTGCTCGTCGATCGATTGAGCGCCAAAGAGGGCGACAAAGTCACGCTGCGCCCGGTGATGTTCCGCGACAAAGAAGTCGTTGCGGGCGGCAAGGAGCTGGAGAAAGTCAAGGTCGAGGCGACCGTCTCCGAGCACCTGCGCGGCCCCAAGATCAAGGTCTTCAAATACAAGCCGAAGAAGGGCTATCGCCGTCGCGCTGGCCACCGCTCCGAGCTGACCAAGCTCGAGGTGACCGAGATCAGCCTCGGGAGCCGCAAGGCGGCCGCGCCGAAGAAAGAGGAGCCGGCCGCGAAAAAAGAGGCGGCTCCTAAAGCGGCGAAAGCGGCTGAGAAAAAACCGGCGGCGGAGAAAAAAGTCGCGCCGAAAAAAGAGCCGGCAGCGAAAGCAGAGGCCAAAAAACCGGCCAAAGCCAAAAAAGCTCCCGCGAAAAAAGCCGCTGCCAAAAAACCGGCGGCGAAAAAACCCGCGGCCAAAAAAGCGCCAGCATCATCAACAAAATCAGCTGCTAAAAAGGATTCTGACGATGGCTCATAAGAAGGGACTCGGCTCAAGCCGCAACGGACGCGAATCCAATCCCAACATGCTTGGGGTCAAGGTTTTCGCTGGACAGAAGGTGACCGGGGGCGAGATCATCGTGCGGCAGCGGGGGACGCGGTTCTGGCCCGGTGACGGCACCGGGCTCGGGCGCGATCACACGATTTTTGCGGCACGGCCTGGGACGGTTGAGTTCAAGTCGTCGCGCAAGGGTCGGACTATCTCGGTTCTGCAGGACTCGTAGGGCTCAGCGGGGAGGGCGAGTGCCCCTACCCCGGAGACCGTTGCGCAGCAGGTCGGCTGGGAGGGTTCACGCCGTCTACCGGGAGCCTCCGGGGTAGGGGCACTCGCCCTCCCGTGTGGTCCAGGGTCCCGCAGGACCTCGCACTCCGAAGGGCTTCCCCAAGGTGCAACGCTTTGTCCCGCTGTGGCGCGGAGAACGCGTTGCACCTCTCTAAATCTCATGTACGACAAGGCGAAGATCTGGGTTGAGGGCGGGGCGGGCGGCAATGGCTGCATCAGCTTCCGTCGCGAGGCGCACGTTCCTCGTGGTGGTCCGGATGGCGGCGATGGTGGGCATGGCGGGGATGTGGTGCTCGTTTGCGATTCGTCTAAGCGGGATCTGGGCGCGCTGAAGGGGAGCAAGCACTTCAGGGGCGGGCGGGGGAAGCATGGGGAAGGGTCGAACAAGCATGGGGGGCGGGGCGACGATCGGGAGATCTTGGTTCCGGCGGGGACTCAGGCTGAAGCCGTCGATGGGAGTCGGGTCGACCTGATCGAGGCGGGGCAGCGGGCCGTTGTTGCTCATTCGGGGCGTGGGGGACACGGGAACAAGCGGTTTGCGAACTCGACGCGGCAGGCGCCGCGGTTTGCCGAGAACGGGACCAAGGGGGAAGAGGGGTGGATTGAGCTGCGTCTGAAGCTGCTCGCTGACGTAGGGCTGATCGGGCTGCCGAACGCGGGGAAGTCCTCGTTGCTGGGGCGGCTGACCCGGGCAGCGCCGAAAGTCGCCGACTACCCGTTCACGACGATCTCGCCGGTGCTGGGGACGATCGAGAGCGACGATCGGCAGGCGATCGTTGCCGATATTCCGGGGCTGATCGAAGGGGCGGCCGAGGGAGCGGGGCTGGGACACGAGTTCCTTGCCCACGTCGAGCGCTGCGCGATGCTCGTCCATTTGATCGAGCTGGCGCCGCTGGAAGGAGAGCCCGAGACGAACTACGAGGCGATTCGGGCGGAGCTCTCCTCCTACGGGGGTGGACTGGACCGGTTGCCGGAGCTGGTCTTGCTCTCGAAGCGGGATCTGCTGCCGCCCGACGAGGTGGAGGCCGCGCTCGAGGAGTGGCGCGAGCGACTTGGCGATCGGGCGCTGGCCGTGCTTGCCATCTCCTCGGCAACCGGCGAGGGTCTGGGCGAGCTGCGCGAGCGCATTCTGGCTGCTCTGCCCGAGCTCTCAGTCGCACGTCCCGAGCGAACCGCCGAGCGGCCGGGCGAATTCGAGGCCGAGCACCGTGTTTACCGGCCGGCCGGTGAGGGCGGCTACGCGGTCGAACGCGAGGACGACGGCGCCTACCGCGTCACCGGTCGCGGCGTCGAGCTGCTCTTCGAGCGCCACGACGTCAAAAACGAAGAGGCGCTCGCCTACCTGGAGCAGCGGCTCAACGAGATCGGCGTCATCGCCGCCCTGCGCGCCGCCGGCTTCGAGCCCGGCGACGAGGTCCGCGTCGGCGAGCACGAGTTCGAGCTATATCCGTGATCACAAAGGGGAGAGGCGCGGGGCTCGTGGCCTTGTATTGGGGTGTTCGACGCCGACCCGTACTCACGAGCTCTCGCGAGCGCCACGCCCGGCGCCCAGGATCTTCTCATCGGCGCCGGGATTGGTTCCGTTGCGGGCCGGCTAATCGTTCACTGGTCAGAGTCGCGGCGAGACGAGGAGTTGCCAGCGAATCGGGTGCGGCAAATTGAGACAACCTGGATCTCAATCGGTGTGACAATACGTTTCATGCTCTGGGTAGTATTGGGCTAATGCTTCGCTTTGCCCGCATCGCTCTTGCGACCGTTGCCTCGGCGGTGGCCGTCGGACTATTCCAGCGCTGGCTCGATCTTCAGGGGCTGGCCTGGGGTCTCGGCGACGTTGGGTTTCTACTCGTTGCGATGCTTCTCGCTAGCCTCAGTGACCGCGAGCTTTTCTGGGCGGCGTCGCCGAAGAAGCACCGTCGATGAGTTCATTAGCCGCGCGTACGGAGCTCACGATCAGCCGCGCATAGACGCCCGCGCCGGCTGGCGTTAGGTGGATGCCGTCCCAGAGCAGGTTTTCGTGTGCGGCCGCAACGGGGGCCCAGTCGATCAAGGTCGTGTGGGGCCAGGTCGCGTCCGCTTCGGCGAGGGCGTGGTTGGACTCGTCTTGCCATGAGACCGGTGCGTGGTCGCTGACGAGAAAAAGCTCGCCGACGTTTGAGGTCGCCTTGCGCAGCGCCTCCATCTCATCGCCGTAAAGGGGGCCGTTGTTGCCCATCTGGATGATCAGGGCGTCAATCCGACCGTTGCGTCGCTTCAGGTGTTGGGCGAGGTCGACGAATTCATCGGCCTGGCGACCGACCTTTGCGTTCATCGAGAAGCGGGGTCCGAAGCGGGCTGCGAGCTTGTCCTTCGCCCCGATCATCACCGAGTCGCCGAAGGCGACGATCCGCGGTCGCGTGCCGGACGATGCCTGTCTCACGGTCACCTTGGCGACCTTCGCGGTCGAGGCCGCGGCTACGCCCGGGGCAAGGTGGTGGTTGCCGGTCGAGGCGATCCCGCTCCAGCCGATCAGGGCGACGATCGCGGCCACGCCGAAGGCGAGGGCGGGCCGGGCGACGCGGAGCCAGTCCTCCGGCATCGCCGGCAGCTTGCGCCTGCCGCGGAAAGGCAGCTCGACGAAGCGGTAGGAAAGGTCGGCGAGGGCGAGCACGGCGAGTAGTTGCAGTGGAATCAGGACGCCGCGGGGCAGCGAGACGTCGAGGCCGGGACGAGTCAGCGCCAGCACCGGCCAGTGCCAGAGGTAGAAGCTGTAGCTGCGCAGGCCGAGCCAGACGAGTGCCGGTCGAGCCAGCAGTCCTCCCAGGCGCGCGGTCGGATGCGCGACGACGGCGATTACAGCCGCGCTCGCCAATGCCAGCCAGAGGTAGCCGCCGTGGAAAAGCGCCAAGTCGTAGTCGTGCACCCGCAGGAAGCTGAGAACCAAGTAGCCAAGCGCAACGACCCCGACCGCGTCGAGCACCGGCCCGCACCAGCGGCCGGGCTTGGCGCGCTGCAGTTGCCACGGCGCCCAGACGAGTGCCAGTGCGACACCGATCAGGAGGCCGGCGGCGTGGGTATCGGTGCCGTAGTAGACCCGCGAGGCCGCTGTCGGGTCGAAGAGGATCCAGGTCAGCGCCAGTGAGGCGCCGGCGCCGGCGAGCACGCCAAGCGCCAGGCGCTTGCGCCCCAGCAGCGACATTCCGCCGGCAAAGGCGAGTGGCCAGAAGAGGTAGAACTGCTCCTCGACCGAGAGCGACCAGAGGTGGCGGAAGAGCGAGGGACGCTGAAACTGGTCGAAGTAAGACTGGTGCTCGAAGATGAAGTGCCAGTTGGCGACGTAGGCGAGCGAGGCGATCGCGTCGCCGCGCAGCTCGGTCAGGCGGTCGGGCTCGACGATTGCCGCGACGATCATCGTCACCGCGATCAGCACGCCGACCGCTGGCAGCAGGCGTCGCGCCCGCCGCAGCCAGAACTGGCCGAGGCGGACACCGCCGGTGCGACGCCGCTCGCTGAGCAGCAGTGAGGTGATCAGGTAGCCACTGATCGCGAAGAAGACGTCGACGCCGAGAAAGCCGCCGGGCATCCAGTCGACGCCGGCGTGGTAGAGGAAGACGGCCAGTACGGCGATCGCGCGCAGGGCGTCGATGCCGGGCAGGTAGGGCAGGCGACTGTCCTGCGGTCGGCTCATCGATAGGTCTTTCGGCAGTGTTGCAACCATGCCTTAGAGGGGCACGGCCGACTCCGTGGTGGCTCATACACTTGGGCGGCAATGACTCTCGTCGTCAAGCTCGGATCCTCGATCGTCGCCGCCGATGACGGTGCCCTGCGCACCGACGTGCTCGACTCCGTCTGCGCCCAGGTCGCCGCCCTCGAGCGGGAGGGCGAGCGGGTGGCGATGGTCACCTCGGGCGCGATCGCCCGCGGCATGGGCCTGATGGACCTGCCGGTGCGCCCGCGGGCAATGGACGAGTTGCAGGCCGCCTCCGCGGTCGGTCAGGGCGATCTCTTCCGCGCCTACGAGAGTCGCCTCGCCGAGCATGGAACGCGCGCCGCGCAGGTGCTGCTGACGGCGGCCGACATTGCTGCCCGGACCAACTACCTCAACGCTCGCCAGACCCTGCGGCGGCTGATCGAGTGGGGGGTGGTGCCGGTGGTCAACGAGAACGACACCACTGCCACCGACGAGATCACCTTCGGCGACAACGACTTTCTCGCCGCCCAGGTGGCGATCCTGCTCGACGCGCGCCTGCTCGTGCTGCTGACCAACACCGACGGTCTGTACAGCGCGGACCCGACCCTCGACCCGGGGGCGGAGCGGATCGCCGAGGTCGGCGACTTCTCCGAGCTCAGTGGCCTCGAGATCGGCGACCGCACCTCGGCCTTTGGCTCTGGAGGAATGCGCAGCAAGGTCGCTGCGGCCGAGATGGCCAGCGAGGCCGGCATCCCGGCGACGATCTGCGACGGCACGAGCTCAGGCAGCTTGGCCGGGGCCGTCGCCGGCGACTCGGTTGGCACCCGTTTCGCGGCACAGGGTGGCAAGGCGTCGAGCTTCAAGCTTTGGCTCAAGTACGCCAAGCCGGTTCACGGGCGCCTCAGCGTCGATGCTGGCGCGGCGCGGGTCCTGCGCGAGAGCGGCTCCAGTCTGCTGCCGGTGGGGATCACCGCGATCGAGGGTGAGTTCGACGCCGGTGACGCGGTCGAGGTGGCCGCGGACGGAGTGGTGGTTGGCAAGGGGATCGTCGACTACTCGGCGCCGGAGCTGGCGCGGGTTATGGGGTTGAAGAGCGCTGAGGTGCGCGAGCGGTTGCCGCATGCGGCTGACGAGGTCATTCACCGCGACAGATTCGTGTTGGTGTAGGAGGCGGGTGCCCCTCCCCGGGAGACCGTCGCGCAGCATAGGGAGGTAGGCGCCCCTCCCGCGGAGACCGTCGCGCAGCAGATTGCTTGCCGGGGCTCGAGCGTAGGATCGGGAGCCTCCGCGGGAGGGGCGCCTACCTCCTGCGGTTACCCTTAGCTCGATGGCGACCACCACCAGAAGCGTTGAGGAAAGCTGCATCGCGGCTAAGCGGGCTTCGCGGGAGCTTGCGGGGGTATCGAGCGCGGAGAAGGACGCAGCGCTCGGGGCTGTTGTGCGGCTGCTCGGGGAGCGGGTGGAGGAGATCCTCGAGGCCAATGCGGCCGATCTGGCCGATCAGCGTGCGGCGGAACTGACTCAGGCGCTGCGGGACCGATTGACGCTGACTGAGGATCGGGTTGCGGCGATGGCCGAGGGAGTTCGGGCCGTGGCTTCGCTCGAGGATCCGATCGGTGAGGAGCTGGAACGCAAAACGCTCTCCAGCGGCCTCGATTTGCGCAAGGTCAGGGTGCCGCTAGGCGTGGTTGCCGTCGTTTACGAGGCGCGGCCCAACGTGACGATCGACTGCGCCGCGCTGACGATCAAGAGCGGCAACGCAATCGTGCTGCGCGGTTCGAGCTACGCGGAACGCTCCAACGGGGCGCTCGCGGCGGTCGTGCGCGAGGCGCTGGTCGAGGCGGGGCTGCCTGAGGACGCGGTCCTCTTCGTTGGCGGCGGCCGCGAGGACCTGGCGGAGCTCGCCACCCAGGAGGGAAACGTGGATCTGCTGATACCCCGCGGCGGCGAAGGGCTGAAGAACGCCCTCAAGGACGTGGCGAAGGTGCCGGTGATCTACGCCGCCGCCGGCAACTGTCACGTGTACGTGCACGCCGATGCCGATCTCGAGATGGCGAGGAAGATCGCCTACAACGCCAAGGTGCAGCGGCCCGGTGTCTGCAATGCGGCCGAGACGCTCTTGGTCGACGCCCACGTGGCGCCGGACTTCCTGCCCGGCGTGCTTGCTGACCTCCATGGAGCGGGTGTCGAGTTGGTTGGCGACGAGCGTGTGCGCGAGCTGGCAGGTGGCGTTGAGGTCGGCCCGGCAACCGAGACCGACTGGAGCACCGAGTACCTCGATCTGAAGATGGCGGTGGGCGTTGTCGACTCCCTCGAGGAGGCGGTCGAGCACGTCAACCACCACGGCACCACGCACTCGGAGGCAATCGTCACTTCTTCTCAGGAGGCCTCGGAGCGCTTCACCGCCGGGGTCGACGCGGCCGTCGTCTACACCAACGCCTCGACCCGCTTCACCGACGGCTTCGAGTTCGGCATGGGGGCCGAGATCGGCAACTCGACCCAGAAGCTCCACGCTCGCGGTCCGATCGGGCTGCGTGAGCTGACGACCTACAAGTACGTCGTCCGCGGCGACGGCCAAGTGCGTGAGTAGCGCGGCGCCGGCTGGCATCGGCGTCCTCGGTTCGGCCTTCAACCCGCCGCACCTCGGCCATCTCGCGCTCGCCCAGGAGGCCCTCTGGCAGCTCAACCTCGCCGAGGTGATCCTGATGCCGACCGGCAGCGCGCCGCACAAGCGGATCGCCGACGACCCGGGCCGCGAGCTGCGGCTGGCGATGACGCGACTCGCGGCCGCCGATGACCCGCGTTTCTCGGTCTCGACTCTGGAGGTGGAGCGCGAGGGGCCGTCCTACACGTATGAGACCTTGGAGCTGCTTGCAAAGGACAGAGGCGATAGAGAGCTCGTCTTCGTGATGGGGGCCGACGCGGCGGTGGGGCTGGAGAGCTGGCGCGAGCCGCAGCGGGTCACCGAGCTGGCCCGCCTCGCCGTTGCCCGCCGGGCCGGCATATCCGACGCTGACGTTGCTGCTGTGCTGCGCAGCCTCGGTGCCGACGGCAGGGCGACGATGCTGGAGATGCCGCAGTTCGGAGTCTCGTCCTCCGCCGTCCGCGAGCGGGCTGCGCAGGAGCGACCGCTGCGTTACTTGGTGCCCGAGCCGGTGGCACGCTTCATAGAAGAGAAGGGGATCTACCGATGAGCGAAAGTGAGAAAGCCGCAGGCAGTGAGGCGCTGGCCCGGCGGTTGGCCGAGCTCGCCGATTCGAAAGCCGCGAGTGAGATCGTCGTCCTCGACATGCGTGGTCTCGTCTCCTACACCGATTTCTTGACGATCTGCACGGCGCGCAACGAGCGCCAGGCACGGGCGATCGCCGACGAGGTGAAGTTGCGGCTGAAGCAAGAGCAGGGGCTGCTGCCGGGTGGCTCGGAGGCGGCCGAAGCGGCCGGCTGGATCGTGCTCGACTACCTCGACAGCGTTCTGCACGTGTTCACCGAGGAAGAGCGGCAGCGCTACGCGCTTGAGGATCTCTGGCGCGAGGCGCCGCGGCTCGAGCTTCAGTTGTCGCCCGATGGCGTCCGAGGGCACCTTTACGGTGCCGCGCATGGGTAGCTTCAAGCGGGCGCTATTCGGCTACCGCCGATCGGATGTGGAGGGGGCACTAGCGGCGCGTGACGCTCGCAACTGGGCGCTGGAGCGCGATGCCGAGGAGGCTCTAAAGCGTTGGCGCGAGGCCGCCGACACGGCCGCTCGCTCTGAGGAGGAGCTCTCGTCGCTCTCGGCGATGGTGATCGAGCGCGAGCGCGAGATCCGCGGCCTGCACGAGCGCCTGGTCGAGGCCAACGAACGCCACGATCGCAGCATCGCCTCGCTGGAGACGGTCTCCTCGAAGTTGGGGGAGATCCAGGCCCAGGCCCGGGGCCAGGCGACCCGGATCAGGATGAAGGCGTTGCGCGAGGCGGTCGAGGTCGGCCGCCGGGCACAGGAGCTGAACCAGGCACAGGCCGACGTTAGCGGCGTTGCGCCTCCCGCAAGCGAGCCAGGCCCGATCGAGCAGGCAGCTCAGAACCTCTTCGAAGGCTTGGTCAAAGTCGAGATCGGCCCGCTTGACGACTTCTCCCAGCTTGTCGGCTTCGAGGATGCGGCCGGCCAGATCGATGCAACCTCGGACATCTCGGTCGAGCGTTTCTCCGAGGGTCGCGCCACCCTCTCGATGCGCCTCAACGAACCGGTTGAGCTGCTCCGCGAGCTGGAGGAGCGCTCCCCGCTTGAGTTCAAAGTCCGCCGCAGCGCCGACGACAACCTGATCCTCGACATCGACGACGATCCAGGTCCCGAGCAGCGCGCGGCCTAGCTCCTCGCCTCGCTCAAAACGCCGCTACCCTTCATCCCGCTTCGGCGCCCTGGCGGAGTGGTTACGCAGCGGCCTGCAAAGCCGTTTACACCGGTTCGATTCCGGTGGGCGCCTCTAGCTCTGGCAAGCCGCTCTTCGCTTGCCAGAGCGGCTCGAGCGACCTTTCGACCGCAGCTCGAATCCGGCTGATTCCGGCTGAAACCGGCTATTTGGGTGGCGCACTGTGGCACGGGGCGTGGCACGAAGATGTTTGCTGGAGGCGATTAATTAGCCCGCCGGCGGATCTTGGCTTGGATCGCAGACGCGCCTGGCTGCCGGACGAGAGAAGCGCCAGCTTGGGACGTAAGACGCCAGTCTGCCTGATTGCCCGCGGGCCGCCTTTGGTACGGGTAGGGTGCTCGCATGTCAAATGAGGAGCGGCAAGCGGCAGCAATCGCGAAGTTGACCGAGGCTTTGACCTACATGACTCGTGAACTAGCGACCATCGTCACGATGGATGAAGCGGCGCCGCAAGCAACTATCGCCGGGGGCGCGGCTGTTCGCGCTAAAACGATGCTTGAGGAAGTCGATGCACTCCTAAGTGGTCCTTCGGCTTCGTAGCTCGATCCGGAACCCTTTCCGAGTGATGGGACTCAACATTCTCCTGCTCCCGGTCCGTCTCGTGTAAGCGGCTGTGCACGGCGGATCGGATGATTAAGCGAATATCACGAGTCAGGGATCTCGGAATCTTTCGGGATTACAGATGGGGCAACGACCTACAAGACTTCTGCAGATACAACCTGATCTACGGCTGGAATGGCGCGGGCAAGACCACCTTGTCTCGCCTCTTCGCAGCTCTTTCCGATGGAGAGCTATCGCAGCATCCGAAATTGACCTATGAGGTCACGACGGATTCACAGAGTTGGCGTCAGGGAACGGAGTGCACCGAGCCCATCCGCGTCTTCAATCGAGACTACGTTCTGACCAACATCGAGAAGGTAGGCGGACCGTCACCGATCTTTATCCTCGGGGCCGAGAACCGGGAGATTTCACGCCAGATTGTCCAAGACGAGGAGTCGCTAACGGCCAAGCTTCTACGGCTTAAGCAGCACGAAGACGGGCACAAAGCCCTAGTCAAACGGAGTAGTCAGCTCTTCACGGACATCGCCCGGACGATCGGCCAGAACGTAGGCGGCGTTGAGTCGACTCGCTCATACCGCAGACCAAGCGCTGAATCCGACTTCGGGGACCTGACCTCCAAGGAGCTGCTGGCCGACGACGACCTTGAGGCCCTCAAGAGGACGCTCGGTCAGCAGCAGCGGCCATCGCTTGACGCATTGCCCAGCATCCAAAACCTTGCCGGCATTCTTGACGACCTAGCCACCGCGGTCTCCGCGACGTTGGAGGAGGTCGTTAGCTCCCTTGTTATCCAGCGCCTTGCCGAGAACATCGACGTTGGGGGCTGGGTGGAGCAAGGGGTTGTCCTGCATAGGCGGCATTCATCGAGTCATTGCGAGTTTTGCGGCCAAACCCTTCCGCCGGAGAGGCTGGCCGAGCTTGATGCCCATTTCAACGACGCCGACAAGCGCCTCAAGCGTTCCATCGACCATCTGATCGAACGTGCGGATGGCGTGATTTCAGATCTCGACGCAATCACGATCCGCGAGCCATCAAACCTCTATGACGAGCTGGTTCCCGACTACAAGCTAGGAGTGGAAGCGCTGGTCTCTGCAAGGAAATCCCTTCGCGGCGGCCTTGCGGATCTGATCAAGGAGCTTCAAGCCAAGAAGACCCAGACGACGAAGTCCTTCGCGTTGGAGACTTCACTCGATGCCGCAGAAATCTTGGCCGCGACCGATGAGGTCAACGCACATTTGGCCCGCCACAACTCCAAGACGGCGAATTTCGACAAAGAGAAGGAAGCTGCGCGAAAGGTATTGAAAAAGCACTACCTCAGCGAAATCTTTGACGACGCTCAGAAGCTCGAAGATGAGATTGCGGTAGCCGCGCAATCGATCAATGAACTGCAGAGCGGAACTTCAACGCAGCCTGACGACTCAATCGATGGCCTCAGAAAGCGCATAACCGCATCGCGGGCGAGGATCTCCTCGTCCCACGCGGCTTGTGATGAGATAAATGAGAAGCTTGCGCTATTCCTGGGGAGG
The DNA here is from genome assembly GCA_963703895.1 of uncultured Solirubrobacterales bacterium. Taxonomy (GTDB): domain Bacteria; phylum Actinomycetota; class Thermoleophilia; order Solirubrobacterales; family 70-9; genus VRUE01. Next base: position 1,297,889 of record CAVPFX010000002.1, read on the forward strand.
CAAGAGCTGGCATTTGAAGTCAGTGGCGATGGCTACGAGATCCGACGCTTCGGCGAGGCCGCGCATGATCTCAGCGAAAGCGAGCGTACGGCAATTGCCTTTGTCTACTTCGTCGTACATCTCTCCGATCGCGAGTTTGATCTCGCGAATGGCATTGTCGTTGTAGACGATCCGATTTCCAGCTTGGATGCAAACTCGCTCTTTCAGGCGTTCGCATTTCTCAAGGAGTCAGTAAAGGGCGCAAAGCAAGTGTTTATCCTGACGCACAATTTCGACTTCATGCGTCAGGTGCGCAACTGGTTTTTTCACATCAAGAAGATCGGCGGAAAGCCTCAGCGCTCCTTTTACATGATCAACAACCGTGAACTCACGGCGGGACGTGAGGCCTTTCTGGCACCCCTGGACAAACTTCTATTGGAGTTTGAGTCCGAGTATCACTACCTCTTTAGCTTGCTCCATTCCTTCGGGGCGGATGGGTCGCTGGCAGCGATCTACAATTTCCCAAACATCGGACGCAAGTTCTTGGAGACCTTTCTGGCGTTCAAGGTACCGAGTCATGAGAATCTTCATCAGAAGATGACCCACATCGAGTATGACGCAGCTAAGAAGACCGCCATTCTTCGCTTCGTCGAGACTCATTCGCATGCGGAGCGAAGCGATGGAGTACTGAACTTCGACATGTCATTGACGAAGGGTGGTCAGACTGCGATCCGTGATCTCCTGGACATGATCGAGACCGTCGACAAGGTCCACTTCGACACGCTCCTGGCGACCATTCTTCGTTAGGGGTGGATGTGGAGCAGAACCTCGTAATACCGTCGGAGATTCCTTGGCCGGATTTGCGCGGAGAGGCCTTGGAGGAGCTTGTTTACTGGCTGTGCGATTCGATCGGAGCAGTCGATCTCGTTTGGCGAGCTGGGTCTGCCAGCGGTACGAGTCGCGACCGCGGGCGGGACATCGAAGCAACCTTTCACGTCGAGGAGCCCGGCGGCGGGTTTCGGCCAGAGCCTTGGTGGCTTCAGGTCAAGGGTCGATCGCGGACGGTCGAGCCCCGAGCGGTAAAAGAAGCAGTGGTTGACGCGCAAGGTGATGCGGATGTAGCCGTGCTGGTTGTTGCAACGAACTCCCGTTTCTCAAACGACACGCGAGATTGGGTGTCGGAGTTCCAGAAGAAGAACCCGCGTCCGGTCATCAAACTCTGGGACCGTTCCCAGCTTGAGCGGATGGTCGTGCGCCATGCGTCGGTAGTCGCCCGGATCGCCCCTCAAGCGCTTTCTCCACAAGGGAGTCTGGAAGCTGCCAGCGGGGCCTTTTGGAATCAACAGCGCTGGCCAGAGCCCGCTCAGCTCCAGACGTTCTGGGAGCAGCGGGGTGAGTTGAAATTCACTCCTTGGGCGATTGTCGCCTGTGTCGTTGGTGACGCGGCGGTGGACGGGCTGCTGGATCGTCCCTGGGGTGGAGAATGCGACCTCGACAGCCTCCCAGAGGCTTTGGTCACTGGGCTCGCGAATAGTGGCAGCCTGCTGGTCGGTTTCCAGAGACTTGGCAAGCAATCACGGATTCTCGCTGATGGCCTCGCGCATCTCTTGGCCTGCTCGATGGTTCGGCTTCCTGCTGGCGTCATCGTAAAGTTCCTTCGAGACCCTTGGGCTTTTACGTTTGACGGGGAGGCCATGGACGAGGAGCTTCGACGAGTGACGATTGATCCCATCCTTGGGAGGCTCATCGACTATTTCGGGGCGGCATGTGTCGCCGATTGCGCCAGGGTTAGCGCGGACTTCGATTCGCGAGCGGAAATGCCCCTGGAGGATCGATGGCTGACGCTGGTTCCTGCCCGGTACAAGGTGCACGAGGAGGCCAGGAGCACGCACACGATCTTCGAGAATCAAGACGAGCCATGCCGGGCCGGTTTGTCACTGAGCAGCGAGAGGTCGTGCCCTTTCGTTGTCGGTCTAGACCGCCCGTGGGAGGAGCTAATTTCTGAACTGCAGACGGTGATTGCGGGTCGAATCGGGCAACGTGTTGAGGCTGAAGGTACGGCGGATTCGACTGGAGCAGTTTGAGAACCCCGGGGAGCCACAGGGGGCTGGCTAGGACTGGCGTTGCCTCGGACTGTCGTGCGTGTTCCCGATCCCAGGATCGATTCAGGGAAGTCGGGTATCTGCTGGGCTAACCGACGGAGTTAGTCGGCCACCTCTAGCAGCCGACTTCCACCAAATGCATCGCGCCTCACGTCCTATCGCCGGGATGGAGGTCGACTACCCCCGATTGAAGCACCGGCTCCCCGGCCGTTAACCCCTACGGGGTCGGGCGCGAAGCGTCCTTGACTGCCGGGGAGCCCCGGAGGGGGTCGATCGCACCCAAGACACGTACCTCGCGACGCACGACCCCCGCTCCGATTGTCCTCCGAGAGCTGTTGCGCGACCGACGCTCTCACGCTGGTCAGTACGCCGATGACGCACTGATATTTGCTGGCGCCGACGGGCGGGCGTCCACGCGGCGAGCCTCTACCGACGGGCGGATTGTGCATGGTCGGCTGCGGGGCTGGCGGATCGGCTGCGCCTGCATCGGGCTCGCCATACCTACGCCTCGTTTATGATCGCCGCCGGGGTCAATGCCCAGGCTCTCGCAACCCTTATGGGCCACTCCTCGATCAAGGTCACCTTCGATCTCTTCGGCCACCTGATGCCCGGCGCTGGGGCCGAAGCGGCAGCACCGCTGGACGCCTTCCTCGACCGGGACTGATTACCGGATTGGGGCTCGGGGAGCCCGAATAGACTCGCCGCCGAACGTGGGTCACAAGCGGGACATCAAGCAATTCCGACAAGTCTGCAAGGAGGCGGGGTTGACCATTCAGGAGCGGTACGAAGCGAGCGAGGCGCTTCACGCGGAGAAGCAGGCCGGGAGTGTGCAGGCGAACCTGAGCTATGGAGAACTGCTGGCCTGGCTGCGACAATGGAAGGGATAAATGGCAACCGCAGTTGCACTTGACGCATCGCCTCTCAACGTCCTGCGCTCCATGCGCGGGCAGATCGTTGATGCCCGGATCGCCTATCCGAAGGTTCTCCATGTCGAGGTCAAGGACTCGGCGGGCGAACTCTGGCGTCTCGCTACGCAGGATGCAGCGTGGTCGCCGGCCGACCCGGCGGAGCTGGTTGGGCGCTCGGTTGACGATGCCGACATCGACGCGGAGACCGGCGAGCTGCGCTGCAAGCTCTCTGACGGCTCGCTGCTCGATGTGAAGCCTGCCGCCCGTGAGGCCGAAGACGATCCACCCAATTGGGAGCTGATCACCCCCGGCGGCGTGGTCTTGGAGTTCGGGCCTGGGGTTCGCTGGCAGATCGGCAGCGCGGACAGCCGGGCGTCTTCTCGCGCTTAGGTTCGGCCCGGGGGTGGCACGGCTCGCCAGGGCCGCACCGGCAAGCGGAATCCGACGCCGATAAACGAGCCTGCAAAGCCGTTTACACGGTTCGATTCTGGTAGGCGCCTTCTTCAAATGCGGGCTTTGCGGCTTCGACGCAGGCGGGCCTTCCCGTTCTGCAAGGCTGAAGCCATGGCAGTGGAAGCGCTGGAGGCTCCAACCAAGGCCGCGCCGTTGACTCCGCGCGACCAGGTGATCGTGCTCTTCGGCGCGACCGGCGACCTGGCGCGGCGCAAGCTGCTGCCCGGGATCTTTCATCTCTTCGAGGCCGGGTTGATGCCGGAGCGGTTTGCCCTGATTGGCAGCTCGCGCAGCTCGCTTTCGGATGAGGAGTTCGTCGAGCTGGCGCGGCTGGCGGTCTGCGACTCGGAGCGCAAGCCGGTCGAGGGTGAGTCGTGGAACCGCTTCGCCGCGGCACTCGGCTTTGCCGCGACTGGCGATGGGTTCGATCCACTGGTGACTGCGATCGATGCCGCCCGGGAGGAGCTTCACGAGGCGGAGCTCCTGCACTACCTCTCGCTACCCCCAGCCGCGACCGCCGGCGTGATCGAACGGCTGGGGAGGGCGGGCTTGGGTGAGGGGGCGCGGGTAATCATGGAGAAGCCCTTCGGCCGCGATCTCGCCTCGGCGAGGGAGCTGGACAGGCTTGTCCACTCCGTCTTTCGCGAGGACCAGGTCTTCCGCATCGACCACTACATCGGCCGTGAGGCGGTGCAGAACCTGCTTGCCCTGCGCTTCGCCAATGGCATGTTCGAGCCGGTCTGGAATCGCAATCACATCGACCACGTCCAGATCGACGTGCCGGAGACGCTCTCGATCGAGATGCGCGGGAGCTTTTACGAGGAAACCGGCGCCTTCCGCGACATGATCGTCACCCACCTCTTCCAGCTGCTCAGCTTCGTCGCGATGGAGCCGCCGGTCTCGCTCAGCGCCAAATCGCTGATGGTCGAGCGGGAGAAGGTCTTCGAAGCGATGAAGACACTCGAGCCCGCAGACGTGGTCCGCGGCCAGTACGCCGGCTACCGCGAAGAGGAAGGGGTGGCTGCCGACTCAGACACCGAGACCTTCGTCGCCCTGCGCGCCTTCGTCGACAACTGGCGCTGGGAGGGGGTGCCCTTCTTCCTGCGCTCGGGCAAGCGGCTTGCCGCCGCCCACCACCTGCTCACGGTCGCTTTCTCGGAGCCGCCGCGACGCATGTTCCCGATCGATTGCAGTCAGGTCGCCGAGGAGTTCGGCCACGACCATCTGACCTTCGAGCTGGGCGATCCGGGCAGCATCTCTGCCTCCTTCTTGGCCAAGGTACCTGGGCCAAAGATGCAGCTTGGGCAGGCCCACATGCGCTTCAGCTACGCCGACAGCTTTGGCGGTCCAGGGGAGGCCCTTGATGCCTACGAGCGGTTGATCCACGACGTCATGGTCGGCGATCGCACCCTCTTCACGACCTCGGCCGCGATCGAGCGCCTCTGGGAAGTGGCGGACCCGGTCGTGCGTGAACCGCCGCCGGTCGAGCTGTATGAGCCGGGCTCCTGGGGGCCAGGGGCGACCGATGCCCTGCTTGCACCGCACCGCTGGCATGTCCCCAGCGACCATCCCTGAGCGGGGCGAACCGCGCTCAGTCGGTGGTGCTGGGGGCCTGCCAGGGGTTGTTCATCGAGAGGCGCCGTTTCTGCGAGCGCTTGAAGAGGTAGCAACCGACTGCTCCGCCGCGGATCTCGGAATGGATGAACTTGCCTGTGACGAGCTTCCAGCCCTCGACGGTTACCGAGTTGAGCACGTCGACCGGATCGGTGGTCTCGCGGGCGGGTGAGCCGACGGGACCGGGAACGACGATCGGACTGAGCTCGCCGATCTCGAGTTCGTACTGAAAGAGGCGGTGTCCCCGTTTGTAGGCGAGGCGCGCCCTGCCAGCCGGGGTCTGGAAGAAGGCGTCCTTCGCCGCCTCGGCGGACTTGAGCTGCTTTTCGCGCTCCTTCTGCTCGGCGCGCTCTCCTCGGGAGGCGGCATCCGACGTGGAGCGACCACGAAGTAGTGGCAGGCGGAATATCCGCGGCTTGTCCGTGGCGTCGGGCTTGTTCACGACGTCTGCGTCGGCCTTGTCCACGACGTCTCGCTCTTGCTCTGCCGGCGGATTGGCGCGGAAGCCGACGAGATGCTGTCCGTGTTCAGTCATGGCGCTCACAGTAGGGAAACGTGCCAGGGGTCGAGCTCTTTGCGCGCCGGGTTGTCCAACATTCGGCCAGCTCGCGCTGCGGAACGGAAAAGGGCCCCTTTCGGGGCCCTTTGTTTCCGAAGGACGTGCCACCAGCGAGACTTTGTTTCCCTGGCTCGTCGGTCCTCAAGCCTTAATCGGTCGCTGCTGTCATAAACACCGAGTTAGCTGAAAAGTTGCACGGCCTGCATCGGCACTTGCAACCGTCGACTTGAGGTGTCGGCGCGCAGGCCTCGGCCCGCGCGCCGCTGCTAGATTCAGGTCTCCCGGGCGCATAGCTCAGTTGGGAGAGCGCCGCCTCGACAAGGCGGAGGTCGCTGGTTCGAGCCCAGCTGTGCCCATCCAGGTCCGCGGTCTCAGACCCCGGCCATTCTTACCTCGGCGAGGCGGATGCTGTTGCCGGAGGGGTCGCGGAAGCCGGAGTCGATGCCGTAGGGGCGCTCCTCCGGGGCTTCGGTGAACTCGACGCCACGGCCCTTCAGCTCTTCGTAGGAAGCCTGGCAATCGTCGGTGGTGAGGAAGACCGTGCCGGCGAAGCCCTTCGCCATCAGCTCGCGGATCTGCCCCTCGGTCTCGTCGTCCGTGACCGGCGGTCCCGGGATCGCCATCAGCACGATCGAGACGTCCTCCTGTCCTACGGGCCCAACCGTGAGCCAGCGGAAGTCGCCCATCTCGGCCAGGGTGACGTCGGCGCGAACCTCCATGCCGACCTTCTCGGTGTAAAAGGCGAGTGCCTCGTCCTGGTCGTGGACCCACAGTTGTGCGTTGGCAATCCTGATCATCGTCGTCTCCTTCGTTTCGAACGGAAAGGTCGGCGGCGATGCTAGGCGCGAGCGGGCGCGCTGTCTTCTCGAAACGTGCGGTGTTGTGGTCGGGCGTAGGCACGGACCACGCAGCCGGGAATCAGCGCTCCCTGGGCAGCGGGTGGGTGAGCCGCCCGGTAGGCGGTCGGCGAGTGCCCGTAGGTGCGAGTGAAGCTCGTGGTGAAGGAGCCGATGCTCCGCAGGCCAACCGAGAGGCAAATGTCGGCGACCAAGCGGTCGGTAGTGCGCAGCATCGCCGCCGCCCGCTCCAGCCTGCGGGTCAGCAGGTAGGCGTGGGGCGACTCGCCGAAAGCGCGCCTGAACTCGCGGCTGAAATGTGCTCGCGAGAGACCGGCGGCCGCGGCCATGTCGTCGACCCCGAGCGGCTCGAAGTAACGAGCGTCAGCGAGGTCCCTCGCGCGCAGCAGATGACGGGCGGGCGGAACAAACGCCATGCCCGCAGTCTAGGCTCGCGGGCCTCGTGATCGGGACTTACGCAGCAGTGCTGGCGATTTGCCTCGCCTCGCTGGCGATTGGCCAGGCGGCGATCGCCCTTTGCGGGGTGCGGCGCTGGTCGTGGCTCGCCCCGGCGGTCGGGCTGGCGCTGCTCAGCGCTGTTTGCTGGGGCACGGTGCGGTTGGGTGGTGACGGCTTGGTCTCCGCAGTTGTCGTCGCTCTACTGGTTGTGGTCTCTGCGGTGTACTTGTGGGGGCGCCTGGAGGGTGGGAGAGGGGCGCTTTGGCAGGGCGCGCCGATCGCACTGCTCGCACTGCTGGCGACCGCCTTGCCCTTCCTTGCCGAGGGTCACTTCGGCATCCTCGGCACCAGCTTCAACCCGGACATGTCCCAGCACCTGCTGGCGACGGATCGGCTTATCAACGGCGAGTCCTCGCAGCTTCTGCACCAGGGCTATCCGCTGGGCCCGCACGCGATCGTCGCGGCTCTCAACCACGGTCTCGGGATTGGCCTGGTGCAGGGCTTCACCGGCCTGATGGTGGCCGTCGCGCTCCTCGCCTCGCTCACCGCCCTGACGGCCTTCCGCGACCAGCCTCCCGCCCTGCGCATCCCCGCGGCCCTGGTCGTCGGCCTCACCTACATGGCCGCCTCCTACTTCGCCCAGGGCTCCTTCAAGGAGACCATGCAGGCCCTCTTTTTCTTGGCCTTCGTATTGGCACTGCGCGAGTCGTCCCGCAACCCGGAATGGCGACAGCTCCCTCTCCGCTTCGTGCCGGCAGCTCTGCTCGCCGTGGGCTCGGTCTACACCTACAGCTTCCCGGGCCTGATCTGGCTGCTCGGCGCCGCAGCCATCTGGGCTCTGCTCGAGTACGGCATCAGCCGTCTCCGCCCGTCCGCGGGTGGCGCGGGGGAAGGGGGGGTCGAGGACAGCCCGTGGACTGCCCGCAGTGCCCCCCCTTCCCCCGCGACAGGCCCCGCGGTCGTGAGGCCCGTCTTGATGGCCGTACTCGTGTTTACCGTCCTGATCGCTCCCGAGATCGGTCGAATGATCGACTTCAAGCAGTTCGAGACCTTCGACCCCAACGGCCCCGGCCTCGGCAACCTCTTCGGCCAAATCTCACCCTTCGAGGGCCTTGGCATCTGGCCCTCAGGGGACTTCCGGCTCACCCCCGGCGCCGGCGCCGTGCCGGCTCTCGGCTATTACGCGGGTGCCGCCTTCGCCTCGATCCTGCTGCTTTACGGGCTGGTGCTCTGCTGGCGCCAGCGCGAGTCGGCGCTGATCGCCGGTCTCGCCGCTGCCGCACTTGCCTACGCCGCCGCTCGTCTTGGCGGCACGCCGTACACCGCCGCGAAGGCGATCGAGGTCGGCGCGCCGCTGGCTGCTCTGGTGATCGTGCTGCCGTTGCTGCGCCGCCCGGTCGCCTGGCTCTACCTGCTGGTGGCGGCGGGCTGCTCGCTGCTGGCGTTCGCCAACGTCCCCGTGGGCCCCGGGTCCTACTCGCCGGCGCTGACGGGCCTGCGCGACGAGGTCGGAGAAGGCCCGACCCTGGTGCTCGCGCCCCGAGAGCTGCTCGCCGACGAACACGGCGCCCCGTACATCGCCTGGGAGCTACGCGGCGGCCGGGTCTGCATCGAGACTGCCGAGGAAGCGGATCGCCGTCCACCGCCGGGGGTCCGCTTCGTCGTCAGCGAATTGAGCGCCGGCCACCCACCGCTTACCCGTCTGCGCCCCCGCCTCATTGCCCCTCCCTACGTCCTTTGGGAAAGGTCCGGCGCCCGAGGCCGCAGTCCCTGCCCACTGATCGCCGTCCGCCAGGCGCGACAGGGCGCCCCCCGATAGCCCGACACGCAATTGGATTGCGCGCAGGACAAGCACTGAAAAACGCAAGATGGTTGCGTGTCCAGGCAGCGATCCTGCGTACCATGGCTTCCGCATGGAGGCCGCGACCAAGATCACCGTCAAGCTCCCCGACGGCACCGCGCTGGAGCTGAGCGACGGCGCTGGCGGGGCCGACGCGGCGGCCGCGATCGGGCCCGGCCTGGCCAAGGCGGCGCTTGCGATCCGCGTCGATGGCGAGCTGCGCGACCTCGCGGCGCCCCTGCCCGATGGAGCCGAGATCGCGATCCTCACCGAGCGCGACCCCGAGGCACTCGACTTGATCCGCCACGACGCCGCCCACGTGATGGCTGAGGCGGTGCAGGAGCTCTATCCCGGCACCAAGGTGACGATCGGCCCGGCGATCGAGAACGGCTTCTACTACGACTTCGATTTCCCCGAGGAAGTCAGGGTGACCGACGCCGACCTGGAGCAGATCGAGGCGGCGATGCGCGCCCACATCAAGGCTGACGAGGCTTTCGAGCGGCGCGACGTCCCGGTCGCCGAGGCGATCGAGATCTTCGAAGGCCAGGGCGAGGACTACAAGGTCGAGCTGATCCGCGACCTGATCGAGAAGGAAGGCGTCGAGACCGTCTCGCTCTACCGCAACGGTCCCTTCGAGGACCTCTGCCGCGGCCCGCACGGGCCGTCGACCGGCCGGATCAAGGCGATCAAGCTGAGCTCGCTCGCCGGCGCCTACTGGCGCGGCGATGAGAAGCGCCAGATGTTGACCAGGATCTACGGCACCGCCTTCTTCTCGAAGAAGGACCTCGCCCAGCACCTGGAGCGGATCGAGGAGGCGAAAAAGCGCGACCACCGCCGCATCGGTCCCCAGCTCGGCATCTTCATGCTGCGCGAGGAGGCGCCGGGGATGCCCTTCTGGTTGCCCAACGGGACGACTTTGCTCCACCTGATCGAGGGCGAGGTGCAGGCCCAGCTGCGCAAGCGCGGCTACAAGGAGATCGCCACGCCGCAGGTGCTCGACGAGGAGCTCTGGCACCGCTCCGGCCACTGGGACAACTACCGCGACGACATGTACTTCATGCAGTCCGACGAGAAGCGCTTGGCGCTGCGGCCGATGAACTGCCCCGGCGCCTGCCTCGTCTTCGACTCCGAGCGCCACTCCTACCGCGAGCTGCCGTTGCGCCTGGCCGAGTTCGGCCGCGTCTCGCGCAACGAGCGCGAGGGCGTCCTGCACGGGTTGCTGCGGGTGCGCGCCTTCACCCAGGACGACGCCCACGTCTACTGCACCGAGGAGCAGATCGCCGACGAGGTCGCCGACATCTGTGAGGCGATCGACGAGCTCTACGCCCGCTTTGGCTTCGAGGACGTGCGAGTCGAGCTCTCGACCCGGCCGGAGAAGTCGATGGGCTCCGAGGAGCAGTGGGCGAAGGCCGAGGCGGCGCTGACCGAGGCGCTCGATCGCCAGGGCCGCGAGTACGAGCTCAATCCCGGTGACGGCGCTTTCTACGGGCCGAAGATCGACTTCCACGTCACCGACGCGCTCGGCCGTTCCTGGCAGTGCGGCACCTGCCAGCTCGACTTCCAGATGCCCGAGCGCTTTGACCTCAGCTATGTCGGCGCGGATGACGCGGCGCACCGCCCCGTGATGATCCACCGCGCCCTGCTCGGCTCGATGGAGCGCTTCGCCGGCATCCTGATTGAGCACTACGCCGGCCGCTTCCCGGTTTGGCTGGCGCCAGTGCAGGCGATCGTCCTGCCCGTCTCCGATCGCCACAACGAGTACGCCGGCCAGGTTCTCGCCGAGCTGCGCGAGGCCGGCGTTCGGGTCGAGGCCGACGATCGCTCCGAGTCGGTCGGCAAGAAGATCCGCGACGCCGAGCTCGGTCGCTACCCCTACATGCTCGTCGTCGGCGATCGCGAGCAGGAGGCCGGCGCGGTTGCCGTGCGCTCGCACGAGGACGGCGAGCTGGGGGCGATGCCCGCCGCTGAGTTCGCCGCCCGGGTGCGGGCCGAGAGCGCTCCGGCCTGAGCTGGTCGTGTCGATCGGCTGCCTCTGTCTATACTCCGGACACTTGATTGCAGGCACGCCAAACACCCCGCGCCGCTGAGCGTCCCGTGCCAGCCACCCAACCTCTCGTCCGCTTGAAGCTCCACACCTCACTTAGATAGTGCCGGTCCCGCGTAGGTTCGATCGGCGCCCACCAGAGCGCGATACCACCCGGATCAACGAGCGGATCCGCGTGCCCAAAGTCCGCTTGATCGGGGCGGAGGGGGAGCAGCTCGGCGTGGTTGAGATCAACGAGGCGCTGAAACGCGCCCAGGACGCCGACCTCGACCTGGTCGAGGTGGCGCCCAACTCGAAACCGCCGGTGACCCGCCTGCTCGACTACTCGAAGTACAAGTACGAGCAGGAGCAGAAGCAGAAGCAGGCGCGCAAGCACCAGCAGCAGGTCAACATTCGCGAGATCAAGCTGCGGCCGAAGATCGCTAATCATGACTATGAGACCAAGAAGGGGCACGTCGAGCGCTTCCTGCGCCACCAGGACAAGGTCAAGATCACGATCATGTTCCGCGGCCGCGAGCAGGCGCACCCGGAGCGCGGCAGGGCTCTGCTGCAGCGCCTCTACGAGGACCTCGACGGGCTCGCGGTGATCGAGTCCCAGCCGCTGCAGGAAGGGCGCAACATGAGCATGCTGCTGGCGCCGGGCAAAGATGCGGCAAAAGAAGAGGCAGAGTCGCAACCCGCCGCCGAGGCCGAGTCTCAGGCCGCCGCGACCGAGGCCCCGGCTGCTGAGGCCGAGCCGGCCGAGGCTGACGCCGAGCCGGCCGAGGCTGACGCCAAAGCGGCTGAGGCCGAGCCCGCCGAGGCTGAGGCGAAACCCGCCGAGTCTCCAGAAGAGACGCCTGCCGACGGCGAGACTCCCGGCGACGACGCAGCCGCTGCTTAGCTCTCCGCGAGTCCCGCGACTACGTCTGCGATCCGCTCCGCCGCACGGCCGTCCCAGAGGGGCGGCGGCTCTGGCTTCGTCGCCGGCTGTCGGGCCAGCGCGACGGGAATGTCGGAGATTGCTGTCGGATCGAGGCCGAGCAGGGTGTTGGTGCCGGCGCTGATCGTGATCGGGCGCTCGGTGTTGTCGCGCAGGGTGAAGCAGGGGATGCCGAGGTAGGTCGTCTCCTCCTGGATGCCACCCGAGTCGGTGAGCACGGCGCGGGCGTCGGCCAGCAGCGAGAGGAAGTCGAGGTAGCCGAGCGGCTCGCAGAGCAGCAGGCCGGGGTGTGTGGCATCGATCGCCTCCATCATTGCCCTGGTGCGGGGGTGGACCGGGAAGACGACCGGTATCTCCCGAGCCAGTGCCGCCAGTTGGGCGACGGTTTCGCCCAGTAGCGGACCGTCGACGAGGGCGGGGCGGTGCAGGGTGACGAGGACGAAGCTTCCCGGTTGGACCCCGAGCTGAGCGGCCGCGCCGGCGCCGCGAAAGCGGTCCTCGAGCGCGACCAGGGTGTCGATCATCGTGTTGCCGACCAAGTGGATGCGCTCCGCCGGAATGCCCTCGGCGTGCAGGTTGTCGTTCGCCTCGGGGCTGTGGATGAAGAGATGGTCGGCGAGCTGGTCGGTGACGATCCGGTTGAGCTCCTCGGGCATCGTGCGGTCGAAGCTGCGCAGGCCGGCCTCGATGTGGGCGACCGGGATCTGCAGCTTGGCCGCGGTCAGCGCCGCCGCCACGGTCGAGTTGACGTCGCCGGGGACCATCACCAGGTCGGGGCGCTCCTCGGCCAGGACCGGCTCCAGCCGCTCCATGACCCGCGCCGTCTGCTGGGCGTGGCTGCCCGATCCGACCTCGAGCATGTAGTTGGGAGCGGGCACGCCCAACTGCTCGAGAAAGACCTCGGACATCATCCGGTCGTAGTGCTGGCCAGTGTGGACGATTGCGTGGCGACCCGATGGAATCCGCGCCTGCAGAGCGGCGATCACCGGGGCGGTCTTGACGAAGTTAGGTCGGGTTCCGACCACGTAGACGATGCGCATCGGGCGCCACAGTACCCGTGTCTGCTTCAATAGCGGACCCGATGCCCAAGATGAAAACTCATTCCGGCGCCAAGAAGCGCTTTCGCAAGACCGCGACGGGCAAGCTGCGCGGACGGCGGGCGTACTCGAGCCACATCCTCGAGAAGAAGTCGCCGAAGCGCAAGCGGCGGATGGCGCGGCCGGTGGAGATCGCCCCGTCCGACGCGAAGACGGTGCGGCATCTGCTTGGAGGCGGCAAGTGAGCCGGGTCAAGCGGTCCGTACACGCGCGCAAGAAGCGCCGCAAAGTCCTGAAAGAAGCGAAAGGCTATTTCGGGCGCAAGCACTCCTCCTACCGCTTCGCCAAAGAGCAGGTGCAGCGCTCGGGGATGTACGCCTACCGCGACCGGCGCAACCGCAAGCGCGAGTTCCGCCGGCTCTGGATCACCCGCATCAACGCCGCCGCGCGGCTGGAGGGCATGAGCTACTCCGAACTCATCCACGGCCTCGGTAAGGCCGAAGTCGAGGTGAACCGCAAGATGCTCGCCGAGATCGCGGTCAACGACCGCGAGGCCTTCCGCCGATTTGTGGAGCTAGCCCGGGAGGGTGCGGCCGCCTAGTCGCAGCCATTCACTCCACTTTCCCGGGCGGGCCGTCTTCACGGCCCGCTTTTTCGTTCCAGGAGAAGAAACGACGGACCAGAAAGTCCCTTAGAAGAAACAGCCGCAACCACCAGATGATCGAAAGCCCCCACAACGAGAAGCTGAAGCTGGTCCGCAAGCTGCGCGAGCGCAAGCAGCGCGAGCGCGAGGGCGCTTTCGTCAGCGAGGGCGAGGACCTGGTCGAGGCGGGGCTCGCCGCCGGCGTTGAGCCCCGGATCCTGCTCACCGCCGCTGGTAGTGGTCTCGGCGGCGAGGAGGTCGAGCCCGAGTTGCTCGCCGCCGCCTCCGGGCTTGGCTCGGGCACGCGCGCGATCGCCGTCTGGCCGCAGCGCTGGAGCGAGCCGGGCGCTTCGCCCTGTCTCTACCTGCACGGCGTCGGCGATCCGGGCAACGTCGGCACGATCCTCCGCACCGCGCACGCGCTGCTAGACGCCACCGTGGTACTGGGCCCCGGTTGCGCCGATCCCTTCTCGCCGAAGGCGGTGCGGGCGAGCATGGGGTCGATATTCGCTCAGCCGGTCGCCCGGGGAACGGTTGCCGAGACCCCGGCGCCGCGGGCGGCGCTCATTGCCCACGGCGGCGCGGGCCTTGCTTCCCTTGACGGCGCCGCGACCCTCTGCCTCGGCGCCGAGCGCGAGGGGCTGCCGGAGGATGTGCTTGCGGCTTGCGATTCGCGGGTGACGATTCCGCTGCGCGCCGGCGGTGCCGAGTCGCTCAACGTCGCCGCGGTTGCCGCAATTTGCTGCGAGCGCGTAGCGAGCGCGGCGTGCATATCTGACTCTTCGCAAGCGAGCGGAGGCGAAGCATGTGTGTGAAGCGGATATCGTCGCCCGCCATGCCGGAGGTCGCTGAAGATGCCTGAGGGAATCGATCGGATCGAAGCGATCTCCTCGGAGGCCGCGGCCGCGATCGAGGCGGCGCCGGGCACGGCGGAGCTGGAGGAGCTGCGGGTCCGCTACCTCGGCCGCAAGGCTGAGCTGACCGCGATCCTGCGCGGGATCGCCGAGTTGCCGGCGGAGGAACGGGGAACGGTCGGCTCCGGCGCCAACAAGGCGCGCAAGCAGCTCGAGGCGCTGATCGAGACCCGGAGCGAGGCGCTCGACGCCGGCGAGCTCGAGTCGCGGCTCGCCGAGGACAGGATCGACGTCACCCTGCCCGGCGCACCGCCGCGGCCGGTCGGTCACACCCACCTGATCACCCGCACCACGCGCCAGATCGAGGACGTGATGATCGGCCTCGGCTACCGGGCGATGGAGGGGCCCGAGGTCGAGCACGACTACTACAACTTCACCGCCCTCAACCACCCGCCCGGCCACCCGGCGCGGATGCTCCAGGACACCTTCTACGTGCAGTCGGACCCCGAGGTGCTGCTGCGCACGCACACCTCGCCGGTGCAGGTGCGCAGCATGGAGGCCCAGCCGCCGCCGATCTTCATGATCGCCCCCGGCAAGGTCTACCGGCGCGACTCCGACGCCACTCACAGCCCGATGTTCCACCAGGTCGAGGGGCTGGCGATCGGCGAGGGGATCACGCTCGCCGACCTGCAGGGCACCCTCGACGAGATGCTGCGGGCGATCTTCGGCGGCAATCGCGAGGCGCGCATGCGTCCCCACTTCTTCCCCTTCACCGAGCCCAGCGTCGAGTTCGACGTCTCCTGCTTCCAGTGCGAGGGCACGGGCGCCCTCGCCGACGGCGAGCGCTGCAACCTCTGCAAGGGGATTGGCTGGATCGAGGTTGGCGGCGCCGGCATGGTCGACCCCAACGTGCTCGGCTTCGTCGAGTCAAACGGCTATGACCCTGAGCGGGTGCAGGGCTTCGCCTTCGGCATGGGGGTCGAGCGGATCGCGATGCTGCGCCACGGCGTGCCCGACCTGCGGCGCTTCTTCGACAACGACGTGCGGGTACTGGGGCAGTTCGCATGAGAGTGCCCTACTCGTGGCTGCGCGAGTACTGCGAACCCGGCGTCGAGCCGGGCCAGCTCGCCGAGCGCCTGGCGATGACCGGCACCGAGGTTGAGCGGGTCGTCACGGTCGGCCCGCCCTCGGCTGAGGGCTTCGTCGTCGGCAAGGTTCTCAGCGCCGAGCCTCACCCCAACGCCGACCGGTTGCGCGTCTGCACGGTCGATACCGGCGATGGTGAGCGCACGATCGTCTGCGGCGCTCCCAACGTGGCGGCGGGCCAGACCGTTCCCGTCGCTCTGCCGGGGGCGACGCTGCCGGGCGGTCACAAGATCGGCAAGGCGAAGCTGCGTGGGGTCGAGTCGCTGGGGATGATCTGCGCCAGCTCCGAGCTGGAGCTGGGGGAGGGCCCACCGGGCATCCTCGTGCTCGAGGACGACCATCTCGTGCCGGGGACGCCGCTGGCCGAGGTGCTGCCGATCGCCGAGCCGGTGTTGGAGCTGGAGGTGACGCCGAACCGGGTCGATTGCTTCGGCGTCTTCGGCGTCGCCCGCGAGGTTCACGCGATCAGCGGCGCGCCGCTGGCGGCCGAGCCCTGGGCCGAGGACGCCGCGGCAGAGGGCGAGGGCGAGGTGTCCGACTACGCCTCGGTCGAGGTCGAGGCGCCCGATCTCTGCCCCCGTTTCACCGCGCGTGTCTTCACCGACGTCACGATTGCTCCCTCGCCGGCCTGGCTGCAGGCACGGCTGACGGCCGCTGGTCAGCGGCCAATCAACAACGTGGTCGACATCACCAACTACGTGATGCTGCTCACCGCGCAGCCGCTGCATGCCTTCGACCTCGACAAGGTTCCCGACGGGGAGCTGACGGTGCGGACTGCCGTCCAGGGGGAGAAGATGAAGACGCTCGACGATGTCGAGCGCAGCTTCGATGACGAGGCCGTCCTCGTCTGCGACAAGAACGGCCCCTCGGGGATCGCCGGGATCATGGGCGGTCAGACCTCCGAGGTGTCCGACGAGACGACGCGCGTCCTGCTCGAGGTGGCGAACTGGAG
This sequence comes from uncultured Solirubrobacterales bacterium, assembly GCA_963703895.1. Taxonomy (GTDB): domain Bacteria; phylum Actinomycetota; class Thermoleophilia; order Solirubrobacterales; family 70-9; genus VRUE01. Next base: position 1,314,237 of record CAVPFX010000002.1, read on the forward strand.
CGGGACCAACATCCTGCGCAGCTCGCGGGTCCTCTCGCTGCGCTCCGAGGCGTCCTCGCGCTTCGAGAAGCAGCTCCATCCCGAGCTCTGCATGCGGGCGCAACGGCTTGCCTCGCGGCTGCTGGTCGAGCTTTGTGGCGCCAAGCTGGTGCCCGGCACGATCGACGTGGCGGCGGAGATCCCTGCGGCCCCACGGCTGACCCTGCGTGGCGCCCGGGTCGAGGGCCTGCTCGGGATGGCGATCGACCAGGGCGATCAGGTCTCTTATCTAGAGCGACTCGGTTTCGGCGCCGAGCCGGTGGGTGACGACCTCGAGGTCACGGTACCCCCGGACCGCCACTACGACGTCACTCGCGAGGTCGACCTGATCGAGGAGGTCGGGCGGGTCCATGGCCTCGATCGGCACCTACCCAGCACCTTGCCCGCGGTCGCCGGCCGGGTCGGCGGGCTGAGCCGCGAACAGCGCCTGCGCCGTCGCGCGGAGGACGCGATGCGGGACCTCGGTTTCGACGAAGTGGTCGGCTGGAGCTTCACCGACCCAGGGGAGCCTGGACGGCTGCGCATCGCCGCGGACGATCCGCGCGCCAACGGCATCGTTCTCTCCAACCCCCTCTCCGAGGATCAATCGGTGATGCGCACGACCCTGCTCGGCTCGTTGCTCGACGTCGCTCAGCGCAATCTCGCTCGCGGCGCCGACCGCGTCTCGATCTTCGAGTCCGGCCGCGTCTACCTGAATTCCCCGCCGACGGGACTGAAAACGATCTATTCCTCGGCTTTGAGTCCCGTCGGCGGGCTTGGCGGGGTGTATCCGGGGGAGCGGCCAGCGCCCGACTGTGAGCCGCATCGGGTTGGCTGCCTTGCGGTTGGCCCGTTGACGGCGAAGTCGTGGCGCCAGGGTGGGGAGCCGGCCGACTTCTTCGCGCTCAAGGGTGCCCTCGAGGCACTTGCCGGGCAGCTGGGAACGACGATTGATTCCGCGGCCGCCGAGGAGCCCTTCCTGCATCCGGGTCGCTCCGCCGCAATCGGCATCGAGGGGACGCCGGCCGGCTGGATCGGCGAGCTGCACCCGCTGGTTTGCCGGGCCTGGGGCATCGAGGCGGCCGTCGGCTTCGAAGTCGAGCTGGCCGCGCTCGTCGCTGCGGCCTCGGCGGGCGAGGAGACCTACGAGGACGTGACCACCTTCCCCGCCGTCTACCAGGACCTGGCCGTGGTCGTGCCCGCCGCGCTACCCGCGGCGGAGCTGCGCGAGGTCGTTCTTGCCAGTGGTGGCGAGCTGCTTCAGGCCGCCGACGTCTTCGATCTCTACGAAGGCGAGCAGGTCGGCGAGGGTCGCAAGAGCCTGGCGCTGAGGCTTGAGTTCCGTGCCCCCGACCGTACCCTCACCGACGACGAGGTCAGCCAGCAACGTGGTTCGATCGAGGCGGCGCTGGAGAAAATCGGGGGGTCGCTGCGTGCCTGATCGATTCGCACAACCGCTTGAAGGCGATCCCACGGCGCGGGTGCTGGTCGCCGGTGCCTCCGGGTTCACCGGCGCCCTGGCGGCCCAGATCGTCTGGCGTCACCCGAAGCTGGAGCTGGTCGCGGTCACCTCGCGCAGCGATGTCGGCAAGCGGCTCGACAGCCTCTACCCGCGCTACCGGGTGCCGCTCGAGCTGAGCGAGCTCGATCTCGACGAGATCGAGGAGATCGACGCGGCGATCGTCGCTTACCCGCACGGCGCCTCGGCGCCGGCGGTCGCGGCGCTGCGGGGCCTCGGTGCGCTGGTGGTCGATCTTTCCGCCGACTTCCGCCTCCGCGACCTGCCGACCTACGAGCGCTGGTACGGCGAGCACGGTGCACCCGAGCTGCTCGAGGGCGCCGTATACGGCCTCACCGAGCTCTACCGCGAGCAGTTGCGCGACGCCGAACTGGTTGCCACGCCGGGCTGCTACCCGACCGCCAGCGTGTTGGCCCTGGCACCGCTCGCCGAGCGCGGCCTGCTGGCCGACGTCGTCATCGACGCCAAGCAGGGTGTCTCCGGCGCCGGGCGCGGGGGTGGCGACGCGATGCACTACGTCTCGATGGACGAGAACGCCTTCGCCTACAAGACCGAGGGGCACAGGCACAGACCCGAGATAGAACAGGAGCTGACAGCGTTGGGCTCGCCCGCGCCGGTCACCTTCGTGCCGCACCTGCTGCCGCTCGACCAGGGCGAGCTGACCAGCTGCTACGCGCAGACCAGCGAGCCGATCTCCAGGGAGGCGGTGCAGGCGCTCTACCGCGAGCGCTACGCCGGCGAGCCCTTCGTCCGCGTCGTCGACGGCCCCCCGGGCTTGCGCGATGTGCGCGACACCAACGAGTGCCACGTCTACGTCACGGTCGAGGAGCGGGGCAGGGTGCTCGCCTTCTCGGCGATCGACAACCTCTGGAAGGGCGCCTCCGGCCAGGGCGTGCAGAACCTCAACTTGATGCTCGGCCTCGACGAGACGGCGGGTCTCCAATGACGTTCCGGTGCGCCTTTTATGGCCCACAGCCACATAAAGCGCACCGGAAGGTGTTTTCGTGAGTGGGGGGTTCTTCAAATCGCGCTGGGTTGACCCCCCCGCGGGCATCGAGGAGCTCGACCCCGCTCGGCTTGCACCCGGCTTCCGGGCCGGCGGTGCCCACTGCGGGCTCAAGGGCGGTGGCAAGACCGACATCGGCTTGTTGGTCTGCGACGCCGAGCGGGTCAGCTCGGCGATCCTGTTGACGCGGAACGCGTCCGCCGCCGCCCCCGTCCGCGTCTGTCGCAAGCGCTGCGACCAGGGCGGGATCCGGGCCGCTGTCGTCAACGCCGGCAACGCCAACGCCGAGACGGGCGAGCAGGGCTACGCCGACGCGGTGGCGATGTGCGACGTCGCCGCCGAGCATCTCGGCCTCGAGCCAGAGGCGGTTGCCGTCGCCGAGACCGGCGTGATCGGCGTGCCGTTGCCGGTCGACGCGGTGCTTGGCGGCATCGGCGATGCCGCCGCCAACCTCTCGCCGGCAGGCGCCGCGGCCTTCTCCGACGCGATCCTCACCACCGACCGATGGCCCAAGCGCTGCACGCTGCGGACGCCGGAGGGAGTGACGATCTCGGCCCAGGCCAAGGGCGGCGGCATGATCCAACCGAACATGGCGACGATGCTCTGCTTCGTCCAGACCGACGCTGTGGTCGCGGACCCCGAGGCGGCGCTGCGCGCCGCCTGCGACGCTTCCTTCGAGCGGATTACGGTCGACGGCCAGATGAGCACCAACGACACCCTCTTGTTGCAGGCGACCGGCGAGGCCGGGGCGCCGCTGCCCGAGGGACTGCTCGAGGCAGTGCTGACGCAGCTTGCGCTGGAGGTCGTCGCCGACGGCGAGGGCTCCTCCCGGGTTGGGCGGATTCAGGTGGATGGCGCTGCCTCGCAGGCCGAGGCCGAGCGGGTCGCCCGGGCGATCGCCAACTCGCCGCTGGTCAAGACGGCCCTCTTTGGCCGCGACCAGAACTGGGGACGGATCGCCCAGGCGGCTGGCATGGCCCTGGCCGGCGAGGACCTCGAAGAGATTGGCGGCGACTCGATCGACAACACCGAGCTGGCCGCCGATACTGCCGAGGCCGAGATCGGCCTGCGCCTCGACCGCGGCGAGCACAGCGCCCACGTCTGGTTCTCGGACCTCGGTTACGAGTACGTCCGCATCAACGCCGAGTACACAACCTAGGAGAGGCGATGACCGCCAACGTCGACACCCTTCTCGAGGCACTGCCCTACATCAAGGAGTTCCACGGTCGCACCGTGGTGATCAAGTACGGCGGCGCGGCGATGCGCGAGGAGGAGCTGCGCGAGGCCTTCGCCACCGACGTGGTCCTGCTCAAGTACGTCGGGCTCAACCCGGTCGTCGTGCATGGCGGCGGCCCCGAGATCAGCGAGCACATGAAGCGGCTCGGCATGGAGGTCCGCTTCCACCATGGCCTGCGCGTCTCCGACGCGGAGACGGTCGAGGTGGCGAAGATGGTCCTGCTCGGCAAGCTCAACTCCGACATCGTGCAACGGCTCAACCGCCACGGCCAGCCCGCGGTCGGGCTCTCGGGCGAGGACGGCTCGCTCTTCGAGGTGGCGCCGGTGGCCAACGCCGAGGAGGTCGGCTTCGTCGGCTCGATCGAGCGGGTCGACGTCGACGTGCTCAACCACATCGCTGTCGACTACATCCCGGTAATCGCCTCGGCCGCCTCCGATCGCGCCGGCCAGTCCTACAACGTCAACGCCGACGAGGCCGCGGGCAAGGTCGCCGCCGCGCTCGGCGCCTACAAGGCGATCTTCCTCACCGACGTCGAGGGCTGGCGGGCCGAGGCCGAGGACCCCGACTCGCTGGTCAGCCGTGCCACCGTCGACGAGGTCGCCGCGCGACTCGAGGCGATCGAAGGTGGCATGCGGCCCAAGTTGCAGGCCTGCCTCGACTCGATCCGTGGCGGCGCCCAGTCGGCTCACATCATCGACGGTCGCCTGGCGCACTCGTTGCTGCTCGAGCTCTTCACCGACGCTGGCATCGGCACGATGGTGACGCCGTGAACTTGACCGATCTCCAAGCCCTGGAGGAGCGCTACCTGATGCGCACCTACAAGCGGGCCCCGGTCGAGTTCGTCCGCGGCGAGGGCGCCCTGCTCTGGGACGCCGAGGGCAACGAGTACCTCGACTTCCTCGGCGGCATCTCGGTCTGCTCGGTCGGGCACTGCAACCCGGACGTAGTCGAGGCCGTGCGCGAGCAGGCCGGCCGCCTGATGCATACCTCGAACCTCTTCTACACCGAGCCGATGGTGCGGCTTGCCGAGCGGCTCTCGGAGTCGGGCCTGGGCGGTCGCGTCTTCTTCTCCAACTCGGGCACCGAGGCCAACGAGTGCGCGATCAAGATCGCCCGCAAGCACGCCCACCGGCGTGGCATAGAGACACCGGAGATCGTCAGCTTCGAGCGCGACTTCCACGGGCGCACCTACGGCTCGCTCTCGGCAACGCCGGCGCTTGCCGCCAACCCCGATATGGCGCCGATGCTGCCCGGCTTTCGCGCGGTCCCCTTCGACGATCCGGCGGCGCTGCGGGAGGCGGTGGGGGAGAACACGGCGGCCGTGCTGATCGAGCCGATCCAGGGCGAGGCGGGGATCTACCCGCTCGGCGAGGAGACGCTGCTCGCCGCCCGCCAGGCCTGCGACGCCAGTGGCGCGCTGCTGATCTTCGACGAGATTCAGACCGGGATCGGCCGCACCGGCTCGCTTTGGGCCTACGAGCAGACCCCGGTTCGTCCCGATCTGATGACCAGCGCCAAGGCGCTCGGCGGCGGCATGCCGATCGGCGCCTGCCTGACCAGTCCGAGCGCGGGTGAGGTGCTGGAGCCCGGCGACCACGGCTCGACTTTTGCCGGTGGTCCGCTTGCCAGCGTCGCCGCACTCGCAGTGCTCGAGATCGTCGACGACGCCACGCTGTTGCGCGGCGTGCGCGAGCAGGGAGGGAAGTTGCGCGACGCCCTGCTCGCCCTCGACGGCGTCGCCGCGGTCCGCGGCCGGGGCCTGATGCTCGGCGTCGGCCTCGAGCATGGCATCGATGCCGCCGCGATCGGCGCCGACCTGCTCGCCCGCGGCTTGATCGTCAACGTGCCCGAGCCCGGGACCCTTCGCCTCTTGCCGCCATTGACGGTCGATTCGGACCAGATCGAGCGGGCCGTGACCACGATCGAGGCCGCGCTCCTAAGCTACGCGCCCCAATGAGTTCTCGCAAACGCCCACCGGAGCCCCGCGCGCTGACCAGCGGCACCGCCGAGCGCCTGGCCGCGATCGTCGAGGCCGCCGAGCAAGCAGCGGCGAAAGTGATCGACGACGCCGAGGAGCAGGCCCGCCGCCAGCTCTCCGAAGCCGGTGCTCGCGCCGATCGCATCGTCGCCGAGCGCCTGCGAGCGCTCGCCGACGAGCTCGATCCGCCCACCTCGAGCCAGCCCGGTCCACACCTGCGGCCGGTTGCCGCGGCGCCGCAGCCCGAAGCTCCAGCGGGGCCCCGCTCGGGCTCGGCCGGGGCCCGCTTGCTCGCCACCCAGATGGCGGTGTCCGGCAGCAGTCGCGAGGAGATTGCCGCGCGCCTGCGCAACGGCTTCGACATCGAGGACACCAGCGAGATACTCGACGCGATACTCGGACCCGAGGAGTAAGCCATGCACGAGGACCCGACCCGGATGATGCGCCAACCCGAGGACGACGGCCACCGACCCCACGGCAATACACGCCTGCTTATCGCCGGTTTGATTGCGGTGATCGTCGGTCTGATCCTCGCGGTCGTGGTGATCGCCAGCAGTGGCGATAGCGACACCTCGACCTCGACCGTGACGACGCTGCCGAGCGAAACCGAGTCGACCACAGAGACCACGACCGGCTCGACCACCGAGACCACAACTTCGACTCCGACCGAAACGACGACGACGTCGGAAACCACCACCGCCCCCGAAGAAACCACGACGACCACGACCCCGCCCGAAGAAGAAAACGGCAGCGGCGGCATCGGCGCCCCCTAGTGGCACCCGGATCGCCCGCAGACGTTCGCACGGCTTCCTACGAGGCCGATCCCGGCGAGGTCCGGCGGGTGCTGCTGCTCTACTCGGGCGGTCTCGACACCAGCGTGATGCTGAAGTGGATCCAGGATTCCTACGAGGCCGAGGTCGTCTGCCTCACCGTCAACCTGGGTCAGCCCGGTGAGGACTACGCGATGATCGAGGACAAGGCGAAGCGATTGGGAGCGCTGGAGTGCCACGTCGTCGACGCCCGCGAGGAGTTCGCCCGGGACTACGTGATTCCGTCGGTCAAGGCCAACGCGCTTTACGGCGGCGGCTACCCGCTCTTCACCGCTCTCGGCCGGCCGCTGATCGCCAAGCTTGCGGTCGAGTACGCGCGCCGCAGCGGCTGCGACACGATCGCCCACGGCTGCACCGGCAAGGGCAACGACCAGGTGCGGATCGAGGCCACCGTGGCCACCCTGGCGCCGGAGCTGAAGACGATCGCCCCGGTGCGCTCCTGGCAGATGGGCCGCGAGGAGGAGATCGCCTACGCTCGCGAGCACGGCATCCCGGTCAAGGGCGGCACCGAGGTGGCGCCCTACTCGATCGACGACAACCTCTGGGGCCGTTCCTCCGAGGGGCGCTGGATCGAGGATCTCAGCCACGCGCCCGAGGACGACGTCTTCCAGCTGGTCACTCGACCCGAGCTGGCGCCGGACGAGGCCGAGACGGTCACGGTCGAGTTCGAGGCCGGCGTCCCGGTCGCCTTCAACGGCGAGCGCCTTGGGCCAGTGGAGCTGCTCGAACGCGTCGCCGAGGTCGGTTGTCGCCACGGCGTCGGCATCGTCGACCACATCGAGGATCGCATCGTCGGGCTCAAGGTGCGCGACATCTACGAGGTGCCGGCGGCGGCGATCCTGCTCCCCGCCCACCAGGAGCTGGAGAAGCTGGTCGGCACGATCCACCAGAATCAGTTCAAGCCGAGCCTGGACCAGAAGTGGGCCTACCTGGTCTATGCCGGGCTCTGGTGGGAGCCGCTGCGCGCCGACCTCGACGCCTACATGGACGCGGTCAACGCCCAGGTCACCGGCACGATCGGCCTCAAGCTCTTCAAGGGCAACGTCCGGGTCGTCACTCGCTCCTCGCCCAACGCCGTCTACGACGCCGACCTCGCTTCCTTCGATCAGTCCGGCGGCCTCTTCTCGCAGACAGCTTCGCCCGGCTTCATCGAGCTCTGGTCGCTGCAGTCGCGGATGGCCCACCGGATCCGCCAGCGCGGGGAGGAGGAGTAGCAATGGCTTACGACAAGCTCGGCAAGGCCGCCGTTCGCTTCGCCGTCAAGTACGTGCGGCGTCGCTACCGGCGCCAGATTCGCATTGGCGTTGGAGTAACAGCGCTTGCATTGGCGATTGCGGCCTACGCCGCGACTCGCAACGTCCCCGAGGGCTAGCGTAGCCTCGAAAGCTTCGTGGCGCGATCGCTCGCTACAAAGGCGGGGAGCCGCGCGCTTCTCGCCGCCTTCCTCTCTGCATTGCTAGCGCCGGCCGCGCTTGTGGCCGCGCCTGCCTCGGCAGCCGATATCTCGGCCCTGCAGCAGAAGGTCGCCGCAGGGCGCGATGAAGCGGGCTCGCTCGCCGCACAGCTGCAGGCCGCCCAGGGAGAACTTGCCTCGGCCGAAGCCGAGGCGACGGCGGCCAGCGCCCGCGAACAAAAGCTCACCGCCCTCTTGGCGACGGGCGAGGAAAAGGCCGCCCGCCTTAGCGATGAAGTGCGACGGACACAGCGCCGGTTGGCGGCCGAAAAACGGCGTCTGCAGCGAGCCCGGGCCGCCCTCGCCGCTCGCCTGGTGGCGATCTACGAGAGCGGCTCGCCGAGCACCGCGAGCGTCATCCTCGCCTCTGACAGCATCGACGAACTGGCAACCCGGACCGAATACCTCGAGCGGATCGAGCAGTCGGACTCCGACCTGGCCAGTCGCGTGGCTCAGGTGCGCCGCACCGTGGCCGCCGCGCTGGATCGCGTCGCTGCCCTCAAAGCCCGCGTCGACTCTTACAACGAACGCCTCGCGGCAGCCCGCTCCGAAGTCGCCGGCGTGCGTGAAAACGCCGAGGCGGCCGCCTCGCACCTGAACTCGGTTGCGGCAGTCCGCTCGGCGGCGCTGGCCAGCCTGAAGACCAAGATCGGCAGCTGGGTGGAGGACATCGAGGCGGCCAAGGCCGCCGAAGCCGAACGCATCAGCTCCGCAGAAGCCGAAACCGAAGTCGAACGCTGGCTCGGTGGTCCCTACTCGATCCCCGCCTACATAGTCATGTGCGAGTCCGGCGGCAACTACAGCGCCCTCAACCCATCGAGCGGGGCCGGAGGGGCGTACCAAATCCTCCCTTCGACCTGGCAGCTTTACGGCGGCCAGGGCGAGCCGCAGAACGCTCCGAAGGTCGAACAGGACCGGATAGCTGCCGAAATCTGGGCCGACTCCGGTTCCAGCGCCTGGGTCTGCGGCTGAGCGCCGCACGTTGGGGGTAAATACTCGCGGAAGGTGCGCGGAAGACGCCCAGATGCGTCCCTTGGCATCTGGCCGGATTGGCATTATCGCTCGGCCTCCATGAGTAACCCCTCCGCCGTCCATTTGCATGCCCACAGCGAGTACTCGCTGCTCGACGGTGCCTGCAAGATCGACGCGATGGCGGCGCGCGCGGCGGAGATGGGTCAGCCGGCCCTGGGCCTGACCGACCACGGGGTGATGAACGGGGCGGTCGATCTCTACAAGGCCTGCAAGAAGCACGGGATCAAGCCGATCGCTGGTTTCGAGGCCTACTTCGTCGACGACGTCAAGACGATCAAGGAGAAGCCGAAGTACGAGCGCAACCACCTAACGCTGCTGGCCGAGAACGACACCGGCCTGGCCAACCTGGTCAAGCTCACCTCGGCTGGCTTCCTCGAAGGCTTCTCGCGCGGCAAGGCCAACGTCGACATGGAGATGCTGGCCGCCCACGCCGAGGGCGTGATCGTCCTCACCGGCTGCCTGCAGTCGCGCTTCTGCCGTCGCCTGATCGAGGAGCGTCCCGACGACGCCCGTGCCCACCTCGATGACCTGATCCAGGCCTTCGGTCCCGAGCAGGTCTACTTCGAGGTGCAGAAGAACGGCATCCCCGAGCAGGACAAGGCCAACGAGGGGATCGTCCGCTACGCCCGTGAGCTCGGCCGGCCGCTGGTCGGCACCGCCGATGTCCACTACCTGCGGCGCGAGGACTTCGAAGACCACGCGGCGCTGCTTTGCGTGCAGACCAAGTCGACCCTGGAAGCGCCGAAGATGAGCTTCGACACCAACGAGTTCTACCTCAAGGACTCCGAGGAAATGGCGGCCTCCTTCGCCGAGTGGCCGGAGGCGGTGCCGACCACGTTGGAGATCGCCGAGCGCTGCAGTGCCGAGGTCGAGCTGGGCAAGCTGCTGCTGCCGCGCTACCCGACGCCCGACGGCGAGGAGCCCGAGGCGATGCTGCGCCGCGTCGCCGAAGAAGGGATGCGGGCACGCTACGGCGATCCGCTGCCGGCCGAGGCGGTCGAGCGGATGGAGTTCGAGCTCGGGGTGATCGAAGAGATGGGCTTCCCGTCCTACTTCTTGATCGTCTGGGACTTTGTCCGCTACGCCAAGGACAACGGCATCGCGGTCGGCCCGGGTCGTGGCTCGGCGGCCGGCTCGATCGTCGCCTATGCGCTGACGATCACCGACATCGACCCGCTTGCCGAAGACCTGCTCTTCGAGCGCTTCCTCAACCCCGGGCGCAAATCGATGCCGGACATCGACATCGACTTCTCGGTTCGCGGCCGCGAGCGGATGATCCGCTACGTCGCCGACAAGTACGGGCGCGAATCGGTCGCTCAGATCATCACCTTCGGCAAGATGGCGCCGCGCGCCGCCACCCGTGACGCCGCCCGCGTGCTCGGCTTCGACTACGGCACCGGTGACCGCCTGGCCAAGCAGATCCCGGAGCCGATCATGGGCCGCAGCCCCTCCTTCGAGGAATGCCTCAAGGCGGGCCAGGAGCTGAAGAAGACCTACGACGCCGAGCCCGACGCGAAGCGGATCATCGACGTCGCCCAGGGCCTCGAGGGGATCATCCGCAACAACTCGATCCACGCCGCCGCGGTTGTGATCGCCGACCGCCCGCTGCAGGAAGTGGTGCCGCTGCAGCTGGCCGAGGACAAGACCGCTCCCGCGGCGACCAACGGCAGCGGCAAGGCCGAGCGTCAGTACAAGATCGTGACCCAGTACTCGATGGGGCCGATCGAGGAGATCGGGCTGCTGAAGATGGACTTCCTCGGCCTGCGCAACCTCGACGTGATCGAGGACGCGATCGACATCATCCGCCGCTCGCGCGGCGAGGAGGTCGACATGGAGGCGATCCCGATCGACGACGCCAAGACCTACGAAATGCTCGCCCGCGGCGACTCGACCGGCGTCTTCCAGTTCGAGTCGGAGGGAATGCGCGACGCGCTGCGCAAGGTCGGGCCGACCGAGTTCGCCGACCTGGTTGCGCTCGGTGCCCTTTACCGGCCCGGCGCGATGGCCTATATCCCCGCCTACGCCAAGGGCAAGAAGGACCCCTCGACCGTGCGCTACCCCGACCCGCGCCTGCGCGCGATCACCGAGGAGACCCACGGCTGCGTCGTCTACCAGGAGCAGCTGATGGCGATCGCCCGCGAGATGGCCGGCTTCACCGGCGCCGAGGCGGACGATCTGCGCAAGGCGATCGGCAAGAAGAAGCGCGAGCTGATGGCGACGATGAAAGACAAATTCATGCAGGGGCTGGCCGAATCGAACACCGCCCCCAAGGTCGCCGCCGACCTCTGGAAGCTGAACGAAGCCGCCGCCGACTACTCCTTCAACAAGTCCCACGCCGCCTGTTACGGGCTGATCTCCTACCGAACCGCCTACCTCAAGGCCAACTACCCGGCCGAGTACATGGCGGCGGTGATCTCCTCGGTGATGAACACCAAGGACAAGGTGCCGTTCTTCGTCAACCGCTGCGAGGAGATGGGGATCGACGTACTGCCACCCGACGTCAACTCCTCCGACCACAGCTTCGTCGTCTCCGAGAAGGCGATCCGCTTCGGGCTCGACGCGGTCAAGAACGTCGGTCACGCTGCGGTCGAGGCGATCCTGCACGCCCGCGAGGACACCCCGATCGCCTCGATCTGGGACTTCTGCGAGCGGGTTGACTCGCGCGCGGTCAACAAACGCGCGATCGAATGCCTGATCAAGTGCGGCGCCCTCGACTCGACCGAGGCCACCCGTAAGGGCATGCTCGAGGCACTGCCGGCAGCGCAGTCGGCTGGCCAGAAGGCCCAGGAGGACGCCCAGCTGGGCCAGGGCTCGATCTTCGACTTTGGCGAGGAGACCGGTGCGGGCGCCCACGCGACCCAGGCCCATCACCGACCGCCGATCTCCGCCGCAGAGTTCGAGCGCGCCGAGTTGCTGGCGATGGAGAAGGAGACGCTGGGGACCTACCTCTCCGAGCACCCGCTGACCGAGGTCCGCGGTGCGCTGCGCGCCCGGGTCGACTGCAGCATCGCCGACCTCAGCAACAAGCAGGACGGCTCCTGGGTGACCGTTGGCGGCATCGTCACCGACTGCAAGAAGATCCGCACCAAGAGCGGCAATCAGATGATGTTCGCCACCCTCGATGACGTCGAGGGCCAGGTCGAGATGCTGGTCTTCAAGGCCGATGAGTCAGAGAACGCCGCCGTGATCGAACCCGACGCGATCGTCATCGTCCGCGGTCGTCTCGACCACAAGGACCGCGGCGAGACCAAGCTGGTCGTCCAGGAGGCCGAGCGCTTTGAACCCGATGCGGCGGAGATCGCCGCGGCGCCAGCGGTGTCGAGTGGGCCCTCGGGTCCGTTCGAGGTCGAGATCGAGGCGGCCATGCTCACCCTCGCCCTGGTCGACGAGCTGAAGGCCGTGCTCGAGCACCACAAGGGCGAGGCCGAGGTCCACCTCACGATCCGCAGCGGCAGCGCCGAGTCGAGGCGCTTTCTGCTCGGCGAGGGATACCGGGTGCGCCCGTCGGGTCGCCTGCAGAGCGAGCTCGACCACGTGCTCGGTACCGCAGCCCTGGCTGCCTAGCCAGCTCGGGCCTTGGTTTTCAGGGTTCCACCTCCGTAGACTTCATCCATGCCAGCTACTCGCGAGAAGACGGGCGAGTGTCGCCAGTGCCGCTCCTTCTGCGACAAGATGGTCGAGCCCCGTGGCTGCGTCGAAATGCGCTGCCGCTACCTCTACAGCTTCGTCGACATGCTGACCGGCAGCCAGTACGTCGGCTGCATGCAGGATGTCTTCGCCGCCAAGGTCGATCTCGAGGCCGTCTTGCAGCCGGGCGGCTTCGGCGGAGTGAAGATGACCGGCGACGCGCTGCCGCACTGCCAATTCTCGGTCGAGCAGGCCTATGAGGGCGAAGGCGACTCCTATGACTGCGTCAATCGGCGCTTCTTCGACTGCTCCGACGCCGGTCCAGAGGGCATCAAGGCCTTCGACCTGCGTGATGTCTGAGGCCGCGCCACGCGAATCAAATTTGCGCTCTATTTGCAGGGATACGTGATTCGCATCTCCCCGAATCGCGACGCGGTTGCCTGTACGATCCCGCGCCATGAGCGATACAGCGGCAGTTGCAGAGGCGGATAAGGAGAGCTTGATGGCAGAGGCGGCGGGCGGTGACGGCAGCTCCAGCGAGGGGCCGAAGTTCACCCTCGAGCTGAACCAGGACCAGAAGGACATTCGCGAGTGGGTGCACGGCTTCGCCGAGGGCGTCGTCCGTCCCGCCGCGGCGGAATGGGACGAGCGCGAGGAGACCCCCTGGCCGGTGATCCAGGAGGCCGCCAAGATCGGCCTCTACAGCTTCGAAGCGCTGGGTCAGTTCTGGGCCGATGAGACCGGCCTGACGCTGCCGATTGCCAACGAGGAGCTCTTCTGGGGCGACGCCGGTATTGGCATGGCGATCATGGGCACCTCGCTTGCCGTCGCCGCGATCTTCGGACAGGGGACCCCGGAGCAGATGGGCGAGTGGATCCCGCAGTGCTTCGGCAGCGCCGACGATCCCAAAGTCGCCGCCTTCTGCGCTTCCGAGCCGGACGCCGGCTCCGACGTCTCCGCGATCCGGACCACCGCCAAGTATGACGAGGCCAGCGACGAGTGGGTGATCAACGGCCAGAAGGCCTGGGCGACCAACGGCGGCATCGCCGACGTCCACGTCGTCATCGCCACCGTCGATCGCGAGCTCGGCTCGCGCGGCCACGCCGCCTTCGTGATCCCACCAGGGACGAAGGGCTGTGAGCAGGGCGCCAAGGTCAAGAAGCACGGCCTGCGCGCCTCGCACACCGCCGACGTCCACCTCGACGACTGCCGCGTGCCTGGCGCTTGCCTGCTCGGCGGCAAAGAGAAGCTCGACGAACGCCTCGCTCGCGTACGCGAGGGCAAGCGCGCCAAGTCACAGGCGGCGATGCAGACCTTCGAGGCCAGCCGGCCGACCGTCGGCGCCCAGGCGCTTGGCATCGCCCGTGCCGCCTACGAGTACGCGCTCGAGTACGCCAAAGAGCGCCGCCAGTTCGGCCGGGCGATCGTCGAGAACCAGTCGATCGCCTTCACCCTCGCCGACATGAAGCTTGAGATCGACGCCGCCCGGCTGCTGGTCTGGCGCGCCGCCTGGATGGGCCGCACCGGGCAGAAATTCGAAAACGCCGAGGGCTCGATGTCGAAGCTGAAGGCCGGCGAGGTCGCCGTCTGGGCAACCGAGCGGGCGATCCAGATCCTCGGCGGCAACGGCTACACCCGCGAGTTCCCGGTCGAGCGGATGCACCGCGACGCCAAGATCTACACGATCTTCGAGGGGACCTCAGAGATCCAGCGCCTCGTCATCTCCAGGTCGATCTCGGGCGTTCACGTCAAATAGTCCAAGCTCTTTCGGCGGAAGAAGACCGCGATCCGCTCTCGCGGGAATTGATGTCGCACGCGCTTCGCGCTTAGCGACGATGTTTGTGCGCGGCTGGCGCCGCGCGATCACCGCCGGATTGCATTTCCGCCGCTTCGCGACATTCCCGCGAGAGCGGATCGCGGTCTTCTAACCCTGACGTCGCTTCAGGCCGGCTTTTCTAAGCCGCTTGGCGGCCAGGACTTCTTTGCGGTCGGCGCCTTTCTTGGCCGGGCCGGGTGCCTCCAGCGTCGCCGGCAGGCCCTCGAAGCGGGGCTCGGAGAGGAAGGCGGCGAGGCCCTGTTTGCCCATCTCGCCTTTGCCGAGGTTGGCGTGGCGGTCGCGGCACGAGCCGAGGGGGGCGGCGGCGTCGTTGACGTGGAGGCACTGGAGGCGATCGATGCCGACCTTGGCGTCGGCTTCGTCGACGACCTTGGTGAGGTGCTCCTCGTCGGTGATGTCGTAGCCCTGGACGAAGAGGTGGCAGGAATCGAGGCAGAGGCCGAGGCGCACGCCGCTGCCGGCGAGCTCGATCAGCTCGGCGGTCTGGTCGAAGTCGCGGCCGAGCAGGCCCTTGTGGCCGGCGGTCTGCTCGAGCAGCAGCGGGCAGCGCTCGCTGTCTTTCAGTGCCGCGGCGATCGTTTTCCCGGCTCGTTTCATCGACGGGCCGAGTGGCTCTTTCACCTGCGCTCCCGGATGCAAAACGACGCCGGCCGCGCCGATTTCGTCGCCGATGCGCAGCGCGTGGGTCAGCGAGGCCTGGGACTTCTTGCGCAACTCTTTGTCCTTGCTGGCGCAATTGATCAGGTAGACGGCGTGGATCACGACCGCTTCGACCGGCGAGGCCGCCATCGCCTCTTTGAAGGCGGCGAAGTCGTCTGGGCCGTATTTGGTCGGCCGCCACATGCGCGGGCTCTGGTTGAAGATCTGGATCGCTTCGCAGCCGCGATCAACCCCGCGCTCGATCGCCTTCTCCAGGCCGCCTGAGGTCGAGACGTGGGCGCCGATCAGCATAGGGTGGGCATCCTATGAGTCAGGAGAGGTCGTCAGAGGAGCACGCCGGGGCGCATCGCCCAAGCACGACGGAGCGGTTGCTGCTGGCGCTGACCCTGATCGGCTTCGTCGTGCCGAACGTCTGCGTGGTGCTCTTCCTGGCCGGGGAGGGCGTCGAGCTTGGCCGCTACTTCTCGCTTTGGTTTGCCAGCACGCCCTCGACGCAGTTGGTGCTCGACCTCGTCATCGCCGCGCTCGCATTCCTTGTCTGGGCTGCCGCCGAGGGCCGGCGGGTGCCGGTCGAGAGGTGGTGGCTGTGCATCCCGGCGACTTTCCTGGTCGGACTCTGCTTCGGACTGCCCCTCTTCCTTTGGATGCGTGAGCGGGCGCTGTGGAAACATGCGCCCGGCCGTGCCTGACCAGATCCGACAGCGCTTCCGCTTCGCCCCCTCGCCTACCGGCGCCCTGCACATCGGCGGAGCCCGCACCGCTCTCTATAACTGGCTCGCTGCCCGTCACGGCGGCGGCGAGCTGATCTTGCGGATTGAGGACACCGACCGCGAGCGCTCGACCGAGGAGAACGTCGCCCAGATTCTCGACGCGATGGAGTGGCTCGAGCTCGACTGGGACGTCGGGCCGGTCTCGCAGGCCTCGCGGGCGGACCGTCACGCCGAGGCCCTGCAGCAGCTGCTCGACTCTGGTGTGGCCTACCGCGACTCGGCTACAGCCAAGGACGTCGAGGCCTGGAAGGCCGAGCACGGCGCCGACCGCGGTTACCGCGGCGAGCCCGCCAGCGATGGCAGTGGCGCGGTGCGGCTGCGGGTTCCCGACGATGGCGAGACCGTCGTCCACGACCTGATCCGCGGGCCGGTCAGCTTTCCCAACCGCAGCTACGACGACTTCGTCATCGCCCGCGGCGACGGCTCCGTTCTCTACAACTTCGCCGTCGCCGTCGACGACGCCGAGATGGGGATCAGCGAGGTCGTGCGCGGCGACGATCACCTCTCCAACACGCCGAAGCAGTTACTCGTCCTCACCGCGCTCGGACACGAGGCGCCACGCTACGCCCACCTGCCGCTGCTGCACGGCCCCGACGGCAAGAAGCTCTCCAAGCGCCACGGCGCCGCCTCGGTGCAGGAGCTGCGCGAGTCCGGCTACTTGCCGGCGGCGGTCCGTAACTACATCGCCCTGCTCGGCTGGGGCACCGACGACGACACGACGATCATGTCCACCGAGGAGCTGGTCAAGCGCTTCCGGGTCGAGGACGTCGGGCGCTCGGCGGCGATCTTCGACGAGAAGAAGCTGCGCTGGCTGAACGGGCGCTTCATGCGCGAGCTGCCGCTCGACGGAGTACACCGCCGCGGTTGCTCGGCATCTGAACCGCGAGCCCGATGAGCGCCTGCGCGCGGCCTGCGCGATCGCCCAGGAGAAAGCCCAGACGCTGACCGAGGTCTGGGATCTGATCCGTTTCCTCTTCGAGCCACCGGTCGAGGATGAGAAGGCCTGGGCAAAGGTGATGAAGGACGGTGCGCTCGCGGCGCTGGAAGCGGCTCGCGGTGCCCTGGACGGCGCACCCGGCTTTGACGCCAAGGCGGTCGAGGCTGCCCTCGAGCCGCTCCCCGAGCAGCCTCGAGGCCAAGCCGGGCAAGGTCTACCAGCCAATTCGGGTCGCAATCACCGGCACCTCGGTCTCGCCCGGGATCTTCGAGTCGCTAGCCGCTCTGGGGCGCGAGGAATCGCTGGCTCGGATCGATGCGGCACTCACGCGTTTGCGGTCCTAGCGGACAACCGCGACCGCTGAAATCCACCTAAATGGACAGATGGCGCTTTTCTGCACCTTAATTTTGTGGATGGTGGGGCTAAACCGTGCGTCCTTTGCTGCCGATGAGGCAGTCGAGGAGTTTTCTCGCAATGGAGACCACCAAGCCCCAAATCGCAGCCAAGGCCAAGGCCGCCGCCACCGGCAAGGATGCCGGTAGGCCCGCGCCTGGCGCCCGCCTTGCCGCCGCTTTCGAGGCGGTCGAGAAGTTCCCAGTCCTGCTCGAGTCGCGAGCCCGTGTCATGCGTGCCGCCACGGCCGAGACTGGCCGGGTCAGTGACCTGGTCGAAGCGGTCGAGGCCGATGTGGGCCTGGCGATCGCCGTGCTGCGCTTCGCCAACCGCTCCAGCAACCCCGCCGCCACCATCGGCTCGATCCCGGCGGCGATAGACGTTCTCAAGCCCTCCGGGGTCCTCGCCATCGCCGGCACCGCGCCGGTCTTCGACTTCTTCGAGACCAATGGCGGGCGCGAGATGCGCCCCGAGCGCTTCCGCGTCCACGCTCTCGCCACCCAGCAGGCGGCCGACGAGATCGGTCGCGCGATCGGCTGGGAGGACCGCGACGAACTCGCCGTTGCCTCGCTTCTGCATGACGTCGGGCGGCTGGTGATCGCCAACCTTCATCCCGGCGACCGCGGCCACTTCGACGCGCTCTCCAAGACGCCCGAGCAGCGCCTGCGCGAGGAACGCGATCGGCTCGGCATCGACCACGCCCTGGTCGGCGGGGTGCTGGCCCGGCGCTGGAGCCTGCCGCAGCGGATCGCCGTCGCGATCGAGCGCCATCACGCCGATGACACCGAGGGCTTGGCTGCCCTGGTCGGGACCGCCGACATGGTCGCCCACTACAGCCAGGGCGAGGCGGTCTCGCCCGAGCGGCTGCACGCGTCCGCCAAACGCTGTGGACTCAGCCCCGACGCCCTGCGCGACCTGCTCTACCAGCTTCCCTACGCCCGCAGCGACGTTCCCCGCGTCTCAGAGCCCTGCCCGCTCTCGGCGCGTGAGCTGGATGTTCTGCGCCACCTTTCCGAGGGCATGGTCTACAAGCAGATCGCCAGCGAGATGCAGCTCTCGGTCTCGACCATCCGCACCCACCTGCACAACGTCTACGGCAAGATCGGCGCGGTCGATCGCGCCCAGGCAGTTCTTACGGCCCGCGACCGCGGCTGGATCTAGCTCCGGCGCGGATCGGGAGTCTACTCGATCAAGGACTCGCGCAGAGCGATAGCCACTGCATGAGTGCGGTTCCTGGCGCCCAGTCGCGCCAGCGCGTTCTTGGTGTGGGTCTTGATCGTTTCTTCGCTGAGATCGAGCTCGCGGGCGGCGACCGTGGTCGATTCGCCGTTGGCGAGGAGTTGGAGGATTTCGCGCTGGCGCTTGGTCAGCACGCCGCGGCTGCCGCGCGGGGGCACGTCGGGGTCGATGAAGCGTTCCTGGCTGAGCGCTGCCTGCGCGGCGCGCAGCAGCAGCTCGGTGCTGGCGGTGCGCGAGATGTAGGCGCTGGCGCCAGCCTGCAGCGCGGCGCTGGCCAGATGCCGCTCGGCGCGCTCGCCGTGGGCGACGATGCCGAGCGCGGGTTCGGAGCGGAGCATCATCCGGATCGTCTCGGTGGCGCCAAGTGGGCTGGGGCTGATTCGGTCTGGGTGGCGGCGCATGTCGAGGATCGCGACGTCGATGCTGCCGACGTCACGGACCAAGTCGACTGCCTCCTCGCGGCTGGCCGCCTCCTGGCACTCGAAGCGATCCTGCAGCGCTCGGCGCACGCCAATCCGGACGATCGGGTGACCGTCGACGACAAGGCACTGTGGACGCTCGCTCAGGACCGGTTCCGATATCTGGGTGTTCGGCGATGGCTCCATCGTCAGCCCTGGAGCCCAGTGCGACCGATCCTAACCCAGTCCGGGCAGTGCGGTAGAAAGCCCTTGTGATCTCGATCACCTCGAAGTCGCGCTATGCGGTTGTTGCGATGGCCGAGCTGGCGCGTTCAGGCGAGCGGCCGGTGCCGATCAAGGAGCTGGCCGAGCGCCGCGACATTCCCGAGCAGTTCCTCGAGCAGCTTTTCTCGACCCTGCGCCGCGCCGGCTTGCTGACTAGTCACCGCGGCATGCGCGGCGGCTACACGCTCTCGCGCCCGGCCGAGGAGATCTCCGTACTCGAGGTCGTGCAGGCGCTCGACGGCAAGGTCGGTCAGGAGGCCGACGAGGCCGGTGGCATCTGGGCCGAGGGAGTGACCGCCCTACGCAAGGTCTTCGGCCAGACGACGATCGCCGAAATCGCCCGCCGCGAGGCCGAGGCCGCCGGCAGCGGCATGTACTTCATCTAGTCTCGCGAGAATTCCCAAATGTCGCAAATCCGCCGTTGATGTTTTTTCGTGTCGCCAATCCGCCGGTGCCAGAGGGCAAGCTATGCGCCCCGAGGCAAGAACGAAGAGGGCTTGGCGAGAGGGCGCGGAGCTTGCCCATCGAGATTGCGCCAACGGCCGGTTCTGTTCCGCCAACTGCGTAACTATCGGCGGCGATGAATCCATCGACCGCAGACGTCCAGAGGGTGGCCGCCGTGTTGGAGGTGATGATCGCCAAGATCGATCGAGCGGAGCCGTTTGCGCTGGCCGTAGACTCTGCGGTGGTGGGACGCCGACAGCTGGAGCGCAGCTTTCAGAACCTGAGAACGAGTCCCCACCGTGGCTCTGCAGGATCCGCACGGAGCTTGCTGCCGGGGAGTTGGCGAGCAAGCAGGGCGGCTCCAGTCATCTGGAAGGTGTTGCGAACCGGTTGGGCTATCGAGACGAACGCCGCCTGCGAGAGGCAGTAGGGAGTGCCTATGGTCTTTCGCCTAGCGAGGTTCGGCGAGGGGCACGTATTGAGCGGAACCTGAGGCTCGACGAACAAATCCGTGCCGGCTATCGCGGAAGAAAGACAACCGTAGGTGTCTGGACCAGCGCCTACCGTCGCCGACGCAATCAAGAGGATCTCCAGCGCCTCCTCAGGAAAGCAAATCCTGAAGGGGCAAAGATCATTCTCGGTCAGGTCAAATTTCCCAGACCAGCAAAGGCACGTGAAGAAGCCGCCGAGCTTGCCACGAGCCGCGCGCTGCAGCTGTATGCCGCTGTCCGCGGCGAGCTAAGGCAGGTCGCATGATCCAGCGGATTATTTGGACCGAGCACGCTCGGCTGCGCGCGCGGGATCGAGGTCTGACGACTGGCAACGTGGAGGAGGTGGTCCGGAAATACCACGGATCTCGTGAGGTAAATCCGGGTGATGCTGATTGGCGCGTCTATGGCACGCGCCCAGACGATCGGCGGTTCGCGGTGATCTACGATCACCCGGCGTTCGGAGATCGGGCAGTTGCCCGCATTGTCAGTGCTTGGCCGCTCCGAAATTAGGTCCAGAGATAACCCTGGACGATCGTTCAGGGTTATCCTCAGTTGCGTGAGCGCGCGTTTTGCCTACTACGACCGCGAGGCCGATATCGCTTGGCTTCCCACCGGGAAGCTCCAGTGATGTGGTTAGCGAGGAGGTCGGCTGGGGTTTGATTGACCATGACTCAGGCACTGACGAGGTTGTCGCGGTTGAGGTTTGGTCGGCCAGCAAACGCCTTCCCGCCGAGTTGTTGGCGACCCTTCCTGCGCCGACGACCTCACAGGGCGCAGCTGCCTAGGGTTGACGTGGGCATGGGGTGGTGGTGTGGGCTTGCTGCCTGGTGCACGCACTAGTCTGGGCTTCTGATGCCGGTTGGGGATAGCGCTGCCGCAGTCGTTGGCGATACGCCGATGGTCGTGCTTTCGCGGCTGGGCGCTGAGCTGCCCGGCGAGGTCTGTGTCAAGCTCGAGCAGCTCAACCCCGGCGGGTCGGTCAAGGACCGGATCGGGGTGGCGATGATCGATGCGGCCGAGGCGGAGGGGTTGATCGAGCCGGGCAAGTCGGTGATCGTCGAGCCGACCAGTGGCAACACTGGCATCGCACTGGCGATGGTCTGCGCCGCGCGCGGCTATGAGCTGATCCTCACCCTGCCGGAGGGGATGAGCCGGGAGCGCAGCAAGTTGTTGCGCGCCTACGGTGCGGAAGTGAGGGAGACGCCCTCGCTCGGTGGCATGACCGAGGCGGTCGAGTTGGCCGAGGAAATCTGCAAGCAGCGCAAAGGGTTCATGCCGCAGCAGTTCTCCAACCCCGCCAATCCGGAAGCCCACCGGCGCACGACCGCGGAGGAGATCTGGCGCGACACCGGCGGCGAGGTTGGCGCCTTCGTCGCCGGGGTTGGCACGGGGGGGACGATCACCGGCGTCGGCCAGGTGCTGCGCGAGCGCAGCCCGGAGACCCTGATCGTCGCGGTCGAGCCGGCCGCCTCGCCGGTCCTCTCGGGTGGGGTGCCTGGGCCGCACAAGATCCAGGGCATCGGCGCCGGCTTCGTGCCCTCGGTGCTCGACCGCGGCGTGATCGACGAGATCATCTCGGTCGGCGACGAGGACGCGCTGGAGACGGCGCGCCTAGTCGCCCAGCGCGAGGGTGTCCTGGCTGGGATCTCCGCTGGCGCCAACGTCAAGGCGGCGCTGGAGGTGGCGGCGCGGCCGGCGATGAAGGGCAAGCGGGTGGTGACGATCGTTTGCGACTCGGGCGAGCGCTACGTGTCCCTACCCTTC
This sequence comes from uncultured Solirubrobacterales bacterium, assembly GCA_963703895.1. GTDB lineage: Bacteria > Actinomycetota > Thermoleophilia > Solirubrobacterales > 70-9 > VRUE01. Next base: position 1,336,155 of record CAVPFX010000002.1, read on the forward strand.
TTCTCACCATGAACCGCTGGAAAAGGCTGGTCGTCGAGGTGCGCGCCGATGTGACGGCGGCGCGCGATCGCGACCCAGCGGCGCAGGAAGTCTCCAGCCTCGAGATCCTGCTCAGCTGGGGCGGGGTGCAGGCACTGCTCGCCCACCGGCTGGCCCATGCCCTGCTCGAAGCCGGGGTGCCGATCGCGCCGCGGGTGCTCTCCTACCTGACCCGCTCGGTGACCGGGGTCGAGATCCATCCGGCGGCGAAGATCGGCCGCGAGTTCTTCATCGACCACGGCTCGGGCGTGGTGATCGGCGAGACCGCTGAGATCGGCGAGCGGGTAACGCTCTACCAAGGGGTGACGCTCGGCGGCACGGGCTTCCAGCGTGGCAAGCGCCACCCGACCCTCGGCGACAACGTCACGGTTGGCTCCGGTGCCAAGCTGCTGGGCCCGATCGCGGTCGGCGACGGCGCCAAGATCGGCGCCAACACGGTCGTGATCGAGGACGTGCCGCCGGGTGCGACCGTAGTCGGCAATCCCGGCCACCCGGTCAAAGTCGACGGCAAACGGGTCGAGGGGCCCGATGCCGACTGGATCCACCTGCCGGATCCGATCGCTGAGGCGATCAAGTCGCTCTCACAGCGGATCGGCGAGCTCGAGCGGCGGCTGGCCGATCTCGACGGCGCTGAGGTTCCCGAGGACGGTACCTCGGCGAGCGAGATGGGCGAGCGCACGGGCCGTTCGACGGCCGGCGGCTGAAGTAGCCTGCGCACCGTCTCGTTCCGCTCCTCGAAAGGACCTGTCTTGAGCAAGCGCCTCCTACTGCTTCCCTGTCTTCTGATCTTGTCAGCCCTCGCGTTCACGGCCTGCGGCAGCAGCAGCGGCGAAGAGGGGGACGTCGAAGCTGCGATCGAGACCTCGGCGACGACCACCGACCCTGCCGACTGCAAGAAGGTGAACACCCAGCAGTTCATGGAGCAGGTCACGCGGGAAAGCGGCGAGGCCGCGGTCGAAGAATGCGAAGACGAAGCGAAGAACGACGAAGGCTCTGACTCGGTCAGCGTCTCCAGCGTCGAAATCGATGGGTCTAGCGCCACCGCCGAAGCGGCACTGAGCGGAGGCAACCTCGACGGGCAGACGCTCGAGGTCGAGCTGGTCAAGGACGGCGATGAGTGGAAGATGAACGAAGTCGTCGAATTCACCGATTTCGATCAGGCCAAGCTGGTCGGGGCCCTTGAAGGCCAGTTCGAGGAAAGCTCCGAAGAAATCGACCCCAAGCTGGCTGCATGCTTCGTCGAAGCGTTCAAGCAGGGCTCACAAGAGGAAGTCGAAGAACTGCTCTTCAAAGGCCCTGTCGACACGCTTGAAGAACTGTTTGAAACCTGTTCTTCGCGCGCCTCGGCGTAGCGGCCGGGCCGGCCGCGGGCGCGGCTATTCTCGGAACAATGCTGCAAATGGATTCCGAGAGCCCGCCTGAGGCCGGCGGGGCGCCGATTGAAGCCGGCGCCGATCGCGCCGAGCGCCTGCTTGCCGGGCTCAACGAGCCGCAGCGTCAGGCAGTGGTTCATGGCGAGGGCCCGCTGCTGGTCCTCGCCGGCGCCGGCTCGGGCAAGACCCGGGTACTGACCCACCGCATCGCCTACCTCTTGGCGACGGGAGCGGTGCGCCCGGGCGAGATCCTCGCGATCACCTTCACCAACAAGGCGGCGAGCGAGATGCGCGAGCGGGTCGGGGCCCTGGTCGGCCGCTCGGTGCGGGCGATGTGGGTGACGACCTTCCACTCCGCCTGCGCGCGGATGCTGCGGGCCGATGCCGAGAAGCTTGGCTACGCCCGCACCTTCACGATCTACGACGAGTCCGATTCGCTGCGCATGCTCAAGCGCTGCATGGCCGAGCTTGGCGTCGATCCAAAACGCTACCCGCCGCGCTCGTTGCGCTCGCAGATCTCCGGCGCCAAGAACAAGCTGGTCGATGCGGATGCCTACGCGCCCGCCGAAAACAACCCATTTGAGGAAACGGTCGCGGACCTCTACCCGCTGTATGAGAAACGCATGCTGGCGGCCAACGCAATGGACTTCGACGACCTCCTGGTCCGCACCGTCAACGTGCTGGAAGTCTCCGATGAGGCGCGCGAGCGCTGGCGCCGCACCTTCCGCCACGTTCTCGTCGACGAGTACCAGGACACCAACCACGCCCAGTATCGGCTGCTGCAGTTGCTCACCGAGGAGCACGGCAACCTGATGGTTGTGGGCGACGACGATCAGTCTGTCTACGGGTTCCGTCACGCGGACATCAGCAACATCCTCGACTTCGAGAAGGACTTCCCCGACGCCGAGGAAGTCAAGCTGGAGCAGAACTACCGATCGACTCAAACCATCCTCTCGGCCGCCAACGCTGTGGTCGAACGCAACCGCGAACGGCGACCAAAGCAGCTTTGGACCGAAACGGTTGGCGGCGAGCCGGTGCGGCTCTCCGAGCTCTCCGACGAGCACGAGGAGGCGCGCTGGGTGGCGGGGGAGATCGGGCGCCTGGCCGAGGAGGACGGGGTCAAGCGCGAGGACGTCGCTGTCTTCTACCGGACCAACGCGATGAGCCGGGTGCTGGAGGACACGCTCAACCGCTTCGACCTGCCCTACCAGGTGATCGGCGGCACCAAGTTCTACGAACGGGCCGAGATCAAGGACGCGGTCGCCTACCTCAGTCTGCTCGCCAACCCCGCCGACCAGGTCTCTTTTGCCCGCATTGTCAACTCGCCGCGCCGCGGCATCGGCAACACCACCCAGGGCCGGATCGCCTCCCACGCCAACACCACCGGCAAGGCGATCTGGGAGGTGATCGAGGCGGTCGAGGAGGTGCCGGGTTTGAACGGTGGGGCGATCAAGGCCGTTTCCCGCTTCTACGAGACGATGGCCGGCCTGCGCGAACGAGCACTGGAGGAAGGGCCCGTCGCCGGCCTGCTCGAGGCGGTGCTGAACGAGAGTGGCTACCTGGAAGCGCTCTCGGCCGAGCGCACGATCGAGGCCGAGGGTCGGGCCGAGAACCTCGAGGCGCTGATCGCGGGCGCCGCCGAGTTCGACATCGAGCGCGAGCAGGAGGGGGAGAGCGAGGTGCCGCCCCTGGAGGAGTACCTGCAGCAGATCTCCCTCTACACCCAGCAGGACGAGCTGCAAGAGGAAGAGTCGCTGATTACGCTGATGACGCTGCACAACGCCAAGGGGCTCGAGTACGACACGGTCTTCATCATCGGCTGCGAGGACGGCGCCTTCCCGCACATGCGGGCGCTGGAAGAGGGGAGCGAAGAGGAGGAGCGGCGGCTCTGTTACGTCGGCATCACTCGCGCTCGCCGGCGCCTCTACTTGACCTGGGCGCGCGAACGCAGTCTTTTCGGCCGCTCTGAGCGCAATCTGCCCTCGCGCTTCGTCGATGAGCTGCCGGCCGAGCTGACCGAGCGTCACTCGAGCGCGCCGGGCTCCGCCGTCGGCATCGGCTGGGACTCCGGCGAGGATGCGGCGGCGCCGATCGATCCGAGCCCGACCCTGGAGCTGCAGACCGGTGACGACGTCGTCCACGCCAGCTTCGGCGACGGGGTGGTGACGGCGGTCGAGGCCGGCGGTGTCGTCGTCGTCCGCTTTGCCGGCGACGGCGCGGAGCGCAAGCTGATGGCCGACTACGCGCCGATCCGGAGGCGTTAGTGGCGGCGCGGCTGATCGACGGCAAAGCCGTGTCCGCTGCGGTCCGCCAGCAGGTCGCTGCCGAGGTCGCCCGCTTCGCCGAGGAGCGCGGCCGCACGCCGCTGCTGACGACGGTGATCGTCGGCGACGACCCCGCCTCGGAGGTCTACGTGCGCAACAAGCACCGCGCCTGCGAGGAGGCTGGGATGCGCTCGGCCCACTACGGCCTTGCCGCCGAGACGAGCGAGGACGAGCTGCTCGAGCTGGTTGGGACGCTCGGCCGCGACGACGACGTCGACGGCATCCTTGTCCAGCTGCCCGTCCCGGACCAGATCGACCCGGACCGAGTCGTCGCCGCGATTGACCCAGCCAAGGACGTCGACGGCCTGACTCCGGTCAACGCCGGCCTCCTCGCCCACGGCATGCCCGGCCTCGTGCCCTGCACGCCCGCGGGCGTGATGGAGCTGCTTCGCCGCGAGGGCGTGGACCTGGAGGGGGCCGAGGCCGTGGTGGTGGGCCGCTCGAAGCTGGTCGGCGTGCCAGTGGCGCGCCTGTTGCTGGCGGCGAACGCAACCGTGACCGTCTGCCACTCTCGCACGCGGGATCTGGCCGCGACCTGCAGGCGCGCCGACGTCCTCGTAGCCGCGGTCGGCAGTCCTCGCCTGCTCGGTGGGGATGCGGTCAAGCCGGGCGCGGTGGTGATCGACGTTGGGGTCAATCGCACCGACGATGGCCTCGTCGGTGACGTCGACTTCGAGGACGCGGCGGAGGTCGCCGCGGCGATCACTCCGGTGCCCGGTGGGGTCGGCCCGATGACAATTGCGATGCTGCTCGTCAATACCTTGGCCGCCGCGCGGGCGCGGGTGTAGTGTCGCCCCGACCCCTAGCTCGACCGGAGGATTGATGGACCATCTAGACAAGCTCGGCCCGGGAGAGAAGATCGCGGGCGGCTCGGCGATCCTGCTCTTCATCTTCATGTTCTTCGATTGGTTCGGAGTCGAAGTAACCGGCGTCGGCGGCTTCTCGGGCAGCGTGCCGGGTGAGGGCGGCAGCGCTTGGGAGGCGCTCGACTTCATCCCGATCGTCCTCCTGATCACGATCGTCGCGGCCCTCGTGATGGCCGGGCTGCGCCTCGCCGACTCGGCTTACGAGCCATCGGTCCCGATGAGCACGATCGTCGCCGCGCTCGGCGCGATCTCGGTCGTGCTGATCGTCTTCCGCATCATCTTCCCGCCCAGCTTCGGCGACTTCGGCGGCGTCTCCGTCGACGCGACCCTCAGCCTCGGCATCTTCCTTGGGCTGATCGCAGCGGGCGGAATCGCCTTCGGCGGCTACAGCACGATGAAGGAAGAAGGGATCACCTTCGGCGACGCGGCGGATCGGCTCTCGAGCGGGGGGTCGGGCGGTTCACCGCCGCATCAGCACTCGGCGTCGACGCCTCCTCCGCCACCACCCCCGTCTTCTTCGGCGCCACCACCACCATCGCCTCCGCCAAGCTCTTCACCACCACCTCCGCCGCCACCTCCACCGAGCAGCTAGGCGTCCCCGTGGGGAGGGCCGGGTAGCCCTCTCCAAAACACTCAAGAGCGGCCTCCTGGCCGCTCGTTTTGGTGAGGGCTACCCGGCCCTCCCTGCGAGCTCGCTGGCTATTCGAGCGGCGAATGCGATGACCGTCATCATTGGGTTGACGCCGACCGAGGTGGGGAAGAGAGATGCGTCAGCCACGTGAAGGGCGCTGACGCCGTGTACCGAACCGTCGGGACCACATACGCCATCGCTCGCGGCTGAGATCCGGGCGGTCCCCATTGGGTGGAAGGCCTCGAGTCGCAGTTCGGAGGGCTTGAAGCGGGTCGATTCGAAATCAGCGAGTCGCTCCGGGGTTAGCTTGCCGACCCTGGCGATGTTGGGGTAGACCTCAACGGCGCCGGCGGCGAAGTGGAGTTCGGCGGCGCGGGCGATGCCGAAGGTGAGGCGGTCGGCGTCCTCGCTCGTCAGCTTGTAGCGGGCTCGCAGGGAGCCGTCGTTGGTCAAGCTGATCTGGCCGCTGGAGGTGTCGGAGAGGTGGACTCCGATCGAGGCGACGTGGCCGAACTCGAGGATCGAGCGTTGGTGGTCGCGGCCGGCGCCGGGGAGCCAGGCGCCGCCGAAGGCGAGTGGGGTGAAGGTCGCCTCGAGCAGCAGGCGCTGCGGCTCCCACTGGTCGATGTAATAGCTCTGCATCACGCCGTCCCAGCCGCGTACCTCCTCCGCGTAGCGGGCTCCGACCCAGCAGGCGGGGTGGATGTGGAGGTCGCGGCCGACCTGGCGCCCGCCCAGGCCGGAACGCAGCAGCAGCTCGGGCGTGCCGAGAGCGCCGCCGGCGACAATGGTGGCCAGCCGCGCCCGCACTGCGTAGGGCCGGCGGGACTCAAAACGATTTATATGACGACTCTCGGGCCCGTCGGGGGCTTTGGTGCAGCGGACACCCCTGGCGCGGCCGTTCTCGACGATGATCTCTTGCGCCTCGACGCCGGTTCGCAGCCGGGCACTCGCGGCCACCGCTCGCGGCAAGTAGCTGACGTGCATGCCGCGCTTGGCGTCGATCTCGCAGCCGAAGGGGCAGGAGCTGCACTGCACGCAGTTGCCGGCGTTGCGGGCGATCGGCCCGCCGCTGGCGCCGATCGCGGCCGCGCCCTCCATCGCCAGCTGGCCGTTGCGGCCCATGCGCTCGGGGTCGACCGGCGCTACCCGCAGGTACTGCTCGGCCTCGGAAAACTCCTGCCTTAGATCGGTGGCCCAGTCGATGCCGAAGCGCCGGCTCCAGTCCTCCAACACCGGATCGGGAGCGCGAAAGCAGGTGCCGGAGTTGACCACGGTCGTGCCGCCGACGGTGCGCGCCACCGGCACCGGTATCGGTGGCCTGCCCTCGGCGATCGTCAGGCCGCCATCGCGGTAGAGGGCCGCGATGGCATCGAGCGGTTCCGCCGGGTAGCTCTCCCGGTTGAAGCTCTCGCCGGCCTCGAGCACGATCACCTCGAGTCCGGCCTCGGCCAGGGTCGCGGCGGCGACGGCGCCGCCCGCGCCGGAGCCGACGATCACGACGTCGCATTCCTCGCCCTCGCCGCTCGGCTCGGTCTCTCCCAGCGAGCCGGCGGGCTCAGGTAGCGAGCCGTCCGCGAGCCGGCAGCTCGTGCTGAAGCCGATGCGCTCCTCGACCTCCGGCGCGACGGCGCTGCCCAGGGTCGCGAAGACCTTGGCCATCAGCAAGAGCTCGTGGTGGAAGCCAAAGCGCGACGCCTCCATCCCGTGCAGGAAGTCCTCTCGTGCTGCTGCGTCGAGTCGGCTAAAGCGCCAGGGGAAGGGCAGCCACTCGAAGGCGCGCAGGCCCAGCTTGATCCGGGCCAGCGCCCGTGGCGAGACCGAGCGCAGGAACTCGGCGACCGGGCCGGAGACGTCGATCTCGCGCTCCGCTGCCGGCAGCCCATCGAGGCCCGGCGCCATCGCCGCACAGATCGCGCTCAGGGTGCGCTGCTCGGCGGTCGAGAGCCCCGGCGGGCGCTGTCAGCCAGGCGCCGCGGGCCGGCCGACGCGGCCGGCAAGCGACCAGAGCCAGAGCGCCAGCAGGGCGAGGAAGCCGTCGACCAGGAAGTTGAGCAGGTAGATGAAGACCTGTCCCTGGATCAGGAAGAAGGCGAGCGAGCCGAGCGAGGACGCGGTCTTGCCCGCCACCAATACGAGCAGCAGTGGGCGGTAGCGGACCACGTCCATCTGGGCGACGAGGCAGATACCGGTGATCACGACCATGTAGGCGAAGGCCAGCGCCAGCCAGAGGTACTCCTGCGTGTGCGGCGCTCGGGTGTCGTTGCCGAACCATTCGCCGACGTCGGAGATCACGTTGAGGACACCGCTGGGGACGGCGATGAAGAGGATGCCGACGACGGCAAAGGTGACGGCCAGCAGCCGCAGGTTCGCCACCACGAACTTCTCTGCGCGCTCGCCTCTCATCCCGTCGCGGACTCTAACTGGCGGGGCGCCTAGAATCGGCCGCCGTGATCGAGCGTGAGCAGGTACTGCATGTGGCGAAGCTGGCCCGCCTTGGCCTCTCCGAGGGGGAGGTCGAGCGGATGGCCGGCGAGCTCTCGGGGATCCTCGAGCACGTCGATCGGATCGCCGAGCTCGATCTTGACGAGGTCGAGCCGACCACGCACGTGGTCGAGCTGGAGAACGTCTTGCGGGCCGACCTGCCGCATCAGAGCCTGCCGGCCGAGGTTGCCCTGGCGCAGGCTCCCGATCCGGCTGACGACGCCTTCCGCGTCCCCTCTCCCCAGGCCGAGGAATAGATGACCGAGCTGCTGGCGCTGACGGCCCTCGAGGCCCACGAGGCGATGGTCGCGGGCGAGCTCGACGCGGGCGAGTACGCCGATGCCTGGCGGCAGGCTGCGGCCGGCGACGAGCTCAACGCCTACCTCTGGCGCGAGGGTGACGGCGACGGAGCCGCGATCGCGGTTGAGCGTCCCAGCGTCGCCCCGGTCGCGGTCAAGGACATCTTCTGCACCGAGGGGGTGCCGACCACGGCCGGCTCGCGCATCCTCGAGGACTACCGGCCGCCCTATACCGCGACCGCGGTGCGACGCCTGCTCGAGGCCGGCGCGCCGGTTCTCGGCAAGACCAACATGGACGAGTTCGCGATGGGCTCCTCGAACGAGAACTCGGCCTACGGCCCCGTGCTCAATCCCTGGGACCACGATCGCGTCCCGGGCGGTTCCTCCGGTGGCTCGGCCGCGGTGGTCGCCGGCGGCCTCGCGCCCTGGGCGATCGGCACCGACACCGGGGGCTCGATCCGCCAGCCCGCCGCGCTCTGCGGCATCGTCGGACTCAAGCCCACCTACGGAGCGATCTCGCGCTACGGAATGATCGCCTTCGCCTCCTCGCTGGACCAGTGCGGTCCGCTCACCCGTGACGTCAGCGACGCGGCCCTGATGCTGGCGATGCTGCAGGGGGTTGATCCCTGTGACTCGACCTCGGTCGGGTTGCCCAAATCGCCCAGCCTGCCCGATCGCGAGGGCCTCTCCGGCCTGCGCTTTGGGGTTCCGCGCGAACTTGCCAGCGACGCGATTGAGCCCGGCGTGCGCGAGGTCTTCGAGGCGACCCTGGCGAAGATCGAGCAGCTCGGCGGTGAGATCGCCGAGATCGCGCTTCCCCACGCCGAACACGGCATCTCCGCCTACTACGTGATCGCGCCCGCCGAGGCCTCCTCGAACCTCGCCCGCTACGACGGCGTCCGCTACGGGATGCGGGCCCCCTCGAGCGGCGACGTGATCGAGATGTACGAGCAGACCCGGGCCGAGGGCTTTGGCGACGAGGTCAAGCGGCGAATCATGCTCGGCACCTACGCCCTCTCCTCCGGCTACTACGAGGCCTATTACGGGCAGGCGCAGAAGGTGCGGACCAAGATCGCCGCTGACTTCGCGGCCGCCTTCGCCGACTTCGACTTTGTCGTCACGCCGACCTCGCCCTCGGTCGCCTTCAAGCTCGGGGAGAAGACCGACGACCCGCTGGCGATGTACCTCAACGACTTCTTCACCGTGCCGATGAGCCTCGCCGGCATCCCGGCGATCTCGATTCCGGCCGGCTTGGCCGAGCCCGCTGGCGGTGGTCCTCAGTTGCCGGTCGGCTTCCAGATCGCCGCCCCCGCCTTCGCCGAGCAAAAGCTGCTCAACGCCGCCTACGCACTGGAGCAGGGCATCGGCTTCGACGCCCGGCCTTCCGGTGCGCCTTATGTGGCCGGTGGGCACATAAAGCGCACCGGAAGCGGGGGTGATGGGGGTGGCTGAGCTGGAGGCGGTGATTGGGCTGGAGATTCATGTCCAGCTGGCGACCAAGACGAAGATGTTCTGTGGCTGCGAGCTCTCCTTCGGGGACGAGCCCAACGTGCATACCTGCCCGGTCTGTCTCGCCCATCCGGGCGTGCTGCCGGTGGTCAACGAGCAGGCGATCCACTACGCGCTCAAGATTGCCGCGGCGCTGGAGTGCGAGGTAGCGCCGCGCTCGATCTTCCACCGCAAGAACTACTTCTATCCCGACAGTCCCAAGGCCTACCAAATCAGCCAGTACGACATCCCGATTGCTGGCGCCGGCAAGCTCGGCGACATCCGCATCCACCGCGCCCACCTCGAGGAGGACGCGGCGAAGATGATCCACGTCGGCGAGTCGGGGCGGATACATGGCTCGGGCGCCTCGCTGGTCGACTTCAACCGCGGCGGCACGCCGCTGGTCGAGATCGTCACCGAGCCCGACCTGCGCAGCGCCGCCGAGGCGGCTGCCTGGGCACGGCTGCTGCGCGAGACCGTGCGCCAGCTCGGCGTCTCCGACGTCAACATGGAGGAGGGCAGCCTGCGCGTCGACGGCAACATCTCGGTGCGGCCGGCCGGCAGCGAGGAGCTGGGCACCAAGACCGAGCTGAAGAACATGAACAGCTTCCGCTTTCTCGAGCGCGGAATCGAAGCCGAGCTTGTACGCCAGCGCGAGCTGATCGAAGCGGGGGGGAAGGTTGAGCAGGAGACCCTCCACTTCCATCCCGAGGACGGCAGCCTGCACCCGTTGCGCTCGAAGGAGGAAGCGCACGATTACCGCTACTTCCCCGAGCCGGACCTGGTGCCGATCGCGCCGACCGAGGCGATGCTGCGCGAGGCGCGCGAGTCGCTGCCGGAGCTGCCGGCCGCCCGGGCCGAGCGCTACCGCGAGCAGCTCGGCCTGGCCGAGGACACCGCTGCCCTGCTGGCGGCCGACCCGCAGACCGCCTCTTACTTCGAGCAGGTGAGCGCCGAGGCCGACGGTGTCGAGCCGCGGGTTGTCGCCAATTGGGTCACCGGCGAGTTGGCAGCCGTACTGCGCCAAGAGGGAGGAGAGGCGGGCGCCAGCGAGTCGAAGGTCGAGCCCGGCGCGCTGGCCAAGCTGGTCGCGATGGTTCAGGAGAAGAAGATCTCCCATGGCAGCGGCAAGACAGTGCTCGCCACCCTGGTCGCTGAGGGCGGTGACCCCACCGCGATCGTTGAGCGCGAGGGCCTGGCCCAGATCTCCGACAGCGGCGAGCTGGAGGCGATAGTCGCCGCCGCGGTCGATGCAAATCCCGAGGCGGCCGAGCAGATCCGCGCCGGCAACGGCAAGGCCATTGGTGTCATCGTCGGTGCGGTGATGAAGGAGACCAAGGGGCGAGCCGACGGCGGCGAGGTCAATCGCTTGATCCGAGAGAAGCTTCAGCAGTAGGTGGGTGGCCGGGGCCGGGGCGAGGCGCTTGTGCCCATGTCCTTAGTGGTCCGTGGACACGCCAGAAGCGGCGGTTCTCCTGGCATTTGCCAGCGTGATGAGGGCGCTGATCGCGCTCGCTTCAAAGCTCGCGGATCGCTAGGAGACATCGCCAAAAAGAAACCGCCCCGGGCATGCACCCGGGGCGGTTCAGCTTTGTGGACACCCACGAAGTATTGAAATGTTAGCGCTGCATGCTGTCGATGCGCTTCGTCTCGACGGATATGTATCTTCCGATACTTTGTAACAAGTTGTTACAAAGTGCTAAGTTGAAGTCATGGCCTGGAACGTCGTCATCGCCGGTGGAGGATTTGGCGGCGCGATGGCTGCTCGGGAACTGGAGCGGATCATGCCGCGGCAGTCAACCCGGCTGGTTCTGGTCAACGACGCCAACTTCATGCTTTACACGCCCTTCTTGCCCGAGGCCGCGGCGGGCACGCTGGAGCCGCGCCACGTGGTCACGCCGCTGCGCGAGATCCTCAGTCGCACCTACCTGAGGCTGGGCTCGATCTCCGGTCACGATCCGGTGGCGAAGACGGTTGAGCTGCGCACCCGCGAGGGCGATGTCGAGCAGCTTCCCTACGACCAGCTCCTGCTTGCTCTCGGCTCGGTCTCCCGCGTGCTGCCGGTGCCTGGCCTATCCGAGCACGCGATCGGGTTCAAGAGCCTGGCCGACGCGATCTGGCTGCGCAACCACGTGATCGAGACGCTCGAGGCCGCCAACGCGACCGAAGACGCGGCCCGCCGCGATGAGCTGCTCACCTACGTCTTCGTCGGCGGCGGCTACGCCGGTCTGGAGGCGCTGGCCGAGCTGCAGGACTTCGCCGCCGACGCGATCGAGAGCTATCCGCGAGCGCGCCTGCACGGCATGCGCTGGGTTCTGGTCGAGGCTTCCGACCGTGTGCTGCCGGAGATCGATGCCGAGCTGGCCGACTATGCCTTGCAAGAGCTGCGCGGCCGCGGCATCGACGTCCGTCTCGGCACCACCCTGGAGGAGGTGCGAGCGGATTCCGCCCGCATCGCCACCGGCGAGACGCTGCCGACGCGGACCGTTGTCTGGACCGCCGGCGTCGCGCCGCACCCGAGCCTGCGCCAGCTCTCGCTGCCGCTCGACGAGCGCGGCCGGGTGCCGGTCGACGAGCACCTTCGGGTCAAGGGCCTCGACTCGGTCTGGGCGATCGGCGACTGCGCCGCCGCGCCCGATCCCCGCGGCGGACTCTGCCCGCCGACCGCCCAGCACGCCGTGCGCCAGGGCCCGGTTGCGGCGCGCAACATTGCCGCCGAGCTGGGCATCGGCAGCGCCAGTCCCTTCACCTATAAGGGCAACGCGGCCTTCGTCAACCTCGGCCGCTACAAGGCGGTGGGCAAGGTCGGCGGCCGCACCTTCCGCGGCTTTCCCGCTTGGTGGATGGCGCGGACCTACCACATGAGCCAGATCCCGGGCGCGGCTCGCAAGGCGCGGGCGGTGATCGACTGGACCGCCAGCCTGCCCTTCCGGCGCGACATCTCCGAGGTCGGCTCGATCGGGCACCCGAAGCCGCTGGAGGCGACAATAGGGCCATGGGATTCGAGTACCTCCTCATCGCCTTCAGCTTCGGACTAGCGACGGCGATCATCGGCAGGGCCAAGGGCAGCTCCTTCTGGCTCTGGCTTGTGATCGGCACCGTGCTGCCGCCACTGGGCCTGATCGCGGTGATCCTCTACCGGACTGAGAAGGACGAACCCGAACGCCAGTGTCCGAACTGCCACAAGGCGCTCAAGCTCTACGTCCAGGTCTGCCCGCGCTGCGGCACCGACCTCTACCTGCCCGACCCGGCCGCGGTCCGTCATCCGGGGGTTCGGTAGCGACCGGGGCTGGGTAGAGACTGAGCGCAGTCGACCAGGAGATCGTGTGCGCCGCTTTGCCATAACCGCAGTTCTCGCCGCCCTCGCGCTTGGCTGCGCGTCTGCCCCGGCGGCGACCTTGCGGTCGATCGGCAATTTCAACCAGCCGGTCTACATCACCTCGAGCCCGGTCGATCCGGATCGGCTGATCGTCGCCGAGCGCAAAGGGGCGATCATTGAAGTGGGTCCCGAGGGCAGAAGGCAGCTGGCAGACCTCTCCGCGCTCATCACCTGCTGTGAATCGGAGCGCGGTCTGCTCTCGATCGCCCCGTCCCCCGATTTCGAAGGCAGCGGTCGCTTCTACGCCGCCTACACCGGCCTGCCCGCGGCCGACGGGACCGAAGGCGACGTCCACCTCGACTCGTTCCGGCCGGACCCCACCGGCGGCGCGCCGATCCGCGAGCCGATCCTGACCGTCGGCCATGCCCAGGAACCGAACCACAACGGCGGTCAGCTCCAGGTCGGTCCCGACGGTCACCTCTACCTCTCGCTCGGCGATGGCGGCGGGACGGGCGATCCGCTCGAAAGCGGGCAGGACACGGAAGCCTTGCTCGGCAAGCTGCTTCGCATCGACCCGCTCCCGGGGCAGGCCCCTTCCTACTCGGTCCCGGCCGGAAATCCCTTCCTCGGCGTCATGGGCAGCGATGAGATCTGGGCGTACGGGTTGCGTAACCCCTGGCGCTTTTCCTTTGACCGCGTAAGCGGCGACCTCGTGATCGGCGATGTCGGCCAGGACGCGCGCGAGGAGGTCGATTACGCGCCGAGCCCGTCCCCAGGCTCCGTCGGCGGCGCCGGCGTCAACTACGGCTGGAACTGCCAGGAGGGGCTGATCCCCTACTCAGGCGCTCCCGCCGGCTGCCCCGCCAGCGGCTTCACCGATCCCGTCTTCGATTATCCGCACGACGACCCCGGTGGCGGGGCTGCTTTCGGCTGCTCGATCATCGGTGGCTACGTCGTCCGTGACGCGAGCCTCGGCGATCTCTACGGCCGCTATCTCTACACCGACTTCTGCACGGACGAGATCCGCTCGCTGATCCTGCCCGAGGGTGGCGGTCCCGCCAGCGGCGATCGCTCCGAGGGCCTGACCGTCGATAAGCCGACCTCGTTCGGGGAGGACTCCTGCGGGCGCCTCTACGTCGCCTCCGCCGAAGGCCCCGTTTACCGACTCGAAGGGGCGGTCCCCGCCAATTGCCCGCGGCCGGCCGGTGGTGACCAGGGCGGGGGCGCCGCCGCTGCGTCTGGCGAGGCCGGCCAGGCGGGGCGTCCGCCACGGGCCGATGACTTCCAGCTCTACCTCTCGGCAAAGCGACTGCGACCCGGGGGTGCGCGCTTCAGGGTCAAGGCCCGGCTCGCCCCCTGCCGCGACGCCGTCGGCCAGCCGCTGCAGCTGAACCGCAGCGGCAACAGCTTTGCCGACAAAGCGCTCAACCGTCGCTGCCGCGCCCGCTTCCTGCTCACCGTTGCCAAACCGACGCCGATTCGGGCCTTCGTTCGTCTCAACGACGATGCCGGTCGGGTCGGGTCGCGCCGGCTTGTTTTGCTGCCGCCGTCGCCCTAGCGCAGCCAGGTGCGGACGATCGCGTTGGCGAAGCCCATCCCGTAGCGGAACACGGCGGGCTTCTTCGAGTGGCCGTGGAGGCGCTGCTCGACCGTGATCGGCACCTCGCGGGCGGGGATTTCGCGCTTGATCGCCTCGATCATGAACTCGGAGGTGTGGAACTGCTCCTGGCGCAGGACGAGCTGAGGCAGGACGGTGGTGCGCACGGCGCGGTAGCCGTTGGAGCAGTCGGTGACGTGGGTGCGGGTGATCGCCGAGACGAGGCGGTTGAAGAAGACGATGCCGAGCTCGCGGGCGAAGTGGTTGCGGTCGGCCTGGCCGAGCACGCGCGAGCCGTGGGCGACGTCGACTTCGCCGTCGAGCACCGGTTTGACCAGGCGCTCCATCTCGGAGGGCAGGTGCTGGCCGTCGGCGTCGAGGGTGACGACGATCTCGGCGCCCGATTCGACCATCAGCCGGTAGCCGGTGCGCAGCGCCGCGCCGCCGCCGCGGTTGGTCACGTGGCGGGCGACGGCGGCGCCGTGCTCGGCGGCGACGTCGCCGGTGCCGTCGCGCGAGCCGTCGTCGACGACGAGCACCGCGGTCGGCACGCCGCAGACCTCGCTCGGCATCAGGTCGAGGACGTAGCCGATGTTCTCGGCCTCGTTGTAGGCGGGGACGAGGATCGCGATCTTGTCCCGGAAGCGCTCCGGCAGCTTCGCCTGGCGGAACTCCTCCCAGGCGAGGCCCTCGAGTGCCGCCGAGAGCTGGCGCGCGTTGCGCGCACCCTGGGAGAGTGCCCGCAGGATCAGCAGGAAGAGGATGAAGATGGCGAAGACCGCGAGGCCGAGGATGCGGCCGCCGTTGCCCTTCTCGAAGGAGAAGGCCGAGAGCAGCTTGTCGGTGATTTCCGTGCCCGAGACGAGCGCCAGGCCGAGGCCGGCGGCGAGCAGGATCAGCACGTCGGCGTTGCGCAGCGAGCGCCGCCGAGCCACGGCGTAGACGACGAGGGCGATCCCGCCGATCAGGCCGGCACTGCGCAGGGCCGTCAGCTCGGCCGGAAAGATGCCTGCATAGGGAGCCATTACCGCTTGGACAATAGGGCGGCCGTCCCCCGTGAGAGCGCCGCGGCGGCGAGCGGAAAGATCAGCGTCATCAGCACCTCGTTGCGGCGGGGGGCGGCCAGCGAGATGGCGCCGACGGCGGTGACGAGGACGATCGGGGTCGCCATCGCGACCAGCTCCCACCACCAGCGCCGCCAGGCGAGCACGATCAGGCCGGCGAGCGCGAGGACGACGATCAGCGTCTGGACGATGCGCCCAGCCGTGCTTTCCATCGCTTCGCCGATCCCGGCGCTCCACATCCGCCAGGTCTTGCGCGCGGTCATCGCCAGGTAGCCGATCGGGTCTTCGCCGAAGTAGTGGGAGAAGTTCTGCTTGCCGATCTTGCCCAGCGCCGAGTCGCGCGGCAGGTCCGGGTAGCGGCTCGGCGACGCGGTTGAACAGCGGCGTCGGGTTCACTTCTTCCAGCGCCTCCGAGTGCGGGTCGTAGTTCGCGCTGCAGGTAGCGCTTGGCGAGGATCGCCTTGACCCGCTGGTATTCGCCGTCGGCCGGCAGGAAGGTGCCGACGTAGAGCGCCTTGCCGCCGCCGGTCGAGATCGGCACCGTGCGGTGCAGGACGACCTGGTTGCGCACCGCCCAGGGGACGATCGGCAGCAGCAGGGCGGCGATCATCACCGCCGCGCCGGCGAGGCCCGGTTTCCAGCCACGGGCGCGGCCGATCCTGATCAGGGCGAGCAGCGCGAAGGCGATGCCGACTAGGAGGTACTCGGGTCTGAACATTGCGGCCAGGCCGAACAACAGCCCAGGGACCAGCCACCTGGCGCGCGGGTCCTGTCGTGTGGCAGGGGGGTCTGCGGGCAGTCCACGGGCTGTCCTCGACCCCCCTTCCACACGCCACCCGCGCGAGGGGCCGGGTCCCAGGCCGTCTGCAGCCCAAAGGAACGCCAAGACCGCCGCGGGCAGTGTGAGCATCGCCGGGGGCTCGCTGTAGAGGGCGCCGACCGAGTGGATGAAGGGGGGGTAGACGGCGACCGCGAAGGCAGCGAGCAGGCCCGCAGGCCGACAAGAGATGCGCCTGCCGAGCAGGTAGACGACGACGATCGTTGCCAGTCCGAGCAGCAGCTCGATGATGCGAGCCGTCCCTTCCCGCGCGCCGCCGGTGGCGTAGAAGCCAGCGGCGTAGAGCAGCGGCGCGCCCGGCGACCAGTCGCTGGGGTCTTTGAAGCTGGATCCGCCGAAGCTGCTTTCGGTGTAGAGCGACTTGGAGAGGGCGTAGTAGGCGTGGGCATCGTCACCGGGCACCGGCAGCGGCTCGACCACGCGGTAAGCGCGCAGGCCGAAGCCGAGCAGGAGGATCGCCGCCAGCACGATCAGCGTCTTGCGCCCGTGGCGTTGCGGCAGCCCGCGCAGCCAGGCTTTCAGCGAGGTCATCGCGGCAGGCTATCCCGGCCGCGCGCCGAATCTCGGCCCGACAAGCTTCCCGACACGAAGGAGTGCTCTAGATGTCACGCCTCTCTGCTCTCGTTGCCGCGGTCGCGGTGTTCGCTCTCTGCATCGCTCCTGGCGCGTCCGCCAAGAATCGGCCGAAGACCTGCAGCACGAGCTCGAAGAACGTCATCGGCAAGTCGGTCAAGGCGACGCTGACCGCCAGCAACGTCAACTCGGTCCAGGCCATGTACGCGACCTGCGGCCAGGCCAAGAAGGCGATGAATCAGCTGCTCTCGCTGCGGATCGAGGAGCCCAAGAGCGTTGCCGGCTACTACTGCACCCCGACCGTGCACTCGACCAGCCCCGACGTCGTCTCCTACAAGTGCCTGTTTCGCGGCGCCGACACACCGATGCTCGTCAAGGTCACCTTCAAGGTGACCTACGACCTCGACTGACCGGCCCGGCTCAGCTAGCGCGAGGGGATTCGAGCCCCTCGCGCAGCAGCCGCCACGAGGCGCTTACGCCGACGCCGGCCAGCGCCGCGACCAGCGGCATCATCACCAGCACCCGCCGCGGCGAAGCGACCAAGAGAGCGCTGATCGCGCTGATCGCGAGGAAGATCGTCGCCAACAACAGGGCCTCCCAGCGGCGCCGGGCCGCCAGCAGGGCAAGCCCGACCAAGCCGAAGACGACGAGCGCCCAGTGCAGCAACTCCCAGCCAGGCTCCCGCATCACGCCCCGCGGCCCGTGCGACCAGATCCGCCAGACCTTGGTCGCGACGAAGCCGGCGTACTCGCGCGGCTCTTCGCTGACGTCGTCCCAGAGCTGCTCCTTGCCCATCCTCGAAAGCGCCTTGTCGGTTTCCATCCCCGGATAACGCTGCTCGGCCAGCCGCGCCAGGATCTGCTCGAGCCGGAGTTGCTGCACGGCGTGGGGTCCGAACAGTTCAGGGTGTCGCTCAACCACCTCGGCACCGACCTTTTCCGGATCGCCGTCCGACGGCAGATAGGTTCCGGCGAAGAGCACCTGGCCGCCCCCGGTCGAGATCGGCACGAAGCGATCGAGCGCAATCGCGTTGCGCACGGTCCAAGGCACGACGATCGCCGCGACCCCGGCGAGCAAGAGCAGTGCTTGAACGCTGCGTTCGAGCCCAGTCGCGCCTTCCGTTCCTGAGCAGGACAACCAAGCCAATCGGCAGGGCGATGCCTAGGTACTCGGGTCGAACCAGCGCCAGCGCCCCGAGCAGGGCACCGGGCAGGAGCCATCTCGCCCCGCTCTCGGCGTCCGCGGCCCAAAACGCGGCCAGGACCGTTGCCGACAACAGCGTCGCCGCTAGCGGCTCTCCCATCAGCATGCCCTGGTACTCGAGCAGGGCCGGATAGATGGCAAGGGCGCCGGCGCCGATCAGTCCCGCAAGCGGGCTGCTCAGCCGGCGCCCGATCAGGTAGGTGAAGAGAACCGCCAGCGTGCCGAGCAGGGCGAGCAGGAGTCGCGCGCAGCGTTCGTGGACGCCACCGCTGAGCTTGTAGACCCCGGCCGCGAGCAACGGCAGGCCGGGGGAGTAGTTGCTCGCCGGCTGGGTCGCGTCAGCGCCCAAGGTGAAGCCCTCGTCACGGTCTAGATTGGCCGCGATCATGGCGTAGGCAGCGGCATCGAAGACGGGCGCCCGTCCGTCCCACGCCTCGTTCACGCGCAGTCCCAGCCCGAGCAGCAGAATCACGACCAGCGTGGCAAGGCCAGCGCGCCCACCGTTCCGCTCTGTCAAGCCACGCATCGCTGGATCGTATGTGTGGTCAAAGGACGGCTTCACCGGTCAAAGAAACGCCTGACAGGTCAGCCAATGTCTTACCTGTCCGCTACGCTGCCGCGACCTATGCGCGTTCTCATTCTTGGGGGCGACGGCTACCTGGGCTGGCCGACGGCTATGAGGTTCTCGGCCCGCGGTCACGAGGTCTCAGTCGTCGACGACTTTTCTCGCCGCCGCTGGCACGAAGAGGCCGGCACCGGCTCGCTGACGCCGATCTCCGACCTGGACCAGCGCATCGCCGCCTGGAAGGAGCTCTCGGGCGAGGAGATCCGCAGCTTCGTCGGCCCAGTACAGGACGGCGACTTCCTCGACGGCGTTGTCGCCGAGACCCGCCCCGAGGTGGTCGTCCACTATGGCCAGCAGGCCTCAGCGCCCTACTCGATGGCCTCGCGCGAGAAGGCGGTCGAGACCCAGTACGCCAACGTGATCGGCAACCTCAACCTGCTCTTCGCGATCCGCGACCACGTGCCCGATTGCCACCTGGTCAAGCTCGGCACGATGGGCGAGTACGGCCAGCCCGAGATCGACATCGAGGAGGGCTACATCGAGATCGAGCACAAGGGGCGCCGCGACACCCTGCCGTTCCCCAAGCTGCCGGCCTCGCTCTACCACTGCTCCAAGGTCCACGACTCGACCAACATCCACTTCGCCTGCCGCACCTGGGGCCTGCGCGCCACCGACCTCAATCAGGGCGTCGTCTACGGGATCGAGACCGAGGAGAGCGGCCGCGACGAGCGCCTGATCACCCGCTTCGACTACGACGAGATCTTCGGCACCGTGCTCAACCGCTTCTGCCTGCAGACGGTGATTGGCCACCCGCTGACCGTCTACGGCGCTGGCACCCAGACCCGCGGCTTCCTCAACATTCGCGACACCCTCGCCTGCGTCGAACTGGCGGCGCTGAACCCCGCCGAGGCCGGCGAGTTCCGCGTCTTCAACCAGTTCACCGAGCAGTTCTCGGTGATCGAGCTGGCCGGGTTGGTCAAGCAGGCGGGCGAGCACCTCGGCTACTCGGTTGAGATCCAGCACTGCGAGAACCCGAGGGTCGAGAAGGAAGAGCACTACTACAACGCGGTCCACACCAAGCTGCTCGACCTCGGCCTCGAGCCGACCCTGCTCGGCGAGGAGCTGGTCGAGTCGATGATCCACACGATCGAGCGCTACAAGGACCGCGTGATCGAGTCCTCGATCGATCCCCGTACGCGCTGGAACCCAGGCGAGCCGGTTCAGCTCTAAACCCCTGCATGGCGGCCAGCTTGCCGCTGGTAGCATCGCCTTCCAGATGAGAGCAGCAGACGCACTGATGCAGAGCCTCAAGGCCGAGGGGGTCGAACACGTCTTCGGCATCCCCGGCGGCGCCAACCTGCCCACCTACGACGCCCTGGTCGATGCCGAGTTCCGCCATATCCAGGTGCGCCACGAGCAGGGCGGCGGCCACGCGGCCGAGGGCTACGCCAAGGCCTCGGGCAAGGTCGGGGTCGCCTTCGCCACCTCCGGGCCCGGCGCGACCAACCTCGTCACCGCGATCGCCGACGCGATGCTGGACTCGGTGCCGACGGTCTTCATCACCGGCCAGGTGCGCACCGAGCTGATCGGCACCGACGGCTTCCAGGAGGCCGACATCCTCGGCGCCACCCTGCCCTTCGTCAAGCACTCCTTCGCGGTCACCGATCCGCGCCAGATCCCCGAGTACGTGCACGAGGCCTTCCACGTCGCCTCGACCGGCCGCCCGGGCCCGGTGCTGCTCGACATCCCCCAGGACCTCTCGCGCGCCGACATCGACTACGCGCCGCGCACCGAGCCGGTCGAGCTGGCCGGCTACAAACCCCCGCACGGCGGCAACATCAAGCAGATCCGCATCGCCGCCAAGGCGATCGCCAACGCCCGCAAGCCGATCCTCTACACCGGCGGCGGCGTAATCAACGCCAACGCCTCCGAGGAGCTGCGCGAACTGGCCGCCGCCGACCGCTTCCCGATCACCTCGACCCTGATGGGCCTCGGCGCCTACCCGGCCTCCGGTGAGCAGTGGCTCGGCATGCTCGGCATGCACGGCACCCGTGCCGCCAACTACGCGATGGACGAGGCCGACCTGATCGTCGCGATCGGCTCCCGCTTCGACGATCGCATCACCGGCAAGCTCGCCGAGTTCGCCCCGCACGCCAAGTTCATCCACATCGACATCGACCCGGCGGAGATCTCCAAGAACGTCCCCGCCCACATCCCGATCGTCGGCGACGCCAAGCTGGTCCTGCCCGAGCTGACCCGTGAGTACAAGGCGCTGCAGACCGACCCGTCCCGCCTCGACGGCTGGTGGAAGCAGATCAAGGCCTGGCAGGACGAGTACCCACTCGGTTACGAGGAGGGCAAGGACGGCGAGATCAAGCCGCAATACATGATCGAGGCGACTGCACCGGGCAACCGGCGGCGACGCGATCATCACCTCCGACGTCGGCCAGCATCAGATGTGGGCCGCCCAGTACTACGGCTTCGACAAGCCGCGTCGCTGGATCAACTCGGGCGGGCTAGGCACGATGGGTTTCGGCCTGCCGGCCGCGGTCGGCGCCAAGATCGCCTGCCCGGAGGAGACGGTCGTCTGCCTCGCCGGCGACGGCAGCCTGATCATGAACTGCCAGGAGTTGGCGACCTGCGTCGCCGAAGACATCCCGGTCAAGGTCTTCCTGATGAACAACGGCTACATGGGCATGGTCCGCCAGTGGCAGGAGCTTTTCTGGGACCGCCGCTACAGCTCGGTCGAGATGGGCCCGAGCCCGGACTGGGTCAAGCTGGCCGAGGCCTTCGGTGCCACCGGCCTGCGCTGCGAGGACTCGGCCGAGCTCGAGGGGACGATGGCGAAGGCGCTGGAAACGGATGGGCCGGTGTTGCTCGACGTGCGCGTCTCGCCCGAGGAGAACTGCTTCCCGATGATCCCCGCCGGCGCCGCCGCCAGGGACATGGTGGGCTGATGGAGGCCGGCACCCCACAGGTGGTCAAGCTCGAGGAGCTGCGCGTTCCCGGGCAGCTCAGCGGCCGCAAACACATCCTCTCGATCCTGGTCGAGAACAAGCCGGGCGTGCTGGCCCGCGTCGCCGGCCTCTTCTCGCGCCGCGGCTTCAACATCGACACCCTCGCCGTCGGGCCGACCGACGATGAGAGCATCTCGCGGATCACCCTCACCCTCGACGGCGCCGTGCACCCGATCGACCAGGTGACCAAGCAGCTGCACAAGCTGGTCAACGTGCTGAAGATCCGCGACATGGAGCCGGAAGAGACGGTCGCCCGCGAGATGGCGATGTTCAAAGTCTCCGCCGCGGTCGAGAACCGGGCCGAGATCATCCAGTTCGCCGAGATCTTCCGCGCCAAGATCGTCGACGTCGCCCGTCGCACGATGACGATCGAGGTCACCGGCTCCGCCGACAAGATCGAGGCCTTCGAGCGGATGATCCGCCCGCACGGCCTGATCGAGATGGTCCGCACGGGCGAGATCGCCATTGCTCGCGGCGGCGACTGAGTCCCTACTCAGCGGCCTGAACGAAGCCCTGGGGCGGGCCGCTGGGCGCGGCCGTCGCACTCGGGTCAGCGTTACTCGTCCGGTCGAGGGGATCGACCCCTGTGCCGTCGCTTTTGCTTCGCGGCTTGCCTCAGACCGTTGGTTCTGCTGGGAGGAGCCCGAGCGGGAATTCGCCCTAGCGGCGCTTGGCGTGGCCCACGAGGCAACCTCGCGTGGACCACGGCGCTTCCGCGACGTCGCCGCTGAGTGCCTGAGTGGCGAGACGATCGCCGACGAGCCCCACGGCTTGCCCGCTGGCGCGGGCGGTGTCTGGGCGGGCGGTTTCGCCTTTGACCCCGAGGGTGGCGCATCCTCGGCCTGGTCCTCGCTGCCGCCCGCCTCGCTTGTCCTGCCCGAGCTCTCGCTTTGCCGCAGCGGCGGCGAGACTTTTCTCACCGTCAACGCGATCCTCCATCCCGGCGAGGACCCGGATCGGAAGTCCGCGGCGCTTGCCGCCCGCCTGAGCGGCCTGCGAACGGAGCCGCTGCCGCTGCTCGACCCCCACCCGACCTCGCGGATCGAGATCAGCAGCGCTCGGCCGCCGGGAGACTTCGAGCGGATGATCGCCAGCGCGACGGAGCGGATCGGAGCCGGGGAGATGTCGAAGATCGTGCTCGCTCGCGAGGTGCTCGTCTCCGCAGGAGCCGCCCACGACCCGGCCGCCATCTTCGGCGCCATGCGCGAGCAGTTCCCCTCCTGCTTCTGCTTCTGCTGCGGGACGCCGGAGGCGGCTTTCATCGGCGCCAGTCCCGAGTTGCTCTTGCGCCGCTCGGGGGCAAGCGTCTCGACCGTGGCCTTGGCCGGCTCGACCAGGCGAAGCTCCGACCCCGCGGTCGACGATCACCTCGGCGAGCAGTTGCTGCGCAGCGACAAGGACCGACGCGAGCACGCAATCGTCTCCGAGCGCATCGCCCGCGCGCTGCGCCAGCACGCGGTCTGGGTCGAGACGGAGCCCGAGCCGGGACTGGTCAAGGTGGCGAACATCCAGCACCTGGCGACGCCGATCGTCGCCCAGCTCGCCGAGCCGCGCTCAGCGGTTGAGCTCGCCGGCATGCTGCACCCAACGCCGGCCGTTGGTGGCGAGCCCTGGCCCGGCACGGAGGCGGCGATCGGCGAGCTCGAGCAGATGGACCGCGGCTGGTATGCCGGGCCCGTTGGTTGGATGGATGTCACCGAAGACGGCGAGTTCTGCGTAGCCCTGCGCAGCGCCCTGCTGCGCGACCGCGAGGCCCGCCTCTACGCCGGCGTCGGCGTCGTCGCCGGCTCGGACCCCGCCGCTGAGCTGGCCGAGACCGAGATCAAGCTCGGGGCGCTGCTGCCGCTGCTGGCGGAGTGAGCCGGCCGACCGGCGCCAGCGAGGTCTTCTTGCGGTTCCTCGGCCCGTGCAGGACGTGGCCAACGGGCGAGTGGCGCACGAAGAGGCCGTAGGCGGGGAAGACCAGAGCGAGGGTGGCGCCGGCGAGGATCACCAAGCGAAGCGACTCGGGCAGCGGTAGGAGGAAGAGGAGAAGCGCCATCGCCGTCATCACCGGGAAGTGGCTGAGGTAGATCCAGTAGGAGGCGTCCGCCCAGTAGCGGAGTCGCTCGTTCGGCTCGCGCAGGAAGTGCCGCGAGACGCCGAGCAGGCCGAAAGCGAGTGCCCAGGTGGAGATCGAGAGCAGCAGTAGGGCGAGGAGGTGAAACCAACGACTGGCGCCGATCGCCGGCTCGCTTTGGAGGAGGTAGAGCGCCAGCGCCGGAGGCAGGGCGATCGCCGCCAGGCCCATGTAGAGCCGCGGTCGCTCCTCGATCGTCTCCCGTGTTCGGCCGGCGCCGAAGAGCAGCCAACCGCTGGCGAAGAAGATCGCGTAGTAGGCGAGTATGTCGACCTGCGGGGCGAAGCTTTCCGAGGGTGCGTCGGCGAGCCAGGTGGGCTGGCGGTAGAGGCAGAGGGCGACGGGTATCGCCAGCAACAGCGGCGCGGCCCAATGCGAGAGCAGGTGGCCCGCTCGGTGCGCGAAGTCCTTGATCGACTTTGCTCGATCGCCGAAGAGCTGGGTGCAGACCAGGACGACCGCGTAGAGGAGCGCCAGGTACCAGAGGAACCAGAGGTAGGAGGGGTGGGGGTCGGCGAAGGCGCCGATGCCCTCGACATCCGGCCGGTGGAGCCCGGAGACGCCCTGCAGCTCGAGCGTCAGCAGGGGGGCGACCAGCGCTGAGCCCAGGATAAGCGGCACGCCGATGCGGAGGGCGCGGTTGCGCAGCAGGGTGGAGGGGCCGCGGGCATCGAGCAGCAGGGCGCCGAAGAACCCGGCGACGAGGAAGAAGAGCGGCAGTCGGAAGACGTGGATCAACCAGAAGATCGAGGACTCGACGTCGTTCCAGCCGCCCCGCATGCCGATCAGGGCGAGCGCGTGCGCCGGCAGGATCAGCAGCATCGTCAGCGCCCGCAGAGCGTCGAGGTGGTGAAGTCTGTCGGCCCCCGTGCCGCTCACTCGCTCAGCACATTGGCGACCGCCGCGTGAAGTCGCCTGTGCAAATTGGCGTTGGCGCCGCGGTCGGTGCGAACCTCGATCAGTCCGGTGCCGGTGGCCAGTGCCGCGGGCAGCTCGGCAAGGCTCCCTAGGGTTCGGTGCGACAGCTCGAAGAGGTCCGCGGCCTTGGCCGTGTTTACCCCACGAGGAGTGCCGAGCAGGGCCTCGAACTCCTCACCATCGAGTGCCTCGGCCTGGGGTAGGAAGCCGAAGATGCCGCCGCCGTCGTTGTCGATGACGACGATCCGAACCGGGGTGGAGACGTCGCGCAGGGCGGCGAGGCCGCCGAGGTCATGCAGCAGGCCGAGGTCGCCGCAGACGATTGTGGTTGGCCGGCCGCTGGCGTGGGCGGCGCCGATCCCGGCTGAGATCAGGCCGTCGATCCCGTTCGCGCCGCGATTGCAGAGGAAGCTTGCGTCGGTCTCCGTGGGGGGTAGGAATGCCTCCTGGTCGCGGATCGGCATGCTCGATGCCGTGTAGACGAGGTCGCCATCGCGGTGGGCATGGCCGAGGGCGAGGTGCAGGGCGGGCTCGCAGATCTCATCGCCGGAGAGAGCGGACTCGATCGCCTCTCTCGCCGCGCTCTCGGCGTCGAGCCAGCGCTGCGGCGCCGGGCGTGCTTCCTTCTCCAGGCGCGTGGCCCAGCCCGCCGCTAGCTCGGTTGGGTCGGCCCGCAGCAGTGCAGCGGCGCGGTTGGTCGGCTCGTTCCAGCCGCCGTAGGGGTCGACGACGATCTGGTCGGCACCGCTCTCGGCCAGCCAGGTACGCAGTGGCTTGCTGGTCGGCATCTCGCCGAAGCGAAGCACCAGGTCCGGCACCACCGAACGGGCAAAGTGCTCATCGCGCAGCAGCGAGTCGTAGGTCGAGATGACGCGCGAGCGGTCGTGTGGGCCGCAGCGCAGCTGCGAGGTCGGCTCGGCCAGGATCGGGAAGCCCGAGGCGCGCGCAAGCTGCGCGAGCGGCTCGCGCAGCTCTGGATCGAGTTGGCGGCCGGCGATGATCACGCCCGAGATCGCATCGCCGATGTGCCCGGCCACCTCATCGAGCAGGAAGGCCGAGGGCTCGAGGTCGATCGAGGTGACCGCCGTCAGCGGGCGTCCCTCGCGTCCCTCCAGTGCCAGCGAATCGGTCGCGGTGACGGCGCCCTCAACGGCCACCGGGGCCAACGGCTCGCGCCAGGGCAGGTTGAGATGGACGGGCCCGGGACGCGGCTCCCCTCGCGCCGCGGTTAGGGACCGGCACGCCACCGAGCGGTAGTGCAGCAGGCCACCGTCATCGGCGTCATGCGTGCCGACCTCGCAAAACCAGCGCACGGCCGAGCCGTAGAGCTTGACCTGGTCGATCGTCTGTCCGGCGCCGATCCCGCGCAGCTCGGGTGGCCGGTCCGCGGTGAGAACGACTAGCGGTACGCCTGACTCGTCCGCCTCGCAGATCGCCGGGTGGTAGTTGGCCGCGGCCGTGCCGGAGGTGCAGAGCAGGGTGACCGGCGTTTGCGTCGCCTGTGCGGCACCGAGCGCGAAAAAGGCGGCCGAGCGCTCGTCGACGATGACGCTCACCTCGATCCCGGGCTGGCGCCAGAGCGCGATCGCAAGAGGGGTGGAGCGCGAGCCGGGGGAGATCACCGCATGGCGCAGACCGCCCCGCGCCAGCTCCTCGACGAAAGCCGAGGCGAGCGCCGTGTTGCCGTTGGTGGGATCCATGCGGAGAGCCTATTGGCGACTTATGCGTCTACATGACGCATAAGTCGCCAAGGGCCTAAATCCGATGGCGTTCAAGCGCTGCCTCATCGATCTGGACGCCGAGGCCCGGCCCCTCCGGCAGGTGCAGCATCCCGTCGCGCAGCTCGCACTCGGTCGAGGCGACGGTCGAGGCAAAGAGGCGCTGCGTAGCGAGGCCGTGGGCCAACCGCGACCCGCCCGTTGCCTGGTCCAGCGTCTGCGCGACCTGCGCTGCCGCGGCGATCCCAACCGGGCCATCGAGTGCGCTGGAGACGAATGAAGGGAGGACCTCCGCGATCTCTATCGCCGCCTCCGGGCCGCCGACCTTTGAGAGCTTGAGCCCGGCGATCTGGCAGGCCCCGAGGTCGACCGCGCGCTCGGCATCGCCGCGACTCTCGATGCTCTCGTCACCCGCGATCGGGATCGGCGTGACCTTCGCCAGCTCCGCCAACTGCTCGAGCGTGGCGAGCGGCTGCTCGGCGAGCTCGACGTCGAACTGCTCCAGCTCGGCGAGAATGCGCTTTGCCGCTGGCACCGACCACGCCGCATTGGCATCCACCCGTATCCGTGCCGTGGGGCCGATGGCCTCGCGAACGGCTAGGACCTGGCCGACGTCGTCTCCGGCCCCCAGCTTCAACTTGAAGGTTTTGTAGCCCTCCGCGGCCCAGCGCATGGCATCCTCGGCGACGGCAGCAGGATCGCCGGCGACCAGAGTGGCGTTGCACTCAATGGGCACCGTCTCGTTTGCCTGGCTTGCGCCTTCGGCAGCCGCTCGCTTGCCGCGGAGATCGAGCAGCGCGGTTAGGGCTGCGCAACGCGCGGGAGCCGAGAGAGCCAAGGCATCGCCGTTGAGCACCGCCTCGTCAAGCGAGTCACGTCGATCAAGGTCTTCCAACTCCGCGAGCACTCGGGCCAATCCGGTTCCACCTCGCAGCGAGAGCGGTACGGCTTCGCCCAGCCCTACCAAGCCGTCGTCCGAGCGCAATCGAAGCAGCACCATTTCCCTCCGCTCAAGCCGCCCTCGCGCCGTCACATAGGGCTCTCGAAACGGGAGCGCGTACGGGATGACCTCTACCTCGACGATCCTCACCCCCATAGGTCTACGCGAACTGCATCAACTTCTCCACCTGCCAGATAGAGAAGTTGATGCAGTTCGATCTACGAGGCCAGCAGCAGGCCGGCCGAAACGAGCAGGCTGAAGACCCCAAGCAGCGCGCCAGTCGCGGCCAGGGCGCCGTTGAGCGCGGGGCCGTCGGTGCGGTTGGTCATCGCCCGCATCGGTCCCACCGCCATCGGCAGTGCCAGCAGCCCGATCAGCGGCAGCCAGCTACCCCCGCCGGCGAGCAGGGCCAGCGGCAGGACGATGAAGGCGCCGAGCACGAGGCAGCGGTAGAGGACGACGGCGTTGTGGCGCCCCATCCGCACCGCCAGGGTCATCTTGCCCGCCCGCCGGTCGGTCTCCAGGTCGCGCACGTTGTTGACGACGAGGATCGCGGTGGCGATGAAGCCGACCGCGATCGAGAGTCCCAGTGGCAGCGCCTCGAGCTGCTCCAGCTGCACGTAGTAGGAGCCGTTGACCGCCACCAGCCCGAAGAAGAGGAAGACGAAGAGCTCGCCGAGGCCCGCGTAGCCGTAGGGGCGCGGCCCGCCGGTGTAGAGGACGCCGGCGGCGATCGAGAAGACGCCGATCAGCAAGATCACCGGCCCCGCCACCACCGCCAGGTAGATGCCGCAGGCGATCGCCACGCCGAAGGCGATCCAGGTCGCGTTGAGCACCCGCCGCGGTGTCACCAGGCCGGCGGAGGTGACCCGCACCGGGCCGAGCCGGTCGGCGGTGTCGGCGCCCCGCCTGGCATCGGAATAGTCGTTGGCGAGGTTGGTGCCGATCTGGATGAAGATCGAGCCGATCAGGGCGGCGAGGAAGGCGCCAACCCGGGGCAGCTTGCCGGCCCATTCGACCGCCGCCGCGGTGCCGACCAGCACCGGCGCGATCGCCGCCGGCAGCGTGCGCGGGCGCGCCGCCATCACCCAGATCCTCATCGTCGGTCCCGTGTCGCGGTCGCGCTCATGCTCGCCGAGGGTACTTCGAGAAGTCAGGCTGACGCTTCTGCTTGAAGGCCTCGCGGCCCTCGCGCGCCTCCTCGTTGCCGTAGAAGAGCAGGTTGGTGTCGTGGGCCAGCTGCTGAATCCCGGCGTAGCCGTCCTCGTGAGCGTTGAAGCTGGCCTTGACCAGGCGCAGGGCGAAGGGCGAGAGCGCCAGCATCTCGCGGCACCAGGCGACCGTCTCCACCTCGAGCCGCTCGAGTGGGACGACGGTGTTGACCAGGCCCATCTCCAGCGCCTCGTCGGCGTCGTACTGCTGGCACAGCAACCAGAGCTCCTTGGCCTTCTTGGTGCCGACCAGATCGCGCAGGAGGGAGGCGCCGAAGCCGCCGTCCCAGGAGCCGACCCGCGGCCCGGTCTGGCCGAAGACGGCGTTGTCGGCGGCGACGGTGAGGTCGCAGCAGAGGTGGAGGATGTGGCCACCGCCGATCGCGTAGCCGGCCACCATCGCCACCACCGGCTTCGGCAGTCGCCGCATCTGCACCTGCAGGTCGGTGACGTGGAAGCGGCCGAGGGAAGCGCCCTCGGCGACGTAGCCGGTGTCGCCGCGAACCTGCTGGTCGCCGCCGGAGCAGAATGCCTTCTCGCCCTTGCCGGTGAGGATCACCACGCCGACCTCGGGGTCCTCGCGGGCCAGCTCGAGCGCGGCTGAGACCTCGATCAGCGTTTGCGGGCGGAAGGCGTTGAGGACTCGCGGTCGGTCGAAGCTGATCTTGGCGATTCCCTCCGCCACGTCGTAGTGGATGTCGTCGTACTCGGCGACGCTTCGCCACTCGATTGGCGCGTAGAGGGTCTCTTCGGACGGGGCTCCCTTGTGACGTTTGGGCATGATGGGCACGATATCCCGCCGATGAAACTCGACGACTGGCTGGCCCAGAGATCACAGAGCTGCCCCGAGCGCACCGCCCTGGTCGCTGACGGCAGCGAAGTCACTTACGCCGAGCTGGAGGCGGAGGCGACCTGGGTGGCGCGACGGCTGACGGCGCACGGGGTGCGCCGTGGCTCCACCGTCGCGATGACGATGCACCCCCGCCGCGAGCAGGTGGTGATGGTGCACGCCCTGATGAAGGCGGGCGCGGTGCTGTTGCCGCTCGGCCCCCGCCTCTCCGCCGAGGAGCGGGCGGCCGTGATCGCCGCCGAGGAACCGGCGGTCGACCTCGACGATGCCGGTGAGCTGACCCAGACCGAGGCCGACCTACCGCTGCTCGGCGAGCACGACATGGACGACGTCGCGGCTCGGGTGATGACCAGCGGCAGCACCGGCACGCCCGATCCGGTCGGCCTCACTTACGGGAACTTCCTCTGGAGCGCCGTTGCCTCGGCCTTCAACATCGGCGTCGAGCCCGAGGACCGCTGGCTCTGCTGCTTGCCGCTCAGCCACATCTCCGGGCTCGGGATCGTGATGCGCTCGGTCATCTACGGCACCACCGCCGTGGTTCACGACGGCTTCGACGTCAACCGGGTCGCCGAGTCGCTGGAGCGCGATGGGATCACCGTGGTCTCGCTGGTGGCGACGATGCTGACCCGATTGCTCGAGGCCGGCGCCGACCTTTCCGGGCCGCGGGCCCTGCTCATCGGCGGCGGGCCGGTGCCCGAGGAGCCGCTGGAGGAGGCCCTTGGGCGCGGCGCCACGGTGGTGCAGACCTACGGCCTGACCGAGACCTGCTCGCAGGTGACGACGCTTGCGCCCGCCGACGCCCGCCGCAAGCTCGGCTCGGCCGGCCGGCCGCTGCTCACCACCCATCTCCGCATCCAGGAGGGGGAGATCCTCGTCCAGGGCCCTACCGTTGCCCCTGGTCGCGCCGATGCGGATGGCTGGCTGCACACCGGCGACCTCGGCCGTATCGACGAGGAGGGCTTCCTCTACGTCGAGGACCGGATGGACGACATGATCGTCACCGGCGGCGAGAACGTGGTGCCGGCCGAAGTCGAGAAAGTGCTGCTGCGCCACCCAGAGGTGGCCGACGCGGCAGTCGTCGGCCGCGAGGACCCGGAGTGGCAGCAGGCGGTTACCGCGATCGTCGTCTTGCAGGACGGCTCGGCGGTGAGTCCCGACGAGCTGCGCCGTCACTGCGCCGAGTCCCTGGCTGGCTACAAGGTGCCGAAGCGGGTCGAGCTCGCGGCGGCGCTGCCGCGCACCCCCTCGGGCAAGCTGATGAGGCGCGCCCTCCGCTAGCCTGCCGCCCATGCCCAAGGACATCTTTTACGACTCAGACGCTGACCTCTCGCTGCTCCAGGGAAAGACCGTTGCCATCCTCGGCTACGGCTCCCAAGGGCACGCCCACGCCCTCAACCTGAAGGACTCCGGAGTCGACGTCGTCGTCGGCCTGCGCCCGGACTCCTCCAGCCGCGCGAAAGCCGAAGAGGCCGGCCTCGAGGTGCTCGACATCGCCGAAGCCGCCAGTCGCGGCGACGCGGTGATGATCCTGCTGCCCGACGAGAAGCAGGCCGAGATCTGGGAGTCGGACATCGCCGACGGGATCGCGCCCGGCAACCTGCTGCTCTTCGCCCACGGCTTCGCCATCCACTTCGACCAGATCGCGCCCCCGGCCGGCGTTGACGTCGGCATGGTCGCGCCCAAGGGCCCCGGTCACCTGGTCCGCCGCCAGTACGAGGAAGGTCGCGGCGTCCCCTGTCTGATGGCGGTCCAGCAGGACGCCAGCGGCAACGCCCACGACCTCGTCCTCGCCTATGCCTCCGGCATCGGCGGCGGCCGCGCCGCGGTGATCGAGACCACCTTCAAGGACGAGTGCGAGACCGACCTCTTCGGCGAGCAGGCCGTGCTCTGCGGCGGCGCCTCGGAGCTGGTCCGCGCCGGCTTCGAGACCTTGGTCGAGGCCGGCTACGACCCGCGCCTCGCCTACTTCGAGTGTCTGCACGAGCTCAAGCTGATCGCCGACCTGATGTACGAGAAGGGGATCCAGGGCATGCGCTACTCGATCTCCAACACGGCCGAGTACGGCGACATGACCCGCGGCAAGCGCGTCATCGGCGAGGAGTCCCGCGCCGCGATGAAGGAGATCCTCGGCGAGATCCAGTCCGGCGAGTTCGCCCGCGAGTGGATCGCCGAGAACCGCGCCGGCGGCGAGAACCTCTCGCGGATGCGCGAGGAGGGCGCCAGCCACGAAGTCGAGAAGGTCGGCAAGGACCTTCGCGACACGATGCCCTGGATCGACCAGGAGTTCTGAGCCTCAACGAGAGGCCGGGAAGCCCGGAGCCCCTCTCCCTGAGGCCGTTGCGCAGCAGAGCCGAGGCCAGGGTTCGCATTGTCATACCGGGAGCCTCATGGAGAGGGGCTCCGGGCTTCCTTCCACGCTGCGGTACAGCTCAACCGGCCCCATCTCCAAGGCGACCGTGAGCTTGAGCAGCTTGAGTTCGAGTGCAGTGATGAGCGGTCCGGGGTCGGGTCCCCCTGCCCCGGAGGCTTCAAGTGAGTTCGTAGGAAGTGACGACCGGACCTGCTGCGCGACGGTCTCCGGGAAAGGGGAACCCGACCCCCTCACCGCTTAACGGTGAGTCTCGCCCTCGGCCAGTTTGCCGTCGCGGCCGACGTAGCCGTCCTTGCCGCCGACGACTACGTAGACGGCCTCCTCTGTGTCGCTGAGGTTTTTGAGCTTGCGCACGGTCGAGGCATCGACCCAGGCTAGGCCGCCGGGCTCGAGCTCGTGGCTGCTGCCGTCGCCGAACTCGATCGCGACGTGGCCGCTATGGAGGAAGTAGAGCTCCTCCTGCTCGTCGTGGTAGTGGCTGCCGGTGGCGTAGGAGGGGGGTAGGACGATCGCGTTGACGCCAAAGGCGGTGACGCCCAGGGGCTTGCGAATCTTGCGGAATCCCGGCCCCTCGCCGAGGTCGCTGATGTTGGCGACGGCGTAACCGTCGCCCTTGCTGATGGCCTGCTCGTTGGTCTCGCTCATGCCCGGCAGCCTATGCCGTTCCGGTGCGCCTTATGCACTCCAGAGGTGCAAAAGGCGCACCGGAACGGAATGGCGATGGCTGGTGGAGGTCCACCCGTCGCGGTCACTAACCTGTCGCCTCCGCCGTGACGACCGAGACCACCGCCCAGATCCCCACCGAGCTCAAGCCGGCCGACGGCCGCTTTGGCTGTGGGCCTTCGAAGGTGCGCCCCGAGGCGCTCGAGAGGCTCGCCCGCCAGTCGAAGCTGATGGGGACCTCGCACCGGCAGGCCCCGGTGCGCGATCTGGTTGGTCGGGTTCGCGCCGGTCTCACTGAGCTCTTCGGCCTGCCCGATGGCTACGAGATCGCCCTCGGCAACGGCGGCACCACCGCCTTCTGGGACGCGGCCTGCGCCTGGCTCGTGCGCGAGCGCGCCCTGCACCTCACTTACGGCGAGTTCTCGCAGAAGTTCGCCAAGGCGACCAAGGGCGCGCCGTTCCTCGCCGATCCGATCGTGGTCGAGGCTGAGCCTGGTGACGCGCCGGCTCCCGTCGCCGACCCCGCTGCCGACGCTATCGCCTGGGCTCATAACGAGACCTCGACCGGCGTGATGGTGCCGGTGCAGCGCCCGGATGGCAGCGGCGACGCCCTCGTCCTCATCGACGCCACCTCAGGCGCCGGCGGCCTGCCCCTCGACGCGAGCCAGGCCGACGTCTATTACTTCGCGCCGCAGAAGGCTTTCGGCGCCGACGGCGGTCTCTGGCTGGCTGCGCTCAGCCCGGCCGCGATCGCCCGCGTCGAAGAGCTCGATGGTGCCGACGACCGCTGGCAGCCGGGCTTCCTCTCGCTGCAGATGGCGCTGGAGAACTCGCGCAAGGAGCAGACCTACAACACCCCGGCCCTGGCCACGCTGCTCCTGCTCGCCGACCAGATTGAGTGGATGCTGGCGCAGGGTGGGCTCGACGGGTGCGTTGCGCGCACCTCGGCTTCATCCGGCCATCTCTATGGCTGGGCCGAGGCCAGCGAGTTCGCCACCCCCTTTGTCGCCGATCCGGCCAAGCGCTCCCTGGTCGTCGGCACGATCGACTGCGACGACTCGGTCGACGCGGCCGCGATCGCCGCGACGCTGCGCGCCAACGGCATCGTCGACACCGAGCCCTATCGCAAGCTGGGGCGCAACCAGTTGCGCATCGGAATGTTCCCGGCGGTCGAGCCGGCTGACGTGGAAGCCCTGACCGCCTGCATCGATTGGGTGGTCGAGAACGTAGGGGAGGCCAGCTCGTGAAGGTTCTGGTCAAGGAGAAGATCGCCGATTCCGGCGTCGATCTGCTGAAGCAGAATTTCGACGTCGACCTCGGGCTCGAGATGTCCGACGAGGAGCTGGCCGAGGCGATCGGCGGCTACGACGCGATCCTGATCCGCTCGGCGACGAAGCTGACTCCCGAGTTGATCGAGCGGGCGACCAACCTCAAGGTGATCGGCCGCGCCGGCACCGGCGTCGACAACGTCGACATCCCCGCCGCCACTCGCCGCGGCATCGTCGTCGCCAACGCCCCCGAATCGAACTCGGTCGCCGCCGCCGAGCACACTCTCGCCCTCGCCCTCGCCCTCTTTCGCAACGTCCCCCAGGCCCACGGCGCGCTCGTCGACGGGCGCTGGGACCGGGCCAAGTACAAGGGCGCCGAGCTCTACGGCAAGACGATCGGGATCGTCGGCTTCGGCCGCATCGGCCAGCTGGTCGCCAAACGAGCCCAGGCCTTCGAGATGGACGTGATCGCCTTCGACAAGTTCGTCTCGGCCGAGCGCTTTCGCGAATTGGGCGTCGAGGGGGCCGAGAGCCTCGAGGACCTCTTCGGCCGCGCCGACGTGGTCACGGTTCACGTGCCCAAGACCCCGGAGACGATCGACCTGATCGACGCCGAGGCAATCGACCAGATGAAGCAGGGGGTGCGGATCGTCAACTGCGCCCGCGGCGAGTTGGTCGACCTCGATGCGCTGGTGGCGGGCCTGGAGTCGGGCAAGGTCGGCGGCGCCGCTTTGGACGTCTTCCCCTCGGAGCCGTTCACCGAGCACCCGGTCTTCGCCCGCGAGGACGTCGTCGTCACCCCGCACCTCGGCGCCTCGACCGCTGAGGCGCAGGACCGCGCCGGCGTCGTCACCGCCGAACAGGTGACCGCGGCGCTGACCGGCGCCGTCGTCACCAACGCGGTCAACATCGCCGCGGTGCGGCCCGAGGAGATGGAAGCTCTCTCGCCCTTCGTGCCGCTCTGCGAAAAGCTCGGCCGCCTCGCCGAGGGCCTCGGCCAGGGCCCGGTCGATCGCGTCGCGGTCGAGTTCCGCGGCAAACTCGCCCAGCACGACACCCGCTTGCTCGGCATCGCGGTCTTGGTCGGGATCCTCTCCGGCCATACCGAGGAGCCGGTCAACCTCGTCAACGCGCCGCAGATGGCCGAGGAACGCGGCGTCGACCTGGTCGAGACGAAGGAGTCGGGTTCGGAGGACTTCACCGAGCTGGTCACCGTCAGGCTGCACTCCGGCGAGGACGAAGTCGAGGTCGCCGGCACCGGCGTCGGTCCGCGCAACGAGCCCTACCTCGTCTCGGTTTGGGGCGAGAGCTTTTACCTGCCCTTCGCCGAGCACATCGCCGTCTTCCGCTACGCCGACCGCCCCGGCATGATCGGTCGGGTCGGCACGATGTTCGGTGAGGAGGGGGTAAACATCGTCTCCGCCGCCGTCGGTGCCGAGGCGGATGGCGAGCGGGCGGTAATGGCGCTGACCACCGACGCCGCGGTCAACGAGGCGACGATCGCCAAGATCCTCGAGCGCGATGGCTTCTCAATCGGCCGCTCTGTGGACCTGTAGCTCACGACCGGTCAAGTAGGCTGACCCAGTGAAGGCGCTGGTGCAGACGGGGAACGGTGGGCCCGAGGTGCTGAAGGTCCTCGAGCGCCCCGACCCGACGGTCGGCCCGGGCGAGGTACGCATCGCGGTCAAGGCCGCCGGCATCAACTTCGCCGACACGATGGCGCGCCTCGGCCTTTACCCCGATGCGCCCAAGACCCCATGCGTGATGGGCTACGAGGTCGCCGGGACGATCGAGACCCTCGGCGAGGGGGTCACCGACTTCGCCGTGGGCGACAGGGTCATGGCCGGCATCCGCTTTGGTGGCCAGGCCGAGCTGGTAACCGTGCCGGCCGACCAAGCCCTGCCCTTGCCCGAGCGGCTCAGCTTCGAGCAGGGAGCCGCCTTCCCGGTCAACTACGGAACCGCCTACGCGGCGCTGATCATCATGGGCAGCCTGCGCGAGGGTGACCGCGTCTTGATCCATGCGGCCGGGGGAGGGGTCGGCATCGCCGCCACCCAGATCGCTCGTAATGTCGGCGCCGAGATTTTTGGCACTGCCTCGCCCTCCAAGCACGAGGCGATCCGTGCCCAGGGTGTCACCCACGCGATCGACTACCGCAGCCAGGACTTCGAGGCCGAGGCGATGCGAATCACCGGCGGCGAGGGCGTTGACCTGATCATCGACGCGCTTGGGCCGACCTCTTTTCGCAAGGACTACCGCTTGCTGCGCTCCGGCGGGCGGGTGGTGATGTACGGCCTCTCCGAGGTGACGAAGGAAAGCGGTCGCGATATTCCGGCGGCGCTGAAGGGCCTGCTCAAGATGCCACTGGCGACGATTCCCTGGTGGAAGAGCCTGGCCCTGATGAACGAGAACAAGGGGGTCTTCGGCCTCAACATGCTCAAGTGGTGGGAACGCGAGGGCAGTCTCGACCGGGTGACCGAGCCGCTGATGAAAGACCTTGAAGCGGGCCGCCTCGAGCCGGTCGTCGCCGAGTCATTCCCCTTCGAGCGAGCGGGCGAGGCACATGAATTCATTGCCCAGCGCCGCAACGTCGGCAAGGTTGTGCTGTTTCCAAGTTAGGACCCGGCTCGGCGGGGGCCTCTGCTGATGAAGAAGGTGATTCTGATCATGCTCGCGACCTTGGCGGCGTTGACCGCGCCGATCGCGCACGCTGAAACCACCTACACGGTCGTTCTCGCCGGCGGCTCGGCGCAAAATTCGATCCGCATCTGGCTCACCCCCGATGGCCGCAGCTACGTGATCGACTCCGCCGTGCCGCTCGAAGTCGGCGGCTCGATCTGCGAAAACACCCCCGGCATGCCAACTGAGTTGGTCTGCAAAGCACCCTTGGTGGCGGGCTTCGAAGTCAACGGCGGCGAAGGCGACGACGCCGTCTCGGTTTCGAGCGCGATCGAATTGCCGGTGACGATGCGCGGCGGCCTCGGCAACGACACGCTGGTGGGTGGCAGCGGCCCAGACAAACTGATTGGCGGCGAAGGCAACGACAAGGTCGCCGGTCGCGGTGGGAGCGACGTGCTCTACGGTGGTCCCGGCAACGACGTATTGCTCGGCGGCTCTGGCAACGACGTACTGCGCGGCGGCAGCACCGACGTTATGAACGGTGGCAGCGGCCACAACACGCTGATCCGCGGCAGCGTGGTCAAGCCCTCCTCCTAAGGGCCGTCGCGAACTCAGGTCGAGGCGTTCTCGGCCGAGCGCCGCCCGAGCAGGCGGCCGCCGACGAAGAAGAGCGCGACCAGGAAGCCGACCAGCGAGAGCGCCGCATCGAGGCGGAAGGCGGCCTGGATGCCGTCGGCGAATGAGGGCTGGGCCGAGAAGACGGTTGTCGTCAATCCCAGGCCGATCGAGCCGCCGGCGATCTGGAACATGTAGACGATGCCGCCGGCGAGGCTGGTCTGCGATTCGTCGACCGAGGTGACCCCGGCGGTGGTCGCGGTTGGGTAGAAGCTGCCGATTCCGATCCCGAGCACGACCATGCCCGGAATCAGCGAGGCGTAGCTCGAGCGCGAGGCGACGAGCGAGAAGATGAAGGGCGAGATTGTGATGCAGCCCGCGCCGACGGTTGCCAGCAGCTTTGCCCCCAAGCGCTCGTAGAGTGGCCCCGCGGCGAACGAGACCGCGGCGAAGGTGGCGAGGAACGGCAGCAGCCCGACCCCCGCCTCCAGCGGCGAGTAGCCGAGCTGGTGCTGCATGAACTGCGGCAGGTAGAGCAGGGCGGCAAAGAATGTCGCCGACATCAACAGAATCGCCAAGCAGGAGGCGCGGAAGCTCTCGTTGGCCATCACCTCTCGCGGGATCAATGCGCTCTTGCCGGCGCGGCGCTCGATCGGCACGAAGGCAACAAGCAGGATCGCCGCCAGGGCGAACAAGCCGATTACCCGCGGGTCGCCAAACCCCCAGTCATCGATCTGATCGAGTCCGACGAGCAGCGCAACGAGGCCGATCGAGATCGCCGCGATGCCCGGATAGTCGATCCGCTGCTTGCCCTCGTCGGGCTCGGCGACTTTGACCAGGCGGTGGGTGACGAGCACCGCGAAGACGGAGATTGGCACGTTGAGGAAGAAGATCCAGCGCCAGCTCAGCGCGTCGGTAAGGACGCCGCCGATCAGCGGCCCGACCGCGTTGCCCAGCCCGGCGGCGCCGATGATGATCCCGCCGGCCAGCCCCGCCTTGTCTTCGGGCAGCAGCGCGTAGGTCATGCCAAGGATCGCCGGCCACATCAGCGCCCCGCCGATCCCCATCAGCGTCCGCGTCGCGATCAGCCAGGTCTCGCTCTGCGCCGCGCCACCCAGCGCCGACATCGAGGCGAAGATCGCGGTGCCGAGGAAGAAGGCGTTGCGGCGGCCGAACATGTCGGCCAGCCGCCCGCCGGTAACGATCATTACGCCGAAGGTCAGCGCGTAGGCGTTGACCACCCACTGGATCGTGTTGATATTGGTGTCGAAGTCCTTCTCCATCGTCGGCAGGGCGACGTTGATCGCGGAGAAGTCATTGGCGATCACCACCACGGCGATCCCCATTGCGAAGAGGGCAAACCAGGTCGAGCGGGGGATCGAGCTTGAGGAAACCTCGCTTGCGATGCGCGCAGCCTACGCTAAGCTGAGGCGACCGAATGACGCACCGGCCCGACAGCCTCGCGCTTCTCCTTCTCCTCCCCCTCCGGGGGGAATAGCGCTGGGCGGCGCGATAGCCGCGAGAGACAAGGTCATTCGAGAGAAGCAGAGAAGGAGGAGGACCCAGTGGCACCAGTAGGCGACGCAAACCGCGTCCACATCTTCGACACCACACTGCGCGACGGCGAGCAGTCGCCGGGCATTTCGCTGAACACCGGGGAGAAGGTCGAGATCGCCCAGCAGCTCGCCCGCCTGGGAGTCGACGTGATCGAGGCCGGCTTCCCGATCACCTCGCCCGGTGACTTCGAGGCGGTCGAGGCGATCGCCCGCCAGGTCGAGGGTCCGGTGATCTGCGGCCTGGCCCGCACTCACAAGGCGGACATCGACGCCGCTTGGGGCGCGATCAAGGATGCGGCCAGACCCCGTATCCACACCTTCATCTCGACCTCCGACATCCACATTGAGCACCAGCTGCAGACCGACCGCGAGGACGTCAAGGGGCAGGCGCGGGCAGCCGTCACCCTGGCCAAGTCCTACTGTGAGGACGTCGAGTTCTCGCCGATGGACGCGACCCGCGCCGACATCGAGTTCACCGCCGAGGTCTGCGCAATCGCGGTCGAGGAGGGCGCGACCGTGATCAACGTTCCCGACACGGTCGGCTACACGACGCCGGAGGAGTACGCCGAGTACTGGCGGCGACTGTACGAGCTGGTGCCGGGACTGCGCGAGGTCGAGGCCTCGGTCCACTGCCACGACGACCTGGGTCTGGCCGTCGCCAACTCCTACGCCGGCGTGCTGGCTGGGGCACGGCAGGTCGAGTGCGCCGTTAACGGCATCGGCGAGCGAGCGGGCAATTGCTCGCTGGAGGAGATCGTGATGCTGGTAAAGGTTCGCGAGGACGTCCACGGCCTGACGACCGGGATCAACACCCGCGAGCTGGCCCGCACCAGCCGCATGGTCTCGCGCCTGACCGGCTACGCGATCCAGCCCAACAAGGCGATCGTCGGCCGCAACGCCTTTGCCCACGAGTCCGGCATCCACCAGGACGGCGTGCTGAAGGAGCGCACCACCTACGAGATCATGGACGCGACCGAGGTCGGCCTGGAGTCGAACTCGATCGTGCTGGGCAAGCACTCCGGCCGCCACGCCCTGCGCGACGCGCTGGACCAGCTGGGCTTCAAGGTCGAGGGCAACGCTCTGAACGCCGCTTTCAAGCGCTTCAAGGAGGTCGCCGACCGCAAGAAGCAGGTGACCGCGCTGGATCTGGAGGCGATCGTCTCCGACGAGATGCGCGAGAAGGACGATTCCCACGAGCTGG
The DNA here is from genome assembly GCA_963703895.1 of uncultured Solirubrobacterales bacterium. Classification (GTDB taxonomy): domain Bacteria; phylum Actinomycetota; class Thermoleophilia; order Solirubrobacterales; family 70-9; genus VRUE01. The sequence continues at coordinate 1,375,884 of CAVPFX010000002.1, forward strand.
CCTGGTTCGAGGTCGAGGCCGGCTCGCGCCGCGAGCCGGTCGCCCGCGTCGCGGTGAAGATGCCCTCCGGCGAGGAGTCGGTCGGCGAGTCGAGCGGCGACGGCCCGGTCGACGCGATCTTCCGCGCGATCCAGAAGGCTGCCGACACCGAGTGCGAGCTGCGCCAGTACACGGTCGAGGCCGTGACCGGGGGGGAGGACGCCCTCGGTCAGGTGACCGTGATGCTGCGCGCCGCCGGCCGCCTGGCCACCGGCCAAGGCGTCGCCACGGACATCCTCGAGGCTTCGGCGCGTGCCTATGTGCGAGCGCTGTCCAACGCCCTGGAGGGCGCCGCAATCCGCGAGGCGGAGGCGGCAACCGCCGAGGCCGCGGTCGAGCGCACTCCGGGCCCGTAAGACGTCACACATCCGTGCGCCGCCGCGCGCCACCCGTAGCGCCGGGCATGTCACCGTCGCTTCGTGTCCGCCGAGTCCGTCTCAGACCCCGCTATATGTTGGCGAAGACGGACTCGGCGAATCGACGGGGAGGTGGCGAGACTCGCCGAGAAACAGCACGGGGTTGTGGGACGAAGGCAGCTCGTTGATATTGGATTGAGCGAGCGCGCTGTCGAGCATCGCGTCGCGATGGGTCGACTGCATCCGGTTGGACGTGGGGTGTATGCCGTCGGGCACAAAGGAATCTCACCGCTAGGGCGATCGATGGCGGCCGTGTTGGCCTGTGGCCTTGGCGCAGTCCTGAGTCACCGATCCGCCGCAACACTGTGGGGTATTCGTGGCCCGGTGGGTGGGGCTGTGGACGTGACGGTTTCACATAGGAGCAAGTCCTCAGCTCGGATTCGCCGCCACCTTGTCAGGCTGCCCGCTGACGAGATCACGATGTGCGAAGGGATTTCCGTGACGATCGCCCCGCGCACGATCTTCGACTTGGCGGCTAGCTCATCGGTCGACCGGATCGAGCACGACATCCGCCAGCTCGAATTCCTGCGGCTCTATGACCGACTGTCATTTCTCGATTTGGTTGAGCGTTATCCGGGTCGGCGTGGGCTGCGTAGAATCCAAGCGGCTCTGGCCCGTGTGGAAACGCTGCCCGCCGGGCGTATCAGGAGCAGGCTGGAGGAACGCTTCCTGCCGTTCCTGCGGCGCCACGATCTGCCGCGACCGCGCCTCAACGACTGGATCACGGTGGGCGAGGAGCGATTCCAGGTCGATTGCCATTGGTCCGGTACGGGGCAGGTGGTCGAGCTCGACAGCTGGGAAGCGCACGGCACGAAGTCTGCCTTCAGGGAGGATCGCGCCCGTGATCGGGTCCTGCGCACCGCGGGCTACGACGTGACGCGCATCTCCTGGGCTCAGCTTGATGACGAACCGGAGGCCGTCGCGGCGGATCTGCGGGTGCTGTTGAAGCGCGCAAGCGTCTCCAGACGCCACCGCTCCTGAGCTTGCTCCGAGATCTCAATACAACTGTATGTGATAACGTACGCAAATCACCGTTACCACCGACAAACGTCCCGGGCAAAGCGCGACCGCCGCCGGTGGCGAGATCGTGATAGGCAGCCGGGTTCATGCCCTGCGCGAGGCGATGGGATTGTCGCTGCGTGACTTGGGCGAGCGCTCGGGCGTCAGCGCGCCGATGCTCTCGCAGGTCGAGCGGGGGGAGACGAGCCCGACCCTGGCCGTGGCCGCGAAGATCGCCGCTGGCCTGGAGCTGACGCTCTCGCAGCTGCTGCGCCTCGACGAGGGCGAGCACGTCGCGGTCAGCCGCGCTGGCGATCGGCGCACCATGGAGCGCGGGGGACACCGCTTCGAGGAGTTGACGCCACCGCTGCCCGGACAGCGGGCCGACGTCTCGCTGCACACGCTCGAGTCCGGCGCCACAACCGGCGGCCGCGGCGACCCGCCGATGCACGAGCCCGGCAGTCGCGAGACCGCGGTCGTCCTCGCCGGCACCCTGGTCCTCGTCGTCGACGGCACTCGCCACGAGCTGAACGAGGGCGACAGCGTCACCTTCGATGCCGATCTTCCCCATCATTTTGAGAACGAAGGCGACGAAGCAACCCGCTTCTTCGCCGTAATCGCCGCAGGCCTGAGGAGGGGCTAGTGGCCCCCGGACGCGGGAGTGAGGAGCAAGATTTCCGGTGACTATTAGTGCGACGAACGAGAGCAGAGGAGGCCACGATTGACCATGCCGCAAACCATGTTCGACAAGCTCTGGGAGGCCCACGAGGTCTCCGACGGCCTGATCTACATCGATCTGCACCTGGTCCACGAGGTCACCTCACCCCAGGCCTTCGACGGCCTGCGCCTGGCCAGCCGCCCGGTGCGTCGTCCCGACAAGACTCTGGCCACCGCCGATCACAACACCCCTACCGACGGCACTATGGCGGCGCGGCTGATCGCCGACGAGCTCTCGCGGGTCCAGGTCGAAACGCTGGAGCGCAATTGCGAGGAGTTCGGCATCCCCGTCTACTCGCTGGGCTCCGATCGACAGGGGATCGTCCACGTAATCGGGCCGGAGCTGGGAGTGACCCAGCCAGGCATGACGATCGTCTGTGGCGACAGCCACACGTCGACGCACGGAGCCTTCGGCTCACTGGCGTTCGGCATCGGCACCTCCGAGGTCGAGCATGTGCTGGCGACCCAGTGCCTGGTGCAGAAGCGGCCGAAGACGATGCGGATCTCCTACTCGGGCGCGCTTGGCTCAGGGGTCACGCCCAAGGACCTGATCCTGGCGACGATCGGGCGCCTCGGCACCGGCGGCATGACCAGCTACGCGGTCGAGTACGCCGGCCCGGCGATCGAGGCCCTGGAGATGCCCGGCCGGATGACGATCTGCAACATGACGATCGAGGGCGGCGGCCGCGCCGGCATGATCGCCCCCGACGAGAAGACGATCGAGTGGGTTCGCGGCCGCCCAGGCGCCCCCACGGACTTCGACGCCGCCGCTGAGCGCTGGCGGCAGCTCCCGAGTGACGACGGCGCCGCCTTCGACACCGAGGTCGATGTCGACGCCGGCGCGATCTCGCCGATGGTCACCTGGGGCACCAACCCCGGCATGGTCTGCGAGGTCACCGACAGCGTTCCCGACCCGGCGGCGATGGACTCGCCCGCCGATCGCGAGTCCGCCGAACGCGCCCTCACCTATATGGGCCTGAGCGCCGGCACGCCGATGACCGAGGTGGCGCCCGAACGGGTCTTCATCGGCTCCTGCACCAACTCGCGGATCGAGGATCTGCGCGAGGCCGCCGAGATCGTCGACGGCCGTAGGGTCGCCGGCTCGGTGCGGGCGATGGTCGTGCCCGGCTCCCAGCAGGTCAAGGCCAACGCCGAAGCCGAGGGGCTGCACGACGTCTTCCGCTCCGCCGGCTTCGAATGGCGCGAGGCGGGCTGCTCGATGTGTCTGGGAATGAACCCCGACACGCTGATCGAGGGCGAGCGCTGCGCCTCCACCTCGAACCGCAATTTCGAGGGACGCCAGGGCAAGGGCGGCCGCACTCACCTGGTCAGCCCGAAGATGGCCGCGGCGGCGGCGATCGAGGGACATTTCGTCGACATCAGAGATTGGAGCTGAAGATGCGACCGATAGACGTGATCGAGGGCAAGGTCTCGGTGCTGGACCGGGCCGACGTCGATACCGATCAGATCATCCCCAAGCAGTTCCTCAAGCGGGTCGAGCGGACCGGCTTCGGCGAGTTCCTCTTCTACGACTGGATCCGCGACGGCGAGATCGAGCTGGAGCCGAACCCGATCCTCGTCACCGGGGCGAACTTCGGCTGCGGCTCCTCACGCGAGCACGCTCCCTGGGCGCTGGAGGACTTCGGCTTCCAGGCGATCGTCGCGCCGTCCTTCGCCGACATCTTCTACTCCAACTGCACCAAGGTCGGGCTGCTGCCGGCGATCCTCGACGAGGAGCATTGCCGCGCCGTCGCCGAGGCGGGCGAGGCTCGCATCGACGTCGACGACGAGACCGTCACCTGCGCCGCGGGTGTCTTCAAATTCGAGGTCGAGCACGACGTCAAGCACCGCCTCCTCAACGGCCTCGACGACATCGGCATCACGCTCGAGAACGCCGGCGCGATCGACAGCTTCGAGCAGGCGGGCGGGGCCGAGCGCGGGCCGGTAACGACGGCGATCTGATGGGATCGGCGACCCGCGACTGGGACGCCGGCAGTTACCACCGTGTCTCGCTTCCCCACGAAGAGTGGGCGCGCTCGGTGCTTGACCGGCTGCCACTGCAGGGCGATGAGACGGTGCTGGACGCCGGCTGTGGCAGCGGCCGCGTCACCGGGCTGCTGATCGAGCGGCTGCCCCGTGGCCGCGTCGTTGCTGTCGATGGCTCGGCATCGATGGTCGAGAAGGTGCGCGAGGTGCTGCGCCCGGGCGACGAGGCGCTGGTCTCGGACCTGACAAGCCTGGAGCTGAGCGAGCAGGTCGATGCCGTCTTCTCCAGCGCTGTCTTCCACTGGATCCTCGACCACGACCTGCTCTTCCGTCGGCTCGCCGCGGTGACGCGTCCCGGTGCTCCCATCGCCGCTCAGTGCGGAGGTGCGGGCAACATCGAACGCCTGCGCAGGATTTGCGACGAGGTTGCCGCTCGCGAGCCGTTCGCACCGTACTTCGAGGGCTTCGACGAACCGTGGAACTACGCGGGCGCGGAGGAGACGGAAGCGCGGCTCGAGGCGGCTGGCTTTGACCGGGTTCGCTGCTGGCTGCAGCCGTGGACGATCGAGCCGCCCGAGCCCGCCGAGTTCCTGCGCACAGTCTGCCTCGGCCCTCACATCGACCGGCTGCCGGAGAGCCTGCGCGCGCGGTTCGTCGAGGAGGTTCTCGAGGCTGAGCCGGCGCCGTTGCAGCTCGAGTACGTGCGCCTCAACATCGAGGCCAACGCTTAGAGTGCCCGCCTCATGAGTGCCGCCCCCCGCATAGTCCTGCTGCCCGGTGACGGGATTGGCCCTGAGATCGTTGGCGCCAGCCGTCGCCTGCTGGAGGCACTGGGCGCGTTCGAGTTCAGCGAGGCGCTGATGGGCGGCTGCTCGATCGACGCCCACGGCGTCGCCCTCACCGACGAGGTGCTGGGTGCCTGTCGCGCTGCCGACGCGGTCCTCCTCGGCGCCGTCGGCGGCCCCAAGTGGGACACGACCAACCCCGATGCGCCCCGCCCGGAGCAGGGCCTGCTCGGGCTGCGCAAGGGCATGGGGCTTTACGCCAACTTGCGCCCGGTGCGCCCGAGCCCGGCCCTGGTCTCGGCCAGCCCGCTGCGCGAGGACCGTATCGCCGGCACCGACCTGCTCGTCGTCCGCGAGCTCACCGGCGGCATCTACTTCGGCGACAGCGGCCGCGATGGCGACTCCGCCCACGACACCTGCGAGTACTCGGCAAGCGAAATCGAGCGGATCGCCCGGGTCGGCTTCGAGGCCGCCCAGCGCCGCGCGGCCGACTCGGACCGCAAACCCCGCGTCACCTCGGTCGACAAGGCCAACGTGCTCGAGACCTCGCGCCTCTGGCGCGAGGTGGTCGGCCGCGTCGCGCCGGACTATCCCGACGTCACGCTCGACCACCTGCTGGTCGACAACGCGGCGATGCAGCTCGTCTCGCGCCCGGCCGACTTCGACGTGATCGTCACCGAGAACCTCTTTGGCGACATCCTCAGCGACGAGTCGGCGATGCTCACCGGCTCGCTGGGCATGCTGCCCTCGGCGAGCCTCGGCGCCGACGGCGAGCCTGGGCTCTTCGAGCCGGTCCACGGCTCGGCCCCCGACATCGCTGGACAGGGCATTGCCAACCCGCTGGCAACCTTCCTCTCGGCGGCGATGATGCTGCGCCACAGCCTCGAACGGGCCGACGATGCGGCCCGGATCGAGTCGGCGGTCGATGCGGTGCTCGACCGCGGCCTCCGCACCCCGGACCTGGCAAGCGAGGGGGAGACCGCGGTCGGCACCGACGAGGTGACCGAGGCCGTGCTAGCCGAGCTCTCTTAGCTTCCGGTGCGCCTTATGTGGCGTATGCCCATATAAGGCGCACCGGAACGGTGGTCTAGGGCGCTGTTACCGCCCACAGGCCGCTGACTTCGTTGCCGGCGGCCGCCGACCCGAAGAAGGCGGCGAGGCCAAACCCGAGGCGGTTGAAGGTGTCCATGGTGAGGTTGTCCAGGTTGGACGATTCGACGATCGGATAGATGCAGAGCTGACCGGACGCCGCTTGCGGGGTTTCTTCACCGCTGCCGAGTCCCGGGCAGGCCGCTGTGGTTTGGCCCACTTTGAGGATGTTGGCGACTGGTGCTTTCGACAACGGGAACTGGAAGCTGTTCGCCCCTCCTCGAACCTCCGCGCTTATAGCGCCCATGTCGAAGACGCCACGCAGCGTCTGACCACTCTTGAGGTTACCCAGCAGCGGACCGATTTCGTCGCTCAACTTCGCCGTCGTCACCGAGCCTTTGCCCAGCTTGGCGCTGGTCACGGCTTCGTTGTCGAGCTTGGCGGTCGCGACCGCTTCTTTGCCGAGCTTCGGGGTCGTCACCGCTTCGTTGTTGAGCTTGTTGGTGGTGACGACGCTGTTCTTGATCGTTTCCGCGATCACCGAGCCTTTGGCCAGCTTGGCGGTGGTCACGGCGCCGTTGCCGATGTTGCCGGGCCCGACCGAGTTTGCCGCCAGCTTGCCGTTGATCACCGACTGCGGCGCCAGCTTGGCGCTGGTCACGGCCTGCTTGCGGATCTTGGCTGCGGTGACCGCGCCGCGCTTGATCTGCTTGGGGCCGACGCTGTTCTTGGGCAGTCCGGCGGCGACGGCGACGCCGCCGAGGGCGATGAAGAGCGCCATCGTGGCGATCACGTTCGAATAGCTGAGTCTCTGGCGAACTGCGGTAAGCATGGTGGGGTCTCCTTTGCGGTTGACGCGGTTCTCTTCTTGGCTTGGCTCGAATGACCTTGCGCTATCGGGCATACTTCCCCGAACATGGATACGGCCGAGTTGATTTGGCATAACGGCGAGTTCGTGCCCTGGGAGGACGCCAAAGTGCACGTCCTCACGCACGCGCTGCACTATGGGACCGGCGTCTTCGAGGGCGTGCGTTGCTATGAGACCGAGCGCGGTCCGGCCGTCTTCAGGCACGCCGATCACCTCGATCGCCTCGCCAAGTCGGCCGAGCTCTACTACCTGCCTATGCCTTACTCGGCCGAGGAGATCGGCGAGGCGACGCGCGAGCTGATCCGCCGCAACGGCCTCAGCTCCTGCTACATCCGCCCGCTTGCCTTCCGCGGCTACGGCAGCCTCGGGCTCTACGCGACCGACGCTCCGGTCGATCTGATCATCGCCGCCTTCCCCTGGGGCGCCTACCTCGGCGAGGAGGGCCAGAAGCACGGCATCCGCGCCAAGGTCTCGAGCTGGCGCCGGATCGGTCCCGGCGGGCTGATCCCGCACGCCAAGGCCTCCGGCCAGTACCTCAACTCGATCCTCGCCAAGACCGAGTCGACCAACGCTGGCTACGAAGAGGCGATCCTGCTCGACGAGCGCGGCTTCGTCTGCGAGGGCTCCGGCGAGAACATCTTCCTCGTCCGCGACGGCCAGATCGTCACCCCTCCGCACGTCGCCTCGATCCTCGACGGGATCAATCGCAAGTCGGTGATCCAAATCGCCCGCGATCTCGGCTACACCGTGGTCGAGCGCGACATCGCCCGCGCCGAGCTCTACTTGGCCGAGGAGATCTTCCTCACCGGCACCGCCGCCGAGCTGGTGCCGGTACGCGAGATCGACGACCATCCGATCGGCGAGCCGGGCGAGATAACCCGCCACGTGCAGGCGAAGTTCGTCGACGCCCTCTATGGCCGCGCTGAGGAGTACCTCGAGTGGCTCGATTTCGTCGAGGTCTCGACTGGGGCGGACGAGCCGAGTAAGGTCAGTTCCTGATGCACCTGCGTTTCGACTCGATCGGGCGAATTACCGCAGCCGCCTAGCGGCTGGCGCGGCGCTGCCGTGCGCTCGGGTCTTTGAGAGGCCCACCCCCGATCTCCTCGAAGCGAAAGGCATCAGATGGAACAGGTAAAGCTCTACGACACCACCTTGCGGGACGGCATGGGTGGCCAGGGCATGTCGCTCTCGGTCGGCGAGAAGCTCAAGGTCGTCCAGGCCCTCGACGGCCTCGGCGTGCACTTCATCGAGGCTGGCTTCCCCAGCTCCAACCCCAAGGAGGCGGAGCTCTTCGAGTTGCTCGCCGAGCTTGAGCTGAAGCAGGCGACGATCGCCGCCTTCGGCATGACCCGGCGCCGCGACGTCGCCGCTGAGGACGACGCCGCCCTGCTCGTCCTGGTCGAGAGCTTCGCGCCGGTCGTCTGCCTGGTCGGCAAGAGCTGGCGCCTGCACGTCGACAAGGTGATCAAGGTCTCGGTCGAGGAGAACCTGGCGATGATCGCCGACTCGATCGCCTTCCTCCGCGCCCAGGGCAAGCGCCCTGTCTTCGACGCCGAGCACTTCTTCGATGGCTACCGCGACGACGCGGCCTACGCGCTGGAATGCGTGCGCGCCGCCGCTGAGGCCGGGGCGGAGAACGTCACCCTCTGCGACACCAACGGCGGCAGCCTGCCTGCCTTCGTCGCCGAGACGACCGCCGCCGTAGCCACCGCGGTGGGCGACGGAGTCGAGCTCGGCATCCACACCCACAACGACGCCGAGTGCGCGGTGGCCAACTCGCTTGCCGCCGTCGAGGCTGGGGCCCGGCTCGCGCAGGGCTGCATCAACGGCTACGGCGAGCGCTGCGGCAACGCCAACCTCGCCTCGATCCTGCCCGCCCTGCAACTGAAGATGGGCTTCGACGTGGTCAGCTCCGAGCAGCTGGCCAGCCTGACCCCGACCTCGCACTACCTCGACGAGCTCTGCAACATGACGCCGAACCCGGACCGTGCCTACGTCGGCCGCAACGCCTTCGCCCACAAGGCGGGCATGCACGCGGCGGGCGTTGCTACCGATGCGAGCACCTTCGAGCATCTCGAGCCGGCCGAAGTCGGCAACGAGCGCGACATTCTCGCCTCCGAGCTCTCCGGCAAGGCGACGATTCGCAGCGCCGCTGAGCGGGCCGGGCTGGAGCTCGACGACGCCGCCGCCAGCGGCGCGGTCGAGCAGCTCAAGCAGCGCGAGCACCGCGGCTATCACTACGAGGCCGCCCAGGCCTCCTTCGAGCTGCTTGCTGCGCCGCGAGGCCGAGGTCTACGAGCCGCTCTTCGAGCTGGAGAGCTTCCGCGTCACCACCGAGAAGCGCGAGGGCAGCCAGGTTGAAACCGAGGCGACGATCAAGGTCGTCGTCGACGGTCAGCGCTACGTCGAGGTCGCCGAGGGCAACGGTCCCGTCAACGCTCTCGACAAGGCCCTTCGTGCCGCGATCGGCGCCCGTCACCCGCACTTGGCCGAGGTCGAGCTGACCAACTACAAGGTCCGCATCCTCGACGAGAACCACGGCACCGGCGCCGTCACCCGCGTCCTGCTCGACTCGACCGACGGCCAGCGCGAGTGGGGCACGATCGGCGTTTCGGAGAACATCATCGAGGCCTCCTGGGAGGCCCTGGTCGACTCGCTCGCCTACGCTTTCCAGCCGACCGGCGACGGGTAGGGTCAACCCGCGCATGGGCGGACCCCAAGACACCGCGCCGATTCCCCTCGCCAGGCCGGAGATCGGTCCCCGCGAGGAGGAGCTCGTGCTCGAGGTGCTGCGCTCGGGCCGGCTTTCGTTGGGGCCGATAGGCGAGCGCTTCGAGCACGCCTTCGCCGAGTGGCTTGGGGTCGAGGACGCGGTCGCGGTCTCCAGCGGCACGAGCGGCCTGCACCTCGGCGTGCGGGCGCTCGGCTGGGGCGCCGGCGACGAGGTCCTGACCAGTCCCTTCAGCTTTGTCGCCTCCGCCAACTGCCTGCTCTACGAGGGCGCGAGGCCGGTCTTCTGCGATGTCGACCCGATGACGCTCAACCTCGATCCGGCCGCGGCAGCGGCTGCCGTCAGCGAGCGCACCGCCGGCATCCTGCCGATCCACATCTTCGGCTACCCGGCGGCGATGGCGGAGCTCGGGTCGCTGGCCGCGAAGCACGGGCTCGGCCTGCTGGAGGATGCCTGCGAGGCGCTCGGCGCGGTCGACTCCGAGGGGGGCAAGGTCGGCGCCCGCGGCAACCTCGCCACCTTCGCCTTCTACGCCAACAAGCAGATGACCACGGGGGAGGGAGGCATGGTCGTGCCGGGCGACGCCACGATCGCCGCGCGGCTGCGCAGCGAGCGCAACCAGGGCCGCGCCGCCGACATGGGCTGGCTCGACCACGGCGGGCTCGGTTTCAACTACCGCCTCTCCGACGTCGCCGCGGCACTCGGCGTCGCCCAGGTCGAGAAGCTGACCGAGATGTTGTCCGCCCGCGAGCGGGTGGCGGCGATGTACGCCGAGCGGCTGGCGGGGGTCGAGGGCGTGGAGACCCCGATCGCCGCCCGCGACCCGGAGCGGCGCAGTTGGTTCGTCTACGTCGTCCGCCTCGGCGAGGAGGTCGATCGCGACGCGACGATCGCCCGGCTGGCCGAGCGCGGCATCGCCAGCAAGGCCTACCTGCCCTGCATCCACCTCTTTCCCCACCTGCGCGAGCTGGGCTGGCGGGAGGGTCAGTTCCCCGTCGCCGAAGCGGCCTCGGCGCACTCGCTGGCCCTGCCCTTCTTCCCGTCCCTGAGCGAGGGCCAGGTGGACCGCGTCTGTCAGCAGCTCGCCGCGGCGCTCGGCCAGGGCGCGATCAAGGAATAATCGCCGGCCCATGGCCCGTTTCCGCAAGGACCCAGATCCGCGCTTCTGGCGCCTCAATCGCTCGCTGCCCTTCGACTGGCAGCTGGCGGCCTACGACCTCGACCAGTCGCGGGCGCACGCCCGTGGGCTGCAGCGGCTCGGCGTCCTCGACGCCGCTGAGCTGGCGGAGATGGAGGCGGGGCTCGACCGGGTGCAGGCCCGGATGGCCGAGCACGGTTTCGAGTTCGAGCAGGCGGACGAGGACATCCACATGGCGATCGAGCGCCTGCTCGGCGAGGAGATCGGCCCGCTCGCCGGCAAGCTCCACACCGGTCGTTCGCGCAACGACCAGGTCGCGACCGACGTCGCCCTGGTCGTCCAGGCGCACTCGCTGCGGGCGATCGAGCTCTGCGGCGCGACGATGGAGCAGCTGCTCGCCCTCGCCGAGGCGCACAGGGACTGGGCAATGCCCGGCTACACCCATCTGCAGCGCGCCCAGCCGGTCTACCTCGGTCACCACCTGCTCGCCTACTTCTGGATGCTGGCGCGCGACGTGCTGCGCTTCCAGTTCGCCCTCGACAGCGCCTCGGTGATGCCACTCGGCTCCGGCGCCCTGGCGGGTGTCAACTGGGAGATCGACCGCGAGGCGGTCGCCGATGACCTCGGCTTCGAGCACGTCAGCCACAACTCGATCGACGGCGCCTCCAACCGCGACTTCGTGCTCGACTACCTCGCCGCCGCCTCTGCCTGCTCGATGCACCTCTCGCGGCTGGGCTCGGAAATCGTCATCTGGTCGAGCAGCGAGTTCGGCTTCTGCCAGCTCGACGAGTCGTTCTCTTCGGGCTCCTCGATCATGCCGCAGAAGGTCAACCCGGACTCGGCCGAGCTGCTGCGGGCGAAGAGCCCGCGGGTCGCCGCCTCCCACGCGACCCTGCTCGGGGTCATGCATGCGCTGCCACTGACCTACGGCAAGGACATGCAGGAGGACAAGGAGCCGCTCTTCGACGCGATCGACACGGTCGAGGCCTGCCTCGATGCCGCCGCTGGGATGCTCGGCGGGATCTGCTTCGACCGCGCCCGCATGGAGGACGCTTCGGGTGACGAGATGCTGGCGGCGACCGAGGTCGCTGACCTGCTGGTCCGCCGCGGCGTGCCCTTCCGCGAGGCTCACGGGATTGTCGGTGACCTCGTTCGCGACGCGGTCGAGCAGGGCAAGTCGCTCTCCGAGCTGAGCGAGGAGGAGCTGCGCCAGCGCTCCGAGCACCTCGATGGCGCCTATTACGAGGTGCTGAAGCGCGGCAGTTGGCTGGAGTCGAAGAAGATCGCCGGCGGCACCGGCTCGGTCCCGCTTGCCGCGCAGCTCGGTGAGGCCACCGAGACGCTCGCCGCGGTCAAGGCGCGGGTGCTCGAAGAGCGGCAGTGAGTGCCGCGGGGGCGGGCTCCCCGAAGGCGACCGAGCAACGGCTCGGGGTCGACTTCTTCGATCGCTCCGTCCACCTGGTCGCCCGCGAGCTGATCGGCTGCCGACTCTTCTTCGCCGGCTGCGGCGGCACGATCGTCGAGACCGAGAGTTACGAGCGAGACGATCCCGCCTGCCATGCCTACGTCGGGCTGACCGACCGCACCGAGGTTCTCTTCGGCCCGCCCGGACGGGCCTACGTCTACCTCTCCTACGGCATCCACAGCCTGCTCAACTTCGTCGCCGAACCAGAGGGCGAGGCAGCGGCGGTCCTGATCCGCGCGCTCGAACCGACGGCCGAGGTCGCCGCGATGCGCGAGCGGCGCGGCGAGCGGCCGGACCGCGACCTCTGCTCGGGCCCCGGCAAGCTGACCGAGGCGTTGGGGATCGGTCTCGAGCAGAACGAGGCCGACCTGTCGCGGGACCCATTTCTCCTGCTCCCTCCGGCCGAAGGGTGGCGGGGTGAGGTTCTCACGGGGCCCAGGATCGGGATCACCAAGGCCGTCGAGCGACCCTGGCGCTTCTGCGCCGCCGACAACCCCAACGTCTCGAGACCGGCTATCCGGCGGTGACGCCGCCGCCGCTGGAAGGCGCGGATTCGCTTGGGGCGGGTTCCGCCGGTTCGGCGGGTTCGGTCGCTTCCGGCGCCTCTTCGGGCACTGCCGGTTCGCTCGATTCGCTTTCTTCGGGCGCCACTTCGGGTTCGGTTTCGCCGGACGATTCGGGCGCGGTGTAAGAGGGCGGGGATGAGGACGAGCCGGAGTCGCCCTTGCTCGCCTTGTCTTCCTTCGCTTCCGCCGCGCGTTCGGACTTGATCTCTTCCCAGGCCGAGACCACGCTGGCCCAGATCAGCGCCGGGAAGGTGCCGCCCATCACCGGCCCGCCGTTGTAGAGCGTGCTCATCGAGGTCACGGTGTCGGCGTAGCCGACCCAGACGCAGGCGGTGACTTCCTCGGTCGCCCCGCAGAACCAGGCGTCGCCGTTGTTCTCGGTCGTCCCCGTCTTGCCCCACTGCCCCGAGGCGCCGATGTTGGCGTTCGTGCCGGTGCCGCTGCTGACCACGGTTTCGAGGATGCTCTTGGCTTCGGTAGCCACGCCTTCGGGGATCACCTGTTTGTGGGTCGAGTCGTTGTCGCCGTCCTTGATCGTGTGGCCGTCCTGGTCGGTGACCTGGGTGTAGGCGACCGGGCTGTCGCCGGGCCGGGCGGCCAGGGTGCCGCTGACGCGGTCGCCGTCGTTGGCGAGCGTCGTGTAGGCGTAGGTCCAGCCCAGCGGCGTGACGCCGGGGTCGATCCCGCCGAGGACCATCGCCGGGTTGGTCGAGATCGGGTCGGCGTAGCCCATCTTGTGGATCGTGCCCGCGATCGACCGGGTCCTGTCCTCGACCGTCTTGCCCTTCAACCCTTCGAGCGCGAGCTGCGCGTAGACCGAGTTGTCGGAGTTGGTCGTCGCCGAGACGATGTCGCTGACCCCGGCGTAGGCCCCCTCGTCGTTGGTGACGACGAACGTTTCCTGGCCGTTCTTGCCGTAGCTGAATTCCTGTTCTGCCGATTCATAGGTCGTGTAGGGAGAGATTCCCTCTTCGAGCGCGGTGAGCAAGATGAAGGGCTTGATCGAGGAGCCCGGCTGACGGTGGCCTTGGGTGGCGAGGTTGAAGGGCTTGGTGGCGAAGTTGGGACCGCCGACCATCGCCTTGACGCCGGCGTTCTTGTTGTCGATCACCACCACCGAGGCGGTTGCCGGCGAGTAGCCGAGGTAGGAGTTGACCGCTTCTTCGGCGGCGCCCTGGAGGCGCAGGTCGAGGGTTGACTTGACTTTCAGGCCGCCGAAGAACGCCTTGGCGGCGCCGTAGCGTTCGACCAGCTGCTGGCGCAGCCAGGCGGTGAAGTAAGGGGCCCTGGAATCAAGCGTGGGGGGTTCGATGTCGTCCGGGGCCGGCAGTGCCTGCTGACTGCCTTCCTCGAACTGCTCGTGGGTGATGTAGTCCTGTTCGTACATCTTTTCGAGCACGAGGTTGCGTCGCGAGAGCGAGTTTTCGGGGTAGACCTTGGGGTCGTAGGCCGAGGGCGAGGCGATCACCCCGGCCAGGGTCGCCGCCTCCCACGGCTCCAGCACGGAGGCGCAGGGCTCGTTCGGTGTGCCGCAGCCGGGGTGGGCCTTGCCGAAGTAAGTGCGCGCCGCGGCCTCGATCCCGTAGGCGCCCTCGCCGAAGTAGATCGTGTTGAGGTACTCGGTGAGGATTTTGTCCTTGCTCCAGTGGCGCTCGAGCCGGTAGGCCAGCGCCGCCTCGCGGAACTTGACGAAGAGGGTGCGGCTGTCCTGCGCTTCGAGGGCGTTCTTGACGAACTGCTCGGTGATCGTCGAGGCGCCTTGGGCGGCGCTCTGGCTGAGCACGTCCTTGATCAGGGCGCGGGCGATGCCCTGAAAGTCGACGCCGTTGTGCTCGTAGAAGCGAGCGTCCTCGATTGAGACCACGGCGTTCTTCATGTTCGGCGAGATCTGCCCCGAGGTGAGCAGGATCTTGTTCTGGTCGCTGGTCAGCGTGCCGATCGGTTCGCCGGAGGCATCGAAGATCTCACTGTTCTTCGATGCCTTGTACTGGGCGAAGTTGTAGATCGCCGGCAGGTCCGCGCGAGACCGCGGCCATCATCCCGAAGACCATCGAGACCAGGGCCAGCACCGCGAGGCCAAGCAGGACGAAAAGGATGCGCAGCTTCTTCAAGCGCGGCTTGCGCTTGCTCTCAGGGGGGGCCGGCGGCGCTGGCGGCGGAACCGCGCCACCCCGCCGGCGGGGCTTTAGTCCTAGGGCCGCCATCTAAAGGCTCGCGACTCGGCAGACGGCTCGGCCCGCCGAGCGGAGGCGGCAGTCTAGCATTGGGGTCGTGGCGGACCTGACGCGTAACGCGGTCGACGTGCTGCCGGCGGGGATGCTGCAGGAGCAGCTCGGCGCCGGTGCGCCGCTGCGGGTGAAGCTGGGGATCGACCCGACCACGCCTGACATCCACCTCGGCCACACGGTGGTGCTCGAGAAGCTGCGCGAGTTCCAGCAGGAGGGCCACCAGGTGGTGCTGATCGTCGGCGACTTCACCGCTCGGGTCGGCGATCCCAGCGGCCGCTCGGCCCAGCGGCCGCTGCCGTCGGCGGAGGAGATCGAGGTCAACGCCGCCACCTACCAAGAGCAGGCCTTCAAGGTGCTCGATCGCGAGCGCACCGAGGTGCGCTTCAACAGCGAGTGGCTGCGGATGGCGCCCGAGGAGCTACTCGGCCTGCTCGCCCAGACCACCGTCGCTCGGCTGATCGAGCGCGACGACTTCCAGAAGCGGCTCGCCGCGGGGGCGCCGATCGCCGCCCTGGAGCTGCTCTACCCGCTGCTGCAGGGCTACGACTCGGTGGCCGTCGAGGCAGACATTGAGCTGGGGGGGACCGACCAGAAGTTCAACCTGCTCTTCGGCCGCGACATCCAGACCGCCTACGGTCAGAAGCCGCAGTCGATCCTGACCATGCCGATCTTGGTCGGCACCGACGGTGAGCGCAAGATGAGCAAGTCGTTGGGCAACTACATCGGTGTCACCGAGGCGCCGGAGGAGATGTTCGGCAAGACGATGCGGGTGCCGGACGCGGCGATGCCGGAGTATTTCCGCCTCGTGCTCGGCGCCGAGCCCCCCGCCGGGGCGCCGCCCAACGAGGCCAAGCGAGCACTCGCCCGGGGCATCGTCGAGCGCTTCCACAGCGCTGCCGCGGCAGAGGGCGCCGAGCAGCATTTCAACCGCCTCTTCGTCGAGCGCGGCGCCCCCGACGAGGTCGAGGAGCTCGAGCTGGGCCCCTATACGGGCGAGAACGGCGGCGACGTCCACCTGCCGGCGCTGATGGCCGGGGCCTTCGAGATCAGCTCCAGCGAGGCACGGCGCTTGATCCGCCAGGGTGGCGCAAAGCTCGACGGGGAGCCAATCCCCTCCGATACCCTGGACCTGGCCCCGAGCGAGCTCGAGGGCCGCGTGCTGCAGGCTGGCAAGCGGCGTTTTCGCCGACTTCGCTAGGCGACTAGGCAAAGCGCCGCCGTAGCGCTATACTCCCGCGTCCTTCCGGGGCAGGCCTCCGTGCCTGGTCCGTGCGTAATGAGCGGCGAGTCCCGCCGCAAAGGCGCAGCGGTCTTTGAAAACTGAGCAGCGTGCACCCCGCGGACATTCGTGTTCGTGGGATGTTTGAGCCCGATCCACTCGGTGCGCCAGCGCGCCGGGTGGTCTGATTTACCCGTCATGCCGGTCGCCGAGTATGTGTACCCGGCGATTTGCAATTTGCCAGGCATGACAGCTCTCTGTAAGAAGTACCTTTCACGGAGAGTTTGATCCTGGCTCAGGACGAACGCTGGCGGCGTGCTTAACACATGCAAGTGGTGCGACGAACCAGGGCTTGCCCTGGGGCAAAGCCGCGAACGGGTGAGTAACACGTGAGTAACCTGCCCCGATGACCGGGACAACCCGAGGAAACTCGGGCTAATACCGGATGTGGTGCACGGATTTAAGTCTGTGTACTAAAGGAAGCTTCGGCCTCCGCATTGGGAGGGGCTCGCGGCCCATTAGCTTGTTGGTGGGGTAACGGCCTACCAAGGCAACGATGGGTAGCTGGTCTGAGAGGACGATCAGCCACACTGGGACTGAGACACGGCCCAGACTCCTACGGGAGGCAGCAGTGGGGAATCTTGCGCAATGCGCGAAAGCGTGACGCAGCAACGCCGCGTGGGGGAAGACGGCCTTCGGGTTGTAAACCCCTTTCAGGAGGGACGAAGGTTCACCGGTGAATAGCCGTGTGGATTGACGGTACCTCCAGAAGAAGCTCCGGCTAACTACGTGCCAGCAGCCGCGGTAATACGTAGGGAGCAAGCGTTGTCCGGAATCATTGGGCGTAAAG
This sequence comes from uncultured Solirubrobacterales bacterium, assembly GCA_963703895.1. Classification (GTDB taxonomy): domain Bacteria; phylum Actinomycetota; class Thermoleophilia; order Solirubrobacterales; family 70-9; genus VRUE01. The sequence continues at coordinate 1,392,980 of CAVPFX010000002.1, forward strand.
CGCGCGTAGGCGGCCCTGTAAGTCCGTTGTGAAAGTCAAAGGCTCAACCTTTGAAAGCCGATGGATACTGCAGGGCTAGAGTCCGGAAGAGGCGAGTGGAATTCCTGGTGTAGCGGTGGAATGCGCAGATATCAGGAGGAACACCAATAGCGAAGGCAGCTCGCTGGGACGGTACTGACGCTAAGGCGCGAAAGCGTGGGGAGCGAACAGGATTAGATACCCTGGTAGTCCACGCCGTAAACGATGGGCACTAGGTGTGGGAGGTGTCGACTCCTCCCGTGCCGTCGCTAACGCACTAAGTGCCCCGCCTGGGGAGTACGGCCGCAAGGCTAAAACTCAAAGGAATTGACGGGGGCCCGCACAAGCAGCGGAGCATGTGGTTTAATTCGACGCAACGCGAAGAACCTTACCTGGGCTTGACATGTTGGTGACCACCGTGGAAACACGGTTTTCCTTCGGGACACCATCACAGGTGGTGCATGGCTGTCGTCAGCTCGTGTCGTGAGATGTTGGGTTAAGTCCCGCAACGAGCGCAACCCCTGTCCTATGTTGCCATCATTAAGTTGGGGACTCATAGGAGACTGCCGGTGACAAACCGGAGGAAGGTGGGGATGACGTCAAGTCATCATGCCCCTTATGTCCAGGGCTACACACGTGCTACATTGGCGCATACAAAGGGCAGCAATACCGCGAGGTGGAGCGAATCCCATAAAGTGCGTCTCGGTTCGGATTGGAGGCTGAAATTCGCCTCCATGAAGGTGGAGTTGCTAGTAATCGCGGATCAGCAATGCCGCGGTGAATACGTTCCCGGGCCTTGTACACACCGCCCGTCACACCACGAAAGCAGGTAACACCCGAAGCCGGTGGCCTAACCTTTTGGAGGGAGCCGTCGAAGGTGGGACTTGTGATTGGGGTGAAGTCGTAACAAGGTAGCCGTAGCGGAAGCTGCGGCTGGATCACCTCCTTTCTAGGGAGATTTCTCTAGAACGTCGACCGGGCTCCCCAGTGTCTCTATGGCACTGGGTACGCTGCTCAGTTTTGAGAGACCGCCAACGGCAGTCCGTCGTTGTGTGCGCCTCGGTGGACCTTGAAAACTGTACAAGACCAAAAACAAGAATCTGCTTATGTAGATTCTTGGGGTAATTTAATTATGACCCGCACACTTAGGTGTGTGGGTTGCTCACCGTCAAGATAGTAAGAGCTTACGGTGGATGCCTTGGCACCAGGAGTCGATGAAGGACGTGGACGGCTGCGATAAGCCGCGGTGAGGCGCTGAACAGCCTTTGACCCGCGGATCTCCGAATGGGAAAACCCAGCACCGGTAATGCGGTGTTATCTCGCGGTGAATACATAGTCGCGAGAAGGGAACCGGGGGAACTGAAACATCTAAGTACCCCGAGGAAAAGAAATCAACCGAGACTCCCTTAGTAGTGGCGAGCGAAAAGGGATCAGCCCAAACCTGACAGATGTAAGCGGGCACGCGTTGTCTGTCGGGGGTTGTAGGACGTCATGCCCAAGCCGTGCCTGGCTTGGCAACAGTTACAAAATCAGGTGTTAGCCGAAGCGAGTGGAACCTCGCACCACAGAGGGCAATCGTCCCGTAGGTGAAAGCACACTGATCTGTTGATTGATGTTCCTGAGTAAGACCACACCCGTGAAACGTGGTCTGAACCTGGGGGGACCACCCTCCAAGGCTAAGTACTACCTGGTGACCGATAGTGAACTAGTACCGTGAGGGAAAGGTGAAAAGCACCCCTGAAGGGGAGTGAAATAGTACCTGAAACCGTAAGCTTACAAGTGGTCGGAGCACCTTCGGGTGTGACGGCGTGCTTTTTGCATCACGAGCCGGCGAGTTACTCGTCTGTGGCAAGGTTAAGCGATGAGCGGAGCCGTAGCGAAAGCGAGTCTGAATAGGGCGACACAGTCATGGGCGGTAGACCCGAAACTGAGCGAGCTATCCATGGGCAGGCTGAAGCGGGGGTAAGACCTCGTGGAGGGCCGAACCGACCTAGGTTGAAAACTGGGCGGATGACCTGTGGATCGGAGTGAAAGGCTAATCAAGCTCAGAGATATCTGGTTCTCTCCGAAATATATTTAGGTATAGCGTCGAGTATTTGCGTTTCGGCCGTAGAGCACTGTTTGGACTAGGGGCCCTACCAGGTTACCGACTTCAGGCAAACTCCGAAGACCGTTACGGTTAACTCGGCAGTCAGTGTGCGGGGGATAAACTTCGTACGCAAAAGGGAAACAACCCAGACCATCAGCTAAGGTCCCCAAGTACTAGCTAAGTGGTGAACGATGTCCGAGTGCATAGACAACCAAGAGGTTGGCTTAGAAGCAGCCATCCTTGAAAGAGTGCGTAACAGCTCACTGGTCAAGTGTTCGGGCGCGGAGAATTCAACGGGGCTCAAGCTAGTCACCGAAGCTATGGGTGTGCAGGCCTGCGGGTTCTGCACGCGGTAGGAGAGCGTTCCAGTTGCGAGAAGCGGATGCGTAAGCCTCCGTGGAGCGGCTGGAAGTGAGAATGCCGGCATGAGTAACGAAAGAGGGGTGAGACTCCCCTCCACCGTTTGTCCAAGGTTTCCTGAGTAAAGTTCGTCTGCTCAGGGTTAGTCGGGACCTAAGGCGAGGCCGAAAGGCGTAGCCGATGGCCAACAGGTTGATATTCCTGTACCACGTCGATTCCGTTATGACCGATGGGGGGACGGGGAAGGGTAAGGGAACCCAGGCGATGGTTGTCCTGGGGCAAGCACGTAGCTAGTCGCTGTAGGAAAATCCGCAGCGGCGTTTTGACGCGAGGTGCGATGCCAGCTGGCTTGACCGCCGGCAAGTCCCCGATCCCATGCCTCCGAGAAAATCCTCTAGGCAGGATTCGCGTGCCCGTACCGATAACCGACACAGGTGGACAAGTAGAACATACTGAGGTGAGCGAGCTAACTCTCGTTAAGGAACTCGGCAAAATCGTCCCGTAACTTCGGGAGAAGGGACGCCCCGTTAGGGTGAACTCCATACGGAGGGAGCCTGAGGGGGCCGCAGTGAATTGGTCCAACCGACTGTTTACCAAAAACACAGGCCTCTGCTAAGTCGCAAGACGACGTATAGGGGCTGACGCCTGCCCGGTGCCGGAAGGTTACGCGGACTTGTTAGCACTTCGGTGCGAAGCAATGAAGCTAAGCCCCGGTAAACGGCGGCCGTAACTATAACGGTCCTAAGGTAGCGAAATTCCTTGTCGGGTAAGTTCCGACCTGCACGAATGGCGTAACGAGTTGGACGCTGTCTCAACGAGAGGCTCGGTGAAATTAAAGTCTCGGTGAAGATGCCGAGTACCCGCAGCTAGACGGAAAGACCCCGTGAACCTTTACTGCAACTTGATATTGGAGTTTGGGGTATCTCGCTCAGGATAGGTGGGAGACAGTGAACCAGCAGCTTTGGCTGCTGGGGAGTCACCCTTGAGATACCACCCTTGGTGCTCTGAGCTTCTAACACCATGCCGTGATCCGGGTGGTGAACAGTGTCAGGTGGGCAGTTTGACTGGGGCGGTCGCCTCCTAAAATGTAACGGAGGCGCCCAAAGGTTCCCTCAGCACGGTTGGAAATCGTGCGTAGAGTGTAAAGGCAATAAGGGAGCTTGACTGCGAGACCGACGGGTCGAGCAGGAACGAAAGTTGGGCTTAGTGATCCGGCGGTAGCAAGTGGAAGCGCCGTCGCTCAACGGATAAAAGGTACTCCGGGGATAACAGGCTTATCGTTTCCAAGAGTCCACATCGACGAAACGGTTTGGCACCTCGATGTCGGCTCGTCGCATCCTGGGGCTGGAGTAGGTCCCAAGGGTTGGGCTGTTCGCCCATTAAAGCGGTACGCGAGCTGGGTTCAGAACGTCGTGAGACAGTTCGGTCCCTATCTGCTGTGGGCGTTGGAGAGTTGAGAGGAGTCATCCCTAGTACGAGAGGACCGGGATGAACGTGCCGCTGGTGTATCTGTTGTCCTGCCAAGGGCATCGCAGGTTAGCTACGCACGGAACGGATAACCGCTGAAGGCATCTAAGCGGGAAGCCGTCCTCGAGATGAGCTCTCCCATCCCTTCGAGGGAGTAAGACCCCTGGTAGACCACCAGGTTGATAGGCCAGCGGTGCAAGCGCAGTGATGTGCTCAGCCGACTGGTACTAATGGGTCGAGGGCTTGACGGATGTTTATTACTTACCCTGAGGTCTTGTACGGTTTTCAAGCTCCACCGGGGGCGGTCTCGCAATATTTCCGGTGGTGCATAGCAAAAGGGAAACACCTCTTCCCATTCCGAACAGAGCAGTTAAGCCTTTTAGCGCCGATGGTACTTGGGGGGCAACCCCCTGGGAGAGTAGGTCGCCGCCGGTTTTTACTTATTCGCTCGAGCCCGACCCCGCCGGTCGGGCTCGTTCTGTTTATGGCTTAGAACGGCCTCGCAGCGCTGGCTGGTTTGCGGCGATTTGCAGGAGAAAACGGTGCAGACTTCGGTCGTAGAGCGCCGGGTCGACGTTCCAGCCTTGAGTGTGCCCCGCCCGTGGAACTGCGTAGTAGTCGACCCAGCGAGGCAAGTCCTCGGCAAATTCTTCACTGGTTGAGATCGGCACGACCTCGTCGTCATCGCCGTGGAAGAGAAGGATCGGCAGGTGAAAGTCTTCCGTGTGCCGCAGTGCATCGAGGCTGTCCCAATCGGCGTCGATACGAGCGTCTATTGCCCACTCCACCGGCAATGCGGCGAATGACGGGAAGCCCATCTGTGTGGCGTTGAATTCAAGGATCGCCTTCCAGTTCAAGGCCGGGGCGTCGAGGATCAGGCCGTCGGTCCGATCGGCGAGCGATGAGCGCTCCATGAACTGCGTGATCAGCGCTCCGCCCATCGAGTAGCCATCGAGGACGATCTTGTCGGCGCCGTGGCGAAGGGCGTAGCGAACCGCGGCCGCAAGATCGCGCCACTCGGTCTGGCCTTGGTGATGAAGGTCGTCGGGGCTGCTCGGTGCGCCGAGATCGTCGCGGTAGGAGATCAGCAGCGAGTTGTATCCAGCCCGGTACAGGGTCGGCGCTATCCGCAGGCCGATCTGACGATCGCCGTTGATTCCGTGGACGACGATCGCCCAGGTCCTGCTCCGCTGCCCTTGAGGCATGCCAATGGCCGGGATCTCCCATGCGGGCATCGGACCGAGCTCGCTCGGTATGTCCACGGAGCGGTAGGCGAGCCCCCGGGCTTCGCGAGGGTTGCCGAAGTAGACGTTGCTGTCGATTCCCGCCTCGAGCCCGGGGACCAGAAAGCCGTGGACGTCGGTGAGGCGCCGGGTGACGCGGTCGTCGTTTTCGCTCAGCACCGGCCCCACCACGGCATGTCCGCCGTCCCAGACCAGGCCATAGACGCCGGGCCGCTCGCTGGTGTCGGAGTGCTTCAGCGCGATCTGGCCGGGGGAGACCGCCTCGATGTCCACCTGCTCGGACCATGGCGAGTGATCTGGCACCAGCACGAGGGAGGCGAAGTGCCAACTGATGAGAGCTCCGACGATGAGGGCGACGAACAGAGCCAGGCCGGAGGCGACGATGGCACGAAGGTGCCGTCGCCACCAGGGCCGCTCGTTCATCTCAGTGGCGGGTGGCGAAGCTGCGGTCGACTGTGCGCCGGACTGCCGGACGGGCCGGATGCTGCCGCTGGCGAGACTCGCAGGCGGAGGCGGGCCTGCCCGCCGGCTCCAGTCCGTACTCGCCCAGGGTGGCGAAGTCGATCAGCAGGTCGACGGCGTCACTGAGCCGCGCTGCAAGGTTTGTCTTTGAATCGAACATAGGTTCGACTCTACGTAGCTCCCCGGATGGAAGCTCGGAGTTGCAGCGCTTCTTGCATTTCGTGCCTGGAAAGCGCATGTCCTAGCGCTTTCCCTGCTGTTTGGAGTCGAGTTTCGCCTTCCGCTTTGCGGGCGCTGGGAGTTGCTCGAACCCGAGCACTAGGGCGGCGGTCTCGGCGGGTTTCTCGACGTTGGGCGAGTGGCCGGCGCCGGCGATTAGCTTGGTCACCGCTTCAGGGTACGCCTCACGGTAGGCGGCGAGGGAGGCGCTGGGGTCACTGGCTATCTGCTCCTCGGCGCCCATGATCGCCAGCAGGGGCTTGCCGATCGCCGCCGCTCGCTCGGAAAGGGGCTCTTCGCCGGTGTACTCGTCGAAGGCATCGTGTGAGCCGGTGTAGGCGCTGTAGGTCATTCGCTTGACGTCCTCGACGAACGCGTCGGGGACCGGGAACCCGGGCGCGAAGGCGACCTTGAGGCCATCGCGGATCGAGAAGTCGGGCTTGATCCGCCAGAGCGCCTCACCGATCACCGGCTTGAACGGCAGTTCGCCGATGAAGCCGACGTCGCCGTAGGAGGTATCCGGAATGCTGTCGATGGCCACCAGCCGGTTGACGAGCTGTGGCGACTGTTCGGCGAGGGCAAACGCGACCGGACCGCCAAGCGAGTGGCCAACCACCTCGGCATCCCGCACGCCGAGCCTGCCGAGCACTTCGGCGACCGCGTTTGCCTGGTCGGGAACCGAGTAGCCCGAGGCGGGCTTCTCCGAGCCACCGTGGCCGAGCAGGTCGACGGCGATCACACGGTGCCGGCGAGCGAGCAGGGGAATCATCCCGTCCCAGTAGTTGATCGCGCAGGTGAAGCAGTGGATCAGGACGATCGGCGCGCCGCTCCTGGGGCCGCGCTCGACGACCTCGAGTTGCCCGCTGCCGACGTCGACCAGCCGTCCGCCCGCTTCGGTGACGGCCGCTGACTTCGTTTCGCGATCGATGAACAGCGCGTTGAGGGCGAGCAGCACAACGAGCGCGACCACCGCCCCGATCAGGATCTTCCAGCCTCTCCGCATCGAGCGTTACCCTAGCCGGAACCCCATGGAGAAATTCGTCATCAACGGCGGCGTGCCGCTGTCCGGCGAGGTGACCGTCGCCGGCAACAAGAACGCGGCCCTGCCGATTCTTGCCGCCTGCCTGCTGACCGAGGAGGAGCTGCTGCTGCACCGGGTGCCGCGGATCCGCGATACCGAAGCCCAGCTCGCCCTGCTCGAGCGGCTCGGGGTCGAGGTCGCCTGGGTCGCCGACAACAGCGTGCGGCTCTGCGCCCGCGCGGTTTCCGAGGTCTCCGTCGACGAGGAGCTCTCGAATCAGATTCGCGCCTCCTTCCTGCTCGCCGGCCCGTTGCTGGCGCGCTTCGGCGAGGCGCGGATGCCGCCTCCGGGCGGCGACTTCATCGGCCGCCGTCGCCTCGACGCTCACCTCGACGCCTTCAAGGACCTCGGTGCCCGCGTCGACGGCGATCGCTGGATCGAGCTCAGCGCCCCTGCTGACGGCCTCTGCCCCTGTCACATCTTCATGGACGAGCCCTCGGTGATGGGCACCGAGAACGCCCTGATGGCGGCAGCGCTGACCGCCGGGCCGACGACGATCTCCAACGCGGCCAGCGAGCCGCACGTCCAGGACCTCGCCCGCCTGCTCAGCGCGATGGGCGCCCAGGTCGACGGGATCGGCTCCAACGTGATGACCGTGCACGGTCGCGACCGCCTATCCGGGGCCGAACACACGATCTCGGCCGACCACATCGAGGTCGGCAGCTTCATGGCGCTCGCCGCCGCGACCGGGGGCGACCTGCGCATCCGCGACGTCGAGCCGCTCGACCTGCTGATGGTGCGCCGCCAGTTCCGCCGCCTCGGCCTGCACTCGGAGATGGACGGCAAGGACATGCTCGTTCCGCCCGGCCAGCAGCTGAGGATCCAGGCCGACCTCGGCGACGCAATCCCGAAGATCGAGGACGGGCCCTGGCCGGCCTTTCCCGCCGACCTCACCTCGATCGCCCTCGCCCTCGCCACCCAAGCCGACGGCGAGATCCTGATCTTCGAGAAGATGTTCGAGAACCGCCTCTTCTTCGTCGACAAGCTCGTCGCGATGGGCGCTCGGATCACGCTCTGCGATCCCCACCGGGCGATCGTCAGCGGTCCGAGCCGGCTTCATGGCGAACGGGTCGAGAGCCCCGACATCCGCGCCGGCATGGCGATGCTCATCGCCGCCCTGGCGGCGGACGGGACCTCGGAGATCGGCAACATCCGCCAGATCGACCGCGGCTACGAGCAGATCGACGACCGCTTGCGCGCCCTCGGCGCCCGGATTGAACGCGTGTCGTCAGAGGTCCCTGCCTAGCAGGGCTTTCCGGCCCACTCTCGTAAGGTCCGGCGGATGATTCATCCGATTCCACCTGGAACGCGCGACGTGCTGCCCGACGAGATGCGGGAGCTGCGGCGCCTGCACCTCGCCCTGATCGAGGTCTTCGAAGCACGCGGCTACGGCGAGGTCGCCACGCCGGCGATCGAGTACGACGAGGTGCTCGCCCGCGGCGACGGGCGCACCGCGGACACCGCTTACCGCTTCTTCGATGGCAGCGGCGATCTGCTGGCGCTGCGTTCGGACATGACGGTGCCGATCGCCCGCCTCGTTGCCAGCCGCTATGCCAGCGCGGAGGCGCCGCTGCGACTCTGTTACCTGGCAAACGCTTACCGGGCCGTGCGGCCCCAGCGCGGCCAGATGCGCGAGTTCGCCCAGGCCGGGGTGGAGCTGATCGGTGCGCCGGCGCCCGACGGCACCGCCGAGGTGGTCGAGGTGCTCGAGGCGGCGCTCGAGGCGGCCGGCCTCAGACGGGCGGTGATCGGGCTCGGCGATGCCGACCTTTACCGCCAACTGCTTGCCGAGTTCGGCGTCGACGGCGAGGCGCGCGACTCGATCCTCACCCGGCTCGCCGCCCACGACTTGGTCGGCCTCGAGGCTGAGCTCTCGGCCCTGCAGGGGGTGAGCGACGAGCAGGTCGCGACATGCGTTGCGCTCTCGCAGCTGCGCGGCGGCAAAGAGGTGCTGGAGGAGGCGCGGGCGCTCGGTGGCGCCGCGGTCGAGCGGGCCACGGCGCGACTGGGGGAGACCCTGGAGGCGCTCGAGGCCCGTGGAGTGGCCGAGCGCGTCCAGATCGACCTCGGCCTGTTGCGCGACCTTGGCTATTACAGCGGCGCCATCCTCGAGGTCTACGATCCGGCGCTCGGTCACGTGCTCGGCGGCGGCGGTCGTTACGACGGCCTCTTGAAGCGCTTCGGCATCGACCTGCCAGCGGCCGGTTTCGCCCTCTACCTGGAGCGGGTCCACGTCGCTCAGATGGAGGAGGAACCGCGTGGGGGTGGCGGCTCGTGAGCGCCGAGGTCGCCGGCATGAGCCGGGCCAAGGCGGAAGGGCCGTTGAAGATCGCCGTACCGCGCGGAGCGCTGTTGGGTGGAACCCTTGACCTGCTCGACGCCGTCGGCATCGACACCAGCGAGGTGCGGGGCGAGTCGCGCTCGTTGATCTTTCCCGGCGAGAGCATCACCTTGGTGACGATGCGGCCCTCCGACGTGCCCACCTACGTCGAGGCCGGCGCCGCCGACGTCGGCATCACCGGCAAGGACGTCCTGCTCGAGCAGTCCGACCGGGTCGTCTACGAGCTGCTCGACCTCGGCTTCGGCCGCTGCCGCATGGTCCTCGCCGGGCGCAAGGGGGACGAGCGCCTGGGCGAGTCGGAGCGGCGGCTCGGGATGATGCGGATCGCGACCAAGTATCCGCGCATCGCCGAGCGCTACTTCGAGCGCACCGGCCGTCAGGTCGAGGCGATCGAGGTCAAGGGCTCGGTTGAGCTGGCGCCGTTGATCGGCCTCGCCGATGGCATCGTCGACCTCGTCGCCACCGGTCGCACGCTGGAGGAGAACGACCTCGAGGTGCGCGAGGAGATCGTCGAGTGCACTGCGCGCTTCGTCGCCAACCGCGTCTCCCACAAGCTGCGAGCCCGCGAGGTCGACGGGCTGACGGCAAAACTGCGCCAGACCCTCGCCCGATGAGGCGCCGCCAGTTTCACTGGGAGGGCGCCGAGGAGACCGCGGCGGCGATCCGCTCCTGGACGGCGGCCTCGGCGCCCAGCGTCGACGTCAGCGCGATCGAGCGCGAGGTGCTCGAGGGTGGCGACGGGGCGGTGCTCTGCATGACCGCCCGCTTCGACGCGACCGAGCAGGCGCCGACCGCGCTGCGGGTCGACACCGGTGCCGGCGCCGAGGCGCTCGCGGCGCTCGACCCCGGACTGCGCGAATCGCTGGAGCTGGCGGCCGCCAACGTGCGCGCTGTCGCGGAGGCCCAGATAGCGGAGGGCCCGAGTGCGGTTGAGCTCCCCCAGGGCCAGACGGTGACCGTACGCGAAGTGCCAGTTTCCGCGGCCGGGCTCTACGCCCCCGGTGGCCTCGCCGCCTATCCCTCCAGCGTGCTGATGTGCGCGATCCCGGCCAAGGTGGCGGGAGTCGAGCGGATTGCCCTCGCCTCGCCGCCCAGCCCCGACGGCAAGGTCAACCCCCTCGTCCTCGCCGCGGCGGCGCTGTGTGGGGTCGAGGAGATCTACGCGATGGGCGGCGCCCAGGCGATCTTCGCCCTCGCCCACGGGACTGAGACGATCGCCGCCGTCGATGTGATCGCCGGCCCCGGCAACGCCTGGGTGCGCGAGGCCAAGCGCGCCGTCTCGGGCAGCGTCGGCATCGATTCTCTCGCCGGCCCCTCCGAGCTGATGCTCGTCGCCGGCGACGGCACCGATCCCGAGTGGGCGGCGCTTGACCTCTGCGCGCAGGCCGAGCACGGCGCCGAGGGGCCGTTGCTTGCGGTCGCGGTCGAGGAGGCAGTGCTCGAGGCCGTGGCGGCTGCGACCGAGAAGGCCGCGGCGGAGCACGAGGGCATCGGCGACGCGCCGCTGGCCCTGGTCCAGGTGCCCGACCTCAGCGACGCGATCGACCTTGCCAACGCCTTCGCGCCGGAGCACCTCGAGCTCTTCGAGGAGGATGCGGCGCAGCTGGCCGACGGGGTGCGGACAGCGGGTTGTGTCTTCATTGGGCGCTACGGAGCGACCGCTTTTGGCGACTACGCCGCCGGCTCCAACCACGTGCTGCCGACCGGCGGCGCCGGTCGCTTCTCCGGGCCGCTCGGCCCGGGTGTCTTCCGCCGCCGGATCGCTGCCGTGCAGGTTCCCCCCGGGGCGGCGGCGAAGCTTGCTCCACACGTCGATGTCCTCGCCCGGGCGGAGGGATTCCCAGTCCACGGCGAGTCAGCGATGATTAGGCGATGAGTCGCACGGCAAAAAGAGAGCGCAGCACGGCGGAGACGCAGATCCGCCTCTCGCTTGACCTCGACGGAGGGGAGGCGAGCGCCAGCACCGGCGTCGGCTTCCTCGATCACATGCTCGACCTGCTCGCTCGGCACGGTCGCCTCGGCCTCCAGGTCGAGGCCAAGGGCGACCTCGAGACCGGTGCCCACCACACGGTCGAGGACGTCGGCATCGTGCTCGGACAGGCGCTCGATGAGGCGCTCGGCGACCGCGCTGGGATCAGGCGCTACGGCTCCGCCGTCGTGCCGATGGACGAGTCGCTCGCCGAGTGCGCGATCGACATCTCGGGCCGCCCGCTCTGCGTCTTCGACGCCGACCTGCCGCCGACCACGATCGCCGGCTTCGACACCGAGCTCGCCGAGGAGTTCTTCCGCGCTGTCGCCAACAGCGCCAAGTTGACCCTGCACGTCTCGGTCCGCTACGGCAGCAACGCCCACCACATGATCGAGGGTTGCTTCAAGGCCTTTGCCCGCGCCCTGCGCGTCGCGGTCTCGATTGACCCGGAGGAGAGCGGCGTGCCTTCGACCAAGGGGACTTTGAACGAATGACGGTGCGCATCTGCATCCTCGATTACGGCATGGGCAATCTGCGCTCGGTCGAGAAGGCGCTCGAGCACGTCGGCGTCACCGCGACGATCGCCAACGACGCGACGACGATCGAGGCCGCCGATGGGTTGATCTTGCCGGGTGTCGGCGCCTTCCCCAAGGCGATGGCGGAAATCCGTTCCCTCGGCCTCGACGAGACGATCGAGGAGCGCCGCGCCGCTGGCGTGCCGATTCTCGGCATCTGCCTCGGCCTGCAGCTTCTCTTTGGCTCGAGCACCGAGCTGGGCGGGGCGGAGGGGCTTGGCTTGCTCGGTGGCGAGACGAGTCAGCTCGATGCACCCGGGCTGAAGATCCCGCACATCGGTTGGTCGCCGGTGCGTTGGGAGCGCCAGTCGCGGCTCGTCGAGGGGATCGAGTCCGAGACGCCCTTCTACTTCGTCCACTCCTTTGCGCCGGCGGCCGAGCCGTCCGAGCTGCTCGGCAGCGCCGCCTACGGCAGCCGTTTCGCCTGCGCGGCCGAGCGCGACAACGTCTTCGGCGTCCAGTTCCACCCCGAGAAGTCGAGCGCCGCGGGTCTGCGTCTGCTCTCGAACTTCGCCGGCATCTGCGCCTCCGTCCCGGCGTGATCCTCTATCCCGCGATCGATATCCGCGGCGGCAAGGCGGTGCGGCTGTTGCAGGGCGACTACGCGCGCGAGACCACCTATGACGCCGATCCGGTCGATGCCGCCAAGCGTTGGGCCGAGGAAGGCGCCGAGTTCCTGCACGTGGTCGATCTCGACGGAGCCAAGGCGGGAGAGCCGCGGAACCTTGGGGCCGTGCGACGCATTGCCGCGGCGGTCGAATGCCCGATCCAGGTTGGCGGCGGTCTGCGCGATCCGGAGTCCGTGGCCTCGGTGCTTGAGGCCGGCGCCGCGCGGGTCGTGATCGGCACCGCCGCCCTGCGCGATCCCGAGTTTCTCGCCGCCGTGCTGGAGGAGCACGGCGAGCGGGTCGTCGTTTCAGCCGATGCCCGCGACGGCAAGGTTGCGCTGGCGGGGTGGACGGAGTCGAGCGAGGTCGACATTGCCGACGCTGTCGCCGACCTGAGCGGCCGTGGCGTCGCCCGCTTCCTCTGCACCGCGATCGAGGTCGACGGCACGATGGAGGGGCCGGCGATCGCCGAGCTCACCCGCATCGCCGCGGCAACCGAAGCCCAGGTGATCGCTTCGGGTGGGGTGGGCGATCTCGCCGACCTCGAGGCGCTGGCGGGAATGAGCGCACCCAACATCGAGGGCGCGATCGTTGGCCGCGCCCTCTACGAGCGCCGCTTCTCGGTTGCGCAAGGCATCGCCTCTCTGGCTTGAGCCAAAGATGGATTGGCGAGTTATGCGTCATATAGACGCATAACTCGCCAATAGGCTGTAGTCATGGTCCTCAAGCGCGTCATCCCCTGTCTCGACGTCGATTCGGGCCGAGTCGTCAAGGGCACCAACTTCGTTGGCTTGCGTGACGCCGGCGATCCAGTCGAGCTGGCCGAGCGCTACGACGCCGAGGGTGCCGACGAGCTCGTTTTTCTCGACATCACCGCCTCGCACGAGAAGCGCGACACGATCGTGGAGCTGGCCCGGCGAACGGCGGACAACGTCTTCATTCCGTTCACGATCGGCGGGGGCATCCGTTCGGTCGAGGATGCACAGGCGGTACTAGATGCGGGTGCCGACAAGGTTTCGGTCAACTCCTCGGCTCTAGCCCGGCCCGAGCTGCTCACCGAGCTCGCCGACCACTTCGGCGCCCAGTGCGTGGTGATCGCAATCGATGCCAAACGCGAGCACGACGGCTGGGGCGTCTACGTCAACGGCGGCCGCAAGAAGATCGAGGGGCGCGACGCGGTTGGCTGGGCCCGTGAGGCGGTCGAGCGCGGAGCGGGGGAGGTCTTGCTGACCAGCATGGACCGTGACGGCACGAATGACGGTTATGACATCGCGCTCACCCGCGAGGTAGCCGATGCGGTCTCAGTGCCGGTGATCGCCTCCGGCGGCGCCGGCAACCTTGCTCATCTCACGGAGGCAATCGCCGACGGTGGAGCGGACGCCGTCCTCTGCGCCTCGATCTTCCACTACGGCACCTTCACGGTCCACGAAGCCAAGGAGCAGATGGCCGCCGCGGGCATCCCGGTAAGGCGTTGAGGCTGTCGCTGGTACGGATGCCCTCTCCCGGAGACCGTCGCGCAGCAGATCGGTTGTAGCGATTCGGGGCGCTGGACCGGGAGCCTCCGGGAGAGGCATCCGTACCAGCCTCACCCTCCGAGGTCCTCCGCCATCCCCGCAACCCCCGTCGAACCAAGAATCTCGAAGCGAGCAAGTTCGTATGGGTCGGCACGGTCCGCCTCGCCGGGGATCTCGGTCGTGGCCGCCGCGTAACCGGCAGCTTTGACCGCGGCGACCACTGTGTCGTCGAAGCGGCCTGCCGGGTAGCAGAAGTCAGCCACGGGAACGCCGTACTTGTGCCTCAAGATCGCTCGCGAGCCCGCGACTTCTTCTTCGAGCGCCGCCGGTTCGAGCGTGGTCAGGTCCTGGTGGTTGATCGTGTGGGCGGCGAGCTCCCAGCCGGCGCCGATCATCGCTTCGACATTGCTGTCGTAGAGATCCGACCCTTCTGCCTTGAGATTGAGCACACCCGGCCAGCCGTGCCGCTGTAGCTCCGGCAGCGCGTAGGTGAACTGAGGCCGGTAGCCGTCATCGAAGGAGAGCACCACGGGCTTGGCCGGCAGGGCGCCGCCGTCGTACCAGGCTCGCTCGACCTCTTCCAACGTCACCGCTTGGAAACCGTGTTCGTCGAGCCAGTCGATCTGGCGATGGAAGTCGGGACGTTCCACGTAGAGCTCCGGGTAGGGCGCATCGGTGGGAGCGGCGCCGAGCACGTGGTACTCGAGGATCGGGACCGGGCCGGTGTGGGGCCGCCAGCTCTGTTGGGGGGTCGCGTTGCGAACCAGCCCCGACTCGCTGCCGCTGGCGGCTTTCCTCCGGCTGCCGCTCGTGCCCCGCTTTGCCGCTGAGCCGGACGAGCCGCTCAGGCTCGACCCCAGCGCTATCCCGATCGCTATCGCCGCCGCCACTACGGCACCCAAGGCGGCTGCTCGTCTCCAGCGCACGCGATCATGGTAGGCAACGCAGCCATGGAGGCTTCCAACGACCACACCGAGAGCATCGCCGAGGGCCTGGAGCACATGCATCCGGAGCTGGCGCAACTGCGCGAGCTCGGTGGCGACCCCGTCTACCTGGTCGGCGGTGCGGTGCGCGACCTTCTCCTCGGTCGGGGCCGTGCCGACATCGACCTCGTCGTCGAGGGCGACGCAGCCGCGCTCGCCAAGCGGTTGGGGGCGACGGTGGCCGCGCACGAGCGCTTCGGCACGGCGAAGGTGGAGCTGAATGGACACGAGGTCGACATCGCCAGCGCTCGCTCGGAGAGCTACCCGCATCCCGGCGCGCTGCCGGTGGTCGAGCCGAACGCCGCGCTGGCGGACGACCTGCGGCGCCGCGACTTCACGATCAACGCGATGGCGATCCCGCTGCAGGGGGAGCCGCACCTCATCGACCCCCACGGCGGACAGGCCGATCTGGCAACCCGGCGACTGCGCGTCCTCCACGACGGCTCCTTCGTCGACGACCCGACCAGGGCGATCCGTGCCGCCCGCTACGCGGCGCGCTTTGGCTTCGAGCTCGAGGAGCACACCGCCGAGCTCCTGCGAGGAGCGGATCTGGACACTGTCTCGGCCGATCGTCGTGAGGCGGAGCTGCTGCGCCTCGCCGGAGAAGTCGAGGCTGCTGTGGGCTTTGACCTTCTTGCTCAGTGGGGCCTGATCGAGCTGCGTCCGGGGGGCGCTGAGCTGCTGGAGCGCGTTACCGAGCTGCTGGCGGGAGATCCCTGGCGGGATTTCGCGCCCCGCGATCGCACCCTGTATGCCGCGGCAGTTGGCTCGCCGCGTGGGGAGGGGGATTTGGCACAAGCTCGTCCGACGCGCCCGTCGGAGGCTGTGGAGCTTGCCGCGCCGTGCGATCGAATCGAGCTCGTCCTCGCTCGCGCCCTCGGCGCCGAGTGGCTCGACCGCTACCTGCTCGAGTGGCGCGATGTCGTCTTGGAGATCGACGGGTCCGACCTGATCCAGGCCGGCCTCGAACAGGGCCCGGCGCTTGGTCGCGGCCTCGAGCAGGCCCTGCGCCGCAAGCTCGATGGCGAGATCGATGGCAGGGACGAGGAGCTGGCGGCCGCTCTGGCGGCCGCGAGGAGCGACGATGCAGTGGCGTGAGGGCAACGGCCTGCGCTGGCTCGAGGCGCGGATGCCGAGCGCGACGGCCGCCTTCACGACCCGCCTCGGCGGCGTCAGCCAGCCGCCCTTCGCGGCGCTCAACCTCGGCATCCTCACCGAGGACGAGCGCGACGCCGTGCTGGAGAACCGCCGCCGACTGGCCGCTGCGCTCGGCTTTGCGCCCGATCGTGTCGCGGTTGCTCGCCAAGTGCACGGCGCAGAGCTGCTCGATCACCCGGATCCAACATCGCTGCGCTGTTCCTTTGCCTCGTATGAGCCGGACGAGGAACAGCGCGGGCCGGACGAGGGCAAGGCGCCGGAGGCCGATGGCCACGTAATCGCCGCCGAGGACGTCGCGGCCCTTGTCTTCGTCGCCGACTGCGTTCCGGTCGCGCTCTCCGGTCCCGGCGGCGTCGCGATGCTGCACTGCGGCTGGCGCGGCCTGGCGGCCGGAATCATCGCCAAGGGCGCCGCCGCAATCGGCGCCACGGACGCCGCAATCGGCCCCTCCATAGGACCATGCTGCTACGAGGTCGGCCCCGAGGTCGTCGCGGCCCTTCAGCCGCCGACGGGACCGAAAGCCGCAGATACGACGACTTGTCGTCCCGTCGGTGGCGTGGCGGACCTGAAGGAGGTGGCGAGGGAGCAGCTCGATGACGGCGGGGTTGAGCGGATCGAGGCGAGCGATCTCTGTACTTGCTGCGAGCCGGAGTTGTTCTTCTCCCACCGGCGCGATCGCAGCCACACCGGTCGCCAAGCCGGCCTGGTCTGGCGCCGCGAGGGGGAGAGCTGACCGTGCCGGGGCCGATCCACGGGCTCGACCCGCAGAAGATTGCCGCAAACCTCGCCGAGGCGCGCGAGCTTGCGGGGCCGGAGGTTGAGATCCTCGCCGCCAGCAAGTACGTGCCCATGGAGGAGATGGGAGTGCTGGCCGAGGCCGGCGTCAAGCTCGTCGGCGAGAACCGCCAGCAGGACATGGTCGCCAAGCACGAGCGCTGGGGGGATGCCTTCGAGTGGGACTTCATCGGCAACCTGCAGAGCCGCAAGGTCAAGCAGCTCCTGCCGCTCTGCCGCTTGATCCACTCGGTTGCCAGCGAGTCGGCGCTGGAACAGCTCGGTCGCCACGGCGGGGCGGGGACGGAGGTCCTGGTCGAGGTCAACGTCGCCGCCGAGGAGGGCAAGGGAGGAGTCGCTCCCGCCGACTTGGCGTCGTTCCTCGAGCGCTGCCCCGTCAGGGTTGGAGGGCTGATGACGATGCCGCCCTTCAGCCAGGATCCGGAGGACTCGCGACCCCATTTTGCCCGCCTCGCCGAGCTCGCCGCCGAGCACGGTTTGGCCCGCCTCTCGATGGGAACCTCGCAGGACTGGCGGGTCGCGGTCGAGGAGGGGGCGACGATTGTTCGCCTCGGCACGGCCCTCTATGTGTAAATCGGCTTGCCGATAGTCATAATTCCGTAGAGGAGTCAGCCCCCCCAGGCCGAATCACGCGATTAATCATGGCCCTACGCGATACATGGCATCGAGCGCTGGTCTACTTCGGTCTTGCCGAGGACCACGACTACGGTCCCGAGTACGAGGAAGACTTCGAGCCCGAAACCAGCTCGGAAGATGCCTACGAGGGTCGGCGCGAGTCGGCCCAGGTCCGTCGCCTGCCCAGCGCCCGCCGCTCGCGGCGCGACGAGATCGACGACATCTTCGCCGACGACGAGCCGATCTCGGCCTCGCGCACCCGCACCCTGCGCCCGGTGGGCAATGGCGGCGATTCCGACGTTCAGGTTCACCTCGTCATCCCGCGCAACTTCAACGACGCCCAGCAGGTCGCCGACCAGTTCAAGCGCCAGGTCCCGGTGATCCTCAACCTGCAGACGACCGACCACGAGCTTTCCAAGCGGATGATCGACTTCTGCTCGGGCTTGACCTACTCGCTGGACGGCGGCATGCAGCGGA
Organism: uncultured Solirubrobacterales bacterium; assembly: GCA_963703895.1. Lineage (GTDB taxonomy): Bacteria > Actinomycetota > Thermoleophilia > Solirubrobacterales > 70-9 > VRUE01. The sequence goes on from CAVPFX010000002.1 coordinate 1,410,955, forward strand.
TCGCCGAGAAGATCTTCCTGCTCACGCCCCGTAACGTCGAGGTTTCCGCCGAGGAGAAGGCGCGGCTGCTCGACAAAGGCTTCTTCAACCAGTCCTAGCCGTTAACCGGTAGGCCACAGCGCCGCTACCGGATCGTCACCGCGCTTCAACGCCATTGCCACAAGGCGCGCTCGGCGCGCTCCTAGGTTGCTCGCGATTCAGCAATCGACCTAGGAGGAAAGATGAAGCGCAAGCGTCTCGTTCTTTTGCTCTCCGCAACGTTTGCCCTCGCCGCTCTTGGCGCCGGCACGGCGGCTGCGACGGGCTTCTTCGCGCAGCACCGCGACAACACCGAGCGCGCTGTCGTTGCCGCACTCGGCGACAAGCACCCCGACAACGTGATCTTTTTCCTCGGCGACGGCATGGGGACGCAGGAGATCACTGCCGCTCGCTACTACCAGGGCGTCCACAACAGCCTCAACGTGGACCGGATGCCCTTCACCGGCTTCGACACCACCTGGTCGGTGAAGCCGGGTGCGGGCCCGAGCTACCTGCCCGACTACGACCCCGACTCGGCCTCGACCGGAACGATGTGGGCAACCGGCCAGAAGACGGTCGACGAGCGCATCTCACAGGGCCCGAGCACGGGCGAATCGGTGCCCGGCCCGAACTACAAGACAGTGCTCGAGTTGGCCCAGAAACGCGGCATGAAGGTCGGTGACGTCTCGACCGCCGAGATCACCGACGCCACTCCGGCCGTCCTCGCCTCGCACATCTCCCTGCGTGCCTGTCAGGGCCCGGCCAACATGGCGGCCTGCCCGACCGAGACCAAGGCCGCGGGCGGTCTCGGCTCGATCGCCGAGCAGGAGGTCGATCACAAGGTCGACGTGCTGCTCGGTGGCGGTCGTGGCCGCTTCGAACAGAAAATCACTGGCGGCCCAGACGCGGGCAAGAGCGTGATCGAATCGGCCCAGGCCGAGGGCTACCAGTACGTCAGCGACGCGGTCGGCCTGAGCGCCGCGAGCTCGAAAAAACCGGTTCTCGGCCTCTTCCACCCGAGCAACATGTCGCTGGAATGGAGTGGTCCCGCCGCCTCGCTGGGCAAGGGCAACGCAGCGGCTCCGTGCAACGAGAATCAGCGCCCGGCCGGCGAGCCGAGCCTGGCGGCGATGACCGACAAGGCGATCGACCTGCTGGAGAACCGCAGGGGCTTCTTCCTCCAGGTCGAGGGAGCCTCGATCGACAAGCAGGATCACGCAACCAACGCCTGTGGCCAGATCGGCGAGACCGTCGCCTTCGACAAGGCGATCGGCGTCGCGCTCGACTACCAGCGGCGCCATCCCGACACGCTGATCGTCGTCACCGCCGATCACTCGCACACGAGCCAGATCGTCAGCGAGGACGCCAGCGGCTCGGGTGTGCCGACCGGCTACTCGACCAACCTGCTGACCAAGGACGGCCAGACGATGAGCCTGACCTACGGGACCGCCGGCTACGGTGGCCCAGGGGCATCTCCGGTCGCCGTGCCGCCGAGCCAGCAGCACACCGGCGCGGTCGTGCCCGTCTGGGGCAGCGGCCCAGGGTCGCTGGCGATCCTCGGCACCAACGACCACACGGATCTGTTCGACGTGCTGGGCGGCTGAGCCGCGAAGGTAGTGCCATCGCCCGGGGATTAGTCTCCCCGGGCGATGGTGATCGGCTTCTGTGGATCGGGGAACATGGCTGCGGCTATGGCGCGTGGCTGGCGCGGCGAGGTCGACGGCATGTTGTTCACGGATGGCGGTTCGGGACGGGCGAGAGAGCTCGCCGCCGAGCTTGGTGGGGAGGCCGTCAGCTCGAATCGGGAGCTGGGGGAGCGTGCCGATGTCGTCGTGCTCGCGGTGAAGCCGGCTCGACTCGGTGACGCCGCGGCGGAGCTTGGCTCGCCGCGGGTGGTTGTCTCCCTGCTTGGGGCGACGGCCCTGCGGAAAGTTGCCGACGCCTTTCCGGGCTCGACCGTCGCGCGGGTGATGCCAAACGTCGGGGTCGAGGTTCGCAGGGGAGTGCTCTGCGTCGCCGGCGCCCCCGATCCCGCCCTGCGCTCTTTGCTCGAGGTCCTCGGTCGCGTGGTTGACCTCGGCGACGATGAATTCGACGCGGCGACCGCGGTGATGGGTTGTGCGCCCGCCTACATCGCGCTGGCGGTGGAGGCGATCGCCGATGCGGGCGCCGCCGATGGACTGGACGAGGCGCTGGCGCGCGAGCTCGTGGTCGAGACCACCGCCGGCACCGCCGAGCTGCTGCGCGTCCACCGTCCCGCCGAGCTGCGCAGGGCGGTCGCTTCGCCCGGTGGCAGCACCGAGGCCGGGCTCGAGGCGCTCGACCGTGAAGGGGCCCGCGAGGCGTTCGGAGCCGCCGTGCGAGCCTCACTGGAGCGAATGCGCGGATGACCCTCCTGCTCGCGATCACTCGCTACGACGTCGCTGACTATGTCAGCGCCCTCTTCCTCGTCTACATCATCCTGATCTTCCTCAATGTGCTCAGCTCCTGGATCCCGCGCATGCCCTACAACCGGGCGCTGCGGGCGACGCTCGACTTCATCAAAGAGACCACCGATCCCTACCTCAACTTCTTCCGGCGCTTCCTGCCGCCGATCGGTGGCGGTGGGTTTGCGCTCGACCTCAGCCCGATCCTCGGCGTGATCCTGCTCTTCGTCCTGCGGGCCATCGTCGTCGGCCTGATCGAAGGGTGAGCGGCGCTCGCGCCCGGGCCTGGCGCCTGGCCGGCGCCCTGGCCGGGATCGTCGTCCTGCTCGACCAGGGGGCCAAGGCGTTGATCGAGGCGAACCTGGTCTCGGGGGAGGACGTCGACGTGATCGGACCGATCGGGCTGACGCTGTCCCACAACAGTGGCGTTGCCTTCGGCCTCGCTGCCGGCGGCGGGACCCGGCTGGTGTTGGTCACCGCCCTCGCGCTCTGCGTGGTCGGCTACCTCTTCTCGCGTGACCCGACGCGGCCGGGGATGTGGGTGGCGGCCGGCCTGCTCGCCGGCGGTGCGCTGGGCAACCTCGCCGACCGCATTCGCGCCGACGCCGTCACCGACTACATCGCGATCGGCAACTGGCCCGCCTTCAACCTCGCCGACGTCGCCGTCACCGCCGGCGTCCTGCTGCTCGCCTACGCCTACATACGGGAGCCGCAGTGACCTTCCGGTGCGCCTACTGCTCCCCACGGGCGCATAAAGCGCACCGGAACGGAGGGGTTGGGATATGAGTGAGCTACGCATCGTCCATGTGGATGCCGATCTTGCGGTCGTCGACAAGCCCGCCGGTCTGGTTGTTCATCCGGCGCCCTCGCACATGGGCCCAACGCTCGTCGGTGAGCTTGGTGACATGCTCGGCGGGGGAGAGGACGAGGAGCGACCCGGAATCGTCCATCGCCTCGACAAGGAGACCAGCGGCCTGCTCGTCGTCGCCCGCAACGACGAGACCCACAGCGCCCTGCAGGCGCAGGTTCAGCGTCGCGAGGTCGAGCGGATCTATCTGGCCCTGGCGAAGGGGCACCTTGCCTCGCGAACGGGCACGATCGACGCTCCGATCGGCCGTGCCTCGCGCCAGCGCCACCGCATGGCGGTCTCCGGCGCCGCCTCGCGAGAGGCCCGCACCCATTTCGAGGTGCTCGAGCTGCTCAGCGCCGAGTCCTACCTCGAGGCGCGCCTGGAGACCGGCCGGACCCACCAGATCCGCGCTCACTTCGCCGCCATTGGCCACCCGCTGGTCGGCGACTCCAGCTACGGCGGCGAGCGCAAGTACGGCCTCGAGCGGCAATTTCTGCACGCCCACCGCCTCGCCTTCGTCCATCCGCAGAGCGGCGAGGCGATGAGCTTCGTCTCCGGGTTGCCGGCCGATCTGGCTACCGTGCTGGCCGCGGCCCGCACGGCTTGATTTAGCTTGACCCCTCTACAATCTGTCGGCTCGGAAACCAACCCCCGCACGTACCGACCCGGATCCTGACCGGCATTGCGCCGGATCCCGGCTAGGGCGACGGGATACACAGTCAAAACCAAGGAGCTTCACCCATGCCAGAGGCAGGCCTCAAAGAGCTGCTGGAGGCCGGAGTCCACTTCGGCCACCAGACCCGTCGCTGGAACCCGAACATGCGCCGCTACATCTTCGGCGAGCTGGACGGGATCCACATCATCGACCTCGTCCAGACCGAGGCGCTGCTGGAGAACGCGCGCCGCTTCGCTGGCGAGCTCGCCAGCGGTGGCGGCACGGTGCTCTTCGTCGGCACCAAGAAGCAGGCCCGCGGCCCGGTCGAAGAATGGGCCGACCGCTGCAAGATGCCCTACGTCAACCAGCGTTGGCTCGGCGGCCTACTGACCAACTTCAACACGATGTCGGCGCGGATCGCTCGCCTGCACGAGCTGACCGGCTGGCGCGACGAGGGCAAGCTGGAGCTGTTGCCGACCAAGGAGCGGATGGGGATGCTGGCCGAACTGGCCAAGCTCGAGTTCAACCTCGGCGGCGTCCGTGACATGGATCGCCTGCCCGACGCCGTCTTCGTCACCGATCTGAAAACCGAGGAGATCGCGGTGCGCGAGGCGGCTCGCCTGCGCATCCCGATCATCGGCCTGGTCGACACCAACTGCGACCCGAAGCCGATCGACTACGTGATCCCCGGCAACGACGACGCGATTCGCTCCTGCCAGCTGGTGATCGGCACGATCGGCGGCGCGGTCGAGGAGGGCTCCAGCGCCTGGCGGGTGCAGGAGGAGAAGCGCATCGCCGCCGAAATGGAGCGACGCAAGATCGAGGAAGAAGAGCGCAAGAAGCGCGAGGAGGAAGAGAAAGAGCGGGTTGCGGCCGAGGAAGCGGCTAAGAAGGCTGCGGCTGAAGCGGAGGCTGCCAAGCAGGCTCAGCAGGCTCAGGCTCAGGCGCAGCAGGCTGCCCCGGCTCAAGCCTCACCGGCTCAGGGTCAGGCCACCCAGCCCGCGGGTCCTGTCGCGGGGCAGGGGTCCTCGTCCTCGCAAGCTGCGGGCAAGGACCCCAACCCCGCACCACCCGCGGGAGGGGCGTCTAAAGCACCTGTGCCCGTGGCCAAGCAGGCTGAGCCTGCAGCCGCGGAGAAAGCTCCTGCCAAACCAGCAGAGGCCGAGAAAGCTTCCACTGAGCCCGTAGCGGCTGAGAAAGCACCGGAGCAGTCCGCGGCGGAGGAGAAAGCTCCCCCTGAGCCCGCTGCCGACGAGAAAGCTGCGGAGCCGGTTGCTGAGAAAGACGAGGCTGCGAAAGAGGGAGGGGAGTCGTGAGCGTTACGGCTGCCGATGTGAAGGCGCTGCGGGATCAGACCGGAGCGGCGATGATGGACTGCAAGGCGGCGCTGACCGAGTCCGACGGAGACGTCGATCGGGCGATCGAGATCCTGCGGGTGAAGGGCCAGGCCTCGGCGGCGAAGCGGGAAGGGCGGGGCACCAACGAGGGCGTCGTCGCCTCCTACATCCACGCCAACGACAAGATTGGGGCGATGGTCGAGGTCCAGTGCGAGACCGACTTCGTCGCTCGCAACGAGGACTTCAAGGCGTTCGCCTACGAGGTCGCCCTGCACGTCGCCGCGACCGCCCCCCAGTACGTCACGACCGATGAGATCTCGCCCGAGGAACGCGAGGCCGAAAAGCGGGTCTTCGAAGAGAAGGCGCGTGAAGAAGGCAAGCCCGACAACGTGGTCGAGAAGATCGTCGAGGGTCAGCTGGCCAAGTGGGGACAGGAAGTCGCCCTGCTCGACCAGTCCCACGTCAACACCGAGAAGCACGACTCGAAGTCGATCGAGGAGCTGCGTCAGGAGCTGGCCGCCAAGACCGGCGAGAACATTCGCATCGCGCGCTTCTCTTACTTCCGCGTCGGCGACGAATAGGCTCGCGGGCCTAGATGGCCAACGAGCCCCAGTTCAAACGCATCCTGCTCAAGCTCTCCGGCGAGGCGCTGATGGGCGACCTCTCCCACGGCACGGACGCGGGTGAGGTGGAGCGCATCGCCGGGCAGGTGGCAGCGATCCGGGCCCGCGGGGTCGAGGTGGCGATCGTGGTCGGCGCCGGCAACATCTACCGCGGACTATCCGCCGCTGCCGAGGGCATGGACCGGGCGACCGGCGACTACATGGGCATGCTGGCGACCGTGCTCAACGCCCTGACCCTGCAGGATGCGCTGGAGAAGACGGGAGAGCACACGCGGGTGCTCTCGGCGATCGACGTCAAGGAGGTGGCCGAGCCCTACATCCGCCGCCGCGCCATGCGCCACCTCGAGAAGGGCCGCGTGGTGATCTTCGCCGCCGGTACCGGCAACCCGTTCTTCACCACCGACACCGCGGCGGCACTGCGCGCCCTGGAGATCCACGCCCAGGCGATCCTGATGGCCAAGAACGGGGTCGAGGGCGTCTACGACTCCGACCCGGCGACCAACCCGGACGCCAAGTTCATCGCCGCGCTCGGGCACCGCGAGGCGATCGAGCGCGGACTCAAGGTGATGGACTCGACCGCGCTCTCGCTCTGCATGGACAACGACCTGCCGATCTACGTCTTCAACATGGGGGACGCCAGCAACATAGATAGGATCGTCAGCGGCGAGAGGGTGGGCACGCTGGTCTCCAGCAGGCCCACCGAGTGACGAGAACGGGGGCCCAGTGGAGCTGATCGACGAACTGCTCAAGGACGCCGAAGGCCGGATGGCCAAGTCGGTCGAATCCAGCCGCGGCGAGCTGGCGACGGTGCGCACCGGTCGCGCCTCGCCGCACCTGCTCGACCGCATCGTGGTCGACTATTACGGAGCGCAGACCCCGCTCAAGCAGCTCGCCAACATCGCCACCTCCGACGCCCGCCTGCTCACCGTGACCCCCTTCGACAAGAGCTCGATCGGGGCGATCGAGAAAGCGATCCAGGAGTCCGACGTAGGCCTGACGCCGAGCAACGACGGCAACGTCGTCCGCCTGCAGATCCCCGAGCTGACCGAGGAGCGTCGCCGCGAGATGGTCAAGGTGGTGCACGGCGTCGCCGAGGAGGGCCGGATCGCGGTCCGCAACGTCCGTCGCGACGTCATGCACGACCTGCGCGAGCTGAAGAAAGAGGGCGAAGCGGGCGAGGACGACGAGCGTCGCGCCGAGGCCGCCCTGCAGAAGCAGACCGACGACTCGATCGCCGAGATCGACTCTCTCCTCAAGGGGAAGGAAGAGGAGATCCTGGAGGTGTGAGTGCCTCCGCGCGGTACGTGGCGATCATCACCGACGGCAACGGGCGCTGGGCCCAGAACCAGGGCCTGCCGGTCGTAGAGGGGCACCGGGCCGGAGCCGACACGGTCAAGGCGCGGCTGCGCGACGCGGTCGAGCTGGGGATCGAGGAGCTGACCGTCTACTCGTTCTCGACCGAGAACTGGTCGCGGCCGGCGGCGGAGGTCGAGGGCTTGATGGCGATGTTCGGCGAGCGGATCTCCTCGGAAACGCCCGAGCTCAACGAGGAGGGCGTGCGGATGCGCTTCATCGGCCGCCGCGACGGCGTCTCCGAGGAGCTCGCTCGTCGCATGGACTGGGCCGAAGAGATGACCGAGGACAACGAGCGGATCACCCTCTTCGTCGCTTTCAACTACGGCGGCCGGGCCGAGATCATCGATGCCGCGCGGCACTTCGAGGGCGACTCCGAGGAGGAGTTCCAGCGCCTCCTCTACGCGCCCGAGATGCACGACCCCGATCTCTTGATCCGGACTAGCGGCGAGCAGCGGATATCCAACTACCTGCTCTGGCAGTGCGCCTACTCGGAGCTGGTCTTCCGCGACGAGCTCTGGCCCGACTTCGACCGCGCCGCGCTCGAGGACTGCCTGCGCGAGTTCGAGGCGCGGCAACGTCGCTTTGGAGCGAGGACCTGATGCAGGACCTCTTCGACGACGACCTGCTCGACGACGAGCCGAAACCCAAACGACAGCCGCGACCGCCGCGGCGTCGGCGGCGAACGGGCCGCAGCAGCGGGGAGACGGCCAAGCGCATCCTCTTCGCGATCCCGGCGATCGTCTTCGCGATCGCGATCACGGTCGCCGGCGGCCTGGTATTCACGATCGCGATGATCGCCGTCGGCGTGCTCTGCCTGCGCGAGTACCTGACGATGACCGCCGAGGTGCGGCCGATCCAGCGGGCGGCCTACATCGCCGTCCCGGCGCTGATCCTCGCCGCCCATTTCGGCACCGCCTTCAACGTCCTGCTGATCCTCGCCGCCGCCTTCCCGGTGCTCTTCTTCTTCGGCGCCGACCGCCACCATCGCGACGGGATCACGATGTCGATGGGGGTCACCCTGCTCGGCATCGTCTGGATCGGCATCCCGCTGGTGCACGCGGTGCTTCTGCGCGATCTGCCGCACCACGGCGCCGCTCTGCTGATCGACGTCCTGGTCGGCACCTTCGCCGCCGATACCGGCGCCTACGCGACCGGTCGCATGTTCGGCTCGCACAAGATCGCCCCCAGCCTCTCGCCCAACAAGACCCTGGAGGGTCTGCTCGGAGGCTTCCTGATCGGCACGATGGCCTTCTGGTTCGCCGGGCTCTACCAGGACTGGCTCTCGGGTGTGGACGCCCTGATCATCGGCGCCGCGGTAGCCGCGATCGCCCCGGTCGGTGACCTCTTCGAGTCGATGCTGAAGCGCGACCTGGGCACCAAGGACACTGGCACGCTCTTCGGGCCCCACGGCGGGATCCTCGATCGGCTCGATGCGGTCTTCTTCACAGTCGTCGTCGGCTACTACCTCGCCGTCCAGCTGGTCTACTGATGAGGCGATCCCGGTAGGGGTTCCGCTTAACTTTTTCGGTGGAACGACGTTGGGCTGACGCCTTTAGCTCACGACGAAAAAGTGCAAGACGCTCCACCCCTACCGGGATCGCCTCATCCCTATGCTCTCGATGATGAGGAAGGTCGTCATCCTTGGGTCGACGGGCTCGATAGGCACGCAGGCGCTGGAGATCGTCGCCGCGTCCGATGAGCTCGAAGTGGTTGCGCTTGCGGCTGACTCGAGCTGGGAGCGGGTGCTGGCCCAGGCCAACGAGTGCGGAGCCTGCACCGTCGCCTTCGCCGATGTCGATTCCGCGCGTGCGGCCCGCGGTGCCTGGGACGGACAGGTGCTCGAGGGTGAGGAGGGCATCCGTGAGCTGATCGTCTCCTCCGAGCCCGATCTCGTCCTCAACGGCATCGTCGGCGCCGCTGGCCTGGCACCGACGATCGTCGCTCTCGGCGAGGGGATCGACGTCGCCCTCGCCAACAAGGAGAGCCTGGTGATCGGTGGCGAGCTGACGATGGCCCTCGCCGAGGCGACCGGCGCCCGCCTCTTGCCGGTTGACTCGGAGCACTCGGCCCTCTTCCAGCTGATCGGCGCCGAGCGCTCGCCGGGGACGATCGACCGCCTCGTCCTCACCGCTTCTGGCGGCCCTTTCCGCGGTCGCACCGACCTCGATGGTGTCAGCGTCGAGGAGGCGCTCGCGCACCCGACCTGGGCGATGGGCGGGCGGATCACGATCGACTCGGCGACCCTGATGAACAAGGGTTTCGAGGCGATCGAGGCGCATCACCTCTTCGGTGTCCCCTTCGAGGCGATCGAGGTGGTCGTCCATCCCCAGTCGATCGTGCACTCGTTGATCGACCTCAACGACGGCGCCACCCTGGCCCACCTCGGCCACCCCGACATGCGGGTGCCGATCTCCTACGCGCTGCACTACCCAGAGCGCGCCGACGTCGACGTGCCGCGCCTTGACCTGGCAAGCGTCGGCCAGCTCGGCTTCGAGGCGCCCGATCTCGAGACCTTCGCCTGCCTGCAGCTCGCCCTCGATGCCGGCAAGGCGGGGGGACCGCGCCGTGCGTCCTCAATGCCGCCGACGAGGTCGCCGTCGCCGCTTTCCTCGCCGGAAAGATCGGCTTCACCGCGATCCCGGCGCTGATCGAGCGGGTCCTGGCCGCGATGCCGCCAGCTCAGCCGACCCATTTCGAGGATCTCTTCGCCGTCGACGCCGAGGCCCGGCGCCGCACCGAAGCGGAGGCAGCGGGGTTGGCACGGGTATGAACTGGCTGCTGATCTTCCTCGGCTTCTCGGCGCTGATCATCCTGCACGAGGCCGGCCACTTCTTTGCCGCCAAGGCGACGGGGATGCGGGTCGAGCGCTTCTTCCTCTTCTTCCCGCCGAAGCTGGTCTCGTTCAAACGCGGTGAGACCGAGTACGGGATCGGGGCGATCCCAGCGGGCGGTTTCGTGAAGATCAGCGGCATGAACCCCGATGAGGTTCTGCCCGAGGGAGAAGAGCATCGCGGCTACTACCAGCAGCCGGTCTGGAAGCGAATCGTCGTGATCGGGGCTGGGCCAGCTGTGAACATCGTGCTCGCCTTCCTGATCTTCTTCTTTGTGTTTCTCGCCCCGGGCAAGGACACCCTGGCAACCGTTGGCCTCGTGGACGCGACTCAGACGGTCGGCGAGATTGACCCCGGCACGCCGGCGGCCGAACGCCTTCGCCAGGGTGACCGGATCGTCGCAATCGATGGTCACCGCTACGCGAACCTTTCCGCCGAAGAACGCTTGCTCCGCTTCGTCAAACAAGTCGGCAGCCACGGGTGCGCAGGCAAACCAGAGGACGGCTGCCTCGCGGCTACGCCGGTAGCGCTGACCGTACGACGGGACGGTCAGTTGAAGACTGTCACCGTGCGACCCGAATACGACGCCGCCATTGGGCGCACCAGGATCGGCTTCAGCTACGGCAGCAAGATCGTTGAAGGTGGCGCGGTTGACCGCAGTCTCAACCTGATGTGGCGAGTCACAAGCGGCACGGCTACGGTCTTCAGCAGGCTCTTCGAGGAGGAGCGACGCAAGGAAGTCTCCGGCATCGTCGGCATCAGCGATGCGGCCAATCAAACATTGGATGTCAGCACTGAGCGCTCTCTTCTGCTGTTGGGCCTCGTCAGTCTCTCGCTCGGCCTGATCAACCTCTTCCCCTTCCTGCCGCTCGACGGCGGCCACATCTTCTGGAGCCTGGTCGAGAAGGTGCGGGGCGAACCGGTTCCCTATCGGGTGATGGAGCGTGCCGGTGCACTCGGCTTCGTGCTCGTGATCATGCTCTTCTTCCTCGGCCTGACCAACGACGTCGGTCGCCTTACCGGCGAAGGCTTCAACGTCCGCTGAGCGCGGGCTTATTTCTTCGCGATGACCTTGAAGGCGTAGGAAGCCGGGCTCGGGTCGAGCTTGCCTGAGGTGTCGCGGGCGCGAACCTTGAAGGTGTGAGAGCCGAGCGTCAGCGCTTTGGTCGTGAACGGGGAGCGACAGGCCTTGAATGACTTGGCGTCGAGCTTGCACTGAAAGCTCGATTTGGCCTCGTTGGAGCGGAAGCGGAAGGTCGGGGTGCGGTCGGCGGTTCGCTTGGCTGGCTTGCGCTGCAGGGTCGTCTGGGGAGCACCCGGCCGGGTGCCACCGCCCCCGCCTTCCGATTGCCCCCCACCTGAGCGGGCGCAGGGGCGCTCGCTGGGGGAAACCGAGTTTGGCCGGGGCGCGGGGAATACCGCCGAGAGATCGGCGGCGCTGTTGTCGTGATCGTCGCCGGCCTCGAGCAGCGTTGGACAGCCCGGAGAGATCGTGCGCCGCAGGGCCATCCCGTCGGGGATGACGACCGCCGGGGGCCCGGCCGGGCCAAGCAGCGAGCCACTGAAGCTGCCCCAGGAGACGCAGTCCAGGGTTTCCCAGCAGACCGCCCCGCCGGCCGGCGAGAGCGCGTCTCCGGCAAGGACTTTGTCGGCCGCCACGCCGAACTGCGCTTCGGCCGCCGTACTGGCGAGCAGGATCGTGGCCTGGTTGGACCCGTCGGGCACCATCGCGGAGAAGGTCGCCGTGTCGGTCACTTTGCCGCTTTCGTCATAGGTCGTCAGCGAGTGGCCGGCGACGAAGTTCTGACCGGCCGACCAGGCCTGCAGCTCGACGTATTGGGAGTTGGGCTGCGCGGTAGAGCCCGCGTAGACCTCGCGGATCGAGATCTCGTGAAAGGTCGCCATGGCCGGGGTCGCCATGAGAGCGGTTCCCGAAAGAGCGAGGAGGAGGGAGCAGAACGCACCGCGGAGTGGCGCTCTTCTCACCCTTTCACCACCTTGAAATTGAGCTTGGCCGGAGTGGGGTCGCTGACTCGGCTGATCGTGGCGCGGACTTGGAGCACGTGCTTGCCGAAGCCCAGCTTCTTTGTCGTAAAGGGGGAACGGCAGGTGACGAATGGCCCACCGTCGACCTTGCACTGGAACTTCGCCCCGGCCTGGTTGGAGCTAAAGCGGAAGGTCGGGGTCCGGTCGCGCGTGGTCGCGCTCGCTTTCGCGATCGTCGTGTTTGGCTTGCTCTGCTTGGCCGGCGACGTTGCCGACGGGCTCGGGCTCGGACCGGCCGTGGCAGCAGCGAGGACGACTGAGAAGCTGTACCCGGCGGGGCTTGGGTCGACGTTGTTGGAGGCGTCAATCGCCCGCACCTGGAAGGTGTGCGCGCCATCGGTGAGTCCCGAGTAGGAGACGCCCGTCGACGGGCAGCTGCTGAAGTTGCCTCCATCCAACTTGCACTGAAAGCTGGACCCGGCCTCGTTCGAGCTGTAGGAGAACGAGGCGACCGGGCTCGAGCTCGGATCGGAAGGCTTCGAGGTGATCGTCGTTTCCGGCGGCGTTTTGTCTTCCAGCGAGTTGTCGACCGTCCACCCGAACGCGGTGGGCGTCACCTGCGCGTTGCCGGCGGGGTCGATTGCTCGCACGAGGAATTCGTAGTCACCGTCTGGGAGATCCGAGTAGACCTTGGGCTGCGTGCTGCAGTTCACGAAGTCCGCCTCCAGCGGCTCGAGCCTGCACTCGAATTTGGAGCCCGCCTCGTTTGAGCTGTATCGAAACGAGGCAGATTTGCCCGGGCTGGGATCTTTGGGTTTGGTGGTGATGGTCGCGCTTGGCGCGATGAGATCGACTTTCCAGGTATATGCGGTCGAGGTGCCGGTCCCGTTGGCATTGGCACCGCGCACGCGGAAGGTGTGAAGACCGTCGGCAAGCGGGCCGGCGTAGGCGACTGCGCCCGAGTCACAGGCGACGTAGGCGCCGAGATCGAGTCTGCACTCAAAGCCCGTTGCCGCAGGCACGCCGTGGAAGGCAAATTCGGCGTTGGTCGACTGGGTCACGCCCGCCGGCTTGCTGTCGATCGTCACCACGGGTGTTGGGGCCGGCGGGGCGCAGACAGGCGGGCTGGGCACGGTTGCGTAGCTCTGCGGCGAGGGCGCCGCATCGAAGAAATCGGTGTCGCTGTCGTTGCTGTCGTCTAGTTCGTCGAGCCGGTTGGCGCAGCTTCCGCGCGATATGCGCCGCTCGATTGAGGAACCGTCGGGAATCCCAGGGGGATCCACCGCCACCCCGCTGGACGGCGAGGTCGTGCCCGTGAAGTTGCCCCAGGCAACGCAGTCCAGTCCTTCCCAGCAGGCGGCACCCCCCGAGGCGGGCACGTTGAAGGCAGAGTTGATCATGTCTGGTTTGACCCCGAAAGCAGCCTCAACCCCGTCGTCGCCGACAAGGATTGTCTGCTGGTCGACCGAGTGGCCGGGAAGGTCAGCCGGAAAGGTGAAGGTCCCGATCGTGCCCCCCGTCGCGTTGTGCAACGTGACTGAGCGTCCGCCGACGAAATTCTCATCTTCGTCGTACATCTGCAGCTCAACGAAGCTCGACTGGGGCTGCGCTGTCGACCCCGGATGGACCTCGCTGACGTAGATCAGATGAAAGGTGGCCAGAGCCGAACTGGCTGGGACGAGGAGGGCAAGGCAGGCAAACAACGCGCCAGTGAACAGCCGAACTCCCCTCCCGGCACGCAAGCCCTCGCCTTTGCACGAAAAATATCTGTGCATTATCCCCCTATGTATACGGCATAACCGGGCACAGGGTTCAGATAGGCGGGATCAAGCGTGTCGATACGCTTGCCGCATGGCTTCGAAGCGACAGATCTTTGTCGGCGGGGTGCCGATTGGCGGCGGCGCGCCGGTCGTCGTGCAGACGATGACCAAGACCGAGACCGCCAACCTGGCGGCGACGATGGAGCAGATCCGCACGGTCGCCGACGCCGGGGCCGACATTGTGCGGGTCGCGGTGCCGCGCGACGAGGACGTCGAGGCGCTGAAGACGATCGTCGTCGACTCGCCGATCCCGGTGATCGCCGACATCCACTTCAACCACACCCTGGCGTTGAAGGCGATCGACGCCGGCGCCCACTGCATCAGGCTCAACCCGGGCAACATCGGCGGCCGCGACAAGGTTGCCGAGGTGGCGGAGCGAGCCAACGCGGCGAACGTGCCGATGCGGATCGGGGTCAATTCCGGATCGCTGCCCAAGCACCTGCACGCGCTCGAGCGCGAGAGCCCGGTCGAGGCGCTGGTCGCCGCCGCGGTCGAGTTCGTCGAGCTGATGGAGGGCCTCGACTTCGAGAACTTCAAGGTCTCGATCAAGTCGACCAACGTGCCCAACACGATCGCCGCCAACCGCCTGCTCTCCGAGAAGATTCCCTACCCGCTGCACCTCGGCATCACCGAGGCCGGGACCAAGTGGTCCGGGTCGCTCAAGTCTTCGGTCGGCCTCGGCACCCTGCTTGCCGACGGGATCGGCGACACGATCCGGATCAGCCTCTCCACCTTCCACGCCGAGGAGGAGGTCAAGGTCGCCTGGGAGATCCTCAAGGCGCTGCAGTTGCGCGAGCGCGGCCCGGTCCTGATCGCCTGCCCGACCTGCGGTCGCCTGCAGTTCGACATGGACTCGGTCGTGGCCGAAATCGAGCAGCGGCTGGAAAGCTACGCCGAGCCGATCGAGGTGGCCGTGCTCGGTTGCGCGGTCAACGGGATCGGCGAGGCCTCGCACGCCGACTTCGGCATCGCCGGCGCCAAGAACGAGGGCCTGATCTACGCCCACGGCAAGCCGCTGCGCAAGGTCCCTCAGGCGTCGCTCGTCGACGCACTGTTCGAGGAGATCGACAAGTCGCTCGATCGCGGCGAGGTCGAGTTCGACGAGAACGAGTCGCGCGAGGGTGCGGCTTGGCTGGCCAAGATCGAGGCGGAAAACGCCGGCGAACTCACCCCCGAGAAGATCGCCCGGATGGAGCACGAAGCGGCCGAAAAGGGCGAGTCGGACAAGGTCCTGCTGGACGAGGAGACGTCCCCAACAGCCGGACGACGCTTCACCCGCGCCTGAGGCGCGATAGCCGGCGCCTGGCGGCGCCCTCGGTCGCTCACGTGCAAAGCACGCTTCGCTTCCTGCGTCCTGGCCAGCCTCGGCCCTCGCGCCTCAGGAAATAGACTCGCCGGAATGGCCTCGAAAGGAATCTCGCCGACCCGCGCGGAGGACTTTCCCGCCTGGTTCCAGAGCGTCGTCCGCGAGGCCGAGGTCGCCGAACTCGCCCACGTCCGTGGCTCGATGGTGATCAGGCCGTGGGGCTACGCGATCTGGGAGTTGATGCAGGCCGAGCTCGACCGGGAAATCAAGGCGAGCGGCGCTCAGAACGCCTACTTCCCGCTCTTCATCCCCCTCAGCTACTTCGAGGCGGAGGCGAAGCACGTCCAGGGCTTCGCCAAGGAGATGGCGGTGGTCACCCACCACAGGCTGGAAGAGGATCCCAGTGATCCCGACAAGCTACGGCCGGGAGGGGAGCTGGCCGAGCCCCTGATCGTGCGGCCGACTTCGGAGACGATCATCGGCAAGTCGTTCGCGAAATGGATCAACTCCTACCGCGACCTGCCGTTGATGGTCAACCAGTGGGCCAACGTGGTGCGCTGGGAGATGCGACCGCGGGTCCTGCTTCGTACCACCGAGTTCCTCTGGCAGGAGGGCCACACGGCCCACGCCAGCGAGGAGGAGGCCCGCCGCGAGACCGAGGACATGCTCGAGGTCTACCGGCGCTTCGCCGAGTCGTTCCTGGCGATGCCCGTCGTGACCGGAGAGAAGCCCGAGGAAGAGCGGTTCCCGGGCGCCGTGATGAGCCTCTCGATCGAGGCGATGATGCAGGACGGCAAGGCGCTGCAGGCCGGTACCTCGCACTACCTGGGACAGAGCTTCGCCGAGGCGGCCGAGATTGACTTCCTCGACAGCGATGGCGAGCGGCAGTTGGTCCACACCTCTTCCTGGGGTGTCTCCACCCGCCTGCTTGGGGCCTTGATCATGTCCCACGGCGATGACATCGGCCTGCGCCTGCCGCCCACGGTGGCGCCGCAGCAGGTCGTCGTCATCCCGGTGCTGAGAGGCAAGGACGACGATGCTGTCCACGCCGCGGTGGAGGCGCTTGCGGACGAGATCCGCGGGCAGTCCTTTCAGGGCGTGCCGGTGCGCGTCCTGGCCGACTTTCGTGATCGGGAAGCGGTGGCAAAGCGGTGGGAGTGGACCAGGAAGGGCGTTCCGATCATCATCGAAATTGGCCCGCGTGACCTCGACCAGGAGGTCGTCGCGGTGCGGCGCAGGGACGACGACGATCTCGGTATGGAGACCCTCCCACGGGGAGAGATCAGCGCCAGCATCGGGTCCATCCTCGAGCAGATACAAGGCGGCTATTTCGAACTGGCCGCGGAGCGCTTGGCCTCGAGAACGGCGCGGGAGATCGAGAGCCTGGACGAATTCCGGGAGTGGTTTGCCGGTGAGGAGGAGGATGCCGCGGCGAGCGGCTTCGTCAGGGCTCCCTGGAGTGAAGCGGCGGAGTCGGCTTCTATCCTCGAAGACCTTAGGGTCTCCGTTCGGTGCATCCCCTTCGACCAGCAACTTGCGCCTGGCAGCGCCTGCGTCCTCACCGGGGAGCCGGCGGTCATCGAAGCGGTGTTCGGCAAGGCGTACTAACGGCGACGCGGGCGCCACGGGCATCCGATGAGTGACACGGCGCCCTTCGGTCGTGGCCGGGTCCGCCGGCTCTTCGGCCTCGATCGCAGCGGCCCACCGCCGCGCCAAGTGCAGAAGGGGGAACCGCTCAACCCCTGGACCATTCCCAACGCGGTCGGCTACCTGCGGCTCGCCGCCCTGCCGCTCTTCCTTTGGCTCGCCTTTGAATCGGGCGACGGTCGCAGTGCTCCCGCCGCGATCGTCTTCTGGTTGATCGCCGCCGGCGACTACCTCGATGGCTTTCTCGCCCGCGTCACCGGCCAGTACAGCCGCCTCGGCTCGATCCTCGACCCGCTCGTCGACCGCCTCACGATCCTCTCCGGTGCCGTCGTCTGCTGGCACTTCGAGCTCTTGCCGCGCTGGGCCCTCGCCCTGCTCGCCCTGCGCGAGCTGGCGATGCTCGTTCTCGCCCAGTACGGACTTCGCCACGGGGTCGAGATCCGGGTCAACTGGCCCGGCCGGATCTCGGTCTTCCCGATCATGGGCGGAATCTTCTTCGCCATGGTCTTCGCCGGTTGGGTGCCGGCCGCGTCACTGATCATCGGCCTCGCCCTGGCGATCGTCGCCACCGTGCTCTACGCCCAGACGGGAATCCGAGAAGTCCGAGCCACCGCCACTCCCGGCTGACTTCGACTTTAGCTCCGCATAGCGAGACGAAAGGCGAAGTCAGCATTGCAAGGTCGCGCTCAAGCCGGCACGAACCTTCAACCTTCAGTTGAACCTTGGTCCTGGGTACCTATAATCGACCGACCGGCCTCAACAGGGGCCTAGACCCGCAAAGAAGGAGTGAGATGGAGGACACCTTTCCCGATCTTGGTTCACTCAGCGATGAGGAGCTGAAGAACCTGATCGACAAGCTCACCGAGGAGGAGAACGAGATCTCCTACAAACGGCGCGTCCTGCACGGCAAGATCGACATCCTTCGGGCGGAGCTGGTCAACCGGCTCCGACAGAAGCGCGAGCAGGGCGAGTCGCTCTTCTCCGGCGATGACGTCGCCCAGCTGACCGAGATCCTCGCCGGCAAACAGCCGTCGAGCGAGGACGAGCCCGCCGCCTAGGGGCAGGAGCGAGATGGCCGTCCACTGTCCCGAATGCGGGTTCGTCAACCCCGAGGGCGCTAATTACTGCCAGAAGTGCGGTGCATTCGTCGGCGGGCCCGCCGAGGGCGACGGCGGCGGTGGCGAGGAACCGACGACGATGACCTACACTGTCGACGACACCGGTGAGATGCAGCCGGTCGACATCGACGAGACGGTCGAGCGCAGCGGCGCCGCCCTGGTGATCCGCGCCGGCGGCGGCCGCGCCGGTGAGAGCTTCCCGCTCAGCGAGGACCGGGTCAGCATCGGCCGCAGTCCCGACGCCGGCGTCTTCCTCGACGACGTCACCGTCTCCCGCAACCACGCCCTGCTCGTTCGCCGCCGCGACGGGCTCTACATCGACGACCTCGGCTCGCTCAACGGCACCTACGTCAACCGCCGCCGAATCGAGTCGCACCGCCTTGCCGACGGCGACGAGATCCAGGTCGGCAAGTACAAGCTCAGCTACCTGGAGAAGTAGATGGCCGTCTCCGAGCAACAGCAAGGCGCCCGCCAGCGCGATTCGCGCCCGCGCAAGGCGCTGACGATCGGCGCCGTCTGCAAGATCCTGCAGAGCGAGTTCGACGACGTCTCGATCTCGAAGATCCGCTACCTCGAGGATCAAAAGCTCTTGACCCCGCGGCGCACCGCCGGCGGCTACCGGCTCTACAGCCAGTCTGACGTCGAACGATTGCGCACGATCCTGCGCCTGCAGCGCGACGAGTTTCTGCCCCTGCGGGTAATTCGCCAGGAGCTAGCGGCGGGTGGCGACTTCGCCCCGAGCGGCGGCAGCTCGGACAAGCGGCCCTCGGGCGGGGCGGTGCGACGGGCAATCCTGGTCAACACCTCGCGCGCCTACCTGACGCTCGACGAGGTGATCGAGGAGACCGGGGCGCGCGAAGAGCTGATCTCCGAACTGGAGAACTTCGGCATCGTCCAGCCCGAGAAACGCGAGGGCAAGACCGTCTACGACGAGACCGACCGCGAAGTGGTCCGCTCCGCCAATGAGCTCTCACGGGTTGGCGTCGCCGCCCGCAACCTGCGCGTCTTCCGTTCCTCGGCCGACCGCGAGGCAAACCTGCTCGAAGCGCTGCTCGGTCCCTCGCTGCGCTCGCGCAATCCCGACCGACGCAAAGAGGCGTTGGAAAGCCTCGAGAGCCTCGCCGCGACCGTCAGTCACCTCAAGCACCTACTGCTGGTTAGGGACCTTCGCCGCCTCGCCGGCGACTGACGACCTGTTCCGGTGCCCCGAGTCACTCGCCGCCGCACGATCGCCGCGCCCCGCTCTGAGGTGTGGGCGCTGATCTCCGATCCCTATAGCTTGCCCCGCTGGTGGCCGCGGACGATGCGAGTCGAGAGCGTCGAGGGGGAGGGGTCCAATGTGCAGTGGACGAAGGTGCTGGGGACGGCCGAGGGGCGTGGCGTGCGCGCCGATTTTCGCCGCACTGAGTTGACCGACGATGAGCGCGTGGGTTGGGAGCAGCAAATCGCCGGAACACCCTTCGAGCGGCACCTGCGGCGTTATGCCATCGATTTGAGCCTGGACGATGCGGAGCCGGGCACCGAGGTGACGATCGCCGCCGCACAGACGCTCCGCGGCCTCTCGCGGCTGGGCTCGCCAATGATGCGGCGGGGTCAGGGCACGCTGCTCGAGGAAGCCCTGGACGGGATCGAGCGGGCGCTGGCATGAGCCGCCCGCGCCGTGACTCGAAGTGGTGGGGCTGGGGCGATCCCTCGATCGCGCCCGAGCTCGACGGCCCGGCGCTGGCGACCCTGCGGGAGCGGATCGGGGAGTTGCGGCCCGCTGCCTCGCTGCCGACGCTCGAGCAGTTCGAGCTGCCCGCGGCCGAGCCGCTTCCGGATGCACTGGTCCAGGCGGTGGGTGAGGAGAACGTCTCGACAAGCACCGAGGACCGCCTGCGCCACGCCACTGGCTGTGGCTACGTCGACCTTGCCCGGCTGCGCTCCGGGCGGCTGGACGCTGCTCCCGACGCCGTCGTCTTGCCCGCCCACGGCGAGGCGATCAGGCGCATGCTCGAGGTCTGCTCTGCCGAGGGCATCGCGGTCGTCCCCTTCGGCGGCGGCACCAGCGTCGTCGGCGGCGTCGAGCCGCTGCGCGGCGATCACGGTCGCCTGATCAGCCTCGACCTCGCCCGCCTGCAAAGCGTCGAGGTCGATCGCCGCTCGTTGACCGCCCGCCTCGGCGCCGGACTGCGTGGCCCCGAGGCCGAAGCCGAGCTGAGCAAGCACGGCCTCGTGCTCGGCCACTACCCGCAGTCCTTCGAGTACGCCACCATCGGCGGCTTTGCCGCCACCCGCTCCGCCGGCCAGGCGTCGAGTGGCTACGGGCGCTTCGACTCGCTGGTCAGCTCGGTGCGGTTGGTCGCACCGGCCGGCGACCTGCGCACGTTGGCCACGCCCCACACCGCGGCCGGTCCCGCTCTGCGCGAGCTGGTGGTCGGCTCCGAGGGAGTCTTTGGCGTGATCCCGGACGTCACCGTGCGGGTCCGGCCCGAGCCCAGGCAACGGCGCTACGAGGCCTGGATCGTCGAGGACTTCGAGGCGGGAGCCGAGATTGTCCGTTCCCTGGCTCAGGGACCCGGCCTGCCCGACGTGATTCGGCTCTCCGATGAGGAGGAGACCGAGGTCTCGCTGGCGCTCTCCGGGCCCCGCGGCATCGCTGGCAGCCTTTTCGGCGGCTACCTCGGCCTGCGCCGCCGTCGCGGTGGCTGCCTGATCATCGTCGGCCTCGAGGGGGAGGAGGAGGCGGTGGCGCGTCGCCGGGCGCTCAGCGTGCGCGAGCTGCGCCGTGGTGGGGGCGTCTACCTCGGTCAAGCAGCGGGGCGCTCCTGGGAGCACGGTCGTTATCAGGGGCCCTATCTACGCGACACGCTGATGGACATGGGGGCGATGGTCGAGACCCTCGAGACCTCGCACACCTGGAGCGAGCTGGCCCAATTGCATACTGCCGTCGGCACCGCGATCCGCGACTCGCTCACCACGCAGGGCACCCCGGGCCTCGTTTTCTGCCACCTCTCACATGCCTACGCCGACGGCGCCTCGCTCTACTTCACCTTCATCTCCCGCTCGCGCCAGGGCGACGAAGTCGAGCAGTGGCGCGGGGTCAAGCAGGCCGCCTGCGAGGCGATCGTCGCCACTGGCGGCACGATCACCCACCATCACGCGGTCGGCCGCGACCACGCCCCCTACATGGAGGCTGAGGTCGGCGCGAGCGGCCTCGACGTACTGCGTGCGGTCAAGCAGCGGCTCGATCCAGCCGGGATCATGAACCCCGGCAAGCTGCTCGGCTGATCCGGCCGGCGCATCTCGGCGTCCTCGGTCGCTCGCGTGCGGAGCACGCCGCTCCCTGCGTCCTTGAGCTGCTTGGCCGGTCTACTTACCAGCGCCGACCAGCGGGCCGGTGATCTTGCCGCTCAACACCGGCGTCCCCGTGTAAGCGGATTCGCTTTCGGTTTTGCGGGCTTTGGCGATCGCCGCGTTCAGCTGGGCGTCGTTGGTGCGGGTGACTTCGATCTGGTCGAAGGCGGCGCGGGCGACCAGCACCAGCACGGCGGCGGGCACTTCGAAGCGAGCAGCGAGCTGACCCGAGTCTTCGACCTTGGCGCTGCCGACCGGAACCATCGCTTTGCCCGAGTGCGAGAGCCAGACAGCGTATGACTCACCGTCGGCCGAGGGCTCGAGCCCTTCGCCGGTGACCTGTAGCAGGACCTTTTTCTTGAAGCGGCCGAAGATCGCCTGGCCACTGGCATCGCTGCCGTCGTCGGCGCTGAGGACCGCCTGCGTGAGGTTTTTGTTTGCCGCCAGCGCGCTGGCGTTTTCGTTGGGACTGCCTTCTTCGGCGGTCGAGTCCGAGCCGCCGCCGTCGCCGCCGACGACCAGCACGATCACGAGCGCGATGACGACGAGAGCGCCGGCGCCGAGGCCAATCAGGGCGCCGCGGTCCTTGGGCATCTTGAGGCTGGGAATCTGCGCTGAGCGCTTCGCCGCCGCGGGCGCTGGCTCCTGCGCTGGCGCCGGAGGCGCTGGGGTGGGAGCAACGGGCTGCTCAGGGGCCGCGGGGGGAACCTCAGCAGCGGCTGGCGGCTCGGGTGTTGGGGCTGGCGGGGGGGTAGGAGCGGGTGCAGGCGGCTCTGGCTCCTCGGCCGGCGGTGGCTCGGCGACTTCGGCGAGCGCCTCTTTGACCCGTTCGCGCACTTCCTCGACGCTGATTCCCATCAGCGCGGCCATGTCGTCGTAGCCCTCCTCGCGCTGGGCGAGCAGGCGAAGCATTGCCTTCTGGTCGTCGGTCAGCCCCACCGATCGGGAAGCCTACGCGAGCCGCCCGTCGAGAAGGCGTGCCTGAGGTTAAGGGCCATATGCAGGCACAACCCGGAGAGCGCTTCGAGATAGGGTCTTGCCCCAATGGCTGACGATCCGCGTGGGCTGCTTTCGCATTTTGACGCCCTGCTGGGCACCGAATGGCTCGACGACGATCCGGATCACGCCCGGGTGCGGGTGCCGATGCGCGACGAGCTGCGCCAGCCGGTCGGCCTGCTGCACGGCGGCGTGATCTCGAGCCTGGTCGAGAGCGTCTGCTCTCGCGCCACCGCCCTCGCCGTGATGGGCGACGGAATGATGGCGATGGGCCAATCGATCGGCGTCAGCTTCATCCGTCCGGTGACGCAGGGCGCGGCTGAGGTCGAGGCAAGGGCGCGACACCGGGGTAGGACTACCTGGGTCTGGGACGCCGAAGTCAAAGACAGCGAGGGAAGGCTCTGCGCGCTGGCGCAGATGACGATCGCCGTCAGGCCGCGGCCGAGTTAGCCGCCGAAACGATTGGTGATCGGCAGGCGCCGGTCGCGACCGAATGCCTTGGGCGTGATCCGGACCCCGGGTGCCGCCTGGCGGCGCTTGTACTCGGAGCGATCGACCATCCGCACGACCTCATCGACCACGTCGGCCGGCAGGCCGGCGGCGATCATCTCCTCGCGGCCCTGGTCGCGCTCAACGTAGGACTCGAGGATCTGGTCGAGCAGCTCGTAGGGCGGCAGCGAGTCGCTGTCTTGCTGGTCGGGGCGCAGCTCGGCCGAGGGGGCTCGCTCGATCACCGAGGCCGGGATCAGCTCGCTGCCGGCGCTCTGGTTACGGTGGCGAACGAGGTCGTAGACGAGCGTCTTCGGCACATCCTTGATCGCCGCGAAGCCGCCCGCCATGTCGCCGTAGAGGGTCGCGTAGCCGACCGACATCTCACTCTTGTTACCCGTGGTGAGGATCAGCCAGCCGTGCTTGTTGGAGAGCGCCATCATCATGTTGCCGCGGATTCGCGCCTGGATGTTCTCGGCCGCCAGATCTGGCTCCGAGGGCCGGCTCGGGTCGCGCGGCAGGGGCTCCTCGGCGCTACCGGCGCCATTTGAGCTGCCAAAGGAGCCAGCCAGGGCGTTCTCGTACTCGGCCATCGCCGCCTCGATCGGTATCTCGAGCAGCTCGACGCCCAGGTTGGCGCCGATATTCCGCGCGTCCTGCTGTGTTTCAGGGCTCGAATGCGGCGAGGGCATGACAACGCAACTGACGTTCTCGGGCCCGAGCGCATCGACGGCGAGCAGGGCGACCAAGGCGGAATCGATCCCCCCGGAGAGGGCTATGCCGACGTGCCGGAAACCGTTCTTGAGGACGTAATCGCGCAGGCCGAGGGTGAGGGCGCCGTAGACCTCGGCGATGTCGGCAAGCGGCTCGGTGAGATTGCCGGGGGCGGGGGAGGGAAGCTCGCAGACGAGCAGCTCCTCCTCGAACTGGGCGGCGCGAGCGAGCACAGTGCCCTCGGCGTCGACGAGGAAGCTGTGGCCGTCGAAGACCAGCTCGTCCTGTCCGCCGACGAGGTTGCAGAAGGCAAAGGCGACGCCGTACTCGCGGGCGCGCTCGGCGAACATCGCTTCCCGCTCCCGCCCCTTGCCACGGTGGTACGGCGAGCCCGACGGGTTGGCGATCAGGCTGGCACCCTCCGCCGCCTCGCTCGAAGCGGGTGGACCGGGCGCCCAAACGTCCTCGCAGACGGTCAGGCCAACTCGGGCGCCCGACAGCTCGATCGTCGCCGCTTCGCTGCCGGGGACGAAGTAGCGCTGCTCGTCAAAGACGGAGTAGTTGGGCAGCCGGTTCTTGCGGTAAACGGCCCGCACCGCGCCCCCGGACAGCACCGCGAGGGAGTTGTGAGCGTGGCGAAAGTCGCCGCCGCCCGCGACGGGCTCGGCGAAGCCGACGAGCGCCGTCGTCTCGCGGACACCGCGGGCGAGCTCTTCGACCGCGCGCAGGTTCGCCGCGACGAAATGCCGCTTCAGGTAGAGGTCCTCGGCCGGGTAGCCGGGGATGCAGAGCTCGGGGAAGATCGTCAGCTCGGCGCCCTCGGCTTCGGCGCGAGCGATCCACTCGCCGACCTTCGCCGCGTTGCCGTCGATATCGCCGACGGTCGGGTCGATCTGGGCCAGGGCTACGCGCAAGCCGACATCCTCGAGGTGGTCACGGCTGAAGTATCGCCGCCGAAGGCTGACTTCGCACTTCCTCCCGCTATGCGGAACAAAACACAAACTCAGCGAGTGGAATGCGCCTGTAGATTGACGCGCGTGCGAGCGCGCTGCTGGTCGATAGGGGCTTCGCTGGCAGCTCTCGCCGTTCTTGCCGTCGTGCCCGCGAACGCCAGCGCGGCCGACCAGTGGATTTTCCGGGCGCCCGCCGCACGGCCGACCGATCACCCGGACCCCAACCGCAACGCCTACACGGTTCCCGAGGCGCCGCGTTCGCCCGCCTGCACGCGTCACTTCTGCGTCCACTGGGTCGCCGAGGGAATCGACGCTCCCTCGTTGGCCGACGCCAACGGCGACGGCGTTCCCGACTACGTGGCCCGGGTCCAGGAGGTGGCCGAACACGTCCATGCGGTCGAGAACGACAAGCTTGGCTGGCGCGAGCCCAAGTCGGACGGGCGCAAGGGCGGTGAGCGGGGCAAGACCGACATCTACCTCGACCAGATCGGCGGTGCTCTCTTCGGTTATGCGGCGCCCGACCGCGGCCAGGGCACGAAAGCCCACCGCCTGCCGCGCCACCTGCACGGCTACCTGGTGCTTGACAACGACTACGACCCGCGCGAGTTCCCCGGCACCACGCCTGAAAAAGACCTCGAGGTGACGGTCGCCCACGAGTACAACCACATCCTCCAGTTCGGCTACGACGCTTACCAGGACGCTTGGTTCGCCGAGTCGAGCGCGGTCTGGATGGAGGACGAGGTCTACAACGGGATCAACGACTACCTGCGCTACGTGCGGCGCTGGGTGAAGCGCTTCGACACGCCGCTGACCGCGAACTCGATCAAGGAGTACGGCTCGGCGGTCTGGAACAAGTGGCTGGCGCACCGTTACGGGCGGGCCCTCGTCCGCCGTGCCTGGGCACGCGCCGTGCACACGAGGCCGGGCGGTTTCTCGGTCTCGGCCTACAACTCGGCGATCGAAGCGGCGGGCGGCTCGGACTTCAGCCGTGACTTCGCCCGCTTCGCCCGCGATCTACCCGAGTGGCGCACCGACTCGGTCTTCGGCGAGGCCGACTCCTATCCCGATGTCGCTCGTCAGGGCAGCCTGCCCCTCAGTGGTCGCGTACTCGACCGCAGCCTCAATCACACAACCTTCCAGTTGTTGCACCTGCACGCCCGCAGCGGCCGCGCGGTCGTCGTCAAGGCGAGTGCGCCACGGGGGATTGCCGCCGGCCTGGCACTGGTCGGTCGCATCGGCAGCGAGCGCGAGGGGCGGGTGATCAGCACCCTCAGCTTCAAACGGAGCGGTGGTCAGATTAGGGTGCACCTGGCTCACCCGGGACGCTTCAAACGCCTCACCGCGGTCCTGGTCAATGCCGACACCAGCGCCTCGGGCTTCAGCCCCCGTCGGCTCGACTGGGCCTACTTGACCGACAGCGCGCCGTTCCGCGTCTCGGCGCGGCTGCTTCCCTGAGCGCCGGTAGCAGCAGCGCCGGCGATCTCGGCAATCGCGCCTTCGAGATCGAGGCCGAAGCTGTCGAGGTCGGCCATCGCGTCGTAGTCGCCGATCAGGCCGAAGTCGATCTGTCCGTTGTAGGACATGATCCCGACGCAGAGCGCCTGACGGCGCGCCAGTGGGACCATCGGGAAGATCGATTCCATCTGTCTTCCCAGTACGAAGAGCGGGAACTGCGGCCCTGGCACGTTGGTGACGACGAGGTTGAAGAAGCGCTGGGCCGGCTGCAGGCGAGCGGCCTGTGAGGCGATCGTGGTCGGGGCGAAGTCGACGATGCGGGTGAGGATCTCGGCCCCGACCGCCTGGCCGGAGCCCTTCAGATCGCCCATGATCTCGCTGACCAGGTGCAGGCGCCGGACCGGGTCCTCACACCAGATTGGCAGCGGCGCCATCATCGCCGAGATGCGGTTGCCGAGCGCGCCACGCTCCTCCTCGGCGCGCACGCTGACCGGCACCATCGCCCGCATCTCGAGGTCCTCGGTGTCGTGGCCGCGAGCGCGCAGGTAGTTGCCGATCGCGCCGGCGACGACGGAGAGGATGACGTCGTTGACCGTGCCGCCGTGCTGGTTCTTGATCTGCTTCAGGGCGGCGAGATCGCTGCGCACGAAGGCGACGCGCCGATGCGGGCCGATCTCGACGTTGAACGGCGTCGATGGCGCTGCCATGCCGGCGCTGACCATCTTGCTGGTCGCGCCGACCCCGCGCAGGACCTGGCGCGGCCCACGCAGCGCGGCTCGCATGCCGCGGACGATCTCCTGCGGGCTGGTGGTGCGCTCGCGCAGGGCGTCGCTGAGCAGCTTGATGTCCGTCGGCTCCGGCCGCGGCGCCCACTTCGGCGGCATCGCCGGCGGATTCTCCGGTTCCTTCTCGACGTCGAAGAGGACCGTCGTGATGTCGACGCCGGAGATGCCGTCGACCAGCGCGTGGTGGCTCTTGCCGACGATCGCGAAGCGGTTGCCATCGAGTCCCTCGACCAGCCACAGCTCCCAGAGCGGCTTGCTGCGATCGAGCTGCTGGGAGAAGATCCGGGCGGCCAGGTTGCGCAGCTGTTCCTCTGAGCCCGGCGCCGGCAGCGCGGTCTGGCGCACGTGGTACTCGAGGTTGAGGTGGGGATCGTCGACCCAGACCGGCCGGCCCTGGCCGAAGGGGACGAAGCGCAGCTTCTGGCGGAAGCGCGGCACCAGGTGCAGGCGCGAGGCGATGTGGTCGCGGAACTCGCCGATGCTCGGGGCAGGCCCTTCGAAGATGCTGGTCGAGGCGACGTGCATGTGGGCGCCAGCGCGCTCCATATGCAGGAACGAAGAATCGAGTCCAGTCAGACGATCGGCACTCACCCGAGCAATCTTCGCACACGACTGACGGGCTGCCGCAACCCAAGCGTGAACGGGCTAAGCAGTAAGCCCGAGCTGAAGCTGGTCGCGCTCGGCAGCCGGCTCGGCAGCTTCCTCCTCGGCGCTCTCGAAGCCGGCGACCCGGACGCCAAGCAGCCTCACCGGCCGCGGCGGGTCATAAGCGCGCAGGAGCTCCAGAGCCACGGGCCGGACGACGGTTGGGTCGTTGGTCGGCAGCTCGACCGTGTGCGAACGGGTGACGTTGGTCCAGTCGTCCAGCCGCACCTTGATCCCGATCGTGCGTCCGCGCAGCTCGCGCTTGCTGAGACGTCGACAGAGCTCCTCCGAGAGCTGCACGAGGTGGGTCTCGATCGCGGCACGATCGGCGACATCGACGTCGAAGGTGATCTCGGTCGATTGCGACTTGGTCTCGCGCACGACCGTCACCGGAGTCTCGTCTTCAAGCAAGGCACGGCGGTGCAGCCAGCTCCCCTGGCGCGGACCGAAGGCCTGCTCCAGCGTTGCCGGGTCTCGCGCACGCAGGTCGGACAGGGTGCGAATGCCCATGCCGCCGAGCTTGGTCACGGTCTTCGGACCGATGCCGGGAATCAGCCCGGGCGATTCGGCGGCGAAGCGCTCCAAGGCCTCCTCGCGCGAGAGCACGACCAGGCCGGCTGGCTTGCCCAGCTCGCTGGTGATCTTGGCCAGCATGCGGCTCTCCGAGATGCCCACCGAGCAGGTCAGCCCGATCTCCTCATGAATTTCGCTGGCAATTCTTCGCATTGTGGTCTTCGGCGAGAAGAGGCCGGTGAGGTCGATGTAGGCCTCGTCCAGGCCCACCACCTCGACCGTCTCGGCGTTGCGCCGCAACACCTCCATCACTTGGACCGAGGCCGCGCGGTAAGCGGTGAAGTCGGGCTGCAGGTAGACGGCGTCGGGCAGCCGCCGCCGGGCCACCGCCGCCGGCATCGCCGAGTGGATCCCGGCCAGCTTGCGCGCCTCATAGCTGGCCGTCGTCACCACCGCCCGCGGCCCCGAGCCGCAGACGATCACCGGCTTGCCCCTCAGCTCCGGCCGCCGCCGCAGCTCGACCGACGCGTAGAACGCGTCCATGTCCAGGTGCGCCACGGTCCGCTCGAAGGCCACGACGCGATGGTAGGAGGGAGGGGGGACGACGACCGAAGTTCGTCAACCACGGCCATCCACGAGCTTTAGCAATTGGCTTCCTCGCCCCATTCGCTGCGCAGTTCGCCGGGAATGTTCGAGCAGTTCTGGGGCGTCGCCGCGCCGAGGTCGGTCCAGTGGAAGCCGTTCTGGGCGAAGACCTCTTTGCGCCCATCGGGGAAGTCCGCGAGTGCCCAAGCGCGGTGACCACAGGCCCCGTACCAAACGGACCCTTCAATCGCCGCCGCTCTGGTCTTGGCCGCTCGCGAGAGCCTGTTTCGGGCGTCGTGGGGAACTGTCAGGTTGTCGCATCCGACCGGACGGGAACCGGCCGGTTCCAGCAGTAGGACCACCGCGATCGCGATCGCAGCCAGGGAGAGGGCGGCGACCACGGGGTTCCGCGCGATTTCCCTGAGCCCTCGGCCGACTCGTCGCCAGCGTCGGTCTGCTTCGTCGATCGAGCGGCAGATCCGCGCTGTATCCGCACGCCACTCGGTATTCCTGAGCTTGCGGTCTTGGAGTTCCGGCAACTTGGCGAGATCTTTGGGAAGGTCGGGAATCTCGGCCCCTTCGACCATCACCGGCACGACCGCGACGTCGTCACGAGACAGCGCGGCGGCGACCTCGAGGCGAACGAAGTCGCCCTCTTCCTCGATCCGCCTGGGAGCGTCGACGTTGTCGGGTTGGGACGCCTCCCAGCGTCTTCCGACCATCACGATCGCGACGTCGCAGGAGTCGAGCGCCGTGCGGATTCGATCGCGAAACGGAGTGCCGCCCGGGATCGAATCGATGTCCATGAAGACGCGCGAGCGACCGTACCGCCGGGCGAGCTTCGCACGCAGTCGTCCGGCGTAACCACCGGTGTCCTCTCGCCTGTATGAGATGAATATTCCGGGCATGAGACCTCCTACGGATGCTCGATATCGAGGAACCACATGGAGCTGATCCACGCTCCCGTCTCTTGAGTAACCACACGAGCCGCCTCCGAGCTGACTTTCACCAGTGAGTCTGCTCTCGCGTCGAGGATGTTGCGGCGGACGACGCTCAGGTCGGAGCGCATCCGCCTGTACCGTTCGCCAAGCGCTTGGTGTTGGTTGACCGTCAGTAGGACTCCGAGCGACGCGGCGGCGGCCGGAAGCGTCACGGAGAAGAAGATCGAAGCATCCTCAATTTCGTGAAGGCGGAGGGAGTGCAGCACCGCAAAGGCAATCGTGGCTACGAATAGCAGGAGGATGGGAACGAAGTGGCGGCGATGCAGCCGGCGGTGGCGACGGGCCGCCACCGCGTGATATTCGATTTGCTCGCCGATCCACTCATCCGCCAGTGTTTGCTTGAGCTTTGCCAGCTGCTCCGGGTTGAGACCGCCGACGTCGATCGACTTCTGTGGACGACAATCCCATACCTCCTCGAAGGCACGATCTACCCAGTCCGTCGCCTGACCGTCGACGTATACGGCGTCGAGTCGTGCCTGGCGGCGGAAATCGGCCCCCGTCGGGGCAAGGAAGTGAGCCGAGCGCAATCGCTCGGCCAGTAGCCGGTTGGTGAGCCAGCGCCGGCGGAAGCCGATCTTGTGCACAACCACTATTCCCAGCAGGGCGAGGACGAAGAAGCCCGCCTCGGCCAGGCTCCAGACCGCCGACTCGGTGCCGAAGCTAAGCCCGACCGCCAGCATCGCCGCCGCCAGCGTCGCGCCCAGGGTGATCGATCTGGAAGACCAGGCGAATCGCTTCTGCCAGCGGACGGCAAGCGTAGTCGCCCGCACGAACGGGGCGGCTACCCAATCGGCGACTCCGTCGACGGAGACGATCTCTGCGTTCAGGCGGGACTTGAAGTCGACGCTGAGGCGTTCGCCGTTGAATTCATCCAACGCGTCGAAGGAGTGGCGCAGCACCTCGAGCGACTCCACGGCATGCTCCGCCTCGTCCTCGAGGGGACCGCTGGTGCCCAACGCCAGCTCTTCGACTTCGCGGTGAAACGGCGCGGCGCGGTCACTGCCGAAGTTGTCGCGAACGACGGGTTCGGGATCAGTGGAGATCCAGATGCAGGGCTTGGACCGGGCCGCTGCGTAGAGGAGCGTCTCGGCCGTTCCCCCTCTTCCACCGGAGGGCCCGCCGTCCCAGATCGCAACCAGCACGTCGCAGCGAGCCACGAGCCGGCGCCCGGCTTCCTCGTAGGCCGTGGCCCTCGCCTCGCTCGTGTTGCTTCGCTGTCCCGCCGGCGTCGATTGGGCGACCGCCCCCGCCAGCAGTCGATCGAACTCTTCGCGGGAGGGCACCGAAAAGCCCTGAACGGCGACGTAGTCGTCGTAGGCAAGGGGCAGGATTACCTCAGAGCGCGCTTCGTGGTCGCGCTCCTCGGCCTCCGCCAGAACCTGTAGGACGACGAGGCGATCGGCGCCATCGGCGAGCTGGGAGACCACACTCAACCGCACATCGGTGTTCGCGGCCGGAAGGAGGTCGTATATACGGCGTATCTCCTTCCTCACGGCCACATCGAGGAGGGCGCTGCTCTCGAGAGCCCGGTGACCGGTCACTCCGATGCGTATGCGGAATGGGATGCGGCCGTCCTCGTGGCTCTTGACCTCCCGCGGCACGGTGGCAGTCTCTCGCGACCTTCAGATAAGTCAAATATTTTCGCGCCGTAGACTTTTCACCGTGGCATCACCAGAGGCGAAAAACCTCGAGGCGATCTCGAAGGCGATCGACCAGCACAACTCGAACTGCCCGTTCCCGGCGGCCGAGGTGCGGATGAACCCGTTCGAGGTCGAACGCCTCGGCTGGGATCACATCCGTGGGCTGCCAGTTGTGCCCGATGCGGAGATCGGCACCGGCCGCTTCCGCATCGTCTGCTCGCGCGATCTCGACGGTGAGGGACTGGAGGAGACCGAGGCGATCGGCCAGGAGATCGAGACCGTGGTCCCGGTCGTCAATAACTAGACGCTGTTCCAGAAGTCGAGGCCGAGGCCGGAAAGCCAGCTCTGGGCGTCGGCGTTGAGCTGGGTCAGCTCGTTGGTCCAGATCAAGACGCCCATCCCGATCAGGATCACACCGCCGGTGGCGACGATTGCCTGGTAGTGGCGCTTGACCACCGTGAAGGCGCTTGTCATCCGCGAGAAGGCGATTGCGGTGAGCAGGAAGGGGATCGCCAGCCCGGCTGAGTAGACGACGAGGAGCAGCGCGCCGTGACTGGCCGAGCCCGAGAGCGAGGCGGCGGTGAGGATCGCGCCGAGGGTCGGGCCGATGCAGGGGGTCCAGGCGATCGCGAAGGCGGCGCCGGCGACGATCGGGCCACCCTTGCCGGCGCGCTCGAGCAGCGCGTCGACGTGCCACTCGCGGTTGAGGCGGGTGATGAAGAGCGAGGAGACGAAGAGGACCCCCATGGCGATGATCAGCGCCGCGGCGATCTTGCTGAGCAGCTCTTCGTGCTCCTGGAAGGCCGAGCCAAGCGCGGTCGCCGTCAGTCCCTCGGCGACGAAGATGGCGGAGAAACTGGCGACGAAGAGCAGGCTGGGGGCGAGAATGCGGCGCCAGCCGGCCGTCTCCAGTTCGGTCGCGGAGACCCCACTGACCGCCGAGAGATAGCCCGGCACCAAGGGCAGCACGCAGGGGGAGAGGAAGGAAACGACGCCGGCCGCCAGCGCGGCGAAGATGCCGACGCCCGCGGCTGGGTCGGAGCTCAGCTCGGCGAGGATCACGGCCCTTCAGGGTACTTGGCCAGGTATTTGGCAAGCGCTCGCGCGGCGTGCCCGCACTCCCGCCGCGACCCCGGCGAGACTGCCGGGGGTGGAACTGTTTGATGCCAGCGGGGCGCGGCGTACCTTGCGCGCCTCATCGCTCTTTTCGATCGGGCCCAGCGAGCCTGGGCCGGCCCTGCGACGCGGTTTCCTCGTCGCGATCCCGGTTGGGCTGGCGCTCATCCTCGAGCTCGGCCTCTCGAGCCCGACGAAGGGCGCGATCGCGACCGGCGCCCTGCTCGCCGGTTTCCCCGCGATGGATGCCCCGGCGCTACCGCGGGCGGCCTGGCAGGCAACGGCCGCGCCGCTGATCGGGATCGCCGCTGTTCTCGGTGTTCTAACCGGCTCCAGCCCGTTCCTCGCCGTCGCCGCGATGGGAGTCGTGGGAGCGGCTGCGGGCTACTGCTTTGCCGTTTCCCTGCGTTTCGCGATCTTCGGCCTCTCGGTGGCGCTCTCGCTGTTGATCTGCCAGGACCTGCCGCTCGACCTCGGCGACGCGCTGCCAGCCCTCGCGCTCGCCACCGCCGGCGGCCTCCTACAGGCGCTCTTCTCGCTCTGTATCTGGGTTGCGGGCGATCGCCAGGAGGAGGGAGGGGAGAGCGGTTGGGACTGGCCAGCGGCGCGGCTAGCACTGCGGGAAAACCTCACCCTCCGTTCGGCCAGCTCTCGCCACGCGCTGCGCTTCGGCATCGCCCTTGCCATTGGAGTCGCGCTCTACTGGGCCATCGACGTGCACGAACACGGCTTCTGGATCCCGCTGACGATCCTCTTCGTCCTCCGCCCGGAGAAAGAGGAAACCTTCCGTCGCCTGGCCCTGCGCGCGATCGGCACCGTGCTCGGGCTGCTCGTCGCCACGGCCCTGGCCGAGTGGCTGCGCGGCGACGAGCTCGCGATCGCCGTCTGCTTGACGATCGCGACCGGCTTCGCCTACGGCCTGCTGACGGTCCAGTACGCGCTCTTCACCGCCGCGATCACGACTTACGCCGTGCTGCTCGCCGACTCGATTGGCGAGACGGCACTCCAAGCGGCCGGCCAGCGGGCGCTCGGCACCGCCTTCGGCATCGCCATCGCCGGCGCGGCATTCCTGCTCTGGCCCAACCGGGAAGGCGCACGAGCCCCCACGAGCTAGCCGACGGTCAGCGCCTCTCCTTCGTGTGGCCCGGTCGCTTCGGTCGTGAAGGTCGCGTTCCAGTCGATCGAGCCACCCAGCGTCGAGAGTTTCGTCGCCGTCGCGGCAAAGCTCGCCGGGCTGAAGGCGAAGGTTTCGGTGGGGTTGTCGTAGAGGCCGCCGGCGGAGCCTTTGATCGTCGCGGAGGTCCCGTTGAGAACGCATTCAGCGCCGCCGTAGAGCACGCTGATTTTGATTCCTTCGACGACGAGATAGTTGCCGCCGCCTTTGCCGACCACAAGTTTCGCCGGCCAGGGCAGCGCTTCGGCTGCGATCGCGTCCACCGTGCAGGGGCTGGTCGCCGTGCAGGTCGTGAAGGCAAGGGCTTTGAACGTTGCGCTGCCTTTGCCGGAGCTGTCGGAGATCGTCATTTCGTAGTGGGTTTTTTTGCACACGGTGCTCAGGCCGGGGATCGTGAAGCTGCCGAGGACCGCGTCGCCGACGACCGTTTCCGTTTCGCCTTTTTTGGGGCCCAGTTCGACCCCTTCGAAGAGCCAGGCCGGGCTGGCGCCGGCGGTGCTGACCGGGGCGGCTCCGATGCTCAGGGCAAGGAGAGCGAATAGCAGGGGAATGACCGTCGCCCGGCGTCTCATCGCTGCATTATCGCCGCGCAGCCCGATCAGTCAAGTTTGCCTGTGTATTTACTCGCGGCCCGGCCCGCTCATGCAAGCGGTAGATTTACTGGCTGACCAGCCAAACCGCGGCAGGCGCTCGCGGCGACACAGGAGCAGACTTTGAGCAACCGCACGTTCGTGATCGGGGTCGGGATGACCAAGTTCGAGAAGCCCGGCACCAAGGAGGGCGACTACCCGGACTGGGCCAAGGAGGCGGGGGAGAAGGCGCTCGCCGATGCCGGCATTCCTTATGAGGACGTGCAGCAGGCCTACGCCGGCTACTGCTACGGCGACTCGACCTACGGCCAGCGGGCGCTCTACCAGCTGGGCCTCACCGGGATCCCGGTGGTCAATGTCAACAACAACTGCTCGACCGGCTCCTCGGCGCTGTTCTTGGCTCGCCAAGCGGTCAAGGGCGGCCTCGTCGATTGCGCGATGGCGCTGGGCTTCGAGAAGATGGAGCCGGGCAGCCTCGGGGTCAAGTACACCGACCGCACCAACGCGCTCGACAAGCACGCGATGCGGATGTTCGAGATCCGCGACCCCGAGCAGTCGCCGCCGGCGCCGCAGATGTTCGGCAACGCCGGCCGCGACCACATGCAGAAGTACGGCTCCAACCCCGACCACTACGCCTGGATCGGCTGGAAGAACCACAAGCACTCGGTCAACAACCCCTACGCCCAGTTCCAGGACGAGTACAGCCTCGAGGACATCAAGGGGGCGCGGATGATCCACGACCCGCTGACCAAGCTGCAGTGCTCGCCGACCTCTGACGGCTCGGCCTGCGCGATAGTCGCCTCCGAGCGCTACGTCGAAGAGCACGGCCTCGGCGACCGGGCGATCGAGATCGCCGGCCAGTCGATGGTCACCGACCTCAGCTCGACCTTCGCCGAGGACACCGACTGCATGAAGATCGTCGGCTCCGACATGTCGAAGCAGGCCGCGGATGAGGCCTACGCCGAGGCCGGCGTCGCCGCCGCTGAAGTCGACGTTTGCGAGCTGCACGACTGCTTCAGCGCCAACGAGCTCATCACTTATGAAGCGCTGGGTTTCGCCGCCGAGGGCGAGGGCCACAAGCTGGTCGAGGAAGAAGCGACCACCTTCGGCGGCGAGGTCGTCGTCAACCCCTCGGGAGGGCTGATCTCCAAGGGCCACCCGCTGGGCGCAACCGGGTTGGCGCAGTGCTCGGAACTGACCTGGCAGTTGCGCGGCGAAGCGGACAAGCGCCAGGTCGAGGGCGCCAAGCTGGCCCTGCAGCACAACATCGGCCTCGGCGGCGCCGCCGTGGTCACCGTCTACAAGCCGGCGGCCTAACGGGCCGTCGGAGGAGGAGGTCCCGATGGCGAAGGAGCGGCAGTCCCTCAGCGGCAAGGTCGTGGCGATCACCGGCGGTGCGCGGGGGATCGGCAAGGCAACGGCTACGGCGCTGGTCCGCAAGGGCTGCCGCGTCGCCATTGGCGATCTAGATCTCGACCTGGCCGAGAAGACCGCCGGGGAGCTTGGCGGGGGGACCGTGGCCCTGCCGCTCGACGTCACCGATCGCAGCTCCTTTGCCGCCTTCCTCGATGCGGCCGAGCGCGAGCTGGGACCGCTCGACGTGGTCGTCAACAACGCCGGGATCATGCCGGTGACGCCTTTCGCCGAGGAGTCGGATGACTCGCTCAAGCGCCAGCTCGACATCAACGTCTACGGCGTGATCGTCGGCATGCAGCTGGCGATCAAGCGCTTCCAGCCGCGCGGTCACGGTCACATCGTCAACCTCGCCTCACAGGCCGGCAAGGGTGGCTTCCCCGGAATCGCCACCTACTCCGGCACCAAGCACGCCGTCGTCGGGATCAGCGAGGCCGCCCGCGCCGAGCTGCGCGGCAGCGGTGTTGAGATCGCCTGCGTGATGCCCACCGTGGTCAACACCGAGCTGACCGCCGGCGTCGGCCAACGGCTGATTCGTCCGGTTGAGGCAGAGGATGTTGCCAACGAGATCGTCGACGCGCTCGAAGTTCCGCGCTTCGACGTCTGGGTACCGCGCGTCAACGGTGCCTTCTTCAAGATCGTCTCCAACCTGCCGCGCGGCATGCGCGAGGGCTTGGGCCGACTGATGAAAGTCGACAAGCTGATGACCGAAGTCGACCACGGCGCCCGCCACGCCTACGAGGAGCGGGCCGCGGCCAGTGAGCCCGGCACCACTCCTGAGCCGGAGATCGCGCCGGCTCAGCGCGACGCCGCCTGAGCTCGAGCCGCGATTCCACCGTACGTCTGACCATGGGCACGCTCTACGACGCGACCTGGGGCAGGGCTTTCGCTGCCCTCTATGACCGCGGCCTGAAGGCAACCGAGGAGGGTGGACTGCGGCAGATGCGGCGCGAGCTGCTGAGCCAGGCGGGCGGGAGGACGATCGACCTGGGCGCCGGCACCGGGGTCAACCTCGACCTCTTTCCCGATGCGGTCAGCGAGCTGGTCATGGCCGAGCCCGACCCTCACATGCTCAAGCAGCTTCGAGCAAAAGCCGCGGGCAGGGGAGGGGTCGAGATCGTGGGGGCCTCCGCGCAGGAGCTTCCCTTCGCCGACGACAGCTTCGACACCGCCGTCTTCACCCTGGTCCTCTGCACGGTCCCGGACCCTGACACGGCGCTGCGCGAGGCAGCGCGGGTGCTCAGGCCGGGCGGCAAGCTGCTCTTCATCGAGCACGTGCGCGCCGGCGAGGCGGGCCTAGCCGGGTGGCAGGATCGCCTGGAGAAACCCTGGCGCTTCCTCGCCGACGGCTGTCACTGCAACCGCGACACCGTGGCGACGATCGAGGCCTCGCCGCTGAGGCTCGAGAAGGTCGAGCAGGCACAGCTGCCAAAGGCACCGCCGATCGTGCGGCCGCTGGTCTCCGGCAGCGCCGTCGCCGCTTAGGGGAGCTCAGCGCCCGACGAAGGCGCTTTGGCGGGCTCCGGCTCGCTGAAGCGATTCGCCAGCAGCGGCTGGGCGATCAGCGTGCCGGCCAGCACGACGAGCGAGACGATGACGAAGGCGAGGCCGAGGTCGTCGAGCGAGTTGGCATGTCCCGCCAGGCGGTGCTGGACGCCGAGCAAGGCAACGGCGATCGCCAGCAGGTCGGCGATCCCGGCGCCGACGATGAAGCCCAGCCATTCTTCGAGCTCTTCGCCTTTGCCCATGCGTGGCACGAGCCAGGTCACCTCGACCACGTAGGCCGGCAGGAGAACAGCGCCGATCAGGGCAAGGCTCTGCAGCAGATCGGGCGAGGCCGGCGGAACCGCGCCGAGGAAGAAAGCGGCGCCGATGCTCGCTATCGCCACCGAGAAAAGTGCCAGCAGCACGCCCTTGGTGAGCGGTTCGTAGACGGGGAGATGCATGCGGCCGGCAGTCTATGAGGGGAAGCGGAGCCCTGCCAAATCGAACTAACGCACGATAATGGTGGTTATGTCAACTTGGCTCGGTTTGTCCCTGGCAGTGCTTGGCCTGCCTGGCCCGGTGCCCCGCCTGGCGCTTGAGCTTGTGAGAGCGACTCAGCAGGCGGTTTCCCCGGCCTCGCTGGGCTTTCGAGCTCGCTTGGCGCACGAGCAGAACGCCGCGTGAGTGCAACTTGACCGCTCGCCGCCGCAGCAAACGGGCTGAGCGGGCGTAACTGCTGCACGTCTTGCCGTGCTTCTTCTTGACTGTTTCCGTGGCTTTGCCGCTGGGATCGGTTCCGGTCGTAAACGAGAAACGCTGTTCGAACAGCTGCGCGCCCTCCATCGACCACCTGACGACGGCCTGGTAGCCGCTTAGCGGCTTCAGCGGTTGCACCGGGATCAGGAAGGCCGAAGGCTGCGGCATGAAGCCACCGATGTCGGCATTGGTCGAGTCGATTACGCGCAGATCGACCGGGCTGGCGCTGTTGGTGAGGGTCGCGCTCGCGGTCACGTCGGGGGCGTCGCTCGGCTCGACGCCGGCGAGATAGGCCAGCAGGTAGCGGCCGGTGGCCGTGCCTTCCGGCAGGCCGACGAAATCGCCGGGAATCGCTGGCGACTCCGATGCGTACTCGGTCGGCACGACTCCGGAGACGCCATTGCCGGGGTAGCTGTAAGCGCTGAGCGTTGCCGGGCTCGGGCGGTGATAGCCCGGCCAAGTCGTCAGGCAGTTGTGGTCGTTCGATTCGGCGGCTCCGGTTTCACTCATCTGCGGTGCCAACATCTGCAGCAGGTGAATCGGGGCGTCCTCCCAGGGGTTGCCGGTGTCCCAGCCCCGGCCGTAAGCAATCACGCTGTGACGTCCGGCCCAATCCCCTTCGACGCTGTAGTACGGGCTACTGGGGTTCTCTTCATGGCCGAACTCACCGGCGGTCTGCGCCTCGTAGTAGTTGTGCTTGGCGCAGGCCGCCGACCAGTCTGACTTCTCCACCAGGCCGCCGGGAATGCCGTTGGCTTCACGCTGCAGGCTGAGCAAGCGGACGATTTCGGCGCTGCTGACGTCAGCGAGCGCGATCGGCGCGCTCGCCAGCAGCCCCGCCGCGAGCACGGCGAGCAGCGCAGCGCAGCGACGCACCCCCGCCCCCATCGATTTCAGCCCGTTGCCTCTTCCACTGCCGATTCAAGGCTACCTGCCGAGCCCGGCGTACCGAGGGTCTCGATACCGGCGGATACGCCAGGGCCTTCAACCGCGAACGAGGGGGTTCCGGTGAAGCCAAGGCGCTGCGCTTCGGCCGTCGTGCGGGCTACCTCGCCGAGCACGCGCTGGCTCTTGCGATCGCGGTTCCACTTGGCGAGGTCCCTGACGCCGGCGGCCCTGGCGATCGCGGTGAGGAACTCGTCGTCCGCGTAACCCGAGTCCTCGGTGCCCTGGTTTCGGTAGAAGAGCTCGACGTAGTTCCAGCCACGGCCCTGTTCGCCGGCAGCGATCGCGGCCGCGCCAGCGGGCGTCGATTGCGGCCCGATGATCGTGTAGTTGCGGAAGTCGAGCTTCGCTTCGCCGCTCTGCACCTGGTTTTCGATCACCTGCGGCAGCACCTCTTCGGCGTACCCCTTGCAGACCGGGCACTGCAGGTCGCCGAACTCGAGCAGGGTGACCTTGGCGCCCGGATCGCCCAGCACCATGCCCTTCTGGGGAATGCCGGCAAGCTCCTGGTCGACCAGCTTGGCGTCGGCGATGTTGCCGCTGTCGCCACCGCCACTCTGGCCTTGGCTGATGACGATCAGCACCGCAACCACGACCAGGGCCAGAAACGCGGCGGCGCTGGCGAGCTTGATCAGGCGCTGACGGCTCTCCGTGGCGCCGGCCTGTTGCTCTTCGCGCAGGCGCTCTTCGCGGCGTTGCTCGCGGTCGCGACGCCCGCTCATGGCTTGGTTCCCACGTAGGTCAACATCCGGGTCGCATTGGTAACAAAGAGCAGCGTCATCAGGACCGCGCTCGCCACGCACCACTGGCAGATCGCGTCGATCGTGAAGAGCTCGAGGTAGGTCAAGTAGAGGCTGTAGCCAAAGCCGATCAGCGAGAAGAGGAAGCCGGCCATGCGGGGCCCGTCGCCCCTCAACAGGGCCGAGGCGAGCAGGGCGACGTAGCCAGCGATGCCGAAGATCGCGATGTTGACTCCGGCCAGGTGCGAGTAGGCGCTTTCGGCGACCGTCTGGCAGCCGTGCCCGCCGGCCACGCAGACCGGCGAGCCGCCGCCGGAGTCGGCGATCGCGATGTACGTCGCCACGCCGATGCCAAAAGTGGCTAGAAAGGTCGCAACCCCCCGCAGCGTTCCCTCCGCCGGTGCCTTCATGGCGGGCACGCTATTGGACGGACCTTAGGAAAAGACTAAGAAGCTGCCCGCAGCCGCTCGCCGACCTCGGGCTCGGCGCAGAAGGCCTCGATCTCGCGCGAGAGCCGACCGCCCTGCCAGGCGAGCGGCGACTGTCCCCGCGGCTCGCTCACCAAGCGGGCGCCGGGAATTAGCTCCGCGTACTCCCTGGCGACCGCGTAGGGATGGCCAGGGTCTGCGTCGTCGTGGCTGGCAACGACAAGCGTGGGTACGGCGAGGGTCTCGAGCTCAGCCATCGCCCCGAAGGGACCCGATCGCGGCAGCTCGCGCAGCGCTGTGACCAGGGCGCCGAGGTGGCGGTGGCGCTCCATCCGTTCGCGGGTGAAACGCAGGACCGAGTCACGCCAGCGCGGATCGATGCCCTGGAGACGGTCGATGTAGGCGACGAATCCATCGATGCCATCGTCCTCGAGAGCGGCGGCGAGCCCGTCCCAGTAGCGCAGCGATTGAGCCTCGATCTCGCCCTGGAAGGTCGGCCCGATCAAGACCAGGCCGGCGACGCGATCTGGGTCTTCCAGGCCGTAGCCGAGAATCGTGTGAGCCCCCATCGAGTGGCCCGCCAGCACGACACGCCCCTCGCCCACCTGGCTCTCGATCACGCCTTTCAGGTCCCCCCTCAGCTCCGGGTATCCATAACCACCGTCCGGCGAAGCGGGGTCGGACTCGCCGTGGCCGCGCGCGTCATAGCCGATCACGGAGTAGCCGGCGCGCTCGAGCCGGCGCGAGCCGTGGACAACCGATTGGCGGGTGGCGGTAATCCCGTGGCAGAGCACGATCGCTCTCCCCTCCCCCGCGGCTTCGCCGCGGACCTTGACCTCCCGCCCGGTAGCGAACTCGCGCGCTGCGGTCAAGCCACGCCGGCGAGCGCCCGTTCGATGTCCCCGACCGACTGGAAGGTCGCGCCGGTGCGCGAGACGTGCCGGTAACGGACGATGCCGTCGCCGTCGATGATGAAGATCGCGCGCTGGATGTAGCGGCCGCCGGGCGCGTCCTTGAGCTCGGTGAAGCGGGCTAGCGGGCCAATCCAGCCGGTGACGCCGAAGCTCTTGCTTACGGCGAGATCCTCGTCGGCGAGCAGTGGCACGTTGAGTTCCTGCTCTTCGACCCAGCGCTCGTGCGAGTCGACCGACTGCGGAGAGATGCCGATCACTTCGGCGTCCAGCTTGTCCAGCCTGTCGGCGTTGTCGCGGTAAGAGCAGAACTGCGCCGTGCAGACGGTGGTCGCGTCGCCAGGGTAAAAGGCCAGCACCACGTTGCGGCCGCGGTGCTCGGAGAGCTTGAAGGTCTTGCCGTCGCTGCCCGGCAGCTCGAAGTCGGGTGCCGCGTCTCCTACGTCGACCTTGGCCATCGACCGAAAGCCTACTTGCCTCAGCCCTTCCCTTTTTTCCCGCCTCCGCCTTTCTTGCCCCCGCACTGCGCCTGCATCTGCGGCATCGAGTCGGAGACCTTGCCGCTTTGGGCGTCGAGGAGGAGGGTGGCGCGGTGGGTGCCCTTGCAGATGTTGGTCGAGTTCTGAAAGAGGCCCTTCTTGGCGCCCTGGGCGGTGAGGAGGACCTTCGACAGGGGCGCGTCGGGGACCGATTCGAAGCGCACCCGCAGGCCGCCTTTGACCGAGTCCACCCGCCCTGCGGCCTCGAAGAAGAGCGGCTGGTAGGCGGGGCCGCGCAAGACCAAGACCGCGTCGGGCAGCTTGTGGGAGGAGGAGCGCAGGTAGACCGGGCCTTCCAGGGGGTAGTCCAGCAGCGGGCTGAAGGCGCGCACGTGGCCGTAGACCGAGCCCGCCGGGCACTGCTCGGCGGCGAACTGCACGCGGGTGCAGATCGTGCGGAAGTGGGCCTGGTCGATGAACTCCGATTTGGGGAAGGTGAAGGAGATCGCCGCGGTGTTGGCTTCGCCCGCCTTGGCGGTGAAGACGCTCTTCAGTCGCGGGTGCCCGCCGCGGTGGGTCGGGCCGAAGAGCTTGGCGGTCAGCTTTGGCTTGTAGGGGAGGGACTTGCAGCCGCCGACTTGGAAGCGCTGGGCGAGCGGGGCGGCCTGCCCGAGGGTGGAGATCGCCTGCCCGCCGAAGGACTTCTCCGCGCAGGAGGTCGGGTTGAGGGTGAAGCCGGGGCGATCGGCGCGCACCGCGACCGAGCGCAGGTCGATCGGCACCCCCTGCAGGATCTGGGGCAGGGGATCGGAGACGACGCGGCCCTGGGCGGTCACGGGATCGAGGTAGAGGGCGCTTCTGATCACCACCGTGCCGAGGTCGAAGGGCCCGGCGATCGCCGGGACGATCGCCACCAGGCTGATCGGGGCGCCTTTGTAGGGGCCGGCCAGGTAGGCGCGACCGGAGGTGTAGTAGGGGGTCGGGCCGGCGCCGGCGGCGCCGAGCACGCTGGCGATCTCAGAGGAGGCGGGGCAGCTGGGGTCGGCGAGCTCGAGCGCGCCTTGCTCGGGGGCTTCGCGCGAGCGCGCCTTGGCGATGTCCTGCTCAGAGCAGCTGGCGACGCCGGCGAGCTTGGCCGAGAGCCCGGTGGGCAGGGTCGCTTCGATCCGCCCGATCCGCTGGGAGCCGTCTTCGCGGCTGAGCTTGAACAGCAGCGGGCTGTACTTGCCGGCGGCGGGATTGAGCGTGCCGGCGGAGAGCTTGGGGGCGTTTGGCATCTGCGCCTCTGCGGCGGGGCAGGCCCCGCCGCTGGGGGCGGCGGCGATGGCGAAGGAGCTGGCCGGGGTGGCCTGGGCCCCGCTCCAGGCGCCCAGCTCGGCGGCGGTTGAGTAGTTGCCGCAGGTTGGCGGGGTGATGAAGGCCCCGCGCGGGCCGCCGAAGAGGTGGACCGAGACCTCGCTCAGCGGCATCTCGGGGCTTTCGCGAAAGGAGGTCGAGACCTGGCCGCTTTGGGGGTCGAGGTGGCCCTCGCCGGCCAGCTTGGCGACGATGCCTGTCTTCGGGTCTTCGATCGCCAGGTAGACGGCGA
Organism: uncultured Solirubrobacterales bacterium; assembly: GCA_963703895.1. GTDB lineage: Bacteria > Actinomycetota > Thermoleophilia > Solirubrobacterales > 70-9 > VRUE01. Next base: position 1,453,665 of record CAVPFX010000002.1, read on the forward strand.
TGAGGGAGCCGAAGGGGTTTTGGAAGGGCTGGGCGATGTAGATCGAGCCCTGAAGGGGCTCGAGGATCGCCTCGCCTTCTTCTTCTTCGACTTCGTGGTCGGCGTTTCTGCGCACCAGGGCCGGCGAGGTGACCTCCACGGTGCCGAGCTTTGCCGCATTGGGGCAGCTTTGGGGATCGTCGGAGAAGTGCGGGGTCCCCCCGCTCGAGCTCAGGTAGCCGATCTGAGACAAGGAGCAGGCGCCCAGGCCGCCGGCCTGGGAGGGGTTGACGACCATCCCGGCGGGGAAGCGGACCGTGGCGTCCTTGAGGATCGCCGGCGAGCGCGACTCGAAGGCGGTGTCGGTGGGCTGGCGCAGGGTGAAGTCGAGGCCCGAGGGCGAGTCGGAGACGTCGGTCGTCGGCTGGGCTTCGATCGCCGGCTCGAACTCCAGCTCCTCGCAGCCTTCCAGCAGGGCCGGGTCGCCGCCGAGGCCGGCGCTTTCATAGCTGGCGCGCTGCAGGGCGGCGGGCGGGCTCGGTTCCTCCCAGCTGTCGGCGAGGACTTCGAACAGCGAGGGGGCGCCGGTGCACTCGCCGGGCATTGCCAGGAAGGCCTCGCCGCGGTCTTCGACCGGGCAGGCGCCGCCGAAGGTGCCGCATCTGCCGCGGATCTCGTCGTGGGCGGCCTCGGTGGGGTTGCCCCAGACCTGGGCTTGGACGTTGAAGATCGGCTGCTGGCCGAAGGCGATCACGTCGCGCGTCGCCACCTGCACGCCGTAGTCGCTCTCGGTGCGCAGCGAGCCCTGGGCGTGGACGAAGACGCCGATGTTGGCGACGTTGGTGGCCAGCTCGGCGGCGGAGCCGGGGGGCGGGACCATGTTGTAGAGGTTTGAGGTGAGGACGTCGGAGATGCCGACTTCTCCGGCCAGGGTGGTGACGTCGGCGACGCCGACCTGGGAGGCGTCGGGGCAGCCCTCGGAGCTAACTAGCTCGGCCTCGGTGCAAAGCGCCTTGGAGGCGCCGGGGAAGCCGACCATGCCGCGTGGCAGCTCGACGTAGAAGTTGCGGGGGTGGCCGTCGTTGGTGACGCCGTCGCCGGGGTTCTTGGTCGGGAAGCCAAAGAAGACGGTCTGTTGGTAGGGGTGGGCGCCGGCGAGGGTCTCGGCTTCGGCATCCTCGTCGGTGGCGGGGGCTTTGAAGCCCGGCAGGAAGTCGAAGGGGACCGCGTCTTCTTGCACCGGGGTCGGTGAGGAGGCGGTTATGTCCTGGACGGCGCCGCCGCCGGAGATCGTCGCCTCGGTGGTGAGCACTTCCTCGGGGGCTCCGCTTGGGATCGTCACCCCGACTTTGACCCGGAAGAGGTAGCCGGGGTGGAAGGCTTCGGCGGTCTTGCAGGTGACCACCTGGCCGAGGGCGGTGCAGGTGGGCTCGTTGGGCGCTTCGGGGTCGGTGTTGCCGGCGTTGAAGGTGCTGACCGCCATCCCGGCGGGGATCGTCACTTTGACTTCGGTTTCCCCGGTGGTGGGGGCGGCGCCGACGTTGGCGCCGACGACCGCGTATTCGGATTCCTGGCCGGGGGCGAAGTTGGCCGGCAGCGGGGAGATCGCCAGGGTCCAACCTGGGGCGGCGGCGCTAGCCGCCGGCGCGCCGATCGCCAGGGCGCTGCAGCAAAGGGCGGCTGCGAGGGCCAGCGCCCTGGCGGCGCTCGAGCAGGTCGAGCGCCTCGACGACGAGCAGCTCGAAGTCCTCGAAGACCTCATCGTCCCGTCCTCCCCTTGGCGTTGGCTCGCTGCTTCTTCTTGCCCTTCTTCTTGTTGCTGCTCTTTTTGTTCTGTTTCTTCTTCTTCGCGGCTTTTGGCTTCTTGTGCTTTTGGGCCTCGTTGCCGGGACCGACGAAGGTGGCGCTTCCTGCGCTTTGTTCCGATGGGGCCGCGGGAGCCGCCCCGTGGCAGGATTCGGTGCTGAGGCAGGGGTTGGGGGGCGGTGGGCTCTGGGAGGCGAGGCCCCCTCCCACCCTGGCGTCATAGACGTCTTGCAGTTCGTCTGTGTCTTGGCCGACCAGGCCCTCGCGGGTGAAGAAGAAGACGTCGTCGCCGCTTTCGGAGGCGTCGGCGAGGTAGGAGGGGAAGGGGCTTTTGCCGGTCGAGATCAGGTAGATGCAGCCTTCGTTCAGGGGGGACCAGGCCACCCCGCCTTCACTGCAGCTCCCCTTGCCGGGGGCCTCCCACTCGTAGACGTCTAGGCAGGCTGAGTTCGGGCAGCCAACCTGCCCGTTGGTGTCCTCGGGCACAAGCGCTTCCGCGGTCTGGAAGAAGGCGCGGCTGCCGTCGGCTGAGAGGTTGCGGGAGGCGACCATGTTGACGGAGCCCAAGGGAGGTGTGAGTGGTCCTGGAAATAGAATCGATTCCAGCCCTGGCCCTTTGTCTGCCTTTTCCCCGCTCGGCGGGCAGCTTACGCAGCGAAGCGATTCGTCTGCCGCGGAGTAGCGATAGAGCTCGGGCACGCCTTCGTTGTCGTAGGGGGTGAGCTTTTCGGAGGAGCGGAAGAGCAGCACCTCGCCGTCTCTGCTTACGAAGGCGCTCTTGGGAACGTAGCCGCCGGTGGAGAAGAGCTGGCGGGGAGTGCCGGTCCAGTTCAGGGAGTCGGTGGCTTCGTTACTTTTCCCTCTCACCCGCCCCACGAACGAGATGTCACCTTCATCCCACAGGTACACGCTGCAGCTGCCGCTCAAGGCACCGATCGATCCATGTGGATTGGGACCGTGGCAATCCCCCTGCGCCCCTTCTCCACCTTCGTCGAGATCGGCATTGGCAGCGAAGTAAACCCGCGAGCCGTCTTCTGAGACGCCGAGCACTCCCTGAACTTCTGCGCCGTTTTTGTCGGTCGAGTCCGGCGTCAGATCCGTCAGGGTGTCGGCGGCTGGTTCGTAGCGGTAGAGGTCGTTGCCAGGGCTCGGCGGCGTTTCGCCATTCACCGACCAGTAGAGGTGGGAGGAGTCGGCTGCTAGACCGTTGAGGGAGCCCTCGATGCCTTTGACGAATTCGTTTTCCCGGCTGCTGGCTTCGAGTTCGAGGTTCGCCCGGCCGATCGTTTCTTCGCCTTGGGTTGCCCAATAGACATGGGTGGCGTCGGTGGCGATGCCGCGGATTCCGTCTTTTCCAATGAAGATAGTTTTCGCGGATCCACCTTTCAACGGCACACTACTCACGTAACCGCCATCGTTGACTTCTTCGTCCAGTCCGACATAGACATTGCTAGGACTCAGCCCAATGCCTGAAGGAGCTTGACTTGATGCGATAGCAAAGAATTTCTGTGTAACGCCGCTGCCTTCGTTCCCGGCCCGACCCACAGATCGCTTGCCTCCATCTTTCCCCGCATTCGCCCAATACACATCATCATCATTCGCCGCAACTCCCTGCGGATTGGAGGCGCCGGAGATGAAGTCGGGGTCGACTTCGATCGCGTTCTCGCCAACGTCCAGTTTCGCGTGGCCGACCGTGCCGCATTCATCGAGCGGTTCGCCGTTTTCATCGCGTGGACCGGTGTTGGTCCAGAAGACTTCGTCGCCGTGGACCGCGATGTAGCGGGGAGAGCTGGCTGAGGTGAAGGTCTTCGGTTCGAGCTCGCCTTCCTCGTTTTCGACTTCGATTTCGCATTCGGTCGGGCCTGGTTCGATGAAGCCTTCATCGATGCTCGTAGTCGGGTTGGCGAGTTCGGCGCGGCCGATCGTGCCCGCGATCGGGTCGGCCCAGTAGGCGTATTTGGCGTCGACGGCGACGCCGACCGCTCGTTTGGGGATGAAGGCCGCGTCTTCAATGTCTCCAGTCGTGCTCGAGCCGGTGCCGATCGCCGGTGCAGGCTGCACGGGACCGGTGTTGGCGTCGTCGGTGAGCTCCTCGGGGGAGGTGAAGAAGACCTTGGAGCCGTCGGCGCTCGCAGCTTGGAATGCGGCGGCCTGAGGGCCGCCGGGGTCGGACGGGGTGCGCTTGGAGGCCGAGACGTGGATCGTGCAGGCATCTGCGGGTTTGGTGCATTTGCCCGCCACCACTTCGCTTTGGGGCTGGGTCGGGTTGAGGCGTAGGTAGAGCTGGCCGGTGCCGGATTCGGTGAAGTAGATGTCGCCGGAGGCGGTTATGGCATGGGTGCCTTGGAGGTAGTAGCCCGAGAGAGCGCCGCCGAACTTGAGAGTGTTGGCGTTCGTCCCTCGCGACCAGTCATACGGCCCCGCCACCGCGCCCTTAGCTGGGGCTTTGCCGTCGTTCATCGCGCCGGTGAGGGACAGGCGGCTGGTGGCCCGATCCCAGGCGTAGAGGTTCTGGCGGCCTTCGATCGCGCCTTCGATCGGGTCCTCACCTTCCACCGGAGGCAGCGCGGCCTGGGATTCGAAGAAGACGACAGAGGCGTCGGCGCTGGCGCCGACGTAGGAGTATTCGGCGGCGGGGACGTAGGGGGAGACGGTTACCGGGTCGCCGCCGGCTGTGGACTGGGCGACCAACCCTTTGACCCTGGGGCTGCCAAGCATTGCTGCGTTGGAGAAGATCTCGGAGAAATCAGGCAACCAGCCCTGGACCTGGGCGCGCTCACCGACTTCGGGAGGCGGAAGCAGGCCCTGGGTCGACCAGCCGCCAGAGCCGCGCATCGCCAGGTAGGTCGGCAAGGCTTGGGCCCCTTTGCCGCCGGGGATGCCGAAGGTGCTGCCGAAGGTGATGCCGCTGCCGTTGTCTGCGGCTTTGACCAGGCCGGCTTTGCCCATCGCGTCGCTGCCATCCTTGTCGACCGGTGAGGCCTGCTCATAGGCGCGGCCGTCGGGCAAGACACTGGAGGAGGTGCCACGAGTGGCAAAAGCGCGGTCGGCGCTTTTGATCGTCCCCCCTTCGCCGTTTTTGGCGCTGATCAGGAAGTGGTAGACGGTGCCGGAGAGCAGACCCGTGATCGCTTCTTCGACCAGAACCGAAGAGCTGCCAGCAGGAATCTGGGCTTCGGGAATCGGTATCGAAGTGCAGACGGTTTTGGAGCAGTCCGAAGTGCCGTACTCGAAGTGCCAGCGGGTCAGTTTGCCGCCGGGGTTGACTTCGGCTTTCAGCTTGGCGGAGTCAGCGGTGACTTCGGAGACGGAGATGCCCGATAGTACTGGCGCTGCGGCCTGGGCCGTCCCAGCGAGGACCATCGCGACGCAAAAAGCCGCCGCGGCACCTAGTCCCCGGGGAACACCTGTCCCTTTTGCCCCTTGCACTGCCTCCTCCCTCACCTCAAGTTCCTGCCTTTCTCCCTGGGACTCACTTGCCCGGGCCGCGCGGTAAGCGCGGCCCGGGAGATGAGTTAATCGCGTTATGCGGCTGTGTTAATTCTTGCTGTTTGGCTCACCTACGGTTTCGTTGGTGATGGTAAGCCAGCGAAGGCGTAACCAACGTGTCCGAGAGTCAGAAACGTCATGACGCTACCGTCCACCGACGCTGGCTGGCCCAGGGCTTTCAGTCCTTTTAAGAATGATGCCTCTGCAACTAAGTGTTCCACTAGATGACTAGAGAACGCATTTTTGCAATCAACCAGGGTGAGATCGCCAGTAACTTCAACAGTTTCTCCAATTGCGCAAAGTTCACCCATTTCAAGGATGGCGGCCTGGGTTTCACCTTTTCCATTTTTTCCAGTGGGTGTGAGTAACACAGTGGAATCCACAGCTCCACCGACCGTTAATAAATGTAACTTGATTAAGCCGGTTGCAGCTTTCGTTTCAACCGTTCCTTTTGCGGTCCCTGTAGTTTTGGGTTCACAATTTTTCGATTCAGCACCATTTAGAAAGGTTTTGCAGCCAGTGAACTTGGCTTTTCCTTCGGTGAGTCCCCCGTTCAATGTGAGCTTCGGGCTACCCGCAAGTTCTAGATTTGTACAATTAATCTCGACTTTGGTTCCACCCGCTGTGGAGAATAAGAGGGACAATTTTTCTTTGCTTTCAGGGTCAGTTTTTGACTGAACCACGGGTTCTAATCCAACTTTAGAGCATTCTAATACTTTAGTGCCTGTATTGATCCAGCACCATTGTGCACCAGTTTCTGCCTGAGCCATGCTGCCACCCGCAAACGCCATCAGGCCGAGGACGAGGCCGCTCAGCACGAGCGCCTTCAGTCCGAGTCTTGATCGAATCATTCTCTTGATTCCTCTCACTTATTGGTTACGGTTTTTTGACTATCCATAGGGCAAGAAAACATGCTCCTGCCCTGCTAGAACGGTCCCATGCGCCGTTGCTGCGTCAAAGTGAGAGATTGAGGCTGTTTTCCATCTTGAGATAGCAGTAGCTCTATTGGCTTTGGGCCTGACATTGGAGACGCCGATCGGCCTCAGAGTTGGAAAACTTAGGCGTTCCAATGTCGATACGCTAGCGTCTAGAATCGTTCAGCGCAAGCTTTTTTTCCTTCTCGGACCAATTTGGAAAACGTCGCTAAGCAGGAGACTGCTCGGCCCTGATCGCGTTATGGCGTCTGGGGAACCGACTACGGGAACGGTTGCAAGGTAACCCAGGGGGGCCGCTATCTGGCGGCGCAGGGACCAGTCGCGAATGACGTGATGGTGGAACAGCGACCAGATGGCGCCCGTTGACGCCTCCGCAATGAGGGGACTGGGTGGAAGCGGGGCGGGATGCGCCGGAGCTGAGCAGCTCGGAGACTGCCAAGACCAGGCGCTCACGCGAACGAGCTCCATCGGGTCCCGGTGGGAAGTCGTCACTCAAGCTCTGTGCTTTTGCATGACTCTTATCTCCTGTCTCATTTGCTCGATGGACTGGGACATGTGCTGCGGTGAAGCTCTGTGGGGGAGGCGGGCTAGGCGCCTTTCCCCTTCTTGGCGCCCTGCGCGGTGAGGATGACCTTGGACAGCGGCGCGTCGGGGACCGATTCAAAGCGCACCCGCAGGCCGCCTTTGACCGAGTCCACCCGCCCCGCCGCCTCGAAGAAGAGTGGCTGGTAGGCGGGGCCGCGCAGCACCAAGACCGCGTCGGGCAGCTTGTGGGAGGAAGCAATGCAACCTGCCCTGCAGTGATCGTGACATGCGAAGCCTTGGCGTCAAGGCGAAACTCAACCAAGCTTTCTGTCCTGTGCGTTCTGACCTCTGGGCTCTTTTCAATGCAAGAATGCCCCGTCGCGAGCTGGATATTTAGGCGACTGTCACGGTGCCCGAATCTCGTTCGGTGAAGCGTCAGCCCTTTTCGATCGTGATCTTTTCGATCAGAACCGTTTGCTTGGGTTTTTCGGCCGGCGTGCCGAGCTTGTTGATCTTTTCGACCACGTCGTAGCCCTCGTCGACCTTGCCGACCAGTGCGTATTCCGGCGGCAGGCCCGCATCGGGCGCCGTGACCACGTAGAACTGACTGCCCGAGCTACCGGGGGGCTCGGCTGAGCTCTTTGCCATCGCCACCGTGCCTTTGGTGTAGGCGAGGTTGGCGGGCGGCTTCTCGACCACGGTGTAGCCGGGGCCGCCGACGCCGGTGCCAAGCGGATCCCCACCCTGGATCACAAAGCCGGGAGCGATGCGGTGGAAGGTGAGGTCGTCGTAGAAGCCTTCTTCGCTGAGGAAGACGAAGGAGTTGACCGTCTTCGGCGCCTTGCTCGAGTCGAGCGCGATGTCGAAGCTCCCGCAGCTTGTCTCGACGACAGCGGTCAGCTTCTCGCCCTTCTTGACCGTCTGCGGTGGCGCCTTGAAGCTGACTTTCTTCGGTGCCGGCGCTTCGACTTCCTTGCATCCGCCGGAGCTCGCCGTGGTCGAGGAATCGTCATCGCCGCCGCCGCGGCTGATCAGGATCGCGGCGACCACGCCGATCGCGACCACCGCGAAGCCGGCGAGAATGAAGAGGCGGCGGTCGGGTCCCTGCTCCATCGGCCGGCAGCCTAGAGCATCGAGCCTGCGACACGGTGGAGTTGCGATCATCGCTCCGTGTCCGATTCCGCCCTGACCCGGCTCGCCACCGCGGTACTCGACGTTCCCGTCCCCGAGCGGGCGCTCGTTTGCGGCTGCGGGGACGGTGAGCCGGTGCTCTTCCTCGCCCGCGAGTTCCCGGCGGCGCGCGTGCGCGGCACGGATCCGTCCGCCGAGCGGGTGCGGGCGGCGAGCGCGCGGGTCGGCCTCGACCCCGAGGGCCGCGTCGCCTTCAAGCGGTCCCAGCGCCGCCACCTTCCCTTCCCCGATGACTTCTTCGACCTGGTCGTAGTCTTCGAGGGCCGCCCGGCAACCGGCGAGATCGCCCGTGTCATGCGTCCCGAGGCCCGCCTGATCCTCGCCTCCTCCCCACCTGCTGGCGGGCTTTCCGCCGCTCGCGAGCGGCTATGGCGAAGGCGGCTCCCCCGGGCCGGCATTTAGGCTGCGACGCGGATGGAAATCGAGGGCATGCCGCTCACATTGCTGGTCAATCCTGCCTCCGCACACGGGCGCACCCTGAAGCTGCTGCCCGCGATCGAGCAAGAGCTGGACCAGCGGCGCATTCCCTTCCGGGTCGAGCGCACACGAGGGCTCGAGGACGGGGTCGAGCGGGCGCTGGGCGCGATCGAAGCCGACGAGGTTCCGGTGGTGATCAGCGGCGACGGGCTGGTCGGCGCAATCGGCGGTGCGATGGCGGGATCGGAGACCCCGCTTGGGATCGTGCCCGGCGGGCGCGGCAACGACCTCGCCCGCGTGCTCGGCATCCCTGACGATCCGATCGAGGCGGTCGCCGTCATCGCCGCCGGCGAGAGCCGCCGCATCGACGTCGGCGAGGCCAACGGCAAGCGCTTCCTCGGCATCGTCAGCGTCGGCTTCGATTCCGAAGCCAACCGACTGGCCAACGAGACCACCTTCATGCGTGGCAATCTCGTCTACGCCTACGCCGCCCTGCGCACCTTGCTCAGATGGAAGCCGGGGCGCTTCACGATCCGCGTCGGCGAGGAACGGCAGCGCTTCAGCGGCTACTCGGTATCGGTCGCCAACAGTCGCGCATTTGGCGGCGGCATGTTCATCGCGCCCGACGCAGAGCTCGACGACGGCGAGTTCGACATCGTCACCGTCGGCGAGGTTGGCAAGCTGCGCTTCGTGGGTAACCTGCCCAAGGTGTTCAAGGGCACCCACGTGAACGAGGAAGAGGTGCGCGTATTTCGCGCCGCCCAGCTCGAATTGACCGCGAGCAAGCCGTTTCCGGTCTACGCCGACGGCGAGCACCTCACCGACCTACCGGCCTCGCTGCGGGTCTTGCCTCGCGCGCTCAGCGTGCTCGCACCGCCCACCGCTGGGGCCTGAGTGCTGTTCGGGGCCAAGCTAACCGCGGCACGCGCGGTCGGGGCAGCCAGCCGTGCCAGCGGGCGCGGCGGTGGCACGACGCTGCCGGGCCGGATGCTGCTGCGACTCGCCCCCGACGCCCTCGCTCGGCTCGGCAGCAAGCTCAGTCCGACCACGATCGTCAGCGCCACCAACGGCAAGACGACGACCGCGGGGATGATCGCCGCCGCGCTGGAGGCCGATGGGCGCCACCCGGTCCACAACCGGGCCGGCTCAAACATGACCTGGGGCGTCGCCACGGCGCTGCTCGAGCAGCACGGCAAAGAGGGGCTCTTTGAGGTTGACGAGGCCTGGCTGCCCAAGGTCTGCGCCCAGCTCGACCCCACCCTGGTCGTGCTCGGCAACCTCTTCCGCGACCAGCTCGACCGTTACGGCGAGATGGAGGCGCTGGCCAGTGGCTGGAGCGAGATCGTCGCCTCCCGCACCGGACGCACCCGCTTTGCCCTCAACGCCGATGACCCGACGATCGCCGACCTCGGCCGCGACGAGAACGCTCAGCCGCGAGAGGGCGTCGTCTACTTTGGCGTCGAGGACACGGCGCAGGCGCTGCCTGAGCTCCAGCACGCGTTCGACGCCAAGCACTGTCGCCGCTGTGGCCACGCCTACGTCTACGAGCGCGCCTTTGTCGGTCACCTCGGCCACTACTCCTGCCCCAACTGCGGCGCGACGCGACCGCGGCCCGATGTCGCCGCCACGGCGATCAAGCTGCGTGGGATGGCGGGCTCGGAGGTCACCATGCGCACCCCCGGCGGCGAGTTGCGGTTGGAGTTGCCGCTGCCCGGGCTCTACAACGTCTACAACGCCCTCGCCGCGGTCACCGCCGCGCTCGAGCTGGGCGTCCCTCCGCAGACGACCTCGACCTCCCTGCGAACGATGCGGGCCGCCTTCGGCCGGGTCGAGACGATCGAGGTCGAGGCCACGCAACTCTCGATCCTGCTGATCAAGAACCCAGCCGGCGCCAACGAGGTTCTGCGCACGCTGCTGCTCGAGGCGGGCGAGGCCGGTCTCGACCTCTGGATTGGGCTCAACGACAGGATTGCCGACGGGCGCGATGTCTCCTGGATCTGGGATGCCGACTTCGAGCTGCTCGCCCAGGGGGTGCGGCGCGTCGTCTGCGCCGGCACCCGCGCGCCGGAGATCGCCCTGCGGCTCAAGTACGCCGGCTGGCCCGAGCGGGCGATCGAGGTCGTTCCAGCGATCGAGGGCTCACTCGACCGGGCCCTTGCCGCGGCAGACGGCCGCCTCTTTGCCCTGCCCACCTATACCGCCCTGCTCGAGCTGCGCAAGCTGCTCGCCGCCCGTGGTCTCGCCGAGGACTTCTGGCGGTGAACGAGCTGGTCTGGCACGAAGTCGAGTGCGGCACCTACACCGCCGACCTGCCGCTCTGGGAGGAGCTGGCCGATCAGACCGACAAGCCGATCATGGAGCTCGGCTGTGGCGCCGGGCGGGTGACCCTGCACCTTGCGGACAGGAATGGCCTGCTGGTGATCGGACTCGATCGCAACCGCGAGCTGGTCGAAGCCGTCTGGGAAAAGGGGCACGGGACGACGGGCGACGCCGAGCATGAGGACGTGCGCGGGTTCGAACCGATGGCGACGAAGTTCAGTCTCGTGATCGCGCCGATGCAGTTGATCCAGCTGCTCGCCGATAGCCAGGAGCGCATCGCCTGCCTCGGCTGCACCGTCGACAGCATGCTGCCCGCCGCGCGGGCGGCCTTCGCGATCGTCGAGGACATGCCCGTGCTGCCCCCCGGCACCAGCGCGCCGCCGCTGCCCGACGTGCGCCAGATCGAAGGCTGGATCTACTCCAGCCTGCCGCTCGAGCCAATCGCCAGGCCGGACTCGATCCTGCTGCGCCGCCTGCGCCAGACGGTCGATCCCGACGGAAACATGAGCGAGGAGCTGAACGAGATCGAGCTCGCGGTGCTATCGGCCGAGACGCTCGAAGAGGAGGGCCTCGCCGCCGGTCTCCGACCCACCGGGCGGCGCGAGATACCTTCAACCGAAGCCCACGTCGGCTCCACGGTCGTCCTCTTCGAGAAGGCGGTCTAATGGAGCTTCGCTTCCTCGCGCTCTACCCGGAGCAGATGAACATCTACGCCGATCGCGGCAACGTCCTCTTCCTGCAGCGGCGTTGCCAGTGGCGGGGCATTGGCTTCGCCCACGCCAGCGCCGGTCTCGGCGAGGCGTTCGACCCGGGCGCCCACGACTTCATCTACCTCGGCGGCGGTCAGGACCGCGACCAGCGCGCCGTCGCCGCCGACATGGTCGAGAGCAAGCGCGACGCGCTTGCCGAGGCGACGGAGGACGGCGCCGTCGTGCTCGCTGTCTGCGGCGGCTATCAGCTGCTCGGCAGCAGCTACCAGCTCGATCGCGAGCGCCTGCCCGGCCTCGGCCTGGTCGATCTCGAGACCGCGCGCAGCTCCGGCCCGCGCCTGATCGGCAACGTCGCGATCGAGGTCGACCTCGGCAGCGGCCCCCAGACCGTCGCCGGCTTCGAGAACCACGGCGGCCGCACCCACCTCGGTGCCGGAGCGCTGCCGCTGGGCAAGGTGATCAAGGGGTTTGGCAACAACGGCGAGGACGGCCTCGAGGGCGTGCGGCGCAACAACCTGATCGGCACCTACCTACACGGCCCGCTGCTGCCGAAGAACGCCTGGCTCGCCGATCGCCTGATCGCCCTTGCCCTCGAGCGCCGCTATGGCCAGCGTCCCCAGCTCGAGCCGCTCGATGACAGCCTCGAGCGCGCCGCACACGAGTCCGCCCGGCGGGCGGCGCTCGCCTAGCTGGATGGGACTACTAGCGGCCGCTGGAGCCGAAGCCACCATCGCCGCGGGCTGAGTCGGCAAGCGCCTCTGTCTCTTGCGGCTCAGCCAGGGCGATCGGGGTGATCACCAGCTGGGCAATGCGGTCGCCCGGGGCGACGCGGAAGACCTCGGCGGGGTCCGTGTTCAGCAGCAGTACCCGAATCTCACCGCGGTAGCCGGCGTCGATCAGGCCGGGGCTGTTGACCAAGGTAATGCCGTGGCGCTTGGCCAATCCCGAACGCGGCAGCACCAAGCCGGCGTGCCCGGCTGGAATCTCGACCGCTATCCCAGTGCCGATGCTCCAGCGCTCTCCGGGCCCGATGTGAGCCGCCTCGCAGGCGTAGAGGTCCAGACCGGCATCGCCCTCGTGAGCGCGGCTGGGCAGCGTTGCCTCGGTTTTCAGCTTCGCGACCGCCAGTTCCATTGGTCCGGTCACCCTACCGTTGCGTAGGCGGAGGGGGCGCCCCTCGACCGGGCGGATACTCAAAATGCCGGGCTCGTCAGCCCGGCATTTGGACGGGCGAGGGGCGCCCCCTCCGCCTAAACGACCGCAAGGTCATCGAACCGATGCAACTCCGCCACCGGGACCTTGGCGCGAACCAAGACCCCGTCCTCGCGCTCGGTTCGTTCCAGGTCGCCGGCGATCTCGTGCAGCTCGTGCAGGCGCCCGCCCTCGGCGTAGGGAATCAGCAGCTCGACCTCAGTCAGGGTGTCCGCAAAGGCGGCCTCGATGCGCTCGTGCAACTCGCCGAGACCGCTGTCGGCTAGCGCGGAGACCAGCACCGCGCCGGGGTGGCGCAGGAGCACCTCGGCCCGCTCGTCCCGGTCGAGCAGATCGGCCTTGTTGAGCACGAGCAGGCGCGGCTTGGCGCCGGTCCCGATCTCCTCGAGCACCTCGTCGACCGCCCCCATGTCGGCGAGGCGGCGCTGCTCGGGGGTCGCGGCGTCGATCACGTGCAGGATCAAGTCGGCGAGCACCGTCTCCTCCAGGGTCGCCTTGAAGGCCTCAACCAGTTGGTGGGGCAGCTTCTCGATGAAACCGACGGTGTCGGTGACGAGGTAGTCGCGGCCGGAGAGCTCGAGGCTGCGCGTGGTCGGATCGAGCGTGTGGAAGAGCCGATCGCCGACCCCCACCTCCGCCCCGGTCAGCGCATTGAGCAGGGTCGACTTGCCGGCGTTGGTGTAGCCGGCGAGGGCGACGCGGGGCAACGAGGAGCGATCGCGCCGGGCCCGCATCACGCCGCGGTTGCGCTCGAGCCGGGTGAGCCGACGGCGCAGGGCGGCGATACGGTCGCGGGCAAGGCGGCGGTCGGTCTCGATCTGGCTCTCTCCCGGTCCCCTGGTGCCGATGCCGCCGTCCATCCTGCCGGCACCGAGGCGCTCGAGGTGAGTCCAGAGCCCCCGCATGCGGGCGATGTTGTATTCGAGCTGCGCCAGCTCGACCTGCAGCTTGCCCTCGGCGGAGTGGGCGTGGTCGGCGAAGATGTCGAGGATCACCGCGGTGCGGTCGATCACCGGCACGCCGAGAGCGGCCTCGAGGTTGCGCTCCTGGCGCGGCGCCAGCTCGTCGTCGCAGGCGACCAGGTTGGCGTCGCAGGCCTCGATCTCCGCCTTCAGCTCGGTCAGCTTGCCGCGGCCGACGTAGCGATCGGGGTCGGGCTTCTCGCGCTGCTGCACCGACTCACCGGCGGTCGCCACCCCCGCCGTGCGCAGTAGCTCCTTTAGCTCGGCAAGCGGGTCTCCCTCGCTACGGCCGTTGGTGATGCCGATCGCCAGTGCTCGCTGGCGTGCACGCGGATTGGAGACACCGGCGCCGCCCCCCATGCCACCTTGCGTCTCCGTCTTTCGCCCGTCTCTCGATCGTTTCACTTGAAGCGATTGTAGGTATTACCCCGGGTCTGGATAGGCTTACGCACCGTGAAGGTCTTCGTCACGGGAGGAACGGGCTTTATCGGCGGCGAGGTCGTGCGCCAGCTGCGTGCCCGCGGCGACGAGGTCGTTTGCCTGGTGCGCAGCCCGGAGAAAGCGGCGAAGCTAACCGAGCTGGACTGTGCGCTGATCAGCGGCGACCTCGGCGATGCCGAGGCGCTGCGCAGCGGCATGCAGGGCTGCGATGGGCTTGTTCACGCGGCAGCGATGTACGAGGTCGGCATCCCCGAGAAGCAGCACCCGGCGATGTACGAGGCCAACGTGCGCGGCAGCGAGCGCGTCCTGCAGGCAGCGCTGGAAGCGAAGGTGGGCAAGGTCGCCTACGTCTCGACCGTCGGCATCTTCGGCAACACGCACGGCAAGGTCGTAGACGAGAGCTACGAGCACCCCGGCAAAGAATTCACCTCTTACTACGAGGAGACGAAGCTCGAGGGGCACCGGATCGCCAAGCGGATGATGGCCGAGGACGGCCTGCCCGCGGTGATCGTCCAGCCCGGCGGCGTCTACGGGCCCGGCGACGAATCGCAAGTTGCGGACCTGCTGAAGGAATTCTTCGCCGGCAGGCTCTTCTTGCTGCCCTTTCCGGAGCTCGGCATCTGCCTCACCCATGTCGAGGACATCGCCGGCGGCATCCTGCTCGCTCTCGACAAGGGCGCGAGCGGCGAGACCTACGTGATCAGCGGTCCGGCGACGACGATGCGCGAGGCGATCGACACGATCGCGGCCGTCAGCGGCCGCAAGGCCCCGAAGCGCAACCTGCCGACATCGCTGATGAAGGCGCTTACCCCGATCGGCCCCCTGGTCGGCAAGATGATGGGCCAGCCGCCGAACCTGCGCGAGCTGATCTCCACCGCCGACGGAGTCACCTTCTGGGCCAGCTACGAGAAGGCGGGCCGCGAGCTGGGCTACGCGCCCCGCGGTCTCGAAGAGGGCATCCGCGAGACGCTCGAAGCGGATAACCGCTTCCCCGATCCCGTTGCTTGAGGGAGTCGGGGGAGGGTCTCCCGGAGCAAAAGCGGGGAGGCTCCGGGACCCTCCCCGACTCCCCTAGGCTGCGGCGATGCGTGTAATCGACGTTATGCATTTGGGGCGGCCGCACGTGATCGGCTGCTGGGAGGTTGATGGAGTCCTGGTCGATCCCGGTCCGCAGTCATCGATGGAGACGCTGCTGGCAGCGCTTGGCGACGAGCAGCCCCGGGCGTTGCTGCTCACCCACATCCACCTCGATCACGCGGCGGCAACCGGGGCGCTGGTGCGGCGCTGGCCCGAGCTCGAGGTCTACGTGCACGAGCGCGGTGCACGGCACCTGATCGATCCCTCGAAGCTGCTCGCCAGCGCCGAGCGCCTCTACGGCGACCAGATGGAGCGCCTCTGGGGCGAGATCGTGCCAGTCCCCGAGGCCAACGTGAGACCCCTTGCCGGTGGCGAGGACGTACTCGGCATGCGCGTCGCCTACACGCCCGGCCACGCCTCGCACCACGTCTGCTACCTGCACGAGGAGAGCGGCACCGCTTTCGTCGGCGATGTCGCCGCGGTCCGCATTCCGCCTTCGAACCTCGTCGTCCCCCCCACCCCGCCGCCCGACATCGACGTCGAGACCTGGCTCGACTCGATCGCGACGGTCGAATCGTGGCGCCCCGAGCGCCTCGCCCTCACCCACTTCGGCCAGGTCGACGGTCCGCTCGAGCACCTCCAGGTGGTCAGGAGCCGGCTGCGCGAAGAGGCCGACCTGGCCCGCGAATTCTCCGAGCAGGACTACGAGCGCCATCACCGCGCCCTGGTCGCCGAGAGCGTCGACCCGGAGACAGCCGAGGAGCTGATTCAGTGCGTGCCGCCGCAGTACCAGTGGCGCGGCCTCAACCGCTACTGGGCAAAGCGCGAGGAGAACGCGACCGCGTAAGCGGTAGCGTGTTCTGGCCCGTTTGGGTACGGGCCGTTTCGTCAGTCAATCAAGGGAGAGCCAAAGTGAGACCGAGGCCGTGCGCCAGTCGATTTTCATTCCGCGTTGCTGCCAGCTTCGCCTTTTTCGTTCTAGCCGCACTCGGTGTCACGGCTTGCGGCAGCAGCGGTGAGGAGGCGCAGTCGCTGACTTTCACGATCAGCGATGACGGCAAGGCGACGAAGATCGACGGGCCCAGCAGTGCCGAGACAGGCCTGGCCGAAATCACTTTGAAGAACGATGGAAAAGCCAATGGCGAAATGCAGCTCGTGCGAGTCGAGGGCGATCACTCGGCCGAGGAAGCGATCAAAGGGCTGAGTGCGGCAACGCAAGGACAGGCCTTTCCCGACTGGTTCTTCGCCGCCGGTGGCGTCGGCAGCACAGCCCCAGGAAAGAGCAAGACCGTGACCCAAGTGCTTGAGCCCGGCACCTACTACGCCTTCGAAACCGAAAGCGAAGGCGAACCCAAGCCCACGTCGATCCCGGCGATCGAGGTCAGCGGCGAGCCTTCGGATGAGACGGTGGAAGCGGACGAGACGGTCGATGCCTTCGACTACGGCTTCAAAAGCCAGCAGCTCTCATCGGGCAAGACGGAGATCGCCTTCGACAACACCGGCGCACAGCCCCACCATCTGCTCGCCGCGCCGCTGCTTGGAGACAGCACGGCCGAGGATGTGGAACGCGCCTTCAAGAGCAACAAAGGCAAACCGCCCTTCGATGAAAAGAACTTCCAGTCGACCGCAGTGCTCGAAGGGGGCGAAGACCAGTTGGTGACCCTCGACCTCAAACCCGGTCGCTACGTGTTTTTCTGTTTCGTCACCGACCGCCAAGGCGGCTCGCCGCACGCCCTCAAAGGCATGGTCGACGAAATCGAGGTCAAGTAGCCCGCTACGAGAGGTGCTCGCGCATGCGCTCGACGGCCTCGGCGATGCGGTCGTCGGGCGTGGTCAGCGAGATGCGGAAGAAGCCCTCGCCGCTGGGCCCGTACATCGAGCCCGGTGAGACGACCACGGCGGCGTCTTCCAGCACCAGCTCGGAGAAGGAGGTCGAGGTGTGGCCCTCGGGAACCGGTGCCCAGACGTAGATCGTGCCCTTCGGCGTGCTCACCTCGACGCCGATCTCGCGCAGGGCGTTGACGACCAGGTCGCGGCGGCGAACGTAGGTTTCGTTCATCCGCGCCAGCGGTCCGGCGGGGCCCTGCAGAGCAGCGACCCCGGCCATCTGCACGGCCTCGAAGAGGCCTGAGTCGACGTTGGTCTTCAGTCGCCAGTAGGTCTGAACCGCCTCGGCGTTGCCGAGGATCGCGGCGCAGCGCCAGCCGGTCATGTTGAAGCCCTTGGAGAGGGAGAAGACCTCGACCCCGACCTCCTTGGCGCCTGGCGTGGCGAGGAAGCTCGGCGCCACGTAGCCATCGTAAGTTGTCTCCGAGTAGGCGTTGTCGTGGACGACGAGGATCTCGTGCTCGCGGGCGAAGGAGACGACCATCTCGAAGAAGCCCTCGGGGACGACTGCCCCGGTCGGGTTGTTGGGGAAGTTGATGAACATCAGCCGCGCCTTGGCCGCGACGTCAGCCGGGACGGCGCTGAGGTCGGGGGCAAAGCCAAGCTCGGGCACCAGCGGCAGCAGCTCGGGCGTAGCTCCGGCGAGGATCGGGCCGCCGGTATAGACCGGGTAGCCGGGGTCAGAAGCGAGCGCGACGCCGCCGGGGTCGAGGAAGGCGAAGCAGAGGTTGTAGATGCACTCCTTGGCGCCGATCGCCGGAATCACCTCGCTTTCGGGGTCGATCTCAACCCCAAAGCGGCGGTCGTAGAACTCGGCGAAGGCCCGGCGGAACTCCTCGCGGCCGCGGTTGCTGGGGTACTTCTGGTTGCCGTTCTCGGCCACCGCCCCCTGCATCGCCGAGACGACGTGCGGGTAAGTCGGTTCGTCGGGATCGCCGATGCCGAGACTGATCACGTCGATGCCGGCAGCGCGCTTGTCGGCAATGCGTCGCTCCAGCTCCTGGAACATGTACGGAGGCATCGCCTCCAGCCGCTTCGATGGATCTGAGATCGCCATGGGCGCGGAAATCTAGCCGTCCAAGGCGGCGAGTGCGGCGAGCAGCTCCGCCGAGAGCGCGCCTGAGCAGATTGGCTCGGCCCAACCGCTCAGGGTCAGGTCGAGATCGGATGAGATCTCCACCTCGAGCTCGCCGCCGTCGAGCTCGACCGTTATCGGGCTGGGCGCACCGCTGAGGAAAGCCGTTACCGCGGCGCCACTGGCGCCGGTGCCGGAGGAGAGCGTCTCCCCTACGCCGCGCTCAAATATCCGCGCCCGCACCCGGCTGCCGTCGACGCGCAGGAAGGAGACGTTTGTGCGATTGGGAAAGAGTGCGCTGGCTTCGATCGCGGGCCCGATCTCCCCCAGGTCGAGCGCCTCGAGCTCGTCGCCGACGACGATCGCACACTGCGGATTGCCGATCGAGACGTGCTGGAAGGCCCACTCGCGGCCAGCGCTCTCGACCGTGCCGCGCCCGTCCTCGCCGCCCGAGGGAAAGTCCTTCGAGGTCGTGCTCGCTCTCCCCATCTCCACCGAGCAGGTCCGTTCCGAGGCGATCGTCGGAGTCACGGGCCCCGCCGCGGTGAGGATCGAGAAGGTGTCCGCGTCGGTCCAGCCCTTGCGGCGCAGGTAGAGGATCGCCTCGCGCGCCCCGTTACCCGAGAGCTCCGCCTCTGAGCCGTCAGGATTGAAGATCCGCAGCGAAGCGACGTACTCGGGGTCCTCACTGCGCGAGAGCAGCAGCACCCCATCGGAGCCGAGCCCGAAATGCGGATCGCAGATCAGCCGCACCCGCGCCGCGCTCAGCTCCCAAGCGAGCTCCTCCGCCTCGACGATCAGGTAGTCGTTGCCCAGTGCCTGCCACTTCTCGAATCGCACGCGGGCAGCTTATTCGCCCACCGCGTCGGCGATCGCGGCGGCGACCCCGGCATCGGGGCGGTCCGTGCGGTCGATCCAGCGCAGGTTTGGGACCTTGCGCATCCAGGTCAGCTGGCGCCGGGCGTAGTTGCGCGAGCGCTGCTGCATCCGCTCGAGGTCGCCGCTGAGAACCTCGTCGAAACCGAGCGCCTTGCGCGCGGTGCGCGATGGGCCTGCCCGCTCGGCCCTTTCGACCTCCTCGCGGGCGCCCGCGGCGACGATCGCCTCCGTGCGCGCATCGATCCGTTCGTACAGTTGCTCCCGGTCCATATCGAGGCCGAAGATCGACGTCGGATGCCGCGTCTGCGGCGACCACAGCTCGGAATCCTCGGATTCCGGCGGCGCCTTGACCAACGAGAGCTCACCCAGCGCGGCTCGCAGGTAGAGGCCCGTTCCCCCCACCACGATCGGCCTGTGGCCAGCCTCCAGGGCCGCATCGACCTCCGCGTGAGCCAGGGGCATGTAATCCCCCACCGAGAACGGCTGCGTCACCGGCACGAACCCCACCAATCTGTGCTCCAAGCGCGCTTGCTGCTCGGCCGAGGCGACCCCGGTGAGCACCGACAGGCCCTCGTAGACCTGGAGCGCGTCGCAGGAGATCGCAACTGGATCCTCGCCGCGCTCGCGCAGTTGCTCGGCCAGCGCGATCGCCACCCCGGTCTTGCCGACCCCGGTGGGGCCAAAGATCGCGACTACATCCATGCGCCGAGCATCCACGGAAAAGCCGAGAGAGCCAGGCCCGTCGCCCTCTCAACCAACCCGACTAAGAAGCCTCTCCGTGCCCATCAGCGTCTGTGAGGTGGCCGACTCGATCTCGACGATGACGAGCTCCCCGGGCTGCGCCGTCCCCTCGAAGTTCACGGCCTTGTTGTGGCGGCTCCTGCCGCGCAGCCGCGTCTCGTCCGTGCGGCTGGTTCCTTCGACCAGCACCTCGATCTCGCGGCCGACGAATCGCTGCGCCCGCTCGGCGGCGCGTCGCTGCACCACCTCCACCAGGCGTTCCATCCGCTCGACCTTGACCGGGTGCGGGATCTGGTCGCCGAAGTCCGCCGCCTCCGTTTCCCGCCGCGGCGAGAAGACAAAGGTGAAGGCACTGTCGTAAGCGACCTCCTCGGCCACTTCCAGCGTCTGCTCGAAATCGGCCTCGCTCTCACCCGGGAAGCCGACGATGATGTCGGTGGTGATCGCGCAGTCGGGGACGTGCTCGCGGATCAGCGAGACGCGATCCATGTAGCGCTGGCGGTCGTAGGTGCGCCGCATGCGCTTGAGGACGGCGCTGGAGCCCGATTGCAGTGGCAGGTGGATGTGCTCGCAGACCGAGGGAAGATCGGCGTGGGCGCGGATCACGTCCTCCTTCATGTCCTTCGGGTGTGGGCTGGTGTAGCGGATGCGCTCGATCCCGTCGATCGCGTCGACCAGGCCGAGCAGCTCGGCGAAGCCGATCCGGCTCTCCCGCGGCAAATCTCGGCCGTAGCTGTTGACGTTCTGGCCCAACAGCGTCACCTCGCGCACCCCGTCGGCGGCAAGCGCCTTGGCCTCGGTGACCAGCTCGGCCGGGTCGCGGCTGACCTCTCGCCCCCGGGTCGAGGGAACGATGCAGTAGGCGCACTTGCAATTGCAGCCCTGGGAGACCTGCAGCCACCCCTGGAACTCGCGCACGCGGCGACTCGGCAGGTGGCCGGAGAAATCCTCGAACTCGAAGTAGCCCTGGGCGCTGAGCGAGTCGGAGTTGAGGAACTCGGCCAACTTGTGGATCTGCCCCGGCCCAAAGGCGACGTCGACGAAGGGGAAGCGCTGGAAGACCTCGTCCTTGACCGACTGCGCCCAACAGCCCCCCACGCCGACGATCCGGTCGGGGAATTCGGACTTGAGCCGCTTTGCCTCACCGAGGCGGGCGATGAAACGGTTATCCGCCGACTCCCGGATCGAGCAGGTGTTGAAGAGAATCAGGTCCGCGTCATCGTGGCTCTCGGCCTCTTCATAGCCAAGCGACTCGAGCATCCCCTGCATCCGCTCGGAGTCATGCACGTTCATCTGACAGCCGAACGTAGTGACGTGGTACCGCTTCCCCATGCCTCAGAGGGTACTCACGGTGCGAGAGGCAAGCAGTTCAAGGACGCAGGGAGCGAAGCGTGCTCTGCACGTGAGCGACCGAGGACGCAGAAATGCGCCGCCTATCGAACCGTGAGTACGCCTTCCATGCCGGCTTCGGCGTGACCCGGGACCGTGCAGAGGAAGGCGTAGGTGCCGGGGGCGAGGTCGGCGCTGACCGAGGTCTTGCCTTCGGTGATGGTTTCGGAGGCGGCGATCTCTTTCCCGTCCTGCTCGATCGCGACGTTGTGTTCAAGCGCGGCCGGATTGTCGAAGTCGATCGTCACTTTGCCCGGCTTGCTGGTCAGGCTGGTCGTGTCGAAGACGAGATCGCTCGGCGAGGCGGCAAGCTGAAGGGTGCCGCCGGGGCCCTGGGCCGCGGCCTGCGGCTCTTCGGTGGCCTTTCCGCCGCCCTCTTCATCCCCCGCCTCGGGCTGCACCGGCTCGGCCTCCTCCTCTTCGTTCTCGTTGCTCGCCTCGGTGAGCTCCGCCGCCTTTGCCGCCTCCTCGTCCTGGGCGTGCAGAACGGAGAAGGTGGCGCTGGCGCCGACGAGAACGACGAACCAGAGGGCCACAAGCGGCGCGGCTTTGCCCGGGAAGCTCTTGACCCGAAGGCCGATGAAGCTGATCGCGACCGCGGAGACCGCGAGCGCGATCCCGCAGATGTAGAAGAGGTCGCCGTTGCTCATCGTGCGGCCGGAATCCTATCCACGAGTGACGCAGGCGCCGTCAGGCAGCCTGCGCCTCCGCAACCGGCGGTGCCTGCTCCGCGAGCCTCAGCCGGCGTGACCTCGTCGCCGATGCCGAGTGCGGTGCGGACCTTGGCCTCGATCTCGCTGGCGACATCGGGGTTCTCGGCGAGGAACTGCTTGGCGTTGTTACGACCCTGACCGAGGCGCGTCTCGCCGTAGGAGAAGAAGGCCCCCGACTTGCGGACGATGTCGTGCTCGATGCCAAAGTCCAAGAGCTCGCCTTCGCGCGAGATCCCCTGGCCGTACTCAATCTCGAACTCGGCCTGGCGGAAGGGTGCGGCGCACTTGTTCTTGACCACTTTCACACGCACCCGGTTGCCGACCGCCTCGGTGCCGTCCTTGAGGGTCTCGATACGGCGGATGTCGAGGCGCTGCGAAGCGTAGAACTTCAGCGCCCGGCCACCCGGTTGGGTCTCCGGCGAGCCGAACTGGACACCGACCTTTTCGCGGATCTGGTTGGTGAAGACGCAGACCGTGTTGGTGCGGTTGAGGTTGCCGGCGAGCTTGCGCATCGCCTGCGACATCAGCCGTGCCTGCAAGCCGACGGTCGTGTCGCCGATCTGGCCGTCCAGCTCGGCCTTCGGCGTCAGTGCCGCGACCGAGTCGATCGCGACCACGTCGACCGCGGCCGAGGCGATCAGGCGGTCGGCGATCTGCAGCGCCTGCTCGCCGTAATCGGGCTGGGAGACGAGCAGCTCGTCGGTGTCGACGCCGATCGCCCGCGCGTAAATCGGGTCCATCGCGTGCTCGGTGTCGATGAAGACGCAGACTCCGCCCTTGGCCTGGGCCTCGGCGATGATGTGGTAGATCAGCGTCGTCTTACCCGAGGACTCGGGGCCGAAGATCTCGACGATCCTGCCCCGGGGCACGCCGCCGATGCCGAGCGCCAGATCAAGCGCCACTGCACCGGTCGGGATCGCTTCGACCGGCAGCTTGCTGTCGGCGCCGAGCCGCATCAGCGAACCCGCCCCAAAATCGCGCTCGATCTGGGTTACCGCGGCCTCGAGGGCCGCGTCCTTGGCCTTGGCTTCCTTCGCCGAGACATCGTTCAAAGGCGTCTTCTTGTCTGCCATCTTTTCTCTCTCACCTCACTGCCGCCCGCCTTGGGACAGCTCGACTTGGGCCAGCGGCGTGTAGCGCGCACCCTTGGGATTAAGTTCTGAACGGTAAAGACGAACTCGGACAGGACAACTCGGCTCTAAGAGCTCCCGGCGGAAGTAGCCCGGGCGGAGTCTCCACCGTCCGCTGGGCGCTTCGATCCGCGCCGGTCAGACCTGACCCGAGCGACGGTCACGTGTGGCCAAAACACCCGTCGCTCCGCCTTGTAGAGCCGTTTTGCGACAAGCGCCTCCTCCAGTTCCGCTTGCAAGACGACAGCGCCCGGAGAGCTGGCCGGCAGCGCGAACAGGCGCGCCTGCCGCAGCGATGGCTTGGCGATTGGATTTCCCAGCTCGAGTCGAGGGAGCCGGCGCCACCAGACCCCGCACGATCCGGGTCAGGTGCTCGATCTCCCTCTCCGGCAGACAGCCGAGGAAGGCAAGGGTGATGTGCAGCGACTCGGGCGCCACGACCCGCAGCGCCGGGTCGCGCAGCTCGCGCCGCCCCCAGGCGACGATTCCGTCCCGTGTCGCCTCGGGCAGGTCGAGGGCGACGAACAGGCGTGCCCGCGGGCTCTTCAGTCGCTCCTTGTGCTCACGCTCGCCACGCTACGCGGGCTCGGCGCGCGTGACAACGCACCAACGTCACGACTTTGGAAGCGGAACGCCTACAGCGGTGCGTCGTCGCCACCGAGCAGCAGGCGCAGGAGGTGCATCCCGACCAGGGCCGAGCGTTCGCGGATGTCGGCGCGACCGCCGGGGATCACCGGGTCGCGGGCGAGGAAGGTCCCATCGACGAGCCGGGCGTGGAAGCAGACGTAGCCGACCGGCTTCTCCTCCGTCCCGCCATCCGGCCCGGCGATCCCGGTGATCGAGACCGCGACATCGGCTTTGAAGCGCTCGAGCGCGCCCAGGGCCATCTGCTCGGCGACCTCCAGCGAGACGGCCCCCTTTTGCTTGATCAACTCGGGATCGACGCCAAGCAGGTCCGCCTTGGCCTCGTTCGCGTAGGAAACGACGCTGCCCGCCATGTAGGCCGAAGCGCCCGGCAGGTTGGTGATGCGCGCCGCCAACAGCCCACCGCTGCAGGACTCGGCCAGACCCAGCCGGTGGCCCAGCAGCAGCGCCGCGACCTGCGAGTCGATCGTCTCCCCGTCAAGGCTGAACAGGTGGCTTGGGTGCCGCTCCTCGAGGCCGCTTTTGACGGCCTCGGCAGTACCCAGGGCCGCGTCGCGGTAACGCACATCGATCTCGATCTCGCCGCGGCGCAGGCAGGTCGTGATCTCGACCTCCGGCAGGGCCACCCCATCGGCCTCGATCTCACGCAGGCTCTTGGCGATCTCCGACTCGGGCACGCCGAACATGCGCAGCGTGTAGCCACGCAGCGGCGTCGCCCGCCCCAGCACTGCCGCGACCGGCTCGGTCGCGGCCGCGACCGGCCACATCGGCTGCAGCTCGCGTGGCGGCCCCGGCAGGACGACGACCACGCGGCCCTCGGCGGGAACCACCAAGCCGGGCGCCGTGCCGACGGGGTCGAGCGTGATCGCCCCTTCGGGCACGATCGCCTGCTTGCGGTTCGCCTCGCGCACGGCCTCGGGGTCGAAGGTGAAGCTGCGGGCGAAGTTGCGCAGGATCGTCTCGATCTTCTCCTCCATCGCCTCGTCGAGGACCATCTCGCGCCCGGAGAACCTGCCCACTACCTCCGCCGTGAGATCGTCGGCGGTCGGGCCGAGGCCACCCGAGGTGACGATCAGATCCATGCCCTCGGCCGCCATGAAGCGCAGCGCGGCCTCGAGGTCGTCCGGGCGGTCGCCGACGACGAGGATGTGGGCGACGTCGATCCCCAGGTCGGCGAGCTGTTCGGAGAGCCAGGGACCGTTGCGGTCGCCGATCCGCCCGGTTAGGACCTCGGTGCCGGTGACGACTATCCCCGCCCTGACCTCGCTCATGCGCAGGTAGGCCGTTCCGCTTCGCTCGAGTTGGGTCAGGGCGCCCGAGGAGTCGATCGAGTAGCCGATCGGGCTGGATGTCGCCGCTATTTCCGCTTCCCTGCCATCGATGCGCATTTTGACTTCCCCGTTGCCGAAGGAGACCGTGAAGCTACCGGAGCGAAACGGACCTGCTTCCGCGCCCGCTTCGAGGATGACACCGTCAACCAGCGACTTGCCGCTTGCGTTGAGCACGCAGACCCAAACTTCGGCGCTCGCCGCGAGCTCGAACCGAGACGCCCATCTTTGGAGGCGCCGGCGGCGTCCTTGCCTGCACCCTGGGTTCTCCGGCCGGCCTTGCGGGCGCCAACGGAGAGGAGCCTCCCCCGTCACCGCCAGGAAACGCCAGGATCGCGACAGCGGCAACCGCGATCACCGCAAGCACCACCAGGCCGGCGAGAACGGCGCTGAAACGCCTGGAACGGACATCGGGCGCATCGGGCTGGGGCCTGCTCCGATGGTGTGCGGTGCCAGCGTTCGACGCTCTCTCGGTAGTCCTCGACCAGCCGCTCTCCATCGAGACCGAGGAAAGCCGCGTAGGTGCGGATAAAGCCGCGGGTATAGACGCCGCCGGGCAGGACATCCCATTCTTCGTCCTCGATCGCGCGCAGAAAGCGCAGGCGGATTCGCGTCGCCGCCTCAACCTCGGAAAGCTCGACTTTGCGGCGAGTCCGCGCCTTGCGCAGGATCGCGCCGACACCGCTGTCCATGCGGACATTGTCCTACCGCGGCCTACTCAGGTGCGACGGGTCGAGGCATCGGGCTCCACGGCCTGGGCCTCGCCGCCCCCGATGAGCCGAGTGAGGTCGGCCCCGGTGACCAAGACCTGGCGCGGTTTCGAGCCTTCGTAGCCGGAGATCACCCCGCGGCGCTCGAGCATGTCGATCAGCCTGCCGGCGCGGGTGTAGCCGACCCGCAGGCGCCGCTGGATCATCGAGACGGAGGCGGTTTCGGTCTCGACCACGACCCGGATCGCGTCGTCGAGCAGGTCGTCGCTGTCGGGATCGAAGTCGCCCTCGGTTTCGACGCCCTTCTCCTCGTGAACCTCGAGCAGCTCGGCCTCGAATTCCGGTTCGCCCTGCTTGGCCCAGTGGTTGGTGATGCGGGCGGTCTCCTCCTCGGTGACGAAGGCGCCCTGAATCCGCTGCAGCTTCGAGGTGCCGGCACCGCGGAAGAGCATGTCGCCCTGGCCGAGCAGGGCCTCGGCCCCGCCCTGGTCGAGGATCACGCGCGAGTCGGTCTGCGAGGAGACGGCGAAGGCGATCCGGGCGGGGATGTTGACCTTGATCGTGCCGGTGATGATGTCGGTCGAAGGCCGCTGCGTCGCCAGCACCAGGTGGATTCCGGTGGCGCGCGACTTCTGGGCGAGGCGGATGATCGAGTCCTCGACCTCGGCCGGGGAGACCATCATCAGGTCCGCGAGCTCGTCGATCACGCAAAGGATGTGCGGCAGCGGCGCTTCGCCGGCCTTGGCACGGGCCCGGTTGAGCTCGGCGAGGTTGCGGCAGCGGGCCTGGCCCATGATCCCGTAGCGGCTCTCCATCTCGCCGATCAGGTTGGCCAGCACGTTGGCGGCGAGGCGCGGCGAGGTGACCACGGGCGTCAGTAGGTGGGGGACGTTCTCGTAGTGGTTGAGCTCGACCTGCTTGGGGTCGACTAGGACCAGGCGCACGTCGTTGGGCGAGGCCTGCATCAGGATCGAGGAGAGGATCGCGTTGACGCAGCCGGACTTGCCCGAGCCGGTGGTGCCGGCGACGAGCACGTGGGGCATCTTCGCCAAGTCGGTCCAGACCGGATTGCCGTCGATGCCCTTGCCCAGCCAGGCGACCAGGGGCGAGGTCTTCTCGGGACGGGCGGAGTAGATGTCGCCAAGGCGGACGATGCGGCGGCGCGTGTTCGGCACCTCGACCCCGACCGCCTGCTTGCCCGGGATCGGAGCGAGGATGCGGATGTCGGTCGAGGCCAGCGCGTAGGCGAGGTCGTTGGAGAGCTCGGTCACCTTCTTCACCTTGGTGCCGGGCGCCAGGCGCAGTTCGTAGCGCGAGACGTGAGGGCCGCTGACGATGCCGACGATCTTCGCCTCGACCCCGAAGTGCCCGAGGGTCTCGACCAGCTTGCGGCCGACGATCTCGTGATCGCGCGGGTCGACGCCCTTTGTCGCCTTTGCCCCGTTCGAGCGCTTTGGCGGGCGGCGGCTTGTAATCGATGCCCTCCGAGATCGTGACGCCGCGCTTATTGCCCTGGGGCGTCAAGGCGACCTGCTCGGGCTCGGGGGTCTGATCGACGACAGCGGCCTCTTCCTCGGCCTCGATCGCCGCCAGCTCGGCGTCGAAGCTCTCGGTAACCGCCTCCTCGACCTCGGGCCCAGGCTCCTCGACGAGGGCCACGGTCGGCTCGACGTCGTCCTCCTCCGGATAGGCGCTCATCACATCGGTGGGCCCAGCCTGAGTCTCAAACGAGAAAGTCTTCTCCTGGCTCTTTTCCTCGAGCCGATCGCGGCGGGTCTGAATGGCCGTCTGCGCCACCCCGTGGCTGCCCATGAAGATCCGGCGCAGCCCACGACCGATGCCACGGAACAAGCTCGAGATAGAGGTCCCCGTAACGAGCAACCCACCAACGAGCAGCATCAAGACCGTCGCAATGCGCGCGCCGACCGTGCCGAACAGATAGACGAGTCCGGTTTCGATCCCGTATCCGACCTTGCCCCCTTCCCAGCCAAAGAAGAGAACGAAGCTCAAGTAGACGCCGGCGGCGATCAGGAACAGTCCGATCAGGTCGAGGTGCCGCTGCTCGAGAGCCTGCGGCAAATGCAACCCCCTCTTGGCGGCGGCTTTGGATTTGGCTTTCGGCTTACGGCGCGCGGCTTTGCCGCGCTTCTTGTTACGCACGAACATGGGCAGCCCCTTCGACGCCCGCCGGCCTACCCCTGCGCGGGAGGGCGAATCCGGGCCCGCCGCCTAAAACACAGCTAAATCTCCGCTGCTTCCGTCCTTCTCGCCTCTAACATCGACGCAGATGCTCACCAGCGACCCCGAAATCGCTACCGGCCGTGTCCTCGTCGTCGAGGACGACGCCGAGATCGCCGACGTCCTGCGCCGCTCCCTGCGACAGGAGGGCTACGAGGTGAAGACCAGCGCCGACGGCGTCGACGCGCTCGACGTCGCCAGCGCTTTCGTCCCCGACCTGGTCGTCCTCGATCTCGGCCTCCCCCGACTCGATGGGGTCGAGGTCTGCCGGCGACTGCGCGCCGACGGCGACGTGCCGATCCTGATGCTTACCGCCCGCGCCGAGACCGAGGACCGGGTCAGCGGCCTCGACAGCGGCGCCGACGATTACCTGGTCAAGCCCTTCGAGCGCCAGGAGCTGCTGGCGCGGATCCGCGCCCTGCTGCGGCGCCGGCCGCCGCGCGGGGCGGCCTCGCTGGAGGTCGGCGACCTGACGCTCAACCCCGATACCCGCGAGGTCAAACGCGGCGAGCGCGAGCTCGAGCTGACCAACCGCGAGTTCGAGCTGCTCGAGTACCTGATGCGCAACGAGCGCCTTGTCGTCTCGCGCGAGCGGCTGCTCGACGACGTCTGGGGCTACGACCCGACCGCGGCGACGAACACGATCGACGTCTTCATCTCCAACCTGCGCCGCAAGCTCGAGGCCGGTGGCGAGGCCCGCCTCCTGCACACGAAACGCGGCGCCGGCTACGTCCTCAAGCAATAGTCGTGACGGGGCTCAAGCGTCGTCAGACGAAGAACCGGGGACGACCGAGCGCGCCGCAGAGAGGTCGTTTGAGGCCGTCATCGTGGCCAGTACGATGGCGACTGGCGGGAGTCTCCGCGGGCCTCACCCTGGCCATCCTGCTCGTCTTCGGTGCGGTGATCGGTCAGGTCGCCACCAGCCGCATTCGCGATGACTTCAACCGCGAGGTGAGCAGTGCAGCGCAGAGCCTCGCCGCCGAAATCCGCATTGCCAGCACGCCGCTGGGCACCCTCTATCGCGGGCCGAACCTCGATGACTTCGTCCGGCCCGACGGCGCCTCGGCCCGCGTCTTCGCCGCCAGCGGCACCAATCTCACTCAAATCAAGGCCAGCGACAACGCCTCGGCGCTGGGGCCACCGACCGCGGGGCTTTCCAACTACCGCAGCATGCGGGTGGCAACCGCCCGTGTCACCGGCGAAACCGGACTGACCACTGGCTACGTTCAGTACGGACGCAGCATCGCTCACGTCGACTCGACCGTCGATCGCCTCTGGCTCTTCATCGCCGCCGGCATCCTCGGCGGCACCCTGCTCGCCAGCCTTGCCGGCGTCGCGATTGCCGCCCGGGCGATGCGCCCGATCGCGGCCCTGACCGCAACCGCGCGACAGGTCAGCGACACCGGCGACCCCTCGCGTCACATGCCGGACCCCCAAGCCGAAGACGAGGTCGGCGAGCTCGCCCGCACGCTCGAGCGGATGCTGCGCTCGCTGGACGCGGCGCGCACCGAGCGCGAGGCGGCGATGAAGAAACAGCGCGAGTTCGTCGCCGACGCCTCGCACGAGCTGCGCACGCCGCTGACCAGCGTGCTGGCCAACCTCGAGCTGCTGCAGGCATCGTTGCGAGCGCCCAGTCAGGGTGAAGACAGGGCCATGGTCGAGTCCGCCCTGCGCTCCTCGAAACGGATGAGCCGCCTGGTCGCCGACCTGCTCCTGCTCGCCCGGGCCGATGCCGGCCGGGCCGGCAAGCACCGGCCCTGCGATCTGGCCGAGATCGCCGGCAACGCCGCTGCCGAGCTGGCCCCGGTGCTCGGCGATCGCGAGCTCGAGATCGACAACGAACGAGCCCTGCCCGTGCAGGGCAATCCCGACGAGCTCCACCGCATGGTGCTGAACCTGCTCGACAACGCCGCCCGACACACGCCGCCGGGAGCACGGATCGAACTGCACGTGCGCGAGGACGGCTCCGAGGCCCTAGTCGAGGTCGGCGACGATGGTCCCGGCATCCAGCCTCAGTTGCGCGACCAGATCTTCGATCGCTTCGTCCGCGGCGACGGCCCAGCCGACACCGCCGTCGGCCCCGGCAGCGGCCTCGGGCTGGCAATCGTCCGCTCGGTAGCCGCCTCGCACGGCGGCGCGGTCGAGGTCGGCGAGTCGCCAAGCGGCGGCGCCCTCTTCAGCGTGCGGCTGCCGCTGCAGCGCAGCGAGCAGCCCGCTACGACCTTTTAGGACCGCTTTAAAGGCCCGTCGTACTTTTCCTCGTGGACGAGACACAGGACCTGCCGGACTCTCCCCAACAGCTCCGGCAGGTCCTTTTTTTTATGCGCGGGTAAGCGAATTGCAAACCGCCCGGGCGGGCGGGTCCTGTCGCGGCGGCCCTCCCCCATGTGCTCGGACGCCTGCGGCGCCCTGCGCTATGGGGGACCCCCGCCACCACGCCACCCGCCCGACAAGCGGTTCGATACCCGCTCATCCGTGCAAGGGCAAAGAGCTTCCTTCAGACGGGAGGTGTCGTCCCTCGCAGCAAGCTCTGCCGGGGGCGCCCCTCCCCGGGGGTGGCGTCGTAGGGGGACCCGCCCCTGAGGACGCTTTAGCGACCGGAAGGGGTGGGGGTTCCTGCGGCGACAGGACCCGCGGGGCCGGGGACGCTTGCGTCAGACCTCGACGACTACCGGAACGATCATCGGCCGCCGCCGCAACTTTTCGTAGACCAGGCCGGCGACCGCGTCGTGCACGTCTTCCTGGACCAGGTGCAGCTCGCGGGTGCCCGCTTTGGCGGCGTCCTCGAGCGAGTCCTCGACCAGGTCGCGTAGGTCCTCGACCAGCGCGTCGGCCTCCTCGAGGAAGGCGACGCCGCGGAAGAGCACCTCGGGGTCGGCGACCACGTGGCCGTCCTCCGATGAGATCGTCGCGACGACGATGAAGAGGCCGTCGGCCGAGATCTCGCGGCGGTCGCGCAGGGCGACGTCGTCGGGCTCGCCGACGTTGACGCCGTCGACGTAGATCACGCCAGCGTGGATCTCCTCGCCGAAGCGGGCGCCGTTTTGGTCGACTTCCAGCGGCAGGCCATTGCGCCCCTGGAAGATGCTCTCGGACTCGATGCCGACCGATTCGGCCAGCTCGGCGTGCAGGCGCAACCGCTGGTGGTCGCCGTGCACCGGCAGCACGTAACGCGGTTTGGTCAGGTTGAGCATCAGTTTCAGCTCCTCCTGCCAGCCGTGCCCGGAGGCGTGGATCGGGGCGTCTTTCGCGGTCACCACTTTGGCGCCGATCTCGTAGATGCGGTCGATCGTCTCGTTGACGGCGCGCTCGTTGCCGGGCACCGGGGTGGCCGAGAAGACCACGGTGTCACCGGAGTGCAGCTCGACGTCGCGGTGATCGTTGTTGGCCATCCGGCGCAGCGCCGAGAGCGGCTCGCCCTGGCTGCCGGTTGAGATCACGATCACCTTCTCGTCGGGGAAGCTCTCGATCTCGCGCGGCTGGATGAAGAGGCCCGAGGGCGCCTTGGCGATGCCGAGGTTGGAGGCGATGTTGAAGTTTTTGCGCATCGAGCGGCCGACCAGGGCCACCCGGCGGTCGAGCTGAACCGCCGCGTCGATCACCTGCTGGACGCGGTGGATGTTGGAGGCGAAGGAGGTGACGATGATCCGGCCCTCGCAGGAGGCGAAGGTCTCCAGCAGCGCCGGGCCGACGCTCGACTCCGAGGGGGCGACCCCGGGCCGGTCGGCGTTGGTCGAGTCACCGCAGAGCAGCAGCAGGCCGTCGCGCCCGAGTTCCGCCAGCCGCGAGATGTCCGCCGGGCGACCGTCGACCGGGGTCTGGTCGAACTTGTAGTCGCCGGTCATCAGCACGTTGCCGGCCTCGGTGGTGAGCAGAACGCCGCGAGCGTCGGGGATCGAGTGCGAGAGGTGGATCAGCTCCAGCTCGAAGGGACCGACCCGGACTGTCTCCCCCGCCGGCAGCTCCTCCAGCGGCGCGTCTTTGAGCTTGTGCTCGTCGAGCTTGGCGCGGACCATGCCGATCGTCAGCAGGCCGCTGTAGATCACCGGTGGCGAGCCGAGCTCGCGCAGCACGTAAGGCAGGGCGCCGACGTGGTCCTCGTGGCCGTGCGTGAGCACAATCGCCTCGATGTCGTCGACGCGGTCTCGCAGGTAAGAGAAGTCCGGCAGAACGAGGTCGATGCCGAGCATCTCCGCGGTCGGGAACATCAGCCCGGTATCGACGACGACGATGCGGCCGTCGTACTCGATCACGGTCATGTTCTTGCCGATCTCGCCCAGTCCCCCGAGCGGCAGCACGCGCAGCTTGCTGGCCGGCACTAGGGAGTCACCGAGGTGAGGCCGACGCTCTCCAGCGCGGCTCGCACAGTCGCCCTTTGCTCCGCATCGGCGGGCACGAGGGGAAGTCGAAGTGTTCCTGACGGGATCAAGCCCGTCATCTCCAGCGCCGCCTTGACCGGGATCGGGTTGGTGGTGACGCCCATCGCGGCGTAGACCTGGCGCAGTCCGGAGTCGATCTCGCGGGCTCGATCCAAGTCACCGGCTTGCGCCGCGTCCCAGACTTCGCGCATTTGCGGGCCGACCAGGTGGGAGGCGACGCAGATCCCCCCCGCCCCGCCGATCTCGAGCGTCTTGAGGAAGATGTCGTCGTTGCCGGCGAGGATCTCGAGGCCCTCGATCGGCTGCAGCTCGTCGTTGTTGGCCTGCTTGACCGCGACCACGTTGTCGATCTTGGCCAGCTCCGCCAGGCCCTCCGGTGGCACGTTGACAACCACCCGCGAGGGGATGTTGTAGGCGATCAGCGGCAAGCCCGGGACAGCGGCGGCGATCGCTTCGAAGTGCGCCTGAATTCCCGCCGGATTGGGCTTGTTGTAATAGGGCGTGACGATCAAGGCGGCGTCGGCGCCAGCCTCGGCGGCGCCAGTGGTCAGCTCGATCGAGTGCTGGGTGTAGTTGGTGCCGGTGCCGCAGACCAGCGGGACCTCGTCGCCGACCTCGCGACGCACGGCCCGCAGGAGGACCAGCGCCTCCTCGTCGGTGAGCGTCGGCGCCTCGCCGGTCGTGGCCGAGATGACCAGGCCGTGCGAGCCGTGCTCGAGCAGGTAGGTCGCCAGCTTCAGGGCAGCGACCTCGTCGACGGCGCCGTTCTCGTCGAACGGCGTGGCCATCGCAGTCAGGATTCCGCGAATCTCCTTCATTGCGCTCAGAGTAGCTTTTCCAGACCGACGGTGAAGCGGTCGGGCAGACCGGCCACCTTGCGCACGGCAAGCAGCACGCCGGGCATGAAGGAGCGGCGGTCGATCGAGTCGTGGCGCAGGCTGAGGGTCTGCCCCTCGCCGCCGAAGATGACTTCCTGGTGGGCAACCAGCCCGGGTAGGCGCACCGAGTGAATCGGCTCGTGGACGTTGCCACCGGCGCCGGCGATCAGCTCAGCGGTGAGCTTGGCCGTGCCCGAGGGCGCATCGAGCTTGCGATCGTGGTGCAGCTCGACGATCTCGCACTCGGGCATGTGGCGGGCGATCGTCTGCGCGACCTCCATCAACAGCACCGCGCCGATCGCGAAGTTGGGTGCGACGAAGCAGTTTGCCGCCGAGGCCTCGGCGGCGGCTTTGAGCGCGTCGAGGTCAAAGCCGGTTGTGCCGACGACGACGTGCACGCCCGCCGCCAGGCAGGCTTCGGCGTTGGCCAAGGCCGTGTCGGGCCTGGTGAAGTCGACGACGACGTCGGCATCGCCGAGCACCGCGCCGAGCTCGATGCCGAGGGCGGGATCGGCCTTGCCGCTCAGCTCGGTGTCCGCGGCGGCTTCGACCGTTTCGCAGACAGCCTGGCCCATGCGACCGGCAGCACCGGCGACCGCGACCTTGATCATGCCGCGACCAGGGTCTCGCTGACCGGCCCGAGCGCCTCGCGGAAGCGGCTCTCATCGCGGCCGACGCAGGCGGCGGAAAGCCGCTCGGGGCCGTAGAGCTCCTCGGCCAGGGCGGTCAGGTCATCGACGCTGACCGCGTCGACCTTGGCCAGCATCTCGTCGAGACTGTCGATCGGCAGGTTGAAGAGGGTCGCGCGCGAGATCCGCGACATCCGCGCCGCGGTCGACTCGGAGGAGAGGACCAGGCGGCCCTTGACGTTCTCCTTGGCCCGCGAGAGCTCCTCGGCCGAGACCGGCTCGCTGCGCAGCCGCGCCATCTCGGCGCCGATGATCGAGCAGGCCTCCTCGACGTTGTCCTCGCGAGTGCCGACGTAGCTGGCGATCAGTCCCGAGTCGGTGTACTGCTCGTTGTAGGAGCCGACCGCGTAGGCCAGGCCGCGCTTCTCGCGCACCTCGCGGAAGAGCCGCGAGGAGCTCGAGCCGCCGAAGATCGAGTCGAGGACGGCGAGCGCGTAGCGCCGCTCGTCCTCGCGGGTGATGCCGGGAGCGCCGAAGCAGATGTGGTACTGCTCGGTGTCCTTCTCGTAGAAGCAGAGGCGGGCCGACTCGTCGGCCTCGGCCGACGCCGGGTGGCCATTGGCTGCGGTGCTCGGCGGCTGCACGAGCCGCTGGGAGAGCTCGGCAATGCGAGCGTGGTCGACGTTGCCGGCGGCGCCGACGACGATCGTCTCGCCGGTGTAGCGGGCACTGCGGTAGGCCTCGATGTCGGGCACCGGCACCGAGCTGATCACCTCGGCCTCGCCGAGCACGCGGCGGCCCAAGCGGGTGGCGGCCGAAAACGGCCTCGGCGAGGATGTCGTGGACGCGATCCTGCGGCTCGTCCTCGTACATCGCGATCTCCTCGAGCACGACCTCGCGCTCGGAGTCGACTTCCGGGTAGGTCGGCGCCAGCAGCATCTCGGCCAGCAGGTCGAAGACCTCCTCGGTGTGCTCGTCGAGGAAGCGGGCGTGCAGGTGGGTGGTCTCCTTGCCGGTCGCGGCATTGACCGAGGCGCCGAGGCCGTCGAGCTTCTCGGCGATCTCGATCGCCGAGTAACGCGCCGTGCCCTTGAAGAGCAGGTGCTCGAGGAAATGCGAGACCCCGGCTTGGGCCGGGGTCTCGTTGCGGGAGCCGGTGCGCACCCAGAGCCCGAGCGCCACGGATCGCACCGAGGGAACCTCCTCGGTGACGACCCGGACGCCCGAGTCCTGCGTGCTTAGGACTGCGTCGCTCAAATGCTTAGCGCCGCTCGCGGTCGCCGCCGCGGGGACGGCGTCCCTCGCGCCCGCCACCGCGGCCGCCACGGTCTCCGCCGTTGCGACTTCCGCCGCCACCGCCGCCGGAACCGACCGCGGCCAGCTCCTCGGGGCTCTTGCCCGCGATCGAGGGATCGTCGGAGAGGCGCAGGCCGATGCGGCCACGCTCGCGGTCGACCTCGACCACGGTGACGTCGATCTCCTCACCGGAGGTGAGCACGTCGTCGACCGAGTCGACTCGCTCGCCCGGCTTGACGTTGGAGATGTGCAGCAGGCCGTCGGTGCCCTTGACCAGCTCGACGAAGGCGCCGAAGGTGGTCGTCTTGACGACCTTGGCCGCCTCGTAGCGATCGCCGACTTCGGCCTCCTTGGTCATCGACTGGATCCGCGCGACGCAGGCTTCGACCAGCGAGCCGGTCGGAGCGTAGATGCGGATCGTGCCGTCGTCTTCGACGTCGATTTCGGCTTCGAACTCCTCGCAGAGGGCGCGGATGGTTTCGCCACCCTTGCCGATCACGGCGCCGATCTTCTCCTGATCGATCTTGATCGACTCGATCCGCGGCGCGTGCTGTGAGAGCTGCTCGCGCGGGCCGTCGATCGCCTCCGCCATCTTGCCGAGGATGAACTGGCGGCCCTTGTTGGCCTGCTCCAGCGCGTCGGTGAGGATCTCGAAGGTGACGCCGGTGATCTTGATGTCCATCTGCAGGGCGGTGATCCCGTCCGCGGTGCCGGCGACCTTGAAGTCCATGTCGCCGAGGTGGTCCTCGACGCCGGCGATGTCGGTGAGGACGATGTAGTCGTCGCCCTCCTTAATGAGTCCCATCGCCACGCCGGCGACGGGGGCCGTGACCGGCACGCCTGCGGCCTGCAGCGCCATCGAGGAGGCGCAGACCGAGCCCATCGAGGAGGAGCCGTTGGACTCCAGGGTCTCGGAGACGACCCGGATCACGTAGGGGAAGTCCTCTTCGTTGGGGATCGTCGCCACCAGGGCGCGCTCGGCGAGCGCACCGTGGCCGATGTCACGGCGCTTCGGGCCGCGCATGAAGCCTGCCTCCCCGACCGAGAAGGGCGGGAAGTTGTAGTGGTGCCAGAACTTCTTCGAGGTCTCCAGACCGAGCGTGTCGATGCGCATGTCCATGCGCGTCGTGCCGAGCGCGGCGTTGGAGAGGATCTGCGTCTCACCGCGGGTGAACAGCGCCGAGCCGTGCACGCGGGGTGAGATGTCGACCTCGCACTCGATCGGCCGGATCTCGTCCTGGGCGCGGCCGTCGGGGCGCTTCTTGTCGACGGCGATCGCCTTGCGGATCGTGTCCTTCTCGATTGAGCCGAAGGCGGCCTTGACTTCGGCCACCTGCTTCTCGTCGGTCTCTCCGTCGGCGGACTCGGGCGCGTACTTGGCGACCACCTCGTCCTTGACCTCGTCGATCGCCTCGTAGCGCTCGAGCTTGCCTTCGGTGGCGATCGCGTCGATCAGCGCCTGGCCGTGCGAGGAGCGAATGTCGCTGAGCAGGCCCTCGTCGATCGAGGGAGCCTCGACCTCGATCTTCTCCTTGCCGGCCTTCTGCTGCAGCTCCTCCATCGCGGCGACGAGCTTCTTGATCTCGCCGTGGGCGATGTCGAGCGCGTCGAGGATCTCCTGCTCGGTGACGCCGTTGGCGCCGGCCTCGACCATCAGGATCGCCTCGTCGGTGCCGGCGACGATCAGGTCGAGGTCAAGCTCAGCCAGATCCTCCTCGGAGGGGTTGACGACGAAGTCGCCATCGAGCTTGCCGATCCGCACCGCGCCGACGTGGGCGGCGACGGGAACCGGTGAGATCGCCAGCGCCGCCGAGGCGCCGTTCATGGCGAGGATGTCGTAGGGGTTGACCTGATCGACCGACATCGGAATCGCGACCAGCTGCGTCTCGTAGTGCCAGCCCTTGGGGAAGAGCGGGCGGATCGGCCGGTCGATCATGCGGGCGGTCAAAGTCGCCTTCTCGCCCGAGCGTCCCTCGCGACGGAAGAACGAGCCGGGGATCTTGCCCGCGGCGTACATCCGCTCCTCAACGTCGACGGTAAGGGGAAGGAAGTCCACGTCGCGAAGATTGCCGACGGTTGCGGTGCAGAGCACCATCGTGTCGCCGGCCTGAACCACGACCGCGCCACCCGCCTGCTTCGCGAGTTTTCCGGTCTCGAAGGAAATCTGGCCGTCGCCGATGTCCGCCGAAACGCGGGTTACGTCAAACATGCTCATTTAGTTGTCCTACCTCCGGCCACCCGGATGGTGGCCATCTGCTTTCAGAACTCTCGT
>CAVPFX010000003.1:0-929918 GCA_963703895.1 uncultured Solirubrobacterales bacterium
ATCTCCGGTTTGACCTCCTGATAGACCGAGAGCTGGTCGGTGCAGACGGGGCTGAAGTCGAGCGGGTAGAAGACCAACAGGACCTTGGTGCCGCGAAAGTCGGAGAGCGAGACCTTCTCGCCGTCCTGGTCCCGCAGAGTGAAATCGGGCGCCGGCTCCCCGGCGGCGATCATCGCCGCAGACCGAGTTCGGCGACCAGGGCGCGGTAGCGCTCGAGGTCGTGGCGCTCGAGATAGCGCAGCATGCGGCGGCGCTTGCCGACCAACATCAGCAGGCCGCGGCGCGAGTGATGATCCTTGGGATGGGTGCGGAGATGCTCGGTAAGTTCGTTGATCCGCTCCGTGAGCAGGGCAATCTGAACCTCGGCCGAGCCGGTATCGCCGTCGGCGCGGCCGTACTTGCCGATCAGCTCGCTTTTTTTCTCCGTGGTCAGGCTCATGGCGCGCCGGTGAAGCTAGCACAGACGCGTTTCGCGTCCTCGACATCGATCCGCATCTGGGCGATCAACTCCTCGACACTGGAGAAGCGTTTCTCGCCGCGCAGGCGCTCGACGAAAGCGACTCGCATCTCGGTCCCGTAGAGATCGCCTTCGAAGTCAATCAGGTAGGTCTCGATCAGCACCCCGCGACCGCTCTCGAAGGTCGGCCGCACGCCGACGTTGACCGCGGCGGGGGCACCGTTGGCGAAGGCGGCGTAGACGCCGTGCCCCGGGATCGCGAGGCGATCGTCGGGGACGATATTTGCCGTCGGAAAGCCAAGCTCGCGGCCCCTCTGGTCACCGCTGACAACTTCACCCTCGACCATGAAGGGAGCGCCGAGGCAGTGCCGCGCGCCCTCCATGTCACCGGCCGCGACCAGGGCGCGGATCCGGGTCGAGGAGATCGTCTCGCCGTCGGTTTCGACCAGCGGCACCACGCGGGTCTCGAACTCCCTGCGGGCGGCCAACATCGCCGGATCGCCTTTCGCCTTCGCGCCGAAGCGGAAGTTCTCGCCGACCGAGACCTGCTCGGCGCCGAGCCTGGCGATCAGCACGTCCTCGATGAATTCCTCGGCGCTGCGCCCGGCGAACTCCTTGTCGAAGGGGATCACGACCAGCTCCCCGACGCCGAGGCCCTCGATCACGTCGCGCTTGACCCCGAAGGGCATGATCAGCTTCGGCAGGGCCGTGGGATGAATGATCTCCAGCGGGTGGGGATCGAAGGTGAGGACGGTGTCGGCGCCCTCGATCACGGCCTGGTGGCCGCGGTGGACGCCGTCGAAGGTCCCAATCGCGACGTGCCGCGGCCGCGGCTCGGCATCGGGAAGAGATGTGACTTGGATGCTCAGGGCAGATCCTTCCGGTGCGCTTTATGTACCCCTGAGGTGCAAAAGGACCACCGGAAGCTCATCGTAGGGCCTGGACGACGGTGGGGGCCAGCTCAGCAACTTGGTCCAGGGTTAGCTCTCGGCCTGCGTCCTCGACCCTGAAGGGGCCGATCGCTGTGCGGCGCAGCTCGGCGCAGTAGGCGTCGTCGAGGGTCTCGATCAGGGTGCGGATGTAGGTGCCGGCGGAGCACTCGACCTCGTACTCGGCGCTCTCGGCGTCACTGCCGAGCAGCTCGGCGCGATAGACCTCTACCTCGCGCTCGGGGGTATCGACCACTTCCCCGCGGTGAGCCTTGCGGTAGAGCCGCTCGCCGCCGACGCGGACGGCGGAGGTCATCGGCACGCGCTGGCGCACCCGGCCGCTGGGCAGATCGAGCGACGCGGGGACACGGCCGGTCTGCTCCAGCTCACCGTCGGGATCGCCGGTGCTCGAGCGCCAGCCGAGCCTGGCGCGAGCCACGTAGGTCTTCGGCAGCTCGACCAGGAATCGCTGCAGCCGCGTCGCCCGCCCGATCAGGACCAAAAGGAGGCCGGTGGCAAAGGGGTCGAGGGTGCCGGCGTGCCCGACTTTCTCGCCGCGGTGCTCGCGGCGCACGGCGAGGACGATGTCGTGCGAGGTCTTGCCGGCCGGCTTGTCGCAAAGCAGCACCGAGCCTTCGCCTGCCGCGGCCACGCGATTAGGGCCCGAGTTGGGCTTTTACTTCGCCACAGAGGAAGTTGACGAGCTGGTCGAGCTCGAGGTCAGTGGAGAACCCCGCGGCTCGCTTGTGACCCCCTCCCCCGTGCTTGCGCGCCATCGCCGAGACGTCGACCTCACCGCCGCTGGAACGCAGGCTGACCTTGCGCGCGGCGCGATCGCGATCGCCCTTGTCGCGGACCATTGCCGCCACCTTGCATCCCTCGATCGAGCGCAGGTGATCGATGATTCCCTCGGTCATCTCCTCGCCGCCGCCGCTGGCCTCGTAGTCGGCAGCGGTGATGTAGGAGACGATCAGCCGCCCGCCGCAGTAGCGCTGAATGCCCTCGAGCGCCCGCGAGAGCAGCCGCAGCTTCTCGATCGGGACGTGCTCGTAGAGGCGGCGGTAGGTGTCGTCGACCGCGACGCCGGCGTCGATCAGGTCGGCGGCAATGCGATGCGTTTGGGCGTTGGTGTTCTCGTACATGAACTTGCCCGTGTCGGTGATCAGGCCGACGTAGAGCGCCGCGGCGATCTCGGGGGTGATCTCCGCCCCCAGCGCGATCGCCAGCTCATAGACGATCTCGGCAGTTGAGGAAGCACCGACTTCGACCAGGTTGACGTCACCGAAGCGGGTGTTGTCGTGGTGATGATCGATGTTGATGCGAAAGTTGTCGCCCTCGCTGAGGAAGTCGACGGGCATGCGATCGATGTTGCCGCAGTCGAGGAAGATCACGGTGCGATCGGCCATATCGGCCGGCGGCTCGTGGAAGACCTCCTCGAGGGGCAGGAAGCGGTACTCGATCGGCAGCGGGAACTCCTTCGCCGCCATAAACATCACCGAGTCCTTGCCGAGCTGGCCGAGCAGGTGGTGCATGCCGAGCAGCGAGCCGAGGGCGTCGCCATCGGGGCCCTCGTGGGCAGTAAGCAAGAAGCGATCGCGCGAGCGCAGCTCGCCGAGGACCTGCTCGATGCCCGCCGTCGCCACGCCGGCCCCATCGCTCACAGGTCTTCCCCCTCGAGCAGTTCGGTGATCCGCATGCCCTGCTCGACGGTCTCGTCGTAACGGAAGCTGAGGGTCGGGGTGCGCTTCATTCGCGTCTCGGCCGCGATCCTCGACTGCAGGACGCCGTGTGAGGAGGCCAGGCCGACCATCGTCGCCTCTTTCTCCTCCTCGTTGCCGAGCACACTGACGTGCACCTTGGCGGCGCGCAGGTCTGGGCTGGTCTCCACGGAGGTCACGGTCACGAAGCCGATGCGCGGATCGCTCAACTCGGCGATGGCAGCGCCGATCACCTCGCGAAGCACCTCGTTGATGCGGCGCATGCGAGGAGCGGCCATCTTAGTCCAGCGTCTGCTCGACCTGCTTTGTCTCGAAGAACTCGAGCATGTCCCCCTCCTTGACGTCAGCGTAGCCGTCGAGGACGACGCCGCACTCCTGGCCCTCCTCGACTTCCTGCACGTTGTCTTTGAAGCGGCGCAGGGAGCCGAGTTTGCCGTCCCAGATCACGGTGCCCTCGCGGACGAGGCGGACGCTGGCGGTGCGCGTGACCTTGCCTTCGTTGACGATGCAGCCGGCGATGCGGCCGACCTTGGAGGCCTTGAAGGTCTGTTTGACCTCGGCCTCGCCGAGCGTCTCCTCGACCTCGATCGCCTCCAGCATGCCCTCCATCGCGTTGCGCAGGTCTTCGGTGATTTTGTAAATCACCGAGTAGGTGCGGACGTCGACGCCCTCGCGCTCGGCGGCGCGGCGGGCATCGGCCAGCGGCCGCACGTTGAAGCCGATGATGATCGCTTCCGAAGCCGCGGCCAGCATCACGTCGGACTCGTTGATGCCACCGGTCTGGGAGTGGATGATGTTGATCCCGACCTGCTCCTGGGGCACCTTGGCGATCTCGTCCTGGAGCGCCTCCAGGGAGCCGGCAACATCGGCCTTGAGCACGATGTTGAGCTCCTTGATCTCGCCCTCCTGGACGCGCGAGAAAACCTCCTCGAGGCTGACCTTGCGCGCTTGGCGACGGGCCAGCTGCTCGGTCTTGAGCCGGTTGGCGCGCTCCTGCGCCTCCTGGCGGGCGCGGCGGTCGTTCTCGACGGCATGGATGAACTCACCGGCATCGGCGACGCCGTCGAAGCCGAGCACCTCGACCGGCATGCCGGGACCGGCGCTCTGCACCCGGGTGCCGGTGAAGTCGTGCATCGCCCGCACCCGGCCCCACTGTGGCCCGGCGACGAGCGAGTCGCCGACCTTCAGTGTGCCGCGCTGGACCAGAATCGTGACCACGGGACCGCGACCGGGGTCGAGCTGGGACTCGACCACCGTGCCCGAGGCGGGGGCGTCCGGATTCGCTCCCAGCTCCTCCAGCTCGGTGACGAGCAGGATCATCTCCAGCAGTTTGTCGAGCCCCTCGCGGGTCTTGGCCGAGACGTCGACGTAGACGGTTTCCCCGCCCCAGTCCTCGGGGGTGAGGCCGTCGGCGGCGAGCTCGTTGCGGACCCGGTCGGGCTGGGCGCCCTCCTTGTCGATCTTGTTGACCGCGATCAGGATCGGCACGTCGGCGGCGCGAGCGTGGTCGATCGCCTCTTTGGTCTGCGGCATGACCCCGTCGTCGGCGGCGACGACGACCACCGCGATGTCGGTGACCTTGGCGCCGCGGGCGCGCATTGCCGTGAAGGCGGCGTGGCCCGGGGTGTCGAGGAAGGTGATCGTCTTCTCGTCGTGGTGGACCTGGTAGGCGCCGATGTGCTGGGTGATGCCGCCGGCCTCGCCGGCTGCCACCTCGGTCTCGCGGATCGCGTCGAGCAGCGAGGTCTTGCCGTGGTCGACGTGGCCCATGATCGTGACCACGGGCGGCCGGTCGGCGAGCTCCTCGTCGCTGTCCTCGAAGGCCGGTTCCTCGGGCTCCTCGTCAGCGGCGGTGACGATCTCGATCTTGCGGTCGTACTCGTCGGCTATGGCCGAGATCGACTCGTCGGTGAGGGTCTGGGTGAGGGTGGCCATCTCCCCCATCGTCATCAGCTTCTTGATCACCTCGGAGCTGCCGAGGCCGAGCAGCTCGGCAACCTCGCGCACCGTTGCGCCGGCCGGGACCTTGGTCGCCTCGGGCTCCGCTGCCTCGACTTTGGGCGGCGGCTCCTCCAGCAGCGGACGGCGGCGACGGCCACCGCGGCGGCGCGGCGGACGCTGCGGTGGCGGCCCACCCATCTGGTCCCGGCGAGCAGCCTGCGAATCGATTACGACACGGCGCTTTTTGCCGCTGGCACCACCTCCACCGCCAGCGGCGGGTTTGCCGGCGGGGCGAACCGGGCCTTTGGAAGTGGCCGGTTTCGGTGTTGGCTTTGCCGCGACCTCCTGAGCTGGCGCCGGCTTCGCGGGCGCCTCCTTCGCAGCTGCGGGGGGTGCGGGCTTTTTGGCGCCCTCGGCGGGGGCAGCGGCAGCGCCACCATTGCCCTTCGCGGCCTGGATCGCCTTCAGCGCATCGGCCTCCTCGACGCTCGAGGCAGCCGCTTTGGCCTCGATACCAGCGCTCTTCAGCGCCGCAAGGACCTCTTTGCTCTCGAGCCCCTGCGCTTTCGCGATCTCATGTACCCGCTTTTTTGCCACTACGCTTGCTCTGCCTCCTCGGCAACCGGTTCAGCTTCGGACTCGGACTGCTCAGCATCCTCCGCAACCTCGGGCTCGGCCTCAACGGCCTCGCCCTGAGGCTGCTCAGCGACAGGCTCCTCTCCGGATTTCTCGGGCGCCTCGTCCTGGGGCTGCTCAGCCTCAACGGATTCTGCCGCGGGTGGCGCGGCGGTGGGCTCCTCGCCCGCAGCTTGCGAGGACGAGGAGTCCTCTGTCGCGACAGGACCCGCGGGCGACTCCGCCTCGTCCTGAGGAGTCTCATCCGGAGTCTCCTCGACGAATTCGGATTCAGCCTTCTCGACAATCGCATCGACCTGACCCTGATCCGCATCGGGATCGGCGAGGATTTCGACTTCGGCCTCGGGGATCGGGGCGAGCACGGCGATCTGGTTGGTGTCGAAGCGGCTCAGCGCCTGATGCG
This sequence comes from uncultured Solirubrobacterales bacterium, assembly GCA_963703895.1. GTDB lineage: Bacteria > Actinomycetota > Thermoleophilia > Solirubrobacterales > 70-9 > VRUE01. The sequence goes on from CAVPFX010000003.1 coordinate 6,085, forward strand.
AGGGCAGTCCGCAGTAAGTCGACCCCTCGATCGCCGCGTTGGGACAACGGCGGCCGTTGGAGAGCACCGCCATGCAGCGCCCGTCGAAGGTTTCTTCGCCCTCGTACTCGACGTCCTGGTCCTCCTGGGAGAACTCGGTCTCCGACTTGATGTCGACCCGCCAGCCGGTGAGGCGGGCGGCGAGGCGGGCGTTCTGGCCGTCGCGACCGATCGCCAGCGAGAGCTGGTCGTCGGGCACGATCACGGTCGCCTGGCGCTCGTCGTCGTCGACGATCACCTCGCGCACTCGGGCCGGCGAGAGCGCCTTGGCGACGAAGCGGGCGGGCTCGTCGTTGTGGGGGATGATGTCGATCTTCTCGCCGCGCAGCTCGGAAACGACCATGCGCACGCGTGAGCCGCGGGGGCCGACGCAGGCGCCAACCGGGTCGACGCCATCGGCGTGGGAGATCACGGCGATCTTCGAGCGGTAGCCGGGCTCGCGGGCGACGCCGACGATCTCGACCAGTTTGTCGGCGATCTCCGGTACCTCCATTTCGAAGAGCTTCTTGATCAGCTCGGAGCTACGCCGGGAGACGACGATCGCCGGTCCTTTGGTCGAGTCGGAGACGTCGGTGATCACGGCCTTGACCCGCATGCCGTGGTCGTAGCGCTCGTTGTAGACCTGCTCGGACTTGGGCAGCAGTGCCTCGACCCGCTCACGCAACTGGACCAGCGTGTAGCGCTTGTCGGACTGCTGGATGATTCCCGTGATCAGCTCGCCGACGCGGTCCTGGTACTCCTCGAACATCATCATCCGTTCGGCCTCGCGGATCCGCTGCAGGATCACCTGCTTGGCCGTCTGGGCGGCGATCCGGCCGAAGTCTTCCGGGGTGACGTCGCGGGTCTCGATCTGGTCCTCGTAGGGAGCGATCATCTCTGGATCGAGCTCGGGGTCCTCGGGCTCGCGCAGCTCGCCCGTCTCGGGGTCGACTTCGCGCTCTTCCTCCTCCTGCGCCTCGGCCGCTTCGGCGAGCAGCTTCTCCTCCAGCTCGGGCGGCAGGATCAGTTCGAAGACGAGGAAGTCGCCGGTTTCGTGATCGAGGTCGACGCGGGCGTATTTGGCCGCTCCGGGCGTCTTCTTGTAGGCGGAGAGGAGCGCGTCGGCGAGCGCGTCCATCAGCTTGTCGGCGGAGATCCCCTTCTCCTGCTCCAGTGCCTTGACTGCTTCGACGATCTCCTTGCTCACTGGATCTCCTTGTCATTGCTGTACTTGGGGCCGGGCGAGGAAACCTCCAGCGCGTACTCGGCCCGCAGGTGGTTGAGGTGGTGGGTGACCCGTTCGCAGAGCGCGAGGTCGACGCCACCCGGGTGGTCGATGAAGAGGCGCAATGCTTCCTTACTCGGCTGCTCGAGCGCGACCAGATCGAGCTCGGAATCGAGCTCGCGGAGCTGCTGCTGAATGTCTTGCTGGAGGTCTTCCATCGGTTGAGGCCGTAAAAAAAGTGGGCCAGGCCCACTTCCGGTACTGCGGTGAGACGAAAAGCTTGGGGCGAGTATAGCTCGGCGAGAGCTTGCGGCCAGCGGGTCCTGTCGTGTGGGTGGGGGCCCTGCGGGCAGTCCACGGGCTGTCCTCGACCCCCCACCCACCCGCCACCCGCTGGAGCTACCGCTTCGGCCGAGCTACCTGGGCTCTTAGCTGGTCGACTCTCTGGAGGATCTTTTCCGCCACAACGTCCTTCGAAGCTTGTGGGACGGGGTCGGCACTTGCTGAGTCGATCAGGGTTACTGCGTTTTCTTGGCTCTCGAAGCCGATGGCGGGGTTTGAGATGTCGTTGAGGACGATTAGGTCGGCGTTCTTGCGGGTCAGCTTCTCGCGGGCTCGGTCGACGTTGTCGCCGGCTTCGGCGGCGAAGGCGACCACGGTTTGGCTCTCGGTGCGGGTGGCGGTGAGGCCGGCGAGGATGTCCTCGGTGGGCTCCAGGTGGAGATCGAGGGAGGCGTCGCGGGTGAGCTTGCCGGCTGCAACGTCGCTTGCCTTGAAGTCGGCGGGGGCGGCGGCCATTAGGAGGACTTGAGAGTTGGGGAACTCGGTGCGGGCCGCCTCGGCGAGCTGGGCCGTCGTCTCAACGTCAATGCGGTGGACGCCGGGGGGCTCGGGCAGGCTGACGTTGGCGGCGATCAGGATTACGTCGGCGCCGCGGCGGGCGGCGGCGCCGGCCAGGGCGATGCCCATGCGGCCGCTGGAGCGGTTGCCGAGGAAGCGGACGGAGTCGATCGGCTCGCGGGTGCCGCCGGCGGTGACGAGGACGCGGAGACCGTCCCAGGGGCGCTCGCCGGTGGGCAGCTCGGCTTCGACCCGGGCCAATAGCTGGGCTGGGTCGGGGAGGCGGCCCTTGCCGTGCTCACCGCGCGAGGCGAGGGCGCCCTCCTCTGGCTCGATCGCAATTACGCCGCGCTCGCGCAGGGTCGTCAGGTTGGCTTGCGTCGCGGCGTCGGTGTACATGCGGTCATTCATCGCCGGCGCCACCAGGCGCGGCGCCGTACAGGCGAGAAAGGAGGTGGTGACCATCGAGTCGGCGGCGCCGGAAGCCAGCTTGGCGATCGTGTTAGCCGAGGCCGGGGCGACGAGATAGGCGTCGCAGTTGGCGGCGAGCTCGAGGTGGCCGATCGGGTCGTGCGCCGGGGCCTGCTCACCCGGGAAGGCGCCGCGCATTGGGTCGCGCTCGAACTCGGAGAGCAGCACCGGCGCGCCGACGATGCCCTCGAAGGAGGCGGCGCCGACGAAACGGGTCGCCCCCTCGGTCATCAGCACGCGAACGCCATGGCCAGCTGTAGTCGCCAGGCGCGCCAGTTCGAGCGCCTTGTAGGCGGCAATCCCTCCGCTTACGCCGAGCAGGATTCTGGCCATGGCTGTTCCTTAGGTCCGGCTATGCCGGAACGCGCTTAGGAGCGGTACTCGTACTTGATCTTGCCCGCGGCGACCTCTTCGAGCGCAACCGAGAGGTAGTTCCTGTCGCCGGGAATATCGACCATCGGCGGCGGGTACTCGCCGAAGCTGCCCTCGCCGAGGCTGTGGTAGTAGCTGTTGATCTGACGAGCCCGCTTGGCGGCGACGACTACGGCCGCGTAGTGGGAGTCAGTGTGGTCAAGGAGCTTGTCAACGCGTGGTTTGATCATTCGGCTCCGGAGTCTAGAGGTATCCCCGACTCGGCGCGCACGATTCCCTCCAGCTCATCGGCGGCGCGGTCGAGATCGTCGTTGACGAGGGTGTGGGCAAACTCGCCCTGGGCGGCCAGCTCCTGCTCGGCGACCTCGAGCCGGGCGTCGATCGCCTCGAGGCTGTCGGTGCCGCGCGACTCGAGCCGGCGGCGCAGCGAGGCCGGGTCCGGCGGGGCGATGAAGACCTGCACCGACTCGCGCATCGCCGCCCGCACCTGGCGGGCGCCCTGGACCTCGATCTCGAGCACGACCGAGTGCCCCTGATCGAGCCGCCGTCGAACCTCCGAGCGCAGGGTGCCGTAGCGGTGGCCGCTGTAGGTGGCGAACTCGAGGAAGTCTTCGGCCTTGATCCGCTGGTCGAATTCCTCGGGCGTGAGGAAGTGGTAATCGCGCCCGTTCACCTCGCCCTTGCGCGGCTCGCGCGTCGTCGCCGAGATCGAGAGCTCGAGATCCGGGACCCGTTCGAGCAGGGTCGAGATCAGCGTGCCCTTGCCGACCCCCGAGGGACCAGTGATGACGAAGACCTTGGCCATGCGGCCGGGAATACTGACCGAGCTATCGGCGGAGCTGCGAGACGAGCTCTGCGCGCTGGCGCTCGGATAGTCCGCCGATCGTCTTCGAGGGCGAGATCCGGCACTGGTTGAGGATGCGGTTCGTCTTCACGCGACCGTACTTCGGCACCGCCAGCAGCATGTCGAAGACCTTGGCCGTGAGCACGTACTCGGGCGGGTCAAGCAACAGCGTGTGGATGTTCGCCTTGCCCGCTTTTAGGTCCTTCTTCAGCTTCGCGCGAGCGGTGCGAATGTCGTTGGCGCGTTTGAGAGCGTCCATCCGCTGGTCCAGTGAACGCTCGGGGGCAGCGGCGGAGGTCTTGACTGGGGCAGGCATGTGGGCGGCGAGTATAGCCGCGGGTCGCGGGCGTGCAAGGCCATGCAAGCCAAATACGCTGAAATTCACCTGAACCTCCAGTCGAGGTTTAGGCGGGGTTGCCGAGTGCAGCGGTACTTCGACCCGTTTCGAGCGCTCCGGCAATCTCGCTCGCCACCCGGTTCCCAGCTTTTGGGTCACGGAAGTTCTCGGTCCCGACCGCCACCAAGCTCGCCCCGGCCGAGAGCATTTCGACTGCATCGGCGCCACTGGAAATACCTCCCATGCCGACGATCGGGATGCCGACAACGGCGGCGACGGCGCGTACCTGGGCAATGGCCACCGGCCTCACCGCGGGGCCAGAGAGACCGCCGTGGCCAGCCGCGATGCCGGGCTTGCCGGTAGCCGGATCGATCGCGCTGGCCTTCACCGTGTTGATCAGCGAGACCGCGTCCGCCCCACCCTGCTCGGCGGCGAGAGCGATCTCCGCGGGGTTGGCGACGTTGGGTGTGAGCTTGACGATCAAAGGCTTGCCGCTCACTGGCCGCAGAGCTCCGAGCAGAGCCTCGGTCTCACTCGGTTGCTCACCGACGATCAAGCCAGAATGGACGTTGGGACAGGAGACGTTGAGCTCAATCGCGGCGACCTCGTCCCTCGCCCCCACCTCCTCAACCAGGTGCGCGAACTGCTCCCGGTTCGTCGCCATCACCGAGACGATCAGCGGAACCGGCAGTTGCGCCAGCCGCGGCAGGTCCTCGGCCAGGAATCCCTCCAGGCCCTTATTGGGCAGGCCAATCGAGTTGATCATCCCCGCCGGGGTCTCCCAGATCCGTTGCGGCTCATTGCCGCTCCGCGGCTCAGGCGTGATCGTCTTCGAGACGAAGGCGGAAAAGGGAAAGTCGTCGAGCAGGGCGTCGCCGTAGACGCGGCGCGCGGCGATCGCGTCGAAGGTGCCGGAGGCGTTGACCACTGGGTGCTTCAGCTCGATGCCGCAAAAGTCAGGCATGGGCGAGCTCGACCTGATCGGGACGCACTACCGGGCCGTCGACGCAGAGGCGCAGGTAGTCGCCGCCTGGCTTGGGGACAGCGCAGCCAAAGCAGGCGCCGTAGCCACAGGCCATCGGCGACTCCATTGCCAGCTCGCAGGCGACTCCGGCCGCGGTGCACATTGCAGCCACGGCGTCGAGCATCTGAGGTGGGCCACAGGCGTAGACAGCGGCGCTACCGGCATCGTCGCCTTCGAGCATCGCCGCGAGCAGGTCGGTGACGTAGCCGTGATGGCCGATGTGGCCGTCGTCGCTGGCGAGGCGGATCTCACAGCAGGAGAAGAGGTCGTCGAGGCCGCCGGAGTGGGTCTTGTCTCGAAAGCCGAGCAGGACGCGGGTGGGAATGTTCTTTGCCGCAAAGGTCCGCCGCAAGAGCGCCAGCGGCGCGATCCCGATCCCACCCCCCACCAAGATCGCCCCGCTGGGCCGAACTGCATCAACTTCTCCACCTCCTGGGGGTAGAAGTTGATGCAGTTCGCGAGGGGTCGAGAAGGAGTTGCCGAGGGGGCCGTTGAGCCAGACGCCCTCCCCCGCCTCGAGCTCGCAGAGGCGATCGGTGCCGGGGCCGATGCCCTCGATCAGGAAGTCGAGGCGGACACCCCCGGCCGCCGGACCGGTCGCGGCAACCGAGAGCGCCCGCGGCAGGAAGGGGCGCTGGCCGCCCTGCTCCCAGTGGCGCTCGGTGGCCAGCATGTAGAACTGGCCCGCCAGGGGCTCGGGCCCCTCGGTGTCGACCAGCGAGAAGAGCCGGTAGCCGCCGGAATCGCGGCTCTCTGAGACCTTGCAGAGGCGGCGCCCGAAGGGAGCCGTCATCGCGGCTGCTTGGCCCGCTCGAGGCCGTGGATCTCCTGCAGGGAGCGGACCTCGGAGTCGCCTTCGATCTTGGCGGCGATCGCACGCACGGCGGCGGTCGCGCCGGTCATCGTCGTCACACAGGGGACGTTGTGACGCACGGCGGCGGTGCGGATCTCGTAGCCGTCGGCGCGGGCGCCGGAGCCGGTCGGGGTGTTGATCACCAGGTTGCAGCGGCGCTCGCGGATCAAGTCGACGACGTGCGGCGAGCCCTCGACGATCTTGTTGATCGGGGTTACGGGGACGCCCATCGTCGAGATCGCCTGGGCGGTGCCACCGGTGGCGATCAGCTCGAAGCCAAGGTCATGGAGCTGAGTGGCGATCTGGGTCGCCGCCGGCTTGTCGGTGTCGGTGACGGTGATGAAGACCGCGCCCTCTGTTGGCAAGGAGACGCCGGCGGCGGCCTGCGCCTTGCCGAAGGCGGTCGGAAAGTCGGTGGCAATGCCCATCACCTCGCCGGTGCTCTTCATCTCCGGCCCGAGCACCGAGTCGGCGCCGGCGAAGCGGGCGAAGGGCAGTACCGCCTCCTTGACGCTGACCAGGCCGGCGGGCGGATCGCGCAGCTCCTGGTCGGCGAGCTTCTCACCCAGCATCAGCCGCGCCGCCAGCTTCGCCAGCGGCACGCCGGTCGCCTTGGAGACGAAGGGCACGGTGCGCGAGGCGCGCGGGTTGGCCTCGATCACGTAGAGCTCGCCGCCGGCGACGGCGTACTGGATGTTGATCAGGCCGATCACGCCGAGCTCGAGCGCGATCCGTTTCGTCGTCGCGCGGATCTCCGCCAGCATCTCGGCACCGAGGCTCATTGGCGGGATCACGCAGGCCGAGTCGCCCGAGTGCACGCCCGCCTCCTCGACGTGCTGCATGATCCCGGCGACGTGGGCGTCGCTGCCGTCGGCCAGCGCATCCACATCCACCTCGATCGCGTTCTCGAGGAAGCGGTCGAGCAGCAGCGGGTGCTCCTGGTCGGCCTTGACGTGGGCTTTCAGATAGGCGCTGAGGTCGTCGGTCGAGTAGCAGATCTCCATCGCCCGGCCACCGAGCACGTAGGAGGGGCGGACCAGCAGCGGGAAGCCGACCTTCTCGGCGATCTCCGTGGCCTCCTCCGCCGAGAGCGCGGTGCCGTAGGGCGGATGCTTGATGCCGAGCTTGCGCAGCAGGGCGCCGAAGCGGCCGCGGTCCTCGGCGAGGTCGATCGCGTCAACGGGCGTGCCAAGCAGCGGCACGCCGGCCTCCTCCAGGGCCCGGGCCAGCTTCAGCGGCGTCTGGCCGCCGAACTGGACGATCACTCCCTCGGGCCGCTCCTGCTCGCAGACCGCGAGCACGTCCTCGGCGGTCAGCGGCTCGAAGTAGAGGCGGTCGGAGGTGTCGTAGTCGGTCGAGACCGTCTCCGGGTTGCAGTTGATCATCACCGCGTCGCGGTCGAGCTCGCGGGCGGTCATCGCGGCGTGCACGCAGCAGTAGTCGAACTCGATCCCCTGGCCGATCCGGTTCGGCCCGGCGCCGAGGATGACGACCGAGTCGCGCTCGCCGCGACGGACCTCCGAGGCGGCAACGCCCGCGGAGGGACGCTCGTGGGCCGAGTAGTAGTAGGGCGTCGCCGCCTCGAACTCGGCGGCGCAGGTGTCGACCGACTTGTAGACGCGGGAGAGTCCCTCGGTGCCGTCGCCCTCCGTCGCCAGGGTCTGCAGCTCGCGCAGGAACCAGGGGTCGACCAGGCAGCTCTCGTGCACGGCCTCGACGCCGAGGCCGCGGCGGAAGGCGGCGAGGATCAGGTCGAAGCGCTCGGCGCAGGGCTTCTCCAGCGCCGCCAGCAGCGCCTCGTCGGACTCCGGCACATCGGCCTCGGAATCGAGCTCGCGCGAGCGCATCGCCTTGGCGAAGGACTCGCGGAAGGTGCGGCCGATCGCCATCGCCTCGCCGACGCTCTGCATGTAGGTCGAGAGCTTGCCCTCGGTGCCGGGAAACTTCTCGAAGGCGAAGCGCGGGATCTTGGTCACCACGTAGTCGATCGTCGGCTCGAAGCTGGCCGGCGTCGCCCGGGTGATGTCGTTGGGAATCTCCTCCAGCGCGTAGCCGACCGCGAGCTTGGCCGCCATCTTGGCGATCGGGAAGCCGGTGGCCTTCGAGGCCAGGGCCGAGGAGCGCGAGACGCGCGGGTTCATCTCGATCACGGCGATCTCGCCGTTCTCGGGGTTGACCGCGAACTGCACGTTGGAGCCGCCGGTCTCGACGCCGACGGCGCGGATCACCTTGATCGCCTGGTCGCGCAGGTCCTGGTAGAGCGCGTCGGTGAGGGTCTGGGCCGGGGCGACGGTGACCGAGTCGCCGGTGTGCACGCCCATCGGGTCGACGTTCTCGATCGAGCAGATGATCACCACGTTGTCGTTGTGATCGCGCATCACCTCGAGCTCGAACTCGCCCCAGCCGATCACCGACTCCTCGACCAGCACCTGGTTGATCGGGCTGGCGGCGAGACCCTCGGAGACGACCTGGCGCAGCTCGGTCTCGGTCCCCCCCACGCCACCGCCCTGGCCGCCCATGGTGAAGGCCGGGCGGACGATCGCCGGCAGGGTGATGCGGCCGTCGGCCAGCGCCGCCTCGACCTCGCCAAGCGTCTCCACCGTCATCGACCAGGGGATCCGCACGCCCGCCTCGTTCATCGTCTTGCGGAACTCCTCGCGGTCCTCGGCACGGCGGATCGCGGCGTGGTCGGCGCCGATCAGCTCGACCCCGAACTTCTCCAAGGTGCCGTCCTCGTGCAGGGTCATCGCCAGGTTGAGCGCGGTCTGGCCACCCAGGGTCGGCAGCAGCGCGTCGGGCCGCTCCTTTTCGATGATCCGAGTGACCGGACCGGGCAGCAGCGGCTCGATGTAGGTCGAGGTGGCGAACTCGGGGTCGGTCATGATCGTCGCCGGGTTGGAGTTGACGAGGACGACCTCGTAGCCCTCCTCGAGCAGCACCTTGCAGGCCTGCACGCCGGAGTAGTCGAACTCGGCCGCCTGGCCGATCACGATCGGCCCCGAGCCGATCAGGAGGATCTTCTCGATGTCGGTGCGCTTAGGCATGGGCGAGCTCCAGGAAGGAATCGAAGAGGTGGCGGGCGTCGTGCGGCCCCGGCCCCGCCTCGGGGTGGTATTGGACCGTCGCCGCACGGACTTCCTTCAGCACCAGGCCCTCGACCGTGCGGTCGTAAAGGTTGAGGTGGGAGAGCTCGGCGGCGCCGAAGTCGGTCTCCCAGCGCACCGGCTCGTCGGCCTCGATCCGCGGCTCACCGTCGGGGCCCTGCACAGCGAAGCCATGGTTCTGCGAGGTGATGTCGATCCGTCCAGTCGCCAGCTCCTTGACCGGGTGATTGGCGCCGCGGTGGCCGAAGGGCAACTTGAAGGTCTCGAGGCCGACGGCGCGGCAGAGCAGCTGGTGGCCGAGGCAGATGCCGAATAGCGGCTTCTTGCCGACCAGCTCGCGCACGGTCTCGACCACGTAGCCGAGCGCGGCCGGATCGCCGGGGCCGTTGGCGAGGAAAACGACGTCGGGGCTCTCGGCCAGAACCTCCTCCGTTGAAGAGGTGCAGGGCAGCAGGGTGAGCTGGCAGCCGCGCTCGCGCAGCTGTCGGACGATGTTGAGCTTGATCCCGGTGTCGATGCCGACCACGTGTGGGCCGCCCTCGCCCTCGAAGCGGATCGGCCCTGGGGGCGTGACGGTGCGAGCGAGGTCAGCGCCGTCCATCGAGGGCTCGGCTGCGACGCGCTCGCGCGCCTCACTCTCAGATGTGCCCGCCGGGAAGATGCCGCCCCGCATCGCCCCCCGGTCACGGATGTGGCGGACGACGGCGCGGGTATCGACGCCGCCGATCGCCGGTACACCGCAGTCGGCTAGCCAGTCGAGCCAGCCGCCCTCGGCAGTGGCGACGTCCTCGCCGTTCTTGGGGTCGCGCATGACCACGCCGCGGGCGTGAGCGTGGTCGGACTCCATCGCCGCTGCCGAGACGCCGTAGTTGCCGATCAGCGGATAGGTGAAGACGATGATCTGCCCGGCGTAGGAGGGATCGGTGACCGACTCCTGGTAGCCGGTCATCGCCGTGTTGAAGACCACCTCACCGGTCACCGGCCCCTCGGCGCCGCAAGGAACCCCGTCAAAGCGGGCCCCGTCCTCGAGCAGCAGGAAGCCCTCGCTCATTCCGGTGCGCCTTTTGAGCCTGTGGGGTGCATAAAGCGCACCGGAAGGGCATTCACGCCGCTACCCCCATTGAGAAAGTGCGGAGGCGGTAGGCGATTTGGCCGCCGGCGAGGGTCATCAGGACGCGGCCGGTCAGCTCTTTGCCGGCGCACCATGAGTTGGAGGAGCGGCTCTCGTAGCCATCCTCACCGACCGTCCAGCGTGCTGAGAGGTCGCAGAGGGCGATGTTGGCCTCACAGCCCGGCGCCAACGATGGGCGCTTGATGCCGAAGGGCTCGGCGCCGCCGGCAAGGCGCTCAATCAGCAGGCCGAGCTCGATCGTGCCCGGCAGGACCAGCTCGGTGTACAGAGCGGCAAAAGCGGTCTCAAGCCCGGTGACGCCCATCGCCGCCTGCTCGAAGGGGACTTCCTTTTCCTCCGCCGCGTGGGGAGCGTGGTCGGTCGCGATGCACTCGATCGTGCCGTCGCGCAACCCCTCGATCAGGGCCTGGCGGTCGGCCTCGCTGCGCAGCGGCGGGTTCATCTTGAAGCGCTGCGGGTCGAGGCTGCGCACCTCCTCGTCGGTGAGGCAGAGATGGTGCGGCGAGGCCTCGCAGCTGATCTGCACGCCGGCCGCCTTGGCGGCGCGCACCGCCTCGACCGACTCGCCGGCGGAGAGGTGCTGGACGTGGATGCGACCGCCCTCGTAGCCGGCGAGGGCGGCGTCGCGGGCGATCATCGTCGACTCCGAGACCGAGGGAATGCCCTCGAGGCCGAGCACCGCGGAAACCGGGCCCTCGTGCATCACGCCCGCGCCGGAGAGCTCCGGGTCCTCCTCGTGGAGGGCGATCGTGCCGCCGCAGAGGCGCTGGTACTGCAGCGCCCGGCGCAGGATGCGGGCGTTGCCGATCGGCAGGCCGTCGTCGCTGAAGCCGGCGGCGCCAGCGTCGCGCAGCGAGGCCATCTCGGTCAGCTCCTCGCCCTCCATCGCCCGCGTCACCGTGGCGAGGAAACCGACCTTGACCGCGGCGGCGGCGCGAGCGTCGGCGAGCAGTGCCTCGACGTCGGCGGGGGTCGAGACCGGCGGCTCGGTGTTGGCCATCGCGAGGATGCCGCAGTAGCCGCCGGCGGCGGCCGAGCGGGCACCGGTCTCGATGTCCTCCTTGTGCTCCTGGCCCGGTGTGCGCAGGTGGACATGAGGATCGAAGAAGGCCGGGAAAGCGTGCAGACCGCCGGCGTCGATCTCCTCGAGGCCGTCCAGGTTGGCCTCGCCGGGAGCCGCCAGCTCGGCGACCTCGCCCTCGCGAACGACGATGTCGTGCTGAGCGTCGATGCCGGCGACGGGATCGAGCAGCGTCGCCCCCCGCAGGACCAGGCCGGCGCTCTCCCCAGCGCGCATCTGCAGCTGCGGCTCGCTCACGCCGGCTGCCCGATCGGGGTGGCGTGGCCGTTGCCGGCAACGGGCGCCGGCTCTTCGTCGCCCGCGGCCAGCAGCTCGTAGAGGATCGCCATGCGCACGACCAGGCCAGAAGCAACCTGCTCGGCGATCAGCGACTGGGGTGAGTCGATCACCTCGCCGGAGAGCTCGACACCGCGGTTGACCGGGCCGGGGTGCATGAGCAACTGACGCGGCCCGAGACAGCGGGAGTTGATCTGGAAGTGAGTGGCGTACTCGCGGATCGAGGGGACGAAGCTCTCGTTCATGCGCTCGTGCTGCAGGCGCAGGGCGTAGACGACGTCGGCCTCCTCGAGTCGCCCCAGCGAGTGCTCGACCTCGCAACCGAGCTGCTCGAGACCGCGCGGGATCAGCGCCGGCGGGCCGCAAACGGTGAGCTCGGCGCCCATCGCCTTGAAGGCGATCAGGTTGGAGCGGGCGACGCGGCTGTGCAGAACGTCGCCGACGATCCAGATCCGCTTGCCCTCGAGCGAGCCGAGGCGGCGGCGCAGCGTGTAGACGTCGAGCAGCGCCTGGCTGGGGTGCTCGTGCTTGCCGTCGCCGGCATTGACAACCGCCGCATCGGCCCAGCCGGCGACCAACTGGGCGGCGCCGGCGTAGGGGTGGCGGAGGACGATCGCGGTCGGGTCGTAGGCCGAGAGCGTCGCGACCGTGTCCTTCAGCGACTCGCCCTTGTCGACCGAGGAGCCGGCGGCCTTGACCGAGACCAGATCGGCAGAGAGGCGCTTGGCGGCGAGCTCGAAGGAGGAGCTGGTGCGGGTGCTCGCCTCGTAGAAGAGGGTGACGACGGTGCGGCCGCGCAGGGTCGGCACCTTCTTGATGTCGCGGCGGCCGACCTCGGCGAAGCTCTCGGCGCGGTCGAGGATCGCCTCGATCTCGGCTTTGGAGAGCTGCTCGATCGAGAGCAGGTGCCTCATGCACTCACCTCCGCCGGCTGCGGATCGGCGATCGCGACCTCGTCGCTGCCGTCGAGCTCGGAGAGGTGGACATTGACCCGCTGCTCGCGGCCGGTCGGCAGGTTCTTGCCGACGTAGTCGGGCCGGATCGGCAGCTCGCGATGGCCGCGGTCGCAGAGCACAGCGAGCTGAACCCGCTGCGGCCGCCCGTAGTCGAAGAGAGCGTCGATCGCGGCGCGCACCGTGCGGCCGGTGAAGAGGACATCGTCGACCAGGACCACGGTGCGACCGGCGAGGTCGAAGTCGATGTGCGAGGCATGAACCACCGGCTGCGTCGCCGGTGACTTGGCGCCGACGTCGTCGCGGTAGAAGGAGATGTCGATGTCGCCGATCGGGACCTCGGCGCCGGTCAGCTCGGCGAGCGCGGCATGCAAGCGACGGGCGAGCAGGGCACCGCGGGTGTGGATGCCGACGATCGCGAGAGCGTCGGGGTCCGGGTTCTTCTCGGCGATCTCGTGGGCGATCCGCCGCAGCGTTCGCCTCAAATCGTCGCGCTCAAGCACGACTGTCTCGTTCACTTCTCTTGCTCCTTCTCGGCCTCACAGGGCCGTAGTTAAAGGACGGCGTGAGCGTAGCAGCGAGGGAGGCGGGGATGGCCATCGGGTTCCCAACGGGCGCTTCGCGCCCTGCAATTTGCTGCCTTCGGGCAAAGACACTCCGCGGTGCCGGGGAAGAGAACCTGCTGACCATCCCCGCCTCCCTCGCTACACCTCCGGCTCCAACTCCGGCGAGGCCGCAATCTCACTCGAATGATTGTCTGGCTCGCGGGCGCCGTTAGGGACCAGCGTGGGCTCACCGCGCTCCGGGAACGGGATCTCGATCACATCGAAGTCGCGTGGGGCAACGCATGGCTCGAAGACCTCTCGCGCCTCGTCGAGGACGGTGCCGACGTGGTAGCGCGAAGAGATGTGGACCAGGGCGAGCATCTTGACGTGGGCCTCGCGGGCGACCGCCGCCGCCTGGCCGACCGTCGAGTGACCTGTGTCAGCGGCGCGCTGGACCTCCTCCTCGGCGAAGCTGGCGTCGTGGATCAGCAGATCCGCATCGGCAGCCGCCGCCACGGTCGAGTGACAGGGCGCCGTGTCGCCGGTGATCGCGACGATGCGGCCCGGCCGCGCCTCGCCCATGACGTCGGAGGGACGCACCGGGCCGTCGTTGCCGGGTACCTCCTCCCCCCTCTGCAGCGCCGCGAAAGCGGGCCCTTCGGCGACCCCGAGCCGTTTCGCCCCGGCGGGGTCGAAGCGACCCGGTCGCTCCTCCTCGATCAGGACGTAGCCATTTGCCCGCACGCTGTGCTCGATCGCGAAGGCCTGCACCTCGGCTCCGTCCTGGCGAACGGCTTCGCCGGGGTCAATTTCGATCAGGTCGATGCTGTAGTCGGTGCGGCCGATCAGGCGGCCGAGCGTCTTGAAGAGATCGCGCAGTCCGCGCGGCCCGTAGATCGTCAGCGGCTCCTCGCGGGCGGTCAGGTCGTAGGTCTTGAGCAGCCCGGGCAGGCCGAGGATGTGGTCGGCGTGGAAATGGGTGAGGAATATCTCGTCGACCTGGGTCAGTCCCAGCGAACGCTGCAGCTGTCGCTGCGTCCCTTCGCCGCAGTCGAACATCAGCCTCTGGCCGCCGCGGACCAACATCACGCTCGCGGTCGAGCGCCGCGCCGAGGGCACCGACCCACCGGTGCCGAGGAAGATCGCCGAGAGATCCATGCGAGCCTGCGAGCCTACGCGACGGAGCCGGTCCGTTACCCGAAGCTAGACTGGGCCCCTGAGCGCCCGTAGCTCAGCTGGATAGAGCGCCGCCCTCCGGAGGCGGAGGCCACAGGTTCGAATCCTGTCGGGCGCGTTTCGGTCTGCTCTGGGTCAGGCGACCTTGAAGCGGGCTCGCCATTGCTCGCGGTCGAAGTGGGCCGGCTCGGTCTCCTCCAGGAAGCGCTCGAGCACGCTGATGAAGCGGAGGGGCTGCTCGATCTGGGGCATGTGCCCCGCCCCCTCGAAGACCTCCAGCTTGCTGCCGGGAAGGGCGCGGTGGGCGTCCTCGCCGTGACGCACGGGGATGATCGGGTCGCGAGCGCCCCAGAGGATCAGCATCGGCACCTCCTCGGCAAGGTAGAAGCGATCGGTGGCCGAGACGCTCTGGCCCCTGGTGCCGACCACCGAGCGCAGGGTGGCGAGGAAGGCCTTGCGGTGGCCCGGCTCGGCGAGCGAGCCGTAGCCGCGCGCGACCTCGGCCACGTCGGCGGCGGGCTTCACCCCCACCTTGGCGAGACCCCGCCCGACGGCGTCGCCGATCTTCTGGCCGGTGCTGGCGGTGGCGGCGATGAAAAGCTCGGCGCCGGGCAGCGCGGCGGCGCGCAGGACCGGGCTGACCTCGAGGCCGAGGCCGCCGCTGGAGACGAGCACGAGGCGCTCGACCATCTCGGGGAACTGGTAGGCGAACTGCATCGAGATTCCGCCCCCGAGCGAGTGGCCGACCAGCGTCGCCCGCTCCTGACCGAGGACAAGCAGAAGGTCGCGCAGCCCGGAGGCGAGGTTGCCCAACGAGTAGTCGCCGGGGCCGCCAGCGGAGAGGCCGTGCCCCGGCAGATCGGGTGCGATCACCGTGTGGTGGCGAGCCAGCGCCTCGATCACGCCGCGCCAGTTCTCGCAGGTGCCGGCCATGCCGTGGACCAGCAGCAGGACCGGCCCTTCGCCGGCGCAGAGGTAGCCAACCTCGCGGCCGTGCAGGGTCACCGTCTTGAAGCTGACCTCGGCCGGACGAGGCGTTGCGCGCTTGGCCACGCCTAAACGGTAGCTTGCGGCCCAGCCGTGGCCGATGAACGCAAGATCCGCCCGCCTCGCGGCGCCCTGATCGTGATCGCGATCGGCCTACTGGCAACCGTGGCCGCCGCCCTGCTGAGCACCGACAAGCTGATCGGCGCGGCGACCCTGGAATGGGTCGAGGAAGCGCCGATACCGGACTCCAAGAAAGCCCAGATCCCCGGCGGCGGCGAGATGCAGCTCAGCGACGCGAGCATCCGCTCGACCGAAGCCAACGTCAGCGACTACACGCTCTTCCGCACCTCTGCCGTGTTGACGATCTCCAGCGGCGCGGCGATCGGTCACGGCCGCCTGCGCTGCTCGATCCGGGTGCCGAAACAGACAATCGTCGCCAAGACGTACACAAGCCGCGCCTCCTACCCGCGCTCCAGCGAAGAGCTGTCCGAACAGGGAACGCCGGAAAACTCCGCGGTCGAGTTCAGCTCGCACAGCACCGACTATGCCCTGGTCGAAATGAGCGACCTGCTCGGCAAGCGCTACACCGAAACGAAAGGCATCGTGGTCGAATGGGCGCCCTACCGGATCGGGCAGCAGATCTGGAAGTACGGCCTGCCCGCCGGCCGGCCGAAGCAGGACCTGGTCCTCCCCTTTGCCTCGATCTGGCGGACGACCACCAGTCCCGCCGCGAAAATCGCCTGCACGGTCGAAAACTCGGCCGGCTCGGCCACGGTCAAGACCGCCGGCGCGCTCTAAGGCTAGGGCGCGACGAGCAGCTCGGGGCCTTCCTCGCTGCCTTTGCCGACCTTGTTCAGCTTCGGGTTGGCGGGAGCGCTTTCCATCCGCGAGGCCGGCAGCGGCCCGCACATCGCGATCGCGTCCTCGAGCTCGAGGTCGGGACGCAGCCAGGCGGCCTCGGCCTCGGCGCTGGGCAGGATCGCCGGCATGCGGTCGTGCACCTTGGCGACCAGCTCGTTCGGCGTCGTGGTGACGATCGTGCAGCTGTAGAGCCAGCCGTCGTCGAAGCCGCGGTCCTCGGGGTCCTCCCACTCCTTGCGCGTGCAGAGACCGGCGAAGGCGAAGGCCTCGCCGCCATCGACGGTGAAGCGCCAGGGCTGGCGCGGCTGCTTCGGGTCCTCGGCCTTCATCCACTCGTAGAAGCCGTCGGCGACGATCAGGCAGCGGTGGCGGAACTTGCCGACCAAGGGCGAGTAGGCGCGGCTCGAGCTCAGGTTCTCGGCCTTGGCGTTGATCATCCGGTAGCCGACCTTGAGGTCCTTGGCCCAGCGCGGCACCAGGCCCCAGCGCATCATCCGCGCCTCGCGCTCCCCCTCGGCGGCCTCCTCTGGGTCAGGCGAGGAACGCACGGTCAGCACCTCCTGGCTGGGCGCGACGTTGAAGCGGCCGAGACCCGATTCGATCTTTTTCAGTCGCTCAGCCGTTGGCGGCGGCGCCTTGCCTTCCGAGTTCCGCTCCAGCGCCTTCTCCAGCTCGACCTGGAAGTGGTCGGCGATTTTCTTCGCGTTTTTTGCCGTGACCGTGAATCTTCCGCACATGCGCCGGAGGATGGCAAGTCTCGCCGCCGGGTGGAAATCAGCAGCCGGCGGGGCGGGCGAACCGGGCGAGAGCGAAGTCTTCGCCCGAGGGCGAGGGGACTCCCCCAACCGCGGTCAAAACGCCATCGGTCCCCACGGCGATCGAAGTCGCCGTCGATCGAGCGGAAGACCCGAACGGCGTGATCAGCCGCACCTGTTTCTTGCGATTGCCATCGGAGCGCAGGCTGGCAACCGCAAAAGCGTCCTGTCGCTTGCGGCGCGCGCCAACGCCGGCGAGGTCGAGGCGCCCGCAGCCATCGCGGACGATCGCCAAGGGAAAGAGTTGCGGCATCGGGACAAAACCGCCGCGGCCAAAGCCGCGATCGAAGGTGCCGTCCGAGCCGAAGGCCATGACCATGCCGGAGTTTTCCGCCGCGTTCCCGCCTCCGGCAACGAGGATCCGGCGTCCGGCGATCGCAACCGACGTCGCCACCGCCTTCAGGTAGATCCGCTTCGGCCTTGTCTTGGGGTCGGTCGCCGCGGCGAAGACAGACGCTTCGGCGAAACCACGCCTGCCGAAGGAGGAGTCGCGGTCGCCCGACGAGGTGAGCCGAATCGTGAGGAACTTACCCGTCGCACCGCCAACCGCGACGATCTTGCCGTCCGACTGCAGGGCGACTCCGCGCAGTTCCTCATGCGCCCGCCGCGGCAGGTCGAACGCCACCCAACCCTCCCTGAAGGTCGGGTCGGGTCGCCCGTCAGCCATATAGCGAGCCACCACCAGGGACCGGTTTTCACCGCAGCGGGCCGAACCCACGGCGACGATGCGGCCGTCGGGCTGGATCGCGAGGTCGTTAACGGTCCCCGCCGCGGGCTCAGCGCAGAATTCCGTACGAACCACGCCACCGCTGCCGAAAGACAAGTCGAGGCTGCCATCGGGCAGGTAACGAGCCACGGCGAACTTGCCGCCCCGCGCCTCACCCGGAGCCCCGGTCGCACCGACGAGGGTTGCGCCGTCGGGCTGGATCGCCACCGTGTTCGCCTCACTCAGACCGCTGGCCTGCCCGGTCACGATGCCATTTCCCCCGAAGGAGGGGTCAAGGACTCCGTCGGGCCCATAGCGGGCGATCGAAGCGAACTCGCACCAACTCGCGAGACAGCGCGAGGTGCCGACCACGACCACCTTGCCATCGGCCTGGATCGCGACTCCCCGCGCGCTGCTGGCCGCCGGTTCAGCGGTCGCGATGGGCGTAGTGAAGACCTGGCTGGGAACGAGGAGGCCGGCGGCGGCGGCCCTTTCGACCCCGATCGTGCCAAGGCCAGCAAGGAGGACAAGGAGGCCGATCAGCAAACGCCCACCAACACTCATCGCCAAACCTCGTGACGATCGCGATACCAGTCCAGCGTGAGCCGAAGCCCATCGCTCAGCTCGACCCGCGGGCACCAGCCGGTTAGCTCGCGCAGCTTGGTCGAATCGACGTACTGGCGGTCGATCTCGCCGTCTGGCGTTCCCGAGCCAAGGTATTCGGGCTCGATGCCGGTACCGGCGGTGGCGGCGATCAGGTCGACGACCTCGCGCACCGAGTGCGGCTGCTCGCCGCCGGCGTTGAAGGCCTCTCCCCTTGCCTCATCCGCGTCGAGCGCCGCCTCGATCGCCAGGTAGGCGGCGACGGCGTCGTCGACGTAGAGGAAGTCGCGCTCGGGACTGCCGTCGGAGCGAATCGACGGCGGGCGGCCGCCGAGGACGGCGATCGTCGTCTCCGGGATCAGGCGCGAGAAGTTGAGATCGCCGCCACCGTAGATGTTGGCGAAGCGGGTGACCGCCAGGGGCAGGCCATAGGTCGTTGCGTAGCTGCGGGCGACGATGTCGGCGGCGGCCTTGCTGGCGTCGTAGGCATTGGCGGCGCGCAGTGGGAAGTCCTCGCGGTAGGGCAACTCGGGACTGGACCCGTAGGCCTTGTCGGAGGAGGCAAAGACAACGTGGGAGACCCCGAGCTCGCGACAGGACTCGAAGACGTTCCAAGCGCCGCGAACGTTGACTTCCAGGGTTTCGAGCGGCATTTCACGGGCAACCCCGACGATCGTCTGGGCGGCCAGGTGGAAGACCGAGTCACAGCCCTTGACCGCCGCCGCGACCGAGTCGGCCTCGCGCAGGTCGCCCTCGGCCAGCTCGACCCGATCGCGCAAGCCGAGCAGGTCGAGGCCGGAGCGGCGTGGCCCGCCGACGTCGGCGATACGGGGATCGGGACGGTCGAGCACCCGCACCTCGTCGCCGCGCTCGAGCAGCGCCCGTACTAGATGCGAAGCGACGAACCCGTGCGCACCCGTGACGAGTGACCTCACCGGCGGCCCCCGGGCACCGCCGATGAGAGAGTTGACCCCCCTATAGGTGGGTCAACTCTCGCTTCGCTGAAGGTCGGCCAGCGTGCATCACCCGACGACCAGAGGTCATTCAGCTCGACCGCGTCCTTGTAGGTGTCCATGCAGTCCCAGAAGCCTTCGTGCCGGTAGGCGTTGAGCTGTCCGTCTGCAGCAAGGCGCTCCAGCGGCTCCCGCTCGAGCACGCTGTCCGCCTCGATGTAGTCGAGCGCGGCAGGCTCGAAGCAAAAGAATCCCCCGTTGATCCAGTGCTCGCTGCGCGGCTTCTCGACGAAGCCCTCGACCTTGTGGTCGGCGCCGATCTCGGTCACGCCCCACTGCAGGTGAGGCTGCACCACGGTCACCGTGCCGAGCGCCTCCTGCTTACGGTGGAAGGCGAGCAGCACGTCGAGGTCGATGTCGGCGACGCCGTCGGCGTAGGTGGCGCAGAAGGTCTCGCCGTCGATCCGCTCCTCGAGGCGGGCGATCCGGCCGCCGGTAGGCGTGTCGAGCCCGGTGTCGACGCACTCGACCTCCACCCCGTCGGGCCAACTTTCGGAAGCGACGAATCCCTCGACCATCTCCCCCAGATAGCCGGTGGCAAGCACGAACCGCTCAAACCCGTGCGCCGCATAGATCCCGATCACATGCCAGAGGATCGGCCGGCCGCCGATCTCGACCAGCGCCTTCGGCACCGTCTCCGTCCGCTCGCGCAGCCGCGTGCCGCGGCCGCCGCAGAGGATGACTACGGGCGGCTTAGCCACCGGCGACGGCCGGGAGGATGGTCACCTCGGCGCCGTCGTCGATCTGGGTCTCGAGGCCCTGCTGGAAGCGAATGTCCTCGCCGCTGACGTAGACGTTGACGAAGCGGCGCAGGTCGCCGTCCTGGGTGATCCGCTCGCGCAGGGTGCCGTGAGCCTCGAAGACCGCGTCGAGCACCTCGCCGACGGTGCCGCCGATGACCTCAAGCTCGGCCTGGCCGTCGGTGGCGGCGCGTAGCTGGGTCGGGATCTTCACGGTGACTGCCATCAGACGCTTACCTCCTGGGCGAACTCGGACTCGAAGCTCTCGAGGTGGGGATCGATCTCGTGCATGCGGAACCTATCGCGGGTCGCGTCGAGCGTCTTCAGGCCCTCGCCGGTGATGTAGACGACGACGCGCTCGCCCGCCGCGAGCTCGCCGCGATCGGCGAGCTTCTTCAGCACGCCGACGGTGACGCCGCCTGCCGTCTCGGTGAAGATGCCGGTGGTCTCGGCCAGCAGGCTGATCCCGTCGCGGATCTCGGCGTCGGTTACCGAGTCGACGCCGCCACCGGTGCGGCGGGCCTGCTCGACCGCGTAGGGACCGTCGGCGGGATCGCCGATCGCGAGGCTCTTGGCGATCGTGTCCGGCCGCTGCGGCTTGCAGACGTCCCAGCCTTCGGCGAAGGCGGTCGCGACCGGGCTGCAGCCCTCGGCCTGGGCACCATTGAAGATTGGCTGGGAGCCCTCGACCAGGCCGATATCCAGCCACTCCTGGAAGCCGCGGCCGACCTTGGTGAAGAGCGAGCCCGAGGCGATCGGGCAGACGACGCGGTCGGGGAGTTCCCAGCCGAGCTGCTCGGCCGTCTCGTAGGCGAGTGTCTTCGAGCCCTCGGCGTAGTAGGGGCGCAGGTTGACGTTGACGAAGGCCCAGGGCCGCGTTTCGGCCAGCTGGGTGCAGAGGCGGTTGACGTCGTCGTAGTTGCCGCGCACGCCGACCAGGTTGGTGCCGTAGATGCCGGTGGCGAGCAGCTTCTGCTCCTCGAGGTTGGCGGGCACGAAGACGTAGGAGGCGAGTCCGGCGGCGGCGGCGTGGGCGGCGACGGCGTTGGCGAGGTTGCCGGTCGAGGCGCAGGCGACGGTCTCGAAGCCGAGCTCTTGCGCCTTCGCCACGGCGACGGCGACGACGCGGTCCTTGAACGAGTGGGTCGGGTTGGCGGCGTCGTTCTTGATCCAGATCTCGGCCTCGACCCCGAGCCGTTCGGCCAGGCGGTCCGCCTTCAGCAGCGGCGTCAGGCCGGGCTCGAGCGGGTCGCCGGGGCGCCCCTCGAAGGGCAGGAAGTCGGCGTAGCGCCAGATGCCCTGCGAGCCGGCCTGGATCTTGCGCTTGGTCTCGGCCGGGTCGAGCGCCGAGTAGTCGTAGGCCACTTCGAGCGGCCCGAAGCAGTTCTCACAAGCGAAGTGAGCGCCGAGGTCGTAGGTCGACCCGCACTCCTTGCACTTCAGGTTTTCGATTGCCATCCGATCTTTCCCTCTCGTTGCGTTACCGCCAACAAAAAAAACCTCCGCCTTTTGTGGGGCAGAGGTCCGATCGGACTTTCCCCACATCTTTCAGGTCAGGCGACCTGCTGGAGTTGGCACCTCCCCCGAACCTGACGGTCCGGGGCGGTTGCCGGGGTTTCAACGGGCCAGTCCCTCCACCCCTCTAGATGTGGCGCTTATGTAGGTACGACTATAACAGCGTGCAATCGGGTTTTTTCATCGCATTTCGCGATCGACCGCCAGCGTGCACACGATCTTCCCACTCTTTTTGACTCGCCCTCTAATCTCCATGCCGCTATGCCCGACGAGACGATGAGCGTGAACGATGCCGAACCTTCCGAAGCCGAGGCTGCGACGCGTCGGCCGGCGCGACGAGCTCATCTCCGCAGCGCCGCAGGCTGAGCCGCAGACCCCCAACGTCGAGCAGATCGACTCATCCGGCCTGCGCTGGGTCAACATCGAGCGCCCGGGCGCACTGGAGCGCACCTGGCTCGAGCAGAACTTCGAGTTCCACGCGCTCGACCTCGAGGACGTGCTCTCGCGCAACCAGCGGCCGAAGATCGACGTCTACGACGACTACCTCTTCATCGTCCTCCACTTCCCGATCTTCGACCCGGCCGCCGGCCGTCTGGGCACGGGCGAGCTCGATCTCTTCGTCGGCCCCGGCTACGTGGTGACGATCCCCAACCAGCCGCTGCAGCCGGTCGAGTACCTCTTCGAGCGCTGCCGGGCAAAGGAGGAGCTGCGCGAGCAGCTCTTCTCGCGCGGCTCGGGCTACCTGCTCTACCGCCTGGTCGACGACAGCTTCGATTACTGCTTCCCGATGCTGCGCAAGATCGGCAACAAGCTCGACGCGCTCGAGGACGACATCTTCGAGGGACGCTCGGAGGAGGTCGTGCGCGACATCTCCAACGTCAAGCAGGAGATCATCAACTTCCGCAAGGTGATCCGGCCGCAGCGGCCGGTGCTGCGCGACCTCGAGAAGGTCAAGCAGCGCTACCTCGCCACCGACCTCGACCTCGAGATCTACTTCGATGACATCGTCGACGCTCACGAGCGGATCTGGGACATGCTCGAGAACTACAAGGAGGTGGTCGACTCGCTGGCCGAGACCAATGAGTCGGTGATCTCGCACCGCGTCAACGACATCCTCCGCGTGCTCACCTCGATCAGCGTCATCGTCCTGCCCCTGACCCTGCTGGCGAGCATCTGGGGAATGAACGTCGCCGTGCCGGGCGAGGAGGACATGACCGCCTTCTGGATCGTCGTCGGGATGATGGTCATCCTCTTGGTCGGGATGGTCGGCTACTTCCGCCGTCGCGGTTGGCTATAGCCGGACGCGTCGGCGATTAGCCTTTCTCAACACTCAATCGCCGACGCGTCCCCATAGGATCGGACCCGTGGCAAATTTCCGCATCTGGGCGCCCTGGCGCCTCGCCTACGTGAAGGACGCAGCCAAGGACAACGAGGAGGAGTGCATCTTCTGCGCCAAGCCGGCGGCGGATGCCGATGAGGAGAACCTGATCGTCCACCGCGGCGAGAGCTGCTTCGTGATCCTCAACCTCTTCCCCTATACAAACGGGCACCTGATGGTGGCGCCGTACGAGCACATTGGCCGGATCCAGGACCTGCCGGCGCAGACCGTCGCCGAGATGATGGGGCTGGCCCAGCAGGCGATGAGCCGGCTGGAAGCGGTCTATGAGCCGCACGGCTACAACGTCGGCTTCAACCAGGGCCGCGTCGCCGGCGCTGGGGTCGAGCACCACATCCACATGCACGTCGTCCCGCGCTGGGGCGGCGACACCAACTTCATGCCGGTGATCGCCGACACCAAAGTGATGCCGCAAACCCTCGAGCAGAGCTACGCGGCACTGAAGGGAGCATTTTGAGCGAGCAGCCCGTCCTCGCCCCAGCGGGGATCTTCAAGGCCTACGACATCCGTGGCCTGCACGGCTCAGAAATGGACGAGACCACCGCCCACGCGATCGGGCGCGCCTTCGCCCGCGTGCTGGGCAAGCTGCGCGGCAAGCCGACGAGCGAGCTGCGGGTCGGGCTCGGCCGCGACATGCGCCTCACCGCGCCGGCGATGGCGGCAGAGCTGCGCGACGGGCTGATCTTCGAGGGCGCCACCGTGATCGACGCCGGCATGGTCGCAACCGAGATGCTCTACCACCTGGTCGGCTCGCGCCAGCTCGACGGCGGCGCGATGGTCACCGCCTCGCACAACCCCAAGGCCTACACCGGGGTGAAGCTGGTCCGCGAGGGGGCGCTGCCGCTCTCCGGCGACGCCGGGATCGGCGACGTCAAGGCGGAGATCGAAGCGGGACTCGGGCACGCGCCCGGCGGCGGCTCGCTGGAGGAGGTCGACATCTGGGACGAGTTCCGCGCCCACGCCCTCTCCTTCGTCGACGCCAGCAAGGTGAAGCCGATGAAGGTGGTGGTCGACGGCGGCAACGGCATGGCGGGGCCGATGGTCGGCCCGACCCTGCACGGGCTCGGTCTTGAGCTGGAGGAGATGTACTTCGAGCCCAACGGCGAGTTTCCCGACCACGAGCCCAACCCGCTGCTGCCGGAGAACCGGGCGATGATCATGGAGCGGGTACAGGGCACCGGCGCCGACCTCGGCATCGCCTGGGACGGCGACGCCGATCGCTGCTTCTTCATCGACGGCAGCGGCGAGTTCTGCGACGGCGACTTCATCTGCGCCCTGCTGGCGCGGGCGGCGCTGGCCAAGAACCCCGGCGCGACGATCCTCTACGACCCGCGCTCGAGCCGCGCCGTGCCCGACCTGGTCGCCGCCGAGGGCGGCCGCTCCGACCTCTCCCGCGTCGGCCACGCCTTCTTCAAGGCACGGATGCGCGAGGAGGGCGCGGCCTTCGGCGGCGAGGTCTCCGGCCACTACTACTTCCGCGACTTCTGGAACGCCGACTCGGGCACGATCCCGGCGCTGCTGATGCTCGAGCTGCTCTCGGTCCACCGCCGCTCGCTGGGCGAGCTGATGGCCGAGTTCCGCTCGCGCTACTTCATCTCCGGCGAGATCAACTCCGAGGTCGCCGACCCGGCGGCCAAGATCGCCGAGATCACCGAGCGCTACGGCGACGGCGAGCAGACGACGCTCGACGGGATCTCGGTCGACTACCCCGAGTGGCACTTCAACGTGCGGCCCTCCAACACCGAGCCGCTGCTGCGCCTCAACCTCGAGTCGCTGGTCTCGCGCGAGGACATGGAGGCCAGGCGCGACGAGGTGCTCGGACTGATCCGGGCGTGACCCTCACCCCCGAGCAAGCGCTGGAGCAAGCGGCGCTGGCCGGGATCCACTGTCTGCGCATCCCCACCCCGTTCGCGGTCGGGCGGGTCAACTGCTACCTGATCGAGGACGAGCCGCTGACGCTTGTCGACACCGGGCCCAACTCGGGCAAGGCGCTCGACGAGTTGCAGTCGCAGTTGGATCGGCGCGGCCACTCGATCGACGATCTCGAGCTGCTGATCGTCACCCATCAGCACATCGACCACCTCGGCCTGGCCGAGATCGTCGTGCAGCGCTCAGGGGCGAAAGTGGCGGCGCTCGGGGCTGCCCGCGAGCGGCTGGCCAACTTCGACGAGGACGCCGAGGCCGAGGACCGCTTCGCGGTCGAGCTGATGCTGCGCAACGGCATCCCCGAGGAGGTGACGGTGGCCCTGCGCAGCGTCTCGCGCAGCTTCCGCGGCTGGGGCTCGCACGTCGAGGTGACCCACCCGCTCGAGGACGGCCAGACCCTCCCCTTCCGCGACCGCACCCTGCAGGCGATCCACCGCCCCGGCCACAGCCCCTCCGACACGGTCTTCTGGGACGAGGAGCGCAAGATCCTGATCGCCGCCGACCACCTGATTGCTCACATCTCCTCCAACCCGCTGATCAGCCGCCCGCTCGACGGCTCGAGCAAGCGCCCGCAAGCGCTCGTCACCTACATCGAGTCGATGCGCAAGACGCGCGAGATGCCGGCCGAGATCGTCCTCTCCGGCCACGGTGAGCCGATCGTCGACCACGTCGCCCTGATCGACGACCGCATCGCCAAGCACGAACGGCGCAAGGAGAAGATCTACAAGCTGATCGCCGAGGAGCCGCGCAGCGGCTTCGAGATCGCCCAGTCGATCTGGGGCAACGTCGCCGTCACCCAGGCCTTCCTCACCCTCTCCGAGGTGATCGGCCACGCCGATCTGCTGGTCAACGAGGGGCGGGTGCGGGAAGTCGAGGAGGCGGACGTCGTCCGCTACGAAGCCAGCGCCTAGAGCGACTCGTCGAGGATGAACAGCTCGGCGGCGATATCGGGGGCGACGTGGTTGCCGCTGATGAAGGCGACGACCGAGCGTCCGCTCAGCCTCTCGACCGCCTCACGGAAGTCCTTCTCCATCGTCTGCTGGTAGAGGTGGCGGATGTTGGTGACAGCATCGCGACGGTTGGTCTCCGTCAGCGATATCTCCGCTGGGGTCAGCACCTCGTGCATCAGCGTCACCAGGACGTTTTGGTGATGAAAGGTCGAGGCGGTTTTCGGGCCACGGCCCAGATACTCGTTCTGGATGCCGACAAGGGCACTGGTAACGGCGGCGTTCAGCTCGCCACCCCTGAGCGAGGCTTGGGTGGACATCAGATGGCTTCTGTCCGGCGCTCTCGGGCGGGGTGTCCTGCGCGGAGGATTGAGAGCTGGCCGATAGAGGACCCAGCGAGCAGTCGCAGATTCAGTGTAGCCCTCGTGAACGAACCACTCATTTTTTCTGCGGTGGTCACGTTGTCCCTCGGTTGAGGAGGTCGGCACGCTGCACCAGATCCGGGCCGCGCGGGTAGTGGCGCACGAGAACGATCAGGGCCTTCTCAATCCAATGGGAGGCGCAGAACGGGATTACGGTCCCGTGCCCGGGCACGCTCAAGGTGCCGATCGCCAGCAACTGGTCCCTGCTCCCCTCGCGAACCTCGGAGAGCTCGATCCGGTGGCGGTAGTGCAGGGCCTCGAGCCGGCCCAGCCAGACCCGCACCCCATCGTGCCCGCGGTAGGAGCGATCGATTCCGACCAGCTGCAGCGGGTGAAAGTCGACCTCAGGGTGCAGGCAAGAGGTGAGCCCATCGAGGTTGCGCGCGTTGAAGGCGTTGACCCAGCGCAGGACCAGTGCCTTCGGGCCCAGCGCCGAGGCGCCTGCCGATTCCAACCCGCCCTCCCAGCAAAATCAGATCCCGACAAGCCGGCCCGGCCCTTCGGCCAGAAACGCACTCGTCAATCGCAAGCCACGATGACGCCACGCGAAGCGAGTGCGCACGCCAAGGCCAGCCGACCATAGCATCCGCTTCGTGACCAGCCGAATCCGCGCCAGAAGGCCTCGCCGCTCCGCCAAGAAGCGGATGCTGATCATCGTCAACCCCTACGCGACGACGGTCTCGGACCGGCTCAAGAACCTGGTGGTCTACGCGCTGCAGGGGCGCTTCGAGGTTGAAACCATCCTCACCGAGGCGCAGAACCACGCGACCGAGATCGGGCGCGAGGTTCGCGACCACGGCTACGACGTGGTCGTCGCCTTCGGTGGCGACGGCACGCTGAACGAGGTGGTCAACGGCCTGGCCGGGACCGATGTGCCGGTCTCGGTGCTGCCGGGGGGCTCGACCAACGTCGTCTGCCGCACGCTCGGCATTCCCAACGACGTCGTCGATGCGACCGAGCACCTGCTGGCGATGGTCGACGAGTGGCAACCGCGCAAGATCGACCTCGGCATGGCCGATCGCCGCCACTTCGTCTTCTCCTGCGGAGCCGGGATCGACGCCACCGTGGTCAAGCGAGTCGACGCGCACCCGCGGATGAAGTCGGCCGCCGGCCCCTACTACTTCACCTGGGCAGCGGTCTCGGCCCTCTACCGCTCCTACCTGCACAACCCGGTCCGCCTGCGGGTGCAGACGAACGGCAACAGCACCGAGGGAGTGACAGCGCTCGCCCAGAACTCCGACCCGTTCACCTACTTCGCCAGCCGCCCGGTGCGGGTTTGCGAGGACGTCGCGATCGACGACGGCTCGCTCGCCCTCGGCGTGCTCAAGCGCGCCGCCCAGCGTGACATGCCGACCTTGATCTCACGCATCTTCAGCGAGAAAAGCAGCGCTGCTCAGCACCGCCAGATCGAGCACTTCGCCCACATCCAGGAGGCGACCATTGCCTCGATCTCCGAGACCAAGGACGGCGTCACCCGGCCTTTCCCGGTCCAGGTCGACGGTGACTACATCGGCGAGCGGACCGAGCTCGAGCTCAAGGTCGATCCGGGCGCGCTGACGATCGTGGCCTGAGCCTCAGCCTGCTGCGCAGGCGGAGGCGAGTTCGCAATCGGTTGATGGCCTGCCGCGTCGATGACGACGGCCGGCGGGCGAAGAGCTCCGGGTGAACCAGGGGCAAGACGGTCTCGGTCGGCTCGAAGGGGAATGTCGTGGCCCGCTCCGCGGCCATGTAGACGATCAGGTTCTGCCGGTACCAGAACTCGACCTTCGAGTCGAGCCATATCCTCGGCCTGACCAGGTCGAAGGCGAGGTAGTCCCGCTCGGCGAAGAGGCCGCTCCAGTAGTCCGGCCACTGCTCGTTGACGTGTTCCGTGCCGCCCTGAGCGGGGATCGCGGCCGAGAACGCCACGGCGTCCCCCAGTTCGGTCAGGTACTCGACGAAAGACCGGGCCGAGGCGGCGGGCAGGTGCTCGCCGACCTCCAGCGAGGTGACGAGGTCGAAGCGGCGGCCGGCTTTCGGCGGATCCGAGAGGTCGACCGCCTCGAAGCAAGCCGGGTCGATGCTGAGCCGCGCGGGGTCGACCCAGGCGCCGTCGCAGCCGTGCAGGTCGTCGACTCCATTGCGGCGGAACTCCGACAGCCACTCACCGGTGCCGCAGCCCACGTCGACCACCGAGCCGGGAGCGAGCATCTCGCAGAGCAGCGGCACGACGACCGCAGCCGAGCTGCCCGACTGCGGACCCATGTCCTGAAAGAACGTCTCCGTGTAGGCGGCATATGACGGGGACCGCCCGTTCTGCTCAGCCAACTGGATCTCCGATCTTTGCCGGGGACGGCCCGGCAGAGACGGGCGACTCGCCTTCGAGCGCGCTCAGCAGCCGGCTCGCCACCGCCTCCCAGCTGAACAGCCGCGAACGCTCTTTCGCCGCAGCGCCCATCCCCTCGGCGGTCTCCGGGTCAGCCAGGCGCAGCATTGCCGCGAGCAGAGCCTCGTCGTCGCCGGGGTCGACGATCAGGCCGCCGTTGCCGATCAGGTAGCCGGAGCCGCCGGCGCTGGTGCCGATGCTGGGCAGCCCGGCGGAGGCAGCCTCGACGTAGGCGATCGCCGAGGCCTCCGAGTGCGAGGGCATGACGAAGCAGGTGGCCTCGGCGAAGAGCCGCTCGAGGCGCTCGTGCTGCTCGGCGACGTCGAGCCGGAGGATGCCGTGCCCGGTCACGCCCGCCTCTGAGAGCGGCGGGTGGCCGCCGACCAGGTCGAGGCGAGCCGCAGGCAGGCGCTCGTGCAGGCGGGCGAAGGCGCGCAGCAGGCCATCGCCGTTCTTGCGCTCCCAGTCGAGGCCGACGAAGAGGAAGCGCGGTTCGCGCCAGTCCCGCTGGACCGGCGGGGCGACGTGGTTGCAGCCGATCCCGACCACGTGGACCTTCTGCGGCGCGACGCCGTAGTCGTTCAGCACCGATTCGGCCGCCCAGGGGCTGGTCAGGCAGCAGGCGCGGGCCTGCTCGTAAGCGCGTTGCTGGCGCGCCATGCGGGAAGCAAAGGAACGGCGGGTGAGCAGGTCCCAGCCGACGTAGGGATGGGTCTTGGTCTGCGGGATCGTCATGTCCTCGTAGGTGGCAACCGGGACGTCGCTGCGGAACGTGTAGCCGGTGCCGATCTGGATGATCCCGTCGAGCTGGCCCGCCCGTCGCAGCGCCTTCGGAGCGGCCTGACTGTTAAGCCAAGCGACGCCGGCGGAGGTCCGCGCGGCGGCGCGAGCCTGCTGTACGGCCACCCTCGGGCTCCGCTGTGGGCGCAGGTAGGTGGTCGCGATCGCGTTCGAGCCAGCCGCGAGCAGCAGCGCCGGCGGCTCGACCCGAACCGGGACGACCTCGATTCCCGCGGCTTCCAAGCCGCCGGTCAGGCCGAAAGGAATGCCGGACCAAGTCGCCTTGTGGCTCGGGTCCCCGGGGAATGCGATGCCGATGCGCTTCATCACTGGTCAAACGTCCGTCGCGCGACTCAGCTTCCGAACGGCGCGTC
This sequence comes from uncultured Solirubrobacterales bacterium, assembly GCA_963703895.1. Lineage (GTDB taxonomy): Bacteria > Actinomycetota > Thermoleophilia > Solirubrobacterales > 70-9 > VRUE01. The sequence goes on from CAVPFX010000003.1 coordinate 35,786, forward strand.
GCCGTGGATCACGGTGCTCAGCGCAGCGCTGGCGCCAAGCCGCTGCGGGCTCTGCCGCCGCCCGCGCAACGAGTAGAGACCGATCCGCAGGGCGTAGCGCAATCCCATCGCCCAGCGATAGTCGGCCGCCGCGTCGGGGAAGTTCTTGCGGGCGAACTGCATGCGGGAGTAGGCGGCCTGCGCCTCCAGCTCGGCGCTGCCGCGCCGGTCGTCCTCGAAGTGGCAAATCGTCATCTGTGGTTGGTGAACGATCTCCCAGCCGGCGCGCTTGATGCGCCAGCAGAGGTCGGTCTCCTCCGAGTAGAGGAAGAAGCGCTCGTCGAAGCCCCCCACCTCGTCCAGCGCGGCCTGACGGACAAGCATGAAGGAGCCCGAGGTCCAGTCGCAGGGGCGCCGCCGCTCGTACTCGCGTGGATCGAGCTCACGCTCACCGAGGAACCGCCTGGCGCCGGGGACGCGCTCGACGCCAAGCGCTTCGCCAAGCATGTGCAGGGCGGAGGGGAAGCGCCTGATGCTGGGCGCCAGCGAGCCGTCGGCGCGCAGCTGCCGGGCGCCAGCCAGCCCGACCCGCGGCCAGCGGTCGAGCTCGGCGACGAGCGTGGCCAGATCACCCTCGAGCACCTCTGTGTCGGGGTTGATGAAGAGCACGTAGCGGGCGTCGGCGATCTCCAGCCCGCGGTTGTTGGCGTGGCCGAAGCCGCGGTTCTCGCAGCGCACGGTGCGCACTCCCTCGAAGCGCTCCTCGACGTAGTCGGCGGAGCCGTCACTGCCGTTGTCGACGAGCACAATGTCGAGGTCGATATCACCGGCGTGCTCGCGCAGGCTGTTCAGCGCCGTGTCGAGCCAGCGCTTGCCGTTGTGGGAGACGACGATCGCGCAGACGTCGTGCATCTCAGGCTTCTCCACGCTTGGACACAAATAAGCAACGGGACTGCGCCGCCGGGGCTTGCGTCGACGGCAGGGCGCTAGCATGCCGCCGATCATCGAGCTGCCACAGATCAAAAAGGCGCGGAGCTAATGGCCGGATCGGCGCTGCGGAGCTCCGATCTCGCTCCGGGCCTGCTGCTGGGCGAGGACGTCGAGATTGGCGCAAACGTGCTGATCGGCGGCCACGTCGTGATTCACGCCGGCGTGCGGATCGGCGACGGGGCTCGCGTCGGCGACCACGCCCAGATCCGCGACGGAGCCCAAATTGGCCCCGGCGCGACGATCGGCAGCCTTAGCTCTGTCGACCCCGAGGTCGTGGTCGGCCCCCGGGCCAGCGTGCAGGCACGTTGTTACCTCTCGGCCGGCACGGTGATTGAGGAAGACGCCTTCATCGGCCCCGGCGTCACCCTCGCCAACGACAACACGATGGACCGCCACCCCGAGTCGATGTCCCTCGAGGGCCCGCTGCTGCGCCGCGCCTGCCGGGTCGGCGCCGGGGTCGTCGTCTGCCCCGCGATCGAGATCGGCGAGGAGGCCTTTGTCGCCGCCGGCGCCGTCGTCGCCGCCGATGTAGCCCCGCGCAGCGTCGTCATGGGCGTTCCGGCCCGTCCGGCACGGGAAGTGCCGGACGAGGACCTGCTCGAGCGCTGGCGCTGATTCGCCGATCGCGAATCGTCCTTAGTTCAGACGCAAACTTTCGCCTACTCCAGCCGTTTGATTTGCATGGCTGTCCTCAGCGAGCCGTCCAACGGCGCCCAAGCGAGCGGTACCGAGCTCTGCGTGATTCTCTGCGCCGACAGCTCGGCAATGCGCCGTCGCATCGCCTATGCGCTCGCCGAGCACGACCTCGATGCATCGCTGAGCGAACTCGACGACCCGGAGATGCTCGGCAAGCTCGAGCTCGACGAGGACGCGATCGTCGTCCTCGCCTGCGACGTCGACCTGCCGCGCGAGATGGCGACACTGCGCCGCCTGCGGCGTGAGCTGCGCGCACCGGCGATCGTCGCCGTCGCGCCCACCGCGACCGGCACCGGAGTCCGCCGCGCGCTCGACGCCGGCGCCGACGGAATCGTCTTCGAGTCGGAGCTGGAGTCGACGCTTGCCGTTGCCGTCAGGGCGGTGGCAAGCGGCCAATCCGTAGTGCCGCGCAACCTCCGCGCCAGCGTCGAGCGGCCCGCCTTCTCCCACCGCGAGCGCCAGGTCCTCTCCTTCGTCTCACGCGGCCTGACCAACGCGCAGATCGCCGAGAAGCTCTTTCTCTCCGAGAGCACGATCAAGAGCCACCTCTCTTCCGCCTTCTCGAAGTTCGGCGTGCGTTCGCGCAAGGAGGCCGCCGCACTCTTCCTAGAGCTTGAACAGACCAACGGAGCGCTGACCAGCGGGCCCGAAACGGCCTTTGGCGCGCACGCGATGAAAGGGGTCCCCGCTTGAGCACCGCAACCCAGTCGAACCCGAGCTTGCCGCTGGCCGCCACCGAGGGAACCCGCGTTCCCTTCATCAAACTCGATGCCGCCCATCCCGAGTTGATGTCGGAGCTGCTCCAAGTCGTCGAGCGGGTCGCCCGCGACGCGGCCTTCACGCTCGGCCCCGAGGTCGAGGACTTCGAGCGCAATTTCGCCACCTACTGCGAAGCCGATCACGCGGTCGGGGTCTCCTCCGGCACGATGGCACTTGAACTGGCCCTGCGCGGGTTGGGGATCGGGCCCGGCGACGAGGTGATCGTGCCGACCTACACCTTCATTGCCACCGCCGAGGCCGTCAGCACCGTCGGCGCGGTGCCGATTCTGGTTGACATCGACCCCGACTCCTCGGTGATCACGGCCGAGATCGTCGAGCGGGCGCTGACGCCGCGCACGCGCTGCGTGATCCCGGTCCACCTCTTCGGACGCACGGTCGACATGGACCCGATCCTCGAGCTTTGCCGCGCCCGCGACATCGCCGTGATCGAGGATGCCTGCCAGGCCCACGGCGCCCGTTACCACGGCCGCCGCGTCGGCTCGCTTGGCGACGCTGGCTGCTTCAGCTTCTACCCGACCAAGAACCTCGGCGGCTGGGGCGACGGCGGCGCCCTAGTCACCAATAACGAGGAGCTGGCGGGGAAGGTCCAACTGCTGCGCTCGCACGGTGAGTCGCCGCGCCACCACCACCAGCTGGTCACCGGCACCCACCGCCTCGACGCCCTGCAGGCGGCGATCCTCGACGTCAAGCTGCGCCACCTCGACGACTGGAACGAGAACCGTCGCCAGGCCGCCCGTAACCTCGCCGCGGGGCTCGCCGACAGCGACGTGATCCTGCCCGATCCGGCTACCGCCGACGGCGACCACGTCTATCACCTCTTCGTTGTCCGCACGCCCGAGCGCGATGCGCTGCGCGACCACCTCGATGCCGAAGGCGTCGCCAGTGCGATCCACTACCCGACTCCGGTCCACCTACAGCCGGCCTACGCCGACGCCGGCCTCGGCCTCGGCTCGCTGCCGGTCGCCGAGCGGCTGGCGAGCGAATCCTGCTCGCTGCCGGTCTTCCCGGCAATCGAGGACTGGCATATCGACGAGACGGTCGCGGCGGTGCGGAGCTTTGGCGCAGCCGGCAACAGCTGAGCGGCCGGCGTCCAGCGGGCGCCGGAGCCTGCGGGTCTGCATGGTCCACTACTCGGACTTCGTCGTTGACTCGCGCATTCAGCGCCAGGCGCGGGCCCTTGCCGAACGCGGCGATCACGTCGATTGCGTCTGCCTCAACGACGATGCCGAGATCGAGGTCGGCCCGGGGCGGATCACCCTGCACCGGGCGGCGGCGAGCAAGCCCCGCGGCGGCGCTCGCGCCTACCTCGAGGGCAACGCCCGCTTCCTCGCCGGCGCCGCCCGCAAGGTCAGCGAGCTCGACCGTGCCGACGGCTTCGATTTGGTCGAGATCCACAACATGCCCGACGCCCTGGTTTTCGCCGCGCTGCGTCCCAAGCTGCGCGGCGTGCCGTTGATACTCAACTTTCACGACACCTTCCCCGAGCTCTTCGCGACCCTCTTCGATCGCCCGACGGGGCATCCCCTGGTGCGGTTGATCCGCGCCGAGGAGCGGGTCAGCGCCGCGCTTGCCGACGGCCACATCTTCGTTACCGAGGAGGCGCGCGAGCTGCTGCGCGAACGCAGCGTCACCGCCAAGCGCACGCAGGTCGTGATGAACACGCCAGACGAGCGCGTCTTTGGCGAGCGGCGGCCGGCGAGCTGCCCGCCCAGCGAGGGCGAGCTGAGAATCGTCTACCACGGCGGCCTCGCCGACCGCTTCGGCGTCGAGACCTTGATCCGCGCGGTCGCCCTGTTGCGCGATCGGGAGCTGCCCGTCTCGCTTGACGTTTACGGCTCCGACGCCGAGGCCGCGCGTAAATTGGCCGCCTTCGCCGCTGAGCAGGCGCCCGAGGGCGTGCGCGTGGCGCCGCAACCGACCCCGGTTGAGGAGATCCCGGCCCGACTCGCCGAGGCCGACCTCGGCGTGGTGCCGACGCTGCAGGATGGCTTTACCGAGCTGCTGCTGCCGGTCAAGCTGCTCGAGTACGTCCACATGGGGCTGCCGGTGGTCGCCTCTCGCCTGCCGGTGATCGAGCGCTACTTCGGCGACGATCTGCTGCTGGCCGAGCCGGGTGATGCCTGCTCGATCGCCGCCGCGATCGAGGGCGTCCTGGCCGATCCGGTCGCGGCGCGGACGCGGGCCGAACGGGCCTCGCAACGGCTGGCCAAGATCGAGTGGCGCCAGCAGCGCCGTGGCTACCTCGACCTGGTCGACGGCCTGGTCGCCAGCGCACGGAGCAACTGAGATGGCGGAGCTGCTGCTGATCACCCCGGCCCGCGATGAGGCCGCCCACCTGCAGCGGACGATCCGCGCCGTGGCCGCGCAGACGCAGCGGCCTGACCTCTGGCTGATCGTCGACGACGGCTCCAGCGACGCGACCCCGGAGATCCTCGCTCGCGCCGCTGCCGAGCTGCCCTTCCTACGGGTCCTGCGCGCGCCCCAACACCAGCAGGCGGGCGACGACCGCCTCGCCATTGCCGCCGAGGCGCGCGCCTTCAACTGGGCCCTGGGTGAGGTCGACGGCGACGACTACACCCACATCGGCAAGCTCGATGCCGATGTCGAGCTGCCCACCGAGTACATCGAGCGGCTGCTCGAGCGCTTCGATGCCGAGCCGCGGCTCGGCATCGCCGGCGGCGGCCTGCTCGAGCGCGGCCGCGCCGGCTGGCAGATGACCAAGGTGCCCGATTACCACGTGCGCGGAGCTCTCAAGATCTACAGCCGCGAGTGCTTTGCCGCGATCGGCGGCATCGAAGAGCGACTCGGTTGGGACACGATCGACGAGACCTACGCCCGCATGAACGGCTTCGCGACCCGCTCCTTCCCCGAGCTGGCCGCCCGCCACCACCGCCCCGTGGCCACCCGCGGCGGCACCCTGCGCGGCCGCGCCCGCCACGGCCAGTGCGCCTACATCCTGCGCTACGGCGGCTGGTGGGTGGCATTGCGCTCGCTCAAGGTGGCCTGTTCGCGCCCCTACGGCCTTTCGGGCGCCGCCTTTCTGTTCGGCTACATCCGTGCCGCAACGCGGCGCGACGACCGGGTCGAGGACGAGCGATTTCGCCGTTTCGTCGCCAGGGAGCTACGCAACCGAGTCCGGCCTTCGCGCCTGAGTGGACCTCCCGCAGCGGACGCCGGGGAGCCCGTGCAAGTTCCTGCGTTTTTCACCCGTTCATAAGCCATATGGCATTCGTAGACACAATCAGACAGCTCTGGCAACGCAAAGTGCTGGTGGCGCTCGTACTGGCTCTCGCGATCTTCGCGGCGATCCTCACGGCCTACCGGGTCAGCGTCTCGCCGCCCGGGCTGCACAAACGGACCCTGCAAGTCTCCGTGGCCTCGAGTCAGATCCTTGTTGACTCGCCGAAGTCGACGCTCATCAGCGGCGGCTCAACGGATACCTTCGACGCGCTTGCGACCCGGGCCAAGATCTACGGCCAGTACCTGAGCAGCCTCGAGGCGCGTCACCAGATCGCCAAGAAGGTCGGGGTCCCGCCGGGGACGATCGCCACGGCCGGGCCTTACAGTCCCGAAACTGGCCAGACCGCCTACGAAGCGCAGCCCGCCGGCGAACGGGCCAACGAACTGCTCAAGGAAGGCGCGGTCAACCGCCTCGTCTTCACCGCTCAAGAAGGTGTACCGATCCTCTCGGTCAGCTCCCAGGCGCCGACCACCGACCGTGCGATCGCGCTGGCGAACGCCTCTTTTCAGGTCCTGACCGACTACGTCGACAGCCTCGAGGCGGAAGACAGGCCGGTCAGCGACGGCGTCAGCCTGCGCGAGCTGGGCGCGCCTCAGGGTGGCACGCTCGGCAGCTCCAACGGGATGATCCTGATGGCGCTCGCCTTTCTCGCCGTTTTTGGCCTTGGCTGCGCCGCGATCCTTGTCGTGCCGGGCTTCGCCCGCCGTTGGCGCGCGCTCGATGACGTCGATCGCGCCCACGCCGCCGAGTCCTACCCGCAGCCGATCGCCCACGCCGCCGACGCCCAAGCAGCTCACGGCTACGACGCGACGCAGCAGCGGATCGAGGGCGAACCAGTTGAGCCGCTGACCCGGCACCCGGCACAGCACCTGGGCTAATGGAGGCCACGACCGGGGTCGGCCCGTTCGTTGGGCAGCCCTCCAGCGCAGCACCGACGGTATCCAGCCGATCACGGCCGGCACCCGCGAGCCGGCTCGGCGACTGGCCGGACACGAACCGCCTTTTGCCCTGGGCTCTCTTCGGCTTCATCGCGATGTTCTGGGTGATTCCCTTCGACAGCATCATCCTGCCGATCGGGACGCCGGTCGACGCCAGCCTCGATCGCGTCTTCCTGGTTGCGATAGCGGTGATCTGGCTGATCAGCGACGGCGCCCTGCGCCGCGACCGCTCGGTCCTGCGCAGCCCGGTCCACTGGGCGTTCGCGATCTTCGTCCTGATCGCCCTGCTCTCAGTACTCCTCCACGAGGAAACCCTGGTGCGGGTCGGCGGCCTCGACCTGGCGATAAAACAGCTGGCGCTGCTCGCCTCCTATGGAATGTTCTTCGCCCTGGCCGCCTCGATCATGCGACCCGCCGAGATCCCGAAGCTGATCAAGGCGATGCTCGCCCTTGCCTCCTTCACCGCGGTGGCGGTAATCATCGAGTACAGATTCGGAACCAACGTCTTCCACGACTACATCGGTCCCCTCTTCCCCGGCTACGTACGCCCAGAGGGGATCGGCACCTACGACGCGATCGGGCGCAAGCTGCTCTACGGCCCCTCCGTGCAGCCACTGGCCATCGCCGTGATGTTCTCACTGGCGTTGCCCTTCGCCTTCGCCTGGCTGCTGAAGGCAAAAGAGCGACGTGATCGCATCATCTACGGCGCTGTCGTCCTGCTGTTGATTGGCGGCGCCGTGGCAACACAGAAGAAGACGAGCATGGTCGGCCCGCTGGTCTGCATCCTGGTTCTCTGCGCCTACCGGCCGCGGGCGATGGCGCGACTGGCGCCCTGGTTGATCGTCTTGGTCGGCGTCGTCCACGTCTTCGCGCCGGGCGCGTTCGGTGCGGTTCTCGACCAGTTCGCGCCGAGCTCGGTGACAAAAGTCAACACGACCAAGGACCGGCTCAGCGACTACGACGCGATCAAGCCCGACCTCACCGACAACCTGCTGATCGGGCGCGGCTACGGCAGCTACAACCAAAAACAGCACCGGATCCTCGACAACCAGTACCTCACACTCGGGATCGACGTCGGCCTGATCGGCCTGATCGGCTACCTGGCGATCTTTGTCACCTCCTTCCTCAGCGCCCACCGGGTCGCTCGCTGCGGTGACCCCGACCGAGCGCCACCTGGCCTCGCCGCCGCCGCGGCGATCGTCGTCACCCTGGTCGCCGGCGCGATTCTCGACTTCCTTGCCTTCCCCCAGCTGCCTTATCTCTTCTGCTTCATCGCGGCGATCGCCTTCGTCGCCGGGCGTGACCAGCTCGCCCGGAAGAACTTCCGACACTGAACCTCAGAGCGCCAGCGCGAGGTCCATCACTTCGGCGCTGCGGGTCGCCCAGGAGTTGCGGGCGACGAAGCCCTGGCGCTCGGCTTCGCTGGCCGCTCCCACCGCAAGCGCCTCACCCACAGCGGCAACGAAGTCGCCGCCGGGGGCGATGCGGATGACCGGGGCATCGGCGCGGCGCACCGGCTCGAGGTCGGTGGCGACGGTCGGGGTGCCGGAGGCGAGGTACTCGTAGAGCTTCAAGGGGCTCATCGCCTCTGTCAGCGGCGTCTGACGGTGCGGCAGCAGGCAGACGTCGGCGGCATGGCAGAGGGCGGCCACCTGGTCGCGGGGCACCGAATCGTGGGTGACGACGTTGGGCTCGGCGAGGGCGGCGGCGAGATGGTCGGGTTCGGTGACGGGCCCGACCAAGACGACCGTTGCGTCGGGCCAGCCCCGCGCGATCGAGCGCAGGGCCTCGGTATCGATGCGGCTGTCGACGGTGCCGACGTAGAACAGCCGCGGCCCGGGCAGGCGCTCGAACCAGGCCGGCGGCGCTCCCGGCGCGAGCCACATCCCCGCGTCGACCCCGTTGGGCACGACGGCGGCCGGCCCGGTGGGTGACACCCGTTCGACGATCGCCTCGCTGACCGCGCAAAGGCGGCGCCCGTCGCGCGCCACCCGCCTGTAAGCCTCGAGCAGACTGGGGCGCCAGCGTTGGTAGTCGGGGTGGGCGGAGAGGTCGTCGTTGGCGAAGAGGGTGACCGGACCGGCCCACTCGAGCGGGGCGAAGGCAGCAACGAAAGGCTGAACCGTGATCACCGCCGGGCGCTCCATGCCGTGGCGCTCGGCGACTCGTTGCAGGCGGCGGTCGTAGGCCCGGTAGACGCGTTCGAGGGCGGCGATCGAGACCGGTTCGCGGCGACGCCAGCGCAGGGGCTGCCAATGCCCATCCCTAAGGCTCGAGTTGAACTTGAGGGGCCGATGGATCAGGTCCTTTGCCAGCTTGATCGGGGCGCTTCGCGGACGATCGCAGATCAAGACCCGATCGAGCTCGGGATCGTCGAGCAGGGCGAGGGCCAGCTGGTCCTGCGGGGAGAACATTTCGCGCGCTTGGGCGGCGGCCCAGGTCAGGTCGTCGAAGCTGAAGATGACCTGCCGTGCCCGGCCCGAGTCCCGGGTTTGTGGCTTGTTCGCTGGCAATCCCATGGTTCGGGTCGGCATCCAACCTACAAACGAGGCCGGTGTGACCCGGCTTGCGGCGCAAGTTGCCAGGAGCAGCGGCCGTTTGTCCCCTGGATGAACGACCAGGACTTCGCCCAGGAAGAGCTCTCATCCGAGCAGCTCAAGGATGCCGCTGTCGCCGGCGTGCGCTGGACGACCGCTGCCCGCGTCGGCATCGAAGTGATCACCCTCGCTTCCGCCGTCGTGCTCGCCCGCCTGATCGGCCCGTCGGGCTTCGGCCAGGCGGTGGTGCCGCTGATCTTCGTGCCGCTGGCCGTGATCCTCACCTTCGAGGGCTTCGGCAGCGCCCTGGTCCAGCGCAAGGAGATCGGCCGCGTCCACGTCGAGGCGGCGATGCTGGCGAGCCTGCTCACCGGGGTCGTCCTCACCTCGCTCACCCTGGCGCTGGCCGAGCCGATCGGAAAGCCGCTCTTCGGCTCCGACACCGCTGAGCTGCTGATGATGATCTCCCCCGTCTTCCTCCTCGCCGGCCTCTGCTCGATCTCGCGCAGCCTGCTCTGGCGGCGCCTCGACTTCCGCCGGGTAAGCCTGATCGAAATGGTCGCTTTGGCGCTCTCCGCCGTTGCCGCCGTCGGGCTCGCCGTCGCCGGCCTCGACGCCGAGGCGATCGTGCTCGCGGCGCTCTTCGGCTCCACCGTCACCGCCTTGCTCCTGCTCGCCGCCGCGCCGCCGCCGATGCCCCGCTGGCACCGCGGCGCACTGGGCGAGATCATGGGCTTCGGACTGCCGGCCTCGGCCGCCGGCCTGACCTCGGTCGCGATCACCAACGCCACCCTCGCGGTTGCCGCGGTGCGCCTCTCGCCAAGCCAGGTGGGTCTCTTCTGGCGCGCCTTCCAACTCGGCGTGATCTACCAGGAAAAGATCAGCGGAATCATGATCCGGCTTGCCTTCCCGGTCTACTCGCGCACCACCGACCTGGCCGAGCTGACCCGCTTCCACGAGCGAGCGACACGAATCCACGCGGCGATATTGCTGCCGCTGCTCTCGTTGCTGATCGTCACCGCCCCGGACCTCGTGCCCTGGCTCTTCGGCGAGCGCTGGGCGCCGGCGGTGGAGCCGGTTCAGATCCTCTGCATCGCTGGGATGATCGCCGCGATCCTCACCGGCTACGCGCAGATAATGCTCGCCGCCGGCAGGCCGCGACCCCTGCTCGTCTTCAACGTCTTCCTGCTCGCTCTCTACGTCGCCGCCTCCTGGATCGCGGCGCCGTACGGGATCGCCGCCCTGGCCTGGGCGGTGGTCGGCGTGCACGTCGTCCTGCTCGTCTCCGTGTACGGGGTGCTCTTCCGCTGGGTGCTTGGCATCCCCGTGCGCCGCCTCGTCACCGACCTCTTTCCGGCGGTCGCCAGCAGCGTGCTGATGCTCGCCGTCGCCAACCCTGCCGCCGAACTGCTGCGCAACGCCGATGCGCCGATCCTCGTACTTTTGGCCGCGGTCGGAGCGATCGGGGCCTGGGCGTACCTGGCCGCGCTGTACAGCCTCTTCCCCGCTGTCTGGGATGACGTGGCCCAGCTCACCAAGCGGGTTCTGCCCGCTCGTACCACTCCTATCAACGCGTTGATCTCACGCCGCACCGTGGAGGGAACCAGCTCTTGACCGCCAAAAGTGACCTTTTTTCGACCTTTTCCCCAGCCGTTCGCTGGGAGAATATGAGCGTGCCAATTTCACGGCCACTCTGGATTCTTGGCCGTCGGCCCAGGTCACTTGACGGCGCTCTCGCCTTGGCTATCGGCGCCCTCTTCGCGCTGATGCTGCTCGGGCCGGCGAGCGCAAAGGCGGACGTCGTCTGCCCGAACCCCGTCCCGGTCGTCAACGAGAACCAGTGCCACAGCGGCACCTCCTCCTGGGCGGTCGACGAATACAGCCAGGACCTCGGCGGCTTCCCCACCAAGACCAGCGTCAACCTCGGCGAAAGCGTGACGCTGAAGATCGGCCGCGACGGCCCCGTCTCGCCGACCAGGACCATGAACATCTCGGTCTACCGCATGGGTTACTACGAAGGGCTCGGCGCACGCCAGGTCAGCAGCGCGAGCAATGTCGCGATCAACAACACCTTCGAATGCGAAGCGATGGACCCCCAGACGGGGAAAGTCTCCTGCAACAACTGGAAAGCGACCTACACGATCCCCGGCAGCTCCTTTCCCGCCTCCGGCGTCTACCTGGCCAAGCTGACAGCCTCGACCGGCGACGAAACCCAGGTCGTCTTCACGGTCCGTGACGACAGCCACCAGCCGAGCTCGGAACTGCTCTACGTCCTGCCGATCAACGACTACCAGGCGTACAACACCTTCGGCGGCAAGTCCCTCTATTGGGGCTACGAAGGTGGCAACACCGCCTCCGGCACCGACCGCGCGGTCAAGGTCTCCTTCGACCGCCCCTTCGCCCAGGCCGGCGCCCACCTCAACTGGTTCACCGGCCCCGACTTCGACCTGCTCGCCTGGCTCGAGAAGCAGGGCTACGACGTCGCCTACACCGACGACGTCCAGGTCGCCACCCATCCGGCGGAACTGCTCGACCACGAGGCAGACGTCGTCTCCGGCCACTCCGAGTACTGGACGGAACAGCAGTTCAAAGCCTTCATGGCGGCGCGCGAAGCCGGCGTCAACATCGCCTCCTTCTCGGCCAACACGGCCTACTGGAAGGTGCGCTACGAGGACGGCAACCGCACCCTGGTCTGTTACAAGACCGTCCAGGGCCAGGGCTCGACCGGCAGCGGCTCGATCAGCGACAACGACTGGGGCCCCGACGGGATCAAGGGCACCGCCGACGACGCCCTCGGCCTCGACGGCAAAGCCGGCACCGCCGACGACAACCCCCAGAACTCGACCACCACCTTCCGCGACAACGGCGCGCCGCCTGGCGACCCCGCCGCCCCCCCGGCGGCCGCGTCGGTCCCGACATGCCAGAGAACCAGCTCTTCGGCGTGATGTACGTCGGCGACAACGACGCTCACAGCTTCCCGCTCACCGTGCCCGCTGGCAACGCCAACGAAGAATTCGCCTCCAACCGCATCTGGCGCAACACCGGCATTGCCGAGAACTCGAGCACCAGCATCGGCTCGCGCCTGGTCGGCTGGGAGTGGGACGCGATCCCGACCCAGGCCCAGTACCTCTCGCGCCAGCCGAGCGGCGTCAAGAGCCTCTTCGCGACCAACGTGCAGACCGCCAGCGACAACTCGTGGCTGCTCGACGAGGGGCGCCTGCGCAATACCCAACCGCCCCCCGGCCAGCCCGGCACGGTGGGCGGCGTCACCTTCAACGCCCCGAGCGGCGCCGAGGTGTTCGCCAGCGGCACGATGGAATGGGCCTACGGCCTCTCCGGAGATCCCGACGAACGCCTCCAGCAGGCGACCTACAACATCTTCTCCGACATGGGGGTCCAGCCGAACACCCCCAACGAAGAGCTCAACCTCGATCCGGCCGGATCGAACCGAGCCCCTAACGGCGGCTTCGCGATCTCCCAGAACCCGGCGAAAACCAACACGACCCTTACCTTCGATGCGTCGGCCTCCCATGACCCCGACGGGACGATCGCCAAATACGAGTGGGACCTCGACGGCAACGGGACCTTCGAGACCAACGGCGGCAGCAAAGCCACGACTACTCGCAGCTACTCGGCCGAGGGCGAATACACGGTGCGCCTACGCGTTACCGACAACGGTGGCGCCACCGACACCGCCGTGCGCACTCTGACCATCATCAACAACCTGCCGCCGACAGCGAGCTTTACCACGTCGCCCACCTTCGTCGCCAAAGGCGAACCGATCAGCTTCGACGGCTCGAGCTCCAAAGACCCCGACGGCACGATCGCCAAATACGAATGGGACTTCGACGGCAACGGCACCTATGAGACCAGCGGTGGCAGCAACCCCGTCATCTCACACAGCTACGCGACCGCCGCCACCTATACGGTCGGTCTGCGGGTGACCGACAACGGCGGCAAGACCGCCACCACGACGCGCTCGGTCAGCGTCAGCAGCGGCGAAATCAGCAAATACAGCGACTCGGTCCTGGCCACCGCGGGCCTCGTCCACTACTGGCGCATGGGCGAGACAGCCGGCGGCACCTTCGGCGACAGCAAGGGCTCGAGTCCCGCCACCACCTTCGGCGAACCGACCCTCGGCGTCACCGGTGGCGTCAGCAACGATCCCGACCGCGCTGCGGAGTTCGACGGCAGCAACGACGCTGCCAAAACCTCTATCGACCTCTCCGGGACCCATGCGGCGACGGTCGAGTTCTGGCTCAAGTGGGACAACTTCACCAACGACGATCGCTTGGCGATGGAGTTCACGCCCAACTTCAACGCATCCTCCGGTGGGTTCATCGTCGATCCCAACGCGCCGCAGCTTGGCGGCACCTTCGGCGTCGGCATCGGCAGCGGCACCTCGCGCAACACCGCCTACTTCGAACGCCCGAGCGCTGGCCAGTGGCACCACTACGCCTTCGTGCTCGACACCTCAGCACCGGCGGCGCAGCAGATCGTCCCCTACGTCGACGGCAAAGCGGTCAGCTACCAGAAGGGCGACAACGGCAGCGGCGGCGGCAACTTCGCCAACTCGACCCTGAACTTCATGTCGCGCGGCGACGAGCGAACTCTTCGGCGCCGGCGACCTCGACGAGGTCGCGATCTACAAACGCACCCTCGGCCCGACCACGATCGCCGACCACTACAACGCCATCGTCCCCACCAACGGCGGCGAAGGGGGCGAAGAAGGTGGCAGCGGCGGCGAAAAAGAAGAAGGGGGCGGCAAAGAAGAAACCGGCGGCAGCGGCGGCGAAGGGCCGGCGACGTACTCCAAATCGGTGCTCGGCACCCCCACCCTCCTCAACTACTGGCGGATGGGCGAGGCGGCTGGGCCGACGCTCGCCGACAGCAAGGGCTCCAGCGCCGCGACGGCGACGGGCGGGCCGACCTTCGGCGCGCAGGGCAGCCTCAAAGGTGATGCCAACACGGCCGTGCGCTTCGACGGCATCAACGATTCCGCCGGCGCCACGGTCAACTTCGCCGGCAAGTCGGCGATCACGGTCGAGTTCTGGATGAAGTGGAACGGCTACGCCAACGACGACGACTTGGCGATGGAGCTGACCAACAACTTCAACGAAAACGCGGGCGGCTTCCTGGTCGACCCCAACGCGCCGCAACTCGGCGGCAGCTTCGGCGTCGGCATCGGCAAGGGCTCGTCACGCAACAACGCCTTCTTCGCGCGGCCGACGGCGGGCCAGTGGCACCACTACGCCTTCGTGCTCGACACCGGCGCTCCGGCCGACAAACAGATCATCCCCTACGTCGACGGCAAAGCGGTCAGCTACACCAAGCTCGAAAGCGGTACCGGCGCCGGCAACTTCGCCAACTCGACCCTGAACTTCATGTCGCGGGCCGGCGGCCTGTTCGGAAGCGGCGAACTCGATGAGGTCGCGATCTTCGGCAGCGCGCTCAGCGCAACCACGGTCGCCGACAACTACAAAGGCATCGTCCCCGAAGGCGGCGGCGAAGAACCTCCCAAAGAAGAAGAACCGCCGAAAGAAGGCGGCGGCAACCCGGCTACCTACTCCGAAGCCGTCCTCGGCACCGCTGGCCTGACCGACTACTGGCGCATGGGCGAGACCAGCGGCTCCGTGCTGGCCGACAGCGCCGGTCCCAGCCCGGCAAACACGTCCGGCGAACCGACCCTAGGCACCGCCGGCGCCCTCGCCGGAGACGCCAACACGGCTGTGCGCTTCGACGGCATCAACGACGCCGCCAGCGCCGCTGTCGACCTCTCGGGCAAGACCGCGATCACGGTCGAGTTCTGGCTCAAGTGGAACAGCTACGCCAACGACGACCGCCTGGCGATGGAGCTCACCAACAATTTCAACGAAGCCCCCGGCGGCTTCCTGATCGACCCCAACAGCGGCTACGGCAGCTTCGCCGTCGGCATTGGCAGCGGCGCCTCGCGCAACATCACCCTCTTCGCCCGTCCTAGCGCCGGGCAGTGGCACCACTACGCCTTCGTCCTCGACACGACGGCGCCGGCGGCCGAACAGGTCGTGCCCTACGTCGACGGCCAGCCGGTCAGCTACAGCAAGGCGGCAAGCGGCACCGAAGCACCGCCGTTCGCCAATTCCTCGCTCAACTTCATGTCGCGCGCCGGCTCGTCCCTGTTTGGCGCCGGCGACCTCGACGAGGTGGCGATCTTCGGGCGGGCCCTCGGCGCCGCCACGATCGCCGGCAACTACGCGGGCATCGTCACCAACAAACGTCCCGTCGCGTCCTTCACCGCCCCGCTCGCCTCAAAAGCGGGCGAATCGGTCAGCTTCGACGCGTCCGCCTCCAGCGATCCCGACGGCACGATCGCCAAATACGAATGGGACTTCGACGGCAACGGCAGCTTCGAGACCGACGCCGGAACGACCCCGACGACGAGCCACACCTTCTCCACGGCCGGCAACGCCGAAGTCGGCCTGCGAGTGACCGACAACGGCGGCGTGACCGCAACGACCACGAAGGCGATCACGATCGAAGCCGAAGGCGGCGGTGGCGGCGAACCGACGACCTACGGCAAAGCCGTCCTCGCCACCCCTGGTCTCACCGACTACTGGCGACTGGGCGAGTCCTCGGGCTCACTGCTCGCCGACAGCGTCGGGCCCAGCCCGGCGACGACCTCGGGCGAACCGACCCTCGGCATCCCCGGCAGCGTCTTCAACGAACCCGACACGGCGGTGCGCTTCGACGGTGTCAACGACGCCGCCAGCGCCGCGGTCGACCTCTCGGGCAAGATCGCGATCACGGTCGAGTTCTGGATGAAGTGGAACGCCTGGGCCAACGACGACGCCCTGGCGATGGAGTTCACCAACAACTTCAACGAAAACGCGGGTGGCTTCCTGATCGACCCGAACAGCAGCTACGGCAACTTCGCCGTCGCGCTCGGCATCGGCGGCTCGCGCAACATCACCCTCTTCTCCCGGCCGACCGCCGGCCGCTGGCACCACTACGCCTTCATCCTCGACACGACGGCGCCGGCCTCGCAGCAGGTCGTCCCCTACGTCGACGGCAAAGCGGTCTCCTACAGCAAGGCCGGCAGCGGCATCGAAGCGCCGCCCTTCGCCAACTCCACGCTCAACTTCATGTCGCGCGCCGGCTCGGGCCTGTTTGGCGCCGGCGACCTCGACGAGGTGGCGATCTACGACCGCGCGCTGGCTCCGGCAACAGTCAGCGGCCACTACGCCGTCGCAGCCCACAACAACCCGCCCCAAGCCTCTTTCACAGCATCGCCGAACCCCGCCCTGACCAACTCCACGGTCAGCTTCGACGCCTCGGCGTCAACGGACCCCGAAGGCGCCGTGGCCAAATACGAATGGGACCTCGACGGCAACGGGACGTATGAGACCAACACGGGCGCGACGCCGACCGTCACCCGCTCCTACTCGATCCCCGGCGACCGGTCGATCGGCCTGCGGGTCACCGACAACGAAGGCGCGGCGGCGACGACGACGCGGACCCTGACGATCCAAAACCAGCTGCCGAGCGCGTCCTTCACTGCTTCGCCAAACCCAATCCTCAGCGGCGTGAGCACGACGCTGAACGCCTCCGCCTCGAGCGATCCGGACGGGACGATCGTCAAATACGAGTGGGACCTCGACGGCAATGGCAGCTACGAGACCGACACCGGGACGACCGCCTCCAAGGTCACCTCCTACGCGACGCCAGGAGAACGCGTCATCGGCCTACGAGTCACCGATAACAGTGGTGCGACGACCACGACCACCCGGGCGCTGACGGTTGAAAACCGTGCGCCGTCGGCTTCCTTCACCGCCACCCCCAATCCAGTGATCAGCGGGGCCACGGTCTCCTTTAACGCCTCCGCGTCGGCAGACCCGGACGGGACGATCGCCAAATACGAGTGGGACCTCGACGGCAATGGCAGCTACGAGACCGACACCGGCGCGACGGCGACCACCAGCCGCTCCTACGCCAGCGCGGCAGAACTCACAGTCGGCCTGCGCGTCACCGACAACAGCGGCGGCACGGCCACCTCGACACGGGCGCTGACGGTGCAAAACCAGCTGCCAAGCGCGTCCTTCACTGCTTCGCCCAATCCGGTCCCGACCGGCACTAACACCAACCTCGACGCCTCGGCCTCGAAAGACCCCGACGGCACGATCGCCAAATACGAGTGGGACCTCGACGGCAATGGCAGCTACGAGACGAGCACCGGAACCACGGCGACGACCACTGCCTCCTACCCGACACTGGGCAATCGCACGATCGGCCTGCGAGTCACCGACAACAACGGCGCCACCGCGACGACGACCCGGGTGCTGACGGTCCAAAACCGCCCGCCAGCACCCTCGTTCACCGCCACCCCCAACCCGGTCTCACCCAACGTCTCCACCTCCTTCGACGCTTCCGCCTCGAGCGATCCCGACGGCACGGTGACCAAATACGAGTGGGATCTCGACGGCAACGGCAGCTACGAGACCAACACGGGCACGACCAAAACGACCAGCCGTACTTACACCAGCGAAGGAACGGTGACGGTCGGCCTGCGGACAACCGATAACAACGGCGCCACGGCGACGACGACCCGGGCGCTGACGGTCCAAAACCAGCCACCGATCGGATCGTTCACGGCAACGCCCAACCCGGTCAACACCAACAGCACTGTCAGCTTCAACGCCAGCGCTTCCAGTGACCCCGGCGGATCGATCTCGAAATACGAGTGGGATCTCGACGGCAACGGCAGCTACGAGACCAACACGGGCACGACCAAAACGACCAGCCGCTCTTACACCACTCCCGGCGAAGTGGTGGTCAGCCTGCGTGTCACCGACAACAAAGGCCTGCAGGGCACGACGACTCGCACGATCACGGTCCAGAACCAGATGCCGGTCGCCTCCTTCACCGCGAGCCCCAACCCGACGACCGCGGGCTCCACCGTGACCTTCAACGGCTCGGCCTCGAAAGACCCCGACGGCACGATCGCCAAATACGAGTGGGATTTGGACGGCAACGGCAGCTATGAGACGAACACCGGCGCCACTGCCACCACCTCGCTCAAATACGCGACGGCAACGGAACCGGTGGTGAGCCTCCGCATCACCGACAATCGCGGCGCGACCGGGACCGCGACCAAAACGCTGGTCGTGCGCGGCCCCTATAACAACGCCGTTATCGCCATCTCGGACCTGATCGATTATTGGCGCCTGGGCGAGGCATCGGGCACAAGCCTGGTCGACTCGATTGGCGGTCGCAACGCGACGGCCCTCAACGGGGTGACGCTGGGCACGACGGGCAATTTGACCCTCGATCCCAACACCGCCGCCACCTTCGATGGAACCAATGATGCGGCGCAGGCCTCGGTCAACCTCTCAGGCACCTCGAAACTGACGCTCGAGTTCTGGCTCAAGTGGACGACCTTCGCCAACGACGACAAGCTCGCCTTCGAGTTCACGTCCAACTTCAACAACAGCGACGACGGCTTCCTGGTCAATCCCAACTCCAGCACGTCGAGCGGTCGCTTCGAAGTGGCGATGGGGCGCAACAGCAACCGCAACAGCATCTATTTCACGAGGCCCTCGGCGGGCGTCTGGCACCACTACGCGCTCGTCTTCAGCGCATCGACGCTCAGCCCCTCGATCACGCCCTACGTCGACGGCAAAGCGGTCTCCTTCACAAAAGGCACCAGCGGCCTCGGCGGCGGCAACTTCGCCAACTCGACCCTCAACTTCATGTCGCGCAACGCCAGCTCACTGTTCGGCAACGGCAGTCTCGACGAGGTTGCCCTATATGACCAGGCCCTGACGGCCACCCAGATCTCCCAGCACTTCGCCGCCAGGTAGTGCGATAGGGTCGGGTTCGTGATCCGACCTCGGAGGGTAGGGAACTCGTCGAGCATGGAATTCCGTCGACCGGTGAGACTTGGGATTGTGGTGGCCTTCGCCGCGACCTTCGCTTTGGCGGGGCTCGCCTTCGCCGCAGTGCCCCTGCTGAAGAGCTCTCGGGTCGCCGTTAGCTGTGTCAGCACCAGCCTGGCCCAGAGCCGGGCGTCTGGGCAGTTCGCCGGCCCTCCCGGGCACAGACACTGCTTCGACGGAAAGCATCGCCGGCGGGGGGTCACTCGCCGTGTGGCGATTGGGGCCCAGCCCAAGAAGCCTCTGGCAATCCGTAACGTGCCTCCCGCCGATCCGCTCCCCGCGTGCCGTCGGCAATGTCGCCACGATCCAGCTTGCCACCGAGCCCGGGCCGGCGGGCGAAGCGCCTATCGAAGCTCCGGTCAAACCTCAGCCCGAAGACCCGGGCGAATGGGTGCCTCCCCCTCAGGACACGACGCCACCGCAGACCTCGATCGTCGGCCGACCCGCTCAGAACACGGTGGCAACCAGCGCAAGCTTCGTGATCGCTTCGAACGAGGAAAACTCGACTTTCGTCTGCAGCCTCGACGGTGAAGGCTGGGAAGCGTGCCCGTCCTCGCCCCTCTACGAAGGGCTCGAGCCCGGCAGCCACCAGTTCGCCGCAAGCGCAATCGACCTGGAAGGCAACGTCGACGTGTCGCCGGCGGTGGACAACTGGACGATCGAAGCCCCTGCTCCGCCTCCCCCGCCACCACCCGTAGAAGAACCCACTCCGCCGTTGAGTGACTGCACCAGCACCGTGACGAGCACCTCCGCCGCTCAGTCCGCGGTCTCCTCCGCCTCGGCCGGCTCGGTCATCTGCCTGGCAAACGGCTCCTACGGAAACGTCACACTGAGCGCGAGCAAGGCGGCGCCCGGAGTCACCCTGCGGGCGCAGAACCCCGGCCAGGCGACGCTCGAAAGAGCCACCGTCGGCGGCTCTCACCTCACCCTGGCGCGCTTTGTGATCACCAACGGCGTCTCGATCCCAGGGGGCACGGTGGCGCCCACAATCGAACACAACCGGATCACCGGCGGCGGTCAGGGAATCGACGCCTGCACCACCACCACTTCCTGGTGCACGGACGAGCGGATCGTCGGCAACCAGCTGATCGGTCCCTTCGGCGAGGACGCGATCCACGCCAACCGCTACCACGGCCTCTACGTGGAAGGCAACGAGATCACCCAGGTGCGTGAGAACGGCGCCCACTCCGACTGCCTGCAGACGGTCTGGCGCGGCGATCACATCTACTTCCGCAACAACTACCTGCACGACAACCGCTGCCAGGGGTTCTTCGTCAAGGACCAGACCATGAGCACGCCGGAGATTCCCGGTGGGCCGGTGGAAGGGATCGTCGTCGAAGACAACCTCTTCCTGCGCAACAAGGAACCGTGCGGACCCCCAGCTACGAGCTGCGGGCAGCCGATCTACTTCCAGCCGGTCGCCCCCTACACCGGCTTCGTGATGAAGCGCAACACGATCTGGGGCGACGGGTATGACTCGATCGCCGCCTTCCGCGGCGAAGGCAGCGTCGGCTCGGACACGCTGGTGGAAAACAACGTGATCTACCGGCTCTGGACCGATTGGAACATGACTGCGGCGACGCTGCGCAACAACACGCTCTGCATGCGTGAAACCAGCGGCCCCGGCGCTTTCTCGACACCCACGGGCGAGACCAAAGCGTGCAGTCTCAGCTTCGCCAACACGGCGGCTGACGACTACCGCATCGCCGGCGAACGCGGGGTCGACTGGGCGCCGACGGAAGTGCATTTCGGACCGTAGCAATAGGTCTCCGAAGCGCTCAGTAGTTCTCTCCGCGGTTTACGTAACTCCTCTTGACTGATTGCTCTCGCCAGGGGCGGGTATCGAACATATGTCGGGAGTTACAGGGGTCCCGGCGCATAAAGGACGGCACATGCCGACCTACCAGTCGATGCCGCAAAAGGAGACCAGAATGCGATCCAGTCAGCGGACAAGACGTTCCCTCGCGACACTCTTCACTTGGGCGGCGGCAATCTTTCTGATTACCGCGCTCGGCGCAACCGCTGCCTTCGCTTGGAGCGGCGGCACCTTGTTCAGGGCAAGTCACGGCAAGAAGGCTCAAGGCGCCGCAAGTCACAGCAGGAAGGCTCGCGGCGTCGCGGTAAGCGCGGGCTACCGGGTCAGCCGCCTGCGATTCGGTCACCACCACGAATACAGGCCACCGGCGCCCACACCCACCCCGACTCCCACCCCTCCGCCGCCGGACACCACTCCCCCGAACACCTCGATCGCCAGCGGCCCGGCCGCGAGCACCACCTCGACCTCGGCCAGCTTCTCCTTCAGCTCGACCGAGAGCGGCTCATTCGAATGCAAGCTCGACGGCGGCTCTTTTGCCGGCTGCAGCTCACCAAAGGCCTACTCCGGCCTCGCCGTCGGCGCCCACCAGTTCTCGGTGCGCGCCAAGGACGCTGCCGGAAACGTGGACGCCACGCCGGCGACACGGAGCTGGACGGTTACAGCAACCCAGCCACCTAAAGACACGACCGCACCCAACACGTCGATCGCCAGCGGGCCCAGCTCCACCACCACGGCGACGTCCGCCTCGATTTCCTTCAGCGCAAGCGAGAGTGGCGCGAGCTTCGAATGCCAACTCGGCAGCGGCTCGTGGGCCAGCTGCGTCTCTCCAGCGGTCTACACCGGCCTCGCCCTTGGCCCCCACCAGTTCTCGGTGCGGGCTATTGACATAGCGGGCAACGTCGACGCCACTCCGGCGACCCGAAGCTGGACGATCGAAGCGACTTCCCAACCCGAACCGCCGGCTGACACCACTCCCCCGAACACCTCGATCACCAGCGGCCCGGCCGTGAGCACCACCTCGACCTCGGCCAGCTTCTCCTTCAGCTCGACCGAGAGCGGCTCCAGCTTCGAATGCAAACTCGACAGCGGCTCCTACGCCGGCTGCAGCTCAGCAAAGGCGTACTCGGGGCTCGCCACCAGCTCCCACCAGTTCTCAGTGCGGGCAAAAGACGCCTCCGGCAACGTCGACACCACGCCGGCGAGCCAAAGCTGGACGGTGGAAGCCGTCCCCCCGCCACCACCCGTAGAAGAACCCACTCCGCCGTTGAGTGACTGCACCAGCACCGTGACGAGCACCTCCGCCGCTCAGTCCGCGGTCTCCTCCGCCTCGGCCGGCTCGGTCATCTGCCTGGCAAACGGCTCCTACGGAAACGTCACACTGAGCGCGAGCAAGGCGGCGCCCGGAGTCACCCTGCGGGCGCAGAACCCCGGCCAGGCGACGCTCGAAAGAGCCACCGTCGGCGGCTCTCACCTCACCCTGGCGCGCTTTGTGATCACCAACGGCGTCTCGATCCCAGGGGGCACGGTGGCGCCCACAATCGAACACAACCGGATCACCGGCGGCGGTCAGGGAATCGACGCCTGCACCACCACCACTTCCTGGTGCACGGACGAGCGGATCGTCGGCAACCAGCTGATCGGTCCCTTCGGCGAGGACGCGATCCACGCCAACCGCTACCACGGCCTCTACGTGGAAGGCAACGAGATCACCCAGGTGCGTGAGAACGGCGCCCACTCCGACTGCCTGCAGACGGTCTGGCGCGGCGATCACATCTACTTCCGCAACAACTACCTGCACGACAACCGCTGCCAGGGGTTCTTCGTCAAGGACCAGACCATGAGCACGCCGGAGATTCCCGGTGGGCCGGTGGAAGGGATCGTCGTCGAAGACAACCTCTTCCTGCGCAACAAGGAACCGTGCGGGCCCCCAGCTACGAGCTGCGGGCAGCCGATCTACTTCCAGCCGGTCGCCCCCTACACCGGCTTCGTGATGAAGCGCAACACGATCTGGGGCGACGGGTATGACTCGATCGCCGCCTTCCGCGGCGAAGGCAGCGTCGGCTCGGACACGCTGGTGGAAAACAACGTGATCTACCGGCTCTGGACCGATTGGAACATGACTGCGGCGACGCTGCGCAACAACACGCTCTGCATGCGTGAAACCAGCGGCCCCGGCGCTTTCTCGACACCCACGGGCGAGACCAAAGCGTGCAGTCTCAGCTTCGCCAACACGGCGGCTGACGACTACCGTATCGCCGGCGAACGCGGGGTCGACTGGGCGCCGGCGGAAAAACACTACGGGCCGTAGCGTTGTTGGGGCGTGACCCCACCTAGACCCGCGACCTTCGCGAGCCCGGCCGTCCTGGCCGGGCTCGTCTCGTTCCTGCTGCTGCTCGGCGGCTGCGGCTCGAGCGACCCCGAGCCGGCAAGCAATGCGACAAGCGGCTCCGTGTCCAGCGCCTGCTCGACCACCGTCGTCAGCCTCGCCGCAGCACAGGAAGCCGCTGCCACCGCCCTCCCGGATTCAACCGTCTGCCTCGCCGACGGCCACTACGGCAAGCTGAGCCTCGACGGCGGCGACAGATCCGGCCGGGTGACCGTACGCGCCGAGCACCCCGCCAAAGCGACGATCGCGGGGGCCTCCCTTGCCGGTGACAACCTCACCCTCGCTCGCTTCGTCTCCACCGACGGCATCCAGGTCCAACCGGGCGCGACCGCGATCGCAATCGAACACAACCGGATCACCGGCGGCGGCCAGGGGATTGACGCCGGACCGACCGAGACCACCACGATCGACGACACCAGGATCATCGGCAACCAGCTGATCGGCCCCTTCGGCGAGGACGCGATTCACCTCAACCGCTACCACGACTCCAACGGTGACGGCCTCGGCATCCTGATCGAAGGCAACGAGATCACCCAGGTGCGCGAGAACGGCGCCCACTCCGACTGCCTGCAGACGGTCTGGGTCGGAGACCACATCGTCTTTCGCCGCAACTACCTGCACGACAACCGCTGCCAGGGCTTCTTCGTCAAGGACCAGGCCAGCCTCGGCGGCGTCTCGGGGCCGATCCACGGGCTCAGGGTCGAAGACAACCTCTTCCTGCGCAACCACGAACCCTGCGGCCCGCCGCTCGGCCCGAGCGAATGCGGTCAGCCCCTCTACTTCCAGGTCGTCGGCCCCTACACCGGCTTCGCGATGAAGCGCAACACGATCTGGGGCGACACGGTCGACTCGATCGCCGCCTTCCGCGAAAACACCGGAGCCGACACGCTGGTCGAAGACAATGTCATCTACCGGCTCTGGACCGACATCGACATGCGCCCGGCCACACTGCGCGACAACACCATCTGCGAACGCGAAGCCGCCGAAGGCGGATCCTGGCCGCAGCCGAGCGGCGAGACCGTCGCCTGCGAGCTCCAATTCCCGAACACGGCTGCCGATGACTACCGTCTCGGCGACGGGCGCGGGGTCGACTGGGCCCCGGCCGAAGAGCACTACGGGCCGTGAATCCCTGCTCGCTGATCGTCTACAGCGTGATGGCCGTGCACGCCGCACTGGCCCCAGCTCCCCCCGGCAAGGTGATCTGCCTCGGCAACGGCCACTACGGCAAGCTCGAGCTCTCGGCTGAGAAGCGAGCCCCAGGGGTGACGATCCGCGCCGCCCACCCGGGCCAGGCGACGATCGACGGCGCCGAGCTCAACGGCTCCAACCTGAAGCTGGCCCGCTTCGAGATCGACGACGAAGTCGTGATCGAGCCGGGCTCGCGCAAGATCTCGGTCCTCCATAACCGGATCGGCGGCGGCTACTTCGGGGTCGAAGCCGGGCCGACCACGACCACCTCCATATCCGACACGACGATCCGCGGCAACCTCTTCGCCGGCCCCTTCGGCGAGGACGCGATCCGCCTCAACCGCTACCACGACAGCGGCGACCGCGACCCCTACGGCGTCCTGATCGAAGGCAACGAGATCCGCGGCGTGCGCGAGAACGGCGCCCACTCCGACTGCCTGCAATCGGTCTGGGGCGGCGACGGCCTCTACTTCCGCCGCAACTACCTGCACGACAACCGCTGCCAGGGGTTCTTCGTCAAGGACCAGCCGGCGGCGGTCGCCAACGTCGTGCTCGAAAACAACCTGATGCTGCGCAACGACGCTCCCTGCGCGCCGCCGAGCGCTCCCTGCGGCCCGCCGATGATCGTGCAGATCGTCGGGCCGACGCGCGGGGTCAAGCTGAGCGCAAACACGATCTGGACCCCGGGCAACGACTCGCCGTTTGGACTGCGCGCCGGTCCCTTCGGCAAGGTCACGATCACCGACAACGTGCTCTTCAAGGCCTGGAGCGACTGGAATGGCCCCTTCCGGCCATTCCGGCAGAGCGGCAATCTCGTCTGCGCGTGGGAAGGAACGCTGCCACCGCTGGGGCGCAGCTCAGAGAGGGACTGCGAACCCGCGTTTGAGGCGCCCGCAAGGGACGACTACCGGCTCCCCGACGGCCCGGGGGTCGATTGGGCTCCGGGGCAGCAGCACTACGGGCCGTAGGCCCGCTCATTTTTGTCAAACCGCTTGCGCGCCTAAACAAGTATTGGACCGGTTCGCTCGTTGTCTCGGTATGGACGCAACTGCGGCCGCACCGCCTGCAACGTCGATGCCCGAACCAGCGGACCACCGCGAGGGGCTGCGCGAGAAGCACGCCCACGCTGGCGTGGCGATGGCGATCGCCACCGTGGCGATGGGCGCCACGTCGGGGATTCAGGCGCTGCTCTACCTCAACTCCTTCGGCATCGGCGGTCGCACCGACGGCTTCTTCGTCGCCTTCGCCCTCTACACGAGCTTCGGCGTCTTCAGCCAGAGCATCCGCGTCACCTCGGCTCCACTGTTGGTCGGCGAGCGGCCACGGCTGACGGCGCGCGAGCTGGCGATCGCGCTGGTCGTGATCGCGATACCGGTCGGCATCGCCACCATTCCCCTGGCGGGACCGCTGGCGAGCCTGCTCGCGCCAGGGCTGGGAGAGGCCGGGCGAGGCATCACCGAATCGGCCCTGCCGATTCTCGGTGTCGCGATGATCCTGCAGCTCTGGGCCGCCGGCGCGGCGACCCTGCTCGCCGTGCGCGACCGTTTCGACCGCATCGCCTTCGCCTACATCGCCGGCGCCATCAGCGGCCTGGTCGTCTACCTGGCCGTCTCCGGCGCCGCCGGCGAGCTCTCGCTGGGCTGGTCGATGCTGGCAATGGCGATCGTCACCTGCGCGGTGATGCTCGACGGCGTGCGCATCGGCCGCGCAACCGCGGCCGCGCAACCGCGGCCGGCGGACAGATCCCTGCGCCGCCTCAGCCGCTGCGTCTGGCTCGTCCTCGGTAGCACCGCGATCTACCTCGCCTTCAACGGCCTCTACGTGATCACCCTCGCCTTCGCCAGCAACTACGACGCGGGCGACGCGACCGTCCTCTCCTACGCCTACCTCTTCGCCAGCTACCTGGTCGCGGCGACCGGCTTCGCCCTCGGCATGTCGCGGATCGCCGACATGCGCCGCGGCGCCCTCGCCGATTGGCGCGAGGTGATTGCCGACACCGTGCCGGCCGGCTTCCGCTACGCGATGCTGCTCGTGGCACCGGCGCTAGCCGCCTTGGTCGCCGGCGGCGCCAGCCTGATCGGCGAGGTGCTGCCCGCCAGCTTCGACCCCAGCCAGGTCGCCCAACTGCGCACCTTCTCCGCCCTGCTCGCCGCCTGGACCGTGGCGGCGCTCCTGGTCAACCTGCTCCTGCCAGCCCTCTTTGCCCTCGGCCGCGCCAAGGTGGTCAACGCCCTCGCGCCGGCGATCGTCGTCCTTCACATCGCCGTCACCGCGCTGGGCGGGGTCCTCTTCGGTGCCGAGGGCGTGGTCGGCGCCTTCTTCATCGTCCCACTCGCCTTCGCCGCGGTTCTGCTGCTCGTCGGCGCCGGTCGCGCCAGCGGGCCGATCGCCCGCGAGCTCGCCCGCGACGGACTGCGCTTCGCGGTGCTCGCCGCGGCCAGCTTCGGGATCGGCGCCGTGATCGGCGAAACGCTTGCCAGCGGAATCCTCTCCCCGCTTCTGACCATCGGCATCGGTTCGCTGCTGTACGCCTCGATCGGCCTCCGCCTGGCTGGCAGCCAGGTGCGACTGCTGGTCGGCGCCGTGCGGCCAGCCTCGACATGAACGTCGCGGTCCGCCCGCAGGCCGCCAGGGAATCGTGGGGGGGCCGGACGGTGGCCCAGGCACGCCGCCTCGCCGCCAATCCGGACGCCCGCGCGGTCGCTGGCCTGCTGCTCGTCTTCACCCTGCTCGCCGGCCTCAGCTGGCGCGCCTGGGGAGTGCCCTCGGTAGACGCTGGCCACGAGCTGAACGTGGCCAACTCGCTCGCCTCGGGAGGCCAGCCCTACGGCGACATCCGCTACTTCTACGGTCCCGTCGGCCTCTACGCGCTCGGCGGCGCCTTTGCCGCCTTCGGCGCCAGCTTCACCACGGCCTTTGCCTTCGGCCTGCTGCAGTCAGCCGCGATCCTCGCCGCTTTCTACGCCCTCGCCCGCCAGCTGCTGCCCGTGCTGCCCGCGGCGATCTCCACCGCCCTGGTCGCCGCGATCGGCTTCTCCGGCACGGCCTTCAACTTCGTCCTGCCGCACACCAACTCAGCGACCTTCGGCATCCTCTTCCTGCTCCTGATGCTGCTGGCGCTCTCGCGGGAACGCCTCGTTCTAGCCGGACTCTCCGCCGGTATCGTCGGCCTCACCCGGCCCGAGTTCGTCGCCGTCGCCGGCCTTGCCGGGCTGGCCTACCTCGTCGGCTATGCCCGCCAGCACGGGATTCGGGCGGCCCTGAAGGCACTGGTCCCGCTTGCCCTGCCAGCCCTCCTGCTCGCCGGCGTGGTGCTCGCCCTGCTCGCAAACAGCGTCGGCGCCAAGCGGCTCTTCGCCGAGAACCTCTGGCCGGTCGACTTCCTCCGCATCGCCGGCTTCGGCTCGCAGCAGTCCTGGGCACCGATGGATCTCGAAAGCCTCGTCGCCACGATCGCCCGCGCCGGCATCTACTGCACGATGCTCGCCGCCGTCGTCGGCGCAGCCATGCTCTTCAGCGGGGCAAAGACCAGCGCTGCGCGCGTGCGCGCGCTCTGGCCCCTCGCCGCAGCGGCATTCGGGCTGCTCGCGCTCGACCTCGCCTGGCGTGGGCTCGGCATCTTCGCCCCCGCACAGGCGGCCGTGCAGGAAGAGGCCACCCACCTGCTGATCGGGATGAGCTGGCTGCCGGCGCTCGGCTTTGCCGCCTGCGCCGTGGTCGGCATTCGCCTGCTGCGCGGCGGCGGGCCGCCGATCTCCGATTCCTGGGGCTTCGACCTCGCCCTGGTGGTCGCGGCGGCGGCGCTCGGCGCTCGCGCCTATGACGCCTTCACCGCCGAGGGCTCCTACGCCCCCTACTACGCTGCTCCGCTGGTTCTGCTGCTCGCCGTGCTGCACGACCGTCTCGGCCAGCGCCTGCCCCAGGCCCGGACCGCTCTCTACGGAGCGCTTGCCGCCGTCGCGATCGGCCTTGCCGCCTATGCCCAGATCGCGCTCTACCCGGATCGCAGCGTCGCGGTCAACACTCCGCGTGGCGGCTTTACCACTACCCCCGCCTCAGCCCCGGCGCTGGCGGGGACACTCAACTTCATCCGCTCGCACACCTCGCCGGGCGAAGCGATCCTCGCCCTGCCCACCGACTCCGGCCTCAACTTCATGGCCGACCGCCCGGCGGCGCTCTACGACGCGATGTTCCTGCCGGGCCTGCTCGACTCGCGGGCCGACGAACGCGAAGCCATCGCCCAGCTCGAGGCCGAGGACGTCCGCTACGCGATCGTCGACCAGCGGCGCTTCGTCGGCTACCGCTACGAATACTTCGGCGTCGACTACAACCGCCTCCTCGCCGCCTGGATCCACCGCAACGGGCCCCCCGTCGCGACGTTCGGCGACGGCAACCGGACCGCCGGCACCAACCCGCCGACCACGTTCGAGATCTACAGGGTCGACGGGTGAGCGCGGCCGACCCGCTAGCGGTCGGTGTCACTCCGGCCGAGCAACTGCAGCTCCGCCCGCTGCTCTTCGCCGCACTCGAAGCCGCACTGCCGGTTCGCTTCGAGGGACGCGCGCCGGGAGAGCTGCGCGGGCTCGATGCGTTGCTGGCCCTGGGCTCGAACGCCGAGGCTCCCGCTGGCTTGCCGAGCCTGTCGCTGGCAATCGCCGAGCCTGAGACCGAGGGCGAGGGCGAGGAGGTTTCAAACACCCTTGCCGACGCGGCCCAGCTGGACCGGCGCCTGCGGGGAGCGAGCCTGCCGGACAACCGCTTGGCAACGGCGCTCGGCCAGGGAGCGGAGATCGCCGCCCGCGAGAGCGCCACGGTGCTCGCCGCCTGCTCCGGGACGCCGACCTGGGCTCGTGAGCACGACGCAGAGCGAGCCCTGCTGATCCCCACCGAGCTCGGCGAGCGAGAGGCCTTGCGCGAGCGCCTCTGTTACCACCGCAGTGCCGCCCTGCTGCCTCTGATCCACTTCCTACGCGAGCACACCGAGGCGATCCGCTGGCAGCCGCCGGCCGCCAGGGCGAGCCTCCTCTTCGACGACCCCAACCTGCACTGGCCTTCCTATGGCTTCGTCAAGCTGGCCGAGCTCGGTGCCCACGCCCGCGAGCACGGCTACCACGTCGCCCTCGCGACCGTCCCCCTGGACGCCTGGTTCGCCCATCCCGCCGCACTGCGCGCGCTGAGACAGAGCGAGGGTGCCATCTCCCTGCTCGTCCACGGCAACGACCACGACGGTGCCGAGCTCGGCCGGCTGGACAGCGAGGGCGATGCCGTAGCGCTGGCAGCCCAAGCCCTGCGCCGGGTCGGGGCCTTCGGCCGCCGCACCGGCGTCGGCGTCGATCGCGTCATGGTCCCGCCCCACGAGGCCTGCTCTCAGGCGACCCTGGGCGGCCTGCGGCGCTGCGGTTACGAGGCGATCACGATGACCCGCCCCTATCCCTGGGTCGAGTTCGAGCCGCACTCCTGGCTGGCGCGCCCAGCGGACGCCGGCGCCCTGGTCGGCTGGGACCCGGCCGAGTTCGTCGAGGGCGTGCCGCTGCTGCTGCGCCACCCACTGGCCGACCGCTCGGCGGCCGAGCTCGTCCTGCGCGCCTTCCTCGACCAGCCGCTGATCCTCTACGGCCACCACGAGGACGTGCTCGGTGGCCCCGAGTCCCTGCTGGAGGCGGTCGAAGCGGTCAATCGCCTCGCCCCTAGCCGCTGGTGCTCGCTGAGCGAGATCGCCGCGACCAGCTTCGAGACCCGGGCACGTGGCGATCGCCTCGACGTTCGGCTGCTGAGCAGAGCAGCGCGAATCGACGTGCCCGCGGGAACGACGCACCTCTCAGTTCAGCTGCCGGCGTTCGGCATCGACCCCGAACGGCAGCTGCTCAGGGTCAACGGCGAGCCGGCCGGCCTCGGCGAGCCCGTGCCCGTCCAGCCGAACAGCACCGTCGAAACGACACTGGCCCCCCTCGACGCCCTCGACACCGAGAGCGTCCCCTCCCCCCGCCGTCGCCCGCTCGCCGTCGCTCGCCGCCTCGCCAGCGAGGGACGCGACCGCCTCGCTCCGCTGGCCAGTCGCACCCGCTAGTAGGCAATGCCTACTAGAGCCCGTAGGGCAAGCGGACCGGCGAGGTCGCGTCGCGAACCAGGAGTCCCGGCTCGCCGCTGCCGTCGGCGGGCACCGTGTAGACGTTGCGGCCGTCGGAGTAGGTGAGGGTCCCCTCGTCGAGCCACTCGGGCTGGTCGTCGATAGAGCGTTCCTCAGCGACGGCGTGGTCCTCGAGGGTGGCCACGTCCAGCACCCGCAGGCGCCAGCGGTTCTTGCCGTCGATCCGGCTCTTGTAGGCGATCTGCCGGCCGTCGGGCGAGAGCGATGGGCACTCGACGCCGTCGCGCAGCACGCGCATCTCGCGTCCGCTGACGCTGCCCTCGACCAGGTAGTGATGGTCTCCGGTGGCCAGGGTTGCGTAGAAGCGGTCGGAGTCCCGCGAGTCGAAGGTCATCCCCCAGAAGTTGAAGTCGACCGCGTCAAAGGGCTTGCCGCCCTTGCTGACGCTGAACTGCTCGAGCTGGCCGATCGCCTTGCCGGCCTCCATGTCGACGACGTAGGTGCGGGTCGAGAAGGCCGTGCTCGATTCGAGGTAGGAGTCGCCGCTGACGAAGACGGTCATCGCCCCGTAGCGCCCGTCGGCCGAGACACGCGCCCGCGAGGGCAGGCCGCTGAGCGGAATCGAGTCGGTTGGCCGCAGGTCGGGCCCGAAGACCTGGCCGGTGTAGTCCACGCCAGAGGGCGCCACGCCCATGCAGAGGCCGCGGCCGGCGGCGAAGTAGACCCGCTCGCAGCTGAGATCGTCGCTCCTCGGCTGCTCAACCTTGCCGTGGTCGACGATGAAGACGCGGCCGTTGAGCCGCGGGTTCGAGGGATCGACCGCCCGCACCATCAGCTCGCTACGGGCCAGCACGGCGCCGGCCTGGGGCCTGGCGTCGGTGGTCGTCTCGCTCGGCCCAAGCGCGGCGTAGGCGACATAGGCGCCGGCACCGAGGACGCAGAGCGCGACGATCGCGATCAGGATCTTCGGGCTGCGGCTATCCATGCACGGGGGCGCGCTGCGAGCGCAGCAGCAGCGGCGCACCGATCGCGATCGCCAAGACCAGGCCGAGGCCGAAGACGAGCACCGCCTGCTGCAGTCCAAGCGCGAACCAGAGCGCGCCGAAGATGACCGAGGAGAGCAGCTTGCCGATGCTGACCACTGTGGTCAGCATGCCGAGGCCGCTCGCCTGCAGCTCCTCGGGCAAGATCGCCCCGGCAAGCGCCGCGGTCACCCCTTCGGTGGCGGCGAAGTAACCGCCGAGGCCGATCAGGCAGACGATCAGCAGGCCGTATCCGAGTGTGCCCATCAGCAGCGCACCGTAGACGACGAAGAGGAGGGCATAACCCCCGAGCAGGACCGGCACGCGGCCAACCCGGTCGGCTAGCTGGCCGACCGGTATCGCCAGCCCCATGAAGGCGACCGCGGTGATCACGTAGAGCAGCGGGAAGACCGCCGGCTCGAAGTCAATCTTGCGCTGCAGGGCGACGTAGATCAGGGCGTCGGAGACGCTGGCCAGCGAGAGGACCCCGGCGGCGAAGAGCAGCGGCGCAAAGCGCCGGTCGCGCACCAGGCCGACCATGCCCCGCAGCGAGGGGGCCTCAGCGTCGTCGCGCGGCGCCCGTTTGGGCTTGCCCTGCACGGTGAGGATGAGGACGGCGAGGCCGAGCACGGCAAAGAAAGTGCTGACGACGAAGACGGCGTCGAAGCGGGCCGGCGCGACGAGCAGGATGCCGAAGGCGATCAGCGGCCCTAGCATCGCCCCGGCCGAGTCCATCGCCCGGTGCACGCCGAAGGCGGTGGCCAGCCCGGCTTTGCTGCTCGAGAGCGAGATCAGGGCGTCGCGCGGCGCCGTGCGGATGCCCTTGCCGATCCGGTCGAAGGCGACGATCGCGCCGATGCCGCCGATCGTGTTGCCGGCGGCGACCAGGGCGACCTTGCCGATCGCGGAGATCCCGTAGCCGGCGCCGGCGACCTCCTTGGGCTTGCGCCAGCGGTCGGCGGCGAAGCCGCTCGCCACCTGAACCAGCGCCGCGGCGCCGCGGTAGGTGCCGTCGATCGCGCCCAGGGCCAGCGGGTTGGCGCCGAGGGTGAAGACGAGGTAGAGCGGCAGGACCGTCGCCACCATCTCCGAGGAGACGTCGGTCAGCATGCTGACCATGCCCAGCATCACCACGTTGCGCGGCACCCGCAGGCGCGAGGAGCGGCGTGCCCACAACTTGGGCTTGAGCAGGGCTTTGGACGCTTCTACTTGGTACATGGCTCGCTAAGACAACGAGCCGACTAGTCCTTTTCTCGCACTATCGGCTGAATCCGCCAGCCCGAGGCGATCGCTCACCTGACCGGCGACCTCTTCAGCGAAGCCCATCACCGAGTCGCCGTTGAGTAGGTAGGGGTAGATCTGGGCATTGGAAGCCAGCGCGAGACCCTCGACGCCGGGCCAGATCGGGGCGACGCGCTCGCCGCCGCCGGGACGAATCTGGTGCACCGGCTCGACCAGCTTGGCCCGTTGCACGGTCCAGTCGACCACCTCGTCGCGGCTGAAGCCGGGCGAGAGTCGGGCCAGGTAGTCGGTGAAGCGACGGTAGACCGACTCGTCGTCCTCGCTCTGCTCCGGCGCGCTGGGTTCGCAGTACTTGGGCAGGTAAACCAGGTGGAGGCCGTCGGTGTGGTCGGTCCCCAGCACCTGGGAAGTCTCAATCGCGCTCGTCACCGGCGTCGACTCGGTGATGTTGATCGCGTAGTAGGGCAGCAGCGAGCGCGGCACCTTGATGATCGTGCAGACGCAGCCGAGCCAGCGCTCCGGGTACGGAGCCAACAGGCCCTGGTGGCGCTCGGGCAACAGGAAACGAAGGGCGGGCGGCTGCAGGGTCGGGATCGTCAGGTCGAACTCGAGCGTCTCGCCCTCGAGCTCGACACCGGTTACCGCGCCGTCGGCGTCGGTCGCCAGCCCCTTGACCGGCGCCTCGGTTCGCGCCTCGACCCCGAGCTCTTCGGCCCGGGCGACCATTGCGTCGATCAGCCGCTGGTGGCCGCCGACGATATGGCCCATTTCCTCGCCGCCACCCTTGCCGCGCGCTCCCGACATGCGCCGGGTGCGGGCCCAAAGGTAGGTCGCGGGCAGCCCCGAGGGGTCGCCGTCAAAGCGGGAATCGAGCAGCGGCTTCCAGATCCGCTCGTAGACCTGGCGGCCGCAGTGGCGGCGCAGCCAGGTATCGAGCGGGATGCTCTCGAGCTTGTCGTAGGAGCTGCGCAGCTGACACTGGGCGACGAACCAGCCCAGTCGCAGCCGCGCCGGCGGGCTCAGCGGCGAGAAGCGCAGCAGGTCGCCGAGGCCGTTGAAGTCGTGCATCTCGCCGTTGGCGAAGAAGCCGGCGCCAACCGGGGTGAAGCGCAGTTGATCGCCCAGCCCAACCTCCTCGGCCATCGCGATCATGCGCGAGTCGGCCGGCGTGATCACGTGGTAGAAGCGGTCGACCTGGTGGCCGCCGAAGTCCATCGTGCCGGCCAAGCCACCGAGGCTCGGGCCGCGCTCGATCACGGTCACCTTGGCGCCGGCCTGCGCCAGGCGCAGGGCAAGTGAGGTGCCGAGCACCCCGCCGCCGACGATGCCGACCTTAGGCGGCATCGCGCTCATCCCGGCTGGGCGACTGGCTGGGGCTCGCTGCTCGCGATAGCGGCAGGCGAGCTGCGCCTCGGTGACGGGCTGCTCCCTCGTCGCCTCGGCCAGCGGCGAGACCGGCGGCGGCTGGATGCGACCGACCATCTGCGCCGCCATCACCCGGAAGTAGGCGAGCACGGTCGGCTTCAGCTGCATCTTCGACTCGCCCTTGCGGGTCGTCCAGTCGTTGGTCGTCGGCACCTCGGCGACGCTGGCGCCGGCGTTGTAGAGCTTCAAGAGCAGCTCGACGTTGGCGGCGAAGCCGGGCTCGCGCACGAGCAGGTAGCCGTAGGTGTCGGCGGCGCGGCGCAGGGTGCCGGCGCGGTAGACGCGGTAGAGCGAGGAGAGCGTGTGGATCTGGCGCAGCCCCCCCAGGTACCGGAAGGTGTTGGAGACGGACTTGCTCGCGGCCAGGCGCCAGCCCGCGACGCCGACGATCTTGCCGCCGGGGGCGTAGACCGAGGCGAGCACGACGTCGGTGCCCTGCTCGAAGACTTCCATCATCCGCGGCAGGTCGGAGAGGTCCGAGGTGGTATCGGCCTCGAGGGTGACGATCGCGTCGTCATCCGAGGACTCCTTGAGGGCGGAGCGGATGCCGGTGTTGATCGCCGTGCCGAGGCCGCGGTTTACGGTGTGGCTGACGATCGCCAGGTGCATGTCGCGGGCGTGCTCGCGGATCACCTCGGCGGTGCCGTCGGTGGAGCCGTCGTCGACGATGATCACGCGGGCGCCCAGCTCGCGCGCGACCGGCGCCAGGTCGGCCAGCAGCTTGGGAATGTTTTCCGCCTCGTTGTAGGCGGGAATGACGAAGCGGATCACACCAGCACCTCCAGGGGTCGTGGGGCCGGAATGTCGAGCAGCTCGACCGGACGGCGAACCGCGGCCGACTCGCGCATCGCCAGGGCGGCGGCAAGCGCCTTGACCCCGTCGTGAGCGCTGACCGGCTCCGGTGTGTCGTCGAGGATGCAGCGACAGAAGGCTTCCAGCTCGGCGCGCAGCGGCTCGGCCTTGGCCAGTGAGAAGCGCACCGCGGCCCCCTCGCCGTCGCCGCGCAACATCGAGAGTCCGTCCCAGTGCAGCGGCGCGCTCGGCGACTCGACGAACCAGACGTCCTGGGTGATGTAGCTGGCGCGGAGCAGGCCGTTCTCACCGATCAGGGCGATCTCGCGCTTCTTCTCCGGCGTCAGCCAGTTGACGTCGAGCAGGCCCAGCGTGTCGCCCGTCTCCTTGGGGCCGAAGCGGGCCATGCAGGTCAGCAGATCCTCCTGCGAGCCGTGCTGGAAGCGACCGCCGTCGGCGTAGATCTCGCCGATCTGACGGTCGAGCACGTGCTGCATCACGTCAAGGTCGTGAGTTGCCAGGTCGATTGCCACGCCGGTGTCCTGGATTCGCGTCGGCAGCGGCCCGACCCGGGTCGTGTGGGCCCGGTAGACGTTGCCGAGCCGGCCGTCGGCGACCAGCTCGCGCAGCTTGGCCACGGCAGGGTTGAAGCGCTCGACGTGACCGACCATCAACTTGCGGTCGGCCTCCATCGCCGCGCCGCGCATCCGCAGTGCATCCGGAAGCGTGGTCGCGATCGGCTTCTCAACCAGGACGTGCAGGTCGGCGGCGAGGGCCTCGAGCGCGACCTCGGCGTGGTACTCGGACGGGCAGGCGATCGAGATCGCGTCGAGTTCGTCGGCGCCGAACTCGATCAGGTCCCGCCAATCGGAGAATTCGACGGCGCCGGTGCCGGCGGTGGCGCGGCGGCGCGCTTCCTCGCTCGGCTCGGCGACGGCGACCAGTTGCGCGCAGTCGATCTGGGCGTAGTTACGGACGTGGAAGGCGCCCATGCGCCCACAGCCGACGACACCGACTCTCAGTTGCTCAGACAAGTGATCCCTCCGGTGCTCGTTCGAGGTGCGCCACGGTCAACTCGGCAATGCGTTGGGCGGCGTTGCCGTCGCCGAAGATCGCTGGCCGCTCCTGCGGCTGCGGCTTGGCCAGGGCAGCACGGAACTTCTCCGCATCGACTCCGACCAGGGTGTTCCAACCGGTCGAGACGGTCTCGATCCACTCGGTCTCCTCGCGCATGGTTATGCAGGGAACGCCCCAGAGGTAGGCCTCGCGCTGGACGCCGCCGGAGTCGGTGGCGATCGCGACCGCGTCGCGCTCCAGGGTCAGCATCTCGGTGTAAGTGACGGCGTTGCGCACCTCGACGTTGCCCGGAACCTCGAGCCCCCAGGTCTCGAGGCTCTTGCGGGTGCGCGGGTGCAGGGGGAAGATCACGCGCTTATCGGCGGCCTGCAGACAAGCGAGGACGGCGCCGAGGCGCTCGGGGGAGTCGGTGTTGTAGTTGCGGTGGGCGGTGGCGAGGATGTACTCGCCCTCCTCCCCGCCCTCGGCAAGCCGGTCGCGTGAGGCAAGCAAGACGTCGGCGAGGACATCGCCGGTGACCTTGACCGTGCCTTCGATCCCCTCCGAGAGAAGTGTTTGACGCGCGTGCTCGCAGGGAGCGAAGAGCAGGTTGGAGATCCGGTCGGTCTCGATCCGGTTGGCCTCCTCGGGCATGTCGTCGCGGTAGCTGCGCAGCCCGGCCTCTACGTGAAGCAGCTGCACACCCGCGGCCACGGCGGCCCGCGCACCGGCAATCGTCGCGTTGGTGTCACCGCGCACGAGCACCGCGTCGGGCTGCTCGGACTCGATCACCCGGGCGATGCGCTCCTGCGCCACCGTGACGCTCTCGTCGTTGGGCAAAGAGCCGACGCCAAGGTTGTGTTCGGGCAACGGCAAGCGCAAGTCGGCGATCTGCAAATCACTGAGCGCCGGGTCGTAGTGCTGGCCCGTGTGAACCAGGATCTCCTCGACGCAGCCGTTGAAGGCGAGCGAGAGCGGTGCGGCCTGCACGATCTCGGGCCGGGAGCCAATGATTGAGACGATCCTCGGTGCCATCGTGCCCAATTAACGGGCGAGGCGCCGAGTTTTTGCGCGCCGGGAAACTTGTCCTTGAAATTTTCTGACTTGACTTCTCATTCGACCTTTTTCAGCCCCTATTGGATTGGCGGGCGCAAGTGCTGGCGGGGCACTCCCGTTTGTCCAATAGCGATATGGAGGCACACGGACTCACCCGCAAGCAGCCGCTCGACCGAACCGCCGGCGAACCGCTCTGGCAAGCGATTGCTCGGCGCCTGCTCGACGTCGTCGCCGCCGGCACTCTGATCTTCCTACTCTCGCCCCTGCTGCTCGCTTTGACGCTCGCGATTCGGCTCAATAGCCGGGGTCCGGCACTCTTCCGCCAGCGCCGGGTCGGCTTCGACGAGCGCGAGTTCACCGTCTTCAAGTTCCGCAGCATGCGCACCGACGCCGATCCCGGCGGTCATCGCGACTACGTGACCGCACTAATAAAGGGCAAGCAGGCGAACGGCGGCCGCAAAAACCTCTACAAGCTCGCGGTCGACGATCGGATCACCCCGGTCGGGCGCTGGATCAGGCGCTGGAGCCTCGACGAGCTGCCGCAGCTCTTCAACGTGGTCGCCGGCGATATGGCGCTGGTCGGCCCACGTCCGGCGATCCCTTACGAGGTCGCCGAGTACCCAAGCTGGTATCTGGACCGCTTCGCGGTCAAGCCGGGCCTGACCGGGCTCTGGCAGGTAAGCGGTCGCAACGAGCGCACCTACGAGGAAATGGTCCGCCTCGACATCGAATACGCCGAACGGCGCTCGTTTTTCCTTGATCTTTCAATCCTCGCCCGCACTCCCTTCACCGTGCTGGCCAGAAGGGGGGCAGCATGAATCCAGCAAATGCAATCGGGACCATGGTCGTCGGCTACGGCTACTGGGGGCCCAACATCGTCCGCAACGTCGTCGATCGACCCGAGTTCCGCCTGATGGGCCTCTGCGAGCTCGACGAGAGCCGCATCGACGACTTCCGCCGTCGCCACCCGGGCGTCTGGATCGAGCGCGATCTCGACACCGCCCTGGCCGACCCGCGAGTCGAGGCGGTCGCAATCGCGACCCCGCCCCACACCCACTTCCCACTCGTCAGCCGTGCCCTCGAAGCCGGCAAGCACGTACTGGTCGAGAAGCCGCTGGCGCGGCGCTCCGAGGAGGCCGCCCAGCTGGTTGCAATGGCCGAGGAGCGCGATCTGGTGCTGATGCCCGGCCACACCTTCCTCTACAGCCCGGCGGTCAACAAGGTCCGCGACCTGATCCAGGAAGACGAGCTGGGCGAGATTTATTTCGTCACCTCCTCGCGCATGAACCTCGGGCTCTACCAGCCCGACGGCGTCGTCCTCGACCTCGCCCCCCACGATCTCTCGATCCTCCTGCACTGGCTCGGCAAGCCGCTGGTCGAGGTCTCGGCCCACGGCCGCAGCGTCTTCCGCGAGAGCATCCACGAGACCGCCTTCCTCACCCTGCGCTTCGAGGGCGGGACCCAGGCCAACGTGCAGCTCTCCTGGCTGGCCCCGCGCAAGCTGCGCCAGATGAACGTGGTCGGCAGCAAGCGCATGGTCCAGTACGAGGACACCGCCGCTGACGACTCGGTCCGGATCTACGATCGCGGCCTCGATTTCGACGCCCCACCCGCCAACTTCGGCGAGTACCGCCTTACCTACCGCACCGGCGACATGATCGCCCCCCGCCTGCAGGCCCTGGAGCCGCTCGGCCAGGAGCTGAGCGACTGGGCCTCGGCGATCCGCGAGGGCACCACGCCGGTCTCCAACGGCCGCCTCGGGGTCGAGATCGTGCTCGGCCTGGAAGCGCTCGAGCAGTCGCTGCACGCCCAGGGGGAACCGGTTCCGGTTGCCTCGGTGGACAGCGTGCTGAGCGCCGCTCGGGGCGAAGTCGCGACTGTCTGAGGACCGTCTTTTTCCCTAGCGATAGACCCTCGCGGGCGCATAAGGGTGGTGATGCCCTTCCCCGAAAGCCGTCGCGCAGCAGGTCGCCGCATGGATTCAGCTCGTCTCACCGGGAGCTTTCGGGGAAGGGCATCACCACCCTCTTACGCACCACAGCTATCTCGCCCGGAAGGGACTGCGTGTCAGAGGAGGGGTCGGGTGCC
This sequence comes from uncultured Solirubrobacterales bacterium, assembly GCA_963703895.1. Taxonomy (GTDB): domain Bacteria; phylum Actinomycetota; class Thermoleophilia; order Solirubrobacterales; family 70-9; genus VRUE01. Next base: position 75,017 of record CAVPFX010000003.1, read on the forward strand.
CCTCTCCCGGAGGCTCCCGGCCGGACGCTCCGAAGCTCGACAAGCGATCTGCTGCGCGACGGCCTCCGGGAGAGGGGCACCCGACCCCTTGCCTGCTTACGCCGTGGCGGCGTCGGGGGGCGTCAGGCGGTCTAGTTCGGCCAGGTAGAGTAGGACCGAGTGGGCGGCTAGCTGGTCCACAGTTGTTTTCTGCCTGCGGGCCTCGCGCTGTAGGAGCTGCCAGGTGCGCTCGTCCAGGGAAAGGTCCACCGCCATCGCTGGTTCGGCAGAAACCGCCTCCAGCGGGCCCCTGAGCACGCTCAGGGAAGGCCGCCCGGATTCAAGGCGCTCGGTGAGGTCACTCAGCGCTGCCCGCACGCCAACGGCGATGTCGGCGTCGAGATAACTCTCGATTCCGTTGCAAGCGAATCTGCCAAGTAGGACTTTCACGGTGCGCACCACTTATTACAACTACCTCTAGGTGCCCAAGATTTTCACTTGAATCACGCCAATCCTCCTAACTTCAGCCCCTGATACCTGTGCATTTGCAGCCACTTGAGCCTTGGGGCTGAGATTTAGACGAATATTGGGCATTGACTTTCAGACGAAGGGCCACTATTTCTTCGGGCCGCAACTAACCGAGGCTTCTTCTTAATTTTCGGTAGTTGCGGATAAATCATCAAAACGAAGTACGCGTTTTGGGAGAAGTTTCTTGACTTCCAAAATGCAGGGCGAAAAGCCCCGTAGTGCAGACAAAGCAAAACAACGCGTCGGGAGGACGCTGTGACCAGTCGTGATACAGAGTTGCGCCCCAATAAGTTGACGGGCTTCTCCGAGGCCAGCGCCTCGGGATCTGGGAACAGCCGCCTCGTCCTACAAGCGATCAAGCACGCCCAGGCCGGCGACAGCGAGGGTCTGCATTTCCTCTACGTGCGCTACGCCCCCGACGTTCAGCGTTTCGTCAACAGCTTGGTCAAGGACCACCACGAGGCCGAAGACATCACCCAGAACATCTTCGCCAAGCTGATGAAAGCGATCAACAAGTACGAGCCGCGCGAGGTTCCCTTCGCCGCCTGGATCATGCGGGTGGCCCGCAACGCCGCGCTTGACCATCTGCGCGCAAGGCGAGCGGTTCCGACCGAGGAAGTACGGCTCGCCGACAGTGGCCAGGCCCAGATGGGCCAGGAGCGCGGCAGGGATCTGCGACACGCGCTCGAGGAGCTACCCGAGGATCAGCGTGAGGTACTCATCCTCCGGCACATCGCCGGCCTCTCGCCGGTCGAAATTGCCGCGACGCTGAAAAAGTCAGAGAGCTCCGTGCACGGGCTGCACCATCGTGGTCGCCGCGCCCTGCAGACGAAGCTCGCCGAGCTGGGCGCCGCCCCGGTGGTCGCGCCGAGCACCTAGGTCCGCGTTCAGCTCTCTTCGAGGATGCGCTCGGTGAGGCGCCCGGCGTCGAGCTCCGCCGCGTAGTAGAGGGCCGCGTGCTCGAGCAGTTGGGTAACGCTCACATTTTGCCTAGAGGCCTCGAGCCTCACCTGACGCCAAAGCGAGTCCTCGATATCGAGCTCGACCTCTATCTCCTCCTCGGGACTCCCCTCGCGGAGAAGATCCGGGTAGGACCAACCGGCGCCGCCACTGCCTTTTTCCTTTAGGTAGAAGCGGATCACCCTGAGGACGTCGTCGGACGTCGGCTCGGCGCCGTCGCCCGACCCGACACCACGCTGGTGCTTCCAGGCCAGCATGCCGCCAGCGAACGCCCCCAACTTCACCCTGACCGTCGTCACCACCAATCCTCCTCCGCATTGCCAAACGCCTGACTTGGCCCGCTGGCCAATCCTATCTCCTCAGTACCCAGATCGGCAGGCTTTAGACAAGAACGCTGATCCAACGGCGAGTTAGTGACCAGTTTGGCCAACGCCGGGGCCGCTAGGCCGCCGGCGTGATCCGGTAGGCGTCGAAGACCGACTCGACGTTGCGCAGGCGGGCGATGCACTGCTTGAGCTGCTCGGTATCGCCAACCTCGATCACGAACGTGTTTTTGACCATCGGGTGGTTGGTGGTGCAGCTGGCGCCGATGATGTTGATGCCGGCCTCGGAGAAGGTGCGCGAGAGATCCTCGAGCAGGCGAGTGCGATCGTAAGCGTCGATCTGCAGCTCTACCCGGTAGGAAGACTCGTTCTCGCCGTCCCAGCTGACGTCGACGAACCTTTCCGGCGCCCGCTTCAGCGCCTTCATGTTCTTGCAGTCGGTGCGGTGGATGGTGATGCCGCGGCCGAGGGATACATAACCCGCTATATCGTCGCCGGGCACAGGGCGACAGCACTTGGCCAAGCGCACGGCGACGTTGGCGGCGCCCTTGACGCTGATCCCGTAGTTGGAGGCGTCCTTGGTACGGCGCGCCTTGTCCTCGCGGTGACCGCCGGCGAGGCCGAGCGGATCGGTGTCCTCGACCGCCTCCCCCGCCTTCAGCCGCTGCATCAGCTTGTTGGCGACCGCCTTGGTCGAGACTTTGCCCTGGCCGAGGGCGATGTAGAACTCGGTCGCCTTGCGGAAGCCCATCTCGCGGATGACGTCGACGAGCAGCGGCGAGGCGGCGACTTTCTGCATCGGCAGACCGCGCGTGCGCAACGCTTCCTCGAGCCCTTCGCGGCCCTTTTTCTCGGCGTCCTCGCGGCTCTCCTCCTTGAAGAAGGCGCGGATCTTGTTGCGGGCGCGACTCGTTCGCACCAGCTTCAGCCAATCTCGTGAGGGGCCGCGCTTCTGCTTCGCAGTCAACACCTCGACGATGTCGCCCGAGCGCAGTTGGTAGTGCAGTGGCACGATCGAGCCGTTGACCTTGGCGCCGACACAGGCGTGGCCGACGTCGGTGTGGACCGCGTAGGCGAAGTCGAGCGGGGTCGAGCCGGCCGAGAGGTTCTTCACTTCACCCTTCGGGGTGAAGACGAAGACTTCGTCCTCGAAGAGGTCGACCTTGAGCGACTCGAGGAACTCGGCCGGGTCCTGCTCGCCCTCGGCCTCGACCAGCTGGCGCAGCCAGGTCATCTTCTCCTTCTGCGGATCGGCCGCGGCGCCCTCCTTGTAGGCGACGTGGGCGGCGATCCCGTACTCGGCGAGGCTGTGCATCTCCTCGGTGCGAATCTGGATCTCCAGCGGCTTGCCTTCGGGGCCGATCACCGTCGTGTGCAGCGCCTGGTACATATTCGCCTTCGGCATCGCGACGAAATCCTTGAAGCGACCCGGCAGCGGCTTCCAGAGCGAGTGAATAACACCGATTGCTCCGTAACAGTCCTTGACCGAGTCGACGATCACCCGCATCGCGGTCAGGTCGAAGATCTCGTTGAACTCGCGGCCCTTCTTGGTCATCTTCGTGTAGATCGAGTAGAAGTGCTTGGCGCGGCCGGAGATATCGGCCTCGATGCCGACGTCGAGCAGCTCACCGGAGAGGAACTTGCCGGCCTCCTCGACGTAGACCTCGCGCTCGTTGCGCTGCTGGGCGACGAGCTGCTTGATCTCGGCGTACTTGCGCGGGTGCAGGGTGGCGAAGGCGAGGTCCTCCAGCTCCCACTTGATCGCGTGGATTCCCAAGCGGTGCGCGAGTGGCGCGTAAATTTCCAGCGTCTCGCGCGACTTCGCCATCTGCTTCTGCTTGGGCAGCGCGCCGAGCGTGCGCATGTTGTGCAGACGATCGGCCAACTTGATCAGGATCACCCTGACGTCAGTGGCCATCGCCACCATCATCTTGCGGTAGTTCTCGGCCTGGCGCTCGTCGCGGCTCTCGAAGGCGATCCCGGTCAGCTTGGTGACGCCGTCGACGAGCTGGGCGATCTCCTCGCCAAACTCGCTGCGGATCTCCTCGAGGCTGGCGCTGGTGTCCTCGACCGTGTCGTGCAGCAGGGCGGCGCAGAGCGTCTCGGTGTCGAGCCGCATGCCGGCGCAGATCTGGGCCACGCCCACCGGGTGAGTGATGAACTCATCGCCGGAGTGGCGCAGCTGGTCGGCGTGTCGGTCGCAGGCGAAGTCGAAGGCGTGCTTGATCGCGATGCGATCGATCGCGGCGACCGAGACAGCGACGCTGCCCCCACCGTTGGCAGCTCCATCCGCGCCGTTGGAGGAGTCGAACTCCTCAACGACGGCAAAGAGATCGGCCAGGAGCTCCTGGCTGCCTAGGGCTGTCGGTGTGCTTCGAGGTATTGGCGGGCCTCCTCGTGGCGAGCACTGTAAGCGCGATATGACGCCGAGCGCTCCAGATCTGTCCCCTCTGAGGATACGACCCCGACCAACCCGCTGCCGCAAGCGGGCTCACCCTGCACCAGGCCAAGCTCGGCGAGCACGCGGAAACAGCGGGCAGCGGTCTCCGGGCCGCGGGCTTGCGGCGCGCTGCCGACCAGGGCGTCGCGCAGCTCCTCCCCACCTGCATCGCCGGCTTCACGCAGGTCACGGAAGACCGCGATCAAGGTTTGGCGCTGGGCCAACTGCGCGGCCGCGGCGCTGAGCGCGAAGCGCCACTCGGCATCGCCCCAAACGCGGTGCAGGTAGCCACCCTCGGCCTGGCTGCGGGAGGCAAGGGCCAAGAGATCCGCCCGCGCCGGCGGATCGACGAGGACGACGTGGTCGAACTCACCGGCAAGCTCGGGCTCGCGCTCCAGCTCGGCATAGTCGGCAAGCCTCACCCCGTCCCGCGCCATCCCCACCCGCAGGGTGGCGTCAGCGGTCAGGGCAAGGACCTCGGCACCGCAGGAGGCGAGCTCGCTGACAACGGCAGCGGGCGCGTTCGTGCTCGTGCGGACATGGCGCTGGAGCTCGCCGGCAGCAGCCGGGTCCAGCGCTTTCCACTTGGCGGGATCGCGGCCCAGCTCGGCCTCGAAACGCTGCCACCACTCCGCCACCACGGGGACGTCCTCACCCGAAATCCGCGGATAGACCTCACGCAGAATCACCTGCGGCTCAACCGCCCCATTCCACTGATTCACCTCGAGCCGCACGGCGACGTCGACCGGGTCGTCCTCGCCGACCCCGAGCGAGGGCCGCCCGAAGGCCACCCCAAGCGCCTTGTGCGACCCGCTGTGCAGGCTGAACCGCGCGTGCTTGCCTTCCCCCATCGTCCGCACATCCCGAACCCGCGCCGAGGGCACCAGCAACCGCACCCCGGGGTTCCCCATCCCAAACGGAGCCAACTGCTTCAGCTCCTCAGCCAGATCGAGCCCCAACGACGCCCCACCCACAATCGCATCAATCCGCTCCGTCCGCTTCAGATCCTCGGGTCCCAACACACTGGCCGCGTGAGCGGCAAACGCCTCGCGGAACGCAGCCAACTCCCCCGCCTTCAGCTCCAAGCCAGCCGCGGCCTTGTGACCGCCAAAGGTTTTGAGGTGATCGGCGCAAGCCTCAAGGCCCGCGAGCAAGTTGAACCCCGGAATGCTCCGCCCCGAGCCTCGCCCACTTCCGTCGGCCTCGAGCGAGATGACCACGACGGGCCGGTGGTGCCGCTCGACCAACCGCGAGGCAACGATCCCGATCACACCGGGATGCCAGCCCTCACCAGCAACAACCAACCCCGGTGCTTCGCGCAAGTGCTCGGATAGCTCCCGCAGCGCCGCCTCGGCTTCGTTCGCCACCTCACGCTCGGTAGCCCGCCGCTCCCCATTCGCCCGGCTCAGCTCATTGGCGATCTCCGCCGCCCGCGCCTCGTCATCGGTCAGAAACAACTCGACCCCAGCATCGGCCCGATAGAGCCGACCCGCCGCATTGATCCGCGGCGCCAGCTTGAACGCCAAGTCACCCTCATCAAGCTGAGTCGGCTCGACTTTCGCCGCCGCGATCAGCGCTCGCAGGCCCACGCGCCGCGCTCGCCGTACCTCTTCGAGTCCCCGCTTCACCAGCGTCCGGTTCTCCCCGACCAGCGGAACGAGATCAGCCACCGTCGCAAGCGCGACGAGATCGAGATCGCCGTGAAGGGCGGCCGGGACGGGGTCCCCAAAACGCTCGGCGGGAGCCTCGCTTGAGTGTTTTGGGGACCCCGTCCCGGCCGCCCCCCGCAGCGCGGTCGCGAGCTTCCACGCAACCGCAGTTCCGCACAACTCAGCAAACGGGTAGCTCTTATCCAGTCCGGGATGAAGAATCGGACAGTCAGGCAACGCTGCTCCAGCTTGGTGGTGATCAGTGACGACAACCTCCATTTCCAGCTCACCCGCCAAAGCAACCTCGTCCACAGCAGTGATCCCGCAATCAGCAGTGAGGATCAACGAGGTGCCCCGCTCGGCCAACTTGCGCACGTTGCCCGCGCTCAGCCCATATCCGTCGGTGAGCCGGTCCGGAATCAGCCAGTCGCACTCAGCCCCAAGCTGCCGAAGAGTGCTGACCAGGATCGTCGTCGCGCAGACCCCGTCGACGTCGAAGTCGCCGTGGACAGTGATTCGCCGACCCGCCTCGACGGCCACCAGAACGCGCTCGACAATGGGACCCATCGCCGCGAACTCCTCCGGCTCATGCCACTCGTCGGCGGCAAGGAACGCCCGCGCCTCATCGGGCGTGCGGTACCCCCGCCGGACCAGGGCGATCGCCACCGGCTCGCTCAGCTCGAGCTCTGCCGAAAGCGCCCGAGCCTCCTCATAGGAGTAGGCATCGGCCTTGTAAGCGTGCAGGGTCTCGGCCACCCCACCAAGCTAGGCACGGCTCCCGACGGAACCGCGTCACCAAAAGCTCCGGATTTGGGCCTATTTCAGTAGGCCGGAGCGTCTTGCACTTTTCGGTCGGGAGCCCAGAGGCGTCAGCGACACGCTCTCCACCCGAAAAGTTAAGCGGAGGCCTACTGAAATAGGCTCTACTCGGCTACAGCTTGTTCCTGGCGCACGCCGATGAACCAGACCACGGCGAGCCCGATCGCGACGCCGGGGACCGCGGTCAGAACCGTCGCCAAATCGGTCTCGCCGAGACCTTTGCCGCTGGCGATCTCGATGATCCCGCCGAAGAGGACCGCGCCGATCGTCGCGCCGAGAAAGGCGCCGACGATGCCCTGCCAGAAGCGATCGGGCAAGAAGACGGTGAAGTGCCAAAGGGCGATGCCGGTGGTGAACCAGACGAGCAAGGCCATCAGCGCTTCCTCCCATGTTTGCGGCGTTGTTGGCGGCGAGTGCGGCGCTTCTCGTCGCGCTCGCGCCGCGCGATCGCTGCCGGATCGGTTGCCGGAGGCTCGCCATTGCTGGACGGCTCTCCTCCATCGCCCCCGTCGCTTTCGGTCGGGGGCTCGACCGTCGCCACCGCGCCTGCCTTGGGCTGAACCTCGCGCTGCGTCGCCACGGCCTCCTCCAGCTCGGCATCGGTCTCACTGTCGTCGTCGAGCCTGGCCAGTTCGGTCTCGTCGGCGAAGGCGGGCACACTGCCCTCCGCCGCGGCGATGCGCTCGCGGCGGCGGATGAAGCCCGGCTCGCGTTCCTTCCAGGCGGTCAGCACCGGCGAGGCGATGAAGATCGAGGAATAGGTTCCCGAGAGGATCCCGACCATCATCGCGAAGGCGAAGTCCTGCAGGGTGGCGCCGCCGAAGATCAGCAGCGAGACCACCGAGAGCAGGGTGGTGAAGCTGGTCGCCAGCGAACGGGTCAGCACCTCGCTCATCGAGCGGTTGACGATCTGCGAGAACGCAGCTCGCGGCATGCGAGGCATGTTCTCGCGTATTCGGTCGAAGACGATGATCGTGTCGTAGAGCGAGTAACCAAGGATGGTGAGGAATGCGGCGACCGTTCCGCTACTCACCTCCCGGCCGGTCAGCGAGTAGATACCCGCGGTAATCAGGATGTCGTGGAAGATCGCGATCAGCACCGGCACCGCGAATTTCGGGTCGAAGCGGAAGGCGATGTAGGCGCAGATGATCAGCAGCGAGAAGATCAGCGCGTTGCGGGCGCTGTTGGCCACGGTGGCGCCGAAGGTCGGCCCGACGCTGGTGCTGTCGAAGCCGTTGGCCTCGATCCCGTACTCGCGCTCGAGTTCCTTCTGCATCTCGTTGATCTGGGCCGGTTCCAGGGTGCTGGACTGGATCAGGAAGGCGTTGTCGCCGAGGCCGGGATTGCTCTCGCGCTGCACCTCGGCGGCGGAGATGTTCGCCGCCTCGAGGGCTTCGCGCACTCCGTCCTCGTCAGTCGGCTTGACCAGGGCCACCTCCACCCTGGTGCCCGACTCGAAGTCGATGCCAAGGTTGAGCTGCTTCGTCGCCAGGGCCAGGGCCCCGACCAGCAGGATCACGCCCGAGATCGAGAAGAACCAGCGGCTCGCCCCCATGAAGTCGAAGTGCCAGCGGATCCCCTCTTTGGCGCCACCCAGAGCGCTGGGCGAGCGCAGGAAACGCGAGCGGCTCATCGTCCCCAGCAGCGCCTGGGTGAAGACGACCGCGGTCAACAGCGAGACGATCGTGCCGACGCCGAGGACGAAGGCGAAGCCCTTGACGCCCGCCGTGGCCAGCACGAAGAGGACGAAGGCGGTGAGCAGGGTGACGACGTTGGCGTCGATGATGGTGGCGATACCGCGCCGGTAGCCGGCCGAGATCGCGCTCGACATCGAGCGCCCTGCCCGCACCTCCTCCTTTATTCGCTCGAAGATGACGATGTTGGAGTCGGCGGTAACGCCGATCGTCAGCACCAGACCCGCGATCCCCGGCAGGGTCAGGGTGATCGGGATCAGTTTGACCAGGGCGAAGAAGATCACCCCATAGGCGGCCAGGGCCGAAACCGCCACCACGCCGAGAAAGCGGTAGAAGATCAGCAGGAAGAGGACGGTGAGGATCAGCCCGATCACGCCCGCCTTGATGCCGGCGTGCAGCGCTTCGGAGCCCAGCGTCGCCGAGACCTGCGACTGGCTGATCAGGTTGAGGTTGATCGGCAGGGCGCCGCGCTGCAGGAAGCTGGCCAGTTCCTGAGCGTCTTCGATGCTGGTGAAGCCGCCGGAGATCTGGGCGCCGGTACGGCCGTCGATCCCGTCCGGGTTCTGGGCGAAGTTGATGATCGGCCGCGTCTTGACTTCGTTGTCGAGCACGACCGCGAAGTGGCCGGAGGTCTGTTCGGCCAGTTCTTGGCTGCTCGGCCCAATCGCCGAGGCGGCGCCGCGCTGGGCGATTCGCCGGGTGACGTCCTGGAAGGCCTGGCGGCCGCTGTCGGTGAATTGGAAGGCGACGTTGGGCTGGCCGAATTCATCCGATTCCTGCTTCGGGCTGGTGATTTCGGTACCGGTCAGGGCCGGGTTGTCCTTCAGCGCGAACCAACCGGGCTCGCCGTTCTCGAGCACCTGACCTTTGGCGTCACTGGGCTTTTCGGAGACGACGATCGTGCCCTGCGGGACCTTGATGACCGTGCCGGAGTCGGCCGCGCGTTTCCTGCCGCTGGGCGAGATGAAGAGGTCGTCCTTGGTGAACTCGGGCCCGTCGATCAGCTCGTGTTTGTCGCCCTTCTCAAACAGGTAGTAAGTCGTCGACTGGCTGCATTTTGGGCAGTGGGTCTTTCAGCGCCTGTTCGGAGGCGAGCTTGACCGCGGCGTACTCGTTCGGGTAGGCCCCGGCGAGGATCAGCTGCCGGTTTTCGCTCTTGGTCGGCAGGCGGCCGGCTTCCTGCCATTCTTTGCTCGCTTCCTGGAGGGGCCCTTTCGGCGGTTCCTTGCCGGGACGGCCGCCGATCAGGTACTCGCGACCGATCAGGTTCGGTTCCCAGTCGAAGAAGAAGAGGCGGGCCGGCTTGGTCGCGCATTCGGTTGCCTTGCCGACGCTGGTGGCACCCGGGATGCCGACCTGGATCTGGTCGCTGCCCACGCGCGCCACCTCGATCTCGGCGACGCCCAGTTCGTCACAGCCGGAGCGGATGATGTCGACCGCCCGTTCCATCGAGCCGTTGTCGATCGTCGGCTGCTGGGGAGTCGGACGACCCTGCAGGACCAACTGCACGCCGCCCTTGAGGTCGAGGCCCAGCTTCGTCGGCTTGTTGGCGATGACGAGGCCGGAGACGACGATCAGGCCGAAGACAAAGAGCAGGATGAAGAGGTTGCGGCGCCTTTTGCCCATGCCGCTCTCAACCCTCCGGGGTGAGGACTATCAGCAGTCCCCCATCGTCGTCATAGGCCGGGAAGACATCGGCAACCGCCTCCGCCGGAAGATCGCCCTCGGCGTTGACCGAGACGCGTTTGCCCAGCGAGCGCACGCCCCACTCCAGCGAGGTAGCGATCGGGTCGGCGCTGCCGCTGCCATTGCCTTCGCGCGGTTCATCGCCGCTGTTCTCTGCCCGCCATTCGAGGCCGAGAACCTCCTGCACCGGGCGGCCGATCACGTCCTCGTCGGTTAGGCCGGTGAGCTCGAAGCTGCCGCGGCCGGCATCGATCACCCGCGCCTGCTGGTCGCAGACGAAAAAGGCCGCGTTGGGCGCTGGGTAGTAGTCATCGAGCAGCTCAAAGACGAAGCCGAAGCCGCATTTCGAGCAGCCCTTGGGGCGCGCGCTGAACCCTGCGGTTCGCTCCGCGCTGACCTCCCTGTGGCCACAGTTGGGGCAAATGAAGAACGGCATCCCAACGGCAGGTTACTCAGAAGAGGCTGTTCGCTCCTTCGGGGACCGGCAGGCCGAGGTGCTCGTAGGCCCGCGGAGTAATCACCCGACCGCGCGGAGTGCGCTTCAACAAGCCTTGTTGGAGCAAATAGGGCTCCAAGACATCCTCGATTGTGTCCGCCTCCTCGCCGATCGCGACGGCGAGAGTTGAGAGGCCAACCGGGCCGCCGGAGAACTTGGTCGCGACCACGTCGAGCAGGGCTCGATCGCTGCGGTCGAGCCCGCCGGCGTCGACCTCGAGCATCGCCAGCGCCGCATCGGCGACCGCGGCATCGATCTTGCCGCGCTCTTTGACCTGGGCGAAATCGCGCACCCGCTTGAGCAGTCGGTTGGCGACGCGCGGCGTGCCGCGCGAGCGCTCGGCGATCGTCTGCGCCCCGTCCGCATCGATCTCGACCCCGAGGATGCCGGCCGAGCGGGCGATGATCTGGGCCAGGTGCTCGGGCAGGTAGTGCTCGAGGCGGTGGGAGAGGCCGAAGCGATCGCGCAGCGGCGTCGTCAGTAGCCCGGCGCGCGTGGTGGCGCCGATCAGGGTGAAGGCAGGTAGCGGCAGGGTGACGGTGCGGGCGCCGGCGCCCTGGCCGAGCACGACCGGCAGCTCGCCGTCCTCCATCGCCGGGTAGAGCGTCTCCTCGACCGCCCGTCCGAGCCGGTGGATCTCGTCGACGAAGAAGACGCTGCCGGGCTCCAGCGCGGTGAGGAAGGAGGCGACGTCGGCCTTGCGCTCGAGCGCCGGACCGGCGGTCTGCACCAGCGGCACGCCCATCTCCTCGGCGACGATGTGGGCGAGCGAGGTCTTGCCGAGGCCGGGCGGGCCGGCCAGCAGCACGTGGTCGAGGGGCTCGTCGCGCCCCCGTGCCGCCTCGATGAAGATCGCCAGCTGCGCGGTTACCTGCTCCTGGTTGACGAAGTCGGCCAGCGTTCGCGGCCGCAGCGATCGGTCGAGATCCTCGTCGGGAGCATCGGCTCGGGCGTCGTGGACGCGAACCTCATCACCATCCAGGTCGACCGCAAAACGGTTATCGGGATCGGGGTCGCTCCCGGGGGGCTGCGGTCCCTCGATCCCGGGCGTGCGGATCCGCTTCTCGCTCACGCGCTGCTCCTCGAAGTACCGGCTTTGCGCAGGGCGGCGGCGAGCAGCTCCTCGGCGTCGTTGCCATCGATCCCTTCGAGCAGTTGCTCGGCCTCCAGCGGCGCGTAGCCAAGGTTGACGAGGCCGTCGCGGGCGAGCCCGCGGGGATCAGCCTCATCGCCACCCAGCGCGGCAACCTCTTGCTCAAGCGAACCGGCGACCTTCTCGCGCAGCTCGACGATGATCCGCTCCGAGGTGCGCTTGCCGATCCCCGGAACCGCTTGGAAGCGTTTGGCGTCGCCGGCGGCGATCGCCCGCAGGAGCTCCCTAACGGGGCCGCCGGAGAGCGCCGCCATCGCCACCTTCGGACCGACCCCGCTGACTGAGATCAGCTGACCGAAGAGGTCTCGCTCCTCCTCCGAGGCAAAGCCGTAGAGCGCCAGTGAGTCCTCGCGGGAGATCAGCTCGGCGTGCAGGAAGACCTCGCGGCCGGTCGCCGGCACCGCCTTCAGCGTCTCGGCCGAGACCGCGAGCCTGTAGCCGACACCGCCGGTGTCCACGACCACGTGGTCGGGTCGCCGCACCAGCACTTCGCCACGCACCGCGGCGATCATCCGGCCAGCCTTTGCGAGACAGCTTCTTCGGCCGCCAGCGTCGCCGCTTCGCGACCGGTGGCACCGCCGTGGCAGATCGCCACCGCGAGCGCGTCGGCGGCGTGATCGGGCGTCGGCGGCTCGGGCAGGCCGAGCAAGGTGCCGACCATCCGCTGCACCTGCTCCTTGCCGGCGCCGCCGGAACCGCAGACCGCCTTCTTGATCGCCTGCGGTGTGTAGGTGAAGCAGCGCACGCCGCGCTGGGCGGCGGCCAGCATCGCCGCGCCGCTGGCGCGGCCGACGGCCATCGCCGAGTGCACGTTCTTGCCGAAGTAAAGGTCCTCGAGCGCCATCGCCGCCGGCTGATGCCACTCGATCAGCTCGGCGAGCGAGCTGTGGATCCGCTCGAGGCGTTGCTCCATCGCCGCTTCGGGCGAGGTTTCGACCACACCGCCGTCGAGCGCAACCATGCGGCTGCCCTCGATCCGTACAACTCCAAAGCCCAGATTCGCCGCACCCGGGTCAATTCCCATCACAACTTGCATAACGGCTGATTCTGGGACTAGCTCCGGATGCCTTCCGGGCCGCGCGGGCGTCGGGGGCGGGGTCTCCGGGAACTCCCGGCGAAGCCGGCCCGGAGACCCCGCCCCCGACGTCCCTCCCGCTCGCTAGGCAGCCGCCAGTTTCTCGATGATCTCGGCAGGCACGTCGAAGTTGGCGTGCACCTCGTTGACGTCGTCGTGCTCCTCGAGCGTGTCGACGAGCTTGAGCAGCCATTCGGCCTCCGAGCCCTTGACCATCACGGTGCTCTTCGGCTCCATCGTCAGCTCGGCGGACTGCACCTCCACCCCGGCACCCTCGAGCGCCTCGCGCACCGCGCTGAGATCGCCTGGCTCGCTGATCACGCGCAGCTGCTCGCCGTCCTCGCGCACGTCCTCGGCGCCAGCGTCGATCGCGATGATCAGATCGTCCTCGCCATAGCGATCGCCATCGACGACGATGACGCCGCGTTTCTCGAAGATCCAGGCGACCGAGCCCGGCTCGCCGAGGTTGCCGTGGTGCTTGGTGAAAGCGTGGCGCACGTCGGCGCTGGTGCGGTTGCGATTGTCGGTCAGCGCGTCGACCAGGATCGCGGCGCCCCCGGGCCCGTAGCCCTCGAAGAGGACCTGCTCGATCGCGTCGGCATCGGTTCCAACGCCACCGCCACGGTCGACCGCCCGCTGGATGTTTTCCTTCGGCATCGAGGCGTCGCGCGCCTTCTGGATCGCCGTTGCCAGCGGTGCGTTGGCGTCGGGGTCGGGACCACCGTCGCGCGCCGCGACGGTGATCGCCCGGGCCAGCTTGGTGAAGAGCTTGCCGCGCTTGGCGTCGGCCGCACCCTTCTTGTGCTTAATAGAAGACCACTTCGAGTGTCCAGACATAGGTGGCATTCTATGAATGTGGAAATGGTCAACGAGCCACAGAGGGGTGGAGTGGCCAGGGGACTGGCCGCGAGCCTGATCTTCGTCGCGATGCTGCTGACCGCGCTCTCGATCTGGACGGCGATCCCACTGGGCTGGATCTACATCGGCTCGAAGGTCTCCCACACCCAGTTCCCCAGCCAGGGCCCCTACTTCGTCGTCGCCGCCGGCATCGTCGTCTCGGTCCTCCTCGTTGCCTGGCTGATCGGCCGGCTCAACCGCCTCTACGTCCAGGTCACCGGCACCAACCGCCTCGAGCCGATGCGACCAACCTGGCTGAAGAGCATGCGCGACACCTCCCCCCAGGCCGGCACCACGACCGTGGTCGAGGCGGTACTGATGGGCTCCGTAGCGCTCGCCGCTCTCTGCATGACGATCTGGTTCTTCCTGCTCGCCGGTTCGCCGATTCCGAACCAGTAGCCAGCTCGATCGACGCGGCTCCTCGTGAACAGGACCCGCCGCGCCGGGAGCGTCAGACGACGAACTTGCCGTCTTCCTGCATCACGATCCCGTCCACTTCGAGCTTGCCGCCGAGCCGCAGGTCGCAGACGAGGTCGGTGTGGACGGCTGAGTCGTTGACGCCACCGGACTCGGGATAGGACTTGCCGACCGCCATGTGGACGGTGCCGCCGATCTTCTCGTCGAGCAGGACCTCGAGCGTGCCGCGGTCGATCGCGTAGTTGGTGCCGATGCCGAGCTCGCCGAGCCGGCGGGCGCCCTCGTCGGTGTCGAGCAGCTGGATCAGGAACTCCTCGCCGCGCTCGGCGCTGGCGTCGACGACCTTGCCCGCCTCGAAGCGCAGTCGCACCCCGGAGACCTCGCGGCCGGCGATCACCGCCGGCAGGTGGAAGGTCACCTCGCCCTCGACCGAGTCCTCGATCGGCCCGGTGAAGAACTCGCCGTCGGGCATGTTGTGATCGCCGACGCAGGGGATGAAGGTACGGCCGGCGATGCCGAGCTTGATGTCGGTGCCGGGAGCGGTGATCCGAACCTCCTCATGATTCTGGATCCAGTCGGCAAGCCGTTCGCACTCGGTCGAGGCCCGCTTCCAGGCGGTCAGCGGGTCGGGATCGTCGGCCAGGCAGGCGCCGAAGTAGAAGTCCTCGTAGGCAGCGAGGCTCATCTCGGCCTCGGAGGCGTAGGCGTTGGTCGGGAACAGCGTGTAGCACCAACGGAACTCGCCGGCGGCGCTGCGCTCCATCATCCGGTTGAGCACCGGGCCAGTCGCGGTCTGGCGACGGGCCTGGCGCTCGGGCGGCACTTTCGAGAGCTCGCGCGTGTTGGCGCTGGCGCCGATGCCGATGCGGACGTCGGCGTTATCGACCGTCCACTCCATCAGCGGCGAGACCCACTCCAGTTGCTCGTCGCTGGCGTGTTCGTAGTAGATCGCCGCCAGCCCGTCGAGGCCGACGTTGAGGATCGGGTGCGCGCCCGCCTTCAGCACCTCCTCGTAGACCGCGCGCAACAGCGGCTCGGCGCCAACCTCGCCGTCGATCGAGACCACCTCGCCCGCTTTCACCTTGGTCGAGTAACCGACCAGGATCTTCGCCAGGTTCTCCACTCTGGGGTCTCTCACGCCTCCGCCTCCTCCTGAGCGCGACTCTCTTGTGCGCTCGTAGTCATCGCCATGAACAGTGCATGCAGTCTCGGGTCATCGGTCAGCTCGGGGTGAAAGGCGCAAGCGAGCACGCCGCCCTCGCGGATCGCCACCGGGTGCCCCTCGTAAGCGGCGAGGACCTCGACGCCGTCTCCGCAGCGCTCGACCCAGGGAGCGCGGATGAAGACGGCGCGCAGCGGCTCATCGCCGATGCCATCGATCTCGAGGTCCGCCTCGAAGCTCTGCAGCTGCCGTCCGAAAGCGTTGCGGGCCGTGCTCGCGTCGATCAGGCCGAGGTGCTCGGCGTCGCAAACGATCATTCCGGCGCAGGTACCGAAGACCGTTGCGCCCGACTCGCGCAACGCCCGAATCGGTTCCACCAGCCCCGCCGACTCGATGCCCATCGAGATCGTCGTGCTCTCGCCACCGGGAACGACGAGACCGTCGAGGCCCACGAGATCCGCCGGTAGGCGCACTTCGCTGACCTCGGCGCCCAGCTCGCGCAGCACTTCGCAGTGCGCTTCGAAACCCCCCTGGATGGCGAGCACGCCGAGGCGCAGCTCAGGCACCGCGGTCTTGGAGGAGTGCGTCAGCCGCCGCGAGCTCGGCGATCTCGAGCCCCGGCATCGCCTCGCCGAGACCGATCGATGCCGCCGCTACGCGCTCGGGATCGTTGAAGTGCGTGGTCGCCTCGACGATCGCCTTGGCCCGCCGCTCGGGATCGCCGCTCTTGAAGATGCCGGAGCCGACAAAGTTGCCCTCGGCGCCGAGCTGCATCATCAACGCCGCGTCCGCCGGTGTGGCGATGCCGCCAGCGCAGAAGAGCGGCACCGGCAGGCGACCGCGCTCAGCCACCTCGTGGACGACTTCGAGCGGCGCCTGGTGCTCCTTGGCGGCGCCGGCAAGCTCCTCGGGCCCGAGCTGGGCCAACCGCTTGATCCCAGAAGTGATTTCACGCATGTGGCGGACCGCCTCGACCACGTTGCCGGTCCCGGCCTCACCCTTGGAGCGGATCATCGCCGCGCCCTCGCCGATCCGGCGCAGGGCCTCGCCCAGATTGGTGGCGCCGCAGACAAAGGGCACCTCGAAGGCGAGCTTGTCGATGTGGTGGCGCTCGTCGGCCGGAGTCAGCACCTCCGACTCGTCGATGTAATCGACCTCCAGCGACTGCAGGACCTGGGCCTCGGCGAAATGACCGATCCGCGCCTTTGCCATGACCGGAATCGTCACCGCCTCCTGAATGCCCTTGATCATCGCCGGGTCAGACATGCGGGCAACACCGCCATCGCGGCGGATGTCCGCCGGAACCCGCTCCAGGGCCATCACCGCGCAGGCACCCGCCTCCTCGGCGATCCGCGCCTGCTCGGGGGTGACCACGTCCATGATCACGCCGCCCTTGAGCATCTCGGCAAGCCCGGTCTTGACTCTGAAAGTCGCTCGTTCGCTCACGCGATCCCCAATATAGACAGGGCACTCATCCGCTGGCGCCCTCGCCTAAGAACTTACGATGTGCCGAACCTCAAGCGTGAGCGCCCGCGTCAAGCTCGTGCGCCACCGCAAGGGAGCTCTGAACCGCGTCTTGGTATTGCTTTGCCTCAGGAGATGAGCCGAGCGACGTGAGCATGGCCGACTGGGCTACAGCAGAGATTCCCTCGACGCTGTCCAGAGGGAGAATCTTCTCGCCAGTCGCCACATGCAGACCCTGTGGGCCAGCGTAATCTGAAAAGGCCTTGTGCATCACGATTCATGAATAGTAAACCGTCGCCGCCTCTACCCACCTGCCTGCGAGTTTCGGATGATTTCCTCCAGGTGCTCTGCCAGCGGCTCGAAGCTCGCCTTGTGATCGCGGCGCATGCCTTGGCCGAGGCACCAATGGAACTTATCGCTCTCGGGCACGGCCACCGCAAGAAGCCCAAGCCGGATCAAAGCGAAATTGAGGATCGGGAAAGCGGTGCGCCCATTACCGTCCCAGTAAGGATGGGCCCCGAGAAAACGAGCATAGGCTCGAGCGGCAGGCCGAGTCGCATCGATGATGCGATGCTCCTCCCCCCGCGCATCCGCCTTGTCGCTCTCGGCGATGGCGCTTCGAAGATCGGCGCTGACTTCTCGTAGGCGTCGAGCCAGCGAGCGTCCGCTGATTCCACCTTGCCGGAGATGGTGCAGATCCTCCGGAAACGAGCCGAGGACGATGCCATAGCTGACCGCCTGCTCGAACTGGCGTTGATTCAAGGTCTCACGCCCGAAAACCGGGCGGAAGATCGCCGCGTGGATCGCGTGAAAATCGGCTGCGCTTAGCTCGCCACCATCCCGGGCCTCTATGGCCGCAATTGCCGTGACGCGGCCGACCTCCGCGGTGATCGTCTCCCAAGTCTCTTCAGGCGTCAGCCCCGGTGCCTTGTAGTAGTGCGAGTCCTTGTGGTCGGCAAACGTCGCGAACGTCGCTCTGGCCGCAACCAGAACGCCCTCGGCGATGCTTCGCTCCTCCTCACTCAGCTCGCCCACAGTACGAGCGAAGCGATTTGGCGGCGAGCTAATTGGACTCGGCGACGCTTACTTCAGCTTGTAAGCGCGGATGCGGTCTTTGTGCGTGTCTTCGTCGCGCGCATAGAGGCCGTGGGCCAATGCCTGGACCAGAGCCATCAGGGCCGTGTTCGAACGCGCGAAGGAAGGACTGTTCGACGAGTAATAGAGGGTCAGCTCGGCATGCTCCCCGACCTCCGACATCGAGGCGTCGGAAACCGCGAGGGTGCGAGCGCCGCGGTGCAGGGCGAGCTTCATCGCCCGCAGCAGAAGTGGATGGGCGCGGCCGGAGGAAAGCACGATCACCAGTGTTTCCTCGTCGATTCGTCCCAGTCGCTGCAACGACTCGCCGCCGGTGCTGGCGACGATCTCAGCGCGGATGTCGAGCAAGCTCAGAGTGTGGCGCAGGTAGCTGGCGAAGAAGGCCATCTGGTCGACGCCGACGATGACCACCCGCTGGGCTTCGGCGAGCGCGGCGACCGCGCCGTCGACCTGCTCACGGGTGAGCTTGCGCGCCGTTTCCTCCAAGTTCGCGTAGTCGGCCCCGAGCGAGCCCTCGAGCTCGGAGTGATCGAAGGAGAAGAGCGCGCCGGAGCTGGCGGCGCTGGCTGCAGCGGCACCCGCCGTGCGGTACTCCTCGATTGCTGCCTGCTGAAGCTCTGGATAGCCCTCGAAGCCGAGGGCCTGGGAGAAGCGCACCACCGTCGATGACGAGGTGCTCGCTCTCCTGGCCAACTCCTCGGCGGTGAGGAAGGCTGCCTCGTCGAGGTGGTCGACGATGTAGCGGGCGACGTCTTTCTGCGAGCGCGAGAACTCGTCGAAGCGCTCCTGGATGTACTCAGAGAGGCTCTTGAGGCTGGGAACAGTGCTGGTGGGGGTCTTGGTCGCAGTCTTGGTCACGGCGTCCAATTCGTCGGACCCCGTGCTTTCCCTTCCGACAATCTGGTTGGATGGGTCTTGCGATGACGCTCGAGCAAGTGCTGCGCCTCACCAACCGCAACATGATCGCCTTCGACCTGGCGCTCGGCAGCGGCGCGCTCCTTGCCCCCGCGACGACCTTGAAGGTGCTCGGCCACGATCACCCTTCCCCGGACGCCGAGTACCTCTTCCGCCGCTGTGCACCGATCTGGCTCACCTTCGCCGCTGCCCACGCCATGGCAGAGGTGCGTGGCGAGCAGCGCGACTGGTGGGCACTGGCCTGGTTGCGCGGCACCGAGATCGCCACCGATGCACTTTGGGCCGAGTCCCCCGCTGTCAGCCGGCCAGGAGCCAAGCTCGGTCTTCGTTTCGCGGGCGTCGCCAATGTGGCGATGGCCGCTGGCTTCGCCTGGCTCTCGAGGCGGTAGGTCTTGGCCGACCTGTCTGGCCTGCCGGACAAACGCTGGAGCCTGCGCGGAATCACCGAAGAGGGCGACGAGGCCTGGTTGATCCGCGGCATCTCGCGCAAGCTCTACCGCTGCCCGGCCTGCCACGGCGAGATTGAGATCGGCAGCGAGCACGTCGTCGTCCAATACGTCTTCCGGCTCGGCGGCACCGAACACCACCACTGGCACCGACGCTGTGCCGAAGAGCTCTTGGTCGGCGAGCTCAGCGATGTGCGGCGGGTACCCACCTCGGAGTCCGCCCAGTCGAAGCTCGAACGGCGCGGCAAGCATCCCTCCGGCCGCCGCCGGCACCGTTGAAGTGAGCAAGCTCCGCGACCTGCTTTCGGTCTACGCGCGGATCGGCCGCACGTATTGGCGTTGGGCGCCCTCGCTGCTGCTGCTCGCGGTAGCCGTGTTCGTGCCGCTGGGCCTGATCCACGCGCTGACGCTCAGCGCCGAGCTCCACTCGCTCGACCTCGAGGGCACGCTGCACCTGCTTGCCATAGTCGTCGCGGTCGTCGTACTGGCCGTCACCGGCCTGATGGGCGAGGTCTTCTACACCGGCGCGGTGGCGATCTCGCTGACCCACCCGCGCGACGGCAGGCCACCGTCGCTGCGCGAAATCGCCCGCATGGTCAATCACCGGCGGCTGATCGCGATCGACCTGCTCTACGGGGCCATGGTCGCCGTCGGCCTCGTCTTCCTCTTCATCCCCGGGGTACTTGCCTTCGTCTGGTTCGGCCTCACCGCCCCCGTGGTGGAGATCGAGCACCGGGGCATCCGCGCCGCCTTCGCCCGCAGCGTGCGCCTGGTGCGGGGCAGGTTCTGGACGGTCGCCCTGGTCCTGATTCCAATCGAGATCGCCGGCGACGCGCTGACCAACCTCGCGACCGAGCTCACCCACAACCTCTTCGGCAGCGAATTCATCTGCGAGTGGGTCGCCGACGTCCTCTCCAACATCGCCTTCACGCCCTTCTACGCGGTCGCGGCGGTATTGCTCACCGTCGACCTAATCCGCGAAAAGGGCGGCGGCGCCGAGCTGCACTCGAAGCCGCTGCCGTAGTTCCGGCTACTCGCCCATCGCCTTGATCACCAGCCGCTTCGACCGGCCGCCGTCGAACTCGCAGTAGAAGACCTGCTGCCAGGGGCCGAGATCGAGGCGGCCCGCCGTGACCGGCACGATCGCTTGATGGTGGACCAGCAGGTTCTTCAAATGGGCGTCGCCGTTGTCCTCGCCGCCGCGGTGGTGGCGGTAGTCGCCCCCCTCGGGCAGCAGCTCGGTGGCAACGCCGTTCGCGGCCGGCTTCCAGCTCGGCGGCGCGACCTTGTCGAGCCACTCGAGCACGTCCTCGTGCAGGCCCGGCTCGTCGTCGTTGACCCAAACTCCGGCGGTGATGTGCATCGCCGAGACCAACACCATGCCCTCCTCGATCCCAGCCTCATCGACGGCCGCCTGCACCTCCTCGGTGATCCGGATCAACTCACGCCGCTGCGTGGTGTTGAAGGTCATGTAGGCGGTGTGGTGCTTCATATCTTCCTTTCAGTCGACCCCGTATAGCACCAAGCCATCGACTACCGGCTGGATTCGCTCGAAATCGGAGTCGAAGCTCCAGAGGGCATGCCCAACCCGCGCGGCGGCGACAGCGATCGTCAAGTCGGTCAATGGCACAGTTTGACCCGTCTTTCTCAGTCGCCTTGCGGCCCGCCCTACGTCGCGCCAAGCCTCCGGGTCGAGCTCAACCCACGGCAGTGACGCAAGCGTTGCGGAGATCCGCTCGGCCACTTCCCCTTCGGCCCCCGCGAGAAGCTCGGCCGCCACGGGACCGCAGGTAGCGACCTCACCGGTGTCGAGGAGCTCGTGGAGTGCGGCCGCCCGACCGCCCTTGCCGCGGCGAGCAAAATCGACCCAGATAGAGGTGTCGGGCAAGACCACAGTTAGACCCGTCGGTCTTGCGAGCGCATCTCCCGCGAAATGTCCTCGATCTCTATTTCCCCGGCGTTGGCTAGAAGCCAATCCACCGCGCCGCGCCGGACGTAGCTCTCGATCGCCGCCTCGACGGCCTTGGTCTTGGTCTCCCCTGGATGGCGAATCATCAGTGCCTCCATAAGCCGGTCATCGATGTCGAGCGTAGTTCGCATGGCATCAATATGCCATAGAAGATTGCGCAAGCTGGCAGATCGCGTGCGCCCGCCTGTAAGCCCTTTGACGGCAGAGTTCTCCCCCGCGGCGCTGGGTGTGACTCCAAAAAAAACCTCAGCCGCGGCTGGCGCTGCACTTTTGAAGACCGACTTCACGAGCCAGGCGGTAGCGCTCGTCGGCTTCGGAGTCGCGACGTTCGCGAGCCGCCACATAATTATCCGTGTCGCTCCCTTCGGCCGCCGCCAGGGCCTGGCGATCATTGAGCGCAACCAACCTCTGAGCTTCGATGTAGTTGTCGAACTCATCGGCGAGGTTTGGTGGGGGGTCGAGCGCCCTGAAGCGGCGCAGCGCGCGTTCTGAGATCCCGACCAGGGTGGCTGCGTAGGCGACGTCCGGGCTTTCTTCCATCGCTTGGGACCTGACGCTCTTGTAGGTGTTCTGACTGTCTTCGCAGATCGCGTCGGCCTTCTTAACTAGCTCGGCCTTGGTCAGGGTCTCGGGCTTCGGCACGACCTTGGCTTTCTCCGCCGGCGGGGTCGTCACCGTGGAGCTCGTCTGCGCAGCCGTATCCGGGCTCGACCCCCCGCCCCCGGTTACCAGGACGATTACGACTACGAGTGCAATTGCGAGCGCGGCAGCCCCGCCTACGAACGCCCAACCGCGGCCACTAGCCCGCTTTGGCGATTGCGGTGGCGCCGACACGGTCGAGGGCGTGTTCTCGGCAAGCCGGCGCGTCGGCTCGGTCGGCTTGGGCGAGGTCGCCCCCTCCCCCGCCTTCGTCGAAACCGTCTCGGCGGTCCGCGTGGCGGCGGCGCCGGTGGCAACGGTCCGCTCCGGAACTACCGGTCGCTCTCCCGTCAGCGCGGCC
Source organism: uncultured Solirubrobacterales bacterium (assembly GCA_963703895.1). GTDB lineage: Bacteria > Actinomycetota > Thermoleophilia > Solirubrobacterales > 70-9 > VRUE01. The sequence continues at coordinate 97,184 of CAVPFX010000003.1, forward strand.
TGCGCGGCGCGGCCGAGGTCACCCGCCGACGGGTAGCGATCGTCCGGGCTCTTCGACATCGCCCTGATCACGACGTCGTCGAGCGCCATCGAGACCTCGGGTACGTACAGCGAGGGCGCCGGTGGCGGATCGTTCAGGTGCGCGTAGAGTCGCGCCGCCTCGCCTTCCCTGGGGAACGGCACCTCACCGGTGAGCAGCTTGAAGAGCAGGCAGCCGAGGGCGTAGACGTCGACGCGCGCATCGACCGCATCGCCGGAGATCTGCTCGGGCGCGACGTAGTCGAGGGTGCCGACGAAGCGCCCCGTCTGGGTGAGCCCGGACTCAGTGGAGACGTTGCGGGCGACGCCGAAATCGGTGATGTAAGCGTGCTCGGCACCCTCGCCGCCGCTGAGCAGGACGTTGGCCGGCTTGACGTCGCGGTGAACCAGCCCAGCGGCGTGGATCGCGTCCAGCCCGCTGCCGATCTGGGCGATCAGCTCGACCGCGGCCGGCGGCGACAGGCGTCCCTCGCGAACGAGCCGGCGGGCGAGGTCGGCGCCGGCGACGTAGCGCATCGCGATGTAGGGCACTCCCTCCTCTTCACCGGCGGCGTAGATCGGCACCACGTTCGGGTGCTCGATCGAGGCCGCGATCCGCGACTCTTCGGCGAAGCGGCGGGTAAAGACCTCTTCGACAGCGGCCTCGGGGGCGATCAACTTCAATGCCACCCGTCGCTCGAGGCCGGGCTCGAGCGCCAGGTAGAGGATTCCCATGCCACCGCGACCGAGGCGGCGCTCTATCCGGTAGCCGGCGAATCGATCGCCGTCGGAGAACTCGATCCCGTGAGTCGGCCCAGCCATTCGGGAACCCTAGCCCGCCTCCGCCCCATGGGCCGGTTAACTCGGACGCAATCTGGACGGACCTAGACTTGAAGGTCGACATGCGTCGTCTCGCCATCGCCGCCGCCTTGCTCGCCTGCCTACCAGCCGGGGTCGCAGCAGCACGCCAGTTCGTGCAGGAGGGCACGCTGCGCGTGGCCTTTGACGCCAAGCTCACGCCACACGCGCTTCCCCGCGAACGGGATGCGCCGGTGACCGTGCACATGGCCGGTGCTGTGCGCACGACTGACGGCAGCACGCCGCCTCAACTGCGCGATATCTCGATCGCGATGAACCGGGCCGGCGTCGTCTCGGTGGCCGGCCTGCCGAGCTGCAAAGCCTCGGAGCTGCAGCAGACAAGCACCGAAGCCGCCCTGGCGCTGTGCCGCGATGCCCTCGTCGGCCGCGGGCACTTCGCCGCCAACGTCAACTTCTCCGGCGTGCCCGTATTCCCGGCCCGCGGCCCAGTCCTGATCTTCAACAGCTCAACCAAGAAGCGAGCCGGCCTGCTGCTGCACCTCTACGGCTCCAGCCCGGTGCGGGCGGCCTTCGTTCTCCCCTTCAAGATCTCCCGCAACAGCAAAGGCAAGTTCGGCACGGTGTTCTCGACCCACATTCCCCGGCTCGCCTCGGACCGCGGCTATGTCACCGACATCGGCCTTACCATCGGCCGTAAGTACCGCTACCGGGGAAAGCAGCGCAGCTTCATCAGTGCCAGCTGCGCGGCGCCAACTGGCTTTACCGAAGGCTTCTACGAACTGGCGAAGGCGACCTTCTCCTTCGCCGACGGCAAGAGGCTGATCAGCAGACTGCCGGGCGACTGCAAGGTCCGCTAGCCGCCCGGCCTGTCCGCGAGGATCAGTTGCCGATTTCCTTCGCCTGCTTTTCGGCGGCTTCCTTGATCGCCTTTTCGGCTTCGTCCTTGCCCTTTTCGATGCCTTCTTCGGCTTCCTTCTTGGCCTTTTCAATCGTCTCGTTGGCCTGGCCCTTGCCGTTTTCGACACCCTGCTTTGCCGCTTCTTCGGCCTCGCCAAAGCCCTTCTGGACTTCTTCCTTGGCCTTTTCGATGCCCTTCTTCGCTTCTTCAGATCCCTGTTCAATCCGCTTCTGGGCTTCGGAGGAAACACTGTCGCTGTCGCTGCTGCCCCCACAGCCGCTGGCGAAAGCGGCGGCAATGCCCAGCACCAGCACAATTGGCAGCAAGCGCGCGATCCGCGCACCCCTCCGGCTCAAGCTCTCTCCTGACACATCAGCTCCTCTCAGTTGCGGTGAATGCGGCGATCTTTGCACCGTCGGCGGCGCTCGGCTAGCCCACGCGGTTGACTAGTAGGGATTGGCGAAACCCGCGTGTGCGGCCGGCGAGCGCCGGACCAAGCGGGACAAGGACGCAGGGAGGCCAAATAGCAGCGCTATTTGGCTGACCGAGGACGCCGTACCGCGCCGTGTCCGCCGCCGCCGGACGTGCGTGGGGGTTTCGCCAATCCCTACTAGGGTGGCGCCGGTGAGGAGCCGGCTCGCGCGCATCGCACTCTGGCTTGGCGCGGTTGCGCTCCTGCTTGGCCTGCTCGAGCTGCTCGGCGTGCCGGCCTTCGAGTGGATCGACGACCTCTTCGACAAGGTCGGCGACGTGCCGCCCTGGGCAATCGTCGCCGGGGTGATCCTGGAGAGCGCCCAGACCAGCCTCGCCGCACTTGCCTGGTACGGCATTCTGCGCGCGGCGCTGCCGAACGCGGTGATGCCCTACCGCCTGATCCTCGCCTCCTACGCCGTGGCCGTCGCCCTCAACGGGTTCCTGCCGGCCAACCTCGGCACCTTCGTGATGCTGGTGATGTTCACCACCCTGATCGCCGGCGCCACCTTCCCCCTCGTCTTCTCCGGCCTGATCGTCGAGAAGATCCCCTTCTCGGTCTTCAACGTGGCTCTCTACCTCTACCTCTTCCTCACCGTCAGCGGCTCGTTCTCGATCAAGCTCGGCTTCCTCGCCGACCACACCGGACTGGTGATCATGCTCGTCGTCGGCGCCATCGTCCTCCTCGTCCTCCTCGCCCGGATCTTCTGGGAGCGGCTGGCGAAGCTGCGGCAACAGATGATCAGCGGCGGGGCGATCCTGCGCTCGGCGCGCCGAACCGCCACCGGCCTCTTCCTACCCGTGCTCGGCAGCTACGCCGCCAGGCTCGCCATCGTCGCCGTCTTTCTCGGCGCCTACTCGATCCCGGTGACCTTCGAGAACGTCGCCACGGTCACCGCGTCGAACTCGGTCTCCAACAGCGTCTCCGCCACCCCCGGCGGCGTCGGCGTTACGCAGGCGATGAACTCCGCTGCCCTCTCCGGCTCGACCTCGGCCAAGACCGCCACCGCCTACTCGATCGGCCAGCAGTTGATCGTCACCGCCTGGGACGTGATCTTCGCGATCCTGCTCGTCTCCTGGGTCTTCGGCTGGACTGGCGGCAAGCAGTTGGTCGAGTCCTCCTACGGCGAGGCGAAGGAGCGCAGCCGCGAAATCAGGAAACGGCGGGCGAGCCCGGCTTCATAGCCCGAGCCCACCCACCCCCTCCTCATCCCAGCCGAGGTGATGGGCGAGCTCGTGGCGCAGCGTTTGCTCGACCTGACGAGCGAGCAGCTCCCGGTCGTGCCCGAAGTCGCGTTCGAGCGTGTCCCGGTAGATCACGATCCGGTCCTCGTAGCGGTCCTGGGCCATGCCGTCGCCGAAGTACTGGCCATAAGCATGAACCTCGGTCCCAGGTCGGAGACGACGACGGCGACGGTCTCCAGCACCTTCTGGAACTGCTCGGGCAGCCGATCTATCGCATCGGCGACCAGGGACTCGAAGTCTTCTAGCTGGGGAGCGTCGGACACTCCCGAAACGCTAGGCCACCGAGCCGGCCAGCTCCTCGTCGATCTCGAGCAGGTAAGGAGCGACCTCGCCCTCGTAGTCCGCTTTGCGCTCCGCGGAGAGGTCCTTCCAGCCGGTCACCGAGCCGCGGCAGATGTCGGCTCCACAAAGGCAACCGCCGGGAAAATGCTCGATCGAGTAATTGCGCATCGCGTAGTCGAAGGTGATCTCCTCGCCACTGGCAATCGTCTGCCGGGCGACGAAGTCGCAGGCACCAGTCTCGTTCAGCTCGACGCCGCAGTTGGGGCTGCAGGAATGGTTGACCTTCGGTCCGAGACCGCCGTGCCGAGCCCACTTGGTGCGGCTCACCTGAGTCGCGTGCGAGTCGTTGCGGGCAACCTCGCCTTCGAGAAACCCGACCATCACCGTCTCACCGACCTCGAAGCCACGAGTCGCGCGAACACCACCGCCCTTATCGCCTTCGGGAGTACAAAGCTCATATCCGACAGGATCCAAGGGACCGCCTCTCAGTTGTTTAGGCGCAACGACGCTGCGCCTGCGACGACCTTAGTCCATGAGCGACGTGCCGCTACCCTCTCGGCATGTCGACCTTCGCCGATCTGGAAAGGCTGCCCGGTGCCAGCTTGGTCCAACGTGGAGTCGAAGACCTGGATGCAGGTCGCGAATCAGCCGAGGCATTGCTGGTATCGATCGGGGCGCCGCGCCTGCGGTCTGCCGGCATTGAAGTCACAGCACCGATCGCAGCGCCCGAGCACAAGCTCTACCTACTCCTCGCCCGCGAGAAGGGCAACGCCGCCCACTCCGCCTACAACGCCCTGATTCGCCGGCTCGTCAGCTTTGAGCGGTCGGCCGCATGCGCGAGCTAGCCGACTCCACTCGCATCGAGCAATTCATGCGCGAGCTGGGGCGAGCCGTCGATGTGGACGGCCGCGTCTACCTCACCGGAGGAGCCACCGCTGTCCTCCATGGCTGGCGAGATACGACTATTGACGTTGACATCAAGCTCATTCCAGACCGCGATGAGATTCTGCGAGAGATACCCAAGCTGAAGGAGAAGCTGAATCTCAACGTTGAGCTCGCAGCACCATCCGACTTCATTCCACTGCCGCGGGGGTGGGAGGAGCGAAGCCCCCTAATTCGTCAAGAGGGCAAGCTCTCTTTTCACCATTTCGATCCGGTCGCCCAGGCCCTCTCCAAGGCAGAGCGAGGACACGATCAGGACATCAGCGACGTGCGAGAGATGATCGCCGCCGGCCTGGTTGCTCCAGCCGAGGCCCTGATCCAGTTCGAGGCGATCGAGCCCGAGCTCTACCGTTTTCCGGCAATCGATCCGGCGTCGTTTCGCAAGGCCGTAGAGGAACTGTTCTCCACATAGGCGAGCCGAGGAAGGACGGTGGAGTGGGCCCCCGGTCAAATTGGTCCGGATTGTTGGCGCCCTAACTCAGCGTCGTTAGAGTCGAGCCATGCTCGGGCTCTTGAAGGTTGAACTCGTCGGCGACAGCGCTTGGCTCAACCTCCTCGTAGCCCTCATTCCGGCCGCCTTCCTGGCAACTGCCGCGGTAGTGGCCGCTCGCATTGCCCGCCAAAGCGCGCTTGAGCGCCAGAAAGATCAACTTAAACACGAAACCGAACGACAGAAGGAACAGCTTCAGCGCGAGACCGAACGACAGAAGGAACAGCTTCAGCGCGAGACCGAACGACAGAAGGAAGCTCTTAGTCACGACCAGGCGATGCGGGAGCGTGAAAGCAGCCGACTTGTCGTCGATCAAGCGATCGAGGCGATGCACTTGACTGTGCCCTTGTTTGCCACCCTCGAAGTACGTATCGATGGCATTCAAGAGGCAATGCGAGAAGGAAATGAGGAGTGGTTGGCCTCATTGCAGCAGCTAGCGGATGAAGAAAGACAAAAATGTCGTGAAACCATCCTTGAGCTTCAACTGCACGACATTCGCCTAACGACGCGCCCCGACACGGAGGATCTCGCTGAGCCATACGAGGCAGCCCATAAGAATCACAGTAAACATCTAGACGCTCTAGAAGGCGGAATTCGCAACGAGCTTTCGAATGAGCAGAAGGCGGCGATCAAGGCTCTGGACAAAGCGGGTACCAGCAAGTGGGCGGACGTGCTGGCCGCTTTCAAAGACTGGCTAGCTACTGACGACTAGGGCTCAAATTCGCCAAGTTTTCGGCGGCCAAAATCACGACACCCCACGCTGTCATTTTCACGCGAGAGGAGTAGCTCGACGGGCTACGAATCTGGCGGCTCCTCATCGGTCCAATAGTCCGTCGCCTGCTCTCGCCGGTAGGCCTCCTGGAATCCCTCGTCTGAGGCTCCGGGAGCCCGAGTCGCCGCCATCAACTTGCCGGTATCCGGATAGAGATTCACCTCGGGAGCGATCATCGTGCTGACCACCAGCACGCGGGCGTGTTGAGCGCCTCGATTCTGGAGCTGGTGCGCGCCGTCTTCGCCGACCCGAAACGCGACGACCTCCCCCTCGGCCAGCTCGCGCCACCCATCCGGCGTGCGCAGGTGCGGCTGGCCGCTGAGCACGATGAGCATCTCCTCGTTGGCGCTGTGGGCGTGGTACGGAAAGGTCGCCTGGCCAGGCGGGATCTCATAGAGACTTGCTCCGAGTTTCTCGGACTTGGCCTGTTGGCCCAGTTTGGCGCGCCGGTAGGTGAAGCCCTCACGGCCCTGATCCGCATCGAAATCCGGCTGGTATGCATTTGCCATGCGCGGATTATCTCCCCTCTCCACCCGGATTCGTCCCTGGGGCTTCGGCGACATGGCGCTCGCACCCGTTCCGCGCGAATAGCGACATCGGTTCGTCCTATGGGGCGGGAAGGACTCGAACCTTCGACCAACGGATTATGAGTCGCGCCGGAAGCCGTCTATTGGGCCAGATCTGGCCCAATAGAGCGAATTACGTCCAAGGATCTCGGCTGAGTTCGGTGGAGTCGGTGACCAATTTCGGGACCAAGTTTTCGGCGGCCAAAATCACGACATCCCACGCTGTCGTTTTCACGCGGAAGCGGAAGTCAAGACAGGCTTGTGTGCACCGCTGCGCTCAGCGACCAGGAAGCGCTTTGGTTGCAAGTGCGTCCGCTTCGGCATTCCATTTTCGCGGAATCCACGAAATCCTGATGTTGGGAAACTCCTGGAGCAGGGAGCACGCTTCCGCGTGCCAGGGCCTGATGTGCTCCTTGCCAACCTTCGCGCAGCCGTTTACTTGGTCGACCACGAGCTCCGAGTCAAGGAACACCCGGATGCGTTGGATTCCGCGACTGCGGGCGAGCTTGAGTCCTTCGATGAGAGCCCGATACTCCGCAACGGTGTTGATGGCGGGCCCGATCGGTTTGGAGATCTCTTCAATGAGCTGACCATCGGGGTCCCTGAGGACGACTCCGATCGCACCTTGAGCTGGATTGTCGATGGTCCCCGTGCCGGAACCGTCTGTCTTCAGTAGATAGTTGCGCTTCGACGGCTCCGGATGGTCGCCCTCGTGCGTTTCGGGCATCGGCATGAAGCCAAGCTATCTCATACCGAAGCGCGCACCGAACGGGACGCCTCCGTTCACTAGCGCTTTGCGCGGAAAGCGACATCGGTTCGTCCGATGGGGCGGGAAGGACTCGAACCTTCGACCGACGGATTATGAGTCCAACCCAGAAGCGGCTACCCCGGATTCCCAAGCCAAATTGAGGCTTCTCAGGTCTTCTCAGGAACGTCAGAATGCGGCAGTTCGGTACATGGCTCGGTACATGGCCGGGGCGAGGGCAATGCGAACGCATCGCAGCCAAAGACAATGTCCCCGACAGGCACGTTGAATCGGATGCAAGCCGACCGCTACGCTCCCCGGCCTGGGGCGGTAGCTCAGTTGGTCAGAGCACCAGACTCATAATCTGAGGGTCGAAGGTTCGAGTCCTTCCCGCCCCACTACCCTCGCGCCTCGGCCTCCTCCAGCGCCGGCAGATCCTCGGTCGCTGCCTTCATCTTGGCGACCGCCTCGGTGAATTCGCGGGCGGCGCCAGTCTTCGGGATGTGGTGGACGTAGCGCATCGTCGTCTGAATGTCGGCGTGCCCCATGTACGCCTGCACATCGGAGAGCGGCCACACCCGGACGGCGAGGGTGCCAAAGACGTGACGCAGATCGTGGAAGACAAAGCCGCCGCGAGCCGGGAACGCCTTGCGGTCGATGCTCGCCGCCTCCATCGCCTCATAGAGCGCGTCGCGGAAGGCGTCCTCCCCCAGCATTTCGCCAGCCGCACCGGGGAACACGCGGTCGCTCGGGGCCGTGAAGTCCTGCCGGCGGGAGAGGCCGTCAAGCACGCGGGCGGCGTCGTCCATGAGCGGGACCGAGCGGACCTTGTCGGACTTCGGGGCCTTCTCCTCGCCGCCAGCGGGCATGTTGGTGCGGACGTGGATAGTTGCCGCAGCGAAGTCGATGTCGCGCCACCGCAGCGCGCGTAGCTCGCCAGTTCGCAGGCCGGTGTAGGCGGCGACGGTGATCGCGGCAGCGAAGGTCTCGTCTTCGCAGGCGCGAACGACAGACTCGACCTGCTGGACGGTGAGAACGTTGAAGTCCTCCGAGCGCTTGAGGTTGATCGGTTCGATGTCGGCGGTCGGATCAACCGAAACCCACTTCAGCTTCTTCGCCCGCTTGAAGATCCCGCCGAGCATGACGAGGTGCTTCTGGGCGGTGCGGCGCGAGATTGTCTCGGCCTTCTCCTCGTCAACCGCGACACCACCCCGCCGCGCCTTGACCTTGCCTGAGAGCATCTTGGTCCGATAGGCGTCGATGCGGGTCTCGTCGATCGTCGCGGCCTCGGCGTCCTCGCCGAACTCTTCGGTCAGCGCCCCTCGCGACGTGTTGCGGTAGTCACGCAGGGTCGACTCCTCGAGGCCACGGTCCTCCTCGCAGTAGCGCAACCACTCCTCGCGCACGTCGCCGAAGGTCTTCCCGCCGATCTGTCCGGGCTCGGGCGAAACACCCTGTCGCTTCTCGGCAAGCCGATCGCCAAGGTCGTCCTCCGCCGTCCGCCGCGTGAAGTACCCGGCGGGCGGTCGGCCGCTCTTCTTCGTCCACGCCTCGCCGATCAACTCGCGTCGCTGCGTGCCGTCCTGTTCCCGGTAGCTCATGTACCACGCTGGGCCAGCCTTGCGAATCGGATCGCTGCGCCCCTCTTCGGGCTTTTCGCCAGGGCCGGGGACTCTGTAGATGTGTCCTGTCACGCGAGCCATCAGTTCTTTCCTTTCCAGATGTCCTCAACCTTGCACTCAACGGCGGCGGCGAGCCGGAGCGCGGTCGAGACGAGAGGCTCCTGTCCGCCCTCGATCCGGGCGATTGTGGTCCGCCCAACACCTGACTTGTCCGCGAGCTGCTGCTGGGTCATGCGCCCGCGGTCGAAGCGCTTCTGCGCGAGCGGGTGCCAGCTCTCGCGAGGGCCGTGGCTGTTGGAGACTCCGGGCTTGGCTGGGCTCATGGCTTGGTGGCGGGCCGGTACACCGTCGCTGGGACCGTAGCGAAGATGTACCGGCTCCGCAACATTATCTAGCAGCCGCCGTCCTTGAACAGGGGCTCCCCCTTGCGGTCGCGGGCGTTGACCCGGCGGGCGTGTTCGGCTACGGCGTCGGCCCGTTCGAGCATGGCGCTCATGCCCTCGTAGGGGTAGCGGACTCGGGCGATGGCTCCAGCCGCGCCGATTAGGGTGCCGATCGCGAGCATCCGCTTGTCGCGGTCGCTCAACCTGACGTCGATCTCGCCAACGTCGCCGGCAGCTCCGGCCTCAGCCGCAGCCACCACCCCGTCTTCGCTGAAGGAAACTGCGGACGCGGAACGGTAGAGGTCGCCAGCCTGCTCACGCTCTTGCGTTACACCCGACATCAGCAGTCACCTCCCTCGACCAAGCCGAGCCGCTCGGCGGCTTCCTGGTCCCGGTCGTATTGGCAACACGCCTCCCACCACTCGCGGCAGTCCTTAAGCGCCGCTGCCACATGCTTGGCGCGCTTCCGCAACCGCCGCTCCATCTTTTCGGCGCGGCGCTTGCGCTTGCCTTTGAGTTCCCCCATCGTCAGCAGTTCGCTCCCGAGTTCCTTCGAGATCCAGTCCCACTCGTCGCGGAACCGTTTCTGGGTCTCGAGGACCGCCCATCCCTCGGTTAGCTCCCCCGACAGCAGCATTTCCACGTAGGCGACGTTGGCGGCGACTTTCGGGAAGACCTCGAGCAGCTCGTCGGGGTCGTCGGTGTAGAGGTCTTCCCAGCCGGAGTCGATGCTGGCGCCGTGGATGATCCGCTTCACCGCCTTCGGTGACAGTTTCAGAGGGCCGGGTGCTGGGTGCATCGTGATTGCGGGCTCAGACACGGGTGCTCGCCTCCCCTTTGTGGTCGCGGGCCATCTCGAACACCTGACGAGCCACGAGGGCTTCCTCAGCGTCGTGGCGCATGGCCTCCCTGTGTTGGCGTTCGGCTGCCTCCTGGCTGTCGTGGCCCTCGATGAATTCGGGCTCGCCGGCTTCGACGCGGAGGAGGTTTACGTGTTCGTATCCGACGCTGGTTTCTCTCTCGCGCATGTGGTCGAGGGCGAGCTTCTTCACCCGCTGGATCTGCGTCGTCTGCCGCCCCTCGGTCAGTTCGCGCATCAACGCGATGGTTGGCTCGATCGTGTCGACGATCTTGAGCAACGACGCCGGATCATCACTGGCCGGGAGCTGTTCGAGCTTGTCACTGACCTCGATGCTGAGTTGGGTCGCGATGAGGTCGGCTTGGGCTGGGTTGAACTGGAGCGCCGCCATCAGCACTCACCCTCTGGGCGACCGCCAACGGTCATGTGCCAACGGCTCGCCGTGTTCGCTGCCTCGCGCGCCAGCTCCCTCGCGCGCATGTCGCTGATAAGCGGTTCCTCGACCCTCGCCGCCGTGTAGGCCGCGCCGTAGAGGAACCCCCACGTCAGGAGGTGGCCGGTGTCGATGTCGCTGGCGTGCTCGCCGCGCTGGTCGCTGATCGCCTCGGGATGTAGCTCCGTCACCCCGATGAACTCCTGCCAGGGTGAGTCTTCGCCCCGCAGGGCTTCGTAGGTGCGCTCCGCCAGGGTGCGCGGTGCGGTGATGGTGGCGCTCATGTTTTCCTCTCGCGTCGCCATCATGCAGCCCTCGCCGCTACCGGCTTCGTGCAGTTGAAGCAATAGCCGTCTCGGTCGCCGACCGAGCTCTCGCACGAACAGGACGCACCCGACTTGAGCGGCACTCTCGTGATGGTCGGCGGCGGCTCGACCGGCGGTGCTGGCGCCAGCCTCACGCTCTGTTCAAGGTCCGCGATTGCGGTCAGCACTGGCGTGTAGTCATGCCTCACACGGTAGAGACGTACAAGCGTGCTCCCCCTCTTGGGAGGGCGGGTACCCGTCTGCTCGATGCAGCCGCTCTTTTTGAGGTACCTAACTTGGTGCAGGGCGTCTGGGAGACGACCCTCGTTGAGTCCAGCCGCTTTGCCAAGCTCGGAGGCGGACATCTCGTCTCCGCTGCTCAATGCCGAAAGCATGGCCCGGCGGACGGGGTGAGCAATCGCTCGCAGGACCGCGTCCATCTGACCGAGGTACTTGGTCGGGTCGTGCTCCGGGTTCGCTGTCGTTGCCTCGGCGAGCTTCCCCTCGAACTCTGCCGGCAGGGAAAAGGTGCCGCTTGCCGCTGAGATTTGGTCAGACGGCTCCCCCCCAATGGGAGCCGCCCTGGTTCCGCCGTACTGCCTCTCATTATTCGCTGTAGCCATAAGGGAGCTGGTTCTCCTTTGTGGTTAGCCCCTCGGTCGGCGTTGGAGCGCTGGCCGGGGGGTGCTTTTAGGTTGTGACGGGGAAGCTACATCGTCACTCGCCCTGTTGCAAGGGAAGCGCACCGGCACGATTGGGGCGCTGACCGCTGCTTATCCCCCGGAGTACATCGTGCTTCCGTATCGCTAGGGGAAATTGCTTCCATTCGCGCGGCGACGGTACAACAGCCGGCGCCCCCGGCCAAGGAATCGGCGCTTAGCCGCTAAGCGCTTTCTTGATCTGGCTGATCCGGCCCGGTGAGAGACCAACAGCTACGGCGACCTGGCGTTCGGTGAAGCCTTCGCTTAAAGCCTCCATGATCCGGTCGTCGCGCTCGGGGTTGAGCGCCTCGGCGCGCCGCTTCTGTTCGCGGATCTGCCGCAGGCGCGGCATGGGCTTCTTGACGGGGTTCATGGGAGCGTTTTCCTGGCGCTCCCCCACTCCGTAAACCCGGCTGGCTCGCAAAGGTTTTCGACGGACTCAGCGGAGCGCTCGGGTTCCTTCGCCCCAACGCCAAGCGCCCCGATCGAGCGGCGGGGTGCTTGGCGAGAGAGGGGGCGGTTAGCCCAGCTCGTACAGGGGGCGGGAACCCCCGGTGCTGACGACGAGCGCGATGGCGGAGAGGACTTTGAGGTGGTAGCGGACAAGCTCAAGGCAGGGTCGGCCTGGCAACTCGCGGCGGATCAGGTCGGCCGACATCGGCCGGCGACCGCGCCGTGCGAGGAGCGCCAGGATCGCCAGCCGCGTCCTGTTTCGACGCGCCGCGTCGCCCAGTGCCGAGTGCCCCTTCTGCCCCTTATCGCTGTACACGCTAATGCTCTCCAATAGTTGAGCGGTCGCAGGCGAGTATAGGGAAATGAAACGTTATTGGCTCTATCTCGGAACGGGCCGAGGCGGGAGGAGGCAGACGCCGCCCAACGCGGCGCTGGTCAGATGCCGCGCAGCAGCTCCATCGCGGGGATGCCGAGCGCCTTGGCGAGCTTGGCGACGGTCGAGACCTGCATATCCCGCACGCCGCGCTCGACCCGGCCGACCTCGTTGAGGTGCATCCCCGCCTCGATGGCTAGACGCTCCTGCGTCCAGTCACGATCCTTGCGCTGGGCCCTGACGTTGGCGCCCACGATCTTCTTCGGCTCCTCCACGGCCGCCGATCATTCAGAGCAGAGCCAATAGCGTCTAGAACCGAAGACGTTGTAAGACAGAAGCCTTCGGGCACAAAAAAGGGCCCCCCGCGAACGGGAGGCCCTTTCACCGAGGGGCAGATTGTCGCTAGCCCTGCGTCAGGGCTTGTCTTCGACGGTCGCCGGCAGCCCACGCTTGGACAGGAAGTAGTTGACGTACTTCGCGCCCTCGCCGACGATCGCGCCGGCAGCGAGCCCGGCACCACCGACGACCAAGGCAGTCACTTCCGCCGAGGTCTCATAGACGCCGACCTTGCGTAGGCCAGCCAGGACCAGCGAGACGAGGAAGGTCGCGACGACCTTGCGGCTGACGGGGATGGTGAACATGAAGCCTCCTAGTGCTTGTTGGGATGCAGGAAAAGCCACCGCTCCTCGCGGCGGCGGTTGAGCAGGCCCTGGACGACGACGCCGCCCGCGTGGGACCACTCGAGGAGCTCGTTGGCGGCGGCGAGGTAGTCGTGGGCGTTGAGCTTGCGCTGCAACTCCGAGCCTTCGACGGCGCCGGGGCCGCAGTTGTAGGCGAGGGAGATCAGGGCGATCCGCTGGCGGACGGCCAGCTTGACCTTGATGTTGCGGCTAACCGCCCGCGCCGCCGTGTGAAGGTCGCGGGTGAGGACGATGAGGCCCTTGGCTTTCGACCAGACTTCGCCGGGGTTCACCCCGCCTGTGTGGCCGTAGCCGATCGTCCACACGCTGCCGAGGCTGTCCCAGTAGGCCTCGGGCATCCAGCCCTCCCACTTGGCGACGAAACGCGCCGCCCAGGAGAGCCGCCAGCGGATCTTCCCCTTCGGCGCACGGCGCTCGGTGGGCTTCTCCTCCCAGCGCTTCAGCTTGCGGGCTGAGCGCCCGCTATGGCTCGCGCGGGGCACCTAAACCAGCCCCAAGCGGATCAGCACCGGCTTGATCGCCGCCATCCAGTTCGAGTGCCACTCCTCGTTGCCGTATGTCTGCCGGATGTCGAAGCCCGCGGCGCGCAGGATTTCTCGGCACTGAGTCGCGTAGGAGTGGTCGATGCCCTGCTGCCAGGCAGGGATCGGCTCGCCGGGGGTGCCGATCACGGCGTCGCCGAGGCGCTGGTGCGTCCCCATCGTCGGCGGGTTGGCCGGCGCCCCTTCGCCGCGCTGAAAGAGATCCCAGAGTTCCTGCTGGGACTTCTTGCCAAGGCGCCGTAGAAGGCGGGAGATCACCGTGCGTCGATCGCCGGAGTTGACCGTGCCGTCCCAGCCCTTCGACCGGGCGTACAGCAGCGCGATCTTCTGCTCGAGCGTGACCGGCGTGCCGTCGAGGACGGCGACCTTCTCCAGCCCCTTGCGCCGGGCGACGACCTTGGCGATTCGCAGGCGCAGGAAGGCAACCTTGCGCTGGTAGCGGCTGGCCTTGCGTGTGTGTAGGCGCTCGTCACGGCGAGCGCGCTTCGTCTTCCGCCGTAGGCGGTTCAGCTTCGGGTCGCGTGACACGCGGCCCCCCTTTCCTATGTAGCCGCACTCAGGCGGCGGTGGTCATTCGGTGCAGACGCGGATGCCGAGGGCGTTCACGCTGCAGACGACTTCGCCGACGACGCCGCCGGGGTTGCCGATCAGGCCGGGTTTGACTTGTTCCGTTTCCTGCGGCGCTTCCTGGTCAACTTCGGCAGCCGGTTCGTTCGAGGGCGACCCTTCACCGGCAGGGCTGCCGGTCGCGGGCGCAGCAGGCGTCTCAGGAGCGCCATGCGGGCCGTGTGTAGGCTCGCCACCGCCCTCGTCGCCCTCGGGTGGCTTGGTGCCCCCCTTGCCGCCGGCAGGTGCCGGCGAGGGCTTCTGGCCCGCTTCGTCGGCGGGCTGGGGCGCATCACCTCCCAGCTCGGCGCCAGTGGCGCTCGAGGGGCGGTCCTGGTGCGCCCGGTGCCCGGTGAAGTCCTTGGGGCAGTTCCGGCCGCGGGTGGCAGTGACGCGCTGGTAGGAGATGCAGGGGTTGCGGATCGGCTCGGCTCGGGCGATTTCCTCACGGATCTTCGCGCAGGCCGCGCTCGTGGGATCGCGGGTGCAGGCCGTCTTGGCAACGAAGGTCTCCTGCGTGTAGATGAGGGTTCCGACGACGCCGAGGACCGCAAGCCCGCTAAGGCCGCCCGCGACGAAGAGGCCGGTCACGGGGTTGCTCTCCAGCCATGCGTAGCCCTTGTTCACCAGCCGCCTCACGTCCAGAACCTCGTGATCGCGATGGAGAAGCCGAGCGCGGTGAAGGCCCACGTCGCCGGCCTGCCGTAGGGCCACGTCATCGGAATGGAAGAAAGTTGTCGACGGCTTGCCCCGCCCAGAACAGAGCGAGGATTACGAGTGCCCCCAGCAGGCCGGGGTCGATCGACCCTGACTTGAGCTGATCCTGCACCGCGAGCCCGAGAAGAACCGCGGTAATGATTATCGCGATCCACGGGCGCGGCTTCGGTTTGGCTTGTTTGTCGCTGGTCAATCAACAGATCCTCGGTTGGGTTGGTCAAGCAGTTCGATTGCATCTCGGTCGCTCATGCCGCCCGGAACCTCGCGATAACCGTGATGAAGGCGATGGCAGAGGACACGAACTGCACTTTGCCGTCGGGGTAGATGTCCAAGCGGAAGCCCTGCGAATTGCTCGCCTGGGGGAAGCAGGTAAGCGCTTCGGGTCGGAAGCCTTCCGGCAGGATGAAAATGTCGCGACCGACGCCTTCGCCGCCCGGCGACTGAACGAACCCCTCGATCACCACGTCCCCAAGCTCGTCCTTGCGGAAGCGCAGCGGGACAGGGTTGAAGCCCGGTTCGGAGAAGTTCGACCAGCCTTTTGGAAATGCAGGCTCGCCGGGGTCGCCGACGACATGCCAGTCTTCGGCTTCGGGCAAAGCGGCGCCTTCACCAGGCGCACCGTCATTGCCGGCGGGCCCCTGCGGTCCCTGAATCCCCTGATCGCCTTTGGGTCCTTGTTTGCCTTCGGCGCCCTGCGCCCCGGTGGTGCCCTGCGGTCCCTGGTCACCTTTCGGCCCCTGCGATCCGATTTCGCCTTTGCCGTCCGGTCCCTGCGGGCCTTCAGGCCCGGTCGGTCCCTGCGGGCCTTCAGCACCTTTTGGACCCTGTATGCCCTGGTCGCCCTGGTCGCCCTTTGGACCCTGTTTCCCTTCCGGCCCCTGCGGCCCGTTCGGACCCTGCGGGCCTTCACCAGAGGCCCCGACCTCCCCAGGTGGCCCTTGGGGCCCGACCAGCGGCGTCTCGACGACAATGGCCTCGTCGTCGGCCTCGAGTACCTGGCGCCGGACCTCGGCGGTGACGATCGCGGCTTCCTCGCTCATCGCGTCACCCGCGCTGGGATCGTCGCCGGGCCAGCCATGAACCGTTCCACCTTGCCGCCGGGCGCGGTGATGTAGAGGTCCCACACGGCCGGGCCGTCAGCGAGGCCGTTCGTGGCCGTGTGGCTGGCCGCGAGTTCGATCGTGCCGTCGGAGCCAAGGGTGACGGTGAAGTCGAGCAGCGCAGTCGTCGCGCTCGCCTTGCGGCGCAGTTGGGCTTTGCCCGTGTAACCGCTCCAGTCCTTCGGGTCTTTGTCGACGCCCTCGGGGTGGTAGACCCACGACTTCGAGAAGTCGGCGCCGGGTGGGACCGTGATCGGGTAGCGATCGGCTTGGAAGTGCTTGGGCATGGTTCGTCCTTCAGATGTTCAGAGGGATGGGGCTGGCCTGGGTTGTTCAAAAGCCGTTGAGAGGCTGTCTCGTTAGTCGGTGAGTGGCTACAGTGAGCGCACCTAACCGGCAGCCGTTCTATGTAAGGAGAAGGCACATGAGTAAGGCTCGGCAATGGAGCGGGTGCCTTGTTCTGGCGATCCTGTTCGCGACGATCGGCGGCGGTTGTGGCAACGGCGGCGCACGCGAGACCGCAAAGCAAGAGTCGTATCGCCACTTCATCAAGCAGGTCCACCGTGGCGACGTGTCAGATGTCGTTATCGACACCGGAGATCAGCGGCTCTATATCCACGACACGAACGGCAACGAATCGTTTACTGGTTACCCAGCAAATGCGGAAGGCGCACTCTTTGTTGAGCTGCGACACGCTGGCGTCGAGGTATCGACGCAAGACTGAGGTTGCGGGTCTGCGGGCTTTAGTTGAAGCCTTCGGCCAGCTCTTCCACGTCGAGCCGCTCGAGCATGGCTTCGCGTGTGTCGGGCGGCGCGTCGAGGAAGAGTGAGGCTGAGCGGGATGAGCGCGTTCGACCTGCGTTGACGATGTAGCGGTAGCCGGGTGTGCCGGAGTCGCGTGGGTCCAGCAGGTCGCCCGATTTAACGTAGTAGTAGGGCCACATCATCCCGTGTTCGTCTTCGACGTATCCGGTGATCGTCGCCTCGCCAGAGTTGTCGAGGAGCTTGACCTGTTCCAGGTAGCGCTCAGCGGTTTCGATCGCGCCGTCCAGCGTGCCCTTGCTTTTCGTCGCGATCTTCCTCCACTTCCGAAGGCCGGGGATCTGGTTGGCCGGGTTCAGCGGGTCGAGGTCGATCAGCCTGGAGTCGGTGACGGAGAAGCCTGAGCCTGTAGGCCCGACGATCCGAGTCGAGCCGTCGAAGTCCTGCCACTGAACGACCACGGCGTTAATGCTGGCGTCGAACGAGCCGCCGGTCTCTTTCAGTTGAGCCTCGCGGCTGCGGACGCGCCAGCGCTTGCGGCCTTCGCGCTCGCCGCGGGGGTTGAGGTGGAAGGTCGGACCCCGTTGCCCCGGCCACACCGCCCACTCGTTCAGCTCGAAGCGGTTGGAGCTTTCGACCATCTGCATAACGGTCGTCAGATCCTTGAAAGGGAGGTGTGGGATCGGGAACGTGGTCGGCCGGATCGAGCCGTTCGCCCCGGTGCTGAAGTCGATCAGGGGCGCCCACTTCGCCAAGGCATAGGCGATGGCGTCAGAGGCTAGGACGCCGATGTTGGGCCAGGTGCCGTAGATCGGGCATCCGTGGCGGCCGATCACCTTGGGCAGCAGCCAGGCGTGGACGTTGTTCATCCCTCCCCCGAAGCCCCCGGTGTAGGAGCTGATGAGGAAGGCGTACTTGTAGCCCGCGCCCGAAGCTTCGAGCACCGTTGGGTTCGCTTGGCTCGTATCCGCCAGGTTTGCGCTGTCGAGGTATGTCGAAATGACGTCATCGACGCTCACCCTCTGAATATCTGCCCAGGTGGCGTCGCCTTCTGGGCCCGCGAGCACCTTGAAGAGGGACATCACCTGGCCGATGTCGACGCCCCCGCCGTAGTAGCACTGCTCGCCCGTCTCGTTCCGGCCGGCGGCGGCCGTCACGTTGGTGAAGTCGAACATCACCCCGGAGGGCATGGCCCCTTTATCGGCGAACCCCCGCGAGGCCGAGGCGACGATCGGATAGCCCGCTTTGTTCGAGTCGGCACGGCGCTGGGTCGAGGAGTCAACCCAAGCTGACTGATCCCCGTCTATGAAGATCTCTTGGGCGGATTCGTCGTCGCTGAGGTGAGCCTGGTAGCCGAGCGCGGCCGGGTCCATGACGAGGCGGTCGCCAGAGGACTTCGGCGCGTCCTGCAGACGGAATTCGCGCAGCGCACGGTCGCGGCCGACGCCGTACTGCCTGATCCGCGTCCCGCGCTGCATATCGGCGTAGTCGACGTGCGGCTTGCGAGGCAGCGAGCAGCTCCATTCCTTGTCGCCGCCTGGAACTGAGTCGGAGTCCTGAAGGTCTTCAAAGCAGTTCTCGGCGCCGGGCTCGTCTTCGCCCCAGCGATAGGTCTTGCCGCTGGGGGTCGTCGCCAGGTGCATGAGGCGCATGGGCGGCCGCTCTCGGACCAGCATCGTCGTCGCCATGCCTATTCCCCCGGAGCGCCCGCCCAGCAGGGCCAGTAGCCGAGCTGGAAGCCGATATTGCTATTCGCCGCTCGGTCAGGAATGTCGGCGAAGTCTCCGGTGCTGGGTCGTACAGCGACCTCAATCAGCCTTTTCTCTGGTCCCGAGACGGGGATACGGGGAAGATCAGCACCGGGGTAGGCGACCGGGCCGAAGGCAAGGCCTGCGGAATCCGCCCGGAAGATCCCCTCGTCGGTCAGCCGCGCCGTGCGGTTCGCGAAGATCACAGGGTCAATGTCGGGCACCCAGACGGCGAAGTTGTCATAGGTGCGGGTGATTTTGCTGCCGGTGCTGTTCAGATCACCAATCCAGCAGTTGCTCATCCCCGAAGGGAACCCAACACCTGACCACAAGCCTCGGGCGACCTCAATGCCGTTGACGTAGGCGATCGTGAACCCGAGGCTGCTGTATAGGAAAGTGAGGGCGTAGGGCTGGCCCGGCACTACCGTGAACGGGATTTTCGCGCCGCTGATGCCCAGGAAGTCCAGGCTGGTGAATCGTTTACCACCTGTGAGGCGGCTTTCGAGGACGATGCCCGAGGAGGCGGTGTTATAGAAGAGGCCAGAGATCAGTGTCGTTTCCGAGAGGGCAGGAATTTCAGTCCAGGTGACCGTGACCTGCATCGCGAGGACGTTGTACGGCCCACCGGAGAGCGGTGATTTCGCCATTCGATATTCGGAGTCGCCTTCCGCCGCACGAGTAATGACACCTGACCCAACTTCAAAGTCGCCTTTGGCCGACCCGCTGGTGACCCAGCTCCCCGACCCATCGGGGAGCGCTTTGCCGTTCAGCGCACCTTTCGCCTGGTTGAACTCATCGCGCGCTTTGACGCCAGAGAGGCCGATGTTGGGCGTCAGCGATCCGGTGATGATGCCGTTGGCCTTACTACCGTCGAAGAAGAAGAGGGTGTCGATGGTGACGTTCTCACCGCCACCAGCGCCGCGGCCTTGGATCACACCGCCCCAGCGGTGCGGGTCGATCGGGCCTCGTCGCAGGTTGATCTGTCCCAGCGGCACCAGATAGATGTTGTTGGTGCCGGGGATCTTCACCGCGACGTTCTCTGCCGGCGCAACGAGGTCGCCTACGTCATAGAGGAGACGAAGCCACGGCGGTTCGTTGTTGGTCGTCTGGACACGAGCCCAGACGTCATAGAGGCCAACGTGGTTGAGGAAATTGCCGCCGGTTTCGGGCTTCAAGGCAAGCGTCGACTGCGCCTTTGGAGCTGCGGTGCCAACGGTCGCTGTCGTAACGCCCGTCGCGCCTGCTTTGACCTTGACCCCTGATGCCATTGCAAAGCCGCCGCCGGCACCTTCGGCGGTCCAGTTGTCCATTCGCTCGGTGAGCGCCTGGAGATTGGCGTTAGTCCATGCCGAAGCGTGGGCCGTGCTCGACGTATCGACGCCGGTTGCAACCGCGTTGAGAACAAGGCAGTGGTCGACGGTGGTTGAAACGCTGACGAATTCGACGCTGGTGTCCGAGGTTTCCTCGGTCCCCTGGTTGGAGACATTCCACGGGTTGCCGGTTTTGATGCAGCCGCTTACTGCGACGATCCGCGCAATCACATGGTCGCCCGGATCGGCGACGATCGGCGCCGTCTCGCCCGTGACGGCGCGCTTCCAGAGGACCGTGAGACGAGTGGGCGTGCCGGTGGTGATGCTCGGCGCGTGGATTAGCGACCAGCCTGCAGGCGCCGTAACCGCCTGGTTTTCGGTCTCGACGTACATGACGAGAATGTCGTCTTTCTGCACGCCGGTCGGCAGGGGAGGCGTCACCGCCCCGGTGCCTGCCGCTGAGGCGCCGACGCCGCGCACCTTGGGACGGGGGTTGAGCCCGAGAATGTTGGTCCAGCTCGTCCCGAGGCTGCCGTGGGTGACTACGTTGTTGGCGGTGCTGCCGGCGGGGCTTGCTTCGCTGAGCGTGGCGATGGCGGCCATGTCGAGAGGAACCAAGTCCTCGGCCTCAAGCGTCCAAGCCGCGCTCTCTTCCAAGGCTTCGAGGACGCGAAGGTGGTAGCCAAGTCCGAGCTGGCTGGTGCCCGATTCGTCGGTGACCGTGAGGTCGAGCCGACCGGGGAGATTGCCGATGATGTTGAATCGTTCGGCAGCACTCCCGACCCCTTTGACGGCTTTTTCGTCAATCCGGTCGCCGTAGAAGTCGGGGAGCACTTCAAGGACGAGCTCGGCGTCCTCGTCGATCCCCGACGAGGCCTGGGTTGTGCCATCGCCCAGCTTCAGCGTCGCCTTGACGATGTCCGCGAAAAGGTGTGAGCCAGCTTCGCCATAGCTTCCCCCCACCAGTTCGCGCTTGAGCGTGCCGCCCTCTTCATTGATCCGAGCGACCTCTGCCTCAAGTGTGATCCGAGCTTCGTAGAGATCCCCCTCGAGGCCAAGCGAGAGCGGGATCGTCACAGTCCGATTCGGAATATCGGAGTCGAATGGGATCGCCCCGATCGCCCGCTTGACGAGGAATGCGTTGATCTCCTGCTGCCCCCAGTCGACGCCCTCTTGGCCGACCTGGATCACTCCAGCGTGGAGGTTGTGTTCGACGCGCCCGGGCGCGGCCACCTCTTTCGGGTTGAGGAAGACCCGCTCGGAGCGTGCTGCCACGTAGAGGCTGGCCCTGTTCAGATCAGCAATGTCTTCCGCACTCAGGGCGCCCAGGAACACCGCGAAGGGAAGGACAAGGCCGTCCAGCGGGTCGCCCGCCAAACCCCTAGCGCCGATCTTGAGATTGCCCGGAACGGCCGGGTAAGCCTCGGTGACCGCTTTGACGCCCTTGCTTTCACCGTTGATGAACAACTCGACGGTATCGCCAGGCTCGTCGACTACCAGCGCCCAGAAGTTGACCCCGGCGGGCCACGCGCCGATCCAGGTGACCCCGGCGGGTCCTCCGCTGGCATCCATTTCAAAGGTGACGTTCGAGGTGGCGTCAACCCGAAGGAAGGGGTGGACAGCGCCCGTCGCAGCGCCGCCGAAGAGCGTGTCGCCCGCCGCAGCTCCATCCGCCCGCGCCAGCCCCACGAACGTCCGGGCTTTGCCGTTGACGAACGGGTTGTAGCCGGCGTCGATGTAGTCGTCGGTGCCGTCGAGTTCAACGGCGAGGCCGCCGTCGACCAGTCCGACCCCGGCGAGCACTGCACCGTTTTTGAGCGAAGCGACTCCGCGCTGAGCTGGCGAGCGGTCGACGACCTCGGCAACTCCTCGCGGCGGTGCGTACAGGAGGTCGCACGCCGTCGAGAGACCTTTGACAACTTCAACGAAGCGCTCTACGCCCTTCATGACGCGAAGACCCCCGGCCTAGCCAACTTGCGGCCAGCCCCCCGGACCTCGCGACGACCTTCCTTCTTGTTGACCTTCGTTACGGCGAGGTCGAAGTCCTCACCCTCGAAGCGCATCTTCGGCGGGGCGTCTGGGTAGACGTGCAGCTCTTCGATGGCAGGAGGGCCGATACGGCTGCTGCCGGACTCGGCGATGCTCTGCAGCGCCTTGACCTTGCTTTCGGGAAGGATGCCCTCGCCCGACTGGACGATCATTGTCCGCTCGGCGCCGGGCGGGCCAGGGACGATCGCGCCCTGGTGTGCCTTGCCGGCGTAGGGGGGCATGGTGCCGAAGACACGTTCCTCGATCTGCCGCAGGCGATCTTCACCCCGCTCTTTCGCCAGGAGTTCCTCCAGCAGCCGCGTGTATTCGGAGTTGTCGGCGTTGTCGGCGCCACTTCCGCCCCCACCGATGCTCGTCGCCGCTTCGCTGACCTTCAGCCCCAGGCCCTCGAGTGAGCCCTGCACGTCCCAGAGCACGCCGCCGAAGAAGCCGGGGACCCGCTTGCCGGGGATCGACCCGAGCATTTCGTGCTGGTCAGGCCAGTGGACCCCCTGCACGTTGACCAGGGCGTCCTCGAAGGCACCAGAGCCAGCGAGCGGTGGGGCAGGCCGGTCAACTCGGGCGCCGCCGGGGTAGAACTGCTCCCGCGCTTCGCCCAGCACTTTGCGCAGTTCCCTCTCTTTGAAGCGCAGCATCGGCAGCTTGGCGAGCTGTTCGTGCATGTGCTTCAGCGCTTTGGGGTGGTCGTGCCACCATTTCTCGGTGTGGGTGCTCGGCAGGCTGCTGATGTGCTCGATCTGGTTGGCGAGGCTGAGAATGTCGCTTTCCCAGCCTCCCTCGAGGCCGCCGATGCCTTTGCCCGCCTGCCAGTTGCCGGCGGCGGCACGCTCGGCTTCGAGGATCGTGTTGCGCCAGTCGCCGCCTAGCCCGAGAAGTTCCCCGAAGGCCTGTTTCTCCGGCCCTTCGATGTATCGGGTCAGGTCGGCGACGTGCTGCGTTTCGACCGCTTCCCGCTGCGCATCGGTTGCGCTCGCCGGGAGTTCCGGCGCCAGCGGCTCTGTGTCGACGAGCTGTTCGGCGAAGAGGTTCTTGATGTCGAAAGCGCGCTCTCTGCCCGCAATCAAATTCTCGAAGCCGGTGAGCTTGGCGAGTTTGCGGCCCAGCTTCTTGGTGAACTTCTTCTGCGCCGCAGCCCGCCGCAGATCGGCGCGGGCTCGTTCAAGCTCGCGGATTCGACCTTCAAGGGCGGTGACGTTGTGCTGGATTGCCTGCTGCGTCTGAGGCTTGCCCTCCGCCGCCCGCGCTGCAGCCCGGTAGCGCCTGGCTTCGGCGCGACGCTGGCGCAGCTCCTTTTCGACACCGCTCAGTGATTTGGGCGTAGAGCCGAAGCTGAGGGTGCCGGTCTTGGCGCCGTGGTATTCAGCCGGAACCTTTTCGTCTGCCACGCCGCCAGCGCCGCCGCTGCCGTCGAGGATCTTGAGGGCTTTCTTGGCACCGTCGATCCGCTCGTCGAGCGCAGGCACGCCGGGCTTCTCCCATTCATTCATGAAGTAGGTCGTCGTGCCCTCGACGTCGCCCATCGCGTTCATCGCGCCGCGCATACTGTTCGGGAGGTGGTGCAGCATGAACTGCGTCTGCGCCAGCTCGTCGGTCCAGGGAGCACCCTGCGACGCGGCGTATGCTTTGAGGTCTTCGAGTGAGATCGGGGAAGTGGTGAAGCCCCAGAGGCCTCCGCCGCCAGTCCCCACGGCAGAGGGGTCCCAGCGGGACTCCCGCCAGGCGTTCCCGAGAATCCCAGCCGAGGAAACGAGGTCGAGGCTGTTGCGCATCAGGATCGAGCCGACCTCGCCGACGACGCCGCCGCCTGCCAGCGCCTCGATCAGGCCGCCGAGCTGCATCGCGAAGTGAAGGTGGTCCATGTGCCCCGAGACCGGGGCGCCGGTGTCCCAGTCGTGGTTCCGCCAAATGATCTGCCGGTGGGGCAGTTTGTCGAGCTGAGGCGCCAGCCAATCGAGGGAAGCCATCTCGCTCGCCCCGTGGCCGAAAGGAGCTGCGTCGTCGTTGACGTCGATCGCGTGGCCGCTGTAGTGGTCGGAGCCGGAGACGTGGACCGGATGGACACCACCAAAGGCAGGGTGCTCGCTGATCTCATAGCCGAGTCGTTGCAGCGAGTGGCCGACTCCAACTATGTCGCCGCCGGTAACGGTCTTGAGGTGCTTCCGCAGGTAGTCCTTGCCGCCCTCGTAGACCTGATGCATCGCCTGTTGCCCAAGGGCCCGCAGGGGGTCGGGGCCGGTAATGCGCGGTTCGGGGCCGCCGACGCTGCCGCCGGTCTGGAACCGCGGGACAGCCGAGTTCATCGCCTCCAGGCGACCGCGGCCGATGCTCTGCACTTCGCCGGGGTCGAAGACGCGCTCGCCCGCCTCGAGGGCAACGGGCACGATGCCGCCGCTGCGGAAGCCGTAGGCCTTGGTTGCTTCGCGGTTGAGGACGAAGCTGCCAGCCTTGGCGGCGAAGCCTGGACGATCGCCGTCGCCAGATCCGGGGACGATGCCGCCCGTCTGCCGGCGGGCTTCACCGCCGCCCGCGGCGTCCACGGTCTTGATCGTGAATTCCTGCGCCTCGACGCCGAAGGATTTGAGAGCTGCGTTGACGTTGTCGCGAAAGACGCCGAGGGCCGAGCCGGTGGTGTTGACGAGACGGCTGACATTGCCGATCACGCCATCAGCCAGCCCTTTGCTCTGCTGCTTGCCCCCTTGCTGGATCGAACCGAATTCCGAGAGCACGCGCGAGCGCATACGGCGGAACTCGCCTACGGTGATGTCACCGCTGCGCTTCGCCTGTTTGATCTGTTCGAGCCAAGTCTGTAGCGCCACCTGGCGCATCGGGCCGGGCATCTTCTTCGCCTCGGCGATCATCGCCTGGATGCCCTGGCGGGTGATGTCTCTCGAGCGATCCATCCCCTTCGCCCATTCGCGTCCGAAGCCCTGGGCCTGGTCGCGTGAGGGTGCGATCAGGTTGGCGTTGCGGATCAGGCGTGCGATCCGCTGCATACCCTCTTTGGTCCGGTTGCCGGAGCGGTCCATTTGCTTCTCGATCGCAGTTGCGGCCGCGCGCATGTTCTCCGCGGTCAGCTTGCGGAAAGCCTGCATGTCGCCGCCGGCAGCGGTTCGTGCCAAGCGGAAGTTCCGCGTGATGACGCGGTTGATGTCGGCCATGTTGGCGCCGATGCCGCGTTTGAGGAAGGTGAAGCCGTCGCCTAGCGACTTGAAGGCCTTGGCGGGCTGCGGCGCGGTGACATTGATCGGTATCTCTACCCCGTGGTGACGGAATAGGGCGGCGCTCGCATGTAGGGAGCGAAACACCTGCCTAAACGACTTCTGCTGATCGTCAGTCATCTTCGACCAATCGTCGGCACCTGGCAGGCCCATCAGCTCGGCGTACTGTTCAGCCGTGATTTTTTGGGCAGGCCCGAGGCCAGATAGCGCGAAGCCGCCCTTGAACATTTCCGGCATCTTCCCCATGTCGCGCAGCACCTTTTGGGCGGCTGCATCCCACGTCTCGGAGAACGTTTTCCCGAGAAGCGGGTCCAAGGCACCGAAGCTGATGGCAGACAGCGCGCCGGTGAGAGAGTCGTGAAGGGTTTCCTTGAATCCGCCGCCCCTGCTCGCAGTTGAAACTCCTTCGGCGATGCCACTTGTGATGCCGATGGCGCCCATCGTGAATCCAACGCCCTTAGCTATGCCAAGCAGGTTGGTTTTCAGTCGAGTGCGGAAGCTACCGGCGCCTATCTGGCGCTCGGTGCCGGTAGCGATACCACCGCCAAGGTCCATGCCGAGCCGTTGTCCCAGGGCCCCGAAGCCGCCGAGGCGCCGCACGATCAGCGCGCCGATCACGAGCTTGCCCCAAGCGTCCGCGTCGAGGAAGCCGTGTACGAAGGCGAGGGCGGCCTGGGGTGCGTAGTGCCCGGCCTGGGAAGCGACCTCCGAGAAGGCATCCGTGGCCTGGTCGGAGATCTCCGAGAAGATCCGCGAGAACTTCTGCTCGTTGGAGAGGCGCGGGTCGGTGAGGATGGCGGTGATCCGCTCCATCTCGTCGCCCACCGCACCGAAGACGCCGCTGGCGAGCGGCTCCAGGCCGACCATCACCTGATTCTTGAAGAGCTGCCAGCGCTCCGCGAAGTCCTCAGTGTCTTTGGCGGCGCCCATGATCGTGTCTTTGCCGCCCGCGATCGTGTGGATCAGTTCGGCGAAGTTGAAGCGCCCCTCGCGAATCGCCGCTGCCAGGTCGGGCCCGGCGCGCGTGCCGAAGATCTCGAAGGCCATGGTGTTTGCCTCCGCCGTCGACCCGGCGGATTTGATCTGCTGGATCGTCGCCTCGAGGGCCTTGGCGGGGTCCTTGCCTTCAGAGGCGAAGTTCTTGAGGGCCATCCGCAGGCCCGGCATGGCCGTCTGGAGGTTGACGCCCTCCTTTTCAAACTTCGAGAACATCGCCGCGGCGGTGTCGAAGTCGAAGCCCATCTGGCGCAGCGGCGAGCCGAACTGCACCATGTATTCGGAGAGTTTCCCGATTTCGATGCCAGTCGCCTGAGAGGCCCGCCAGAGTTTGTCGAGCGTCGCCGGCTGCTGGGCCGTCTTCACGCTCCAGTCGGCGAAGAGGCGGGTAACGGAGGCGATGTTGCCGCTGAGGTCGGTTTCGGTCAGGCGGGAAAGCTCGAGGACGCGCTTCGACACGTTCTGCAGCGGCTTCCCCGTCAGCCCGAGCCGCTGATTGAGCTCGGCGACGGCGGTACCTGCCTCGCCGAAGTCGGCGGGAACGTCCTGCACCACCTCCTTGAAGTCACGCTTCAGGCCCTCCAGGTGCTTGCCGGTCGCGCCGGTCTTGACCCTGATGGTGTCGTAGGCCTGGTCAAATTCTTCCCCAACGTTGTAGAGGGCCGCACCTGCAGCAACGGCGCCGCCAGTGACAACGCCGAGACCGGCGGCACCGGCAGCGCCGAGCTTTCCGAATTTGGAGGTGAGCGGGCCGAGGTAGGCCGCTACCTGCTTGTTGAGGGACGAAAAATCGCCCCGGAAATCGACGAACGCGGTACCGGCCGATGCCTCCACCCAGCTCACCTCCTTAGATCGGTTTGAAGAAGCTCAAGATCTCCGCGGTGTTTGTCTCGGGGACCTCGTCCTTCTGGTTCTCTTTGGCTTTGGGTTCGGGCCGGTCGGGATGCTCGAACCGTTCGGGCTGGCCGAGGATCTCGTCCCCAGGCCATTTCCCGCTGTAAATCATCAGCAGCACCCCGGCGATCATCCGACCCCACTGATCCCCGTTTTCGAGCTGGGCCGCGAGCAACTCGTGCTCTTGTGTCCAGCTCGAGGTGTCCTCTCGCCATGTCGCGGCCTCCTGCGGGAGACCCCTGACGAGCGCCCCTAGACGCCTGGGGCTTTCCTCCGCGACCGTCCAGACGTCGAGGTGGTAGTAACGCTGGAAGTCGGCCTCGAGCAGATCCCCCTTCTCATGGAGGAGCCCACCGAGGCCAACTATTCCCCCGTGCCCACCCCGTACTTCTTGAGGATCTTGCGGACGAGCTCGAAGACATCATCGGGCTCGGCGTCACCCTGCTCAACGGCGTTACGCAGCTTGACGAACTGCGCCGGCCCGACCAGGGAGCGAAGCATCCTGAAGACCGGAGCCGGATCGCTGCCTTCGGCCTCGATGTCGATGAAGTCGAAGAGGATCGCCTTGGGCATCTTGTCCGGCAGGTCGAACTTGACGCCCTTCCAAGTGATCGTCTTCCCGACTTTGCGGTCTGCACGGACGGCGGCGGCTTTGGAAGCCGCCGCCTTTTTCCGCCGTGCAGGTTTGCGGGCCCCGCTCACGAACCGGCCGGGTTGAAGGCCGGGTCGTTGGTGACGAAGGAGACGCCGAGGGCATCGCCTTCACCGGCCAGGGCCTTGTACCCGATCGGGAGCTGCGCGAGGTCGGACCTTTTCAGGTTCACCTCGACCTGCTCCGTCACGTTGCCGCGCTCGAAAGCGAGCTGGTAGTCGAACCCCTTGTCGCTCCAGCGGATGACGGAGACCCGCTCGTCGAGGGAGTCGTCGCCGCCGGGGAATTCGTACTTGAAGACGCCCGGTTTCACTTCGACGACCTCGCCGCCACCGAACGCGAAGGTGAAGTTGTCGGCGTTCCACTGCTCGAGAGAAGCAGACGCCATCACCTCTTCGTCGGTGCTTTCGCGGCGGACAGCGGACTTCTTCTGCCAGGACTTGAACTCCTGCACCGTGATCCCGCGACTGAATTTGATCCCGTCCTCTGAGATCAAGCCCAGCCCCACGAACGCTTTGTCAAGCGCCCCGGTCGGGGTGTCGGGAATCGCCGTCCCTACTGGGGCGACGGACCATTCACCATGGCTCGCGACAACGAGCTCTTTCACGTCTTGCGACATGAATGTCCTCCTTTCGCCCTGAAGGGCGGTTGTTTTACTTCCCGAGAGCGGCTAGGTGCCGCTCTCGTCGAGTCGGAGCCCTGCGGCTCTGACGCCGGTTCTGAGAGGTGCGTAAGGGGGGTTGTTGGCGCTTCCCCACTCGTCGAGGTGGGCGCCGTGGTCGGTGTTCACGAGCCGCGGCGTCTCGCCGCTGTCGTCGACCTCGATCGGCTGAGCGTCTTTGCGCCGCATGAGCTGGTGGGCGCGCACATGCTTCGCGGCGTCCTCGGCGGCATCGACCAGCGCGTCCTTCGTCTCGTCCTGCTCTTCGAGTTCCTCGACGAACCGGGAGTTGGCCTTGAAGAGCATCAGGCGTGCGCCCAGATGGTCACCGTGACGATGTAACGGTCGATCGTCTCGTCGAGGTCGGTGTCGGGTAGCGGCCGAGAGCCGTGGACCTTGGCGCCCGTCACAACCGCGCCTTCATGGGCGACGGCGGCGATGTCACCGAAGGAGGACCGCACGGCGCGGGCGAGACTGCCGGCGAGGATCTGGCCCCCATCCTTGCCCGCGAAGCAGTCGACCTGGAAGTAGGAGGCAATCAGGTAGTCGGCCGTCGACCCTGGGACAGGCGGATCGTCGAGCAGGCTGACCCGGACCCAGGGTTTGTCGAGGGTGCGCGGCGTCTTGGTCCCAATCCGATCAGCGACGATCGCTTCGATGGGACTGCGGCCAGTCAGGAAGTCGACGACGACCTTCTCCATGAAGGGGATCTCGGGCGTGCTCATGTGCCTTCCTCTTCGTCGGGCGCCGAGACGAGGCAGGCGCGGGCTTCAATCTGGGCGAACTGCTGGGTGCGCGGGTTGCGCTGGCGGGTCGGACGGCCTTCGAGCTTGAAGCGGCCCTCGTCGGGAACGGTCACTTCGTCACCGCTGCCAACTTCCTCGCCAGGCAAGAAATAGAGCCGGTAGCGCGTGTCGCTGACGCTCTGGGCGTTCTCCTCGCTCTCGATCTCCTGCAGCTCGCAGACGGTCTCGATCTCGGTCGGCTCGGTGGTCTCGTTGCCGAGCGCGTCGCGCTCGTCCGAGTTGACGTTGCGGTGGATCGTGCAGGGGCGGTTAATGAGCTGTTGCAGCGGCATGGGGCTCCTCGAGGAGGGCGCGCATTGCGCCAGGGTCGTCGCGTACTTCGGCGTAGCGGCAGCGCAATCGCCAGGAGGCCTTGGAGCCGCGGCGGCGGGTCCAGCGCTCCTGGGAGGGATGCCAGAGGTGGATCAGGTCGGCCTCGCCGCGCCAGCCCTCCCCGGCGAGTGCATGGAGGGCGATGGCGTGGCATTCGTCCTCCTGCCCCCAGCCAACGAACCGCTCGTCGATCGGCACCTCCTGAAGCGTCTCCCTGCGGGCGACAAGGGCGCCGCCGCCCATGACGCCCGTGTAGGGGTCCTCGTCGTCGTCGAGGGGCTGCCCGCGCCAGCTCGCGCCGGCCAGCACCGCGGCGGTGCCGTCCTCGGAGAGCCGGTTGACGAGCGCGTGGGGCATCGCCCACGGCGCCCCGCCGCGGACGGCGTCGACCGCCTCGACCAGGCCCTCGGGCCATACATCGGCGTCGGCCAAGACGACGATCTCCGCGTCGATGGCGGCCACCGCGGGGTTCACCACGGCGCCCTTGCACCACTCACCGGCAGAGTTGCCGGTCGCCTCGACCAGCTCCCAGCCCGGATGCTCGGCGCCGTAGCGCGCTTGCACCCAAGCCCAAGCCTTCTTCCGGTGTCGGCACTTGCCCCCGTAGGGGACGACTACGGCGACGGACACGGCGACAGGATCAGCTCGGGGTCGCTGGTCGGGTCGTCGATGAGGAAGTGCTGGCGGAACCAGGCTTCGACCGCCTCGGGGCCCTCGCGCTCGAGCAGCTCGCCGTACTCGCGCCAGTGCTGCCCGGTACTGCGTGGGAGATCGGTGGCTTCGTACGCCGCGGCGCCGTTGCGGACCTTCGACAGGAACTGCTCGGCCGAGCGGTAAGGGAAGTGGTGGACCTCAAGCAGACCGTGGACGATCTCGGTCGGCCAGTGCGCGCCGTGGTTGCCCTGCTCGATCGTCACCGGCAGCGCAGCGCGACAGGCGACCTTGGGCAACCCAAGCGCCTCGCGCCGGCGCCAGCGAAGGCGCTCCAGCGGCGGAAGGTCGGGGTCGTCGTCGGCCGCGGCGACGTAGTTGAGGATCGGCGCGGCGGCGACCGCCAGCGTCGGCGCCTGGTCGGCGAGCACATCAGCGACGCGCCCCTGCGGCGAGTGCCAAACCTCGTCGGCGTCGAAGGGGACCACGAAGCTCGCGCCCTGCCGCGCAGCCTCGGCAGCCAGGGCGCTCATCTTCTGCGACTGGTAGTAGCCCACCTCGGGGTCGTCGCGAACCTGCAGAGGATGGCTCGCGGCCAGCTCGTCAAGGATCTCGCGGGTGCCGTCCGTCGAGCCGTTGTCGGCGACGATCACGGCGTCGACTTGGCCGAGCATCCGCAGCATCGTCCCTTCGACGACATCGCCCTCGTCCTTGACCATCGTGACCGCGAAGGTCTTGCACTCAGTAGCTATGGCCGATCCTCTCCTCTCCAATGTGTTGCACCATGGGCGGGTCGAACTTCGCTCCCCAGAAGGCGAAGCGGCACTCCTCGTCCTCGAGCAAGCGGTGGGTGAAGACGCCCTCGGAACGCTCAACCTGCGGCCAGCCGTGGTGACAGAGCGCAGACGGGTACAGGCAAGGGTTGGTCGAGAAGCAGAGGCGGTGGGTAGTGAAGATGTCGCCCTTCTCGACGACCTGCGTGTAGGGCTCGGGGTTCGCCTCGACGATGCCGCCGGCAGCCTTCTCCGTGTCGTTCCACGGTTGGCGCTTGAGGCATATCTGCGCGAGCTTCGGGTGGCGCCTCAGCACGGCGGCCATGCGATCGAGGGGCACCGGGCGCTCGAAGGTGAAATCGGCCTCCAGGTGGAAGATCCAATCGGCGCGGGTCTCCAGGGCCTGCCGCCAGCCCTCTTGGATCGCGCCCGCGAAGCCGAGCTTGTGGTCGGCGTCGTTGATCTCGACCGCGTGCTTGAACTCCGGCAGCATCTCCTTGGCCGAGGCGATCGTGCGCTCGCGGTACTCGTCGCGGCCGTCGCCGATCAGGAGGAGGCAGACGTTCATGCTCCTCACGCCGCTGCCCTCGTAGGCCCGAGGTTCGCCGCGACGATTTCATGGTGGACGCGGTCCTTGTCGGCCATCGCCGGGTCGCGGTTGCGGCTGTCGCGGCGCCAGTGGGCGAGATAGACCGCCGCCGGCAACGCCTCGATCGAGGCGCCAGTCAGCCAGCACCGCTGGAAGAAGCACCAATCCTCGTACACCGGCCACTCGCGGAAGCCGCCCACCTCGCGGGCCAGCTCGGCGCGAACGGCGGTGCCGATCACGAGCCAGTTGCCGTCGCACAGACAGGCGGCGGTGCAGGCGTGAGTGTGCCCGGCCACCTTCGGCACGTAGGGCTCGCGGGGCGCGCCGTGCCTCACGTAGCTGACTGCCGGCGCGCGAAGGTCGGCGCTGCCTGTCGCCAGCTCGGCGATGTAGCCGGGGCTGAGCTCGTCGTCGGCGTCGAGGAAGACAACCCAGTCGGTTTTGACCAGGGCGAGGGCCTCGTTGCGCGCCTGCGCGAGCGTGCTGCCGTGGCGGTGGATCACCGAGACGCCTTGGGCCTCGGCCGAGGGGATCGCCCGCTCGCTGGCGA
Organism: uncultured Solirubrobacterales bacterium; assembly: GCA_963703895.1. Classification (GTDB taxonomy): domain Bacteria; phylum Actinomycetota; class Thermoleophilia; order Solirubrobacterales; family 70-9; genus VRUE01. The sequence continues at coordinate 129,197 of CAVPFX010000003.1, forward strand.
GCTTCACCCACTCGCTGCCGCCGAAGGTGCCGACGCAGATCGTGAAGTCCTCTACCGCCACAGTTGGCCCCGTTCGGTGAAGAGACGGCGATCCGCGCGCATCCGTTCGCGGCCCTTCGCGTAGGTGGCGTCGTCCTCGGCCCGCCCCGACATCGGGTGCAGATGCAGCACCTCGGCGTCGGGTGCGTAGGCGTACACGCCGCGCTTGCGCGCCGTGGCGAGCAGCTCGTCGTCGCAGTACCAGTGGTGGTAGCCCTCGAAGAAGGGACCGCGGGAGCCGTCGATCGCGGGCTGCTCGGCGTACTCGCGGGCGATCAGGAAGTGAGTTGCGTGGTTGCGGCTGCGCTCGATCAGGTCGTTGACGCCGACCACCTGGGCGCCGTGGACCATCGCGGCCATCGCCGCCTCGAGCCAGCCCGCCTGCGGCTCCAGGTCGTCGGCCGCGGTGAAGATGTAGGGCTCGTCGGTGAGCCCGATGCCGGAGTTGATCTTGGCGGCGTAGTTGCCGCCGCTCGTGTCGAGTTCAACCCGCACGCCGGTCCTGCTCAGCTCACGGCCGATCGCCTCGTGCTCGGGCCGGTCGTAGTCGTCGGCCAGAAAGAGGACGCGGACGCCCGGCGTCGTCGCCTCGATCGCGTCGAGGAGCGGCGCTACCCGGTGAGGGCGAGCGAGGACGGGGACGAGGATCGCGAGGTTCAAGGGGCTTCCTCGTCGGGATCGCGGCCCTCGCGAACGTTGATGAGGCGGTCGATGGTCGAGCCCACCGTGCTCGACGCGCTCTTGGGGCTGTACACGGCGCGCTTGACCAGGCGTTCCTCGGCGCCGGTCAGTTCAAGGCCTCCGCCCTCGGAGGGCTTGCGGTGCGTCTGGGAGTAAGTGTGTGTGCCGAGCGTCTCGGACTCGCTGGAGATCCCGGTCGGGTTGGCGAGGACGGTGATCGCCCGCTCGACGCAGAGCGCGCGCAGGACCGGCGAAACAGGATCGAGTTCTTCGACCCATTCCACCTTCTGATCGAGGGCGTCGGCGATGAGCGCAGTCACCGTCTCGATCGTCTGCTCGGCCGATTCCTTCTCGGCCTCGCTCAGCTCGCGACAGAGACGCTTTTCGACATCGGCTGAAGTTGCAAGCGGCACGGGTAGTCCCTCCGCACGCAGCAAGCGGGGGCCACCATTCGGCGACCCCCGCTGTGCTGGGTGTTGGTTACGAGCCCTGCCCGAAGTCCAGCTCGACGGCGCCCTGGGGCCGGACGGCCTTGGTGCCGAAAAGCAGGTCGACCGAGCAAACATCGGTCTTCTTGTTGATGTCGTAGGCCTTGACCACGCGGAGCCCGAGCCCCTTGTAGTTCTGGACCGACACCTGGGAGGACGCAATCCCTTCGGGTGCGTCCAGGGTGCGGGTCACGGCCGCGACCGCGGAGCGGTGGAACGCGACGCCGTCTGCGCCGCCCCGATCGCCGGGGCCCTCGCCGAACGACTGCGTTTCGTAGCCGTCCATGCCGGACAGCCGACCGACCGAGCCCTCTTTCAGGGCCTGAGTCGAACCGGACGTGTTGGCCTGGAGGACGACCGAGTCCCCGGTGATGGCCTCGACGGCCTCCGGCGACTCGACGTGGAACCGATCGCTCTGCGGCATCTTTTTCCGAGACAGGACCCGACGCGCTGCGCGGAACGCTTTGTGGCGCTCGCCAGCGTTGGTGCCGGTGCCGGTGACGACTCCTCCGCCGCCGCCGGCATTCGCAGCCGCGACGAGCGCGTTTGCGAGCCGACCGTCGATCTCCTGGGAGAACGCCTCCAGTGCCGGGTTGAGCAGACGTTCCTCGAAGCGGTCCAGCTCGAGGGTCGCAACCTCTGCGTCGACACCGAAGGAGACGTCGAGGAGCTTGTCCAGTTCAACCGTGAACGAGCCCTCTTCGCCGTTCTGCACGATGATCCCGTTTTTACGGTCGAACTCGTTGACCGTGAACGTCGCGGGAGTGCGGACGGTGATCGTGTCGCCCTGCTTGCCCTTGAAGTCGTTCTCGTAGTCACGATTGACCAGGGGCAAGAGAACGGTCGTGTTGTACAGCGTCGCGAGTGCCGACCCCGCAATTACTTTCGGCGTTATGAGTGTAGGAGCCATGGCGGCAACTACTCCTTCCTGTGAGTTGGGTTAGTGGCCGCCATTCGGCAGCGTTGGGCTGCTACTTCTTGTCGCCCGGCTTGTACTTCCGCTGGGCGTGTTCCTCGGGGCTCATCTCCTCGAGGTCACCTTTGGCCGACGATCCCTTGCGGGTGTCGGGGTCACCTTTGGAGCCGCCGGACTCTTCAGTCCCGCCGTCCTTCAGGTGGGGCTTGCGTTTGAGCAGATCCGCAAGCTCCTTCTGGAGGGCGTCGGTCTTCACCTTGCCCTCGTCGTCGAAGATGTCGCTCTCGTCGATTTCGCCCTTGGAGATGGCGCGTTCGATGTTGAGCAGGGCGTCCTCGGTGTCGGCGAATCGCACCTCTTTGGCGTCGTCGCCCTCACCGATCGTCAGCTTCTTGCTCGCGAGACGAGTGACCGCGACCTCCAGCCGATCACCTTTGCGTTCCTTCTCGGCTTTCGATTCGGCTTCCTCGCGGCCTTTCTTCTCAGCCTCGGAGATCTTCCGCTCAGACTCGCTCTGGTCTTCTTCCTCGCGTTCGCTGAGCTTTTTGGCGGCTTCGTCGCGTTCGCGCTCGGCCTTCTTGGCGCGAGTCTCGTTCTTGCGCGACTTGGCCTTCCAGTCGTCGTCGGAGGTGACTTTGTCGCCCTCCTCGTCGCCACCCTCGCTGCCTTTGTCGGCCTCTTTCTCTTTGTCCTTCTCCTTGTCCTTGTCGCCCTTGTCGCCGTCCTCGTCGGGGGCACCGCCGGATATCGCCGGCAGGAACCGTCCTTGAGGGGTCAGGATCGCGTCGGGACCGCCGCCAATGTGGCGGATGAGGCGGGGTCGCTCGCGAAGCGCCGACCAGACGAAAGTGACAGCGAACATCAGGGCGCTGAGGACTGCCCTCAGCCGATTACGTACAGGAGCCATTCGGCTCTCCTTTCGTGCTTGCCCCTTCGGGCAAGCTGCTGGGTTAGTGAAGATCTGCCTGGGAGGTGAAGGTGTCGCCGGGGGCGACCAGGACGGCGCCCAGCTCCCCGTGTTGCTCTACGGCGACGTTGTCGTTCAGCGGGCCGTACTGGAAGGCCCTGACCCGCGAGCCGTCAGGCAGATGCACGGCGCCGCGGTGAGGTTCGGTGTTGGGCTCCAGCGAGCAGCCGCAGCCGTTGTGAAGTGCGTAGGCGTAGCCCTCGATGGCCTTGACGTAGGCGCCGTTGACTTCCTGGCAGAAAGCGCAGGCGCCCGGATCGGCGACCCGTTCGTAGCCGTAGAAGCCGGTGTCGGCCTCGTCGACCGCGTCGGCGGTCGCGCGCATCGCGAGCTGCACGTCCATCGCTCCGGTGCTCGTCGCCCGCGCCAGCGCCGCCTCGCTGGCCTGCTCGAAGGCCATGCCCTCGCCGAGCTTCGACCAGAGGGTGACGAAGGGGCGCTGGTAGACCTCCTCGGGCGCGACGCCGTTGCGGACGGCCGCGCCGCTCAGGTCCTCGGTGTTGAGGCCGATCGGCCCGCGGCCGAGGGCCTGGCCGAGATAGGCGTCTGTGATCAAAGCCGAGGCGCGCTGAGCGGTGAGGACAGTCGGCACGGCTCGCGAGAGCCACTCGTCGACATTCACTCGGTCGTAGCCGGGAAGGTCGGCCCAGATCTTCGTCAGGGCTTGGACCACCATGCGCCGAAGCCGCGCCTGCGACTCAATATGAGCGTCAACCAGCGCCGACGCCAACGGGCGGTCCTTCGGATTTGACCTGTTGGAGGATCGCCAAGAGCGGGTTCGTCGCACCCTGCGCCGCCCACCGGGCGATCTGATCCTGCGTCGCGTTCAGTGCCAGTTCGGCGATGGCCTCGGCGGGGATTACGTCCTTCAGCTTCGAGGCAGCGTCGGCACGCTCGGCCAGCGAACGCGATTGAGCGTCCACCCAGACGGTTTCGGCCCTGGGAGAGAGGACCGCCTTGTCTTTGAGGCACTGGCCGGCGAGGCGGTTGATCTCCTCCCAGCCCGTGCCCAATGAAGCCTTGTGCCCGGTGACGGCGGCGTGCATAGAGCCCTCCGAAGCGCGGATCGCGTCGGCGGAGATGTTCGACATCCCGTTTTCCATCGGGAAGTAGTGCCGCGGCGTGGCGGTGATCACCGCGAGCTGGTCGAGCTCGGGGTAGATCGCGAGGTTCTTGCGATCGGCAGCCTTGTATTCGACCAGCTTGGCCTCGGGGTTCTCGAACTGGAAGACCGACTCGGGCACGACCTCGATGGGCGGCTTCTGCTCCGTCTGCGGCTTGCCCGTAGCTTTGTCGAGGATCGGGTCTCCGTTGTCGTCCTTCATCACCACTTCGGTGATTTTTTCCCCGACGACGCCGCGCAGCGGGAAGCCCATCCAGAAGGCGACGACCAGGCCGAGGAAGGTGAGCAGGTTGATTCGGTCGATGAGGCCAAGGCAATGCTCGAATTCGCCGCTGGCGAGGGGGAACGTGCCAGGCTTCAGGCGCCTGTTAATCGCGATCTCGACGACCGGGATCTTCGGGCTGAAGGGGTTCTCAAGCGGCCATGACTCACCGTCGACCTCGCGCTTTTCCCACTCGTTGCCCTTGGTGCTGGCGCTGCCTTCGGGGCCCTGGAACTTGTACAGGCCGTCCGGCAGGTAGAGGGTCGCGTAGAGGCGGTCGCCTTCCTTCCAGCGGCGCAGGGCGGCGACACGGTGCCGGCGGGATCCGGGCGCGAACTCGACGATCATCTGCGTCATGTCGTCGAGCGCGATGTCGGGCGTGCCGTCCGGGCCCGGCCAAACCGTCGCGTAGCAGCGCCCGTCGAGGAGCGCGGCGCCGTGAGCGAGCTTGGACTCGGAGTCCATGTCGTTCGGCTGCCAGGCCTCCTCCCAGATCTGTTTGGCCGCGGCTTCGTTGGTGGCGTCTCGCAGCCCGGAGATCTCCAGCCGGTCGAGCTTCGAGCCGACGATGAGTTGGCCCCAAGGCGCTTCGGCAACGGGCATCAGGTCGCGATAGACCTTCGTGAGTTTCGCCCTCTGGATCGCTTCGGGCGGTGGGCAGGACCCCTCGAGGTAGGGCTCCAGCTTCTCGTGGCGCTGGCAGCGCTTGTCCAGCTCTTTGCTCAGCCGCTTGACGCGGTCGATCAGCTTTTGCAGCTCCTGGTCCATCGCACCTCCTTTCATCACCATTGGGCGGACTTGTATTCCGGCTCGTCAAAGAGCCCCGTTGCTTCTGCGTCGTCGCGTGCCCGACGCGCAAGAACCGCTGCCGGGACGCTGTCGATCTTCCGAGGGGAACCGTCCCGGTCCTTGCGAACCGTGTAGGCCTCCTCGGTCTTCTCCTCGGAATGGACACGCACCTTGCGCGTCAGGGCGTTTTCAAAGTGGCGAACGACCAAGGGCTTGCCGTCGACCCCCTGCGGTTCGGTGTGTAGTGGGATCGGGTCGAGCTGGGTCGTGCGTTGGCGGATGCTCGTCCGCAACGCGCCGCAGGCGATGGCGAACTTGCTGATCGTCTTACCGCCGGTCCAGAACTCTCGGACCTTCTTCTCGCCGTGCTTGCGGCGCCACGTCGCGCCCTCCTCTTGCCACCAGGGAGGATCGAAGTAGTGAAGGACAACATCGAAGTTGCTGTAGGCCCACTCGACCGCGCCCATCACGTCCTCGCGCCAGCCGTCCTCGCCGCTCGGGGTCCAAACGCCGATCGCGAACAACAGGCCCTCGCGGGTGCAACCGAAGAGAACCGTATGGTCGTCTGACTCCGACCCGTCGAAGCCCAGGGTGATCTTTGTGCCGGGCTCGACGACGCTCTCGGGCGCAAGAACCTTGTCGATCTCTTCCGGCGCCAGCCAGGCCAGCGCCTTTTTGCGCGGCCGGTTCAGCCAGTAGCGATAGGCGTCGCCCTCGGGATCTTCGGCGTCGCGGATCTTCCGCACGATCAGGTCGAAGTCCATCCACTCCTTTGCGGGTCCATAGGCAACCCGCAACGCCTTCTTCAGCGAGCGGTCGTCGCCGAAGCGCTTGGGCTCCGGCCCCTGGTGGTGGTCGTAGAGGACGCCGTACTTCGTCAAAGCCTCCTCGGGGTCGAGGTGGGCGTACTTTTCGGCGGCCTGCTCTGCGATCGAGCGCTCGCCCGGCTCCCACGCGGTCGTGGTGTCGAGGCCGAGCGGTTCGGCGATCTTGCGCTTGCCGGTGTTGCGCGCGACGGTCGCGTACATCCCGCGGTTCTTTTTGAGTACGTACAGGTGGGTCTCGTCGGCCACAAACGCCGACTCTTTGCCGCCGTCCTTGGACTGGTCGCCCGAGGTCGACGGCACGATCTCCCCGCCACCGGCCTCCTTGATGAAGGTCCGGCCCATCGCCACGTCAAGGGCATAGACGTTCGCCGCCTCGCCCTCGGTGAGCATGTATTCGACGTTGTCGTACGTGTTGCCGGCCTGCGTCTCCTCGGTCGCAAGGCAACGGATGAACGGGGAATTGACTGGCACGCCAACCGGGTCACCGTTGGCGTCGAAGCCGTCGCAGCGGACAGGCCCAAGCGCCTCAGCGCAAACGAAGCCGCCGGCCAGCTCGGACTTGGCGCGTCCCTTCGGCCGAGAGAGGACGCCGCGCTGAGCGAGGCGCCGGCCAGCCAGCGGGTGATCCTGCGGATGGACCCTGTACAGCCAGCAGAGGAACAGGGCGAATTCGTCGTCGATCGACCAGTCGTCGCCAGCAACGTCGCCGGGCCCGTGGCACAGGTAGGCCTCGATCCAGTCGATTACCTGCCAGCCGAGGGTGGGGAAGTTAACCGGGGGGAGCGCCATCGGGCGCTAGCCCGACTTGACGAGCGAGAGGCGAGCTTTCCGGTCGTCTTTCTTCGGTTTTTTCGCCCCCTTCGATGCCGCTGGCGTCTCGGCCGCGCCTTTGGACTTGTCGACGATCTCCCAGCGCAGCTCGGCCATCGCCTTCGGGTCGAGGCCGAGCCGTTTGTCGAGCTCGCGCATCTCCTTGACGATCGGCAGGCGCCCGCCGGCCAAGGCGGCGAGGCGGTTGACGATGTACTCGAGCTTCCCGATCGCTTCGTCCTCGTCGACACCGAGCAGCTCGGCAAGGTCGGTGGCTTCGAGGGGCGAGTCGATCAGGGCAAGGTCGTCCTCGAGCTGGGCGCGTCGGGCGATCACGTAGAGGGCGCCGGAGTCCCACGCCAGCGCTTGCGGCGTCGACCAGGCCCATTTCCACCATTCGGCGCCTGCTTCCTGCAGGTTGTAGGCACCTGGCACCTTCGGAGGGCGCCCTTTTCGGCCAGCGACATCGAGTTCGGTGGTCGGGATTGTCGGCGCGTTCCGGCGCCGCCTTTTTTTGTTGGGAACTGGCCCTCGGGCCATCGTCGTCCTCTCTTCAGAGGGCCGGGTCCACCCTTCGGGCAGCCCGGCGCTAGTTCGTGAAACCCGTACAGATTGCGAGCCGCAGCCCTCGTTGGTCCCGAAAAGAACGAGACCGGGGTACCCCCCCTGGGGGGTCAGACGCCAAGCTCAACCACCTCGAACCGCAGCCGGGGGCGGGGTTCGAGCACGAAGGTGAAGCACTTTCGGCCAGCTTGGAACTCCAGCCGGTGCTTGGAAAGGCGCCAGTGCTCTCGCATCGTGCCCTCCGGTCCTCGGCTTCGTTGGCAGAGTCGCCGGTCGCGCCACAACCACACCCCGTAGATCGCTCGGCTGCCGCTGGTGATCCCGAAGCCGAAGACCAGCCGGGTTCGTTTGGTCTTCTGGCTGTAGGAGGACGGGTAGGCGACGAAGGGGCGCAGTCTCATCGTCGCCCGGCCAGCTCGTCGATCGTCGGCCGGGCAACGCCGAGCCGGACGAAGGCTGCGGCCATCGCCTCGACTTCCTCTCGCCCGCTGCAATGCACCAGGAGCGGCTCGCCTTGGGCTGCCGCTTCCATCGCCTTGCGGTAGAGCGAGACGTCGATGCCGGGGACATCGTTGCCCTCGACCCACTCGATCAGGTTGCGAAGCACCCGGACCTGGGACTTGCGAAAGCGAAGGCCCATCACCAGGCTCGGGTTGTCGAGGAGTGTGGCGGTCAAGTTCGTGCTCTCCTTTGGGCTCGCGCCCTCTCTTCAGCGGTCTTGATTCGGTGGCAGGGCTCGGAGTGGATCGGCCTGCGGTTCTCTGTGCCGTCGCTGCCACCCTCGGCGAGGGGGATGACGTGGTCGATCTGGTCGGCACCGTGAAGGCCGCAGACGTGGCACTTGCCTTCGTGCTGCTCCATCACGGCCCGGTTGATCCGCTGCTCTCGGCTGCCCGATCGCATCCGGTTCCTTCGGCCGTTGCTCTGGGCCCACGGCTTGCGCTGGTGGACGGGGCAGGGCTGGGCCTCGGGACAGTGGGGGTCCGAGCAGACCTTGACCGCGGGCTTCATGCCGGGCAGTAGTCGAGGCGGGACTTCCAGAGGTCCGGCCAGTAGAGGTGAAGGCCGAGCGGGCCAGCCCACAGATGCACGCCGCTGGGCAGCCAGTGACCGGCGACGCGGGTGTAGGAGTTGACTTCGGCGAGGAAGGGACCGGCGGTCAATCGCCCGTCTTGTCCTTGGCTCGGTCCCAGGTCTTGTCGTCGTGCATCGGTTGCACCTCCTTGAGTCGGGGGATCTCCAGTGGAAGAAGGCGCAGCAGCCCGGCGGTTGTCCTTGAATCGCCCTCAGCTCGCTGCTGCTCGAGCTGCATGACGCCAGGCCGGAGCGAGATCACAGAACTCTCCTGGGGGGACGCTGACGCGCACTCACCGGGTACGCGGAGCAAGACCCGTGAGCGCACTGGAGCTACAAGGCTCTTGTCCTGGGCCGCCGAGATATGCGGGCGACCATTGGCTACACGGGCAAGCGCATTCTAGTGACTGCAGGCGGACGCTTTACGCGGCTTCGCGGTCAGCGGCCTCTTGGGCCTCGGCCTTGGCCTTGACTCGGGCGAGCCGGGTGCGAAGAAAGCGGAGATCGCCGGCAAGTGATTCCGCTTCACCACTCTCCTGCAGTTCACGTAGGGCTTCGTCCGCGGCGGCGACCCCCTTCTCAACCGTCTCGCGGCGCTTTTCGTGGGCAGCCCGAGCGAAGGCGTTCTCATCGTCGATCGAGACCCGCTCGGGTTCACCTTCGGGCCTGAATTGGGGTCCGCCCATCGGGTCGGCCTCGACCGGCTTGCGCGACTTCGTCCGCACGAGGTGGACCGGGTCATCGTGGATCTTGACGGTGGCCGTCCAGCATTCGTCCTCGCTCGTGCTGGCGGTCGGATCGCCCCCGATCCACTCGCGCTTGAGGACCACGATGTAGGTCTCGCCCGCCCTGTGCGATGACTGGAGGGAGTAGTTGTGGCCGACCTGGGGCTCAAGCTCGCCCGCCGGCCAGGGGATCTCGACCGGCTTGCCCTTGGCGGCGTAGATGGCTTCGCGGGTCTCTTGCGGGAATCTCACGGGTCTTGGCCTGCACTCAGGGTCGGTTGGGCTCGCCTGATGATGCGTATGACCCTTGCCTTTTCTTCTTTGAGGGCCTGCGTCTCTCTTCCAGAGAGGTCTTCCGCCAACGCAGCGAGGCGCTGGTCTGCCTCCTCAGCTATCTCGAGGGGCTCGGCAAACTGCCGCCGGAATGCCTCCTCTGTCTTGCGCCTCCTCCGTTCTTCCACGCGGCGGTGGGTGTCGGCGGCGGCGGCATGCTGGGCGCGACGCCTTTCCTTTTCAGCCCGCCAAGCCTTCTTAGCCGCGATCTCCTCTTGCGTGGTTCGGGGCGCGCTCACTTCTCCGACCTCCCAGCGGGTGTGAATGCCTCGATAGACCTCGCACCCTCGTCGCGCTCGTCGGCGTGTTCGCGGAGAACGCGCTTGTAGCCCTGGCCGCATGTGGCATGGACCCAGCCGATCAGCTTCAACTTGGTGATGTAGTGCTCGCCGGCCTCAATCTGCTTCTGGCACAGTCCGCAAGTGCCGTCGAGCTGGGCGAGCGATTCGCCAGTCACGCTTTCCTCCGGCTTGGGTGCGGAAGGTGCGAAAGGTGCAAAAGCTGCCTATCCTTTTCCCCCGCCTGTGCGCGCCCGATAGGGTGAGTAAGAACTGCACCTTCTGCACCTTTGACACCCGCGCTCACAGGGTGTCCTCCAGCGCGATCCCATCCCACATTCGCACTCCTTGGATGGTGATCTCATTGAATCGCTGCGCCAGTTGGCGGTTGAACTTCTGCTTCCCCTTCGGCCGTCGATTGCTGTCGGCGCACCACTCCTTGTAGGCGGTGTAGAAGCGCGGCTTCGGGGTTCTGGCATCGACATCAACGCGGCAGGCGTCGTCGATAAAGCCAGCGACAGAGTCGGAGTCGGTACGGAATCGCTCCTTCGCCGCTTCGCCGGAGTCGCTGGTGCTGAATGCTCCGCGTTGCTGTAGATCCTCAAGGCGGATTAGCCCGTGGTTCAGCAGCCCCGACAACTCGCCGGGCGTGGTCAGCCGGTCAATCAGGCGCCGGTCGGCTTTCCCGGCCTGGAAGCGCCTGTCGAACGGGATGATCTGCCAGCGGCGGAAGAAGGCATCCGAGCTGTCCGGCGTCGGCGGCGGCTCATTGGCGCTAAAGAGCAGGCGGGCGTAGGGCGAGAAGGTGAACGGGTGGTCGTACTTCCGCTCGGCGGTGATGGCGTCGCCACCCGTGATCGACTTGAAAAGCGACGATGCCTGCAGCGCCCTCGCATCCAGATCAGCGAAGACGTTGGCGAGCTTCCCGACGAGCTCGGCCGTGGCGAAGCGGTCCTCGTCGAGGCGATGAAGGGCGACTGAGGCGACGTTCTCCTTGCCGATCAGCGTGGTGAGCAGGTTGAGCAGGGTGCTCTTCCCGTTTGCGCCCTCCCCCAGGAGCATGAAGGCCGTCTGTAGGGATTGGTCGGGGATCGTCAGGTATCCGGCCAACTCCCACACCAGCTCGACCAGATCCGGTGCCACCACTTCCCCCACGAACTTCTCGATCGCCGGGCAGTCCGCCCCTGGGTCGAATGCAACCGGAATCTGGATCGGCGACAGGAAATCGGGCGTGTGCTGCTCGAGGTTCCCGTCAAGGTCGACGATCCCGTTCGTGCAGTTGACCCGGTCACGAGGTGGCGCGGGCCAGAGCTTCGGCGAGGAGTCGCGCAGGAAGCCCAACGTCTCGTCAACCTTGTTCCGCTTCCAGTCGTCGCCCAGGTGCCCGATGAGGCGGCTGCGAAGGTCGGCCTCATTGCGGCGGTACGTGCCCTCCGCGTATACGTAGAGCTGGCCGGCGGCGTTCGTCGCGATCGGCGTTTCCGCCCGTAGGGCCTCAGCGACTCGTCGCGCTACGAATTTAGGCGGGGCGCTCGACGACTGCGCGGGCGTCGCCTCCGCTGGCGGCTCCGGCTCCGGCTCGACCGCCGCGATCTGCTCTGCGAGCCATTCGGCTGGCTCGCCTGTCGCACGTAGGAGGTCGGCCAGATCCTTGCCATCCGGTAGCTCCAGAATGTGAGCCTGCTTCCCAGCCCTACGGACGGCGGCGGCGAGCTTCACTGCGTTGTCTCTGCCCGCCGTGTCGCCGTCGAAGAAGATCCAAACGTCTAGCTTGAGGTCGACGATCTTGGAGTGGCAGGAGTTCACGCCGGGGAGCGCGATGGGCACAAGGCCCTCAAGCGGTGGAGGCAGATCAGGACAGCGGGCCAGGCTGGCGCCAGCCTCCGAATAGAGAGCCGATATTGCAGCGAGGTAGTCGGACTCGCCCTCGCAGACGATCAGCCCGGCGGCACCGGCGATCGGCACCGGCTGCCAGAGGTCGAGCTTCTGCCCCTTGGGCTGCTTCGTGATCTCCTCGTTGAGATTTCGGCGGCGCAGGTACTCGCTGCCGTCCGGTGCCGTGTACGGATAGCGGAGTTCGGCGCCGCTGGCGACGATGCCTAGAGCTGCAGCCACGCCGGGGGCGATGGCGTGCTCGCTGAAGTAGCGCAGCGCGGGCGCCGAGAACGTAGGGGCCGTCGCGCTAGGCATCAACGCCGCCTTCCTGCTCGACCTTTTCGATCCCGTCGAGCTTGAACCTGACGTAGCGACCGAGCTTTACCACCACGCCATCGGGGAACAGCCCTTCACGGGCCATCCGCAATGGGGCCTTCTCCGGAGTCCTGCCGGGGAGCTGCCAGCGTGCGGCAACCTGCTCTGCGGTCAGGAGCGTGTCGGCGGTGACTGGCGAGCCAGTTGATGCGGTCATGCCGCACCTCTGGCTGGAGCTACAAGGTCATAGGCGCCCCGAAGGGCTAGGGGCGGTGGGTCAGGATCACCACCGCCAGGGTCATCATCCCCTGGCGAGCCGCCACCGGCTGAGCGGCTGGTGATGCGGCGAGATCCACATACGCGGGTCGAGGAACCGCGGGAGGCTCGGCGGCGCCGACCGGTGCGACGTGAGACCCGAAGGGCTGAACGGACCACTCCGATCTGAGACCTCATGGCGAGACGGGAGACGTGGCGCTGATCCATGATGATTCGGACCTCTCCATTCGCCAGCCGCCGCGCCTCGAAGTGCTCAAAGCAATCGTCCCCCTTCCGCTTAAGGGCCGAGCGTTCGCTATGGCGGGTGAGGCGCCCTGTGAAGTGCTGGCACCGTCGAACATCGCCATCGAGGAGAGCACGCAGGAACCCCAGCATCTCTCTGGTGCTTAGAACTTCTGCGATCAGAGGGCCTAGATTGTCGGCGAGATATGCGTAGCGCGGATCGAGGGCGTCGGCGCTGCGCTCCAGAATGTGCCCCGCGACCTCACACCACCAGTCGTAGTACTGACTCTGGGCCTCGTCCTTGTCGGCAGCGAACTGACGCGGATCATCAAACAGGGCCTCGCCCCTGGCCCGCGACCACAGGGGTTTGATCTGTGGAAACTGCTCGTCGCCCGCCGGCTCGAAAGGGCGCATGGACGGATACTCGAAGTCGGCTCCGCGAGATTCGTACTTCATATCGAGATCCCCCCCAAGCACAAGAGAAGGCCAGGCATAGCCACAGAGGAGCAACGCGCAAACGGTGAGGAGTCCGAGAACTCGTCGCCGGGGTCTTTCACCCGGCTCAGGTTCGCCACCAGGGTCATCGCCCCCTGAGCCGTCGCGGCTGCTAACTGATCGGCTAGCTGTACGGCGAGATCCGCGGGTTCGCGATGAAGATACCCGTGACGCCCTTGCCCGACTGCGAGTGCGTCGGGACTCGACAGAGAGAGAAGGGGACGCCATTGCCAGTCGCGCGTTGCCCTGGGGGCGTGGTGGCCGGAGGAGCAAGTTGGACGCACGCCGCACCATCCCCGGAGTCGGGCCAACTTCACGAAGGCCCTGCATGAACGAGGGGGAACGCTCCGCGCAGATCCTCACGATCGCCCTGTAGAAAACGGACTGCTCTCGCTCGACCGGCTCAGGTGAGAAGTAGCCCCCCGCTTCAAAGGTTCGCCGGTCAACCTCAGCGACGTGAGCGAGGGCCGATCGCACGTCCGCAGAGTCGACGAGGTGCCCTGGGATTGCCCCCGCCGTGGCCTGCCCCTTGATCCGTTCGATCGCTTCATCCACCAACTGGTCGGACTGGTCACACGGGAAGCGAGAACCAAACCAGCGCTGGCGGAGCGTCGCGGGAGAGAGCCGAGACTCAGGGGCGCTGGGCATATGGGCTTGTCGGGGGCTGGGCGTTCATCGCTGGTCGGCACGATAGGGAACCGACCGGTCGACATCGGCGGCACTCGCCCCAGACGCGGAAACGGCCCCAGCAGGGGCCGCGCCGCAGCGAATAGAACGTCCAGGCAATTAAGCCCACCAGCATGGTCTCAGATGGGGCGGTCGTCACAGCAAGCGGTGACGAGGTGTCACCGCTTGCGGAGGGTCTCGGTACATGGTCGGTACATAGACCCTCGTATTCCGCTTTGGAATGGGCGAAATCGCGCTCTCCTCACGGATTATGAGTCCGCTGCTCTAACCAACTGAGCTACCGCCCCGTTGGCTGGGGAGGGTAGCGCTAGGCGCTGAAGAGCTGCGCCAGGGAGCGGCCGACGTCGGGGGGCTCTTCCTCGCCTTTGGCGGCCGCGGCGGCGCCCTCGGAGATGGCTTTGGCGGCGTCGGCGATCTGATGGGTGCGGCCGCCGCGGATCGAGCCGGTCTTCTTCGCTTCGGCGAGGTCGGATTCCATCAGGCCGGCGAGCTCGGCGAGGCGGCGCAAGCCGATGACGCCGGCAGCACCGCGCAGGGCGTGGGCCTCGATTCGCATCGTCTCGAAGTCGGTGGTCTCGGTCGCAAGGCCCGCCGCGATCACGTCGCAACGGCGTTTCGCCTCCTCCGCGAAAGAGGCCAGCAGCTCAGCATCGGGGCTCGGGCTCGTCTTCTCACTCATTCTGCGGTCAGTCCCTTCACCACGCGGGTCAGTTCTTCGACGCCGAAGGCGCCCTCGATCTCGTCCTTGATCCTTCCATCTCGGCCGATCGCGAACAACCACGGCTCGGTCGGCAGGTGAAAGGCCTTTACCTGGGGTCGCACGTCCTTGCTCGGATCGTTGTCGTTGTAGATCTCCATATGGATGAACGCGGCTTCGTCGCCGTAGATCTGCTTGACCTGCTCAGCCACGTCGACGACCGGTCCGCAGACGCGACTCTGGCAGAACTGGGGCGTGGCGAACAAGAGGACGATCGGTTCTTTTCCGAGTGCGTCGGCGTAATCGACCCTGTTCTGCGTGTCCGGCGGAATCCGGGTGGTGATCTTCGAGAGGTCGCCGCCGACGTCGTCGGGAGTCGGGGTGTGGATCGACGGGGCCTTTTGACCCTCGCGAGGGATCTTCGTGAAGGCACCAACTTCGGCGCTCGGCAGCAGCGTTGACGTGAGTTCTCCGTCCTTCTCGATCAGGGCAGCGATGCGCCACTCGCCGTCCTTGGGAAAGTCGATGTCGGTTGTGTAGACGACCGAGGCGGCGTCGGGGTCGCTGGTCGTCGTCTGGGCGCGGAAGGCCGGCTGGGTCTGCAGCGATTCGATCGATGCGGGAAACGGGCCGACCGCGGGCTGATCGAGGGCCCGTTCCTGTTCCTTCTTGGCGCTGGTCCCCTTGGTCGCAGAGCTGAATTTGTCACCGCTCCTTGGCTCTTGGCCTGGCACCCGAGCGAAGTAGAGGGCCACGTCCGCATCGCCGACCTGCGTGCGGTCGCGCTCGAAGACGCCGAACGGATAGCGGTTCTCCCCTGTGTAGAAGACGCGTGCGGCGGGCGAGACGACGAGGGTCGAGGGGCCGTCGGCTGCTTCCAGCACCTGACCAAGGGTCTTGCCCTTGGCGCTGGGGAAGTCGCTCTTCGGCGGCGCGGGGCGGCTTTCCGCCGAGGTCGAGCTGGAATCGGTCCCGTCGTCGGAGCCGCTGCCGCAGCCGGGCAGCGCAATCGCCGCCAGCGCGAGCAGGCAGGCAGACACGGCGAGGGCTCGGCGAGAGAGCATCGGCGGCATGTTATTCACGGCGATGCCGCCGCCGTAGCGCGATCCCACGCGCCGCACGCGGCGAGATAGGGTCCGCGACGAAAGCGGTCGAGCAAAAGGAGAGGGTCTTGGCGGAGAGAGCGGCGTTGATCACCGGAGCATCGAGCGGCATCGGGCTTGCGGTCGCCCGTGTGCTCGGCGAAGAGGGCTACGCGCTGACGGTCTCGGCGCGGCGTCCCGACAAGCTCGAGAGTGCTGCCGAAAGCCTGCGCGCCGACGGTCTCGAGGTGCAGAGCGTCGCCGCCAACATGACCGACGAGGACGACGTGGTCGGCGTCTTCGCCAAGCATCGCGAGACTTACGGCCGGCTCGACATGCTGATGAACAACGCTGGCGTCGGCATCGGCGCGCCGATGGAGGAGATCCAGACCAAGCACCTCGACATGCAGCTCGGGGTCAACCTGCGGGCACTGATCATCGGCACCCGCGAGGGCCTGCCGATGCTGAAACAGGCCGGTGCCGAGCACGGCAAGGCACTGCTGGTCAATACCGCCTCGATCGCCGGCAAGGGTGGCCAGGCCTGGCTCTCGATCTACGCCGCGACCAAGGCCGCGGTGATCAACTTCACCCAGTCGACCCACCGCGAGGTCGGCAATGCCGGCATCCAGTGCACGGCGCTGGCGCCCGGCTTCGTCGACACGCCAATGACCGAGTTCGCCAAGGGGCAGGTGCCGGGCGAGGAAATGATCCGCCCAGAGGACCTCGGCGAGGCGGTCCGCTTCCTGTTGCGCACATCGCGCAACTGCCACGTGCCGGAGATTGTCTTCACCCGCCCCGGCGAGGGACTTGACACGCCCTGACGGCCCCAGACGCCGCCATGCGGCGTCCTCGGTCGCCCGCATAGCGCTGCTATTCGGGTTCCCTGCGTCCTTGCCTGGCAACGTCTGGACCTCGTCAGCATGCGATTTCTAGTCGCGGCCTTCGGCGACCCCGGGCACGTCTATCCGGCGATCTCGCTGGGGCGGGCGCTGCGGGGGCGCGGTCACGAGGTCACGATCGAGACCTGGGAGGAGCGGCGGGCCGCGGTCGAGGGCGCCGGGCTCGGCTTCGCGGCCGCCGAGGAATACCGCATGTTCCCGCCGCCGGATCCGGACTCCGCCGAGGGGGAGCACGCCGCCGAGGCGGCGCGGGCGCTGCTGCCCCTGCTCGAGGAGATGCGGCCGCACGTCGTCATCAGCGACATCCTCACCCTAGCCCCATCGCTGGCGGCCGAGAAGGCGGGTGTGCCGCTGGCGACGCTAATCCCCCACATCTATCCCGTGGTCGAGCCCGGCCTGCCCTTCTTTGCCGTCGGCCTGCAGCCGCCGCGGACGCCGCTTGGGCGAGCGGTGTGGAAAACCGGCCAGCGAGCCCTCAACATCGGCCTCGAGCACGGCCGGCGGGATCTCAATCGCCAGCGCAGCCGCCTCGACTTGCCGCCGGTCGAGCGCTTCCACGGCGGCATCAGCACCGAGCTGGCGCTCGTCGGCACCTTCCCCCAGCTCGAGTACCCGCGGCAGTGGCCAGCCGGGGTTGAGATCACGGGCCCGATGACCTTCGAGGTTCCGCATCCCGATATCGAGCTGCCGCCCGGCGAAGCGCCGCTCGTGCTCGTCGCCCCCAGCACCGCCCACGACTCCGAAAACCACCTGGTCCGCACCGCGCTGGCAGCGCTGGGGGACGAGCCGGTACGCGTGGTCGCCACCACCAACCGAGTCGTTCCGCAGAGCCCGATCGAGGTTCCCGCGAACGCCGTCCTGGTCGACTGGCTCAGCTACAGCCAGCTGATGCCACTCGCCTCGCTGGTCATCTCCCACGGCGGCCACGGCACCGTGGCGCGAGCTCTCAGCGCCGGCACGCCGGTCCTGATCTGCCCGATCATCGGCGACATGAGCGAGACCGCGATGCGCGTCGCCTGGGCCAAGTGCGGCCTCTCCCTCCCCTGGCGGCTCTGTCAGCCGACCCCGCTGCGCTGGGCCACCCGCCGCATGCTGGAGGACGACTCGTTCGCCAGTCGCGCGGAAGAGCTGGCCGGGTGGGCGAGTGAGCACGACGGCGCCGAGCGCGGCGCCGAGCTGATCGAACAGCTGGCCCGGACCCATACGCCCGCCTAGCTCCGGGGGTGGGACTCGAACCCACAACCCCGCGATTAACAGTCGCGTGCTCTACCGATTGAGCTACCCCGGAATAACGGTGAGGAATGTACCGATTAACCGCTGACGCGCTCGGCGTGGGCGATGCGTTGGACCAGGGCGGCGCGCTCCATGCTCAGGGCCGCGCGTCGTTGAGAGTCTTCGGCTTCGCCGGCGGCAGCGATCTCGGCCTCGATGCGGCGCTGCTCGAGCAGCAGGTAGTTGAGCTCCATCGCCTCGGGTGAGGCGGGCTCGTCGTGGGCGGTGATGATCAATTCGGCGACCAGGCCGGAGAGCTCGGCGTCCTCGCGAGGCAGATTGGAGGCGGGGTCCTCGGGGTTTTCGCGCAGCCAGGCGGCCGCGCGGGAGCCGAGGCGGGTGAGGTGCTCGTCGCTGAGCTTGCTCAGGTAGCCCTTGCCCTCCTCGGGCAGGGCGATGCACATTGCCAGCAGGGCGCGCTCGCGGCGCTCGCGCGAGGTCAGCTCGCCGGTGCGGCGCGGCGCCGGTACGGGCCCGCCGCGCGGTGTCTCCGGTTCGGCCGAGCCACCGCTGAGCGGCTGGGCGGCGACCACGCGCCCCATCACCATCGCCGGCTCCAAGTCGAGCCGCTCGGCCACCCGTCGCACCAAATCGTCGCGGCTGGCGCTCTCCCCCAGCCCGGCCATGATCGGCGCCACCTCGGCCAGAGCGCGATCCCGCTCGGCCGGCGAGGAGACGTCGGTGCGGGCGAGCACGAGGTCGACCTGGAAGGCGGTCAGCTCGACGGCGCCGTCGAGCAGGGCGCGGAAGCGCTCCGCGCCGCCCTCGGCGGCCATCATCTCGGCCGGGTCCTCTCCCGCCGGCATCGCCGCCACCCGCAGGCGCATCTTGCGTCCGGCGGCTACCCGCTGGGCGCGCAGCATCGCCTCCTGACCAGCGGAGTCGGCGTCGAGCGCCAGGATCACCTCGTCGACCATGCCCGAGAGCGAGGCGACCTGCTCGTCGGTGATCGCCGTGCCCATCACCCCCACCGCCTCCTCGATCCCGGCCTGGTGCAGGGCGAGCACATCGGTGTAGCCCTCGACCACCACCGCCCTCCCCTCCTTGGCGATCGCGCCCTTGGCAAGGTCGATGCCGTAGAGCATGCGGCTCTTGTGAAAGAAGTCGGTCTCGGCGGTGTTGACGTACTTCGCCCCTTGATCCGAGCGCATCGCCCGACCGCCGTAGCCGAGGGTGCGCCCGCGGCGGTCGCGGATCGGAAACATGATCCGCGAGCGGAAGCGATCGTACTCGCCCCCGCCCCGCCCCTTCTGGACCAAGCCGACGCCGCGCATCTCCTCGACTTTGAAGCCCGCCCGCTGGCCGCGCAGCAGGACTTTGTCCCAGGCGCTGGGCGCGTAGCCAACCGCGAACGCTTTCAGCACCTCCTTGCCGAGGCCGCGCTCGGCGAGGTAGTCGCGTGCCTTGCCCGCCTCGTCGGAATCCCAGAGATAAGCGGCGTAAAAGCCCGCGGTGCGGTCGAGTAGCTCGCCCAAGCGGCGACGCTGCTGGCGCTTGGCCTCGGCCCGCGGGTCCTCGCGCTCGCGCTCCAGCTCAACCCCGTAGCGGTCGGCGAGCAGCTCGACCGCCTCGGCAAAGCCGAGCCCCTCCTTCTCCTCGATGAACTTGATCGTGTCGCCGCCGACCCCGCAGCCGAAGCAGTGGTAGAGCTTTTCCCCGGCGTCGACCGAGAACGAGGGCGTGCGCTCCTCGTGGAAGGGGCAAAGCCCGACCCAGCGCGCGCCCTGGCGGCGCAGGTCGGTGTGGGCCGAGATCACCTCGACGATGTCGACCGCCTGCTTGACCCGCTCCAGGCTCTCGCTCGAGATCAGTGCCACGGCGCTTCCTCGGGGATCGTCAGCTCGGCGTACTTGGCAATGCAGTAGCGATCGGTCATCCCGGCCAGGTAGTCGGTGGCGTGCTGGCAATCGCTCGCCCCGGGCTCGATCTCGGGGACCTCGTCGGGGTGCGACATGTAGTGGTCGAAGAGCGCCCGCATCGCGCGGTGGACGCGCTCGTGCTCGCTGCGCGCCAGCGGGCCCAGATAGACGCGATCGAACATGAACTTGCGCAGGCGCAGCATCGCGCCGCCGATCTCGTCGCTCTGGACGATGTCGCCCTCGGCGCGCGAGCGCTCGACGATGTCGCGCACAAGCGTGTCGATGCGAGCCGAGCCGGTCTCGCCGAGCAACTCGATCTGCGCCGTCGGCAAATCCTCTGGCTGCAGCACACCAGCCCGCAGGGCGTCGTCGATGTCGTGGTTGATGTAGGCGACGCGGTCGACCAGCTTGACGATCCGCCCCTCCAGGGTCGCCGGCTTGCGCGAGCCGGTGTGGTTGAGGATGCCGTCTCGCACCTGCTCGGTCAGGTTGAGCCCGCGCCCATCGCGCTCCAGCACCTCAACCACGCGCAGCGAGTGCTCGTTGTGCCTGAAGCCGCTGTCGCAGCGCTCGCGCAGCGCCCCGTCGAGCGCCTCCTCGCCGGCGTGGCCGAAGGGCGGGTGGCCGAGGTCGTGGCCGAGCCCGATCGCCTCGGTCAGGTCCTCGTTGAGGCCGAGCGCGCGGGCGACGGTGCGAGCGATCCCGCATGCCTCCAGCGTGTGGGTCAGACGGGTGCGGTAATGGTCGCCCTCCGGGGCGACGAAGACCTGCGTCTTGTGCTTCAGCCGCCGAAAGGCCTTGCTGTGGACAATCCGATCGCGATCGCGCTGGAACGGCGTGCGAACCGGACTGTCGGGCTCCTCGATTGCGCGATGCGCGGGGTAGGAGAGGGTCGCCTCCGGTGCCAAGAACTGCTCCTCCCAAGCGGAGATGCGGTCCTCGAAGCTGGCGGTTGCGGGCACCCGTCGATCTTAGGCGGCTGCGCGCAACTGCACATGCGCGTGGTGCTCGAGCGTCTCCCGCACGGCGCGCTCGACCTGGCGCAGCGCCTGCTCCTCCGAGGCGGGTGCCTCGGCCAGCGGGTTGCCGATCGCGCCGACCATGAAGCGGTGCGCGTCCTCGGAGAGCGCGAAGGCGCCGCCTTCGCAGCTGGCACAAACGACACCCCCGGCGGCGCCGGAGAAACCGCTCAGATGCTCGGCCTCGCCGCAGTTGGCGCAGGAGGCGAGCTCGGGCGCGAAGCCGGCTGCCAGGGCCAGCTTGAGCCGAAAGGAGAGCGCCGTCTCCAGGCTCGCCGCCCCCTCCTCGTTGGGGTCATCGAGCATCGCCAGGTAGCGGCAGAGCAGGTTGTAGGCAGGCGGGTTGGGCTCAGCTGAGTCGAGCAGGCGCAGGACCGCGTCGCAGGCGCGGGCGCCGGCGTTGAGCGCCGGACCGGAGGCGCGCAGGCGCGGGTAGCCCTCGACGGTGGAGGCGTTGGTCACGGTGAGCAGCTCTCCGCGGCCTTCATGCAGGATCAGGTCGAGGCGGAAGAAGGGCTCGAGGCGACCGCCGAAGCGCGACTTCGGCTTGCGCGCCCCCTTGGCGATCGCGCCGATCCGCCCCCGCGTCTTCGAGTAGAGGTGGAGGATGCGGTCGGCCTCGCCGTAGCGGATGCTGCGCAGGACCACCGCCTCGGTCTTCAGCGTCTTGCCGGCCATGGCCGATTTACGTTGACCGACGGGCCGGACGTCGTGGCGTATCTAGGTGCGCTTCGCGCGCCTGCGGCGCGGTTTCTTGCGCAAGCGCACCTGACAACTCGGGCAGTAGTAGGTCGAGCGACCGGAGACGACGATGCGGACGATCTCGGTGCCGCAGCGCGGGCACGGCTCGCCCTCGCGCGTGTGGACGAGGAACTCGTCCTGCATCGTGCCCTTCTCGCCCCGCCCATCGCGGTAGTCGTCGATCGAGGCGCCACCGCCATCGATCCCGGCTTCGAGCGCCGCGACGACGGCATCGCGCAGCGCCTCTTGGTGCTCGGGCTTCATCGAGCCGGCGGGCGAGAGCGGATGCAGGCGGGCGCGGAAGAGCGCCTCGTCGGCGTAGATATTGCCGACGCCGGCGACACCCGACTGGTCGAGCAGGAATGACTTCAGCGGCACCGTGCGGCCCGCCGCCATCGCCCCCAGCGCTTCCGAGGTGAAATCCGCCGAGAGCGGCTCGACCCCAAGCTTGACGAAGCGCTGGTCGAGGTCGGCGTCGTCGATCAGGAAGGCCTCGCCGAAGCGGCGCGGGTCGGTGAACCAGACCTCGCGACCGTCGTCGAGCGTGAAGCGGGCGCGCAGGTGCCGTTCGGAGGTGGAGCGCTCCGCCTCATACAGCCGCCGCCCCTCGGAGGGATCGAGCTTGCTCTCGCCCTCGACCAAGATCAGGTTGCCGGTCATCCGCAGGTGCATGACCAGGGTGCGCGCTCCCTCCAAGGCCAGCAACAGGTACTTGCCGCGCCGTCCCAGTCCCTCGATCGTCGCGCCCTCGACGGCGCGTTCGAGCACCTTCGGCGCCATCGGCCGGCACCAGCGAGCATCGAGCACCTCCAGCCCCTCAATCCGCCGGCCTTCCAGCTCCGGCTCAAGCTGCCGACAAACGGTCTCCACCTCGGGCAGCTCGGGCATCCCGCAGTTCTACATGCTGACTTCGTCTTTATGTGTCCATGAGCACGCCTAAAGACGAAGTCAGCCGGGTTTAGGCGGTGGCGCGGGGGTGGGAGTTGAAGTAGACGGTCTTTAGTTGCTCGCCGGAGAGGTGGGTGTACATCTGCGTGGTCGAGATGTCTGCATGGCCGAGCATCTCTTGGACGGCACGCAGGTCGCAGCCGCCGGCGAGCAGGTGGGTGGCGAAGCTGTGGCGCAGGGTGTGCGGGCTCATCTGGCCGGCGAGGCCGGCGGCACGGGCGTTGCGCTGGACGATCTTGTAGAGGCCCTGGCGGCTCAGCGGTCCGCCGCGGAAGTTGACGAAGAGCCTCGCCTCGTGGCGTTCGCCAATCAGCTTCGGGCGGCCACCGCGCAGATAGGAGGAGATCGCCGCGATCGCCTTGCGGCCGAGCGGCACCAGCCGTTCCTTGCTGCCCTTGCCGCGCGCCCGCAGGAAGCCCTCGTGCAGGTCGACGTCGGCGAGCTCGAGTCCGATCGTCTCCGAGGCACGCAGGCCGCAGGCGTACATGACCTCGAGCAGCGCCCGATCGCGCAGCGCGGTCGGCTCGTCACCACTCGGTGCCGCCAAGAGCTTCTGCACCTCGGCGTAGTTGAGCACCTGGGGTAGCTTCTTGGCCCGGCGCGGCGCGCTCAGGGCGGCCGTCGGGTCGTCGCCGATCAGCTCGTCGCGGCGCAGCTGCTTGTAAAAGGAGCGCAGGCAGGCAGCCTTCCGATGCACCGTCGCCGATGAGCAGGCCGGCCGGTTCTCACCGGTCGCCAGCTCGGCCAGGAACTCGCCGATCTCGGCCGGGCCGGCCGTCAGCGCGTCGATGTGGTGGGCAGCGAGGTACTCGCCGTACTGGTGCAGGTCGGTCCGGTAGGCATCGAGCGTGTTGCGCGAGAGCCCCCGCTCCAACTCGAGATAGGAGAGGAAATCGAGGACGAGCCCCTCGAAGCGGGACTCGGTTCGGACAGGAGGCGCTGCAGCGACTGACATGGCGGGGGTGTTCTCCCCGCCGGGCCTCAACCCTTGCGGCGCAAGGCAGCGCCCGCGGCGAGCGCGGCGGCGAAGAACAGCGGGTCCTGCTCGAGGGTGCGGCCCATCGTCTTCGCGGGCAGGCCGCTTGCCGAGTAGCCGGGGAGGTCGACCGACGCTTCGCGCAGGCGGTGGCGCCAGCCCGCGGCGGTGGCGAGGATCGCGATCGGCACCGGCTCGTTGGTCGGCACCGGGATCTCGACCGCGCCGAGGAGAAGCTCGAGGACGGTCAGGGTGTGGTGGCTGACCGGCCTGTGGCGCTCACGCGGGTCGGCCGCGGAGAGCCGGGGTGAGATCAGGGTCGGCAGGCCGAGGGCGAGCGAGGCGTGGGCGGTGTCGAGGGCGGCGATGCCGCCGTGGCCGAGGCGCGTCTCGGAGCCGATGATGCCGGGCCCCGGCCCGGCGATCGCGGCGTCCCAACCGAGTCCGTTGGCGGCGGCGTCAAGGGCTCCGGCGACCGAGATCGCCTCATGCTCGCCGCCGTAGGCCGGCGCGGCGGTGACGTGACCGCAGAGCAGACCGCGCTCGCGCAGCTCGGCGACGTCGCGGCTGAGCGAGCCCGGCAGGGCTCCTCCCCCGGTCTGCACGTAGCCAACCTTGCTTCCCGGCCATGCCTGCGCCACCGCCCATGCGGCCGGCGCCAGGTGCCCGTGCAGAGGCAAGACCAGGACTGGCACTGGCTCCTCCCGCGGTTGCGGTGCGCCTTTTGCACCCCCAGCGTGCACAGAGCGCACCGGAAGCTCAACCGGGGCGACCGGGTGCTGGAGGGAGGTGTAGTTGAGCTTGATGACGTGGTCGTCGGTGGAGCCTCCGCTCTCCAGGCCGCGGGTGAGGTTGACGTGGACGACGTCGAAGCCGCCCGAGCCGAGCTCCAAGTCGAGCGCCACGACGTTGACGACGACCTCGTCGCCCTCGCGCATCTCACCCAGCAGCGTTTCGTCAGCCCAGGCCGGGCGCCGCTCGCCGTCGACCTCGACCGTCAGCGGCTCCTCCGCGACCACAACGCCGCGGCGCAGCTTCAGCCGACCGCTCACTCCAAGCCCGAAGCCGCGGCGGCCTCGGCGATGATCCCTTCGCAGACCTCGAGCATCGCGTCGAGGTTGCGGGCGCTGACCGACTCGTCGGGCGTGTGGTTGGCCTCGGTGCCGTTGGCGAGCAGGACACAGTCAAAGCCATCGACGATCAGGGCGTTGGCGTCGCTGCCACCACCCGTGGCGGTGCGCTCGGGCTCGAAACCGGCCCGGCGTAGCCCGGCCTCGGCCAGGCCCAGCGCCGCCGATGCGGGCGGAATCCTGTAACCGCGGAAGAGCTCTTCGACCCGCACGTCGGCGTCGCAGCCGTGCTCGCTCGCGCCCCAAGCGCAGGCATCGCTCAGCGAGCCGGCAACTTCAGCGGCGCGGCCGGCATCGAGGCTGCGCGCCTCGGCGACGATCTCGCAGTGCCCCGGCACCACATTGCCGGAGGTGCCACCGTGGATCACACCGACGTTCGCGGTCGTCTCCTCGTCGAGCCGCCCTAGCTCCATGCGCGCGATCGCCGCCGAAGCCGCCGCGATCGCGCTGTTGCCGTCCTCGGGCCGGATGCCGGCGTGGGCCTCGACTCCGCGGAAGTCCGCCCGCACACTCTGTTGGGTCGGCGAGGTGACGATCACCTCGCCGATTGCGCTGGCGTGATCGAGGACGAAACCGCAGCGCGAGCGCAGCACGCTTGCATCGAAGGCCTTGGCCCCGCGCAGCCCCTGCTCCTCGGCCACGGTCAGCACCAGCTCGATCCCGACCGGTCCGGGGTTGGCCGCCTGTCGCGCCACCAGCTCCATGAAGACCGCGACCGCGGCCTTGTTGTCGGCGCCGAGAATCGTCTCGCCGGCGCTGCGAAAGACGCCGTCGGATTCGACCACCTCGATCTGACCCTTGTGCGGGACGGTGTCGATGTGGGCGCAGAACATCACCCACTCGTCGCCCTCGCCCGGCAGGCGGGCGAGCAGGTTGCCGGCCCCGGCTTCAGCCGGGCCGGCGGCATCGTCCTCACTCAGCTCGAGCCCGAGCGCGCGCAGCTCGGCGGCGATCGTGTCCGCCACCTCGCGCTCCTCGCCCGTGGGGCTTCGAATCTCACATAGACGAACGAAGGTCTCATGAAGCCTCTCCACGGCGGGACAGGCTAGCCGGGATTCAGCGCTGCTGGGGAACCGTCCCGGTAGGGGTGGAGCGTCTTGCACTTTTTCGGCAGTTCCTCGTGGCGGCAGCCCACCACGTCTCCACCGAAAAAGTTAAGCGGAACCCCTACCGGGACGGTTCCCGAACGGATTCGGCCTCAGGCAGCTCTGCCCCATCCGCAGGCTTCTCGCCGGCGTGGTGCGACGCGGCACCGACGAAGTCGCGGAAGAGCGGCTCGGGCCGGTTGGGGCGCGAGTTGAACTCGGGGTGAAACTGCGAGGCGACGAAGAAGGGGTGATCGGGCAGCTCGACCATCTCGACCAGGCGCTCGTCCGGCGAGGTGCCGCCGCAGACCAGGCCCTCGTCCTCGAGCCGGCGACGCAGCTGGTTGTTGACCTCGTAACGGTGGCGGTGGCGCTTGTAGATGACCGCCTCGCCGAAGATCTCGCGCGCCCGCGTGCCCTCGTGCAGCTTGACCGGGTCGGCGCCGAGCCGCATCGTGCCGCCCATCTCGGAGACCTCCTTCTGCTCGGGCAGCAAGTCGACCACCGGGAACGGGGTCTCGGGATCGAACTCGGCTGAGTTGGCGCCATCCAAGCCGGCGACCGTACGGGCGAACTCGACCACGGCGATCTGCATGCCTAGGCAGATGCCCAGGTAGGGGATTTCGCGCTCGCGGGCGATCCGCGCCGCCGAGACCTTGCCCTCGATCCCGCGCTCGCCGAAGCCGCCGGGAATGAGGATGCCGTCGACGCCCTCGAGCCGCTCCTGATCGAAGTTCTCGGAATCGACCAGCTCGACCTCGACGTTGACGCCATGGTGGATGCCGCCGTGCTCGAGTGCCTCGATCACCGACTTGTAAGCGTCGGCGAGCTGTATGTACTTGCCGACCAGGGCGATCCGCACCTTGCCCTCGGCCTCGTCGGCGCGCTTGACCATCGCCTCCCATTCGGAGAGGTCGGAGGAAGGCGCCTCCATCTCGAAGTGGTCGAGCACCAGGTCGTCGACGCCCTCGGCGCGGAAGACCAGCGGCACCTTGTAGATGTTGTCGACGTCGTTAGCGGAGATCACCGCGTCGACGGGAAGGCTGGCGAAGAGGGCGATCTTCTCGCGGATCTCGCGGTCGAGACGGCCCTCGGAGCGGCAGACCAGCGCGTGCGGCTGGATCCCGATCCGGCGCAGCTCGTTGACCGAGTGCTGGGTCGGCTTCGTCTTCAGCTCGCCGGCGTGGCCGACGTAGGGCACCAGGGTCAGGTGCACGAACATCGAGCGCTTCGGCCCGAGGTCGGTGTTGAGCTGGCGAATCGACTCGAGGAACGGCAGCGACTCGATGTCGCCGACCGTGCCGCCGATCTCGGTGATTACGAAGTCGACGGACTGCGACTCGGCGACGATCCGGATCCGGTTCTTGATCTCGTTGGTGATGTGCGGGATCACCTGCACTGTGGCGCCGAGGTAGTCGCCGCGACGCTCGCGGTTGATCACCGAGTTGTAGACGGCGCCGGCGGTGACGTTGGACGCACGCGAGGTGTTCTCATCGGTGAAGCGCTCGTAATGGCCGAGGTCGAGGTCGGTCTCGGCGCCGTCCTCGGTGACGAAGACCTCGCCGTGCTGGAACGGGCTCATCGTCCCCGGGTCGACGTTGATGTAGGGATCGAACTTCTGCAGCTGGACCCGGTAACCGCGCGAACGAAGCAGGCGGCCGATCGAGGCTGCGGCGATCCCCTTGCCGAGAGCCGAGACCACGCCGCCAGTGACGAAGATGAATCTGGTGTCGCCTTGGGAAGGTCTGCTCATGCTCTGCCGAGCGAGTCTAGCCAGCGCAGTGGCGGAACCGACTCGATCGCCGCCGAAATCGAACGCAACTCTCCGTAAATGGTCATTCCCGACACCACCGCCAGGGCAATCAGGCGGGCGTCCGGCCCCAATGTGGTCAGCAACCAGACCCCGCCGACGGCGCCGATCAGGTTGGAGCCGGTGTCGCCCAGCATCGCCCGCTCGCGCAAGGTGAAGGCAGCGCCGACCAGGGCCGGGCCGGCGAAGATGCCGAGCAGCTCCAGCGGCGCAAAGGTCCAGGCACCGAAGCAGAGGCCGATGCCGAGCAGCATCAGTCCCTTCTCCGCCCGTCCCGGCCGCAGGTCGAGCAGGTTGAAGAGGTTGGTGGCGAGGATCAGCAACACCACGTCGGCGATGTAGCGCCAGGATTCGAGCCCGCGACCGGAGACGACGTACGCGGCAAGCGCCAGCGCACCAAGCGCCTTTACCGCTCCGGTCGAGAGGCTGCCGGAGCGCAACGCCCGCGCGTGCCCGCGCCAGCCCCGCGGCGCCCCCGCCTCCTCGCCGCGCCCCAGCGCGTCGTCGAGGAAGCCGAGGAAGACGACCCCCAACAGGTAGGGCATCCACTGGCGCAGGTCCGGGCTGAGCAGGTCAAGGTCGCCGCGGTCATTGAGGAAGGCCAGCGGCGCCAACGCGACCAGGGCGGCGGTCGCCAGCACGGCGCCGAGCGGGAAAGCGAGGCTGGCGCCGCGGTAGTTGGTCCGCAC
Source organism: uncultured Solirubrobacterales bacterium (assembly GCA_963703895.1). Lineage (GTDB taxonomy): Bacteria > Actinomycetota > Thermoleophilia > Solirubrobacterales > 70-9 > VRUE01. The sequence continues at coordinate 157,150 of CAVPFX010000003.1, forward strand.
CAGGCCCGCTTCTAGCAGCCCGCGCACCCCGGCCGGCACGACCAGCAGGGCGATCCCGATCGCTACGGGGAAACCGATCCAGGTCACGTGGCACCCACTTGCTCACGCCCCGCTCACGGGCGGGATTCCGCCGGTGGCAACAGGTCGGGCAGCAAGCGGTCGGCCGAGCCCTTGACACCGAAGCTGCCCTCGGCGCCGAGCAGGGCGAAGACGGTCGCAACGCGCCCGGCAGCAGTCTCGACATCATCGACACTGGAGAGGTCGTTGGCGGCGAAGAAGGAGACCGAGGACGGTTCGGCGGTCGAGGTCTCCACCCCAACCGCGGGGGTGTGGGTCCCGGTTACGCCCGCCATCAGCGACGATTCGAGCGTCGAGGCCTTCGATCGCTGCACCGCGCCCATCTCTTCCGGGGTCTGGCGCACGACGATGACCCCGTCGAGCGCACCGAAGTTGCCGCTGGCGCGGGAGAAAAGGTGACTGCGCACGCGATCGAGCAGGGTGCCGCCGCGGACCAGCTGGCGGCCGACGCCGGTGCCGAATTCCGCCAGCGTTTCTTCGTTGCGGCGGATGTTGGCGAAGCGGGTTTTCGAAAGCTCGCCGGCGAGGGCGCTGAGGTCGACCGGCTCGCGCACAACGCCGATGCCGACCAGGCGCGCCCCGGTCGGGCCGAGCGCCCCCTCGATCGCCGAGGCCGTGTCACCCGGCAGATCGCCGAGCGCGACCACGCCGATCCGCCGGCCCTCGAGCCGGTCCCGCACCAGGGCCGGGTAGACGCGGCTGGCAAATTCGTCGGAGCGGGCAAGTTTGCCGTTCAGTTCGTCGGCCCTCTCCTGTGCGTCCTGGAGGTTGCCGGTGAGGCTCTGCTCGAGGTTCTTGCGGGTGCTGGTCAGCGCATCGCCACCGAACTCTGCACCGATCAGGATGCCGATCGCGAGGGCGAGGAAGACGGCGATCAAGGAGACCGCGTGGTATCGGGCGCTGTAACCCATCGGGCGGAGAGGCTAGCGACGGGGCGCTAAAGCCCGAGCCAGATCTTGATCTTCAGCCAGACCAGCTGGACCAGGTCGTTGAGCGCTGGCGAGGTGATCACGACGATCGCCACCAGCACCATGAAAGCGGCGAGGAAGAGCGCCATCGGTCCGAAGGGAGAGCTTGGGTTGTAGAGCCGGCTCACCCCCTTGGCGTCGACCAGCTTCTCGCCGATCCGCAGACGGGTGAGGAAGGTGGAGGACATGCCGCCGCGCTTGCGGTCGAGGAACTCGATCAGGTTGAAATGAGCGCCGACGCTGACTATCAGCGTCGCCCCCTTCTCGTAGGCCATCAGCATCGCCACGTCCTCGCTGGTGCCGGCGGCCGGCAGCAGGGTGTGGTCGAGCTCGAGGTCGAGCAGGCGCTGGCGCCCGGGCGCGCGGCCGTCGGGATAGGCGTGGACGATCAGCTCGGCACCGCAGCGCAGCGCCTCGTCGCCGGCCGAGTCCATGTCGCCGAGGATCACGTCGGGCTTCATCCCCGCCTCCAGCACCCCGTCGGCGCCGCCGTCGACGGCAACCACGAGCGGGCGCACGTCGCGGATGTAGGCGCGCAGGGCCTTGAGGTCGCGGCGGTGGCGGTCGCCGCGGACGACGATCAGCACGTGGCGGTCGCGGAAGGAGGCCCGGGTCGGCGGGAACTCGACGCTGCCGGTCAACAGGTCTGTCTCCTGGCGCACGTGGGCGACGGTGTTCTCGGCGAATTCGGCCAGGGCCTCGTCGACCCGCTCGAGCTGCTCGGCACGCTGGCGCTCGAGCTCCTCGACCCCAAGGACCCGGCCGCGCAGCAACTCGCGACCGCCGACCGAGACGGCGCCGGCAGCGATCGCCACCCTGTCGCCGTCGCTGAGCAGCTCGAAGGGATCGGCTTCCTCGGCGTCGAGCAAGGTGACGCCGGCCTGAGCGAGCAGCAGCGGCCCGGCGTTGGGATAGCGACCGTCGGAGGAGGCGGCGGCGTTGATCACAACCTGAACGCCGGTTGAGATCAGCTCCTCGGCGGCGATGCGATCGATGTTGACGTGGTCGATCACGGCGATGTCGCCGGGAACGAGGCGTTTGACCAGGTGCTTGGTGCGGTGCCCCAGGCGCACCCGGCCCTCGATCACCTCGACCGAGGCAGCCCCGTTGCGGCGCGAGAGCAGAGCGGGAAAGCGACGGCGACTGGCGGTTGCCACCGGATCAGGTTATCCCGCCGCGCAAGCGGTTTAAAGCGGGACCGGGAGCGCTAAGCGGCGGCGAGCAACTCGCGGGCGTGCTGCGTCGCCGCCTCGTCACTGCGCTCGCCGCCGAGCATGCGGCGGATCTCCTCGACCACACCGTCGCCGTCGAGCCTGCGCACGCTGGCGCTGGCGCGCTCTCCCGAGACGTCCTTCTCAAGCGTGAAGTGGGTGTCGGCCAGCGAGGCGACCTGGGGCAGGTGGGTGATGCAGAGCACCTGGCGACCTTTGCCGAGAGAGCGCAACTGCTCGCCGACGGCGCGCGCCGTCTTGCCACCCACGCCAGCGTCGATCTCATCGAAGACCAGCGTCCCAGCGCCGACGGCACCGGCGAGGCTGCTCAGCGCCAACATCACCCGCGAGAGCTCGCCGCCGGAGGCGGCGTCGCGCAGAGGCGCAGGCTCGATGCCGGGATTTGGCGCCAAGCGGAACTCGACCGTCTCCGCGCCGGTTGCGCCGAACCCATCCGGGTGCGGTTCGAGCACGACCTCGAGGCGAGCCCCGGACATGGCCAGCCGCTCCAACTCCGCCGCGACCTCGCTCTGCAGCGGTGCCGCGGCCCTGGCCCGAGCTTTGCCGAGCTTCTCGCCGAGCTTGGCGCGACGCGATTCCGCCTCGGCCAACGCCGCCTCGGCCTCCGCCCCGCGCTCCTCGGCACTCTCCAGGCGGGCGATCTCGCCGCGGCAGCGCTCGGCATGCGCGAGAACCGACTCGATGCTGCCGCCGTGCTTGCGCTGCAGGCGGTCGAGCGCGTCGAGTCGTTCCTCGACCGTGGCAAGGCGACCGGGATCGGCCTCGAGGCCGTCGACGTAGTCGCGCAGCTCGGCGGCGACGTCACCGAGCTCGATCGCCAAGGCGCCGATGCGCTCTGAGAGCGCGTCGAGCTTTGCGTCGACGCCGGCGACGCCCTGCAGCAGGGCCTCGGCCTGGGCCAGGGCACTGACAGCGCCGCCGTCCTCCTCGGCGCCAAGCGCCGCCGCGTGCGCGCCCGCTGCCGCCTCGCGCAAACCCTCGGCATGCCCGAGGCGATCGCGCTCGTTGCCCAGCTCTGCCTGCTCAGCCGGGTCCGGTGCAACCTCCTCGATCTCGGAGAGCTCATAGCGGAAGAGGTCGAGATCGCGCTCGCGTGAGCCGTCGCGCTCGCGCAACTCCGCCAGCTCGGCGGCGAGCCGCAGGCACTCGCGGTGGGCATCCCGGTAACGCTCGCGCAGCTCGAGCTGGGCCGGCCCGGCAAAGCCGTCGAGCACGTCCATCTGCGCCGAGGAGATCGTCAGCTTGCGGTGCTCGTGCTGGCCGTAGAAGGCCAGCAGCCGCCCGCCCAGGGCTTTTAGGTCGGATGCCGAGGCGGCTCGGCCAGCGAGGAAAGCGCTGGTCCGCCCGCTCGCGGAGACCCGCCGGCCAAGCACGACCTCGTCCGCGCCCTCCGGCAACCGCTCCGCGATCTCCGCCATCTCGGGCTCGTCGAGCAACCCGGCAGGCAGGTCGAAGACACCCTCGACCCAGGCCTCCTCGGCCCCCGGCCGGACGATCTGGGGTCGCGCCTTGCCGCCCATGAGGAGATCAAGCGAGTGCGCCAGCACCGTCTTCCCTGCACCCGTCTCCCCGGTGATCGCATTGAGGCCCTCGCCGAGCCGCAATTCGGCCCGCTCGATCAACAGCAGGTTCTCGATTCTCAGCTCTCGTAGCACGCCCCTTGTGTAGCACTCAGCGCGGCGGGTCCTGTCACGGATTTGGTGCCACCACCCCTGCGGTCGCTAAAGCGTCCTTGGGGCGGTCCCCCAAATCCGCGCCACCCGCCGCGAGGAGCGACTAGGCAGGGACGGGCTCGGTTGCGGTCTCGCTCTCAGGTTGGGTGTGCTGCACGAAATCCCTGGATCGCACGAGCGCAAAGCCCAGCGCTGCCCCGACGAAGGAGAGAATCGCGGCGATCAGGATGATCTCGTTGAAGGCGCCGACGAAGGCGATGTCGGACGCATGCACGACCTCCGGGCGAATCCGGGCCGGAGTCACCGCCCCGGCCGCGCGCGAGCCGCCCGAGGCGATGATTTCGCCGAGGCCGTTCGGTGCGTGCGGCAGCAACTCGGAGATCCTCGAGTTGACGCTCGACTGGAAGACCGCCCCCAGCCCGGCCACCCCGGTCGCGATCCCAACCTGGCGAAAGGTGGTGTTGATCCCCGATCCCATGCCCGACTTCTCGACCGGGACAACCGCGATCGCCACCTGGCCAATGCTGGGATTGGTGATGCCGATGCCGATGCCGGCGACGAGGAAGCCGGCGAGCAGCGTCGTCCAGGTCGAGCTCGGCGAGACCCCGTGCATCAGCAACAGGCCGGCGCCGACCGTGGCAAGGCCGACGCCGAGCAGGACCCGGATCGGGATCCTGTTCGAGAGCGCGCCGGAGATCGGCGCGACGATGAAGCCGAGCACCGTCAGTGGCAGGAAGCGCAAGCCCGCTTCGAGCGGCGAGAAGTCGAGCACCCCCTGCATATAGATGGTCAGGTAGAGGAACATCGCGAACATCCCCGCCGAGAGGCCGAAGGCGACGGCGGAGACGCCGTTGAAGGCGGCCTTGCGGAAGAGCGAGAGGTCGAGCATCGGGTATTTGGTGCGGAGCTCGATCGCGACGAAGGCCGCGAGCAGGGCCGCGGCGCCGATCAGGCAGAAGAGAATCGGGGGGCTGCCCCACCCCTCCGGGTTGCCCCGAATCAAGCCGAAGATCAGCAGGAAGAGGGCGAGTGAGAAGGTGACGAGGCCGGGCACGTCGACCGGTTCGGGGTCCTTGGCGAAGACGTTGACGATCCGGCGCTCGGTCAGCACCATCGCCGTGATTCCGATTGGCACATTGAGGAAGAAGATCCACTCCCAGCCGAGGCTTTCGGTGACCAGGCCGCCAACCAGCGGCCCGACCGCGACCGCGCCGCCTACCGTTGCCCCCCAGACGCCGAAGGCCGTCGCCCGGTCCTTGCCGTGAAACTCCTGGCCGATCAGGGCCAGCGAGGTGGCGAACATCCCCGCCCCGCCGATCCCCTGCAGTCCGCGCGCCAGATTGAGCAGGGTCGGGTCATTGGCAATGCCGCAGAGAAACGAGGCGAAGGTGAAGATCCCGAAGCCGATCGTGAAGACTCGTCGCCGCCCCAACCGGTCGCCCAACGAGCCGGCCGTGAGCAGGAAGGCGGCAAGCATCAGCGAGTAGGCATCGACCACCCACTGCAGGCTGGAGAGACTGGCGTGGAGCTCACGCTGGATATCGGGAAGAGCGACGTTGACGACGGTCACGTCCAACAGCAGCATGAACGTCGCGACCGAGACGAGAAGAAGGGTCCACCACTTGCGCTCCATGGGGCGAAACCCTAGAGAACCGACTCCGCCGGCTTGGATCCTCAGCGCAGGTAGCTGAGCGCCAGGAGGCCGGCGTTGCCCGAGGCTTCGAGTGCCGCCCTGCGGAAGGCGAGCGGGTCGAAGCCCTGGCCGGGCGAAAGCTTCTTCGGCAGCGCGAGAAGGGTGAACATGTACGTTTCCCCGCTGCCTTCGGGACAGATTCCGTAAGCAACCTTGCCAAAGCTGTTGCGACCGACGACGGCGCCCTTCGGCAGCTTGCCGGCCTCGATTTCCTCCAATTCTGGGCTCAACCCAGCGACGGCCCAGTCGAAGAAGAGCTTCCCCGCCACCGGCTGAATGTTCATCGCGAGCAGGGCCAGTTCGGCGGTTCCCGGCGGCACCCCCTGCCAGCTAAGAGCCGGCGAGGTGTTCTTGCCGTCGCAGGTGTACTCGGCCGGCAAGGTCTGCGGGCCACCGCTGGACGGCTGGCTCGAGGGACTCTGCAAGGTCATGCTGGCCACCGTCGCCTCGCGGCGCTGCTCAGGGGTGATGCCCGGCTCCGGCGCACCCGTGGGCTGTGGAACGGACGGGCCCTGCTTCGCGCCAGTGGATGGCTGTCCGCCTCCAGGGGCCGAGCCGCCCCCAGCCGGGTCCTTCGCCGAGGGACTGCTGGCGCCAGGCCCTCCCTCGATGTCGTTCGAGTCAGCGGTACTCGGGGCTCCCGAGTCCGACTGTCCCGAGGCCGGCGCCGGGGCTCCCGAGTCCGACGTGGCCGAGCTCGAGCTATCCGAAGAGCCTCCCCCGCAACCGACGAGCAAAAACGCCGCAACCACGAGCGCCAGGATCGCCCCGGCGCTCGTGGTCTTTGCGGGCTTGGCTAGGAGACGCTGATCGACTCGCCCCTGTGCCACTCAAACGCTTCCGTGGGGAAGACCCCGTTCCATTCGACCGTTTCGCCGAGCGATTTCAGCGAGGTCCCCGTCGCTGAGAAGCTCGACGGGCTGAACGTGGCGGTTTCGGTCGTGTTGTTGATCAGACCGCCGGCCGTTCCGGTGACGTGAGCCCAGACGCCCCACAGCGGGCAGAACCAGCCGCCGTAGAGAACCCAGACGTCCACCCCTTTGACCACGAGGTAGTTGCTGCTGCTCACGGTTTTCAGTTCGGAAGGCCATGGGAACGATTCGGCTTCGATCGCTTCCACCGTGCAGGTCGAGTTGGTGTAGCAGTTGAACAGGGGCAGGCTGGTGATGTTCCCCTTGCCGGTCCCCGCTTCGTTTTTGATGTCAACTTCGTAGAGGAAGTTGTCGCATGTGGTCGTGAATCCCCACATCGTGAGGCCGCTTTTTTCGGCCCCGCCGAGGATCGTTTCGGTCCCTTCCAGCGCTTTGCCTTCGAACTTCCAGGCCGGCGCCGCACTCGCCGTGGTGGCGAACATCGCACAAAGCACCGCCAGGACCGCCAAAGCGGCGCCAACGGCTTTTGCCCTCACCACCCTCGTTCTGGGCTCTTGCATGACTGTGAATCTCCTGTCTATTTGCTCGATGGACTGGAAAAACAGCTACTGCTGATAATGCCTTCTAGAAGATGATCAGCGCCGCTGGCGCCCCCCTTTGCCCTGCAGATTTCCCCGCCAAGCTTCCTTCCCAAGGCTCCTAGCGTACCCTGACGCTGTCCAACAAGTACCACATCGGAGCCCGGCTTACCACCTCATGCACCCAGCTCCAAGTGCCTGAGCGCAGGAAGTGGGCTCGCTCAGACCGCCAGGTGGCCGAACTTCTCGCGGATGCGATGGTAAAAGCTCGTGCCCGGGAGCTGGGCCAGGCAGGCAACGGAGTCGGCGAAACTGATGTCCAGAGCGGCGCCAGGCGCCAGCGTGGTCGCCTGGGCGCCGTCGATGGCCACGTCAACCGGCTCGCGGCCGGCGGCATTGCCGACAGTGAGCACGTCCTGGGGAGCGACGACGAGGGCGCGCGCGGTGAGCGAGTGCGGCGCGATGTAGCTGACCACGTAGCCCTTCACGCCCCAGGCGAGAATCGGCCCCTGGTTGGCGAGGTTGTAGCCGGTCGAGCCCGCCGGCGTGGCGGCGACGAGGCCGTCGCAGCGCACGTTGCCGACCTCCTCGGCGCCGATCCGGTAGCTGAGCTCGGCGACGCGGTCGCGCGGCCGGCGGCTGAAGCTGACGTCGTTGAGCGCGAAGCGCCGCTCGCCGTCGATCCCGATCGCCAGCGCCGGCAGGTCGATCGTCTCGGTCTCCCCCGCCAGGGCCCTGCGAATGCCCTGCGCAGCGTCGGCGCGCTCGACCGCGGCAAGGAAGCCGACGGTGCCGAAGTTGACGCCGAAGACCGGCACCGTGGTGCCGGCGAAACTGCGCAGCGCGTGGAGGATCGAGCCGTCACCGCCGAGCACGAGGCAAAGATCGGGGTCGCCCGGCAGCGAGTCAACCCGCTCGACCCCGTCCGCCGCCTGGTTGTGCTTCTCGATCTCCTCAGCGGTGGCGACCAAACGCCAGCCGGCCTCAGCCGCCACCGCGGTAGCCACCGCGACCGCTTCCGTCGCCGCTGGCGGATGCGAGTGAGTGATCAGCGCCGCCGTCTTCACGCGTCGGGCTCCACGGCTTCGATCGCAGCCTCGAGGTCGGACAGCTCGTCGCCGCCACCGCACCAGACGAAGGTCTCGCGGTTGCCCTTCGGGCCCGGCAAGCCGGAGGAAGCAAAGCCACGAACGGGCAGTCCGAGCTCACCGGCTGCGCGAGCGACCGTGAGGATCGCCTCACGCCGATCGGCGGCGTCGCGGACCACGCCCTTGCCGACCCGCTCACGACCCAGCTCGAACTGCGGCTTGACCATCGCCAGGACCTCGCCGTGCAGGGCGAGGCAGCCGGCTACGGCCGGCAGGATCTTGGTCAGCGAGATGAAGGAGACGTCGACCGTCGCCAAGGCGGGCACGAAGGGCAGGTCGGTTAGCTCGAGCTCGCGCGCGTTGAGGCGCTCGATCACGCTCACTCGCGGGTCTTCGCGGAGCCTCAGGTCGAGCTGCCCGTAGGCGACGTCGACGGCGGCCACGCGAGCGGCGCCCCGCTGCAGCATGCAGTCGCTGAAGCCCCCGGTCGAGGCGCCAACGTCGAGGCAGTCGCGGCCGGAGACATCGATTCCCAGCTCATCCAGGGCGTTTTCGAGCTTGATCCCGCCACGCGAGACGTAGCGCGGCCCCTCGTCGACGATCAGCGCCGCCTCAGGCTCCACCAGCTGGCTGGGCCGCAGGGCGACGGGGCCATCGCGCCCGACGCGCACCGAACCGGCCCGCACCGCCCCAGCGGCGGCCGTGCGCGAGGGGAAAAGCCCCTGTTCGGCCAGCACCGCGTCTATCCGCGCCTTCTTCATCGCCGCAACCGTAGCGCCGGCCCGCCCGTCCGTGAGCCAATCGCGCTCGGGCACAGGTTTTTAACCACGCTTTGGCTTGAGTTGATTCCATGCCTGAAAGCCGGGCAGCAGCCAGTCAGCGAGGCGCTCGGCGGGCGCGGCGGAAGTCTGTGATCGCACTCACACACATACCGCACATACGTTCGTATGCTGTTCAAGGATTCGCAGAGGACAACCGATAAGGGGCAGATACAAAAAGACTTTTTGGCTGGGTTCAGCGTCGCCCATACGGCTTCATCGCTTCCCACGATGATCAGCCCGCGACACATCAAAGGGCCCACCTACCTCCCACGGATCCACATATATAGAGATACATATCTCTCCTCCCTGTAGTAACCCCAGAACTCGCCTCGGCTCCCCGCCGGGGCGTTTTCTGTTGTGGAGCCAAATCCTCGGCGTCCGCCGCTCTCGATCAACCTCGCCAGAGCGCCAATGCGCCAGTCCATGCGCCAGTCAGCCCCAAGTCGCTACCGGCTGGCGCCTCGCCGCCGAGGCCAGCGATTCAAACTCTCAAACTCCCGCACGAACGCAAAATGCAGCTCGCTCACGTCTGACCCCGCCTCTGCCTTGCGAAGTCCTTCGATGAAGTAGAGGTTGAAACTCAAGCTCGGAAATGGGAATACACGCCGGAGGCTTGCGTCGATCTCGCGCTCGCCACGATTTGCTAGCCGCTCAGCAGTCACGGCGATGAACCGCTCCTGAAGGCCGGTAGGCGACCTAGCTTGATCCTCATGCAGGGCGTTCGCTAGGAATTCGGCAGCCTCTCCTGCGCTCACGGCATCGCCGTCCTTCAGCTCAGACAACCGCTGTCGCGCTAGACGCTCGCGATCCTCCTCCTTCACGGAAGCGGCAATCTCTCCCGCTCGGGAAGGCGGCAGGAGAGGAGAGTTCTCCTTCTCGCCTGGCTTGTCGATGATGCTGATGACCTTTGCGTATGCAAAGGGATCAAGCCTGGGGGTGACTCCCCGGCGCAGGAGGAGCAATCCGCAGTCCGTCGTTGAGGCTTTCATCAACAATCGACTAGTCGCGTGCGCTGCGGCCTGAAATACGCCGGGATCAACCGAGCGTTGAAGGCTGAGGGTGTAGCCGGCGAGCAAGGCGCTGGAGACGCGAGCGTCGTCCTGTCTTTCGCCGAGCGTGGTCACGAATCGAGCTCGGGGTGGCTTTCCAGCAGCGCGATCGCGATGTCTTGCCGCCGAATGAGAGCCTTACGTGAGGCACCGGCCAAGGCGCAGATGACGGGCGGAAAGCTCGGGTAGTGACCGCGCCACAGCGGTTCGCTGCGTTTGTCGCGGGCGCGACAAAGCTGCCCGTAGCGGGCTAGCTCGGCAATCAGGCGTTCAACCGAGAGAGTGGCGCGGTCCACCTCAATGAAGCGCTGCTCGTAGACGATGTGCCGCTCGTCGGCTCGCACATAGCTCAAAACAGCATCGGCGATCAGCGTCCGGCGAGCGCGACCGCGCCCACGGTTGAGGGGATGGGCGACCTCATGCCGCCAGGAGAGCGGCCCGAATTCGTCGCCACGCTCGCGTGCCGCCCGCAGGAAGCTGATCCCGACCTCGTTGACGCCGAGGGTGTGGGCGCGCAGCGGTCCCGCCGCCTGCTCGGGGCTGAGAACTTTCGGCCGGCGCTCGACGCCGGCGTCAACTACCCAGTCAGCGCCGCGCTCGGTCAGGAACCACAGACGGCGCGGAGCGCGCCGATTATCGACGTAGGCAACCAGGCCCGCCCGCCGCAAGTAGGAGAGGATTTGCTGAGTGCGGCGCGGGCTGCGATCCGCGAAGTGGATCGCACGCACCTGGGCGGTCGAAAGGACGCGATGCTCGCCGATGGAGGCAAGCACCTCGCTGGTCGCTTCCGGGGTTCGCAGGCGAGCGCCTGCCTGCCAGTTCACGCTGGCCCCCAGGACAGCGAGCGATTGACGGCGAGGTGCTGCGGAGCCAGCGCCGAGCCGGTGATCGACTGTGGAGTCGGAGTTGCCAGCACCAAGGCGATTACGGTCGCCGAGGTGATGGAGAAGCGTTGCCGAGCCAGCGCGGAGGTGGTAGCGCAGGCGTCGAGTGCAAGGGACGTGGAGAGAAAAGAGATAGAGAACATGACGAAGACCTCCTTGACGGTGTTTTGAATTGGAAGTGGCGTAGGAATGTCGGCAAAACGCCAGGCCCGCAAACGGCGCTGTGGCGGGCTTTGGTCGCCCTTGGCGCCAACCGGCACGCGAAGCGACAGGCGCAGCCAAGGGCGAAGCGCGAAACGAAAGAAAAGCGGCGGTGATAGTTCTGCTTCCATGCCTTACAGAGCAGCGAGGGACCGAAGTGGTCCCCCCTCCTTAACCTGAGATTCGCGCCTCATACCTACCTGTCGAACGAGGCGGCGAAATCCGGCAGGAGATCGGGCGAGCCTCCCTGGAAGCGGGTCGCGAAGCCGGGGTGAAAACGAATTGGCCACTGTCTTACAGGGGGCCGAGTCGGGAAAGTGGTCCCCTGTTTTTCGTCCAACCCTGCACAGCAATCGGTCAGCGTTCTAGTGTCCGTCGTCGATGCCTGAACCGAAGCCGATCTTCGCGCTACCGGCCGGTGCGACGGTCCGGTTTATGCAGGGCGAGCCACCTATGGGATCTGTGTCCTTTGCCGTGCTGTGGCTCCGGCTTTCGCTCCAGTACGCCGATGTAGCCGAACAGGACCCGCTGACGGAGGAGCAGGCCGAGGAAATAGCACGCGCCCTGGCCGATGGCGGGAAGGTCAAAGCGAAGGACCAGAGCGATACGCCGGAGATAACTGCGGCCGTGGTCGCAATCACCGCCGCCGCCTTTGCCCTCGATGCGATGTACGGGGCACTGCGTCCCATCGTCAATTCTCCCGCCACGGAGGGATGCAAGAAGCCACCTCGCCATGCCCAAGTGATGGAGTTGCTAAAGCACGGCTTCAAGGTCAGCGGACGCGATCAGGGCCATTGGCCGACCGAAATGGAGTGGCTCTTTCGCCTGCGCGATCTCGGCGTACACCACGGCGAGGAGCTACGACCGCTCGTGGAGGAAATGCGCACCGATCAGGTCGTAGTGTTTGCACCCGCTGAGGCCGAAACCTTCTCCGCAGAGAATGCCCGGCGAGCCGCAGACTTCGCGAACGAGGTGATCGAGCACTGCATGCAGCACCCGAAGCCCGCGACCGCCGGGTGGGCAGGCATGCGGCTCTCGTCGCTGGAGAACCCGGACGACTAGCGCCGCCGGGCGGGGTACCATCGGGGCATGGCTCAGGCCACCAAGCTCACCGACTCTGAGATACAGCGACGCCGTGCGGCGGCTTCACGGCTTCGTGGCTTGTTCGCCGACGTGGCTCCCGGCGAGAGCTTGGTTGACGAGCTGATCGCGGATCGGCGCGCGGAAGCGCGGGCTGAAGGTCGCGAGGGCAAGGCCGTCAGGCGTGCCCGAGGCTGAAGTCGCGGCGGTCCTCGACGCCTCAGCGTTGATGGCCGTCCTTCACGATGAGGAAGGTGCCGATGCGGCTGCGGAGGCAATCGCGAACGGCGCAGCGATCTCCGTCGCCAACTGGGCAGAGGTCCTGACCAAGCTGGCCGAACGTGGCCGTGATCCCGAGCAGGCAGCATCCGAAGCTCGCAAGGCCGAGGGCTCCAGACGAGCGCTGTCGATTGAGCCAATGACGGCGGCCGACTGCATTGCGGTCGCTCGCCTGCGACTGACGACCAAGGCTCAAGGACTTTCGCTGGCAGACCGAGCCTGCCTGGCGCTGGCGGAGCGCCTTGGTGTTCCGGCCGTGACGGCGGATCAGGAATGGGCTAAAGCAGACGTTGGGGCCGAGGTTCAGCTAATCCGCTGAGCCTTTCGGTGCGCCAATCGTGCGCCAGTCAGACGCTGAACCAGTCGGCTACAACCGGATTCAGTCGGACGAGATTCGCTCTGCCATGCGGTTTTCCGCTTGCCGATGCGGACACCAGTCGGTCTCTCCTCCCTGTAGTAACCCCAGAACTCGCCTCGGCTCCCCGCCGGGGCGTTTTCTGTTGTGGGGCTATCGCCGGGCAGTGAGCGCTGACTTGCCACACCGACGAGCTAGAGATTGCGGACCCTGCGACCGATCTCCCGATCCCGGGGATAGCCGGCGGACTCCCAAAAAGCCCCAGCTCCATCGTCGTCGAACGCGACCAGGGCGGTTACCCGCCTGACACCACAACCGCGCAGATACTCCTCGCCGGCCCGCGTCAACGCGATCCCGACTCCCTGCCGGCGCTGGTCTGCCCGAACCGCGAGCCGATACATGTTCCCGCGCCAGCCGTCCCAGCCGGCAATCAGCGCGCCGACTATCTCGCCGCCGCGCTCGGCGATGAGGAGAGCGGCCGGAGAGTCATCGATTAGGCGCTCGACGTCATCCAGGCGGTCGTGCGTGCTGGCGTGCTCGCTCCGCTCCTGGGTCCACAACTCCAAGACCGCCTGCGCGTCCTGATGCTGGCAGCGGCGTACCTTGATTCCCTCGGCGGTCAAGACGGCAGTATCCCAAGGGCTGTGTGACTCTTAGAGCGAGGTGCCACTTGCGGACCCTCATACGAGATGATCCCCGCGTGACGCGCCATCGGGGACTGATCGCATCTGGAATCGCGACCGTGATTCTGTTTCTGGCGATGTCCCCTGCCGAGAACCGGATGATGGACACCGGTGGTCCCGGGATGGTGCCCTTCGAGCTGACAGGCGGCCAGGACCGCGCCGACGAGGTCCTCACCGAATGGGGCGAGGACGGTCAAGACGCCGCGCGTGAGCAACTCTGGATCGACTTTGCCTTTCTGCTCGCCTACGGGTCCTTCCTCACCTTCGCGCTCAGCGCTATCCGCGATCTCGCCCGGGGACGCAACTGGCACCGCCTCGCCACAATTGGGGGAGTCGTCGCCTACTTCGGCGCGCTCGGCGCTGGCTTCGACGCACTCGAGAACGTCTGCCTGCTGCTGACCCTCGGCGGCGCCGGTGCCGCCTTTCCCCTGCTGGCGACGATTTTCGCCGTCTGCAAGTTCACCCTTCTCACAGTGGCGATCGCCTACCTGCTCGCCGGTCTGGCGATGTGGATCACCAACCGCGCGCCCGCCACACGAACGCCCTAACGCCGATCGCCCGATAGCGCGACAGGGGTCCCGTCGAGAGATCCGCCCACCGCGACTCGGTGCCCTTGGCACCGGCGCGGTCAACGTTGTAGATCCACGAGGCTCCCTACCTGCGGACCCACATACATAGAGACGTCTCTCCTCCCTCAAGTAACCCCAGAAGAGACGACGGCAGGCTAACCGATTGAGCGATTTGACGCAAGCCCTAATTTTTGGGGTGGCTTCTTGGTCTGGTCGGGGCAGACCGAGGCATCCGCTCAGCTGAGAGCCGGCTCGCCCGAGCGCAGGGTCGCGAGCACTCGCTCGGCAACCGCGTCGCCGGTCAGCCCAACCTCCTCGTGCAGCAAGGCCGGCTTGCCGTGGGTCACGTAGCGGTCCGGCAGGCCGATCCGCAGGACGCGGGCCCGCTCGCCGGATCGCTCGGCGAAGGCATCCTCGAGATGCTCGAGCACGGCCGAGCCGAAGCCACCGGGCAGGACGTTCTCCTCGATCGTCACCACGAGGTCGTGCTCGAGCGCGAGGCGCTCGAGCAACTCAGCGTCAAGCGGCTTGGCGAAGCGGGCATCGGCGACCGTCGCCGTCAGATCATGGTCGGCGAGGATCTTTGCCGCGTCGAGCGCCACCGAGACGCCGAAGCCGTAGCCGAGTAGGGCCACCCGCTCGCCGCCTGCCAGCAGCTCCCCCGTGCCAATCGGCAGCTCCAGTGGCTCAGTCGGCAGCTCCACGCCCTCGGCCGCACCGCGGGGATAGCGCAGCGCGGCGGGACCGTCGTGGGCGATCGCCGTGTGCAGCATGTGGACCAACATCGCCTCGTCGCGCGGGGCCATCAGGACCACGTTGGGGATCGGGCGAAAGTAGGAGACGTCGAAGGCGCCGTGGTGGGTCGGGCCGTCGTCGCCGACCAGACCAGCCCGGTCCATCGCGAAGGTGACGTCGAGCTCCTGCAGGCAGACGTCGTGGACGATCTGGTCGAAGGCGCGCTGCAGGAAGGTCGAGTAGATCGCGCAGACCGGCTTGGCGCCCTGGATCGCCAGGCCGGAAGCAAGCAGGACCGCGTTCTGCTCGGCGATGCCGACGTCGTAGTACTGCTCGGGCACCTCGTCGGCGAGCTTCTGCAGGCCGGTCCCCCCCGCCATTGCGGCGGTGATCCCGACCACCCGCTTGTCGCGGTGTGCCTCGGCGACGATCGCGTCGGCGAAGACCTGCGTGTACTGAGGCGGAGCGCCCGCAACGGGCGGCTTCTCGAGTCGCTCCGGAGCGATCGCCGCCGGCGCGTCGGACTCCTGCACCGCCACGGGCTTCGGGGCGGGCGCCCCGTCGACGATCGATTTCGGCTTGGCAGCGTGCCATTTCTCCATCCCCTCGAGGCCGCCCTCCTCTGCCGGCGAGAAGCCCTTGCCCTTGACCGTGTGGATGTGGACGATCACCGGGCGTTCGGCATCGAAGGCCTCGCGCAGCGCCTCGCGCAGGGCGTGCACGTCGTGGCCGTCGATCACGCCCATGTAGGCGAGGTCGAGCTCCTCGAAGAAGAGGCCAGGCGCCCAGTAGGCCTTGATCGCCGACTTGATCTCCGGGCCCAGTCGTTCGATCCGCTTGCCGAGCCCGAGCGGCAGCTTGGTCAGCCGGTCCTCGACCCCCTCGCGGGCGTGGAAGAGGCGCGGGTTGAGCCGCACCCGGTTGAAGTAGCGCGAGAGCGCGCCGACGTTGGGCGAGATCGACATGCCGTTGTCGTTGAGCACGATCACCATCGGCGTCTGCAGACCGCCTGCCGCGTGCAGCGCCTCGTAAGCGACACCGCCGGTCAGCGCGCCGTCGCCGATCACGGCGGCGACGCGGCCGTCCTCGCCGATCCCGTGGCGCATCGCCTCCTTCAGCCCAACCGCGTAGCCGATCGAGGTCGAGGCGTGGCCAGCACCCATGATGTCGTGCTCGGACTCGAAGACCGAACAGAACGGGGCGAGCCCGTCGTACTGGCGGATCGTCGGCAGCTCCTCGCGGCGACCGGTGAGGATCTTGTGCGGGTAGGCCTGGTGACCGACGTCCCAGAGCACCTTGTCGCGGGGCGAGTCGAGCATGCTGTGCAGCGCCACCGCCAACTCGCAGGTGCCGAGGTTGGCGCCGAAGTGCCCCCCGATCTCGCCGATCGTGTCAATGATGTAGGTGCGCATCTCCTGCGCCACCTGCTGCAGCTGCTCGTCGTTCAGCTCGTGTAGGTCGGCTGGCTCGTGAATGCCGTCGAGCAAGGGCGTCTCCCGTTCCGGTGCCGCTCCGTTTCCGTTCTCGCTCATTCGTCCCTCGTGAAGATGTAGTCGGCCACGCGCCTCAGATCGTCGGTCTCGCCATTGGCTTGATCAAGTGCCGCCGTCGCCTTGCCATGCGACTCCGCCGCGAGCTCGCGCGCCCGCTCGAGGCCAAAGTGGCTGACGTAGGTGAGTTTTCCAAGTCGCTCGTCGCTTCCATGGGGCTTGCCGAGGCGGTCGGCACTTCCGGTCACGTCGAGGATGTCGTCGACGATCTGGAAGAGCACGCCCAGCTCGTTGGCGAATCGGCGAAAGGGCATTGTCTCAGGTTCTGGCAGTCCTTCGAGGGTCAGCACGACGCCGACGCTGGCGGCGATCAGGCGGCCGGTCTTCAGCGTGTGCAGCGAGCGCAGCCCCTCGGCGTCGCGCTCGGAGACCGCGACGTCGACGTACTGGCCGCCGACCATGCCGTCGACCCCCGTTGCCGCGCTCAATTCGCGCAGTGCCGCGAGCACGCGCGCCGGCTCTCCGGGCTGCTCGCAGGCGAGCCGTACGGCCTCGGCGAAGAGGCCGTCACCGGCGAGAATCGCCACGTCCTCGCCGTACTTAACGTGGGACGTGGGCTGACCGCGGCGCAAGTGGTCGTCGTCCATCGCCGGCAAGTCATCGTGGATCAGCGAGTAGGTATGGATCAGCTCGATCGCGCAGGCGATCGGCAGGAAGTGCTCGGGCTCGACGCCGAGGGCTCGGGCGGTCGCCAGGGCGAGCACGGGGCGAACCCGCTTGCCGCCGGCGAGCAGCGAGTAGCGCATCGCCTCCTGCAGGCCGGCCGTCGGCTCGGGGGCAGGAAAGCGCAGGAGCTCGAGCTCGGTATCGACCAGAGCACGCAGCTCCTCGGGGTAACTCACAAC
Source organism: uncultured Solirubrobacterales bacterium (assembly GCA_963703895.1). Taxonomy (GTDB): domain Bacteria; phylum Actinomycetota; class Thermoleophilia; order Solirubrobacterales; family 70-9; genus VRUE01. Next base: position 174,383 of record CAVPFX010000003.1, read on the forward strand.
TTGGTCACGCGGAGGCCTCGCTCTCGCGGATACGGCGATTGGCCTCCTCGACCGCCTCAGCCGAGAGCTCGGCGGCCTCCTGGGCGAGCGCGGCAGCGCGGGCGTCGTCGGCCCCTTCGCCCTCCAGCTCTCGAGCGATCGCACTGAGCCGCTCGGAGATCTCCCGCAACCGGTTCATCGCACCCCCTCTCGCTCACGGGCGATCGCGCCAAGGACACCGTTGACGAAACCGGGCGCGTCGGCCCCGCAGTACTCCTTGGCGATCTCGATCGCCTCATCAATCGCAACCTCCGTCGGCACGTCCTCACTGTGCTCGATCTCGTAGAGGGCGACCCGCATGACGTTCCGCTCCAGCGGCGCGATCCGCTCCAGCTCCCAGCCTTTGGAGTGAGCGGCAATTGCGGCGTCGAGCTCGCCGCGGTGAGCCTCAACACCAGCTGCCAGCTCCCGCGTGAAAGGACGCGACTCGGCCACCAGCTCCTCCAGTGGACGGCCGGTGACATCCCGCTGATAGCAGGCGAAGACGGCATCGCGGCGCTGGTCGGATCTACGCATGGACCGACATTCTGGCGTTTTGGCCAGTCGGATGGCTTGACCCCAAACCCCAAGAAAAGCGATCGAGCCTTCCTCGAGGAATTCGATGAAGCCGGCTTTGCCGGTGAACGGTTTCGCTCTCCGACGACGCAGTAAGGGCGTCGGCAAGCCGACGCCTTACTTGCGGGCAAATACTGAAGCGTCGACCTACTTACGGTTTAGTGGGCGAAGGTAAGCCTGCCCATTTAAGGCCTTTGTGTTCGCCTTCGAGGGACAAGAACGAGCTTCCGCCAACTGCCGCTGCTTGACCAAACATTCTAAGGAGACGTAACGCTTCATACTCTTCAAATAAATGTTCAGTCTGATGCGTCGAGAGTTTTTTTTGACAGTCGATTAGAGATAGCTCTCCTGTTACTTCGATTGATTCCCCCACCGAGCAAAGTTCACTAACTTCGATGACCGCAAAGCTAAATTCACCTTTTCCGTTTTTGCTCGTAGGAGTTAATAAAATGACAGTATCAACCTGGCTTCCGAAAGCAAATAAATGTAACTTAATTAAGCCAACGAATTTCTTAGTAATAATTTCCCCGGCGGCCGCCCCCGCAGAATGGGGTTGGCATGATTTTGATTCCGTACCGTTTAGAAACGTTTTACAGCCTGATAATCTAGTTTGTCCTTCGGAGATCGAACCATTTTCGAGTAGGGAAGGGCTACCAACAAGCGACAGAGCCGTACATCTAATTTCAACTTTAGTACCGCCCGTTGTCGTAGCTGTTATACCAATACTAGAACTCTCGATATCTAACTTAAGTTTTGCTTTTAACGAGCCGGTGAAAATTTTTAATTCACCTTTTGCGTTTATATAAGTCCACGTCGCGCCAGTTTCCGCTTGGGCTGAGCCGCCAAAAAGCCCCAGCAGAATCGGAAGCAGCACACATAGCCCTGCGAGTCTTGATTTTATAGCTCGAGACACGACCGTTCCTCTCATTGGTTACGGTGATCTCTTACTTTCCCAGGGGGATCATTTATGTCAAGGACAAGATCTGCCTTGTTTTTTATCGGGGAGATACTGGCCGGCCATGCGGGGCGCCTTTGGGGTGGGACGGGGGGTAAACCTGCTTGGTATTTGGATCCTGCCTAGGAGTCCAAACAAAGCGCCGGGGCTCCCGCCCCGGCGCTTGGTCCAACGTCTTGCCTAGAGCCTCGCCCTAGGGGTTTTCCGCGTCGTTTAGCCGCACCGCCGCGGCAGCGGCGATGTTGAGCGTGTTTTTGAGGATCGCGGTGTTTTTGCCCGCTGCCGCAGGAAGACCCGAGGCGGCGTTGATGATCGGGTTGAGGATCAGTTCCGCTGGGAACCCGCCGCAGCCCGAGGCACCGGGAGCAGACCAGGCGTTGTCGACCAGGACCGCTTCTTTGCTGACGGCGATCGAGCCTTCCTCGAGGAATTCGATGAAGCCGGCTTTGCCTGAGATCGGTTTGTTGGGAGCGGGCGGTGCGGTCGTGCCCGTGGTCAGGTTCCAGGTCAACGGCGAGCCGGTCGAGCCGACGTAGCAGCCGGAGCCCAGGAACGGGTTTTCCAGGTGGGTCTTGACCGGCATTTTCAGCGCCACGCCTTCTTCGGCGGCGAGGTTGTTTTCAGAGACCACGATCTCGGTCGCGGGCCGTGCCAGTTCAAGCGTCGCGTAGAGCCCGGTGAGACCGTTTTCGAAAACCGCTTCGCAGGCAAGGCGCAAGAAGAAATCTTTGATTTCTTTGCAGTTGACGATGCCCCCGAGGCCGCCGGGAACCGGTTGGGGGGTTTTGGAGAGCGTGACGCCGTTGGTGGCAGCGAAGAAGGGCGCGTAGCCTTCGACCTGTTTACCGGCGCCGCCCTGCAGGATGACGGGGTTGACGATCGGCACTTTCTTGGAGCCGAGCACCACTTCGCCTGAGTTGGTCACGGATAGAATGCATTTTTTGACTTCCAGGTTTTTATAGGGGCACTGGCCGAATTTGACGTAGTTGCCGGTCAGTTTGGCTTGTGCGGTGGTGGCGAGGCCAAAGACGGCCAGCGCCGCGATCAGGAGTGCCGCGAAGGCCCTCCCCTTGCTCGATCGGGTTCTCATATCTCCCTCATTCCTTGTTTGCATGATTGACACGGGAAGAAGCTTTGGGCTCAGCCGCGTTCATAGACCGCGGGGAGCAGGCCGACGTTGCCCGAGACGTCGAGGATCTCTTGGCGCAGTGCCAGCGGGTCGAAGCCGCGCTGGGGCGAGAGGCGGCGCGGTAGCGCGTAGAGGGCGAGCATGTAGGTTTCCCCGGCGCCTTGGGGGCAGATGGAGTAGCCGAGGCGACCGAAGCCGTTGGTGCCAACGATCGCGCCGGCGGGCAATTTGCCCGCGGCGATTTCCTCCAGCTCGGGGTCGATGCCCGCCAGCGCCCAGTCGAAGAAGATCTTTTCGTTCACCGGCGCCACGTTCATCACGAAGAGCGCCAGTTCGGCGCTGCCCGCCGGCACCCCTCCCCACTTGAGCTGGGGCCAGCTGTCTTTGCCATCGCAGGTGTAGGTGGGGTCGAGGCGGCCGAGGTGCCCGGCGGCGGCAACGATCGCGGGGCTCCTAAGGCTGATGTCGGCGACCGTGGCTTCCTGCACCTCTTCTGGGCTCGGCGCCTGCTCCTTTTGGCCCTTCGGCGCGGCGATGCGGGGGCCGTGCTTGGCGCCCTGCCCTGGGGGAGCGCCAGAAGAAGAGGAGCTCGAGGAGTCGCCTGAGTGAGAGGAGGAGGACTGCTTGGAGCCCTGGGCCCCCTCCCCCGCGCCGGTGGCGGCGGGGTTGGCCGCGGTGCCTCCTCCTTGTCCTTGGGCGGCCTGAGCCTGAGCGGAGGTCTCAGCGGCGGCGGAGCCGTCGCTTTGACCCTCGGAGGAGCCCCCGCCGCAGCCGGCGAGGGCAAGTGCCGCAACCGCGAGCGCCAGGGTCGCCCTGGCGCTCGCGGTCTTGGCGAGGGGCGCTAGGAGACTGATAGCGCCTGTTCTCTGTGCCACTGGAATGCTTCGGTCGGGAAGAGCCCGTTCCATTCGATTTTCTGGCTCAGCGCTTTCAGTTCTGTTTTGGAAGCGCTCAGGGTGCTCGCATTGAACGTGGCGGTTTCCGCGGTGTTGTCGATCGACCCACCGGCGGAGCCCGTCACGGTGACCAGGGTTTCGCCCAGCACGCAGGCTTCGCCGCCATAGAGGATGCCGACTTTGACACCTTCGATGATGATGTAGGGGGTTGCGCCTACCGTGGTCAGTTTCGATGCCCACGGCAGTTTTTCCGCGCCGATTTTGTCGACGGTGCAGAATTTGCTGTTCGTGGTGCAGGTGTAGAGGGGCATTTCGGTGAGGCTGCCTTTGCCGGTGCCCGCCGAGTTTTCGATCGTTAGCTTGTAGAGGAAGTTTTCACATTTCGTGGTCAGTCCCGGAACGGTCATCGAGCTTTCAATAGCTCCACCGAGGACCGTTTCGGTTCCTTCCAGTGCTTTGGCTTCGAACTTCCAGGCAGGTGCCGCGCTCGCAGTGGTGGCGAACAACGCGCAAAGCACCGCCAGGGCCGCCAGGGCGGCTCCAATAGCTGTCTGCTTTCTTCTCATCTCAGATCATCTCCTTGCGCAGTTCTCGCCTATGGGTTTTCTTCGTTGTTGAGGCGCACGGCAGCGGCGGCGGCGATGTAGATCGTGTTGTTGAGGATCGCCGTGTTGTTGCCGGCTGTCGTGGTGCCCAGCTGCGCGTTGATGATCGGGTCGACGAGGAAGGAGAGGATCCCTCCGCAGCCGGCCGCTTTGGGCGCAGACCAGGCGTTGTCGACCAGCTTGGCTTCTTTGAGGAAGGCGATCGAGCCTTCGGCAAGGAATTCGATGAAGCCCGCTTTGCCGGTGATTTTGCCGTTCGGCGCCGGTGGGGCGGTGGTGCCCGTGGTCAGGTTCCAGGTGATCGGCGACGTGGAGGATCCCACGAAGCAGTTTTTGCCCAGGAAGGGGTTTTCCAGGTGCACCTTGACCGGCATTTTCAGCGCCACGCCTTCTTCGGAGGCGAGGTTGTTTTCCGAGACCCTGATTTCGGTCGCGGGCTTGGCCAGTTCGAGGGTCGAGTTGACCCCGGTCAGGCTGTTTTCAAGGAAGAATTTGATCAGCGCTTTGACCAGGAACGGCGAGGAGGCGTCGGGCACGATGCCGAGCAGCCCGCCGGGGACGTTTTGCGGCGCTTTGGAGAGCGTGATGCCGTTGGCGGCAGCGAAGAAGGGCGCGATGCCTTCGACCTGTTTACCGGCACCGCCCTGCAGCACCACCGCTTTTTCGATCGGCACTTTCTTTTTGCCGAGCACCACTTCGCCTGAGGTGGTCGTCGAGAGCAGGCATTTTTTGACTTCCAGGTTGGTGTAGGGGCACTGGGCGAATCTGGTGTAGTCGCCGGTCAGTTTGGCCTGTGCCACACCGGCCAGACCGAGCGCGGCGAGCGCAACGGCAAGAAGCGCCGTCGCCAGCGCCCTCCCTCTGTGCTTTTGCATGACTCTTATCTCCTGTCTTCATTTGCTCGATGGACTGGGACATGTGCTGCGGTGAAGCTCTGTGGGGCGGGCTAGGCGCCTTTCCCCTTCTTGGCGCCGCCCTTCCCTTTTTTCCCGCCTCCGCCCTTCTTCCCCCCGCACTGCGCCTGCATCTGCGGCATCGAGTCGGAGACCTTGCCGCTTTGGGCGTCGAGGGCGAGGGTGGCGCGATGGACGCCCTTGCAGATGTCGGTCGAGTTCTGGAAGAGGCCCTTCTTGGCGCCCTGGGCGGTGAGGAGGACCTTCGACAGCGGCGCGTCGGGGACCGATTCGAAGCGCACCCGCAGGCCGCCTTTGACCGAGTCCACCCGCCCCGCGGCCTCGAAGAAGAGCGGCTGGTAGGCGGGGCCGCGCAAGACCAAGACCGCGTCGGGCAGCTTGTGGGAGGAGGAGCGCAGGTAGACCGGGCCTTCCAGGGGGTAGTCCAGCAGCGGGCTGAAGGCGCGCACGTGGCCGTAGACCGAGCCCGCCGGGCACTGGTTGGCGGCGAACTGCACGCGGGTGCAGATCGTGCGGAAGTGGGCCTGGTCGATGAACTCCGATTTGGGGAAGGTGAAGGAGATCGCCGCGGTGTTGGCTTCGCCCGCCTTGGCGGTGAAGACGCTCTTCAGTCGCGGGTGCCCGCCGCGGTGGGTCGGGCCGAAGAGCTTCGCGGTCAGCTTTGGCTTGTAGGGGAGGGACTTGCAGCCGCCGACCTGGAAGCGCTGGGCGAGCGGGGCGGCCTGCCCGAGGGTGGAGATCGCCTGCCCGCCGAAGGACTTCTCCGCGCAGGAGGTCGGGTTGAGGGTGAAGCCGGGGCGATCGGCGCGCACCGCGACCGAGCGCAGGTCGATCGGCACCCCCTGCAGGATCTGGGGCAGGGGATCGGAGACGACGCGGCCCTGGGCGGTGACGGGATCGAGGTAGAGGGCGCTTCTGATCACCACCGTGCCGAGGTCGAAGGGCCCGGCGATCGCCGGGACGATCGCCACCAGGCTGATCGGGGCGCCTTTGTAGGGGCCGGCCAGGTAGGCGCGACCGGAGGTGTAGTAGGGGGTCGGGCCGGCGCCGGCGGCGCCGAGCACGCTGGCGATCTCAGAGGAGGCGGGGCAGCTGGGGTCGGCGAGCTCGAGCGCGCCTTGCTCGGGGGCTTCGCGCGAGCGCGCCTTGGCGATGTCCTGCTCAGAGCAGCTGGCGACGCCGGCGAGCTTGGCCGAGAGCCCGGTGGGCAGGGTCGCTTCGATCCGCCCGATCCGCTGGGAGCCGTCTTCGCGGCTGAGCTTGAACAGCAGCGGGCTGTACTTGCCGGCGGCGGGATTGAGCGTGCCGGCGGAGAGCTTGGGGGCGTTTGGCATCTGCGCCTCTGCGGCGGGGCAGGCCCCGCCGCTGGGGGCGGCGGCGATGGCGAAGGAGCTGGCCGGGGTGGCCTGGGCCCCGCTCCAGGCGCCCAGCTCGGCGGCGGTTGAGTAGTTGCCGCAGGTTGGCGGGGTGATGAAGGCCCCGCGCGGGCCGCCGAAGAGGTGGACCGAGACCTCGCTCAGCGGCATCTCGGGGCTTTCGCGAAAGGAGGTCGAGACCTGGCCGCTTTGGGGGTCGAGGTGGCCCTCGCCGGCCAGCTTGGCGACGATGCCTGTCTTCGGGTCTTCGATCGCCAGGTAGACGGCGATGAGGGAGCCGAAGGGGTTTTGGAAGGGCTGGGCGATGTAGATCGAGCCCTGAAGGGGCTCGAGGATCGCCTCGCCTTCTTCTTCTTCGACTTCGTGGTCGGCGTTTCTGCGCACCAGCGCCGGCGAGGTGACCTCGACCGTGCCGAGCTTTGCCGCATTGGGGCAGCTTTGCGGATCGTCGGAGAAGTGCGGGGTCCCCCCGCTCGAGCTCAGGTAGCCGATCTGAGACAAGGAGCAGGCGCCGAGGCCGCCGGCCTGGGAGGGGTTGACGACCATCCCGGCGGGGAAGCGGACCGTGGCGTCCTTGAGGATCGCCGGCGAGCGCGACTCGAAGGCGGTGTCGGTGGGCTGGCGCAGGGTGAAGTCGAGGCCCGAGGGCGAGTCGGAGACGTCGGTCGTTGGCTGGGCTTCGATCGCCGGCTCGAACTCCAGCTCATCGCAGCCTTCCAGCAGGGCCGGGTCGCCGCCGAGACCGGCGCTTTCATAGCTGGCGCGCTGCAGGGCGGCGGGCGGGCTCGGTTCCTCCCAGCTGTCGGCGAGGACTTCGAACAGCGAGGGCTGCCCGGTGCACTCGCCGGGCATTGCCAGGAAGGCCTCGCCGCGGTCTTCGACCGGGCAGGCGCCGCCGAAGGTGCCGCATCTGCCGCGGATCTCGTCGTGGGCGGCCTCGGTGGGGTTGCCCCAGACCTGGGCTTGGACGTTGAAGATCGGCTGCTGGCCGAAGGCGATCACGTCGCGGGTGGCGACCTGCACGCCGTAGTCGCTCTCGCTGCGCAAGGAGCCCTGGGCGTGGACGAAGACGCCGATGTTGGCGACGTTGGTCGCTACCTCGGCGGCCGCGCCGGGGGGTGGGACCATGTTGTAGAGGTTTGAGGTGAGGACGTCGGAGATGCCGACTTCTCCGGCCAGGGTGGTGACGTCTGTGACGCCGACCTGGGAGGCGTCGGGGCAGCCCTCGGAGCTAACTAGCTCGGCCTCGGTGCAAAGCGCCTTGGAGGCGCCGGGGAAGCCGACCATGCCGCGTGGCAGCTCGACGTAGAAGTTGCGGGGATGGCCGTCGTTGGTGACGCCGTCGCCGGGGTTCTTGGTCGGGAAGCCGAAGAAGACCGTCTGTTGGTAGGGGTGGGCGCCGGCGAGCAGCTCGGCTTCGGCGTCCTCGTCGGTGGCGGGGGCTTTGAAGCCCGGCAGGAAGTCGAAGGGGACCGCGTCTTCTTGCACCGGGGTCGGCGAGGAGGCGGCGATCGCCTGGGTGGCGCCGCCGCCGGAGATCGTCGCTTGCGTTGTGAGCACTTCCTCGGGCGCTCCGCTTGGGATCGTCACCCCGACTTTGACCCGGAAGAGGTAGCCGGGGTGGAAGGCTTCGGCGGTCTTGCAGGTGACCACCTGGCCGAGCGCGGTGCAGGTGGGCTCGTTCGGTGCTTCGGGGTCGGTGTTGCCGGCGTTGAAGGTGCTGACCGCCATCCCGGCGGGGATCGTCACTTTGACTTCGGTTTCCCCCGTGGTGGGGGCGGCGCCGACGTTGGCGGCGACTACCGCGTATTCGGATTCCTGGCCGGGGGCGAAGTTGGCCGGCAGCGGGGAGATCGCCAGGGTCCAGCCCGGGGCGGCGGCGCGGACGCTGGCTGGGGAGAGCACGCCGCCGCCCACGAGGATGGCGGTTCCAAAAACACACGCTAGCATAAACCGTGTGAATCGCAAAGATTTCATAGAAAAATCTGAAATAGAACCTTTAGAATCGAAGACAAGTCGAAAGCCACTCATTTGTGCTGTCCTCCGTTACCACTAGCTCGTTGATGTGACTTACGATGCTTGGGCTTGCCGGCTTTCTTCTTCACGCATTTGCCGCCGCGCCTCACCTTGCCTTTCGGGCAAGAACCTTTCTTGTGCTTTTGAGCCTCGTTGCCGGGGCCGACGAAGGTGGCGCTTCCTGCGCTTTGTTCTGAGGGGGCCCCAGGGGCTGCCCCGTGGCAGGATTCGGTGCTCAGGCAGGGGTTGGGCGGCGGTGGGTTCTGGGCGGCAAGGCCCCCTCCCACCCTGGCGTCATAGACGTCTTGCAGTTCGTCTGTGTCTTGGCCCACTAGTCCCTCGCGGGTGAAGAAGAAGACGTCGTCTCCCGTCTCGGAGGCGTCGGCGAAGAGCGAGGGGAAGGGGCTTTTGCCGGTGGAGATCAGGTAGACGCAGCCTTCGTTTAGGGGGGACCAGGCCGCCCCGCCTTCACTGCAGCTCCCCTTGCCGGGGGCCTCCCACTCGTAGACGTCTAGACAGGCGGGGGTGCTTATGAGGAAAGGACACCCCCCTTCTCCGTTGGTATCGGCGGGCACCAGCGCTTCCGCCGTCTCGAAGAAGGCGCGGCTGCCGTCGGCGGAGAGGTTGCGGGAGGCAACCGAGGTGGATCCGGCCAACGCCGGCGCTATAGAACCGGGGAAACCAATGGACCCTAGTTTCGGCCCTTTGCCCACCGCTTCCCCGCTCGGCGGGCAGCTAACGCAGGCGAGCTTGCCGTCGCTCGCCGAGTAGCGGTAGAGCTCGGAGACGCCTTCGTTGTCGTAGGGCGTGAGCTTTTCCTGGGAGCGGAAGAGCAGGACTTCCCCATCCTTGCTGACGAAGGCGGTCTTCGGGGTGTAGCCGGCGGTGGCGAAGAGCTCTTCCGGCGTGCCGGTCCAGTCGAGAGAGTCCGATCCCTTAACCCGCCCGACGAAGCCAATCGCTCCGTCCTGCCAGAGGTAGATATTGCAGCTGCCGCCCTGGGAAACTACAATCCCCGAACAGGTCCCTTTGGCTGCCGACCCTGCTCCGTCGAGGTCCCCGTTGGCGGCAAAGTAAACCCGCGAACCATCTTCTGAAGCACCCAACACGCCCTGCACTTCGGCGCCGTTGCCGGCAGGCAGGGGGGTCAGATCCTCAAGCGCATCCGTGCTCGGTTCGTAGCGGTAGAGGTCGCTGCCGGGGTTGGAGGGAGCTTCGCCGTTTACCGACCAATAGAGATGAGAGGAGCTGGCGGCGAGACCGAAGAGCTTGCCCGCGGGCTTGAGAAATTCTTTGTCACAGCTACCTATCGTTTCGCAACCGCCTAGTGGGGGGAAATCGCTCAGCGGAATAACCCCAATCGCTTCTTCACCCTGCGTCGCCCAATAGACCTGCGTGGCACTGACAGCAACTCCCCGAAGTCCTGCCTTGCCGATGCCGAGGAATTCTTCCGTTCCTCCTTCCAAGGGCAACCGGCTGACAAAGCCATTGTCGCCTATGTCTTCATTGAGACTGAAGTAGACATGGCTGGCGCTCAAAGCCACCCCGTAAGGCGCCGTACTGGTGTCCACTGAGAAGAATTCCTGCTGAACTTCACCGCCTCCGATCGTCGCCCGTCCGATTGATCTCAGAAGCGGGTTTATCGCCGCGTTGGCCCAATACACATGTGTCGCGTTGGTCGCGACACCCTGCGGGTTGGAGGCGCCGCAGATGAAGTCGGGGTCGGGGCTTTCTCCGTTCAGGTCAGCACGTCCGATCGTGCCGCCGCCGTCAAGGGGTTCTCCGTTTTCTTTCAGCACACCGGTATTGGTCCAGTAGATGTGGGCCGCATCGACGGCGAGGTAGCGGGGCTTGCTCGGCGCCGGGATCGGTTCGAAGACGCCGGGTTCGCCTTCGACTTCAAATTCGCATCCGCTTTGGCCGGGGACGATGAAGTCGTCTTCGATGCTGTTCGGGTCCCCGTCAAGGTCGGCGCGGCCGATTCTTTCCCCGATCGGGTCTGCCCAGTAGACGTGTTCTGAGTCGACAGCTATGCCCACCGCGCGTTTGGGGATGAAGGTGGCGTCTTCGACCACGCCGGTCACGACGTTGCCGGTGCCTATCGCCGGGGCGGGCTGTTCGGGTCCGGTGTTGGCGTCGTTGGTCAGCTTCTCCGAGGAGGCGAAGAAGGCTTCGGATCCATCGGCGCTTGCCGCCTGGAAGGCGGCGGGCTGGGCGCCTACGGAGTCGGTGCCGTTGGGGCCTTGACCGTTATCCTTTTGGGAGGCTGAGACGTGGATTGTGCAAGCGTCTTCGGCTTTGATGCACTTGCCTTCGCCGTCAAGGTCGCTTTGGGGATTGGTCGGGTTGAGGCGAAGGTAGAGCTGCCCGGTGCCCCCTTCGGTGAAGTAGATGTCGCCGGAGGTAGTGATCGAGTGAGTACCTTCCAGGTAGGCGCCGGAGGCGGCGCCACCGGCGCTGAGAGTGCGGGCGTCGGTGCCCCTGGACCAGCCGTAAGGACCGGCACGGGTGCCTTTGGGTGGCGCTTTGCCGTCATTCAGGACTCCTGCCAGAGAGAGTCGACCACTCGAGCGATCCCAGGCATAGAGGTTGGGTTTGCCTTGGATCGCCGCCGTGATGGGTTGTTCGCCTTCTATGGGGGCTAGCTTGGCCGGGGATTCGAAGAAGACGATCGAGGCGTCGGGATTGGTGCCAGCGTAGGAGTATTCGGCATTAGGGGTATAGGGGCCGACCACTGTTGCCGGACCACCGGTGGTGGACTGCATGAGCAGAGCTTTGAGCCGGGGAGTCTCGAGCTTCGCGACGCCGGTGAAGGTCTCGGAGAGATCGGGCAGCCACCCCTGCATCTGAGCGCGCTCGCCGAAGAGCGGCGGGGGCAAAAGGCCCTGGGTCGACCAGCCGCCAGAGCCTCGCATCGCCAGGTAGGTCGGCAGGGCTTGGGCCCCTTTGCCGCCGGGGATGCCGAAGGTGCTCTGGAAGGTGATGCCACCGCCGCCGTCCGCAGCTTTGACCAAGCCCAGTTTGCCGACGGCGTCGCCACCGTCCTTGTCAACTGGCGAGGACTGCTCATAGCCTCGGGCATCGGGCAGGCCCGTCGAGGGGGTGCCTCGGGTGGCGAAGACATGATCGGCTCCTGTGGTTTTCCCGTCGCCGTTTGTTGCCACCAGGCGGTAGTGGTAGATCGTGTCCGGAGCGAGGCCTTCCAAGGAGACTTCAACCGGCACCGGCGAGCTGCCGGCAGGGATCGTTACTTCGGGTGTCGGGATGCTCATGCAGGCGCTCGTCGCGCAATCGGATATGCCGAACTCAAAGTGCCAGCGAGTCTGTTTGCCCTGCGGGTTTACCTGGGCTTCAAGCGTGGCCTGGCCTGCGCCAATCCCTGAGGCCTTCACACCGTTGATCTGGGGCGCGATCGCGAAGGCACCCTCAGCGAAGAGGGCCGAGACCCACAATGCCACCAGCGCGACCAAAACCATCCGGAGAGTCCTCCCTCCTTCCCCCTGCACTCCCGACTTCATCACCTTCATACCTGCCTTTCTCCCTGGTCATCTACGGGGCCCAGGCCGCGCCAGCGGCGCGGCCTGGGCCGGTGAATCATCGCTTCATTACGACTGATTTTTTGCTGCGTACTACGGATTTCTCATGCAGGTAAGCCGGACCAGTTCAAGCCTTTATGGGTAGCGCCAGCAAGTTCAGCTAGGGCACTACCGTCGAGGGTGGCCGGAACGCTAAGTGCTTCCAGGCTCGTTAACGAATGCGATTCAATTAAATGCGTTTTCGCTTCAGTTTTGAACGATACCGCACCTTTACAATCCTTAATGAACAGTTTACCCGTCACTTTAACTTCTTCGCCAATCGAGCAAAATTCGCCCATCCTAATGGTGGCGAAAGGCCCGCCTACTACATCCGGGCTAATCTGCACTATTCCTTCTTTGACCCCACCAGTTTCATGTAAGACGATTAAGCCGGTGGCTTTCTCGGATTCAATTAAGCCGGGAGTTTTAACTCCCCCAGGCAAACTGAATGGTTCGCAATTTTTCGATATCACACCATTTAGCTTAGTAATGCATCCGTGGAATATCGCTTTACCTAATGAGAGTGAACCTTCTAATAAGAGCTTAACATTTTCCGCGAGGGTTATGCTTGTGCATAAGAACTCAACTTTGGTACCAGATTTAAGCGTTAGTAACAGGCTCGCTGTTTTGTTCTCCACTTCCGTGACCTGAACTTCAGGTAATAAGACATCTGAGGTCATGGTAACGCCGTTGACCATCCATTTAGCTTCTTTTTCCGCCTGAGCGGCGCTGGTACCAAACGCCATCAGGCCGAGGACGAGGCCGCTCAGCACGAGCGCCTTGAGTCCTAGTCTTGATCGAATCATTCTTTGATTCCTCTCACATTGAATTACGGTCGACGCAGATCTTCTGCGCCATGCAGAGGTTGAACTCCGCCCGTAGCTTCCCGGCCGGGGCTTCCCTGCACGGGTACGAGAGTCTCACTGAATGAACATAGGTCAAGCACTTGGCAGCTTTGGTTTTATAGAGTGCCAATTGGATCTGCTTTTGGCTCTCTATGGGTCTTTGGCGAAGTCATAAAACCAACAGATGTAAAACAGGGGTCCTCGAGTTTTGGGCGCAGAGTCAGCACGATCAGGGGTTCAGGCTGCCTGCTCGCCACGGATGGCAGCGACGGCGGCCTCGGCGCCGATGACCGGGGCTAGGACCATGTAGGAGAGCGTGGCGGAGATCTCGGGGTGGTGAACTATCCAGTCACGCAGTATGTGGTGGTGGAAAATGCTCCACACAGCACCCCCCGAAGCTTCCACGGTGAACTCCCCCACGCGATCCTCGGTCGGAGCGCTGTCGCGAATCTGATCGCTGACCGCGGCGATAAGGCGCAATCTGGCGTTCGAACCCTTCGAGCCGATCGCAAAGTTGTTCTCGAAACAGACGCGTGCAAGCAGTGGGTCTCCGGCGATCTGAACGGCGTAGGCGTTGATTGCGCGGTGGATGCCACCCGCCCAGGTGGAACCCGCCATCTGCGCCTGGGCGGCTTGGACAACCGCCTCGGCAGCTCGCTCCTCCAAGGCGGCGAGGAAGCATTCTTCGGCGTCGTCGAAGAATGCATCGAAGGTCCTGCGGGAAACACCGGCACCAGCGCGAATACGCGGGACCGTCAAGTCGCCGTACTTGTAACCGTCGGCGGCAACGAGCTTCCCAACCGCTGCGAGAATCGTCGCCCTATCGCCACTGATGGCAGGAGTAGCGCCTGCAACTGCAACTGCAACTGAAGGATTACCGAGCAACGTCCCAAGATCAAGCCCCGCCAAGTGATCGGAGGCCTCCGAGGGAAAGCACATCGCCCACTCCATCATCTCGGCCTCAATGCCGGGCAACTCACGCTGGCGCCCGATGAGCAGCCGGTTGCGAGCGACGCGGGTCACTCCCGCCATCATTCCCTCGATCACCATCGGCGGCACGACAACTCCGTCGGGGGCACGAGCAAAGCTGGCGACGATCATCGCCGCAAAGGTTGCCTCGGCGCGCTGTGCCTGCTCGAGTGCCGCCGGGCCGCCCATATATACATCGACCAAAGCCAACTTTGCGGACGCTGGATTGCCCTCGATCTCACGGGCGAAGGCGGCGTAGATCAAGCGCGGCCGCTCACGCCACTCTTGCTGATCCGACTGGGCCGAGAGCAGCCCGGCGCGCGCGTGTCGGATGACAATCTCGTGTGCGCGAAGAAAGCAATCCTCTTTGCTCTCGAAGTGCCGATAGAAGGTCTTGGTGGAGACCCCCGCCAGCTTCACGACCTCCCTGACCTTTACCGCGTCGTAGCCCTGCTCGGCGACGATCTCGGTGATCGCCTGAAAGACCCGGGCCGATTGGTGCGCAGCGACATCATTGGGGTCCATGCCGGGACCCGGCCTCAACTGGCTGCGTTCGCCAGTCGTCACGACACCATCCGCTAAAGACAGGCTACGCATCGCGGACACCGCTCCGCTCCGCTCCAAACCGTAGCCCCAAGTTTTCCTCTCCTAAGACTCCTAGCAGCGCTAGAAGCTACTCCTAGCGTACCTAGAAGCTACTTATGAGTAGCAAAAAGTCAGAGGACATACAACTTCGAAAAGCATTCGCCCCTGGCGTTTGACGCTCGCCTAGGCGCGGGAAACGTACTCGCCGCTGCGGGTGTCGACGCGGATCGTCTCGCCCTCCTCGATGAAGAGCGGGACGTGTACGACGACGCCGGACTCGAGGGTCGCCGGCTTGCTGCCACCGCCGGAGGCGGTGTCGCCCTTAACCCCGGGTTCGGTCTGCGTCACCTTCATGTCGATCGCGCTGGCGACCTGGACGTCGCTGGCTCGCTCGTCGACGAAGAGCACGTCGACCTCGGCGTTGGGCAGCAGCCACTGCATCGCCTCGCCGACCAACTCGCTGGCGATCTCGATCTGCTCGTAGTCGCGCGTGTCCATGAAGACCGCCGCGTCGCCGGAGTCGTAGAGGTACTGCATCTTGCGCGACTCGGTGCGCACCGGCCGGAACTTCTCGCCGGCGCGGAAGGTCTTGTCCTGCACCGAGCCGTCTTCGATCCGGCGCAGCTTGGTGCGCACGAAGGCACCGCCCTTGCCGGGCTTGACGTGCTGGAACTCAATGATCCGAAAGATCTTCCCGTCGATCTCGATATGAGAGCCATTGCGAAATTCGTTGGTGCTGATCACGGCGGCGAATCCTAGAGAAGCGCGCGCCTCGCGACTTCTCCGCAGCTCAACACAGGGCCAGGGGGTCGATCGTCTAACGTGGCGGACAGGGTATGAAGGGGGTCCTCACAGCCGCAATATCGGTCGCCTTGATGGCGCTGCTGCCTGCCGCAGCCGCCTCGGCGGAAGAAGGCCCGACGCGGGCTCAGTACGTCGAACAGGTCGAGCCGATCTGCCAGGCGAACACCGAAGCCAACAAGCGCATCCTCAAGAACGTCAAAACGAAGGCGAAGAGTCGGGTGCCGGCAAAGCTGAAGGAGGCGGGCGGCCAGTTCATTCATGCCTCGGTCGTCTTCGGCAAGACCGTGGAAAAGCTCAGCGCGGTGCCGCGCCCCTCGGCCGATGACGCGCGGCTACTCAAGTGGTTCACCCAGATGGGGGTCGTGCAGGCGAAGCTACGGGCACTCGGAACCGCCCTGAAGGCGAACGAAGAAATCAAGGCAGCGCATGAACAGATCCGGGTCGAACGGGCCGCCAACGCGGCAAACAACTACAGCTTCGTCTTCGGCTTCCACTACTGCCACCTGACCCCCTCGCGATTCACCTGAGTCGGCCGGCACAGCGCCGTCCGCGCGATCCTGAAGCCGCGGTTACTGCCCCGTCGCTACTCGGCGTCGGCGCTTGTGCTCGTCGTCAGCGCCCCGGCCGCCCCGCCGGAGAGAACGCGGCGGACCAGGCCAGGCATCAGGATCCTCGCCACGGCGGCAAGCGCGTAGGGGCGTGGCACGTAGCGCTCGGCCTTGCCCCCCGGCCCGGCCTCGAAGATCGCCTCGGCGACCTTCTCCGGCTTCGAGACGACCCAGCGAGTCAGCGCCCTCTCGCGCAGCTCGGTGGCCGGGAAGCCCTCGGTGACGATGAAGCCCGGCAGGACCATGCCGACGTGGACGCCGTGGGCGCGCTCCTCCGCGTAGAGCGAGTCGGTCCAGCCAATCAAGGCGAACTTGCTGGCCGAGTAGGAACCGGTCCGGGCTCGGGCAACGCGTCCGGCGGTGCTGGCGACGTTGACGATCGCACTCGGCGCCGAAGCCCGCAAGATCGGCAGCAGCGCCTCGGTGAGGCGGACGACGGCATCGAAGTTGAGCTGCATGTGGCGCTGGACGTTGGCGTAGCCGCTCTCGGCGAAACTGCCGCGCCAGGCTCCGCCGGCGTTGTTGACGAGCAGCGTGAGGCGGTCGCCACGCTCGCCGACATGGGTGCGGATCCGATCGGGGGCGTCGTCCTTGGTCAGGTCGACGGCGACGTAGCTGACGGCGCAAGGCAGCTCCGCAGCGAGCGCCCGCAGACGATCCTCGCGGCGCGCAACCAGGATCAGCTCGGCGCCGGGCTCGCGGGCAAGCCGGCGGGCGGTTGCCTCGCCGATACCGCTCGAAGCTCCCGTGATCAGTGCCCTGATTGGCCTGGAACTCACGCTCACAACGCTATTCGGTTTGGCGGAATGCGGACGCCCGTATGAATCGACATACTGCCGCTCCTGTGACGAGCAAAACCCCCGGACTACTCGACAAGCTCCTCCGTGCTCCGGGCCCCTCCGGCTACGAGGCGCAGGCGGCGGCGGTCTGGCGCGAAGCGGCGTCCTTCGCCTCGCTCTCCGCCGACGGGATCGGTTCGTCTGTCGCCCGCATCGGCGATGCCGCGCCACTGCTCTCCGTCGTCGGGCACATCGATGAGATCGGCCTGGTGATCCGCCACATCGACGAGAAGGGCTTCCTCTGGTTCGCCCCGATCGGGGGCTGGGATCCGCAGATCCTCGTCGGACAGCGCGTCGAGGTACAGGGCCCCAAGGGACCGGTGCTCGGGGTCGTCGGGCGCAAGCCACTGCATTTGCTCGACGCCGATCAGCGCAAGAAGGTTGTTGAAATGAAGTCGCTCCACATCGACATCGGCGCCGCCGACGGCGACGCGGCCGCGGAGCTGGTCCGGGTCGGCGACCCCGTCGTCGTCGCCAGCGAGCCCCTGGGACTGGTCGGCGATCGCATGGTCTCGCGCTCGATGGACAACCGCCTCGGGGCCTACGTCGCGCTCGAGGCGCTGCGGCGTTGCCACGAGAAGGGTGCGCTCAAATCGAGCTTCGCCGCGATCGCCGCGGTGCAGGAGGAGATCGGCCTCTTCGGTGCCCGCACCTCGGCCTTTGCGGTCGAGCCAGACCTGACGATCGTCGTCGACGTCACCCACGCCACCGACGCACCCGGTATCGACGAGAAGGAGCTCGGCAGCCACGCACTCGGCTCCGGCCCGGTGATCTACCGCGGCGCCACCCTCTCCCCCAAGGTATTCGAGCTGCTGGTCGAGACCGCCGAGGAGGCGGGAATCGAGCACACCGTCGGCGCCACCGGCAACTCGACCAGCACCGACGCGGACGGGGTCCAGTTCGCCCGCTCGGGAATCCCCACCGGCCTCGTCTCGATCCCCCTGCGCTACATGCATTCGCCGGTAGAGATGGTCGACCTCGCCGACGTCGAGGCAACCGTCGCCCTGATCGCGGCCTTCGCCGAGCGGCTCGACGGCGACGTCGACCTCAGCCGTTAACCGAGGCCTCAGTTAGCGACGAATACCGCGTCGCGCCCGTTTGCCTTCGCCGAGTAAAGCGCGGCATCGGCACGGGCGACGAGGTCATCGGTGTTGACGGTGTCGGGCTTGGTCACGGCGGCGCCGATGCTGATCGTCACTCCCACCCCGACCGGTCGGCGCTTGCGCACCGCCTGGCGCAGGCGCTCGGCGATCGCGACCGCGTCGGTCTCGCTCGCTCCGGGCAGGACGACGAGGATCTCCTCGCCGCCGATCCGGTAGATCGAGTCGCCGGCGCGCAGCACCGAGCGCATCGTGTAGGCAACGTCCTGCAGGACGGCGTCGCCGGCAGCGTGGCCGAGCCGGTCGTTGACCCGCTTGAAGTGATCGAGGTCGCAGAGCAGCAGGGCGTGGGACTGGCCACCTTTCTCGCCGTCGCAGGGGGCACCGTCGAGCTCGGCCAGGCGCTGCTCGAGTGCGTTGCGGTTGAAGAGGCCGGTCAGCGGGTCGAGCGTCGAGCGTCGCCGGTGGGCGCGGTCGGACTCGACCAGGGCACCGGAGAGGATCACGGTACTGAGGACCAGGGCGACGGTGGCGACCAAGGCTTGGCTGTGCGCGGAGGCGCTGGCTGGGTCGACCGCGACCGTGCTGACCAGGAAGACGGTGACGAGGTAGACGGTGCCGACGACCATTCCCCAGGGATCGAAGCGAGCCCCCAGGGTGACGGCCGGGAGCGCGAACCACATAAGCACCGGGCTGGTCGGCCCGCCGCTGGCGATCACGGCGCCGGCAAGCAGCAACGGCAGCGCACCCCAGGCGCCCGCGACCCACAGCCACGGTCGCGGGCTGCTCTGCATGAAGCGGTCGGCGACCGCGAAGCCGGCGAAGCCCATAGCCAACGGGGCCAGCCAGAGCCAGCCGACCTCGGGGCCGGCCGAGGCAAGCGCCAAGGCGAGGATCGCGAAGCAGGCGGCGCGGTAGCGGCGCACGCGCTGCTCCATGTCGAGCAAGCGCTCGCGGCGGGCGTCCTTGCGGGCGGCCGCCAGCGACTCTGGCCTGGGCATCGCGATCGCGTTCACCCCCCGCTGATCGGCGGCAGAGGGGGACGCAATGAGCGTTGCAGGAGACCTACCGGGCTTAGTCCGCGAGTTGCATCTGCTTGGGCAGGCCGCTGAGATTGCGGTAGCCCTCGGCGGTGACGACGACCAGATCCTCGATCCGCACGCCCAGTTCGCCGGGCAGGTAGATCCCCGGCTCAATCGTCACCACTTCGCCCGCCGCGAGCACGTCCTCCGAGCGCTGCGAGACGCGCGGCTCCTCGTGCACCTCGAGGCCAACGCCGTGACCCAGCCCGTGGCCAAAGCGCTCACCGTGCCCGGCGGCCGCGATCAGCTCGCGGGCGACGCCGTCGACGTCCTCGGCCTTGACCCCGGCCTTGACCGCGCCGAGCGCCGCTTCCTGCGCCTCGCGCACGATCTCGTAGACGGCGCGGGCGGGCTCGCCTGGCTCCCCGGTGGCGAAGGTGCGGGTGCCGTCCGAGCAGTAGCCGTCCAGCTTCGCGCCCATGTCGAAGACGACCAGCTCGCCGCGACCGATCTCGCGCTCGCCCGGCTCGGCGTGCGGCAGAGCACCGTTGGGGCCAGCGGCAACGATGGTCGGAAACGAGGGCTCGGCCCCCTGCTCGCGCATCCGCGCCTCAGCGGCGCGGGCGACGTCGAGCTCAGTACGTCCGGCCAAGCCGCGCTCCAGCGACCAGCGCCAGATCTCATCCGCGAGCTCGGCGGCGGCTGCAATCGCCGCCAGCTCGTCCTCATCCTTGACCCGCCGCAGCTTCTCGACCGTCCCCGCGGCGCCCTCCAGCGAGACCCCGTCGGCGAGTTTCTCTTCCAAGCGCTTCAGCGTGCGGACCGCCATCTGGTGGTCTTCGAAGCCCACCTTGCCACTGAGGCAGTCGGCGATCCCGCCCAGCCAGTCGTCGGTCACGGTGACCACGTCCCAGCCCTCGACCTCGGCCTCGGCGCGCTCGGTGTAGCGGAAGTCGGTGAGGAAGACGCGCCGCTCAGCAGCGCAGACGCAGGCGCCGTTGGTGCCGCCGAAGCCGGTCAGGTAGCCGACGTTGGTCAGATCGGTGACGAGGAGGCAATCGAGCTGGCGCTCGGCCACGAGCGCCGCGAGCCGATCCGCGCGAGCCTGCATCAGCCGACGCCCAGCTCGCGAGCGAGCAACTCCAGCGCGTCGCGGTAGCCGTCGGGGCCCTTGCCGGAGATCTTGGCCAGGACGAGGCCGTCGAAGACCGAGACCCGGCGCCACTCGTCGCGGGCCTCGACGTCGGAGAGGTGCACCTCGACCGAGGGCAGCTGGGCGACGTCGAGCGCGTCGGCGATCGCGCGGCTGTAGTGGGACCAGGCGCCGGCATTCACCAGGGACGAGTCAGCCAACTCGGGCAGCCGATGAAGGTACTCGACGAACTCACCCTCGGAGTTGGTTTGGAAGAAGATCGTCTCCAACCCCAGCTCGCGCGCCCAGTTCTCGACCTTGGTCTCGAGCTCGCGCAGCGAGAGACCGCCGTAGACCTCGGGGTCGCGGCGATCGAGGATGTCGAAGTTGACGCCGTGCAGGACGGCGACGCGGTTGTGGGCAGTGCTCATCGGTACAGCTCCTCCACGGCTGCGCGGACCTTAGCCGCATCGAGCAGCTGTCCCGGGCGCGGCTCACCTGCCTGGGAAAGCAGGACGAAGCCGACGCCCTCGGCGGTGCGCTTCTTGTCGCGCTGCAGTGCGGCGAGCGTCCGCTCCAGGTCGACCGCCCGGTCGAGGCCAGTCGGAAGCCCGTGCCGCGCGAGGATCGCCTCGACCTCGTCGCGCAGCCGCGGCGCCTCGGAGAGTCGCAGGGCCGCCAGCAGGCCGAGCCCGACCGCCTCGCCGTGGCGATAGCGCTCGTAGCCGCTCGCCGCCTCGATCGCGTGGCCCACGGTGTGGCCAAGGTTGAGCACGGCCCGCAGGCCGGCGTCGCGCTCGTCGGCAGCGACGACCTCGCACTTGTAGCGGGCACAGGCGAAGACAAGCCCGGAGAGCCCCTCGGGGTCAAGCTCCTCGACCGCGCGCGCCCGCTCCCAGAGCTCACCCCCGGCCAGAAGACCGGTCTTGAGCAGCTCGACGAAGCCCGCGGCCAGCTCCTCGCGGGGCAGGCTGACGAGGGTCGCCGTGTCGGCAAGCACAGCGGCCGGTAGGTGGTAAGCGCCGGCGTAGTTCTTGCCCTCGGGCAGGTCGACCCCGGTCTTGCCGCCGTAGGCGGAGTCGACCTGGGCAACCAGGGTGGTTGGCACCTGCACGACGGGTACGCCGCGCTGGTAGAGGTGCGCACAGAAGCCGGCCAGGTCGCCGACGACCCCGCCGCCGAGCGCCACCACGTGGTCCTCGCGACTCATCCCGGCGCGGGCGAGCTCCCGCAGCACCCGCTCGGCCTCGGCCATCGTCTTGGCCGTCTCGCCCGGCTGCACCTCGACCCGACCGGCGAGCGGCCCGAGCCGGTCGGCGTAGAGCGGCCCGACGGCAGCATCGGTGATGCAAAAGCGCTCCCCAGCCAAGGGCCATGGCCCGCCGCCCAACAGACCCGGTCCGACGAAGACCGGATACTCGCCGGAGGCGCTGCTCGCCCAAAGCATCTTTGTTCCCGGCGGCAAGTCCGTCAACGCCAGCAGTGAAGGCATCGCCCGGCCGACGAGACCGCGATCGCTCGGCGGCAGGATCGCGTCGGCGAGCGACTCGTAGTGGGGCTGTCGCTCCGCCAGCAATCGCTCGACGTCCTCGGCATTGGTGGCGAGTGGCCGGTCGCTGCGGGCGATGCGGCGCCAGGCCTCGCGCGCGTCGACCTGGAGCCAGACGACGATGTGGCGGTCAAGCGCCTCGCGCACTCGTTCCGAGAGGACGCTGCCACCGCCGAGCGCGATCACACCGCCATCGGCCTGCTCCAGCAGCTCGCCGACGACGTCGGCCTCGCGGGCGCGAAAAGCATCCTCGCCGTCCTCCTCGAAGGCCTGCCGGATCGGCTTGCCGAACGCCTCTTCCATCAGCGCGTCGATCTCGGTAACCGGCAAGCCGGCGTCGCGAGCCGCCACCAGGGCCGTCGACTTCCCAGCCCCCATGAAGCCGATGAAGACGAGCGCCGGCTTCATCGGCGGACGAAACGTCTTTTTTCCACGTATGACGTGGAAAATGGCGACCTCATCCGCGGAAGTCGATGCGCTTCTTGTAGGCCGCGACCGCGGCGTGGACGTCGTCGATGTGATCGCCGCCGAACTTCTCGCGGTAGGTGCGGGCGAGGACGAGGCAGACCATCGCCTCGGCGACCACGGCGGCGGCCGGGACCACGGTCGAGTCGGTGCGCTCGCGCAGCGCCTGTGCCGGCTCCTTGCTCTCGGTGTCGACCGAGCGCAGCGGCTTGGTCAGGGTCGAGATCGGCTTGATCGCGGCGCGGACCGAGAGTGGCAGGCCGTTGGTCATGCCCCCCTCCAAGCCACCGGCGTGGTTGGTCTCGCGGAAGTAGCCGCGCTCCTGCGACCAGAAGATCTCGTCGTGCGCCTCCGAGCCGGGCCGACCGGCGACGTCCCAGGCTTCGCCGATTGAAACGCCCTTCACCGACTGGATCGAGGCCACCGCGCCGGCGAGCCGGCCATCGAGCCGGTCTTCCCAGGAGATGTGCGAGCCGAGGCCAGGGACGAGGCCGAAGGCGCGCACCTCGAAGGTGCCGCCGAGGCTCTCGTTCGCCTTGCGCAGGCGGTTGATCTCGGCGACCATCGCGGCGCTCGCCTCGGCGTCGAGGCAGCGCACCGGGTCGTCGTCCACCGCGGTGAAGTCATCGGGCCCAAGGTCGTCGCGCTCGGGCGCCACGATCGAGGCGATCTGGGTGACGTGGCTGTGCACGCTGACGCCGAGGGCGCTGAGGAAGCCGCGGGCGATCGAGCCGGCGGCGACGCGGGCGGCGGTCTCGCGCGCGCTGGCCCGCTCGAGCACGTTGCGGATGTCGGCGTGGCCGTACTTCTGGGCGCCGACCAGATCGGCGTGGCCCGGGCGCGGCAAGTGGACCTCGTCGACCGCCGCGTCGACCGGCCAGGGGTTCATCCGCTCCTCCCAGTTGGCGTAGTCGCGGTTGGCGACGAGGAGGGCGATCGGACTGCCCAGCGTGCGGCCGTGGCGCAGGCCGGAGCGGACCTCGACCGTGTCGGTCTCGATTTTCATCCGGCCGCCGCGGCCGTGGCCGAGCTGGCGCCGCGCCATGTCACTGTCAAGCGCCTCGCGATCGAGCTCGAGCCCGGCGGGCATGCCCTCGACAATCGCGACGAGACCCGGCCCGTGCGACTCGCCCGCTGTTGTGAACCTGAAACCGCTCATCAGGGCGCCAAGGCTATCGGCGGAACGCTCAGCCGCGGGCGGCGGCGCGCATCGTCTCGAGCGGGGCGGGGCGGCCGGTCCAGGTTTCGAGCGAAAGGGCGCCCTGCTGGACGAGGATCTCGATGCCGTCGACCGTGATCGCGCCCGCGGCCCCCGCAGCCCGAAGCAGCGCCGTCGGCTCGCCGCCGTAGACCATGTCGACCACGGTTTGGCTGGGAGCGAAAGCGTCGCTGCTCAACGGCAGCTCGGCAAAGGGGTCCTCGCCGGCCAGCCCCACCGCGGTGGAGTTGACGATCAGCTCGTAGGCGGCGGGGTCGGGGGCGGCGACCGGCGTCCCTCCCAGTTCCTCGCTGAGGTTGCGTGAGCGCAACTCGGTGCGGTTCCAGACCTCCACCTCCGCACCCTCGCGCAGGAGAGCCCAGACGACGGCGCGGGCGGCGCCGCCGGCGCCGAGCACCAGCGCCCGCTTGTCAGCTGGCGAAGACGGCAGAGAACGCAGCAGGCCCTCGGCATCCGTGTTCTCGGCCCGGACCTCGCCCTCGGCGAAAACGAGGGTGTTGGCGGCGCCGATCTCACGAGCGGTCTCGGAGAGCTCATCGGCAAGGGACAGCGCGGCGCTCTTGTGGGGCACGGTGACGTTGGCGCCGACGAAGCCCTCGGCCGGCATCTCCCGCACCCGCGCCGCGAGGGCATCGGGAGCAACCTCGAGCGCCTCGTAGTGCCACTCGTCGGCCAGCCCCAACTCGGCGAGGGCGGCGCTGTGCATCGCCGGCGAGCGCGAGTGGCCGACCGGGTAGCCGAGGACGGCAAGCCGGTGAATCGTCATTCCCCGCAGCTGTCGGGCGAGTTGCCTCCAGCCGCTTCTCGGGCCGAGTTGTAGCGTTCGACGTCGGCGTTGAATTCGGCTTCGGTCGAGGAGAAGGCCAGCTTGTTGCAGGCGCCGGGCTCGACCACGTAGAAGAGGTAATCGACCTTGGCCGGGTGGGCCGCGGCCTCGATCGAGGCGAGACCAGGGCTGTTGATCGGCCCCGGCGGCAGGCCCGTGTGGGTGCGGGTGTTGTAGGGGGAGTCCACCGCCAGTTCCGATTCGGTCAGCGGCTGGGTGAAGTTGCCGGTGGCGAAGCGGGTGGTCGCGTCGATGCCCAGCGGCATCCCTTCGTGCAGGCGGTTGTAGATCACCGCGGCGACCAGCTTGCGCTGGCTTTCCAGCCCCGCCTCGCGCTCGATCATCGAGGCGATCATGACCACGTCGTAGGTGGTCAGGTTCTTCGAGCGCGCGTAGCCCATGTCGACTCCGGCGATGCGGCGCTTGAAGTCTTCCAGCTGCAGCTGGACCAAGCTGGCGGCGCTGGCGTGCTTCTCGAGCTCGAATGTGTCCGGGAAGAGAA
The DNA here is from genome assembly GCA_963703895.1 of uncultured Solirubrobacterales bacterium. Classification (GTDB taxonomy): domain Bacteria; phylum Actinomycetota; class Thermoleophilia; order Solirubrobacterales; family 70-9; genus VRUE01. The sequence continues at coordinate 198,908 of CAVPFX010000003.1, forward strand.
AGCCCTCGAGGTCCTTGGCCTCCTTGCCACCGTACTTGGCCGGGTTGAGGTACTTGGAGCGCACGCTGGCCTTCTCGTAGCTCCCGCGCAGGCCTTCCTGCTTGGCGACCTCCGCGGTCTGAGCACGGGTGTAGCCCTCGGGGATCGTCACCGTGATCGTCCGCACGACCACCGGCGGTGGCGGGGTGCTTTTGTGGAAGTGCTTGTAGGCGAGCGCGCCGATCGCGCCGATCCCAAGCAGGACCGCCGCCAGTCCAATCGCGATTCCGAGGCGGCGGTGGCTCGAGCGTTGGGGCTGGGGCGGCTTGGCGGCCTTCGCGGCCTTCGCCTTCCGCACCTTCGGTGGCTCTGGCGCAGGCGCGACCTTTGCCCGGCGCACTTCGCGCTCGCGGCGGCGTTCCGCCCGCTCGGCCGCCTGGGGGTCCTCGCCGTCGGCGAAGAAATCCTCACTCATCGTCGCCCTCTTCGACCGCCGCGCGGCCGGCGAGATAGGCCTGCAAGAGGTGGGCGGCGGCGAGCGAGTCGGGGGCCGCCGAGGCGCCTTCGCGCTTGCTCGCCTCGGCCATACGAGTGGTCAGCCGCTCGTCGTAGGTCTCGACCGGAACGTCGAGGATCGCTTCCAGTTCGGTGCAGAAGGTCCGCGTCAGCGCCGCCTGACTGCCTTCCTCGCCGCTGAGATGCAGCGGCAGGCCGACGACCACGCACTCGACCTCGTGCTTGGTGACGAGGTCGGCGACCGAGCGGGCCTCGGACGGCTCGATCACTGGCAGCGGCGTCGAGAGCGTGCCGCTGGGGTCGGAGATCGCGCAGCCGATCCGAGCGGTGCCGTAGTCGAGGGCGAGGATCCGCATCGCTTAGCCGGCCGCCCGTTCGAGCGCGGCCCGCGCGGCCGCCAGCGCCTCGTCGAGCTTGCCCGCGTCCTTGCCACCCGCTTGCGCCATGTCGTCGCGACCGCCGCCGCCTCCGCCGACGATCGGCGCCGCCTCGCGCACGATGGCCGCCGCCGAGAGGCCGCGCTCGACTGCACCCTTGGAGACGAGAACGACCAGAGCGACCTTGCTTCCCTCCGCACCACCCAGGGCGACGGCGGCCGCGCCGCCGAGCTTCGACTGCACCCGGTTGGCGAGCTCGAGCAACTGCTTCTGGTCGGCGAGCGGCACCCGCGAGACGGCCAGCTTGACGCCGTTCGCCTCGATCGCCTCGGCGACGAGGCGGTCTGCCTCCTCGCCGAGCATCTGCTTCTGCGCCTGCTCGGCGCCCTTGCCTGCCTCGCGCAAGCGCTCGGCGGCGCGGCGGGCGCCAGCGGTCGGATCCTGCGGCGAGCCCAGCAGCACGCCGACCTCGTCCAGCCGCTGCTCGCGCTCGCGGAACCAGTCGATTGCCGCCGGACCGCTGAGCGCCTCGACCCGGCGCACGTTGGCGGCGCTGGAGCCCTCGGAGGCGATCTTGAAGATGCCGACCTCGGCCGTGTTGGCGACGTGGGTGCCGCCGCAGAGCTCGCGCGAGACGCCGTCGACCTCGACCACCCGCACCCACTCGCCGTACTTCTCGCCGAAGAGCGCCATCGCCCCCAGCCGCTCTGCCTCGGCCCGCTCCATCTCGATCCAGCGCACCGGCCGGCTCGCCTTGATCCACTCGTTTACCCGGTCCTCGACCGCCCGCAAGTCCTCAGGACCAAGACCCTGGCCGTGGGTGAAGTCGAAGCGCAGCTTGTCGGGGCGCACGGCCGAACCCGCCTGGCGCACGTGGGTGCCGAGCCGCTCGCGCAGGGCCGCGTGGAGCAGGTGCGTCGCGGTGTGGTTGCGCATCGTCGCGTGGCGGGTCTCGCGATCGACCTCAGCAATAACCGGAACAAACGCGGTCTCCTCCGCTCCCGCGGGGGCGCGCTCATCATCACCGGCGATCTCGCGCCCCCGCTCCCGCGTCCGGGGACCGCTTCCCTCGATCTCAACGACCTGATCCTCGCCAACTCGATAGACGTCGACGACCTCCGCCTCGCCCCCCTCCCAGCTGATCGTGCCCGAGTCGGCAACCTGGCCGCCGCCCTCGGCGTAGAAGGGGCTCTCCTCGAGCTTGACCAGGGCGCGACCGTCCTCGCGCTCGACCGCCGCGAGGCCAGTGGTCGAGCGCAGCATCTCGTAGCCGACGAAGCGCGTGGGCGGCACCGCGCCGGCGAAGGTGATCACGCGCTCATGGCGGTCCTCGGAGCCATGCGCGGTGGCGGAGCCGACCCGGGAGCGCTGCCGTTGCTCCTCCATCAGCTCCTCGAAGCCACCGTCGTCGACCGAGAGCCCCCGCTCGGCGAGCAGCTCCTTGGTCAGGTCATAAGGGAAGCCGTAGGTGTCGTGGAGCTCGAAGGCAGCGGCGGCCTCGATCCAGGAGGTCTCCGACTCCTTAGCCTCGGCGACGAGCCGTTCGAGCAGCTCCGTGCCCCGCTCCAGGGTGCGACCGAAGCTCTCCTCCTCGTCGCCGACCCAGCGAGCGATCGTCTCGCGCTCGGCCGTCAGCTCGGGGTATGTCTCCCCCATGATCTCGATCGTGCGCTCGGCGAAGCGGCCCAGCCACGGTGCCTCGAGACCGAGGCTGCGGCCCTGCTGAATCGCCCGCCGCATGATCCGGCGCAGGATGTAGCCACGGTCCTCGTTGGAGGGCACGACGCCGTCGGCGATCAGGAAGGCGGCACCGCGCGAGTGGTCGGCGACGATCCGCATCGCCCGGGTCACCGCACCGCCCTCGTCGTAGGAGTTGCCCGACATCTCCTCGGCGAGGTCGATCAGCGGTCGGACCAAGTCGGTCTCATAAACCGAGGGCACGTCCTGGAGGATCGCCGCCATCCGGTCGAGCCCCATGCCGGTGTCGATGTTGCGCATCGGCAGCGGCGTCAGCGAGCCGTCGGTGCCGAGGTCGTAAGTCATGAAGACGTGGTTCCAGAACTCGAGGAAGCGATCCGTGTCATCGCCGGGGCGCTCGCCATCGGCGCCGAACTCGGGGCCGCGGTCCAAGTAGAGCTCCGAGCAGGGACCGCAGGGGCCCGCCGGGCCCGCTTGCCAGAAGTTGTCCTCGCGGCCGAGGCGGACGATGCGCTCCTCGGGGACGCCGACGCGGCGCCAGACCTCGATCGCCTCCTCGTCGGGACCGAGCCCGAGCTCCTCGTCGCCGCCGAAGACGGTCACCCAGATTCGCTCCGGCTCCATCCCGAAGCCCTCGGTCGAGAGCTCCCAGCCCCAGGGAATCGACTCCTCCTTGAAGTAGTCGCCGAAGCTCCAGTTGCCGAGCATCTCGAAGAAGGTGAGGTGGCGCGCCGTGTTGCCAACCTCCTCGATGTCGGTCGTGCGGAAGCACTTCTGCACGTCAGCGAGGCGCGGCGCCGGCGGCTTCTCGCGACCGAGGAAGTAGGGCTTGAACGGCTGCATGCCCGCCGTCGTCAGCAGCACCGAGGGATCGTGAACCGAGGGCACCAGCGAGGCCGAGGGCACGATCTTGTGCCCGCGCTGCTCGAAAAAGGAGAGGTAGATCTGGCGAATGTCGCTGGCCTTCATGGTCGAGAGCCTAAGGTCTACGGGCGCCGTCAGGACGCCGCGACGATGGTGCCGTGGCCGACGATCGCCTCGCCGGCGAGCAGCACGGCGGTCTGTCCCGGCGAGGCGCCGGCAAAGTCCTCGCCCAAGGCAACGTCGAGCCGGGCGTGAGAGCCGGTATCGCTCGCCGATAGAGCGGCCGGCACGGGCTGGGAGCGGTAGCGAAGGCGGACTGCATCGACGCTGTCACCTGTCCGGTGCAGAACGGCGTTGTGGAGCTTCACCGTGCGCGCCATCAGCTCGCGCCGCGGGCCAACCGTGACGGTGTTCGCCGCCGCGTCGGTGGCGAGCACGTAGAGCGGCTCCTCGGCGGAGACGCGGATCCCTCGCCGCTGGCCGACGGTGAAATTGTGGTGGCCGCGGTGGCGCCCGATCGCCCGACCGGAGCGATCGATCAGGTCCCCCTCGCGCTCGCGCAAGCCACCGTGCCGGCGCAGGAAGTCCGCCTTGCCCTGGCCGGAGAGGAAGCAGAGGTCCTGGCTCTCGGGCTTCTTCGCCACTGCCAGTTCGTGGCGAGCGGCGATCTCGCGCACCTCCGGCTTGGTCAGCTCGGTGAGCGGGAAACTGACTCGCCTCAGTAGAGCGGGCGGCAGAGCGGCGAGCATGTAGCTCTGGTCCTTGTTGGAATCGGAGGCGGCGGCGAGCAGCGGCCCCTCGGCGTCCTCGACGATGCGGGCGTAGTGGCCGGTGACGAGGTAGTTGGCGCCTAGGCGCTCGGCAAGGTTGACCATCGCCGCGATCCGCACCTCGCCGTTGCAGGCGATGCAGGGATTGGGGGTGCTCCCCCCCGCGTAGCCGGAAACGAACTCGGCGACCACGCGGCGACGAAACTCCTCCTCGAGATCGAGTGTCAGGTGGGGAATGCCGAGCGAGTGGGCAAGCGAGCGAGCCCCTAGCACCGCCTCGGGCGAGCAGCAGGCCTTGGCGCCATCCGTCTGCGGATCGGCCCAAAGCTTCAGCGTCACGCCGATGACCTCCGCCCCACGCTCCTGCTCGAGCAGGGCCGCAACGGCACTGTCGACGCCGCCGGACATGGCGACTAGGACGCGCTCGGGAAGTGCATCTGCGGCCGTCGACTCGTCGGCCTCTGTCTTTTCATGCTGTCCGTCGGGACCGATGGCCAGCACCTGCGCTGAGCTGGCGACTTGGGCCAGTGCGCGGTGAAGCGCGTCAGCCGCGAGCTGCGCCGCGTGCCGCTTCGCCGGCGTCAAGCCACCGAGCGCCTCGTCGACCTCTTCGATGCCGATTCGGGCTACGTCGAGCACGGGCGAGTCCTCGACCATCTCGGCGACCGCGGCGGTGGCCGCCCGCGTCGCCCCGCAGCCCTCTGCGTCAAAGCTGACCCGGACAACTGAACCGTCCTCAACCACCAGCGAGATCCGCGACAGATCGCCACAGGCCGCACCCCCGGCTGCACCCGTAAAGGCTCCGTCCTCGGCCGGCCCGAGGCGACTGCGGTCGCGCAAATAGGCGTCAAGGAGCTCGCGGTCCATAGCTACAGGGTAGGAGCCCGGGCCTATCGACGCAGCAGCCTGCGCAGATCGGCAACCAGGGCAGGTGCGTCATCGCGCAGCTGGCGCCAGGTGATCCGCACCACGCGCCAGCCGTCGACCTGCAGAAGCCGGTCTCTTTCACGATCCCGTTCGGAGGCCCTCCACGTCCCGTGCACAAAGCCGCCGTCGAGCTCGACGATCAGGCGCTGATCCCGCCAAAGGCAGTCGACTTCGAAGAACCGCCCGGCCACCGCGACGTCTGCATTGCGGTGGGGACGGGGAAGGTCGGTCGATGTCAGTACCGCGGCGAACCGGCGCCCGAACTCGCGCCGCGTCACGCCACGAGCCCTCTGGCGGTCACCGAGAATGGCGCGGAATGTTGCTGCTCCCTGCCTTCGCGGATAGCGCTCCAAGAGGGTGAGTACAGAGACGCGATCAGTGAGTCCAAGCACCTCGGCCTCGTTCAGCGCCCCTTCGAGCCGCTCCCGAGACAGAATCGATGCGAGGTCAAGCAGCGTCCGCGAGAGTCCGGTCACCGGAATTCCTGCGACGACCTCTACTTCGTCCGGGGAAAGCGGCGAACGATGCTGGACGATCCCCGGCTGCGGCCTCCAACCCTTCGGACGCGTCACTTCGGGCAAGCCGTTACCGAGCGGGAGAATCCCCAACAGCCAGCCTGCCGCACGGTGGCTCAGCACCGCCCCGTCGCCGCAGGCCAAGATGGCGGCCATCCACCGCCCCTCCTTCGCAATCAAACCGTGGCCAACGGCGTAGACACCATGGTGGACCGAGTGCAACTGCCCTCGTCGCAACCTGCCTTCAATCCACCCTCGGCCGACGCCAAGCAGTTCGAGCTGTCGTCGCTTCACAACACCGTGCTGCTCTTCTGCCAGTCGAACCACTCGCCGGTCGACGGGCTCATCGGACGCATTTGGCATCGCCGCCCCGTCCGCCCTCCTTTTTCCGTCCCTGGGACGGTTTTTGGAGGGCGCGTCCGACATGCAGCCGATGCTGGCGGGACGTGGCGCACCCGTGGCGCGCTCGCTGGCTCGAAAGGCGCACGCAAAAGAGACTCCAGCCCGCCGGTATCGCCTCTGGCTTTGATCCCTTGAAGTAAAGGGTGGGCGCCTCCTCGCAGTCCCACAGGACCGAGAGAGATCAGCTCCCGCGCCGTTTGTGTTGGGTCAAACGGTGAGACGGCTCTCGTACGGGCTCGAGCCTCTGCGCCAAACCGTAGCACCGCGAGCCCGGCCTGGCGAGGGATCGACGCAGGCACCGGACGAAGGTCGTCGTCACGGCGACGCCCTGCCGGCCGAAGGTCAATCGTCGAGGTTGGAGAGGAGCAGCTCGGCCTCGCTCCAGTCCTCCGACCGGACCCGCAAGGCGATGTCGCCGCGGCCGAAGCGATCGAGCGGCCAGTCGACCGTGAGGACCGCGTCGATGCCGGCATCTTCGAGCGCCTGATGCCAGGCGCGGGCGGTCTTCACGTCGGCAAAGTCACGCACCACCTCCCAGCTGTCGAAGCTGGGATCGTCGACGTGGACGGGGGTAACTCCGGGGCCCGGAGAACGGCCCCCGAACAGCGCCCGGATCCGCCCGGCGAAGCTCATCCCCCGGCGGGAGGCACTTTGGCGCGAAGCTGCAGTCCCACCTCGCGCAGCTGCGGCTCGTCGATCGGCGCCGGCGCGCCGGTGAGGGCATCGGCACCGGAGGCGGTCTTGGGGAAAGCGATCACGTCGCGAATCGAGTCCGCGCCGGCGAGGCGCTGGACGAGGCGATCGAGGCCGTAGGCGATGCCGCCGTGCGGAGGCGCGCCGTAGCGCAGCGCCTCGAGCAGGAAGCCGAAACGGGCCTCCGCTTCGGCTTTGTCGATGCCCAGCGCCGCAAAGACCTTCTCTTGCAGCGCGGCCTCGCTGATACGAATCGAGCCGCCCCCCATCTCCTGGCCGTTCCAGACCAGGTCATACGCCCGGGCGCGTGCGGCGCCGGGATCGGCCGGATCGAAGCCCTCGGCCGGAGCGGTGAAGGGATGGTGCAGCGGGTCCCAGCCGCCCTCGTCGTTTGCCTCCATCAACGGCCAGTCGACGATCCAGAGCAGGTCGTCGCTGCCCTCTGGGACGAGATCGAACTCGGCGGCGAGATCGAGGCGGAGCTGGGCGAGGACGGCATTGGCGACCTTGGGCTTGTCGGCGACGACGAGCAGCAGATCGCCCTCCTCCGCGCCCAATCGCTCGTTCAGATCGTTGAGCTCTTCGGCGGAGAGGAACTTTGCCGTCGGCGAGCGCCAGCCATCGCCCTCGCGGAAAGCCCAAACGAGCCCCTTGGCGCCGAGCTCCTGGGCGCGAGAGATAAGGCCGTCGAGCGCCGAGCGCGGCATCTCGCGACGGCCGGCGTTGATGCCGCGAACCGTGCCGCCGCCACCGATCACCGAGGCAAAGACCTTGAACTCGGTTGCCGCGAGGATGTCGTCGAGGTCGACCAGCTCGAGGCCGAAGCGAGTGTCGGGACGGTCGCTGCCGTAGCGCGAGATCGCCTCGTCGTAGGGCAGGCGACGGAGGGGCAACTGCAGGGACGGTCCGCCGACGCGCTCGAAGACATGGGCCAGCAAGCGCTCGTTGACCTCGATCACGTCGTCGATCTCGACGAAGGACATCTCGATGTCGAGCTGGGTGAAGTCGGGCTGGCGGTCGGCGCGCAGATCCTCGTCGCGGAAGCAGCGCGCCACCTGGTAGTAGCGCTCGAAGCCGGCGACCATCAGCAACTGCTTGAAGAGCTGCGGCGACTGCGGCAGCGCGTAGAAGGAGCCCTGCTGCATGCGGCTGGGGACGAGGAAGTCGCGGGCACCCTCCGGCGTCGAGCGGGTCAGCACCGGCGTCTCGATGTCGAGGAAGCCCTCGAGATCGAGGAACTCGCGCATCGCGGCGGTGACGCGGTGGCGCAGGATCAGGGTCTCCTGCATCTGCTCGCGGCGCAGGTCGAGGTAGCGGTGGCGCAGGCGCGCGTCCTCGCCGACCTCGCCGGCGAATCCCTCGATCTGAAAAGGCGGCGTCTCGGCATCGGCGAGCAGCTCGGCGCTGCCCACCCTGCAGCTCCACGGCGCCCGTGGGCAAATCCGGGTTGACCGTCTCCGGCGAGCGCTCGACGACGGCGCCGCCGACGCTGAGCACGTCCTCGGCGCGCAGCTTGTGAGCGAGCTCGAAGGCGCCGCCGGCCTCCTCTGGGTGGAAGACGAGCTGGACGATGCCGGTGCGGTCGCGCAGATCGATGAAGATCAGCCCGCCGTGGTCGCGGCGCCGGTGCACCCAGCCGGCAACGCGCGCCTCGCCACCGACGCGATCGCCGAGAACCTGCCCGCACCAGGTATCGCGGAAGCCGTTCGGCTTCAGCGCCGGCGGTGTTTTGGTGCGGGCCGAAAGGCTCTCGCGCGGAATTTCGTCGGCGTTCTCGCTCATGCCTCTCCCCCGGTTATCTCGGCGATCAGGTTGCCGGCCTCGACCGGACGCTGCTCGCCGCTTGACATGTCGCGCAGTTGAACGCCCTCGGCCTCGACGATCAGGACTTGGCGGGCGCCGATCCGGTCGGCGTGCTTGAGCTGACCCTTGAGCCCGCGCCCGCCGAGGTCGACCTCCGCCGAGAGGCCGGCCTTGCGCAGTTCCCCCACCACGACCAGGGCCCGGGCACGAAGGGCGTGCTCCTCCTCGGCGACGGCGACGAAGACGTCACGGCCCGCCGCCGGCTCCTCCTCGTCGAGCGCCAGCATGATCCGCTCGATCCCGGCCGCCCAGCCGACCGCTGGGGTGGGCTTGCCACCGAGCTGCTCGACCAGGCCGTCGTAGCGACCGCCGCCGCCGATCTCCGACTGGGCACCGAGTCGGTCGCAGACGAAGGAGAAGATCGTGCGGGTGTAGTAGTCGAGGCCGCGGACCAGGGTCGGGTCGATCGAGTAGGCGACCCCGGCCGCATCGAGCAAGGAGCGCACCGCCTCGAAGTGCTCGGCGTCCTCGCCCTCCAGCCGCTCGACCAGCTTCGGCGCCGCCGCCATCACCGCGCGCGTCCCCTCGTCGTCGGAGTCGAAGGCGCGCAGCGGGTTGGCGTCGATGCGCTCGCGCACCTCTTTCGCCAGCTCATCCTCGTGCGAGCGCAGGTGGCCCTTCAGCTCCTCCAGGTAGGCCTGGCGCGTCTCGAGCGAACCGAGGCTGCCCAGCCGCAGCTCCACTCCCGGCACTCCCAGCTCGGCCAGCAGCTCGGCCAGCAGCCCGATCAGCTCGGCGTCGGCGAGAGGCGAGCTGGTGCCGATCGCCTCGGCGCCAAGCTGGTGAAACTGGCGATAGCGGCCCGCCTGCGGGCGCTCGTGACGAAAGAAGGGGCCGAGGTAGGAGAGCTTGACCGGCTGTGCCAGCGCCTGCATGCCGTGCTCGACGTAGGCGCGGCAGATCGGCGCCGTCCCCTCCGGCCGCAAGGTGAGGCTGCGGCCGCCCTTGTCCTCAAAGGTGAACATCTCCTTGCGGACGATGTCGGTCGAGTGGCCGACGCCGCGCTCGAACAGCTCGGTGTCCTCGATGCTGGGCGTGGCGATCGGCTCGTAGCCGGCGCGGGCGAAGATCGCCGCCGCGGTGCGCTCGATCCGGCCGCGCAAGCGCGCCGCCTCGGGCAGCACGTCGAAGGTCCCGCGTGGAGCTTGGTACTTGTGTCCCGCCACAGTGTCGCGACCTTACCTGCGCCTACTGTCCCGCTGCCTAGCGCGTGAGCTCGGCGAGGAAGGGATTGGTCGCGCGCTCAGCGCCCAAGGTGGTCACGCCCATGTGGCCCGGATAGACCGTCGTCTCCGCCGATTGCGAGTCGAGCAGGCCCTGGATCGACTGGATCAGGGTCGGCCCGTCGCCGCCGGGTAGATCCACCCGGCCGACCGAGCCCTGAAAGAGCACGTCGCCGGAGAAGATCGCCTCCTCGTCGCGAACCGCGTAGGTGACGTGTCCGGGGCTGTGGCCCGGAGTGAAGTGCACGTCGAGAGTGAGACCAGCCAGCTCCAGCGCCTCGCCCCCTTTAACGACCTCGTCGGCCTCGTAGCTCTCGTACGGGCCAAAGCCGGGCATGGTGAAGGACATGATGTCGGCGAGAACGGGCACCTCGATCTCGGGGCAGTAGACCGGTGCGCCGGTGGCACGCGCCAGCGGCGCCACAGCGCCGACGTGATCGAAATGGCAGTGGGTGATCAGGATCGCCTCGACCTCGGCGCCGGTCTGCTCGATCTCAGCGAGGATCCGCTCCGGCTCCTCGCCCGGGTCAACGACGAGAGCCTTGCCGGAGTCCGCCTGGCGGAAGACGAAGCAGTTCTCAGCAATCGGACCGACGGTGAGCTGGCGTACCTCGAGGCTCACAACAGCCCCGTCACTGTTGGTCGGTCGAGCGCATCTTCGACCGCTCGCGCTTCCGCCACATCATCAGGTCGATGTAGTAGCCAGCGGGGATGTAGAAGACCAGCATGAAGGCACCGAGGCCCAGCGCGGCGCCCGGAGAGCGTTTGAAGATCAGCAGCAGCAGAACGGTGAAGATCGCCGCGGCGACGAGGCCGCGGACGATCGAGCTGCGCCAAGTCGGCGGCTGATCCCCGCGCGGCGGGCGTTTGGTGCTGGAGCGAGCGCGGGCTTTCGCCTCAGCGCGACTGCGGGGGCGGGACGGCTTGCGATTGGCATCGACGCGGCCGCCCTGGGTTCCGCGGTGCTTGCGCTGGCGCTTCTTCTTTGTCTGAGCCATGGTGTGAATCTAGCGGCAGGCGCTAGGGCGAGGCAGAGAGGCGCGCCTCAATCGTCTGCCTGGCAAGGTCGAAGTCGCGGATCGGAACGTCGCCCGGATAACCGACGAGGGCGGCCTGCGGAAGCAGCCCGACGACCTCGGCCTCGAGTGGGCGCGCGCCAAGGGGCCGGGCGAGGGCGCGGACCCTCTCCACCACCTCGCCCAGGGGCACCGCAAGGGGGTCGTGCACGTTGGTCGAGACCTGAGTGCGCCCGCCCGAGAGCGCCAGGCCGATCGCGCGCACTCCGGGCAACCCGCCCCCCGACTCGCGCAACCCGGCGGCAACGGCGCGAGCGAGCTCGACGTCGTCGCTGTCGAGCTCGACGTTGAAGGCGGCCAGCGGCGGACGAGCCGTGACCAGGGTCACCCCGCCAGTGCGATGCGGCAGGCCGGGGCCAAAGTCGGGCCGCAGGCCTCCGCCCTCCATCCGCAGCCAAAGCTCGGCCAGTCCGCCGTTGCGAAAGTAGGCGCGCTCGGCATGTTCGGGCCGGCTGGCAAGCTCGCCGTAGAGAAAGACCGGCACACCGAGGCCACCGAGCTGCTGCGCGAGCTCAACCGCCTCGCTGCGAGCCTGCTCACGCTGGTCGGCGCCGAGCCAGACCAGCGGACAGACGTCAAGCGCGCCGGTCGCCGGGTGCAGGCCGTCGTAGGCGGTCATCTCGATCGTCTCGAGCGCCTGCTCGGCCCCCGTCAGCAGGGCACCCCGCAGCGATGCTCCAGTGCCGACGAGGGTGAAGACCGTGCGGTCGTGATCGGCGTCGGAGTGGCGATCGAGCAGGCTCGCCCCCTGGGTAAAGGCCTGCTGCAAAGCCTCGATGCGCCGCGCGTCGCGACCCTCGGAGACGTTGGGAACGGCGAGCAGCGGCGATGACACCGTCAAACGAGCAGCTCGCCGGCGCGGACGATCTCCTTGCCGTCGATTTCCACCGTCGGTTCGAGCACCACGCAGTCGAGGTGCACCGGCACCTGGACTTTGCCGCCGATCGCCGCCGAGGCGCCGAAGGCGACGTGGGCGGTGCCGAGGATCTTCTCGTCCTCGAGGATGTTGCCGGTCAGGGTGGCCTCTTCGTTGGTGCCGATCCCGAGCTCGGCGATATTGGTGCCGTCCTCGCCGTGCGTGGTCAGCAGTTCCATCAGGGTCGCGCCCTCGGGCCCGGTCGCGTCGGTGAGGTGGCCGTCGCTGACGGTCAGCTCCACCGGCGTCTCGACTTTGCCGACGCCGGCGATCGAGCCGTCGACCACGAGTGTGCCCTCGCCACCCCTGGGCGCGACGAAGGCCTCGCCACAGGGCAGGTTGCCGAAAGCGCCGGGTGCGTCGAGCACACCGGCATCGGCGATCGGAACGCGCTCTTCGAGCCCCAGCCGCAAGTCGCTGCCGTGCTGGCAGGTGATCCGCGCCTCCGAACCAGCGCGCAAAGCGGCCGCCAGGGCGGCGCCGCGACGCCTCAGCTCGCGCATGTCGGCGTTCATCAGCCGCGCCAGCATGTCGGAGGTGACGCCGGGCAAAGTGGCGATCCGGGCGCCCGCCTGGTTGGCGGCGCGGCGGGCGTAGGTGTGGGAGAGCGACTGGATCGTCGGTGCCAGGACCACGTGAGCGGCGATCATCGCGGCGGCAACCGGCGTTGGTGGCTCGGCTCCGTTGGAGTCGAGCTCGGAGATCACCACCAGGGTCGCGTAGGCGCCGTCCCCCTCGGCCTCGATCCGCATCAGGGCACCGATGTCCTCGGTCACCGGGTTGCAGATCACCAGCACCTCCTCGGCCGGTTCGACCCGCAGGCAATCCCGAAGCACCGTGCGCACCGCCCTGTCCAGATCCTGCGTCACAGCAACAAGGCTAAGCCCTATCGCGCCAAGGCGAGCGGCGCCCCGCCATCGCTACGATCCCCGCTCCCCGCCGGAGTAGCTCAGCTGGTTAGAGCAGCGGAATCATAATCCGCGTGTCGGGGGTTCGAGTCCCTCCTCCGGCATCGCAGCAGAAAGCGGAACGCGCCGCTTCCCGAGGTTAAGCGGGACCGATTTGACAAGGGAAGTGGCAAGGCCTCCGACGCGAGCGACTTTTTCAGAGCGCCTGCGACGACTTTGGGTCAGTGCTCCAAGAGTTCCTGGAGGCTGGCCTTTCCATTGCTGAAGTAGCTGGAATGCGTCTGCTTGATCGTTGCAAGAGAGTCGGCGCTGACAAGAACGATGTCGAGGTTGCCCCCTAGGCCGTTGGCCTGCTCAGCCTCCGCGTAAGCCGCCTGCGCGGCGTCGTAGTCGGTGCCGAAGGAACGCACATCCACTTTGCCTGTAGACAGGTCGAAGCTGATCAGGAAATGTTTGATGTCGTCAGGACTCATCGCTGTAGACGAGGTTAACCATCTTGATCGCGTGCTCCTTGACCCGTTCAAGGGTTTCCTCGCTTGAGGCTAGCCCTAGATCTTCCTGCGCAGTGATCTCGGCGTAGCCGAGCATGAAATCTCGCACCTCAGCAGGGCCCTGGCCGAATTTCAGACCGGGAAAGGCCGTTCGCGACAGAGTCTCGATCTGATTGGCCCAAAAGTCTTGATTCGGAGTCCTCAGTTGAATCTCGATCAGCCTGCTGCGATTGCGGCTAATCAGATGCAGGGCTCGATACCCGTCCTCCTTGGGCTCCGCCGCATAGTCGCGGACCCTCTTGATTGTCCAGTTTCTTCGGAGTCGGCCAGCGACCCGGTAAACCGCCGCTTGGTCGGGGAGGATCGCACGGACGCCACCGATGTCCGCCATGCGGGACAACTTCATCGCGGGCTCTCGTAGAAGCTTCCCCGCGATTGTAGGCACGCGCTTAAGGCGCTGGGCAACAACTGGGGAACCCTCCTCACCCACGTAATAGCGGAGGTTCGCGGCCACCCGTGAGAGCGGCTTGGCGTGCTCGGAGCGCCACCACTCGATGACGTCTATTGCTTGCTCCGCCTCTTCGAGCACAGCCAGGTCATCGAAGTGGCCTGGATCTTCTGCAAAGCGCGCAATCTGATTCGCGAAGAGACGACCCGCTCGATCAACCTTCGTTTTGCTGTAGATCGACACCGGCTGAACCGTAGTCATCGGCACGGTCCGGCCTAAATCTCAGAGCCCGATGCCGGATCAAATGCGACGAGCCAATTGCCATCGGGAGCGTCCAGCGGGACCGGGATGCCGTCGCAGCCCCCAGGTCGCAAAGGTGCTCAGGTGTTCTGGTAGAGCGGGCCGTCGCCGCCCTCGGGGATGGTGAGGCGGCCGCCCTTGGCGGTGATCGCGCCGCACTGGACGCAGTTGGTGTAGTTGACGATCACGTCGACGTCGCCGCTCTCGGGGGCGTCGTCGGGGATCTCGTAGACGCCGGCCGGGCACATCCACTTCCAGGTCTCGGCGATCTCGCGGGGGACGCGCTTCTGCACGCGGATGTGGTTGGGGGCGTCGTCGCGGGTGGCGTTGCCACTGATGAAGACGCTGGAGAGCTTGTCGAAGGTGAGCTCGCCGTCGGGCTGCGGGTAGTCGTCGGCGCTGTCGCCGATGAACATCGGCTGGGCATCGTTGCGGTGCAGCTTCCAGCGACCGCCGGGGAAGCGACCCTTGGTGAAGACCATCGAGGTGACGGCGGGGCCGCCTTTGAACAGGCCCTTCTGGAAGGGCTGGCGAGTGTTGCGCTGTTCGTAGAGGTCCTTCTTGATGACCGAGTCCTCGACCGCGACCTCATAGCCGGAGAAGTCGTTGCTGTCGTCCTTGAGCGCGGCGTAGATCTGCTCGGCGGCCAGCATCCCCGCCTTGATCGCGTAGTGGACGCCCTTCAGCGCCGCCAGGTTGACCATGCCGGCCGCGTCGCCGACGAGGACCGCACCCGGCATCGAGAGCTTCGGCATCGCCCAGTAGCCGCCGGCCGGGATCGCCTTGGCGCCCCAGCCGATCCGCTCGCCACCGGCGAGGATCTTGCGCACCATCGGGTGAGTCTTGAACTGCTGCAGGAAGTCGTGGGCTGAGCTGGTCGCGTCGGCGTAGTCGAGGTCGAGCACGAGGCCGATCGAGACCAGGTCCTCGCCGGTCTTCTCGTCGACCATCGGGTAGATCCAGGTGCCGCCGATCTGGTGGTACTTGGCCGAGATCTTCAGCGGCCAGCCAGCGACGGTGTGGATCACCCGGTCGAGCGGCTTCTCGACCTTCCAGACCTCCTTGACCCCGAGCTCCCAGACTTGCGGCTCACGGCCCTCATCGAGCTCGAACTCGCGCACGGCGGCGTCGGTCAGGTGGCCCCAACAGCCCTCGGCCAGCACCGTCGCCCTAGCGGCGATGTCGGTGCCGGGCTCGAAGTTGCCGAGCTCCTCACCCTCTTTGCCGCGACCCTTGTCGCCCGAGCGCACGCCAAGCACGGCGCCGTCCTCGACGATCAGCTGGGTCGCCGCGGTCTCGGTCAGCAGGTAGGCACCCGCATCCTCAGCCTGGGCCTGCATGTAACGACAGAGGGCGGAGACCGAGATCACCTCGTTGCCGTGGTTGCGCTGCGGCGGCGGTGGCGGGATGCGGATCTTCGACTTGCCGTTGGGCAGGGCGTAGATCGCCTCCTTCTTCACCTCGCCGAAGGCAAAGCCCTCTTGGCGCCACTGCTCGCGACTCAGATCGGGGAAGAGCTCGCCCAGGGGCCCGGGCCGCATCACCGCGCCGGAAAGATTGTGGCCGCCGCAGGTCTTCGCCTTCTCGATCACCGCGACCGGCACCTCGCCGAGCTTCTCCATCGTCTCGAGATCCTCGCCGAGCAACTGCAGCAGCCGATTTGCGCAAGCGAGCCCGGCAGTGCCGCCGCCGACGATCGCGACGCCGATCTCGATCCGCTCGTCCTCAGCGTCGAGACCGCGCTTGACGAACTCCTTGGTCGAGTCGACTGGGGGCGGGAAATCCGCCGGGACGACCTTGCCGTTGGCGCCTGCCATCGGCGCGCACTATAGCCGTTGACTGACTAGTCAATCAGTGCGTCATCGCACAGCAGAGCGCAAGGCGCCGTCCGCCCACGGGCGAGATATAAAACAGAGCAGTCGAGAAAGCGGGTGCTCAGCTGAGCGTGGCGCCGACGCCGTGCTGGCGGAGCTCGTTGAGAACCTCGCTCATCGCCTCGACCTCGGGGGTCACCATTTCGGGCCAGGACTTCTCGGGGTGCTCGTCGAGCGTCTTGTAGCCGTTGCCGCTGACGATCGCGACGACGGTGTCGTCGGCGCCGAGCTTGCCTTCGTTGGCGAGCTTCGCCGTGCAGGCAATCGTGGTGCCGCCGGCGGGCTCGGTGAGGATGCCCTCGGTGGCGCCAAGCAGATCGATCCCCTCGAAGATCTCGCGGTCGGTCACCGCCGCGGCCGAGCCGCCGCGCGATTTCACCGCGTCGACGACCAGAGCGCCGTCACCGGGGGCGCCGATCGCGATCGAGTGGGCGGCGGTATTCGGGGTCTGCGGCTCGATCTCGTCCGCGTCCTCGAGAATCGCGGTCGCGATCGGGTCGCAGCCTTCGGCCTGGGCGACGTTGATCTTGGTCTGGGAAGTCTCGGCCAGGCCCACCATCTCTAGCTCGTTCAGGCCCTTGTGCACGCGCGAGGAGAGCGTGCCGCCAGCGGCGGGGATGACGAAGTGGTCGGGCGAGCGCCACTCGAGCTGCTCGACGACCTCATAGGCCTCCGTCTTCGCCCCCTCGGCGTAGAACGGGCGCAGGGTGATGTTGGTGAACTGCATGCCGCTGGCCAGCGCCAGCTCGCGGCAGGCGCGGTTGGCCTGGTCGTAGTTGCCGTCGAGCTGGATCACGGCGGCGCCCAGCGCCCGGCAGGCGCGTGCCTTGCCGCGCTCCATGTTCGACGGGTAGAAGACGTATGCGGCGACGCCGGCCTTGGCGGCGAGCGAGGAGACGGCGGTGCCGACGTTGCCGGTCGAGACGCAGCCGATCTCATCCTTGCCCAGCTCGAGCAGGCGGGCGATCGCCATCGAGACGACCCGGTCCTTGTAGGAGAGGCTCGGGCGCGAGGTGCTGTCGTCCTTCAGGTAGAGCTTCTTGAGGCCGAGCTCGGCGCCGAGCCGGTCGGCGTGGATCAGCGGCGTGCGGCCGCTGTAGCGTCCGACCCGGGCCTGGGCGCGCGCATCGACGATCGGCAGCAGCTCCTCGAAGCGCCAGATGTTGATCTCGCGCTCGGCCGGCGGGATCTCAGCCAGGCGCTTTTTCGCCAGCTCGTAGTCGTAGTCGATGTCGAGCCCGTTGCCGCAGCCATGGCACTTGAAGGCCGTGTCGAGCAGCGGGTAGGTGCGACCGCAGTCGCGGCAAACCATTTCGGTCGCGCAGGAGCGGGTGCGGTCCTCGGGGCTCAGCATCGGAAATCTCCTCCGGGCAGGGTACTGGGCGCCCCCCGGCCCCGTCGCACGCCCCTCTCCTCAAAGCGGCTGCTCATGAATCAAGTGGGTATAGCAGGCGCGCAGGCATCGATCAAGCATTCTTTGTGCATTCGCCCCAGGGCCTGAAAGGGGGGCCACAAAAGAAGTGGGCCCGCCCCGGCGGTGTCAGCTTCCGCGGGGCGGGCCCAACCTCCGACCAGCGCTATCTGGGCTCTGGCCTGAGCTACGGCTGCGTCGGGGCCTTTGACTGCGCTCCCCGGCGCGACTGTCCGGCGTGACCGGTTTCCCAACGTCACGCCTCACGAGCGCCATGGCCCATTTACATGGCCGCCCCCCCTCTCCGGGGGCCAGGCTGCCAGAGGTGGGAGGGCGATGTGGCCGTCATGGCACCGGGCAGCGTCGCGAGCTGGAGGTGGGGCAATGCCCACGACACCGTCGCCTCCCTAATGCTCTTGATCCGGCCAACAACTCGACTCATGACTGGTTGTCACTCCTTTAGCCATCGCAAGGCGAGTCGCCCGACTGGGTCCCCACCTCTCCACTTGGCGCTTTGGTCGTCAGCAGAAGTACGTATAACAGATTGACCATGCACTGGTCAAGTCTTTTTGGTGTAAACGTCCAGGAGCGATTAAATTTCGCTGCGCTTACATCGGAACCCGGGCGCGAGGCTGCCAGGTGAAGGTGCGAACAGCGTCCTCGAAACCGGCCCGAATCAGGCTCTCGCGATCGCAGACCGCGGGCGCACAACCCGCCTCGGCGACGGCCATCGTCCGGCACCCCGCGGCCGAGGCATCGCTGATGCAGCGGTGCAGGACGGCGCGTTGGCCGAGGCCGTCGAGCTTGGCGACCAGACGCGAGGCGAGCGCAAGGACCGCGACGTCCCCGTGCAGGTGCATCGCGACGTAGGCCAGGGGCTCGTCGCCATCGACGGCGCAGTAACAGCGCCAGCCAGAGGTCCCTGGCAGGTCGAGGAAGAAGGTCGCGGCCCAGCGGGCAAAGCCCAGGCTCTCGGCCAGCGGATCGCCGAAGCCTTCGTCTTCCCAGGGGTCGACCCGCTCGTAGATATCGATCCCAGACGGGGCCTCGAAGTTCGGCGGCGAGCCGTCTCGCAGCAGCTTCATCGGCCCGTCGAGGAGGCGGTAGCGGTGACGCTGCAACCAGTGTTCGGCCGCCTCGTGCTCGGGCAGGCCGGGCGTCAAGGAGACCCGGAAGTCGACGTCGTGGCGCTCCATCCACTGCACCGCGGCCGGCAGGTAGTCGTCCTCGATCGCACCGGGGGCGCCCGCGCCGAGCACGAAGTTGAGCGCCGGCTCCGCCGCTTCCTCGGCAACTACGGCAGCGACGACCGGACCGAATCTCACCATGTCGATCCCGAGATCGACGACGGCATCCTCGCAGGCCGTGTCCCAAAGTCCTCTCCAGAACCGCTTCTCGGCCTCGTCGAGGGCAACCGCGTCAAACGGCAAGCTGCCTTCCGCTGCCACATCGAAACTATAGGCGCCTCAGCTTGGAACAGTCAAGTTTTCCTGGATAATTTTAGGTATCCAGGAGAGTCAGCTTCCGGCGGCCGCTCCGCTCGAGGCGGCGGCCAGAACGAGGCGCTCCGGCCACGCGCCCGGGAGACCGGCGCCGTCCTCTCCCCCGGCGGCCAGCAGCAGTGCCTCGGCGGCGTGTGGCGCGAACGGTGCCAGCGTTTGGGCAAGCAGCCCCAGGGCCGCAACCTGGGCCTCGGCATCGGCTCGGCAGAGCTCTCCACGGCGCTGGACGACGCGCTTCTCGAAGTCCTGGATGCGCTCGAAGAGCCGGGTCACGTTGCGGACCGCCTTGTGCATCTGCAGCTCCTCGAGGTCCGCCGTGATGCGGCTGAGGCCGTTGTCGCACCACTTGCAGAGTCGCTCGCGCATGAACTCGGTGTCCGCCGCGGCCTCGGGGTCCTCGGGTGCTGCCTCGAGGCCGGCGAAGCGATCCTGTGAGTAGACCCAGACGTTGTGGAGGAAGCGAGCGGCAAAGCGCAGGGAGCCGTCGTTCCAGTTCAGCGTCTTCGCCGGGCCGGCGGCGTAGAGCACGGCGAAGCGGACAGTGTCGGCGCCGTACCGATCGACCAGCTCGTCGGGATCGACCACGTTGCCGAGGTGCTTGCTCATCTTGCGGCCGTCGGCGATCACCATCTCGTGGAAGAGGCAGCCGCTGAAGGGCTCGCCGTGCTCCATGAACGAGAAGGGGCCGATGTCGCGCAGGGCCTTGGTGACGACGCGCTGGTCGAAGACGAAGCCGCCGGAATCGGCGCCGGCGACGAGGCGCTCCGAGGGCAACCAGCGCTGCAGGTCGGCGTGGCTGAACATCTCCTCGGCGCGGGCCTCGGGGGGCACCGCCGAGGGCACCCAGAGCCAGAGGGCGTCGAAATGGCAGTCCAGCGTGTCGGTCTCGCGCTTGGCCGGCTCGCCGCAGCGCGGACAAGCGACGTCGACGAACTCGGCGCGCTCGGCCAGCGGGTTGCCCTCCCCGGTCGGCTCGATGTCGCGCGGCAGGACGACCGGCAGGTCCTGCTCGGGGACCGGGAACGGGTCCACAGGTCTCGCAGTTGACGATCGGGATCGGCGTGCCCCAGAAGCGCTGGCGCGAGATCGAGAAATCGGCGGCCCGGTAGCGGACCGTTGGTCGGGTCTCGGGCTGGGTCGCGCGAGGTGCGGCGGTATCGGCCCCAGCGCCATCGCCGGGCGCCGACGCCTCCGTCTCCGCCTCGGCTCCGGTCGAGGCTCCCCGCAAGCGCTCGACGCGAGCCGCAAGCGCTGCGTCGGCCTCGTCGACTGCCGGAATGCCCAGCGCCGCAGTCGGCCCGTAGCGGGCGTCGACCAGTGGCGAGACGATCACCGGCAGTCGGGCCCCGCTCCAGGGCGCCTCTACCGAGGCGCCGGTGTCGACCACGGGCACCGACTTGGCGTCGCGGGCGCTGCGCTCCCAGCCGCCCGAGCGCAGCTCGTCGAGCTGGGTGGCGACGGCGGGGTCGCCCGCCCATGCCTCAATCTCCGGGTGGCGCGGCGAGAGCAGGACGAAGCTCGCCTGGGCGGCGGAATCGGGGTGCGGAGTGAAGGCCGTAAGCGAGGTGCCACCGGGGGCACCGAGGTCAACCTCCACCCCGTCGCTGCGGCCGAGGATGTAGCGCTGGGTCGAGAGCGAGATCTCGTCCCAGTCCCGCTCCAGCTCGGGCAGGCGGGCGTCGTTCTCCTCCAGGTAAGGGGTGATGCGCAGGAACCAGGTCGGGCGGCGGATCAGCCGCACCTCGTTGTGGCAGCGCCAGCAGCGCCCGTCCTCGACCTGCAGCGCGGCGAGGGTCGTGCGGCAGTGGTCGCACCAGTCGACCGTGGTGTCGTCGCGGTAGATCAGCCCGGCCTCGAGCAGAGTGACGAAGAGCCATTGCGACCAGCGGTACTGGGCCTCGTCGGAGCTGTAGAAGACGCGCTCGTAGTCGAAGGAGAAGCCGAGCCGCCGCATCTGCTCGAGCATCCGCTCGCCGCAGCTCTCGACCCAGTCGGCCGGCGGGATCTTGCGCTCGATCGCCGCCATCTCCGCGGGCAGGCCGAAAGCGTCGAAGCCGAAGCCGAAGAGGACGTCGTCGCCGCGGGCGCGACGGAAGCGCGCGTAAGCGTCGCCGATTGAGTAATCGCGGACGTGGCCCATGTGGAGTTTGCCCGAGGTGAAGGGGCTCGAGGGCTTGATGTAGATCGAGCGAGCGCCGGGGGTCGGCTGCGGGGTCGCGAAGGCATCGCGCTCAGCCCAGGCAGCCTGGCGTGAGGCCTCGATCTCGGCCACATCGTATTTCGGTCTCGTCGTGCTCATTCTGGCTCGCCTTCTCGCCCCTTCTTTGACCCTACTCACGCCGCGCGCGAGATTATTTGACCAATGAAGAGCTGGGGATTATGGTCTCTGCGAACGTCTACACTGAAATCTGTAACGCTTGTTCTCGGGGCCGCTGACGCGAGAACTGGGGGCAGGCAGACCCGAAGAGGGAGGTCCCAGTGACAGAGGGTAGAGAACTCGCCGCAGTCCTCGACGGTCGATTGGACGACCGGCTCGTGGGCGAAGTGGTCGAGGCGGCCACCGATGCGCCTTCTGGCGACGAGGTACACGACGCGGTGATGCGGGTCGTCGAGTTTGCCGAGGAGGATCCAACCGCAACGCGGGAGGCGCTCTGGGCATTGCGCGGCGACGCAGGGGCACTCGAGGGGCTGGAGCACGGTTTGCCGCTCAGCCCCCCCAAGGCAACGCTCGCGCTTGGCAGTGCGATTCAGCTCGCCAGCACCGAGCTCGCTTCCGCACAGCCGAACCTGCGCGGGCGCATGCCCGAGCTGATGCGCTGGCTGAAGGGCGACTGGTAAGGGTCCGCTAGGCGGGCTTGCGGCCCGAGTAGAACACCTCGAACTGGCTGTCTTTCGGCGGCCGCGGCTTGCCGGTGCCGCGAAAGACTCCGGCGAATTCCATGCCCACGGAGGCGTAGACCTCGGTTATCTCCTCGACCGAGTAAAGCCGCTGGCGGAAGGGGATCGGCGAGACGCCCTCAAAGGTCTCACCGACCAGGATCGGCATCGTCGATCCTTCTAAGTAGCGCGTGCGGGAGTCCCAGCGGTGGTCGATCAGTTCGACCATGCCCTCGCCCGCGATCCAGGTTTTCTGCGGCAGGTGGTTTTCCGCGTAGAGGACGTTGGGGAGTTGCAGCAGGTTGCCGCCGCCCGGGCGCAGCGCCGCCGCGATCACCTCGAAGGTGCGCTGGTTCTCCTCCTCGGTCTCGAAATAGCCGATCGCGCCGTCGTTGAGGTTGAGAACGACGTCGAACTCCTCGTTGAAGCTGAGCTCGCGCAGGTCGGCGGCGAGGAAGGACGCGTCGAGCGACTCGCCGCTCGCGTCTGCCTCGGCGATCTCGAGCAAATCCGGGGAGATATCGACGCCGACCACGGAGAAGCCACGGCGCGCCAGCTCCAGCGAGTGCCTGCCTGTCCCGCAGGCGAGATCGAGCACCCGCTCGCCGCCGCTGGCGCCCAACATCGCCATGGCCCGGTCCACTTCGTCGCCCGTCCGGTCGGCCCACGGTCGCTTCGTGGTCTCCTCCGGCGGAAAGGCGGAGCGGTACCAGTCTGATGGCACCTCGGTTGCGCTGGCTCCCTCCATTGCTCAAGAATCTTAGCGAGCTGGAGACTGCCTGGTACCGAAATAACTTAGGCGAAGGTCCAGAGCTTGTTGCCGAGGAAGTTGAACGGCATCGCCACCGCGACGGCAATCGCCTGGGCGCCGAGATCGCCCATCGAGGTCCCCCCCACCAGCGCCTCGAGCACGGCGAGGTTGATCAGCAGGGCAGCGATGCTGACGGCGAAGAAGCGGGCGGCCTGGAAGCCGGCGTGGCCGTCGCCGGCGGCGAAGGTCCAGTGGCGGTTCCAGAAGAAGTTGCTGGAGACGGCGACGCAGAAGGCGCCGATCGCCGCGATCAGGTGGTGGACGCCGAGGTTGCCGCTGAGGAAGGCGAAGACGCCGAGGTTGACCAGGTAGCCGGAGCCGCCGACGAGGCCGAACTTGACCAGCTGCCACCAGCTCGCCGGGCGGCGGGCGGCGGCGCCGAGGCGGTAGGCAAATTCACTGGCGCTCACGGCAGCCTTCCCTTGGCGCTGACCGACTGGGCCGGCCGCGCCCGCCGCCCCAGGCCCGGGCCGTCGACGACGACGGCGTTGAAGCCGAAGCCGGTGTGGACGCGCTTGAGCACGTAGAAGGGGATTTCGTGGACGCGATTGGCCATGTAGCGGGTCAGGGTGAGGCGCTCGAACCTTACCCGCGCTACTGGGTGGAAAACGCCTGGCACGCCAGTGACGGCGCGCCCTTCGAGCGACTTGCTGATCACGTCAATCGTACGCAGTGGCCAATCGCCGCTGTAGATGCGCTGCGATCCGTCGTCGAGGTAGAGGCGAACGGGGTCGGCGGCGAGCTTCCAGGTGACGATCGCGCGCGGGCCGCGCGGTGGGCCGAGCGCCTCGGTGATGGCGCGGAAATCGGGGCGCTGGAGGTTGGGCGTCTGGGTGACGTAGACGCCGAAGGCGATCCAGTAGGCGCAGAGCACGACCGCGAGCAGCAGGCCGAGGCGGCGGGCTCGATCGACGGCAAAGCCGATCGAGGCGGCGGCGATCGAGCGGCAGCAGCGCCGGCAGCAGGTTGCGCTCGACCACGTAGTCCTTGCCGAGCAGGGCGGCAAGTAGGGCGAGGATCGGCGACCCCGAGGCCGAGGACCAGGCCGATCAGGGCGCCGCGCCGCTCACGGCGCCTGCCCGCGGCGGCGACGAGCAGCAGGGAGATGCCGATCAGGGCAACCGGCAGCAGCGCGTAGCGCTCGCGCGGAGGCTCGGCGATCACGTGGCCGGTCTCACCGACCAGGAAGCTGACCCCGGTCTCGAAGAAGCGGGTCGAGAGCAGGCTTTCCTCGATCCAGCCGATGTGGGTCGGGTTGACCTGGGCGGAGATCAACGGGACCAGGGCGAGGCCGACTGCCGTCACGGCCGCGAGGGCCGGCAGGACGACTCGCCAGCGTGAGCGCAGGGCGATCAGCAGCCAGAGCGCCTCGATGCCGACGGCGAAGAAGGCGAAGTAGTGACTGCATAGCGCCAACGCCGAGGCCAGCGCCCAGAGAGTGAGGTCCCTGCCGCTGCGGGTGCGCAGGGCGCGGGCGAAGAAGAGCAGCGAGGCGGCGCAGAAGAAGACGAGCAAGGCGTAGGAGCGAGCCTCCTGCGAGTACCAGATCAGCATCGGACTGACGGCGACCAGCGCGGCCGCGATCAGGCCGGCGCGGCGGTGCGCCAGCTCGACGCCGATGCAGTAGGCAAGCGGCACCGTGGCGGTGCCGATCAGGGCCGAGAGCGAACGCAGCCCGACCTCGTCGCTGCCAAACGCTTTGACCCAGCCCCAGGCGAGCACGTAATAGAGCGGCGGGTTCGACTCGCTGCCCTTTACCGCGTGCAGCATGTCGCCAAAGCTGCCGGGGATCACGCGGATTGCCGTGATCACCTCGTCGTGGTGGAAGCTCTGCACGTCGAGGCTGGCGAAGCGCATGGCGGCGCCGAGCGCGGTGAGGAACGCCAGCACCCAGAGGGCGCCGTTGCGGCTTGGGCTGAGGGTCAAGGTGTGCAGGTGCCTTTGGGCATCGCGCGGCCGGGGCCAAAGGAGGGTGGCGCCGCTGCGGCGGAGCTGCCCCAGCGTCGGTTTGGCCGGCGGGAGAGCTGAAACGTGAGCCGGGCGCCCTTGGAGAGGGCGCACCAGGTGATCCAGGGCTGGCTGAGGCGTCGGCCGTCGATGCGGAGGGACCCTATATACGGAGCCTGACTTGGACTGAGGTCGACCGCGTGCCGGCCCTTGCCCCAACCGCGCACCTCCTGCGCCCGGGCCGAGACCGTCAGGCGACGGTGGTTGGCCAGGGCGATCGAGGCGTGGCCGAACAGCGGGCTGCCAATCGCGAGAACGCCGACTCCGGGCACCTCCGGGTAGAGGCCGAGGGCGCTGAATACGTACCAGGAGGAGAGCGTGCCGAGGTCGTCGTTGCCGGGATAGCCGGCCGGTGCCGGGCCGTAGAGGCGCAGGCCGCGGCGCACCGCGGCCTGGGTGCGGTAGGGCTGGCGCATCCAGTCGTAGAGCCAGGGCACGTGCAGGGTCGGCTCGTTGCCGAGCAGGGCGTGGTCGGCATCGGTGCCGCCAGCGCCGGCGTTGAGCTTGCGCAGGAAGCGCGTCAGCCTGACGGCGGCCCTGGCGCGGCCGCCGATCGCGCCGACGAGGCCGGCCGGATCGTGGGGCACCATCCAGCTGTACTGGACGGAGTTGCCCTCGACGAAGCCGCCGCCGCGCAGGTTGTCGTAAGCGGCCGGGAAAGCACCGTTTTCGTAACGCGGCTCGATCATGCGGCTGTGAGCGGTTGAAGAGCTTGCGCCAGTTGCCTGAACGCTGCATAAAGCGGCTGTAGGTGCCGCGGTCGTCGAGGGTGCGGGCGGCGAACTGGGCGATCGCGAAATCGTCGACCGTGTACTCGAGCGAGCTGGCGGCCGAGCCCCAGACGTCGTCGGGACTGCCATAGATCGAGTTGGCGTTGCGAACGTTGGTATCGAGGTCGAAGGGCACGTAGCCATGGGCGAGGTATGGCGCCAGGCCCTGGCGCTCGAGGTATTCGCCGTTGGCGCTGCGGCACTCGCCTTCGGCGCCGCGCAGCATCGCGGCGAGCGCGGCGCGGCGGTCGAAGGCAGTGGCGCCGAAGGCGGCGGCCGAGGCGATCAGGGGATCGGCCGAGTCGCCGACCATCGTCATGCTCTGGCCGTTGGCGTAGGACCAGCGTGGCAGGCAGCCACTCTCGGCGGCGTCGGCGAGCAGCGAGCGTACGATCTCGCTCGCTCGCTTGGGGGCGAGGATCGAGAGCAACTGGATCTGCGTGCGGTAGGTGTCCCAGCCGGAGAAATCGGCGTACTGGGCGCGGCCCTCGGCCCGGTGCAGCAGCCCGTCCATGCCGATGTAGGTGCCGCCGACGTCGCTGAAGGTACGCGGGCGCGAGGCCGACGTGGTACAGCGCCGTGTAGAAGGTGTCGAGGGCGCGGCGAGCGCCGCCGCGCAGGCGGATGCGGCCGAGCCAGCTGTTCCAGCTTTGCTCGGCGCGGCTGGCGATCGCGCCGAAGCTGAGGCCGGGGTTTTCGGCGGCGAGGTTGGCGCGGGCGGCTTCGACGCTGACGAAGGAGACGCCGACGCGGGCGGTGACGGTGCGGTTGCGGCGGGTGTCGAAGCTCGCGTAGGCGCCCGCCTCGGCGCTGGTCCGGGGGTTCGTCGGCGGCGCCTGGCTATCGCTGGCGGTGGTCGAGCCCGCCAGCGCCTTGCTCCCTTCCCAGGTTCCGTACTGGGCGAACGGGCGGTCGAAGACCGCGGCGATATAGACCCGGTAGCGGGGGCGCTGGCCGCAGAAGAGGCCGCTCGAGGCGGTGCCGTCGATCTCACGCCGCGCCGGGTCGACGTTGACAGCGGCGAAGTCATCGGGCTGGGCGCTGCCGCCGGCGTTGATCAAGACGCTGGCGCGCCGGCCGCGGGGAAAGGTGAAGCGCGCCATCCCGGTGCGGGTGGTCGCGGTCAGCTCGGTCTCGATCGCGCCGCCGCGGACCGGGTTGAGGCGGACCGAGTAGTAGCCGGGGCGACCGCTCTCACGAGCATGCGAGAAGCCGGGCTGGAACTGGCCCTTCAGCGCCGAGCCATCGGCGACGGGCGAGGCGGCGAGCGGTTCGGTCGTCGGCAGGAAGGGGAAGTCCCCGTAGAGCGAGCAGCCGGCGCCGGAGAGGTGGGTGAGGCTGAAGCCCCTTGAGGTGGGAGTCGCGGTAGTCGTAGCCGCCGCGGCCGTTGCGGTCAGCTGGCGTCGTGTCGGGGCTCCACTGGACCATGCCGAAGGGCGCGCTGGCGCCGGGGAAGTTGTGGCCGCCACCGAAGGTGTCGTGGCCGGGTCTGGTGCCGGCAAAGACGCGCACGTGGTCAGCCGGGCCGGCGCGCCGTGGCTGTCTGGGCCAGCGGCGCGAGCGAGGCGAGCGCTGCGACGATGGCGATCCCTGCGCGTGCGATCAAGCGCTGAACGTTACGGCGCTCGCTTAAGGTTCCCGCCAGCCATGAAGACGCGCAGCGCCATTCTCATCGTCGTCGCGATCGCCGCGCTCGTCGTCGTCGCGGTGCTGGCGCTCGGCGGCGGCAAGGACAGCTCACGCGCTCAAGCAGCGCCAGAAGGATCCGGGGCGCGCCAACGGTGACCGTGATCTCACCCCGCAGCGGCGCCCGTCAGACCAGCCATGCCGTCGTCGTCAAGGTCAAAGTGGAGAACTTCCAGCTCTCACCACAGCACTTCGGCGGCGAACCGCAGCTCGGCGAGGGACACATCCGCTTCGCCCTCAACCGGGTGCCGGACTGCGTCTTTCCGGGCAAGCTGCAGCGAGCGATCGAGAGTCCCTTCGGCAACGGCCGCTTGGTCGGGCGCTCCTTCGACTTCCCGGAATATTCCGGGCCCAACGGCGTCCTGGCCGAACGGATCGGCGCCGCCGGCAGCTACTCGCCGTCGACGCGACCGGAGATCTACTACCACGCCCTCCCCCCGGCTTCTACCGCCTGGTGATCAACCTCGCCGAGAACAATGGCTCGACCACGCCGTTCCACGCGGTGACCAACTTCCAGATCCTGCCCAAGCCAGGCCACGGCCCGAAGTGCATCAACGGCAAGGTGCCTAGCGCGAAGGCCGCGGCGTTCGACTGAGAAGGGAAGAGGTTGAGGCACCCTCTCCCGGAGACCGTCGCGCAGCTGGTCCGGGGTCGGGGTTCAAGCGTCATACCGGGAGCCTCCGGGAGAGGGTGCCTCAACCTCTAGCGCGTCCGGCAAGCGCCGCCGCCGTCTAGAGCTTCAGCGGAAGGTGATCGGGCGCCACTCCCGCGGAGGCTCCCGGTCTTACAAAGCGAAGTGATGCAGCGGACCTGCTGCGCGACGGTCTCCGCGGGAGTGGCGCCCGATCACCCTGCTCTCATGCACTAACCAAGGCGTCGCCTGCCGTCCGCCAATACTTCACTTTGTATAGTGGAGTGCCGTGGCCACCTACCGTCGTTTGATGGGCTTTTTGCGGCCCTATCGCCGCCAGCTCTGGGGCTCCCTGGCGTTTGCCTGGGCGGCGATGGGGATGACGGTGCTGATCCCCTGGCTGATCGGGCGGGCCGTCAACGCGATCAAAGACGGCGACAAGCCCGACCTGCTGCCTCTGGCGCTGGCGATCGTCGGCGCCGGGATCCTGCGCCTGGGGCTGACCGTGGTGCGACGCCTGGTCGCCGGCCGGGTCTCGCTCGCGGTCGAATTCGACCTGCGCCAGCTCTTCTACGCCCACCTGCAGCGGCTCGAGCTGGGCTTCTTCGACGGCCAGCAGACCGGGCAGCTGATGTCGCGGGCGACGGTCGACCTGCAGGCGATCCGCTTCTTCCTCGGCTACGGCCTGATCTTCATCACCCAGAACCTGCTGACGATCACCCTGGTCACCGCTCGTGATGGTCGCGTTCAACCCGGTCCTGGCCTTGATCGCCCTGGCGCCGGCGCCGCTGATCGTCTTCACCGCCTCGCGCTACAACCGGGTCTCGCGGCCGGCCCAGCAGGAGGTGCAGCAACGGATCGCCGAGCTGACCGCGGAGGCGGAGGAGAACATCTCCGGGATCCGCATCGTCAAGGCCTTCGCGCGGGAGGAATACCAGCTGCATCGCTTCCAGCGCGCGGTCAGCCGGGTCTTCGACCAGAGCATTTACTCAACCAAGCTGCAGGCCTTCTTCTCGCCGCTGATCGGGCTGCTGCCGCAGATGGGGATCGCCCTGGTGCTCCTGGTCGGCGGCCGCCAGGTAATCAACGGCAGCCTCAACATCGGCGACTTCGCCACCTTCTACTACTACCTGGTGATCTTGGCCGGGCCGATGCGGATGCTCGGCGTGGCGATGGGGATGGCACAGCGGGCGATCGCCTCGGGCAACCGGCTGTTCGAGATCCTCGATCGCGAGCCGGAGATCGAGAGTCCGCCGGGTGCGCCGCCGCTGCCCGCCGGCGGCGGCAGCGTGCGGATGGAGGGCGTGACGCTGCGCTACGACGGGGTCGCGCGCCAAGCGAAGCGAGAGTTGACCCACCTATAGAGGGGTCAACTCTCGCTTCGGCGTTGAGCGACGTCGACTTCGAGGTCGCGGCCGGGAGCACGGTGGCGCTGGTCGGGCCGTCGGGGTCGGGCAAGACCAGCCTCGTCGCCCTGATCGCCCGCCTCTACGACCCGAGCGGGGGTTCGGTGCTGGTCGATGGCGCCGACGTGCGCTCGGTCGAGGTCGAGTCGCTGCGCTCGGAGATCGCCTTCGTCGGCGACGAGAGCTTCCTCTTCAGCGCCAGCGTCGCCGAGAACATCGCCTACCCACGCTTCGGCGCCAGTCGCGAGGAGATCGAAGCGGCGGCGCGGCGGGCCCAAGCCGCCGATTTCATCGAGGACCTGCCCGGCGGCTACGACACGGTCGTCGGCGAGCGCGGGCTGACCCTCTCCGGCGGGCAGCGCCAGCGCGTGGCGATCGCCCGGGCGCTGCTGGCCGATCCCCGCATCCTGATCCTCGACGACGCGACCTCCTCGGTCGACGCGACCACCGAGGCGGCGATCAAGACCGGGCTGCGCGAGGTGATGGACGGGCGCACCACCTTCATCATCGCCCACCGCCTCTCGACCGTCTCGCTCGCCGACGAGGTGATCGTGATGGACGGCGGGCGCATCGTCGACCGCGGCACCCACGCCGAGCTGCTCGAAGGCTGCAGCTTCTACCGCGAGATCGCCGAGCACGGCCTCGCCGACTCCGTCTTCCTCCAGCACGACCTCGAGCAGCGCGAGGAGGTGGCGCGGCTATGAGCTTCCGGTGCGCCTTCTATGGCGTATACCCACATAAAGCGCACCGGAACGAGGGGGGTCGCGGAGCGTGAGTCGGTTTCGGGACATTTGGCTGCTGTTGTCGGGACGTGGGGCGACTGTTGCGCGGTCAGGATCAACGCGGTCGCAAGGTGCGCTGGATGATCGGGCTGCTGCGGCCCTACCGCGGCAGGGTGGCGCTGATGTTCGTGGCGCTGCTGGTCGCGACCGGAGCGGCGCTCGCTCCTCCTTACCTTGCCGGCCTGGCGGTCGACAACGGCATCGAAGCCGAAGACATCGGTGCGCTGGATCGGATCGTCGCCGCCTTCGTCATCATCGCCACGCTCTACGCGGCCGCGACCTACCTGCAGACGTACCTTGTCGGCTGGGTCGGCACGCGCGCCCTGCAGGACCTGCGCGAGCGGGTCTTCTCTCACCTGCAGACGATGTCGATCGGCTTCTTCACCCGCCGCAGTCCCGGCGTGCTGATCAGCCGTATGACCAACGACATCGAGGCGCTCAACCAGCTCGTCACCGACGGCGTGGTGACGATGTTCTCCAGCGTGCTGACCCTGGTCGGCGTGGTCGTGATCCTGCTCGTGCTCGATGCCGACCTTGCCCTGGTCACCTTCATCACCTTCCCCCTGGTCGCGGCGGCGAGCATCGTCTTTCGCATCGTCTCCCACGGCGCTTACCGCGAAACGCGGGAGCGGATCGGCGCGATCACCGGCTACCTGCAGGAGACCCTGAGCGGCGTGCGGGTGGTGCGCAGCTTCGGCCAGGAGCCGCGGCACACGGCGGCGATGACGGAGCTGAACGAGGCCAACCGGGCGGCGAACATGCGCACGGTCTTCCTCAACGCCTCCTACTTCCCCGGGGTCGAACTGCTGGCCTCGGTCGGCACCGCGGCGATTCTGCTCTACGGCGGCAGCCAGACGATCGACCACGCAATCCAGATCGGCACGATCATCGCCTTCGTCGGCTACCTGACCGTCTTCTTCGAACCGATCCAGCAGCTCTCCCAGCTCTACACGACCTACCAGCAGGGGATGGCGGCGCTGGACAAGATCTTCGATCTGCTCGACACCGCACCGGACATGGTCGACGCCGAGGATGCGATCGATCCAGGCACGCTGCGGGGCGAGATCGAGATGGAAGGCGTCTGGTTCTCCTACGCCGACGACGCTGACTTTGTAGTTAGTTCCGCTATGCGGAAGGAAACACAAACTCAGCCCTCGGAGGAGGGGGTGGATTGGGCGATGCGGGACATCGACCTGCACGTGCCGCCGGGGCAGACGCTGGCGCTGGTCGGCACCACGGGCGCCGGCAAGTCGACCTTCGCCAAGCTGGTGGCGCGCTTCTACGACCCGCAGCAGGGCAAGGTGCTGGTCGACGGGCACGACCTGACCGGTGTGCAGCAACAGGCGCTGCGGCGCCAGCTCGGGATCGTGCCCCAGGAGGGGTTCCTCTTCTCGGGCAGCGTGCGCGAGAACATCGCCTTCGGCCGACCCGAGGCGACGCTGGAGGAGATCGAGGACGCGGCAGCGGCCGTGGGCGCAACCGAGTTCATCGCCGCCCTGCCGGAAGGGATCGAGACCGAGGTCGGCGAGCGCGGCGTGCAGCTTTCCGCCGGCCAGCGCCAGCTCGTCGCCTTCGCCCGTGCCCTGCTCGCCGAGCCGCGCATCCTGATCCTCGACGAGGCGACCTCGAACGTCGACGTGCGAACCGAGAAAACGATCGAGAAGGGCCTCGAGCGCCTGCTCGCCGGCCGCACCGCGATCGTCATCGCCCACCGCCTCTCAACCATCCGCCGCGCCGGCAAGATCGTCGTGCTCGAACACGGCCGCATCGCCGAGGCCGGCACGCACGACGAGTTGATCGAGGCGGGCGGCCCGTACTCGCGGCTGTACGGGGCCTGGGAAGAATCTTCAGCGGCCTGAGCGGGTCGAGGAGAACCAAGCAGCTCGGCGGACGCAGGAAGGATGGTGAGGAGAGCGCACATTGGTGCGCGACCCGAGCCAGCCGACCGAAGACTCCGAGCTGCGCCGGTTATCGGCCCGCTCAGCCGGGGCCGATGCCGCCGGAGCTGCCGCCGGTCGTACCGCCACCGCCGCCTTCGGTGCCGCCACCGGTCCCGCCGCCTTCAACCGCGCCGCCGGCACCGCCTGTTTCGGGCACTACTTCGGGCGCGGGTTCGGCTTCCACTTCGGGTTCGACCGCTTCCGGTTCGACCGATTCGGCTTCTTCGCCGGCTTCGGCTTCACCGCTTTCGCCCGGCGCGGTCGTCACCGGAGCGCTCGGGACCTTCGCTGCAGTCTTTGAAGCCATATTCGCTGGCGGCGTTCTGGAAGGAAGTCAGCGCCGAAGAGGCACTCGATTCGGCGGCTTCGAGGGCCGCGGTATCGCCGCGCTCAGAGGCCAGTTTGACTTCGTCCTCAGCCGTCGCGAGTTCTTCGGCGGCGCCGGAGAATTCGGCGTAGCCATCGGTTTCCTGTGGCGTGCCGAGGTTGTTCAGGCTGGCGACCATGCCGCTGTAGAGGTCGGCTGCCTGGGCGGCGGGACTGCCGGTTTCGGCGCTGCTCGAGCCGACCGTACCGACGGCGGCATTGACCTCAGCGCAGATCGCGTCGCCCTGTTCGATCAGCTCAGCTTTGCTCAGGGCCGTGGGAGCCGCCGTAGTCACCGCGGTCGATTCGGTTGATTCGTCGTCGCCACCACCGCCGCAGCCGATGATGAGCAATGCCGCCACGGGCAAGGCGACGATCCATGTCCGGCGAGGGCTCACGAGTGGCGAACGTAGCAAAGCGACTAGACGTCCCTCGCAGGAATTCTGCTGTCGTTCCCTGCGATTGGAACGTGCACGACGGGACTGCGCCCCAGGGACTCGAACCCCGAAATCCAGCTCCAGAGGCTGGCGTGTTGCCAATTACACCAGGGCGCAACGCGAAGGACTAAGAATACCGACGGGTAACTCGGCTGCGGATCAGGTGCCGATCGCCGAAAGATCGCTGTCGGGATTTGCGATCTCGTCCTTGGCTCCGGAGACGTCGACGCCATCGGCGAGCAGGCGGCGCGCCTCGGCCAGGTCTTCAGAGCGCTCGACGCTGAGGGCGCCGGCGACGCGGCCGTCCTTGAGGTACCAGACCGAGAACTCCCCGTCCTCGCGGTCGCCGCGCCAGATCTCCTCATCCCAGTCCACGGCCGGGCCGACGTACTCGAGACTGGCCCAGTCGGCTAGGTCGCTGAAGAAGTAAGGCACGACCTCATAGTCAGCGTCCTCGCCGAGCATGTTGCGGGCGGCGTGAGCGCCCTGTTGCATCGCCACGTCCCAGTGCTCGACCCGCAGCTGGCGGCCGTGGATGACGCTGTCGTAGGAGCAGCAGTCGCCGGCCGCGTAGATGCCCTCGACCGAGGTCTGCAGCTTCGAGTCGCAGACGATCCCGTCGTCGACCTCGAGGCCGGCGCGCTGGGCAAGCATCGCATCGGGGCGCACGCCAGCGCCGACCACAACCGCGTCGCACTCGATCGCAAGCCCGCTCTTGGTGACGACGCCCTTGACCCGGCCGTCGCCCTCGTACGCCTCGAGCTCCTCGCCGCCGTGGATGGTCACGCCCTTGGACTCGAGCAGCCGGTGGAACCAGCGACCGGCCTCGTCGCCGAAGGTGCGGGAAAGGGCTATCTCCTCCATTGTCACGATCGTGCACTTAGTGGCCTTGACGGTCAACGAGGCCGCGACCTCGGCGCCGATGTAGCTGCCGCCAATCAGGACAACGTGCTCGGCGGCCTTGGCGTCGCTGCGGATCGCATCGGAGTTGCCGAAGGCGCGCAGATAGTGGATGCCCTCGTTCTCGGCACCCTCGACGCGGAGGATGTTGACCATCGCCCCGGTGGCGATCAGCGCCTTGTCGAAGCTGACTTCGTCGCCGCCCTGCAGCTTTACCGTGCGGGCCCCGGGGTCGAGCGACATCACGTTGGTGCCGCTGAGCAGCTCAACCTCGTTCTCCTCGTACCAGGAGGGCAGGTTGACGTAGGCGTCGGCGCGCTCGGCCTCGCCGCGCAGGTACTCCTTGGAGAGCGGCGGGCGTTCGTAGGGCGGCTCGGGCTCGCGGCCGACCAGGAGGACGGAGCCGTCGGCTCCACGCTTGCGCAGCTCCGCGGCACAGTTGGCCGCTGCCAGGCCGCCACCGATCAGGAGGAAGTCGACCTCGCGAGTCACGACGGCGATGGAATCTGTCGACGGCGCTCAGCCACTGCCGTAGCCGGAGCCGTTGCCGCCGGAGGGGCCGAACATGTCCTTCAGCTGCTCCTCGTGGCCCGGGTCGAGCACCGCCAGCACCTCGTCGCCGACCTCGAGCACCGTGTCTGCGACGGGAACGAAGCCCTTGCCGTCGCGCAGCACCGAGATCAAGAGGCTGCCTTCGGGCATTTCCAAGTCGCCGACACGCCTCCCGGTTACCCCGGAGTCCTTGCCAAGCAACATCTCGATGATCTCCAGCTGCTCCTCCTGCAGGTCGAGCAGGTGGACCAGGCCGTACTCGGGCACCTCGTGCTCGAGCAGGCGCAGGATCAGGTCGGTGGCCGAGACCGAGGGCTTGATCCCGAGCAGGTCGAAGTGGGGCTTGTTGCGCGGGTTGTTGACGCGGGCGATGATCCGCTCGACCTCGTACTTCTCGCGCGCGACCTGGCAGATCAGCATGTTGTCCTCGTCGTCGCCGGTTACCGCGATCACCATGTCGGCGCGCTGGATCCCAGCCCGCTCGAGCACCCAGAGCTCGGAGGCGTCGCCGTAGGAGACGTTGTGCTCGAGCTCCTGCTCGACGGTCAGGTAGCGGCGCCGGTTGCTCTCGATCACCGTCACCTCGTGCTCCTTTTCGAGCAACTCGCGGGCCAGGTTCCAGCCGACCTTCCCCGCTCCGACGACGATGATGTACATCAGCTCGCCTCGCCGGCGGCACCGTCGGATGACCCACGCGGGGCGCCCTCGCGCACGGCGCCCTCCAGCATGTCGATCGCGACCCTAGTCGGGCAGACCGTGCGCATGCCCTGGCGCTCGTACCATTCGGCCCGCAACGGGTCGAGGATGCGGGCGATTACGGTGGGCACGTTGTAGCGCTGCTGGGCGATCTGGGCGATGACGATGTTCGTGTTGTCGCCGTCGGTGGAGGCGATGAAAGCGTCGGCGCGCTCGATCCCAGCCGCGACCAGCGCGTCGGTCTCCAGGCCGGCGCCAACAGTGAACTGCCCACCGAGGTCCTCCCAGCCCTTGTCGAGCCCGACCTCGAGCCGCGCGTGCGACTCCGGGTCCTCATCGAGGCAAGAGACTTCGTGCCCCTCGCTCAGCATCGAGCGAGCAACAGAGGAGCCGACACGGCCGCATCCGACGATCAAGATGAACACGGGCGTGAGTCTAGTCCGCGACGACCGGCTCTGGCGCTGTCTCTGGTGGAGCCGTGAGCAGCACTCGGCACGGTGCTTTCTTCAGCACGTACTCGGTGGCGGCGCCGATCTCGGCGGGCTTGGCAGCGCCGATGCCGCCGAACTTGGCGCCACCCTTGATCTTGGTCGGGGGCTCGCCACCGATCACGATCGCTTCGGCGTCGTAACGACGAGCCGCCTCGACGATGCCGGCGCCGACGCCGCGGGCGCGCACGACCTCGGTGGTCACCTTGACGTCCTCGTACTCCTCGGCGACATCGCTGGCGCGCTTCAGGGCACGCTGCGCCCCCTCCTCGATTTCATCCGGCAGCTTGGCGTCGAGTGGCAGGGTAAGTGGAACCTCGATCACATAAACGAGGTCTAGGCGAGTTGGCTCCGCCCCACGCTTGGCCTCCTCCTGCTCGGCCGCGGCGAGGCGGCCGGCGGTGGCGACGATGTCGTCGTCGAGCTTGGTGCCGAAGACGGGCACGAGGATGCTGCGAAAGGCGACCTCGGCCACCTGCTTGGTCAGCGCCTTCTCGCTGACGGAGACGCGCTTGGTCAGCGTCGTGCCCTCGAAGACCTTGCGGTAGACGACGTAGAAGAGCAGGCCGAAGGTCATCCAGCCGAGGCCGACCCAGCGGGCGGTGTCGTGGTAGGCGAGCACGCTGAGGAAGGCGAGGGCGCTGATCACCGCGGCGAAGAGCGCCGGCAGCGGCAGCTTGGCGCCGCGCCACTCGACGTCGAGGGGGACGCGGAAGGGGCGTGGGCGGTCGGGCTGGGTGATGCGCAGGCGCAGAATCGAGAGCTGGGCGATCGTGATCGCCAGCATCGCGCCGAAGGCGTAGAGGCCGGCGAGCAGCTTGACGTTGGTCGGCAGCACCAGGCCGATCGCGATCACGCCGGAGATCGCGATCGCGACCTGCGGCGTGACGTGGCGGCGGCTCAGCTTGCCCAGCCAGCTGGGGATCTGGCGGTTGATCGCCAGCGTGTAGATGTGACGGGAGACGCCGAGCAGGGACGTCGTCACGGCCCAGAAGAGGACCGGCGTGGCGACGATCGCGACCAGCCAGCGCATCGCGTCGGAGACCCAGAGCGGGTGATAGGCGGAGACGACGCCGAGCACCGGCGCCTCGACGAATTCGTGGCCGAGGGCGGTTTCCGGACCGTTCGGGCCGGCCACCACGGGCACGGCCATCAGCGCGATCGCGGCCATGCCGGCGTAGACCAGCGGGACGGCCAGGGCGCCGACCGAGACGATGCGCTTGAGGTCGCGGCGGGAGACGTTGATGTCCGGAGCGAGATCGGAAGCCGCCTCGATGCCGGCGTAGGCGAGCATCGCCACCACGGCCGCGTAGACGATGTCGTGGAAGTCGGGGCTGGTGAAGAGGTCGAGCTGGTCGGTGAGGCGGTCCGGGTGCAGGACGGCGAGGACGCCGACAACGATCACGGCAAGCTGAAGGGCGATGTCGGCAAGGGCGAGGATCGCCAGCGGGCGCTCGCGGCTGCGGCCGGTGATGTTGAGGGCGTTGAGCACGCAGGCCGCGACGATCACGGCGCCGGCAATGCCGATCTCCCAGCCTGCCTTCGAGAGGTCGGAGGAGATCGGCTCCAGGTAGTGCGGGACCGAGATCGCCGCCAAGGCGGCGACGATCAGGTAGTCGATCAGGATCGCCCAGCCGGCAATGAAGGCGATCAGCTCGTTGAAGGCGTGGCGGGCAAAGCTCGAGGAACCGCCGCGCTCGCGCAGCATCGCCCCGCCCTCGACGTAGCTGAGCGTGGTAACGACGAAGAGCAGCCCGGCGGCGAGGAAGATCAGCGGCGTCAGGCCGAGGCCACGGTCGGCGACAACGCCAAGCGAGAAGTAGATCGAGAAGCCGACCGCGGAGTAGACGGCGACGAAGAGCCCCGGCACGCCAGTGGCGCGCTGAAGAAGCGGCTCCAGCCGCGGTTTCGAGGGCTTCTCAGCCTGCTCGGGCCTGCTCACGTACGAGAAGCTATCCAGAGCCGACCCGCGCCGACGGCGAGGAAGGCGACGCCGAGCAGGGTGCCGACCGAGAGCGGTCCGCCTCCGTTGGCCAGGGTGGTGACGAGAAGCGCCAAGCCCACAAGGAGGAAAACAAGGGAAAAGAAACGGACGGAGCCGTGGTAGATCCGCTCCGGCAAGTCCACTCGGCGAATTTTAGGCGAAACGACGGGTCGCACGCCCTCTGGGTGCGGCCTCGGTGTCGAGCCGTACCTCGACGACTCGACACCGAGATGCGCGACTAATCGGCCACTAGGCTGGTAACGCGCTCCATTCCAGACCCACGTGTGCACCGGTCAACCCCAGAACCGCTGCACCAACCACTACGGCTGGATTGCCGCAGAAAACCAGATTGGATGACGGACCTTGTTCCACCGTATGGTTTACAGCTTCCGTAGTAAATTTCCCATTGCTGTCTTTGACGGTTGATGTACCTGTGACTGGAACTTTTTCGCCAAGAGAGCACAGTTCGCCGAAAATAAAGTTAACAAACGTCGTCCCCGTAACGGGCACAAATTTAATTAGAGGCTGACCTTCAAATAAGATAAGTAACCCTTTAAGTGGTTCGGAAACAACTACTCCTTTTTCCGCCCCTGTGCGAGGTTCACACGCGCTGCTAACCGTTCCGTTGAGCTTCGTAATGCAGCCTGTGAATCTTGTGGTATTTCCAGCGCTTACTGTTCCTTCGGTTTCAAGTTTCGCTTTGAGGAATTCGGCCCCAGTACATGAAATTTCGATTTTCGTACCCCCGCCGTTAGAGCCTTTCAGTGCCATAGCTTTATTCACGACTTCTTTAATTTGCACTTCGGGAAATAAGGTCGTGATGTTTTTGCCACTGACCATCCAGTTGGCACCTTTTTCCGCCTGAACAGCGTTGGCGCCGAATACCACCACGCCAAGCGCCACCACGCAAAGCCCGAGGGCCGCAAATCTGCGCTTTGATCGAGTCATAATCGCTTCTCCCACTTTGAGCTACGGTTTAAATTTGCTGTACAATCAGCAAACCATAGCCGCTCGCAGCGCCAATTGTCGCCGCTAGGCTGGGGAAGGAACAAACTCGGGGCCGCGTTGCGCGCCCTGTTCTGAGACAACGATGACCCGGCAGGGACGCTCGCCCAGAACCGTCTGCAGGGTCTTGTCGTAGAGCGGGCGGCCGTTGCGGTAGCGCAGGCCGACCACTACGGCTGCCGCGTTGATCAGCTTTGCCTCGTCGGCAATCTCATAACCCGCCTGGCCCGGACGCACGCGCTCGACATGGCCGGTAACGCGCTGACCGCCGATCAGCTTCGCCTGCTCGATCTTGCTCTGTGCCTCACCCTCCTGCTCGGGCAGCTCGGCGTCGAGCGGTAGATGCGTGGGAACAGTGAGCATAGAGTGGACATGGATGCCCCGGCGGCGCTTGGAGGCGAGCTTGACCGCGGTCGCGACCATCTCCTCCGAGAACGGCTGATCGTCCTCGAAGGCGACGAGGACCGAGCGGTACTCGATCTCTTCCACCCCCAGCGGCTCGGGCAGAAGCACCTTGACCGTTTCGGTTAGAGGCAGGCGCTGATTGCGGCGATAGAGCACGTAGACAACGATGCCGAGGACCATCCAACCGACGCCGACCGCGAGCGTGCGCGGGTTGAGCGCCATCACGACGATCCAGGCAGCGAAGGTGCCGAGGCCGCCGAGAACCGCAGTGAGAGGCACCTCGGTGCCAAACGCGCGGAAGTTGAGTGGCGGCTTCCAGGGCCGCTCGACACCGGACTGGCCGCGGCGCAGCTGGATCACCGCGATGTGGGCGATGGTGAAGGAGAGCATCGCGCCGAACGAGTACATCGTCGCCAGGAAGTCGGTCTGACCGGGGATCAGGGTGACGATCGCGATTGCGGCGAAGATCAGGATCGCGATGTAGGGCGTGCGGTACTTGGGATGGACCTGACGCAGGCTCTCGGGCAACTGGCGGTGCTGTCCCATCGAGTAGGTGAGGCGGGAGACTCCGATCAGGCCGGCATTGGTGGCAATCAGAAGGATTACCGCTGCCAGCACGCCGACGTAGTAGCGCAGGATTTCGGTGGGACCGGATGAGAGGCCGAGGTTCTCGACGATGCCAAGGATCGGGTCGTCGGCGAAGGTCGAGCCGAGCTCGGTCGCGTAGTGCCCAGCGGCGTCCTTGACGACCGGCATCGCCGAGAGCGCGACGATCGGGATCAGCAGGTAGAGAGCGAGGACCGCGATGACCACCAAGCCAACGCTGCGGGGGATTGTCTTGGCTGCGTCTTTAGCCTCCTCGGCCATGTTGGAGATCGTCTCGATCCCGGTGTAAGCGATCATCCCGACCGCGATTCCCAATGCGAAGTCGCTCCAGGTCGGCGCGACGCCGAGATGGATGTTGTCGACCAGGACCTGAGGGCTGAAGACGAGGACGAGGCCGATCCCAACCAGCACGACCTGCGTGGCGAGGTCCGCCACGGCGAGGATCAAGTTGAGCTTCGCCGACTCCTCGGTGCCACGGATGTTGATCAGGGCGAGAGCGAGGATCAGGACCGCGCCGCCGATGATGTCGCCGGGACTCTCCCCGAGCCAGGGCCAAAAGACCGCGAGGTAGTGCGGCACGAAGAAGGCCGAGATCGCGACCGTGATCGTGTAGTTGAGCATCTGCCCCCAAGCAGCGATGAAGCTGACGAGCTCGTTGAAAGCGTGCCGAGCGAAACTCGAGGATCCCCCGGCCTCCGGGAACATGACGGTCGCCTCGGCGTAGGTAGCCGCGGTGGCGGCGAAGATCAAGCCCGAGATGACAAACGCGACCGGGGTCAGGCCCAGTGCAAATGCCGCAGTAACGCCGAGGGCGTAGTAGATCGAAGAGCCGACGTTGCCGTAGGCGGCGGCGAACAGCGCACCGACGCCATGGACGCGGCTCAGCGACTCATCGCGGGGGATTCGCTGGGCCATCAGAACTCAACTCGAGAAGCCATCTGGTCCGAAATATACGGCTAACAGCTGCCCAGCTAGCGGGCGCCGCCTAAGTCAGGCGACGCCCAAACTCCCTTGCTGACCTATCCAGCTACTCCAGACCATTTCAGACCAGTATGTGTGGCCCCGGTAAGAGCCACCAAAGCGCTGCCATCTATCGTGGCAGGCTGACCTAACACAGTAAGTGTCGTCCCAGGGCCTTGTTCCATTAAATGGTCAACCAATTCAGTGGCTGTCGCACCTTTACAGTCCTGAGCGTTGAAAACGCCTTCAACGGGCTCGAATTCACCGATTGCGCAGAGTTCACCCAATTCTATCGTCACCCAAACGGTTCCAGTCTCAGGTTTAAGCTGAACTACCGGAACTCCTGCCGATTGTAAAAGCAGTAACCCTAAGAAATTATTGGTTCTTATGGTCCCTGAGGGCTCAGTGGACGTCTTCGGTTTACAGTTTGCACTAACTGTCCCGTTGAGCTTTGTAAGGCACCCTTCGAATTGGGCAACACCTTCTGTCGTGCTACCAGTGGTCTTTAGTTTTGCGCCACTAAGTTTGATAGTGGTGCATAAAATCTCAACTTTAACGCCACTTTTAGTAGTGAATAACAAGCTGCCAGTTTTGTTCTCAACTTCTTTGATCTGAGCCTGTGGCAGTAAGGTCGAATTGACGTTGGCTCCGTTCACACGCCAATTGGCCGTCGGTTCTGCTTGGGCAGAGGCGGCAAACGCAATCAGGCCAAGAACTGCTAGCAAACTGAGTCCAATAGCTCTACGCGTGTTGAATTGCATTATCTTAATTTCCTCTCATTGAGTTACGGTATTTGGCAGCAAGAAGTCTCTTGCTGCTTGCATTGACAATGTCACGCAAACCAGAGTTACGCAAGTTTCGCGGAGTGTTCATAGGGTTTCCCGGCCATTGCGCTGAGCAAAGCTCAAGCCATCTTCTCTGGCCCCTGTGCTCCATAAGACAGCAAGCAAACTCGAGTCCTGCGAAATCGCACTCCTTTGAAACGGGTCCGTTAACTTCGCTGAAGCCCTCGGCCAGACAGCCACGATCGACGGCAGCGCAAGCTTCAGCCTGATCGGCGGGCACTTGGGTCGGGAATGGAAAGGATCTGCCTGAACCCAAAAGCGCCGGGGCTCCCGCCCCGGCGCTTGGTCCAACGTCTTGCCTAGAGCCTCGCCCTAGGGGTTTTCCGCGTCGTTTAGCCGCACCGCCGCGGCAGCGGCGATGTTGAGCGTGTTTTTGAGGATCGCGGTGTTTTTGCCCGCTGCCGCAGGAAGACCCGAGGCGGCGTTGATGATCGGGTTGAGGATCAGTTCCGCTGGGAACCCGCCGCAGCCCGAGGCACCGGGAGCAGACCAGGCGTTGTCGACCAGGACCGCTTCTTTGCTGACGGCGATCGAGCCTTCCTCGAGGAATTCGATGAAGCCCGCTTTGCCTGAGATCGGTTTGTTGGGAGCGGGCGGTGCGGTCGTGCCCGTGGTCAGGTTCCAGGTCAACGGCGAGCCGGTCGAGCCGACGTAGCAGCCGGAGCCCAGGAACGGGTTTTCCAGGTGGGTCTTGACCGGCAGCTTCAGCGCTACGCCTTCTTCGGCGGCGAGGTTGTTTTCAGAGACCACGATCTCGGTCGCGGGCCGGGCCAGTTCAAGCGTCGCGTTGAGCCCGGTGAGACCGTTTTCGAAGGTCACTTCGCAGGCGAGGCGCAGGAAGAAATCTTTGATTTCTTTGCAGTTGACGATGCCCGCGAGGCCGCCGGGTACCGGCTGGGGGGTTTTGGAGAGCGTGATGCCATTGGAGGCGGCGAAGAAGGGCGCGTTGCCTTCGACCTGTTTACCGGCGCCGCCCTGCAGGGTGACGGGGTTGACGATCGGCACTTTCTTGGAGCCGAGCACCACTTCGCCTGAGTTGGTCACGGATAGAATGCATTTTTTGACTTCCAGGTTTTTATAGGGGCACTGGCCGAATTTGACGTAGTTGCCGGTCAGTTTGGCTTGTGCGGTGGTGGCGAGGCCAAAGACGGCCAGCGCCGCGATCAGGAGTGCCGCGAAGGCCCTCCCCTTGCTCGATCGGGTTCTCATATCTCCCTCATTCCTTGTTTGCATGATTGACACGGGAAGAAGCTTTGGGCTCAGCCGCGTTCATAGACCGCGGGGAGCAGGCCGACGTTGCCCGAGACGTCGAGGATCTCTTGGCGCAGTGCCAGCGGGTCGAAGCCGCGCTGGGGCGAGAGGCGGCGCGGTAGCGCGTAGAGGGCGAGCATGTAGGTTTCCCCGGCGCCTTGGGGGCAGATGGAGTAGCCGAGGCGACCGAAGCCGTTGGTGCCAACGATCGCGCCGGCGGGCAATTTGCCCGCGGCGATTTCCTCCAGCTCGGGGTCGATGCCCGCCAGCGCCCAGTCGAAGAAGATCTTTTCGTTCACCGGCGCCACGTTCATCACGAAGAGCGCCAGTTCGGCGCTGCCCGCCGGCACCCCTCCCCACTTGAGCTGGGGCCAGCTGTCTTTGCCATCGCAGGTGTAGGTGGGGTCGAGGCGGCCGAGGTGCCCGGCGGCGGCAACGATCGCGGGGCTCCTAAGGCTGATGTCGGCGACCGTGGCTTCCTGCACCTCTTCTGGGCTCGGCGCCTGCTCCTTTTGGCCCTTCGGCGCGGCGATGCGGGGGCCGTGCTTGGCGCCCTGCCCTGGGGGAGCGCCAGAAGAAGAGGAAGCTCGAGGAGTCGCCTGAGTGAGAGGAGGAGGACTGCTTGGAGCCCTGGGCCCCCTCCCCCGCGCCGGTGGCGGCGGGGTTGGCCGCGGTGCCTCCTCCTTGTCCTTGGGCGGCCTGAGCCTGAGCGGAGGTCTCAGCGGCGGCGGAGCCGTCGCTTTGACCCTCGGAGGAGCCCCCGCCGCAGCCGGCGAGGGCAAGTGCCGCAACCGCGAGCGCCAGGGTCGCCCTGGCGCTCGCGGTCTTGGCGAGGGGCGCTAGGAGACTGATAGCGCCTGTTCTCTGTGCCACTGGAATGCTTCGGTCGGGAAGAGCCCGTTCCATTCGATTTTCTGGCTCAGCGCTTTCAGTTCTGTTTTGGAAGCGCTCAGGGTGCTCGCATTGAACGTGGCGGTTTCCGCGGTGTTGTCGATCGACCCACCGGCGGAGCCCGTCACGGTGACCAGGGTTTCGCCCAGCACGCAGGCTTCGCCGCCATAGAGGATGCCGACTTTGACACCTTCGATGATGATGTAGGGGGTTGCGCCTACCGTGGTCAGTTTCGATGCCCACGGCAGTTTTTCCGCGCCGATTTTGTCGACGGTGCAGAATTTGCTGTTCGTGGTGCAGGTGTAGAGGGGCATTTCGGTGAGGCTGCCTTTGCCGGTGCCCGCCGAGTTTTCGATCGTTAGCTTGTAGAGGAAGTTTTCACATTTCGTGGTCAGTCCCGGAACGGTCATCGAGCTTTCGATAGCTCCACCGAGGACCGTTTCGGTTCCTTCCAGCGCTTTGGCTTCGAACTTCCAGGCAGGTGCCGCGCTCGCAGTGGTGGCGAACAACGCGCAAAGCACCGCCAGGGCCGCCAGGGCGGCACCGATAGCTGTCTGCTTCTTTCTCATCTCAGATCATCTCCTTGCGCAGTTCTCGCCTAGGGGTTTTCTTCGTTGTTGAGGCGCACGGCAGCGGCGGCGGCGATGTAGATCGTGTTGTTGAGGATCGCCGTGTTGTTGCCGGCCGTCGTGGTGCCCAGCTGCGCGTTGATGATCGGGTCGACGAGGAAGGAGAGGATCCCTCCGCAGCCGGCCGCTTTGGGCGCAGACCAGGCGTTGTCGACCAGCTTGGCTTCTTTGAGGAAGGCGATCGAGCCTTCGGCAAGGAATTCGATGAAGCCCGCTTTGCCGGTGATTTTGCCGTTCGGCGCCGGTGGGGCGGTGGTGCCCGTGGTCAGGTTCCAGGTGATCGGCGACGTGGAGGATCCCACGAAGCAGTTTTTGCCCAGGAAGGGGTTTTCCAGGTGCACCTTGACCGGCATTTTCAGCGCCACGCCTTCTTCGGAGGCGAGGTTGTTTTCCGAGACCCTGATTTCGGTCGCGGGCTTGGCCAGTTCGAGGGTCGAGTTGACCCCGGTCAGGCTGTTTTCAAGGAAGAATTTGATCAGCGCTTTGACCAGGAACGGCGAGGAGGCGTCGGGCACGATGCCGAGCAGCCCGCCGGGGACGTTTTGCGGCGCTTTGGAGAGCGTGATGCCGTTGGCGGCAGCGAAGAAGGGCGCGATGCCTTCGACCTGTTTACCGGCACCGCCCTGCAGCACCACCGCTTTTTCGATCGGCACTTTCTTTTTGCCGAGCACCACTTCGCCTGAGGTGGTCGTCGAGAGCAGGCATTTTTTGACTTCCAGGTTGGTGTAGGGGCACTGGGCGAATCTGGTGTAGTCGCCGGTCAGTTTGGCCTGTGCCACACCGGCCAGACCGAGCGCGGCGAGCGCAACGGCAAGAAGCGCCGTCGCCAGCGCCCTCCCTCTGTGCTTTTGCATGACTCTTATCTCCTGTCTTCATTTGCTCGATGGACTGGGACATGTGCTGCGGTGAAGCTCTGTGGGGCGGGCTAGGCGCCTTTCCCCTTCTTGGCGCCGCCCTTCCCTTTTTTCCCGCCTCCGCCCTTCTTCCCCCCGCACTGCGCCTGCATCTGCGGCATCGAGTCGGAGACCTTGCCGCTTTGGGCGTCGAGGGCGAGGGTGGCGCGATGGACGCCCTTGCAGATGTCGGTCGAGTTCTGGAAGAGGCCCTTCTTGGCGCCCTGGGCGGTGAGGAGGACCTTCGACAGCGGCGCGTCGGGGACCGATTCGAAGCGCACCCGCAGGCCGCCTTTGACCGAGTCCACCCGCCCCGCGGCCTCGAAGAAGAGCGGC
The DNA here is from genome assembly GCA_963703895.1 of uncultured Solirubrobacterales bacterium. GTDB lineage: Bacteria > Actinomycetota > Thermoleophilia > Solirubrobacterales > 70-9 > VRUE01. Next base: position 243,815 of record CAVPFX010000003.1, read on the forward strand.
TGGTAGGCGGGGCCGCGCAAGACCAAGACCGCGTCGGGCAGCTTGTGGGAGGAGGAGCGCAGGTAGACCGGGCCTTCCAGGGGGTAGTCCAGCAGCGGGCTGAAGGCGCGCACGTGGCCGTAGACCGAGCCCGCCGGGCACTGCTCGGCGGCGAACTGCACGCGGGTGCAGATCGTGCGGAAGTGGGCCTGGTCGATGAACTCCGATTTGGGGAAGGTGAAGGAGATCGCCGCGGTGTTGGCTTCGCCCGCCTTGGCGGTGAAGACGCTCTTCAGTCGCGGGTGCCCGCCGCGGTGGGTCGGGCCGAAGAGCTTCGCGGTCAGCTTTGGCTTGTAGGGGAGGGACTTGCAGCCGCCGACCTGGAAGCGCTGGGCGAGCGGGGCGGCCTGACCGAGGGTGGAGATCGCCTGCCCGCCGAAGGACTTCTCCGCGCAGGAGGTCGGGTTGAGGGTGAAGCCGGGGCGATCGGCGCGCACCGCGACCGAGCGCAGGTCGATCGGCACCCCCTGCAGGATCTGGGGCAGGGGATCGGAGACGACGCGGCCCTGGGCGGTGACGGGATCGAGGTAGAGGGCGCTTCTGATCACCACCGTGCCGAGGTCGAAGGGCCCGGCGATCGCCGGGACGATCGCCACCAGGCTGATCGGGGCGCCCTTGTAGGGGCCGGCCAGGTAGGCGCGACCGGAGGTGTAGTAGGGGGTCGGGCCGGCGCCGGCGGCGCCGAGCACGCTGGCGATCTCAGAGGAGGCGGGGCAGCTGGGGTCGGCGAGCTCGAGCGCGCCTTGCTCGGGGGCTTCGCGCGAGCGCGCCTTGGCGATGTCCTGCTCAGAGCAGCTGGCGACGCCGGCGAGCTTGGCCGAGAGCCCGGTGGGCAGGGTCGCTTCGATCCGCCCGATCCGCTGGGAGCCGTCTTCGCGGCTGAGCTTGAACAGCAGCGGGCTGTACTTGCCGGCGGCGGGATTGAGCGTGCCGGCGGAGAGCTTGGGGGCGTTTGGCATCTGCGCCTCTGCGGCGGGGCAGGCCCCGCCGCTGGGGGCGGCGGCGATGGCGAAGGAGCTGGCCGGGGTGGCCTGGGCCCCGCTCCAGGCGCCCAGCTCGGCGGCGGTTGAGTAGTTGCCGCAGGTTGGCGGGGTGATGAAGGCCCCGCGCGGGCCGCCGAAGAGGTGGACCGAGACCTCGCTCAGCGGCATCTCGGGGCTTTCGCGAAAGGAGGTCGAGACCTGGCCGCTTTGGGGGTCGAGGTGGCCCTCGCCGGCCAGCTTGGCGACGATGCCTGTCTTCGGGTCTTCGATCGCCAGGTAGACGGCGATGAGGGAGCCGAAGGGGTTTTGGAAGGGCTGGGCGATGTAGATCGAGCCCTGGAGGGGCTCGAGGATCGCCTCGCCTTCTTCTTCTTCGACTTCGTGGTCGGCGTTTCTGCGCACCAGGGCCGGCGAGGTGACCTCCACGGTGCCGAGCTTTGCCGCATTGGGGCAGCTTTGGGGATCGTCGGAGAAGTGCGGGGTCCCCCCGCTCGAGCTCAGGTAGCCGATCTGAGACAAGGAGCAGGCGCCCAGGCCGCCGGCCTGGGAGGGGTTGACGACCATCCCGGCGGGGAAGCGGACCGTGGCGTCCTTGAGGATCGCCGGCGAGCGCGACTCGAAGGCGGTGTCGGTGGGCTGGCGCAGGGTGAAGTCGAGGCCCGAGGGCGAGTCGGAGACGTCGGTCGTCGGCTGGGCTTCGATCGCCGGCTCGAACTCCAGCTCCTCGCAGCCTTCCAGCAGGGCCGGGTCGCCGCCGAGGCCGGCGCTTTCATAGCTGGCGCGCTGCAGGGCGGCGGGCGGGCTCGGTTCCTCCCAGCTGTCGGCGAGGACTTCGAACAGCGAGGGGGCGCCGGTGCACTCGCCGGGCATTGCCAGGAAGGCCTCGCCGCGGTCTTCGACCGGGCAGGCGCCGCCGAAGGTGCCGCATCTGCCGCGGATCTCGTCGTGGGCGGCCTCGGTGGGGTTGCCCCAGACCTGGGCTTGGACGTTGAAGATCGGCTGCTGGCCGAAGGCGATCACGTCGCGCGTCGCCACCTGCACGCCGTAGTCGCTCTCGGTGCGCAGCGAGCCCTGGGCGTGGACGAAGACGCCGATGTTGGCGACGTTGGTGGCCAGCTCGGCGGCGGAGCCGGGGGGCGGGACCATGTTGTAGAGGTTTGAGGTGAGGACGTCGGAGATGCCGACTTCCCCGGCCAGGGTGGTGACGTCGGCGACGCCGACCTGGGAGGCGTCGGGGCAGCCCTCGGAGCTAACTAGCTCGGCCTCGGTGCAAAGCGCCTTGGAGGCGCCGGGGAAGCCGACCATGCCGCGGGGCAGCTCGACGTAGAAGTTGCGGGGATGGCCGTCGTTGGTGACGCCGTCGCCGGGGTTCTTGGTCGGGAAGCCGAAGAAGACCGTCTGTTGGTAGGGGTGGGCGCCGGCGAGCAGCTCGGCTTCGGCGTCCTCGTCGGTGGCGGGGGCTTTGAAGCCCGGCAGGAAGTCGAAGGGGACCGCGTCTTCTTGCACCGGGGTCGGCGAGGAGGCGGCGATCGCCTGGGTGGCGCCGCCGCCGGAGATCGTCGCTTGCGTTGTGAGCACTTCCTCGGGCGCTCCGCTTGGGATCGTCACCCCGACTTTGACCCGGAAGAGGTAGCCGGGGTGGAAGGCTTCGGCGGTCTTGCAGGTGACCACCTGGCCGAGCGCGGTGCAGGTGGGCTCGTTCGGTGCTTCGGGGTCGGTGTTGCCGGCGTTGAAGGTGCTGACCGCCATCCCGGCGGGGATCGTCACTTTGACTTCGGTTTCCCCCGTGGTGGGGGCGGCGCCGACGTTGGCGGCGACTACCGCGTATTCGGATTCCTGGCCGGGGGCGAAGTTGGCCGGCAGCGGGGAGATCGCCAGGGTCCAGCCCGGGGCGGCGGCGCTAGCCATGCCGGGGATGAGAGCTCCCAAGGAAAGACAGGTGGTGATTGCCGCCAGCGCGGCTGCTCGGCCCCTCATCGTCCCGTCCTCCCCTTGGCGTTGGCTCGCTGCTTCTTCTTGCCCTTCTTCTTGTGGTTGGGCTTTTTGTTCTGCTTCTTCTTCTTGGTGGCTTTTGGCTTTTTGTGCTTTTGAGCTTGGTTGCCGGGGCCGACGAAGGTGGCGGAGCCAGCGCTTTGTTCCGATGGGGCCGCGGGAGCCCCTTCGTGGCAGGATTCGGTGCTGAGGCAGGGGTTGGGCGGCGCTGGGCTCTGGGAAGCGAGGCCCCCTCCCACCCTGGCGTCATAGACGTCTTGCAGTTCGTCTGTGTCTTGGCCGACCAGGCCCTCGCGGGTGAAGAAGAAGACGTCGTCTCCCGTCTCGGAGGCGTCGGCGAAGAGCGAGGGGAAGGGGCTTTTGCCGGTGGAGATCAGGTAGATGCAGCCTTCGTTTAGGGGGCTATAGCCGGGGGCGGTGGTGGTGCAGGTGCCGGTGTTTGGGGCCTCCCACTCATAGACATCTAGGCAGGCGGGGGTGAGTTTTTGTCCAACCCCCGCACACCCGGCCTGCCCGTTGGTGTCTTCCGCCACCAGCGCTTCCGCGGTCTGGAAGAAGGCGCGGTTGCCGTCGGCCGAGAGGTTGCGCGACTGGTTCATCTGCACTGAGCCGATCGCGGGCGAGAGCGGGCCAGGGAAAATGTCCGTTTCCAGGCCCGGCCCTTTGCCCACCGCTTCCCCGCTCGGCGGGCAGCTCACGCAGGCGAGCTTGCCGTCTGATGCCGAGTAGCGGTAGAGCTCGGAGACGCCTTCGCTGTCGTAGCCGGTGAGCTTTTCCGAGGAGCGGAAGAGCAGCGTTTCGCCGTCTTTGCTGACGAAGGCGCTCTTGGGGGTATAGCCGGCGGTGGAGAAGATTTCGCGGGGGGTGCCGGTCCAATTAAGCGCGCCCGCGGTGGATTCGTTGCCGCTCGCCCCGACCCGCCCCACGTAGCTGATCGTCCCCTCGTTCCATAGGTAGACGTTGCAGCTGCCGCTGAGCGTCCTCAGCGGACCCCGCACGCCCTGGGTCTGGCAGTCGCCCGGCGTCGCCGCTTCCGCATCGTCGAACGCGGCGTTGGCAGCGAAGTAGACATGGGAGCCATCCTCAGAGGCACCCAGCACGCCCTGCACTTCGGCGCCGTTTTTGTCGGTCGAGTCGGGGGTTAGATCCGAGAGGGTGTCGCTGGCCGGTTCGTAGCGGTAGAGGTCGTTGCCGGGGCTGGGTGGCGTTTCGCCGTTGACCGACCAGTAGAGGTGGGAGGAGTCGGCAGCGAGGCCGTTGAGGGAGCCCGTGGGCTTGGCGAATTCGTTGTCTTTGCTCGCCGGTTCCAGTGCGAGATCAGCTCGGCCAATCGCTTCTTCGCTTTGCGAGGCCCAGTAGACGTGGAGGCCGTCGACGGCCAGGCCGCGGATCCCGGCGGTTCCGATACCAATAATTTTGAATTCCGTGCCAGCCAGAGTTACACGAATTAGATAGCTCGTCAGAGCATCTTCGGCAGCGATGTAGATATGGCTGGCGTTCAGTGCGATGCCGTAGGGAGTCCTGTTCGTGTCCACAGGAAAGAATTCCTGTTCGATCCCTTCGCCGTTAGCTTCGGCGCGAGCGATCGATCGCCTGTTAAGGTCGCTGGCCGCATTAGCCCAATACACATGTGTCGTATTGACCGCGATGCCCTGCGGGTTGGAGGCGCCGGTGATGAATTCGGATTCGGCGCTGGCTGGGGTGCCTTCAATGTCGGCGCGGCCGACCGTACCGCATCCATCTATGGGTTCTCCGTTCCCATTGCGGGGGCCGGTGTTGGTCCAGTAGACGTGGCCGGCGTCGACGGCTACGTAACGCGGGGAGCTGGGGGCGGAGAATTTCTCTGTGATCGGTTCGCCCGCTTCGTCTTCCGCTTCGATTTCGCATTCGGTCGACCCGGGTTCGATGAAGGCTTCATCGATGCTCGTGGTCGGGTTGGCGAGTTCGGCGCGACCGATCGTGCCGGCGATCGGGTCAGCCCAGTAGGCGTATTTGGCATCGACGGCAACGCCGACTGCCCGTCCGGGGATGAAGGCGGCGTCTTCGATCGCTCCGGTCGTGCTCGAGCCCATGCCGATCGCAGGAGTGGGCTGTTCGGGTCCGGTGTTGGCATCGTCGGTGAGTTTCTCCGGCGAGGTGAAGAAGACTTCTGAGCCGTCGGCATTGGCGACCTGGAAGGCGGCGGGCTGGGGGCCGGCAGGGTCGGGAGCCCCCCGCTTTGAAGCCGAGACGTGGACCGTGCAGGCATCGGCTGGTTTGGTGCATTTGCCCGCGACCACGTCGCTTTGGGGCTGGGTCGGGTTCTGGCGCAGGTAGAGCTGGCCGGTGCCGGCTTCGGTGAAGTAGATGTCGCCGGCGGTAATCGCGTGGGTGCCCTGGAGGTAGTAGCCGCGGGCGGCGCCCCCCTGACTCAGCGAGCGAGCGTTAGTGCCCCTCGTCCAGTCATAGGGTCCGGCCAGAGCGCCTTTGTCCGGCGCTCTGGCGTCATTCAGCACGCCCGCCAGGGAGAGCCGCCCGCTGGCCCTATCCCAGGCGTAGAGGTTGGAACGGCCCTCGATCGCGGTTTCGATTGAGTCCTCGCCTTCCACAGGCGGCAGCGCGGCCTGGGATTCGAAGAAGACGACGGAGGCATCGGCGCTGGCGCCGACATAGGAGTATTCGGCGTTGGGGGTGTAGGCGGAGACAATCCTTGCCGGACCGCCTGTGGTTGACTGCGAAACGAGGGCTTTTTTCCTCGGGTTGCCGAGTTTCGTAGCGTTGGCGAAGGTCTCGGAGAAGTCCGGCAGCCAACCCAGCACCTGGGCCCGCTCGCCAAAGGACGGCGGCGGCAGGAGGCCTTGGGTGCTCCAACCTGTGCCGCGAGTGGAGAGGTAGGTGGGAAGCGCCTGGGCGCCCTTGCCGCCGGGGATGCCGAAGGTGCTCTGAAAGGTAATCCCGCTACCGTTGGCGGCGGCTTTGATCAGGCCCGCTTTGCCGGTTGCATCCCCCCCGTCCTTGTCGACCTCAGAGGATTGCTCATATGCACGGCCGTCTGGCGGTCCTTCCAATGGGGTGCCACGGGTTGCGAAGACGTGATCTGAGCCCATGCTTGGACCATCGCCGTTTTTGGTCACCAAGCGATAGTGGTAAAGGCCTCCCGGCGTCAGCCCTTCCACGGCAACTTCGATGTGGACGGGCGAACTGCCGGTGGGAATCGCCCCTTCGGGCTGGGGGGCGTTGGTACAGGTGGCTGTCACGCAGTCGGCGGCACCGTACTCGAAGTGCCAGCGAGTCGGTTTGCCCTGGGGGTTTACCTCGGCTTCGAAGGTCACCGAAGTTGGGGTTACCGCGGAGACCTTGACGCCATTGATTTCCGGTGAGGCCGCTAGGGCCCCGCTGGTGAAGAAGGCACCAACGCACAAAGTCGCCAGGGCGATCATGCTCGCCCGGCGTCCCCTTTTCCCCCCGCTCCCCCCACATTCCAGACTGCTTCACTTCATCCCCCTTGTGTCTCCCTGACTTCCTTAGTAGCCCCAAGCCGCACCATCGGCGCGACTTGGGGCTGTGGTTCTCGCTAGACGCAACTACCTACCTAACGCCTAGCACCTCCATTTATCCAGCAACACCAGAGAATTTCAGACCCACATGGCCTGTACCGGCAAGCGCCAAGATGACGCTACCGTCAATCGTAGCCGGCTGACCCAGAGCAGTAAGGGAGGTTCCAGCGCCTTGTTCTGCTAAGTGTTCAACCAATTCTGTACCGATTACACCTTTACAATCTTTGAGGTTCAAGTTACCTGCCACAGGCACGTTTTCCCCGATTGCACACAGTTCGCCCATTTCGATATTGACGAATTCAGGAGCCACCTCAGGGAAGAGTTTAGTAACGGTTTCGCCACCTGATAACTGAAGTAAGCCTAAGCCATTTTTAGTAATAATCGTACCCGATGCGCCGCCGCCACCCTTCGGTTTGCAATTGGCGGTCGTCGTACCGTTCAGCTTCGTCAAGCACCCGCTGAATGTTGCAGTGCCTTCAGTCGTGCTGCCGGTAGTCTTGAGTTTAACGTTACTCAAGCTCACCGCCGTGCATAAAATATCGACTTTCGTTCCGCCTTTAGTGGTGAATAATAGGTCGGCGGTTTTATTCTCCAGTTCTTTGACCTGAACTTCTGGCAGTAAGGTCGAGTTGACGTTCGAGCCATTGACCTTCCAGTTTGACGTCGCTTCCGCCTGAGCGGAAGCGGCGAAAGCCATCAGGCTAAGCGCAGCCATCAAGCAAATCCCGATGACCTTACGCCCGTTTGATCGAATCATTTGATTCCTCTCACATTGAGTTACGGTTTTGAGCATGAGACGGGTCGGTTTTCTATCCCGTCTGGCCAACTGTCCCATGCAGGCCCGATTCGATCAAGTTTTTTAGCTCCATGTTTTCTATCTCACTTCTTCCCCTGCCTAAAAGAAGGTGGACCAGGGTCGCGCCCTGGTCCACCTTGCGCTCTCCTAGGGGTTTTCAGCGTCATTCAAGCGAACGGCGGCTCCAGCGCCGAAGTACGCCGTATTTTCAAGAACTGCTGTGTTTTTACCTGCCGCTGCGGGTAGCCCAGCCGAAACATTGATCACTGGATCGAGCAGCAATTCGACCAAGGGCCCGCCGCAACCTGAAGCACCAGGCGCCGCCCAAGCGTTGTCGACCAGCGTGATGTCTTCGCCAAAGGCTATTGCACCTTCCTCAAGGAAATCGAGGAAACCCGTGTGGCCGCTGATTGGTTTGTTGGGCCCTGGCGGAGCGGTTTTGCCGGTGGTCAGTTCCCAAATTATCGGCGAGCTCGAGGAGCCCACGTAGCAGTTGGTACCCAAGAATGGATTTTCCAAGTGTACCTTTACCGGCAGTTTCAGTGCCACGCCGGCTTCTTCCGCCAGCCGATTTTCACTGAGCACGATCTCGGAAGCGGGCCTTGCTAGTTCAAGCGTGGAATTCGCGCCTGTCAATTTACTTTCCAAAGCCAATTCACAGGTAAGCCGCAGGATAGGTTCTTTGATTTCTTTGCAGTTAACAAGCCCTGCAAGACCCCCGGGAACCGGCTGCGGGGTTTTCGAAAGGGTAACCCCGTTTTCCGCCGCGAAAAACGGTGCATATTCTTCAACCGCTTTACCTGCGCCACCCTGCAGGGTGACCGGGTTAACAATCGGCACTTTCTTGCTGCCGAGCACTACTTCACCAGATTCCGTCACGGAGTAGACGCATTTCTTGACTTCTAGGTTTTTATAAGGGCATTGCTGGAACCTGACGTAATTCCCGGTCAGTTCCGCCTGGGCGACAGGCACCATTGCAGTAAGTGCCACTACCACCGCTGTAAGCGTGCCTATCAAGGTTCGTCTAGTGGACATATCTCTCTCCTTCTAGATGCTCGATGTCAAACTTCTACCGCCAGCCCGAGAAACGCTTCCTCGGGCTGGCGAACACCATTACTTGCTACATCTCGAACCTAGGTTGATTCGCTGTCATCCTCCTGAAACCGCATAAGTCCCCCATACAGCCCCGGGAGTAGTGATGTTCAAGTGCAAGAATCCGCCGGCGCGAGTCGCCCCCGGAGTTTCTCCACTCACACCCACACGTGTTACGCTCACAAAGGTTGCGGCCGTCGATTGAGCTGGGAAATTGTAGACGCAGAGCGTACGGGCTTCTGCTGTAGGGGCAACTTCAGGCCCAAGGGCATTGTTCAGGCAGTGTTTCTGGAATTCGGTCGGTTCCATTTCGCCAGGAGACACTTCAACTTCAGGTTCTTCACCATTACCGTAGAAGACTTTGGCTACGCCGACGTTTCCGGCAAGGGGGAGCGCAAAGCTCAACGGTGTTTCAACTTCTCCGGTTCCGGAAACAGACCAGGCCCCTGTCTCAGACTTACCTGCGGGAAGAGGGATGAGTGTTTCGCCTCCGCCGGGTTCGCCATCTTTACCGTTGCAGATTTCGGTTTCTGCTCCACCAGTTTTCTCTTCCTTGAGAAGAGCGCCGCCACGTTCTTCGCATTCAAACGAGGGTTCACCCGGTGCTATCGGCGTCAGTTGGATATTTGTTCCGTCTTCGCCATTCGTGCCGTTAGTGCCATTAGTCCCGTTAGTGCCAGCATCGCCCTTGTCGCCCTTGGCGCCTGGAGCTCCCTGAGACCCTGTTGGACCCGCGAGTCCGGGAGCGCCAGGTTTCCCGGCGAATTTTTTGGCGATCTTTTCGACTTCCTTCTTCTGCTTTCCAGTCAAACTACCTGCGGCAGCAAAGGCACCGCCAGTCAGGGCTACGACCATTGCGATTACGGCAACCGTAAGTCCTGGACCGTTGGAGCTTAGGCGCTCCTTAAATCTTTTGAAGAAACCTATTTTTTCCATGATTTTTCCTCCCTGGTTCGTTTGGTTCGTGATCCCACTCACGATTTTCCTGACATGTGTGTGCTGCGTAATCCGTCTCTTCGCGGATGGACGCTGCTGCGGTAGAAGATCCGACAAGCGGTGCCAAGGCAAAGTATGCAAATGCCCCGGCAGCCTTCGGAATGATGCCGATCCTTCTTCTTGCTACGGCATCATCAAGGTTCTCGAAAATTGCACCAACCGAAGCACTGAGTGCAATTTTTTCGATCCTGGACTTTGTTGGAGTGAGTTCTTCAAGCAAAGCGATTGCATCAGCCTTTACTTGCTCGCGACATTTCATCGTAGATAAATGAGCCAGGGCCAAGTCGCCAAAGCAAAGATGGGCAAGTGCCTGGCTTCTGGCCACACAGGCACCAAAGGTTGCGATTGCACGGCAGAAGCCTCGCAGGGGTGTCGGTGCGTTTTGGCCAGTGTCTCGTGCCGCTCCCAACGCCGCGCCAGCGTGCAGTTCCATCGCCGCTGCCAGAGCGTCATCAGCACTCTGAAAATGGCGGTGGAAGCATCGCCGAGATACACCAGCTGCTGTGAGAATCGCCTCGAGCGAGATCTTCCTTCCACTCTCGGTTGCGACAAGTCTGGAAATGGCAGAGAGGAGGAGGGAACGGTCTCCACCGGCCACCGGTTCTTCCCCCTCCCCACCCTCGCTCGATAGGACTGAGAGGGGAGCCCACGCTGCCTCGGCGGAGTGCTGATATGAGTTGGTCCACCAAGCCAAGTCAGATTGGAGACTTGTCAAGGAGCCTTCCCCTGCCAACAACTGGGAGCGAGCAGCACTGGAGAGGCCACCGACGACGTAACTTGCTACGAACGCGTCCTCGGTTCGCTCTGCGCCTTTGAGCACCCCGGCCAAGATCGAGCGGCTCGCATCTCGCACCAGCATGGTCGCGTCTGGCCCCGCCAAATTTGCCTCCACGAGCATGAGACGCGCTGCCTGCGGATCCCTTCCCCACTCCATGAGAATCGCGCGGCCCGAGCGGGTCAATCCCCCTACCTCGGACTGCTCGGATCGCGCCAAGGCGATGCCGCGGAGAACCCGGCGAACGACCAACTCATGCACGCTCCAGAAGCAGTCCTGCTTGTCGGAGTAGTGCTGGTAGAACGAGCGAGTGGATACCCCCGCCGCTTTGGTCAGGCTCCGCACCGTGACTGCGTCGTAGCCCTGTTCGGCAACGAGCTCGATCATCGCGCGGTGAATGCGCGTTCGCTGGTGACGGGCAACATCCGCCGCAGACTTTCCGGGCCCAGGCTTCAGCTTGCCGCGAGAAGTCTCTGACGAGGCAGTCCGATCGACGTCGACGAACGGCACCTCTATGGGAACGGTGAGCGAAGCCCCCCGATCCGACCGCAATTGCGGCAAACCCCTCTCCCTTCCCCTTAGAACCTCCGGCGTATCTAGAAACCTTCTAATTCGTACCAGATTCAGTGCATGTTTTCAAGGATTCAGTGCATGTTTTCAAGGCTGAAGCGGTCTTCCACCCCCCCAAAAAAAACAAAGCGCCGGGGCTCCCGCCCCGGCGCTTGGTCCAACGTCTTGCCTAGAGCCTCGCCCTAGGGGTTTTCCGCGTCGTTTAGCCGCACCGCCGCGGCAGCGGCGATGTTGAGCGTGTTTTTGAGGATCGCGGTGTTTTTGCCCGCTGCCGCAGGAAGACCCGAGGCGGCGTTGATGATCGGGTTGAGGATCAGTTCCGCTGGGAACCCGCCGCAGCCCGAGGCACCGGGAGCAGACCAGGCGTTGTCGACCAGGACCGCTTCTTTGCTGACGGCGATCGAGCCTTCCTCGAGGAATTCGATGAAGCCGGCTTTGCCTGAGATCGGTTTGTTGGGAGCGGGCGGTGCGGTCGTGCCCGTGGTCAGGTTCCAGGTCAACGGCGAGCCGGTCGAGCCGACGTAGCAGCCGGAGCCCAGGAACGGGTTTTCCAGGCGGGTCTTGACCGGCATTTTCAGCGCCACTCCTTCTTCGGCGGCGAGGTTGTTTTCAGAGACCACGATCTCGGTCGCGGGACGGGCTAGTTCAAGCGTCGCGTAGAGCCCGGTGAGACCGTTTTCGAAAACCGCTTCGCAGGCGAGGCGCAAGAAGAAATCTTTGATTTCTTTGCAGTTGATGATGCCCCCGAGGCCGCCGGGAACCGGTTGGGGGGTTTTGGAGAGCGTGACGCCGTTGGTGGCGGCGAAGAAGGGCGCGTAGCCTTCGACCTGTTTACCGGCGCCGCCCTGCAGGATGACGGGGTTGACGATCGGCACTTTCTTGGAGCCGAGCACCACTTCGCCTGAGTTGGTCACGGATAGAATGCATTTTTTGACTTCCAGGTTTTTATAGGGGCACTGGCCGAATTTGACGTAGTTGCCGGTCAGTTTGGCCTGGGCCGTGGTGGCGAGGCCAAAGACGGCCAGCGCCGCGATCAGGAGTGCCGCGAAGGCCCTCCCCTTGCTCGATCGGGTTCTCATATCTCCCTCATTCCTTGTTTGCATGATTGACACGGGAAGAAGCTCTTGGGCTCAGCCGCGTTCATAGACCGCGGGGAGCAGGCCGACGTTGCCCGAGACGTCGAGGATCTCTTGGCGCAGCGCCAGCGGGTCGAAGCCGCGCTGGGGGGAGAGCGATCGCGGCAGCGCGTAGAGGGCGAGCATGTAGGTTTCCCCGGCGCCTTGGGGGCAGATGGAGTAGCCGAGGCGACCGAAGCCGTTGGTGCCAACGATCGCGCCGGCGGGCAATTTGCCCGCGGCGATTTCCTCCAGCTCGGGGTCGATGCCCGCCAGCGCCCAGTCGAAGAAGATCTTTTCGTTCACCGGCGCCACGTTCATCACGAAGAGCGCCAGTTCGGCGCTGCCCGCCGGCACCCCTCCCCACTTGAGCTGGGGCCAGCTGTCTTTGCCATCGCAGGTGTAGGTGGGGTCGAGGCGGCCGAGGTGCCCGGCGGCGGCAACGATCGCGGGGCTCCTAAGGCTGATGTCGGCGACCGTGGCTTCCTGCACCTCTTCGGGGCTGGGCGCCTGCTCCTTTTGGCCCTTCGGCGCGGCGATGCGGGGGCCGTGCTTGGCGCCCTGCCCTGGGGGAGCGCCAGAAGAAGAGGAAGCTCGAGGAGTCGCCTGAGTGAGAGGAGGAGGACTGCTTGGAGCCCTGGGCCCCCTCCCCCGCGCCGGTGGCGGCGGGGTTGGCCGCGGTGCCTCCTCCTTGTCCTTGGGCGGCCTGAGCCTGAGCGGAGGTCTCAGCGGCGGCGGAGCCGTCGCTTTGACCCTCGGAGGAGCCCCCGCCGCAGCCGGCGAGGGCAAGTGCCGCAACCGCGAGCGCCAGGGTCGCCCTGGCGCTCGCGGTCTTGGCGAGGGGCGCTAGGAGACTGATAGCGCCTGTTCTCTGTGCCACTGGAATGCTTCGGTCGGGAAGAGCCCGTTCCATTCGATTTTCTGGCTCAGCGCTTTCAGTTCTGTTTTGGAAGCGCTCAGGGTGCTCGCATTGAACGTGGCGGTTTCCGCGGTGTTGTCGATCGACCCACCGGCGGAGCCCGTCACGGTGACCAGGGTTTCGCCCAGCACGCAGGCTTCGCCGCCATAGAGGATGCCGACTTTGACACCTTCGATGATGATGTAGGGGGTTGCGCCTACCGTGGTCAGTTTCGATGCCCACGGCAGTTTTTCCGCGCCGATTTTGTCGACGGTGCAGAATTTGCTGTTCGTGGTGCAGGTGTAGAGGGGCATTTCGGTGAGGCTGCCTTTGCCGGTGCCCGCCGAGTTTTCGATCGTTAGCTTGTAGAGGAAGTTTTCACATTTCGTGGTCAGTCCCGGAACGGTCATCGAGCTTTCAATAGCTCCACCGAGGACCGTTTCGGTTCCTTCCAGTGCTTTGGCTTCGAACTTCCAGGCAGGTGCCGCGCTCGCAGTGGTGGCGAACAACGCGCAAAGCACCGCCAGGGCCGCCAGGGCGGCTCCAATAGCTGTCTGCTTTCTTCTCATCTCAGATCATCTCCTTGCGCAGTTCTCGCCTATGGGTTTTCTTCGTTGTTGAGGCGCACGGCAGCGGCGGCGGCGATGTAGATCGTGTTGTTGAGGATCGCCGTGTTGTTGCCGGCTGTCGTGGTGCCCAGCTGCGCGTTGATGATCGGGTCGACGAGGAAGGAGAGGATCCCTCCGCAGCCGGCCGCTTTGGGCGCAGACCAGGCGTTGTCGACCAGCTTGGCTTCTTTGAGGAAGGCGATCGAGCCTTCGGCAAGGAATTCGATGAAGCCCGCTTTGCCGGTGATTTTGCCGTTCGGCGCCGGTGGGGCGGTGGTGCCCGTGGTCAGGTTCCAGGTGATCGGCGACGTGGAGGATCCCACGAAGCAGTTTTTGCCCAGGAAGGGGTTTTCCAGGTGCACCTTGACCGGCATTTTCAGCGCCACGCCTTCTTCGGAGGCGAGGTTGTTTTCCGAGACCCTGATTTCGGTCGCGGGCTTGGCCAGTTCGAGGGTCGAGTTGACCCCGGTCAGGCTGTTTTCAAGGAAGAATTTGATCAGCGCTTTGACCAGGAACGGCGAGGAGGCGTCGGGCACGATGCCGAGCAGCCCGCCGGGGACGTTTTGCGGCGCTTTGGAGAGCGTGATGCCGTTGGCGGCAGCGAAGAAGGGCGCGATGCCTTCGACCTGTTTACCGGCACCGCCCTGCAGCACCACCGCTTTTTCGATCGGCACTTTCTTTTTGCCGAGCACCACTTCGCCTGAGGTGGTCGTCGAGAGCAGGCATTTTTTGACTTCCAGGTTGGTGTAGGGGCACTGGGCGAATCTGGTGTAGTCGCCGGTCAGTTTGGCCTGTGCCACACCGGCCAGACCGAGCGCGGCGAGCGCAACGGCAAGAAGCGCCGTCGCCAGCGCCCTCCCTCTGTGCTTTTGCATGACTCTTATCTCCTGTCTTCATTTGCTCGATGGACTGGGACATGTGCTGCGGTGAAGCTCTGTGGGGCGGGCTAGGCGCCTTTCCCCTTCTTGGCGCCGCCCTTCCCTTTTTTCCCGCCTCCGCCCTTCTTCCCCCCGCACTGCGCCTGCATCTGCGGCATCGAGTCGGAGACCTTGCCGCTTTGGGCGTCGAGGGCGAGGGTGGCGCGATGGACGCCCTTGCAGATGTCGGTCGAGTTCTGGAAGAGGCCCTTCTTGGCGCCCTGGGCGGTGAGGAGGACCTTCGACAGCGGCGCGTCGGGGACCGATTCGAAGCGCACCCGCAGGCCGCCTTTGACCGAGTCCACCCGCCCCGCGGCCTCGAAGAAGAGCGGCTGGTAGGCGGGGCCGCGCAAGACCAAGACCGCGTCGGGCAGCTTGTGGGAGGAGGAGCGCAGGTAGACCGGGCCTTCCAGGGGGTAGTCCAGCAGCGGGCTGAAGGCGCGCACGTGGCCGTAGACCGAGCCCGCCGGGCACTGGTTGGCGGCGAACTGCACGCGGGTGCAGATCGTGCGGAAGTGGGCCTGGTCGATGAACTCCGATTTGGGGAAGGTGAAGGAGATCGCCGCGGTGTTGGCTTCGCCCGCCTTGGCGGTGAAGACGCTCTTCAGTCGCGGGTGCCCGCCGCGGTGGGTCGGGCCGAAGAGCTTCGCGGTCAGCTTTGGCTTGTAGGGGAGGGACTTGCAGCCGCCGACCTGGAAGCGCTGGGCGAGCGGGGCGGCCTGCCCGAGGGTGGAGATCGCCTGCCCGCCGAAGGACTTCTCCGCGCAGGAGGTCGGGTTGAGGGTGAAGCCGGGGCGATCGGCGCGCACCGCGACCGAGCGCAGGTCGATCGGCACCCCCTGCAGGATCTGGGGCAGGGGATCGGAGACGACGCGGCCCTGGGCGGTGACGGGATCGAGGTAGAGGGCGCTTCTGATCACCACCGTGCCGAGGTCGAAGGGCCCGGCGATCGCCGGGACGATCGCCACCAGGCTGATCGGGGCGCCTTTGTAGGGGCCGGCCAGGTAGGCGCGACCGGAGGTGTAGTAGGGGGTCGGGCCGGCGCCGGCGGCGCCGAGCACGCTGGCGATCTCAGAGGAGGCGGGGCAGCTGGGGTCGGCGAGCTCGAGCGCGCCTTGCTCGGGGGCTTCGCGCGAGCGCGCCTTGGCGATGTCCTGCTCAGAGCAGCTGGCGACGCCGGCGAGCTTGGCCGAGAGCCCGGTGGGCAGGGTCGCTTCGATCCGCCCGATCCGCTGGGAGCCGTCTTCGCGGCTGAGCTTGAACAGCAGCGGGCTGTACTTGCCGGCGGCGGGATTGAGCGTGCCGGCGGAGAGCTTGGGGGCGTTTGGCATCTGCGCCTCTGCGGCGGGGCAGGCCCCGCCGCTGGGGGCGGCGGCGATGGCGAAGGAGCTGGCCGGGGTGGCCTGGGCCCCGCTCCAGGCGCCCAGCTCGGCGGCGGTTGAGTAGTTGCCGCAGGTTGGCGGGGTGATGAAGGCCCCGCGCGGGCCGCCGAAGAGGTGGACCGAGACCTCGCTCAGCGGCATCTCGGGGCTTTCGCGAAAGGAGGTCGAGACCTGGCCGCTTTGGGGGTCGAGGTGGCCCTCGCCGGCCAGCTTGGCGACGATGCCTGTCTTCGGGTCTTCGATCGCCAGGTAGACGGCGATGAGGGAGTCGAAGGGGTTTTGGAAGGGCTGGGCGATGTAGATGGAGCCCTGGAGGGGCTCGAGGATCGCCTCGCCTTCTTCTTCTTCGACTTCGTGGTCGGCGTTTCTGCGCACCAGGGCCGGCGAGGTGACCTCCACGGTGCCGAGCTTTGCCGCATTGGGGCAGCTTTGGGGATCGTCGGAGAAGTGCGGGGTCCCCCCGCTCGAGCTCAGGTAGCCGATCTGAGACAAGGAGCAGGCGCCCAGGCCGCCGGCCTGGGAGGGGTTGACGACCATCCCGGCGGGGAAGCGGACCGTGGCGTCCTTGAGGATCGCCGGCGAGCGCGACTCGAAGGCGGTGTCGGTGGGCTGGCGCAGGGTGAAGTCGAGGCCCGAGGGCGAGTCGGAGACGTCGGTCGTCGGCTGGGCTTCGATCGCCGGCTCGAACTCCAGCTCCTCGCAGCCTTCCAGCAGGGCCGGGTCGCCGCCGAGGCCGGCGCTTTCATAGCTGGCGCGCTGCAGGGCGGCGGGCGGGCTCGGTTCCTCCCAGCTGTCGGCGAGGACTTCGAACAGCGAGGGGGCGCCGGTGCACTCGCCGGGCATTGCCAGGAAGGCCTCGCCGCGGTCTTCGACCGGGCAGGCGCCGCCGAAGGTGCCGCATCTGCCGCGGATCTCGTCGTGGGCGGCCTCGGTGGGGTTGCCCCAGACCTGGGCTTGGACGTTGAAGATCGGCTGCTGGCCGAAGGCGATCACGTCGCGCGTCGCCACCTGCACGCCGTAGTCGCTCTCGGTGCGCAGCGAGCCCTGGGCGTGGACGAAGACGCCGATGTTGGCGACGTTGGTGGCCAGCTCGGCGGCGGAGCCGGGGGGCGGGACCATGTTGTAGAGGTTTGAGGTGAGGACGTCGGAGATGCCGACTTCCCCGGCCAGGGTGGTGACGTCGGCGACGCCGACCTGGGAGGCGTCGGGGCAGCCCTCGGAGCTAACTAGCTCGGCCTCGGTGCAAAGCGCCTTGGAGGCGCCGGGGAAGCCGACCATGCCGCGGGGCAGCTCGACGTAGAAGTTGCGGGGATGGCCGTCGTTGGTGACGCCGTCGCCGGGGTTCTTGGTCGGGAAGCCGAAGAAGACCGTCTGTTGGTAGGGGTGGGCGCCGGCGAGCAGCTCGGCTTCGGCGTCCTCGTCGGTGGCGGGGGCTTTGAAGCCCGGCAGGAAGTCGAAGGGGACCGCGTCTTCTTGCACCGGGGTCGGCGAGGAGGCGGCGATCGCCTGGGTGGCGCCGCCGCCGGAGATCGTCGCTTGCGTTGTGAGCACTTCCTCGGGCGCTCCGCTTGGGATCGTCACCCCGACTTTGACCCGGAAGAGGTAGCCGGGGTGGAAGGCTTCGGCGGTCTTGCAGGTGACCACCTGGCCGAGCGCGGTGCAGGTGGGCTCGTTCGGTGCTTCGGGGTCGGTGTTGCCGGCGTTGAAGGTGCTGACCGCCATCCCGGCGGGGATCGTCACTTTGACTTCGGTTTCCCCCGTGGTGGGGGCGGCGCCGACGTTGGCGGCGACTACCGCGTATTCGGATTCCTGGCCGGGGGCGAAGTTGGCCGGCAGCGGGGAGATCGCCAGGGTCCAGCCCGGGGCGGCGGCGGAGGCCGCTGGTGCGCTCAGGGCTAGGGCGGCGCAGCCCAGGGCGGCGCAGAGCAGTAGCGCTCTCAGGCTCCTCGACCTGCTCGAGCAGGTCGATCGCCTCGACGACGAGCAGCTCGAAGTCCTCGAAGACCTCATCGTCCCGTCCTCCCCTTGGCGTTGGCTCGCTGCTTCTTCTTGCCCTTCTTGTGGTTGGGCTTCTTGTGTTTCTTCTTCTTCGCGGCTTTTGGCTTCTTGTGCTTTTGGGCCTCGTTGCCGGGGCCGACGAAGGTGGCGGAGCCAGCGCTTTGTTCCGATGGGGCGCTAGGGGCTGCCTCGTGGCAGGATTCGGTGCTGAGGCAGGGGTTGGGCGGCGGTGGGCTCTGGGAGGCAAGGCCCCCTCCCACCCTGGCGTCATAGACGTCTTGCAGTTCGTCTGTGTCTTGGCCGACCAGGCCCTCGCGGGTGAAGAAGAAGACGTCGTCGCCGCTCTCGGAGGCGTCGGCGAAGAGCGAGGGGAAGGGGCTTTTGCCGGTCGAGATCAGGTAGACGCAGCCTTCGTTTAGGGGGCTATAGCCGGGGGCACCCTGGGTGCAGGAGCCTGAACCTGGGGCCTCCCATTGGTAGACGTCATCGACACCGTTGGTGTCCTCCGGGAGCAGCGCTTCCGCCGTCTCAAAGAAGACCCTGCTGCCGTCGGCCGAAAGATTGCGTGACGCAACCGCGGACACAGAAACGAGCCCCGGAGAAAGAGGACCCGGGTATCCGATCGACGCCAAAACGACATCACTATCCACCGCTTCCCCGCTCGGCGGGCAGCTCACGCAAGCGAGCCTTTTGTCGCTCGCCGAGTAGCGGTAGAGCTCGGAGATGCCTTCGCTGTCGTAGGGGGTCAGGCTTTCGGAGGAGCGGAAGAGCAGCTCTTCGCCGTCCTTGCTGACGAAGGCGCTCTTGGGGGTGTAGCCGGTGGCAAAAAACAGATCCCTCCAGGCTCCCGTCCAGTTCAAGACGCCAGCATTTGCCTGGTTACCTTCACTTATTACTTTTGCGACGAAATCAGCTGAGCCTTCACTCCAAAGGTAAATATTGCAACTGCCAGTTGTCAAAGCCAGCGCTCCATGTGGCCTCAACGTCTTACAATCTCCCTGCGCCCCTTCTCCGCTCCCGTCGAGATCACCATTAGCGGCGAAGTAGACCCGCGAGCCGTCATCTGAGGCACCGAGCACGCCCTGTACTTCAGCTCCGTTTTTGTCGGCTAGGTCCGAAGTCAAGTCAGCGAGTGTGTCCGTGGCGGATTCGTAGCGATAGAGATCGTTGCCCGGGCTAGACGGCGTTTCGCCGTTGACCGACCAGTAGAGGTGGGAGGAGTCAGCGGCAAGGCCGTTGAGGGAGCCTTCGATACCTTTGACGAATTCGTTTTCGAGAGTGTCAGCTTCAAGCTCGAGATCTGCTCGACCAACTACCTCTTGGTTTTGTGAGGTCCAGTAGACATGGTTGAGATCTGTCGCAATTCCACGAACTTCGACCGAGCCAAGGAAGAGGAAGTTTTCACTTCCTCCACCCAATGGCACGCTGCTTATATAACTCTTACCGCTTCCTTCGACATACTGATCAAAATAAACATCACTCGAACTCAGTGCAACCGCGTGAGGAAGATTTAATTCCGGTTTGAAAAAGACTTGTTTAACCCCTGTCCCTTTAATGCCAGCCTTTCCGATTGATCGCTTCTCAATGTTTTTAGCAGCATTCGCCCAATAAACATCATCGTTGTTGGCCGCGATGCCCTGAGGGTTCGAAGCACCGGAGATGAAGTCGGGATCGACTTCGGTCGCGTTGTCGTCGATGTCCAGCTCAGCGTGGCCGACCGTGCCGCATTCATCGACCGGTTCGCCGTTTTCATCCCGCAGGCCGGTGTTGGTCCAGAAGATGTCGCTGCCGTGGACGGCGACGTAGCGGGGGGAGCTGTCAGAGGGGAATTTCTGGGGTTCAAAGACATCGGGTTCGGTTTCGACTTCGATTTCGCATTCGGTCGGACCTGGTTCGATGAAGCCTTCATCGATGCTCGTGGTCGGGTTGGCGAGTTCGGCACGCCCGATCGTGCCAGCGATCGGGTCGGCCCAGTAAGCGTATTTGGAGTCGACGGCGACACCGACCGCTCGCTTGGGGATGAAGGCTGCTTCTTCGATGGCTCCAGTCGTGCTCGAGCCCTCGCCGATCGCAGGTGCAGGCTGCACCGGGCCGGTGTTGGCGTCGTCGGTGAGCTCCTCAGGAGAGGTGAAGAAGACCTTGGAGCCGTCGGCACTGGCGGCCTGGAAGGCGGCGGCCTGGGTACCACCGGGATCGGGCGGCGTGCGCTTGGATGCGGATACGTGGATCGTGCAGGCATCTGCGGATTTGGTGCATTTGCCAGCTGCCATTTCGCTTTGGGGCTGGGTCGGGCTGAGGCGCAGGTAGAGCTGTCCAGTTCCCGATTCGGTGAAGTAGATGTCGCCCGAAGCGGTTATGGCATGGGTGCCTTGGAGGTAGTAGCCGCGATCCGACCCACCTTCACGCAGCGCCTTGGCATTTATGCCCTTTGTCCAGTCATAGGGACCCGCGAAGGCACCCTTCGAGGGAGCTTTGCCGTCGTTCATTGCACCGGCCAGAGAGAGCCTGCCGCTGACGCGATCCCAAGCGTAAAGGTTCTGGCGGCCCTCGATCGCGCCTTCGATCGGTTCCTCGCCTTCTGTCGGAGGCAGTGCGGCCTGCGATTCGAAGAAGACGGTGGAGGCATCGGCGCTGGCACCGACATAGGAGTATTCGGCGACAGGGACATAGGGGGAGACGGCACCACCCGTACTGCCGGTGGGCGACTGGAAAACTAGCGCTTTGACCCTAGGGATGCCGAGTCTTTCCGCGTTAAAAAAGGTCTCAGAAAAATCCGGGAGCCAGCCCTGAATCCTGACGCGCTCACCGAATTCGGGGGGCGGCAAAAGGCCCTGAGTCGACCAGTGGCCAAGCGCACGAGTGGACAGATAGGTCGGAAAAGACTGGGCCCCCTTGCCGCCGGGGATGCCGAAGGTGCTGCCGAAGGTGACGCCGCTGCCATCGCTTGCGGCTTTGACCAAACCCATCTTTCCTACCGCGTCGCTGCCATCCTTGTCAACGGGAGAGGACTGCTCATAGGCGCGGCTGTCAGGAAGGGTTGTGGAAGAGGCGCCGCGGGTGGCAAAGACGCGGTCAGCGCTTTTAACCGGGCCGCCATCGGCGTTTTTGGCGCTGACTAGGAAGTGGTAGGCGGTCCCTGGGCTCAAGCCGGCGAGTGTCTCTTCGACTGGGACGGGAGAGCTACCGCCGGGAATGCTGGCGTCTTCGAGCGGGATGCTAGTGCAGGCGCTTTTAGAACAGTCGGAGGTACCATACTCGAAGTGCCAGCGGGTCAGTTTGCCACCGGGGTTGACTTCTGCTTTCAGCACGGCGGAGTTAGCCGTCACCCCTGAGATAGAGATACCCGATAGCACTGGTGCAGCCGCCTGAGCCGCCGCGGCGAAGACCATCGCAACGCAAAAAGCCGCCATGGCGATGAGCGCCCGGCGGATACCTGTCCCCTTTGCCCCCTGCACTGTCTCCTCCTTCACCTCAGGTTCCTGCCTTTCTCCCTGTTACTCACCTCACCCCGGCCACGCTTTGAACGCGGCCGGGGTGGTGAGTATCGCTTACGCCAATTGTTCTAACTATCTTCTCTCTAAACTTCCCTACGGTTTAGTACTAGACGGTAACCCAGCCCAGAAATAACCTTTATGAGTGCCTTCCAGGAAGGCAAAAGCGCTACCGACGATTGTCGCCGGACGCCCCAGAGCCGTCAGGCCACGTAATTTCGAGAACTCTTCGACTAAATGTTCCACCTTATGAACGGTGAATTCATTTTTACAATCGATGAGCGTAAGGTCGCCTGTCACTTCAACTTCTTCGGCAACTGAGCAAAACGGACCCATCTGGATGATTGTCGCAACCGTGAGACCCGCTTTATTTTTAACGGTCGGTGTAAGTAAGACAGTTGGATCCACTGGTCCATTTACAGATAATAAATGTAACTTGATTAAGCCGGTGGCTTTATTGGTGACAATTTCACCAGCCGCCCCACCCGAGGTTTTTGCTTCACAATTTTTCGATAATACACCGTTGAGAAACACCTCGCAACCAGAGAATTTCGCCTGGCCTTCTGAGATCGACCCGTTTTCTAAGAGCTTCGGGGAACCGATGAGCTGTCCCGCCGTGCAAGTGATAGCGACATTGGTACCACCAGCCGTCGTGAATTCGAGACTCGCTGTAGCGGTATCTAGTTTCGCATTCAGTTCCGGTAATAACGCTGTCGTGAATTTTTCTAAGGTGCCACCTTCGGTTTTTTTGTAACCCCAGCTAGCTCCCGTTTCGGCCTGGGCGACACCGCTGGTGACGAAGGCCATGATGCCTACGACCAGAGCGCACAATCCAAGTGCCTTAAGGCCGAGTTTTGATTGAACCATTCGTTGCTTCCTCTCACTAAATAGATAGTTACGGTTGACAGACGCGGGAGCAAGAACCCCCGCATCGCACGAACGGTCCCATGACGCCGGATGAGCGTCAAGATCAATCAAATATAAGTTTTCTATCTTTGTCTGGAGCGGCGAGATCTGCATATCTGGAGCGAGATCAAGGAGGAAGTCCATCGTTTCTAAATAGAAAACGAAAAGTCTCAAAATGAGACTTTACCGCTCATTGGCGCTCGAGGCAAGCCTTCGTCCTTTCACCTCAAAACAGATCCCGGCCACCCAACCGACTGCTTCCGAGGCTCTACTTGGGAACGGACGGTAGGGGTTCGAGGGCAGTATCCCACCACACGTTTCGCGGCCCAACTCGGCCAGCTCCATGGCAGCAGGGGGTCGACGTGGCAGATGCCAATCGACCAATTCGTCGCTGACCGCTTAGAGCGCGTCGCCTTTGCTGGTCAATAGAGACATTGTGGCAGCAAATAAGCCTACCGTTCGCAGCGGCGATCCGGGGACGGATCGGCTCGTCGATTGAGTCATTCGAATACTTCTCCTCTTCTAGATGCTAAGACCCGGGCGGCATTCTGAGAGCCCGGGTCCTAGCTCTACTAACTAAAGTGGCCGCGTCACTACGGTTTCGTTGGCGACGGTAATCCCGCCCATTTGTAACCTTTGTGCAGCCCCAAGAGGAAGAAGAAATGGCTACCATCGGTCACAGCCGGCTGGCCGAGTATTTTTAAGCCTTGTAATTTCGTGAATTCTTCAAATAAGTGTTCGACCTTATGAGCCGAGAATTCGTTTTGGCAATCGATGAGCGTTTGGTCTCCAGTAACTTCAAGAAATTCTCCGATCGCGCACAGTTCGCCAATTTCGATGGCAATTGCAGATGTTTCGCCTTTCGCGTTTTTGGTCTCAGGAGTTAATAAGATTGTTGTATCAACTGCCCCACCGACTGTTAATAAGTGTAACTTAATTAACAGTAAGTATAACTTGGTGATGATTTCGCCTTTGGCTGCCCCGGTGCTATGAGGTTCACAGTTTTTGGATTCAGCACCGTTGAGAAATGTTTTGCATCCTGCATATTTCGTCTGGGCTTGTGAACTTGATCCATTTTCTTCAAGGACTGGGCTGCCAACTACTCCGATTGAAGTACACGTTATGGCGACTTTTGTTCCGCCAGCAGTAGTAAATAAGAAACTTAATGTTGAAGTGTCCAGTTTAGTTCCCCAAAGAGGTTTTAAGGCCACGTTGAAGAATTCTAATTCACCATTGCTCGGGTTGATGTAAGTCCAATGTGCCCCGGATTCCGCTTGAGCGGCGCTACTCATGACAATAGCCATGAGGCCAGATGTAAGGACACATAGCCAAAATGTTCTGAGAGCGAGTCTGGATTGAGCCATTTGGATAGTTCCTCTCACGGGTAAGTTACGGTCTAGTTGGGGGTGCGAGATTTACTCACCCCACGAAGGTCCCACGCAGCCGTTGCAGCGTCAAGCTCGCTGGGTTTTCGTTTTTCTATCTATAGGCGGCGTCATGTTTAGCCCCATCACAATGGGAATTAGCCTGATATCAGGCTAATTAGAAACGGCGGCGCTTCAAAAACATGGGCCTTGCAAAGAGCTGGCCTCGTCTCAAAGTGAACTCGAGTGACCTTTGGGCTGCTAAGCCAAGCACATCAGGTTGCGGATGGTCTTTGGGCATCTGGCCGTTTAAGGAAGAGCGGTCGACCAACGACATCATCGGAGCTTCGCACCGGCGGCGGGGCAATGGATAAAGAACTCGAATTGTTTTTGGCGTGATGTAGCTCTAGCTGACACCACATCAGCCATTTTGCTCTCGCCTGATCGAAGCGACGGTTTCAGCGGCTCCGATTGAAGGAGCCAGAGCCAAATAGCTCAGGGTGGCGGAGAGCTGGCGCCGCATGGACCAGTCGCGGATCAGGTGGTGATGGAAGAGAGACCAGATGGCACCGGTCGATGCTTGTGCGATCAGGGGGGCGGGTTGAGAAGACCTGGGTGGACTCGAGCTGAGGAGCTCGGCTATCGCGCCGGTGAGGCGCTCGCGAGAGCGGATTCCGTTGGGGCCGGGTGGAAAATCATTGGTAAGACACACGCGCGCCAGGAAAGCGTCGCCGGCGATGCGGTCGCAGAGGGCGGTTATGGCACGGTAGATGCCCCCGGGCCAGCTGCTTGCTGCCGCCTGGGCACGGGAGGCCTGGGCCATCGCCTCGGTGACCCGCTGCCCCAGCGCGGCGAGGTAGCAGTCTTCCAAGTCATCGAAATACGCCTCGAATTTGCGGCGGGACACCCCCGCGGCGGAGCGGACGCGAGCGGCAGTTAGGTTCGCGTAGCCGCGTTCGGTGGCGAGATCAGCGACAGCGGAGAGGATGAGTGCGCGATCGCCACGGGAAGGCCACGGCTCTATGTCGCCGTTTGCCGAAAAGGACGGTAGGGGTTCGAGGGTGGTATCCCGCCAGACGGTTTCACGGTCGAGATCGGCCAGCTCCATGGCAGCGGGGTCGACGTGGCAGATCGCCCAATCGACCAATTCGTCGCCGACGGCGTACAGCGCATCGACTTTGCCGGCCAATAGAAAACTCCTCGAGACACTGGCTATTCCAGCGACCATGCCCTCGACCACCATCGGTGGCACGACCACACCACCCGGCGCGCGGGCAAAGGACTCGGCCAGCATGCCCTCGAAGATCCGCTCAGCTCGCCAGGCCTGGGCTAAGGAGATATCGCCGGCTGCATATGCCTCGACCAAGGCGATGCGGGCGCTCTCCGGCTCCCGCTCGGCAATGCGGGCAAACTCCTCGAAGACGCGACGGGCGCGCACCTGCCAATCGGGCTCCTCCGCCTGGGCGGCGAAAATGCGACGGGTGGCGCGGCGGGAGATCAGGTCGTAGGTCTGCAGAAAACAGTCCTCTTTGCCGCCGAAATGTTCGTAGAAGGCGCGTGTCGAAAGTTCAGCGCAGCGGACGACGTCACGCACCTTGAGTGCTTTGAAGCCAAGCTCGGCGACGATCTCGACCGTCGCCTCGTGGATGCGGGCTAACTGATTTGCCGCTACCTCCTGCGCCGAGAGCCCCGGACCGGGAGATAGCTTGCGGCGCGAGAGAGACGGCTCATCGACTTTGACTCCGCTGGCGCCCCCCTCCTCAAACACTTCTTGACTACCCATGGGTGACTCCCCCTACAAACGAGCTCCCCACAACTGGCATCCTTTTCCTCGGACGAGGCAGATGTTTTCTAGCAAGTGCGCAAACCAGAGCCTAGTCGTACCAAATTAGAACTTTGTTTTCAAACGTGTTTTCCCGCAATCCGCTGCATTAGATGTCATGACAGATTCAGCGAACGTGATCCCAGCGGTGCAGGGAAGGCGCGGGGTCGATCGGTCGACCATGGGTACGAATCTCGAAGTGAAGATGGCAGCCGACGCTGATCGCGTTGCCGGTCTCCCCCACCGAGCCGACCCGCTCGCCGGCGTAGACGCGGTCTCCCCGCTGGGCCAGTGGCGGCCGGGGCATGTGGGCGTAGAAGTAGCTGCGGGCCTCGCCTTCGCCGTGGATCAGAAGGTAGTTGCCGTAGAGGACTGGGTCGTAGCCGCTGCGCAGGACCTTGCCGTTGCGGACCGCGACCAGGGGCGTGCCGCAGGCGGCGACGATGTCGAAGCCTTCGTGCCAGCGGCCACCGCTGCGGGGGGCGCCGAACTCGCCGATGTAGCCGCGGGTGCCGTGGCGGCCCTGGACTGGGAAAACATGGCCGTAATAGGTGAGGCCGCCACTCGCGGCGGCGATGCGGGCGAGGGCCGGCTGAGCAGACAGCGCCAGAAATAGAAAGGCTAGAGCTAGGGGGCGCTTCAGTGGTGCTCGATGACGCGGTCGACGAGTTTGTACTCCTTGGCTTCCTCGGCGCTCATGAAGTAGTCCCTGTCGGTGTCGTTGGTGACCTTCTCGAAGGGCTGCTCAGTGTGCTTGGCAAGGATCTCGTCGAGGCGGCGGCGGACGTCGATGATCTCCTTGGCGTGGATCTCGATGTCGGTCGCCTGGCCTTCGAAGCCGGATGAGACTTGGTGGATGAGGATCTTCGAGTTGGGCAGCGACATGCGCTTGCCCGGGGCGCCGCCGGCGAGCAGCAGGGCGCCCATGCTCATCGCGATGCCGACGCAGATCGTCTGCACGTCGGGCTTGATGAACTGCATCGTGTCGTAGATCGCCAGGCCGGCGTAAACCGAGCCGCCGGGCGAGTTGATGTAGAGCGAGATGTCCTTGTCGGGGTCCTCGCTCTCGAGATGAAGCAGCTGGGCCACGATCAGGTTGGCGATGTCCTCGGTTACGGTGGTGCCGAGGAAGACGATCCGCTCATTGAGCAGGCGCGAGTAGATGTCGAAGGAGCGCTCGCCGCGCGAGGTCTGCTCAACAACCATTGGAACCAGAGGGCTCATGGGCGGGACTCTATAGAAGCGCCACCGCCGCCTGCTGCCTTGACCACGTACATCGCACGATCGGCTGCAGCGAGCAGCTCTTCTGCCGGCGGGCAGCCGTGCTCGTCGAAGGTCGCGACGCCGACGCTGATCCCGAGCGTCAGCTCCTGCCCGTCGATCTCCAACGACTCGGCGGCGATCGCCTCGACCAGCCGCGACGCCACTGTTTCGGCCGCGACCGTATCGACTTCGGGCAACAGCAAGGCGAACTCGTCGCCTCCCAGCCGGGCGACGAGGCCGCCCGCGTCGCGGGCGAGCGTGTCGGTCTGTCGCAGATTGGAGGCGAGCACGCGGGCGACCGCCCGCAACGCCTCGTCACCGGCGGCGTGGCCGAACTCGTCGTTGATCTGCTTGAAGCGATCGAGATCGGCGATCAGCAGCGCCCCGCCACGACCGTAACGCCGCGCCTGGGCGAGCTGCGACTCCAGCGCCTCATCGAAGCGGCGGCGGTTGAAGACTCCGGTGAGCGGGTCGCTGCGCGAGAGCAGCTCCAGCTCCTGCTCGAGCACCTTGCGGTCGGTGATGTCGCGGGCGACGGCGTAGATCGCATCCTCCTCGGGAGCGCCGACCGAGGTCCACTCGATCCAGTGGATGCCGCCCTCCTTGTCGAGATAGCGGTTCTGGAACTGCACCGTCCCGCCCCCTCCCCCAGTGATCGCCCCCGCCTCCTCGCCGGTGCTCTCGCGGTCGTCGGGGTGGACGAACTCGACGAAGGGCCGGCCGAGCAGTTCCTTGCGGCTGTAGCCGAGCGTGCGCTCGAAGGCCGGGTTGACCCGCTTGAAGTAGCCGTCGAAGCCGGCGATGCAGATCATGTCGCGGGAGAGGTCGAAGAAGCGGTTGCTTTCGGCCTCGAGCGAGCGCAACTCGTCGGCAAAGCGCCCGACCAGGGCGCCGATGAAGAGGAAGACCGTGGCGCGGTTGAAGTAGCCGAGCGCGCTGGTCGGCTGGTCGGCAATCAGAGCCGAGGCCGAGGAGAGGCCGAAGGCGACCGCGCCGGCGACCAGGCCGGCGCGCATCCCAAGCGCGATCGCGACGACGATAACCGGGATCGCGTAGAGGAAGCTGATCGCGTCGGCGAGCGTGCCGACGGTGGTGCGCAGGACGAAGATCGCGACGAAGAGGATCGCAGCGGCGGCGATCGCCTCACGGCGCCTTCCGTCTATCAATCCGGCGAACACCTAACCGGGCTTCAACGCCCCGGGACCGCCTCCTGCCGCTGCAAGACGGTCAGGATTTCCGCTCCAAGAGCCGCTCAGTCGTCGCCCGGGGTCCAGAGCTCGGAGGGTTTCTCCTCCTCCTCTTTCTCCGGTGTCCAGATTTTCTCGCGCGCCTCGGCCTGCTCGAGCGGGATCGGCTTGGCCGACTCGGCGACGAGGTCGATCGCCTTGCGCACGGCGATGTCCTCGCGGACCATCGCGTCGCGGCCGTTCTCACGCAGGCGCTCGAGCAGCTTCTCGGGAGTGGTGCGCTCGTGCTCAGCGGTGTGGGCCAGCGCCTCGACCATCTCCTCCTCGGAGACCTCGATCGCCTCGGCCTCGGCGATCGCCGCCAGGACCGACTCGCGCTTCAGCTCGCGCTCGGCGTCGGGCTTTGACTCCTCAAGCAGCTCCTCGCGGGTTTTGCCCTGCATCTGCAAGTAGGTATTGGGGTCCATGCCGCGGGCGGCGAGCTGGCGCTCGACCCGGTCCCAGCGCTCCTCGGCCCGCGCCTGCACCAGCTCAGTCGGCATATCGACGCTCGCCGCGTCGACCGCGGCATCGACGGCGGCGACGCGGAAGTCCTGCTCGGCGCGCTCGTCGACCGCTTCGCTGACCCGTTTGGCGATGTCGCCGCGCAGCTCCTCAAGCGTCTCGAACTCGGAGGCCTCGGAGGCGAAGTCGTCGTCGAGCTCGGGCAGGACCTTCTCCCGCACCTCCTTGACCTCAACCACGAAGACCGCGTCCTCGCCCGCCAGCTCCTCAGCCTGGTAATCCTCGGGGAAGGTGACCTCGACCTTGCGCTCTTCGCCCGCTTCGGCTCCGGTCAACTGCTCCTCGAAGCCCTCGATCAGCTGGCCACCGCCGAGCTCCAGCAGGTAGTCGGAAGCCTTGCCGCCCTCGAAGGCTTTGCCGTCGCGCAGTCCCTCGAAGTCGACCAAGAGCACGTCGCCGTCGGCGGCAGCGCGCTCGACCGGCTCGAGCTTGGTGAAGCCGGTGCGGATGCGCTCGACCTCGCGGTCGACTATCTCCTCGGTCGGCTCCGCCTCGGCCTTGCCGACCTCCAAGCCCTTGTACTCACCGAGCGTCGCCGGCGGCCGCACGGCGATCTCGAATTTGAACTCGAGCGCCTCGTCCTCGGCCTCGGGGGCGGAGACGATCTCGATATTGGGATCGCCGACCGGGTTGATGCCCGAGCTGAGCAGCCCCTGTTCGTACCACTCCGGCAGCGATTCGCGGATCGCCTCCTGCAGCACCGTGCCGAAGCCGAGCCGCTGGATCACCAGCGAGGGTGGCGCTTTGCCCTTGCGGAAGCCGGGCATTTTCATCTCGCGCGCCAAGCTGCGGGCGGCGCGCTGCAGGCCACGGCCGACCTGGTCGGCGGGAACCTCCACCTCGACCCGCACGCGCGAATCGGGCAGCTCTGTGACAACGGCCTTCAAGAACGTCGCAGCCTAGAGGAATCGAGCAACGCGCAACGCGTTGTCCATGACATAAGGGACAAAGCGTTACGCCCCGCGGCGACGCTGGGCGAGCATGGCGCGGAAGGCGACGCCGAAGTCGATCGCGAAGGCCAGGCCGCGACCGGGCGGGCCGGTGACGAGCCAGGCGCGCAGCCACACCAAGAAGCCGGTTCGCCGTCTACTCGTCATATGTGTCGCGCGCTCCTCATCCGTCGCCTACTCCTCATTCGCGTATTCCAGCAGGGAGGAGTCGACCAGCCACTCGACCGGGGCGCGATCGTCGGTGTAGACCTCGCCGCCGGCGAGCCGTGGGCCCAGCCCGGCGGCCGCTTCGCGGGCGAGCGGGCGCAGCGCCACGGGCAGGCCGTCCGCGTCGCGAGCCAGGCGCGCCGCCGAGAGCGGCGCGTCGCTGGCCAGCAGCAGAGTGTTGGTCGACTCGATCGGGTAGCGCATGACGGCGGGGAAGGCCGCGGCCATCGTCCGTCCGAGCACGCGCTCCAGCTCATCGCTCCCCTCGGGATGGCCGACGTTGAGGACCACTACGCCACCCGGCGCCAGCCGCTCGCGCGCCAGCTCGAAGAACTCGCGCGTTGCCAGGTAGAAGGGGATGTAGGGCTGGCGGTAGGCGTCGACCATGATCGCGTCGTAGCCGCCGTCGGAGCGGCGTAGCCAGGGCCGGGCGTCCTCGGCGAAGGTCCGCATGCGCGGGTTGCGCAGGTCGAAGAAGCGGCGGCCGAGCTCGGTCAGCTCGGGATCGATCTCGACCGCGTCGACCCCGGTCTCGGGAAAGAAGTGGCCGTAGGCGCGCGCCACGGTGCCGGCGCCGTTGCCGAGGATGGCGATGCGGCGCGGTGCCTGGCTGTTGTCGCGTCGCAGGGAAGAGGCTGAAGGCGCCCCGTCGCGAGCCGCGGCAAACGGCAGGACGAGATGCCCGTCCCAGTAATCGCCAGTCAGGTACTCGCCCGGACGGTAGAGCGAGTGCACCGCCTGGCCCTCGTTCAGCTCAAGCACCCGCGTGCCGTCGGGCCGTTCGACGACCCGCGCGTACTCCTGCGTGGTCTCGGCCTCATAGAGGACGCGGCCGGTGTCGGCGGCCTTGATCGTGCCGACCGGCAGCGAGATGACCAGGGCGAGCAGGGCCGGGGCTGCGAGGAAGCGCCAGCCCAACCCCGCCACGGCCACCAGGGCCAGAGCCAGGGCGAAGACGAGGAAGGTGCGCTGGGTGCCGAGCGCCGGAATCAGCAGCAGCGCCGCCAGCATCGTGCCGAGCAGCGAGCCCGCGGTCGAGGTCGCGTACAGCCTCCCCACCACCTCGCCGGAGCCCTCGACGTCGGCGACCGCGAGCCGCACCGCCCATGGCGCCGCCGCCCCGAGCAGCGTCACCGGCACCGCGACCAGGACCAGCACGCCGAAGAGCGAGCCGGCGAAGCCACCGACCGAGACGCTGTCGAAGGCGTCGGCCGAGAAGCCAAGGAAGGGACGGGCGGCAAAGGGAACGACGGCGATCAGCAGCGCCGCGACGAGGACGAGCAGGCAGAGGCCGCGCATGTGCGGGTGGCGGTCGGCGAAGCGGCCGCCGAACCAGTAGCCGACCGAGAGGGCGACGAGGACGACGCCGATCGTGTTCGCCCAGACCACGGTCGAGGCGCCGAAGTAAGGCGCGAGCAGGCGCGCCGCGGCGATCTCGGCGCCGAGGCTGGCGGCGCCGACGACGAAGACGAGCAGCGCCAGCAGGCGGCGCTGGCCCGGTTCGGGCGCCTCCCCGGGATCGGGCCGCTGGCCCAACTCAGACCGGTTCGCGCTCGGGCTCATCCGAGGCAGCGTAGATCCGCTGTTCGAGCCGCTCGGCGTGGCCGGCCGCGACCGCGCGCTGCGCCCGCCGCTCATCGAGGGCGAAGCCGCGCGCCTCGGCCAGCTCGAGCAGGCGCTGGCGCTCGCTGCCTTCGCGCGCCACCTCGAAGAAGATCCAGGCGAGCACGCCGAGGGCGAGGAACGTCCCCTCGACCATCATGATCGCGCCGGCCGTGCTCTGGTCGCCGATCGGCGAGATCCCCCAGAACTTCTCGCCCTTGCCGTAGATCGGGTAGAGCACCGAGCCCGACCACATCAGCACGTTGCCGAGCACGGCGCCGGCGAAGCGGACGGCGATCACGTAGCCGACCTTCCAGGCAGCGGTGAACCACTCGGGCTTCGGCAGCGGGCCGAAGATCGGCATCCACATCAAGCAGCCGAAGAAGAGGAAGCAGGTGTGCTCGAGCGCGTGCAGCGGCGCCGTGCCGTAAGCGGCGTCGTAGAAGGCCGGGATGTGCCAGAGGTAGAAGTTGAGTGCCCAGAGCGGCAGCGCGACGAGCGGGTGGGCGAGCACCTGCAGGCGATTGAAGAGCCGGATCGAGAGGATCGGCTGCAGCAGCCCTTTGGTCAGGCCGAGGACGATCAAGAGCGTCGCCAGGTCGCCGATCAAGAGGTGCTCGGCCATGTGGGCGATCACCAGCTCCTCGGCGATGTGGCCGATCGGGCTGAACAGGGCAAGCGAGATAAGCAGCAGGCCACTGCCGAAGCAGAGCTGGCGCCAGAGCGGCACCGGCCGGCCGTCCCAGGAGAGTGTCCGCGCCCGGGCCCAGTAGGCGACCGCGCCGATCGTGATCGGGAAGACCTCGACCGGGGCGAAGGCCCCAGAGACGTGGGCAAGGAGAACGCTGCTCACGGTGGTAGCTTGGCACGGCCGTGAGCGCTGCCGACACCAGCTTTCCACCGATCGGCGGCTACGGCTTCCTCTCCGACTGCCACACCAGCGCCCTGGTCTCCTACGACGGCGCGGTCGAGTGGCTCTGCCTCCCCCGCTTCGACTCCCCGAGCGCCTTCGGCGCCCTGCTCGACCGCGGCGCCGGACACTTCAAGCTCGCCCCAAAGGGCGTGATCGTGCCGATCAGCCGCCGCTACGAGCCCGGCACGCTGGTGATCGAGACGACCTGGGTGACCGACACGGGCTGGCTGGTCACCCACGACATGCTCTCGATCGCCGAGTGGGTACCGGGTGGCAACGGCTCGGAGGGCCGGCCGCAGACCGGGCACGAGTCCGACCGCTCGCTGCTGCGCTTGGTCACCTGCGTCGACGGCGAGGTCGACATAGAGATGGAGTGCCTGCCGCGCTTCGGCTACGGCGCCGAGGGCGCGGCCTGGAGCGGCGGCGAACTGGGCGAAGCGATGGCCCGCGGCAGCGACGGCACCGAGCTGCGCCTGACCAGCGACATGGAGCTGAGCCTCGATGACGACGGCGCCGCCCGCGGCACGCTGCGCCTGCGCGAGGACGAGAGCGGCTTCTGCGCTATTACCTGGGGGGACAGCGATCTGGGCGGCCCGCGCAGCGCTCCCGAGGCGCTCGAGCGGCTCGACTCGACCGAAGAGTTCTGGCGCGAGTGGCTGCGCGCCGGCGACTTCCCAGACCACCCCTGGCGCATCCACCTGCAGCGCTCGGCCCTGGTGCTGAAGGGTCTCACCTACACGCCGAGCGGGGCGATCGTCGCCGCCCCAACCACCTCGCTGCCCGAGACCCCCGGCGGCGAACGCAACTGGGACTACCGCTACAGCTGGATCCGCGACTCGACCTTCAGCCTCTGGGCCCTGCACACGCTCGGCTTCGACCAGGAGGCGCGGGACTTCATGCGCTTCATCCTCAGCGTCTGCAAGGACAACCCGGACCTGCAGATCATGTACGGGATCAGCGGCGAGCGCGAGCTGACCGAGAGCACGCTCGATCACCTCAGCGGCTACGGCGGCGCCCGCCCGGTGCGGATCGGCAACGGCGCCTACGACCAGCGCCAGAACGACGTCTGGGGCGCCCTGCTCGACTCGATCTACCTTCACTTCAAGGCACTCCGGGGCAGTGGCACGCAGGCGGACCGACAGCTGATCCGCCACCAGGTCGAAGCGGCGATCGAGGCTTGGCCCAACCCCGACCAGGGGATCTGGGAGTCGCGCGGCGAGCCCAAGCACTACGTCTCCTCGAAGCTGATGATCTGGGTCGCGGCGGACCGCGGCGCCCGTCTTGCCCGCGAGATCGGCCTCGACGACCTGGCCGACGAGTGGCGGCAGAAGGCGGATGAGATGCAGGCCGAGATCCTCGAGCGCGGCGTCCGCGACGGCGTCTTTCGCCAGCACTACGAGACCGACGCGCTCGACGCCTCCACCTTGCTGATCCCGCTGCTGCGCTTCCTCCCCGCCGACGATCCGCGCGTGCGGGCCACGGTCGAGGCGATCGCCGACGACCTCACGCAGCACGGCCTCGTCCTCCGCTACAAGGTCGAGGAGACCGACGACGGGCTCAGCGGCGAGGAGGGCAGCTTCCTGATCTGCTCCTTCTGGCTCGTCTCGGCGCTCTCGGAGATCGGCGAGAGCGAGCGGGCGCGGGCGCTCTGCGAGCGCTTGCTCGAGGCGGCCGGTTGGCTCGACCTCTTCGCCGAGGAGCTCGAGCCGCAGAGCGGCCGTCACCTCGGCAACTTCCCCCAGGCCTTCACCCACCTGGCGCTGATCAACGCCGTCTCGCACGTGATCGCCGACGAGAAGCGGGAGGACGGCGGCCCGACCGCGGTCTTCACCGAGATGGGCGGCGTCCGCGAGGACGCCTGAATGCTTCTGTCTGCCGGACAATAGATTTCGTTTGCTCTATATTCCCGGTACATGGCGCCAGGGAGCAACCCGAAAGGCAACGACCTCTTCAACGCCCTCGGGCACCCGATGCGACGACGCATCCTGCGCGAGATGCTCGACAGCGGGGAAGAGGCAAGTCCGCGCGAGCTCGCCGCCAAGCTCTCTGAGCAGCTCAGCGCGCTCAGCTACCACGTCAGGGTGCTGGCCGAATGCAAGGCCGTCGAACTGATCCGCACCCAGCAGATCCGCGGCTCGACCCAGCACTTCTACCGGGCGATAGTCAAAGCGAACTGGGCCCTCTCGGCGCTGGAGGCCGACGAGGAGCCCCCGCGCGAGGGCCACTCGCGGGGGGAAGAGAAGGGCTGAACGCTCCCCTTATGCAGGCAATCGTGGAGGCCAGCGACCACATCCGCACGACGCACGAGGAAGACAGGAGCTTCGAAGCGACTGTCCTGCAGCAGGTTCTCGCCCTCCACCCCAGCCCGATCACGCTCGAGGAGCTGATCCGCGAGATCGGCGGTGGCGAGGGTTTCGCCCAGCGCGACGCGGTCGAGCGGGCCGTGCGCGACCTCGCTGGCTGCGGCCTCCTGCACCGCAACCAGACGCTCGTGCTGGCCAGCCGCGCTGCGCTGCGATTCGACGAACTGCTCGGCGAATAGTCCAGTAGCATCGCTGCGAAGTTGAGTCCCGCGCCGTTCAAAGTTCGCAGCGAGCAGCAAGACGGGGTGTTCGTGATCGCAGTCGAGGGGGAGCTGGACATGAACACCGCAACCGATCTGGAGCGTGAGCTCGAGGGACCGCTCAACGCTGCCCAATCGCCGCTCCTGCTCGACCTCAGCAGCTGCGAGTTCATCGACTCGACCGGGATCGCCCTGATCGTGCGCTCCTGGCAGACGCTCGACGGCGGGTTTGCGCTTTGCGGAGTCGGACACCAAGTGCGGAGGGTGCTTGACGTCACCGGCCTCGAGGAAACGATCCCGACCCATTCAAGCCGCGAGCAAGCGCTCGAGCGGTTGCGTGCCTGAGCTTGCGCCGAGCTCTGGCAAGCCTCGCCGCCGCGGCGCTGTTCCTGCTCATCGCTGCCGGTAGCGCCACGCCCGAGGGCCGAATCGTGATCCACGGCGCCGAGGCGGGCACGCACCTGCGGCTCAGCGTCAGCGGCTCCAGCCTGATCGTCAACGGGCCGATGGCCGAAGCGACCGAAGGCTGCCGCTTTATCCGCGGCCACGGCGAAGCGAGCTGCCCACTGGCGGACGTCGGCTCGATCGAAATCGACACCGGGCCGGCCGACGACAAGGTCACCGTCCTCGATCGCCTGCCCGTACCGCTCACCGCCTACCTGGGCGCGGGCTCGGACAAGCTCGTCGGCAACGCCGAGCCGGACACCTGCTATCCGCAGGGAACGCCACGCAATCGCTGCATCGGCGAAGGCGGCGATGACATCTGCATCTCCGCTCCAATCAACACCGACTGCGTCGGCGGTGGTGGCGACGACTACTGCAAGACCAGCGACGGCAGCGACGGCTGCTGGGGCGGCCCCGGCAACGACACCTGCCTGATGGGCGGCGGCGAAGACGGCTGCCACGGCGAAGGTGGCAACGACCGCCTCTACGGCGGTCCCGGCGGCGACCAGCTCTACGGCGGCGACGGCTCCGACCTCTGCGTCGGCGAACCGGGGCTGGGCAAGGCGCGCGAATGCGAGCTCAGGCCGCGGCGCGATCGCAAGGCGGCGCTCCGCCGCACGCCCTCCTCCTAGCATCGCTCAAAGAATTTTGTTCGGCTAATACAATTAGCTCAGCCGAACCAAATCTTTGCCAGTGAGAGGAGTAAAGATGAATCGATCACGAATGGTGATCAAGGCACTGGGCCTGTCCGGTCTCGTCATCGGCCTGACCATGCTCGTCGCGATCCTTGCCCATGCGGAACCAACCGCGAACTGGGTGGTCAATGGCGCCAATATCGCCAACAACACCTTACTACCCGAAGCTCAGGTCAAAGAACTCGAGAGTAAAGACGGAGTTCTGTTATTCACCACCAAATTTGGCACCTCGGTCGAAGTCTTATGCACTGCAGTCGCACTCACCAACGTCAAGCTCAAGACTCAAGGGAGCACGACCGAAGGGAGCGCCACATTCTCCGGGTGCATAGTCAAGCTCTTCAAAACGCTATCCGAGGCATGCAAACCATCCGCCGGTGGTCAAAAAAAAGGCGTGATCAAAACCCTGAACCTCTTAGGCTTAATCGTATTAAGCTCAGGCAGTCCAATTGTCTTATTCGCACCCGAGACAGGCACCCTTATCGCGCAGATCGAACTTGGCGAAGACTGCTCAATCGGCGAATCGATCCCCGTCACAGGCGAGGTCACGTTCAAAGACTCCTCGTTCAAAACGTCTGCCGTCGACCATTTATTCATAGAGGGACCGATAACGGGAACAAACCTCCTAGCCCTTGGCCAGCAGGCGACGCTGGACTTCGGCGCGGTGGCCACGCTCGCTGGAGCCCATGCGGGGCTCAAATGGTCCGGGTCACCCGGGTGATGAAACGCCATGTAAAGGAGGGCCGCGTGTCCTGGCTTTAGCTCAAACCGAGAGGAGAATGATGATGAGACTTGGAATGTCGGGGCTGTGCGCCCTTGTCCTTGGCCTCGTGACGATGACATCCAGTGGTACGGCTCAAGCAGAAGTTGGAGCCAACTGGGGGTATCTCAACCAAGCGGGCGAATTAAAATTCTTCAACAAAGCATTAGTGCCACAGCTTCAAATTAGAGAAATAGAGAATAACACCGCAACGCTCTTATTCTCCTTCGGCAGCACGCCGGTCACCGTCTTATGTACCTCGGCCGCGCTGATCGAAGGTGGGAAACTCGAACTCGAAGGGACGATCTCTTTAGGGCGAGTCGCTTTCAGCGGCTGCGTAATGCTGGTCAATGGAAAATTCATCGCGGCTTGTCAACCAATTGGCGGGGGCAAAAAAGGCGTAATCGAAAGCAAGAAAGCGACAGCCTTACTCGTCTTACACGAATTGGCTGGCAAAACGCACGAGCCGCTTGTGCTGATCAAACCAGATACGGGCACGACGCTGGCAGAAATAGAATTCAGCGAAGAATGCGCACTTGGACCAGGATGGCCGATCGCGGGCCAACTGGCGCTGAGGGACGGGAAAAACGAACTCAAAACACACCTGGTGGAACATTTACTTCTAGCGGGACCCTTAACCGCACTGACGTTCGTTGGCAGCCCCGCGGTGCTTGACGGCAGCGTGCTCGTCAAGCTCTTCGGCTTCCACGAATTTTTGAAATGGGCTGGTTCACCCGCCTGAGAGGCCATCGGTAGCTCTCCCCCGCCGTGACCCGAGGAACGACTCGATCGCTCCCAGGGTCTCGACGGGGGACTCCCAGAGCAGGTTGTGGCCGTTGGGGACTGTGACCTCGGTCAGCAGCTCGCCGAGGGCCTCGCGGTAGCGGGGCAGCTGGACGCTGCCGTCGAAGAGCGGCACCTGGGGGCGGACCATCAGGGTGGGCAGCTGGGCGATCGGCGGCGGCGGGAGAACCATCTCGCTCCAGGCGACCACGACGGCGCTGGGGCTGAAGCTGAAGCGGAGGCGGCCGTCCGGGCCCTTGCGCAAGTCCTCGTCGACGTAGGCAGCGACCACCTCGCGCGGGGCGGCCACCGTCCTCCCGGTCGAGAGCAGGGCGTTGATCGCGCCCTCTGGGGTGGCGAAGCTCCAGTCGAGGCGTTCGAGTTCGGCGCTCTGCAGGGCCGCGGCGGCGGGCACTTCGACGGCGGGGTCGAGCAGCACCAGGCGGTCGCTGCGCTCGGGCGCCCTGGCGGCTGCTGCCGCCACCAGGCGACCGCCGAGGCTGTGTCCGACCCAGGTGACGCGCTCGACCTCAAGCGCATCCACGGTCTCGAAGAGGTCGTTGACGTGGGTCTCGGCATTCCACGGCGGCAGACGCTCGGAGTCGCCGTGGCCGCGCAGGTCGACGGCGGCGACGAAGTGGCCGAGGTCAGCAAGGCGTTCGCCCAGGTCGGCGAAGATGCCGCCGTGCTGGGTGATGCCGTGGACGCAGACGACGCACTCGGCAGCGGACGAGCCCCAGCGGCGGCTTGCAAGCTCCATCGCCGCAGCCCTACCGAACCTGGATCGCGCCGGGGCCGGGCTCGTTGCGGCCCTCGTCCTCGGACTCGGCCCCGACCAGGATCGCGATCTTGCCGAGGTGCTTGTTTTCGTACATCAGCTGGTGTGCCTTTGGGGTGTCGCCAAAGCCCATCGTCTGCCAGACGACCGGGCGAATCTTGCCCTCGGCCATCAACTGGTTGGCCTTCATGCTCTCGTAGGCGTTTGCCCCGTGCGAGCCGACGATCTGCTTCTGGCGCATCCACAGGTAACGCACGTCGAAGTCGAGCCGGAAGCCAGTCGTCGCGCCGCAGATGACGATCTTGCCGAACGGCTTGCAGACGAAGACCGAGGTCGGGAAGGTGGCCTGGCCGACGTGCTCGAAGACGATGTCGGGGGCGTCGCCGAGGATCTCCTTGACCCGCTTGGCAAAGCCGCGCGATGCCTTGAAGCGCTCCTTGTCGGCCACCTTGTCGGCGAGATTCTCCGGCGTGCGCATCATCTCGCCGAACTCCTTGCGGTCGATGTAGTCGACCGCGCCGAGTTGCTTGGCCAGCTCGCCCTTCTCCTCGGAGGAGACGACGCCGACCGCGTTGGCGCCCGCCGCCCTGCAGAGCTGCACGGCGAAAACGCCGAGGCCGCCGGCAGCACCCCAGATCAGCACGTTGTGGCCGGATTGCAGCTTGCACTGGTCGATCAGCATCCGGTAGGCGGTGAAGTAGGCGAGGCCGTATGAGGCCGACTCGGCCCAGGAGAGGTTCTGGGGCCGTGGCAGCAGCTGCTGCGCCTGCACCTTGGTGAACTGGGCAAAGGAGCCCCAGGTCGTCTCGTAGCCCCACGCTTTCTGGCTCGGCGCCGCCAGCGGGTCGAGCCCGTGCACCTCGACGTCCTCGTAAGAGGTCTGGTTCTGGTTGATCACGACCTCGTCGCCGGGCTTCCAGCGGGTGACGGCCTCGCCCACCTTCCAGACGACCCCCGAGGCATCGGAGCCGCCGATGTGGTGGCCGTGCTCGGGGTGGTCGCCGTAGCCGAAGACCGAGACCGGCTTGCCCAGCGCCGCCCAGACGTTGTTGAAGTTGACGCCGGCGGCCATCACCCGCACGATCACCTCGAAGGCGCCCGGCTCCGGGACCTCGATCTGCTCGAGCTGGAAGGCGTCGTTGGGCTCGCCCTCGCGCTCTTGGCGGATCACCCAGGCGGCCATCGTCTCGGGCAGGGCGCCGAGCTCGACGTCCTGCAGCTTCGCGACCCCAGTTGCGTCAATCGGCGCCTCGAACATCACGACACCTCGATCGCGCCGGGGCCAGGCTCGTTGCGGCCCTCGTTCTCAGACTCGGCCCCGACCAGGATCGCGATCTTGCCGAGGTGCTTGTTTTCGTACATCAACTGGTGGGCTTCCGGCACCGCCTCGAAGCCCATCGTCTGCCAGATCACGGGGCGGACCTTGCCCTCGGCCATCAGCTGGTTAGCCCTGAGGCACTGGTACGCGTTGGCGAAGTGCGAGCCGATGATCTGCTTCTGGCGCATCCAGAGGTAGCGCACGTCGAAGTCGAGCTGGAAGCCCGAGGTGGCGCCGCAGATCACGACTTTGCCGAAGGGCTTGCAGACGAAGACCGAGGTCGGGAAGGTGGCCTGGCCGACGTGCTCGAAGACGATGTCGGGGGCGTCGCCGAGGATCTCCTTGACCCGCTTGGCGAAGCCCCTGGAGGCCTTGAAGCGCTCCTTGTCCTTGGCCGGATCGGTGAGGTTCTCGGGCGTCCGCATCATCTCCCCAAATTCGGAGCGGTTGATGTAGTCGACCGCGCCGAGCTGCTTGATCAGCTCGCCCTTCTCATCGGAGGAGACGACGCCGACCGCGTTTGCCCCCGCCGCCTTGCAGAGCTGCACGGCGAAGACGCCGAGGCCACCGGCGGCGCCCCAGATCAGCACGTTGTGGCCGGGCTGCAGCTTGCACTGGTCGATCAGCATCCGGTAGGCGGTGAAGTAGCCGACCCCGTAGGAGGCCATCTCCGTCCAGGAGAGGTTCTGGGGTCGCGGCAGCAGCTGCTGGGCCTGCACCTTGCAGAACTGCGCCAGCGCTCCCCAAGTCGTCTCGTAGCCCCACGCTTTCTGGCTCGGCGCCGCCATCGGGTCGAGCCCGTGCACCTCTACGTCCTCATAAGAGGCGTAATTGGCGTGCAGCGCCACCTCGTCGCCGGGCTTCCAGCGGGTGACTCCCTCGCCCACCTTCCAGACGATTCCGGCGCCGTCGGAGCCGCCGATGTGGTGGCCGTACTCGGGGTGGTCGCCGTAGCCGAAGACCGAGACCGGCTTGCCCAGCGCCGCCCAGACGTTGTTGTAGTTGACCCCGGCCGCCATCACGCGGACGATCACCTCGAAGGCGCCCGGCTCCGGGACCTCGATCTGCTCGAGCTGGAAGGCGTCGTTGGGCTCGCCCTCGCGCTCGGGGCGAATCACCCAAGCGGCCATCGTCTCCGGCAACTCGCCGGGCTCGACCTCGAGAGCAAGAGCCGCCCCTCCAAGCCCTGCTTGCACTGCCACTCCGTTTGCCATCAGGTCCCCCCTCCCATCCTTGCCGTGAAAAAGGCCACCGACCCCTTGACGGTGATCTCATAGGAATCAAACGTGCGCGAGAGCGCGGCCTCGAGACCTGCTCGGTCGTCGTCGAGGTTGCTGAAGACTCCGCGCCGGTTCAGCGCTCGCAGCGCCAATCGCGAGCGTCGGGTGTGCTCGACGCCGCCGTTCAGCACGGTGCAGCCAAAGACCCGTCCCCCCGGCGCCAGGCACTCGCGCGCGTGCTCGAAGGCGACGGCCTTCTGCGGCATCGCACCGGCCGCGCAGACGAGCACGTTGCTGAGCGCGATCGAGTCGAACGAGCCCCGCGGCAACCCCCAGGGCTCGAGCATGTCGGCCCGCAGGCAATGCGGCGAGTAGCGCCGCAGGCGCCGTGCCGCGTAGGCGAGCGGCCCGGGGTTGAGGTCCATCAGGGTGACCCGCGGCGCCGCCACGGGGAAGCGACAGCGATCGAGCAGGTACCCGGTGCCGACGCCGACATCGAGGTGGTGGGCGGAGACCTCGCGGTCATAGAGGTCGAGCAGGTCACGAACCGAGCAGCGCCAGAGCAGCGGCGCGTCGACCCGGTAGGCGACGAAGTCATAGAGCCGCAGGGCTGCCGGCGAGTAGGTGAACCGCCGCTCGCTCACCGGGCGATCCCCTGCGGCGCCAGGGCGGCATCGAGCGCCGCCGCGGTCTCGGGCACCTCGTCGAGAAGCATCGAGAAGTGATCGCCCGCCACGTCGACGGCGGTGTGCGGGTGCGGCCAGGCGGCGCGCCACGCCTCCCCCTCGCCGAGCGGCAGTCCGACCGGCGGGCGGCTCGCCCTGAGCAGGGTCAGGGGCGCCTCCAGGTCCGCCGGGCTCCACCCGGCGAAGAGCCTGAAGTAGGCCATCGTCGCCGTCAGCCGGGTGTCGTCGAGCGGGGTCAGGGCCGTCTCGCCGGCGCTTGCCGCGACCAGCATCGCCGGGATCAGGCGGGCCAGGGAGCCGTCCTCGTCGAGGTGAGTGTCGAGCAGGACGACGGCGCTCGGTCCCGAGCCGGCCCGCTCCAGGCGCTGGGCGGTCGCGTGGGCGAGCCAGCCGCCCGAGGAGTGGCCGGCAAGCACCAGCCCATCCAGGTCGCCGTTGCCGAGAACGGCCTGAGCCAGCGCCTCCGCGATGGCCTCGACGCTGTCGGGCAGATCCTCGCCGGCGAGGAAGCCCGGCACCGGCAAGGCCGACGGGCTCCGTCCGCCGCTGAGTGCAGCGGCGAGCCGGGCGTACTCCTCCGGCCCCGAGCTGGGGACGATCGAGGGGATGAGGAAGAGCGGTGGCCCCTCGCCGCCGGGGCCGAGGCGGACGGGGCTCGGGGCGCGTTGGGACGCGGCATCGATGCCAAAGCGCGGCCGGGCGCGGGCTGCCGCCTCGATCAGTCCGATCGCCGCCTCGACCTCGGCCTCGCCGACCGCGCTCCGCAGCCGGGCGATCATCTCCCCCTCCCCGCCCTCGCCCTCTGCTTGCTTCGCCGTCCCTTCCAGCTCCGCCAGCAGGCAGCGGCCAATCGCGGCGACGCTGGGGCGGCTCGCCAGCAATGAGACCGGCAGCTCTACCCCGGTCGTGGCGTGCAGCCGCTTGCGCAGGTCCATTGCCGCCACCGAGTCGAAGCCGAGCTCGAGCAGGCCGAGCTCGGGGTCGACGTCCGTGGCGGAGGAGTGGCCGAGCAGCGCCGCCGCCTTTTCGCGCACAAGCTCCATCACCGTCTCTTGCCGCTCCGCCGGCGTCGCTCCGGCGAGGGCGAACGAGCCCTCGTCCTCCCCTTCCTCCTCGAGCGCGGCGAAGCCGGGGGCAGCCGTGGCGCCGCTGAGCGCGGCGAGCGTCGTTCCCTCCAGCCAGAAACGCCGCCGCTGGAAGGGGTAGCCGGGCAGTTTCACGGCCCGTGCTTCGCTGGCGGCAAAGAAGGCCTCCCACTCGACCTCGAGGCCGGCCGCAACCGCCTCGCCCAGGGAGAGGCCGAAGCGCTCCGGCCCGCCCTCGCCCCGGCGCAGGGTGGCGAGCGCGGCGGCGCGATCGTGGGCCGGCAGCGCCACCTCGATCGTCTCGCCGATCGGCAGGGTCAGCACCGGGTGGGGGCTGACCTCGATCAGGACGCGCTCGCCGGCGGCGAGCAGGGCACGGGTCGCCTGCTCGAGGCGAACCGTCTGGCGCATGTTGCGGTACCAGTACTCGGCGCCCAGCTCGGCGCTGTCGAGGCGGTCGCCGGTCACGGAGGAGAAGAACGGAACCTCGCCGCTGCGGGGACGCAGCGGCGCCAACTGCTCGAGCAGATCGTCGCGCAGCGCCTCGACCTGGACCGAGTGCGAAGGCGCGGTTGCGGCGGGTACCGCCCGCGCCCGCACACCCTCGACGACGAGGCGATCGACGAGCTCCTTCAGGGCCTCGTTGTCGCCGCTCAGCACGGTCGCCGAAGGCCCGTTCATGGCGGCGATCTCGATCCGGCCCTCCCACTCGCCCAGGCGCTCCTCCAGCTCGGCGGCCGGCAGCGCTACCGAGGCCATGCCG
This sequence comes from uncultured Solirubrobacterales bacterium, assembly GCA_963703895.1. Classification (GTDB taxonomy): domain Bacteria; phylum Actinomycetota; class Thermoleophilia; order Solirubrobacterales; family 70-9; genus VRUE01. The sequence goes on from CAVPFX010000003.1 coordinate 286,873, forward strand.
CCGCTGCCGACCAGCTTCACGATCGAGCGGCTGCGCACCGCGCAGAGCAGGGCAGCGTCGTCGAGATCGAGACCGCCGGCGACGTAGGCCGCGACTATCTCGCCCTGGGAGTGGCCGGCGACGGCCGCCGGCTCGACTCCACAGGCCCGCCAGAGCGCCGCCAGCGACGCCATCACGGCAAACAGCGCGACCTGCATCGTCACCGGCTCGTCGATCCCGGGGGCGCCCGGGGCGCCCCGAAGGACATCTCGCACCGAGAAGTCGAGGTGGCGGGCGAGGGCCTCGTCGCAGGCGCGCATCTGCTCGGCGAAGGCCGGCGAGCGCTCGAGCAGCCCCAGCCCCATTCCCGGCCACTGCGAGCCGACGCCGGGGAAGACAAAGGCCGCGCGGTGCTTGCCGGCGCCGCTGCCGGCGGCGAGGGCCGGGCTGTCCCTTCCCTCGGCAAGCGCCGCGAGCGCCTCGCACAGGTCGGCGCGGTCGGCGCCGACGGCTACCGCGCGGTGGGGGAAGCTGGCGCGTCTGGTGGCGAGCGAGTAGGCGGCGTCGGCGAGCCGCGGCGCCTCGGGGCCGGCGAGACCGTCGCGAAGACGCGCCGCGGCCTGGCGCAGGGCCGGCTCGGTCCGCGCCGAGAGCAACAGCGGGAAGACGTCGGGCAGGGCGGCGTCGGAGGGCGGCGGCGTCGGTACCGACAGTGGCGCGGCGCCCGCGGCGGTGGGGGCCTGCTCGAGGATCAGGTGCGCGTTGGTCCCGCTGACGCCGAACGAGGAGACCGCGGCGCGGCGCGGCCGGTCGTTCGACGCCCACTCGCGCGCCTCGGTCAGCAGCTCGACGCTGCCGGCGCCCCACTCGACCTTCGTCGTCGGCCGCTCGACGTGCAGGGTCTTGGGCAACACCCCCGCCCGCATCGCCTGCGTCATCTTGATCACGCCGCCGACCCCGGCCGCCGCCTGGGTGTGGCCGATGTTCGACTTCAGCGAGCCGAGCCAGAGCGGGCGATCGCGTTCGCCGCCGTAGGTGGCAAGCAGGGCGCCGGCCTCGATCGGGTCGCCGAGCACGGTGCCGGTGCCGTGCGCCTCGACCGCGTCGACCTCGGCGGCGGAGAGGCCCGCGTTGGCCAGCGCCTGGCGGATCACCTGCTCCTGCGCCGGCCCGTTGGGGGCGGTCAGGCCGTTGGAGGCGCCGTCCTGGTTGACGGCCGAGCCGCGGATCGTCGCCAGCACCTCGCGGCCGCTGCGCTCGGCGTCGGAGAGCCGTTCCAGGGCGAGGATCCCGACCCCCTCGCCCCAGCCGGTGCCGTCGGCGGAATCGGCGAAGGACTTGCAGCGCCCGTCCGGGGCAAGGCCGCCCTGCGCACTGAGCACGATCATGCTCAAGGGGGTCGCCAAGACGGTCGACCCACCCGCCAGGGCGAGGTCGCAGTCCCCCGCCCGCAGCGCCTGCGCGGCGAGGTGCAGCGCCACCAGCGAGGAGGAGCAGGCGGTGTCGACCGTGATCGCCGGGCCCTGCAGGCCGAGGGCGTAGGAGACCCGGCCGGAGGCGATGCTGGTCGTCATCCCCGGCGGCACGCCGAGCTCGACCGCGCCGTATTCGGCGTACATGACGCCGGCGAAGACGCCGGTGCGGGAGCCGCGCAGCGCGCCCGGCTCGATCACGGCGTCCTCCAGCGCCTGCCACGACGCTTCCAGCAGGAGGCGCTGCTGCGGGTCCATCAGCAGCGCCTCGCGCGGGCTGATCTTGAAGAAGCCCGGATCGAACTCGGCGGCGCTGGCGACGAAGCCGCCTTCGCGCGCGTTACAGGTGCCGGGCTTGGCCGGGTCCGGATCGTAGATCGCGTCCAGGTCCCAGCCGCGGTCGGCGGGGAAGGGGCCGATGCCGTCGCGGCCTTGCTCGACCAGCCGCCAGAGGTCGGCGGCGGACTCGACCCCGCCCGGGTAGCGACAGCCGATGCCGACGATCGCAATCGGCTCCGCCAGCTGCCGTTCGAGCTCGCCCGCCCGCCGCCGCGCCTGCCGCAGCTCGACGGTGACCTTCTCCAGGTAGCGGCGGAGCTTTGCCTCGTCGCTCACGATGCGCTCAGCTCCTCGTCGATCAGCTCGAACATCTGCTCGTCGGAGAGCGCGGTGAGGCCGTCCTCGCCCTCCTCGTCCTCGCCCTCGAGCCGAGCGAGCAGGGCACGCAGGCGGGCGTCGGCGACCCCGCGCATCCGCGCGTCCGCTTCGACCGCCGACATCACCGCCTCGAGCCGGCCCAGCGCCCCGGCCAGCTCGGCTTCCCCGCGGTCCTGGCCCCCTCCCCCAGCCTCGAGCTGGGCGACGTCGGCCAGCAACTGCCGCGCCACCGCCGCGCTGGTGGGATGGTCGAAGACGAGGGTCGGGGGCAGGCGCAGACCGGTCGCGGCGTTGAGGCGGTTGCGCAGCTCGACCGCCGCGAGCGAGTCGAAGCCGAGCTCGGCGAAGGCCGCATCGGGCTCGATCGCGGCCGCCGAGGAGTGGCCGAGGGCGGCAGCGACGTGGGCCCGAACCAGCTCGAGCACGACCTTCTCGCGCTCCTGCTCGGAGAGGCCGTCGAGGCGCTCGCCGAGCGAGCCCCGCGCCACCGCGTCGCCGGGACGGGCACCCGCCAGGCGGCTCAGGACCGGGCTCAGCGTGCCGGCCGCCGCCTGCGCTCGCAGCCCCGCCGGCTCGAACCCGGCGGGCACGAGCAGCGCCTCGGGGCGCTCCCAAGCGGCGTCGAAGAAGCTCGCGGCCGAGCTGCTCGTCGATCGCCGCGATGCCGAGCCGCTTGGCCCGCCGCGCGGCGGCCTCGTCGAGGCCGCTGGTCATCCCGGCGTCGAGGGCCCATGCACCCCAGGCCAGCGAGGTCGCCGGCAGCCCGAGGCCGCGCCGGTGGGCGGCGAGCGCGTCGAGGAAGGAGTTGGCGGCGGCGTAATTCGCCTGGCCGGGGTTGCCGACGACGCCCGCCGCGGAGGAGAAGAGGACGAAGCGCGAGAGCTCGAGCTCGGCGGTCAGCTCGTGCAGGTGCCAGGCGGCGTCCACCTTGGGTGCGAAGACGCGGTCGAACCCCTCCTCGTCGAGCGAGTCGAGCAGCCCGTCCGCGAGCACGCCCGCGGTGTGGATCGCCGCCCCCAGCGGGTGCTCGTCGGGAATCGAGGCGAGCAGCGCCTCCAGCTCGGAACGATTGGAGACGTCGCAGGAGGCGATCCGCACCTCGGCGCCGAGCTGCTCGAGCTCGTCGCGCAGCTCCGCCGCTCCCTCGGCCTCGATCCCGCGGCGACTGGCGAGGAGGAGGTGGCGGGCGCCGTGTGCTCGCGCCAGGTGGCGGGCGAAGAGCGCCCCGAGGCCGCCGGTGCCGCCGCTGAGCAAGACGGTCGAGTCGGGATCGAAGGCGGTGGGGAGCTGCTCCGCCGCTCCCCGCACAGGGACTAGCCGGGGCGCCAGCAGCCGGCCCTCGCGCAATGCCAGCTGCGGCTCGTCGGCGGCGGCGGCAAGCGCCGCGGGCAGCGCCCGCTCCGAGGCGGGCGAGCCATCGCTGTCGAGCAGGGCGAAGCGCTCGGGGTGCTCGGCCTGCGCCGCCCGCACCAGGCCCCAGAGCGGCGCCGCGACGAGGTCGACGCGATCCCCCTCGGCGGTCGACACCGCGTTCGCGGTCCGCAGGCAGAGCAGGGCGCTCCGCCCCTCACCTGCGCCGAGCGTGTCCTGCAATCGCGCCAGGGCCGTTGCCGTGGCGGTACGGGCCCGCGCCGCAAGATCGTTCCCCTCGGCCGCGTCGACCGTGACCGCCTCGACCGGCTCGACCCCCATGCCAATCGACTGCGAGCGGGCCTCGACCTCCACCCACTCGAGCCGGTGCAGGGGCAGGCCGGCGCGGCTGCCGGCGCGCAGAGCGGCGGCGTCGATCGGCCGCACCGCGACCGAATCGACCCGAACCACCGCCTCGCCGGTCTCGTCGAAGCCGAGCAGCGCCGGGCCCTCGTCGCGCAGCGAGATCCGCGCCCGCAGGACAGCCGTGCCGCGCGAGCGCAGGTCGACGCCGCGCCAGGCGAAGGGGACGGCGAGCTCGTCGCCGGGCTCGCCCTCGGCGCGGGAGATGGCGCCGCCGAGGTGGGCGGCGCCATCGAGCAGGGCCGGGTGCAGCAGGAAGCGGGCCGCGTCTTGGGCCTGCTGCTCGGCCAGGGCGATCTCGGCGAAGACCTCGCCGTCTCCCCGCCAGGCGTTCTTGACCCCCTGGAATGCCGGGCCGTACTCGACGCCGAGCCCCGCCAGGCGCTCGTACATGTCCTCGGTCGCCAGCGGCTCGGCCCCGGCCGGGGGCCAGGCCCCGAGCGAGTCCAGCGGCGTGGACGACGGCTCGCCCAGGACCCCCTCCGCGTTGGGGGACCAGGGAGCGTCTGCCGCGGCCTCGCCCGCCGGGCGCGAGTGCACGGCCACCGCGCGGCGGCCGTCTGGGTCCGGTGGGGAGACGGAGACCTGGACCTGGACCGAGCCGCGCTCGGGCAGGACCAGCGGCGCCTGCAGGGCGAGCTCCTCGAGCAGCCCCCCGCCACTCTCGGCCGCGGCCCGCAGGGCCAGCTCCAACAACGCGGTCCCCGGCACCACCGCGGCGCCGGCCAGCCTGTGATCGCCCAGCCAGGGGTGCGAGCGCAGCGAGATGCTTCCGGTCATCAGGGTCCCGCCGTCGCCAGCGAGCGCGATCGCCGCGCCCAGCAACGGGTGCCCGGTCGCCGTCTGGCCAACCGCGACGACGTCCTCGCCGCCCTCCGCGGAGTCAAGCCAGCAACGGCGGCGCTGAAAGGGGTAGGTCGGCAGCGACACCGGCCCGGCGGCCGCCGGCAGGATCGCCTCCCACTCGACCGCCGCGCCGGCCGTGTCGGCGTGGGCCACGGCGCCGAGGACAGTTGCCGGCTCGGGCCGTCCCGCCCGCAGCGCCGGCGCGATCAGCGGCTCGGCATCGGCCTCCACGGCGCCGGCCTCGGCCGCGCACTCGGCCGCCATCGCGCTCAGCACCGCGTCGGGCCCGATCTCGAGCAAGCAGGTGGCGCCCTGCGCGAGCAGGGTGCGGACGGCGGCGGCGAAGCGCACCGGCTGGCGTGCGTGAGCGACCCAGTAGAGCGGGTCCGTCGCCTGCCGCTCGCTGAGCAGCTCGCCGCTGAGGCCGGAGGCGATCGGTATCCGCGGCGCCGAGTAGGCGACCGTGCGCGCGACCGCCTCGAACTCGGGCAGCATCGGCTCGATCAGGGGCGAGTGGAAGGCGTGACTGACGGCGAGGCGCTTGCTCTTGCGCCCACGCCGCTGCCAACGCTCCCGCTCCGCCGCGATCGCCTCGGCCGAGCCGGAGAGCACGGTCGCCAGCGGGCCGTTGACGGCGGCGACGGCGAGCTCGGCCCCGCCATCGAGCGCCTCCAGCACCTCCTCCTCGCTCGCCTGCACGGCGAGCATCGCGCCGCCGCTCGGCAAGCCGCCCATCAGCCGGCCGCGCGCCGCCACCAGCCTGGCCGCGTCGGCGAGGTCGAAGACCCCCGCGACGTGCGCAGCGCTGAGCTCGCCGATCGAGTGGCCGGCGAACAGCGCCGGGGCCAGGCCAAGCGACTCCAGCAGGCGGAAGAGCGCGACCTCGACCGCGAACAGCGCCGGCTGGGCGTAGGTCGTGTCGTCGAGTCGCCGTGCCGCCTCCTCCCCCGTGGCGAAGACGACGCTCGCCAGCGGCTGGTCGAGCTGCCGATCGAGCTGCTGGCAGACCTCGTCGAAGGCGGCGGCGAAGACGGGGTACTCGGCGTGCAGCTCGGCGCCCATGCCCAGCCGCTGGGCGCCCTGGCCGGTGAAGAGGTAGCCGAGCGCCCCTCCCGCTCTGGTTGGCCGGACCACGCCAGGCGCCGACTCGCCCCCAGCCAACGCCTCGAGCCCGGCGATGGCGCCGGCGCGGTCCTCGGCCAGCACGGCGGCGCGATACTCGAAGCGCGAGCGCGTCCTCGCCAGCGAGTTGGCGACGGCGCCCAGGTCGAGGTCGGGCTCGGCATCCAGGTGGGTGACAAGGCGCGCGGCGACCTCGGCCAGGGCGGCGCGGTCTTTGGCGGAGAGCACCAGGGCGACCGAGCTCGGTGCGCCTGCCTCCTCGCCCTCCTCCTCCTCCTCCTCCTCGGCCGCGGGCGCTGGCGGCTCCTCGAGGATCAGGTGGGCGTTGGTGCCACTGGCCCCGAAGGAGGAGACCGCGGCGCGGCGGGGACGGTCTCCCGGCTGCCACGGCTCGGGCTCGCGCAGCAGCTCGACCTCGCCTTCCGTCCAGTCGACCTTCGAGGAGGGGGCGTCGACGTGCAGCGTGCGTGGCAGCATGCCTTCGCGCATCGCCAGGGTCATCTTGATCACGCCGGCGACGCCCGCCGCCGCCTGGGTGTGGCCGAGGTTGGACTTGATCGAGCCCAGCTTCAGCGGCCGCGCCCGGCCCTGGCCGTAGGTCGCCAACAGCGCGTTGGCCTCGATCGGGTCGCCGAGCATCGTGCCGGTGCCGTGCGCCTCGACCGCGTCGACGTCCGCCGGCTCGAGCCCGGCGGCGGCGAGCGCGGCGCGGATCACCCGTTCCTGAGCGGGGCCGTTGGGCGCCATGAAGCGGGTCGAGGCGCCGTCCTGGCTCACCGCCGAGCCGCGGATCGTGGCGATCACGGGGTGGCCGTTGCGGCGCGCCGCCGAGAGGCGCTCGAGCACGAGCACGCCGGCGCCCTCGGCCGTGCCGGCCCCGTCGGCCGCCTCGGCGAACGACTTGCAGCGGCCGTCGGGGGCGAGACCGCGCTGGCGGCTGAAGAAGACGAAGCCGCCGGGGCTGGCGAGAACGGTGACGCCTCCGGCCAGGGCCAAGCCGCATTCCCCCGCCCGCAGCGCCTGCGAGGCGAGGTGCAGGGCGACGAGCGAGGACGAGCAGGCGGTGTCGACCGCCAGCGCCGGCCCGCCGAGGCCGAGGCTGTAGGCGACGCGCCCGGCGATCGTGCTCGCCGACATCCCCGGCGCCGAGTCGGAGCCAACGACGCCGTAGTCGCGGTACATCGAGCCGGCGAAGACGCCGGTGTCGCCGCCGCGCAGCGAGGCGGGAACGATGCCCGCCGATTCCAGCGCCTCCCAGCTGACTTCCAGCAGCAAGCGCTCCTGCGGGTCCATCGCGACCGCTTCGCGCGGGGCGATGCCGAAGAAGGCGGCGTCGAACCCCGGCGCGTCGTCAAGGAAGCCGCCCTCGCGCACGTAGCAGGTGCCCGGCCGGTCGGGATCGGGATCGAAGAGGCGCTCGAGATCCCAGCCGCGGTCGGTCGGGAAGGGCGAGATCGCGTCGACGCCGTCGGCGACGAGGGCCCAGAGATCGTCCGGCGACTCGACCCCACCGGGGTAGCGGCAGGCCATGCCGACGATCGCGATCGGCTCCTCGCTCGCTTCGCGCAATCGCCGGTTGCGGCGCTTGAGGCGCTCGTTCTCCTTGGCCGCGGCGCGCAGGGCCTCGACCAGCTTCTCGGATCGCTCGCTCACTCGCCGCCCTCCGCTTCGGACTCCGCCGCCTGGGCGAGCGTGCGCTCGATCAGCTCGTCGGGGTCGAGCGCGTCGATCTGGCCGATCGAGACTTCGTCGCCGTGCGAGTCGGCGAGGCCCTCGCCGACCCCGACCAGCTCGACCAGGTCCTCGATCAGGCCGGCGTCCCGCAGTCGCGCCAGCGGCAGCCGGGCCAGCGCCTCGCGGAAGGCGCGCTCCTCCGGGCCCGCCCCCGCCTCGCCGGCCTCCGTGCCCGGCATCGCCTCGGTCAGCAGGTAGGCGGCGAGACTGGACACGGACGGGTAGTCGAAGACCAGGGTCGGCCGCAGGTGCAGCCCGGTCGCGGCGCCGAGCCGGTTGCGCAGCTCGAGTGCCGCCAGCGAGTCGAAGCCGAGCTCGCCGAAGGGGCGTTCCGGGTCGACCGCGGCGGCCGAGGCGTGGCCGAGAACCGCCGCGACCTGCTCGCGGACGAGATCGAGTGCGACGCCCTGGCGCTGCTCCGCCGCGACCGCCGCCAGGCGCTCGGCCAGCGAGGGCTGGCGCTGGCGCTGAGCCGAGGAGGCCGGGACCAGGCCGCGCTGCAGCGGCGCGAGGCCGCGGGCGGCCGCGCTTGCCCGCAGCTCCGCCAGGTCGAAATCGACCGCCGCCAGCAGCGGCTCGTCGAGACTGAGCGCCGCGTCGAAGAGGCCGATCGCGCGCTCCGACTCGATCGGGACGACGCCGAGGCGGCGCCGGACGAGCGCGGCGATCCGCGCCGCCTCCTCGTCGCCGAGCAGGGTCGTGCCGACGTCGAGGGCGCCCCAGGCGATCGAGAGAGCCGGCAGGCCCGCTGCGCGACGGCGCTCGGCCAGGGCGTCGAGGTAGGCGTTGGCGGCGGCGTAACCGGCCTGGCCGGGATTGCCGAGCAGGCCCGCAGCGGAGGAGAAGAGGACGAAATGGCTGAGCTCGAGATCGGCCGTGAGCTCGTGCAGGTGCCGGGCGGCGAGCGCCTTGGGGGCCATCACCGCGGCCAGGCGCTCGGCGTCCTGGGACTCCAGCACGCCGTCGTCGAGCACCGCGGCGGAGTGGATCACCGCCCCCAGCGGGTGCGCCGCGGGAATCGAGGCGAGCAGCGACTCCAGCTCGGAGCGGCTGGAGACGTCGCAAGAGGCGATCCGCACCTCGGCGCCGCGCTGCTCGAGCGAGGCCCGCAACTCGGCCGCGCCGGGCGACTCGGGCCCGCCGCGGCTGGCGAGCAGCAGGTGACGGGCGCCGTGGGCCTCGGCCAGGTGCTCGGCAACCAGGGCACCGAGGCCGCCGAGGCCGCCCGTGATCAGCACGGTGCGCTCGGGGTCGAAGTCAGTAGCCGCCTCCGAGTCCGGGGCAGGCGCCCGCACGATCCGCGGCACCCGCAAGCGGCCCGCGCGCAGCGCCAGTTGCGGCTCCTCGCCGCCGAGGGCGAGGGCATTGGCAAGCGCCTGCTCGGAAGCGGCGTCGCCATCGCTGTCGAGCAGGGCGAAGCGGCCGGGGTGCTCGGCCTGGGCCGAGCGCACCAGCCCCCATACCGCCGCCAGGCGCGGGTCCGGGCCCTCGCCGGGGGCGGCCGCGACCGCGTTCCCGGTGACGACGACGAGCCGGCGCGACTCGTTGGCCGGCTCGGCGAGGAAGCTCTGCAGGCGCTCGAGCACGGCCGCCGCACGTCCGTCCGGCGAGTCGTCGATCCCGTCCTCGGCGCGGAGGTCGGCGACCTCGAGGTCCACCGGCTCAGCGCTTGGTGCCGCGGCGGGCGGCGCCTCCCAGCGCACCCGGTACAGCGAGCTCTCGCCGGCGGCGGCGCGCAACTGGGCGCGGCCGATGCGCCGGATCGCGACGGACTCGATCCGCGCCACCGGCGCCCCCTGGCCGTCGAGCGCCAGCAGGCCGCCATCCTCGGCCGACCCAATCCGCACCCGCAGCGCGGAGGCTCCTGCCGCCGCGGCGCTGACCCCGCGCCAGGCAAACGGCAGCGGCAGATCCTCCCCCGCCTCCTCCTCGGCCAGGGCGAGGCCGACGCCGACGTGTCCGGCGGCGTCGAGCAGCGCCGGGTGGACGAGGAAGCCAGCCGCGGCGGCGGCATCGTCCTCGCCGAGGGCGAGCTCGGCGAAGAGCTCATCGCCCCGCCGCCAGGCCGCTCGCACGCACTGGAAGGCCGGCCCGAACTCGAAGCCGTGCCCGGCGAGACTCCCGTAGAGGTCGCCGACCGCGAGCGGATCCGCCCCGGCGGGAGGCCACGCCTCGGACGCAAATCGCTGCAGCTGGGGGTCCTGCCCCGCCGCGGCGGCGAGGGTCCCCTGCGCGTTCCTGGTCCACTCGCCCCCGCCCTCGGGCCGCGAGTGGATCTCGAGCTCGCGCCGGCCCTCGTCGCCGTCGCCGGCAACGGCGACCCGCACCTGCACCCCACCCCGCTGGGGCAGGACCAGGGGCTGCTCCAGCGCCAGCTCCTCGACCAGGGAGGCGCCCGCCTCGCGGCCGGCGCGCAGGGCCAACTCGAGGAAGCCGGTGCCGGGGAAGAGCACGGTCCCGGCGACGGCGTGGTCGGCCAGCCAAGGCTGGGCCTGCAGCGAGAGCCGCCCGGTCATGATCGTCGCGCCGGCGCCGGGCTGCTCGATCGCTGCTCCGAGCAGGGGGTGGTCGAGCGCGGCCTGGCCGATCGCCGCCGGGTCGGTCCGCCCAGCAGCCGCCGGCTCGGTCCAGTAACGCCGACGCTGGAAGGGGTAAGTCGGCAGCGCGAGGCGACTGGTGACAGCGCCGAGCGAGCGACGCCAGTCGACCTCGACCCCGGCGACGTGCGCGGCGGCGAGCGAGCGGGCGAACCGCCGCGGGCCGGAGTCGTCGCGCTGCAGACTGGGGAGCACCGCCGCGCCGCCCTGCGGGGCGACGTCGTCGACCGTCTCCTGCAGGCCGAAGGCCAGCACCGGGTGGGGCGAGACCTCGATGAAGGCGCGCTGGCCGGCGTCGAGCAGGGAGCGAATCGCGGGTTCGAGCAGGACCGGCTGGCGCAGGTTGCGGTACCAGTACTCGGCGTCCAGCTCCGTGGTCTCCAGCGGCCCGCCGCTGACGGTCGAGCAGAACGGGATCTCCCCGGGCCGGGGCGTCACCGCGGCGAAGGCGGCGAGCAGCTCCTCGCGCAGCTCCTCAACCTGGACCGAGTGGGCGGCGTAGTCGACGGCGATGCGCTGGCAGCGAACCCCGTCCGCCTCGCACTGCCGCTGCAACTCGGCGAGCGCAGCCGGCTCGCCGGAGACGATCAGCGAGGCAGGGCCGTTGACTGCCGCCAGGCCAAGAGCGTCGCCGTAGGCGGCAAGCCGGGACTCGGCCTCGGCCAACGGCAGCGACACCGAGAGCATTCCCCCGCGCCCCGCAAGCTTCGCCATCGCCTGGCCGCGGCGAGCGATGACGAGGGCCGCGTCCTCGAGCGAGAGCGCGCCGCAGAAGTGCGCGGCGGCGATCTCCCCCTGCGAGTGCCCGGCAACCGCCACCGGCTCGACTCCATTGGCGCGCCAAAGCTCGGCAAGCGAGACCATCGCGGCGAAGAGCGCCGGCTGGACGACGTCCAGCCGCTCCAACCAGGCGCCCTCCCCGTCGCCCAGGACCTCGTGCAGGGACCAATCGACGTGGGGCGCGAGCGCTTCCTCGCAGGCCCGCATCGAGCCCGCGAACGAGGGCGAGGTCTCGAGCAGCTCCCTCGCCATTCCCAGGTGCTGGGAGCCCTGCCCGCCGAATACGAACACCGGCCGCCTCTCACCGCGCGCGACCGCGCTGAGGACCGCCTCGTTTTCCTCGCCGCTGCGCAGACCGGCCAGGCCCGCTTCCAGCTCGTCGCGGGACTCGGCGAGGACGACGGCGCGGTGCTCGAAGCGCGAGCGCGAGAGCAGGGAGCGGGCGACGTCCGGCAGCTCTTGGCCGGGATGCGAGCGCAGGTGCGAGCCAGGTTCGCCGCCTGCTGCGCCAGCGCTGCGTCGCTCTTCGCCGAGAACACGAAGGGCAGCGGGCCGGCCGGCCTTGGGTCCTGCCCCTCAGCGCTCACCGCCGACCGCGGTCCCTCTTCGAGCACCACGTGGGCGTTGGTGCCGCTGGCACCGAAGGAGGAGACGCCGGCGCGGCGCGGCGCCCCCGAGTCGGGCCAGTCGCGCGGCTCGCGCAGCAGCTCGACCAGGCCCGCGTCCCAGTCGACCTTGGTGCTCGGCGCGTCGACGTGGAGCGTGCGCGGCAGCAGGCCCTCGCGCATCGCCATCACTGTCTTGATCACCCCGGCGACCCCGGCGGCCGCCTGGGCGTGGCCGATGTTCGACTTGACCGAGCCGAGCCAGAGCGGCCGCTCGCGCTCCTGGCCGTAGGTGGCGAGCAGGGCGCCGGCCTCGATCGGGTCGCCGAGCGCGGTCCCGGTTCCGTGCGCCTCGACCGCGTCGACCTCGGCGGCGGCCAACCCCGCCTTGGCGAGGGCCTGGCGGATCACCCGCTCCTGCGCCGGGCCGTTGGGGGCGGTGAGGCCGTTGGAGGCGCCGTCCTGGTTGACGGCCGAGCCGCGGACGATCGCCAACACGGTGTGGCCGTTGCGCTCGGCATCGGAGAGGCGCTCGACCGCGAGCACGCCGACGCCCTCGGCGACGCCGGTTCCGTCGGCGCCCTCGGCGAAGGCCTTGCAGCGGCCGTCCGGGGCGAGGCCGCGCTGGCGGCTGAACTCGATCAGCACGCTCGGCGTCGAGAGCACCGAGACGCCACCGACCAGGGCGAGGCCGCACTCCCCCGCCCGCAGCGCCTGGCAGGCGAGGTGGAGGGCGACCAGCGAGGACGAGCAGGCGGTGTCGATCGTCATCGTCGGCCCCTGCAGGCCGAGCGCGTAAGCGACCCGCCCGGAGACGGCGGCCGAGGTCATCCCGGCCAGCTCGTCGTAGTCCTGGTACATCGCCCCGGCGAAGACCCCGGTCGCGCTGCCGCGCAGCTCGGCGGGGACGATCCCGGCATCCTCCAGGGCCTCCCAGGAGGCTTCCAGCAGCTGCCGTTGCTGCGGGTCCATTTCCCGCGCCTCGCGCGGGCTGATGCCGAAGAACTCCGCGTCGAAGCCCGGCGCGTCGGCGAGGAAGCCGCCCTCGCGCGCGTAGGTCTTGCCGGCGGCGCCGGGCTCCGGGTCGTAGAGCGGGTCGAGCTCCCAGCCGCGGTCGGAGGGGAAGGCGGAGATCGCGTCGGTGCCGCTGGCGACCAGCTGCCAGAGGTCGCGCGGCGAGGCGACCTCGCCGGGGAAGCGGCAGCTCATGCCGACGATCGCGATCGGCTCGTCGCTGGCGCCGCCGGGCACGATCGGGGCGGCGGCGGCGGGAGCGTCGCCCGCGGCCTTGGAACAGAGAAAGCGCGCCAACTCCGCCGGCGTCGGGTAGTCGAAGACCAGCGTCGGCTCGAGTCGCATCGCGGCGGCGGTGGCCAGCCGGTTGCGCAGCTCGACCGCGGCGAGGGAGTCGAAGCCGAGGTCCTTGAAGGCCTTGGCAGGGTCGACGTCGGCGGCGGAGTCGTGGCCGAGAACGGCGGCGACGTGCTCGCGGACCAGCTCCAGAGCGAGTGGCTCGCGCTCGGCCTCGGGGGCGGCGGCGAGGCGGCGGGCGAGGGACCCTCCCTCCCCGCCAGCCCGCCGCGAGGCGCGAACGAGACCGCTCATCAGCGCCGGCAGCGAGCCGGCGGCGGCCTGAGCACGCAGGGCGGCGCGGTCGAGTTGGGCGGGCACCAGCAGCGCCTCGGGGCGGCCGAGGGCGGCGTCGAGAAGCGAGAGGCCGAGGGAAGCGGGCATCGCGGCAAGGCCGAGGCGCTCGCCAGCGAGCCGGGAGAGGCGGGCGCGCTCCTCCTCGCCGAGCCCGGCGGCCATGCGGCTGGGCAGCTCCCAGCCTCCCCAGGCCAGCGAGCAGCCGGCCAGCCCGTCCGCCCGGCGCCGGGCGGCGAGCGCATCGAGGAAGGCGTTGGCGGCGGCGTAGTTGGCCTGGCCGGCGCCGCCGAGCAGGCCGGCGATCGAGGAGAAGAGGACGAAGTGGGAGAGGTCGAGATCCGCGGTCAGCTCGTGCAGGTGCCAGGCGGCGTCTGCCTTGGGGGCCATGACCTTGTCCAGGCGCTCTGGGTCAAGCGACTCGATCAGGCCGTCGTCGAGGACGGCGGCGCAGTGGATCACCGCGCCCAGCGGGTGCTCTTGGGGGATCGAGTCCAGCAGCCCTTCGAGCTGCTGGCGCTCGGCGACGTCGCAGGCGGCGATCCGGACCTCGGCACCCAGGGCCTCCAGCTCCGCCCGCAGCTCGACCGCGCCCGGCGAGCGTTCGCCGGAGCGGCTGAGCAGCAGCAAGCGACGGGCGCCGTGGGCGTCGACGAGGTGGCGGGCGACGGCGGCGCCGATGCCGCCGGTGCCGCCGCTGACCAGGACCGTCGCAGCGGGATCGAGGGCGACCGGCTCGCCGTCCTCCGGCGCCGCCGGCGCCGGCGCCAGGCGCGGGCGCAGGAGCGTCCCCTCGCGCAGGGCAAGCTCGGGCTCGCCGGCGCTGGCGGCAAGCGCCGCCGGCAGGGCGCGCTCGGATGCCTCGCTGCCGTCGAGGTCGATCAGGGCAAAGCTGCCGGGGTGCTCGGAGCTGGCGCTGCGCAGCAGGCCGCAGATCGCCGCCGAGGCGAGGTCGGGGCGCTCGCCCTCAGCCGCGGCGAGGGCGCCTTCGGTGAGCACGACCAGGCGCTCGCTCTCGCCAGCAGCAAGCTGCTCCTGCAATCGCTGCAGTACCGCCGCGGCGCGCTGCAGCGCCATCTCACCGCCCCCTGCCTCGCCGGCGGCGCGGAAGTCGGCGACCGCCGGCTCGGGCGATCCACCGGCACTCGCCTCGTCGGCGGCGAGTGGCTGCCAGGAGACGACATACAGGGGCCGCTCGCCGATTGCCGATCGCAGTTGGGCCTGGCTCACCGGCCGCGAGCTGACCGCCTCGGCGGCGATGACGGCAGCGCCCGCCTCGTCGGCGGCGCTCACCGCCAGCCCCTCGGGCCCCGGCGCGATGCGCACGCGCAGGGAGGAGGCGCCGCGCGAGAAGAGCGTCACCCCGCGCCAGGCGAAGGGCAGCGGCAGGGTCCCGGAATCGACCTGCTCGGCGAGCGCGGCGAGCACCCCGACGTGGCCGGTCGAGTCGAGCAGCGCCGGGTGCAGGCCGAATGCCTCGGCTTCGGAGATTCGCTCGGCGGGCAGCGCGACCTCGGCGAAGGTCTCCCCGCCGCGCCGCCAGGCCGCCCTCAGCCCGCGGAAGGCCGGACCGTAGTCGACGCCGCGGGCGGCCAGGTCGGCGTAGAGGCCCTCGACGTCGAGCGGCTCGGACCCCACTGGCGGCCAGGACGGTGGCGACTCCGGCGCCTGGGGAAGCAGGGAGCCCGCGAGCAGCATGCCGCGGGCGTGCCGCCTCCACTCCCCCTCGGCGCTCGCGCGGGAGTGGATCGAGACCTCCCGGCGACCCTCCTCCTCCGCGCCGACCGCGACCCGCAGCTGGACCTCACCGTCCCCGGGAAGCGCCAGCGGCGCCTCCATCGTCAGCTCCTCGACCGCCGGCGCACCGATCCGCTCGCCGGCATGCATCGCCAGCTCGAGCATCGCCGCGCCGGGGAAGAGCACGCTGTCGAAGGCCGCGTGATCGGCCAGCCAGGGGTGCGACTGCAGCGAGACGCGGCCGGTGAGGTAGAGCCGGTCGCCCTCCGGGTCCTCGATCGCCGCGGCGAGCAGCGGGTGCTCGGCCGGCGACTGCCCGAAGGCGCTCGGATCGCCGCTGGCGCCAGCCTCGAGCCAGTAGCGCTTTCTCTGGAAGGGATAGGTCGGCAGCCGCACCGAGCGCTTCGCCTCGCCGGCGAAGAACCGGCCCCACTCGGCGTCGGCGCCGGCCGCGTAGGCCTGGGCCAGCGAGGCGGCAAAGCGCTCGGCCCCTCCTTCATCGCGGCGCAGGGTGCCAAGCACGGTCACGGCCTCGGGGTCGGGGGCCGCCTGGGCGACGATTTCCTCCACCGCCGTGGCCAGCACCGGGTGGGCGCTGATCTCGATCAGCAGGTCGAAGCCGTCCTCGACCAGGCGCCGGGCGGCCTGCTCGAAGAGCACCGGCTGGCGCGTGTTGCGATACCAGTAAGCGGGGTCCAACAGCCCGGTGTCGATCGGCTCGCCGGTCACGGTCGAGAGCAGCGGCACCGAGCCGCCGCGCGGCTCGACCGGCGCCAGCGCCGCGAGCAGATCCTCTTTCGCCGCCTCGACCTGGGGCGAGTGAGCGGGGGCCACCGCGCCGGGGATGTCGCGAGCCCTCACCCCCTCCTCGCCGCAGCGCGCCAGCAGCTCGTCGAGCGCCTCGCGGTCGCCGGTGAGGACCGCCGAGGAGGGCCCGTTGTGGGCGGCGACCTCGACCCTGCCGCCCCACTGCTCGAGCAAAGCGGCGAGGGGATCGCCGGCCAGGGCGATCGAGACCAAGCCGCCGCGGCCGCTGAGGCCGGCGAGCAGCAGGCTGCGATGCGCCGTGATCCGGGCCGCGTCCTCGAGCGAGAGCCCTCCAACCGCGTGGGCCGCGGCGACCTCGCCCTGCGAGTGACCGACCACGGCCGCCGGCTCGACGCCCAGCGAGCGCCAGAAGCTCGGCGAGGGCGACGGCGACGGTGAAGATCAGCGGCTGGACCACGTTGACGTCGCGCACGGCCGGAGCCCCCGGCGCGCCGCGCAGCACGTCCTCGACCGACCAGTCGATGTGCGGCGCCAGGGCCTCGGCGCACTGACCCACCTTCTCGGCGAAGACCGGTGAGGTCTCGAGCAGGCCCCGCGCCATGCCCTGCCACTGCGAGCCGTGGCCGGAGAAGAGGAAGGCGACCTTGGCTCCTTCTCGGGCGCGGCCGACGGCGACGCCCGCCGCCATCTCGCCCGCGGCGAGCGCGTCGAGGCCGGCGAGAAGTCGCTCGCGGTCGTCGCCGAGGACGACGGCGCGGCGCTGCAGCGACGGCCGCACCAGCAGCGAGCGCCCAACCTCGGCGCTGTCCGCGTCACCTCCGCGCATGCTGGTCGCCAACCGCGCCGCGCTCTCGCGCAGGGCCGGCTCCGATTTGGCGGAAAGCACGAGCGGAACCGGGCCGGCCAAGGGCAGAGCGCCGCCTCCCGGCTCGCCGCTCTCGACCCGCGTCGGCTCGGGCGCCTGCTCGAGGATCAGGTGAGCATTGGTGCCGCTGGCACCGAAGGAAGAGACGCCGGCACGGCGGGGGCGACCCCCCGCCTCCCAGGCGACCGCCTCGCGCAGCAGCTCGACCTTGCCCGCCTCCCAATCGATCTTCGACGAGGGCCGGTCGACGTGCAGGGTCTTCGGCAGCAGGCCCTCGCGCATCGCCAGCACCGTCTTGATCACCCCGCCCACTCCGGCCGCCGCCTGGGCGTGGCCGATGTTCGACTTCAGCGAGCCCAGCCAGAGCGGCCGCTCGCGCTCCTGGCCGTAGGTCGCGAGCAGGGCCCCCGCCTCGATCGGGTCGCCGAGGGCGGTGCCGGTGCCGTGCGCCTCGACCGCGTCGACGTCCGCCGGCCGCAGGCCGGATTCCGCCAGGGCCTGGCGGATCACCCGCTCTTGAGAGGGGCCGTTTGGGGCGGTGAGGCCGTTCGATGCACCGTCCTGGTTGACCGCGGAGCCGCGGATCGTGGCGAGCACCTCGCGGCCCTGGCGCTGGGCGTCGGAGAGCCGTTCCAGCGCCAGCACGCCGACGCCCTCGGAGAAGCCGGCGCCGTCTGCTGCCTCGGCGAAGGCCTTGCAGCGACCGTCGGGGGCGACGCCGCCCTGACGGCTGAACTGGATGAAGATGCCGGGCATCGCCAGCACCGTGACCCCGCCGGCGAGCGCCAGGCCACACTCGCGGCGGCGCAGCGACTGGCAGGCGAGGTGCAGCGAGACGAGCGATGAGGAGCAGGCGGTGTCGACGCTGATCGCCGGCCCCTCGAGCCCGAGCGAGTAGGCGACGTAGCCGGAGACGATGCTGCTGCCACCGCCGGTGGCGAGCGTGCCCCCCGCCTCGCTGGTCGGCGGCTCGCCCCAGCCGTAGTCGTGGTACATCACGCCGGCGAAGACGCCGGTCTGGCTGCCGTGCAAGCCGAGCGGGTCGATCCCGGCGTCTTCGGCCGCCTCCCACGAGCCTTCCAGCAGCAGGCGCAGCTGCGGGTCGAGGCCGCGCGCCTCGCGCGGGCCGATGCCGAAGAACTCGGCGTCGAACTCGGCGGCGCCGGCGAGGAAGCCGCCCTCCCGAGTGCTCGTGGTGCCGGCGCGTTCGGGGTCGGGGTCGTAGATGCGCTCGAGGTCCCAGCCGCGGTCCGAGGGGAAGGCGGAGATCGCATCGGTGCCGCTCGCGACCAGTTGCCAGAGGTCGCGCGGCGAGGCGACGCCACCGGGGAGGCGGCAGCTCATGCCGACGATCGCGATCGGCTCGTCGACGACGTCCTGCAGCTGGCGATTGCGCTCGCGCAGTTGCTCCTCCTGCTTCAGCGAGGCGCGCAGGGCGGCGGCGAGTTGCTCGCTCGAGGCCGTCATCGATCCTCCTCGCGGCCCCGGGAAAGCGCGCCGAGGCCGGCGACCGCCCGCTCCCGGGCCGGCGCCGTCTCCGGGTGCAGCTCGGCCAGCAGATGGGCCGCGACGGCCGTGGGGGTCGGGTAGTCGAAGGCGAAGCTGGCGGCGAGGGAGAGGCCGGAATCGCGCCCCAGCCGGTTGCGCAGCTCTACCGCGGCGAGCGAGTCGAAGCCGAGGTCCTTGAAGGCCTTGGCCGGGTCGACGTCGGCGGCGGCGTCGTGGCCGAGGACGGCAGCGACGTGCTCGCGGACCAGCTCCAGCGCGAGCGCCTCTCGCTCGGCCTCGGGTGCGGCAGCGAGACGGCGGGCAAGGGCGCCGCCCTCGCCAGCGGCACGGGCGGGGACGCGGACCAGGCCGCTGAGCAGGGAGGGCAGGGTGCCCGAATGAGCGCGGGCGCGCAGCAGGGCGAGGTCGAGCTGGGCGGGGACGATCAGCGGCTCGGGCGCGGAGAGGGCCGCGTCGAAGAGGGCGAGGCCGCGCTCGGCGACCAGCGGCAGCAGGGCGAGGCGCTCGGCGGCCTGGCGCATCATCCGGTCGAGGGCCTCGCCGCTGAGCCCGGCGGCGGCGTCGCTCTCGGTGCTCCACAACCCCCAAGCCATCGAGACCGCCGCCAACCCCTGCGCCCGCCGCTGGGCCGCGAGCCCGTCGAGGAAGCCGTTGGCGGCGGCGTAGCTGGCCTGGCCGGCGCCGCCGAGCAGGCCGGCGATCGAGGAGAAGAGGACGAAGTGGGAGAGGTCGGCGTCTCGGGTCAGCTCGTGCAGGTGCCAGGCGGCGTCTGCCTTGGGGGCCATGACCTTGTCCAGGCGCTCTGGGTCAAGCGACTCGACCAGGCCGTCGTCGAGCACCGCGGCACAGTGGATCACCGCTCCCAGCGGGTGCTCTTGGGGGATCGAGTCGAGCAGCCCTTCGAGCTGCCGGCGCTCGGAGGCGTCGCAGGCGGCGATCCGGACCTCGGCGCCGGCCTCCTGCAACTGGGCGCGCAGGTCTAGGGCGCCGGGAGCTTCCTCGCCGGAGCGACTAACCAGCAAGAGGTGTCGGGCACCGTGGGCTTCGACCAGGTGCTGGGCGATCAAGGTCCCGAGGCCGCCGGTGGCACCGGTGATCAAGATCGTGCGCTCGGGGTCGAGGGGAGCGGTCTCCGCCTCCTCGCCCTTCGCCGCAACCAGACGAGGAACGAGTAGCTCTCCCTCGCGCAGGGCGAGCTGGGTCTCGTTGGGGTCTGCTCCGAGGGCCTGCTCGAGGGCGGCCTCGGATGCCTCGCTGCCGTCGCTGTCGATCAGCAGGAAGCGACCGGGGTGCTCGGAGGCGGCGGAGCGGACCAGGCCGGCGAGGGCGCCCATCGCCGGGTCAGGGACGTCGCCCTCCACTGCTTCCAGCGCGCCCTCGGTGAGGAAGACGAGGCGAGGGCCTTCCTCTGCCCCGTCTGCCAGGAATCCCTGTATCCGCTCCAGCGCGTTGGCGGTGAGGGCGTGCGCGCCCTCGGGTGAATCTCCCGGCTCGGCGGAGCGAAGGTCCTCGATCGAGTCCCCTGCCACCGGCTCCTCGCCGGCACCGGCCGCCTGCCACCGCACGCTGTAGAGCGAGCGATTGCCGGGGCCGGCGACCTGCAAACGAGCGCGATCTACCGGGCGGGCGACGACCGAGCTCACGCTGAGCACGCGGCCACCGTCCTCATCGGTGGCGGTGAAGCTCAGCCGGTCTCCCCCGCTCAGGATCCGCACCCGCATCGACGACGCCCCGGCCCTCTCGAGCTGCACGCCCTGCCAGGAGAAGGGCAACATCGACTCGCCGGCGTTGCCATCGGCCAGCGCCAAGCCGATGCCTGCCTGGCCGACCCCGTCCAAAAGCGCCGGATGAACCCCAAAGCCACCGGGCTCCTGACCCTCGGGCAGGGAGAGCTCGGCGTAGATCTCCTCACCGTCGCGCCAGAGCGCTCCGAGTCCCTCGAAGGCGGGGCCGTATTCGAAGCCGGCCTCGGCGAGGCGGGCGTGCAGGTCGGCGGGATCGAGTTGCTCGGCGCCGGCCGGTGGCCACTGCGCGAGAGGAGCCGGGGATGCGGATGCCTCGGCGCTGAGGATGCCGCTGGCGTGGCGGACCCAATCGGCCTGCTCGCCCTCGAGACGGGAGTGGATCGCGATCTCGCGGCGCTCCTGCTCGTCGGGAGCCGAGAGCGATACCCGCAGCGCCACCGCACCCTCCTCGGGCAAGGCCAAGGGCGCCTGCAGGGTGAGCTCCTCGACTGCCGGGGTGCCGGCCTCGGTGCCGGCACGTAGCGCCAGCTCCAAGAAGCCGGTGCCGGGGAAGATCGCCGTGCCGAGCACGGCGTGGTCGGCCAGCCAAGGGTGCTCGGCAAGCGAGACGCGGCCGCCGAAGGCGATGCCCTCGCCCTCGGGCTCCTCGATCGCCGCCGCCAGGAAGGGGTGCTCGAGGGGGCGCTGGCCCAGGGCGGCGGGATCGGTGGAGCCACCTGCCGGGTTGAGCCAGTACCGCTTGCGCTGGAAGGCATAGGTGGGCAGCGCCACCGTCTTGGCACCGGAGCCGGCGAAGAAGGCGCTCCACTCGACCGGGGCGCCGGCGGCGTGGGCTTGGGCCAGTGCGCCGATCAGGGCCTCGGGCTCCGCTCGTCCCTGGCGCAGGGTCGGGGCGAGGGTGGGCTCCCCCGCCAAGCACTCGCGCGCCATCGGGCAGAGGACTGGGTCGGGGCCGAGCTCCAAGAAGGCGCTTGCGCCTTCCCCCGCCAGGGTCGCCACCGCGTCGGCGAAGCGCACCGGCTCGCGCACGTGGGCGACCCAGTAGGAGGGGTCGCTGGCCTGCTGGGGGGTTAGTAGCTCGCCGCTCAGACAGGAGACGACCGGGAGCTGGGGGTGGTCGTAGTCGAGGCTGGTTGTGACCTCTTCGAACTGCTCGAGCATCGGCTCCATCAGCGGCGAGTGGAAGGCGTGGGAGACCTCGAGGCGCTTGGTCTTTCGGCCTTGGGCTTGCCAGTGGGCCCGTAGTTGCTCGATCGCTGCTTGCTCGCCGGAGGCAACGCAGGCATTGGGCGAGTTGACCGCGGCCAGGGAGAGCGTCTCCTCCTGGCCCTCGATCGAGGCGAGGACCTCTTGCTCGGTGGCCTCGATCGCCGCCATCGCCCCGCCCTCGGGCAGGGCACCCATCAGGGCGCCTCTTGCGCAGACGAGCTTGGCCGCGTCTGGGAGGGAGAAGACACCGGAGACGTGGGCGGCGGCGATCTCGCCGATCGAGTGGCCGGCCAGTAGCTCGGGGACGAGGCCGAGGCTCTCGAGCAGGCGGTGCAGGGCCAGCCCGGTGGCGAAGAGGGCCGGTTGGGCGTAGGTGGTGTGGTTGAGCAGCTCGGCCTCTTCGCTGCCGGGCGCGCTGAAGACCAGCTGCTTGAGGGAGCGATCGATCAGGGGGTCGATCTGCTCACAGGCCGCATCGAAGGCCTTGGCGTAGGCGGGGTAGGCCTGGTGGAGCTCTTTGCCCATGCCGGCTCGTTGGGAGCCCTGGCCGGTGAACAGGTAGGCGAGCCTTGCTCCGGGCGTGGCCTTGCCGAGATGGGTGTTGGCGGGGCTCTCGCCTTGGGCGAGAGCCTGCAGGGCATCCAGCAGCTCCTCGCGCTCGCTTGCCACCACCACCGCCCGGCGCTCGAGCTGGGCCCTGGTCGTGGCCAGGGAGTAGGCGAGGTCGGTGGGGGTTTGGCCTGGGTGCTCCTTGAGGTGGGTGGCTAGGCGCTTGGCCTGGGCGGTTAGGGCCGGCTCGGAGCGAGCCGAGAGCGTGAACGCGATAGGACCACCGAGGGGAGCGGATGCCTCTCCCTCCAGGTCCTTGGCAGAGGCGCCCGGGCCGGGGTCCCGACCGGCCACGGGCGCCTCCTCCAAGATCAGATGAGCGTTGGTGCCGCTGATGCCAAAGGAGGAGACGGCGGCCCTTCGCGGGCGCTCCCCCGCCGGCCAGGGCATCTGCTCGGCCAGGAGCTCCACCTTGCCGGCGTCCCACTCGACCTTGGTCGAGGGCTCATCGAGGTGAAGCGTCTTTGGCATCGCCCCTTCTCGCATCGCCATCACCGCCTTGATCACCCCGGCGACTCCCGCCGCCGCCTGGGCGTGGCCGATGTTCGACTTCAGCGAGCCGAGGCGGACCGGGGTCTCGCGCTGCTGGCCGTAGGTGGCGAGCAGGGCCCCTGCCTCGATCGGGTCCCCCAGGGCGGTGCCGGTGCCGTGGGCCTCGACCATGTCTATGTCTGCTGCCTTCAGGCCGGCGTTGGCCAGTGCCTGGCGGATCACCCGCTCCTGGGCGGGGCCGTTGGGGGCGGTGAGGCCGTTGGAGGCGCCGTCTTGGTTGACGGCGCTGCCCCTGATCGTGGCGAGGACGTTGTGGCCGTTTGCCTCGGCGTCGGAGAGGCGCTCCAAGACGAGCACGCCGACGCCCTCGGCCCAGGCAGTGCCGTCGGCGGACTCGGCGAAGGACTTGCAGCGCCCGTCGGGGGCGAGGCCGCGTTGGCGGGAGAAGAGCACGAAGGCATCGGGGGTCCACATCACCGTCGCCCCCCCGGCCAAGGCCAGATCGCACTCCCCCCCGCGCAGCGCCCCCGCCGCCAGGTGCATCGCCACCAAGGAGGAGGAGCAGGCGGTGTCGACCGTGATCGCCGGGCCCTCGAGGCCGAGGGCGTAGGAGATGCGGCCGGAGGCGACGCTGGAGGCGTTACCAGTGGCGAGGTGCCCCTCGAGGTCCCGCCTCGAGGGACCCATGCGAGCACCGTGGTCGTGGTGCATCAGGCCGGCGAAGGTCCCGGTCTGAGTGCCGCGCAGAGCGGTGGGGTCGAGACTCGCGTCCTCCAGCGCCTCCCAGGACGCTTCCAGCAGGAGTTGCTGCTGGGGGTCCATCGCCGTCGCCTCGCGCGGGCCGACCCCGAAGAACTCGGCGTCGAACGCGCCGGCTTGCTCGAGGAAGCCGCTTTCGCGCACGTACATCGACCCCGGGCCATCCGGGTCGGGGTCGTAGAGCGCGTCGACGTCCCAGCCGCGATCGGCCGGCATCGCGCCGACGCCGTCGCCGCCCTCCTCCAGCAACCGCCAGAGCCCGGCCGGCGAGGAAACTCCGCCGGGGAGACGGCAGGCCATGCCGACGATCGCGATCGGCTCCCGGCGGCTCGCCCGCTCCTCGGCGAGCTCGATCGTCACCCGCCGCAGGTACTCGCGCAGTTGCTGCTCGTCAGCCACGGTCCGCCCCCACCTGCGTGTCGATGAACTCGAGCAGCTCCTCGTCCGACGCTCCCTCGAGCTGAGTCGAGACCGAGTCGCCGTTGGACCGTGCGCCGCCCTCGAGCTCGGCGGCCAGGGCGCGCAGCCGGGTGGCGAGCTTTGCCCGCGCCGGATCGTCGCCGGGCATGCCCGCCAGCGACTGCTCGAGACGAGTCAGCTCGGAAGCCGCCCCCGGTTCCGCCTCCCCCACTTCCTCCAGCAGGTGAGCGGCGAGAGCGGCGGCGGTCGGGTAGTCGAAGACGATCGAGGCCGCCAGGCGCCGGCCGACGGCGGCGCCGAGCCGGTTGCGCAGCTCGACCGCGGCCAGCGAGTCGAAGCCGAGGTCCTTGAAGGCATCCTTGGGCCCCACCGCCTCGGCCGAGGCGTGGCCGAGGATCGCCGCCACCTCGGCGCGGACGAAGTCCTCGGCGAGGCGAGCCCGTGCCCCCTCGGGCGCCTCGCCCAGGCGCCGCGACAGCGCTCCCGCCGAGGCGGTGCTGACCCTGGCGCTCACCGGCACCATCCCCTCGAGCAACACCGGCAGCCCCCCCGCACTCGCCTGGGCCCTGAGCGCCGGACGATCGAAGCGCACAGCGGCGACCAGTGAGTGGCGGGATGCGAGCGCGGCGTCGAAGAGGTCGAACCCCTGTTG
This sequence comes from uncultured Solirubrobacterales bacterium, assembly GCA_963703895.1. Taxonomy (GTDB): domain Bacteria; phylum Actinomycetota; class Thermoleophilia; order Solirubrobacterales; family 70-9; genus VRUE01. The sequence continues at coordinate 310,847 of CAVPFX010000003.1, forward strand.
TTGGGAGAGCGCCGCGATCCCCGCCCGGCGCATCCGCGCCAGGTCGGCCTCGGTCAACTGGCTGGCCATGCCCGACTCGCGCTGCCACAACCCCCAGGCCATCGAGACCGCCGCCAACCCCTGCGCCCGCCGCTGGGCGGCGAGCCCGTCGAGGAAGGCGTTGGCGGCGGCGTAGTTGGCCTGGCCGGCGCCGCCGAGCAGGCCGGCGATCGAGGAGAAGAGGACGAAGTGGGAGAGGTCGAGCTCGGCGGTCAGCTCGTGCAGGTGCCAGGCGGCGTCTGCCTTGGGGGCGAAGACCCTGTCGAGGCGCTCTGGATCGAGCGACTCGACCAGGCCGTCGTCGAGCACCGCGGCGCAGTGGATCACCGCTCCCAGCGGGTGCTCTTGGGAGATCGAGTCGAGCAGCCCCTCGAGTTGCTGGCGATCGGAGACGTCGCAGGCGGCGATCCGGGCCTCGGCACCGGCCTCCCCCAACCGGGCGCGCAGGTCCAGGGCGCCGGGGGCCTCCTCGCCGGAGCGGCTGACGAGCAAGAGCTGACGGGCGCCGTGGGCCTCGGCCAGGTGCTGGGCGACCAGGGCGCCGAGGCCGCCGGTGGCGCCGGTGATCAAGATCGTGCGCTCGGGGTCGAGGGGGGCGGTCTCCGCCTGCTCGCCCTTTGCCGCAACCAGGCGGGGCACGAGCAGCTCGCCCTCGCGCAGGGCGAGCTGGGTCTCGTTGGGGTCTGTTGCGAGGGCCTGCTGGAGGGCGGCCTCGGATGCCTCGCTGGCGTCGCTGTCGATCAGCAGGAAGCGACCGGGGTGCTCGGAGGCGGCGGAGCGGACCAGACCCCAGAGCGCGGCTTGGGCGGAGTCGGGCGACTCGTCGTCGTGGGTCGCGATCGCTCCCTGGGTGAGGATCGCCAGACGGGAGTCCTCGGGCTCAGTGGCGAGCCAGTGCTGGACCTGCTCCAGGGTCGCGAGCGTGGCCTCGCGGGCATCCTTGCTTCCTTGACCTGGCCCCGGGGCGCGCCAGGGTTGTGCGGGCGAAAGAGCCGCCTGGGAGGCGACGAGCTTTTGCCAGCGCAGCGCATGGAGCGGAGCGCTTGTTCCGGCGCGCATCTGCTCGAAATCAAGCGGCCGGGCAACCAGGGACCCGACCGCGCCAACCGGGCTCCCGAGCGAGTCGAAGAGCTCGAGCGAGGCACCCTCCTCGGCGCCGCCGGTGATCCTCACCCGCAGCTCGCGAGCATCGCTGCCGAGCAAGGAGACACCGCTCCAGGAGAAGGGCAGCCTCACCCCCTCGCCCGCCGCCAGGGCAACCGGGTGAAGAGCAGCATCCAAAAGCGCCGGATGAACCCCAAAGCCACCGGGCTCCTGACCCTCGGGCAGGGAGAGCTCGGCGTAGATCTCCTCACCGTCGCGCCAGAGCGCTCCGAGTCCCTCGAAGGCGGGGCCGTATTCGAAGCCGGCCTCGGCGAGGCGGGCGTGCAGGTCGGCGGGATCGAGTTGCTCGGCGCCGGCCGGTGGCCACTGCGCGAGAGGAGCCGGGGATGCGGATGCCTCGGCGCTGAGGATGCCGCTGGCGTGGCGGACCCAATCGGCCTGCTCGCCCTCGAGACGGGAGTGGATCGCGATCTCGCGGCGCTCCTGCTCGTCGGGAGCCGAGAGCGATACCCGCAGCGCCACCGCACCCTCCTCGGGCAAGGCCAAGGGCGCCTGCAGGGTCAGCTCCTCGACCGAAGGGGTGCCGGCCTCGGTGCCGGCACGTAGCGCCAGCTCCAAGAAGCCGGTGCCGGGGAAGATCGCCGTGCCGAGCACGGCGTGGTCGGCCAGCCAAGGGTGCTCGGCAAGCGAGACGCGGCCGCCGAAGGCGATGCCCTCGCCCTCGGGCTCCTCGATCGCCGCCGCCAGGAAGGGGTGCTCGAGGGGGCGCTGGCCCAGGGCGGCGGGATCGGTGGAGCCACCTGCCGGGTTGAGCCAGTACCGCTTGCGCTGGAAGGCATAGGTGGGCAGCGCCACCGTCTTGGCACCGGAGCCGGCGAAGAAGGCGCTCCACTCGACCGGGGCGCCGGCGGCGTGGGCTTGGGCCAGTGCGCCGATCAGGGCCTCGGGCTCCGCTCGTCCCTGGCGCAGGGTCGGGGCGAGGGTGGGCTCCCCCGCCAAGCACTCGCGCGCCATCGGGCAGAGGACTGGGTCGGGGCCGAGCCTCCAAGAAGGCGCTTGCGCCTTCCCCCGCCAGGGTCGCCACCGCGTCGGCGAAGCGCACCGGCTCGCGCACGTGGGCGACCCAGTAGGAGGGGTCGCTGGCCTGCTGGGGGGTTAGTAGCTCGCCGCTCAGACAGGAGACGACCGGGAGCTGGGGGTGGTCGTAGTCGAGGCTGGTTGTGACCTCTTCGAACTGCTCGAGCATCGGCTCCATCAGCGGCGAGTGGAAGGCGTGGGAGACCTCGAGGCGCTTGGTCTTTCGGCCTTGGGCTTGCCAGTGGGCCCGTAGTTGCTCGATCGCTGCTTGCTCGCCGGAGGCAACGCAGGCATTGGGCGAGTTGACCGCGGCCAGGGAGAGCGTCTCCTCCTGGCCCTCGATCGAGGCGAGGACCTCTTGCTCGGTGGCCTCGATCGCCGCCATCGCCCCGCCCTCGGGCAGGGCACCCATCAGGGCGCCTCTTGCGCAGACGAGCTTGGCCGCGTCTGGGAGGGAGAAGACACCGGAGACGTGGGCGGCGGCGATCTCCCCCACCGAGTGGCCGGCCAGTAGCTCGGGGGCCAGGCCGAGGCTCTCGAGGAGGCGGTGCAGGGCGAGGCCGGTGGCAAAGAGAGCCGGTTGGGCGTAGGTGGTGTGGGCGAGCAGCTTCGCCTCTTCGGAGCCGGGCTCGGAGAAGATCAGCTGCGCCAGGGAGCGATCGATCAGGGGGTCGATCTCGGCGCAGGCCGCATCGAAGGCTTTGGCGTAGGCGGGGTAGGCCTGGTGGAGCTCTTCGCCCATGCCGGCTCGTTGGGAGCCCTGGCCGGTGAACAGGTAGGCGAGCCTTGCTCCGGGCGTGGCCTTGCCGAGATGGGTGTTGGCGGGGCTCTCGCCTTGGGCGAGAGCCTGCAGGGCATCCAGCAGCTCCTCGCGCTCGCTTGCCACCACCACTGCCCGGCGCTCGAGCTGGGCCCTGGTCGTGGCCAGGGAGTAGGCGAGGTCGGTGGGGGTTTGGCCTGGGTGCTCCTTGAGGTGGGTGGCTAGGCGGGTGGCTTGGGCGGTTAGGGCTTCGGGGGATTTGGCGGTGAGGAGCAATGGCAGGGATCCTGCGGCCACTGTTACCTCGGAGGAGGCGCCGGGACTCGCGGCGGGGTCCCCTACCTCCCAGTTCCCACCGGGGAGTCCCTCGGGCGCCTCCTCCAAGATCAGGTGTGCGTTGGTGCCGCTCGCCCCGAAGGAGGAGACCCCAGCGCGACGGGGGCGGCCGCCCGCCTCCCACTCGGTTGCCTCGCTCAAGAGCTCGACCTTGCCGCTCTCCCACTCGACCTTCGAGGAGGGAGCGTCGAGGTGAAGCGTCTTTGGCATCACGCCCTCGCGCATCGCCATCACCGCCTTGATCACCCCGGCGACTCCCGCCGCCGCTTGGGCGTGGCCGATGTTGGACTTGAGCGAGCCGAGCCTTACCGGGGTCTCGCGCTCTTGGCCGTAGGTGGCGAGCAGGGCCCCTGCCTCGATCGGGTCCCCCAGGGCGGTGCCGGTGCCGTGGGCCTCGACCATGTCTATGTCTGCTGCCTTCAGGCCGGCGTTGGCCAGTGCCTGGCGGATCACCCGCTCCTGGGCGGGGCCGTTGGGGGCGGTGAGGCCGTTGGAGGCGCCGTCTTGGTTGACGGCGCTCCCCCTGACCGTGGCGAGGACGTTGTGGCCGTTTGCCTCGGCATCGGAGAGGCGCTCCAAGACGAGGACGCCGACGCCCTCGGAGATCCCGACCCCGTCCGCCGCGTCCGAGAACGCCTTGCAGCGACCGTCCCGAGCCAGGCCCTGCTGGCGGCTGAAGTAACCGAAGACCGCGGGGGTGGCGAGCACGGTCGATCCGCCCGCCAGCGCCAGATCGCACTCCCCCTCGCGCAGCGCCCCCGCCGCCAGGTGCATCGCCACCAGCGAGGAGGAGCAGGCGGTGTCGACCGTGATCGCCGGGCCCTCGAGGCCGAGCGCGTAGGAGATGCGGCCGGAGGCGGCACCGGCCGCCATGCCGGAGGAATCGTCGACGGCGACCCCGTAGTCGTGGTGCATGACACCGGCGAAGACGCCGGTGGACGAACCCCGCAGCGCGTGGGGATCGACGCCCGCGTCCTCCAGCGCCTCCCAGGAGGATTCGAGCGCCAGCCTTTGCTGGGGATCGATCGAGAGCGCCTCGCGCGGGCTGATGCCGAAGAACCCCGGGTCGAAATCGGCCGCGTCGGCGAGGAAGCCACCTTCCCGGCTGTAGTCGAGCTCGGGCCGGCCGGGGTCGAGGACGTAGATGCTCGCCGGGTCCCAGCCGCGGTCGGCCGGCAGCTCCGCGATCGCGTCGCGCCCGGCCCGGACCAGCCGCCAAAGCTCGGCGGGAGAGGAGACGCCGCCGGGGTAGCGGCAGGCCATGCCGACGATCGCGATCGACTCCACGGAGGAGCGCGCTCGCGCCACCGCGAGCCGGGCGTCACCCCCGCCCGAGATCCCGGCGAGGACCTTCCGCGACAGCGCCTCCGCATCGGGGTAATCGAAGACCACGGTCGCCGGCAGCTGCAGGCCGGTGGCCGCCGCCAGCCGGTTGCGCAGCTCGACCGCGGCCAGCGAGTCGAAGCCGAGGTCCTTGAAGGCGTCCTTGGGCCCCACCGCCTCGGCCGAGGCGTGACCGAGGATCGCCGCCACCTCGGCGCGGACGAAGTCCTCGGCGAGACGGCCCCGTGCCCCCTCGGGCGCCTCGCGCAGGTTGCGGGCGAAAGCCCCGGTCGCGGTGGCGCCCGCCTTGCCGCTGACCCGCACCATCTCTCCGAGCAGCGACGGCAACCCTCCCGCCACCGCCTGGGCCCGCAGCGCCGCGCGGTCGAAGCGCACCGCCGCGGCCAGCGGCTGCTGAGCAGCGAGCGCCCGATCGAAGAGGTCGAGGCCCTGCTCCTCGGTCAGCGCCTCGATGCCGGCCCGGCGCATGCGGGCAATGTCCGCGTCGTCGAGGTGGCTCGCCATGCCGCTCTCGCGCCCCCACAGGCCCCAGGCGATCGAGGTAGCGGGTAGCCCCGCCTGGCGGCGCTGCCCGGCGAGCCCGTCGAGGAAGCCGTTGGCGGCGGCGTAGTTGGCTTGGCCTGGAGAGCCGAGCAGACCGGCGATCGAGGAGAAGAGGACGAAGTGGGAGAGGTCGAGATCCGCGGTCAGCTCGTGCAGGTGCATGGCGGCGTCTGCCTTGGGGGCCATGACCTTGGTCAGGCGCTCTGGGTCGAGCGACTCGACCAGGCCGTCGTCGAGGACGGCGGCGCAGTGGATCACCGCGCCCAGCGGGTGCTCATACGCAACCTCGCCCAGCAGCTCTTCGAGCTGGCCGCGGTCGGAGACGTCGCAACTGGCGAGCCCGATCTCGGCACCGAGCTCTTCCAAGTCCGTGCGCAGTCCCGCCGCGCCGCGGGCCCACTGGCCGGAGCGACTAACCAGCAAGAGGTGTCGGGCACCGTGGGCTTCGACCAGGTGCTGGGCGATCAGGGTTCCAAGGCCGCCGGTGGCGCCGGTGATCAAGATCGTGCGCTCGGGGTCGAGGGGAGCGATCTCCGCCTCCTCGCCCTTTGCCGCGACCAGACGGGGAACGAGTAGCTCGCCCTCGCGCAGGGCGAGCTGGGTCTCGTTGGGGTCTGTTGCGAGGGCCTGCTGGAGGGCGGCCTCGGATGCCTCGCTGGCGTCGCTGTCGATCAGCAGGAAACGACCGGGGTGCTCGGAGGCGGCGGAGCGGACCAGGCCCCAGAGCGCGGCTTGGGCGGGGTCGGGCGACTCGTCCTCGCGGGTCGCAACCGCTCCCTGGGTGAGGATCGCCAGACGCGAATCGGGCGGGCCGGACCGCAGCCAGTCCTGGACCTTCTCGAGGCCGGCAAGGCTGGTCTGGGCAGCGCCAGCGGCCCCGGTATCGCGCCCCGGCTTCGGAGCGCGCCAGGTCTCAGCCGGGGAAGGGGCCGCCCGGGAACCGGCCAGCTTCCTCCACTCCAGGTCATAGAGGGGGGTCTTGGCGCTACTGCGTACCAGCGCTGGATCAAGCGGCCGGGCAACCAGGGACCCGACCGCGCCAACCGGGCTCCCGAGCGAGTCGAAGAGCTCGAGCGAGGCACCCTCCTCGGCGCCGCCGGTGATCCTCACCCGCAGCTCGCGAGCATCGCTGCCGAGCAGGAAGGCTCCGCTCCAGGAGAAGGGCAGCCTCACCCCCTCGCCCGCCGCCAGGGCAACCGGGTGAAGAGCAGCATCCAAAAGCGCCGGATGAACCCCAAAGCCACCGGGCTCCTGACCCTCGGGCAGGGAGAGCTCGGCGTAGATCTCCTCACCGTCGCGCCAGAGCGCTCCGAGTCCCTCGAAGGCGGGGCCGTATTCGAAGCCGGCCTCGGCCAGGCGGGCGTGCAGGTGGCGGGATCGAGTTGCTCGGCGCCGGCCGGTGGCCACTGCGCGAGAGGAGCCGGGGATGCGGATGCCTCGGCACTGAGGATGCCACTGGCGTGGCGGACCCAATCGGCCTCTTCTCCCTCGAGACGGGAGTGGATCGCGATCTCGCGGCGCTCCTGCTCGTCGGGAGCCGAGAGCGATACCCGCAGCGCCACCGCACCCTCCTCGGGCAAGACCAAGGGCGCCTGCAGGGTCAGCTCCTCGACCGAAGGGGTGCCGGCCTCGGTGCCGGCACGTAGCGCCAGCTCCAAGAAGCCGGTGCCGGGGAAGATCGCCGTGCCGAGCACGGCGTGGTCGGCCAGCCAGGGGTGCTCGGAGAGCGAGACGCGGCCGCCGAAGGCGATGCCCTCGCCCTCGGGCTCCTCGATCGCCGCCGCCAGGAAGGGGTGCTCGAGGGGGCGCTGGCCCAGGGCGGCTGGGTCAGAGCTAGCCGTCGCCGGGTTGAGCCAGTACCGCTTGCGCTGGAAGGCATAGGTGGGCAGCGCCACCGTCTTGGCACCGGAGCCGGCGAAGAAGGCGCTCCACTCGACCGGGGCGCCGGCGGCGTGGGCTTGGGCCAGCGATATCGCGAAGCGCTGCGCCCCACCTTCCTCGCGGCGCAGCGTCTCGATCGCCGTCGCCCTGCCGTGCTCCGCGGCGGCAACCTCGATCGTCTCGTTCACGGCCAGGGTGAAGACCGGGTGGGGGCTGACCTCGATCAGGCTGCCGTGGCCCGCCTCGATCAGGCCCCGGGCGACGCGCTCGAACTGCACCGGTTGGCGCAGGTTGCGGTACCAGTACTCGGCGTCCAGCTCCGCCGTGTCGAGCGGCCCACCGGTGACCGTGGAGTAGAAGGGGATCGATCCCGACCGGGGCGAGAGTGCGGCGAAGGCCTCGAGCACCTCGTCGCGCAGCCCCTCGACGTGATGGGAGTGCGAGGCGATCGCCGCCGGCACCTCGCGGGCGCGGACCCCTTTCTCCTCGCAGAGGGCAAGCAGCCCGTCCAACGCCTCCCGCGTGCCGGAGACGATGGTCGAGGAGGGCCCGTTGTGAGCAGCCACCTCGATCTCGCCGCGCCAGGGCTCGGTCAGAGGCTCGACCCGCTCCCGCGGCGCGATCAGGGAGACCATCCCCCCCTTGCCGGCCAGCTTCGAGATCAACCTGCTGCGAACCGCCGCCAGGCGCGCCGCGTCCTCGAGCGAGAGGCCGCCGGCGACGTGCGCGGCGGCGATCTCGCCCTGCGAGTGCCCCGCCGCGGCGGCCGGCTCGACGCCGCAGGCGCGCCAGAGCCGCGCCAGGCTCACCATCACCGCGAAGAGCGCCGGCTGGACGACCTCGATTCGCTCGATCGACGGCGCCCCCTCGGCTCCCATGAGGACGTCGCGCAGAACGAAGTCCAGATGCGGCGCCAGCGCCTGCTCGCACTCGTCCATGCTCTGGGCGAAGAGCGGCGAGGAATCGAGCAGCTCGAGCGCCATCCCCTGCCATTGCGACCCCTGGCCCGGAAAGAGGAAGGCGACCTTGACGCCGGGTCCGGCCACGCCCCGGGCTACCCCCGGCGCATCCGCCGCACCGCCGGCGAGCGCGTCGAGCGCCGCCAGCACCTGCTCGCGCGAGCCGCCGACGGCGGCGGCGCGGTGCTCGAAGGAGGGTCGCTCGCTCACCAGCGAGTGGGCGACGTCGACGAGGTCGAGGTCGGACCCGCCGCGCAGGCGGGAGGCGAGCCGCTCGGCCTGCGCCCGCAGGGCCGGCTCGCTCTTGGCCGAGAGCACGAGCGGCACCGCTCCGGGCAGCGGCCGCGCGCCGGCCGGGCTCTCCGGGCCGGCCGGGCTCGTCGCGCCCTGCCGCGACCCAGCCGCGGCCGCGGCGGGCGCCTCCTCCAAGATCAGGTGGGCGTTGGTGCCGCTGATGCCGAAGGAGGAGACCGCCGCCCGTCGCGGCCGCTCCCCCGGGCCCCACTCGACCGGCTCGGTCAGCAGCTCGACACCGGCCGAGTCCCACTCGATCGCCGGCGAGGGAGCCTCCGCGTGCAGCGTCTTCGGCAAGACGCCGGCCCGCATCGCCATCGTCATCTTGATCACCCCAGCGACGCCCGCCGCACCCAGGGTGTGGCCGATATTGGACTTGACCGAGCCCAGCTTGAGCGGCCGCTCGCGCTCCCTGCCGTAGGTGGCGATCAAGGCGCCCGCCTCGAGCGGGTCCCCGAGCGCGGTGCCGGTCCCGTGCGCCTCGACCGCGTCGACGTCGGCCGGCTCGAGGCCGGCGTTGGCGAGAGCCTGGCGGATCACCCGCTCCTGGGCCGGGCCGTTGGGGGCGCTGAGCCCGTTGGAGGCACCGTCCTGGTTGACGGCGGAGCCACGGATCGTGGCCAGGACGCGGCGCCCGTTGCGTTCGGCCGCGGAGAGGCGCTCGAGCACGAGCATCCCGGCGCCCTCCGACCAGCCGGCGCCGTTCGCCCCCTCGGCGAAGGACTTGCTGCGACCGTCGGGGGCGAGCACGCGCTGGCGGCTGAAGTCGATGAACATCTCCGGGGTGGCGTGGACGGTCACTCCCCCCGCCAGCGCCAGCGAGCACTCGCCGCGCTGCAACGCGGCGATCGCCAAGTGCATCGCCACCAGCGAGGAGGAGCAGGCGGTGTCGACCGAGAGGGCGGGGCCCTCGAGGCCGAGCGTGTAGGAGACGCGGCCGGCCAGAACGCTCGCCAGGCCACCGATCATTTTGTAGCCTTCGACCGCCGAGCTGTAGTCGCCCTTGGCCGCCCCGGCGAAGACGCCGGCGGGCTGCCCCTTCAGCTCGCGCGGATCGATCCCGGCGTCTTCCAGCGCCTCCCACGAGGTTTCCAGCAGGAGGCGCTGCTGCGGGTCCATCGCCGTCGCCTCGCGCGGCGCGATGGCGAAGAACTCGGCGTCGAAGGAAGCGGGGTCGGCGAGGAAGCCGCCCTCGCGCACGTAGCTCGTGCCGGCGTGCTCGGGGTCGGGGTCGTAGATGCGCTCCAGGTCCCAGCCCCGATCGGCGGGGAAGGGGACGATCGCGTCGCGGCCCTCGGCGACGAGCTGCCAAAGCTGCTCGGGCGAGTCCGCCCCGCCAGGCAGGTGACAGCCCATGCCGACGATCGCGATCGGCTCCTCCGAGGACCGCGCCGCCCTGACCACGGCCCGCTTGACGCGACCGTCGCTGCTCATCTCGCTCAGCAGGTGGGCGGCGAGCGCGGCGGCGGAGGGGTGATCGAAGACGGCGGTCGAGGCGAGGCGCAGCCCGGTGGAGGTCTTGAGTCGGTTGCGCAGCTCAACCGCCGCCAGCGAGTCGAAGCCGAGCTCCTTGAAGGCCTTGTCGGGGTCAACCGCGTTGGCGCCGCCGTGGCCGAGCACCGCCGCCACCTCGGTCCGAACCAGGTCGAGCACCTCGCTCCCCCGCTCGGCCTCCGGCACCGCGGCAAGGCGGGTAGCGAGCGAGGAGCTGGCGCGGCGCGTCGGCGCCGGTACCAGCTTGCTGAAAAGGGGAGGCAGCTCCCCCGCCGCCCCCTGCGCCCTGAGCGCCGGGCGGTCGAAGCGCACCGCGGCAACCAGCGGCTCCGGCGAAGCGAGCGCCGCGTCGAAGAGGGCGAGGCCCTGCCGCTCGGAAAGCGCCTCGACGCCGGCCCGGCGCATTCGGGCGACGTCGGCCTCGCCGAGCTCGCCGGACATGCCGGCCCGGGGCTCCCAGAGACCCCAGGCGATCGAGGTGGCGGCCTCGCCTCGCGCCCGACGCTGGGTCGCGAGCGCATCGAGGAAGCAATTCGCGGCGGCATAGGCACCTTGGCCCGGTGAGCCGACGATCCCGGCGATCGAGGAGAAGAGGACGAAGTGGGAGAGGTCGAGTCCGGCGCTGAGCTCGTGCAGGTGCCAGGCGGCATCGACCTTGGGGGCGAAGACGTGCTCCAGCTGCTCGGTGCTGGCCGTCTGCGCCGTGGCGTCATCGAGGACCCCGGCGCAGTGGACAACCGCTCCCAACGGGTGCTCGGCGGGGACCGAGGCGAGGAGGTCCGCGAGCTGGTCCCGGTCGGAGACGTCGCAGGCGGCGATCCGGACCTCGGTGCCGAGGTCCATCAGCTCCGCCCGTAGCTCCGCCGCACCGCGGGCCCACTCGCCGGAGCGGCTGGCGAGCAGGAGGTGTCGGGCGCCGTGGGCCTCGGCCAGGTGGCGTGCGACCAGCGATCCGAGGCCGCCGGTGGCGCCGGTGACCAAGACGGTGCGCTCGGGGTCGGGCCCGGTGTGCCCACGATCGGCGCTGCCAACCGGCACAAGGCGGGGGGCGAGCGGCTTGCCCTCGCGCAGGGCGAGCTGACCCTCCCGCGGATCGGCGGCGAGGGCCTGCCTCAGGGACGCCTCGGATGCCTCGCTGCCGTCGCTGTCGATCAGCAGGAAGCGACCGGGGTGCTCGGAGGCGGCCGCGCGCACCAAGCCCCACGGCGCCGCGGCGGCGGGGTCGGGGATCTCGCCCCGGCCGGTGGCCAGCGCTCCCCGGGTGAGGATCGCCAGGCGGGAGCCCTCGGGCTCGGTGGCGAGCCACTGCTGGATCTTCCCCAGGGCCGCGGTGGCGCACTCGTGGGCGGCATCGGCTCCCTCGCCGGCGCAGCCGGGCAGCTCGTACAGCTCCGCCGGCGCCACCTCGGCCTCCGCGGCCGGGACCTCCACCCACTCGAGCCCGGAGAGCTCCGCCCCGCCGGTGTCCTTCGCCTGCAGTTGCTCGCCGGAGACGGGCCGCAGGGCCAACGATTCGATCGTCGCGACCGGCGCGCCCTCGGCATTGGCCAGATTGACGACGACGTCCCACTCGTCGCGGAACCTGGCCCGGACGCGGAGTCTGTCGGCACCGGCAAGATCGAGGCTGATGTCGCGCCAGGAGAACGGCAGTCGCGCCCCCAGCTCGCGGTGCTCGGCAGCCGTCTCGGCGTTCAGCATCGTGCTGTGGAGGGCCGCGTCGAGCAGGACCGGGTGGAGGCGGAAGCGCCCCGCTTCGGCGCGCTGCTCGGCGACGAGGGAGACCTCGGCGTAGACGTCCTCGCCGTCGCGCCAGGCGGCGGTGAGGCAGCGGAAGGCGGGGCCGAGCTCGAGCCCCCGCTCGACTATCTGCTCGTAGAGCGAGTCGACCGCCAGCGGCTCCGCGCCCGGCGGCGGCCAGGACTCCAGCGACCCCCCCGCCTCCGCCCGGGCCGAGTGCGCCAGGGTCCCGGCCGCGTGCCGCGTCCACGCTCCCTCGCCACCCTCGGGCCGGGCGTGGATCGAGATCTCGCGCCGCCCCTCCTCGTCCAGCCCGGAAACCAGGACCTGCAGCTGCGCGGCCCGATCGCCGCTGAAGGTGAGGGGAGCCTGCAGGGTCAGCTCCTCGACCAGCTCGGCCCCGACCTCATCCGCCGCCCGCAGCGCCAGCTCGAGGAAGCCGGTGCCGGGCAACAGCACGGTGCCGAAGATCACGTGGTCGGCCAGCCAGGGCTGATCGGCGATCGAGAGGCGGCCGCCGAGGACCAGGCCATCGCCTTCCGGGCTCTCGATCCTGACTCCGAGCAGCGGGTGGTCTGCCACCGAGAGGCCCGCCGCGCCGAAGTCGCCGCCGCCGGACCGCTCCGATAGCCAGTACCGCTTGCGCTGGAAGGCATAGGTGGGCAGCGCCACCGTCTTGGCACCGGAGCCGGCGAAGAAGGCGCTCCACTCGACCGGGGCGCCGGCGGCGTGGGCTTGGGCGAGGGCGCCGATCACGCTCTCGGGCTCCGCTCGTCCCTGGCGCAGGGTCGGGGCGAGGGTGGGCTCCCCCTGCAAGCACTCGCGCGCCATCGGGCAAAGGACTGGGTCGGGGCCGAGCTCCAAGAAGGCGCTTGCGCCTTCTTGGGCCAGGGCCTTGACCGCGTCGGCGAAGCGCACCGGCTCGCGCACGTGGGCGACCCAGTAGGAGGGGTCGCTGGCTTGCTGGGGGGTTAGTAGCTCGCCGGTCAGGCAGGAGACGATCGGGAGCTGGGGGTGGTTGTAGTCGAGGCTGGTTGTGACCTCTTCGAACTGCTCGAGCATCGGCTCCATCAGCGGCGAGTGGAAGGCGTGGGAGACCTCGAGGCGCTTGGTCTTTCGGCCTTGGGCTTGCCAGTGGGCCCGTAGTTGCTCGATCGCTGCTTGCTCGCCGGAGGCAACGCAGGCATTGGGCGAGTTGACCGCGGCCAGGGAGAGCGTCTCCTCCTGGCCCTCGATCGAGGCGAGGACCTCTTGCTCGGTGGCCTCGATCGCCGCCATCGCCCCGCCCTCGGGCAGGGCGCCCATCAGGGCACCTCTTGCGCAGACGAGCTTGGCCGCGTCTGGGAGGGAGAAGACACCGGAGACGTGGGCGGCGGCGATCTCGCCGATCGAGTGGCCGGCCAGTAGCTCGGGGACGAGGCCGAGGCTCTCGAGCAGGCGGTGCAGGGCCAGCCCGGTGGCGAAGAGGGCCGGTTGGGCGTAGGTGGTGTGGTTGAGCAGCTCTGCCTCTTCGCTGCCGGGCGCGCTGAAGATCAGCTGCTTGAGGGAGCGATCGATCAGGGGGTCGATCTGCTCACAGGCCGCATCGAAGGCCTTGGCGTAGGTGGGGTAGGCCCGGTGGAGTCTTCGCCCATGCCCGCTCGTTGGGAGCCCTGGCCGGTGAAGAGGTAGGCGAGCCTTGCTCCGGGCGTGGCCTTGCCGAGATGGGTGTTGGCGGGGCTCTCGCCTTGGGCCAGTGCCTCGAGGGCATCCAGCAGCTCCTCGCGCTCGCTTGCCACAACCACTGCCCGTTGCTCGAGCTGGGCCCTGGTCGTGGCCAGGGAGTAGGCGAGGTCGGTGGGAGCTTGACCTGGGTGCTCCTTGAGGTGGGCGGCTAGGCGGGTGGCTTGGGCCTGCAGGGCGGGCTCGGAGCGGGCCGAGAGCGTGAACGCGGTAGGACCGCCGGGGGGAGCGGGTGCCTCCCCTTCGGAGTCCTTGGCAGAGGCGCCCGGGCCGGGGTCCCGACCGGCCACGGGCGCCTCCTCCAAGATCAGATGAGCGTTGGTGCCGCTGATGCCGAAGGAGGAGACGGCGGCCCTTCTTGGGCGCTCCCCCTGCGGCCAAGGCGTTGCCTCGCTCAGAGCTCGACCTTGCCGCTCTCCCACTCGACCTTCGAGGAGGGAGCGTCGAGGTGAAGCGTCTTTGGCATCGCCCCTTCTCGCATCGCCATCACCGCCTTGATCACCCCGGCGACTCCCGCCGCCGCTTGGGCGTGGCCGATGTTCGACTTCAGCGAGCCGAGCCTTACCGGGGTCTCGCGCTCTTGGCCGTAGGTGGCGAGCAATGCCCCTGCCTCGATCGGGTCCCCGAGGGCGGTGCCGGTGCCGTGGGCCTCGACCATGTCTATGTCTGCTGCCTTCAGGCCGGCGTTGGCAAGGGCCTGGCGGATCACCCGCTCCTGGGCGGGGCCGTTGGGGGCGGTGAGGCCGTTGGAGGCGCCGTCTTGGTTGACGGCGCTCCCCTTGATCGTGGCGAGGACGTTGTGGCCGTTTGCCTCGGCGTCGGAGAGGCGCTCCAAGACGAGGACGCCGACGCCCTCGGCCCAGGCGGTGCCGTCGGCTGCCTCGGCGAAGGACTTGCAGCGCCCGTCGGGGGCGAGGCCGCGTTGGCGGGAGAACTCCGTAAACACACCCGGGCTACCCAGCACCGTCGCCCCGCCCGCCAAGGCCAGGTCGCACTCCCCCCCGCGCAGCGCTCCCGCCGCCAGGTGCATCGCCACCAGCGAGGAGGAGCAGGCGGTGTCGACCGTGATCGCCGGGCCCTCGAGGCCGAGGGCGTAGGAGATGCGGCCGGAGGCGACGCTGGTCGCACTGCCCGTCAGCCTGTAGCCCTCGACCGCATCCCCGGAACCGCGCAGCCCGGCGCTGTAGTCCTGCGAGCTGATCCCGGTGAAGACCCCGGTCTGGCTGCCCCGCAGACCGTCGGGGGCGAGGCCGGTGCCCTCGAAGGCCTCCCAGGAGGCTTCCAGCAGCAGTCTCTGCTGCGGGTCCATCGCCAGCGCCTCGCGCGGCGAGACGTCGAAGAACTCGGCGTCGAAGTCGCCGGCGTCGAGGAGGAAGCCGCCGCGCCAGACATAGCTCGTGTCCGGCCGCTCGGAGTCGGGGTCGTAGAGGCGCTCCCTCTCCCAACCGCGGTCGCCGGGGAACTCCGCGGTCGCATCGACGCCCTCGCTCAGCAGCCGCCACAGCGTCGCCGGCGAGCCGGCGCCGGGCAGGCGGCAGGCCATGCCGACGATCGCGATCGGCTGATCCGAGGACTGGGCCCTGACCGCGACCTTCTCCCGGCCCCCCGTCTCCCCGGTTGCCAGGGCGAGCAGGTGCCGCGCCAGCGAGCTCGAGGTCGGGTGGTCGAAGACGGCGGTCGCGCCGATGCGCAGGCCGCTCGCCGCTCGCAGCCGCTTGCGCAGGTCGGCCGCAGCGGCGGAGTCGAAACCCAGGTCCTTGAAGACCCGATCGGGTGCAACCGAATCGGCGGAATCCTCTCCGAGCACCTTCGCCACCTCGCCGCGCACCAGGGCGAGCACGCGGCCCCGCTGCTCGGCCGACGGCAGGCCGGCGAGCTCGGTGGCCAGGCCCGCGCCCTCCGCCACCGCCGCGCCCTCCGCCTTCCCGTCGAGCTCCTGGTCGAGCCAGTAGCGCTGTCGCTGGAACGGATAGGTGGGCAGCCCGACCCGCTTCGCACCGGGAAAGAGTCGCCCCCAATCGAGCGCGGCACCGGCCACGTGCGCCTCGGCCAGCGCGCGGGCGAAGTGCTCGAGGCCACCCTGGTCGCGCCGCAAGGTCGCCAGGACCGCTGCCTCTCCGGGGTCCGGGAGCGCGTCCTCGATCGTCTCTTCCAGCGCGAAGGCGAAGACGGGATGCGCGCAGACCTCGAGGAAGAGGCGCTGCCCCTCGCCCAGCAAGCGCCGCGTCACCTCTTCGAAGCACACCGGCTGGCGCAGGTTGCGGTACCAGTACTCGGCGTCCAGCTCGCGGGTGTCGAGCAGCGCGCCGGTGACGGTCGAGTAGAAGGGGACGTCGCCGCCGCGGGGCGCGATGCCGCTCAACGCCTCGATCACTTCCTCTCGCAGCGGCTCGGCGAAGACAGAGTGGGAGGGGAAGGTCGCCCCCGCGACGTCCCGGGCCCTGATGCCGCGAGCCGCGCAGGCCTCGAGCAGTTGATCGAGCGCCTGGCGTTCCCCGACGACGACTAGCGCCGTCGGGCCGTTGCGCGCCCCCAGCGCCAACCGATCGCCGAAGGGAGCGAGCAACGGCTTCAGGGCGGCGGGGGAGAGAGTGACCGAGATCATCGCTCCGGGGCCGGCCCTTTCCTCGATCAGGCGACTGCGCACCGCGGCGACGAAGGCGGCGTCCTCGAGCGAGAGGCCACCCGAGGCGTAGGCGGCAGCGGCCTCGCCCTGCGAGTGTCCGACCACCGCCGCCGGGGTCACCCCGCAATGGCGCCAGAGCCTCGCCAGCGAGGTCATCACCGCGAAGAGGGCGGGCTGGAGCACGTCGAGCCGGGCGAAGGAGGCGGAGTCCTTCGCCCCCCTGAGCACGTCCCGCACCGAGAACTCGATGTGGGGCGCGAGCGCCGCTTCGCACTCCTCGAGGTAGTCGCGGAAGACGGCGGAGGACTCGGCCAGCTCGACCCCCATGCCGAGCCACTGCGAACCCTGTCCGGGAAAGAGGAAGACCGGCGCCTGCTCGCCCCGGGCGGTGCCGACAACGGCTTCCCCAACGCTCCCCGCGGCCAGCTCGCCGAGCTCGCGCAGAAGCCCGGCCCGATCGGCCGTGACGATCGCCGCGCGTTGGCGGAGCTGAGAACGCGTCGTCGCCAGCGAGAAGCCGACGTCGGCGAGCTCGAGCTCTGGGCTGCTCTCGAGCTGGGAGCGGAGCCGCTCGGCCTGGGCCCGCAGGGCGGGCCGCGATGTCGCCGAGAGCACCAGCGGCGTCGCCCCCGGCAGGGGCGGAGCCGGATCGGCCCCGCCCGCACCGGAAGTGGTTTTTGTTTTGATGGACTTCTTTTGATTATCTGGAAGGCCATCGGAGAGGACGACGTGGCAGTTCGTCCCCCCGACCCCGAAGGAGCTGACGCCGGCGCACAGCGGGCGGTCGGCGTGCGGCCAGCGGCCGGGCTCGGCCTGCACCCGGAGCCCGAGCTCCGTCAGGGGGATCTCGGGATTGGGGCGCTCGAAGTTGAGGCTCGCCGGGATCTGCTTGCGATCGATCGCGAGGGCGACCTTGATCAGACCGGCGATCCCCGCCGCTCCCTCGAGGTGGCCGATGTTGGTCTTCGCCGAGCCGACCGGGAGTGGCTCCGAGCCGTCGCGGCTGCCGCCCAGCACCCCGCCCAGCGCCGCCGCCTCGACCGGATCGCCGGCCGGGGTGCCGCTGCCGTGCAGCTCGACGTACTGCACCTCGGACCGCTTTACCCCGGCGCGCCGGTAGGCGGCCTTGAGCACCGCTTCCTGGGCGGCGCGGTTGGGGGTGGTCAGGCTGGGGCCGCCGCCATCGTTGTTGACGGCGCTGCCGCGGATCACGCAGTAGACGTGGTCGCCGTCGGCCCTGGCATCGGCAAGCGGCTTGAGCACGACGATGCCCCCGCCCTCGCCCCTGACGAAGCCGTTGGCCCGGGCGTCGAAGGTGAAGCAGCGCCCATCGGGAGAAAGTCCGCCGATTCGGGCCGCGCCAAGTGCGCCGCGCGGGTCGAGGTTGAGGTGCACGCCGCCCGCCAGCGCCAGCCGGCTCTCTCCCCGGCGCAGGCTCTCGCAGGCCAGGTGCACCGCGACCAGCGAGGCGGACTGGGCCGCGTCGACGGTCAGGCTCGGGCCACCCAGGCCGAGCACGTAGGAAATCCGGTTGGCGATGATGCTCCGGTGCAGGCCGATGATCGTGTGGCGGCCGATCGCCTCCTCCCCCCGCCTGTCGACCAGGCTCGCGTAGTCGCCCGCGATCGCGCCGAGGAAGACGCCGGCGGCATCGCCCCGAATCGAGCTAGCTGCGATCCCCCCGTCCTCCAGCGCCTCCCAGGCCAGCTCGAGCGCGAGCCGCTGCTGCGGGTCCATCGCCGCCGCCTCGCGCGGGGAGATCCCGAAGAAGGCGGGGTCGAAGCGATCGACCCCGTCGAGGAAGCCGCCGCGGCGCGCACCGGGCTCTTCGTCGAGCGCCGCCTCGGGAGCCAGCCCGGCCAGCCCCCAGCGCTCCTCGGGCAGCTCGGAGATGGCGTCGCGGCCGCTCGCCAGCAGCTGCCAGTACGCCTCCGGATCGGGCGCATGCGGCAGCCGGCACGAGATGCCGACTACCGCGATCAGTGAGCCATCCCCCGAGGCCCTCGTCATCAAACCCTCCCTAGGCTGAATCCACAGGTGCAGCGAAAACACCTTAGTTCGGGGACCCAGCCAGACCCAAAAACCGGGCTGCGGCTAGTAGGCCTAGCGCGCCGGCAGAGCGATGGCGCTGAGCAACAGGCCCTCGCTGGCGATCCAGTGACCGGCGAAGCCGTCGAGCATGCGCCCGCCCACGGTCGGCCCCGGCACGAGCAGGCTGGCGCTGAAGGTTCCGGCGGCGCGATCGATCTCGACGCTGGCATCCTCGAAGCCGAGCCAACTCCTCGCCAGCGGGAACCAGGCCTTGTAGATCGACTCCTTGATGCTGAACAGCAGTCGGTCCCAGCTCACCCCGGGGTCCTCAACCGCGGCTCGCTCGATCCAGCGCCGCTCCTCGGGCAGGGCGACGTCGCCGATCACGCCAGCGGGGAGCGGGCCGTCGAGCTCGGCGTCGATCCCGATCGTGAGCAGCTCGCTGGCGCGGGCGACCGCACAGGCCCGGTAGCCGGCGCAGTGAGTGATGCTGCCCACGATCCCGGGCGGCCAGACCGGCTCGCCGCGACTCCCGGTCGGGAGCGGCCGCGCGGGGAGACCCAACCGCGCGAGCGCCTCGCGGGCGCAAGCGCGCGCCGTGACGAACTCCACGCGCCGTTTCTCGACCGCGTTTCCAAGCGCCGCCTCCTCCTCGGGAAAGAGCTCGACAGTGCGCTCGCTCGTGCTGGCGACGACCGAAGCGGCGGCAGGAAGGATTCGCTCAAGCACGCGCTGCCCCCGGCAGTATCTCCCGCGGCTGCGGGATCCAGTCCGCCCAGCGGGCGCGCTCGCGCGGGTAGCCGATCGAGACCTCCTCGAAGCGCACGCCGTCATGCCAGGTCGTGCGCGGGATATGCAGGTGGCCGTAGACGGCGGCGGTCGCCCGGAAGCGGGTGTGCCAGTCGGCGGTCTCGACCGTGCCGCACCACTGGGCGAACTCCGGGTGGCGGAGCACCCTGGTCGGCGCAGCGATCAGCGGGAAGTGGTTGATCAGGACCGTCGGCAGGGCCGGATCGGTCGCCTCGAGCCGTCGCTCGCTCTCGGCGACCCTGGCGGCGCACCAGGCCTCGCGACTGGGAAAGGGGTCGGGGTGGAGCAGGTACTCGTCGACGCAAACGACCCCGGCTTCGTGCGCGCGCCGCAGCGACTCCTCCTTGCTCGCCCCGACGTTGCGGCCGAACGAGTAGTCGTAGAGCAGGAAGAGGGGTGCCAGCAGCACCGGGCCCCCGCCCCCCTCCCAGAGCGGGAACGGGTCCTCCGGTGTGAGCACGCCGATCTTGCGACAGAGCTCGACCAGGTGCAGGTAACGCCGCTCGCCGCGCAGCTGCAGCGGGTCATCGCCGTGGGTCAACAGCTCGTGATTGCCGGGGACCCAGATCACCCGCGCGTAGCGCTCGGCAAGCGTTCGCAACGCCCACTCCACCCCAGCGTGATCGTCGGCGACGTCGCCGCAGACGATCAGCCAGTCCTGGGGCGAGTCGGGGTATATGCCCTGAACGAGCTCACGGTTCTCGGCGTGGTCAACGTGCAGATCGCTGACCGCGAACATACCCCCGCTCACCCGCGCCCCACGGCGTCACTTGCTAGCCAGATTCGCTCAGCTTGTGTCCGCAATGCGGACATACATCGTCCCCCTGCCCCTGGCTTCCCCCGCCCGCGGCTGCCTTCTCGCCGCGACTGCCGTAACCCTTGGCGCGTAGCTCGAGCCGCAAATCGGCCACCGAGAAGCGCTCGTCGATCGCACGCTCGATCCAGCTCCGCTGCTCATCCGCCGTCAGCGGTGCGAGCAGGACGTGGTGGCTCCAGCTGAGCTTGTCACTACGTAGTGACGAATCGAACTGGGCGGCCACCCAGGCCATGTTCCTCAGGCTCGCCACGTCATAGCCGGTCACCCGAGCCGCCTCGGAATATTTCTCGCCCCAGCGCGCGGTCCCGTAGCGAATCCAGTCACCGATCCACCACTGGCTGCAGCGCCCGATTGCACCCAGGCGCCGACCGGTTGAGAGCCACTCGGCCTGGCCGAGTCCGCCGGGTGGCTGCCAGGCAACCTTCGAGATCCCGGCGCTTGAGCGCCGCGCGCTACCCGCCTGCTCTAGCTCGGTTGCCGCCCGGCCACCCGTGGAAATGGGTGCCGAGGGCGCAAGTGTTTGAACGACTTCTGGGGACCCTGACATCGCCTGCCTCGCCGTTTAGCTGAACGGAGGCGCCGAGCACTCACGTCCCGTGCGCACTGCGCCTCCCCGCTGACACAAATATGTGTACAGGTGAAGTTCAATCGGCGCTGCACCAATGTGGTGCGCGCAGGGGTATCGGACTCGCCAAAGTGTCCCATTGGGGCTATAAAGCGCTTGGCTAGGCGTTTTCGACGGCTTGCAGATGGGGCTTCGCCGGCCCGCCGTCGAGCTGCTCGAGCGCCAAAGCCACCTCGAGCTCGGCATGGCAGGTATGCAGCAGCCGCCCCAGCGCCTCCTCGGCCTTGCGCAGCCGGCGCTGAACCGTGTGCCGGTCGACCCCGAGCGCCGCCGCGGCGGTGGCGGCGTTGAAGCCGGCGTCGATGTAGGCGCGCAGGGTCTCGCGCAGGCCCACCCCGGCATCGCCCTGATCGTCGAGCGGCGCGAGATATGTCTGCCGCAACGATTTCGCCAATAGCTCATCGCGCAGGACCGCCGCCAAGAGGACGACATCGCTGGCCCGCGTCAAAGACTGCGGGCAGCGCATCATCACCTGGTGCGCGGCCCTCGCCTCGTGGTGGGTGAGGCGCCAGCCTTCCAGCCCCCGGCGAGGCTCGCCGACGGCCAGCTTGACGTCGCCGAGCACACCCGCGGCCAGGTAGCGCTCGACGTCGTCCACCGCCAGGCGCCGCTGCCCACCGAGCCAGGCCCAGGCGCTGTCCTGGCCGCGCGGCACGACTAGCGGCTGGCGACTGAGGCCGGCCGCCAGGGTCCGTGCGGCAACGTCCGGACGCGCCCCGCTTATGACCAGGCCGAAGTGCCAGGCATCGAATTCGTAGTCCAACCCCGCGGCATCGAGGGGAGCGGTGCCCTCGAGCAGGCGCTCGACCCGTTCGGCCACACGCTGCGCGGGCGAGCGCCGAATCCGCTCCAGCTCGTCCATGTACTCGCTTGCGACAGCGGCCATCATCCGATCGACGTGCGGGCCCTGGCTGCGCAGCAGCTGACGCATCGCCTCGTTGGGAAGCTGCGACGCCTCGTCGAGGATGAACTCGCCGACCAGCCGATCGCCCGCGGCGTATCGCCGCAGGATCGCGTCCAGTTTCACGCCGGTGCGGGCAGCGCGCCGCGCCTGCACGGCGGCCGCCTCCGGAATCTGCCCCTGCCACTCCTCGCCTCGCTCGATTCCGAGCAGCGCGTAGTCGATCGCGTCGGCCACCGTCGCCCGCAGATAGGCGCGGTACTCAGGATCGTTCCCTTCCACCGGATCCGCCATCTGGCGCACCCGGTGAAAAACCGTGTCTTCGATCTCGCGGGACCGTGCCCGCAGCCGGGCAACGAGCTCAGCCCGGGTCTCGTCCAGTGCTTCTGACCGCATCGACCCCCTCTCCGCCGTACACAAGCTAGTACGCAAAGTTCATCGATGTCAACTCCGGGCTGCGGGGCGACAATCGGCAGCGGTGATCTAGGCTGCCCGGCGATGGACACGATCGACGAGTTGCTGGCGGCAAACGAGGAGTTCGCCGCGGAGCTATCGGAGCGTCACCTCGACGTCCACCCGAGCCGCAAGCTGGCGATCGTCACCTGCATGGACTCCCGCCTCGACGTCTTCGCCGCGCTGGGGTTGGGCGACGGCGAGGCGCACGTGCTGCGCAACGCCGGCGGCGTGATCACCGACGACGTGATCCGCTCGCTGGCAATCTCACAACGGCTGCTCGGCACCCGCGAGGTGATGCTGATCCATCACACGGACTGCGGCATGGAGAAGATCGGCGACGACAGCTTCCGCGCCGAGCTGCAGCGGGAGACCGGCGTTGCCCCCGCCTTCGCGATCGAGTCGTTCGCCGACGTCGAGGCAGACGTGCGCCAGTCGATCCTGCGGGTGCGCCGTTCCACCTTCCTCCCCCAGCGCGACGCGGTGCGCGGCTTCGTCTACGACGTCGACACGCACCGCCTGCGCGAGGTCGACGCCGAAGACGAAGCCGCAAGCGCCTAGCCGCCGAGGCGGTAGGCGACTATCTGCGCCTGCTGGCCTTCGGCCGCGGCCACGCCGGCCGGCGCGATCATCATGTCGTCGGCGACCGTGACGCCGCTGTTGGTGCCGGCGGGGAGTTTTTCCCGCCAGACCACGGTGCCGCTCTTGGCGTCGAAGGCGCTCACCGTGCCGTCGTAGGTGGTGGCGAAGACGAGGTCGTTGACCGAGGTCACGTAGCCGAAGGCGGGGGTGGACATTTCTTCATTCCACTTGACCTTGCCGGTTGCCAGGTCGAGGGCGACCAGTTCGCCGTTGCCGGGCCCGCCTTCCGACTTTTCTTCCGGGCCGCTGATCGTCAGCGAGGAGTTGACCACGGGCACGAAGACGGTCTTGCCGTCGGTCGCCATCGGCGCGATCACGCCACCGAGCGAGCCCGGCAGCAGCGTCACCGGCAACTTCGGCGTTTTGCCTTCCATCGCTTCCTTGCCGATGTCGTCGTGACCGTTGTGGATCCCGACCGGGCTCTTCCAGAGCAGCTTGCCGCTCTTGCGGTCGAGGGCGATGACGATCCCCGACTTGCCGGCGCCGATCACCATGTCCTTGCCACCCGCCTTGACCAGGATCGGCGGGTCGTTGAGGTCCCAGTCGTTGACGTCGTGCGGGGTGAGCTGGAAGTACCAGTCCATCTTGCCCGTCTTCGCGTCGAGCTTGACGATCGAGTCCGTGTAGAGGTTCGGACCGGGACGGCTCGAGCCCCAGGGGTACTGCGCGGTGCCGGGAATCGGCCCCGGGTTGCCGACCGCGATGTACATCGCGCCTTCCTCGTCGAAAGCAGGCGGATACCAGAGACCGCCGCCGGAGTTGATCTTGCGGGCGGCCTCGTTCGTTGCCCACAGGTCGTTCGGCACGGTGTTGAAGTGCCACACTTTTTTGCCCGTCTTGGCGTCCAGCGCCCAGAGGATCCCCACCCCGTCGCCGCCGTAGAATTCTTCGACGTTGACCGGCACGGTCGAGACGTAGACGAGGCCGTCCTTGTACCCCGGCGCCATGTCGATTCCCTCTTTTTCGTTGCGCGTCAGTTTGACCGCCCATTCCTGCTGGCCCGTTTTCTGGTTGAGCGCAAAGGCTTCGGTCGGCGTCACGCCGTAGACAAGGCCTTCGGCGACGACGACCCCGTTGGGGCCGTGGTCGGGCTGTTCGAAGGTGGCGGTCCAGAGCACCTCACCGCTCTCGACGTCGATCGCCTGCACGTTGGAGGCGAGGTCCTGCGAGTACATCACTCCCTTGCTGACGATCGGCGCGGAGGCGTAGCTGCCGAAGGCGCTGGCGGCGTTCAGCGGCAGTTTCCACGCCACCTGCAGGTCGGTCACGGTGGAGCTGTCGATCGGGCCGCCGCTCTGGTGGCGCGTGTTGGCGATATCGCCGTTGGGCAGTCCCGAGCCGGTGAAGCTCATCTCTTCGCCGCCACCGCCGTCGTCGGAGGATCCTCCGCATCCGGCGAGCGCCAGTGCGAAAAGCGCGACCGCCAAAAATCCAACTGCCGTCCGCGCGATACCCGTCGTCCTGCTCAGCTGCTCCATCGAACCCCTGCCTCCCTCGTCGTCGCCACGAACCTATGCGACCGATTTATAAGTGTCAAGTAATTCGCTATTTGCGATCATAAGTGGCTGCAGGACGCGATTGGAGAGCAACCCGAGCGCGCCGAGATTTGCGAAGCCCGGCCCCTGGCTGAGTCCGGCAAGACCGGGAATGTGGAGGCGGGGTCGCATTCCCACCAGCTCGAGATTGCGACCGATCGGCACCTCGCTCCCCGCCGGCCGCTCCCAGAGCGGGCCGCAGTTGCGCTCGATCTCCTCCCGCACCGCCGCCGGGAAAAGAGTGCGCAGCTGCGCCAGCAGGTCGAAGCCGGTGCAGTTGGCGACGAAGTCGTGCTCCCTGTTGCCGCGTCCTTCCGGCGCCTCGAACTCGAGTCGCACGCCGTCCCCCGCAGCCGCGGCGCCAACGTCGGTGACGCGGCCGGTGACGAAACGGCAGCGCTCGTCGTAGGCGATTGCCGCCAGGCTGGGCGGGTCGAAGACGCCGCGGTCGGAGTGCTTGACGAAGTCGCGCCGCGTCTGCTGGTCGAGCGACTCCCATTCGACCGTGTCGGGGTTGGAGAAGACGCGGTTCTCGAGGAAGCTCTCGCCGCGACTCATCGGCAGCATCGGCGTGTAGATCGTGTAGCGGCAGTTCGGGCGCATGCCGCGCAGGAACATCGTCGCGCTGAGGGCGCTCTCGCCGCCGCCGACGATCGCCACGTCGCACTGGCGATCGGCGGGGATGCGGGCGAACTCTTCACGGCGGCTGTCGCAGTGGAAGACCCGGTCGGCCACCGCCGGCTCGTGCGGGAAGGCGCGGTGGATGCCGGGGCCGGTCAGGACCAGGGCGCCGCCGGCATGCCGCGAGGTTCCCCCCTCCCCGTCGGCTTCGACCACCCAGCGCCCACCGTCCTCGTCGAGCGTCACCTGCGTGACCCGCGCGGCGAGGTGCTCGACGCCCTCGCTCGCCCGCGCCAGCACCCAGCTCAGGTACTCGCCGTAGTCGCGGTGTCGTACTTGGGGCGAGCCGGCGTCGACCCAGCGCGCGTAGCGGCGGGTGCTGATCATGTGCTGCTGCCAGGTGAACTGGGCCAGCGCCGCGTCGATCGCCTCGCCGGCCTCGCCGAACTCGATGTGGCTCTGGTAGGGGAAGCCGATGTCCTTGATCGGGGTCACGGCCAACGGCTCCTCGCCGGAGGTCATGCCGTTGCGTCCCTTCCACGAGGCGGCGACCTCAGTGCCCTCGATCACCAGCAGCGAGATCTGGGCAAGGCCGAGGCTGTTGGCGATGTGGATCTTGGTCGCGATTCCCGCGGCCTTGGCGCCGGCGCCGACGACGATCAGGTCGTAATCAGGCATAGGCATGCGTCCGGGGCTTGGCGACGACGAGGCCGTGCTGGGCCGGGCTGAAGGCGATCGCTCCCCTGGTCACGCGCTCGCCGCGCGACTCGACCGGCTCCAGCTCGACCTCCTCGAGCACGGTGCGCAGCACCCGCTTCATCTCCTGTTCGGCGTAGCTGGCGGCGAGGCAACGGCGGGCGCCGCCGCCGAAGGGGATCCAGGTCGGCACCGCGGCGCGCTGAGTCAGAAAGCGCTCGGGGACGAACTCGCCTGGGTTCTCGTAAACGTCCTCGCGGTGGTGGATCAGGTAGACGCAGGGGGCGATCAGGGTCTCGGCTGGCAGGTCGTAGCCGCCCAGCGTCGCCGGCTTGAGCAGGCGGCGGACGACGACCGAGACCGGCGGCCGCAGGCGCAGGGTCTCCTTGATCACAGCGTCCAGATAGGCCTCGCCCTCGCCCGCGAGCAGTTCGTCCTGCAGCCGCGCCAGCTTCTCGGGGTGGCGCAGCAGGCGCTCGAAGACCCAGGCCAGCGAGCTCGAGGTCGGGCCGTCGGTGAGCAGGGTCAGCAGTTCGTCGCGCAGGTCGCGCTCGCTCAGCGGCGAGCCGTCCTCGTTGCGCGCCTCGATCAGGATCGAGACCGCGTCGCGGCGGCCGTCCTCGCCTTCGGAGCGGCGGCGTCGGACCTCAGCCAACACCTCCTCTTCCACCGGATCCATCGCTTCGCGCCAGCCGGGGCTGTCTTCGAGCCAATCCGGGCCGCGCTCGGCGAGCTCGCGCAAGCGGTCTTCGTCGTTGACCGCGTCGGTGAGGTTGGTGAGCAGGGCCCGCAGCCGATCGAGCCGCCCATCGTCGTCGCCGAAGACCGCCCGCATCACGACCTCCTGGGTCAGCGCCTGCATCCGCGGCCACAGCGCGAACGGCTCGCCCGCCGGCCAGGCCCGCACTTCGCGCCGCGCCAGCTCGGTCATCATCTCGGCGTCCTCGCGCATCCGCTCGCCGTGGAAGCGCGGCAGCATCAGCTTGCGGCGGGCCATGTGCTCGGGCTCCTCGCTCAACATCACCGAGTGGGCGCCGAGGACCGGCCGCAGCGCCAGGTTCGGCACGCCGACGCCGAGGTCGTTGCTGTCGGTGGAGAAGACCCGTTTGACGTCCTCCGGGTCGGAGAGCAGAACCCAGGTGCCGAGGTGGCGCAGGCGCAGGGTGAAGGTGTCGCCGTAGCGCTCCCTGCACTCCTCCAGGAAAGGCAGCGGCTCGCTCGACCAGCGCGCCGATTGCTCGTCCACGGAGATCGAGGGCCCGGGCGGCAGCTCGGCGCTCATTGCTCCTGCCCCTCGGTCGCGACCGCCCCCTCCATCAGCTCGTCCTCGAGCTTGCAGGTGGCGC
The DNA here is from genome assembly GCA_963703895.1 of uncultured Solirubrobacterales bacterium. GTDB lineage: Bacteria > Actinomycetota > Thermoleophilia > Solirubrobacterales > 70-9 > VRUE01. The sequence continues at coordinate 337,240 of CAVPFX010000003.1, forward strand.
CGATCAGCAGCTCAAAGAGCGCGGCGGTGAAGTCTTCGGGCAGGCTGACGGCGGCCCCGCGGGCGAGGTAGCGGGCTCGCACCTCGGCGACCCGCTCGGGCTGCATCATCGGGATCCCGTGCTCGCTCTTGTACGAGGCGACTTCGCGGCAGATCTGAAAGCGCTCGCCCAGCAAGCGCGCGATCTCCTCATCAATCGGATCCAGCCGCTCGCGGAACCCCGCCAGCCCGTTCTCACTCATCGCCGTCCCTCCGTTCCGGTGCGCTTTATGTGGCCATGGGCCACAAAAGGCGCACCGGAAGCTTCTGCGCTCGCGCCTCCTAGGAGGCCCGTCGCGAATGCCTCGCTGCAGGCGGCGAGGGAGTCGAGGGCGTAGCCGCCCTCCTGGATCACGCAGACCGGCTTGCCGCAGGCGGCGAGCAGTTGGCCGATCTCGGTGAAGATCGCCGGCTCGAACTCCCAGGAGCCGTGCGGGTCGCCGGCGACGATGTCGTAGCCGAGCGAGACGACGATGGCCTCCGACTCGGCGGCGAGCTCGCTCAACGACCGCTCGAGCGCGCCGAGGTAGTTGTCGGCGTCGGGCACGCCCGGGAACTCGACCGCGACCTCGCGCTCGCTGCTCGGCTCTACCGTGCCGGCGGCGACGTTGGTAACCGGCGCGGCGTGCAGCGAGTGCAGGCTCGCATCGCTCATCGTTTCCACGATCGCGGCGGTGCCGTTGGGGTAGTGCAGGTCGATGTCGAGGATGCCGACCGGACTCATCCCGGCGTGGCGCAGCACCTGCACCGCCGCCGCCGCGGTGTTGAGGTAGCAGTAACCGGCGAACCAGGCCGGGCCGGCGTGGTGGCCGGGGGGACGGCAGAGCGCGTAGGTGAAGTGGGCCCCTTCGGTCAGGCGCTGGGCCGCGGTCATCGCCGTGCGCACTCCCTCGCGCGCCGCCTCGACCAGGCCGGAGCAGACCGGGATGTCGGGCGGCAGGCCGGGCGGGGTCAGCTCCGGGATCACGACCGGCTCGGCCGAGACCTCGGCCAGTGCCTCCAGGTACGTGGGGTCGTGCAGGACGCTGAGCGTCTGCTCGACGTCTTCGCTGTCGGCGTCGGCATCGGCGGCGCGCACGCCGGCGTGGCGCAGCAGGCCGCGCCGCAGCTCCTCCATGCGCCGGTTGTCATCGGCGCCCGGCAAGATGCGCCCGCCTTCGAGGATCCAGTGGGCGCTGTCCTCGCCGTCAGCGGATGGGCGCTGCTCGACCAGCAACAGCTCACTCACAGCCAGTGCCCCCGCCCGGCGATCACAGCTTCCTCCGCATCCGCGGGCCGAGGTGCTCGAAGCCGTTGGCGCGGTAGAAGGCGGTGGTGGCGTCGATGCGCTCGAAGTCCTCGCGCGGCAGGCCGACTTCGATGCGCTTCGCCCCCTCCTCGCGAGCAAGCGCGCAGAAGGCCTCGACCAGCTCGTGACCCACCGCGCGGCTGCGCCACTCGGGGTGCACCCAGAGGTCCTGGATCGTGCCGTAGCGGCCGGGGACGTGAACCGCGTGCTGCCAACTGGCGGCGAGGACCCCGACGATGCCGTCCTCGCCCCCTGCCTCCGCCACCAGCAGGGCACCCAACCCCCTATCCCTGACCAGTTCGGTGGTCGCCTCTTCAAGCTCGTTCGCGGCCGGTCCGCCGCCGCTCAGCTCTACCAGGAGCTGGCCAACCGCGGCCGCCACCACCGCCGCGTCATCCGCGGTCGCCTCCCGCACCTCAAACCTCCCACCCCCGCTGACCTTGTCTTCCGTTCCGCTATCCGGAACGAAAGACGAAGTCAGCGACGGATCGGCGCTGGCCTCCATCACGCCGCCTCCGCGGCCCGCGCCCGGGCCGGCTCGAGCTCGACGCTCCACGAGTCGGACGAGTCGCTGCCGGTGAGCGTGCGGGCGATCGCCGCCATCGGCGCTTTCGCCTTGAGCAGGATCTCGTCGAACTCATCGACCGGGTCGGACTGCATCACGATCGCGCCGCCGGCGCCGATCGTCGTCCGCCCCTCGCGCAGGACGACGGTGCGGATGACGATGCTCAGGTCCATCACCCCGTCGAGGCCGAAGTAGCCGATCGCGCCGGAGTAGACGCCGCGCGCCTCGTCTTCGATGTCGTCGATGATCTCCATCGTGCGCAGCTTCGGCGCGCCTGTCATCGAGCCGCCGGGGAAGCAGGCGCGGGCGCACTCAACCGCGCTGCGCTCGGCCGGCAGACGGCCCTCGACCGTGGAGATCAACTGGTGCACGGTGGCGTAGTCCTCGACCACCATCAGCTCCGGCACCGCGACGCTGCCGACCTCGCAGACGATGCCGAGGTCGTTGCGCAGCAGGTCGACGATCATCAGGTGCTCGGCGTAGGTCTTTTCGTCGCTGGTCAGCTCGGCTTTCAGCGCCGCGTCCTCGGCCGGGTCGGCGGAGCGTTTCGTCGTTCCCTTGATCGGGCGGGCCTCGACCCGGCGCTCGCGGTCGACCGAGAGGAAGCGCTCCGGCGAGGAGCTGACCACGGCGACGTCGCCGAGCTTGAGGAAGGCGGCGAACGGCGCCGGGTTGCTGCGGCGCAGGTTGCGGTAGAGGTCGAACGCGTCGGGTTCGGCCGTGGTCGAGATCTGGTCGGTGAGGCAGACCTCGTAGGACTCGCCGGCGGCCATTTCGGCCTGCGAGCGGGCGATGTCGGCGAGGTACTGCTCGCGGCCGCGGCCGCAATCGAAGCGCACGTGGTCCTCGCTGGGCTCGCCGAACGCCGGGTCGGCGGGGCTGGCCTGCGGCGGCGGGTCGGCGAGCAACTCGCGGACGGCGGCCTCGGCCTCGTCGAGCCAGACCGTCGCCTCTCCCACCTCATCGTCATCGCAAACCGCCAGCACGTGGGTGCGGTTGTGGACGTGGTCGACCGCGACGACCCGGTTGGCCAGCATCATCACCGCGTCGGGAACGTCGGAGCTGTGCACGTTGGTGGCACCGCAGTCCGCCTTGAGCTCGTAGCCGAGGTAGCCGACGAAGCCGCCGAGCAGGTTCGGCGCCGCCTCGCCCGGCCGCTCGATCGTGCGCCTGGCGACTTCGCGGTCGAGGACGTCGAAGATCGAGCCGGGCTCAATCGCACTGCCGTCGGCGCGGTGCGCGCGAACCGCGCCCTCCTCGACGTCGTACTCGAACACGCAACGCTCGCGGCCGGCGCTGGTGCCGAGGTAGGAGCTCTGCGCCAGCCGGGTCGGGGCATCGGTGCTGTCGAGCCAGAAGGCGTGCTCCTCGGCGGCGAAGAGCCGTTCGAAGAGCGCCTCGGTAGAGGCCTCGCCGGGGATCGAGCGCAGCAGCAAGCGCGTCTCGGAGGGGCTCGGCTTGGCCGCGGGGGTGTTGCGCGGACGGGCGCCCGCCGGGCGCTTGGTCGCCCGCACCGGCGTCTCTTTGCGCTTGCGGGCAAGGTCGAAGAAGTTCTCGACCAGCCTGGCGCCGTGATCGGTGGCGATCGACTCGGGGTGGAACTGCACCCCCCACATCGGCCGTTTGCGGTGTTCGATCCCCATCACCACACCGTCGTCGGCCCAGGCGCAGACGTTGCCGTCTGGGCCCATGCCGGTGATCGCCAGCGAGTGGTAGCGGACGACCGGGAAGCCCTGCGGGATGCCGTCGAAGAGGCCGTCGCCTTCGTGGAAGATCTTGCTGAGGCGCCCGTGCATCGCCTCGGGGGCGCTGCGCACTTCGCCGTCGAGCATTTTGCCCAGGCCCTGGTGGCCGAGGCAGATGCCGAGCACCGGGATCTCGCTGAAGCGGAGGATGTCGTCGCAGACGCAGAAGTCGTGCCAGCGCCCCGGTGTCCCCGGACCCGGGGAGAGCACGATCGCGTCGAAGTCCCAACGCTCCAGCGCCCGCCAGGAGACGGCGTCGTTGTCGACCACGATCGGCTCCTCGCCGGAGACGCCGGCCAGCAGGTGGAAGACGTTGTAGGTGTAGGAGTCGTGGTTGTCGACCAGCAGCGTCCTCATCGCACCGTCTCCAGTCCGAGGCCGCGGGCGCCCTGGGCGAGGGCGGCCTGGATCGCCTCCTGCACGTGCGGGTCGCGGTCCTCCTCGATGTACCAACGCGAGAGGTGGGCGACGTACTTGGCCAGCGGGCTGACGTCGAGCCGCTCGACCGCCTGCTGCAGGTGGCGCCGGTACATCTCCGACTGGACGACGGCGAAGCGGTAGTCGGGGTCCTGCGCCGGCTCGGCGGCGCGGCCGTTGGGCCCGTTGCCGTTGTGGGCGCGGGCGCGGGCCAGGTCCCAGCCGAGGCTCTGCTCCTCGCGCAGGAGCTTCTCCGGTTCGAAGTCGAGCGGTTTGGTGTTGGTGTGCATGAGGAAGTAGCCGAGCGCCACCTGCGGCACGATCGCTTCCGCGGCCGGGTGGCGCTGGCGCACCCCGGCGCGCCCCTCCTCGGCCTCCATCGCCGCGTCGATCCACTCGGCCAGCTCGTCGATCAGCAGCGCGTTCTTCTTGCTCGAGGAGACCGACTCGCTCTGTTTGGAGACCATCCCGTGGAAGACGTCGTGGGCGGGGTGGTTGATGTCCGCCCCAGCACCCTTCTCCATCATCTCGTCCATCAGCTGGCGCCGGCAGGTGACGTGGGCGACCCACTCGAGGCCGCAGACCTGGATCGAGGTCGTGCCCTCGAGGCCCGGCGCCGCCATCCAGTAGGCAAGCGCCCGCATGTGCTGGGTGGGCAGGCCGTCGGCGCGCAGCAGCGGCATTTCCTCCAGCTCCTCACGGTCGGTGAGGTAGATCACGGCGCCGTCGGGGCGGCGCTGCAGCATCCCGTGCTCCAGCCCCAGGTTGGAGAGTTCGGCGACCTCGGGCAGGAAGTCGGACTCGAAGAAGACGCGGTCGAAGGAGATGCCGAGGCGGGCCAGGGTCTTGCGCTGGCCCGAGATCACCCAGGCGCGCGTCTTCGACCAGAGCTCAATCGCCTCCTGATCGCCGTCGAGCACCCGCTGCAGCAGGTCGTCGGCGCTGTCGTGATGGACGTCGACCTCGCGGCTCAGCGAGGTGGCCGGGTTGTCGTCGCGGCCGGTCAACGAGGGGCCGGTCTTGACGTACTCGGCGTAGCAGTCGCCGACGAAGTGGTCGGTCTTCTCGCCGCCGCCCGGCGAGGACTGGGCGTGACGGCCGCTCGCCACCACGCCGGCCATCGCCTCGCCCATGCTGCGGCCGACGTCACAGATGATGCTGCGCCGCTCGACCTTGCCACCGGCCTCGGTCAGCGCCGAGCCGAGCGCGTTGCCGAGCGCCAGGTTGCGCAGGTGGCCGATGTGCAGCGCCTTGGTCGAGTTGGCGTCCCAGAAGTTGAGCGCGAAGCGGCGGCCCGCGGCCAGGTCGGCGTGCGAAGGGGCTTCACCGGAGGTGAGTGCCCCACCGGTGGCCTCGATCCAGTCGTTGGCGAGGCGGGCGTGAACCTGCCTGCCGTCGCGGTCGATGCTCTCGATCCAGGGCTCGCCCTCGATCCGCTCCAGCGCCGCGATCGCGTCGCCGTCCTCCTGCCAGCCCTTCACCCGCGGCACCAGCATCAGGTCGTAGTCGCCCTGCGGTTGGTAGGGGGCGCGTGCCGCCCAGAGCGGGCGTTCCTGCTCGCCGCCCGTTGAGATCTCGTCTAGTTGGTCAAAGAGATTGTTCGCCATAGCCGGTCACCGGTTTCGTTTGGTTCCGATGCACCAGCCGGGGCTCGAACCCGGATCTCCGGCTTTTAAGGCCGGCCCTTTGACCGATTAAGGCACTGGTGCGCTATGGGTGGGGCTCCTCCCTTGAAGCCCGTCGAGGTCCCTCTCCCTGGGTCCCCCTCAATCTCTCTGATCGCTCCAGAATTTTCGGGCATCCTAGCACTCCACGCGTACCAAAGGACGGACGTTGGGAAGTCTTTTTGCTGCCTTCCTGGCAAAACGCTCAGATTTCGCCATACGCTCGGGGAAATCTCGCCCAAAGGAAACGCGCCGATGAACTACTGGAAGCTGGAGCAGGACCTCAACAAGACCGAACTGCGCCGCGCGGTCCCCCGCCTCGAGGCGCTGCGCTCTCAACTCGAGAAAAAAATCCCGGCCAAGGACGCCGACGGCAACCTGCTGCTGGCGACTTGGAACATCCGCGACCTCGGCAAGCCCGGCGGCGGCTTCGGCTACGGCGAGCGGCTGCCCGAGTCCTACTTCTACATCGCCGAGATCCTCTCCCGCTTCGACTTCGTCGCAGTCCAAGAGGTCAACGAACTCGCCGTCTGGCAAAAGGTGATGGACGTGCTTGGGCCCCATTGGGGATTCATCGCCTCCGACGTCACCCACGAAAAAATCGGCGGCAACGACGAGCGGCTCACCTACCTCTACGACAAGCGCAAGGTCACCTTCCGCAACGTCGCCGGCGAGATCGTTCTGCCGCCGAAAATGATGGTCAGCGGCGCCGAGAAAGGCGGCAGGCAGTTCGCCCGCACGCCCTACTTCGCCTCCTTCCAGGCGGGCTGGCGAAAATTCGACATCTGCACCGTCCACATCTACTACGGCTCCAAGAGCGGCGAGAAACTGGCGCGGCGGATCGACGAGATCGACAAAATCGTCAAGTACCTGGGCGCGCAGGGCGATGAGAAGGTCGACGTTGGCAAGGCGCTGATCCTGCTCGGTGACTTCAACGTCGCCGGGCTCAAACACAAAACGATGGAGGCCCTGCTCAAAGAGGGCTTCGTCGTCCCGCCGGAGATCCAGGAACCACCCGAAAGCCAGCGCAACAACTTCTACGACCAGATCGCCTTCAAGACCCCGCCCGAGTCACTCGTCTTCCCGGCCGGGGAGAAAAAGACCGCCGGCAGCTTCCAGATCTACGAAAACGTCTTCAACGCCAGCCAGATCGACAGCTACCGCAAATACTTCGAACCGGTGCGCGAACGGATGCTTCGGGAAGCCCGAAAAAAAGCCAAAGAAGACGGCAAAAAAGCCCCGAAAGAGCAGACGCCCGAGGAGTTCTACGAGGACTGGCGCACCTGGCAGCTCTCCGACCACCAGCCGCTCTGGACCCGGCTCAAAGCCGACGACAGCAACCACTACCTCGGCTTACTTCTGCAGAAATAGTCGGCGGCGCAGGTCAGGCCAGCTCGGCGAGAAAGGCGGCCAGCTCGCCCGTCAGGCGCTCGGGCTTGAACCGCCACTCGAAGATCGAGTTGGCCTCGACCAGGCGGGCGTTGGCCAGCTCTTGCGCCAGCATGCCGGCGTCGCTGAAGGGGTGCAGCGGGTCGCGCGGGTGGCCGACGATCAGGGTCGGCTGCTCGATCCCGCGTCGTTTTTCGCGGTGCGGCGCCGTCTCCCCCAGCAGCAGACCCTCGAGGACCGCGCCCGAGGGGCCGGGCCGCTGTCGCACCCAATCGAGCCCGATGTCGAGCATGAAGTTGGTCCGCGGCAGCAGTGAGGTGGCGCGCGAGGCGAGCTCGAAGGCGGGCTTGCCGTAGCGCAGGCCGAGCAGCACCGGGGTGAAGGCGCCGGCGACCGCGGGCAGGGCGTTGTCGAGCACCGGCATCTCGACGAAGAGCCCGCGGGCGCGCTCCGGGTAGCGCACCGCCAGCTCGAGGCCGACGTTGGCGCCAAGCGAGGTCCCTCCCACCACCGCCGAGCCGAGCTCGAGGTGGTCGAGCAGGGCCACTACCTGGCGAGCGAAGAGCGGCATCGAGTAGAGGCGCAGGTCTTCGGGCCGATCCGAGCGCCCGTGGCCGAGCAGGTCGACGCAGATCACCCGGTTGCCAGCAGCGGCCAGCTCCGGCCCCAATCGCTCGAACATGCGGCGGTTCATCAGCAGGCCGTGGACGAGCACCAGCACCCGCTCGCCCTCCCCGTAGGAGTCGTAGGAGATCCGGTGTCCCTCGTAGCGGAAGGCGCCCATCCCGGAATCTGTACAGGACTCAGCCAGGCGAGGGCGCCGCTGGGGTGCCGCGGGCGGCCAGCCACCCCGCCACGGCGCCGAGCGCGCCGCCGATGGCGAGCAGGGTGCTCGCTCGCATCGGGTTGCGCTTCAGCTTTGAAGCGGCGCCGTGAGCGGTGTGCTTGGCGGTTGCCTTGACGGCCTTGCGGGCGAAGCTGCTTCTCAGCGATGAATTGGACATGAGACCCCCATACCCGCGGGAACCATTCCGCTCACATCCGTAGGCTCGCCTGCGATCGAAACGCGGGCGAAGACAGACCTGATCCGCCGGCTGGCGATCGCCTCTATCGCCGGGCAGCTGACCTGGGTGGCGATCGTCGTGGTCGGTGGCCTAATCGAGCCCGGCTACAGCGAGATTCGCGACGCGGTCAGCGTGCTCGGCGCCCGCAACGCCGCCCACCCCTGGCTCTTCGACGTCGGGGTCACGATTTGGGGCATCTCCTTCATCCTCGCCGCCGTCGCCCTGATCCTCGACGGACCGCGGGGCCCGCGCGGCTGGCTCGGCCCCGGCCTGATCGCCTTCACCGGCCTGACCCAGATCCTCGACGGCTTCCCCTTCCCCGCCGACTGCCAGAAGACGATCGAAGCCGCCTGTTACGCCCGCGATGTCGCCGGTGAGCTTTCCTGGCGCGACGCCGCTCACGGCTGGGTCTTCCTCTTCGGCACGGTCGCCCTGCAGCTCTCGGTCTTCGCGATCGCCTGGCGCACGCACGGCGACAAGCGCTGGGGGCGCTTCGATCTCTTCGCCCTCCTTGCTGGGATCGCCGGCCTGCTCATTGTCGGCGGCCTCTCCCTGATCAGCAACAACGAGCCCGGCGGGCACTACGGCTTGGTCCAGCGCATCGCCCTCGCCGCGGTCGGCTCCTGGGTCCTGATCCTCTGCCTCGGCCTGCTCGTCGTCCGCGGCGGTCGCTCGCGCTCAACCGACGCGGCTCGGCCACCAGGCGCGCTCGCCGAGTAGGTAGGTGATCGCCGGAATCAACAGCGAGCGGACGACGAAGGTGTCGAGCAGGACGCCGATCGCGACCGTGGCGCCGATCTGAACCAGCGCTTCGAGCGGCAGCAGGGTGAGGGTGGCAAAGGTGCCGGCGAGGATCAGGCCGGCGCCGGTGACCACCGTGCCGGTGCTCTGCAGGGCGACCAGCATCCCCTCGCGAGTGCCGTGCGCGGCCGCCTCCTCGCGGGCACGGGTCATCAGGAAGATGTTGTAATCGACCCCGAGCGCGACGAGGAAGATGAAAGACAGCAGGATGAGGTCGAAGCTGATCCCGTCGGCGCCGAGCAGCTTGGTGAAGGCGAAGGTGACGAACCCCAGCGTCGCCACGAACGAGGCGACCACGGTGACGATCAGGTAGCCGGGAGCGGCAAGGGCACGCAGGACCGCGATCAGGATCAGGCCGACCACGGCAAGCACCACCGGCACGATCAGCCGCGTGTCGCGCTCATTGGTCTGCTCGACGTCGTAGTTCTCGGCGGGGATACCGCCGACGAGCGCTCCGGGCGCAACCTCCTGCAACCGCTCCCGCACCCCCTCGACCAGGTCCGCGGCCTCGCCCGAGTAGGGGTTGCCGCGCAGCACGATCGCCAGCGCCGCTCGGTCGGAGAGCGATGAGGGTGGCACCGGCACGGCGAGCTTGACCGAGTCGAGGTCCTCGAGGCCGTGCAGCGCCGCCCCGACTTCGCCGATGCCGACCACCGCTGTCAGCGGCGAGCCGATGCCGGGCGGGAAGTGCCGATCGAGGACTTCGGTGCCGCGGCCCGATTCGGTCGAGCGGGTTTCGCCTTCGCCGAAGCCGATCGTGCCGTGGTCGACCAGGTTGCCGAGGGCGAGCAGCGCCAGCACGGCGAAGACCGAGGCGACGATCGTGCGAGGTCGTCGCCGGACCAGGCCGGCGATCTGCTCCCAGCGCCGTGAGGGGCCCTGGGCGGCGGAGCCGCGAGTCGGCCAGAAGGCGCGCAGCCCGAGGATCGAGAGCAGGGCGGGCAACAGCGTCAGCGCCGCCGCGAGCATCACCGCGACCCCGATCGCCAGCACCGGCCCCAGCCAGTGGGTCGACTCGAGCTCGGCCAGCAGCAGCACCAGCATCGCCGCGATCACCGTCGCCGCCGAGGCGGCGATCGGCCGCACGCTCTCGGTCAGCGCCAGGCGCAGGGCCGCCAGCGGCTCTTCCCCGCTTGCCAGCTCCTCGCGGTAGCGATGGATCAGCAGCAGCGAGTAATCGGTGCCGGCGCCGAAGATCAGCACCAGCAGCAGGAAGGTCCCCTCGGTGTTGACGACGATCGCGCCGGCCTCGATCAGCAGGTAAGTGACACCGATCGCGATCAGGTAGGCGATGCCAACCACCAGCAGTGGCAACAGCGCCAGCGGCGGCGCCCGGTAGACGAGCAGGAGCAAGAGCAGGACGAGGCTGAGCGTCGCGATCAGCAGCGTCTGGCCGGCGTCTTCGGCGACCTGCTCGAGGTCGGCGACGACCCCACCCGGCCCGGTCACATAGGAGTGCAGGCCCGGATGGCGGTGAGCGGCGAGGTAGGCGCGGATCTTCTTGACGCCGGCGGTGATCGCGCCGCGCTCTTCCGAGTCGATCGCCAGCGCCACCAGGGCGGCTTCCCCGTCGCGCGAGATCGGCCCGACCCCGTGCGCGACCCGCGCTACCTCGCCCAGCGGCTGCTTGGTCTGCTCCGAGAAGGGCGCGAAGACCGGCGACGCCCCGGAGAGGCCAAGCCGTTCGAGCCCCGCGCCGAGCCTGCCGATCGTGTCCAGGTCAGCGCCGCTGAGCCCGCCGTTGCGCTCGAAGACAACCAGTACCGGCACGTCGTTGCCGCCCTTGAAGTCGCGCTGAAGAAGATTGACGACCTGGGTCGACTCGGCGTGCTCGGGCAGGTAGCTGCTCTGTCCCGCCGCCGTCACATCGTCGATGTGCGCCCGCGCAACGAGCCCGGCGAGACCGAGCGCGATCCAGACGCACACCGTCACCCAACGCCCGCGGGGACCGGTGACGCTCGCGGCAAGGCGTTGGAAGCGCACGCCGGCACCCTAGAAGGTCCCGCCCCGGCTTCCGGTGCGCCTTATGTACCCCTGGGCCACATAAAGCGCACCGGAAGGAGCCTGGACTCGGAGAGGCCTAAGCGCTGGCCGGTTCCGGCGACCCGGCGTCGCCCAGGTCGGCGGTGCCACCGCCCGTCGGCGAACCGAGTGTGCGCGGCACCAGCAGACCGGCGCCGAAGCAGAGCACGAGGAAACCGGTTGCCATCAGGAAGGTGTCGGTGAAGCCGGTGACCGTCGGCAGGTCGCGCAGCATGTGATCGGCGATGAAGGTGGCGGAGAGCTGGCCGCCGAGGGCGCCGCCGAGGGTCCGCATCACGTTGTTCATGCCGCTGGCGACGCCGGTCTGCTCGGCCGGGACCGCCTGCACGATGAGATTGCCGAGCGCGGCGAAGGCGAGGCCGATGCCGACGCCGAGCAGGGAGGCCGCGATCAGCAGGTCGTAGGGATGTTCGTGGGCGAGCGCCAGCATCGCGAAGGAGGCGGTGGCGAACAGCGTTCCGGCGAGCAGCGCGTTGCGCGAGCCGAAGCGGGCCGAGATCGCCCCCGCGTTGAGGCCGAGGATCGTCATCCCGATCGTCGCCGGCAGCAGGTAGAGGCCGGAGACGACGACCGAGGCGCCGAAGCCGAAGCCGGTGGTCGTCGGCAGCTGGGCGAACTGGGGGAAGACGACGAAGGAGGCGTAGAGCCCGGCGCCGAGCAGGAAAGCCGCCGCGTTGGTGGTCCAGACGCCGCGCACCCGCATCATCGTCATGTCGATCAGCGGTTCGCGGCTGCGCACCTCGACCGCGATCCAGGCCAGCGTCACCGCGAGGCCGAAGGCCACCAGGCCAAGGGTCTTGCCCGAGACCCAGCCCCAGGTCGTCGTCTGGCTGATCGCCAGCAGCACCGCCGAGAGGCCAACCGTCATCAGCCCCGCGGCGAGCCAGTTGACCTTGCCGGGGGTGCGGACCGGCGATTCCGGCACGAAGCGCCAGGTGGCGACGGCGGCGAGCACCACCGCGACCAGCGGGATCCAAAAGAGCCAGTGGTAATCGAGCCGCTCGAGGATGACGCCCGAGAGAACGATGCCGAGCCCGCCGCCGATGCCGAGGATCGCCGAGAGCATGCCGATGCCGCCGGCGACCTTCTCGGCCGGGAACTCGTCGCGAACGATGCCGTAGGCGAGCGGGAAGATACCGCCCCCCGCGCCCTGGATGAAGCGGGCCGCGATCAAGAGCGGCAGCGAGTTGGAGACCGCCGCCAGCAAGGTGCCGGCGCCGAGGATGACCAGGGTCCAGAGCAGCAGCCGCTCCTTGCCGTACATGTCTCCGAGGCGGCCGAGGATCGAGGTGCCGACCGAGGCCGCCAGCAGGTAACCGGTGAGCAGCCAGGTGATCCCGGTCTCGCTGGTGCCGAGGTCCTGCTGCATCGTCGGCAGCGCCGGCACCACCGCCGAGCTCAGCAGCGCGTAGGCGAGGCCGCCGAGGGCGAGCACCGCCAGGGTCAGATTGGGGTGCGTCCGGTTCCGGGTGGACGAAGTCATCGGGGATCTCCTGCTCAGAGGCAAGGTACTTACGTCAGATAAGTGCGGCAAGCTATCGCAGTGCTAAACTGAACCATATGGTTCAGTATTCCCCGACCCTGGACAGCACTTTCTCGGCCCTCTCCGACCCCACCCGCCGGGCGATCCTCGAGCGACTCGGGCTCGGCAGCGCGACGGTCAGCGAGCTGGCCGAGCCGGCCGGCATGTCGCTGACCGGGCTGAAGAAGCACCTGCGGGTACTGGAGGAGGCAGGCCTGGTCAGCAGCGAGAAGCGCGGTCGCGCCCGCCACTGCCAGCTCGGCCCGCGGCGACTCGACGACGCCGGCGAGTGGATCGAGGAGTTCCGCCGCGGCTGGGAGCAGCGCCTCGACCAATTGGAAGAGATCATCGAAGGCAAGAAAAGGAGCTCGAAATGAGCGCGGACCCGAATACCCGTCACCCCACCACCATCACCGCCCTGAGCGATACCGAGGTGCGCATCGAGCGCCTCTTCGACGCCCCCCGCGAGCTGGTCTGGGAGGCCTACACCGACCCCGAGCTGCTCTGCGAATGGCTTGGACCGCGGCGGCTGACGATGACCGTGCAGGAGATGGACGTGCGCAGCGGCGGCAGCTACCGCTACACGCACCAAAGCGACGAGGACGGCCCCTTCGTCTTCTACGGCGAATTCCGCGAGGTCGACCGGCCGCGACTGCTGGTCCAGACCTTCGACTTCGAGCGCAACGACCTCGGCCCCTCGCTCGACCGGGTCGAGTTCGAGCAGGTCGGAGCGGAGCAAACGCGGCTCGTCATCACCGCGACCTTCGGCTCGGTCGAGGCACGCGACTCGATGCTGCAATCGGGCATGGAGAAGGGCGTCAACGAGGGCTACGAAAAGCTCGACGAGCTGCTCGCCCGCCGCGCTGGCTCCAGCTGATCGCTTTTGCCGCCGGTCTCCATGCGAACATACGTTCCCATTCGATCAAAGGAGACCCGATGCCGCAATTCGACGCATACGAAGACCTGGTTGGCAAGTGGCGCTGGCGCCTGCTCGGTGCCGACGGACGCACCGTTGCCACCGCTGGCGAGTCCTATGACTCGCACTGGCACGCCCTGAGGGCCGCCGAAAGCGTGCGTGGCGCCGCCTCGGCCGCCCGGATCTCGGGCACCCCGGCCGACGGCGTTGCCGATGCCCTGGGCGCGATCATCGACCGCGAGCTCGCCCACAACTAGGGGGCGCCGGGCGCGAGCGGCCGCGTCGCCACGCCGACCGCTGCGCCGCCGACCAGCGAGGTGACGGTCACCGTCGCCTTCTTGGGCGGCTTGGCGATCGCGATCGCGGTGCCGTTGACGACCTTTGGCTTGCCCTTGCCGACCTTCACCGAGTAAGAGGAGACGCCACACGAGGGGCGCCAGCTCAGGGTCAGCCCCTTCTTGGCGCGCTTCACCGCGAGGCCAGACGGCGCACCCGGCCCTCCGTAGCTAGCCAGCGGGATCGTCTCTCGCAGTCCGCCGCCCTGAAAGACGATCGCCTTGACCCGGCGCACGCCCGGAGCCGGCGGCACCAGCTTCATGCTGCCCTTTGCCCTGGCCGCCTTGCTGAGGATCCGGGTGTCTCCTTCGGCGCCTTCGTCGATCAGCATCACGGTCTGCCCCGGCTGCCGCTTCAGCGACCAGCTCAGCTTCGGCGCACAGGGGTCGCCACTGGTCGCGCCGCTGAGGACCGGTTCGGGGGCGGGCCGGGCGAAGCCAAGGGTGCTGACGCTGCTGCCGGGCTGGGCGGTCACCGTCCAGCGACCCGCCTTCGGGCCCGTGAGCAGTAGGTAGGTGGCGCCGTCGGCCCCGTTCGGGAGGGCGCGTACGAACTTGCCCTCGCTCGGCTTGACCGCCTCGCTGGTGAACGTTCCAGCCGGCCCGCCGACCTTCACTACCGGTGCCCCGGACGGGCCGCTGCCGTTGACCTTGACCGCCATCATCGAGGTGTCTTTGGGCACGGTGAAGCTCTTCGCCCCGCCAGCCTTCGAGGCGCTGGCGATGCGGGCGCCCTTGGGCGGCGTCGCCCGGTAGGGGCCGAGGTCGCAGCCGGCGATCTTCGGCGCCTCGGCTTTGAAGTTGTAGCTGACGCCGAACTCGCGGCCGCCGGAGCTGCGCATGCAGCCAACCGCGATCGGGATCGAGGAGTTGAGCAGGAAGTTGCCCTGGCTCGCGCGCCAGCCGAGCACGCTCACCTGACCGAAGCCTTCGGCAAAGAAGACGCCGTTGACGGTGTCGACCCACGATTTGCCGTCGCCGTGGAGGACGAGCACGTTGCCGGCTTTGAAGTCCAGGGCGCCGCTGAGGGCGAATGAGGCGGAGGGGATGATCAGCTTCGCGGTGCCGTCGAGGACCTGCTGATCCCAGAATTTGACTTTGCCGTTGCCGCTCAGGGTCAGGTCTTCGAGCGAGGCGGGGTGGTCGCCTTCGCTGATGGCGCCGCCGAAGGTGAGGTCGAGCGCGGTCAATTCCTCCGGGTAGACGACGAACTTGCCCAGCAGCGGGATATTGACTTCCTTCGCGCTGCCAGGGAACTTGGGACCGACGCTGACCCCCATCGAGGCCTCCGATTTGAACGGTTCGCCCTCGTTGGTCTGGCCGAATTTGATCCCGAGCCGCTGCAGGTGGAGCAGCGGCGGCTCGAGCAGCAGGTTGAGGCCTTTGACCGAGAGCGAGCCGCCCTTCAGCTGCAGGCGGTTGTTGATGAAGAACTCGGCGCTGATCTTGGCGCCCGAGAGCCTGGCCGAGAACGGTTTCAGCCCGGTCAGGGTGCCGCCGACCGACCACCAGTGGGTCTTGAAGTCGAAGCTGCCTTTGACCGAGTCGACCCCGAGCGCGCCGGCGGCGCGGCCGAGCCCGGGCAAGCAGAAGACCTGGGTCAGGTCCTTGGCTTCGAAGCTGGCGGAGCGGAAGCCGTCGTCGTTGGTCTGGGTCAGCGAGACCACCACCGAGGCGGCGCCCTTGCATTTCGCTTCGGGGAACTGCTTGCCGAAGCCGGTGTCGGTCTTGCTGGTCATCACCACCGTCGTTTTGCCAGCTTCGAATTTGAGGTCGAGCTTCTGCGAGACGTCGAAGCCCTGGACCGACTTGCCTTTGCTGTCGAGCGCGGTCAGTTCGTAGAGCGTTTCGGCGCTCGGGAAGTCGAGGTCGAAGGAGGGGATCTTGACTTTGGTGTCGTTGCCGAGCTTGGCTTCGCCGCCGCCGAAGCTGACCCGCCGCGCCTGCTTGTCGAGGGTTGCTTTGCCGCTCGGGTAGAGGTCGAGGCCGTTCATCGTGAACTTCTCGTCGGTCTCCCACTTTTCGTCCTCGACTTTGGTGAAGCAGCCGCGCACCGCGACCATCGAGCTGCCGAAGTCGACCTTCTTGACGCAGCCCTCGACTTTCCAGTCGACCGTCGCGGTCTGATCCGCGCTGAGCTCGAGGTCCTTGGTCTTGGGACATTCTTCGCCGGCCGAGACCGCGCAGGCCTGCGGATCGTCGGCCGAGAGGTGCACGTCACCGGCGCGGGCGGTCAGTTCGTAGCGACCGCTCTCGTCGCTGACCGAGGTGTCGAGGCGACCGCCTTCGGGATCGTCGGCGCGGATCGTCACACCGGCTTCGGGGTTGCCTTCTTCGTCTTTGACCGTGCCCTTGATCTTGCCCGGCGGCGGCGCCTCGAAGTCGACGTGCTGGTTGGGGCCGACGGTGAGCTGCTTGCTCCTGTTGCATTTCGGCAGGTCCGCCTTGACGCACTGCTTCCCGGCCGTGCTGATGCTGCCCGAGCCCGCTTCGACCAGCAGCTCGTACTGACCCGTCTTGTTCGTGGTCACGGAGTAGGACTCGCCGTCGATCGTCGCCGTCACCTCGGTGAAGGCCGCCGGCCGCAGTTCCCTCCGCGGCCCCACCCGGTCCATCACCGTGCCCTCGATGATGTACTCGTCGCCGCCGATCACCGCGTAGTAGTCCTGCTCGCGCGCGTTGAAGCAACAGAAGTCGAGCTGCTTGCGCACGTAGCCGCCGGTGGGCGTGTCGATTTTCACCGTGCAGTTGTGATCGCCGGGCCCGCAGCCACTGACGACGGACCCCGGCAGAGCGCCAAAGCCGGTGATTTCCCAGCCGGGCAGCCACTCGGCGCCGATCGTCAGCGTTTCGCCGGCGCGGATCACGTGCGGGCTGATGTTGACGTTGCCGACCGAGGTGTCGTCCATCGCCATCGGCTCGCTGGCGACGCAACCGCTGACCCCGCCCTGGAAGAGACCGCCGCACTCCTTCCAGGGGGACGTGCCGAGCTGGGTGACTGCGGCGCTGGCAGCGGAGGGGCCGGCCAGGGCCACGACCCCGATCGCGGTTGCGAGCAGGAAGCGGCGAATCATCGTTTTCCTCCCTTGAGGCGCAGCGGCAGTGCCAGCTTGGCGCTGACCTTGCCCTTGGCGATCGCGATCGTGACGAGGGCGTCAAACGAGCCCGAGCTCAGCATCCTGCGCCCGGCTGCCGTCGGCGCCGCGCTCAGCGCGGTCGGGCCCGAGCCGCCCTTGGCGGAGCCCGTGGCGACCACGCTCTTGCCACTGCGAACGACCGCCTTGGCTTTGCAGCCTGGGCAGCTGAGCTCGCCGAGGTCGATCAGCACACCGGGCGAGAGCAGCAGCCGCGCGTTGCGGTGCGGCATACCACTGAGCGAGGCGAGCAGCGCCGCCGGCGTCAGCTTGGCGCCGGCACCGACCGCGACTCCCGCAGGCGCGGGGATAGACCCCGGATCGACCGCGGTGACCGGCGTCGGCTCCGGCCCGCCGGCGGCCGAGAGATCGCAGACGGTCGCCGTGTCGACCGGGTCCGCCTCGATCGTCTTGCCGGCGGCAACGTCGCAGGTGAGTGCATCGGACTCGCCGTCGCGGGCCAGGATCGTGTCGGTGCCGGATCCGCTCTTCAGCGCGTCTCCGCCAGCGCCGCCGACGATGAAGTCGTCGCCCCCGAGGCCGTCGATCTGGTCGCCACCTTCGCCGCCGAGCAGACGGTTGGCAGCGCCGTCTCCGTTCAGAACGTCGCCGAACTCGCCGCCCAGGACGCCCTCCGTCTGCGCGTTGTCGCCCTCGCCCGCGTAGCCGTCGTTGGCAACGCCATCGAGGCTGACCGTGACCGGCGCGCCCGCGGAGGAGTAGTCGGCGAGGTCGGCGCCGCCCTGCCCGTCGAGCAGGTCCGCCCCCGGCCCACCGATCAGATCGTCTGCCCCTTCGCCGCCGTGCAGTTGATCGGCGCCGGGCCCGCCGATCAGGGTCTCACCGGCGGCGGCGCCGGTCAGCGAGTCGGCCGCGTTGCCGCCGCGCACGACGTCGCTGTCGACGTTGTCTTTCTCGCCCGCCTGGCCGTCGTTGGCGAGGCCGTCGAGGGTGACGGTCAGCGCGCCGGTGATATCGGCGTAGTCGGTGAGGTCGGTGCCCGCGTCACCGACGATCGCGTCCTCGCCGCCACCGCCGCGCATGGTGTCGTCACCGTCGTCGCCGTGGATCGCGTCGTTGCCGCCGCGGCCTTCGAGCACGTCGTCGCCGGCACCGCCGTTGAGGTTGTCGGTGGCGTTGGCCCCGGTCAGCAGGTCAGCGGAGCCCAGGCCGCTGATCGTCACCGTGTTGTCGTTGACGTTGCTGAGGATGTTCGGGCCGTCGTCGCCGCTGAGGGCACTGCCGCTGCCGCCGCAGGAGATCCCGTTCTCGAAGCCGAGCACGTTCGAGGGCCTGCCGCCACTGGCGCCGGGGCCGTCGTTCTCGACCCCGTCGAAGCTGATGCTGCAGGTGCCCCCGTTCGAGAAGTCGAGCGTGTCTTCGCCGGGCCCGCCGTCGAGCAGGTCGTCGCCGGAGCCGGTCTGCCTGATCGTGTCGTCGCCGCCGCCAGCGTCGATCTGGTCGCCAACGTCGCCAGTGACGTCGGGGCGATCGCCGTTGCCGACGATGACCTCGCTCGCGGCGCTGCCGACGATCGTGTCGGCGCCGCCGCCACCGCCGACCACCGTGGTCACGTTGAGCACGTTCATCGGGTAGTCGGGATTGCCCGGCGCCCCACCCCCCGCCTCGAGGTCGTTGGCGACTCCGTCGAGGCTGACGGTAACGCCGCCAAACGGATACGGGTAACAGCTCAGCGCATCGAAGTAGACGGAGTTGGCGCCCGGCCCGCCGTCGATCAGGCTGATCTGCCCCGGATGAGCGGCGCCGCACTCGTTGGGCCGCAGCACGTCGTCGCCTTCGCCGCCCGAGAGCAGCGGGTCGGCGGAGCCCTGGCCGCGAAGTTCGTCGCTGCCGCCTTCGCCCAGCAGGGTGTCCTCACCCTCGCCGCCGCTGAGCAGGCCGTTGCCGGAGCCGCCGGTCATCGTGTCGGCACCGGAACCGCCGCCGAGCGCCGCGGGAAGAACGATCGTCGGCGCGACCGTGACCGTGTTCGTGCCCGATGGGTCGCCGATCGAGATCGCGGTGAGGCCGGCCGTCGGGCAGAGGGCGCCGCCACTGCCGTCAGCGGCGCAGCCGGCACCAATCGCGATCGTCGTCCCGCTGCCGGTATCGGTGACACCGAAGTTGCCGCCTCCGAGGTCGGTGACGGCAATGACATTGTCGCCGCCATCGCCCAGGACCGTGAGCGTCGTGCCGGCCACGGAGACGGACGTGCTCGCCGCCGCCGCGGGCGCGAACACGAGAATCGATGTCAGCGCCGCAAGCACGGCAACCGCCCGGGTTATGTTGACTTCTCCCCTTCTGAGTGGACTCGACCGCCGCAGCTTAGCCTCGCCCTCGCCGCAATCGCGCCACAAGGGTCTCTATTTGGCACCTATTTCCCCCTTACGGTGCAGAAATCGCACTAATTACTTTTTTCCGCCTGAGTGCAGGGAAAATCTTCCTTGTACGGCGCGGACAAGAGGGGCAGAAAACGTCTCCCCTCCGCCACTAAAGCTCGCTCGTACATTCGCCGATGGCCCCTCAAGCCGGGCGATCCAGCCCGGCCATCCAATTAACCAAGGGGGAAGAAAATGCGCTGGACCACCAAGAAGAGGGCGCTCGTCGCACTCGGTTGTGCCTGCGCTCTTGCGGTGACCGGCGCCGCGATTGCGTACTTCACGTCAAGCGGGTCGGGCACGGGAACCGCAACCGTCGGCTCGAGCTCGGCCGTAACTCTGCACGCGACGATCTCATCGAGCCTCTACCCGGGCTCATCCTCACCGGTCTCCTTCACCGTCGACAACCCGTCCTCGGGCGTTCAGCGGGTCGGCACCGTCAGCCTCGCCAGCATCTCGGTCGATTCCGGTCACTCGACCTGCAGCACCACGATCACCGGCGGCAACCCGGACTTCACCATGGCGGCCGTTCCGGTCAACCAGGTGGTCAACCCGGGCAACGGCCAGAGCGTGTCCGCGACCGGAACGCTGACGATGAACGAAACGGGCACCAACCAGGATGCCTGCCAGGGCGCGACGCTGACGCTGCACCTGACCAACAACTAAGCCCAAAGGGGTCGACGGGGCCATGCGCACCTCTCGCGGCGTGTTCGCCGTGCTGGCCGCAATCGCCGGCCTCGGCGCCGTCGCCTACGCCGCTTCCCCCCGAAGCCCGATCCCTGGCTCCGCTCCCACTGCGGAGCGGAGCCAGGCAAGCGGGTCCCTGCCCAAGCCCAAGATCACCATGCATCCCGACAAGCTGTCCACCTCGACCAACGTCAAGTTCGGCTTCGCCGTCCGTGGCAGCAAACCACGCTTCCAGTGCCGCCTCGACAGCCGCGCCTGGACCTCTTGTCAGTCGCCGGTCGCCTACGGCAAGCTGGCGGTCGGCAGTCACAGCTTCTCGGTTCGCGCCCTCGCCGCGGGCGCAAAGCGCAGCAAGACCGCCCGCTTCCGCTGGCGCCTGCTCGAACCCAAGAGCTTCTCGATCGAGCCGCGCCTCGCCGGCCTCGGTCCGCTTTACCCGGGGGCCCCGGCGCAAGCACTGCCGCTGGTAATCGCCAACCCCAACCCGGTGCCGATTCTCGTCACCGGGTTGCAGGTCAAAGCAACGACCGACCCGGCCGGCTGCGCCAGCGCCGCGAACCTGATCCTGAGCGGATCCAGCGCCTCTAGCGCGGCCCCGATCAAGGTCCCAGCCAGTGGATCGGTCAGCCTGCCGGCGCCAGGCATCGCGGCGCCGTCGATCGCCTTGCGTGACCTGCCCGTCAGCCAGGACGCCTGCCAGAGGGCCCAGTTCCCGCTCTCCTTCTCCGGGACGGCACGGGGTTGAAGCAGTTGCTGACGACAAAGCTGACCGGGGTGGCGCTGTGTGTCGCCCTGATCGCGCTCGTCGGCGGCACCGCCCTCGCCTACTTCAACACCACCGGCACCGGCAGCGCCTCGGCGGGGGTCTCGAAACTCAGCTCGCCGACGATCACAGCGGCCACCCCCGCGACCGGCGGAACGGTGGCCTTGACCTGGGAAGCCGTCGCTGCGCCCGGGCCCGGCACGGTCACTTACACGGTCAGCCGCGACGGAGGCGGTGCCGAAGGCACCTGCGTCTCCACCCTGATCGTCAACAGCTGCGTCGACAGCGGCCTCGCCGCCGGCACCTATAGCTACGTGGTGACCGCCAAATGGCGCTCCTGGACCGTGGTCAGCCCGGTCAAAACAGCCCAGGTCACGGTCGGGCCGATCCACCATTTCACCCTCACGGCCGCCTCGTCGACACCGGCCGCCGGCGCCGCCGACAACCTGACGATCACGGCCAAGGACGCAGGCGGCGGCACGGTCACTACATACATCGGAACCAAAAGCCTCACCTTCTCCGGCGCCTCGGCCAGCCCCAGCGGAACCGTGCCCACCGTCTCGGACTCCTCGGGTTCCGAGGTCGCCTTCGGCGGCGCGACGGCGATTAACTTCAGTACCGGGGTTGCCACCGTCGCTTCAGGCAATAACGGCGCGATGAAGCTCTACAAAAGCGGCGCGACCAGCATCAGCATCAGCGACGGCTCGGTCTCGACCGAAACACCCCTGGCGGTGACGGTTGCGGCGGCCGCCGCCTCGAAATTCGTGCTCGCCGCCGCCACCACAACGCTCGCCGCCGGCGAAACCGACAACCTCACGATCACAGCCCAAGACACCTACGGCAACCTTGCAACCTCCTACACCGGCTCCAAGAGCCTCACCTTCTCCGGCGCGCCGGCCAGCCCTGGCGGAACGGTGTCAACCGTAGTCAACAGCAGCGGAAGCGCGGTCAACTTCGGCAGCGCCACCGCGATCGCCTTCGCCTCCGGCGTCGCCACCGTCGCCTCGGGCAAAAACGGCGTGATGAGGCTTTACGCCAGTGGCGAGCCCGACATCAACGTCAGCGATGGCTCGGTCTCAACCAAAGCCCCGCTGGAGGTGACCGTGTCGCCGCTCGCGGCAGCGAAATTCGTGCTCACGGCCGCCACGACCACTCCCGCGGCGGGTGCCGCGGACAACCTCACCACAACCGCCCAGGACACCTACGGCAACGTCGCGACTTCCTACGCCGGCGCCAAGAGCCTCACCTTCTCCGGCGCCGCGGCCAGCCCAAGCGGGACCGTGCCCACGGTCTCAGACTCCTCGGGCGCCGAGATCGCCTTCGGCAGCGCCACCACGATCAACTTCAGCGCCGGCGTGGCCTCCGTCTCCTCCGGCAAAAACGGCGTGATGAAGCTCTACAAGGGTGGCTCGACCAGCCTCAAAGTCACCGACGGCATCCTCCTCACCCCCACCGCCCTGGTCGTCACCGTCGGCACCACCGCCACTCGGCTCCTGCTCGCCGCCTCGACCACGACCCCGACGGCGGGGGCCTCCGTCAACCTCACGATCACCGCCCTCGACGCCTACGAAAACACGGCCACCTCCTATACCGGCGCCAAGAACCTCACCTTCTCCGGCGCCTCGGCCAGCCCCAACAACACGAAACCCACCGTGGCCAACAGCAGCTCCACCTCGGGTGTTGCCTTTGGCACGGTAACCGCGATCACCTTCACCGCCGGAGTCGCCACTGTCTCCTCCTCCAAAAACGGCGTGATGAAACTCTACGATGCCGAGGAAGCGAGCATCGTCGTCAGCGACGGCTCGATCTCCACCTCGTCGCCCCTCACCGTGACGGTCTCACCGCTCGCCGCATCGAAACTCGTGCTCGCCGCCGCCACGCTCACCCCCGCCGCGGGCGCCGTCGACAATCTCACCATCACCGCCCAGGACACCTACGGCAACGTCGCCATCTCTTACACCGGCGCCAAAAGCCTCACCTTCTCCGGTGCCTCGGCCAGTCCCGGAGGCAACAACCCGACGGTCTCGGACTCCTCCGGGACCAACATCGCATTCGGCAGCCCGACGGCAATCAACTTCAGCGAAGGCATCGCGGCCGTATCCGCTGAAAAAAACGGCGCGATGAAGCTCTACAAACTCGGCTCGACCACGATCAACGCCAGCGATGGAATCTTCACCACCGCAAACGTCACGCTGACGGTGGCGACGACGGCGACGAAGTTCCTGCTCGCGCGCCGCCACGACCACCCCGGTCGCCGCCGCCGCCAACATCCTCACGATCACCGCCAAGGACCCCTACGAAAACACGGTCACCGCCTACACCGGCGCCAAGAACCTCACCTTCTCCGGCGCCTCGGCGAGCCCCAGCGGAGCCCTGCCGACGATCGCAAATACCTCCGGCACCTTCGTCAACTTCGGCACCGCCACCTCGATCACTTTCACCTCCGGCGTCGCCACCGCGACCTCGACCAAAAACGGCACGATGAAACTCAACTTGGCCGGCCCGGCGAACATCACCGTCAGCGACGGCACGATCTCCAACCCCACCCCGCTGGCAGTGACCGTCTCGATCGGCGCCGCGGCGCGCTGGGGCATCACCAACATCAACATCAGCGCCGGCACCCTTGGCTCCAACTGCCTCTTCACCTGCACCCTGAGCGGCCTCGGCAACAGCGGCACGGTGAAAGCGAAGGTCGCCGTCACCGACAGCGTCGGCAACACCGTCAGCGCGGTCGGCACCGGCCACGGCGCCAAAATCGTCCTCACCGGTGGCAGCGGCACGGTCAGCGGCACCCCGCTGGCGATCCCAGGCACGGGCGTCGCCGAATCGGCGACGACCTTCACCTACACCTCCAAATCCTCCGGCACATTCACCGAAACGGTGACGGCATCCGCCTCGGAAGGCACCGCCTACACGGCGGCGACGCTGACCGCGACCAAATAGCGACTAGGCGGCGAAGCGCTGTTCGGACCGCGCGCGGCGCTTGGCAGCCTCGACCTCGCGGTCCTTCGGCGCTGCCGAGGTGACCAGATGGTCGAGCAATCGCGCCGAGACCTCGGCGACTTCCTCGACCGCCCGCTCGAAGGCCTCGGCGTTCGCCTGCGACGGTTTCGTGAAGCCGCTGATCTTGCGCACGTACTGCAGCGCCGCGGCGTTGACCTCGTCCTCTTTGGCAGGTGGATCGAAGTTGTAGAGAGTTTTGATGTTTCTGCACATATCCGGATCTTAAGCCGATCGGGTCGCTTGCTCTCCGGGAGCCTGGCGCGGCTCGAGCTGGATCTCCTGCTCCGCCCGCAGCGTGCCCTCCTCGATCTCGGCGCTGCGCTCGCGCTCGGCGTTGAGCTGGTGGCCGAAGAGGATCGCCAGGTTGCTGATCCAGAGCCAGACCAGCAGCGCGACCAGACCGCCAAGCGTGCCGTAGGTCTTGTCGTAGGAGCCGAAGTTGGCGACGTAGGTGGCGAAGGCGGCGGACGCCACCGCCCAGCGGCCATCGCCACCAGGCAGCCCGGCGTCACCCAGCGAAAGCCGCGCAGCTTCGCGTTCGGTGAGGCGTAGTAGAGGAGGTCGACCATCAGCACGAAGATCGCCACCATCGCCGGCCACTTGGCGACCTCCCAGACGTCGACCGCGGTGCCGCTAAGGCCGACCGGGTCGGCGATCGCTTCCACGATCGGCCCGGTGAGGACAAGCCCGAGCGCCAGCAGCGCCATCGCCACCACCATCGTCAGCGTCACCGCGAGCTGCAGCGGGCGCAGCTTCCAGAACGGTCGGCCCTCGGGGGTCTCGTAGATCAGGTTGGAGGCGCGGATGAAGGCGCCGATGTAGCCGGAGGCCGACCACAGCGCCACCAGCAAGCCGAAGGCGAAGGCGAAGCCGGCCGCGCTCTGGCTGGAAACAACCGAGTCGATTGGTCCTTCGAAGGTCTGCGCCGCCGATTCCGGCCCGATCGAGGTAATGATCTCGGTCAGGCTCGATGTCGTCGTTTGCGGATCGCCGAAGATGCCGAGCAGCGAGACCATCGCGATCAGGGCCGGGAACAGCGAGAGCAGCCCGTAGTAGGTCAGCGCCGCCGCCCAGTCGGTGAGGTTGTCCTGACGGAACTCGCTGACGGCGCGCTTCAGCGTCGCCCAGGCGCCACGGCGAACGACTGCATCTTCATCCATTCCCCTCTCTTACCCAACCGAGCCGAACTGCATCAAGTTTCCGGTCTGGCAGCCCGGAATTTTGATGCGGTTCGGGCGGGCAAGCTAGGCTCGAGCCGGCTCCGGCTCGGCCTCGAGCGGGGCGCCTTCGACAACCTCTTCGCGCTCGATGTCGCCCTCGCGGACCATCCACAGCGCCGCGATCGCGCCGGCGAAGGAGAGCAGCGCGCCGAGCAGGAGGATCTCGTTGAGGCCGTGCAGGAAGCCCTGTTCGGCCGCGTGCCTGGACCTTGGCCTGCGCCTGCTGCGGCACGCTGGCCGACGCGCCTGCGGCAGCGCTCCCGAGGAGGTCGCTTCGACCAGCCCGCGGGCTTCGTCGCCGCTGACCGCGTTGCCGGCCACTTCCTGCGTCTTGGAGGCGCCGGCGCCGAGGAAGATCGCGCCCCAGGCGGCGATCCCGACCGCGATCCCGACCTGGCGGAAGGTGTCGTTGATCCCCGCCGCCATGCCGCTGCGCTCCTTCGGCACGACGCTGAGGGCGACGTCGGCGATCACCGGGTTGAGCAGGCCGACGCCGATGCCGCTGACGACGAAGCCGGCCAGCAGCGCCGTCCACTCGGAGTCGACGCCGAGGCCGCCCATCAGCAGCAGGCCGACCCCGGTCAGGGCCAGGCCGGCGCTCATCAGCTAGCGAGCCTGGACCTTGGCCAGCGCCATCCCGGCCAGCGGCGCGACGATGAACGAGGCGATCGTGATCGGCAGGTAGCGCAGGCCGGCGTCGATCGGCGAGTAGCCGAGGAAGCTCTGCAGGTAGAGCGTCAGGTAGAGGAAGAGCGCGAACATCGAGCCGGAGACCGCGAAGGCGGCCAGCTGCACGCCGGTGAAGGCGCGGCGGCGGAAGAGCGAGAGCGGCAGCATCGGCTCGCGCGACCCGCTGCTCGATCGCGACGAAGGCGGCCATCAGCACGGCCGGCGCCGACCAGCAGCGAGACGATCAGCGGGCTGCCCCAGCCCTCGTCGTTGCCGCGCACCAGCGCCAGCACGAGCAGGAAGAGCGCGCTCGAGAAGGTGAGCAGGCCGCCCCAGTCGATCCGGGTCGCGTTGGGGTCGCGCGACTCGGCCAGCTTCCAGTAGGTGACGGCGATCGCGGCGATCCCGATCGGCACGTTGATCAGGAAGACCCACTCCCAGCCGAGGCCGTCGGTGAGCAGGCCGCCGACCAGCGGCCCGATCGCGACCGCGATGCCGATCGTGGCGCCGTAGATGCCCATCGCCATGCCCCGTTCGGGGCCGCCGGGGAACTCCTGGGCGACCAGGGCCAGGGAGACGGCGAACATGATCGCGCCGCCGACGCCCTGCAGGCCGCGGGCGAGGTTGAGGAAGGTCGGGTCGGGCGCCAGCGCGCAGAGCAGCGAGGCGAGCGGAGAAGATCGCCAGCCCGATCGCGAAGACGCGGCGGCGGCCGAGGCGGTCGGCGAGCGAGCCGGCGGTGAGCACGAGCGCGGCGAGCGAGAGCGCGTAGGCGTCGATCACCCACTGCAGGTCGGAGAAGCTGCCGCCGAGGTCCTTCTGGATCGCCGGCAGCGCCGTGTTGACGACGGTGATGTCGAGCAGCAGCATGAAAGTGGCGACGCAGACCGCGCCGAGCGTCCACCACTTGCGGTTCCATGTTTGAATCTCCTAGAGGCATCGTGTACAATTTCGTCAGGAAGCCTTGTAAGGCTGCCTGACCAGACGACCTTATCAGGCTTCCTGACGATATGCGTGACGCCACCCACACAGCCCCGATTGCCCCGGGAACCATTCCCCTCCCCGGCCTGCTCGAGATCGCCGGCGAGGCGATGCTGGCCGAGTTCCGGCAGGAGCTGGCGAAGAACGGCTACGAGGACATCCGCCCCACCCACGGCTGCGTCTTCCGCTTCGTCCGCGAGGACGGCATGCGGCTGACCGAACTGGCTGTCCACGCCGGCATCGACCAAGCAGTCGGCCGGCGAGCTGGTCGACGACCTGGTCGGCCTCGGCTACGTCGAACGCATCGCCGACCCCGCCGACAAGCGGGCCAAGCTGATCTGCCTCACCGATCGCGGCCGCGAGGCCCAGCGAGTCGGCTTCGGCCTCTTCACCAAGATCGAGCAGCGCTGGGCCGAGCACTTCGGCGAGCAGCGCTTCGAGCAGCTGCGCGAGCTACTCGAGGAGATCGCCGCCGACCGCGCCCCCGCCGCCGTTCCCGAGCTCTCCCAAGCCGCGCTTGCCGGCAGCCGCGGCGAGTAGCCCAGACGTCAGGGGCCAAGCGACGCGACGGATGTGACCACGACACCGTCGGGGCGCGTGTAAGTCGGGCTGTCCGCGACGACGACAAGCAAGGCGCCGCAGTTTGCGTTGGCCTCTCGTGAAAGCTTCTCTCGCAGAGCGAGAAGGTTCTTGGCTCCCTCGTCGACCCGGTTGTGGCCGAGCTTCACCTCAACCGCGATCCAACGGCCGGCGGCCGTCTCGACGATCGCGTCGATCTCCAGGCCCTTGTTGTCGCGGTAGAAGCGAACCGAACCGCGGTGAGGCTGGGCGTACACCCTCAGGTCGTGGATCACCTGCGACTCGAAGAGGAACCCGGCAAGCTCGATCTCGGGGCCGAGCAACCGCTCCGGCGTGGCCCCCAGCACCGCAACGGCGAGAGAAGGGTCGGCGAGGTGTCGCTTCGGGGTCGAGGCGAGACGGACACGAGAGCGAAGCCGGGGTTTCCAGCTCTCCTGATCCTCGATCAGAAAGAGGCGCCTGAGGGCGCGCAGGTAGTCACGCAGGGTGACCTCGCCAAGTGGCTCCTCGGCGGCGCGGCCGATCGTTCGCAGGGAGGCGTCGGTCGCGACGTTTCGTGCGTAGGAGGCCAGCAGGCGTCGAACGCCGTCGGGATCGCGCTTGACGCCGTCAACCCGGCGGACGTCGGTGCCGACGATCATCTCGATGTAGTCGGCGTTTGCATCGAGCGCATCCGTCGTGGAAAGGCCGAGGTTGTCGGGCCATCCCCCGATCGCCATTGCCTCCACCGCCTCGGCGACACCAAGGCCGTGCGACTCCGCCGGGAGAGAGCCTCCGTCCAGCAGCCCGCCCACCGAGGACCCCCCGCTCGACAGTCCTCGCTCGAGCAGCGTCATCGTCCGCATCGGGACGGGGGCGATCCGGCGAGCCCCGGTGTGGCTGGCCTGCTCGTCCTCAGGCGTCGACGAGCCGGTGAGCAGGAAAAGGCCCTTGACACCCAGGTCGTCGACCCGACCCCGCACGGCGTTCCACACCCCGCCGGCGAGCTGGAACTCGTCGATCAGGCGCGGGCTCTCGCCGTCGAGGATGAGACGAGGATCGGCCTGGGCCGCGGTGAGCGCGGCCGGGTCTTGGTCCAAGCGCACTTCGGAGGCCGCAAAGCGGCGCGCCGTGGTGGTCTTGCCGACCGCCTTGGGCCCGGTGACCAGTACAGCGCCGTGGGTACGCAGACGCGCCTGAACCTGCTCCTCGATGACCCGCTCGCGCTTCTCCACCGTCGCTCCTTCCTCGGCAGCGCCCTGTCTTTCCGGAATTGTACTCAGGATGACATCGAGAATGTACTCGAATTGACATCGGGATCGTACTCACCTGCGTATCGGTGATTGTACTCATGCGCCTTACGCGACCATGCCGCTGAAGCAGTAGTCGTCGAGGTCGAAGTGGGCGCTGTGCCAGGCGACCTCGAGCGTGGTCGCCGAGCGGAACGGGGCGTCGCCGCGTGAGTCGAAGTAGTAGCTGTTGGCGCCGGCGCAGTTGTTGGTGAAGAAGACCTGGCGCTCGCGGCGGGAGAGCATCGTCTCGAAGTAACGCTTGTTCGCCTCGCGGCTGACCTCGACCGCGGTCGCACCGGTCTGACGCGCCCGGCGCAGGCAGCGGACGATGTGACGCGCCTGGTTCTCGATCAGGGTGAAGTAGCTGGCGCCGTTGAAGCCATAGGGGCCGAGGATCAGGAACATGTTGGGGAAGCCGGGGACGCTGACGCCCTCGTAGGCCTGAAAGCGGTTGGCGTCCCACCACTGCGCGAGCTCGACCCCGTCGCCGCCGTGGACCGGGAACGGCGGCAGGTTGCCGCTCTCGAAGACCTGGAAGCCGGTGGCGAGGATGAGCACGTCGATCTCGTGCTCGCCACCGTCGACGGTGCGAATCGAGCTCGGCGTAATCGTCTCGATCGAGGCGGTCTCGAGCTCGACGTTGGGCCGGTTGAAGGTCGGCAGGTACTGGTTGGAGAAGCTCGGCCGCTTGCAGCCGAGCCCGTAGCGCGGCGTCAGCTTGTCGCGCACGGCCGGATCGCGGACCTGCCGACGCAGGTGCCGGTGCCCAAGCCGTTCGGCGCCGCTGGCGAGCGGCAGGACGCCGTGGAAATGCGCCGGCAGGGGGAAGTTGACCTCGACGAAGGCCTGGCTCAGGGCGCGCGCCGCGGCCTGCGCACCGGGAACCCGTTCGAGCAGCCGCCGCGCCCGCGGGCTCAGCCGCGCGTCGGGCTTGGGCAGGCACCAGACCGGCGTCCGCTGCAGCACGACCAGCTTCTCCACCTCGGGCGCGATCGAGGGGATCACCTGGACCGCCGAGGCGCCGGTGCCGATCACCGCCACGCGGCGGCCGCGCAGGTCCTGCGAGTGATCCCAGCGCGCCGTGTGCATCACCGTCCCCGCGAAGGAGTCGAGCCCGGCGATCGCGGGTGGCTTGGGCTGGGTGAAGACCCCGGTGGCGCCGACCAAGAAGCGGGCCGTCAACTCGGGACCGTCCTCCATGCCCAGGCGCCAAAGGTGCTGCTCGGCATCGAAGGTCGCCGAGGTGACTTTGGCGTTGAAGCGGATCCGCGAGCGCAGGCCGTAGCTGTCGACGCAGTGCTCGGCGTAGGCCTTGAGCTCCTTCCCCGGCGCGTAGACCCGTGACCAATCCGCCCGCTGCTCGAAGGAGAACTGGTAGCTGAAGGAGGGGATGTCGACGCCGATGCCTGGATAGGTGTTCCAGTGCCAGGCACCCCCCACCCCGTCGCCGGCCTCGAGCACGACCCAGTCGCGCATCCCGGCCCGGTCGAGCTTGATCGCGGTGCCGATGCCGGAGAAGCCGGCGCCGATCACCGCGACCTCACGATCGGGCTGAGGGTCACTCTGGCCGGCCATCTGAGGATGTTCCCATTTCCCGCACCAACGACCATCTAGGCTGAACGCAGATGGCCACCGGTCGGGTTCTCTCTCACTCCCAGCTCGCCACCCTCGCCGCGCTCGGCGAGGAGCGGAGCGCCGAAATCGGCGAGAAGCTCTTCGAAGTTGGCGACGCGACCTATCCCTTCATCGCCATCCAAGAGGGCGAAGTGGCGATCACCGACGCCTCCGGGCGGGAGATCGTCCGTCACTGCGCCTCCGGCTTCCTCGGCGAGATGAACCTGCTCTCCGGCCAGACCGTCTTCCTCACCGCCGTCGTCACCCAGCCGCTGCGCTACATCGCCGTCGATCGCGAAGTGCTGCGCAAGCTGCTCTTCGAGGACGGCTCGCTCTCCGACCTGCTCCTCTCCGCCTTCATCGAGCGCCGCGAGCTGCTGCAGCGCGAGCACGGGATTGGGCTCGAGATCGTCGGCCCGCACGAGTCGAGCGACACCCGCCGCCTGCTCGACTTCGTCCGCCGCCAGCGCCTGCCCAACACCTGGGTCTCGCCGGACGAGAACGAGGAGGCAGCGGCCCTGCTCGCGCAGCTCGACCCCGAGGAGGTCCCCCTGGTGCGACTGCCCGGCGGCACCGACCTGCGCAACCCGAGCAACGGCCAGCTCTCGAGAGCGCTGGGGATCGGGCTGGAGCTGGGCGAGCGCGAAGAGGTTGACCTGGTCATCCTCGGCGGCGGCCCGGCTGGGCTCGGCGCCGCCGTCTACGGCGCCTCCGAGGGGCTCGACACGCTGGTGATCGAGAGCACCGTGCTCGGCGGCCAGGCCGGCACCTCGCGCCGGATCGAGAACTACCTCGGCTTCCCGGCCGGCATCAGCGGCAGCGAACTGACCAGCCGCGCGGTCACCCAGGCGCGCAAGTTCGGCGCCCGCACGGCGACGCCCTATCGCGCCCAGGCGCTCGAGCCCGGCAGCGAGCGCCACCTGGTCCGACTCGAGGAAGGCAACGAGATCCTCGCCCGCACGGTGCTGCTCTCCACCGGGGCCGAATACCGGCGCCTGCCGGTCGACGACCTCGACGACTACGAGGGGCTCAGCGTCTTCTACGCCGCCGGCCCGCCCGAGGGGCAGCTCTGCGGCGGCCAGCGGGTGGGCGTGATCGGCGGCGGCAACTCGGCGGCGCAGGCGGCGATCTGGCTGGCCCGCGGCGGCGCCCTGGTCACCCTCCTGCACCGCCGCGCCGACCTCAGCGAGACGATGTCCCAGTACCTGATCGAGGAGCTCGACCGCTACGGCGTCGCCGTCCGCGACCGCAGCGAAGTCAGCACCCTGCACGGCCGTGACGGACAGCTCGAGGCGGTGACCCTCACCGACGGTGAAGAGCTGCCCTTCGCCTTCCTTTTCCTCTTCCTCGGCGCCACCCCTTGCACCGATTGGCTCGGCGAGGCGATCTCCCGCGACGCCAAGGGGTTCGTCCTCACCGGCGCCGATGCCGGCGCTGACGGCCTGCTCGAAACCAGCGTCCCCGGCATCTACGCCGCCGGCGACGTCCGCGCCGGCTCGATCAAGCGCTGCGCGACGGCGGTCGGTGAGGGCGCCACCGTCGTCCGCTTCGTCCACGAGCACATCGCCGCCAGCGCGCCCGCTCCCTCCAGATAAAGATCGCCCGCCGAGTGATCCGGAGGGCGGGGGACCCCGTTAGTTGGGCCAAACCCCTTCAAAGGAGCACCAATGGATCCGGATGCAACCCTCAAGCAGACCAATGTCGATGACGTCGTCCGCCAAGCCGCCGATGACGCGGCCGAATCCCTCAGCGAGGGCGACACCCGGCTCGGCTTTCTCAAGAAGGCCGGCCTCGCTGGCGGCGCGGTCGTCGGCAGCGGCGCCCTGCTCGGCGCCCTCACCCCCGCCGCTGCGATGGCCAAGGGCAAGGGCCGCCCGCCCGCCTCGTTCGGCAAAGGCGACATCGGCGTCCTCAACTTCGCCCTCACCCTGGAGTACCTGGAGGCGGCCTTCTACAACGAGGCGACCGCCAACCAGGGCAAGAGCAAATTCATCAAGGACGGGCAGGCTCAGGTCTTCCTGAAGACGGTGACGGTCGACGAGAACGCCCACGTCGCCTTCCTCAAGAAAGCGCTCGGCTCGAAGGCGATCGCCGCGCCGAAAGTCGATTTCGGCAGCACCACCTCCAGCGAAGCGGCATTCATCAAGACCGCCGTCGCGCTGGAGAACACCGGCGTCCACGCCTACTCCGGCCAGGCGCTCAACATCGCCAGCCCGGCCTACATCGCCGCGGCGCTCTCGATCTGGTCGATCGAGGCTCGCCACGCCTCCGTGGCCGGCCTGCTGCTGACCGGCAAGCCCTCCGGGATCACCCCCGACGGCCCCTTCGACACGCCGTTCACGGCGGCCGAAGTGCTCAAGGCGGTCAAAAAGACAGGCTTCCTCCAATAACGCCGTCGCAAGCAGCCGGTCGCCGGTCGGGGCTTGGCGACTTAGTGTCGATATATGGGCCCTAAGTCGCCAACCCCCCGAGCGGCCCCGCCGGGACAAACCCTTCGACCCACTAGGACTGGAGGCACACCGTGCCAAACATCGGACCAATGGAGATCATCATCGTCCTCGTCATCGCCCTCGTCGTCTTCGGGCCCAAACGCCTGCCCGAGCTCGGCAAGTCGGTCGGCAAAGGGATCCGCGAGTTCCGCGGCTCAGTGAGCGGCGATCACGCGGACTCCGACGAGGAGACCCCGATCGCGGTCGACCAGCCGCCCGTCGTGGTCGCCCAGGGGCCGGCGACGAAGACCGACGCCGCCGCCAACTCACGAGCCTGAGCCAGAGACGATGCGCCGCGTGAAAGCAATCTCCTACGAGGACGAGGTGAGCCTGGTTGAGCACCTCGATGAGCTGCGCGCCCGCGTCGTCGTCTCGCTCACGGTCTTCGGCGTTGCCCTGGCGCTCTGCTTCTGGCAGAACGCGCTGCTGATCGAACTGGCGAACGCGCCACTGCCCCCCGGCCACAGCCAGCTACTGACGCTGGGGGTTAGCGAGCCGTTCACGACGACGATGACGGTCGCCGCCTACGGCGCCTTCGTGCTCTCGCTGCCGATCATCCTCTACCAGGTCTATGCCTACGTGCTGCCGGCCTTCAGCCACCAGCAGCGGCGCAGCGTCGGGCCACTGCTGCTCCTGGTCCCGGTCCTCTTCATCGCCGGGATCGCCTTCGGCTACTTCGTCGTGCTGCCGGCGGCGACCCAGTTCCTGCTCAACTTCAACGACTCGCAGTTCAACATCCAGGTCAGGGCCCGCGAGTACTACAGCTTCTTCGGCACCACCCTGCTCGCCTGCGGCATCGTCTTCCAGGTCCCGGTCGGCGTCCTCGCCGTCACCCGCCTCGGCATCGTCAAGGTGCGCCAGCTGCAGCAGAACCGCCGCTACGCCTACCTCGCCTGCGCCGTGATCGCCGCCGCCCTGCCGGGAGTCGACCCGATCTCGATGCTGCTCGAGACCGCGCCGCTGATCGCCCTGTACGAGCTCAGCATCGTCCTCGCCCGCGCCTTCGGCGAGCCCGGGGCGACGCCGCTCAGCGAGCCGGTAGCCGAGAAGCCCTAGGTCGGCACCGCCCGCCGAGGGGGGCGTTCATTCCACATCCGTTCGGTCTGCTTCATCAGCGCCGGGTAGACGATCAGGTGGCGGAACGGCTTGATCAGCAGCATGTACGCCTCCCCGAAGCGGCCGTGCGTCTTGACGTAGACCGCCATCTGCGCTTGATAGCGACCTTCGCCCTGCTCGGCCCAGGCAGCGTGCATCACGCCGTGCATGGTCCGGTTGGAGATCTCCGCGGCGAACTCGTCGTCGGTCAGGTAGAGCGGCACGAAAGGGAGCGAGCCAAAGTCCACGTCCGCCACTGTCCCGCGCAGGTCCTCCGGCAGCCGGGCGCGCAGCGAGGTCTCCTGCGTTCCCGGAATCGGCAACCCGTCCGCGGCGCCGCCCTCCTTGGCCGGGGCCGATATCTCACCGAGATCAAACCACTTGCCGAGGCGATCGCGGAGGCGCCAGAGGAAGCGGGTCGGCAGCGAGTCCGCGTTGGCGGGATCGGCGGCAGCCATCAGCTCGAGCAACGCCGGGAAGTCCTCCGCGCCGCCCTGCACGGGCAGCGCCCAGACGTCCTCCAGCTTGAAGTCCGGGACGATCTCGCGGATGCGCCAGGGGCGAGATTCGTGCGCCGCGTTCGGAAGCCTCATGCCGATCCCCTTTCAATCCATACGATGTCGTATGGATCATTAGCACCGCCGCTTGCATCTGTCAATACGGTGCCGTATAGATAAGCGGTGGCCAATGTCCGAACCCCCCGCGCAGCCTGGATCGAGGCGGCCCAGCAGGCGCTTGGCGCTGGTGGTCCGGAGGCGGTGCGGGTCGAGGCCCTGGCGACGTCCCTGGGGGTATCCAAGGGCGGCTTCTACTGGCACTTCAAGGACCGCCAGGCTCTGCTCGACGAGATGCTCGACGGCTGGGAGAAGACCATGGTCGGGGACGTCATCGCCACAGTCGAGAGTGGCCCGGTCAACCCACGAGCAAAGCTGCAGCAACTCTTCGAGCTGGCCTCCACGGTCGACTTCAGGGTCGAGCTGGCACTGCGGGACTGGGCCCGTCGCGACGCCGACGTGGCCAAGCGCTTGCGCCGCATCGACAACCGGCGCATGGCCTATTTGCGCTCGCTGTTCGCCCAGTTCTGCGCCGACGAGAAGGACGTCGAGGCCCGCAGCATGCTGGCCTTCTCGCTCTTCATCGGCGCCTACTTCATCACCGCCGAGCACGAGGGCAGGAGCCGCTCCCAGGTGCTGCAGCTGGCGATCGACCGCCTGCTCAGCGAGTCGTGGGATTGAGTGGTCGGTCGAGCAAGGATCGTCGTATCGATCTGCGACACCTAGGAAACCAGGCGCAGCACTTCGCGCTCGATCTTGGCCCGCCGCTTGGCGCTGAGCTTGCCGTTGGCACTCGCTGCCGGCCGGACCCGCTCGCCGTCGCGGAAGCGGTCGAGCACGCGCGGGTCGATGTAGGAGCGGCGGCAGACGGCCGGTGTGTTGCCGAGCGCCTCGGCGACGCGACCAACCGCGGCTGAGATCGAACGCTTGGCGGCGGCTTCGGAGGCTGGCGGCGGCTCGGCGGCGAGCTCGACCGCGGCGAGGACGGTGCCGTGCCAGGTGCGGAAGTCCTTGGCCGAGAAGCGCTCGCCGATCTCCTCCTGGATGTAGGCGTTGACGTCGTCGGAGCGGACGTCGCGCCATCCTCCCTTCTCGCGCCAGGCGAGCAGGTCCTCGGGGCCGCCCCGGCGGCGGCGCATCGTCTCGATCGCGCGGATCGCAGCCGGATCGCGAATCGATTGCACGCGGCGCTGACCGCTCTTGGCCGGGAAGTCGAAGACCGCCTCGCCGCCGCTGACCGTGACGTGCTCACGCCGGATCGTCGCCAGCCCGTAGCTCTCGTTTTCCTCCGCGTAGCTCTCGCTCCCGACCCGAAAGAAGCCGAGGTCGAGCAGGCGCACGGCGCAGGCCAGGGCACGCTCGCGCGGCATCCCCTGGCGCTTCAGGTCGACGGTGACGGCGCGGCGCAAGCGCGGCAGGTCGGCGGCGAACTCGCGCACCGCCTCGAACTTGCGCTCGGTCTGGCGCTGCTGCCAGCGCGAGTGGTAGAGGTACTGCTTGCGACCGGCGGCGTCGATCCCGGTCGCCTGGATGTGCCCGTGGGGATCGGGACAGATCCACACCTCCTGCCAAGCGGGCGGGATCGCCAGCTCGGCGATGCGCTCCAGGGTCTCTGCGTCCTCGACCCGC
This sequence comes from uncultured Solirubrobacterales bacterium, assembly GCA_963703895.1. Classification (GTDB taxonomy): domain Bacteria; phylum Actinomycetota; class Thermoleophilia; order Solirubrobacterales; family 70-9; genus VRUE01. Next base: position 373,093 of record CAVPFX010000003.1, read on the forward strand.
TCGCCGTCGGCGTCGAGGTAGGCAAAGCCACGGCCGTGGCGGCGGCGGACGATGCCCTCGCCACCGCAGTCCGATCGCCGCAGGCGCCGCGATCGGACTGCGGTGCTCATCCCCATCCCGGCGACGCCCTAGGCGGCGTTCGGGTCCTCCTCGGCCGCCAGCTCCAGCGAGCCGTCGCGCACCGTGATCAGGTGGCGCTCCTGGATCGGCAACGCCCAGTCGACCAACTCCTTGATCGCATCCTCCCCAGCAGTCTCATTCAGCTTGCCGAGAATCGCCCAGTGGCCTACCTCGCCGGCCTCCGCCATGGTCAGGAACTCGAAGCCGTCGAGCTCGTCGGAGTCCTCGCTGAGGTAGGTCTTCATCATCTCGGAGGCCTCGCTCTTGGTTTCGCGGGCCTTCTCCTCGATCGCGGTCTTCTTGCCGTCGCGCTCGCCGGCCAGCTCCAAGCAGCGGCGCTCGGTCTCCTCCGCCTCCTCGCGCATCTGGCGCAGCTTCTCGGCCAGCGAGCCGCCGTCCAGCAGCGACTCGACTTTCTTCGTCGCCTCCTGCGCGGCAGCGGCGAGCCCTGTCACCTCGGCCAGCTTCTCCTCCAGCGTCGTCAAATCGGCCATGCTTTCTCCTCGTTAGTCGGGCCCGTGAAGGTCCGGCTACAAGCCGACGCTTCCCTAGAGGCGATTCTCGGTACAGGTGACCACTACCCCGGCGCGGCGTTCCCAATCTCGCCCGCTGCCTGGGCCTCGAGGCTCAGGAGCCAAGCGCGCGCTGCAGGAAGTCGGCCTGGCGCTGCTTGCGCATGATCTGGTGCTCGAGCATGTGCTCCAGGGCCTCGGAGCGACCCTCGCGACCGGTCGGCTCGATCGCTTCCTGCAGGGCCTCGATCGCCTCTTCCTCGCAGCGCACCAGCCAGCCGAGGGCGTCTTCGGCGCCGCGGGTGTAACGCAGCTCGGCCACCTCGGTGGTCGGCTCGCCATCGAAGGAGACGATCTTCTCGACCAGCTTGCGGGCGTCGCTCAGCTCCTCGTCGCCGTAGGCGGTCAGCACCTTTGCCAGCCCCTGCACCTCGAGGCCGACCAGGCTGGAGGCGACGATCGAGTACTGCAGGGCGGAGCGGTACTGGCGACTCAGCGCCACGTTCAAGCGCTCTATTGCAGCCGGCTCGTCAAGTTGCTCTTCGCTCTTTGGCATTGCCTCTCCGTACCCGATTTGGCGCCGACCGAACGCGATCGGCGTTTCCACCATTGGCCTGCGGGTATCCCGGAGCCGGTTGGAGAAATTGATCCAAGCCCTAGAGGAGGATTAGATGTCCACCGTTTTGATCGTCGTAATCGTCGTTATCGCCCTGGTCGTGGTCGCCGCCCTGGTCGCCGCCGCCTCAAAGCGCAAACGCGAACAGCAGCTCGGCCAGACCCAGAACCAGGCCCTTCGCGATGACGTCAGCCACCACCGCGAGCAGGCCGACAGCGCCCGCAGCGAGGCTGAGCTGGCCCAAGAGCGAGCCAAGCGGACGGCCGCCGAGGCCGAGCTGAACGAGCGCAAGGCCGACGAGCGTGAGCGCGAGTTGGAGCAGCAGGAGTAGGGCGCGTCAGCCGCTTTTGAAGCGGGCGGCTTCCTCGGAGCCGCCCGTGGCGTTGCCCTCGCTGTAGGAGTGCGCTCCGGCGCCGGCGAGCGTGCCGCCGTCGACGATCAAATACTCCTCGCGGATCGGCCGCCCCTCGAACCAGCACTCGAGGATCTCCCGCGTCCCGGCCGCGTAGCGCGCCTGGGCCGAGAGGCTGGTGCCGGAGGTGTGAGGGGTCATCCCGTGGTGCGGCATCGAGCGCCACGGGTGATCGCGGGGCGCCGGCTGTGGGAACCAGACGTCGCCGGCGTAACCGGCCAGTTGGCCGCTCTCGCACGCCCGCGCGATGGCGTCGCGGTCGCAGATCTTGCCGCGTGCGGTGTTGATCAGATAGGAGCCCCGCTTCATCTTGGCCAGCAGCTCCGCGTCGAAGAGGTTCTCGGTCTCCGGGTGCAACGGTGCGTTGATCGTCACCACGTCGCACACCTCCACCATCGACTCCACCGTGGGGTGAAAGGTGACGTTGAGCTCTCGCTCGACCTCGGCCGGCAGGCGGTGGCGGTCGGTGTAGTGCAGGCCGACCTCGAAGGGCACGAGGCGGCGCAGGACTGCCGAGCCGATGCGCCCGGCGGCGACCGTGCCGACCTGCATTCCCTCCAGGTCATAGGAGCGCGAAACGCAGTCGGCAATGTTCCAGCCACCCTCGACAACGACTTGGTAGGAGGGGATGTAGTTGCGGACCAGGGCGAGGATCATCATCACCACGTGCTCGGCGACGCTGATGCTGTTGGAGTAAGTCACCTCGGCCACGGTCAGGCCGTGCTTCATCGCCGCCTCTAGGTCAACGTGGTCTGAGCCGATGCCCGCGGTCAGCGCCAGTTTCAGCTTCGGCGCCTTGGCGATGCGCTCGGCCGTCAAGTAGGCGGGCCAGAACGGCTGCGAGATGACCACCTCCGCCTCCGGCAGCTCGCGCTCGAAGACCGAGTCCGGGCCGTCCTTGTCGGTGGTGACGACCAGCCGGTGGCCGCGCTGCTCGAGGAACTCGCGCAGGCCAAGCTCGCCCGAGACGCTGCCGACCAGCTCGCCGGGCTTGAAGCCGATCGCCTCGGGGGTCGGGGTGCTCTGGCCGTCGTGGTAGCGCTCGATCTTCGGTACGTCCTCGCGTGCGTAAGCCGGTGGGTAGCCATTGGCTGGGTCGTCGTAGAGAACGCAGAGAACGGTCGCCATGCCACTCATCCTCTCAGTCGATGCGTGGAATGCAACACAACTGGGCGCAGCCACTGGCGAGCAAGCGCCCGGCCAAATCCCAGACCCGTCCGCTGACGCCGAGCAGGCCGTCGGCGCCCACCGGGCATTCGTGGTCGATCAGTAGCCACTCGCTGCCAGTGGTGAACTGGTGGAAGCAGACATCGATGTCGAGATTGGGAGCCGTGTAATCCGCACCTTTGTACTTCTGGTAGGCCGCGGGCCAGCCGAACGTGTCGAGGAGGATGAGGGGACGGGCTGCGTCGATGAATGGGTCGTCGAAATGGGGCGCCGGCTCAAAGCGCACCCACTCCCTGATCGCCGGCCGCGCTTGTTCGTCCGCTGTGCCTTCGGCCGGCCGACGACAGCTGACGTTGTTCCAGAAGTTGAAGATCGGCCTGCCGTCCTTGATCCGGTCGTTCGGGGCAGATGCGTCGGGCCCGGCGACGTCAGGCGCGGTCGGCTCCTGGTGCTCGTACCCCGGCGCGTTCGCCGCTGTCCTCACCATCGCCTGGAGAACCGGCTTGCCAGCTTGGCTCATCCGCACCGCCAGCGACTCCGAGCGGCGACCGCGCTTGAGCAGCTCGACGCTCAGCTCGACTTCGTCAAAGGCGGGTGAGCTGAGGAAGTGACAGTAGAAGCTCGCCGGTCGCGGGATTTCGGCGCAGTCGCCAGCGGCACGCAGAGCGAGGGCGGCGAGGTACCCACCGCTTGGGCCCCAGATCTCCCACGCATCGCTGAGCCCGACCGAGTAACGGCCGGCGTCGCCTTCGAGGCGGGTCGCCTCGTCGAGAGCAACAGGGCGGGTCATCGCCGCCAAGGCTCTCAGCTCAGCCGGCGCTCGAACACGCAATCCAAGCGACGCTCTTCCTCCTCGCCGGGGATCGTCTTGTCCAGCTGCATCAGCGCCTCGCGCCCATCCAGGCGCAGGGTCGCAACCTGGTTGTCGAAGTAGGGACCCTCGGCGAGGCGCCAGCGCAGACCGGGATCCGACGCTCCGGCCCGTCCGGCGAGGGCCTTCATCGCGGCGGTGAAGGGACGGGTGAAGCCGACTTTGATCGCCCGTCGCTCGTGGGCGTCGAGCGGGTTGCGGTAGGGCGAGCAGACCGCCTGGTAGACCGCGCTCTCCATCTCGGCCCCGGGCCGGAAAGCCATCTCGGCCAGGTAGGCGTGGTGCACGTCGCCGGAGAGAACCACGATCGAGGCCGGCGCCTTGCCCCGCTTGCCCGAGCCGACTTCTTCGAGCAGGCCGCGCAGCAACTGGAAGGACTTGTCGAAGGAGGCCCAGTGGTCGAAGTCGACCGCGCGCCGGATCTGCTCGGCACCGCGCGCCGCCAGCCCGCCCCAGGCACCGTCGCAGACGCGCTCGCTCCAGGCCTCGAGATGGTGGAAGCCCGGCGAGAGCAGGAAGGGGACCGTGGTCGAGATCAGCAGGTGGTCGAAGTCGCCGCTGGCGTGCTCGACGATCCAGTCCCACTCGTCCTGGTCGAAGATCGAGCGCTCGCCCTCGTCCAGCACGCGGCCGGCCCGCGAGTCCATGAAGATCGCCCGGGTGTTGCCGAGGTCGCGGCAGTAGCTCCAGCGGCTGCCGGCCCCGGTCGAGTCGATCTCGCAGGCGAACTCGCGCAGCGCGCTGGTCGCGTGGACGTTGCCGCGGACCCGGCGGTAGAGGTCGTTCTCATCGAGCTCCCGCGGCGAGAGGTTGCCGAGGTGCTGGTAGACCCAGTAGCTCATGATCCCCGAGGCGGCGCGGCCGTGCCACCAGGACTTCTCTTCCATCTCCTCGAGCCAGGAGCGGGAGATGTTCCAGTCGTCGCTCATGTCGTGGTCGTCCCAGAGCATCGAGACCGAGACGGTCGAGAACAGCCAGCGGATCATCGGGTCGCTCCAGGACTCGGTGTAGAGCCAGGAGTACTCCTCGAAGTCGGTCACCTCCTCGCCGGGCGGCGTGCCGGTTCCGCGTCGTTCGCGGATCCGTTTGCGTGTTTCCGGTGAGCCCTCGTCGACGTAGACCTGGTCGCCGAGCAGGAAGAGCAGCTCGGGCCACTTGTCGCGCTCGGTGCGGCTCATTTCCAGGGCGAGCACGCGCAGGGCGTCGTACTCCTTGCCGTCTTCGTGGCGGTCGGCGCTGTGCACGTAGGGCTCGGTGTGGGGCAGGGCGACACGGCAGGAGCCGAAGCAGATGTCGAGCGGGCGGTCGCGGCCGAGGGTGCGGATCGCGCTCGGCGGCAGGTCGGAGCCGGCGACGGGCCAGCGACGCTCGCCGTCGAGCTTGACCTCGTACTCGTTGAAGCTGCCCGGCTCGAGGTCCTCGATCCGGACCAGGGCATAGAAATGCTCCTCGACCGCGAAGGTCGGCTCGCGGTGACCGAGCACCTCGACCTCGCAGGGCGCGTCGGTCTCGACCCAGACCGTCGCCTCGGTCTCGCCGACGTAGCGCAGCAGGGGGCCGAGCACGAGGTTCGCCATCGAGGCCTTCGGGTTCGCGAACGCGGCGCTAGCCGCGAATCGCCTTTCCGGCGATGTTCTTCAGCCGGGTGCGGTCGCGCTGCGGCAGGTTGCCCGGGCGGCCCTTCGACTTCTTGACCAGCCGCCAGAACTCACGCTGTTCCTTCTGGGTCAGGTTGCGCTCGACGCGCTCGCGCCCTTTCGCGCCGAGCCACAACACCACCGCCCAGACCATCCGCCAGGGGACCCGCTTCCACACAGTGGGTAGGGCGCGGCTGGCGATCCAGAAGGGCATGTGTGCCTACCGCGCCGGGGGACCGCTAGTCGCGCCCCAGCACGCCCTTGACCTTGTCGGCCACCTTCTCGACCCCGTCCTTCGCCGCGCCGGTCGCCTTGTCGACCTTGCCCTCGCGCTTGAGATCGTCGTCGCCGGTAAGACTGCCGGCGGCCTCCTTGACACGCCCTTTGGCGTCGTCCTTGTTGCGAATCTCGTCAGCCATGTGTTCCTTTCTTTGTGGTCTTTTATCGCCGCGAAGTCAGGCTGGTGAGCAGGACCTCGATCGGCGAGCTCTGCTTGCTCTCGCCGTTGGCGAGTCCCTCGCGTGCGTGCTTCAGCTCGGTCGTCAGCTCGCCGACGTTCTCCCCAAAGCGGCCGACTTCCTTTGCCACCTTGGACAGGTCTTTAGATCTGAGCTTTACCCGCTTGGGCTTGGGCAACTTGACTCCGAGCACTTTGTCGCCGGAGCGGCTGGCACCAAGAGCTATCCCGCCGACCGTGCCAACCACGGCCGCACCCCCGGCCAGCAGCGGGATCTTGGCCTTGCTGACCGCGTGGCCCGCCTCTTTGCTGGCTTTGCTGACCGCGTGGCCCGCGTCCTTTCCGGCGCCGCCCACGGCGTCGCGGACCGCCTTGGCGCCATCGCCGACGGCGTGCGAGCTGCCGTTGCCGTTGCCGTGGGTGCTGCTCGCGCTTTTCGGCCGCGCTTTCGTTTTCCTAGCCGTTGATTTCCGAGCTTTCGGTTTCGCTTTGCTCGTTTTCGCGCTGCTCGAAGCTCTCGCTTTTTTGGCAGGTTTCGCTCTTTTTGTTTTCGTCTGAGCCATTCTTCCTCCTCTTTCAGGCAGTGCCCGGCCTTGGGCCGGGCCTACCTGTTTCCCGCAATTTGCCTGCCTAATCCTTTTCTACGACTTCGACCACGCCGTGCATGTCGGGATGGATCTCGCAGATGTAGTCGTAGGTGCCGGCCTGCTTGAAGGTCTCCGACTTGAGCTTGCCCTGCTCCAGCGTGCCGGTGTCGAAGCTGCCGTCTTCGGCGGTCGCGGTGTGCGGCGCCGAGTCCTGATTGAGCCAGGTCACCTTGCCGCCGACCTGGACCGTGACCGGGTCGGGGTCGTAGGCGAAGTCGACGATCTCGACCTTTTCCGCCCGCGCCGCCTCGCCACTGGGGGCGGGAGCGCTGCCGCTCGGCTCCGACGACGTTTCGGTGGTCGTCTGTGTGGCGACGGACGTATCGCTGTCGTCATCCCCACCCCCACAGGCCGAGAGGCCAAGGGCCGTGGCGATCAGGACTGGTGCGAACAGCGTCTTGGGATTCATTCCCACGAGCTACCCCAACCCGTCATCCGCAATCTCGTCCGTGCCTGCGGCGACGCTTAACGACTGGCTACATGCAACTCCAGCGCGTGAATCTGGTCCTGCCCGTAGGAGCCGGTCTGCACCGGCCCGGCGGCGCTGATCAGGTCGCCGATCCCGGGCAGCGGATCGGGGCGCAGGCCCTTTCGAACGTCGATCGCGGTTAGCCCCGGCAGGGTGATCCCCCGGCTGTCGACGATGACGAAGTGGGCGTCGCCGTCGCCGTCCGGGTCGACCTTCTCCAGGTATGTAATCCGCCCTTCGGTGCTGCGACAGCTGGGTAGGCCGGCCGGGCAGTGGGACGGGGTGACGTGCTCGGCCTTCGGCCTGGGGCGGGATGCCGGGCGTTCGCTCGTCTGCGGCTCGGCGGCAGACTCGGTCGCCGTACCCGTCTCGGTCGTCGCACTCGTCTCGCCGCAGCCGGGGACCGTGGCGAGCATCGCCGCCACGACCGCGGCGACGATCAGGCCGGGCCGGTGAGATTGCGAACCAGCCGTCCCCATCCGCTAGATCAGCTCGGGCGGCAGCGCTTTCGGGCCGTCCGGGTAAAGCGAAGCCAGCTGCTCGGCCGACATCTCCAGCGTGTTCGCCGCCTCGGGCGGCGCCCCGGCGACGAGCCAGAGCTGGTCGGCGCCGGTGTCGTTGAAGACCTGGCGCGCCGACTCCGGCTCGACCAGCACCGCATCCAGCGGCTCCAGGGTGAGCAGATCGCCGTCGACGCGAATCCGCCCCGATCCCTCCAGCAGCAGGTAGAGCTCCTCCTGCTCGAAGTGGCGGTGCCGGGTCGAGGCCTGGCCGGGCTTCAGCCGCCACAGCCTGGCGCCGAGCTGCTTCGCCCCGAGCTGGCCACCGAGGTCGGTGTTCTCGATCCCCATCTGGTTGGAGGGGCGCCAGAACGCCTCCGATGCCGGCAGCTTGCGGTAGGCCATCCGGCTAACTTAGCGTGGCCCGTCCAGCCTCACGCCATGTCGCTCGAGCCAAGCGAGCACGACTTCGATCAAGCCCGGGAGCTCTCGACGAAGCTCTTCGATCGCCCCGAGGACTTCGTCCGCGTCGATGTCTGGCGATGCGTGCTCGAGCCTGCCCTCGATCGAGTAGATGGCCCCCAGCCGTCCGGCCTGATCGGCCGTTAGGCAATCGGCCCCGGCCAGCGCTTCGAACGTTTGCTCGGCGTGCGGACGCCGGTACGGCAGAAGCCCGACCAAACGCGATCCGGCGCTCGCCTTGAGTATCTCGACGTAGGCATTCAGAACCGCCGAGTGATCCCCTGTGACGACCATGGTGCGGTTTGCGTCGTGAGGCTCGGATGACTCGAACGCCCTCCTCCACTCGACCGGATCAAGCGTGCCGCCGAAACCCTCGTCGATCGCGAGCTCCAGGGCATTGCGGTGCTTTGCGATCGACTCGAAGAAACGGCCGAGGCGCGCCTGCTCGACGCGGAGCGCCTTTGGACTGATCGTCGAAAGCCCGCCTGTCATCGGGTTAGATCCTCGATCGCCCGAGACGCATCGGCCATTTGGCGACGATAGGCGCGGTGGGCGCGGGCGCGAATCACCGCCCTGCGCTGGAGAAGCCCATCCCACTGTGCCTCCCTATCGACGAGGACGCGACCCTCGTCGAGGATGCGATCGAGGAGCAGCGGCGCGCCTGCCTCAACCCTGCCCAAATCGGCCAGATCGACCCGGCGAGCGGCCACTTCGCTCACCCGAGCGGCGACAGTGCTGTCCGCGAGAGAGCACCCTGACGAGAGCGAGACCAACAGATCGAGGTCCGAGCCGGCGTCCTCATCGCCTCGCGCCAGAGAGCCGAAGATCACCGCGAGGCGCACGTCACGTTGGGTTCGCAGCGCCTTGCGCAACTCAGCAAGGAGATGCCAGTGCGTTCGCAGGTAGTCGCGCTCGCCCGGCGCCAGCAATAGCCGCCGCGGCCGAGCTCGGCGCCCACGGAGCGTGCCCTGGGCGCTTGCCCGGCGCAGGGTGCGCTCCTCAACGTTGAGCTCATCCGCCAGTTCCTGGATCGGACCCATGTCGTAATGATATGCAGTTATGTGTCCGATATAGGCTTATACGGCATACGAAACGCGTCGTGTTGGTTGCTCGTAGCCTTTGTGGGCTCAGCCAAACTCGATCACGCTGCGGATCCCGTCCTGTGCCTCCATCAGCTCGAAGCCCCGATTGACCTCATCGAGGCCGATGCGGTGGGAGACGAACGGCGCCAGGTCGATCTCGCCGGCGAGGTAGCGGTCGATCAGCCGCGGGACCTGGTCGCGGCCCTTGACGCCGCCAAAGGAGGAGCCGGCGATGCGGCGGCCGGTGATCAGGAAGCGCGGGACAACGTCGAGCGTCTCTCCCTTGCCGGCGACACCGGCGACGGTGCAGAGGCCCCAGCCCATGCGCGCCGCTTCGACCGCTTGGCGCATCACGGCGACGTTGCCGGTCGCCTCGAAGGTGTAGTCGGCGCCGAAGCCATCGGTCAGCTCGAGGATCTCCTCGACCGTGCTCTCGCTCGCGAGCAGCAGGTCGGTGGCGCCCTGGCCACGGGCCAGCTCGAGCCGCTCGGGCGAGAGGTCGACGCAGATGATCCGCTCGGCGCCCTGCAGGCGACAGCCGGCGACGGCGCCCAGGCCGACCATGCCGGCGCCGAAGACGACGCAGGTGCTGCCCGGCTGCACCGCGGCGGTGTTGATCGCCGCCCCGAGCCCGGTCGAGAGGCCGCAGGCAAAGAGACAGGCGTGCTCGAAGGGCGCCTCGGGGCTGACCTTGGCCAGGGCGATCTCCGGCATCACCGTGTACTCGGCAAAGGTCGAGCAGCCCATGAAGTGACGAATCGGATCGCCGTCGCGGGAGATGCGGGTGCTGCCGTCGGGAAGGAAGCCCTTGTTCTGCTGCTCGCGGATCGCCAGGCAGAGGTTGGTGCGCGAGTCGAGGCAGTGGACGCACTCGCCGCACTGGGGCGAGAAGAGGGTGACGACGTGATCGCCCCGGGCGAGCAGGGTGACATCGGGCCCGACCTGCTCGACCACGCCAGCGCCCTCGTGCCCGAGCACGGTCGGCGCGTAGCCGGAGGGGTCGGCACCGGAAGCCGTGTAGAGGTCGGTGTGACAGACGCCACAGGCGGCGAGCCTGACCAGCACCTCGCCGGCGCGCGGCTCGGCCAGCTCGACCTCCTGCACGCTCAGCGGCTCACCGAACTGCTCGAGCACTGCGGCGCGCATCTTCATCGCCACCATCCTAAGCTGAGTCGGTGACCTCGTCGTGGCCATCCGTCTCCTATGCAGAGTGGAGCGAGACCTGCGACACCCTGCACGCGCACACCCAGCTACTGGGCAAGCTGGCGGCGCAGTTGTCTCCACCCGAGCCACAGCTCCAGCACGCGGCGTTGCGACTGACCGCCCGGGGCTGGGAGGCGCCGCCACTGCCAGCGCCCGACGGCTCGGGAGCGCTGGTCGTGGCGCTTGACCTGCACACCCACGAGGCCATCGTCGAACACAGCGACGGGCCGGCGCGTCGCGTCGCCCTCACGCCGGACAGATCGGTGGGAGCCGTGACGCGCGACGTGCTTGCCGCGATCGCCGAGCTCGCAGGCGCCTTCGAGGTCGACCTCACTCCGCAGGAGGTGTCCTGGGATACGCCACTCGACCAGGACGAGGAGCACGCTCGCTACGACCCCGAACGGGTCGCCTCTTACTTTGATGCCGCGACACGGGCGGCACTCGTCCTCGCCGACTTCCGCGCGCCGTACCGTGGCCGCAACACCCCCGTCAACGCCTGGTGGGGCTCCTTCGACCTCGCCGTCAGCCTCTTCTCGGGACGACCCGCCGAGCCACCGTCCAACGACTTCATCATGCGCAACTCGATGGACGCGCAGGACGTCGCCGTCGGCTGGTGGCCTGGTGACTCCAACTACGCCAAGGCCGCCTTCTACGCCTACGCCCATCCGGCTCCTGACTCGTTCTCCGACGGCAAGGTCTCGCCGGCCCCCGCCCGTTGGGACGCCGAGCTGGGCCTCTACGTGCTCGACTGGGACGACGTGCGGGCGAGCGCCGATCCACACGCCGCGGCGCTCGAGTTCGCCCGCTCGGTCTTCGCCCACGCCTGCACCGTCTGCGAGTGGGACCCGGCGCTGGCCGCGAGCGTTGACGGGACGCCGCCGCCCGTCGTCTAGTCGAGGGCGATCCACCGGCACTAGCCTTGGGGCGTGGATCAGGTCGTTCAGATCATCGGCGCAGCGCTGATACTCGTCGCCTACATCGCCGCGCAGGTGGAGCGACTCGATCCCCAGTCCCGCCTCTACCTCAGCCTCAACCTCGTCGGCTCGATCATCCTCGCCGTGCTCGCGGCAAGCGGCTCGCAGTGGGGGTTCCTGATGCTCGAGGCCGCCTGGGCGGTCGTCTCGCTGTGGGGGCTGGTCACCCTCAGCCGTCGCCCGAGCGACGAACGGCCCTAGGCGACCGGCCCCCACCTCTCAACCAGCAGCGACCGCCTCCCGGACGATCGCTGCCAGCCGTATCAGCACGGTCTCAAGCCGGATCTCCACCCCACCGTAGACCCGTGTGCGCCCCCGTGAGGAAAAGATTGGCGCTGCCGTCGATGACCATTGGAGCTTTCCCTGCCACCGCCAGGGTCGATAACGGTCCTTCTTCTACTAAGTGAACGACCTTATGGGTTAAGAGTTCGTTCAGGCAGTCTTTGAGGAACAGCTTGCCCGTAATCGGAAATTCTATTTCTTCGCATTCAATGAGCGCAAAGAGAACACCTTCTGCCGGTTCAATCCTAATCAGCTCATCTTTCACGCCGCTCGGTTTTAATTCGTGTAAGACGAGTAAGCCTTTGAGGGAATAGCTTTCAATCACGCCGGGAGCCGCCCCTGGGGAGTGCACTGTGCACGGAATGAGTACTCCGTTGACGATGAGCAGGCATTCACGAAATTGAATTTTGCCGCCTTTGGTAAGCGATCCTTCTTTTTCGAGGAAAAAGCCTTTAAAGACGATTTTTTGGCATAAAAAATTTGTCGAAGAACCGAAAGCGTTGGTTAAGAGAGTGAAGTGGTTGTTCTCCATTTCTGCACCGAGTGCCGCTGATAAGTTCGCGGCATCTAACGTTTTATTATCCGGATCTACGATTAACCACTTGGCACCGATTTCCGCCTGTGCGGCGCCCGCCCCGAATGCCATGACACCGAGAACGAGGGCGCAGAGGCAGAGTAGTGTGAACTTCAAGCGCGTCATCCTTATTTCTTCCTCTCATGTTTGGGTTACGGTCTCCACAGGCAGCGATTCACTTCCCGTGGTGCACCCGACCATCCCACGAGAGCCCCCGGCCCGCAAGGCACCGGGGGGTGGGTCTTTTCAAGCCCGAGCAGCCGGCCTAGAGCCCGACCTCGAGGCCCGGCGGGTCGTAGACGCTCGCCAGGCGAGCCAGGGTCAGCGCCCCCAGCATCAGACCGAGGTCGGGCAGGGCGACGGCCTCCGCACGTGGATCGAGAGTGGCGGTGTTGGACATAGGGACCTCCAGTGAAGTCGGTGGATGGACTCCCTCTCTGCGTCAGCCGCGGCGCGATCTAGAGTCAGCCGCGCCTGTGCAAAGCTGGCGCGATGGACCTGCCGGTGCCCGCCGAGGACGCGCTCGCGCAACCGACCCGCGCCCAGATCTTCAACTTCCTGATCGAGAAGCGCGGCCCGGCCGGGACCGACGAAGTGGCGGAGCACTTCGGCCTGCACCCGAACGGGATCCGCCGTCACCTCGAGCGACTACTCGAGGGCGGCTTCGTCACCCGCAGTCGCGTTCGCGCCGGCCAGGGCCGCCCGCGCGACAGCTGGGCGGTCTCGCCCGAAGCCAATCCGGGTGGCCAGCGCCCCCGCGCCTACTCCGACCTCGCCGGCTGGCTGGCCCGGGCGATCCCGGCCAACCCCACCCGCTTGCGCGAGATCGAGCGCGCCGGGCAAGAGATTGGCCGCGAGCTAGCGCCCTCCCCCAGCGGCGACCCAGCCCGGGACCTTGGCGATGCGCTCGCCGCCCTCGGTTTCGAGCCGACCCTGAGCCGGGGCGAGGAGACCTTCACCTGCCGGCTCGACAACTGCCCCTATCGCGACTCGGTGAAGCAGAACCAGGCGGTGGTCTGCGGCCTGCACCGCGGCATCACCGCGGGGATCCTCGCCGAGCTCGACCCGGGGGCAAAGCTGACCGAGTTCGAGCCCCGCGACCCCGAGAGGGCCGGCTGCGTGATCGCGGTCCGGACCGGCTAGCCAGTGCTCGCGGGCCTCGAGCTGGACGCTCCCATCGTGCAAGCGGGAATGGGCGGCGGCCTGAGCCGGCACGGCTCGCCGCCGCGGTCTCGGAGGCGGGCGGCCTGGGGACGATCGCCGTCGGCGGTGCCGCGGCGATCCGCGATGAGCTTCTCCGCGGCGCGAGAGCTGACCGAGCGGCCACTCGCGGTCAACATCCTGCTGCCGTTCGCCCGTCGCGACTGGTTCGAGGCGGCGGCGGAAGCAGACGCCGTGGTCACCTTCTGGGGCAAGCAGCGACGCCGCACCCCGGGTGTTTGGCTGCACCAGTGCGGCTCGCTCGCCGAGGCGCAGGCGGCACACGCCGCCGGCGCCGACGCGCTCATCATCCAGGGGGTCGAGGCGGGCGGCCACGTGCGCGGCACGATGCCGGCGCTGGAGCTCTTCGAGCGGGTGTCCAGCGTCCTCCCCGCCGGCTACCCGCTGCTGCTCGCCGGCGGGATCGCCACCCGCGAGGACGTCGCCCGGGCGCTCGATGCCGGGGCTGTCGCGGCGGTCGCCGGCACGCGGTTCCTGCTCTCGGAGGAGAGTCGTGCCCACCCCGAGTACCGCAGGCGCCTGCTCGCCGCCAAGCGCACGTACCTCACCGAGCTCTTCGGCGCCGGCTGGCCGGCTCCCCATCGGGTGATCGCCAATGCCGCCACCGAGCGCTGGCTCGGCGGCGATCCGCGCGGCCCGCGCTTGAACCGCGCGCTGAATCGGCTGCTGGCGCCGGGCGCCCGTTACACCCCGGCCGGCCTGCAGATCCGCATGGCCCGCGCCCAGGCTCCCGACAGCCGCCTGCTGACTCCGCTCGGCCCAACCGACGACGGCCCGGCCAACCTGCTCGACGCCGGCGCCCTCTACGCCGGCGAGACCGTCGCCCGGATCGACACGGTGAAGCCGGCGGCCGAACTGGTGCGGGCGCTGACGCCCTAGCCGCTCAGTAGCCGGGGCTCTGCTTCATCTTCTTGCGCTCGGAGGGATGGGCGCCGCCCTTCTTCTCCAGCGTCTTACAGGCGAGGTCGATGTCGTCGGCGAGCCGGTCGATCTGCTCGCGACTGAGCGTCTGCTTGACCAGCGCCCGCAGCACCTTCACGTCTTCGGCGTTGGGCGGCATCGTGTAGGCGGGCAGCATCCAGCCGCGCTCGGCGGAGAGCTGCCAGGAGACGTCGAACTCGTCGTAGTTCTTCTCGCCATCGAGCCGGAAGGCGACCAGGGGCAGTTGCTCCTCGCCGTCGCCGATCAGTTCGAAGTTACCGTTCTCCCGCAGCTTCTCCGCCAGCGAGCGGGCGTTCTGCTGCATCGCTTTCATGATGTAGCCGTAGCCCTCGCGCCCGTAGCGGACGAAGTTGTAGTACTGCGCCAGCACCATCGAGGCGCCGGTGGAGAAGTTGAGGGTGAAGGTGGCGTCGGTTTTGCCCAGATAGTTCTCGTAGAAGACGAGGTCCTCGGCCAGGTCGCTTTTCTCGCGGAAGACGAGCCAGCCCACACCGGGGTAGACCAGCCCGAACTTATGCCCGGAGACGTTGATCGAGCGCACCTGCTCGAGCCGGAAGTCCCACTCGGAGTCGGGGTAGAGGAAGGGCCAGACGAAGCCGCCGCTGGCGCCGTCGATGTGCAACGGCACGTCGAGGCCTTTATCGCCCTTGAGGTCGACCAAGAGCTTGTTGATGCCGACGATGTCATCGGCGTGGCCGGTGAAGGTGGTGCCGAGCACGGCGGCGACGCCGATCGTGTTCTCGTCGATGTGGGGCTGCACGTCTTCGGGCCCGATCACGTATTTGCCGTCCTGCAGCGGCACGATCCGCGGCTCGACGTCGAAGTAGCGGCAGAACTTCTCCCAGACCACGTGCACGTCGCCGCCGAAGATCAGGTTCGGCTTGTCGACCGGCTTCGACTCGGCTTCGCGGCGCTCCTTCCACTTCCACTTGAGCGAGAGCGCGCCGAGCATGATCGCCTCCGAGGAGCCCTGGGTGCGGGCGCCGGTGGTCTCGCCGGGAGCGTGGTAGAGGTCGGCGAGCATGCGGATGCAGCGCTGCTCGACCTCGGCCGAGATCGGGTACTCGGCGTGGTCGATGAAGTTGCGGTAGAGGTTCTCGCCGATCAGCCGCTGCGCCTCGGGCTCCATCCAGGTGGTGACGAAGGTGGCGAGGTTGCGATTGGGATCGCCCTCCAGTGCCAGTTCCTCGTCGACCAGCCGCATCGCGTCGAGGGCGGACATGCCGGTCTCGGGGAACGGGCCGTCCGGAGCGTCCTCAGTGAGGAAGCGGTTTCCGTAGAGCTTGGCGGCCTCTTCGGCGCTGAGTGGGTTGTTCATGACGCTCCAGTCGTGGGTCGCAGGGGGAGCGCGAGCGTATCCAACGTCGTTCGCCTAATCCGCCAGCCCGTGAGAGCATGGTGTGCGATGAGTGACTTCCTGGTCAAGCGCGACGCGCTACGTGAGTGTCAAGTCGCCGAGTCGGAGACGCCCTCGGTAGCGCCGGGAGAGGCGCTGCTGCGAGTCGACCGCTTCGGCATGACCGCCAACAACGTCACCTACGCGGTGATGGGCGAAGCGATGTCCTACTGGGACTTCTTCCCCGCCGAGGGCGGCTGGGGACGAATGCCGGTGTGGGGATTTGCCGAGGTCGAGCGCAGCGAGACGGAGGGCCTCGACGCGGGCGCCCGCGTCTACGGCTACCTGCCCCCCTCCTCCCACCTGCTGGTCACCCCGGGCAGCGTCAACGGACAGGGATTCACCGACCGCTCGCCCCACCGCGCTGCGCTGCCGTCGGCCTACCACCGCTACCTGGTGTCCGGCGAGGATCCGTTCTACCGAGCGGACACGGAGGAGATCCAGATGTTGCTGCGGCCGCTCTTCTACACCTCCTTCCTAATCGACGACCAGCTCGCCGACGACGGCCTCACCGAGAAGGGCCCGATCGTGATCTCCAGCGCCTCGAGCAAGACCGCGATCGCCGCGGCCTTCCTGCTGGCTCAGCGTGAGGGCGTCGAGCTGGTCGGCCTCACCTCGGCTGGCAACCGCGAGTTCGTCGAGGGCCTCGGCATCTACGGCCGCACCGTCACCTACGACGAGATCGGCTCGCTCGACAAAGGCCCCGCAACCTACGTCGACATCTCCGGCGACGGCGCGGTGCGCCAAGCGGTCCACTCGCACTTCGGCGACGACCTCGTCCACAGCATGGCGGTGGGGATCACCCACTGGGAGGAGCTCGGCGCCGGCCAGGGCGACCTGCCCGGGCCCGCCCCGGCCTTCTTCTTCGCCCCCAGCCGAGTCGAGAAGCGCTCCGAGGACTGGGGCCCGGCCGACTCGAGCAACGCGTCGCCGAGGCCTGGCACCCCTTCTGCGAGTGGACCGACGGCTGGCTAGAGACGATCCCCGGCCAAGGCTTCAACGGCCTCCAAAGCGCCTACCTAGATGTCCTAGAGGGCCGCGTAGGCCCCAAGAGCGCCCACGTAGTCACGCTCTAGCCAACCCCAGCCGTCCACCCGCTCCAACCGCGACCGTTCCGGTGCGCTTTATGTGGTCCACGGCCACATAAAGCGCACCGGAAGCCCCGTCGTGGATCGCAGAGGATGCTGCGATGGCCCACCGTTCATGTCACCTTGAGCATGCGGGCAATGCGGTTGACCACGGCGGTTGGTTCGTCTCTGACCTGGCTCCATGTGACCCGGGCTGTGCGGTAACCGGCGGCGAGGAGGATTTGATCGCGCAGTCGATCACGCTCAAAAGCCACCGGTGTTCTATGTGTCTGTTCGCCGTCGGTCTCAATTGCCAGCCGCTGCTCCTCCCAAAGCAGGTCTACCTCAAGGCGGTGTCCGTCGATGCGCATCCTTGCGTTGCATCGGGGAGCCGGAAGACCCTCTTCAATCAGTCGAGGCAGGAGTCGCGCCTCGAGGCGACTTCTCAGCACTGGATGTCGCTCCAGCGTGCTGCGCCAGGGGACCAGGATCGCGCGCAGACGCGGGGCCCCCCGCCTGCGTCCGCGCGCGAGGATGCGATCGATCTCATCGACATCGAGTGCCCGCATGATTGCCGCTTGCTCGACGAGGTTTCGCATAGAGCTCCAACCCGTCCTCCCAGCCATATCCACCAGGGTCCGGGACGCGTTCGTGCACGGAATCTCATTTCGAATCTCGATCTCATCCGCTCCCGGCATGCGTACGCGGTGCCAACGAATGCCTTGGATCTTGCGACCGGACCAGGACGGGGGATGACGTCGACAATGGGCAATTGCTTGCTCCAGAGGCCGAGCAGCTCGGCGGCGCTTCCATGGGATAGAACCGTGCCCTCACCGCAGGAGAGCACCGCAGCAAGCAGGCGACCCTTTCTGGTGATCGCCCTATGGCCGACCGCGAACGCCCCCCGGAAGAGTGGCTGTAGGGAGCCGAACGACATCCGGTCGGTTATTTCGGCGTCGCTGAGCCCCAACGCGCGCAACTGACTGCGGGAAACAACCCCGTGCTGCCGAGTAGCCGCCGCCGCAATCGCATGGTCGAAGCTTCCGGTGCGCTTTATGTGGTCCACGGCCACATAAAGCGCACCGGAGCCTGAGTTCTCCCCCCGCAGCTCCTACCGGTCGGGGTTTAGGCCGCTTGGGCGAGGACGAGCACGCCGAAGCCGAAGGGCGGATCGTGGAGGGTGCCGTCGGAGCGCTTGAGGTAGGCGGTGCGGGCTTGCTCCTGGTCGAGCGCTCGCTCGGCGCGGAGGCCGAAGCGGGCCAGCGTCTCATCGGCGCGGCCCTCGGGGATTCCCCAGCGGAGCGGCTCCCCCGCTTCCGCCGCCCCCTTGCGCGCCTGCGCCGCGCCGGGGTAGTCACGCGAACCGTCAACCACCTCGGCCCAGACGGCGTCGAAGACGATCGACGCCGGAGGGTCACGGTGCCCGCCGACCCATGAGAGAACCTCGGCGACGGCTTCTTCGGGCAGGTAGAGGCTGACGCCCGACCAGACGAACAGCGTGCGGGCAGAGCGGTTGTGCCCGGCCGCGGCCAAGGTCGAGTCGAGGTCGTCGCGGTTGAAATCGATCGGCACGTAGTTCACGTCAGCGGGCTCGTGCCCCAGCATGCGGCGGATGTGCCCGCGCTTCGAGGCCTGGCTGGCGGGGTGATCGACCTCCATCACCCGCACTCCCTTCAGCTGCGCGGCCAGGCGGTAGGGGCGGGAGTCGAGCCCGGCGCCAAGCAGGATCAGCTCGTCCAGTCCGGCGGCCACGGCATCGAGCACGACCTCGTCGATGAACTTGGTTCGGCCGATCTCGTAGGTGTAGGCGCCGGGGATTCTCCGCTTTGCCACCCGCAAGAGCAGCGCCCGCGTCGGGCGGTACTTGGCCAGCGTGGTGATGTTGAAGCCACCGAGAAAGCCCGCCGCCATCCGATCCGGGCAGCGGACCGCGGGATCCTTCTCCAGTGCGCCCATCGCCCGCAGCGCGCACACCGCCTCGGCCGTACTGCGAGGGGCCAGTGGATTTCGCCCGCGCTCGCCCAGTGCCATCGCTATGGCCCTACGACGGTGGCTTCAGTCTGGTCTTTTCGACCCGGGACAGCTTGCGTTTGAGGCGGAGGAATTCCCTCTCCTCCTCTTTGCTGCGTTTGTAACCGCCGTAGGCGAGGTTCTTGCGCTCCAGCGGGTCGGTCTTGAGGTCGTACATCTCCCACTGCGTCGGCGCGCGGCCCTTGACGTCGTAGTAACGGGCCAACTTCCAGCGGCCTTCGCGGATGCTGACGATGTGGTTGGGCGGTTTCGGGTATGGCCTGTTTTTCTGGCCCGACTGGTAGTCGTCGTAGGTGAAGACGACGTAGTCCTGAACCGATTTCTTGGTCGAGGGGTGCAGGACCAGCTTCGAGTAATCGACCCCCTGCCAGTTGGCGCGGGCGCTCTTCGGCGCCGCTGCCAAGCTGGCCAGCGTCGGCAGGAAGTCGACGTGTGAGACCAGCGCGTCGGTTTCGGCCGGCTTCGGAAAGAGCTTTGGGTTCGAGTAGACGAGTGGAACCCGCGTCGCCTCCTCGTAGAAGTTGAAGTTCTTCTGCCGCATGCCACCGTGGGCGAGGCCCATCTCACCGTGGTCGGCCGTGCGCACGATCAGCGTGTCCTCGAAGAGGCCGGTCTCTTCGAGCTTGTCGAGGACGTTGACCAGGTAGCTGTCGGAAGAGCGCATCAGGTTGCCGTAGAAGTTGAGGTAACTGCGCATCTGTTCTTTGTTTTTCGGCTTGCCGGTCAGGTTGAAGATGTTGCGGAACTGTTCCTGAACCGTGGGCTTGGTCGAGAGGTCTTCTTCGGCCGTCGCCGGCGCGTGGATGTCACCCTCCAGCCAGGTCTTGTCGTAACCGGCTTCGCCGAACGATTTGCTCGGGTAGAAGAGGACGTCATGCGGGTTGACGACTGAGATCACCATGAAGAAGGGCTGTTGCTGGGCCGCGGTCGAGCCGAGGTACTGCAGCGCGCCCTCGGTACCGTCGGCGACGTTGCCGACCTGGTCGATGAAGCGGCCGTCGTTGTCGACGTTGCCGCCACCGGCCTCGGGAACGCTTTGGTTGGCGCCGGCGTCGGGCGGGTTCCAGCGCAGGAAGCCGTACTTTTCGAGATCGGACGGCTGCGCGTTTTCTTTTTCGGCCGGTTTCGAGCAGTGCCACTTGCCCTTGTAGACGACGTTGTAGCCCGCCGCCTTCATCACCGTCGCCAGATTCTTCAGATCCACCGGCAGACTCACCTGCGGGTTCTTTGGCGGTTCCATGTCTTCCTCGAGCGTGTACTTGACCCCGTGCTGGGCGGGGAAGTAACCGCTCATCAGGGTCGAGCGTGCCGGTGAGCACATGCAGGCGTTGGTGAAAGCGCGTTCGAAGCTGAGGCCATGCTGGCGCAGCCGCCGCATTCCAGGCAGGTTCTGGCGCAGCCAGTTGGGCGGGAAGTGCTGGATCGCCCGCTCCTGGTCGGTGAGGAAGAGGATGATGTTCATCCCGGCGACGTCCTTGCCCTTGCCCTTTTTCGCCGCCGCGAGCGCCTGCTCGACGCCGGCGCCCTGGGCCAAGAGGGCAGCGGCCGCGACGCTGGCGCCGGACCCAAGCAGTTCCTTGCGGGTCAGCCCGCTCTCGCGCTCGGCGCGCTTGTCTTCGTCGTTCACTTGTTCCTCCGGAAAATGTCGACGGCGTCGCTGCCGAACGAGGTCGAGTAGAGATAACGGCCGTCGGGACTGAGCGCGATCGAGCTGACGCCGCGCAGCGCCCGGGCGCGGGTGCAGCCGGGAACCGAGCGCGGCGCCAAGCAACCGCGCCGACCCGCGACTTGGGTCACCTTGCCGAAGCGCTTGCCGCGATTGAGGACGTCGATCGCACTGTTGGCAAAGGCGGCGACGTAGACGTTCTTGCCGTCGGGCGAGATCGCGAGCCCCTCGGGCGCGCGCAGGGCGCGCCCGAACGAGCAGCCGACCGCGCGCAGCCAGACCAGGCATCCCGCCGTGCCCTGCTTCTGCGTGAGGCCCCCGGTCGTCCGCGAGCGAGTGAAAGCGGTGACGCTGTTGCTGATCAGCGAGGTCGCGTAGACATCGCCACCGGGGTTGAAGGCCACCGCGTTGGCACCTTCCAACTGCACGCCGGTGGTGCAACCGGCGAGAGCACTGTTGGCGATGCAGCCACTGCCGTCGCTCGCCTGCGTGAGGTTGCCGGTGGCCTGATCCCGGGCCAAGGTGACAACTGCGTTGGAAAGAGCGCTGGCGACGTAGACGCTCGCTCCGTCACCGCTGGTCGCCATTCCCTCGGGCGCGCCCAGTGCGATGCCGAGCGCGCAGCCGCCGATCGCTTCGGCGATGCAGCCGCTGCTGTCGCCCGGCTGGGTCAGCGCACCGCTGATCGGGTCGCGGTCGAAGACGGCAACGGCGTTGCCGAAGAAGGAGCCGACGTAGACGTTCTCCCCCTTGGGGCTGACGACGACCACGTCCGGCCCGACCAGCGCCCGGCCGACGGCGCAAACCGGGATCGGCACACCGGCGATGCAACCGGCGCTGGCCGCGAGCTGCGTCAGCGCGCCGGTCTTCTGGTTGCGCTGGAAGACGCTGATCGAGTTGCTCGCCCGCGAGGTCGCGTAGAGGTTGCGGCCGTCGGGGCTGATCGCCAGTGAGTTCGGGCCGTCGAGGCCAACCGCCGTCGCGCACCCGTCGGCGCCTTTGGCGGCGATGCACCCCGCCTCTCCGACTGGCTGGGCCAGCACACCGTCGCGGCGGTCGCGCCTGAAGACCGCGATCGCGTCGCTTTTCGAAGCCGCGACGTAGACGTTGCGACCGTCGGGGCTGACCGCGATCGCGCGCGATCCCATGAAAGGGCCGGGGCCGGCGAGAGCGCGGACGACGGCGCAGCCACTGCCGCGAGCGGAGCGATCGACCAAGCAACCGGCCTTGCCGCTCAGCTGGGTGAGCGTTCCCGCTCGGTCCCCGCCAGGCTGCTGCTCCGCACCAGGCGCCGCAAACGCTCCAAGGGGGAACAGCAGGGTCGCAAACGCCACCAACCCCAGGGGGAACCAGCGAGTGAGGCGTCGCTTCCGAAGGAGAGGGTGCACGCGGGGCGAGCCTATTCCGCCCCGCGGACACGCCCGCTCAGTGCTTGCTCAGCTTCAGATCGCCGAGCACGCCGATGCGAATTCCCAGCCACGGGTAGGTGGCGGTGTAGAAGGTGTTGTCCTGCGGCTGCAGGCCGACCGCCGAGAGCCAGAGCTGGTAGACGGGCGCGTTGGCGATGCCACCGTGCAGCCGTCGCCAGACCCGGCCGTGGGCGCCGCTGCGACCCGATGGCGGTGAGGTGATCGTGTCGGTCCACTCGACCGCGTTGCCGCCCTGATCGAGGGTCCCCCAAGGCGAGGTGGTCTTGGCCTGCCCGACCGTGCCGAGGCTGCCCTGGTAGGCCTTTTCGTAGCTGCTGGGCTTGATCCCGAGGGGGTTCTCGGTCGAGCAGGCTTCGGCGCTGAAGGTCGCCGGACACCAGCTCGGCGCCGGCGTGGCTTCGGGAGTGTGGAAGATCGCCAGCGGCTGGGCCGAGGCGTTGGTGATGTCGCCGGTCTTGGGGTCGAGCGTCGCTTCGTGGGGAGCGTTCGCCCCTTCGTCGCCGAACTTGCCGGGGTTGGTCGGGTACTGCCAGTAGGAGTAAGTGCCGCCACCCGTGGGGTCGTAGTAGGCGGCCTTGATCCACTCGTCCTGGCTGGGAATGACGAAGCCCGACTTGTGCGCACGGGTCGCCGCACGCTTGCTCATGTCGTACATCCCTTTCTCGGTCCGGCGCGAGAGCCGCACTCGATAGGTGACGTACTGGAAGTTGCCGGCGCTGCTGGCCTGCTTGGAGAGGACCCGGCCGTTGTAGAGGGAGTTGGCGAAGCGGGCCGAGCGCAGGAAGTTGGCGAAGCCGTAGGGCTTGTCGGCCCATTGTGGCGAGGCGACCGAGTAGTGGTGGCCCGCCGCGGCGTCGGTGGAGGAGTTGATCTGCCCGTACTTGGGCCATTCCGAGGAGCTCTCGGTGGAGCTGTAGAGCTTGTGCTTGTTGCGACCCGCGGGGTCGGCGGTGTTGAGGAAGGCGACGTACTGGGCAACCGTGACCTCGAGCTGGCCGACGCCGTAGCGATAGCCAACCGCGCCGACCTGCTGGCAGGGGGGCTGTTTTTCTGCCGGGACGACTTCAGCGCACGACGAGTAGACGGCGTCGGTGAAGGGAACGATCCCCACCGAGGGATTGCCCGGCGCGCCGATCTTGACGGTCTTGAAGGTAAGGACAGAGGGTGCCGGCGCGGCAAACGAGGAGGCCGGCGCCAAAAGTGCCAGTGCCACCACAAGGGCGAGCGTGAGCAGCAGGGGGGTTTGCGGGACACGGGGGGTGGTCTGGCGGGTTCGCATTCGTGTCTCATCGACGCCGGGCCGGAATGCTTGAGGCGCGGGAAAGCCGGGCAGTAGGTTGAGGAACAGGGCGGCTATCCGGAGAAACGACGAAAGGAACGCGATGACGACCCCACTTGACGGCACCGTCGCGCTGGTCACCGGCGCCAGCAGCGGCATCGGCGAGGCGACCGCGCGGGCGCTGGCCGAGCAGGGTGCCAGGGTCGCCGTGGCGGCCCGCCGCCTGGAGCGATTGGAGCGCCTGGCCAGCGAGATCGGCGGCCACGGTCACACCGCCCTGGCGATCGAATCCGACATCACCGACCAGGAACAGGCGATCGCCGCCGTCGATCGCACCGTCGGCGAGCTGGGCCGTCTCGACATCGTCGTCAACAACGCCGGCCAGATGCTGCTGGGGCCGATCGAGGGCGCGCCGACCGAGGAGTGGGACCGGATGATCGACCTCAACCTCAAGGGCCTGATCAACACCACCCACGCCGCCCTCCCCCACCTGCTCGCCGCCGCCGAGGAATCGCCGCGCGGCTGTGCTGACGTGGTCAACATCAGCTCGGTCGCCGGCCGCATCGCCCGCTCCGGCTCCGGCGTCTACAACCTGACCAAGCACGGGGTCGGCGCCTTCAGCGAGTCCTTCCGCCAGGAGTTCGCCAAGCGCAAAGTCCGCTCGACCCTGATCGAGCCCGGCGCCGTCGCCACCGAGCTCACCGACCACCTCCGCGACGGGGTGCGGGAGCAGGTGCGCGAGCGGTTCGTCGACATGAAGACGCTCGAGGCCAGCGACATCGCCGACGCGATCGCCTACGCGGTGACCCGCCCCTGGCACGTCTGCCTCAACGAGGTCCTGATCCGCCCGACCGAGCAGGTGGGCTAGGCCGGCGGCGTGAGCAGCGCCACCGGCAGGGAGAGGCCGGCGGAGCGACGCAGGGTAGCGATTCGCCGGCCCGGCTGAACGGCGTCGCGGATCTCGCTGACGCGATCCCCGAGCGCGGCAACGCTCGCCTCGATGTCGGGGGCGACGAAGGCGAGGCCCCAAAAGAAGGCGGGACGGTCTCCCCCGGTTCGCTCGATCGCCTCGAGCGGCGCCTGTACGACCTCGAGGATCGGCTCACCGAGCCGGAAGAAGGCCTGGCGGGGAGCGCCGGCGGGCGTCGGCTCCTCGCGGACGCGCCGCAGATCAAGGCCGGCGTCCTGGAGAACAGCGACGGTGCGGTCGAGGTCCGAGCTGATCGCCACTACGTGATCCAGCGCGGTGATGCCGTTGGGATGAGTCAGCGCCTCGCTCGGCGGGGGCCGATCCGAGCTCGCGGTCGGCAGCCCATCCAGCTCTGTGGCGGCGACATCGCGCAGCGACCAGGCGCGGATCCCCTTGGCCCCTTCGCTGGTCTTCAGTTCAATTCGCACATCGCCGACAACGCATAGCTCGCCCTCAACCGCAAACCCACAGGCCCGCCAAGCCGCGGGGGCGTCGGCGACGATGAGCCGATCGAGCGTCGGAGCCATGCCCGAGAAGGTAGCCTCCCGAGACCCCGATAAACAGTGTTGTGGGAAATACCGGACTTCTTCCGTATTACTGAAGTTAAATCGACGGTATCCTAAGTGGGCTTATGGTCAAGCCCACCCCATCTGGCCAGGGCCGGCCAAAGCGATCCTCCGATATCCCTCTGGCCGGCAGCCGCAGACTTGATCGCAGCAGTGAAGTACCGCTCTACTTTCAGCTCGCCGCGGCGCTGAAGGTAATGCTCGAGGTCGGAGCCTGGGAGTCCGGCGCCCGCTTTGCCTCCGAGCGTGAGATCGAAGAAGAGTTCAAAGTCTCGCGGGCGGTGATCCGGCCGGCGCTGGATCTACTGGTCGGCGACGGAGCGATCTTCCGCATCAAGGGATCCGGCGCCTTCGTCGCCCCGCCGCGGCGGGAGGTTGAGGTCACCGGGCTGGTCAGGCTGTGGCTGGAGGGTCACGGCAATCGCCTCGTAACCGTGCGCAGCGCACGCGAGCACCTGCCCGACCACACCGTCTCGCACTTCCTCGACATCGATGATCAACGCGCCCCGATCGCACATGTAACCGCCGTGGTCGATGTCGATCAGCCCTCGGTCTGCCTCGTCGACTCATACGCCACGGTCGCGCACGTACCCTGGTTTCTCCCCACCGCCCAAGCGCTCAAAACCGGCGAGAAACCGCCATTCCCGGGCGAGCTTGAACTGACTCGCGCCACCGTCTCGGTCGAGCACACCTTCTTCGGCGAGTGGGGGTCCTCCCAGGTCGGCGCCACGGCCGGCGAGCCAGCCCTGATGGGGCGCTTCGTTCAGTTCGGCCGCACGGAAGAATCGGAGCGAGAGCGCCCGCTCGAGTTTGCCCGCCTCGTCTATCGCGCCGACAGCGCCCAACTCGCCTTTGAGCTCAGCTAGCCAAGCGCTCCATCGTCTGAGTTTTTTAGAGCGCTATGGAAAGATCAATCGCTGGCGATGACGGAGTTGGGCCAGAACCTGATCGATGCCCTGGCGCTCGGCAGCCTCTACGCCCTGATCGCCCTCGGCATCACTCTTGTCTACACGGTGATGGGAATGATGAACTTCGCCCACGGCGAGTTCATCATGCTTGCCGCCTACGCCCTCTTCGTCTTCGCCGACCTGCCCTTCGCCGCGGCGGTTGCGGGTGCGCTGCTGGCCGGAATCGCGATCGCCTTGCTCGCCGAGCGCGTCGCCTTCCGGCCGGTGCGCAGCGCTGACCTCTCGGCCCAGCTCGTCACCTCGCTGGCGGTCGCGGCGATCCTCCAGAACGTCGTGACCGTGGCAGTCGACGCTCGTGCCCAATCGGTCGCAACCCCGGCCTCGATCAGTGAATCGACCAGCATCGGCAGCATCACGGTGCCGAACCTGGAGTTCGTCACGCTCGGGCTCACGGTGATCGTCCTCGGCGGCCTCGGCTGGCTGCTCTACAGAACCCGCACCGGCCTGGCGATGCGAGCCGCGGCGGAGAACTTCGACATGGCTCGCCTGCTCGGCGTCCGCGCCGATCGGGTGATCGCGATCGCCTTCGCGATCAGTGGAGCGCTTGCCGCCGCGGTCGGCGTGCTGCTGGTGATGCAAACCGGACAGGTCTCGCCGACGATGGGCCTCACACCCGTCCTGGTTGGCTTCGTCGCGGTGGTGATCGGTGGCTTCGGCCGGATGTTCGGCGCGGTGGTCGGCGGCCTGCTGCTCGGTGCCCTCTCCTCCCTGCTCGGGGTTTACCTGCCCGAGGGTCTGGCGCCGTTCCGCGACGCGATCGTCTTCACCTTCCCGGTCTTGATCCTGATCTTCCGGCCCCACGGCCTGCTCGGAGGAGAGATCGGCAAGGCCCGGGTATGAGCGGCGTGCACTTCCGCACGCGCCAGTCCGCGGCCGCCTCGCTGCTGATACCGCTGCTGCTGATCGCGATCGCCGCACTCCTCGGTGCCAACGGCACACCCTCCTTCCAGGGCACCGTCACCCTGGTTCTCTGCAACCTGATCGTCGTCGTCGGCCTGCAGGTGTTCGTCGGCAACAGTGGCGTCTACTCGTTCGGACAGCTCGGCTTCGCCACGGCCGGCGCCTACGTCGCGGCGTTCCTCACCCTGCCGGCAGCCTTCGCCCTGCTGCAGACGCCCGGCCTGCCGGATTTCATCATCGACGCTCACCTTGGCGTGCTGCCCTCGACCCTGATCGCCGCCGCGATCTCGGGTCTGCTCGCGATCGTCGTCGGTCTGCCCTTGATGCGCACCTCGACCCTGGCGATCCCGATCTCCACCTTCGCTTTCCTGATCGTCGTCTACAGCGTCGTCGCCAACTGGGACCGCGTCACCGGCGGCAGCAGTGGCCTGGTCAGCATTCCAACCACGACCAGCGTCGAATCGGCAGCGCTCTGGGCCGGCGCCGCCGTGATCGTGGCGCTGGCGTTCAAATGGTCGGCGAGCGGCTATCGCCTGCAGGCGACGCGCGAGGACGAGGTGGCGGCGCGCTCGATCGGGATCGGCGCGATGAGGGAGCGACTGATCGCCTTCGGCATCAGCGGAGTGCTCTGCGGAATCGGCGGCGCGCTGGCGGTGCACCAGTCCGGCGTTCTCAACCCCACCACCTTCTACTTCGGCGCGACCGTGACGACGATGACGATGCTGGTGGTCGGTGGCGCCCGCAGCGTCTTTGGAGCGGTGGTCGGCGCGATCGCGATCGCGACGGTGAACGAGCTGCTGCGCGGGGTTGAGAACGGCGCCAGCCTCTTCGGCGCGATCTCGATCGGCGAAGCTCCCGGACTAGCCGCGATCGGCCTTGGCCTGATCCTGCTGGCGACGATGATCGCGATGCCGAACGGGTTGAGCGGCGGCAGGGAGGCGGGCGAGTTGCCCTGGCTGCAGCGACTGGGCCTGAGCTCTGCCGCGCCGCCAGCGGAGCCCGACGATGCCCTCGCCGGCGAGCCACGGGTCGAGCGGTCGACGCAGGGCGCCCTGCGCGCCGAGGGCATATCGCTCGCCTTTGCCGGCCTGCGGGTCCTCAAGCAGGTCGACCTCTCGCTCGAGCCGGGTGAGGCGCTCGGGCTGATCGGCCCGAACGGGGCCGGCAAGACGACGCTCGTCAACGTCCTCAGCGGGTTTCAGGCGCCCGACTCGGGGACCGTCTCTATGGACGGAGTCGGCGTCACCGGACGGTCCCCGGCCCGCCTCGCCCACGATGGCCTGGCCCGCACCTTTCAGGCCGCGCTGCCGTTTCCCGAGTTGAGCAGCCTCGAGAGCGTGGCCGTCGGCGCGATGGGCATGGGGGTCGGCAGGCGGCGCGCGGTTGCGGTTGCGACCGATGTGCTCGGCCGCCTCAACCTGCTCGAGCAGGCCACGCTGCCGGGCGGCTCACTGCCCCCTGGCAGTCAGCGACTGCTCGGGATCGCCCGCGCCCTCGCCACCCAGCCCCGCTACCTGCTGCTCGACGAGCCGGCGGCCGGGCTGAACGAGGCCGAATGCGAGCAACTGGTCGCGATCCTCCGCAACGTGCTGGCCGACTTCGGCTGTGGGCTGCTGCTGATCGAGCATGACATGAGCATCGTCATGCCACTCTGCTCCCGGGTCCAGGTGCTCGACGATGGCATGACCCTGCGGGTCGGCACTCCGCAGGAAGTCCAGGCCGACCCCGCCGTGGTCCGGTCCTATCTCGGCAGCTCGTTCGTGGCGGCTACCGATGCTTGAGCTGCGCGGGCTGCGGGTCAGCTACGGGCGCATCGAGGTGGTCCACGGAGTCGACCTCAGCCTCGGCAGCGGAGAAGTGCTGGGAATGATCGGTCCGAACGGCGCCGGCAAGAGCTCGATCCTGCGCTCGATCTGCGGGCTGGTGCGCCCGACTGGCGGAGATGCGGTATTCGAGGACCGCGTCCTGACCGGATTGGCGCCGGAGCAGATCGTGCGGCTGGGGCTGGCGCTGGTGCCCGAGGGCCGGCACATCTTCAAGACCCTGACCGTGGCCGAGAACCTGCGGCTCGGCGCCCGCAACGGCGGCGAAGACGGCGCCTGGCTCGAGCAGACGCTGGAGCGCTTCCCGATCCTTCGCCAGCGCTCCCACCAGCGCGCCGACCGGCTCTCGGGCGGCGAGCAGCAGCAGCTCGCGATCGCCCGTGCCCTGCTCGGCCGGCCCAAGCTCTTGATTCTCGATGAGCCCTCGCTCGGCCTGGCACCGAAGATGATCGACGTCATCTACGAGCTGCTCCAGGGCCTGCGCGAGGAAGGCGTGACGATGCTCTTGGTCGAGCAAAACGCCGCCCGCACGATCGATTTCTGCGACCGCTGCGTCGTGCTCGCCACCGGCAAGGTCCGGGCCGAGGGCTCGCGCAGCGAGCTGCAGCGCAACCCCGATGTCCTCCGTGCCTATCTGGGAAAGCAGCCGTGACTAGAATGAAACATCGCATTAATCACGAGGAGCGGTGATGTTTGACGAGCGCCCACGTGGAGCGCCGACCAGCGAGGAGGTCGCCCTCGCGCTGCGCCACTGCTGGCAGCCGGTCGCGAGACTCCAAGATCTAGAGGACGGCCCGCAGCGGGCCGTGCTGCTCGGCGAGGCGCTCGCCGTCTTCCTCACCGAGAGTGGCAAGCCGGCCGTGGTCGCCGATCGCTGCGCTCATCGCGGCGCCTCGCTCTCGATGGGCAAGGTCGAAGGCGACTCGATCCAGTGCCCCTACCACGGCTGGGAGTGGGGCGGCGACGACGGCGCCTGCACTCGCATTCCATCGCTGCCCGACCAGAGCCAGATCCCGCCGCGCGCTCGCATCCCGGCCTTCCCGGTGCGCGAGCACTGGGGCCTGGTCTGGACCGTGCTGGAGGAGCCGCTGGGCGAGCTGCCGGCCCTGCCGTGGTTCGACGAAGAGGAGTGGACCTGGGGTCACGGCACCCCGTTCGAGCTCCCGGTCAGCTTCGGCCTCATGATCGAGAACTTCCGCGACGTCTCCCACTTCGCCTTCGTCCACCAGGCGACCCTGGGGGCGATGCCGGAGCTGATCGAGCCGCTCGAGCCCGAGCGCAACGGTCGCGAAGTGATCCTGCGCCGCAAAGTCGAGTGGGGCGAGGACGCCTCAGCCGTTTGGGGTGCCCTGCGGGAAATGCACTACCACGCGATCGCGCCCAACTTCATCTCCGGTCGGATCCTCACCGCGGACGGGGAGCGCTGCCTGCTCCATGCCGCGCGCGCGATCAGCGCCACCGAGTCGGCCCACTACTGGATCGAGGGAGGGCTGGAGAACTTCGACGAGCAGGACCTTGAGAACCTGATCGCCTACGACTGGCGCGTCTACGCCGAGGACCTGCCGATCATCTCGGCGATCCAACCACCAGAGCTGCCGCTGGACGCAAATGCCGACGTCAACACGCTGGCCGACCGGTTCACGCTGGCCTACCGGGCGGCGTTTCGCGAGTACGTCGAACGCGCTCTCGACGAGCGCGCGGTCGCCTAGCCTCCGTACTCGGGGATGAACCGCGGCTTGACCTTCGCCACCAGCTCCGGCTTGCCGCTCGCATACGAGTAGATCGGCCAGTTCCGGGGAATCGGGTGGTGATCGGTCTTCGTATAAGTGAGCTTGCCGACGACTGTGTCGTGGGGCTTGGCTTCGAGCGCATCGGCCAGGCTGTTGCCGTCGACGCTGCCGGTTTCCCTGATTGCGGCGAGGATCAACTGGCCGCCGGCGTAGGCCCCCAGCAGGGCGCTCGAGACGTCGGTGTCGACGCCGACGCGTTTGAGCTTCTCGAACAGCTTCGCCGTCTCCGCGTTGGGCGGGTCGTAGGCGGAGCCGTTGGAGGTGGCGTAGATGTCTCTGGTGCTCGGGATGCCCTTGAGCCAGAAGGTGCCGTCGAAACCGGCTGGCCCGAGGATCGGGACGTCGATGCCGGCGGCGCGGATCTGCTTGATCGCCGCGGCACCGCCGGGCGGGTAGGAGCACATGACCACGGCGTCGGCACCGGAGTCGCGCAGCTCGCTGACCTGGCTGGCGACCGACTCGTCGCTGTTCTCGAAGTCGACCGAGCCGGCGATCGTGCCGCCGAGGTGCTCCCAGGTCTGCTGCACGCCGGAGCAATACGCCCTGCCGTAGATGATCGCGGTGTCGCGGAACAGGAATGGGTGCTCGATGCCGCGGTCGTGCAGGAACGAGGCGCCGGCACTTGCCTCGCTGAGCAGGCTCGGGAAGGAGCTGAAGGAGAGGCGGCCGGTCGTCGGCGGTCCGTAGCCGGGTTCGTTGGCGTTGGACATGTTCAGCTCACCGTGTTCTTCGGCCAGCGGCGCCCCCGCCGCCGCGTTCAACGCCTCACCGCTGAAGACGAGGACGTTGGCCCCGTCTTCGATCAGCTTCTGAACGGCGATTACCGCCTGCTGTGGATCTGAGCGAGTATCGGCATGGATCACCCTCACCTCGTGACCGTCGATTCCTCCATGGGCATTGGTTTCCTTGACCAGCTGTTCGACCGCGGCAAAGGTGGAATCGTAAGGCGCCATGTAGCCGGTTTTGGCCAGCGCAGCGCCGATCACTATTTCCTTCGGCAGGCCCGTCGCAGGCGACGCGGTCGAATCCCCACCGCTGCCGCAGCCAGGCAAGAGGACGAGCAGGAGCCCGATGACAACGAGGATCGGCCTTACGGAAGGGGACATCGCCGCTACTCGCCGCCGTATTCGGGAATGAACCGCGGCTTGACCCTGGCCACCAGCTTCGGCTTGCCACTCGAGTAGTCGTAGATCAACCACGTCCGAGCCGTGTGGTGTTCGTCCTTGGTGTAGGTGACCTTGCCGAGGACGGTCCGATGGGGCTTTGCCTCCAGCGCGTCGGCCAGGGTGTTTCCCTCAACGCTGCCGGTTTCCTTGATCGAATCGAGGATCAACTGACCGCCTGCGTACATCGCCAGGAGTGCGCTGGAGATGTCGGTGTCGACGCCGTCGCCTTTGAGGCTCTTGAACAGCTTCGCCGTTTCCTCGTTCGGTGGGTCGTAGGCCGATCCGTTCGAGCTGACGTAGATGTCCTTGGTGCTGGGCAGACCCTTGGTCCAGAACGTGCCGTCGAAACCGGCCGGCCCGACGATCGGAACGTCGATGTGGGCGGCCCGGATCTGCTTGATCGCCGCGGCTCCCCCCGGCGGGTAGGAACAGATGAAGACGGCATCGGCGTCGGCGTCCCGCAACTCGCTGACCTGGCTCGCAACCGACTCGTCGCTGTTCTCAAAGTCAGCCGAGCCGGCAATCGCGCCACCAAGGTGCTCCCAGCTCTGCTGGAAGGCCGAGCAGCCGGCCTTGCCGTAGATGATCGAGGTATCGCGGAAGAGGAACGGGCGCCTGGCTCCCCTCTCCCACAGAAACGAGGCGTCGGCGCTCGCCTCGCTGAGCAGGCTTGGATACGAGCTGAAGGAGAGACGGCCGGTGGTCGGCGGTCCGAAGCCGGGCTCGTTGACGATGGCGAGGTTCAGCAAGTCGTGTTCCTCGGCCAACGGCGACCCCGCCGAGGCGGTTAGCGCCTCGCCCGTGAAGAAGAGAACGTCCGCTCCCTCTTCGATCACCTTTTGAACCGCCAGTACCGCCTGCTGGGGATCCGAGCGAGTGTCGACCTGGATCGCCCGCACCTTGTGACCGTCGATCCCTCCCCGGGCGTTGGTTTCCTTGACCAACTGTTCGACCGCGGCGAAGGTCGAGTCGTAAGGCGCCAGATAACCGGTCTTGGCAATTGCGGCGCCAATCACGATTTCCTTCGGCAAGCCAACCGAGGGAGAGTCGGTCGAACTGGTGCCGCCTCCGCAACCGGCCAGGAGGGCGAGTGCCAATACCGGCAGGGCGAGAAGCGGCGTTGTGAAGAGACGTCGAATTTTCAGCTGACACGACCACTATGAGGACAGTGCAGACAAGATTACCTGAGCAACGGGGAAGTGCCCAAGCAACAGCGCGGCGGCTGGCTCGTGGTCAGCTGAGGCGCGCGAAGGCCGCGGACTGCGGTCGGATCTGACTGCGACTGTCGAGGTCCCCGATCGCCGCCATCTCCCGATCGGAGAGCTCGAAATCGAAGATGTCGAAGTTCTCGCGAATCCGCTCTGGCGTCACCGACTTGGGGGTGACGACGTTGCCGCGCTGCAGGTGCCAGCGCAGGATCACCTGAGCCGGTGTCTTGCCGCGACTCCCAGCCAACCGCACGATCGTCGCGTCGAAGAGCAGCGTCCCCTGCGCGAGCGGACCCCAAGCCCCGGTGGCAATGCCACGAGCCTCGTGCCTGGTGCGCAGCTCGGCCTGTTGCAGGCGGGGGTTCAGCTCAACCTGGTTGATCGTCGGCCGGACCTCGGCCTCCCGCTCCAGCAGGTCGAGCTCCCCGAGGCCGAAGTTGGAGACTCCGATCGTGCGCGCCGCCTCCTCCCTGTGGATCCATTCAAGCGCCCGCCAGGTGTCGATGAGCCGATCCTCGGCCGAGCCCGGCCAGTGGATCAGGTAGAGATCGACGTGGTCGAGCCCGAGTCGGTCGAGGCTCGCCTCGAAAGCCGCCAGGCTCGAGTCGGGGTCCTGCTGAGCGTTCGACAGCTTGGTGGTGACGAAGTAATCCTCACGAGGCAAGTCCGAAGCAGCGAGCGCGGCCCCGACCCCTTTCTCGTTGCGATAGGCCGCGGCGGTGTCGAAGTGCCGGTAGCCGACCTCGAGCGCCAGCTCAACTGTTGCCTGGGTGTCCTCGGGGGGAACTTGGAAGAGGCCGAGACCCAACTGCGGTATCTCGATGCCATCGTGGAGCCTCAAGCCGGAGACCGTGATCTGGGCCGTGTCCATTGTTGTCATGATAGCTAGAAGCTGTCATGAGTAGTGCAATTTCCCTGCGCGCGACTGCCTATACCCACCCTGCGCCCGGGGAGAACCCTTAGCCGTCACCGGGGGAGCCAGAGAGGAGCTCGTCCAGGCTCCGCCCGCTGAGCACCGACTCGGATCGTTCGGCAACCACGTCGGAGCCCGGCTGCGCCTGCTCATCGCGACGCTTGACCAGCAGCCACTGCGGCTTCTCACCCGGGCGAGTGCGCTGCAGGGCGAAACCGCCGCGCAGCTTCTCGCCGCGGAGGACGAAGACGGCGTGACCGCGCTCGAGCGCCTCGGGCCAGGGCACCCGACCACCCTGCTCGTAGCCGCCCCGATCCCAGACGATCACGCCGCCGCCGTCGGTCGGGCCCTCGAAGTCGTTGTGGGAGAGCGAGTGATCCTCGACCTGTACCGCGAGCCGTTTGACCGCCGGATCCATCGTCGGCCCCTTGGGCACCGCCCAAGAGCGCATCACGCCGTCGACCTCGAGCCGCAGGTCGAAGTGACGGGCGGTAGCGGCGTGCTCCTGGACGACGAAGGCGCCGGCGCTGATACCGCGGATCGCAAGCTGCTCGTGGCCCTCGGCCTTGACGCTGTCGGTGACCACCTCGGCCACCCGCGCGGCCGGCGGGCCCTCGCCCAGAAAGGCGATCAGATCCTCCACCGCCCGCTCCGGGCCCTCGGCGTGGACCAGCGCCTCGCCCTCCTCCCCGTTGCGAACCCAGCCCAGCACACCCAGCTCGCCAGCACGCTGAACAGTCGCTTCGCGGAAGCCGACCCCCTGCACCGCACCACGCACGGTCACCCGCACCGCAACCGAGCCGTCCTTTGCCTTCTTCGCCACGCCGCCATTGTCGCGCGCCGCAGCCAAAGCCGTTCCGGTGCGCTTTATGTGGCCCACAGGTGCAAAAGGCGCACCGGAAGCCAGTAACGCCACCCAGCCCGCCGCCGCGCAGAGCAGGTGGCGGGGACGCGCCAGCCGAGGAGGGCATCCGCGGCGGTCGCGTAGCATCGCCTTGTGGAGATCCTGGTCGTCGAGGACGAGGCAGGGATCGCGGACTTCCTCGCGCGCGGGCTCGCTGCCGAGGGCTATGGCGTCAGGGTCGCCAGCGACGGAATCGAGGGAGAGAGGCTGGCGCTTGAACACGGCGTCGACCTCGTCATCCTCGACCGCATGCTGCCGGGCGCGGACGGGATCGAGGTGCTGGGGTCGATCCGGCGTGCACGGCCGGGCCTGCCGGTGATCTTGCTGACGGCGAAGGCCGAGATCGACGAGCGGGTCGAGGGGCTCGACCTCGGCGCGACTGATTACGTCACCAAGCCCTTCTCCTTCAGGGAGCTGCTGGCCCGGGTCCGGGCTCACCTGCGCGACGCGGGCGAGGGCTCCGAGACGATTCTCGAAGCGGCCGATATCAAGCTTGACCTGATCGGCCGGGAGGCGACCCGGGGCGAGCTGCGGGTGCGACTCCCGGACCGCGAGATGGCGCTGCTCGCCTACCTGATGCGGCACGCCGGGCGAGTCTGCACGCGGGAGGAGATCCTCGGCGCGGTCTGGGGCTACGACCACGACCCCGGCACCAACGTCGTCCAGGTCTACGTCGGCTACCTGCGTCGCAAGCTGGCGCTGCCCGGCTCGCCAGCGCCGATCGAGACCGTGCGCTCGGTCGGCTACCGCTTGCGGGACCCGGGATGAGGCGCGCCTGGGAGAGCATGGGCCTGCGGGGCAGGCTGGCGCTCTCGATCGGCGCGATCGTCGTCGTCGCCTTCGCGGTCGTCTTCGTCGCGGTTCGGGTCCAGATGGCCGACGAGTCGTCGGTGATCGAGCGCGAGGAGGCCCGCGAGCACAACCTGCGCGAGACAGCCCCGGACGAGTCGCCGGCGCGCCCCTCGATCTCGCCGATCAGCGATGCCCAGTCGGAGGTCGAGAAGACCTTCCTCCTGGTCGGCGGCGCGACCCTGATCGCCGCGCTCCTCGCCGGCTACCTGCTGGCGGCGCGAACCGCCTCGCCGCTGCAGCGCTTCGCCGACACCGCAGCGGAGATCGACGCCGGGGACCTGACACCCCGGCTGGATTCGAGCCCCAGCGACGCGGCCGAGCTGCGGGTCCTGGCCGAGGCCTTCAACCGCATGCTCGACCGCCTCGACCAGGCCTTCGCCAAGCAGCGCCAGTTCGTCTCCGACGCCTCGCACGAGTTGCGCAGCCCGCTGACCGCAATCCGCGGCCAGCTCGAAGTCCTCGCCCGACAGGAGCAACCGAGCGGTGAGGAGGTGCGGCGGGTTGAGGCGGTGGCCCTGCGCGAGATGGGCAGGGTCGAACGACTGGTCGAGGACATGCTCGTGCTGGCCCGGCTCGACGAGGGCGCCGGACCGGCGCTTCGGGAGGTGCAGGCGGCGGGCTTCCTGCGCGAGCTGGCCGAGGCGTGGCAGGGCGCTGGGGTCGAGTTCGGGGACCTGGCCGAGGGAGCGATCCGGCTCGATCCCGACCTCGTCGCCCAGGTCGTGCGCAACCTGCTCGACAATGCCCAGCGCCACGCCGGCGCCGGGGGCAAGATCCTGCTCTCCGCCCAAACGGACCGCGGCTCCCTCGTCGTTGCCGTGGACGACGCGGGGCCCGGCATCCCACCCGAGGATCGCGAGCGAGTCTTCGACCGCTTTCACCGCCGCGACTCGGCCCGCGACCGCGACTCGGGCGGCAGCGGACTCGGGCTCGGGATCGCCCGCGCGATCGTCACCGCGCACGGCGGCCGGATCTGGATCGACGGATCGCCACTCGGCGGTGCGCGGGTCAGCTTCTCCCTCCCCGGCTTCCAGCCGAAGATGAGAGATCTCTCAGCCAACGCTTAGCTGAGCGCAAGCGAGCGGATCGAGCATCCGCCGGATGTATCGGCCGAACCGAGAGCTTCGCGATGGGGTCGCGGGCAACGCGCGCCTGACCGGCGCCGTGGCCGCCGCCCTGCTCGTGCTTGCTCGCAGCCGAGGGCGTGACGATCCCCTTCATCGGCCCGCTGATCGGGCCGCACGTCTTCATCGGCATGCTGCTGATCCCGCCCGTCCTGCTGAAGCTCGGCAGCACCGGCTACCGCTTCGCCCGCTACTACAGCGGCAGCCCGCCCTACAAGCAGAAGGGCCCGCCGCCGATGGTGCTGCGCCTGCTCGCACCCGGGGTCGTGCTGACGACGCTCGCCCTCTTCGGCACGGGGGTCGCGCTGCTGATCGATGGACCGCCAAGCGAGACCCTGATCTTCGCCCACAAGCTCAGCTTCATCGCCTGGTTCACGCTGATGACGCCGCACGTGCTCGGACACGTGCTCGAGGTCCCCTCGCTCGCCGCCGCCGACTGGCGCCGCGGCGGCCCGCCCGAGGCGCGGCTCGCCGGCAGTGGGCTGCGGGCGGTAACGCTGGCGAGCGCGATCCTCGCCGGCATCGCCCTGGCAGCGCTGACTATCTCCATCTCCAGGCCATGGTTCTAAGAGATCTCTCAGGCGGCATTTATGCGGGCTTTGCTGCCCGGAGGGAGGGTGCCTGAGATGGATCCGACCGAAAAGCAAGAGCGCAAGCGTCAGGCCTGGCAACGCCTGCGCGCACAGCGCCACCGAGCCAGACAACTGCGCGGGCGCGTGGTCGCGATCTCACTGATCGCCTTCGCCCTGCTCTGGGCGACCGTCTTCGTGCAGATGGCGACCGGCAACGACCCGGTCCTCGGCGGCAGATCCTCGAAGGCGGCCTCGTCAAAGCCGGCGCAGGGCATCGCCCGGCAGACGGAAGCGGAAACGGTCGAACCCGAACCGGTGGAAGCGATTGCGGAAGCGGAAAACGAATCCACCGAACTGGAAGCCGTGGAAGCCGAAATCGCCGCACAGGAAGCCGCCGAAGCGGAAACAGAACCGGCCCCGGTCACGACCAGCCAGTCGTGACCGGTGAAGCACATCGCTCGTTTGCCTGCTTCGGCGGCACGGTGACGATTCACGTCCTCGCCACCGAGGCCGCCCACTCCGCCGTGGCAACGGAGCAGGCGCACCGCGTCCTCCTCGATGCCCATGAGCGGCTCTCACGCTTCATTCCGGAGAGCGAGCTGAGCCGACTCAACCGCGACCCACGGGCGGCGGTACCGGCGACGGCGCTGCTGCGCTCGCTCGCCGCGGCGGTCGCAATCGCCGGAGCCAACAGCGGCGGGCTCGTCGACGCGACCCTTCTCGGGGAGATCGAGAGCGCCGGCTATCGGGGCTCGCTCGATGGCGCCACACCGATCCCCCTCTCGGCAGCGCTGCCCAGCAGGATCAAACGCGCGCCCGCCGGCCCCAGCCCCGCCGCTCGCTGGCGCTCGGTCGGCGCCGACGAGGCCGCCGGCACGGTCGTGCGCCCGCCCGGCGTGGCGATCGACAGCGGCGGCATCGCCAAGGGCCTGCTCGCTGATCTGCTCGCTGCCGAGCTCGGCGACCACCCCGCTTTCGCGGTCGACTGCTGCGGCGACGTCCGCATCGGTGGCAGCGCCGGCCTCGAGCGCCGGGTTCGCGTCGGCGACCCCTTCGGCGGCGGGCCGATCCAGGAGCTGCGGATGAGCGATGGCGCCGCGGCGACGAGCGGCATCGGGCGGCGCTGCTGGATCAGCCCCAGCGGGCGCCCCGCCCACCACCTGCTCGACCCGAGCAGCGGCGAACCCGCCTTCACCGGCATTGTCCAGGCGACGGCGGTGGCGCCGACCGCCCTACTGGCCGAGACCCGCGCCAAGGCGGCGCTGCTCTCGGGACCCGAGGGCGCAACCGCCTGGCTGCCACAGGGCGGCGTGCTCGTCCACGACGACGGCGAGGTCGAGACAGTCGCGGCGGGTCGGGTGCACTCGCACGCGTGATCGCCTCGTGAACGTCGCTCCCCACCTCTTCTGGATCACCAGCCGCGCCGCCGGCATCGCCGCGCTGCTGCTGGCCAGCGCCAGCGTCACGCTCGGGCTGATGATGAGCTCCAAGCGCAGGAGCGACGGCAAGCGCGATTTCCGCGCCCTGCACGAGGCGCTCTCGCTCGCCACCCTGGCGATGGTCGCCATCCACGGGCTCTCCCTGCTCGGCGACCGGTTCCTAAACCCCGGCCTGGCCGGCATCGCCATCCCCCTTGCCGGCCCCTACCGCCCACTCTGGACAGGAATCGGGATCGTCGCGAGCTACGGCCTGGCCGCGCTCGGGATCTCCTACTACTTCCGCAACCGCCTCGGCGCCGCCCGCTGGCGCCGCCTGCACCGACTCACCGCCGTCTTCTGGCTGCTCGCAATCGTCCACACGATCAAGGCCGGCAGCGATGCCGCCCAGCCCTGGTTCCTGATCCTCGGCGGCACCCTGGTCGCACCCGCCGCGATCCTGCTTATCTTGCGCTGGCTCTCGCGCCTGGACGAGCGGTCTCGATTACGAGCATCGTCCAATGCTCTCAGGGCCCATCGCGCGGACTCACATAATGCAGCCGTCTAATCGCCCGGGAGGGAGCCATGCCGTTTCTCGTCTTTGCCGCGATCGCGCTGATCGGCGCAGCGATCCACCGCCACCGCGACAACCAGCCGCGCAGCACCGCACGCACGCTCGAGATCTTCCTGATCTGGTGGATGGTCGTCGCGGTGGGGATCGCCGCGATCTTCGGCGCGATGTTCCACTTCTTCGACGGGCCGGACACAGCCCGCGAAATCGGCTTCAGCAACGGCGACGGCGGCTTCCAAACGGAGGTCGGCTTCGCCGACCTGGCGATCGGCGTGCTCGGCGTCCTCTGCGCCCGCTTCCGCGACGGCTTCCTGCTCGCGGCTGTGATCGCCGTCTCCATCTGTTACCTCGGCGACGCCTACGGCCACCTGCACCAGGCCGCGATCCACGACAACCACGCCCCCGACAACACCGGCCTCACGCTCTGGGCCGACTTCATCGCCCCGTTGGTCGCGATCGGCCTCTACACACTGTGGCGACGCGAGTCGAGCGGGGTCGCAAGGGTGTCGGCCTAGCGCCCGTGTGTACCTGCTGTCGGGCTGTCCGATGTCACAGTACGCTTGCGTGGCAATGACGGAGATCGAGTTGATCTTGGAGATCCCGGCAACCGAAGACGGTCCGAGCGAGTACCCGGACGCGGCCCTGCTGCCGTGGGCCGGCGGAATCGGCCGCACGCAGGGACTCGATGGAGAGGAGTTCCTGCAGCTGGCGGTCCTCGTCGGGGCACCCTCGGTGCGGATCCTCCGCACATGGCTGCTCACGCGGGCCGAGCGTATGAAGCAATCGCGCGTCGTCTGGGAGGGGCAGACGTACGAGGGCTACACACCGAAGGAGATCGAACGGCTCGTCAGACTGCTCGAGCGGCGCACCGGCGGCGAGCCAGACCCCGCCGCCGAGAGCGAAGATTGAGCTAGACCGAGGCGCTGCCCGGCTCGAAAACCGAGCGCAGCATCCCGAGGACCGAGTCGGGACGGGAGAACTCCTCGACCAGGTCGCTGACGGCTTCCTCACCCAGGCTCGCTCGCACCACTCGGGTACTCCGCTCGAACAGGTTCGGGTTGTCGCGGTAGCCGACAGAGCCACCGAAGGCCATGATGAACGCCGCGATCACGGCCGGGACCCAATCGCAGTCGGCGAAACGGCTGACGTAAGGCATGACGGAATCGTGCAGCTCCGCAACTTCGGCATCGGAGAGGCCACGGACGCTTAGCGGGATCTCGTCGAGTTTCGACAACCGCCGCTTGTAATAGGAGCGCAGGAAATCAGGGGGCATGTTTCGCAGCGCCTCGATCAGATCCTCGTCGCCGTTGCCTCCGGCCACCTCCGCCAGCATCCGCACCGCATCGACATCGGCCTGGCCCTCGGGGTCGAGCCGCGGATCGGATGGTCCGAGCAGGCCCCGATTGCGAAGGAAATGCGCAAGCTCGTGCGCCACCGCAAAGGTCAGCAGACTCATCATCAGCGCCAGCGCCTGCGAGTCGCGAAGTCCCCCGACCTGGACCCTGCCGGTGACGGCGATGTCTCCCCCCGAGCGGGCGAAGTCCTCCAGGCTCGCCTCGACCGCCGCGCGGACCGTGGCCTGGTCACGGCTCGCCGGCCAAGCGTCCATGTACTCGATCGAGTCCGGCGCCAGCCAAGCGATGCAGTACCTGGCGACCCGGGTCGCGGTCACCTCCAGACCCCTGCTGATGACTATGTAGCTACCGCCCGCGGACTCGACATAGCGGGCGGTGGGCAGGCTCCCGTTCACCACAACCAGCTCGGGCAGCTCCACCTCCGCCAGCGAAGGATCGCGATCGCGCAGCCCCTCGCTCAGAAGCCGGTAGGCATACCGGGCGACCGAGACGGAGCCGATGTCCTCCCGTACGCCGAGCAGCATCCTCAGGACGGCGACCCAACGGCGCTTCGGGAAGGACAGAGCCAGCCCGTCATCGACCTTCAACGCTTCCCTTCGAACCTCGTGGTAGTCGGGACCGAGCCCGATCCAGAGGCTCACAAATCGGGCGACCGTCTGCAGGCGATACCCGAGCGGCGGCGGCGACTGAATCTCGGCCTGCGCATATCTGCCCGCGATCGACTCTCGACCCACCGGCGGCGCTTCCCGCGCCAACGCTCGCGGGTAGGCGCCGAGAGCACCGCGCTGGAAAGGCGCCTCGGCCGTCGATTCGCCGACCCATACGCCCGTCTCCGCAGCGGGCTCGAACGCGGGATCCAGGTTCAGGCAGTCGAGGAAATCGACGTCTCTCCACTCGCCGCCCACGTTCGCAAGGTTGACGCCGGCAAAGTCGCAGCGTTCGAAGACGACGTCGTGCACGACCGCTCCGGCGAAGGTGCTGAAATCGAGATCGATGTCGGAGAACGTGCACCGTCTGATCTGGGCCCCGTCGAAACAGCAGCGCCATGCGTCGCCGATGGCGAAAACGACATCCTCGAACACCGCGCCCCGAAACGACGTCCCAGAAAGACGGCAGCCGATGAAGGTGCAGTCGTCAACCTTGGTGGCGGCGAAGTCGGCGTCGCTGACGACACCGATAAACCTAACCTCTAAAAGCCGCCCCCTGGAGAGGTCGACCCCGCGCAGAAACTCGGAGTGAGTGCCGTCGAGGGTCAGCGAGCGAAGCTCGGCTCCAGAGAGACGGAGCCTCCAGTCCACGAGGTGGATCGGCCTGGTGTACCTCACCAGAGCCTCCAGGCGCGCGAGCCATGCGGTCGCCTGCTGCGGCTGCTCGCTCAGCGCATGCTGCAGCGCGCGGCCGGCCCCGCCCGACGCCAGCAAAGGCGAGAGCAGGCCTCCGGAGATCGACCTGACGAAGATCAGGGCGCTGTGCGCCCGCGGGAATAGGCGCGGAAACGCAAGCTCCGCCCAAAGCCGCAGGAATCGCCCGCCGGGTACCGGCCCCTGCGTGCTCCGCCGGCGTAGGCCGCGAGACAGGACCCTCCAGACCGCGTCAGTCCATCTGAGCGCATACCACTGGCGCCACCGCCGGCCCACTCCGTTACTCCGCTCCCCGCTTGGCGAAGATCATCTCGGCTGTCCCCTCGTCCCTTCCTCCAGCAGGCCGGCGACGGCGCGGGCGAGTTGCTCCCCGTGGCGGGTGAGGACGTACTCGGTATGCGGCGGACGACCGGGGACCAGGTGGCGCTCGACGATGCGGGCAGCCTCGAGCTGCTCGAGGCGGTCGGAGAGCGTCGTCGGCGAGACGCCGGGAAGGGACTGACGGAACTCGTTGAAGCGGGCGGCGCCGCTGGCACAGGCGTAGATCGTCGCCAGCGTCCAGCGGCGCTCCAGCAAGCTCGCCGTCGCCCGCATCTCCGGCGGAACCGGAGAGCAACTACGACATCGCGGTGACACTGGCGCCCTTCTCGGCCGGCTCGAGCGCCTGCTCGAGCACCTCGCCGACGCTCATCACCGGGTGGAAGGTCATCTGCTCGCGCACCTCGTCGGGCACCTCGTCGAGGTCGCCGCGGTTGCGCTCGGGCAGGATCACCTCGGTCAGCCCAGCCGCGTGGGCGGCCAGCACCTTCTGCTTCAGCCCGCCGATCGGCAGCACCCGGCCCTGCAGGGTGACCTCGCCGGTCATCCCGACGGTGTGCTTGACCGGTCGCCCGGAGAGCAGCGAGACCAGCGCCGTGGTCATCGCCGTGCCGGCGCTGGGGCCGTCCTTGGGGATCGCCCCGGCGGGCACGTGCAAGTGGAACTCGCGCCGGAAGGCCGCCGGGTCGATGCCCAGCTCCTCGGCGTGCGAGCGGGCGTAAGAAAGCGCGATTCGCGCCGACTCCTTCATCACGTCGCCGAGCTGGCCGGTCAGGACCAAGCCCTTGTCACCCTCCATCGCGGTCGCCTCGATGAAGAGCACGTCGCCGCCGCTTCCGGTGACGGCGAGGCCGGTGGATACGCCCGGGATCGCCGTCCTTTCGACCGACTCCTGGAAGAAGCGCTGGCGGCCGAGCGCGTCGTGCAGCGCATCGGCATCGAGCACGATTGGCGTCGCCGCCTCACCCCCGGCAATCTTGGTCGCGGCGCCGCGCAGCAGCTTGCCCAGCTCGCGCTCGAGCTGGCGCACGCCGGCCTCGCGGGTGTACTCGGCGATCACGCTGCCCAGGATCTCCTCGCCGACCTCGACCTCCTCGGCCTCCAGTCCGTTGCGCACCAACTGTCGCGGCAGCAGGTAGCCGCGGGCGATCGCCAGCTTCTCGGCGGTCGTGTAGCCGTCGAAGGCGATCGTCTCCATGCGGTCGAGCAGCGGCGCCGGGATCGTGTCGGTCATGTTTGCCGTGGCGATGAAGACGACCTCGGAGAGGTCTACCTCGACGTCGAGGTAGTGATCGCGGAACGAGTGGTTCTGGGCCGGGTCGAGCACCTCGAGCAGGGCCGCCGAGGGGTCGCCGCGCCAGTCGGCGCCGACCTTGTCGACCTCGTCGAGCAGGATCACCGGGTTCATCGTCTCGGCGTCGCGCAAGGCACGGACGATCCGACCCGGCAGAGCCCCTATGTACGTGCGGCGGTGACCGCGGATCTCGGCCTCGTCGTGCAGGCCGCCGAGCGAGATGCGGACGAACTCGCGCCCCAGGGCGCGGGCGATCGACTCGCCGATCGAGGTCTTGCCGGTACCGGGCGGCCCGACCAGGGTCAGGATCGCGCCGTTGGCACGGCTCTCGTCCTCCACCCCGCGCTCCTCGCGCAGCTTGCGCACGGCGATGAACTCGGTGATCCGCTTCTTCACGTCCTCGAGCCCCGCGTGGTCGGCATCGAGCACCTCGCGCGTGTGCGCTGGGTCGAGCCGCTCCTCGGAGCGCTTCGCCCACGGCACCGCGATCAGCCAATCGAGATAGCTGCGGATCATCGAGGACTCGGGCGACTGCTCGCCCTGGCGCTCGAGCCGGCGCAGCTCCTTCTCGGCCTGCTCGGCGACCGCCTCCGGCATCCCCGCCTCGGCGATCTTGCGCTCGTACTCCTCGATCAGGCTGCCCTCGTCCTCGCCGAGCTCCTTGCGGATCGACTCCATCTGTTTGCGCAGGAAGTAGTCGCGCTGCTGCTTCTGGGCGCCGGACTCGACGTCCTCGCGGATGCGGCTGCGCACCTGCAGCTCCGCCAGCCGCTCGCGCTGCAGCTCGACCGCCAGCCCGAGGCGGGCACTGACGTCGATCGTCTCCAGCAGGCGCAGCTTGTTCTCGTTGGAGACGTCGGGGCTGAGCCCGGTCGTGTCGGCAAGCGCACCGGGCTCCTCGACCGAGCGCAAAAAGGCGGCGATCCGATCGTCTGCACCGCGCAGCTCAAGGATCTCTTCGACCACGGCGCGGTATTCGCGCGCCAGCTCCTGCGTGTGCTCGTCCTCGGGGTGGCCGTCGTGGACCTCCTGCACGTCAATGCGCAGGGCGTCGTCCCCCTCTTCGCCGGGTACGGCGGCGCCAGCGAGGCCACGGTGCAGGCCAACGACGGTCGCGGCTGGGGCGCCACCACGCGCGTGACCACGCTCGATCACCTCGGCAACGACGCCGACGCGCCCGTACTCGCCATCGCTGCGGGGCAGCAGGAAGACCTGCTCCTCCTCGCCGGTATCGATCGGCAGGGTCGCGGAAACACCGGGAAAGACGATCGCGTCATCAAGGGGAATCAGGAGATAGGCCATGTCTAAGTCCAATTTCTGTAGTTAGTCTTGCTACAGGATAGCGAAGCGAGATCGCCGTCCGGTGACCAGCAGTTCGAGTACGTCGCTATACGCTCAGGAAGGTTTGAAGGTATTGCTCGACTCCAACATCTACAGGCGGGACCTGACTCTCAATGGCGGGAAGTTCCGGCTTCTGTTCAGTCAGGCATCGCAGGGTCGGTTCGGGATCGTTCTGCCCGAGGTTGTGGCGCGTGAGACAACTGAGCTCTACCGCCGGGAGATAGACGAGAGACTCGATGCACTCGACAAAGCCGGACGAAGGCTCAGGTCCCTGCGCATCCCCGTCGCCGAGCGTGACCCAGTAGACAAAGAAACGGCAGCGGCGGAGTTTCGCGAGTACCTCGAGTCGAAAGTGCTCAACGGTGGGGAGTTGCTGGGCCTTCCCGTTGTCTCACACGACCACCTCGTGGATCAAGCGATCCGCAAGCGACGTCCATTTAGCGGCAAGGGCGCTGGCTATCGAGACGCTCTGATCTGGCAAAGCGCCATGGCTCTTACCGCGAATGATGAGACGGTCGCCCTGGTCACTGACAACCGCAAGGATTTCGCCG
This sequence comes from uncultured Solirubrobacterales bacterium, assembly GCA_963703895.1. Classification (GTDB taxonomy): domain Bacteria; phylum Actinomycetota; class Thermoleophilia; order Solirubrobacterales; family 70-9; genus VRUE01. Next base: position 418,072 of record CAVPFX010000003.1, read on the forward strand.
CGGCCGACGGCGAGACGCTTCATCCCGATCTGGTCGCCGAACTCGAGGCAGCCGGCGCCAATGGCGATTCGGTTCTCCTCTATCGCGACCTCGATGACTTCTTGGAGGCGTGGGTCCCCGAGGAGGAGGCAGCACTACAGCGCGTCAGGGAGCTACTGGCCAATCCGGAGGAGATGGCCAAGCTCGAAGACAAGCTAGCAACGGTTTTGGCCCAGCTCGAGCTGCCAAACGAAGGTCGGGCGTTTCTCACGGAACTGGGCATCGACTCCGAAGGCGCATGGGTGGAGACCCTTGACCAGATCGAGTCGATAGAAGCGAAGAGCGCCTACAGCCTCGGCGATGCGGACGCCTCGATCGAGCTCGAAGCCACGGTGCTGACCACCATTGACTTCTTCGCCCACAAGGGAGATCTCTACTCAGCGGAGCGGATGCACGACCTCGGAGACGAGATCGACCCTCCCTTCTATATCTACGACTATGACTACAACGAGTCCCTAGCCGCAGCAGAGGCGCCCGTGGAGCTTTCGCTTGTAGTGCAGGCCACTTTCCGTGCAGAGCCCGGCGATCTTGACGACATCGAGATAACCGACATTGACCCAACCCCAGTGGCACAGACTGTCTAGTTCACGGCCTCGAGTAAGACCAGGGCCTACTCACCGGCGAGAAGCGCGAGCCGGTTTCCGCGTGCCTTTGGCTTTAGCCGTGGAGCGTTTTTTCGTCACCCGCTTGCGCTGAGAGCTCGGCACGTCTTCGCTGACGATAGCGCCGGTCAGCGACTTGATCTGGCCCTCGAGGAACTTCGCCATCCGTTCCTCCTCGCGGCGGATACCTTTGGCGAGTTTGGCGGTCTCACGATCCCCGACTTTCTCGGCGAGCGCCTCGATCGCCAGGTAGGTCGCGATCTCCTCGTGCTCGTTGAAGTACTCGGTCTTGGCGTTCTTCAGCATCTTCTCCTGCTCGCCGCTGCCCCTGACCATGTGCAGCGGGCCCTTTGCCGCGGCCATCGCCTTGCCGACTACCGTTTGGGTCAGCTGCCCACCGCCGCCGAGTTTCTTAATCCGGCGCTCGAGTCTCTTGGCGTGCGCTTTCGTCTCGCGTAGGTGCTGTTTGAGCCGTTTCTTGTACGGCGCCTTCGTGATCATCGCAATGTGAGCCTCGAGCGTCGTCTCCAATTCCTTCTCCTTGCCGTAGGCCTCACTCAGGTACTGGACCAACTTCGCGTCGCGCTCGTTCAAATCCGCCATCGGGCTCCCGTCATCTGGTTGGCTTGCCCGGTCTCGCTACCCCGGTGACGAAGAGTCGAAAACGGTTGGGCACGATTGGCACGCGGATCAAGTGTGCTCGATACCCACCTGCTCGGCCGGCTTGTCCTCCCGCAACCCCTTGAAAGATCCGTGGCGCACCCATTCCCTCGATCCGGGCCTGGCGCCGAGGACGAGGTGGAGATCTCACCGAACCTTCCTCGCCTCACCCGCGGTGGCTTGGCCGGCATCCTGATCGCGATGGCCGTCGCCTGATCAACATGGCCCGCGTCGTCGGCCTGACGCTGCTGGAGAGCGTCCACTGCCGCGGCGGCTGGCAGCGCTCCTCCGCCAACTTCTCGCTGCCCGCGGCGCCGCTGGCATCGTCGCAAACGCGCTGACCTCGATCCTCGGCTAGGCGCCTTTCCCCTTCTTGGCGCCGCCTTTGCCTTTGCCTTTGCCCCCGCCCCCGCACTGCGCCTGCATCTGCGGCATCGAGTCGGAGACCTTGCCGCTTTGGGCGTCGAGGGCGAGGGTGGCGCGATGGACGCCCTTGCAGATGTCGGTCGAGTTCTGGAAGAGGCCCTTCTTGGCGCCCTGGGCGGTGAGGAGGACCTTCGACAGCGGCGCGTCGGGGACCGATTCGAAGCGCACCCGCAGGCCGCCTTTGACCGAGTCCACCCGCCCTGCGGCCTCGAAGAAGAGCGGCTGGTAGGCGGGGCCGCGCAAGACCAAGACCGCGTCGGGCAGCTTGTGGGAGGAGGAGCGCAGGTAGACCGGGCCTTCCAGGGGGTAGTCCAGCAGCGGGGAAAAGGCGCGCACGTGGCCGTAGACCGAGCCCGCCGGGCACTGGTTGGCGGCGAACTGCACGCGGGTGCAGATCGTGCGGAAGTGGGCCTGGTCGATGAACTCCGATTTGGGGAAGGTGAAGGAGATCGCCCTGGTGTTTGCTTCCCCTGCCTTGGCGGTGAAGACGCTCTTGAGGCGCGGGTGCCCGCCGCGGTGGGTCGGGCCGAAGAGCTTCGCGGTCAGCTTTGGCTTGTAGGGGAGGGACTTGCAGCCGCCGACTTGGAAGCGCTGGGCGAGCGGGGCGGCCTGCCCGAGGGTGGAGATCGCCTGCCCGCCGAAGGACTTCTCCGCGCAGGAGGTCGGGTTGAGGGTGAAGCCGGGGCGATCGGCGCGCACCGCGACCGAGCGCAGGTCGATCGGCACCCCCTGGAGGATCTGGGGCAGGGGATCGGAGACGACGCGGCCCTGGGCGGTCACGGGATCGAGGTAGAGGGCGCTTCTGATCACCACCGTGCCGAGGTCGAAGGGCCCGGCGATCGCCGGGACGATCGCCACCAGGCTGATCGGGGCGCCTTTGTAGGGGCCGGCCAGGTAGGCGCGACCGGAGGTGTAGTAGGGGGTCGGGCCGGCGCCGGCGGCGCCGAGCACGCTGGCGATCTCAGAGGAGGCGGGGCAGCTGGGGTCGGCGAGCTCGAGCGCGCCTTGCTCGGGGGCTTCGCGCGAGCGCGCCTTGGCGATGTCCTGCTCAGAGCAGCTGGCGACGCCGGCGAGCTTGGCCGAGAGCCCGGTGGGCAGGGTCGCTTCGATCCGCCCGATCCGCTGGGAGCCGTCTTCGCGGCTGAGCTTGAACAGCAGCGGGCTGTACTTGCCGGCGGCGGGATTGAGCGTGCCGGCGGAGAGCTTGGGGGCGTTTGGCATCTGCGCCTCTGCGGCGGGGCAGGCCCCGCCGCTGGGGGCGGCGGCGATGGCGAAGGAGCTGGCCGGGGTGGCCTGGGCCCCGCTCCAGGCGCCCAGCTCGGCGGCGGTTGAGTAGTTGCCGCAGGTTGGCGGGGTGATGAAGGCCCCGCGCGGGCCGCCGAAGAGGTGGACCGAGACCTCGCTCAGCGGCATCTCGGGGCTTTCGCGAAAGGAGGTCGAGACCTGGCCGCTTTGGGGGTCGAGGTGGCCCTCGCCGGCCAGCTTGGCGACGATGCCTGTCTTCGGGTCTTCGATCGCCAGGTAGACGGCGATGAGGGAGCCGAAGGGGTTTTGGAAGGGCTGGGCGATGTAGATCGAGCCCTGAAGGGGCTCGAGGATCGCCTCGCCTTCTTCTTCTTCGACTTCGTGGTCGGCGTTTCTGCGCACCAGGGCCGGCGAGGTGACCTCCACGGTGCCGAGCTTTGCCGCATTGGGGCAGCTTTGGGGATCGTCGGAGAAGTGCGGGGTCCCCCCGCTCGAGCTCAGGTAGCCGATCTGAGACAAGGAGCAGGCGCCCAGGCCGCCGGCCTGGGAGGGGTTGACGACCATCCCGGCGGGGAAGCGGACCGTGGCGTCCTTGAGGATCGCCGGCGAGCGCGACTCGAAGGCGGTGTCGGTGGGCTGGCGCAGGGTGAAGTCGAGGCCCGAGGGCGAGTCGGAGACGTCGGTCGTCGGCTGGGCTTCGATCGCCGGCTCGAACTCCAGCTCCTCGCAGCCTTCCAGCAGGGCCGGGTCGCCGCCGAGGCCGGCGCTTTCATAGCTGGCGCGCTGCAGGGCGGCGGGCGGGCTCGGTTCCTCCCAGCTGTCGGCGAGGACTTCGAACAGCGAGGGGGCGCCGGTGCACTCGCCGGGCATTGCCAGGAAGGCCTCGCCGCGGTCTTCGACCGGGCAGGCGCCGCCGAAGGTGCCGCATCTGCCGCGGATCTCGTCGTGGGCGGCCTCGGTGGGGTTGCCCCAGACCTGGGCTTGGACGTTGAAGATCGGCTGCTGGCCGAAGGCGATCACGTCGCGCGTCGCCACCTGCACGCCGTAGTCGCTCTCGGTGCGCAGCGAGCCCTGGGCGTGGACGAAGACGCCGATGTTGGCGACGTTGGTGGCCAGCTCGGCGGCGGAGCCGGGGGGCGGGACCATGTTGTAGAGGTTTGAGGTGAGGACGTCGGAGATGCCGACTTCCCCGGCCAGGGTGGTGACGTCGGCGACGCCGACCTGGGAGGCGTCGGGGCAGCCCTCGGAGCTAACTAGCTCGGCCTCGGTGCAAAGCGCCTTGGAGGCGCCGGGGAAGCCGACCATGCCGCGGGGCAGCTCGACGTAGAAGTTGCGGGGATGGCCGTCGTTGGTGACGCCGTCGCCGGGGTTCTTGGTCGGGAAGCCGAAGAAGACCGTCTGTTGGTAGGGGTGGGCGCCGGCGAGCAGCTCGGCTTCGGCGTCCTCGTCGGTGGCGGGGGCTTTGAAGCCCGGCAGGAAGTCGAAGGGGACCGCGTCTTCTTGCACCGGGGTCGGCGAGGAGGCGGCGATCGCCTGGGTGGCGCCGCCGCCGGAGATCGTCGCTTGCGTTGTGAGCACTTCCTCGGGCGCTCCGCTTGGGATCGTCACCCCGACTTTGACCCGGAAGAGGTAGCCGGGGTGGAAGGCTTCGGCGGTCTTGCAGGTGACCACCTGGCCGAGCGCGGTGCAGGTGGGCTCGTTCGGTGCTTCGGGGTCGGTGTTGCCGGCGTTGAAGGTGCTGACCGCCATCCCGGCGGGGATCGTCACTTTGACTTCGGTTTCCCCCGTGGTGGGGGCGGCGCCGACGTTGGCGGCGACTACCGCGTATTCGGATTCCTGGCCGGGGGCGAAGTTGGCCGGCAGCGGGGAGATCGCCAGGGTCCAGCCCGGGGCGGCGGCGGAGGCCGCCGGGGCGCTCAGGGCTAGGGCGCTGCAGCACAGGGCGGCTGCGAGGGCCAGCGCCCTGGCGGCGCTCGAGCAGGTCGATCGCCTCGACGACGAGCAGCTCGAACAGCTCGAAGTCCTCGAAGTCCTCGCAGCTCTCATCGTCCCGTCCTCCCCTTGGCGTTGGCTCGCTGCTTCTTTTTGCCCTTCTTCTTGTTGCCGCTCTTTTTGTGGTGCTGCTTCTTCTTGGTGGCTTTTGGCTTTTTGTGCTTTTGGGCTTGGTTGCCGGGGCCGACGAAGGTGGCCGAGCCGGCGCTTTGTTCCGATGGGGCCGCCGCAGCCGCCTCGTGGCAGGATTCGGTGCTGAGGCAGGGGTTGGGCGGCGGTGGATTCTGAGAGGCCAGGCCCCCTCCCACCCTGGCGTCATAGACGTCTTGCAGTTCGTCTGTGTCCTGGCCGACCAGGCCCTCGCGGGTGAAGAAGAAGACATCGTCGCCGCTCTCTGAGGCATCGGCGAAGAGTGAGGGGAAGGGGCTTTTGCCGGTTGAGATCAGGTAGACGCAGCCTTCGTTTAGGGGGCTATAGCCGGGGGCACCCTGGGTGCAGGAGCCTGAACCTGGGGCCTCCCATTGGTAGACGTCTGTGCAGCGGGGGGTGAGTTGGGCGCCCACGCCCGGGCAGCCAGCACTCCCATTGGTGTCCTCGGGCACCAGCGCTTCCGCCGTCTGGAAGAAGACGCGGTTGCCGTTCGCGGAAAGGTTGCGCGACTGGATCATGTTGACCGAAGCCAGCGGCGGCGAAAGGGGGCCGGGGAACTCCACCGATTCCAGGCTCGGCCCTTTGCCCACCGCTTCCCCGCTCGGCGGGCAGCTCACGCAGCGAAGCGTTTCGTCCTCGGCCGAGTAGCGGTAGAGCTCGGGCACGCCTTCGTTGTCGTAGGGGGTGAGCTTTTCTTGGGAGCGGAAGAGCAGGACTTCGCCGTCTTTGGTCACAAAAGAGGCCTTGGGGGCGTAGCCAGCAGTGGAGAAGAGTTCGCGGGGTGTGCCAGCCCAGTTGAGTACGCCTGCGGCTCTTTCACCTCCGCCTGCCAGTACACGTCCCACATACCGGAGCGAGCCACCTTCTTTTCGGAAATACACACTGCAGCTACCGCTCGTTGTAACCAGCTGACCATGGACTCCTTCTGTGTGGCAGTCACCACGACTCGCCGGTCCGTCTTCGTCGAGATCCCCGTTGGCGGCGAAGTAGACGCGGGAACCGTCCTCAGAAACCCCTAGAACGCCCTGCACTTCGGCTCCATTTTTGTCGGCCGAATCGGGAGTCAGGTCTTCCAGTTCGTCTTCGCCGGATTCATAGCGGTAGAGGTCGTTGCCGGCGTTGGATGGTGTTTCGCCGTTGACCGACCAGTAGAGGTGAGAGGGATCGGCGGCGAGACCAAACAGCTTACCGACAGGCCTAATATATTCTTTTTCACAGGTAACAAGTGCTATACAGTTACCTTTTCCAAATTCGGTAATAGGAATACGCCCGATCGCTTCTTCGCCCTGCGTTGCCCAGTAGACGTAGTCGGAATTTACGGCGAGACCCTGGATACCCGCCTTTCCGATGGCAACAATTTCTGATGTCCCTCCTTCGAGCGGAATACGTCTGAGATAACCCAGGTCGCAGCACTCTTCATTAAGCGACGAATAGACATATGTGGAGCTTAGAGCCAAGCCGTAGGCCGCTCCTAATCCCGAATCGAAGAATTTCTCTTTTACCGTCGTCCCGTCGAGGCTCGACCGGGAGATATAGCGCTTCTCGATGTCTTTAGCTGTATTAATCCAATACACATCTGTCGCATTGGTGGCAATACCCTGTGGGTTGGAGGCGCCAGAGATGAAGTCGGGTTTGACTTCGGTCGCATTTTCGTCAACGTCCAGTTCGGCGTGGCCGATCGTGCCGCATTCGTCGACCGGTTCGCCGTTTTCATCGCGCAGGCCGGTATTGGTCCAGAAGATTTCGTTGCCGTTGACGGAGATGTAGCGGGGAGAGCTGGGTGAGGCAAATGTTTTCGGTTCGAGCTCGCCCTCTTCGTTTTCGACTTCAATTTCGCATTCGGTCGGACCGGGTTCGATGAAGCCTTCGTCGATGCTCGTAGTCGGGTTGGCGAGTTCGGCACGGCCGATCGTGCCGCCGATCGGATCGGCCCAATAGGCATATTTGGAGTCGACGGCGACACCTACCGCTCGCTTGGGGATAAAGGCGTCTTCTTCGATTTCCCCGGTGGTGCTCGAGCCGATGCCGATCGCAGGTGCCGGCTGATCGGGGCCGGTGTTGGCGTCGGCAGTGAGCTTCTCGGGGGAAGTAAAGAAGACCTTGGAGCCATCTGCACTCGCAACTTGAAAGGCGGCGGGCTGGGGGCCAGCGGAGTCGGGGGTCGAGCGCTTGGAGGCCGAGACGTGGATCGTGCAAGCGTTTGCGGGTTTGGTGCATTTGCCTCCCACGACTTCGCTTTGGGGCTGGGTCGGGTTGAGGCGCAGGTATAGTTGGCCTGTACCCAATTCGGTGAAGTAGATGTCACCCGCAATGGTGATCGCATGGGTGTCCTGGAGGTAGTAACCGCGGAGGGCACCACCCGTTTTTAGCGCCGAGGCACTGATGCCCCTGTTCCAGTCATAGGGCCCGGCAGAGGTGCCTTTGGTTGGGGCTTTGCCGTCGTTCATCGCACCAGCCAGGGAAAGGCGGCCGCCGGAGCGGTCCCAGGCATAGAGGTTTTGGCGGCCCTGAATAGCCCCTTCGATCGGGTCCTCACCTTCTGTCGGGGGCAGTGCGACGGGCGATTCGAAGAAGACGGTGGAGGCATTAGCACTGGCGCCTACGTAGGAGTATTCGGCGGCGGGGACATAGGGGGAGAGAATGCTCGAGGGACCGCCCGTCGTCGACTGTGAGACCAGCCCTTTGACCCTGGGGCTACCCAGCTTGGCCACGTTGGAGAAGGTTTCTGAGAAATCGGGAAGCCAGCCCTGTACCTGGGCGCGCTCGCCGAATTCGGGGGGTGGAAGCAGGCCCTGGGTTGACCAATCGCCGCCATCGCGGGTGGCGAGGTAGGTGGGCAGGGCCTGGGCCCCTTTGCCGCCGGGGATGCCGAAGGTGCTCTGGAAGGTGATGCCACTGCCGGCATTCACAGCTTTGACCAGGCCCACTCTACCCACCGCATCGTTACCGTCCTTGTCAACTGGCGAGGACTGCTCATAAGCTCTTCCATCGGGCAAGACTTCAGAAGAGATACCGCCGGTGGCGAAAACCCGGTCGGCGCTTTTAATCGTTCCCCCTTCGCCGTTTTTGGCGCTGAGGAGGAAGTGGTAGACGGTGCCGGGGGCGAGGCCGATGATCGCTTCTTCGACCGGGACCAGCGAGCTGCCGGCAGGGATCTGAGCTTCGGGTACCGGGATGCTGGTGCAAATGGTTTTGCTGCAGTCAGAGGTCCCGTACTCGAAATGCCAACGAGTCAGTTTGCCGCCAGGGTTGATTTCGGCTTTCAGCTTGGCAGAGCTGGTGGTGACCTCGGAGGCGGAAATGCCCGACATCTGAGGTGGTACGGCCTGAGCCGTGGCGGCGGAAGCCGTCAGAACGCAAAAAGTCGCCGCTACGACAAGCGCTCGACGAATCCCTGTCCCCTTTTCCCCCTGCACTCTCTCCTCCTTCATCCCGAGCTGCGATTTACCTGTGCTGCGATTTAGCTCATCAGTGCGGGCCACCCCAAATTGGGGCGGCCCGCACCCTAAGCACTTTGCTTAGGGCAATATGTGAATGGTTAATTTAAGTGTAAGTAAGCCCATTCGAATCCAGTCCAGGTGGCACCAACGAGGCGCGCCAAGATACTGCCTAATATTGTCGCCGACTGGCCGAGAGCTTTCAGTTCTCCCGATAAATTAACTGGTTCGAATAAATGTTCAACCGCGTGTTTTGTGGCGTCCACACAATCTTTCAGCGTTACCTCGCCAGTGATCGGAACCGTTTCACCGATCGCGCAAAGTTCGCCGAGTTCAAGTTTGGCCAATTCAGTGCCTGCGGTAGGTTTAATTAAGATAGCGGGTTTAGATTCGTGTAAGACAATTAAACCAAAGCCTTCATTGGTTTCAATTGTGCCTTTAGGTCCGCCGCCGGTTTTCGGTTCACAGTTTTTTGACAGGACACCGTTGAGCGAAGTATGGCATCCTGAGTATTTAACCTTGACAGACGTCGTGGTGCCCCCAGTTAGGAGCTTCGCGGCGGGGACTAGTTCAATTGTGCTGCATAAGAATAAAACTTCTGTTCCACCCGACGTTTTGAAGTGCAGAACACCAACTACGCCGGGATCAAATTTCACCTGCAGTTCGGCATTTTGTGCGGTGGTAAAAATTAATAAGGTTTTATTGGCATCTTTATCCAGATAAGTCCAATCCCCTTTTGCCTGGGCCGCACTGGCGGTCATTGCCATAAGCCCGACGACGAGAGCACAGAGGCCGAGGGCCTTCAGTCCGAATCGCGTTTTAATCATTGGTTGCTTCCTCACTATTAGTTACGGTTTGCATGTGATCGAGCTGAAGTCCCTCCAGCCCGATAAGACAATCCCATACATGAATTCTGCGTCAAGTGAGAAATCAACTAGGTTTTCTGTCCCTCTTCGAGGCTCGAAGAATCGGCGCAGCAAATGAGTTCCGGCTTCTTGCCGTACGGAAATTTTTAGAAAATGCTGCCATTTACTTGAGCTGACCTTTGCATTCGCGCTGCGCTCTTATTGCTAAGCGAGAATCAGAAGACCCTGCCATCGAGTCGTCGACACTGAACGTGACGTTCGGCGGACAAAGCTCCCCTCCCTTACTCCTAAGCTCCCACGCGTGATCAGGGTGTCAAGCATCAAATGCACAGGGTTTTCTATCTTTTGGGATCGCCAATGGATCCCCGCTCTAGACGGGATCCGGGAACCTCTTATGGGGTCCCTACCTAGAAAACAAAACCCTAGGAAACGATGAGGCGCTAGGTCGATGTCGACCTGACGCTCAGACTCAGTGCCCGCTCAACCCGTGTGGGTGCAGGTGGTCTTCGGCCATTCGCTTCAGGCCCGCGCGGTCGATCTTGCCGGTCGGGTTGAGTGGCATCTCCTCGAGGAAGACGATCTCCTCGGGCGCCTTGTAGCCGACGCGCTCGCGACAGAAGACGATCAGATCGGCGCTTGACGGACGCTCGGCGCCCTCGCGCAGGGTGACGTAGGCGCGCACGTTCTCGCCGTGAACCGTGTCGTGGATGCCGACGACGCCGGCGACGCCGATCGCCGGGTGCTCGTCGATCGCCGCCTCGACCTCGAGCGGGCTGATGTTGGAGCCGTCATGGACGATCACCTGCTTCTTGCGGCCGAAGAACCAGAGGTAGCCGTCCTCGTCGGCGCGAGCGAGGTCGCCGGAGTCGAGCCACTCGTCGGCGAGGACCTCGGCGGTCGCCTCCGGCGCCTCCCAGTAGCCGGCCATGCGGCTGCGGGTGCGGATCCAGATCCGGCCGACCTCGTCGCCCTCGATCGGCCTGCCCTCGTCGTCGCGCAGGGCGATGCTGTAACCGCCGATCGGCGGCCCGATCGAGCCCTGCTTGATCACGCCGGAGGGCGGGTTGAGCGTCGCCAGGCCGACCTCGGTCATGCCGTAGCCCTCGACGATCGGAAAGCCGGCGGCGGCGGCAAACTCGCTCAGCAACTCGGTCGAGACCTTGTCCGAGCCCGAGCGGCAGATCCGCAGGCAGGAGAGGTCGCCGGGCTGCAGATCGTGATCGCGGACCAGGGCCAGCAACGCCGCCGGGATCATCGCCATCACGCTCGGCTGCTGCTCGCGCAGCAGCGGCAGCAGCTCGTAGCTGTCGGTGGTGCGGGCGACGACGACCCGGCCGCCGACCGAGAGCATGCTGAGAGCCCAGAGGAAGGAGCCAACGTGCGACATCGAGGAGCCGGGCAGGAAGGCGTCGGCGGCATCGAGCTCGAAGGCGGTTGCGGCGCTGGCGATCATCCAACGCAGCGACTCGCGCGTGTGGGTGACCCCCTTGGCCGGCCCGGTGCTGCCCGAGGTGAAGAAGATCGCGGCGGGCACGTCAGGGTCCGGGGTCGGTCCCTCCGGCAGCGGATCGTGCGCGAGCAGCGTCGCGAAGTCGTGCCCCCACTCACCCTCCTCCCCGCTCTCATCGCCGTCGCCGTAGGCGATCGTCCCCAGCGCCAGCTCGCCGGCGCGCCCGCTCGCCGCCACGTCCTCGCCCCGCTCGACGTGGGCAAGCAACGCCCTGGCGCCGCTGACCTCGAGCGCGTGGTCGATCTCGCGGAAGGTGTAGCGATAGTTGAGTGGCGTCGCGACCAGGCCGGCCCTGAAGCAAGCGAGGTAGTGGACGACGAGGTCGATCCGGTTCGGCATCAGCGATGCCAGCCGGTCCCCAGCCTCCAGCCCCAGCTCCCGGTAGCCACCGGCCAGCCGGGCGCTCTCCTGATCGAGCTCGCGCCAGCTGAGCGAGCGCTCGGCCGAGACCAGCGCCACCTCGTCGGGACGCGCCTCCAGCCCGGCCCGCAGCAGCTCGTCCAGCGGCGGCGCTGGGCGCTCTAGTGCGGTTCCGTCGATCTGCATCGGCGGGATCGTACGGAAAGACCTGATAGAGAGTGCCGATGCTGGCCGACGCTGCCCTCGGCGCGGGGATCGCCTTCTGCATCGCCGTCCTCACCACACCGGTGGGCGTATCCGGCGCCGTCTTCCTGGTCCCGGTCCAAATCAGCGTCCTGCACACGCCGAGCCCAGCGGTCACTCCGACCAATCTCCTCTACAACCTCGTCGCCATCCCCGGCGCTCTCTTCCAGTTCCACCGCGAGCGACGACTGGCCTCGCCGCTGACCCGGCTGCTGGTCCTCGGCACCCTGCCGGGAGTTGTCGCCGGCGCGGTGATCCGGGTCGAGTTTCTGGACCGTGCCAGTGCCTTCTTGATTGTCGTTGCCGCCGTCTTGGTCCCGCTCGGGGCCTGGCTCGCTCTCGCCAACCCACCTCGCGAGGCAGGCGCGCCGGATCGCAAACGTCGTCGCCAGATCCTCCTCCTCGCCCTGGCCGTGGGAACGGTCGGTGGCGTATACGGAATCGGCGGTGGCTCGATTCTCGGGCCGATCCTGGTCGGGCTCGGCTTCTCGGTGCTCGAGGTTGCCCCGGCGGCGCTGGCGGCAACGTTCCTCACCTCGATCGCGGGGGTCCTGACCTTCGCCCTGCTCAGCATCGGGGGCAGCGGCGACGTCGCCCCGGACTGGACGCTCGGCGTTGGCATGGGCATCGGGGGCCTGGCGGGGGCCTATCTCGGCGCTCGCCTACAAACCCGACTGCCCGAAGAGCTGCTCAGGCGCGGGCTCGGCGTGCTCGCCCTGGCGCTTGGACTGCGCTACGCGCTCCTCGCCCTCACCTGAAGGCCACCGTCGCCTTAGGCTGACGCCGTGGCCGAAGCCCCCAAGGAACCGGCGGCGAAGCGCCTCGCCGCTGCCGCCCGCCGGCTCAACCGGCACCCGAAGCTGGTCGCCTCGGCGCGCCAGGCACGCGAGCAGGCGATGGGCGACGACGAGTTCGTCGACATGCTCTCGACCGCCCGCGGTCGCCCCGCCGACCTGGCCGCCCGGCAGCTGGTTGCCTCCAGGGCTGCCGAGCCCGGCGTCCTCGGCGAGCTCGGCCTGACCGCACTGCAGGCCTGGCAGCGCCTCTCGGAGAGGCAGGACCGCGGGCGCGGCAAGGTCGACGTCGCGATCCTCTTCACCGACCTGGTCGGCTTCTCCAGCTGGGCGCTGGAGGCCGGAGACCGGCAGGCGGTGCGGCTGCTGCGCGATTTCAGCGAGGCGACCGAGCCGGCGGTGCTGGCCCGGCGGGGTGAGGTGGTCAAGCGCCTTGGCGACGGGCTGATGGGAGCGTTCTGGGATGCCGGCAGCGCCGTCGAGGCAGCCTTCGCCGCCCAAGAGCAGACGGCCCTGATCGAGGTCGGGGGTTACCGCCCGCGACTGCGGACCGGCATCCACGTCGGCCGCCCACGCAAGCTCGGCGGCGACTACTTCGGCATCGACGTCAACATCGCCGCGCGGCTCGCCGAGGCGGCGAAACCCGGCGAGGTCCTCGTCTCCGACCCGACCCTCGCCGCCCTCGACCCCGACACCGTCGTCGCCAAGAACCGGCGCTTCCGCGCCAAGGGCGCTCCCGCCGACCTTGCGGCCTATGTGGTCAAGCCCCGCTAGGCCCGGCTCCGTCAGCCGGCGAGCGACAACTGCTGCTGATCTCCGGGCAGCCGCTCGGCGGCGCCCTCCAGCTCGAGCAACGAGCGCTTGCGCTCGAGGCCGCCGGCGTAGCCGGTGAGCTTGCCGTCCTTGCCCACCACCCGGTGACAGGGGGTAACGATCGAGAGCGGGTTGCGGCCGACGGCGCCACCGACCTTGCGCGCCAGGGTCACGTCGCCGAGCTCCCGCGCCATCTCGCCGTAGGTCGTCGTCTCTCCGTAGGGAACGCGGTCGATCAGCCTCCAGACGCGCCGCTGGAAATCGTCGCCGGCGATCGCCGTCTCCAGCTCGAACTCGGTCCGCTCGCCGGCGAAGTACTCGCCCAGCTGCTCTTCGGCCGGCTCGAAGCCATTCTCGGACCGGGCGCCAAAGACCTCCGGGGCCGGCATGTACCAGTGACCCGGGAAGTAGAGCCCGCTCAGCACGCCGTCCCTGGCGACGAGCGTCAGCCCGCCGAGCGGCGAGTCGATCATGGTGTGAGTTGCGGTCATGCTCTGGCTCCTCTCGCGTTGCCTGCCGTCACCATATAAACGGCCTGGGCGGCGCCTTCGTGAGATCGACGCCTGCTCGACCTACGAATCGGTCCAGCAACAAGGGATCGCCCTACCCCGATCCCCGTTCACTATCGCTCGCACCCCCGGATTGAGTCCGCGCCGGCGCCGCCGCGACAGCGGTCGAAGCCCGACCCCCCGCGCAGGCGATCCGCACCGCGGTTGCCCTTGAGGGAGTCGTTGCCGCCGTTCCCCTTCAGCACGTCGGGGCCACCGCGGCCGAGCAGGCGGTCGTCGCCCGCCCCCCCGAAGACACGATCGGCCGCTGCGCCGGCGCCGACATAGTCACTGCCGTTCCCCGTGCAGACCAGGTCACGGCCAGCGAGGGAGGCGACTATGTCATCTCCCTCGAAGGTGGCGATCACATCGCGGGACCCCGTGCCAGCGATGGTGTCATTGCCGGCCGTCCCGGCAATAGTCACCGGAATGCCGCGACAGGTCGCCGCGGGACCAACGACGCTGGTCGTCGCAGAAGCTTTGTTGTTTGCGCCGACCGGGTCTTTCTGGTCACCCTTCACCGAGGCCTGGTTGGTGATCGTCCCGACTTTGCGGGGGATGACGGTGAGAGTCACCGTCGGTGGTGGGCCATAGTCGACCGTGGGCGCGTTGAGCGCGCCCAGGGCGCAGGTGACTTTCCTCCCCTTGCGGGAGCACTGGCCTGGGCTCGTGGTGGCGGAGACGAACTCGACACCCTTCGGCAGCTCGTCGGTGACGGTCACGCCGCTCGCCGGATCGGGCCCAAGGTTCTGCACCTGCATCGTGTAAGTGAGCAAAGACCCGACGCCAACGGGATCGGGGCTGTCGGCCTTGGAGATCGCCAAATCGGCCGAGCCGGGCTTGGCCGCCATGCCCGCGGCGGCAACACCGAGCACGAGAGCCGAAACCACCGCCAAAAGCCACGTGTAACGCATCAAGGTCACCCTCCTTCAACTCAATCCCCGGCAGACATCGGTTGTCCCTCTGAAACCCCTGAAACGATCCTCGGCGGCTCTCGTCAGGCCCTAGTTTTTGCCCTCCTCACCAGTGTTTCCGGGATAGTCGGCCGGGTACCTCCACTTCGGTAAGAGGACTTGATCCAAACCGAGGGGAGATCGATGTCAACCGTCCTGATCGTGGTAATTGTGATTGCCGTCCTGGCGGTGATTGCGATCGCGGTCGTGCTCGGGCGCCGTGCGAAAGCTCGCCGGCAGCTGGAAAGAGAAAGACTGGCCCAGCGGGCAGACGCACACCGCGACGAGGCCGCGACCCACGCCTCAAAGGCTGGGTCCCTCGCCGAGGAGCAGCAGGCCAAGCAGGCGGAGGCGGCGGCGCAGGCCGAGACCGCGGAGCAGCATGCCCGCATAGCGCAGGAACATCGCGAGCGCGCCGACCAACTGGCCGAGGAGTCCGAGGAGGCCGCCGCGCGGACCGAGCGCGAGCGCGAGCACGCCCATCTTCACGGCCGCAAAGCCGAAACCATCGAGGAGGATCTACAAAAGTGAACCTCAATAAGGAGAATCACCGATGCTGATCGCAGCCGTGATTGGGATATGCGTCCTGCTGGCGATCTTGGGCTTTCTACTGCCGCGCTTTTCCGACCACGCGCGCCGCGCAACCGACAAGGGCTTCTCCACTGGCCAGCGCGCCGGAGCCAAGGCACCCGGCCCAATCGGACGCCTGCTATCCAAGTCGTTTGGAACCTCACAGCGAGCTGCGGACAAGAGCCACTCGAAAGGCAAGGAGGCGCGCTCCAAGTCCCCGCTCTAGCCAGGCGACGCCCACACCAGGCTGAGCAAGCGGGATTGACCACGCAGACTTCGAATAGTCTGCAAGTCATGAGGAGACGGCGCACGTGGGCGGGTCTCGTTGTCTGCGCCACGGTCGGGCTGCTCGCGACCCCAGGCATGGTCATGGCCAAACCGGGCTACATCACCTTTGTCGGTTACCAAGAAGTCGCGTTGAACCTCAAGGGCAGCCACGGCTACTCGATCGAGATTTCCGCGAGCGATCGCGGTGGCGTCCAGATGTACGTCAACAGGGGCGAGAGCGCGGCCATTTATCTGGTCCGCCACGCGCGGGCGCGAAACGATGGGATCGAGGCCGAGCTTCCCTGGCGTGGGGCGAGTCTCGGTGCAATTCCACCCGGCCGGGCGGGCACACAAGGAACAACACTTCTTCCCTCAATGCAAGGGCGGCCACACGGTCAAACAGCCTGGCTACTTCGAGGGCACGATCCGCATCCGCGGGGAGCATGGATACACCGCGGTTCATACGAGTCGGGCGTCTGGGCAAGCGACCACGGCTACGAAGGAAGTCTGCAAGCGCTCGATCTTCAATCCCTCCAAGCCGGACCCCCTAGAAAGCCGGACCCTCCTGTCCGCCTATTCCAAAGCGGGAAAACGGACGATTGGGTTCTCCGCGGTCACGGTGGACTCCCCGCCGTTGAACGTGACCTTCTTTGCCGGCTCCGTAACCGAACGACGGGAAGGAATGGAGATCTTCAGGCAGACATCGACCGACAAGGGCAAGGCCGGCGATCTCGCCGCAAGCGACGCCAGCGAGCATCCGCCATCGGCAATCGTCACGCCACCCAGCCCCTTCCACGGCTCGGCGGTCTTTCAGCAAACCCCCGACGGTGACAACACCTGGACCGGGTCGCTGAGCGTCGACCTGCCCGGCGCGGGCCGAGTGGCCCTTGCCGGCCCGGACTTCAGCGCAACGCTGTGTCGGGACTCCGGCTGCCCCTCGGGGAACCAAGCGACATTCGTCGGAGGCGCCAGCGGCAGGCTCGCCACAACCCCCTCTCGGCGCCTCTTGCCGATGAACGCCGGCAGTCGTTAGGCACTGCAGTCATGAGCGCGAGCCCGGTTCTGATCACGATTCCGATCAGTCACTACTGCGAGAAGGCTCGTTGGGCACTCGACCGAGCGGACATCGCCTACCAAGAGCAAGCGCACCTTCAGATACTCCACTGGATACCCGTCAGGCGTGCCGGTGGCAAGAAAACCGCGCCCGTTCTGGTCTGGGGCGATCGGGTCTTCACCGACTCGGCTGACATCGTCGAGGCCACCAGCGCACAGGCGCCGCCGGGTCGCGAGCTGTTCCCCGAAGATCCCGACGCCGCTGCCGAGGTGCGCTCCCTCCAGGGCGACTTCGACGAACGCCTCGGTCCCGAGGGGCGCCGCTGGATGTACAACGCCCTGCGCGGCCGTCGCGACATCGCGATCGCCTACGCCTGCACCGGCGTTCCCACCTGGGAGCGACGCGGGTTGCCGTTCGCCTATCCGGTCGTCTCCCGGATCATTGACCGCTACCTCGACGTCACGCCGGCCACGGCCGCGCGGTCCGAGGCCGAGGTGCGGGCGACCTTCGACGAGGTCGCCGCGAGGCTGAGCGACGGGCGTCCCTACCTCTGCGGCGAGAGCTTCAGCGCCGCCGACCTGACCTTCGCCGCGCTGGCGGCGGCGGTGCTGATGCCGCCCGAGTACGGCGTGCCGCTGCCGCAGCCGGAGGAGCTGCCAGCGGCGATGGCGGCGACGGTCCGCGAGCTGCGGGCCCACCCGGCCGGCGCCCACGCGCTGAGGATGTTCCGCGAGGAGCGGCGCTCGTAACGAAGTCGCCTAGAGGGTCAGCTCCGTTCGGCGGTCACGGCGGCCGGGTCCGGATAGGCGAACGCGCTCAGCCCCAGCCAGTCCGGGACGCTGCGCACGAGATGCTCCGCTCCGGTGATCCGCACCCGCCCCGAGCGCATCGCCGCGCCCAGCTCGAGCTGTCCGACCCAGACCTCGGCCATCGCCCGCGCCTCGGCGTCGACCTGCAAGTCGACCGAGAAGCCCGGGTCCGAGAAGCAGACGTCGGCACCCGAGCCCTGCGCCACCAGCCACCAGGCCCGCTTGCCCTCCTCGGCGTCGCGATAGCGAAAGAAGGTCACCACTCGGTCCGCCGGAAGCCGTTCGAGGCGAAGGTTCCGCCCGATGTCCCACATCAGCAGCGCCGGGTCGGCCTCCTCGGCGGTTATCTCCCGCCTCAGGTGGTCCCGGCTCCAGACCCCAAGCGAGATGACGAGGGGGCCGAGCGCCTCGCCGGCCGGGGTCAGCCGGTACTCGTGCCCGCGCTCTCCGCTCAGCGGCTGCCTGGTGATCAGCCCCGAGCGCTCCAGCTCCCGCAGGCGCTTGCTGAGCAGGGACGAGGACATGCGCGGAACGCCGCGCTGGATCTCGTTGAAGCGCGTGCTCCCCGCCAGCAGCTCGCGGACGACGAGCAGCGTCCAGCGCTCGGTCAGGACCTCCGCTGCCTGCGCGACCGGGCAGAACTGTCCGTAGCTCTCTGGCATGACCCTCGCCGCGAGTGTACGTGCCTAACTGCAGATCTTGCAGTTGATTCCCTCGTCGACTCGGCGTAGACCATTTTCAACAGCACACACAAGAAGGAGATCCGAGTGAACGACGTTGCCGCGAAGGCAGAGAATGAGAACAGCGAGCTCAAGGCTCGCCACCGGGCGATGTGGGCGTCCGGCGACTACCCCTCGATGGTCGAGACCTTCCTGCTGCCGCTTGGGCCGCGCCTGGTCGAGGCCTGCGAGATTGGGCCCGGGGTGCGCGTCCTCGACGTCGCCGCCGGCACCGGCAACGCGGCGATTCCCGCCGCCGCCGCTGGGGCGACGGTCGTCGCCAGCGACCTGACGCCGGAGCTATTCGACGCCGGCCGTGCCCGAGCCGAGGCGGAGGGAGTAAAGCTCGAGTGGGCCGAGGCCGACGCGGAGGAGCTGCCGTTCGAGGACGCCAGCTTCGACACCGTGATCTCCTCGATCGGCGTGATGTTCGCGCCCCACCACCAGGCGGCTGCCGACGAGCTGGTGCGGGTCTGCCGCCCGGGTGGGACGATCGGGCTGCTGAGCTGGACGCCGGAGGGGATGATCGGCGGACTCTTCCGCACGATTGGGCCGTTCGCCCCGACGCCGCCGCCCGGTGCCCAGCCCCCGCCCCTCTGGGGCGGCGAGGAACACCTGGGAGACCTGTTCGGCGACCGGGTCGAGTTCGAGCGACTGGAGCGTGACGTTCTCGAGGTGACCGCCTTCGATCGTCCGACCGACTACGCCGAGCACTTCAAGCAGCGTTACGGCCCGACTATCGCCGCCCAGGCAAACGCCCGTCGCAACGAGCGCGAGGCGGAGTTTGAGCAGGCGCTGGATAGCTACTACGAGGAGCAGAACCTGGGCAGCGCCGAGGACGCCCGCTTCGAGATGGAGTACCTGCTCGCGGTCGGACGAAAGCGATCGTGAGGAGCGCCGCCCGGCGAGCTAGGAGACCTCCTACGCCAGCAGGCCCAGCTCGCCGGCGCGGTGGCTGGCCTCGACCCGCGAGCGGCAGTCGAGCTTGCCGAGCAGGTTGCGAACGTGCATGTCGACGGTGCGCTGGCTGATGAAGAGCTCGCCGGCGATCTCGCGGTTGGTGCGGCCAATCGAGACCAGGCGCAGAACCTCGAGCTCGCGGCGGGTCAGCTGGA
Source organism: uncultured Solirubrobacterales bacterium (assembly GCA_963703895.1). Classification (GTDB taxonomy): domain Bacteria; phylum Actinomycetota; class Thermoleophilia; order Solirubrobacterales; family 70-9; genus VRUE01. The sequence goes on from CAVPFX010000003.1 coordinate 437,244, forward strand.
CGCCGTCCGCTCTCGTCGCGGCGCGGGCGCCGAGGCGCTGGGCGACCGACTCGCCGAGCTCCGCCACCTCGCGAGCGGCCGCCGAGGCCAGCGGCCGGGCGCCGAGCTTGCTGGCGGTCCGGTAGGCGTCGCAGAGCCGCTCCAGCGCCTGCTCGCGCTCCCCAGCCGCCGCCAGCACCACCCCGGCGCGAAGTTCGATCTGCGCCCGCTCGAAGGGGACGGCGAGCGTGCGGTGCAGCTCGACCGCCCGCGAGAAGTGCTCGGCGGCAGCGGCCTCATCGCCGTCGAGCACGGCCATCTCGCCGATCGCCTGCGCGAGCGCCGCCAGCGCGTCGCCGTGGCCGGCCTCCGAGGCCATCTTGGCCAGGGCTTCGGTGCAGGCGTGCACCCGCTCGCGGTCACCTTGACGGGCGAAGAAGGCCGTCGCCCAGCGAATTCCCCAGACCGCGTAGTGGTGGTCCTCGCTCTCTTCCCAACGGGCGAGCAGGGTCCGGCAGTGCTCGGCGGCCTCCTCCTCGGCGCCTTCGGCCGCGGCGACGTAGGCGAGGCCCGTGGTCGCGTCCATGAACATGTTGTAGTGGCCGACCGCGGAGGAGACAGAGCGCGAGGCCGAGAGCATGCGCCGAGCTGAGCTCAGCTTCCCCTGGAAGGCGTGGATCGCGCCGACCAGGCCCTCGGCGACCCAGACGGCGGTGTCGGTGTCGATCAGCTCACGGCCCAGCTCGCTGGCGCGGGCCCACTCGCCACGCTCACGCAGCACGTAGACGAGGCAGGTGACGCAGGCGAGCTCGGTGCGGGCGTCCTCGCCGGTGCGGCAGAGGCCGAGCGCGGTGTCCAGCGCTTCCTCGGCGCGACGGTAATCGGAGGCGTCGTAGAGGACCATGCTGAGGCGCTGGTACAGCTCCGCCGCGACCGGCGTCAGGTCGTGCTCGAGGGCGAGGGCAAGCGCGCCGCGGACCGTCTCCAGCCCGCCCTCGAACTCACCCCCCTTGGCCTGGGCGACGCCGAGCAGGCCACGGGCGCGGGCGGCGAGGTCGAGTCGGTCCGCCGCCTTGGCGTCCTCGAGGGCGGCCTGCGTGAGCTCGATCGCCTCGCCGTAGCCCGCCCGCGCCCGCTGGTAGTCGGCCATCGTCAAGCGCTCGAGCGCGGCGTCGGCGGGCAGCTCGTTGGCGGCGAAGGCCTCGGCGGCGAGGCGGCGGGCGGCGAAAGCGGTGTCGCGCTCGCCCTTGAGGTCGTAGACCGCCGCCAGCCGGTGCTGGGTGCGGGCAAAGCCGAGACTGTCCCCGGCCGCGGAGCGCGTCGCGGCGAGCTCGCGCAGCGCTTTCGCCGCCTCGGTCAGCTCGCCGGCCAGCTCCGCGCAGCGTGCGTAGCGCTCCAGCGTCTCGATCCGCAACTCGTCCCCTTCGCCCTCCGACCACAGCTCCAACGCCTCGCGGGCGGCCTTGGTCGCGTCGCGGTATGCGTGCAGGTCTTCCGACTGGCGCACGGCCTCGACGAAGGCCGTGCGGGCGCGCGCGGCGTCGCCGGCGCTGCTCCAGTGGGCGGCGATCTCCATGCTCGTCCCGCTCCCCTGTTCGAGCGCCTCGGCGAGACGGCGATGGATCTCGCGGCGGCGCAGCCAGGGCACCTCGGCGTAGATCGCGTCGCGGACCAGGGCGTGCCTGAAGGCGGCGCGGCCGCCGTCCTCCTCGACGAGATGGCCCTTGCTCGTTAGCTCCGCCAACCCAGCCCGGCTGGCGAGCTCCGCCGCCAGCTCGAGCTCGAAGGGCTGATCGGCGATCGCCGCCACTTCCGCGGCCTCGCGCGCCCGCTCGCTCAGCTCCGAGGCGCCGATCACCACCGCGTCGCGAACCGTGTCGGGCACCGGGACCTCGCTTGCCCCGGCCAGCTCGAGGCCGACCGGACCACTGTGGAGCCGGTCCCTCACCCGCAACGCAGCAACCAACTCCTCGACGAAGAAAGGCGAGCCCTGGGTGCGATCGTGGATCGTGCCCAGCAACGACTCCGAGGCCGGCTCGTCGAGCAGCGCCCCCAGCAGAGTGCCCGTCTGCTCGCGGCCAAGCGGCTCGAGCGCCAGCTCCTCGAGGTTGCCCCCGCGGCGCAGCTCGTTGCGCAGCCAGCGCAGGGTGTGGTCGCGCGGCAGGCCATCGGATCGGTAGGCGGCGACGATCACGACCGGCATCTCGCGGATCGGTGCGGCAAGCGCCGCCAGCAACTCCAGGCTGGCTTGATCGGACCACTGCAGGTCATCGAGAACGACTAGCGCTTGCCCGTCGCCGGCGAGGTGGGCGAAGGCGCAGCGCACGGCCTCGAAGATCGTCGAGCGGTCGCTCTCGCCGGCCGGCTCGCCGAGCTCGGGCAACAGCAGGGCGAGGTGCGGGCGCAACGGCCCGCATTCGGCGAGCCCATCCGGCTCGGCGCGCAGATAGGAGCGCAGCGCCGCAACGATCGGCCCATAGGGCGGCGTGACGCTGTTCGTCGCCGCGCCGCGCAGCACGAGCGCCGAGGAGCCCAGGGCCACCTCGTCGGTGAGCCGGGTCTTGCCGACGCCGGCATCGCCGCTGAGCAGCAGCAGGATGCCGCTGCCTTGCTGGGCGCGATCGAGCGCCTCGCTGAGAACGGCGCTCTCGGCCTCGCGACCGACGAGCGGGGTCCGGTTGCCCATCGTTCGAGTTTAGGCCGCGACCAGCGCCCTGGTCATCGATCGCAGAGCGCTGGTCGCGAGTCCGAAGTCAGTCAGTGACCGGCGCCGGGTCGGGCCGCACGACGACCGTGTCGAGGATCGGGATGACCTCGTCGGCGGGCAGGCCCGCCTCCTTCGCGTGCGCACGAATCGCCTCGGGGCTCTCCCCTTCGTAGACGCAGAACGTGCCGACCTCGCCGCTCTCCTCACCCAGCACGTAACTGCGGATCCAGCGAACCCCGGAGTCCGGCTTGTCGCCGACTTCCGCCGAGCGTTCCCCCGCGACCTGCAGCTCCTCCGGCGAGGCCCAGCCGTTGCGACGAAGAATTCCGTAGAGATCCATTCCAGTTGCTCCTTTCCGGGCCAAACGGACGAGTGCTTCGACCGGATCCAACCCGTGATTTCCATTGGAACCGAGACTAGGACTGGGGATCCGGCGTCGCATCGGTGAAAGTGCCGTATTTTCGGCACGGCATGCCGTATCGGCCGACGGTGAGCCGTTTGCGCCTTCCAGCGGAGTGCGAACTAGCGGTCAGCGAGGTGCGATGCGGCCGATCAGGTCGGGCAGCTCACGGTGGCTGTCGACGACGAAGTCCGCCTCTTGCCCACCGTCCTCACCAAGATCGTCATACAACCCCCGGTAGCGCACAGTCCCCATCCCGACCGCCCTGGCACCAGCGATATCGGTGCGGCGCAGGTCACCGACGTGCACCGCCTCGCCGGGCGTGGCGCCGAGCGCCCCCAGGGCAGCTTCGAAGATCTGCGGCGAGGGCTTGTAGTGGCCGACCTCGTCGGAGAATGCCCAGCCCGAGAAGTACCCGAACAGGCCCTCGCGATCGAGGAAGTCGCGCAGCAGCTCGCCGCCGGTGAAGCCGACGTCGCAGACGATCCCGAGGCGCAGCTCACGTTCGCCCAGCGCCTTGAGGCAGGGCCGGATGTCGGGCGAGAGCTCGAGCTTGGCGCCGCGACCGGCGGTCAGGAACGCCTCCGCGACCGTCTCCCGCGCGGCACCCTCGACGCCGAGCGCGGCGACGAGCATCTCGGCTCCCTCGTCTGGGTGGAAGTGGGTGCCAGCCGACCAGGACCGTTCATAGCTCGCCGTGACCTCTTCCAGCGCAGTCGCCAGCAGCTCGGCCTCTATCTCGACATCGCAGGCCTTGCAAGCCGCGACAACAGCCTCGTGCCGTGCCTTGACCATCGCCGTGCCCGATCGCGCGCAGGCGATCGTGTTCCAGAAGTCGAACGTGACCGCTTTGACCGGCTGCGTCACGTCGGTCGGCTCGACGCGGCCGCCCGGCCTAGCGGCGCCGCGGGTCCATCGCGCGGGAGATGACCACGCGCTGGATCTCGTTGGTTCCCTCGTAGATCTGGGTGATCTTGGCGTCGCGCATCATCCGCTCCACCGGGTACTCCTTGACGTAGCCGTAGCCGCCGAGGACCTGGATCGCCTCGACCGTGACCCGCATCGCGTTGTCGGAGGCGAACAGCTTCGCCATCGAGGTGTACTTGGCCAGGCCTGGGTCGTTCTGGTCGGCCATCGCGCAAGCCTTGTAGAGCAGCTCGCGGGCGGCGGCGGTGCCGGTCTCCATCTCGGCCAGCTTGAACTGGATCGCCTGCAGGTCGAGGATCGGCTTGCCGAAGGCGACCCGCTCGGAGGCGTAGGTGGTCGCGTAGTCGGTCGCCCCCTGGGCGATGCCGACCGCCTGCGCCGCGGCGCCGAGCCGCGTCCTTTCCAGCGTGCCGAGGGCGACGCCGAGCCCGCGCCCGACCTCACCGATCACGTTCTCGGCCGGCACCCGCACGTCGTCGAAGACGGGCGAGCCGGTCGGCGAGCCGCGGATCCCGAGCTTGTGCTCGAGCTTGCCGATCGAGAAGCCGGGGCGGTCGGCCTCGACCATGAAGGCGGTGATCCGTCGCTTTTCGCGATCGGTGACGGCGAAGACGACGTAGAAGTCAGCAACCCCGGCGTTGCTGATCCAGTTCTTCGATCCGTTGATGACCCATTCGTCGCCATCGAGCTCGGCGTGAGTGCGCATCGCGGCGGGATCCGAGCCGGCCTCCGGCTCAGACAGCGCAAAGGCGGGTGTCCACTCGCCGCTGGCACAGCGCGGCAGCACCCGCTGCTTCAGCTCGTCGCTGCCAAAAAGCCGGATCGGCAGCGAGCCCAGCTCCTGCACCATCAGGATCAGGGCGCTGGAGGCGCAGGCCTTGGCGATCTCCTCGACCCCCATCTGCAGCATCAGCGTCCCGGTGCCGGTCCCCCCGTACTCCTCCTCGAAGGGCAGGGCGAGGATGTCGTGCTCGGCCAACAGCTCCCGCACGTCCCTCGGATATTCCGACTTCTCATCGACCTCAGCCGCCCGCGGCGCAATCCGCTCCCGCGCGATCTGCCCAATCGTCTCGCGGAAGTCGAGCAGATCCTGGGGGATCGAGTAGATGTCGGTGCCGGCGCTCACGCGGTCGGGACCGTATCCATTAGCGAGCTGGCATCGCCTTGCGACCACGACGTAACGCCCTCTGTGGATCTAGGGCAATTTTGAACTATATCAATATTGATATATTTGTCCTTGTGCACTCGATCGCGATGACCCTCCGCAAAGCACGGTTCAATGCGGATCTCTCGCAGGTAGACCTAGCAGCGCGCGCCGGCACCTCGCAGTCCGCGCTCGCCCGCTACGAGACAGGTGCATCTCTGCCTACCTTGCCCACTTTGGAGCGACTTCTCGCAGCGTGCGGTAGGCGCCTGGAAATCCAAACTCCACCGGCCGAGCCTTCCGCCCCAGTCACCTCCATGCGAAGCCAACTAGGCCCACAGGCGACAGAACTCCGCCGTCAACGTCGCCGCCTGCTCGATGCGGCCGACAAAAACGGCATCGGTCGCCTGCGTGCCTTCGGATCAGTCGCGCGCGGTGAAGCGAAAGCCGGCAGCGATATCGATCTCCTCGTTGACCTCAAACCCGGCCGCACCCTCATCGACCTAGCCGCCTTCCGCCGCGAAGCCGCGGAGATCCTCGATCTACCCGTCGACGTCGCGACGGCCGACATGCTCAAGGAGAGAATCCGCGATGAGGCACTTAGGCATGCACTGCCTCTATGAGCCGAGACGAGCAAGAGCGCCTGCGCGACATCAAAGACGCGATCGCCACGATCCGCCGACATCTGACGAACGCCGACGCGACCGCAGCATCCTATGAAGACCCACTCTTGCACGATGCCCTTCTCTTCCAATTCGTTGTCATCGGCGAGGCCGTCAAGCACCTCACCCTCGAAACGCGCGAAGCAGCACCCGAGATTCCATGGAACGACCTCGCCGGGCTACGCGACCTGATCGCCCATGAGTACTTCCGCATCGATATCCATCGCGTACTCGAGATCGTGAAGCGCGACCTGCCACCGCTAGAGCAAGCAGAAGCTCCAGCATGAACGGGGGGCGCCGCTGCCACCGCAGTAGGTGGTGATTGACAAGTCGCTACGTATCGCCGCGCCAGCCAAGGGCGCGGCGCTGGGCCCGCGGCAGCTTGCTCACGACCAGGTCGTATGAATCCTCGAGCATGTCGTGGATCGCCTCGCCGTGGAGCGAGCCGTCGAGGATCACGGTGTTCCAGTGACGCTTGTTGAGGTGGTATCCAGGAATCACCGCCGTATGCGCCGCGCGCAGCGCCTCGGCGAGCCGGGGCTCGCACTTGAGGCTGACTCGAAGGGAGTCCGCATCGAGTTGTGAAAGCGCGAACATCTTTCCGCCGACCTTGAACACCGAGGTCTCGGAGCCGAACGGAAACGTCTCCTCGGCCCCGGGAAGCGAGAGACAGCGATCGCGAAGCTCGGTGGCGTTCATCGCTCGAATCAGCGCACCTGAAACGTGCCCTGGCGATGGAAGTCCTCGAGCAGCTCGAGCGCGTGTGCGGTCGGCGAGTGGAGAGGCCGCGGCGGCGCTTGCGGGTCGAAGAAGCCCACCTCGACAGTCTCGTCCTCGTTCGGGATCGGCTCTCCCCTCCACGAGGTGACGAGAAAGCACAGCGCGAAGCAGTGGGTGACGTCGCCATTCGGGTAGTGGATCGTGTGCGCCTCCGCCTCGGAGAGGCAGCCGAAGGGGACGAGGTCGTCCTCGGCAACCTCGATCCCGGTCTCCTCGGCCAGCTCGTCAACCGCCGTTCGAGCAAAGCTCCCACCTGGCTCCGCGGCGCCCGCCGGCGCGCACCAGCTCCCGTCGTCGGCACGCTTGGTCAGGAGCACCTTCCGATCCGCCTCCCGCAGGAAGACCATCGCGCCAGGCATGAGGACAAGGTCGTGGCCGATGACTTGGCGCAACTGCCCGAGGTAGGAATCCTGAAAACCCACGACGCAAACTATCCACCAATGAAGAGAGAGGGTGGACGACCGGATTCGAACCGGCGACCGCCTGGACCACAACCAGGAGCTCTACCAACTGAGCTACGTCCACCGCGCGGCTTCCCAATCTAGCGGGCCGGCAGGCGAGGCGGAGGGCTTAGCTGGGCCGGTGGGATTCGACCAGGGAGGCGAAGGCCTCCAGGCCGGGGGTCGTGCGGGCGAGTAGGTCCGCTTCGGCGGCTTCGGCTTGCGCTGGCAGAGCGGCGGTTCCGTCGTCCCCCAGGGCCTGGCAGGCGTCGTGGACCATCTCGGGAACGGCCAGCCAGGCCTCGAGCAGAGCGAAGTCGGACTCGGGGTGAAAGAGCACGCCCCAGGCGTTGCCGTGGCGGAAGGCCTGAACCTCGGTGCGCTCGGAGCGAGCCAGATGCTCCGCTCCCTCGGGCAGCTCGAAGAGGTCGCCGTGCCAGTGCAGGACGGTCGTGCTTGGGGCCAGGGCACCGAGGATCGGGTCTTCCTTGTCGAGGATCTCGACCGGGGCATAGCCAAGCTCCGAAGCCTCCCCCGCTCGCACCTCGGCTCCAAGCGCCCTGGCCAACAACTGGGCACCGAGGCAGATTCCCAGCACCGGCAGGTCCCGCCGCACGGCCTCCGCGAGCCACTCGCGCTCGCTCGCCAGCTCGGGATGAACGTCGACTTCGTCGACGTTCATCGGGCCGCCCATCACCACGGCGCCGGCAACCTCGTCGTGGTCGGGCAGTAGCTGACCGGCCAGCGGTTTGACCGTGTGCACGTCGAGGCTGCCACAGGCATCGAGGATCCGATGCGGTCCCTCCCACGGCACGTGCTGGATCGCCAGCAGGATCGGTCGCTCGTCCGCGCTCATCAGCGCCCCAGGCTAGCCGCGCTACGGTTTCGGCGATGCCGCAGCGATATGGGATCTCCTTCTTCCGGCCCGAGGTGAGGTCGGCCGCCGTGACCGGCATCCAGGCTCGCGGCGCGATGGCGATCGGCGCGCTCGCGGTCGGTGCCGCCGCCGTTGGCGGTTTCGCGATCGGACGACTCAGCGTCGGGCGCCTGAAGATTGAGCGGGCGACCATCGGCGAACTGGAGATCGACCGCCTCCACATCCACGAGCGCACAAACGTAAGCCGGGGCGCGTAACCGGAATTGACCACACCAGAGGGAGGAAAATTCCGGTCACGCAGGCTCGCGGACACGGTGGCGTTGCTCGCGCTGGCAGTCGCGGCGACGCTACTGGCGCTAGCCGTTGCAACCGCGACCGGAGTCACTTCGGCCCGCGCCGTCGGTCCCTATCCCGACCTCGGCGGCTGCTCCGTCTTCCCCGACCCACCAGCGGCCACCCCGGCCAACGCCCCGTCCCTCGCCACCGAGGCCGCTTGGAACCAGGACATCTCCAAGGCGCCGGTCGCCCGCAACTCGGCCGCCACGATCGCCTACATCAACGCCCACGGCGGCAACCTCCTCCACCCTGACTTCGGCTCGCCGCGCGAATACGGGTTCCCCTACGCGGTCGTCGGCGCCGGCCAGCGCAAGCTGCCGATCAACTACACCGCCTACGGCGACGAGAGCGATCCCGGGCCGTTCCCGATCCCGAAGGGAGCGCCGGTCGAGGGCGGCAACGGCAGCGACGGCGACCGCCACGTTCTCGTCGTCGACCGCTCCAGTTGCACGCTCTACGAGCTTCTACCGCGCCTTCTTCAAGGGCGGTGGCGGCGCCCACTGGAACGCTGACTCGGGCACTCGCTGGGACCTGGGCTCGGGCGAGCGCCGTCCCGATTCCTGGACCTCCGCCGACGCCGCCGGGCTGCCGATCTTCCCCGGCCTCGTCCGCTACGACGAGGTCGCCGCCGGCCAGCTCGAACACGCGATCCGGGTCACCTTCGACAGCACCCGCAACGCCTGGGTCCACCCCGCCTCGCACTGCGCCGGCGACACGTCGGACCCGAACGCCCCGGCGATGGGCACGCGCCTGCGGCTCAAGGCGGGCTACGGCCTCGGCAGCTTCAGCGGCGGCGCCAAGACGATCGCCGAAGCGATGAAGCGCTACGGGCTGATCGTCGCCGACAACGGCTCCAACTGGTACTTCAGTGGCAGCAGCGATCGGCGCTGGGACGACGAGAACCTGAACCAGCTGAAGCGCATCCCCGGCGGCGCCTTCGAGGTCGTCAAGAGCGCCGCTCGTCCTCACCTCTGCTGACGGTCTCGCTCCGGTGCGCCTTATGCACCCCGAGCGAACATAAAGCGCACCGGAAGCGGAGTGACTACTCCCCGAGCTCCACGTGGTGGAACTCGGCCCGCAGCCTTGAGCGCAGGACCGCGGCCGCTTCGCGCTCTCCCTCGCCCCCGCCGCTGACCAGCACCACCTCGGTCGCCGGGTAGCTCTGCAGCTGATCCTCGACCGCCTGCACGATGTCGTCGTCGCCGACTCGGGCGTCGGCCGCCACGCCCGCCTTCGCCAGCGCCGCCACAGTCACCACCAGGCGCTGCTGGGCGCGATGACGGGCGCCCTCGACATCGGAGGTCCAGCGATCGAAGAAGCCGATCCGCGCTGGCACCAGTACCCGCACCTCGTCCTCGCCGCCATCGCTTCCCCCGATCCTCGCGACGCGCGCGATCCGCGCCACCTCGGCAGGGTCCTCCACCCCATCGGCCGCGACGATCAGCACATGGCTCTTCGTGTCCTCACTGCCCGCCGAAGCGATTGGCCCTTCCGGCCGCTGCCGCACGGCCACAGCGAGGATCGCCACCGTCACCAACGCACCAACTGCGACCCCCACACCCGGTCCACCGAGCATGAAGGCCGCAGCGATTGGCACCACAACCCCGGCAACTGTGAGAGGAAGCTTCCAGGGGTCCATCGAGCAAGCTTTACATCAGGCTCGTCGCGCACCGCCCCTCAGGCGCGGTAGCAACAGCAACGCCAACCCGATCAGGATCACGATGATCCCGAGGATGTAATTGACGAGGATCGCCAAGACGATCCCGATGATGATCAGCAGTATTGATAGCTCCATGCCGCCAGAGATACCCGACGGTTTAGTGCGTTAAACCGTGACCCTCACTGAATGACACAAGCACTCCTCCTCCGCCACGGCGAGTCGGTCTCCAACGCCGACCCGCAGGCAATCGCCCTGCCCGAGGAGGTAGGCGACCGGCTCAGTGAGCCGGGAAGGCAGCAGGCGCGTGCCGCCTCCGAGAACCTGAAGGACGCTGGCATCACCCGCCTGCTGAGCAGCCCGATGCGCCGCGCTCGAGAAACCGCGGAGCCACTGAGCGAAGCGCTCGAGCTGTCGATCACCGTTCTCCCTTACGTGCATGAGCTGCGGGAGGAAACCGGCTATGGCGAGCTGGGCGTCGAGGAGCAGAAGCTGCGGCGCTGGTCGGCGCGCATGTCCGCGCACCCGGACGACCCAGATCACCGCGGCGACGGCGCCGAGTCCTTCAACCAAGTCCTCGCCAGGGTGAAGCGACTGAAGGCGGAGCTGGAGGCTCAGCCCAGCGAAGAACGGGCCTTGATCGTCACCCACGGCATCTTCTCGCGGTTCTTCCTCCTCGACTCGCTGCTCGGCGAGCAGTTCGAGCCGAGCCTGGCGCCGCGCCTGTGGAACCTGCGCACGCGCAACTGCGGCCTCAGCGTCTTCGAGCACGGTGAGCGCTGGCGCCCAGTCGACGTCGACACGCCAGGCTGGACCTGCGTCACCTGGATGGCGCCGCCGTGGGATCTGCCTCGATGACCCGAGGGGGATCGTCAGGCGACACCTGCCACTGCTCGTTGACGATCGCCCCGGGCGGCGGCGCGACCGGGCCCTCGAGCAGTGGGTCATCGGTATCTCGCATCCAGGCCTCGAGTCGCTCACGCAGCTCCTCGAGCACCTCCCGGCTGGCTGCATCGCCCGCACGGTTGCTGCCCTCTGCCGGGTCGAGAACCAGGTCGTAGAGCTGCTCCTCCGGGACCACCTGATCCCCCCAGCCGGCCTCGACCAAGACGTCCTTGCTCTCGCTGTCGTCGCAGTTGGCCAACACCGGGTGCTCGTGGTCGTCGAAGCGCCTGATGTACTTCCAGCGCTCGGTGCGGATCGCGCGGTGCGGCTGATAGGCGGCGTGGTAGGTCGTCTCGGCGAAGACCGCCTCGTGCAGCCGCTCGGTCTCACCGCGCACGAGCGGCATCAGCGAGGCGCCCTGCAGCCACTCGGGAGCATCGACCCCGGCAAGCTCGCACAAGGTCGGGTAGACATCGAGGTGACTGACCGGGGCGTCGATCACCTTGCCGCCACTGAACCCGCTCGGGCCGCGCACGATCATCATCACCCCGATGCCGCGATCGAACAGGGTCGCCTTCGCCCCGGGAAAGGCGATGCCGTGATCGGTGGTGCAGACGACCAGCGTGTTCTCGACGAGGTTGAGGTCATGCAGGGCGTGCAGTACCGCTCCGATCCCCTGGTCCAGCGAGCGCGCACTGGTCTTGAAGGCGGCGACGTCGCGGCGGCTCGCGACCACGTCGGGAAGGTTGGCCGGCGGCAGTGAGTAGAGGGTGTCGCGCACCGAGGTCGGCTCGAAGAAGCTGCGGTGGGTCTCGAAGAAGCCGACCGACATGAACCAGGGCTCCGAAGGGGCCGCCCTCAGCGTCTCGATCGTCAGCGGCGCCACGTCCTCGGCCCGAGTGGAGCCGACTTCGACCAGCTCGTCGTAGCCGATCGCGCCGGGGTCGACCGAGATGTGCTGCTCGCCGATCAAGGTCGAGTGATACCCCGCCTTGCGCAGTGTGTGTACCCAGTGCTGGTTGTAGTCGTTGAGCGCCCAACCGCGGTGGGCGAGGCCAAACATCCCGTTGTTGTGGCAGTAGAGGCCGGTGAGCAAGCTGGCGCGACTGCCCGAGCAGGTCGGCGCCGCGCAGAACGCCTCGCGAAAGAGGACGCCCTGGTCGGCGAGGAGCTGGATGTTCGGGGTCGGGACCTGAAACCCGTAGGGCTGGACGAAGCGCCCGGTGTCGTGCGAGTGGATGTAGAGGATGTTCGGCGGTGAGTCCAAGGTGATGCTTTCTCCTCGTGCGGGTACTGAGGGGAGACTAGCGAGCGGACTCTCTTGCTGGCTTTGTTGATTAACTTAATCGGCAAGACTTTCGCACCATGCAACCGCAACGCTCCTACATCGTCTGCGCCACTCCCCGAAGCGGGAGCACTCTCGTCTGCCACGCACTCGCCGACACAGGCGTGGCGGGACGGCCGGAGGAGTACTTCGAGGCGCTGCGCCACAGCGGCCGGCCGCGGCGCCCGGAGGAATACTTCCTCGGCGTCGAGGACCAGTCGATCCGCGATCACCTCGGTGAGCGCGCGCTCGGCAACGAGCCCCCGCCCCGCTCGCCGCTGTGGAGCCGCGCCGCCTACGACCGCTACCTCGAGTGGGCCTTCGAGGTCGGCACCACGCCGAACGGCGTCTTCGGAGCGAAGCTGATGTGGGGCTATTTCGGCGACTTCGTCAGCCTCCTGCGCAATGTCCCCAGCTACCGCGACCTTTCCTTGGCCGACCTCCTGCCCGAGGTCTTCCCCGATCTGACCTTCGTCCGCGTGATCCGGGCCAACAAGCTGCGCCAGGCCGTCTCGCTCTGGAAGGCGGTGCAGACAGCGACCTGGCGAGAGGATCAGGCAAAGGCCAAGGCGACCTCGATCGAGGCAGACGGCTCGCCCCCGTACAAGAGCTTCATCGAGGAGCACCGTCCCCAGCTGCGCTTCCACTACCGCGCGATCGGCCACCTGCTCGAGCAGATCCTGGTCGAGGAGGCCGCCTGGGACGCTTTCTTCGAGCACTCCGGGATCAAGCCGGTGCTGATCCTCTACGAGAACTTCGAGGCCGACTACGAGACCAGCACCCTACGCCTGCTCGAGCGGCTCGACCTCTCCCCACCCGAGGGCTTCACCTTCGAGCCACGGATGAAGCGCCAGTCCGACGGGCTCAACGACGACTGGACGAAGCGCTATAGCGAGCTGCGACTGGGGACCGAGTTCGACCTGGTCCCGGCAGTGCCCGAGTCGGCCAACCAATAACCCTGGGCAATCCCGCCTCAGCCGCGGGTGCCGCCGCCGCCACTGCCGTCCGGTGACCAACCCGGACCGCGAAAGACGTAGCCGAGCTTGTCGCGCCAGCTCTTCGCCGCGCGCACGTCACGCGCCATGTCGACGAACTCGTGGAAGGCGACGCTGGTCGGCCGGAAGCTGCGGATGTTCTTGGTCAGGCCGTAGCGCGGCCGCTCCGTCTCCCCCTGGAAGGTGCCGAAGATGCGGTCCCAGATGATCAGGATGCCGCCGTAGTTGCGGTCCAGGTAGACCTCGTTGGCCCCGTGGTGAACACGATGGTGCGAGGGCGTGTTGAAGACGAGCTCGATCGGCGCCGGCAGCTTCTTGACTCGCTCGGTGTGGATCCAGAATTGGTAGATCAAGGAAATCGCCAGCTGGGTGAGGATCATCCATGGGGCGAAGCCGAGCAGCGCCAACGGGGCCCAAAAAGGCAGCGCCGTCATCGGCGTCCAGGTCTGACGCAGCGCGGTTGAGAGGTTGTAGTGCTGGGAGGAGTGGTGGACTACGTGGCTCGCCCAGAAGACCCGCATCTCGTGGTGGACGCGGTGGAACCAGTAATAGGCGAGGTCGTCGGCGAAGAAGAGCAAAACGTAGGTCCACCACTGATCGGCCGGCATTCGCAGCGGCGTCAGCTCGTAGAGCCCAGCGTAGGCGACGACCACGACCAGCTTCCAGACCGCGTTGATGACCACGTTGCCACCACCCATGGTCAGGCTCGTGCGCGTGTCGCGGGCCTCATAGCCGACCAGCTCCTCGTCGCGCGCGTACTTGAACGAGACCAGCTCGACCACCAGTAGCAGTACAAAGGCGGGGATCGCGTAGTAGAGGACCTCGGCCACGGCTCAAAAATGTAGCGGCAGCGACAGCAACGACATCTATGAGCGCTCAAGCTCTATAGAGTGATTTCCCGGCATGGTCCTCGCGGGCAACAGCGGTCGCACTTCAGAGACAGCCGTGCCGCGTGAGCCGACGGTGGAAAGCTTCGGCCCCGGCGAATCCGCCGACGAGCTCGAGACCGGCTTCATCGTCCTCACCCACGGTGACCACTGGACCTCGCGGATGATCCGCTTCGGTCAGCGCCTGCGCTTCCGCGGCTCGCGCAGCAAGTTCGCCCGCTGGAACCACGTCGCCCTCGTGCTCGACGCCGACGGCAATCTCGGCGAGGCCCTCTCCGCCGGCGTCGTCAGAACGAACCTCTCCAAGTACGAGGGCACCGACTACCACCTGGTGCGAGTCGAGTGCGCGCCCGCCGACCGCGAGCAGATCGGCGCCTTCGCGGCCGCCGTCCTCGACTCCCCCCAGCGAACCAAATACGGCTGGCTGACGATCTTCAGCCTCTTCTTCACCCTTGGCTTCGGCAGCACGCTGATGATCGGCAAGATCGGTACGGCGATCTGCTCCGGCTTCGCCTCCGAAGCCCTGGTGCGCACGGGCGCGATCTTCCCCAGACCACCGGCCTATATGATGCCCGCCGATCTCGCCGAACACTTCTCGGTCGAGGTCGAGCAGTAGCCCGAATCCGGCTCTAGGCTGCCCAGCCATGAGGGTTCGTCTGGCCATCTGCCTCGGATTGGCGGCGCTCCTCGCCGGATGCGGCCAGAGCTCGGCGCAGTCGTTCAGGGCCCAGGTCCACGTCACTCCGGTCGGCGACACCAGGGTCGCCTGGTACGAACGCGGCCAGGGCTCGCCGCTGGTCCTGCTGATCGGGGCCGGCTCGACGATGGCCGAATGGGACCCGGCGCTGCTGCGACTGCTGGCCCGCAGCCACCGACTGATCCTCCTCGACTACCCGGGGATGGGACTGTCGGGGCCGTGGCGCGGGCGCAGCTTCGACTCGCTCGCCGACACGACCGCGGGCCTGATGAAGGCGATCGGCCTGCCGCGGGCCGACGTCCTCGGCTGGTCGATGGGCGGCTTCGTCGCCCAGCGCCTCGCGATCGACCATCCGCGACGGGTCTCCCGCCTGGTCCTCGCCGGCACCAACCCCGGCGGCAGCCGCACCGTGCTCGGCACGCCGAAGGCCCAGGAAATCGACAGCGAGCCCGACCCTTCCGAAGCGAACATCCTGCGCGAGCTCTACCCGACCGACCGCCAAGCCGAGGGCCGGCGCTTCCTGCGCCGCCTCGAACGCGCCAGCCAGAGCGGAGAGATCCCCGACGACTTCGCCGTGCCGGCGACAACCGCTCGCGCCCAGGTCGCGGCCGAGGATCCCTGGTTGCGCAGCAACCGCAACTACCGCCAGCTGGCCGGCATCGCCGCCCCAACCCTGGCCACCGCCGGGGCCCGGGACCCAGTGACGCCACCGCTCAATCTGCGGCGGATCGCGGCGCGGATCCCCGCCGGCGAGCTGGTCGTCTTCCCCGGAGCACACGCCTTCCTCTTTCAGGAGCGACGCCCGTTCACCCGCGCGGTGAACCGCTTCCTGGCCGAGATACGCCCCCGGTTGGATTCGAACCAACGACCATCGGCTTAGAAGGCCGGTGCTCTGTCCACTGAGCTACGGGGGCAGGCAGGCAAGATTAGGCCCTGGCACGCCAGCTTGGCGTAGGATCGGCGGGCATGCCGAGTGTCAATGCATCGGGGACGGAGCTGCACTACCTGCGTGCGGGCGAGGGTGAGCCACTGCTGCTGATCCAGGGGATGAGCGCCACGCACCTGGCCTGGGGACGACCCTTCCTCGACGAGCTCGAGCGCAGCTTCGACACGATCGTCTTCGACCACCGCGGCATGGGACTTTCCGGGCGGGCCGAGCTGCCCTTCACGATCGCCGATCTCGCCGCCGACACGATCGGATTGCTCGATGCGCTCGAACTCGAGAGCGTCCACGTCGCCGGCATCTCGATGGGCGGCATGGTCGCTCAGGAGCTCGCCCTCGCTCACCCCGAGCGCATCCGCACTCTCGCCATCGGCGCCAGCTACTGCGGCGGGCCGGAAGGCACGCTGATGTCACCCGAGGACCTGCAGATGCTCGGCGAAGCGTTCGTCTCCGGCGAGCACGAGCGGGTCTTCCGGGCGATGTGGGAGATCAATCTCTCCTCCGAGTTCCGCGCCGACGACTCGCGCTTCGCCGCCTTCGCCGAGATGGGATCGGGCCTGCCGGCACCACAGCCCGTGGTCCTGCAGCAGATGCGCGCCTGCGGCCTGCACGACACGCACGAGCGACTCGGTCAAATCGACATTCCCACGCTGGTCCTCCACGGCAACAGCGATCGGCTGCTCAACTACTCCAATGGGCGCGAGATCGCGGCGTTGATTCCAGGCGCTCGCCTCGAGACGCTCGATGGAGTCGGCCACATGTTCTGGTGGGAGCAACCCCAGCGCTCGGCCGAACTGATCCGCGAACACGCCCTCACCCCGGTCTGAGCTGAACGATGGGCACGATCAACGGCTCCGCCAGCACCGAGATCGAGGCCCCGATCGCCGCCGTCTACAAGGCGGCCGCCGACGTCGAGGCCTCGCCCCGCTGGCAGCCGGAGATCAAGGTCGCCGAGTGCATCGAGCGCGATGGCGACGGTAACCAGGCACTGGTCCATATGGAGACCGACGCAAAGGTGCGCCGGCTCGGTTCGGACATCCGCTTCAGCTACGAGGAGCCGAGCCGGATCTCTTGGGTCCAGGAGGACGGGGACCTGAAGTCGCTGGAAGGCAGTTGGGAGCTCGAGGACCTCGGCGACGGGCGGACCCGCGCGACCTACTGGCTCGAGGTCGACCTGGGCAGAACCTTGGGCCTGCTGATTCGCGGTCCCCTGGTCGGCGTGCTCAAGGGCCAGCTGGTCAACAACATGCCCGAACGGCTGAAGAGCTTCGTCGAGAACGACTCGGCCTGAGCCAGCGCCGGCTCAACCCTTGGAGCCACCGGCGCAACCGGCCGGATCGAGCTTGCCCTTGACCCGGAAGACCCAGTCGGGCTCGGGCGTTATGTCGGGCTCTTCGATCAGCTGTTCCAGCGCCGGGTCGTTTTTGACCCAGGCGTAGATCGGCTTCCAGTAAGGCGAATCGGCGGCGTCCTGGGTGTACTGGCTGAGGATCAGGTAGTCGTAGTTGCCGGCGTTGATCTGACGGCGGAACTGCTGGCAAGTGGTCGCCAGGCGATAGGTCCCGTCCGGCCCCGGCACGCCGATGTACTGGACGTCGTTGTCGAGGTTGGCGCCGTAGAAGCCGTACTGGCCGAAGTAGATCTCGCCCGAGCCGGCGATGCCGATCCGCTTGCCGTGCTGGTTATGGGCGAATTCGAACGCTTTCTGGGGACCGCCGTCCTGGAGGAAGAGCGTCGTGCGGGTGTAGTGGTGGTCGTAGTACTGGACCTCCTGGGCGCGGCCGAGAACGACCGCCAACAGCACCACCACGGCCCCGGCGCCGACGACCGCTCCCCGGCTCATCAGCCGCCGCGAGCGCGCCATCCCCAACCCGGCCGGGGCCCAGACCAGCGCCAGGGTGAGGAAGACCGTGCCGACGATGAAGCCCGGGTACCAGCGCGGCGTCGTCAGCACCGTGATCGCGTAGACGGCGGATAGGAAGAGCAGCGTCTGCCAGGCGCGCCGGTCGGGCGCGCGCAGCGGTCGCGCCAGCGGCAGCAGCACCATAGCCAGCACCAGGCCCGGCACGAGGTAGCGCGTGTTGGTGAAGAAGCCGGTCGGCGAGCCCTCCTGGCCGGCCGCGGTCAGCGGCGTGAAGACGTAGACGAAGGCCGTCGCCAGCGCCGCCACCGCGATCACCCGCAGGATGATGTTGCGCGAGCGCCAGGCGATGTAGACGGCGGCCGCCACGGCGACGATCAGGATCAGCGGCCAGAGCGGCCCGAAGGCGTTGTCGAGCTGAGGGAAGAACCATTTGCGGTAGATCGTCGGCTCGGTCAGGTAATGGGCGACGGCAAAGCGCGGCCGTGGGTCGAGCGGCATCTGATCGGGCCGCGGCAGCTGCAGCGGCCCGAAGCCGATCTGCGGGATCGGGTTGCCGCCGGTCTTGATCGCCGCCCGCACGTACCAGTAGCCGCCGACCAGGAAGGTCGAGAGACCGAGCACCCAGGCCGTGGTCAGGCGTCGCCCGCGACCGCTGAAGACGATCACGCCGAGCCCGATCGCGACGACCGGGATCAGGAAGGTGAGCTTGACCGAGGCGGCGAGCCCGGCGGCGATTCCGGCGATCACCAGCGGTCCCTTGTCGAGCAGCGGCGCGCCCTGCTCGGGCGCGTCCTGCACCGCCCCCTCCTGCGGCGCTCGTCGCTGGTGGGCGTTGATCAGGAAGGCGGCGAAGGCGAGCAGGAAGGCGAGGCCCATGATGTCGTTGCGGCCCTCCCCGGGCTGGGTCTCGATCATCACACCCGCGTCGAGCACGATCGCGCCGGCAACCAGCGTCGCCGGGCCGACCTTGTAGGGGCGGCCGACGCAGAAGGCGGCGAGCAGCGCGATCGCCAGCCAGAAGAGGTTGATCAGCGGCGAGAGCCAGTCGCTCTTGAAGATCGCGATCGCGGCGCCGTGGACCAGCTCCGAGCTCTGCGGGTAAAACCAGGCGGCGAGCCGCAGCGGATCGGTGAAGTGCAGGTGGACGATCGAGTGTTCCTGGGCGAACCGCGCCGCGAAGGGCATGTGGTACCAGGTGGTGTCGCCACCGAACATTCCCTGGTCGAGGCTGAGCTGAGAGGGGAAGGTCCACTCGGCGACGGTGAAGGAGGCGACCGCGAGCGCGATCAGCAGGGCGATGTTCTGCACCTGCGGAGCGCTGATTTCGCGGTTCTCGGCGGGAGCTTTCGACCAGCCGAGCCAGGCGGCGAGCAGGCCGACGCCGATGCAGACGACGACGATCCAGCCGGTGTAGAGGATGCTCAGGGTGCCGAGCAGCTCCAGCGAGAGCACCAGCAGGCCAACCGCGATCGTGGCATCGGCGAGCCGCGCCAGCGCCCCGGAGAATTCCGGCACGATCCAGCGCCGCAGCCAGTAGCCGCCGAGGCCGAGCGCGCTGACGATGCCGATGACGGCAAAGCAGCCGCCGATGTAGGAGCCGAAGGAGGGGGTCACCGGCGCGGGATGCTATTCGCCGCGCCGGGCGAGCGGCGCGACTGCGGGCGTAACGCGCTGCCCGGCCAATAGGCGGACAGCGCGTTACACCGAGGGGTTAGGAGGCTGCGGCCGGGATCCGACAGGAGACCCCGGTGCCGGCGAGGCCGCAGTAGCCGTTCGGCACCTTGTGCAGGTACTGCTGGTGGTAGTCCTCGGCGTAATAGAACGGGGCGGCCGGCTCGACCTCGGTCGTCACCGGCTCATGGCCAGCCGCGCGCAGATCCTCGTCGTATGTCCGCCGCGCCATCTCCGCCGTTGCCTTCTGGGCGTCGTTGGCGAAGTAGATGCCGGAGCGGTACTGGGTGCCGACGTCGTTGCCCTGGCGCATGCCCTGGGTCGGGTCGTGCTCCTCGAAGAAGACCTTGAGCAGGTCGGCGTAAGAAACCTTGGCCGGATCGAAGGCGACCAGCACGGCCTCGGCGTGGCCGGTCCTACCACTGCAGACCTCGTCGTAGGTCGGATTCGGCGTGGTCCCGTTCATGTAGCCGACCGCGGTCGTATAGACGCCGTCGATTCCCCAGAAGAGCCGCTCCGCTCCCCAGAAGCAGCCGAGGGCGAAGTAGGCGACCTCGGTCCCCTCGGGGAAGGGCGGCTGCAGCGGGGTGCCCAGCACTGCGTGGCGCTCGGGGACGTCAAAGGCGGGCTCGCTGCGTCCCGGTAGCGCCTCCTCGGCGGCGGGCATCTGCGTCTTCTCTGGATTCAGCATCGTCATCAGCTTGCCAAGTCGGTTCATCTCGTCTCCTTTTCGTCGCTACCGACCTTAGCGCCCACTTCTTGCTGTTCTGTGACGCGTCCGGCAAAGCGGTAGCGTGCGTCCATCGGCTGCTTCGTCATCCTCTTCGCGCTGATCTCGCCCCGCCTAGCGCTGTTCGCGCTCTGGCTCTTCAGCGACATGCTCAGCCACGCCTTCGAGAGCTGGTTCGTGCCCTTCCTCGGCTTCTTCCTGCTGCCCTGGACGACGCTCGCCTACGCGGTGATGTGGAGCTCGGGATCGAACGGGGTCAAGGGCTTCGAGTGGTTCATCGTCATCCTCGCCTTCGTCATCGACCTCGGCTCCTACGCTCGCGGCAGCCGCGAGCGACGCGCCCGCGCCTAAACCGCTCGCTCACGAGATCGGTCCCGTCGCTGCCGAGCGCACCTAGCCCTGCCGCGGTGGCTGCCCGGGCTCGAGCGGGAAGGCGATGCGGACGTGGGACTTGCAGACGACGATGAACGGCTTGCGCTCGACGTCCCCACCCATCAAGGAGGAGATTTCCGCGTTGACCAAGGGGATGAAGGTGACATCCGGACGATTGAGCGCGTCGGAGAAACGGCTCTGGTAGCCCTCCGGCGGCAGCGTCACATCGCCGACGATCCGCTGCCGGTCGGTTTCAAGCTGCACCCGTTCGACCCGTCGCTCTTTCTGTCCGATTTCGGCGTGATTCACATCGCCAATATCGGCAAGTTCCTGTTATCCCCTGAGCGATAACCGTCCAGGGGACATAACACTCTCAAAGAGCCAAATTAGGGCGATTTACTCAAGATTTCTTGCTTGAAAGATTTCTCGTGGGAGGCTCCGCCCATGCCAAAGGCGAGAACGCTGAGGAAGCGGCTCTTCAACACGGTCGATCGGATTAGGGGTGGTGCCGAAGCGGTCGGCCTTGGGGTCGACCGGCTTGGCGACCGGGCGATGAAAATGGCCCGGGTGGTGAGCAGGAACCCTGCTCCTACCCTGGCGATCTCGACAGCGATCCTCTACGCAATCGCTCGCATCCCGATCGAATTTTTCTACAGCGCTTTCGGTGTACAGCCGGAGAACGTCGGACTGGACTCGGTCGACATCTTCCTGCAAGCCAGCGCCATCATGCTCATCTCGTTCATCCTCATCAGCGCGGCTTTTGCGCTGGCCGGACTCCTGATCGCCATCGTTCTGATGGTTCCCCACTCGATCGTCGTCGGTCGGCTCCCGCGCAGGGGCCCAAAGCTCAGTGTGTGGCAATCGACCGCCAAGACGTTGCGCCGAATACTGCGCCTCTCGCCGATCGCCGTCCCGCTGATCACGATCCCGCTTGCCCTGATCAGCTTCTCGCTCTTCGCGATCGAGGACGCGAAACAGGTCAAGTACGGATGGGCCCTACACGAGGCATTGGTGCCGTGGAAGGCCGACCGAGTCGAAGTGACCTGGACGGGGCAGACACAGGACCCCCACCCGCCACACTGCGGCCCGATCATCTATCTGGGTGAGGACGATGGGCGCGTCGTCCTCTACGACAGCCAGCGCGAAGACACCTACCTCGTCAACTCAGGAGACGTCCAGCTCGGGTTTCCAGTCACCTGCGCCGAACGTGCGGTCCGCCATCGCTTCTTCGGCACCCCGCGTTAGCCACGGGCAGAACACGGCTTGCGCTCTGATGCGATGCAGTAATCGGGGCGACTCGTTCAAAAGCACCGTCACCACGCACCCTAGAGCCAGATGCGGATGCCATTGCTACGGATCGGGGCCGTAGCATTCGACGGCAGCGAGCGAGGCGGCACCCGTAGCAGCACGGCTCGCCTACCTGCCCTGAGCGGTTTGGATACCGAGGCTCGAATCGACTTCGGCGTCTTGCTCGAGCAGGCGACTGCGTGCAGCCTCCTTGCTCGGGTGGCCGTAGCGGGCCATGACGAGAGCGCCTCCGTCCTCGTGCCCGAGCTGCACGCTCACGTCGAAGTGGCTGGCGCCACGCTCAAGAAGCTGGGTGGCACAGAAGTGGCGAAGGTCGTGGAAGCGGATCGGCTTGATCTGACCGGCGAGACGATCGGGAGAGGTGCCCGAGTTGTCACGGACGGCCTTCCACGGGTAGTAGAGGTTGCCCTTGTTGAGGGCGGCGCCTCGCAGCGAATGAAAGACGAACGGCGAGTTCTCCCGGCGCGGCACCTGGTCCAAGACGCGGGCAGCGCGAAAGAAAGCGATCTCGCGTTCGTGGCCGTTCTTCGGCAGGCCGTACTTGCCGCCGTCCTTTCGCGCTCGCCTCACCCAAAGCGTCTCCTCGCCGATGTCTGACCACTGAAGCCCTTGCACCTCGGCGGCCCGAAGACCCGTCCAAGCCGTGAACTGGATCAGCGCCCGGAACTCGGTTGCATAGCCGCCGAGCACCATGCAGGCACTCAGCAGCTGGCGGAACTCCTCAAGGGTCGGCGGCGAGACCTCGGCGGTCTTCTCGGTCGCAGGGAGCCGGAGATTTGAGAACGGGTTGGCCTTGACGAGGCCGATGTTGTAGGCGTCTTCGTACATCGTGGAGACGCACTTCGAGACGTTGCGGGGGACACCGAGAGCCCAGAGGCGAGCCGAGGGTCGCTCAACCTCGCCAAGCAGGGTCGGGCCGAATCCCTCCTTGAAGCGACGCATGGCGATTGCGTAGTGCCGGCGCGTCGAGACGGCCGGGCGCGGCCACTCTTCGAGCCAGCGATCTGCGAAGGCCGCGCAGGTCTCGTCGGTGCGGCGGTCCTGTAGCCGTTCGCGGAGCCGGTCTTCCGCTGCCTCGGCTTCGCTCTTCCGATCCCAAGGGCCGCCCTTTACCCAGTGCTGCTTGCCCTGGAATTCAAACTTGGCGAGCCAGCCGCGTCGCTTCTTGTCGAGCCAGACGGTCACTGCTGGCGAGCAATGACCTTGGGAGTGCCGTCAAGCTGCCACTGGACCTCAGCCACGACGTAGGTTCCGGTTCCGGTGACAATCGCCTCGCCCCGACACGGGACCCGAGCGAAAGCCCGCACGCTGCCTGTTGGCGAGCCAGCTTTCGGATGAAGCTCAACCTGTACTTGCGTCACGCTGCCGCTCCTCTCGTCCGCTCACGCGGGAAGCGAAGCACATTGCCGCCCTCTTCGGGGACGCCGGCCAAGGATGCTTCGACCTGACTGAGCAAATAGCGGTTTTGGCCGCCGACACGGAGGCAGGGAAGATCCATACGCTCGATCGAGCGCGTCGACTTCCTGAGCTTCAGCGCAAGTTCGCGCTTGGTGAGCCAGGGCTCGCTAGCCACTTCGCCCCTCCCGCTGGCCCTTGATCTGGTCGGCTAGGGCGAATAGGTCGTGAATCGGGTTGCCGGGCGGGCCAGGGCGGAGGTACCCCTGAGCGACCGCTATCGCCTCTAGTAGCTGGTCGCGTTGCTTGGAGTGAAGCTGCTCGTACTCGCGCAGGAAGTCGGGGCACAGCGCTTCGATGCGCATGTCCGCCCACTCCTCGGAATCCCGTGCCGGACCCGCCGGCGAACACGACTGCGCCCACTCAAGGTTGCGGAGCGATTCGGCCAGCCTCGTCACTGCCCCCCTTCTCCCATCAGCTCTTACCTCTGTTCTGAGCTGCGCCCGGCGATTCTTCGGGCCAGCCGTACTTGTCGATCGCGTCGGCGAGCGCTCGGTAACCATCAGCAGCGAGACGCAGGGGTGGCCAGCTCTTGTAGCGGCCTTTGACGATCGGCTCCAGCTCGTGTCCCCACGCCGCTTCTACCCAGCCGCGTTTGACGAAGGGCTGCCATTCACGGAAGCCGGGTGTAAGCACGATGTGGCCGATCAGCACCTTGAGCTTTTCGAACTGCTTTTCGGTCGGAACGCTCACCGCTTCCCACCGCCCTTTGACTCCCTGGCTGGTTCAACTCGCCAGGCAGCGACGGCGTGGTCAGCGCGGTGGGTGCACTCGTCCCACCAGCCTTCCTCGATTTCGTAGCAGCGACACTCGTCGGGCACCTTGTCTTCGTCGTAGTCGTCGGAGCCGGTGAAGTCGTCGCCTGGGTGTGCCGGGCAGTCGCCGGGGACCAGCTCGCGGATGTAGCCCTGGCGGACGATCAGGTCGTAGCGGCCCCATTCCTCCTCGCAGAAACGCCGGGCCTCAGCGCGGGTGCACTTGCTCCGGGCGAACCAGTTGATGTCCTCGCATTCGCTCCCCGCCATCGGTTCAGCCATCCCCACCCTCCCCCTCGTCTAGATCTACCCAGGGGGTCGGGGTAACATCGAAGGCGATGAATGGCGTTTCACTCTCAATCGGGGCTTTCCTCAATGGAATCGCCGAGCAGGAAAAGCAGGAACGCACCAAAGCGGTGGAGCTGAGCCCGCAGCGCGTTGGTGCAAGGCAGAAGCGGCTCGCCTCGCAGATAGATCGCCGAGCGCTAGGGGAAATCGTGGAGCTGCCAGAGTGGCTCGATGAGCTCAAGCAAGTCGAGGAGATGCCCTGGTACTTCGGCCTCGACAAGGCGCCGCCAGAGGGCATGACCGGGCAGGAGCTGGTCCGGGTGATCGGCACCAAAGGCGGCCTGGGTTCGACGGACGTAGTCCTCGGCGCCTGAGCTCTACTCGCCATGGTCGCGCTCCTTTAGCTCCCCGGCCGGACTCTTCCCACACTTTCCGTTTGACAGACGGGGGAAAATGAAGCCATGCTGCAAGCCAAGGAAGCCGCCGTTTCCACACCCGATCAGTCCGTCGCGATGGGCCTGCCTGAAGCAGAGTTCGGCATCATCTACGCGGTCAAAGGGGGCGAGCAGTTCACGCTCGTTGGCGATCCTGATTTCGCGCGCTTCCTGCTCGAGACGCCGGCGAACCTCTTGGCCGAGGTAACGATCCCCGAGTTCAAGTTCCCCCTGATTCGACCTGGTTGGTGAGCAGTGCCGACGATCTCCAAAGCCAAGCGCGAACGGATCTACGAGCGGGACGACTACACCTGCACGAAATGCGGCAGGAAGATGCGGCGCGAGGATCTCGACTTGACCATCGACCACATCGTGCCCGTTGCTCTTGACGGGACCGGTAGAGAATCCAATCTCGTGACGATGTGCCAACCGTGCAACCAGGCAAAGGGGGGCGAGTTGCCGGCCGGGTTGAAAGCCCCCGCCGAGGAATCGGCGGCTCTCAAGCAGGGGCTCCGGGATCGCTTCCCGATGGACTATCCGTAGCGCTCCACTCATCGCTCCCCTGCCTCCTCACGGGTATTGGAGTCCGGGTCGACTGCCGATTTCAGCGCTGCGGTCAGCCGCTCGACCTCGTCACGCAGTCGCTGGTTGTCGGAGATCAGGTGGGCATACTGGGACCAGCTCGGCTCTTCGCCGGTTTGCTCTCGCCAGCGTTCGGCGGTCGGTCCCCAGTCGAACATGAACGCGTCTCGGGCGCGGCGAAGCTCGCCCATCTCGGCGTCGAGCAAGCCGTTGGCCTCGCACCACTCGAAGACGCCCAGCGTGGCGACGAGGGCGTTCAGCTTCTCGCGGGACGGCCAGCCCTGCGAGCCAGCCGTGATCGGCGGATCGGGTGGCCCCGGCGGCTTCAGAGGTCCGCCCCCTTTAGCCATCGCCATCCTCCAGGGAGTCGAGGGCGGCTTCGATCTCGCTGAAGCGGACGAACGCCCCGATGCCAGGGCGGTCGAGGACGTTCCCAACCGGGCTGATCGCAAGCCTCGGCAGCTTCTCAAGCGCCTCCCCTACCCGCTGTCTCTCCTGGGAGCGGATCGACGGGGCGGCGGCGGCGAGGACCTCGCGCAGCCCATCGGACTCGCTGGACTGGCCGAACACCATCTTCTCGGCGATGCGCGCCAGCTTCACCGCCTCCTCCGGCATCTCTACCTCACCTGGCATCTGAGGCTCCTGGCTCAGGATGAAGTTGGGCGAGCAGTGTCTCCCAGTCTGGGTTGACCGCTTCGTCTTCGATCAGATCGCAGGCACGGTCGTCGAAACTCTCAAGGCGGTCGATCTGGTGCCGCGCCCAAAGCACGTCGAGGCGAAGCTGTCCCTCACTCCCCACTGGAGCCTCCCTTCAGGGAATCGCGCTGTTCGACGGCGAGGACCAGTCCGGCAAAGAGCGGCGAGGAGTTCTCAGTCGATGCACCGTCCGCGACGAAGCGCTCGGCGACGGCGACCCAGTCCTCGGCGCTTTGTGGCTTGTGCTCCTCCCAGAGCGCGAGGCCGTCTGCGATCTCGGTCGGATCAACCACGGCGCTCCCCCTCCTTCAGCTCGGCTGCCTTCTCACGGGCTAGCTGGGCGGCGTTCGCATAGGCGCCCTTGCGTGCCGATGACTCGTCCTGAGCCTTCGCGAGCCGACTCAACAAAGCGGCCAGCCCATCCAGTGCGGTTTCGGCTCGCCCTAGCTTGATCCCGGCTTGCATGTGGTCGACGGCGGCTTCATCGCAACGAGCCATCCAGCGGTCCCGCTCTGCCTCGGCCTTGGAGGCGCGGTCTTCGGCTTCCTCTCGTTTCTCGATCTCCAACCGAAGGTTGTGCGCCAATTCAATCTCCGCCCCCCGCGCGATCATCAGCTTCTCCTCCAGCTCCGAGGAGTCCTGGGAGGTGGCATGTACGAGGTGCCAACCGCCTGCTTCGAGGGCAGTAAGGAGTGAGGCCCATTCGGCCAAGGTCGTCTGGTCAAGATCGTCCAGTTCGGCCTCGATCGCGATTCGGTGGATCGCCTCAACCGCGTCTTCACCCTCACCTGCTGCTCCGCCTGGATGCTTCGGTGCTGAGTCCTGGGAGGTGGCTGGGGCGTAGCGGCGGAGTTCGGCGGGTTTGCCGACGAGATCAGGTGCCGCATGGACGGGACCGCGCCTGCCAACCTCTCGCCAAAGCGCAACCTCCGGCCAGTCCTCCTCGTCTCCTCCCTCTGGTTGCTCCTTCTTCTTGTTGCGCTCGACCATCCATTGCGGTTCAGGCGCATCGTGCCTTTTGCCTTTATCGCTACGGCACGAGCAATGATCGGGCCACCAGTCCCACTCGCACGCGTCCGGGTTGCGGCAACCTTCCTCTACCTGGGTAGGGGCTGGGTTGCAGTCGGGGCAATCACGCCATGGGTTCAACGAGGACGCCTGCGGGACCAAGCCGCTTCCGCCGCACGTCCCACACCGCTCCTGATCTCCCTGGGAGTCTGAGGGGGGCGCGAGAAGCTCTTTGTAGACCTCGCGGGTCTGCGCCAGGCGCTCGTGGCTAATGGACGCAGCGGCCGGGCAACAATCGGCAGCACGGGCGTAATAGGCCAACTCCTCGACCACCCGCTCCCGTAGCCTCTCTACCTCTCCTGCTGGGGGCTGCGCGGAATCGTGGAAGGCGTCCGGGCAGTGCCAGTGCGCCCGCCTCTCGTCACTGAGAATTGAGGCGTCGGTCCAGACGAACCGCGCTGGCTTGCCCTTCCTGTTGGTCGCGTTCACGAGGGACGGATCGTCGCTGCCGCAGGTTGGGCACTCCTCCCCCCGATGCTCCCGAGAGGCGAGGTTGCGGAGGAAGTTGGCGTAACCCTCGTAGCGCTTGCCAACGACGGAGTTGAAGTGCTCCCTTGCCAGGTGGCGAAGCTCTTTCTCGATCTGCCCCAGCGTCTTTTTCTCCTGATCGCTAAGTGGGGCGGGGGGCTGGGAAGAAGGCGGGAGTGAGAAGCGGCTGGCGAGACGCTCGAGGTCGTCTCGCATCCACTCGTCGTCGGCGACCTTGGCCAGGTCAAGCAGCTCGGCGACGGCTCGTTCGCGGCGCTCGACTGGGTCGTCCCCCTGGTGCTCTGGCTGGGAGAGGGAAAGAGCGGTGTCAGCAATCCACTTGGCTTCCATGACCTTCCAGGTGTCCGGGCGGTCCCAGCCCATAAAGGTCGAGATTTGCTTGAGTCGGCCGCGAAGCTGTTCCGTCACCGAGAGCGTCTGTGTGCGGTCAGGCATTGCGGTCGACCTGCCTCAGGAAGCGGTCGACAATGGCTCGGGTGGCTGGCTCTTTGGAGCGCGACGCGCCGATGATGAACGCCATGTCCTTGCGAGCGGCCGTCGTGTCGCCGTTGCGGGCCTTGACCAGCTGGCAGAGAGCGTGCGGGTGGAACTCGGGTTGCTCCTTGCCGCCCACCATGCCGCAGATTGCGCAGCCAACTGTCTGTGTGCGGTCGCTCACCACGAGCCTGCCTCGCAGCGGGGCGTCTCGATGCCACCAAGAATGGCGTCCCGGTCAAACCCCTCGCCACTGCGGATCATGTAGCCGTCCTCATTGCAGGCAAGGACTGTGGCGTCGGAGCCATGGAAGTAGAGGCCGACCGACTCCGCCAGTGCCTTGATCGCCTTCTCGACGCGGCGCACGGCCCGTGTCTCAGCGACGGTCATCTCTCGGTCGCTCACTGGTCTTTGCCTCCTTCGCGGAGGTCACGAGCAAGCCGGGTGGCGAGTGCGGCCACCTGGATCAACTCGTCGGTGGTGCCCAACCAACCAAGGCCGCAGAAGTCATCATGGCGGTCGTCCTCGAACGCTTGGAAGACCTCTTTGGTCTCGTCTTCGAGGCAGGCGATACCAAGGCGGATCGACCGGCGGTCGCGTTCGAACGCAGGCCAACGTTGGTCCTGTCGCTCAACCTCACGCTCGATCATCTGCGCGACGGTTGGAGAAGCGCAACTCACTTGGCACCTCCTACCTGCTCTATGGCGGTCTGGATCGTTGACGAGGTCTCGAAGAGAGCGTTCGCTTGCGCCTCGGCGGTGTAGGACGAGAACAACGGATGGCGACCTCGCGTTACCCGCTCAACAACCTCATCGGAGAGGAGGCCGGAGACGGGGATGACCCGCTCAACCTCTCGCCTGCAGAGCGGGCAGCGATCAGGCTCTGGGTAGGGACTCACGAGCGCGTCGCAGAAAGTGCAGACCGACCGCGCTTTCGAGCCGCCCCTCTCTGCCCGCTCTGTTGTCTTAGGCATCGGAACCACCTGCGTGTGGGATGACCATGCCTGGCCGTGACAGCGCGATTTGTGTCTCACGGGACTTCCGTATCTTCCGTATCTCGGAGGCGACCTTGAGATTCGCCTCGGCCACCGCGAGATTGGACTGCACCAAGGCGGTTACATAGTTGAGGAGCCGCTCGTCGTTGCTGTCACCCGGATCGCCAAGGGTCTCGATGGCAATCGCCATGAAGTTGGACCCGAAGTTTTCCTTTGCCTCGTCACTCGTTGCGGTGTTAGCCATTACTGGCGTCTCCCTTCTCTTCGTCGTTTATTAGGAGGAGGTGCGAGCAGAGGAAGTCGCCGTTCTTCGTTTCCTCAGCCCAGAAGCGCTCGAAGGTCTGCGTTACGGGATGGCGGATGCCGACCTCAACCAGGCCGCCGGTTGACGGGCCGTCTAGCTCGACCACTTCGAGGCTGTCCGCGTACGGCACATCCACATGCACCCGTGAGCCCACCTCTAGAGCACGGCCTTGGGCGTCGTACACCTTTGGGTGGTTCATGCCGCGAGCTCCGTCGGCTGCTCGAGGACCGAAGCGAGAAGGGCGGAGAGGATCGCGTGGGCAAGGAGGGGCGGGACGGCGTTGCCGATCTGCGTAAAACGCTGTGATTTCGTTCCCTGCACGGGGTAATCGCCGGGAAAGCTCTGGAGGATCAGGGCCTCTTCCTCGGTGACTCGGATGGCGTGGGCGTTCTGCTCGCCGTGGTTGTGGTGCGTCGGCGACGAGAGGCGGGGGTCGCCCGCGACGGTGGTGGCGGGGCGTTCTGCGGGGGTGGGTCCTCCGCCGCCCCAGTTGCGGCCTCCGACGTTCTCTCCCTCGCCCTCTGGGAGCTGGCGGCCGACCAAGATGCCGTCCTTGGAGCGGCGGGAGGTGACGAGTGTCGGAGCGGGGCGCTCGGAAACCCACTCGACGCGCGCCGCGTTGTTACCGAAGGCGATCGTCGGGGCCGGCTCTCCCTCGTCTCGAACCGCTGCATTCTCTTGGTTTTCGTTGCGCAAGGCTGCCGCCGCTGCGCGCCTGCGACTATCCGCGCCAGCAAAGACCTCGACCCAGCCCAGCGCTTCGGCCATGCTCACCCAAGGCAGGATCTCGCCCTCCATCGTCACCTCGTGGCGCTGTGGCTCGCCCTTCACGTAGCGCTGGTGCGTTGGCTTGGGCGGGTGTACCGGAGCCTCGCGGTCGGCCATGAGGATCGCCCGCTCTCGCGTTTGCGGAACTCCATACCGCTCCGCCTCCATCACGGCGGTAAAGACGTTCCAGCCCACCAGCCGCAGGATCTCAGCGCAGTGCTCCCAGAACGGCAGCACGGAGGGAACCTGCTCCCAGGCGAGAAAGCGGGGCTCGAGAAGGACGGCCCAGCGGAGAGGCTCTACGACGAGGGCCGAACGCTCATCGCGCCAAGGCAGCGGTGGAACGGGCTTGGCCCTCGCCGCAGCCGTCGCAGCTTCGTAGACCAGCGGCATGTCGGCAATACCGTCGCCCTTGCCGGCGGCGGAGAAGGTCGGGCAGGGTGGCGAGGCGATGAGGAGACCCAAGGGCTCCCCGCCGATCTCCGACAAGACGGTTCGTGGCTCGAGCGCCGACACATCTCCGGGGAGCGTCAGAAGCCCGGCCATCTCGCGCGTGGCTACTGCAGCGTCGTCCCACTCGATGCCGAGCGGGTCGAAGCCCAACGTCGAGCAGGCGCAGTCCCAGCCTCCGGGGCCGGCGAAGAGATCGATCGCCTTCACCCCGCTACCTCCTGGGTTGAGGGGACGATCTCAGCTAGGACGTTCAGAAGCGGCGCGTCGTCCCGAATGCGGGTGCAGGCAAGCTCGGCTGTGACGGGGTTCAGCTCGATGCCGATCGATGCCCGGTCGCAGCGAGCTGCGACGATGCAGGTGGTGCCAGAGCCGACGAAGGGATCAAGGACTGTGTCCCCCTCGTCGGTGCCGGCAACGATGCAGCGGCGAGCCAACTCCTGCGGCATCGGGGCGACGTGGGAGGGGTCAGGATCCTGACGAATCGACCAAACCGACTGGTGCCACCAGCCCTCGCCCGGATCGCGAACCCGGCTCTTGTACTGGGGGGTCAGAAGGAAGACGTACTCGTGCCCGCTCGAGGGACGGTCCTGGCGAGGGGGCTCGGGAGCGTGGCGCTTATCCCAGACGATGGTCTGCCGGAGGAACCAGCCGTCTGCTCGTAGGGCGTTGGCCACGAGGAACGGGGTGAGCGTCAGATCCTTGGCCTTGTACCCGGGCGGAGGAACGCGATAGCGATGGGCGAGCGTGCGTCCTTGCTTTGAAGGTCTGGAGCTGGCCCTCTTCCCCCAGCCGTTGCCGCCGGCGGCGTACTTGTCGCCGAGATTCAGCCAGAGCGAGCCGTCCTTCGTGAGGACGCGGCGGATCTCCTGGGCGACGGTGACCAGCGAGCCGACGAACTGTGACGGTGTCTCCTCTCGCCCCAGCTCTTGGGGACCGCAGCCGTAGTCACGCTGGCGCCAGTAGGGCGGGCTCGTAACGCAGCACTGGACCGACTCGTCGGGCATTTGCCGGAGCTGCTCGAGCGCGTCGCCTTGCCGGATTGACCAGCTACGCGGCATCGGTACTCACCCCCGCCGGGCTCTCCACCTTCAGCCGCTCATACATCGACTGGTGGCCGGGGTGCTGCTCGTCAATGCGCTGGCAGAACAGCTTGGCCTCGTCATCAAGCTCATGCCAGGCGATCACCTCGGAGCGGTTCTCCAAGGCTTCGTGGAAGGCGCGGCACACCGGGGCGCCGATGACAGGCTCGTAGAGGATCAGTGCAAGGTCGTCGTCAGGTAGGTCCGCGAAGGTGCGGCGAATCCACTCGGCTGGCACGAGGTGGTGAGGGTCGACCGGGCCCCAGCAGCGATGGTCGCGGCGGTGCGACTTCGCCCAGCACGGCCACTCGGTGACTAGCTCGGAGAAGCGGGTGTGGGCCTCGGCGACGACAGGAGGCTCGGACCGGCTGCGCGCCTTCATCTTCGGCTCGTTCTGCGAGCCGCACTCGGGGCAGCGCAGTTCGGAGGGGTGGAACCTTTTGCTCAGGCTCGACTTGCCCTCCCAGGTGTGGCCGTTTCTACATGCGTAGTTGGCCACTACGACTCGCCCCCATCCTGCTCGCTCTCGCCAAAGGAATCGGTGATCGCGGCGAACTGAGCACTGATGACCTTGCGCCGCGCTTCCTCGCATTCGACACACCACAGGCCGCTGCCGTTTAATTGCAGCGCCTCAGCGTTGATGATCCGCGTGCAACTGCCCTCGCGCACGCCGTAGCCGATGCAGCATTTCTCAGCCACGATCCACCCCCTGCTTGCTCTCAGGTAGGTCTACCCAGGGTGTTGTCCTAAGGATCATGCGACCACCAACGCCAAAACTGCAATGACGGCGAAGTGCCAGATCTGATCGGCCCAGATGCGGACCTCCGCTCCGAGGTCCATGAGGATCGGCGAGCCGGCTGGTGCGTCAGCGACGTGGCGGATCTCGTGCTCTTCTGCCTTCGCCATGTAGACGAGAGCGTGTGGGACTTCGGCGGGCTGGGTCTGGCGGATCAGCTTCGACCACCAGGCGACCGGGACGCGAGTGTCGATGAGAAGGTGGGTGATGCCGATGGCAAGTGCTGCGGGCCACGGGAAGACGAGGAGCTGTGTTGCGCCATGAAGGCCAGCGTGGATGTAGGCCGCGGGGTGGCGGTCCCACCATCGCGTGATCCACCGGCCGTCAGCGCGCCACTCGAAGCGTTTGCGCCGCTTCGACTTGTTCACCGCCATCCACTCGTTCTGAGCGAGCCAGTCTATGACGAGGTGGGTGACGATGCCCCAGATGAGGAGGTCGGTGGCCACTAACCCATCGGCCCCAAGGTCGGTTGCCGGCGCATGTCTTCGAGCCTCGTAATCGCATCAGTGGCCTGTGTCCGTGAGTAGACGCGGGGCATCTCGATCCCGGCTTTGAGGGACAAGCGCTTCAGGTGGCGGTGCTGGTCCGGCGACACCGATTTGTGCCGCCGGCGTGCCCGCTCGGCTCTGAGGAAGGCCGCTCGGCTCACGTCTCGACCGCCGGTGCATAGGTCTCGCCGCGCTCGCCGTAGGTTGAGGCAAGCGCATTGTGCGCCGTCATCTCCTGGGGCTCACCGAACTGCGGCTCGCCGTTCTTCTCTGGAAGAAGTGGACGGCATTCTGGGTGCACCCAGAGGTGGTAGTGCTTGTAGGAGCCGTCTGGCTCGGGGGTCGAGTTGCGGCATTTGACGCAGACGAATGGCTCTCCCCCGTCTGGGTTCGGCATCCGCCAGAGCTCCGCGTCGATCATGCCGGGGAACGGCGGCTCGTCGACCTTGTCGAGCATCTCGCCGCCGGCCTCCGCCATGTATTTGGCCGTGCCGTAGATCTCCATGTAGGCCCGGCGCAGCTCGGCGTTGTCCTCGTCGGTGATCCTCCTGACGTTGAGAGCCTTCGGGTCCTCGATGATCTCCTGCTCGACCCGGATCCCATGCCAGGCCCAAATGCCCCAGCCGTCGGGGTAAAGGATTGCCGGGCCGTCCTCACAGTGAAGACGGTTGGCGGGTGCTGGATCCCGGTGAAGGACGGTCGGACGCTCAGTCAGGATGACGACGCCTTCTCGCGGCCACCACCAACCGCAGGAGCGGGTAATGCGTGACCATGCCTCAAGACCCTGATCGAGGTGCTTGTCATAGGTGACTCCCACCTCGCGCGCAAACCGCTGCCAGGCGACCCAAGGCGCGTCGTGCTGACCCCACCAGGCGCGATTTCTTTGGTCCCCGAGTTGGTCCCCGAGTTGGTCCCCGAGTTGGTCCCCGAGTTGGTCCCCGAGTTGGTCCCAGAGTTGGCCCCAGAGTTGGCCCCAGAGTTGGCCCCGGAGTTGGTCCCAGAGTTGGCCCCGGAGTTGGCCCCGGAGTTGGCCCCGGAGTTGGTCCCCGAGTTGGTCCCAGAGTTGGCCCCGGAGTTGGTCCCAGAGTTGGCCCCGGAGTTGGCCCCGGAGTTGGCCCCGGAGTTGGTCCCCGAGTTGGTCCCAGAGTTGGCCCCGGAGTTGGTCCCCGAGTTGGCCCCAGAGTTGGTCCCCGAGTTGGTCCCAGAGTTGGCCCCGGAGTTGGTCCCTCAAATCGCTGTTCTTCGTCGCCTCCTCGAACCACGCAGAGGCAAAGCAACCACCCAACGGCGAGTCCATCCAGATCGTCATGGGCTCTTTCCAGCCCATGACGGCATAGAGATCTTTGACCGCCGCGTCGGCTTCGGGCCGATCAGCAGGATCGGTGGAGAGCCCAACCCCCAACCACTCCGAGCGAGCGGCCTCTAGGGCGCGCTGCTCGGTCGTGGTCAAGGGCTTCGTGCGCTTCTTGGTTGCCGTCGCCATCAGTCTGCGACGAAGCTGATTCCACCGGCCTGGCCGTACTCGCGCTGCCTGCGGACCTCGTAGTTGCCAGGGGTGATGACGAACGGCAGATGCTCGTCGTGGGTGATCGGGACGCCAAGGACCTCCTCGCGATCGATCACTTCCAGTTCTGCTGCCTCGACCCGTTTAACCTCGACGTAGGCTGGCACCCAGACGATCTCGCCTTCGTGGTTCCGGCACTTCCAAGCATCGACTGGCTCGGCGAGATCGGCCTCAACCTTCAAGAACCGACCTTGAACATCAGCGAGGTCGGTGGCCTTGAACACGGCACCTGGCGCCTCAATCGCATGGCAATGGCCTGTGTGCTCCCCCTCGGCGACAACAACGCGGCCGTTCTGCCGAGGTACGTCGGTCAGCCCTGTGGGCAACTTCTTGACGGGGACGAAATAAATATCTCCCTGTCTCAACGGTTTCTTCATGTGCTTGTTCCTCCTGAGGCAGTCAGTCCCGCCTCCGTTGTGGTTTTTGAAGGCTCGACTGGGACGCACTCGGGGTGCACATACCGTTTGGTGGCGATCACTTCGACGATCGGCTCGCCCTGGCGGATGGCTGCGTTGCACTCAGAGCAGCGGCCGCTGTACTGGGCGAGGATCTCCGGGGAGGTTGGAACCTCGGTCTTCACGGTGTGTCGCCCTTCGGCAGGTAGGGCTGCAAGGCTCCGACGAGCCGGCGGCGCTCCCGCTCAGTCAGGTCACCGAGCTTCGTCTCGCGGTTCCAGCGGCGCCCGTGCGGGTTGGAACCGACTAGCTGCCGCAGGATCCGGTCCAGCAGGAGTTGGCCGAACTGCGGGACAATCCCGTTCCCGTTCCCGCTCGGCGCGAGTAGCTGGCCAAGCTTGTAGGTGGCGAGAGCATCGCTGGGGTCGAGGAGCGCGGCTTCGATTCGATCGGCGGGTGCCTGGCGCAGCTCCTTGCGCTCCTGACTGCGGCCCAGCCGGAGTTCATTGGCGCGCTCGAGGGCCCGAAGAACCTGGGTCTTCTCCGCTACAGGCACGGCTCCCCCTCCCCCACGGCGGCTACATCGGAAAGTGCACCTCGAACTGCAGAGCGCACCTCGGCCAGGTCGCGGAGCTTCTTCTCGAAGAGGCCGGTGATGTTCGGCGCCCGGTCCTGGGACTGGACGATCTCGCGGGTGTCCCAAGCGGCACGGACGCAGAGATCGGCGTCGTGCTCAGCGAGGAGGCGGCGAAGGGTGCCGCGGACCGGGTAGGGCCACGGCCTACCGTGGTCGTTTTCGGAAAGCGAGTGCAGCCCACCGACGAGGATCTGCCAAACCTCACGGTGAACAGAAGGGGAAGGATTCCCTACCCCTTTCTTTGGGTTCTGGACTATGGACTCTGGACTGGCATCGCTGGTGCATGGTGTTCCGCATCGCCCCTTGCATATGCGCTGGCAATGCGCTGGCAATGCGCTGTAGATGCGTTCGCATTGCGTCTGCATCAAGCGGCCTGTGCTTTCGCTTCGGCCTCTTTGCGCCGCCGTTCCCGACCCCAGCGAGCCTCGGCGGCCTTCCGCGCCGACTCGGACTTGCCAAGTGCCTCGGTGCGTACCTCCTCCATCTTCAGGTTCACCAAGCCGCCGTTGTCGTCCGGGTGCCACTTGTGGGCAAAGGCCGGCCAGAGCTTTTTGAGACGCTGCGGCGAAGAGGTGAGGAACCGGGCGTTGGACGCTACGTCGGCGAAGATCGAGCCCCGCTGCCAGGCGATCAGTAGAAGCTTCCAGTAGGCACCGAACTCCTCGTCGGTCAGCCCCATCTCCTGGGCGTCGGAGAGCGCGTCGTCGACCCACAGCTTCATGAAGGGGAGGTCGCTCGGCACTCAACGGCCCACCCTGTGTACGTGTAGCCATGACACCTACGCCGCCCACGCCTCTGGGTCGGGCTCCGGTAGGAGCGTCAGGGGTTCAGAGGTCGGGCGAGGCTCCCCGGCGTCATGAGTCGGCTGACGACCATGAACCGAGGAGCCACCGCCCGGATCACTACTGGCGCCCATCGAGCGGTGAGAGGAGACGCTCACGCCAGTAGTGACCCCGACGGTTGACCTATCGCCCGGAAGGGCGCTCCTGACCGTCTGCACACCCGGCTCGATGCCTTGTGCAGATGACACCGATTTAGGAGCGCCCTTCCGGGCGATTCGATCTCGCCCGAGTTCGGTGAGTCGGTATCCGTTTGCTTCTGCGCCCTTGCGGCTGGCGATCGTTGACTTGCGCCGGCCGCACTTGACGATCAAGCGCTTGTTGACAAGAGCCATGACGGCTCGGCCTATGACTCCTCGGTGCTCGTCGAGAATTACGTGCTCGAGGAAGTCCGGGTGAAAAGGCTCGTGCTCGGGGTTGCGGAAGTGGTCGAGGATGGCCTCTTCGGCTACCTGCTGCATGTGGCTGGGTGAGGTCACGCGGCGGCCTCGGCAGGTGTGTTGAGAAGCGGAGCGTCGTCACAGATACGCCGTCGACCCAGCTCGACGTACTCGGGGCTCAGCTCTATGCCGATGAAGTTGCGGTTGTGGCGGGTGGCGACGAGGCCGGTCGTGGCGGCACCGGCGAAGGGATCTAGGACGACTGAGGGGACAGGCTCAGCGCTGCATTCGCAGCTCGGTGCGTCGTCGCCGCGGCTCGGCCGGGCAAGCAGGAACTCGCGGTAATAGCCGCCCAGTGCCTCCTTCGCCTCGTCGGCTAGCGCCTGAACCTCATCTTCGTTGTTGCCGAATCCGGCCTGGGTGACTTGGGCCTTGCCGGCGTCGCTGACACCGCAGGATCGGATTGCGGCGATGTGGGCGGCAGTTAGTCCCGCCTCGTCAGCAAGCTCTTGCGCCCGGCGAGCTTGGGGCCGCGAAAGGTCTAGCGTCCGCTCACCCTCTCCGGTGATCCACGGGGCGCCGCAATCCCCGCACGCCTTCTCGGGTGCGCCGGCCAGGATGCAGGGCTCCACCAGGTCAGGTGGGAAGGTGGCGAAGTGGGCCTCGGGGTAGGGCCTGGTGGAGACCTCCCAGACGCTTCTCCGATTACGGCCTCCGCCGACATCGGTCCATGGGTGCGGCGACTGCTGGCCCCCCTTGCTGATCTGCTCAGGGCGCTGGTAATGGTTGCCGCTCGGCTTGGTGCTGACGGCTGACTCTCGGATCGCCTCCGCGTCGTAGAAGTAGCGCGGCGACTTTGAGAGCAGGAAGAGGTACTCGTGCGCCGAGGTCGGCCGATCGGTGACGCTCTCCGGCATCGGGTTCGGCTTCGACCAGATGATGTCCCGGCGCAGGTACCAGCCCTCGGCACGCAAGGTGAAGGCGACCATCCAAGGGATCCCGACGAGGTCCTTGTTCTTCTTCCTGCCCCCCGAAAGGCTACTGGTCCGCGGCGCCATGGCCACCTCGCGGTCGCGGCGATAGGTAACGCCGCGGGAAGCATCAGCTCGACCCGCATAGCTGTCGCCCAGGTTCAGCCAGAGCGTTCCATCTGAGCGGAGCACCCGGTCCACTTCGGCGAAGATCCCGACCAGCTTCTCGACGTACTCCTCCGGTGTCGCCTCTAGCCCAAGCTGACCCTCGACCCCGTAGTCCCTCAACCCCCAGTAGGGCGGCGAGGTAACGCAGCACTGCACCGACTCATCGGGCATCTCGCGGAGGCGCTCCAGGGCGTCGCCTTGGCGGATCTCCCAAGCCACTAGACCCCCACCCCCTCAAGCGCCTCTCTCGCAACCTTCAGCAGCGCGGCGTTTCGCCTGACGGGCCGGTCTCGCTGATCCCAGTAGAAGAACGAGCCACCCTGCCTGCGGATCTTCAGGATCTCCCCAGTTCGCCTGTCTTCAATCACCGCTACACGGTGGCCTCGGTTCTCTACTTCTATGAGGGTGTAGCGGGGGCGCATCAGGCAGCCCTCAGCTCGCCGGTGTGGGGGTCGACGTTCGATGGCACCCTGGCGCCCTCTGGTCGCGGCCAAGTCTCCGGTGGTGCGTCGGTCCGGAGATCCCGGCGCTGGGACCACTCGATGAGGCGGTGAAGGTCTCTGCGATCAGCCCCGTAGCGGAAGGCCTGCTGCTGGGCGGCCTCAAGCACACCCTTGGCGACGTCGCGGGCATAGCGGAGGTTGGCGACGTTGGTCTCGCCGCGGGCGATCTGCTCGCAGGCAGTCCAGGCCACTTCTTCTTGGGCCTTGAGGCGAAGGATCTCCTTGGCGAGGGCGAGGCGGTACTGGCGTTCGGCCTCGGCCAACTCGCGAGAGGCGTTGCGGATCTGGTCCTCCACTCCGCGCTGTAGCTCGGAGGCCTTGTGGGCGGCTTCGCGGGCGTCGGCGATCTCGAAGGGGGAGATCGTGTTCTCGGCGGGGAGGGTCATGATGCCGCTACCGCCTCGGCGATCTGGCGATCCGTCTCACGTTCGACTTGCCGGGCTTTCCGGGACCGGGCGGCGGCACCGTTGATCTTGCCCGCTGCGCGATATGCAGTAACGGCGGCCTCGAACTGCTCAGGCGTTCCCTCTGCGGGGACCAAGTCGTAGGTACCGTCCTCACGGGTTTGCAGAAGGAGGGCAGTGACTTCTTGCCCGGCAATGGCGCGGTAGATGTCCTGCCCGTCATCAGGCTCGGACGGGATCAGGCCCGATTCCACCGCCAGCAGCGGGTACCCACCACCAACCTGCGCGTGGGCGCCAGCGGAGAGGTACTTGCCTGTCTTCGCGTCGATGACGCAGGGACCGTCGTAGCCGTTGATGCTGCCGAGGAAGTCGAGGCGGCCCGCGACACCCAGACGCTCTGAGTAGACGATCTGCTCGACGCACTCTGGATCGGGTTCATGGTCGAGCCAGAAAGCCATGATCGCCTTCGCGTGCCCCTGCTCCTCGTCGGTCAGGCGATCGAGGTCAGGAACAGGGCGCCCCATTCCCAGCGCCTGGAAAGCGATCTCGTGGACGTTCGTCCCTCGCTTGGCGGCGCGATCGCGGACATGTTCGAAGGTCAGCTCGTGCTCGGTCAGCGCTCGCCAGATGGAGTCCTGCGTCGAAAGCCAATGCAGGCCGTCGCTGCCCTCGGTCAACACGGTCGACTCGTACAGCTCGGCGACGCCTATGCACTGCGTCTTCGCCGCCCAACGCAGGAGAGCCGAGGGGTCGTGATCGAGCGTCTTGACGACGGTCGTCACGCCAGTCAGGCGCCTCCCCCGCTTCCCAGTGTCTGGGTTGTGCCGCCAGTAGGAGTGGTCCTCGTCGAAGTACCAGAGGGACTGGCCGCTGGGGAGGTCGACACGCTCGCCATCAGCCATTGGCTTCCTGCTCCTTTTTGGCAACCCAGCGCTCGAGCTTCTCGGCCTCGGGGAAGGTCAAGTCGGCGATGGCTTTCACCGCCGCTGCTTTACTGCCGGCCGGACCAACGTCTCGGTCCGCGGCATGGGAGGCGGCGAGTTGGAAGTTGCTCTTGGCCGCTTTGATCGCAAAGGCGCGATCGACCAGCGTCTGCGCGATGTCTTTGCCGATCTTCGACGGGTCGACTGGCTTCTCGGAAGCTGCTGCCTGCGCGACCTCGTCGTTGACATCGGGGTCTAGGTCGGCGGCGCCTACATAGACCTCGTGACCCGGGCCGACGCGGGCGAGCGCCAGCTTTGCCGCGTTCGTGAAGCTGCCCTTGTAGATGTTGCCGGTGCTTGAGCCTCGATCGACCCCGCCCCGGCTGGAGCGCCTGAGGAGCGGCTGGTCCTCGCTGCCGACGAAGACGGTGACCGTGGCCACCTTGCCGCCCTCCTCGAAGTCTTCGGTGTACCCCCATTCGCATGGACCGAGGATGTTGTTCATCCGGTCGATCTGGACCTGGACGGAACGCACCCCTTTGGATGCATAGGGCTTGCCCTTATCGAGCTTGGGGACCGCCTGGATGTAGGCGCTCGGTATGGGCTCGCAGAGCAGCGGGTAGAGCTGGTTGAACAGGTCCCGGCCGAGGGGGCCGTCGTGCTTCTCCCAAAGCTCTTTTGCCTTGTTGGCTAGGGCCTCCTCGGATGCCATTGCCTCTTTGAGGCTCTCTGCGCTGGCGTCGCTCATCGAGCGTGCCTCTCGGCCAGCATCGCCCCGATGCCATCGATCCGGTTGACCACTTCATTGAAGGCCTGATGAAGTGCCTGGTCGCTCAAAGGGAAGCGACGCTGCGGCCACGATCAACCCTGCCCTTAGGTCGAGCATGTCCGGCCCGGTGCGCTGCGCGGCCTCCTCCGGGGTCTCATCGCCGCTGGCTCGACGCATCAGCTCAGTCGAGTCGAGCGCCGGCGCCAGCGAGACAGGCTCGTCGAGGTTCACGCCCAGCGTGTAGAAGCAGAGGTTGCCGTTGGAGACCGGGGTCGGCGAACTGGGCTCTGGGCACTCGCACCTTCTGCCGGTCAGCGCCGAGCAGAAAGGCGGAACCGCGGACTCGCACCGACCGCAGACGTGTGGATGTAGGGTTGACCGGCTCACGAATTCCTCCCGTGGGGCACGCCCTCGGTCGCCCTAACGACGCGGCCGCTTCTTGTTGAGGCCACTGGCCTCCGGGCAATGTGGAAGTCGAAGGCGGGGGCTACCTGAGGGGCTTCGTGACGACGGGTGCGCTCGCGGTCCTCGGCGCAGATTCGCCGGTAGTCCCAGTAGACAAGAACTGCCCACCCACAAAGAGCAGCGAACGCTCCGACGAGAATCCAGGCGGAGAGGCCAGTGACGGTGGCGAGGGTCACGATGTGGCCTCCTCGGTCTCGGACTGGCAGCGAGGACAGCCGGGGCAGTTCTCGAAATCGGTGTCCTGCACCTGGCGCGAGACTGCGCAGTCGCCACGACATTCACCCGCGCTGTTGACGTTGCCGCAGCAGTCGGGCTCGGTGCGCTGGACTTGGATCTGACGGATGCCGCTCCCGTCGCACCACGACTCTTCGGCGGCGAGCTGCGCGTCCACCCAATCCCCAAGCCGCTTGATCGCACGGTCAAGGCTCGCGGAGTCGTGGTCTTCGCTGAGCGCGGCCGACACGAATGCGGTCGCTTCCTCAACGCTCAGCTCGGGACACTCTCGCTGCCGCTTTTCCCGCAGACGTTTGATCTCGGCCCAGGCGTGGGGCGCGAGCATCGCGGCGGTGTAGAGGTCGCCTTCGGAGCCGTCGCGCGGCGTGATTGCCTCGAATAGCTCGTCCAGCGGCGAGCGACCGGACTCCTGCCAGGCTTGCTCCACCCTCCGTGGGCTTCCGGCGCTCACGACACCCACCCCGCAATCAAGCCCGTCTCAGGCTCCCGGTACCAGTCGGGGCGAGGGGCGTTGCGAATGCACTGATCGACAGGCGCCCATGAACGAGACCCGTCAACGAAGCGGAGGTAGAGATCGCGGCCCGTGTCGACCTCGATCACGCCGACTCGATCGCCTATAGCCATTATCTGACGGTCGGTGTCGTTCACGCCACCGATGCCCTTCCCTGGTCTAGGGGCCAGATGTCAGACGGTTGGACCTTGAAGTGGTCGGCGAGCTTCTTGGCGATCGCAGGCGTCGGTCGATCTGAGCCTGACTCAAGGCGTCGAATAGTCCGACCCGAGACGCCGCAAAGGTCCCCTAGCTGCTCGGGCGTCAAGCCCTCGTTGAAACGAAGCTCGGCGAGGTTTACAGCGGCCACAGATCCACCACCTCGCACTCGAACTCCAGGGCGATGAGGAACATCGTCCGGACGTTGGGTCGGCTCCCGCCTTCCTCGACTCGCCGGATCGTGCGGCCGGAGACTCCGACGCGATTGCCAAGCTGCTCGGGGCTGAGACCCCGGTTGGTCCTTAGCTCACGAAGTCGCCGTCCGGTGACATTCGACTGGCGGTTCGCCATCTGAGTTGACGACATGTCAGCAGAATGGCAGAAGTGTCAAGCAAAGTCAAGACTTGTCAGAAGAAGTCGTATTGGGACAAGCCCAAGTCCGGTAAAACCCGCTGCACTGATGGGACTTTCTAAAGAGGAATTCGCCAACCGCGTAACCGCAGCCGCCAGCCTCCACGGCCTCGGCATGAGGGAGCTACGGACACACCTAGAGAAGTTCGGCGCAAACAAGACGCTAGCCGAGGCGCTGATCAGCGACGAGACGAAACGGAAGCCGAAGCAGCTCCGAGATCTCGCAGAGGCGCTTGAAGTCCCTATCGCGTGGTTTGAAGCTGAGGACTGGCGCGACCTGATTAACGCAGAAGGGGCGGCTGGCGCATCGCCACAGGTTGAGGATCTGATGGCCCAACGCTCGGTACTGCTTTCAACGTTCGAGCAGGTGCGTGTAGAGCTAGAAGATCTGCGAAAGCCTCCGCAGCCTGGCGAAAGCCCGGGGAAAGTGAACGGCCGGTAGCGACCCGCCTCACCGCGACCAGGGCTTGTGCCATCTCTGCCGGTTCATCCCTGACTATCGGCTCCACTTCGATCGACATCTAGTTCCTCCCGGGCAGACGTAGACAAAATAGTTCGTCCCGCCCACCCGCGCCCGAAGCGCCAGCGCAGGAACCTAGACCCCCTGCCGGACGTGACCCCTCTCCCCTGCTCCCCATGATTCGGTGCAGGCTTTCAGAGTCGCCGATTACCTGTCAAACGTATGTTTAGTCAGCGTTTCTTCGATAATGGAGAAGTCGGGAAGCAAGCCTGGGCCGAGACGATGTCGATCGGATCTCCAGCTTCTCCGTTCGTCTTGCGCTCGGCGTAGTCAGCCTGTACCTCGAGCGTCTTCTCGTTCAGCGCTTCGTGTAGAGCGACGAGCCGTTTCAAGCCCTCGCGGTCCGTGACGACAGGCGTAGGACCGATCCAGAAATCTCCGTCTTTGCCCAGCACACCAGCGTTCACGGAGCGGA
The DNA here is from genome assembly GCA_963703895.1 of uncultured Solirubrobacterales bacterium. GTDB lineage: Bacteria > Actinomycetota > Thermoleophilia > Solirubrobacterales > 70-9 > VRUE01. The sequence goes on from CAVPFX010000003.1 coordinate 480,259, forward strand.
CGACGTTGTCGATGATCGCCTGGGTGAACTCACCGATCAGTTTGGGCCGACGATCCTCGGGGATCTCGTCCCAGTCATCGGAATAGACGATTGGCTTCACGGTCGCGCAATAGAAAGTCTCGATGGCTCCGCGGACCCGCTGAGTGTCGACCACTTCAATGCATTCCAGCTCGAAGAGCTTCCGCACGTGGTAACCAAGTTTCCGCACGTCAACTCCGAGCTCATTGGCGATTTCGTTGGTGCTGGCGGTGCGTTCGTTGAAGATCTTCAGGGCGTTGGCCCGGTCCTCGTGCGACATCGCCCTTGCGCGGTTTTGTTCCCGCTTTTGAGCTTGCCGCTGCCGCTCTGTCTTGGTCGCCATCGTTCTCCTTAGCTAAGCCTGAGCGCTGAAGCTTATTCGTTGTAAACGGCTATTTCCAGCCGACTCCCTCCGTAGCTTTCTCCATTGGTGGAACTTGCTCCACCAATGGAGGGGTCTATCCCAGGCATCCGTACCTCTGAGCTGACGAAGGGGGGTGATGCAATGAAGATCACGCAGGCTGACTCCGTCGTTCCGCTGCTGTCGACGGGCAAGACGCGCTAAGTGGGATAGCCGATCTCCAATCTCGCCGAGCTGGGCAGGGGCGGAGGTCGGCTCTCTATTACGGGCCATATCGGCTGGGCACAGCAGCCTCGACGCAAACCTCGCACCCAGCATCCTGCACCACCAGCTCCCGTTTCATATCCATCGTCCGCAGATCAACGGTCAAGCTCGCCCCAAGCGTTAAGGGCACTTCCTCCCCCTCGAGGAACTGAATCGCCTGCAGGGCAACAATGCTGCTGACGATGCTGCAGACTGGACCGACGATCGCGGTGGGCGAGCCAACGCCACGGAGCTGCTCGATCGCCGCATCGAAGAGCGGGTATTCGCGCCGGTAGGCGATCTCTTGGCAGACGAGGCATCCGGTGACCCCTGGCACGTAGAGGGGGCCCATTCTCCCGAACGGCGGGAAGTGACTCATCGCTATGTAGGGGATGCCCGCTGAGAAGCAGGCTCCGTTCACCCAGTGGTCGACGTCGTGGGCTGGCCAGTCGATTCCGTCGACCACCAAGTCATAGCCGGCGATCGTCTCGGCTATCTCCGCTTCGCTTCCCAAGCGCTTGTCGAGGATCTCGAGTACAAGGTCTTTATTGAGCTCGCCGAGGCGCCTCGCCGCGGCGAGGACCTTCTTGTCCCCAACGTCGGCCTCGTTGTAGAGGACCTGGCGGTTTAGGTTGCTGGTCTCGACCCGGTCGAAGTCGACTAGCAGCATCTCGGCGATGTCAGATCGAGCGAGGTGGAAGGCGGTGTTGCCGCCGAGGCCGCCGGCACCGAGGACGACTACTCGCGCCGCGTGCTTTCCTGTTTCCTCTCCTGCCATCACAGCACGCGACCGTACCGCAGTAAAGCCCGCCCGTGGCCTAAAAAGCGGCCAGCCGCTGGCCACCTATTCGTCCAGCGATGCCGGCGCGATCTGCCCGATCCGGGACTTCGAGAGTCCCGTGTCCTCGGCGAGAGTGCGCTGTGACGTGCGTTCACCGACCCCCTGCCGGATCAGCGGATCACGCTCTGCCCGCAGTTCGGCTCGACGCTCGTCCATGTGCTGTTCCTCATCACGGATTTCTCGAAGTCGTTTACGGGGGTCGGCGTCGGGCATTGTGGAAGTGCTGCCAAGTGCTCCCGCGCCTCCCGCTCGCTCCGAACCGAATGGTCGCGCAAGCGCTGCGATCTCGCCACCGTGCCGCAAACCACGGCCGTACCTTGCCAGCCGATCCGCTGTCGCGATCGACGATCTCGCTCACTTCGGCCTCCGTGAGATCGGCTGCTTCGGCGAGGACCTCGCTCGAGTAGCGGCGCTTCACCGCCTGTCGAATGATCCAGTCGCGCTCGGGACCCAGCGCTTCAGCGAGGCGCTGCTGGCTCGCGATTTCTCTTAAGCGCTTTAAGGGGTCGGGCTGCATTGTCTAGCTCCCTCAAGCCCGTCCCCACTTATTAGAACCCGAGTGTGTCTGGAAGGTTTCGGCTTGACCCAAATGCGAACATCTGTTCGATGGGAGAAGCCGGGCACAAACCTCTCTTCGATCTCGACGCAGCTCTGGAGCGAGGCAACCTCTCGAGCGCGTGGTACGCCGCTGTAGAAGCGGGCGTCATCTACCTGGACCAGCTCCTGCTCATCACCATCCTTCTCGGCGAGGAGGGCTCCCCTCGCTTCGAAGCGGCGGCGCGCAAGTTCATGATCCGCTTCATGCGAGAGGTCGAGCCCAAGCCAAAGCTCGAGCAGGTAAAGACGGTTAGCGAGGCCCTCTATGTGATCGGTGATGAAGACTCGTTCTCACCCGATCGAGGACAGGCCGGAAAGTGGATGGCCGATCTCGCCCGCCAGCTCAAGGAACGGCGCCGGCCCTAGAACGCAGAACGGCCCCCCGGAGACGATCCGGGGGGCCGTGAGGGGCCATCGAGCAAAGCGAGCAGTCGCCGTAGCTCAGGCGGAGGCTCGCGATCAGAGTAAACGATTCGTCAAGACTCGAGACGTTCGGCTAGAGCGACGAGCTCCATCGGCGGAACGCCCAAGCCCTTAGCCATCTGGCAGACCGTCGACCAGCGCGGGTCTCTGACGCCTCGCTCCACCGCAGAGATCCAGGTCGAGTGCAAACCCGCTTTGTCAGCGAGATCCTCCTGCGTTAATTCTTCGCGCTCGCGGATCTGACGCAGCGCCTTGCCGAGAGCGATGTTGGACTTGGGGGTTCCCGCCATGCACGTGAACCCAACGCGCTCAAGGCGATCCGGTCCAGAGTCGAATCGATCAGTCGATCAGATACGACCCGCTACGGCGGGTCCGTTTGCGTTTCAGGGGCTAATCCCAAGGATCGAAGTCAGGCTCGATAGGCCCGGCCTCGACCCACTCGATCCGGCAGATGCGCTTCTGGGGCTCAAGTACGCAGTAGATCGCCAGCGCATATTCGTGTGGAGCGTCAACCAGTTGCAGCACGCGCCGGTTCTCATCCATGAACGGGGTGGCTTCTGCGGGATGGATGCGGACCCGCTTGCGTAGCTCGGAGAGATTCTCGTCGAACCTCTCGCCGGCCGCTCTTCGCGCTGCCTTCAGCGATTCGGCATAGCGCGGACCCTGTTCAAGGCGCCACGGATGGAGCATAGGAATGAGGCGAAGCTGGGGTTACCAGCCAAAGCGCTCCGCAAGCTCTCTTCCGCGTGCGATGGCCTTTGGTGAGGCGCGCTTGGCCAGGAGGGCAAGGCGGTAGGGAATCCGCTCGCCTTCCTTGGTCATGCGCCAGCCCGGCTCATCGTGGGCGACTGTTTCCATCGCGCCACCGTCGAAGTCCTTGAATCGCTCGATCACCTCGTCGGCGATGGCGAGCTCTGCATCCGACAAGACACCGGGACGAAGCTCGCCAATCGCCTCGGTGGCGGTTTGGCTGTAGCCACCGTACTCCCGCTCGCATGTCCTGACGCGCCGTTGACCTTCAAGATCGCGGCGCGCCTTGAGCAAGGCTCGGGCAATCGGCCCGCGCTTCTCGTGCTGGTAGGTCGCTCCGGTTATCGGATGGCCTGTCCGTCGAAAGGCCGTCACGTCTGCGAAGTAGAGGATCTTGTTGAGCTTCATGTCCCCGCACATCTCATCGTCGCCTGTTCGCGAGGCGACGTAGACCAGAAGCTCCTTGAACTTCTCGGGGTTGTAGCTAGGCTCAGCCATCTCCTGGGAAGGGTACGCCTCTGACGAGCGTAGCCCCGCTATCGGCGGGATTCTGCACCACATGGCGGAACTCCTTTCGAGCAAAAGAAAAGCCCGCCGCCTCCGAGGGGAGACGACGGGCCAAAGTAGCTGACGACCCTACGGGAATAGGAGTCGTGTATCGGGGAGCTTAGAACGGATGGGGCAAGCCGTCGCCTTTGCATTCCCACGGGCTCTCCCCGTAGCGGCTGTAGCCGTAGTGGGCGACGAGATCTTGTTCGCGCTTCGAAGCTTCGCCGGCATGGGCGGTCTCGCCACCCCACGCTCGCCAGGCCGGATCCAAGATCGAGTAGGCCCCGTACGTGAAGCCGTAGTTGCCGCCGCTCTCGCAGATCACCAATGGGACTGGAAGCGCGTAGCAGGTGCCGCCCGAGCAGAAGGGCGTGACCCGCTCCTGCCAGAGCTCGACTCGACGTCGATCGAAGAACTCCGCCTGCAGCTCTCCCCATCGCTGCTTCAGTTCCTTCTGCCAGCTGGGAGGGGCGCAATGGAGTTTCAGTCTCCACGCTTTGATCGTCTTCGCCGGCGGATCACCGCGGCGCCAACGGTCGGGACTCCAGACATCCTCAGCGAACTGCTTCAGGTGCTTCGCTGAGTCTGAGTAGAGGATGCAGGGGTTGATGGTGGTTGCGGGACGCAGGGCAGTTGTCGGGCTCGGTAGAAGCAGCAGGTAGAGCACAACGACTGCTGTCAATATGAGCGTGGTTCGGCGGATCTCGCCGTTCCTTTCCTCGCTTGCAGGTCGGCCCAGTGCTGCAGGCCATTCCAGGAAGTCGGGCGCTACGGTGGAGACGCGAGATGGTGTAACGACGCGGGTGCAGCCTCCGGGTCATGCCGAGGTCCGCGCCTCGAAGCAACACGTCGGGGTCAAACCCGGAGCAGCGGGTGGGCAGTCCCGCTCTCGCCGCTTTCCTCGCTGCTACGGTGAGGGCGTGGAGTTCGGCCCTCCCGAGAGCTACGTAATGGACGCGGAGACCCTGAAGCTAGCCAGGGGGCTTCGTGGCAGCAGCGAGACCATGATCTCCAGTCTTGATCCCGACCCCGTCGCAATGGCCGAGCGACGCAAGCGGCATGAGGTGGTGGGCGTTGCGCTTGACGGCACCGTGGAAACCGCCGAGTTCCGCTGGGGCGATACGAAGGCATGCCCGTCCTGCGAGTCCACCGATATCGAGCGGCAGGCCGCCGAGGAAGGCCGCCCCTTCTCCTGCAATAACTGCGGCCTCGAATTCTTTAAGGACACGCCCAGAGCCTGATGCCCCACGGCCCCATCCCAGACAAGCCGGAACACGATGCCGAGTCGCTTGCCCTTGAGGAGCAGTTCGGTCTTCCGAGTCTCAGCCTTGACTTCGGCGCCGAAGGGCGCGTGGTCGTTCGGCTGCCGGACAATCGGGCGGCGGCACGCGCATTCAAGGGAGCCGCAGCAAGGCTTGCTGGTCGCCCCGCGAGACCCAAAGGTCCGCGCCCTGCCGACCCCTACGCGCAGATCAAGCGAGCGGTTGAGACAACGCCGAGCAGTTCGACCGCCTCGCCAAACAGGTCGAAGATCTCGGCAAAGAGTCCTCCCAGTAAGCGCCTATTGGGGCGGTAAGGTGTGGCAATGGCAACGCAGGTGGCAACGAGCAGCGAGGCGTGCAACGAGGGCCGTCATGTTGACTGCGGAGGCTTCGTTCAGTACGACGAACACGATGGCGCCTCGGAAGAGGACAACTGCCATTGCGACTGCCATGAGCCGAACACGCCGGAGTGGCAGCGGCGAGTGGATCTAGAAGCTGCCACGGAGCCTGCTTGGGCTGCGGGCCACTACGAGCTTCAACAGGACCGCTCGTAGTCCAAGACCACGATCGTCTCCGGTCTCTGCACTGGGGCGAATAGCTCGACCTCACCGAAGCGGTAGTGCTCAGGCGTGTCGTCTTCGATCCAACCGTTCTGAAGGACGTCGCCGAGCGCCTTCTCGATCAGCGTCCTGAAGTTGCCCTCGTCGCGTTTCCGCCGCTGCTTGAACCGGATCGTCGCCGTGGCGGTCACCGACTTCAACCCCTTCGGCACCCGCTGCTCGAGCAGGGCGATTAAGAGCCACTGTTCCCAGTCTTGCTTGGCCTTCCGACCTACTGCCCAGTGGGAGTGCAGGCCTACCTTGTTGAAGGAAGGCGGCGTACCGGGGATGCTGAGGGTGGCGCGCTCAGGCCGGCCGGGGCGCATCGCGTTTGTCCACATGCCAAATGATCCGGCCGGCAGTGTCGTGAGCGCCAATCCCGTCCCCGATCAGCTCCCACTTGCCAGCCTGAGTGGCCGGCACCCGCCATTCGTACTCGCCTTCTTTGACTTTCGTGCCAGTGACTTGTTCGGAGCTGCCATCGGGCTTGATGACCGTCCCTACGGTTTTGGCTGGGTCGACCTCTTTGCCTGACCCGGTGTCGGTGACAGTCCCTGTGACCTTGACCACCATGCCTTCGAGATATCGCATTTTCAGTCGTCCTCCAAGATCAAGGTGGTGAGACGGGCATGGGCAAGACTGACTCGGTTACTGGTACATCGCTCAGGTCGAGGCGCGTGACGGGCGAGTGGCTGAGCGCCAGGTCCGTATCGGGGCCGTGGCTCAGCTTGAGGAGCGTGACCGGGGTGTGGGAGAGACCGATCCGGGCGGACTCGCCGGCTTCCGGAACTGCCTGGCCGACGACAGACGCATCGCCGCCACCGGAGACCACCACGCCCCCGAAGCGGCTGGCCGAGGCGACGACGGTGAGCGAGCCGCCACCTGAGATCGTGAGCGAGGTCCGCCGGCCAGCCGCTCCCGCAACGACCAGAGAACCGCCGCCCTGAATGGACGCGGACCCCTTCGCGCGCTTGGAACCTGCCGCACTAACGGATCCGCCGCCCGAAACGGAGGCCGATTCCGCAGTGGACTTCGAGCCACGCGCGGAGACTTCACCGCCACCCGAAATAGACACCGATCCGGAGCGCGCTTCGTTCGAGCCGCCATGTACAAGGACTTCACCGCCGCCTGAAATCACAACGGAACCGAAAGCACCCTTGAGGCCGGAGCTAGATACTGACCCGCCACCGCCAACATGACAGGCGCCCTGACCGTCCTTGATCCCCGAAGCGGATGCGTCACCGCCACCTGAGATGGCAATCGAGGCGCTGCGGTGAGCTCCCCGCTCACAAGGACTTCGCCGCCGCCGGAAACGGGTGCTGAGCCCATCGCGGCCCTGCTGCCCCGCGCTTCGATTGATCCACCGCCCGAGACTGCGACGAAGGCTGCCGTCGACTTCGCGCCAGCAAGACTGGCGTCTCCACCGCCGAACACCGTTACCGCTGAGGACCGACGTGCTTGCCCTTCGGCTGAGACGCTACCGCCTCCCGATACGGCAGCCACCCCTCGTGAGGCCCTCGTGCCGATCGCGCTGACTGCGCCTCCACCAGTGACCGCCGCGACCGAACGCGAGGACTTCAAGCCTGCAACGCTGGCCGCGCCACCGCCAGCCACCTGCACCGCGCCAGAGCGACGTGCAGAGCCTTGAACGGCTTGCCCACCACCGCCAGGGACGGCAACAACGCCTTTACTGCTCTTGGCTCCGGTGGCGAAAACCGAGCCGCCCCCTGAGACCGAGACGGCGCCCGAGCGTTTTTCTACACCCGATTCTTCTCCGAAGACCTCGACCGCGACGATCGAGTATTTCTCGGCGGCGGGAGCGGTGAGCCCGACCGCATAGGTGCCCGGCGTACCAGCATCAGCGTGGAAACCCGCGTAGGACGTGTAGACACCGTTGATGAAGTTGTAGGTCTGCTCGGTGAGCGTCCCGGCGCCTTCTCGCCAAGCCCGAGATTTGCCGTCGAGGGCTTTCCAGTCCCCGACGCCGACGACGATCGCGCTGTGTTCTTTGGTCGTCGTGATGTTGAGCGTCGGCGCTCCGCTCGAGACATTCGTCTTGACGGCCGTCCCCACGCCGCTCGCTTTGCGGAAGGTCAGGACGTTGCCGCCAAAGCTACGGGCCGTCGCCCCCCGGGCAATCGTGCATTTGAACGTCTTGTCTTCGGTCGCTTCTGTCGTCCAGAGCCCGACCTCGGTGTATTCGTTGACGGTTACCCGCGCCAGGAGCGTCCAGGTGAACCCGCCCCCGGAGATCGTTAGCTGCCCAGCACCTCCGGAGACTTCCTCGCAGGACATGACGGCTAGGAGTCGATCGCCTTTTTTGACCGAGAAGGATGCGGTTTCCTTCGGCGTCGTCTGGTTGTAGGCGGTCTCCGCCTCTTGGATGAATTCCGGTTTGGTGACGGCCATGCCGCCTCCCGCCTACGGCCCGTAATGCATTTCAGCCGGCGCCCAGTCCACCCCTCGCCCATTTGCCAGCCGGTAGTCATCAGCAGCCGGGTTTCGGAACGACGGGTTGCAATCGATGGTCTTCCCGGGTTGCGAGACAGGCCACTTCCCTTCCATCGGGGCGCAGAGCGTGTTGTTCGTAAAGCTCGCCCCACTTGCGTCTGTGTCGTTCCAGAAGCGGTAGATGGCGTTGGAGTCGATTGAGGTGCCCGGCCCGACTCCTGAGCGAAGGGCGAGGATCGAGTCATAGCCGTCTCCCCAGGCCGTGTTGTGGGAGACATGCAAGTCCGTGTAGGGGCCGACGATCTGGAAGTAGATCGGCTGCCCGCAGCTCGTAGCTGGGGGCCCGCACGGTTCCTTGTTGCGCAGGAAGAGGTTGTCTTCGACGACGATCCCTTCCACCGGCCCACCGGGAATCTCCGGCGTGCTCATGGTCTGGTCCTTGACGAAGAACCCCTGGCAGCGGTTGTCGTGCAGGTAGTTGTTGCGGAAGTAGATGTGATCGCCGCGCCAGACCGTCTGCAGGCAGTCGGAGTGGGCGCCGTTCTCACGCACCTGGGTGATCTCGTTGCCTTCCACGTAGAGGCCGTGGTAGCGGTTGGCGTGGATCGCGTCCTCGCCGAAGGGACCGATCAGCTGGTTGCCGACGATCCGCTCGTCCGTGCACCAGGAAGTGGTGGTGGTGCAGGCGTCGATTCCCTGACCGCCGCCGGTGATCCGGTTGTGTTCGATTGTGGGCGCCACCGTGCCCCCTGGGATCGAGACGCCGTTGGTGATCACAAAGCGCGCCAGGGTGAGGTGAGAGCCGCCGACGGTGGCTCTTTCGAGCGTCGCCTGGCCGGGGTTCTGCGCCCGCAGGGTGACTCCGGGCGCCGCCTTGCTCGCGCTCAGTGTGACGTTTCCGTAGGAGCCGTTTGCCAGGCAGATGACCGAGCCGGCCGCGGCGGAGGAGACCGCGGACTGAGCGGCGGAGACGCTCGTCACGGTGCTGGTGCAATCCGTTGGCGGAGGGGGAGGTGGTGGTTCGGTGATGACCTGGCCGGGGGGACCGACCGGGCCTTGGATCCCCTGTGGACCGACTGGCCCCTGGACTCCTTGCGGCCCTTGGGGTCCGGCGGGACCCTGCGGGCCAGGAGGTCCGGGGACGGGTGCTCGAGCTTCGAGAGCTGCGATCCGGGCTTCGAAGCCGTTGACGCGGTTGACGAGCTGCGTGATGCGCTCGTTCTGTTTCTGATCGGTCGACGTCGCACCTGATGCGATCGATGCGACAACGAGGGCGACGAAAAGCCCCAGCGCAAGCGCCAGCCTTCCCAGCCTCATTTGTTCAGGTCCAGATCGGCGTCGGTGAGCGTGTATTCGCCGGCTCCGTTGAATTTCTCTTCGGTGACTTCTTTCCAGCCCTCGAATTTCGGGGTGCCCGAGGCGTCGGACCAGAAGCCGACGAACTTCACGGTCGTTTCTTTCGGGACTTTGAAGACGGCTCCGTTGGTTTTGTCGTCAACGGCCCCGGCCGCGGGCGCGTTCCATTCGATTTTCTGGCGGGCGTATTCCCCCCCAGCCACCTCATTGCTGCCGCTTTCATTGGGTTCTGCGGTGTGCAGCGAGACCCGGTCGATCGCTTTGATCGCAGAGCCCGCCGTGATTGCGGTGAGCATCGCGTTCTTGGCGTGTTCGCTGTAGGGCACGGGGCTACTCCTCGTTGGTGGTCAGGTAGACGAGGACGCCGGTAAAGGCGGTGCCAATTGCTCCAACGATGAGCTTGTACTCGTCGCTGGCCTCTGGTGCGAAAGCGACGACAAGAGTGGTGAGCTGGGTCAGGGTCCCGACCACAGCCTTCTTGGCGCGTTGGATCTTGGCTACGAGCATGGGTGCTTCCTTTCGATAGAGGAGGAACTACTGAGAGATGGCGACGCGGCGATTCGCGTCCCAGTGGTGCAGCACGTCTTGGCGAACGCGCGCAGCGAGACCCCCAGTGCCCCAGGCAGAGCGCTCGACGGCTCGGAGCGTCAGCCAGGCGAAGCTGTTTCCACGCAGGCGCTTGCGAATCGGCCGATAGCCGTAGAGACCACGGTCAGCGCCGTAGTTGAGCGTCTTCGCCGTGGCCTCGACACCTTGGAGGAACGTGCGGTAGTTCTTGACACCGACCGAGTTGAAGTCGGTCGCCCCCTGCATCTCCTGTGTGGTGTTCAGGGGGTTGTAGGAGCCCGCGATTCCCTCCGCCCGCTGCCAAGCAACGAGAGCGACGAGGTTGCGCTTGGTGGTCGGCGCCCCAATCTTCGGCAGCAGCGCTCGAGCGAAGTCCTCGCGCGTGTAGACGCGCCCACTCACCCTTCAACCGCCGTATGGCCGTGATCGCCGTGGCCGGGGAAGTAGCCCGGGTATTCAGCGCCGTACTTGATCCACCACGGACACGGGGAGAAGAACTCTAGGAAGTGCCCGCGGCCGAAATGCTCGCGAGTCTTGACCGCAGCGTCCTGCATCGAGGACACCGAGCCAGCCCCCCAGTCTGCCGCTCGGTCGCTGTAGTGGAAGCTGTCCGTGGCGTGGGTCCCGTTGCTGGTAGCGGTCACGTACTGGCCGCAGACGGCTACGACGAAGGCGATGACCTCCTTGAGGTTGTCGTTGTCGACATTCGGGCAGCCATTGAGCATCCACGGCTCGAAGGCCGGCGTCCCGTGGGTTTCCTCCCACTCCTTCTTGGCGGCGGCGAGCTTCTTCCGAAGGACGGTTTGTCGGGCGATCCACCACCGAGCCCGCTTCTTTTGCCGACGGACCGTCTTGCCGAAACCTGCTCTCCGGTCACGCTTGCGGTGGATACGGCCAGCCAAGTCTTGGATGGCTACCGCTTCCTTCTCGGCCTTGGCGACCAGCCTCTTGATTTTGGCCCGGTCGAGCTCTTTGCGAGCTTCCTCTTTGCCGATGGTTTTCAGCGTCGACGCGTAGCGCTTGCTGAGCTTGTCGACTTCCGCCAACAGCTCGCGGATCTCGGCGCTCAAGTGGCGCGCCCGCCCCTTGGCAGTCTCAGCTTCTTGGTCGCGCGCATTGGCACGGTGTGTCGCCTTGTGAATAGCGGCACGCAACTTCTCGAACGGTCCAGCCATGTGGCGGACTCCTTTCGGTCTATGGGAGCCGCTCAAATGCGGCGAGGAATCAGCAGTTCGGGTTGTTCAGAAGCTCGGCCACGGTGCAGGGCACCGATTTGACCGTCTCCCCTACTTCTTCGAGGAGGCTTCGCACCGAACCAGGCGCACGGGCCTGTTCGGGCAATGGAGGTGGGGTGCTCTGGGGCGCGATGGTGTCCGCCGGGGTGTTCACTGAAGCGGGCGGGGATTCAGCTTCAAGACTGGGCTGCTGGGATTTCGGCGGCTTTTTCGTCCCGCCGGGTGTCCCTCCCGATGTCCCCTTGCCGTGGCCAGGATCGACCCCGCCCGCTCCACCCGTAGAGTCGCCGCTTGCCGGCGCCGATTCGCCACCGCTGCCACTGTCCAGACCCTGCGCCGAACCCGAGCCCGATTGGTCCCGTCGCTCGGCTTGGCGTTCCGCAGCGGTGCTGCCTGGCTTTGGACACGGATAGCCCGCCTTCCAGAAAGCAATGCAGTTCACGTAGGTGCTTGCAGCCTTTGCTGCTTCGAGCTTCGTGCGCTGGCATTCCTTGCCCTCTGGTTCTTCTTGGCAGGCTGAGTGCTGGACCTGGGTGATTTCCTTGTCTTGGCCGAAGTTGACCGCAATCGCATATGCAGCCCCAAGGACTGCGGCTATGGCCACTGCGGCAAAGACGTAGGAGAGCACCTGATTTCGCCGCAGGGACTTCGCGAAATCAGGGTCGGTCTCAGCGATACGAGAGAGCAAGTCGTTCATCGGCCCACCCCGAAGAAGACGCCGAGCGCAGCCGCGACGATCGCCACGATCATGGCGCCCACAAGCGCCGAGTTGCGATCAGCGGAAGCCTTCAGCGCAATCATCTTCACGTCGCGCACCGCCTCTCGTTCTTTGAGGTCACCGAACTCTTTGCGCAGCGTCTGGATGTCGAGCAAGGCCTGCGAGGCGCTTTCCTTGGCCTCTCGCAGCTTGTACTGGTCGAGGGACTCATTCACCATCACGCTCTCCGCTATGCGCTGAAGTCTGTGCGGTCAACGATCCTCACTCTCGGGGTAGGGGTTAGAACCCTTGGGGAGTCATCGGTCTCCGTGGGGTCGAGGTTGGGTACGATGCGCGGCCGTGGGACGTCGGGCGGCAATGCTCCTTACCTTGCTCGGACTGGCGTGCCTTGTTTGGCCGACCTTGGCCGCCGCCGACAAATCGGACTGCGAATCACTCGAAAGCGCCCTGCGTTTCGCGGCCGAAGACTTCGGCTGGACGACCGAACAAGTTGACGCCTATGTCCGCGAAAACGCGGCATCGTGCTGGGAAGAAGTGAAGGTCGAGGAAGCGGCGGAAGCGGCGCAGGACGCGGAAGTTCGAGCGGCCCAAGAAAAGGAAGCCGCTGAAGAAGCCGCGAAAAAAGCCCAGGAACGCAAGGAAGCTCTAGAAGTCCATGCCATTGAACGCGAAGAAGTGCGCGAAGCGCACCGGCGTCAGAGGGAATGGGCGCACAAGCCGACCGTGACCAAGCCGACCGCCGAAGAATTCGCCAAGCGGCTCATGCGTAAGTCCAGCTACTCGATCTGGGAAGTCGACTGCGACGGTGGGCGTCTGAGTCGTACGCGCTGGACCTGCAAGGTCGCGATCTTCTACCACTGCCTCCGTGGTCGAATCCAGGTATTTGGCGAGGGGCACAAAGAAGGGCTGGCCTGGTTCGGCGCTCGCGGCGGCAAGCTTCGACCGTGCAAAATCTGAGCATCGCGCTATGCTCCGCATCGTTCAAGCAAATGCCCCGGCAGCGCTGAAGACGCCCCGGGGCCGACACCGAAGGAGTTAGCTTCGATGCCTAAGCAAACCTACCGGGTATTTGTGCTGGCCAGTCTGATGCTGGGGCTAGCGACGTTAACGACCCAGGCGCAGACGACCATTGCAGCCCTGCCTGATGCCCACTACCCCTATCAAAGCTGGGTAGACAGATCACAGGCTCCAACCCCCGAGGTCGAAATTCATGTCTATGAGGAAGCGTGTCCCGAAGCCAGCGGTGCGTTTGCTTGCACGACACCGGGAGATCTCGCTGTCTGGGTCAACGTCGCCGCCGTCGCTGCGGAAGCGTGGTCTCCACGCGGCGTGTTCCTACATGAGATTGGCCACAATTTTGCAGACTACGTAATGACCGAACAGGATCGAGAGCGCTTTCGCCAGATCATTGGCACGAAACGGACGTGGGAAAAACTGGAAGAGCGGTTTGCTGACGAATACATGAGTTGCGCTCTACCTAAAACATATGAAACAGAGCCGCAAGTCTGCCACCTTATTCGCGCCTCCTACGGGCGCTCTATACGCTCCTAGTCTGGAGTAGGCCACTCATTAGCGCAACTGCGTTGTTCGTAAGGGTTGCGCTTGTAACGACGCCGAGCACATAGGCGCCATCGGCCGGTATCGTAAAATCTCCGGATGAGCCCGCACTAGGCGTGGAAGCGGCCGGTTCGTTAAATTCCACAGTAGACCCCGGCACCACTGTTCCGAGTGTAACTTTCAAGGTGTCGGCTCCGCCAGCGACAGTGATCGGATATAGGCCGACCGTGAATTTGAGAGTTGGTTTAGTCGCATTGGTGAGGATCTGCGCTCGAAGCCGAAGTTTCTGCGTCTTTCCTGCTACCGCATAGTCGGCGTCATCGAAGTGGAAGAAGCCAGGGGAGGACGGACCAATCCCGCCTTCTGATCCTGATGGGGCGATGTTGCCTGGGTAGTTCTGCAGCCAGTACGTGCCCGCTGCGAGATCTGTCTGGAGCAACTGGGCAGCCTGAAACAGGGTCCGATATGCCGCGTTGTTCGGACTCGCAAGGTCTGAGTCGATGAGCGAGCCATCTTCCACCTTGCTGCTGTTCACGGAATTCGCGGTCGGCACCCGTTCATTGCTCAGCCGCGAATCGTTCCCCGCAGCGGCCGTCGTTGCCGTAGTGCCCAATGCTCGCAACGCCTCAGTCCCAGCCGCCGCCCCGCCTTTCAGTGCGCCTGCGATTCGTGCCGCGTCGACCACGCCGTTGCCGATGGTGACCGTCCCATCGGCCGCGATCGAGACGTCCCCGCCTTTGGCAAGGACTGCCTCCACCCGCTCGGAGATCGCTTTTGTCACTGCCGCCATATCGGGAGGAGAGTCCCCCGGTTTGAAGTACGGCAGTTTGAATTTGGCTGTTTCGCCAGTGACGGCCATAGGACTCCTTTGACGCTACGGTTCGGGTAGCTCGGTGGGCAGGATGTCGGTGAGGTCTTCGACCGAGGTGAAGGCGGCAGCGAGATCGGCGACGGTTTTCCACCCGGCCGCCACGTCCTCGACGGTCACACCGTCGATCGCCTCGTAGTCAAGTACCTCCCACGGTGGAAGCGCCGCACGCAGTTCCCGCCGCGTCCGTTCTTCGTCGGGCGTCTCACTCGCCAAGGTGCGGATGTAGTGCATCCCCGGTTCCGGGGTGCGCGGCCGAACGATCACCCGCTTCGTCCCGGTCAAGGTCCGCTGTCCGGCGATCCTGATCGCCTGCGGCTGGCCCCTTCGCCAGCCGGTCGGCTCGCGGATCTCGTTGCGCTGCTGCTCCTCCGACATGCCCGGCTGCAACTCAACGCCGGGGAACATCGAGAGGTAAGGCAACCCCCAGACCGGACATTCATCCGGATCGAACAAGATCTCCCACGGCTTCAGGCCATCCCGTTCGCGAATGATTTCGTGAATCGGCTCGAGCGGGAGGTTCCAGGCCGAGCAATAGATGAGTAGCGGGTAGCCCTGCGCCTCGTCGTCTTCGGCGTGGTAGCCAAGGTCGCGCCAGAACGCCTCCGCTAGATCGGAGACTTCAGGCAGCGGCATCAGGACACCGAGACTTTGAGCGTCCCCGCTTTCGGGAGGGCAGCTACGCCCGCGAGTTCAACGTCTTTGGCTTCCAGTGCCGCGAGGTGTTTCGCCAGTTTCACCGAGACGATGCGATCGACGCCGGCCACCTTGTCGAGTTCGGAGATGATCTCGTTGACGTAGATGCTGGTGATCGGTTCCCAGCCGGTCGAGTTGGAGGCGTCGCCGGCGGAAGGCTGGCCAGCGTTAGCAGGTGAGAGCAGTGCGGCGAGGCGTGCGGCTATCGCCGCTTTGACCGTTTCGGGGTCGTAGCCCGCCGCCACCTTGGCCGCCACTTCGCCATCGACTTCGGTGTAGGTGGGTTTGCCGACGAAGTATTTGACGCCAGAGATCAGCTTGGCTTCCTGGCGTTCAGCCAGTTCTTTTTGCACACCGGCGCTGGATTCAATGCCGGCATCGTCGATCGGCACCACCGTGAAGCAGAGCGGCACGTTTTCTTTTTTGGCTTCGTTGTCGTAGCCGGGGATGCAGAGGGCGCGCTCGATCCCGGGGATCGCTGTTGCATCGATCTCGAAGTCACGAGCGAGGGTCAGCGAAAGGGAGCGGAGCTGAAGCTCTTCGCGGAGGCGGTCGACGTATTCGTCTTCATCCTCGGCGTCGACTCCGCCGGAGGTTTCGCCGATTAGGGCGATCGAGTCCACGAACGCAACTGCGCTGTAGGGCTGGGGTGCGGCGGTCAGTTTGTTGCCTTCGGTGCCGGCTTCGGCGTCCTGAAGCACGACCTCGCCTGCTTTGGTCGTGATCGAGCCGGCTTTGACTTCGACGTCGGCCACCACTTCGAAGATGCGAACGTCGTCGCCGTCGATCGCAATCGTCACCAGCGTGCCCGCTTCGATCGTGTGCCCTTCGGTGTCGATCAGCGTCCAAGTGCTCGTCGCCGTCGCGGGCGCTGGAAGGATCGGCGGGACTTCGGCGATCGTTTCGCCGAACTTCTTGAACACTGCCTTAGCGACCGACGAAAACTGTTCGCGGGTTGTCGAGTCGTAGCGCGATCCGGTTTGCAGCATCCAATCGGCAAGACCAGCCCTGGCCGGGTCCCAGTCTTCATAGTGGGAACGCATCTCGGCGCGCTTCGCTTCGAGGAGCGTGAGCGGGTCATTCTCAGTCAGCAGCTCAACGAACTTAGACACGCTCATCCTCTCGCTCGATCACGATCTTCTCGGCCATCTCTTCCACTCGTGCCGTGCCGCGCACCCTTGCTCGCGGCTCCCCGGCTTCCACCGCGGCGACATAGAGATCCGCGCTGGGGTTCGGCCCAAGCGTCCTGAAAGCCTCATCGGGCCGCCCGAACTCGGGGTCCTCGATCCGAGTCCCCGCCGGTGTGCGCAGGACGGCCTCGACGCATTGGTAGATCTCGCGGTCGGAATCCTGTTCGACCTCTTCGACCGACGCGGGTATGAGAATCGTCGGCTCTTGCTTCACACCAAAGTCGTAGGCCGCCCGAATCTCATCAGCAGCAAGCTCCCGCTCGAAGACTGCGGCCTCGTCCAGCGACCCTTTCAAGAGGCTGCCCGTGAAGGCCGCAATCTGAAAATTGCCCGCCCCTTCGTAGGTATTGATGTGGGCTTTCGCGGAGATCAGGGCGCCGTTGAGATAGAGGGTCGCCAGGCTGTTCACGTCGTCGAAGACCACGGCGACGTGAACCCACTGTTTGCTCCCAGACCAGGCCGCGGTCCAAGTCGTCGCATTCCCTGCGCCCTGCTTGGCCTGCCAGATGACATCTTGGGTGGAGGCGGCGAGCCAGAGAAACGGGCGTGTGGCGCCGCTGCCGCTGAAGATCACATGGTTCCCGCTCGTGTCGTCGCGATAGGCCCAGGCCATAAAGGTCCGAACAGAGCCGACAGTAAACGGGTTGTAGGCCGAAGTGACGAACTGAGTCGACCCGTTGAAGGCCGTGGCGCCATCGTCGTCGCGCGGCGCCACGGGTCCGGGAACGCCACCGATAGTCGGCCCCCCAACGGCGGTCCCATTCCTCCCGTTCCCAGACTTGTCTAGAAGCCCGTCAACGGTTCCAAGTCGCCAGTAAAGCGACGGTCCCAGCGCAAGCAACACATTCTCAAGCGTCTGGAGACGACCGCGCTGTACGCGAAACGGCGTGCGGAAGTGAGGGGTGCGTGCGGCCATGCCGTCCTCTCGGGAGCTAGGAGGCCCTAGCGAAACTCGCTGCGCGAGTCTGTAGGTGGGTTTGCTCGGTCAAGTTCAAGGTCGATACCTCGCTTTCGGGTGGGGGCTACCCCATCCATTCGTGATCGAGAACGTGCGCAGTTGTCGGCTCAGTCCCATGGACGCTCGATTCGAAAAGTTCGCTATTTGCGGGGAGACCGTCATTGCAGGCGTTTTCGCACCAGGAGGGCATTCTCTTCCGAGAGACCGGGCTGTGGCACAAGCCGTAGCCCTGTAGCACAAGGCTGCGTTGACCCCAGACCCGGCTAGCCGGGTTTACGGGCCAAAGCGGGCCATTTTCCCCATTCCAGAGCCAAAAACTCTGTGGACACAAATCTGTCCGGCCAGACTGCGAATCTGCCCCTGTTCACGCCACCTTCCAATGCCTTCGGAAGGATTTAAAGCGAAGGGTCGCCCATCTGCGGGGCGGCCCTTCGTCGTTGAGGGCGGGAATCCGTCCTGGCTGCACGGTATTGGTACTGGCGTGAAATCCACCTAACAGCGCCAGCCGATTCCCGGCACCTCCAACCGGAACCGACTGCGTAAAGGCGTGAACAACCTCACCGCAGACAATCTCTCTTTGACCGAACCCGTTTTCCGGGAGGCGGTTCTCTGTCTGGCGGTAGGCCAGATCAACGAGCTTGGAAAGGGAGCCGCCGACCGGCTCCCTTTTTCGTCTTGGCCCGACACGTCCGATAGTCGGGCGCGACAGATGATGAGGCGGGCGATGCCGATGATATGAGGTCACGGACCGGGCGATTCCGATTAGAGCGGAACACCCGGCCCGACAACCCCCAACTGCATTGCGAGGGCGGGCGCAAGCCCGTCCTCGCCCATCACTTGCGCCCATAGCTCAATACGGATAGAGCACTCGATTTTCGACCGAGGTGGTTCCGGGTTCGAATCCCGGTGGGCGCGCTTGCAGCCTATTCAGCTACCCGCAAACTTGCGTCAGCCAACTGTCGCAATTTTCGGCTTTCGCGTCAAAGCTCCTTTAGCCGAATGTTGGGTGGGAAAAAGGGCTAGACGGACCGTTTTTGGCTCTCTAATGCGGTATTCCGTCCGATTCGGCCGGTAGATTGCTTCCCAGAACCTAAAGACGACCCCCGC
Source organism: uncultured Solirubrobacterales bacterium (assembly GCA_963703895.1). Lineage (GTDB taxonomy): Bacteria > Actinomycetota > Thermoleophilia > Solirubrobacterales > 70-9 > VRUE01. The sequence goes on from CAVPFX010000003.1 coordinate 498,605, forward strand.
GAAGTTGGAGCTTCCGGGGGTCAGGCCCAACGAGGTGTAGCTCGCGTGGCAGTTCCCAAGGTAGCACCGGACCCGGCATCTGCCGTGGTCCAAAATCTTCTCGATTCGCCGGAGATTCGGCAGTTGATTGCCGAGCTTGAGGCGACACGTTGGACGGGCCGCCCCGGCTACCCGATCCGCACAATGCTCGGCCTCTGCTTGGTCAAGGCGCGGTACGCGATCCCAACCTGGACGAAGACTGTTGCCCTGGTCCGCGAGCATTGGGCGCTTCAGCGGGCGCTTGGCTGTGAAGGCAAGCCCCCGAGCGTCTACGCCGCCTACCGCTTTGCCGAAAAGCTCCGCGACAACGGCGAGACGGTCAACCGCTGCATCGACGGGGTTGTCGAAGGGCTGCGCTCCAAGCTGCCCAGCTACGGGCGCGACCTCGCCATCGACGCGAGCGATATGCCCGCATTTGCGAACGGCCAGCGCTACGTCAGCAAGGACAGCGAGGTTGAGCGCAACTGGCATGCAGATCCCGACGCTTCTTGGGGCCATCGTTCGGCGGTCTCGACGCGGAAGGGCGGCGGCTTCTTCGGCTTCAAGCTCCAAGCCGCTGTCTGCACAAGAACCGGGCTGCCGGTGGCGTGGACAGTCGAGACAGCGAAGGCCAACGAGTCGCGCTTTGTCGCCCCTCTGCTCGACACGGCCAAGCGCCGGGGAGTGCTGGCGGCGACGGCCGCGATGGATCGTGCCTATGACATTGGGCGGGTCTACGAGGAGTGTGCCGAGCGCGACTGCGAAGCAATCGTTCCGCTGCGGCAGACGCCGGGCGTCAAGCGCGGCGACCACTTACCGCCCTGCTGCGAGCATGGCGTCTGGAAGTTCGCCGGCTCGGATCGCAAGCGCGGCGCATCGAAGTGGCGCTGCCCGGCTGGCGAGTGCAAGCCCGCATCAACGTGGGTTGCCGCCGACCGGCTGCATCCGCTGGTCCCGCGAGAGACGAAGCGCTGGAAAGCGCTCTACCGCAGCCGCGCCGCAGTCGAGAGGGAGTTCGGTCGGTTGAAGCACGAATGGGGGCTTGGGCCGCTGCGAGTCCGAGGTCTTGAGCGGGTCCGGCTTCATGCCGACCTGACGATCTTGACCAAGCTGGCCTGCACCCTCTCGCGGGCACGGGCTACGTCGCCTCCTCCGCTGCGGGCTTGAAGTTGCCGTAGCGGACAGTTCCGGGCGTCCAAAAGATTCCGGCGAACAGGGTGCCGGGGTCGATTTCGAGAGTCCCGGCGAGCTTCGCCACCGTGTCTACGCGGGCAATCCGTAGCCCTCTCTCCAAATGGCTTATCTCGGTGCGATGGAGCGATGCGCCCCATGCCAAGTCCTCTTGCGAGAGGTCGGCTCGCTTCCGAGCGCGGCGCAGGTTGTCGCCGAACTGCTTGGCGATGTTCACGGCAGGTCGAGGCTGTCGAAGTGGACAGCGGCGGCGGTCGGTCGAACGCTGATGCCGCTGCACTCCAATAGGCCGACGCCGACGAGTTCGCGTATGGCGCGCTCTCCTGCGTCGCCTTGGTCGATCTCGCTGGCGATAGCCGGGATCGTGAGGGGGTCCGGGTGGGCGTCGAGTACCAGGCTCAAAACGGCTCGCTGAACCGCCCCCGGTGACGGGGTACCGTGGTCGTGCATGGGGACTTACCTCCCTATGTCACGGCCCCGGGGGCGTTCCACCGCTCGCCGGGGCCACTTTTCAAATGGACCCGGCGAACCTGAACTACTCAGCAGCGAAGGGCAAGCGTTTCGCTAGCCGTTTCGCGAGACCCTCCTAGGCGGTGAGGTCAGGGGTGGCATCCAACGCGGGCCACCATTCGACGATCGCGGGGGGGCCGTCAGCGGGGTCGCTGATCTGCGCCCGGTCACCGTGCTTGGGCCAGTACTCGCCGACCGACCCGCCCACTATTCGCGTGTGGGGGTTCCACATCATTGGATCGGAGGCAAGCCCGGGGTCAAGGAAGGGCACGATGCAGCGCACCTCTTCGCCGCGCACTTTTGCGTTGTCGAGGATCGTTGCCTCGTGAATCTCCGGTGCCGGGATATCGACGGCGCTTGGATGAAGCAGGGATGGGTCGGCCATGCTCAGCTCCTATGCGGCGGCACAGCCGAAATGCACGTGGTTGAAATGGTCGCCCCCGGTCATCGTGTTATGGATGAGCTGGAAGCGATACCCGTCGTGTGTCGCTTCGGCGAGTTCGCCGGTTTTCAGCGTGCCGTGGTAGGGGATGTCGAAGGCTTCTGCAATCGCCGCAGCTAGCTTCGCCTCCTCGGGAGTCGAGACCCCGTTCGAGATATCGGCCGCCCAACGCACACTTGGCGGACCTTGGTGGTCAGATGTCGACCCGCTGATTGTGGGGCCATGCGCAGCGTTAGCCGCTCGCACGCTTTCCCGCGTGAGGTCGGGGAAACCGTGTGAGTGGGCATAGTCGACGACCTGGTTGACGATGTCCTCTGGCGTCCCTTCGAGGGTTCCCATCTCGCCGGTCCCGGTCGCGCCTTTCGACACCGTTTTCGTTTTCGCCGCTGGCTCGGGCAGCGGAGCCGTCGGCTTGCGCGCCTTGATCGTCACCAACCGCGCATCCGCCTCGTCGTCGCGCAAGTCACATTCGATCGACTCGACGATGTAGCGCGCGCGGCCTTCGCCGGTCGCAGCTTTGCGGTTGCTGCTCAGCCCCGCCTTCTGGCCTTTCGAGTTGGCCTTGACCGGCGCGTCGCCAAAGCCGAGACTCGCAGGCCCGTATTCGCCGAGGGTGATCACGGCGCCAGGAGGCACGGACCACTGGTCGGCGTAGGCGGTGATCGTTACTTCGGTAGCGGGGGCGCCGACGCGGTACTTGAAGGCGATCTTCTCGACGCCCGGCGTGTCGCGGTCAATGGCCAGCCGCACCATGCCCCGGTACAGCTCGATCTCGTCGATGAAGAAGAACCGGCCAGCGACGAAGAAGGCTCGCCAGTTGACCTCCTTGGCTAGGCGCTTGATCGCTTCCCAGTAATCCTCGCCTTTGCGGACCTCCCAGACGCGCGCCTCGATTTCGGTTTCGCTGCCGGCGCCACCGAATTCGCCGCCTTCGAAGGCTTCAACCCATTCGCGCGCTTCAGCAACGAAAGGCGCGTAGGAGCTGGCGCCATCGCGGTTGTTCTGCACGGCCGTGGCAATGTCGGCCGGCTCAGCGCTGGGGTTGTGCTTGTAGTGGGCAATCGCCCCGCCTTCGCCGTCGATGTAGCCGGTGAGGAACCCGTGGACTGAAGCCTCGACGTCGTTCGGGTCGAAGCCGCCAGCTGCGGCGGTCGTGTCGATGACCTGTAGGACGCCCTTGCTCGTGCCGTCACCGCCGCCAAGGTTTTTGCATTCCGACTCGTCGATCAGCGCAGCGACCAGAGCGACACGCACCCGGAACGGCGCCCGGTCGTGCTCGGCAACGCGCAGCGACCGGTCAACGATCTCGAGCTGTCCGGAGTCGGCATCCTCACCCTTGACCTTCAGGCCCTTGGAGGCGCCGATGCCCTTGCCGCGGTCCGCCTTCGCCTCAGCCTTTGCCGCTTTCCCCTGCGCCTCTTTCTCGATCGGTTGCCGCTTATGCAGCTCCGGGCAGTAGAAGGGGATCGCCGGTTTGACCTCGCGCAGGAGACTGATCACGAACTCGGCACGGGTGACTTCGTCGGGCTGGCCACGTTTCGCGTAGACCTTCTTCGGCCCCTTCAGCTCACGGAGCTTCGCGACCGCCCGTTCCTCCAGGGTGAGGTTGAGGACAGGTTCGTCGGAGTCGACCGACTGAAGGCGAAACCAGAGGTCGTCCAGCTCGGCCTCGAACTTCTCGCCGAGCAGGCTGGACTGCACGAACTCACCGTCGGGGTCGTCGATCGAGAGGCTGATCGAGCTGGCGCCGCCGATGGTGCGCTTCAGCTTCGGCGTCTTCAGGATCGAGTCGCCGACGACTACAGCGAGCTCGCGCCCGTCGTGAAGCGTGAGGTCGGAGAGACCCGACTCGATCCCTTGCACGCGGTTCTCGGCAGGCTTTTTCTTGGCTGACGTGTTGCTCACAACCGCAGCTCCCGCCCCGCAGAAAGCACTCGGTGAGGATCAGCGATGTCATTCTTATCGCCGATCTCCTTCCAGCGTTTCCAGTCGCCGAAGATGCCAGGCTTCGCTGCGATCTTGACCAGCGTGTCCCCGGCGATGGTGGTATAGGTGAGCGGCCGGCCCGGACCGACGCCCGTTCGATTGCGGTGCTTGCGCCTCCGACGCACCTGGATCGTGTCCGGGCGTCGGTACTCCATGAGGTGCAAGATGAACTCGAGCCGCTGCCAGTCGCCGTCGTGGCGCTTGATCGGTTTGATATCGCCGTCGAGGATCTCGATCCCATCCTCCGGCAGCACGAAGGCCTTCCCGGAGTAGTCCAATGGCCCGTACACCCGGAATACCGGAGGAACCGTCTCATCGCCATTTGGGTCGCGCCCAAGCTTCTTGATCGTGTTCCACTCGCGCTGCACCGAACCATTGGGGTAGTCGTCGAGAAGCAGCGGGAGGTCTTCTCGCAGGAGCGACTGACCATCCCAGTCAGAGACCGAAAGGCCGTCCTGACGTTCGACTTCCTTCCAGCCGCCGAGCCCGCCGACAGGCTTTGCGGAGTCGTTGCCCATTGGGACCGTGATGTCGATGTCGGGATCCCTGGCGACAATTCGAACCTGCTTCACTTCAGGCTCGCTTCCAGCTCAGCGATATCGACTGTCTTTTCGGCAAGCACCTTGCCGTCGACCGGGATCTGGATCGTGACGAAGCCCAACCGGCCGCCACCCCCACGATGTCCGCGATGGGATCCCCTCCTCCCCTCATGCTGCGTAGACGGAGGAGCCATTTCGAGCGTTTGGGTCGTGCGCCTGTCCGCCCTAGGCTGTGGGCGCTGGCGACCGTGGCTGCGCCTACCGCCGTGACTGCCAGCGGGCGCTGGGTGCTCCACCCATTTTTTGCCCTGCTGGCTGACGATCACGTGTTTGCCCGAGGGCGTCGTGGCCTGGAATTCGCGGCCGTTGATGTAGCCGATTTCGGTGTAGCCCCTATCGCGGTACTTCATCGACGCTTCTTCGATTGACGTAGCATCGAGTTCGGGCGTAAATACGAGATCCAAACCGAAGAGTTCTTCGCGATGCGTAACTGCAAATGCGACCTCGGCCGCCAGTGCGGTCGCCGCAGCCGCGCCCATTGCCAAGCCGAGAATCCTTCCCTTAGAACTAAAGAGAGCTTTTAGTCCTCCCATCTGGGACCCGAGAGCCGAACCAAGCCCTTCGACGCCAGCCTCGGCCGCAAAGTAGGGGGCTACGGTCGCCAAGAACTTCCAGCCAAGCGAACTCGCGAGCTTGCCACCTACCCTCGCCCCGAGCGTCCCGACCAAGCTAAGGCCGCCGAGCGACTTGAAAAGCCACGCGCCGATAACCAACCTGCCGAGCGTGTCGGAGTGGATGAACCCATGCCAGATCGCCCCGGCTAGCGCCACGCCCAAGCGCCCACCCTCTTCCGCGATGTGGGGGAGCGCTTTTTCGATCAGATGAACGACATCATCCTCAAGCGACAGGAACTGATGGCTGATCCGGGAGATCTTCTGTTCAGCCGTGAGGTGCGGGCTGTTAAGCGTGGCAATGAACTTCTGGAGTTCGTCGTGCCCTGCGTCAATTGCTGGCAGAAAGGCATTGGTCAGGGCTAGCTGTAGGCCGAGCATCGCCACTTTGCTCTCGCGTTGGGCGACGACCGAATCCATGAGGCCGTCCTTTGTGGTGGTACTCAGCGTGACGCCATACTTGTCCGCCCAGTGGAGTTGTTCCTTAAGTCCTTTTGCCCCTTCCGAGAACAGCGGAGTCAGTGTCTGGAAGCCCTTCCCCAACAGCGCCTTGGCGGCAGTCGACCGCCTTGCCCCGCCCTCCTCCTCGCCAAGCGCCTTTGCCACGCGCAGCAGGCCCCACTCGAAATTCTTTGCACCGTGGGTGACTTCGTCCTGCGTGATCCCCAGTTGGTGGAATGGTGTTAGGAGCGTTCCTCCTTTGCGACCCGCTTCCGTCATCTTGGTCGAAAGGGTGGCGAAGGCCATCGTTAGCGCCTTTGGTTCCACCGAGCGGCCGTGCATTACGGCCGCCCACCTCGACGCAACATTCGTGTTGAACCCGAAGTTCCGCGTCAGCCCTGATGTCGCCAGAGCCAAGTCCTCCGATGCATCTACCGCAGACTTCAAAGCGAAGACGCCGCCAGCCCCGAGGAACCCCAGGCCAAACTTTGCTGCACCCGCCATTTCTCTATAGCTGGAGGTCAGGCGAGATGTCGCGCCCCGTGCGTGGCGCTGCTTAGCCGAGGTTTCGGTCGTTGCTTTGCCAAGCCCTTTGACCGATTTGGTCACTCCATCGGTCCCGGTGACAACCAAACGGTTGCCGACCAGTTTCATGCGGAGCTGGATGAGATCGCTGCTGGACTTGCTTGCCACGCTCTACCCCTTCATCGATCTCACACGCGCATTGGAGTTCTGCACGGCCTGCTCCTCCTGGTGCTCGCTGCGGAGACGATCTGCCTCCTCAATCACCGCGGCGTTGATGATCTGCTGCGTCGGGTCGGTCTCGCCCGCGACCCGGTCAGCGTCTAGGCCGAAGAGGCCCGCAAGGGCGATTGTGCGAATCCGCTGATCGCCTGCGAGCCTCTCTAAAAATCGGCGTCGAGCCGAGCAAGGGCCCGATCAGACCAGCCCGAGACCTCGCTGTGGTGAATTTCGATCAGCTCCGGTTTGGGCAGAACGCCTTCCATCACATCGCGGGCCTTGAACTTTGGCCCGGTCTCGATCCCCAGGAGACTCGCAAGCCTCTCGTCGCCCCAGCGGATCGGGTCGTCTCCGAGGTCTCGGGTCTCATTGAGCAGAACGCTCTTGCCGTCAACCTCCTCGTAGAAGGCGGCACAGGCCAAGGTGAGCGCCTTGCACATCCCGATGATGTCGGCGTTCTCCTCGCCGGCCTGGGCGAGACGAAACGTCAGTCCCCGCGACTCCTTGGTGGCTGTCCGCTCGAACGCGTTGTACTTCACCTGGAGCTTGGGACCGTAACCGGGGAGATCGAAGATCTTGGGCTCGACCTCCTCTGTCAGCGCGTCACGAGTCGCTACGAGATCCTCAGCAATGCTCGCGGGCGCAGGGGCCTGCTCGGCGTCATCCGCCATGTTGGATCCTTCCTATCGATATGGGTGGGTTACTGCGCGGCGGCGCTTACGCAGGGATGGAGTTCGAGCCGAGTTCGAGGCTGAACGTCGAAGCGTCGCTGCTGTTCTTGTCAGCCTCGGGGTCCGTTACCTTCTTGAAGCGCCCGCGGCGGATGATCGGTTGCCCGATTGGGTTCTCCTCGTCATCCACATACTGCTTGGTGAAAACCGCTTCGCACTTGCCGCGTCGGCTGTCGAGCCAGGGATAGATCGGAATATCGCGGCTAGGCTTAACGAGACGACCGATTGTGATTGGATCACGAGTTGGCTTGCCGCCAAGGTTCGTGTTTGAGCCATCGCCTTCGCGGTAGGGGGTGTCATCGGAGTCGCCGTCGCCGCCGCTCCAGGTCTCGAACAAGCCGATGTCTTTGCCATCGACAACGGCATACACCTGGTAGTTGTCCTTGCGAGACGCCATCTCAGATTGCCTCCTTGACGATTTCGATTTCCACTCGCTCAGCGAACTCGCTCATCTTCACCCTGACAATGGCTCGGAGCTTTCCTTCGGCGATGGTTTCCGGCGTGTTGACATCGGGACCGACGCGCACTTCATAGGCTTCTTCGGGTGTTTCCCCGAACAGCGCACCTTTCTCGTGGAGCGGCGAGAGAACCTCGCCCGAGATGGCAGATGCGAACTGAGCAGCAAGCCGACCGCGGCCGTCTATCGTCTTGAAGACGAACCGCTCACCAATCGCTTTGCACTTCGCCTTGATGAAGGCATCGGTGTCGGCGTTGGCTAGATCGAGCCACGTGTCGTCCGTCAACGGGTTGACGAGCGTGCGGTAGCCGTACGTCCGCACACCACCCAGCATTTCGCGGGCAACGTTCACGCCATTGTCGTTTGCTTTCTCCCGTTCGTCATCGAGCAACGCGGCCTGAGAGAGCCCGACAACGAATTCAGGGGCGATGCCGAGATCGCCCGCCGTTGCATCGTTGGGCGTGAATCCGAGAGCCGCGTTTCGAGCGGCCATGCCAGTATCGACGGCCGAGTAGGGCACAGTCCGAGTAGTCCCCGGAGCGGTGCCCTTGACGACGGCCCACGGCCAGAAAAGCTGACTTGCATACCGGGCTGTCGGCTGCGCTCTCAGAGTCGCACCCACCGATTCTGATTCGGCGATCGTGCCGTCGATACCGTCCAAGCGCCCAATGCGTCCCGTGGCTTCGCAGTGGGCCATGACGTTCTCCGCCCCGGTGGCCGTGGTGTGGCCGGGGATGACGACCTTGCCTGGGCCGTAGTCTGCCGTAAAGAGGTCGAGGGCCGCTTTCCAGTCAGACTCTCCTACGCTGCCTCGGTCATCCGTCCCACCCGAGAGTTCGAGCGTTGCCGCTTTTGGGAGCCCGCCGCCAAGATCCGCGAGGCGGATGTAGGGCGATGTCGAGGCCCAACTGATCGCTTCGGCGTTGCTCCCGAAGGTCAGTTCCTGAACGGCAACTCCGTCGAGTTTGACGACGATCTTTCGTTTCGTCGTTTCGACCACGCTGATAACAGCGTCGACGTCGTTTCCCCATTCGCCGACTGAGGTAGCGGTAACCGCCAGCGAATCGCTCGAGGCGCCAGCGAGTTTGCCACTTGCGGCTTTAGCCGCGACTCCCTTGAGACGAGCCCAGATCACCTTTGCCCCGCCACAGCGGAAGTGGGTATCGACCCAGTCCCAGAGCATGGTGTTGCCGGTGCGCGCACCGGCAACATTCTTGAATTGGCCGAAGCTTGTAGCCACGGACGGAGCGTTGATCGGACCTTGCTCGGCGAGGCCGACCACAAAGACGGTTGAGATGTCTGTCGGAAGCGAGGAGGCCGATGCGTCCTCCCCAGAGGTAACTACGGGACCAGGCAGGGTCACGGGGACTCCTCCTCATTCGCGTTGGCGTTTGCGGCCGAGTCAACGTCCTCGACCGTGATGCGACCGCCGGAGCCGGAGCCCTTGACGGTTGTGAGATCGACTTCAAGCTCCGCAGCCTTGGCCTCGGCCGCGTCGGTGGCCTTGATCGCGTTCGGCGTCTTGGGGACAAAAACGCCCGCCTCGATCTTGGCACGGTCGTAAGGGTTCGCCGGGTCCACTCCTATGACCCATTCCCCTGGCTCGACCATCCGACCAGCGGCGGTGTCCTCGGCGTGGGCTGAGTTAACGTAGTAGCGGTCCGGCATCTAAATCTCCTTCTCCACTTCGGTCTCGGTGGACGTGACTTTCGGCCAGTCGTCCGGGATTGGATCGGGTTCCGGCTCAAGCGGCCCTTCGCCGATGTTCAGGAAGTTTTCGAGCGTTACGTAGAAGACGTGTTCGAACGCGATTCGGGTGCGGCGCTCGCCGACATTGGCGCCGGCGAAGCCGGTGTCAACAAACTCCTTCACCCAGATGCCGTCCTCAAGCTTGCGGTGCTGCATTAGCGAGGCCGCGATCGGCCACCAGTAGCCAAAGGCCGCGTCGCGAGTGGCAATGGCATCGGTGCCTTGCACCATCGAGAAGACGGAAACCGAGAAGGTCCCGCTCAGGTTGTCTTCGCCGTCCTTCTCGAGCGTGCCGTTGACGAGGCCATCGGACTCGACCACCAGGGCAGGGAGCTTCAGCTCGGGAAACTTGGCGTAGTCGCTGACGACGGAGAAGCTCTTGATCGGAGCAAGTTTCAGGCCGCCAACCGCCGACATGCGTTTGACGTTGGTGGGCATCCATTTACGCAGCCCTTTTTCAACTGCGCGCTCGAGTTCGCCGGGATGGCGAGTAGGGCCGAAGACGCTCACGGGAATACTTGGCCCGTGGTGAGGAACTTCTCCACAACACGGGTCGCCTTCGTTCGGTCTGCCTTACTCAGCCCGACAATCGGGCGAGCCGGTGCCGATGCTCCATGCCCAGCGTTCTTCGTGCCCGCCTTGGCGAAGACCGCATACCAGACGCTCGTACCGGCTCGGGCCGTTGTGCGAGTAGCCCCGCCCCGGCGCCCCTTGCCACCGCTCAGGCTGGCCTCCAGCGCCCCCGTCGCCCGCAGGATGCCTGAATCCTGTCCCTTCCGAGCCTTGCGCGCCAAGGTGCCGGGAGCTAGAGGCTCCCAGGCACCCCCCAGGTACGCCCCGCTCGTCTGGAACTGCTTGCGGTTGGCGCCTTCGAGGATCTGGCGGACCTTCCGCATGGCCGGCCGAGCGTCTTTCGCGCGCTCCGCGGCCTTGACGAGATCGTGGATGACCTTGTCGTCGCCCTCCAGCTCGACGCCGATCCTGCTCAAGGCAGAAGCTCCGCAGTGGAGAAGGCACCAGGCACGTCCGATCGCGTCCGAAGCGAGTAGAAGCCCTTGCCCGAACTGGCGGAGTCGGGCAGCGCTGCAGTAAGCGCCGCGAGTCCCTCCTCGTAGAGCTCCTTCAGCTTGTCGTAGATCGAGTCGTCGGGGTCAGCCTGCTCGGGCCGATAGGACAGCTCGACGGTCATCGCGGCGCGAAGGGCGACAACCCCTTCGGCGAAGGAGGTCAGGGCTTCATCCGTTGGCTCATGACCGATCCGCGCTCGCACCTCCGTGGCGCCCTGCTGGATCATTTCGCGGACCTGATCCCCGGTCGGCTTTGTCGCCTCCGTGAATTCGCCTACTTCGTCGCCAGCTTCTGACTCTCCACTCCCGTCCGCATAGGTCCGGGCACGAAGGAGCACTGCCACATCGCTCGGCTGACATTCGATCGCAGTGCTCATAGACCCTCCGCTCAGATCATCAGTCCGTCTGGGTTCTCGACGTAGATGTCCTCGGGAGGGACTTCCACGTACATCTCCTCGAGGACTTCGCTGTAGTCGCCCATGCCTTGTGCCTCAAGGGCTGCGAGGAGGGGCGGACGCCAGGCGATATCGAGCCTCCACACGAGCCTCGCGGTCTCCCGCCAACCCGATGTACCGCTCCGCCCTCGCCTGGCGTCGTGCAGCGGTCTGTGACCGATGCAATTCCGCCCGCTCCTCGTCGTTCATTAGCTGCGGCTGATCTCGACCCGGATCCTGTAGCCGGAGTGCGCGAGACCTTCAGCGGCCTTGGTCTCGTCGGCAACCAGGACGTCGCCCTCTTTGACGACGAGGTTCGCTGCGGTCGCCGAAAGGGCGACGGCCTTCTCGTCGAAGGCTTTGAGATCGTCCGTAGTCGGCGTGTCCGTCGCAAACGACGCGACGACCGTCGAGCCCGAACCATCGGCGCCCTTGTTGACGACCCGGAACGTCCGGAAGTTCGTCGCGTTGGCGGTGCCGGCGGCCTCCGGGACGATCGTGACACCAGTCACGGTGCCGGCGAAGGGTGCCTCGCCGATTACCTGGTCCTGAACGGCTTCTTTGGTGGCCGCGGGAACAGTCGCTTCAATGGCCTCCACGAGAGGTGCTGTATCGGTCATTCAGTCTTCTCCTTGCTGCCGTGGTAACCCCGGGCAGCGGTCTCGTCGGCTTTGGCCTGCAGCTCTGCGAGGCCGCCAACAGCAGTGGGCTTCGAGGGTTCCGGCGTGGGCGTTCCCGCCTCGGCCACTTCCTCGTTAGATGCAGCAGCAGATTTCTTGGCAGTCATGCCAAGGCTCCTTTCACGAAGAAACGGGAGCGGCCCATACAGGGGCCGCTCCCGTTAACGAGTTAGGGGGCCAGAACCGCGGCCGCCGGGTAGCGAGATCCCTCGACCTCGTTCTCGTAGTTGATCGTGTTGGCGGTTTCCCAACCGGCCCGGAACACGACGCGCATGGCGACCATGTCCTGCTGGGCGAGGTTGAAGACGATTTTGCCCTCCGCGTCCTGGAGAACCGCTTCATCGAGCAGCTTGTAGGTGATGTCCTGACGGACTCCGACTACCTGCTCAGCGGGATCGCCAACGATCGCCTCAACCGGTTTGGAGCCTTCGGTCGGCCACAGTCCCTTCATCGGGTACTGGACGTTGACTCCGTGGACTTCCTGAACCGCGACCTGACCGCTACCGGTTCCGATCAGGGACTCCCCGGTCGTGGCACGGGCCTGCCGTAGGAGGCCCTTGTATTTCTTGACAGCAACCACCCAGTCAACGTCGTAGCCGTCTTCCTCCACCTTCTGGAAGGCGTCGGAGAAGTCGCCAACGATCCCGCCGGCTTTGGCTTCATTCGTGCCACGGGTGATTTTGTTTTCCGCGGCGATGGCTGCGGCCGCAATGGCTTCCGGCCACGTCCCCGGCTTGTTGGCACCGAAGAACACCGCAGCATCAAGGGTCCGGCCGATGGCCGTCTCCATGAGGGGCTGGATCTGCCCCCAGATGTCGTAGTCGGCGTCGTCGAGAACGGCTTCGGGGATCGGCACGATGCAGGCGATCTCCTCGACGTTCAGGTACTTGTTTTTCCAGCTCGCCTCGGTCGTCTGCTTCAGGCCCGTATCGCCAGTAACGAAGTAGGCAATCGGCAGGGCCGAGAGAACCGGGAAGCGCTCCTGGTTGCGCGAGATCGGCACGCGCATGAACTGCGAGAGCACGGCCGACTGTTCGCTGAGCTTCTTGAGCATCGCATTCGATACCTCCTCGGGCACAAGTGCCTGGGCATCGCCACGATTGATCGCGTTATCAAACGCCATGTGGGGTCACTCCTATGAATCGAGATGGACTTGATTTCCTCCATCGCGGAGGGGGTGACCCGCTGCCGTCGCGACCGGCGGGTGAAGGTGAAGCAGTGAGCGCACCATGTGGCGCGGAAAGCCTTAACGCCCCGCAGCTGCCCTGATTCGGGCGTTCATGTCCTCGGGCGTTTTGGTGGATTTCCGAGCGCCGCCATCGACGCTTACGGAGTCCTCTTCTTTGACAAGCTTCAGCAGCTCGTCGGCATCGGCGTCGAGCTCAGCCTTGGTCTCACCAGTCAGGCGAGAGGCGAGCGTCGATGGCAACTTCTTGGCAGCGGCCACCTCAAGGCGAAGGAGCTTGTGCTCGGCCGCTTCAGCTTTTTTCTCGGCCTCAGTGGCGCGCTGTTCGGCTTTCTCCTGCTCAGACTTGTCGCGGTCCTCGAAGTCTTTGACCTTTTTACGCTCTGCCTCAAGTTCAGCTTTCGCGTCATCTGCCACTTTTTTGGCAGATTTGGCGCGATCTCGCTCAGCGTCAAGTGCCCTCTTGACCGCATCCGGATTTCGGGCGTCTTTAAGCAGCTCGGCATCTGGATCAACCTCAGCGGCTTTCGCAGCCTCCTCAGCGGCTTTCGTGGCAGTCTCTTTCTCGGCGGCCGCTTTCGCAGCAGCCTCCTCAGAGGCTTTCGTCTCAGCGTTCTCCTCAGTCATCGCGACTGTCGTTCCTTCCTGTTAGCGCCCCGCTCCTCGCGAGCAGAGGCAATGAAGTTGGGCTCAGACAGCGGCGGGTACGTCGGCGGGTAATGGGGGTTCGCCACTACCGCGACCCGCGCCGGCCGATGCGAGCGACCCGGATGCGCCGATGGTCGAGATCCGCTCCGGCAACTGGAGCTTCTCGGCCCAGCTCTCCACCTGCTGGGGCGAAGCTCCGATCATCTCCCAGATTGCTTCGAGCGGGACACCGAGAGCGCGACGCTTTAGCGCTGCGTCGACCATCTCACCCTCGGAGCGATACTCCGGATCACGCCAGATGGTCTCGGCGTTCATCGGCTTCTCGGGCTGCGCTCCGCCCTTGAGTTTCAGCGCGAGGCGAATCGCCTCCTCCCAGCTATCGGAGAAGTCGATTTGCTTGCGCCTCACCTTGGCGACAAGGCCGGTCTCAGCGGCCTTCAGGGCGTCGCCAGAGACATTGACGATCTGTCCAAGCAGGTAGTGCGGCGGGGTGCGCGTCTGGGCAGCCAGGTGCTGAAGCAGCATCGCGATGGCCACCACGTAGTTGTTCAAGTCGGTCGCTTGGAACTGCCCAAATTTGGCTTTCTCGTCCTCGGCGACGATGAGGCGGGAGACTGCGAACTTGAGCTCCATATCGCTCGTCGGACCTTTGGAGTCCGTGTCTACCTGCAGCCCAGTCACCCACCGTTGGATGTAGGCGCCGAACTCCGAGGCCACCAGCATGTCGGCGAGCTCCTTGTTGATCGCATCCTGGAGCGGGATCGCCGGCTTTAGGTCCGAGCGCCCATCCCCAAGCATCGTCGGGTTGTTGTAGAGCGGGATGACCGGGACAACCGGCGCGGTCTTATTGCGCCCGGACTCTTCCCCTGCCCGCGGAACCCAGTTTTTGCTTACCCCGTCGGTGGGCGCATACCGCGATGGCTCCTTTGTTTCCCACTTGTAGATGCGCTCCGGGAGATAAAGAGTGGCGTATTCGTAGCCAGCGTCATCTCGCCACTTCTTCAACGCGGCGAGACGGATGCGGCGGTTGCCAGGCGCGTGCTCGACCACAACCTGTGAAGCGTGCTCCACGGTGATCGAGGGATAGCCGGTCCCATATTCGTCGTCTCCGACCAGCACGTAGGAGCGGCCGTCTTTCACGGCCTCCGTATGGGCCATGACTGACTCAGAATCCAGGCCGTTCGCCTGCCAGATATCCCAAGCATCTTGATTCCCCGGGTCGTCCTTCCCGAAGCGAAACCCCTCTACGGAGAGTCGCTCCACCGGCGCGTCTACAACTAGCTCGCACCAGTTATCGGCCAACGCCCGAAAGAGGTAGCCGAAGGACTGGCGGAACTTCAGCGTGGCAAAAGCCAGCCTATGCCTGCCGTCGTAGTAGTCCTCGTAGATCTGGATTTCGCGCTGCTGAGCCGCCAGCTTCTTCTCGAGGTAGGCGAGCCATGCCGCAGGCGTGCGTGAAAACAAGGAGAACTCCTCATTAGAAGAACTGGATCCCCGATTTCTTGGCTTTGGCGCCAGCGGCGATCGCATCGCCTCGCGCCTCCCAGGAGAGGACTGCGGCCATCGCGCCATCCATCTTGCGTGGCGAGTCCGCCTTGTCCTTGCCGATCGAGTGCATCTGGCGGTGCTTCTCGTCGAAGACGTTCACCGGTCGTTTGACCGCGTTCTTGACGTGGCGCGTAAGGTCGGGGGAGCCGTCGTGCTCGAAGGCCTTGGAGCCAATCGCCTGCGCATAATTCCTGACCGCGTAGGCAACAGGTTTCGGGCGGTTGGTCCACCAGCGCTTGATGCGCTTCTCGCCCCAGCGGCCCTGCCAGGTGTCGACCCATTCCTCGATCCATTGCGGGTCGAAGTAACCGCGCCAGACATCGCAGACTTCGAAGACTTCAGTCAGCGCACCGTCGATCTCGGTGAAGGGGTGCTCGTAGTCTTCCTGCGCGCTCTCTTCACGCTCCCAGATCCCGATGCACCATTGGTTCCCGGTCTCAACGTTGGTCCCGACTAGACCAAGGCCGTCGACAAATCGGGCGCCGTCCCCTCCGACCACGACAAGGCTTTTCTTGACGAGCGTGAAAGACGAGCCCATTTCGTCCCACGCCTGACCGTTGAATGCCTTGGCCTCGTCGGCTTCCTTGCGATTGAGGAACCAACGCTCTCCCTGGGCCGGGTCCCGCGCCAGGAGAGCGACGATCTCGGCGTCCAGGCGGTCGAGATCCAACCAGGAGTCAATAGCGCCCTTCTTGCCTCCGCGCTTTCCCGTGAGCGCATCGCCATAGACGACCCGTAGCGCGCGACGCCTCTCGGCTTTATTGCGGATCGAAAGACCTTCAGGCGGCACCACGTCATCGTGGTAAACGCCTTCATGCTCGTTCTCGGCCGTGTACTGGGCAACTGATTCCTCAGTCGGGTCCCAAGCGTTCGGCGTTGAGAGCCAGCGGCCCCCGGTGCCAGCCAAGCCTCGCCGCTGGTTGTCGGCGAGCTTACGTCCCTGGTTGGTACGCACCCACGACTCAGTCTGATCCTGCGGGACAAACGTGACGCGCTGCCCGAGCTTCGAGAGAGCCCCGGCCGTTACAGGTTCGATTTTCCCTCCGCCGGGGAGGTTGATCCGGCCGAGCCCCGTGTCTTCGATCTCAGCACGAAGGGCGCCGAGCTCGATCATTGGGAGCAGCGCCGAGTAGATGTTCTCGGTCTGAGATTCTGTGACCGCGGTGACCTGGATCAGCGGCGTCGCCCAAGGCTTCCCGACAGGGTTGCCATCGGCATCCCAGCCATCAAAGAGGACCGGGCCCTGCGCCTCGGCACAAACCATCGCCGCGGCGAGCGGCCCCTTCCCCCACTTCTGCGGCCGGGTGATCTGCGCGCCGCGGAAGTGAACGAACCGGCCGGTGTCGGGGTCGAGCCGGTAGAAGTGAAGGAGGAAGAGGAGCTGTTCGTCGGTGAGCAGGAATGGATTGCCGACCTGCTCGCGGTCCGGAATCGCGCAGCGCGCCTCGATCCAGTCCGCCACTTCATAGCCCAGCGTCGGGAATTCTCCCGGCACCTCAGGCCCACGCCAGGGCATGGGCTACGCCGCGTCGACAGCACGGAGTCGTGTGACAGACCCGCCGGTTTTCGCTTTGCCCGACTTTGTCTCATCTTCGTCAGGCACCTCAAGCGTCCAGCGCAGGTCGGCGAAGGCCTTCGGGTTCAAGCCGAGCTTGTTGTCCATCTCGCGCATCTCTTTCTCGATCGCGCGCTTGCCGCCGGCCGCTTTCTTCAGGGTGCTGAGCGCCCACTCGACACGCTGGACTGACTCGTCATCGGCCCCAGCGAGGAGGTCGGCGAGCTCGGCGTAATCATCGAAGTCGAGTGCGGCGGCATCGTCCTCGAGCTGCGCTCGCCGAGCTACAAAGTAGATCGACCCGTCATCCCAAGCGGTCGCCTGGGGCAATTTCCACGCCCACTTCCACCATTTTTTGCCTGGCTTGCCCAAGACGTATGGGCATTTCGGCGCTGGTCCGGTCGGGCCATCGAGCGGGAGAGGAGTGCCCGGTTTCCGCTTGTTCCTGCGGCGGGCATTGGGGTCAGGTAGGGGCCCGGGCATCTGCGTTTACCGCCTCGCGCCTGCGTTAGGCAACCCGTACACTTTTTTTCCAGCCGGGCGCGCGGTGTCCGAATCGCCTCGCTGGGGGTTCCCCCCCTCCCCGTCGACTGTCTCCACATCGAAGCCAGCAGAGAGCAGTCGCCCATTCCGATCCCAGATCTCGTGGCCGTCAGGGTTGAACCGAGTCTCGGGATCAAGGAAGTGCTCGACAACGAAGGCTGACCGATGGACGGGACGAAGCGTCACCTGACTCACGCCATCACCTTCGGGCTACTCAGCGTCGGCGCCTCACCTCGCAGCATCTCGAACAGGTGCTTGGCGCACTGCTCGGTGTAGAGATCCTTGAGGTCTGTTCTCCCTAGCTGCTGCTCACGCTCGAACTTCCCGAGCGGAATGTTGCTCTTGACCTCGGCCTTGCATGGACCCTTGGCTGTGAAGAGACGACGTGCCTCTCCTCGTTCTGGGTAGGCAGTGATCTCGAAGTTGGTCTTTAGCGTGCCTCCCTCGCTGATGGCGGGAAGCTCCACTGCGAGGCGATCCGCCTTGGCTTTCATCGTGAAGCCGATGGCCCGGAGGTGATCGGTGATGGGGGTCTTGGTCTGGACTCGGGTGGCAGGCATCGCGCCCGTCCTTTCCTGCTGAGCATCGCGCTCAGCGGTTTGCATGTAGAGAAAGCTGGGCATCGACGGAGTAGCGCCACCGTGGGCGCTTGGGTCAGATGCTCGGCGAGGGAACTACGAAGTCGCGGAGGCGAGTGCTTGCGCTTCAAGCTGCTCGGCTCGGTCAATCAGGATCTCGTCGTACTCCGGATCGTGATGACCAGGTGTGAGTGGAATCAGCGCGCAGAATCCCGTGGGAAGCTCAACGCGAATGGGTTCACTCCAGATCTGGTCGCCGTTGTGTGAACCGGCTTTGATCCGCTTACCGGTCGGCGTGATCCTTGGCTCAGCAAGAACGGTCATCCGCGCACGTCCCAATCGGAACCAGTTGCCAAGCGTGCCCATTGGGGCACTCCTGGTAGCGGTCGTCCTCCACTTCCAATTCCGCCGTGCCGACTGCGAACGCCTCTGTTTGGATTGCCTGGAGGCATCGCATCAGCCCTTCTTCAGGTTGTGAAAAGCACAGAGCGTCCGAAGGTTGTCGTCCTCGCCTGAGCCGCCGTCCGTGACCCGCTCAATGTGGTCGACGTGAAGATTCGTTTTGATCGGGCAGCGTTCGCCGTTGTCCAATCGTTCAGTGCATTGGCGGCCGTCTCGCTCGAGGATTCG
Source organism: uncultured Solirubrobacterales bacterium (assembly GCA_963703895.1). GTDB lineage: Bacteria > Actinomycetota > Thermoleophilia > Solirubrobacterales > 70-9 > VRUE01. The sequence goes on from CAVPFX010000003.1 coordinate 516,950, forward strand.
CTCCCGGGTCTTGCGCCACTGGCGTGTTGAGCCGCGGCTGCCGGTTCCGACCACGAGCTTGCGGTGCTTCGCGCACCTACCGTTGTCTGTGGCGTCTTCTGGGCAGCTTGGTTCGGCACAAACGCCGATCGTGCGACGCCCTCGCCCCACAGCTCACCTACGGCGTTGCCGCGAAGACGTTCTCCGAACCTCCGGCTCGCCCTGCTCCTCCCAAGGATCCGAGTCGAGATAGACGCCAAAGCCCCCCCCGGTGAGATCAGCTCGCCGGACTGCAGCGCCGCCTGTGAACCCCGGCCTGCGGTAGAGGTCAAGCGGAACACCGCCTACCGCGATGGCCCTCTCGATGCCGTCTGCTCGCCATCCAAGGTCGCTCACCCCAACCACCACTGAAGCGCTGCCATGGCCCCAAGGCTCCCGACGATGATCGCTATGAGCCAGGTGTCTTCCTTGTGGAGGAGGCGGGTCATAGCGATCCTTCAAGGAGCACGTACACGGCAAGCGCCAGCGCGAGCGACCCGTAGTAGGCGACCAGGAAGAGGAATGGCGTGTTCTTCACGCTGCCAACCCTTCAACCCGACCTCGAGCAAGCCTCAGCGCCCTCTGCTCACTCAACTGATCGGGTGAGAGCCAGTCTCCTCCTGAGCAGGGGGCGCATTGATTCGATGGATTGTTCCGGCTCAGGAAACAGCGGCAGGTGAAGCAGCGGCGTCGAGCCTCATACGGTCCTGGCTTGCGCTCGCGTTGGATCTGGCTCGCGACGACGGACACCGCACTCAGTCCCCCAGCCCTTCACCGCTCTTGGTGATCAGGTACCAGATGCCGATTACTCCAGCCTCTACTGCTAGAACGAAGGCGGCTCCAAGGCCGAACGCTGCGAGGTGGGACATGGGGGTTGTTCCTTTCCTTGAAGCGGCCAGCAAGACCCCGCCACCCAGGCTTTCGCCCTATGGGATGGGGGTCTTTGCTGGTCCGTTGTGCTCGCGGTGGTAGCGAGCGGAAGGCCCGCAGTAGGCTCGTATGCCCCACGTAGAAGACCGACGGGCTCGTGGGGAGCGCGTGCGGCCTGCCCGTTCTTTAGAACGGCGTCCTACTGCGATGGCGCGGGCTGGACTCGAACCAGCGACCTCCAGGTTATGAGCCTGGCGAGCTACCGACTGCTCTACCGCGCTGCGAAGTTGGGGGGGCGGCGCAGATCGTTATCCCCCGGCGCCGCAGCACATTCATGTGTGCGAGCGCGGTCGATGCTTTGCGGCGAGGCCGCGAAGAGGCGATTCGAGGATCGCGAGAAACTTTTACCCCGGTCGTGCGGCCCATCTGCTCATGGAAGCGGAGCGGGCTTATTGGGCACGGGAGTTGGTCAGCATTCTAGACAGCGACGGCGGCGGAATCCAGGGCGGCTCGTTTCTTTGCCCGATCGAGGGCTATCCGCGTACGCTTGCCGGGCTTGCCTCGGCGGCGTTCGCCGGCGAGCTTGCGCTCCAGGCGAGCGATCTCGGCGTCGTCAATGCTGGCCACATGCTCAACTCGCAGAGCCTCGTCATCGTCTTCCCGTTCGGTTCTACTCGGGGCGACGATGATCTGCTCGGGCTCCGTCTCGACCTTCTCGTGAAGCTCTTCGAGCGGGTGCGGACCGGCCGGAACGCGGGCTTTCAGATGCAAGTGGCGAATCGGGTCGACCTCCTCATGCAGAGCGACCGTTGCCTCCCATTGGTTGCGCCCAACGGGTCCGACTGGCTCTATGCCCAAGACGATGATCCGGTCCTCCTCGGCGAGCGAGCGGGTCGCGAGGCGGCGCCGGCGCGGTGGCTTATAACCAGCGGGCTTCTTCTTGTAGCGGCGCTCGTGCATCTGCGCCAAGACCTCGCGGCAGGTGTCAGGGGACTCGTTGCGTTCCTCCTTCGCCCTCTCGTATTCCTCGAGACTCTGGACCCGGTAGGTGCGACCCTTCTGGGGCTCTTCTGCTCCAGCCGGCCATTTGATCGTTACGGAGCCAGGGGCCGTCTCGCGGATCTTGGTGCGGGTCTCTTTGTCGAACCTCATGCGGCCATGAACTCCTTTGCGAGTGGTCGTTGTGCTCGGCGAAGACAGACGGGGCAGTTGCAGCAGTTCGCGTAACCGCTGCAGGTGGGAGGCGTTGGGAGCTTGTTGCCCTTGGCGTCGATGACGGCCGCGAGGGCGAGTACGCGATCGGCGGGAAACTCAGGCGGGCGGGAATCCGTCTCCTCGGTCTTCTTGACCTTGGAGTTCATGCGGCCTCGAATCGATAACGGGGGCGTGAGTGCACCGAACCCATGCTGAGCGAGAGATCCGGGCACCCCTCGGCAAGACCCCGCTCGACTAGTTCGCGACCCTTATTAGCTTGGAGCTGGAATAGGTGAGCGGCACCTGCGCCTTTGCCGCCTCGTGCTCATCAAGGGTCGCAGGTCGGGAGAACACGATTTCCCATGTCGGTCCGTTGGGCTCCCCGCTCGCGCTGACCCACCAGGAGCGGCGGAGATCACAGACCGGAAGCGCGTGCTCAACCGCGATGGCGAGAGCGCGGAAGCCCTCGGCCGGACCGCCGTGGAAGCGAATCGCTGGCTCAGGAAAGGCGTGGCCTTTAGTGCCCTCACAGGACTCGTAGGTCTCGATACCCGCAGCGTCAAGGACGCTTACGAACGGAGCGATGCCAGGGTCGAGATCCTTGAGCCACTCCCTGGTCTCGCTCATTAGTCCGCCGCTCCATAGGTGGCGGCTTCAGAGCGTTCCCGCCGCTCGAGAGCGCCCTCGAGATAAACCTGTCGCTCCTCCTCGGAGCCCATCGCCTCAGCCCGCCGCTTCACCGCCTTGTAAGTGTGGTTGGGAAGCTTTAGCTGTAGGGCTAGTAGGAGGTCGGTGCGGTTCGTCACGCCGTCTCCACTCGAAGCTCAACCCAAGTCTCGTCAAGCACCTCGGCGGAGAACTCGCGGTCCATCTCCTCGCACATGCGAATCGCCATCTCGGCGTTCGTGGCGTGGATCGTCTGATGGACCTCGTCGCAGGACTTCAGTTGCTCCCAGAGGCGGCCTGCCTCGAAGCCGCGAACGAATTCCGTGTCGTCCGTGTCGAACGGCAGCACGAGGCCGAATGAGGCACCCTCGCTCATCCTGGCTTCCCTCCCGCTTCTAGCTCGACAACACGGAGCTTTAGCTGGCGGATCTCCTCAATCTGCCCGAGACTCAACTTCTTGCGCTCCTCGCACGCTCGGCAATCCGGGTGCTGGAGGGCGTTCATGCCCTCGTCGGGACCCAAATCCTTCACGGCTTCCCCTCCCCCGCGTGCCGAGCTTCGTACTCCTCAAGGGTGCAGAAGGAAGCTGTTTGTTCAAGGGCTGAGTCGCAGAGCTGTTGTCCTTTGGCGCAGACCCTGAAGCCGCAGGAACTGCATACGAGGTCTAGGGGTTGGAGGGTCACAGCGAAACCGCCAAAGCAGCGAGTGCAATGACGGCGAAGTGCCAGATCTGATCGGCCCAGATGCGGACCTCCGCTCCGAGGTCCATGAGGATCGGCGAGCCGGCTGGTGCGTCAGCGACGTGGCGGATCTCGTGCTCTTCTGCCTTCGCCATGTAGACGAGAGCGTGTGGGACTTCGGCGGGCTGGGTCTGGCGGATCAGCTTCGACCACCAGGCGACCGGGACGCGAGTGTCGATGAGAAGGTGGGTGATGCCGATGGCAAGTGCTGCGGGCCACGGGAAGACGAGGAGCTGTGTTGCGCCATGAAGGCCAGCGTGGATGTAGGCCGCGGGGTGGCGGTCCCACCATCGCGTGATCCACCGGCCGTCAGCGCGCCACTCGAAGCGTTTGCGCCGCTTCGACTTGTTCACCGCCATCCACTCGTTCTGAGCGAGCCAGTCTATGACGAGGTGGGTGACGATGCCCCAGATGAGGAGGTCGGTGGCGCTCACACCCTCACCTGCTCCCCTGAGTTGACCGGCGGCTTTAGCTTCCGGGCGTCTTCGAGTTCGGAGCGAAGCATGTGGATGATCTCTTCGGTCTGGGCCTTAGCGTTGCCTCGCTGGGACTTTGCACGTAGGCGCAGCGTGCCGCAGTGCTTGCGCGTCTCGTCAAGGACCGATTGGCCGCGCCCATCCCTCTGGGCAATTCCATAAGCGCGAGCGACGGTGAGCGGGACTGGCTCTTGGAAGTCCTCGCCCCCAAAAACCTGCCAGCCACCCTGGGCTAGCTGAAGCTCAATCTGTTCGGGCGGGTGTTGCTCGGCCTCGCGAGCGAACTGGCCAAGCAGGGCGAAGGTCGAGAGCTTTGTTGCTGCCTCGCTCACGCAGCCTCAGCCCCTTGATTGACCTCCGAAGCGAGTCGTACGCGGATGCCCTTTGCTGTTAGGTAGGCGGAGATGTCCTCGTAGTTGGGTGCCAGCCAAGCGCCAGGGAGATGCACCACGTCTGCGTTGGGAGTGAGACCCTGCGCGTCTACCCGCCTCTCCAGGTACTTGGCGTCGGCGAGCGCCCGACCGGGAAGTGCGGCCCACTCCCTCGCGAAGATCGCCGCCTGATCCTTCGAGGAAGCGAGGACGTAGACGCGTTCGCGTTCCTCCCCCATCTAGAGCTTCACGCTCCGCCGTTTACCGACCCGTAGCAGGGCCTCGAAATGGGCTGGTTTCGCTACGGGCTTACTACAGGTCACTCGCCCGCCGCCCGTCGTTTAGGCATAGACACGCACGACCCGCAGGCACGGCGAAGGCGCTCGAAAGCAGGCGCATTCCGCAGCGTGTCGCGGTTTGTCGCGATTTGGCGGAACTGCTGGCTTAGTCGGGGCGCCCGGATTCGAACCGGGGACCTCCGCCACCCAAAGGCGGCGCGCTACCAGGCTGCGCCACGCCCCGAAGCGTCCAGTGTAGTTTTCGCAAGCGATGGCCGAGGTGCTGCCGCTCAATGCCCTGCACTACGACCTCGACGCGGTCGGGTCGCTGCAGGACGTGGTCGCGCCGCCCTATGACGTGATCGACGCGGCGATGCGTCAGGAGTTGCTCGCCCAATCGCCCTACAACGCGGTCGCGATCGACCTGCCCAAGCCCTACGGCGAGACCGGGCCGCAGGCGGAGGGCCAGGGCGACCCTTACGCCGCCGCCGCGAGCTCGATCGAGGCCTGGCAGCAGGCCGGTGCCCTGGTCAAGGACACCGAGCCGGCGATCTGGGCGATGGAGCAGGAGTACACCGGTCCCGACGGCGGCTCCCACATCCGCCACGGCATCCTCGCTCGCGTCCGCGTCGAGGACTTCGATACCGGCACGATCCTGCCCCACGAGCGCACCCTGCCCGGTCCCAAGCAGGACCGGCTGGAACTGATGCGGGCGACGCGCTGCAACCTCTCACCGATCTTCTCGCTGAGCACGATCGACCCCTGGCCGCTGGTCTCGAAGGAGACCTCAGTCGAAGACGCCTGGGGCGAAGCGACCGACGCCGCCGGCACGGTGACTCGGATCTGGCGACTGCCGCAGTTGAACGAAGAGATCCCGGCGCTGCTCGCCGACGCCCAACTGCTGATCGCCGACGGCCACCACCGCTACGAGACCGCGATCGCCTACCGCGACGAGATCGGCGGCGAGGGCGACCACAACTACACGCTGATGGCGCTGACCGGGCTCGACGATCCCGGCCTCTCGGTCTACCCCACCCACCGCCTTCTCTCCGGCTTCGCCGAGGACCCCGAGCGCCAGCGCCGCCTCGGCGAGGGCCTGCGCAAGCACTTCGAGGTCGAGGAGGTGGAGACAGACCGCGTCGACCCGCTCGGTGAGGACGGCGTCGGCGTCTTCGGCCTCTACGACTCCCACCACAAGAAGGCCTTCCGCCTGCGGCTCAAGGACACCGCGGAAATCGACCGGCTGCTCGAGGGCGAGCCCGAGGCCTACCGCCGCCTCGACGCGGCGATCCTCGAGACCTTGGTGCTGAAGAAGCTGGCGGGCCTCAGCGAAGACGACATCCTCGCCAAGCGCGGCATCGGCTACGCCAAGAGCGTCGAGGACTCGCTGCGCCTAATCGGGGACGGCACCTACGACGTCGCCTTCATCCTGCGCCCGATCCCGGTCCAGCAGACCAAGGAAATCTGCGAAAGCGACGCCAACATGCCGCCGAAGTCGACCTACTTCTACCCCAAGGTGCTGACCGGGCTGGTCTTCAACCCGCTCGCCTGAGGCGTCGGCCTTACGGGGACCGCGCGGCGTAGGATCGCTGCGTGGTCAAGATCTACACCAAGAAGGGCGACGACGGCACCACCTCGCTCTGGTACGGCGGCCGGGTGCCCAAGCACCACGGTCGCACCGAGGCCTACGGGGCGCTCGACGAGGCCTGCTCCCAGCTCGGCGTCGCCCGCGCTCTCTGCGGCGCCGACGAGGCCGAGCTCGCCGCCGACATCTTGCGCCTGCAGGACGACCTCTTCGTCGCCGGCGCCGAGCTGGCGACGGCGCCGGAGGCGGCCGAGCGACTTGAAGACGGGATCAGCCGCACTACTGAGGAGATGGTCGCTGAGCTGGAGCAACGGATCGACCGCTACATGAGCGAGGTCGAGCTGCCACCGCAGTTCGTCATCCCCGGCGGCAACCCGCTTTCCGCCCAGCTCGACGTGGCGCGCACAGTGATCCGCCGCGCCGAGCGCCGCATCGCCGCGCTCGGCGAGGAAGGCGAGCTGGCGAGCGAGACGGTGATCCACTTCGTCAACCGCGCCTCCGACTACGCCTACGCGATGGCGCGCTACGTCGACGTCGATGACCCGGCGCTCTTCGAGGGCCGGCGCAAGAGCGATTGAGCGTGGCACTTTCTTACCGCTATGCAATGAGGCGCCACAGATGAAGGTCGTCGCTCGCCGTCGCGAGGGTTACGCGCACGACGTCGAGATCGAGGGCGGCCACGCGCTGCGGATCGACGAGCCGCTCGCGGCCGGCGGCACCGACACCGGCCCCTCCCCCACCCGCCTCGTCGCCGCCGGCCTCGCCGGCTGCACCGCGGTGACGATGGAGATGTACGCCGAGCGCAAGGGCTGGGACATCGGCCCGGTCGAGGTCGACGTGGACGTCGAGTACCGCGACGCTTCGCCGCTCTCGCTCACGGTGACGCTGCGGCTGCCAAGCGAGCTCAGCGACGAACAGCGCGAGCGCCTGCTCCTCGTCGCCGGCAAATGCCCGGTCCACAGGCTGCTAGCGGGCGAGACCGAGGTAAAGATCGACGACCGAGTCGAGTCGCTCTGATGGATCTCGGCCTGAAAGGACGCGCCTGCGTGGTCACCGGCGCCAGCCGCGGCATCGGCGCCGAGACCGCGCGCCTGCTCTGCGCCGAGGGGGCGAACGTGCTGCTGGTGGCGCGCAACGGGGAGCGGCTACGTGTCGCCGCCGAGGCGGCGACAGCGGCCGGAACAGCCGCTGCCGAGAAAAACGGTGCCGCCGGCGCCAGCGCGCAAACGGGTGGTCGGGCCGAGACCCTCATCCTCGACATCACCGACGCAGACGCCGGCGAGCGCATGCTCGCGACCGCGAGCGAGCACTTCGGCGCCCTCGACGTCCTCGTCAACAATGCCGGCACCGCCCAGTGGCGCGACCTCGACGACGTCCCCGACGAGGACTGGCGCGCCCAGTACGAGCTCAACGTGATGGCGCCGCTGCGGGCGATCCGCGCGGCCGCGCCGCCGATGGCCGGGCGCGGCTGGGGCCGCATCGTCAACGTCTGCTCGACAGCCGGCAAGCGGCCCTCGGCGGCGATGCCCGAGTACTCGGTGGCGAAGGCGGCCGAGCTCTCGCTCTCGCGCCTTTTCGCTGACCGCTACGCCAAGAGCGGCGTGCTCGTCAACGCGATCTGCCCCGGCCCGGTCGAATCGGAGATGTGGATGGAGCCCGGCGGCCTGCTCGACCAGTCGCAGGCGATGACGGGAGACGCGACGCGCGAGGACGCCCTGGCCACCGCCGGCTCCAAGCGCCCGATCGGCCGCCTCGCCGAGTCGGCCGAGATCGCCGGCGCGATCGCCTTCCTCTGCTCCGAGCGCGCTTCATACGTCAGTGGTGCCGCCTGGTCGGTGGACGGCGGCACCGTCCAGGTGATCATTTGAGCGGCTTGGCGACTTATGCGTCCGTATGACGCATAAGTCGCCAGACGTGATCGAAGCGGCCGTACTGCTGCCGCTCTATGGCTGGCCGGACAACGAGCCGGGGCTGGTCTTCACCGAGCGCCGCGCCGACCTGCGACGCCACGCGGGTGAGATCTCATTCCCCGGTGGTCGCCGCGACCCCGAGGACGCCGACCTCAGCGTGACCGCGTTGCGCGAGGCCGAGGAGGAGATCGGCCTTGATCCCGCGGTCGTCGAGCTGGGCGAGGAGCTGCCGGCGACCAACACCTTCGTCACCAGCTATCGGATCCACCCCTTCGTCGGCCGCATCCCCCATCCACGGGAGCTCAACCTGCAGCCGAACCCGGCCGAGGTCGAGACCCTCCTCACATTCTCGCTGGCGGTGCTACGCGAGAGCTATGAAATCCGCCGCCTGATCCGCCGCGGCGTCCCCATCCACACGCCGACCTACGAGATCGAAGGCCAGCTGATCTGGGGAGCCACCGCGCGGATCCTCGGCGACTTGCTCAGCCGCCTGCAAACCGGCGGCTGACGGCGTCCTCAGTCGCTCGCGTGCAAAAGCACGCCACGCTCCCTGCGTCCTTGTCAGCCTTGGTTTTCGGCGGCTGACTGGGGAACGATGCGAATGTAGGGCCGTGGAGACTCCCAGCCCTCCGGATAAACCTCTTTCGCCTCGTCATTTGAGACCGAGCCGGCGATGATCACGTCGTCGCCCTGCTGCCACTGTGCCGGCGTGGCGACTTTGTGGTTGGCGGTGAGCTGCAGCGAGTCGATTACGCGCAGGACCTCGTCGAAATTGCGCCCGGTGGTCATCGGGTAGACCAGGATCAGTTTGATCTTCTTGTCGGGGCCGATGACGAAGACGTTGCGCACGGTCTGGTTGTCGACCGGAGTGCGGTCCTCGGCGCTGCCGGAGACGTTGGCGGGCAGCATCCCGTAGAGCCGCGCGACGTTGAAATCGGCATCGCTGATGATCGGGTAGTTGGGCGCCGTCCCCTGCGTGTCCTCGATGTCCTTCGCCCACTCCTCGTGGCGGTCAAGCGGGTCGATCGAGAGGCCGATGATCTTGACGTTGCGCTTGGCGAACTCGGGCTCGATGCTCGCCATGTAACCGAGCTCGGTCGTGCAGACGGGCGTGAAGTCCTTGGGGTGCGAGAACAGCACCGCCCATGAGTCGCCGATCCAGTCGTGGAACTTGATCCGGCCCTCGGTCGTCTCGGCCTCGAAGTCGGGTGCTACGTCACCAAGCTGCAGCGCCATCAGACTGCTCCTTCACTCGCTGTGTGGACATTTACCTAAATCCCTATCCGAGTTTAGTCATATCCAGTTGCCGCCCTGGCGGGCCCTGCAACGTGTTGTGGTCCCGTCAGAGGTACAGCGCGTTACACGTCGGGCGAGCGCAGGACCTCGACCGGGATCCGCCAGGTCCTCGCTGCTCGCTCTACCAGTGCCGCGCCGCCTGCGAGGACCTCCGGGTCAACCGATCCCGTCGCCTCGTAGACGAAGCGCCGCACCGGGGTTTCAACCAAGCGTTCGAGGAAGCGCTCCAGCCGTGAGCCGTGGATCGCCTCGATGTTCTCGGGGCCCCCGCTTGCCGAGCCGAGCAGCCAGTAGACGGCAGCGACATCGCCGACCAGGTCGAGCAGGGTCGCCGGGCGCTCGGGATCGGCGAGGGCGGGCTCGATCCCCGCCGCCTCGATCGCGGCGAGCCCCTGCTCTCGCCGGCTCGTTCCGCGCACGACCCAGCCCTCGGTGAGCAATCCTTCCCCCAGGACCCGGCCGCGACAGCCGCAGCCGACGATCAGCGCCCGGGCCAACTCAGGTGGCCTCGAAGCGACTGCGGCGGCGCAGCCGCTCGCGCTCCTCGGCGGCAACCTCGTCGCGCAGCTCCTGCTCGTTGCGCTCGACGGCGCCGCGGCGGCGGCGCATCTCGTTCTGCGCCTCGAGCATCTGCTGCACGTCGTCGACCTCGTTCTGCACCTCGAGTTCGGGCGAGCGGGTCGGCTTCCAGTCGAGCAGTTCGGCGTTGTTGCCGGTGTAGAAGTGCTCCATCAGAAAGAGCACGCCGACGACCAGCAACACCATCGCAACCGTTCCCAGGACGAAGTACACGCGGCAAGGATACGCCCGCGGCGGCGGTCCCCTTTAATCCCGGACGTGGCCGAGGCCTACCTGATCGACGCGGTGCGGACCCCGATGGGCGCTTACCGAGGCGCGCTCTCCGGCATCCGCCCCGATGACATGGCGGCGCACACGATCGCCGCCGTGATCGAGCGGACCGGCGTCGACCCCGAGCGGATCACCGACGTTTACCTCGGCGCGGCCAACCAGTCGGGCGAGGACAACCGCGACGTGGCGCGGATGGCGGCACTGCTCGCCGGCCTTCCCCACAGCGTCCCCGGTGCCACCGTCAACCGGCTCTGCGCCTCCGGTCTCGAGGCGATCAACTGTGCTGCCCGGGCGGTCAAGCTCGGCGAGGGCGACTTCTACCTCGGCGGCGGGGTCGAGTCGATGAGCCGGGCGCCCTGGGTGGTCGGCAAGCCCGAGCAAGGGCTGCCCCGCGGCCCGCAGACGATGCACGACACCACGCTCGGCTGGCGCTTCGTCAACCCGCGCATGGCCGAGCTCGGCCTCTCGACCGAGACGATGGGCGAGACCGGCGAGAACGTCGCCGAGCGCTACGGGATCAGCCGCGAGGACCAGGACGCCTGGGGCCTGCGCAGCCACCAGCGCGCCGTCGCCGCCCAAGAGGCCGGGATCTTCGCCGAGGAGATCGTGCCGATCGAGGCGCCGAAGGGGCGCCGCGAGACCGTCACCGTCGACACCGACGAGGGCCCGCGCGCCGACGCCTCGCTGGAGACGATGGCGAAGCTGCGCCCCGCCTTCCGCGAGGGCGGCACGGTCACCGCCGGCAACGCCTCGACCCTCAACGACGGCGCCGCCTGCACCCTGATCGCCTCCGAGGCCGGCGCCAAGGAGCTGGGTGCCGAGCCGCTGGCCCGTATCGTCGCCTTCGGCGTCGCCGGCGTCGACCCCGCCTACATGGGCATCGGTCCCGCCCTCGCGATTCCCCGCGCGCTCGAGGCCGCCGGGCTCTCCCTCGACGAGATTGACCTGATCGAGCTCAACGAGGCCTTCGCCTCGCAGGTGCTCGCCAGCGCCCGCGAGCTCGGCATCGACGAGGAGGTGCTCAACGTCAACGGCGGCGCGATCGCCCTCGGCCACCCGCTCGGCTGCACCGGCGCCCGCCTCACCGCCACCCTCGTCCGCGAGCTGCGCCGCCGCGGCGGCAAATACGGCATCGCCACCATGTGCGTCGGCGTAGGCCAGGGCCTAGCCACCGTCTTCGAAGCGGTCTGACGCTTCCGGTGCGCCTTATGTGGCCCTGGGCCACATAAGGCGCACCGGAACGGGTGGCTTAGTAGCCTCGCCAGCCGATGGCGACTGAGCTGAGAGAGCTGGCCAGCGTCGACGGGGAGATCTCGCCGACCGCCGAGGCCGTCGTGCCGCTGAAGGACGACGGGCTCTACCGCGGCGACGGCGCCTTCGAGGTGATCCGTCTATACGAGGGCAAGCCGTTCGCACTGGTCGACCATCTCGACCGGCTCACGCGCTCGGGCGCCGCGATCGAGCTCGAGTTCGACCGCGCCGCGCTGGAGAGCGAGATCGAGGCGCTGCTTACCGAGCTCGGCGATGCCGACGGACAGCTGCGGCTGATCGTCACCCGCGGCGGCCGGCGCCTGGCGATGACCGAGCCGATCCCGGCGCACGCGGAGACGGTCAGCGTTGCCACCGTCACTTACAGCCCGACGATCATCCTCAACGGGGTCAAGTCGCTCTCCTACGCGGCAAACATGCAGTCGACCCGTCTTGCCAAGGCCCAGGGCGCCGACGAGGCCGTCCTCGTCCAGCCCGACGGCATCGTGCTCGAGCCGCCGACCTCGGCGATCTTCTGGGTCTCGCCGCAGGGCGGCCTGCGCACGCCGGCGCTCGACAACGGCGTGCTCGAGTCGATCACCCGCGACCGCCTGGTCAAGGCACTCGAGGTCGAGGAGGGCGCCTGGCCGGTCGCCGACCTGCGCGCCGCCAAAGAGGCCTTCCTCGCCTCGACCACGCGCGAGATCCAGACCGTCTCAGCAATCGACGGCACCGAGCTGCCCGAAACGCCCGGCCCCCGCACCCGCGAAGCCCAAGATGCCTTCGCCATGACCCTGGGCCGCGAACTCCCATGACCAACTACCCGATGCGCATCAAGATTCCGTTCTATGTCCACGCAACCGTGATGCGCATCGACGTGACCAGAGAAAGCAAGGGGTGAGATGGACTTCCAGTTGAGCGACGAGCAGCGACTGATCTCCGAAACGGCACGGGACTTTGCCGACGGCGTAATCGCGCCGCGGGTCAAAGAGAACGATCGCGCCGCCCGCTTCGACCGCGAGCTGGCGAGCAAGCTGGGCGAGGTCGGCTACCTCGGCGCCCCCGTCTCCGAGACCTACGGCGGCCGCGGGCTCGACTACCTCGGCTACGGCCTGATCGTCGAGCAGGTCGGCCGCGCCGACTCCTCCGCCCGCACCGTCGTCTCCGTGCAGACCTCGCTGGTCGCCGGCTCGATCGAGAAGTGGGGCACCGAGGAGCAGAAGCAGAAGTGGCTGCCGCGGCTCTGCTCGGGAGAGGCGCTCGGCTGCTTCGGCCTGACCGAGCCCGACACCGGCTCCGACGCCGCCAACCTGCGCACCCGCGCGACCAAGACCGACAGCGGCTGGTCGATCAGCGGTCAGAAGATGTGGATCTCGCTCGCCAACTTCTCCGAGGTGGCGCTGATCTTCGCCCAGACCGACCCCGAGAAGAAGCACAAGGGCCTCGCCTGCTTCCTCGTCCCCTGCAACAGCGAGGGCTTCACCACGCAGGAGATCCACGGCAAGCTCGGACTGCGCTCCTCCGACACCGGCGAGATCGCGCTCGACTCGGTCGAGGTCGGCGAGGACGCGATGCTCGGCGAGATCGGCGACGGCTTCAAGGTCGCGATGAGCGCCCTCGACAACGGCCGCTACAGCGTCGCCGCCGGCTGCGTCGGCATCTGCGAAGGCTGCGTCGAAGCCTCGGTTGCCTACGCCAAGGAGCGCAAGCAGTTCGGCGTTCCCCTCGCCCGCTTCCAGCTGGTCCAGGAGATGATCGCCGACATGATCCTCAAGCGCGACGCCTCGCGGATGCTGGTCTACCGCGCCGGCGTGCTCAAGGACGAAGGCAAGCCGAACACGACCGAGACCTCGGTGGCGAAGCTGTACGCGACCGAGTCCGCGGTCGAGTGCGCCAACCTGGCGATCCAGGTCCACGGCGGCGCCGGCTACGTCGACGACTACCCGGTCGAGCGCTACCTGCGCGACGCCCGCGTCACCACCCTCTACGAGGGCACCTCGCAGATCCAGAAGATGATCATCGGCCGCGCCGCGACCGGAATCAACGCGATGACGCCGATGGTCGCCGAGTAGCCCTTGGCCGAGCTGGTTGAGAGCTCTCGCGACGGCCACGTCGTCCTGCTGCGGATCAACCGGCCGGAGGCGCGCAACGCGCTCTCGCCGGAGGTGATGGAGCTGCTCGCCGACGAGCTGGAGCGCCTCGATCCCGACCCCGAGGTCCGCTGCTTCGTCATCGCCGGCTCCGACAAGGTCTTTGCCGCCGGCGCCGACATCAAGGCGATGAGCGAGCGCAGCTTCGCCGAGGCGCTGCGCCACCCGGCGGCGAGCTTCTGGCGGCGACTGGCGGCGATCAAGACGCCGATGGTCGCCGCCGTCTCCGGCTACGCCCTGGGCGGCGGCTGTGAGCTGGCGCTGGCCTGCGACATGATCGTCGCCGCCGAGAACGCCACCTTCGGCCAGCCCGAGATCACCCTCGGGATCATCCCCGGCGGCGGTGGCACCCAGCGCCTGGCACGGGTGCTCGGCAAGCAACGAGCGATGGAGTACGTGCTCACCGGCAAGCGCTTCGACGCCGAGACCGCGCGGGCGATGGGACTGGTCAATGCGGTCGCTAAGAAGGGCAAGTGGCTGGAGGAGGCAATGGCTCTGGCCCAAACCGTGGCCGAGCGGCCGCCGATCGCGGCCCGACTGGCCAAGCAGGCGGTGATCGCCGCCGAGGAGACCGCGCTCTCCGCCGGCCTCGAGAACGAGCGCCGCCTCTACGAGCTGGCGATGGCGACCGAGGACCGGGTCGAGGGCATGGAGGCATTTCTGGAGAAGCGCCAGCCGAAGTTCGAGGGCAAGTGACCTTCCGGTGCGCCTTTTGGACCTGTGCGGTGCATAAGGCGCACCGCAGGGAGAAACGATGAAGGTCGAGCGGATCGGCGTCGTCGGCGCCGGCACGATGGGTGCCGGGATCGCCCAGGTCGCCGCCCTCGGTGGCTACGAGACGCGCCTGCACGACCCCGTATCCGGGGCGCTTGAGACCGGCATGCGCCGCTTGCACCAAGCGCTCGCGAAGGGGGCCTCCAAGGGCATGTGGAGCGACACCGAAGCGGACGATGCCAGCACTCGCGTCGGCGCCACGACAAGCCTCGGCGACCTCGGCGAATGCGACCTGGTGATCGAGGCGGCACCCGAGGATCTGGAGCTGAAGCGCGAGCTCTTCGCCGCCCTCGCCGACGCCTGCGGGCCGGAGGCGATCCTCGCCAGCAACACCTCCTCGCTGCCGATCACCCCGATCGCCGCTGGAGTGCCACGGCGCGAGCGGGTCGTCGGCATGCACTTCTTCAACCCGCCCGCGCTGATGAAGCTGGTCGAGGTCGTCGCCACGGCAGACTCGGCGCCGGCCGCGCTCGAGGCCACCACCGAGGTCGGCAGGCGCATGGGCCGCACCCCGATCCGCGCCAAGGACAGCCCCGGCTTCATCGCCAACCGCCTCGCCCGCCCCTTCACCCTGGAGTCGCTGCGCATTCTTGCCGACGGCGTCGCCGACGCGGCGACGATCGACCGCGTCTGCCGGCTCGGCGGTGGCTTCCGCATGGGCCCCTTCG
This sequence comes from uncultured Solirubrobacterales bacterium, assembly GCA_963703895.1. GTDB lineage: Bacteria > Actinomycetota > Thermoleophilia > Solirubrobacterales > 70-9 > VRUE01. The sequence goes on from CAVPFX010000003.1 coordinate 532,043, forward strand.
AGCTGATCGACCTGATCGGCCTCGACGTCAACCTCAGCGTCGCCCGCTCCTTCTACGCCCAGGGTGGCGAGCCGGAGCGCTGGCGCCCCAGTCCGATCCAGGAAGGCCTGGTGGCCGAGGGCCGCCTTGGCCGCAAGAGCGGCTCCGGCTTCTACGACTACAGCGACCCGCCCAGCCCAGCTTCCGCTGTTCCTTCGCACAAGCTGTCGCGGCAAGGAAACAGCGGAACGGGCGAGCTGACCTTGGACCCCGACGCGCTTGCCCAGATCGATCCGGCCGCGCCGGCGATCCTCCCCCGACTCTTCGCCCAGATCGCCAACGAGGCGGCCTTCGCCCTCGAAGAGCAGGTCGGCTCGCCGGCCGACATGAACACAGCGATGAGGCTCGGCTTCAACTGGCCCCGCGGCCCGCTGGAGCTGACCGAGCTACTCGGCGCCGAGCACGCCGTCGGCCTGCTCGAACGACTCCGGGCCGAGCAAGGCGAGGCCTACCGGCCGGCGCCCGGACTGATTGCCGCCGCGACAGGCTAGCCGTGAGGGAGCCCCGCGACGACTTCGAGGAAGCGCGCCGCGGCATGATCGCCCCCTTCGACCCGCCCCGGGTCGAAGACGAGAATGGCCGCGTCGTCTGGGAGCTCGAGTCGTATGACTTCCTAAAAGAGGAGCCGCCGCCGACGGCGAACCCGAGCCTCTGGCGTCAGTCGCGGCTCTGCCGCATCGCCGGCCTCTTTGAGCTGGCCCCGGGCTTCTTCCAGTTGCGCGGCTTTGACCTCTCCAACATGCACGTGGTCGAGGGGCGCGAGGGCATCGTCGTGATCGACCCGCTGGTCTCCGCCGAGACCGCGGCGGCGGCACTGGCCCTTTACCGCGAACACCGTGGCGAGCGCCCCGTCACCGGCTTGATCTACACCCACAGCCACGTCGACCACTTCGGCGGCGCCAAAGGCGTCCTCTCCCCTGAGGAGATCGAGCAGCGCCGCATCCCGATCCTCGCCCCGGCCGGCTTCCTCCACCACGCGGTCAGCGAGAACGTCTTCGCCGGCACGGCAATGGCGCGGCGGGCGGGCTACATGTACGGGGCGCTGCTCGAGCGGAGCCCCGAGGGACAGATCGGCTCCGGCCTCGGCCAAACCACCTCGCTGGGGACGATCACGCTGATCCCGCCCAACCTCGACATCGTCGAGACCGGCCAAGAGGAGACCGTCGACGGCGTGCGGATGAGCTTCCAGTTGACCCCGGGCACCGAGGCGCCGGCGGAGATGAACATCCACTTCCCCGACGCGCGCGTGCTCTGCATCGCCGACAACGCCGCCCGCTCGATGCACAACATCCTCACCCCGCGCGGCGCTCTGGTCCGCGACCCGCGCGTCTGGGCGCACTACCTCGACGAGGCGATCGAGCTCTTCGGCGAAGACTCGGACGTGCTCTTCGCCGGCCACCACTGGCCTCTCTGGGCGAGCGAGCGAATCGTCGACTACCTCGAAAAGCAGCGCGACCTCTACACCTACCTGCACGACCAGACCCTGCGCCTGCTCAACCAGGGCCACACCGGGCCGGAGATCGCCGAGCTGATCGAGCTGCCGCCGAGCCTCGCCGAGGAGTGGCACTGCCGCGAGCACTACGGCTCGATCAGCCACAACACCAAGGCGATCTACCAGCGTTACATGGGCTGGTTCGACGGCAACCCCGCCCACCTCTGGGAGCATCCTCCGGTCGAGCAGGCGCGGCGCTACGTCGAGTTCATCGGTGGCGCCGAGGCGGTGCTGGAGAAGGCCCGGGCAAGCTTCGCCGAGGGCGACTACCGCTGGGTCGCCGAGGTCGTCAACCACCTCGTCTTCGCCGAGCCCGACAACCGCGCGGCACGCGAGCTGCAGGCCGAAGCGCTCGAACAGCTCGGTCACGGCGCCGAGAACGCAAGCTGGCGCAACTTCTTCCTGATCGGTGCCAAGGAGCTGCGCGAGGGGATCACCGGCACGCCGACCAGCGCCGCGCCCCCCGACGTGCTCGCCCACCTCACGGTCAGCCAGCTGCTCGACGCGATGGCGATCCGCCTCAACGGCCCGCGCGCCGCCGAGCAACACCTGCGGATCGATTGGCGGGTCAGCGACCCCGATGAGCAGCACGCGATCACCGTCCGTAACGGGGTCCTGCGCCACAAGCCGGGCAGTCACGGCAACGATGCCGACGCAACCCTCCTGGTCGAGCGCGAGGCCCTAAACCAGCTGCTGCTCAAAACCGCCGAGATCGGCGAGCTGGCCGAGAGCGGCCGCCTCCGGGTAGAGGGCGACGGGGTCAAGCTGGGCGAGCTGCTCAGCCTGCTCGACGAGCCCGACCCCGGCTTCGCCATCGTCACCCCAGACTAGAGTCTTCAGCTCAGCCTCCTTTTCTTCGTGCATCGAGTTGGGGGTCCGGCAACCAATGCAGGAGGAGCAATGCCCGAAGGAACGATCCGACCGGTCCGCAGGATCGGCGTCACCGTAATCACTACCGCTCTTCTCGCTCTCTCCCTCGCGGGCACCGCGAGTGCCGCCAACAGCGTCTACTGGGTCAACATCGACGGCAACAAGATCTCCCACGCCAACACGGATGGAAGCGGCGCAGGAGACGTTCCAATCACCGGGGCGCCCGTCGGTCGACCAAGCGGCCTGGCCATCGATGCCGCGGCCGGAAGGCTTTACTGGGCCAACCGCGACGACAACGCGATCCACTATTCAAACCTGGACGGTAGCGGCGGCGCGCTGCTCAACACCGCCGGCGCGACAGCGGGTTCGATCACCGGCCTCGCCATCGATCCCGCCGGCGGCAGGCTCTACTGGGCCAACACAAGCGCGGGAAAGATCTCCTTCGCCAACCTCAACGGCTCGGGCGGAGGCGATCTCGACACGACGGGCGCCACGATGGATGAACCCGCGGGCCTCGTAGCTGCCCCAACCGCGGGACGGGTCTATTGGAGCAACGCCAAAGGCAACACGATTTCCTTCGCCAGCCTCGACGGCTCGGGCGGAGGCGGTGACCTCGATACCACCGGGGCAACCGTTGACACCCCTGAAGGTGTCGCGGTCGATCTTCCGCGCAGCCGGATCTACTGGACCAACATTGGCAACAGCACAATCGCCTACGCCAACCTCAGCGGCGGTGGCGGAGGGCAGCTCAATACCGCTGGGGCACCCGTCAATGGTCCGTTCGGTCTGGCCATCAACTTTTCCGGCACGATCTTGTGGGCCAACTACAGCAATAACTCGATCGCCTACACCAACCCCGGCGGCGGCCCGGGTGAACTGCTCAACACAAGCGGGGCGACCCTGGAAGGAACCGCCTTGCCGGTCGTGCTCGAAAGGCCGCACAACAGCGAGTCCCCGACGGTGCTGGGAGCGCACAAACCGGGATCGACCCTCACCTGCTCCCAGGGGAAATGGTTTGCCGACCGAGCCGAATCGTTCCTGGCCCTCGCCCCGCGGGCCTTCTCTTACCAATGGTTCCGGGACGGCAAAGCCGAAGCCGGCGCCACGTCCCCGACCTACACAGCCAAAAAGGTCGGCGCCTACAGCTGTGTCGTCACAGCCACCAACTACGCCGGCTCAGAAAACGCCGTCAGCGCGATCGACTTCTCGGTCAATGCGACGGTCGGCTTCAAGAAGGTCACCTACAACCGGAAGAAGGGCACGGCAGCGCTGCGAGTTGCCGTGACAGGCGCGGGTCGCATTGACCTCTACGGCAAGGGCGTCACCAACGTGCCGAGGAGAAAGGCAACGGGCACCGTCAAGCTCATCGTTCGCGCAAGCGGCAAAGCGAAGATCAAGCTGGCAAACGGCGGCAAGGCGAAGGTCAAGGCAAGGATCTCCTACACGCCGGAAGGCGGCAAGGCGATCAAGCGCTTCAAGACGGTCGTGCTGAAGAAGAAGCCGAGGCGCTAGCGGGTGAGGCGGAACATCAGCTCGTCGTCGTAGCACCAGCTCCAGTCCTCGCCGGGCTCGACCGAGCGGATCACCGGGTGGCCGGTCGCGGCGTGGTGGGCGGTGGCGTGCTTGCCCTCGGAGTTGTCGCAACAGCCGATGTGCCCGCAGCTCTGGCACATGCGCAGGTGTACCCACTGCATACCCAGCTCCAAGCACTCCTCGCAACCGGCGATCTCGGCTGGCGGATCGAAGATCTCAATCGTGCGGATGTGAGAGCAAGAGGCCGTGCGCCCACGATAGCGCGTCACATCTGAAAGGCTGAAGCGATGGATGACACCGAAACAACAGGCGGGGAGCCGATAACCGAGGAGGGCATGGCCGCCCTACGCGAGGAAATCGAGCAGCTCGAAGGCGATGCCCGGACCAAAATGGCGGCGCGGATCAAAGTGGCCCGCGAGGAAGGCGACCTCAAGGAGAACGCCGAGTACCACATCGCCAAGGAAGACCAGGCCCACCTCGAGACCAAAATCAAGCGCCTACGCGAGCGCCTGCGCACCGCCGTCGTGGTCGAGATAGACGCCACCGCCGCAGACACTTTCGCCTTCGGCCGCACCGCCGAGGTCCTCGACGAGGCAAAAGACGAGGCAAACACCTGGACCCTGGTCGGCTCAACCGAAGCCAACTTGGCCGAAGGCCGCCTCTCCGCCGAGTCCCCAATCGGCCGCGCCCTGCTCAACGCCAAAGTGGGCAAGCCGATCAAGATCGAAACGCCCAAAGGCGCCCGCACCTTTGTTGTAAAAAAACTAGTCGGCTAGCGCGTCTACGTACCCGGCGTCGGCGCGACCTCGACCGGCTCGCCGCCGGGAAGCCAGTGGGCCTCGGGCGAGGGCGGAGTGTCGCGCAGATACCACTCGGCGTCGAGGGCGCCCTTGCAGCCGCTGCCGGCGGCGGTAACCGCCTGGCGGTAGATGTGGTCGACGACGTCGCCGACGGCGAAGACTCCCGCCAGGTTGGTGCGGGTCGAGCCGCCCTCGGTGAGGATGTAGCCGTTCTCGTCGGTGTCAACCTGACCGGTGACGACCTCTGAGCGGGGGATGTGGCCGATCGCGATGAAGGCGCCGTCGGTCTTGACGTCCTCGCTCTCACCGGTCTCGGTATTGCGCAGACGCACGTGGTCGAGTCGGCCCTTGTCGCTGGCAACGAATTCCTCCGCCACGTAAGGGGTCTTGAAGTTGATGTTGCCCTGCTCCTTGGCCCGCTCGAGCATGATCTTCGAGGCGCGGAACTCGTCGCGGCGGTTGACCACGGTCAGCTCGCTGGCGTACTTGGAGATGAAGATCGAGTCCTCCATCGCCGAGTCGCCGCCGCCAATCACAAGCACTTTCTGGTCTTTGAAGAAGGCGCCGTCGCAGACACCGCAGGTCGATACGCCGCAACCGCTGAGCTCGAGCTCGCCGGGGATGCCGAGTCGCTGCGGCTCCGCCCCCATCGCCAGGATCACCGCTTTGGCCTGGTACTCCTCGTCGCCGAGGAAGACCTTCTGCACGCCGCCGTCGGAGAGCTCGACCCGGTCGACGTCGTCGGTGACGAAGCGGGTGCCAAAGCGCTCCGCTTGCGCCCGGAACTGAGTCATCATCTCCGGCCCCATGATCCCCTCGGGGTAGCCGGGGTAGTTCTCGACGTCGGTGGTGTTCTGCAGCTGACCGCCCCACTGGAAGCCCTCGAAGACGAGCGGCTCGAGGTTGGCGCGCGCCGTGTAGAGCGCAGCGGTGTAGCCGGCGGGGCCGCCGCCGACGACGATCACGTTCTCGACCTTCTTAGCCTCTGTCATGTCCGCCTCGAGTCTAATGGCGTTGCCAATACTTTACTTTTTATAGTACACCTCCGCTGACCCGCCCCGCGAGCTTCTGAGGGCGGCTTGCGGTCGATCGGCAGCCCCTCTGTTTCCCAGTGCTGGACCCGCGTGCGCAGCTGGAAGAAGGCGACGACGCCGAACGGGATCGGCATCCAGAAAGCGACCAGGCGGTAGATCAGGATCGCCGGGAAGACCGTGTCCTCGGGGATGCCGAAGAGGACGAAGGCGCCGATCATCCCCGCGTCGACCGCCCCCACTCCCGCCGGGGCGAAGGGGATCAGGTTGGCGACCATGCCGAGGAAGAAGCCTTGGACGACGACGGCGAGCGGCACGTGGACGCCGAAGGCGTGGAAGGAGGCCCAGAGGATGCCGACGTTGGCCGCCCAGAAGCCGAACGCACCGAGCACCGCCAGGCCGCCCCTGGAGGGATGGGTGAAGAGGCTGATCGCGAAGCGGAAGCCCTCGGCAAAGGTCGCCGGCACCTTGGCGATGCCGGTAGCGATCGCCTGGCCGCGCTCGCCGCGCACGTGGCGGTTGATCCGAGCGCCGAGGTCGGGTGGGACCAGGGCAAAGAGCAGGCCCCCAATCAACAGCACCCCCGCCACGCCCGCCGGGATGATCGTCAGCTCGATCGAGTCCTTGCCGTTGAGCACGCCGGTGCGCAGCAGGATGCCGAAGAGGATCAGCGCCAGCGGGTAGAAGGCGTAGTGCAGGGTAAGGAAGGCGACCATCCGCCGCGCCACCTCGTGCCGCCGCATCCCCGCCTTGCGCAGCGCCCAGAAGGTGAGCACGATCCCACCCGCCCCGCCGGCGGAGAAGAGCAGCGTCGCCGCCAGCCCGGCCATGTTGATCTCGTAGGTCTCCGACCACTTCAGCCGCAGTTCCTCGCCACCGACCACCGCCTTGAAAAGGGCGACGTAGGTGGCGAAGGCAACGACGTTGAAACCGATCGCGACCGTGATCCAGACCGGATCGGCGTCGCTGAGCTTGCCCAGGGCGTTGCCCAACCCGACCAGTCGCGGGAAGAGGAAGTAGATCCCGATCAGCAGCGCGACAACCAGGACCCCGGTCTGGATCAGCCGGCGTCGCGTGAAGATCGGCAGCTCGACGGCATCGCCGTCGTTCTCCGAATCCTCCGGGGACACCTTGGGGAAGCTACCCGCTGGCGAGGCGCTCCAAGCGGCGCAGCCCCTGGTTCACCTTCAGCACGGCCGGCTCGGCGAGCGGCTCGCCGCGGCGCACCGCGGCGACGAGGCCGGCTCCGGCGAGCAGGTCGGTGACGTAGTGCTCGCCGAGATAGACGAGGGCGAAGCCGAGCGTCAGCGAGTAGGTCCAGCCAACCGCGCCCTCGACCCTGCCGGCCTCCGAGAGCTTGATCGCCGCCATCGCCGAGGTGGCGAAATGAAGCGAGGGCATCGCCGCCCAGGGGTTGCCGCCGAGCGCGGCGTACATCTTCGGCCAGGCCGAGCCCCAAGTTTCTTCGCCGACGCCGATCATGATCCGCTCGACCTTCTCACCGGTCAGCCCCTGCTCAGAGGCCCACCACGGTGGTGAGGTGGGAATCACGAAGTAGGCGATGCAGCCGATGTCGAAGACCGCGGCCATCTGGCGGGCGGCACTCGGGAACCGCTCCGGGTGGCGCCAGAGGATCCAGGCCAGGGCAAGGTAGGGCTCGAAGAACCAGAGCCAGTGCGCCCAGGTGAGGATGCGATTGACGGTGCCGACGCGGCGCAGGCGCGCCATCCCCCGCTGCAAGCGGGCGTTTGGCAGGCGGCCGAGCCCGAGCACCCGGTCGGTGACGATCGGGTAGCGACTGCGCAGTCGCGACTCCAGTCGCTCCGGGTCGTCATAGGGAAGCTCGTGGACCATGATGAAGGCCCACATCTGCATCGCGTAGAGCGCCACGTCGCGCTTGCGCGAGCGCGGGTAGAGGACGGCGATCGCCAGCGGGCCCGCCGCACAGGCCGTGACCGTCACCGGGGTGGGCACCCGCAGCCGTTTGCGCAGGAGCGGAACGGCCACCGCGGCAGCAACAGCGGCGGCGGCTCCGGAGCGCACCGCGAGGCGAAGCGCCGGAGATGGCCGCGAGCGTGCCTTCATCAGGCCGGCGAGTATAGGAGCCGCCGGCGACAGCGATAGGAGCGCGGGCACCGCGCCGCGCCCGACCCAAGGTGACGGACACCGCAACCCCGCGCACCTGGATGACCCGCGTGGCACTGCGCATACCGGCGTCCTCAGTCGGCCAAATAGCGCTGCTATTCGGCCTCCCTGCGTCCTTGGCCTGCTTGGCCGCGCGTGCCCCCAGGCACACGCGGCCGCGGTGTCCGTCACCTCCGTGATTAGAATGGCCGCGCTTTGGCGCCCCACTCTCCTGGCACCGACCAGATCGACACCCTGCTCACGATCGGCACCGTCGCCGCGGCGATCCTCGTCGTCGCGGTCAACGTCGCGCTGATCTACGCCCTGCGGCGCTACCGCAGCGATCGCGGCGCCGAGCCGCGCCAGATCCGCGGTGGCCGGGGCACCCAGTTCCGCGTCGGCGCCGTGCTCACCGGCTTCGCTGTGCTGCTCCTCATCCTCAGCTTCGTCTTCACCGACAAGGCACGGGAGATCCCCACCACAGGCTCCGCCGGCCTCGCCTCCGCTGAGTCGAGGCCGCTGAAGATCGAGGCGACCGGCCAGCAGTGGCTGTGGCGCTACGACTATCCGAACTCCGCCTTCTCCTACTACAGGCTGGTCGTGCCGGTCGACACCACGGTTGAACTCGACCTCGTCTCGACCGACGTGATCCATACCTGGGACGTGCCGGAACTGGCCGCCAAGCGCGACGCCGTGCCGGGCAAGACCAACCACGTCGTCTTCCGCGCCGACGAGGAGGGCAACTTCGACGGCCAGTCCGCGACCTTCTCCGGCCAGGCCTACGCGGCGATGGGGACCGAGGTCGAAGTCGTCTCCCCCGAGGCTTACGAAGACTTCATCAAAGGCCAGAGAGCGGATATCCAGGCTGCCCAGGACCGAGTCGTGGGCCTGATCGAAAAGGGAGAAGTGCCATGAGCGACCCGATCGACCCGGTGACTTCCGGGTATTCGAATCCGGGGCGATCGGGGCGCGAATCCGGTGTTAAGCGCGCTCGCCCCGAGGTCGTCGCCGACGGCTTCCCCAGTCGCCGCCCCCGCTGGATCGAGGTGGTCACCAGCGCCGACCACAAGGACGTCGGCCGGGTGATGATCGGTGCCGCACTCGGCTTCCTCTTCATCGCCCTGGTCGAGTTCCTGCTGATGCGGCTGCAGCTGGCGATCCCGGAGAACACCCTGCTGACGCCGGTGACCTTCAACCGCATGCTCTCGCTCTACGGCGCCACCGCGATCTTCCTCTTCGCCGTACCGCTGGCCCTCGGTCTCTTCTATTACCTCGCCCCGCTGCAGGTCGGCGCCCGCGGCACCGCCCTGCCCCGCCTCGGCCAGGTCGGCCTCTGGCTCTACCTCGCCGGCGCCACGGTGCTCTACGCGGGCTTCCTCTTCACCCCTTCCGAGGCTGGCGTCAACCCGCTCGCGCCGCTCTCCGAGCTGGCCTTCCTCTCCAACAACGGCGTCGACGCCTGGGCCGCCGCCAGCGGGCTGGCGACCCTGGGCTTCGTCCTGATCGCGATCAACCTGGTGACGACGCTGCGCCGCATGCGCGCCCCGGGCATGGCCTGGCGCCGGGTGCCGGTGTTCGCCTGGGCCGCGGCCGTCGGCTCCTGGTTGATGCTGGTGATCGGCCCGGTGATGCTGGCCGCGATCACGATGCTGCTGATCGACCGCAACTTCGACGGCATCTTCTTCGCCGACGGCTCCGGCGGCGCGCCGCTGCTCTGGTCCCACCTGAGCTGGATCTTCTACACCGGCGCCTACATGCTGGTCCTGATCACGGCGCTGGCGGCGATCGCCGAGATCGTCCCCGTCTTCGCCCGCAAGCCGCTCTTCAACCGCAACGCGGTGACCGGCTCGCTGCTGGCGATCGCCGTGATCGGCACGCTCGCCTGGATGCAGAACATGATGACCGCGCCGATCGGGATCGGCTGGATGTACTTCGCGATGATCATGTCGCTGGCGCTGATCGTGCCCTTCGGCCTGATCCTCTTCAACCTGATCGCGACGATGGTCGGCGGCACGCTGCGGCTGCGCGCGCCGCTGCTCTTCGCCGCGGGCGCGATCTCGATGATCACGATCGGGATCGCCTCCGAGATGGTGCACTCGATGGTGGCCGTCTCCTGGCGCCTGCACAACACCACCGACGCCACCGCCGCGACTCACTTCGCCCTCGTCGGCGGCAGCGTCTTCGGCGGCTTCGCCGCTCTGCACTACTGGTTCCCGAAGCTGACCGGGCGGACGATGGGCGAGACGCTGGCCCGCGCCTCCTTCTGGGCGATGGTCGTCGGCACCCTGCTCACCTTCGTGCCGCTCTTCTTCGCCGGCGGCGATCACGGCCAGGTCGTCGACGCCTACAAGTTCTTCAGCGGCACCGGGGTCGGCACCGACAACCTGATCGCCACGATCGGCTCCTTCGTGCTCGCGATCGGCATCATCCTGACGCTGGTCAACGCGATTGCCAGCCGCAGCAACGGCGGCCGCGCCGGCCATGACCACTGGGGTGGCAACTCGCTCGAGTGGTTCGCCCTCTCGCCGCCGGAGCCGCACAACTTCGACGTGCTGCCCGACGTGCGCAGCGATCGGCCGATGCGCGACATCCGCGAGGCGATCGCCCATCGCAGCCAGCGCACCGAGCAGCCGGCACGCGAGTCCCAGCCGGTAGCCTGAGCACCGTGAGCGGCGCCGAATCGGCTGTCGTCGCGCAACGCCCCGCTGCTTTCGGCGTCCTGCGCGACTACCTGACCCTGACCAAGCCCAAGGTGCAGTCGCTGCTGCTCCTGACCACGATCACGACGATGTACGTGGCCGGGGACCCCTCGATCGGCCTGGTCTTCCTCACCTGCCTCGGCGGCGCTCTCTCGGCCGGGGGCGCCGGCGCGATCAACCACGCGATCGATCGCGACATCGACCGGATCATGGCCCGCACCGCCGACCGCCCGGTGGCCAGCGGCCGGATCTCGCCGCGCGCCGCGATCGCCTTCGGGACGCTGCTCGGTTGCGCCTCTTTCCTACTGCTCTCGCTCACCGTCAACCCGCTGGCGGCGGCGCTCTCGCTCTCCGGCCTCTTCGGCTACGTCTTCGTCTACACGCTCTGGCTCAAGCGCACGACGCCGCAGAACATCGTCATCGGCGGCGCTGCCGGCGCCGTGCCGCCACTGGTTGCCTGGGCGGCCGTGACCGGCAGCCTCAGCGGCACCGCCTTCTACCTCTTCGCGATCGTCTTCTTCTGGACCCCGCCCCACTTCTGGGCGCTCTCGCTGCTGATGAAGGACGAGTACGCCAAGGTCGGCGTGCCGATGCTGCCGGTCGTGCGCGGCGAGGCGGAGACGCGTCGCCAGATCCTGCTCTACACCGTGCTGCTCTATGCGGTCACCCAGCTGCCCTTCTGCGCCGGTGGCTTTGGCGTCGAGTACCTGATTGCCTCGATGGCGCTCGGGGCGGGCTTCATCTACTGCGCCGTGCGCTTGCTGCGCAGCGCCGATCGTCGCTGGGCCCTGCGCACCTACCTCTACTCGCTGGCCTACCTGGCGCTGCTCTTCATCTCGATGCCGCTCGACCGGGTCTTCTAGTAGAAATCCCGACGTGGATCGCGAGACCGCAAGAGCAAACATGAGCGCCGGCCTGGTGGCCGGTGGCATCGCCGCCGCGGTCTTCGCCCTCTGCTTCGTAGCGGCGATGCTCTACATCGCGTCGTGAGCGAGCACCGTCACATTCCCGAGCCCGGTGAGGTCGTCTACCAACCGAGTTCTTCCTGGGCGCCGGCGATCTTCGCCTTCGCCCTCGCCCTGACTGTCTGCGGGATCTTCGCCGAGGGCTTCATGGTGCGCGGCTGGATCTACTCGATCATCGGCGGCGTAGTCGCCCTCTTCGCCTTCCGCAGCATGGTCCGCGACGCGATCCGCAATTACTACAAGCTTCCGCGCAAGCAGCACGTTCGCGGCGCTGTTCTGCCGGTAGAAACCATCTCAGTTCCGCGGGACTGATCTGACCCAGCTTGCAGCGAGAGCGTCGGGGATACCTCCCCGGGCCGCTTCGCGGGAGTTCCCGGGGAGGTATCCCCGACGCCCTCCCCTGGCCCAGCGTCCAGACCGGCCCGCTTGGGCCGCGAAAGGCGATCCCTGGACCTATCTCAGGAGCTCCCGCGAAGCGGCCTGAGATAGGTCCAGGGATCGCCCTCCCCGCTCAGTCGGGACTCATCCCCGAGGTTGCCCCCTCGGAAGTCCAGACGCGGACGATGTCGCGCATCGAGAGGACGCCAGCGAGGTCAGGGCCGTCGTAGACGACGAGGTGGCGGATGCCGCGGCTCGACATCTCAGACGCGGCGCGCTCGAGGCTCCAGTCGGGGGAGGCGGCGATCACGCTGTCGCTCATGTGGTCGCCGACCCGCTCGGCGTCCGGATCCTCGCCGGCGCCGAGCGAGAGCAGGATGTCGCGCTCGGTGAGAATGCGTGCCACCGGCGTCTCGTCATCGCTGACCAGGGCAGCGCCGATTTGCTTCTCGGCCATCATCGACGCCGCCTCGCGCAGCGTGTGCGTCGGACCGACCGTGAGGACCACCTCCGACATCCCATCCCGTACCTGCATCAGCCGTCTCTCCTCCGGACTAGTGAGTTAGTGAGAATCGCCTCAAGCCTACCCGACCCCAGGCAGGGATAAGCCTGCTTTCAGCCGGGCCAGGCATATAGACTCCGGCCCGCCTCGCGTCGTATGTCCAACCTCGCCAACCCCATCCGCCCGCTGCTCGTCCTCGCCGCCCTTGCGGCTGTTGCGCTGCCCGCCTCGGGTTGCGGGACCACCAGCGCCGACCCGGAGCGCGGGCGCATCCTCTTCGTCGAAAAGTGCGGCACCTGCCACACCATGGCCCAGGCCGGAACCACAGCGCAGGTCGGCCCCGACCTCGACGGCGCCTTCGCTTCTGCTCGCGAAGCCGGAGAGGGCGGCGACACGGTCGAAGGAATCGTCAAGGCCCAGGTCGAGTTCCCGCGGCCGAGCAACGACGATCCGGCCGTCTCGATGCCCGCCGACATCGTCACCGGGCAGGACCTCGAGGACGTCGCCGCCTACGTCGGCCTCTACGCCGGCGTGCCCGGTGCCGCTCCGCCCAAGGTCCCCGGCGGCCCCGGTGCCCAGGTCTTCGCCAACAACGGCTGCGGTGGCTGCCACACGCTTGCGGCAGCCAAATCGGGCGGTGTGACCGGCCCCGACCTTGACGAAGTCCTGCCCGGCCAGGACGAAGCGATGGTCGAAGAGTCGATCGTCGATCCGAACAAGGTGATCGCCACGGGCTACCCGCCGAACGTGATGCCCGCCAACTTCGGCCAGACGCTCTCCGCCAAAGAAGTCGAAGACCTGGTCAAGTACCTGCTCGAATCGACCTCGGGCGGCGGCAAGGGCAAGGCGGGCGGCGGAGCACCCCACGGCGGCCCGACGGCCCGCGCCTCCGGCGGCTGAGCCTTCCGGCGCGGCTGCGAGCCGCCGCTGGCATCATCCGCTGAGGCAACTCATGCGCGCGCGCCTCCGCATCACTCCACAGCTCTACGCCAAGGTCACCGCCGTCGCCCTCTTCGCGCTGGCGCTGATCGTGCTCACCGGGGCCGGCGTGCGCCTGACCGGCTCCGGCCTCGGCTGCCCGGACTGGCCCAAGTGCTACGGCGGCACCGTCCCCCCGCTCGATACGCACGCCGTGATCGAGTACGGCAACAGGCTGCTGACCGGCTTCGTCGGCTTTGCCGTGATCGCCGCCAGCGTGCTGGCCTGGTTCCGGGTGCCCTTCCGCGGCCACCTCGCCCTCTTCGGCGCTCTGTTGCCGCTCGGCGTCATCGGCCAGGCGATCCTCGGCGCCCTGGTGGTCAAGTACCACCTCGCCCCTGGCCTGGTGATGAGCCACTTCATCCTCTCGATGCTGCTGCTCGACGCCGCCTTCGCGCTCGCCTGGTGCTCGCGCTACGAGCCCTGGGAGCGCCGTCGCTCCGGCGACCGCCTCGGCGTCTGGTCGGTGCGAGCACTGATCCCGCTCGGCCAGCTGACGATCCTCGCCGGCACGATCGCCACCGCCTCGGGGCCGCACGCCGGCGCTCACGACAACCAGCTCGTCCACCGCTTCGACTTCGAGGGCACCGGCACCCTGGAGTGGGTGGTTCAGCGCCACTCGGCAATCGCCACCGTCTTCGGCCTCGCCGCGATCGCGGTCTGGTTCCTCCTGCGCCGCCCAGGAGGCGACAGGAGGGCGCTCAGGCCCCTGGGCTTCGTCCTGGGTCTCCTAGTCCTACAGGGCGTCGTAGGAGGCGTGCAGTGGGCCCTGAAGCTGCCCGGAGAGCTGGTCTGGGTCCACGTCGCCCTGGCGACGACGACCTGGCTGGCGATGCTGTGGACTGTGGCCGCGGCCGGGCGCCTGGAGTCCCGCTCGGTGGCAAGCGGCGGACGAAGGAGAGCCGCGCACCGCAGCTCTGACCTAAGCCCTGCCCGAAACTAGCGGAGCCACAAAGTCAACAGGGCGGCAACGACAGCGACGATCACCGCACCGGCAAACCACAGTGAGAAACGGGAGAGCATCGCGTGCAGGCCGATGACCGTTTCCTGCGTGCGAGCGATCTGATCATGAACCGCATCGAATTTCGCATCCATCTTCGTATCCATCATTTCAAAGCGCCTATCGACGGCTTCAAACCGCTTATCCACCGCTTCGAAGCGCTTATCGGCCTTCTCGAAACGCGTTTCCAAGCTCGATTCCAGCCGGTCGAAACGAGCGTTCATTTCGCTGCGCTGCTCGGCGAAGCCCGCATCCATGCGCCGACCAAGCTCGTCGACCTGGTGCTTGAGGTCGTCCATGCGGTCGTCGGTCCAGCGAGCGGTCATCGACTCCATGATGACAGCCTAGAAGACAGAACGTTTCGTATCTACACCTGAATTTGCCGGACCTGAAGCGAGTCCGTCACAAGATTGCACGGTCGGCGCTCAGGTCGACGACGACGTGCGTGATCGGCAGGTCGATCCGCTCCTTGGCCTTGTCGACGACACCGTGCTCGAGCCAGCGGGAGCGCTCCGGTGGATGGGTCGAGATCACGATCTCGTCAGCGGAAAAGACGCGCAGGGCGTCCTCGATCGCCATGTTGGGATCGGAGTCGCCGATCTCACCCTTCGCCTTCAGGCCCAGCTGCCGGATCTCGATCAGCGAGAGCTCCATGCGCTGGCGGGCCAGCTCGATCGCTTTGTCGATGTCCGAGGCCCAGTGATCGGCGCGCGAGGCAGCGAGCGCCGGCGTCACGACCATGACCTCGGCCTTGCGGCCGTGGCAACGATCCCGGATCTCGTTCAGCAGCGCCTCGCCCTGAACGGTCTCGTTGGCGACGACGAGGAGCCGGAACTTGCCGTCTCCCCCCTTGGTCAAGGCGACATCACCCGGCAGCGACCCGCGCGCGGCCCGGTAGCCGACTCCAATCCCGAATCCGATCAGCAGGGCCGCCCAGACCACGCCGATCACGGGACGCGTCAGCAGCGTCAGGGCGATGACGGAAGCGGCAGCGATCCCGATGACGACAACCCACCTGAACGCATCGGCCTCTGACCTCAGCGGATTGTGCATACCTCTGTTTTACCGCGTAATCAGAGGATGTAAACCGTCGTGTAGACGACGATCCACATCACGTCGACGAAGTGCCAGTAGATACCTGGCACCTCGACGCCGAGGTGGTCCTTCTCCTCGGGCCCGAAATGGCCGCGGAAGGCGCGGATCGTGGCGAAGCTGAGCAGGCAGAGCCCGACGAAGACGTGGGCGCCGTGGAGGCCCGTGAGGCTGTAGAAGATCGAGCCGAAGCCGAGGTCGCGGGCGCTGAACCCAAGGTGGACGTACTCGTTGACCTGGATGAAGAGGAAGGTCATGCCGAGCAGCCAGGTAAGCACCAGGCCCAGCTTCAGGCCCTTGCGATTGCCACGGCGGATCGACTCCAGCGCGTAGTGGATCGTGAAGCTCGAGGAAACCAGGATCGCGGTGTTGATTCCCGCCACCGCGACCGGCAGCTCGTACGGATGAGGTGGCCAGCTGGGTGGATCGACGACGACGCGGAGGAAGAAGTAGGAAGCGAAGAACGCCCCGAAGAGCATTACCTCGGAGACGATGAAGAGCAGGATCCCCAGCGTCTGCCGGTCGATCCGCGAGCTCTGGTTTGCCTCGGGAGGACCGTGGTGCTCCTCGTGGGCGTCGTGCCCCAAGGCGACCGTTGCGCTCTCCATCAGCTCTCCCCTCCCTCGGCGACAGCGGCGGCGACGACGCCGGCCGGGCGACCGACCTCGAGGTGCTCGACCGGCTTGTCGGTGATCTCACGGACGCGGCCGATCAGATCGTCCTCGAGCCAGCGCGAGGTCTCACCGGCGAAGGTCGAGATCAACACCTCGTCGACGCTGTAGTGCTCGATCGCGTTTTGCACCGCGTGAAAGGGGTCGGGGCTCATCGGCTGGCCGGTGGCGTCGATGTCGGCGCGGTAGAGCTCAGCCAGGGTCGAGGCCAGATCGCGGACGATCTCCGGCTCGGTCACGTCCTCGGTGCGCGGGCAGACGATCGTGTAGCGGTGTGGGTGCCCGGCGGCACGCTCCTTGAGGCGACCGATCAGATCCGGTGCGGCAACGGTCTGCGTCGCCACCACCAGCGTGTGGCTCTTCTCCCAGCTGACCGAATCGTCGGAGATCCGCACCGGGATATGCGTGATCTGAACCTCCGGCTCAAAGTGACCTTCTGCCCAGGCGACGAGATCCTTGCGAGTAAATCCAAAGCGCGTCCCGGCTGCGCAGGAGAGCAACACCTCACCCGGTTCGTGGGCGCGCACCGCGTCATCGAGCGCCAACGAGGGCTCCGGGTCCATTACCTCGCCGACCGATTCGATCCCGTACTCGGAGAGAATCGACATCGTCACCTCGACCCGCGCCTTCGCCGCGTCGCGCAGCTCGCCGGCATCGATCAGCTGGCCGACGGCGGGCTGGTTCTGAGGCGCGGCGACGGCCACGAAGGGGGCCTTCTCGGTCCGCTCCTGCACCGCCGCGAGCAGCTTGCGCCCGCCGGCCACCTCGTTGAGGAAGACGAGCAGGGGCTTCGCCTCGGAAACGTCGCTCATGCCGAGCCCACCACCGTCGGCTCGGCAGGCGCCGGTTTCTCCTCGACGCTTTCGCCGGGCATGATCGCGTGCCGCGCTCCGGGCACGCCGAACTCATAAGGGCCGCCGACCACGCGCGGAATCTCGGGGAAGTTGAAGACCGGCGGCGGCGAGGAGACCTGCCACTCGATCGAGTTGGCGCGCCAGGGGTTGGCTGGGGCGCGGGGACCGAAGCGCCAGCTGACGATCATGTTGTAGAGGAAGACCAGCTGCACGGCGCCGAGGATGAAGGCGCCGCAGCTGATCAGCAGGTTCCACTCGCCGAATTGGGTCGCGTAGTCGGCGACGCGGCGGGGCATGCCGTCCATCCCGACCCAGTGCATCGGGATGAAGGTGACCCAGGTGCCGAAGAGCGTGCCCCAGAAGTGGACGCGGCCGAGTTTCTCGTCGTACATCCGCCCGGTCATCTTCGGGAACCAGTGGTAGACGCCGGCGAAGATCGTGAAGACCGAGCCGCCGAAGAGGACGAAGTGGATGTGGGCGACGATGAAGTAGGTGTCGGAGACGTGGATGTCGATCGGCACCATGCCCAGCATCACGCCGCTGATGCCGCCGATCGTGAAGGTGACGATGAAGGCGAGCGCGAACAGCATCGCGGTCGAATAGGTATGGATCTTGCCGAAATAGAGCGTGCCCAGCCAGGAGAAGATCTTGATCCCGGTCGGCACCGCGATCAGCAGCGTCGTGATCATCATCGGCACACGCAGCCAGCTGAACATGCCGGCGACGAACATGTGGTGCGCCCAGACCGAGTAGCTGAGGACGACGATCCCGATCAGCGCCAGGGCCATCAGGCGGTAGCCGAAGATCGGCTTGCGGGCGTGGGTCGAGATGACCTCGCTGATGATCCCGAAGCCGGGCAGCATCATGATGTAGACGGCTGGGTGCGAGTAGAACCAGAAGATGTGCTGGTAGCTGACCACGTCGCCACCGCCGGCGAACTCGAAGAAGTTGGTGTGCATGGCGCGGTCGAAGAGGACCATGAACTGGACGCCGGCGATGAAGGGCGTCGCGGCGACGACCAGCAGTGAGGTCGAGAGGTTGGCCCAAACCAGCAGCGGCATGCGCCAGAAAGTCATTCCGGGCGCACGCATAGTGATGATCGTCACAAGGAAGTTGAGAGCTGTCGCTATCGAGGAGGCGCCGGCGAACTGCACGCCGAGGTTGAAGAACGATTGACCCAGCGGAGCGCCGGTCGAGAGCGGGGCGTAACCGGTCCAGCCGGCGTCGAAGGCGCCGCCGGGAGCGAGGAAGCTGCCGATGAAGAGCAGCCCGGCCAGCGGCAGCATCCAGAAGCTGAGCGCGTTGAGGCGCGGGAAGGCCATGTCCGGAGCGCCGATCATCAGCGGCAGCACGTAGTTCGCGAGGCCGGCGAAGACCGGGATCACGAAGACGAAGATCATCAGCACCGCGTGGGTGGAGAAGAGGCTGTTGTAGGTGGCGGCGTCGACGATCTGGGTGCCGGGCTGGGCCAGCTCGGCCCGGATCAGCATCGCCATCAGGCCACCGATGAAGAAGAAGAAGAAGGTGGTGCAGACGTACTGGATGCCGATCACCTTGTGATCGGTGTTGAAGTGGAAGTAGTCCTTCCAGCTCTTGGCCCCGTGCTGTGAGTGGTCCTCGGGGATCGTCGGCATGCCGGCGGCCCAGCGCAGCCAGTAATCGAAGCAGCCGAAGCCGAGCAGGAAGCCGAGCGGGCCGGTGATCAGCGGCACGATCACCTGCGGATAGCCGGTCTGCTCGGTCTGGTAGGCGGGCAGGCCCGAGGCCTTGCGCAGGGCAACGACGAGCGCGAAGCCGAAAGCGGCGCCCAGAATTGCGCCGAGCAGGCCTCGAATCCAGCCCGGTTGCTTGATCGCAGCCGTCATCGGTGGGCGCTCGAGGTCGTGAAGACGGTCATCCGGGCCTCCATTATGCCCCTCCGGCGTCGATCGGAGTCGGGTTGGTCTCGGTGTCTTGAGCTATCGAGTCGGCCAGCGGCGCCGGGACTTTGTCGGGCAGCGCGGCGACCCATTTGCGGAAGTCAGCAGGGGTTTCGACCACGACCTTTGCCCGCATCGAAGCGTGGCCGAAGCCGCAGAGCTCGGTGCAGATCAGCTGGTAGGTGCCGAGCTTGTCCGGGGTGACGATCGCCGTCGTGGTGATGCCGGGGACGTTGTCCTTCTTGATCCGCCACTCCGGCACCCAGAAGGAGTGGATCACGTCCTGGGCGTGCATCTTGAAGTGGACCTGACGATCGAGCGGCACGTGCAGCTCGCCCTGCGACCAGACATTGTCCTTGCCGGGGTAACCGAAGCTCCAGGCGTACTGCTGGGAGAAGACGTCGACCGTGAGCGGGTCATCGACCGGCTTTTCGATGTCGCTGAGCACCGACCAGCTGTAGCCGGCGCCGAAGAGCACGATGATCGTCGGGATCACGGTCCAGGCGATCTCGAGTTTGGTGTTGCCGTGGATCGGCTCGCCATCGGATTCGTCGCCCGGCTTGGCTTTGAATTTCCAGAGGGCGTAGAAGAGCATCACGACGACCAGCGAGAAGACGAAGGCCGAGAGGACGATCATCACGTCGAGCAGCTGATCGATCTTCGGAGCAGCCGTCGATGCCTGCTGACCATCCCAGCTGATCGGCAGCATCACGGCAGAGATCGCCGCGGTCATCGCAACTGTGGCAGCGAGCATCTTCGCTATCGGGAGGCGGCCGTACATGAGGCGGCGGGCATTCTATTGAAGCGACGGCGGGAAGCTTTCAGCCTCTGGTGACGCCGGCCACTAGCTACTCGGGCGCTGGCAGCTCATCCAGTCGACCAGCCCCCGCAGCCAGCACTCCGCGGGCGACGCCCTCCCAGCTCCAGAGCCGTCGCGCGGTCTCGACCAGCGCCTCGCGCGCGCCGGCCCGCTCGGCCTCGGGCAGGGCCAGCCAACCATTCAGCCGCGCGGCAATCGCCTCGACCGCACCCCGCTCGACCGGGAAGGAAGTCAGCCGACCGACCTCACTGGGGAGCGCCTCCATCAGCTGACGGGAGACCTCGAGCATCCCCGAGTGCCCCGCCGAGACCGGCAGCGCGCCAGCGGCAGCGGCCTCGGCGGCGACCATCCCAAACGCCTCGGGAAAGGTGCTCGGCATCACCAGCGCCTCGACATCGGGCAGCAGCTCCGCGACCTCGTCGTGCTCGAGCCGGCCGATGAACTCAACTGAGCCAGCGGCAGCTTCAGCCGCCTCGAGATAGCCGGCGGGCGGATCGGCGAGAAACGCCGAGAGGATCGGCAGCGGCTTCTCCTCCCCGCCCTCGATCCCCCACCCCGCCAGCGCAACCTCCCGCGCGTCGTTGATGTCCCCCCGCTCCAGCGCTGCCAGCAGCCGCCGCAGCCCGGCCTCATACTCGCCAAACCCGGCGACTTCCAGCTTGACATCAGGGTGCTCTGCGCTGACGAGTGGCCACGCCGCCAGCAGGAGATCGACACCCTTCGAAACGATCAGCTTCCCAACGAAGACGATCCTCCGGAGGGAGTCGGGGTTGGGTTCACTGGGAACTCCTCGCGAACGCGAGCCCAGTGAACCCAACCCCGACTCCCGCGGCCGAAACGCCTCCGTATCAACCCCTGGCGGCCCAAGCCGCGTCTTCTCCTTTAGTCCAGAGACTTCGGGCAAAGCCGCCCAGAGCGACTCGGCGGTGTGACGGGAGCCGACCAGCACGCCCTGGGCCGCCTCCACGCCCTCACGGGCGTAGGGAAGGAAGCGCGGATGAGGCTTGACCGTGTACTCCAGCGCCGAGCCGTGGATCTTGGCCGCAAACGGGGCGACGTCCGCACGGGCGAGGATCGCCGGGCCCATCACCAAGTGGTTGGCGAGAGCTACATCGATGCCACCGACGCGCTCCGCGACCGCGCGGACCGCCGCCACGTTGGCCTCGATGTAGCGATCGAGCTCCTCCTCGCTGAGCTCCGGAAAGGCCTTGACCTCGAAGCCCTCGTAGGGGTCCTTGACGTAGACGGGCAGCAGGCCGTGGATGTCGGGGTTGTGGATCTCGACTCCCTCGATCCTGGTCTCGCGGTCCTGGCAGAGCAGGTGCACCTCGTGGCCCAGCTTGGCCAGCGCCCGAGCCAGATTGGCGTTGTAGATGTTGCTGCCGGTGCCGCGCAGCATGTAGCCGTGAAAGACGAGTATCCGCATCGGTTCCGCAGAAGCTATTAGTCTTCGCCGCCGTGAACTCGAAGCAGCTCTTCAGGATGCGCGCCCCGGCCTCAGGCCGCGAGGCCCTCGCCGAGGCCGAACCGGGCCAGGTCTACCTCGACCGCGAGACCGGCGAGGAGATGGCGCCGGTAGCAATGGTCCTGCCCCTCGCCCCCTCGGCCTCCGCCCTGCCGCGCACTCCGGAGAACCTCCGCGCCTGCCGCCGTTGCGACCAGCTGATCGGCCTAGACGTCAGCGACTGCCAGTACTGCGGCTTGCGCCAAGAAGCTCTCTGAGGCAGGCGGTCCGGCGCATATCGGCGCGTCCTCACTTGCTTGCCTGCAGAGCACGCAGCGCTCAATGTGTCCTTGATCTGCTTGGTCCGTCTGCCTCAGACGAGGACTCGTGGTGGCGCTTGATCAAGAGGACGAGCGCTATGAAGGCGAACCCGAACAGATAGGCGCCTCCCGCCCCTGTCCCCGTGATCCCGACGGCCAGCAGAGTAAGGACGCCAACTGCTGGGCCAGCGATCCATACGTTTCCGACAAAACGTTTCATCATTCAGAGGCTACCTGAACGACGAGCGAAATTGCGTAGAGGCAAATTCCAGCCAGAAAGCCGATTACACCGCCCACCCGGATGGCCCGTTCTCTTCTCCAGGGCGGCGAACCGACGAAGAGCAGGCCTGCTATCCCCGCGCCCGCCGCTGCCAAGGTAAGCGGCAGGCCCAGCCCGACTCGATCTGGCCAGGGATCTTCAACCTCAGGGAAAAGAGAGTCGGCAAACAGTTCGAGCGCAAACAGGGGCACGCCCGAGACCCTGACCGGGATACGCGCACGGGTGGCGCGCTGAAGATCAAGACTTCGTCAGGGTTTCTTCACCAGCGTCGCCGTGTAGAGCAGGCGGGCGTTGGAGTAGAAGCAGCCGTAGGTCTTGACCTTGTCGACGCCCTGCTGGGGGTGGCCGCCCTGGATGTCTTCCTTGGAGGCGCAGTGGTCCTCGAGGCGGCTGCCGCGCCAGGTGTCTTCTTCGGAGACGTTGAAGGCGAACATCGGTGCCCAGGTGGGCACGGTGAGAGCGATGACCTGGCCGCGCAGAACAGAGAGCGGGTGCTCGAGGGCGAAGATGGGGGTGCTGCCGAAGTAGGGGTTGAGCACCTCGAGCGGACTCTGGCGCACGAGGGTGAATTTCGGCGGTTTCGATTCCTCGACCGGGCGCAGGACGCCGATCCGGGCCTGCGAGGGCTTGCCGAGGAATTCGTCGAAGAAGCCGACCTCGTTGGTGGTCGTTTTGGTGTCGGCGCGCGAGGGGCGGGCCAGGGTGATCGACCAGGCGACGATCTTGCCGTCGAAGGGAGCTTCGTAGGGGTTGTCTACTCCGCCGGCTTTGGTCTGGTAGCCGCTGACGTGCCCCTCGACCCGACAGGGGATCACCTCGACGTTGTTGACGATCTTGCCCGGGCAGGAGGGCGGCGGGGTCGTGGTCGTCTTGCCCAGCACGACCACTCCCAGCGGCGCTGAGTCGGCGGCCCCGGGCCAAGCGGCGACGACAAGCGCGATCAGCGCGCAGGCAAATGCGGACGCGATCGCGACCGGGGACCTGACGAGACGGTTTTTCGCTGCTCCTTGCACGATGTCAAGCTGCAAACCCGGCCACGCGGCAAGGGTTGCGGGCTCGATTCTGCCTTCCAGGCCGGAGCAATGCCGCCACAGCGTGTGCTTTGCACGATCCCGGCCAAGTCGCATCGCTAGGGTTGCCAGCCGATGCCGGCAATCGTCGTAGAGGGTTTGCAGCGCAGTTTCGACGAGGTTCTTGCCGTACGGGGCGTCGACCTGACGGTCGAGGAGGGTGAAATCTTCGGCTTCCTCGGGCCCAACGGTGCCGGCAAGACGACCACCGTGCGGATGCTGACCACGCTGCTACTGCCAACCGGGGGACGCGCCACCGTCGCCGGCCATGACATCGTCAAGCAGGCCCGCGCCGTGCGCGCGACGATCGGCGTTGCCCTGCAGGAGGCTGCCCTCGATCCGCTGATGACCGGTCGCGAGCTGATCCGCCTGCAGGCCACGCTGCAGGGCCTGCCCAGCGCCGCCGGCAAGCAGCGCGCCGACGACCTGCTCGAGCGGGTCGACCTCGCCACTGCCGCAGACCGCCGCGTCGGCGGCTACTCGGGCGGAATGAAGCGCCGGCTCGATCTCGCCGCGGCGCTGGTCCACGAACCGAAGGTGCTCTTTCTCGACGAGCCGACCACCGGCCTCGACCCGGTCAGCCGCAAGACGATCTGGGAGGAGGTGCGGGCGCTCAACGACGAGGGCACGACGGTCTTCCTCACCACCCAGTACCTGGAGGAGGCCGACCAGCTCGCCGACAACGTCGCGATCATCGACAGCGGCAGGATCGTCGCCGAAGGCACGCCGGACACGCTGAAGACCGAGATCGGCAACCCGCACATCCAGCTGCAGCTCGCCAAGGGCTCGATCGCCGAGGCCGAGGAGGTCGTCGCCCGCGTGGGCAAGCTGCTGCCACCGGTCGACGGCCGCACGGTGCTGGTCGAGGCCGAGAACGGCGCCGCCGACATCCCCAAGGTCGTGCGCGCGCTCGACGACGCCGGGATCGCGGTCGAGTCGTTGGAGCTGGTCCGCCCCACCCTCGACGACGTCTTCGTCGCCAAGACCGGCCATCACCTGGAGAAAGACGAGCAGGGCGGCGAGCCCGAGCCGGTCGAGGCGTGAGCGAGCTCGCCGTCAACGCACGGGTGGTGCGGGCGCTGGGCATGCGCTCGATCCGCCAGACCTTCCGCCGCCCGCAGCTGATGGCGCCGATCGTCGTCTTCCCCACCCTGCTGCTGGCGATCCAGACCGGCGGCGCCGGCGGCGCGGTCGACCTGCCCGGCTTCCCGCCGGTGCAGAGCTTCCTCCAGTTCATGCTCGCCGGGGCGATGATGCAGTCGCTGATGCTGGCCGGCAACAGCGGCGGCATCGCACTCGCGGTCGACATCGAGATGGGCTTCACCGACCGCCTCTTCTCGGCCCCGATCCCGCGCTACACGATCGTGCTGGGGCGCCTGGCCGGCACCGCGGCGCTCGGCCTCTTCTCCTCGCTCTGGTTCCTCGCGATCGGCTTGATCTTCGGTGCCGAAATCCACAGCGGCGTCGCCGGGGCGCTGATCGCGATCGCCCTCGTCACCGCGACGGCGATGGCGGTGGGCGGCATCGGCGCCGCGATCGCCCTGCGCACCGGCAGCGCCAGCGTCGTCCAGGGGCTCTTCCCGCTGGTCCTCGTCGTCCTCTTCCTCTCCTCCGCCTTCTTCCCCAACGAGCTGATGATCCAGCCAGCCAAGGCGATCGCCGAATACAACCCGCTCAGCTTCATCGTCGAAGGGGTCCGTGGCCCGATCGTCTCGGGCATCGACGCCGCCGAAATCGGCGAGGCGGTGCTGGCGATCGTGGGGATCGTCGTGCTGGGACTGGTGCTCAGCGCCCGCGCCCTGCGCCACCGGCTGAGGGTGGGCTGATGGAAGCCGCCGCGACCCAGCCCCAGTGGCGCGCCAACCTGGCGACGATCGCGGCGCTGATGGCGCGGGCCAAGAACGAGCTGCTGCGGGTGCCCGGCGCGGCGATCCCCGGCGTGCTGGCGCCGACGATCTTCTTCCTCGGCCTCAACGGCGTCTTCGGCGCCCTGACCCAGCTCAATGGCTTTACCACTGGCACTTACGAGAGCTTCATCGTGCCGGTCAGCATGCTGCAGGGCGCCGGCTTCACCGGCGCCGCCGCGGGGGTCAACCTGGCCCGTGACATCGAGGGCGGCTGGGTCGACCGCCTGCTCGTCTCGCCCGCGCCGCGCTGGGTGCTGCTGGCGGGGACCGTGCTCTCCGCCAGTGCTCGGGCGCTGATCCCGGCCACCTCCGTCTTCATCATCGCCCTAGTGCTCGGGGCGGGCTGGCCCGGGATCGACGGGCTGCTGGTCACCTACGTGATGGTCGCGGCAATGGCCGCCGTCGCCGCCTGCTGGGGCTCGGGCCTGGCGCTGCGCTTCAAGAGCCAGTCGGCGGCGCCGCTGATGCAGGCCGGGATGATGGGGCTGATCCTCACCACCACCGCCTACGCGCCGCTGGCCCTGCTGCAGCCGTGGATGCGCAGCGTCGCCGAAGTCAACCCGGTGACGCAGGTGATGGACGCCGCCCGACAGGGCTTCATCGGCAACGTCACCTGGGCGGAAACCTGGCCCGGCCTGCTTGCGCTGGCCGGCCTGCTCGTCGTCCTCGGCGCCTGGGCGCTGCGCGAAATGCGCCGCACGGCACGGTGACCCCCCACCGACGGGACTCAAAGCCATCTATATCTTCGCTTTCAGGCCCATCGGCGGAGGCGGCGCGGGTACTGCGGGGGAACTGGACTGAGGGGCGGCGCGAAGGGGTTGGATTTGCCTACACGCGTCCTAGCCCCAGCCGCTACCCCTGGCAGTGGTACTGGGACTCTTGCTTCGCCGCGATCGTCTGGCGGCGCTTCGACCCGGCCCGGGCGCGGGCCGAGCTGGAGACCCTGCTTGACGCGCAACGGGACAACGGCTTCATCGGCCACACGATCTTCTGGGACCGCCCGGTGGCTCTCAGCCGCCTGCCCTTCTACAACGTCGCCTCGCGCAGCTCGTTCCAGACCGAGACGATCCAGCCGCCGCTGCTGGCCTGGGCCTGGAAGATCGCCGTCGGCGACCCGGGCGAGGAGCCTCGGATCGGCGCCCAGGCCGACTGGCTCAGCGCCGCGCGCGATCTCGAGCGCGACGGCCTGCTCTGGATCGTCCAGCCCGACGAGTCGGGCCTCGACGCCTCGCCCAAGTTCGAACCCGTTTGGGGCTGGCGGGCCAACGCTCGCGCCGGCTTCCCGCTGCTCGTCCACCGCAACCGCGGACTCGGCTTCGACGCTCGCCGCATTCGCGAGCGCGGCGGACCCGTCCTCTGCGAACCCCTGGTCAACACGCTCTGGTCGCTCTCGCTGCAGGCGCTGGGGCGTCCGTCGGCAACGCCGGCGCTGGTCGAGCGGCTCTGGGACGAGCGGCGCGGCCTCTTCCTCGACTGGGCGGAGCCCGGGGGCCTGCGACCGGACGTCGTCACCTGGGCCGCGCTGGCGCCGTTGGCGCTGCCCGACCTCCCCGAGAAGATCGGCCGACGCCTGGTCGAGGAGCACCTGCTCGACGAGCGCGAGTTCCTCACCCCGGTCGCGCCGCCGTCGGTCGCGGCGTCGGAGTCGAGCTACGAACCCGGCGGCCACCGGCGGCCGCTGCGGCGCTACTGGCGCGGCCCGACCTGGGTCAACTCGGCCTGGCTGGTCTGGCTCGGCCTGCGCCGCCTCGGCTACGAGCAGGCGGCAGCGCGCCTCGCCGACGGGGTGATCGGCGCGATCGAGCGGGAAGGGCTGCGCGAGTACTACGACCCGCGCACCGGCGCCGGCCTCGGCGCCACCGAGTTCGCCTGGTCGGCGCTGGTCGCAGAGCTGGCAGAGCCGGACCCGGCCGCAGCCCGCAGTCATCTCTAGGGAGAATGCGGGCCGTGTCGCGTCCGCTGGCCAGCGTCGTCATCCCCGCCTTCAACGCCGAGCGCTTCCTCGGCGAGGCGATCGAGAGCGTGCTCGCCCAGACCTACGCGCCAGTCGAGACGATCGTCGTCGACGACGGCTCGAGCGACGGCACCGGGGCGACGGCGCGCTCCTACCCTGAGGTGAAGCTGATCGTCCAGGAGAACGCCGGGCCCGCGGCGGCCCGCAACCGCGGCTTCACCGCCTCGCGCGGCGAGTTCGTCGCCTTCCACGACGCCGACGACACGCTGCCTCCAGAGAAGCTCTCGGTCCAGGTCGACGAGATGCTCGCCGACCCCGCGATCGGCTGCGTGCTCGCCAAGCAGGAGCTGCTGATCGAGGAGGGCGCGGAGCTGCCGTTCTGGGCGGAGGGCTCAACCGTGCCGACGGTGATGCCGGCCAAGCCGGAAGAGCTCGCGGACGAGCCCGACGTCCACACGATGACGATGGTCGTGCGCCGCGAGGCCTTCGAGCAGGTCGGGAGCTTCGACGAGGAGATGCGGGCGGCCGAGGACGTCGACTGGATGCTGCGCGCCGTCGAGCTGGGAATCGAGATCCGCCGCCTGCCGCGGGTGCTGCTGCGCCGGCGCGTCCACCCGGCGAGCCTCACCCAGGACGCGGCCGCCGGCCGCGTCGGGCATTTCCTCGCGCTCAAGAAGCGGATCGAGCGCCACCGCGCTCGCGCCGCCGACTGAACGCCCGCACCGCGTGCGGGGGCAGCTGCCAGACGCTGTCGACCCCCCAGAAGCGGCAGGCGAAACCGGGAAAGCCGTCGGGTCGCGACGCGCCCGTGTCGAGGTCGCGCAGGCGCCGATAGCGGTCCCAGGCCATGCGCAGGGTGCGCAGCGGCGAGTCGGGGCGGCAGGCGGCCCGGAAGGCGGTGCGCTCGTGGCGTGAGGCGGGCGCCGCTCGCAGGCGCCCCAGCACGGCGTCCGGGACCTCGGCGCCGAACTCCTCGCGCAGGTAGGCGAGCGCCGCGGCGGTGGCGATGGTGAGGCGGCGGCGCTCGGCCTCGGCGGCAAGCCGGTCCCAGTCGAGCTGCTCGCCCCCGGCGCGGATCACGGTGACCGCGTCGGCGATCCAGCGAAAGGGCGGGAGGGGGCTCCAGGGAGTCCCGTGCACGCAGGCGAGCAGGAGCTGGTCGGCGGCACTCGGCGCCCGCGTGCCGGCGCCTCCGAGCTCCATCGGCACCGAGGCGGCCCAGAGCTCGCGGTCGCTGGCGGGCTGCCAGAGGGCGAACCAGTGCAGGTCGACCGCGCCCTCGCGCGGTCCGGCGAAGCCGAGCGAGTGGTGGACTTGGGTCCAAGTCGCGGGATCGTCTTTGTCGGGCGACCAACCGGCGGTGGTTAGGACTGAGATCGCCTCGCCGGTTCGCTCGATCGGCACGAGGACATCGACGTCGTCCATCGGCCGCACGCCGACGTCCCCGTAGGAGAGCAGGGCGAGCGAGGCACCCTTGGTCACCAGCGTCTCGATCCCGGCCGCCCCGAGCAGCTCGATCGCCTCCGCGGCGCGCTTGAAGAGCAGCTGGTTGCGACTCCAGGAGCGCCGGTAGAGCCCCTTGAGGCGGCCCACCACCTCAGCGTCAAAGGCATCGGGACCGAGCCTGCGGTAGACCAGCGGCAACAGGCGGGTCGAGCCGTGGTCGACCTCGTCGAAATCGACCCCGCGGCGCCAGCGCCGCCAGGCGGCGTGCGCCTGCTCGCGATCCCGGTCCAGTGCCGCGTGCAGGACGAGCAGCTGCGCCGGCGTCGGCCTGTTGGCGAGGACCTCGCTCATGCCGACCCCCCGCGGCGGCGGTCGAGCGAGCGCTTGAGGTGAAGCGCGAACTCGCGGCGCTCGTCGCGGTTGCTGAGCGAGTGGTTGCCGCCGTGGACCCGGCGCCGCATGACCGTCTCGGTCAGCATCGTCTGCTCGAGGCCGAGCTCGCGAGCGCGCAGGAAGAAGGTAAGGCCGTCGCTAATGCGCACGCCCTCTGACCAAGGCCCGATCGCCTCGATTGCCTCCCGCCGTGCCAGCATCGCACCGATGTGCTGGCCTGGCTGAGGCTCGGCCGGGACCCGAAGACCCTCGGCCTCCGCCGCGGCAAGCTCGGGGCTGACGAACTGGCGCACGTGCCCGAAGACCATCTGCAGCTCCGGGTCGGAGTCGAGCGCGGCCAACTGCAGCGAAGTCTTTTCCGGTTGCCAAAGGTCATCGGCGTCGAGGAAGGCGACGAGGTCGCCGCGGGCCGCCCGCAGTGCGGCATTGCGCGCGGCGCCGATGCCCGGGCGCGGCTCCTCGACGAGCTCGACCGCCGGAGCGAAGCCGCGGGCGATCTCGGCGCTGCGGTCGCTCGAGCCGTTGTCGACAACGACGACCTGATCGCAGGGCCGGCTCTGGGCGAGGATGCTCTCGATCGCCTCGGCCAGGTAGGCCTCGCCGTCGCGCACCGGGATCGCAGCGGTGACGAGGGGGTCAGCCAAGCTCGCCCACCAGTCGCTCGACCGCCGCCGCGTTGGCGGCGGGATCCGGGCTGAGCTCAAGCGCGTGGCTGGGCACCCGCCGCACGAGACCGGCGAGCGCGGCGAGCGCGTTCTCGCCACCGAAGCCCGCCTGGACGATCGTGCTGGGAGCGACGGCCCGCAGCCCCTCAGCCGCCGAGATCGGACGCATCCGTGTTCTCTCTGAGCCACTGCCCCTAGTGACTTTGTCTTTTCTCTCGGCATGCGGAACTAAACACAAAGTCAGCCTGGGAAGGACGGGGGCGACTATGGCGCGGATCTCCAGGCGACGCCTCACTTGGCCGGGGGCGATGGTGCGGATGTCGACAAGAGCCTTCGCCGAACCCTCCAGGGTCGGCTCGAAGCCGGCGGGGTCGATCGCGCCTGCCGGGACGCCGAGGCGCCGGGCGCTGTCCTCGGTCAGCTTTGCCGTCGATTGCATCGCGTGCGCGGTGAGCGAATCGGGCTCGAGCAGGACGTAGTCGTCAGCGACGATCTCCATCCCCGCTTGCGCGCAGGAGAGCGCCAGCGTCGACTTCCCAGAGCCGCCGCGGCCAACCAGAAGGACGCCGCGACCGTCGCGGCCGACAGCACCAGCGTGGGTCATCGGCCTCCCCCGCGCCGCCATCAGCAGCTGCAGCGCTTCGCGCATCGGAGCGGCGCGCTCGCTCGCCGGAACGGCGGCCGCATCGGGCAGGTGGAAGACCGCGGCGCCCTCGGCCGGAACGGCCGCGGTCAGCGCCCGGCTGCCACCAGCCGCAAGGACGCAGGCCCGCTCCGAGCGCAGCCGAGCCACCGGGTTGGTACCGGGCGCGACCGGCGGCGGCTGCCAGGACGGTGGCGGCGGCTCGACCCCGGTCGTGGCGGTGTCGAATAGCGAGATCGAGAGATCCGGGTCGCCACCGCGAGCAGCGGCAAGGTGCTCGAAGGGCGCCAGCAGCGTCGTGCGCAGCAGCTCGCCGGCGTAGAGCAGTCGCAGTCGCAGGCCCGCCATTTCCAGGTCGAGCGCTCCGGATCCGCCAACCTCTTTGGCGGCAAGCTCAAAGCGCTCGCGAAGCTGCTCGAAGTAAGCGCTGGCGAGGTCGGCGTCGTGGGCCCGCTCAGCCGACAACTGCCCCTGCACCGCGTCAGGCCGCCGGCCGCGGCCAGCCGGCCGTGTCGACCTCGTGGATCGGGTCGAGCAGGAAGTAGTCCTTCATATCGGTGTAGCGCTCCAGGCGCGGTGCCTCGAACGGCGCCTTCTCGCTCAAGCTAACGGCGGGCGGAGCAGCCTCTCCCGCCTCCTCGTCGCTGACGATCAGGCCACTCTCCCGCAGTTGGTCCAGCAGCGCCGACACCGCGTTGCCGATCGCCTCCTCGTCGGCCTCGAACCGACCGGCGAGGGCGGCGGCGATCTCCGCCCCACTGGCGCCGTTGCCGAGCAGCTCCCAGACCGCCGGGCCGCTGCCGGCGAGGCTGTAATAGCTGCCGCTGACGAGATCGATCGCGATCACCTCTCCGTCGACCGTCTCGTGGACGATCTCGGGACCGACGCGGAAACGTGCCTCGCTCACGCTGAGCCTATTTGTAGCGGTAGGTGATGCGGCCCCGGTCGAGGTCGTAAGGCGAGAGCTCGATCTTCACCCGGTCGCCGGGGAGAATCCGGATGTAATGGCGGCGCATCTTGCCGGAGATGTGACCGAGCACATCGTGATCGTTGTCCAGTTTGACCCTGAACATCGTGTTGGGGAGGGCCTCGGTGATCTCGCCCTCCATCTCGATCTTCTCCTCTTTCGCCATGCGGCAGGGAACATAACAGTCGCGCCTCGCTCTCTGCGCAACGGAATCGGATTATGGATCGCTTGCTCGCTCGGCGCTCCACTCACCTTTGGCCGCGCAAATGGTCGATTGCCTGATCGCGGCTGGTTACCTCGCCCGCGTACTGAGCGGCCTCCAGCTCGGCCAGCAGCTTGCCGACCTCGGGCCCCTCGCCGATCGCAAGCGCGGCAGCCAGCTCGTCGCCGCGCAGTAGTGGTCGCGGCGGGCCCTCGCGTCGCCAGTCGAGCGCATCGGCGAGCATCTGCCTGGCCAGGGCCAGGTGAGCCTCAATCGCCTCCTCGGTCGCGAATGGCCCCGAGCCGCGGGCGGAGAGCCGGTCGGCGATCGTCAGCAGCGTCACGTCGGCGCTGACCGGCTCCGTCGCTCGCAGGTAATCGTGAACCCGCCGTGGCGGCAGCGGCGCCTCGTGGACGAGGAAGCCAAGGCGCAGGTGGTGCAAGGTCAGGTCCTGTAGGTGGCGAGTGAGGCCGCGACTCGCCCGCAAGCGCCCGCAGAGACCGCCGACGATCTCGACCCCATCGCGATCGTGGCCGATGAAGGTGACGTAGCCGTCGCGTTCGGAGCGGGTGGCGGGCTTGCCGATGTCGTGGACGAGAGCGCCGAAGCGCAGCGCCACGCCACGGCTCATCTCGTCGGCGAGTGGCTCGGCGAGCAGTGCCCGCAGCTCGTCGGCCCGCTCGCCACCGAAACGATCCAAATCGTCCTCGACCTCGAGCGTGCGCTCGAGCACGGCCATCGTGTGCCCGTAGACGTCGAGGTGGTGATTGGGGCCCTGTTCGACGCCGCGCAGCGCCTCCAGCTCGGGCAGGACGACGGCCGTGAGGCCGAGCTCGTCAAGCAGCCGCAAGCCGCGCAGTGGATCGGGCCCGCCGACCAGCTTGCGCAGCTCGACCAGTTGCCGCTCCCCGGCGGGCTCGCCCGCCCGGTGCGCTTCCGCCCGCGCCAGGGCCACCGTTGCCGGGTCGATCCGCAGCCCGAGGCCGGCGGCAAAGCGAGCTGCACGCAGCAGGCGCAGCGGATCGGCAGCGAAGCTGCGCTCGCTCACGGTCCGCAGGACGCGCTGCTCGAGGTCGGCAAGTCCGCCAAAGGGATCAAGCGGCTCGCCGCCGGCGAGGGGCACGGCAACGGCGCCGATCGTGAAGTCGCGCTCGCCCAGGTCCTGCTCGATCGTGGCCCCACGAAGCACCGTGACGTCGATCTGCCAGCTGCGATCGGCGGCGACGGCGCGCCAGGTCGCGAACTCGGCGGAGAAGCTCGAAGGAGTGGCCCTCCCCCGCTCGCGCGATCGCCTTGGCAACCGGGGCCGGATCGCCGGCGACGGCGAGGTCGAGGTCGACCACGTCGCGCTCCAGGGCCGCGTCGCGGACCGCACCGCCGGCGACCCAAACACCGTCCCGGTCGGCCAACGCACTCTGCGCCAGGCCAACCAGCGGCGCCGCGGCAAGCCGCTCCGCGGCGGCGCTCATGCGGGCTCCCTCGGCACCCGGGCCGAGATCCCGCAGGTGACCTCGTAGTTGATCGTTCCCAGGCGCGCCGCCACCTCCTCGCTGCGGATCGACTCAGCACCCTGGTTGCCGATCAGCACGGCCTCGTCGCCGGGCTCGACCTCGGTCTCGGGACCGAGGTCGACCGTGATGTTGTCCATCGAGACCGTGCCGACGAGAGCGTGGCGACGGCCACCGATCAGCACCTCGGCGTTGTTCGAGAGCCCGCGCCGGACACCGTCGCCGTAACCGAGCGGCAGCACGCCGACCCAGGTGTCGGCGGGGGCACGCCAGGTCTGCCCGTAGCCCGCGCTCTCCCCCGCCCCGAAGCGCTTGACGTCGGCGACGTATGAGCGCAGCGAGAGCGCCGGCTCGAGCCCACGCTCGGCCGGATCGCCCTGGAACGGATCGAGCCCGTAGACGGCGACGCCACAGCGGGCCATGTCGAAGTGCGATCGCGGCTCGCGGAAGACGGCGGCGCTGTTGGCGGCGTGGGCGATCGCATCGGGAAACTCGGCCTTGACCGCGGTGGCCACCGCGGCGAAACGCTCGAGCTGCTGGTCGAAGAAGTCGGAGGCCGGTTCGTCGGCGGTGGCAAAGTGGGTCCAGACCCCGACCAGGTCGAGCATCGGGTCCTCGGCACAGGCGCGGGCCAGTTCCAGCGCCTCCTCGGCGGTGGGATTGCCGAGGCGCCCCATGCCGCTGTCGAACTTGACGTGGACCCGAACCCGCCGCCCCTGGGCCCGGCCGCGGGCGCTGGCAAAGGCGCGGAAACCCTCGCGCCAAACGGCGATCTCGGCACCCGCGGCAAGGGCGTCCTCGAGATCGTCGGGGGTGAGCGCCCCCATCGCCAGCAGGGGGACCTGGGGGAAACGGCGGCCGATCAGCCCCGCCTCGGCGCCGGTGGCCACGGCGAGCCGCGTAGCCCCACCCGCGAGCGCCGCCGTCGCGCAAGCATCGGCACCGTGGCCGTAGCCGTCTGCCTTGACCACCGCGCAGAGCTCGCTATCCGCGCCCAACTCGGCCTTCAGCCGCGCGCAGTTGCGTTCGACGGCGCCGAGGTCGATCCGGGCGACTGCCCGCACCATCGGGCTAATCGTTGGCGACGAGCGCGGCCAGCGCGTCAGCCCGGGTGACCAGCCCCGCAAGCCGGCCCTCGCCGTCGACGACGGGCAGGTGATTGTGGTGCTTCTCGGCGATCGTGCGGGCGACCGTCTCCGCGTCGTCATCGGCCTTGACGACGATCGGATCGGCGGTCATCAGCTCGGAGACGCTGGTGGCGAAAGCCTTGTCGAGCCGCTTCTCGAAGCCCTTCATCGAGCCGACGAAGACGATGCCCCCCATGATGTTGAGGTAGTGCGGCAAGTGCAGGTCGGCTTCCTCATCGCTGAGGAT
This sequence comes from uncultured Solirubrobacterales bacterium, assembly GCA_963703895.1. Classification (GTDB taxonomy): domain Bacteria; phylum Actinomycetota; class Thermoleophilia; order Solirubrobacterales; family 70-9; genus VRUE01. The sequence continues at coordinate 565,983 of CAVPFX010000003.1, forward strand.
CAGGTCCGACTCGCTGACGATGCCGACCACTTTGCGACTGCGGTCGATCACCGGCAGGGCGCCGATCTCGGTCTTTGCCAAGAGTTCGATCGCCGCCCGCGCATCGGCGTCGGGGGAGACGGTCGGCACGTCGGCATCCATGATCTCGGCGGCGGTCTTCATGGCGCGAGGTTATTCGACCGGCCCGCCGCTGCGCATTCCCGCTGCAATCGCGCCGATTACGTCGCTGGCAATCACCGACTCCGCGGCCCCAATCGCCTGCGCCGCCTCGCGTCCGGCGCGGGCGTGGATCAGCACCGCTGCGCAAGCCGCGGCGAAGGGATCGAGGCCGCGGGCGAGCATTGCCGCGGCGATGCCGGAGAGAACGTCGCCGGTGCCAGCGGTCGCCAGGGCCGGCGCGGAGATCGCGTTGACCGCGACGCGCACGCCATCGGTGACGATCGTGTCGTCGCCCTTGAGCACGACGACCGCCGCGGCGGCGAGGGCGGCCTCCCGCGCCGCGCTGAGCCGCGCCGCGGCGATCTGCTCGGAGGAGCGACCGAGCAACCGTCCCAGCTCTCCCGCATGGGGCGTGAGGATGGTGGCGGCGGTGCGCCCACCGATCGGGGCCATCTCGCCAGCGAAGGCGTTGAGCCCGTCGGCATCGATCACCAGCGGCGCCTCGATCGCGGCAACGGCCGTGCGGGCCAGCTCTACCGAGCCGGGATCGCGCCCCATCCCAGGACCGATCACCCCCGCCGCCGCTCGCTCGAACGCTTTCAGGATCGGCTTCAGCGAGGCCGGCGCCAGGCAGCCATCGCCGCCCGGGCAGCCGACCGACATCACCTCGGGCTGGGCCCCCTCGAAGATCGCCTCGAGGTCGGCAGGGACAGCGACGGTCGCGTAGCCGGCGCCGGCCCGGATCGCCGCCAGCGAGGACATCTGCACGGCCCCGGTCAGCCCCCTCGAGCCGCCCGCGACCACCACCTGCCCGGAGCTGAACTTGGTCGACTGGGGCCCCCGCGCCGGCAGCAAGCTGAGCACACCGGGGGTGATCGTCCCCGCCGCGGGCTCGCTCGGGGCACCGTCGGGAATGCCGATCTCGGCGACTCGCAGCTCGCCGCCCCGCCACTTGCCCGGCGCCACCCGGTGACCGACCTTGGCGGCGTGAAAGCCGATCGTCAGGTCCGCCTCCACCGCGACGCCCTCGATCTCGCCGCTCGAGGCATCGACGCCCGAGGCGATGTCGCAAGCGATCACCAGCGCGTCGCAGCGGTTGATCGCCTCGATCGCGCTGGCCGCGGGCTCCCGGGGCTCGCCCTTGAAACCGGTGCCGAAGATCGCGTCGACAACGGCGCCCGAGCCCTCCAGCCAGGCGCCGAGATCGTCGACCCCGCCCTTCTCCAGCTCGAGCGCCTCTACCTCGAACCCGAGACCGCGCAGGTGCCTGGCCGCGACCAGTCCATCACCGCCGTTGTTGCCCTTGCCGCAAACGATCCGCACCGGGCCCCGCGGAGCCAGGCCGGCGACGGCCTCGGCCAGGGCCGTTCCCGCCGCCTCCATCAGGTCTGCGCCGGCAATCCCCTGCTCGTCGATCGCCCAGCGATCGACCGCTCGGATCCCGTCGGCATCGAAGAGGGGGCTCAGCCAGGTCTCCACCTCATGCAGTTTCGACGATGGCGACCGCGGCCGCAAAGTCGCGCGAGTGGGTCAGCGAGATGTCGATGCTCCGCCCCCCCGCCACCTCGGCGGCGCGACCAGAGAGCTCCACCGTCGGCGGTTCTCCGGCGCGGACCTCGATCTGACCCAGGCCGAAGCCGCCGCTGAGGCCAAGCGCCTTGACCACGGCCTCCTTGGCGGCGAAACGAGCGGCCAGGTGGCGGGCCGGACGCGCCCGTGCCGCGGCGTAGTCGCGCTCGGCCGGGGTGAAGATGCGCTCGGCAAGGCGCGGGTAGCGGCGCAGGGCGCGCTCCATGCGGTCGATCTCGAGCAGGTCGATCCCGACGCCCGAGCTCATCTGCTGCTTACTTGCCGACGCCCGCGATCAGCTTCGCCGTGGCTATCTCGTCGTTCGTGCCCGAACCGAGGCCGATGTAGGTGACCTTCTTCAGGTAAGGCACGGCTTTCCAGAAGTCCGATTTCGAGCGGGGCACGAGGGCTTCGGCGAGGTTCAGCGCTGCCGGCCCGTCGACGTAGGCGCTGATCGGCGTCTTGCCCAGCGCCGCGGCCGCGGCCTTGAAGCCGGAGGTGCCGGAAAGAGTTGCCCCAGAGCCGGCATCGAGGCCGGTGAGCGCCTTGTCCAGGCCATAGCCGATCGCGATCCGATCGCCCTTGCCGACGACGACGAGCGGCTGGTTGCCAAGTTCCCCGCTGCGGATCGAGAAGCCGCTCGCCTTGCCGTTGAGCGCCGTTATGCCTGGCACGCTCGCGGCCCGCAAGAGCGTGCCGAGACTGCCGATCGCCTCCGCGGCTTCTTCCGATTTGGAGGTAACGACCAGCGCACCGCCGAGGCTCGCCCGGTCATTGCCTTCGACGAAGGCCCCGCCTTCTTCGAGCGAGCCGACGATCTTTTCGAGGTCGATACCGGCCTGCTTCAGCGCGCTCTTCAGTTCTCCCGGCTTGAGATCGGGCGGGATGCCTTCTTCGTCGAGGCTGTCGATCGCTTCCTCCAGTTGCTCACTGAAATCCGAGAATGCAAAGGCGGCGAGGGAGCTGGCGGGAAGCGAGCCGAGCATCTTGGAGGCGTCGCCCGCCGGGGGCGTCTCGCCACCGAGATCGCTGCTCAGGTCGACCACGATCTGTTCCGCCTGCGGGATCACGCTCGCCACCGCGGTCGCGTCGCTGGGGTCGATGCCGGCGCTCTGCAGCGCTTCCTTGGTCGGCACGTCGATTTCGTCTTCCGACTGCTTGATGATCGCGCCAACGTCGGCGTAGATATCGGCGAGGCTGCCGTTGGAGGCAGTGGCAATCGCCGTCTGGAAGCGGTCTTCGCCGCCGAGCGAGTCGCCCTGCGAAGCGTCTACGGCAGCTTTGAATTCCTTTTCGCTGTCGGTGAGGACAAGCGTTTCGCCAATTACGCCGAGCGCGTTGTCTTCGGGGCCGCCGACCTTGAATTCGACGTCTTCGTAGGAAACGTCTTTAGATGGCTCGCTGCTCGCTTTGGCGCGTTTGTCGACGAATTCTTCCGTCGCTTTGGCGTTCTTGGTCTGAATCGCGATCAGCGGTTCGGAGAGTTCGCCTTCTTCGACGCGAGCGAAGGCGACGCCGCCCTTTTCGCCGAGCCACGGTTCGACTTCGCTGGCGAAGTCGAACGATTCGCCGTCCTCGCGGGCTGAGCTTTCCAGTTCGGAGATGATGAAATCGTCCAGACCTTCGCCGGTGAAACGCTTGGCGACAGAGTTGGTGTTCTGCTGCAGCTCGCCCTTCGGCCGCAGTTGCCCTTCGGCGAAGACGACCGATCCCGGCGAGGCAAGATCCGCCAGGTCCGAGCCAGTTGCCGAGTCATCGCTATCACCGCCACAACCGGCGATGAAGAGCGCTACGAGCACAGCAAAGACTGGAATGGTGTAACGAATCTTGAGCATGTTGGCGAGAAAGAGTAGCGTGACTTCGATCACTCGACAGTCACGGTCTTGGCGAGGTTGCGCGGCTGGTCGACATTTAGCCCCCGCGCTCGAGCGATTTCGTAGGCCAGCAGCTGCAAGGGAAGGATCGCGACGATCGGCTGCAGGATCCAGTCGGTGCGAGCGATCTCGATCGTCTGATCCGCGACCGCGGCGACCTGCTCATTGCCTTCGGTCGCGATCGCGATCGTTTCGGCGCCGCGGGCGCGCACCTCTTCGACATTGGAGAGGACCTTGTCGAGGACGGGGCTGTCGGTGGCGACGCAGATCACCGGCGTCGACTCGTCGAGCAGGGCGATCGGGCCGTGCTTCATCTCGCCGGCGGCGTAGGCGTCGGTCGGGATGTAGGAGATCTCCTTCAGCTTCAGCGCTCCCTCGAGGCAGACCGGCAGGCCAATGTGGCGACCGAGGTAGAGAAAGAAGTCGTGACCGGACTGGGCGGCCGAGACCTCGCGGGCACGCACCTCACTGGTCGCGAGCGTCGCCTCGATCTTCGAGGGGATCGCCTTCAGCTCGGCGACCAGCTCGGCCAGGCGCTCTGGCGGCAGCGTGCCGCGCAGCTCCGCCAGGCGCAGGCCCAGCAAGTACATCGACGCCACTTGGGCAACGAAGGTCTTGGTCGCGGCGACGCTGACCTCGGGGCCGGCGCGGGTGTAGAGGACCGTGTCGGCGTCGCGGGTCGCCTGGCTGCCCATCACATTGGTGATCGCCAGCACCTTGGCGCCGTTCTCGCGAGCGAGGCGCATCGCCGCCAGGGTGTCGGCCGTCTCGCCGGACTGGGTGATGCCGATCACCAGATCCTGCTTGCCGATCACCGGGTTGCGGTAGCGGTACTCCGAGGCGATGTCCATCTCGACCGGCACCCGCGCCCACTCCTCGATCGCGTAGCGACCGACCAGGCCGGCGTGGTAGGAGGTGCCGCAGGCGACGATGACGATGCGCTGAACTCCGCGCAGGTACTCGTCATCGAGCTCGAGTTCGGAGAGATCGACGCTGTCGTCGTCGGGCAGGCGATCGGCGATCGTCTCGGCAACCGCGTCGGCCTGTTCGTGGATCTCCTTCAGCATGAAGGTCTCGTAGCCGTCCTTCTCGGCCGCGGCCTCGTCCCAGGAGATCTCTTCGGAACCGCGCTGCACCGGGTTGCCCGCGGCGTCGGTGATGCTGACGCCGGAGGCATCGATGCTGACGATCTCGTCGTTTTCGATCGCCACCGCTTCGCGGGTCTCGGCAAGGAAGGCCGGGATCGCCGAGGCGAGGAACGCCTCGCCCTCGCCAACGCCGGCAACCAACGGGCACTCCTTGCGGGCGCCGACCAGTCGCTCCGGCTCATCGGCGTGCATGGCGACGAAGGCGTAGTGGCCTCGCAACTCGGCGAAGGAAGTCCGCACCGCCGCGGTGAGGTCGCCGTCGTAGTTGCGCTCGATCAGGTGCGAGACGATCTCGGCGTCGGTCTCGGAGCTGAAGTGGTGGCCCTGCTCGCCGAGCTCACGACGCAGCTCGGCGTGGTTCTCGACGATCCCGTTGAGGACGATGTGGATGCGGTCGCTGCAATCGCCGTGCGGGTGGGCGTTCTCCTCGGTGACACGACCGTGGGTTGCCCAGCGGGTGTGGGCGACGCCGGTCGTCGCCGCCGCGGACGCCACCGCGACCCCGCCGCCGTTCTCGGCCTGCTCGGCTACCGCGGCGCGCAGGTTGGCGAGGTTGCCAACCGCGCGGACGCTGTCGATATGGCCATCGTCGATGACCGAGATCCCGGCCGAGTCATAGCCGCGGTACTCGAGCTTCTCGAGGCCTGCGACCAGGAGGTCCAGGCAGGGACGAGCGCCCACATATCCAACGATTCCGCACATAGGGAGGCGATTAAGGGTAGACGGCGCTGAGCTAGGCGAGCTCTTGGCGGACCAGAGTGACAAGCCGCTCGCAAACCGCGTCGGCCTCCTCCGCGGTCGGCGCCTCGACCATGACCCTGACCAGGGGCTCGGTTCCCGAGGGGCGCAGGAGCACGCGGCCGCGACCCTGAAGCGCCTCCTCCTCGCGCTCGACCGCCTCCCAGACCGGTTTCGCGCCGGCGATCGCCTCGCGGTCGGCGACCTCGACGTTGACCAGGGTCTGCGGCAGCTTTTGCATCGCCTCCACGGCGGCGAGGTCGCCGCCGCCGAGCTCGCGCATCGTCGCCAGCGCCGCGGCGATGCCGTCGCCGGTGGCGACGATGCGGGTGTCGATGATGTGGCCGGACTGCTCGCCGCCGAGCGCCCAGCCCCGCTCGCGCAGCTCGTCGAGCACGTAGCGGTCGCCGACCTGGGTCACCGCAACCTCGATGCCGGCCGCCTCCATCGCCTGGTGGAAGCCGTAGTTGCTCATCACGGTGACGGCGACCCCACCCGCCAGCTCGCCGCGCTTTGCCATCCCGAGTGCCGCCAGGGCGATCAGCTCGTCGCCGTCGTGGCTGCGGCCGTTGCCGTCGACGGCGAGCACGCGGTCACCGTCGCCGTCGAAGGCGAAGCCGATCGTCGCCTCGGAGCCGGCGATCGCCGCGGCGATGCGATCGAGGTGGGTGGAGCCGCAACCCGCGTTGATGTTGCGCCCGTCCGGCTCGGTGCCGATCGTCTCGACCGTGGCGCCGAGCCGTTCGAAGATCGCCGGGGCGGCGCGGAAGGTGGCGCCGTTGGCGCAGTCGAGCATCACCTGCCGGCCGGAGAGATCCAGGGGGAAGGCGGCCTGCAGCGCCCGCAGGTAGTCCTCGAGGCCGCCGTCGAGCTCGCGCACGTGCCCAGGCTCAGCGCTGCCGTGCTCGGCGTCGACCAGCGCCTCGATCCGCGCCTCGGCCCCGTCGTCGAGCTTGGTCCCCAGCCCGGAGAAGAACTTGATCCCGTTGTCGCGATAGGGATTGTGCGAGGCGGAGACGACGACCGCCAGGTCGAGGCCGAGGCGCTTGACCAGGATCGCCGCCGCCGGCGTCGGCAGGACGCCGCCGAGCAGGGCATCGCCACCCGCAGCCGCGATCCCCGCCGCCAGCGCCGACTCCAACATCGGCCCGGACTCGCGCGTGTCGCGAACGATCAGGACCTGCGGGCGCTCCGCCTCCAGCGAGACCGTCGCGGCACGACCGAGCGCCGTCACCAGCTCCGCTGTGAGGAACGTTCCGGCCTCTCCTCGGACCCCGTCGGTTCCGAAGAGCTTGCGCCCTGTGGTCATCGACTGACTCCTAACGCTTGGAGAACTGCGGCCGCTTGCGCGCCTTCTTCAGGCCGGCCTTCTTGCGCTCCTTGGCCCGCGCGTCGCGGGTGAGGAAGCCACGGCGCTTGAGCTCGCCGCGCAGCTCGGGGTCGACCTCGGTGAGGGCGCGGGCGATGCCGTGGCGCACCGCACCGGCCTGGCCACTGATGCCACCACCGTGGACGCGAATCCGCACGTCGACGCTGCCCTCGTAGCCGGTGATCGTCAGCGGCTGCACCGCCATCGTCTGGTGCAGCGGCCGCGGGAAGAACTCCTCCAGGGCGCGTTTGTTGATCTCGATCTTGCCGCTGCCGGGCAGCAGGGTCACGCGGGCAATCGAGGTCTTGCGCTTGCCGGTGGCGAGGTAGCGCGCATCGCCGGCCATCTTGGCCGGCGCGCGAGAAGCGGCACTCGGCTCCTCATCGCCCTCACCGGTCAGAGCCGCCTCGCGCTTAGCCCGCTCCTCCTCTTCAGCTTCCTTGCGAGCCTGCTCCTCAGCACTGAGCGGCCGCTCCGGCGTCTCAACCGCAATCGGCTCCAGGTCAGCACCGGGAATGACGTCCTTCTTCTTCTCCTCGGCAGCAGGCTTCTCAGCCTCTTGCTCGGGAGCAGCCTCTGCCTCGGGCGCAGCCTCCTCAGCTTGGGGCTCAGCTTCCTCCGCCGCGGGCTCCTCAGCGGCCTCTGCGTCAGCCGCGGGCGCCTCATCAACTGGCTGCTCGGCGACGGGCTCCTCCGAAGAATCGGCGTCAGCCGCAGGCGCCTCGTCGGCGGGCTCCTCCGCAACGGACTCGGCGGCGGCATCAGCCTCAGCCGACGGCGCCTCGTCCGAGGATGCAGACGCATCTCCAGCGGGTGGTGCGGGGGAGGACTCCTCGCCCGCAGCGTCGTCCCGCGAGGACGAGGAGTCCTCCCCCGCGACAGGACCCGCTGGCTGTGTGTCCGAACCCTCGGCCACGTCGCCCTCATCCTGCTGCTCGGAGTTCTCGTTGTCCTGCGGCTCGTCGATCAAGTCTGTATCTCCATCGGTTTGGGCTGTTGCGCCTCATGCGGGTGGTCGGGGCCCGCGTACACCTTCAGCTTGGTCAGCTGCTGACGGGCGAGGCGGTTGCGCGGCAGCATTCCCTTCACCGCCTTGCGGATGACCTCCTCGGGGCGGCGGTCGAGCATCTCCGCCAGGGTCCGCGACTTGATCCCGCCGGGATAACCGCTGTGGCGCCAGTAGCGCTTCTGGTTCAGCTTGTCGCCGGTGACGCGGATCTTCTCGGCGTTGATGACGACGATGAAGTCGCCGGTGTCGCAGTGCGGCGTGTACTCGGGCTTGCGCTTGCCGCGCAGAGCGTCGGCGATGCGGGTCGCCAGCCGGCCCAGGGTTTGGCCCTCGGCATCGACGACGTACCAGTCACGCTGGCGGTTGGCGGGTGTGGCGACAAAGGTTTTCATCAGAGAAAAACCGCGGGCAGCGCCCAGCGGCTCCGGCATGATAGCCGCCAAGCCGTATTGGCGTAGGCGGCCGTGCGGGTGTCTATACTGCCGCGCCAACAAGTGCCTAATCCCAGCCGCACAAGTGGCCGGGAGCGGAGGAACCGCAGGAACCGTTGCAGGTTCCAGGGGCGAATCGGCCGAAAAGGTCGTAGCGCATCTCTTTCAGCGCGAGCCCGACAGCTAACTCCGTAGGCGAACGAAAGAGAGGGACGTGGCAAGCAACAGGCCCCGGCCTTGGTTGGCGGGAGTTTCATTCACATTCGCGGCGATCGCGCTGCTGCTCTGCCTTGCCACCAGCGCGGTGGCGACGACCGGCGGTGCACCGACGGTCGCGGGCGCTCCGGCGGCGAGCGGCAGCCCCACCGGGACCCCTGCCAGCGAAGCGCCCAGCGCCGGCGTGCTCAGCCTGATCTCGGCCCAGACCACGCCGCGCAAATCCTTCTTCTACGGCTACCGCTACCCGAGCGTGCGCTTCTCGATCGCCAGCACCCAGTCGCAGAATGACCTGCAGATAGACGTCGTCAACGCGGCCGGCGAAGTCGCGCGCAGCTTCTACCGCAACGACGTCGAACCCAATGTGGAAGTGCGGATCCGCTGGGACGGCACGACGAGCGAAGGGCGACCCGCCCGCAACGGCCGCTACAGCTTCCGCATCGAGCCCCAGGGCGGCACCGAAATCGCCGCCCGGGCGACCACCTCGAGCGAACCCCTCGGCCTCGGCTTCGCCCTCTACGGCTACGCCTTCCCGATCCTCGGCGCGCACGAATTCGGCGGCGCTGCCGGCCGCTTCGGCGCCGGGCGCTCCGGGCACACCCACCAGGGCCAGGACACGATGGCCGCCTGCGGCACGCCGCTCGTTGCCGCCCGCGGCGGCACCGTGCAGTACTCCGGCTACCAATACGCCGCCGGCAACTACGTCGTCATCGACGGCAAGGGCACCACGTTCGACTTCATGTACGCGCACCTGGCCGAACCCTCGCCGCTGCAGACCGGCGAAACGGTTCGCACCGGCCAACCGATCGGCATCGTCGGCGACACCGGCGACGCCAGCGGCTGCCACCTTCACTTCGAGATCTGGACGGCGCCGGGTTGGTATGAGGGCGGCAGCCCGATCGACCCGCTGCCCTATCTCGAAAAGTGGGATCGCTACAGCTGAGCAGCGCCGAGAAGGCGGCGCGGGCTACGCCGCCGATGAGATGAAGATCGAGATGCTCAACGTCGGCTGGATGACCGCTCCCGCGGGCCTCTGGCGCCAGGGCGACAAGGAGCCCGAACGGCCGCTCCGCCTGCCCGTGCCCGCCTATTTGATCGAGACGGAGAACGAGCGCATCCTCGTCGACACCGGACTGCACCCCGAAGCCGTGACCGACCCGGGGGCTCGCTACGGCGAGTCCAGTCCGCTCGCTTACTTCGGGCTCGAGCAAGAAGTCGGCCTTGCGGAGCAGGTCGACCTCGGAACCCTGACCCGGGTGGTGCTGACGCACCTCCACTTCGATCACGCCGGCGGTCTCGCGCTGATCCCCGCCTCGGTGCCGGTCGTCGTCCAGCGCGGCGAGTGGGAGGCGGGCCAAGATCGCGCCGAAGTCGAGCGAAACTTCTTCCTGCCGCGCGACTACGCCGACGCACCGTCGAACCTCACTCTCCTCGACGGCGACCACGACCTGCTCGGCGATGGCTCGATCGAGCTGCTCAGCACGCCGGGCCACACCGTCGGCCACCAGTCGCTGCGCATCGGGGACCTCGTCCTCGGCGCCGACGTCGCCCTCTTCGCCAGCTGCCTCGACGACCACCGCTTTCCGGCCTTCGGCTATAGCCAGGAGGAGGCGGTCCGCTCGGCCGAGCGTCTGCGCGAGCTGCGCGACGCCGGCCTCACGGTTCAGCCCGGGCACGACCCCGACGTGCTTCAGCCCGGCCCCCTGGCCACCTGATCTCCTCCGCTCGAACCGACCGAGCCCGCCCGGGTGACCACGGCCAGGGCGACCGCGACCGGAACCGTGGCCGGCAACTGATCCACCGCAAAGAAGAGCAAATCGAACCCAAGCGCCAGCACCGCCACCAACCCGGCCCCCAGCAGCTGCCGACGGGACTGAAAACGACCTATATCTCTGCTTTCAGTCCCGTCGACGGGCGCTTGGGCAAGCAGGCAGCCGACGAGCGCGGCGACGAAGAGGTCGCCGAAGCCCATCAGGGCTGAACCGAAGTGGACCGCCTGCAGGCGCGGCAGATCCGCGGCCGGAGCAGCGGCGTTGAGCACAGCGTTCGGTCCCTGCAGCAGGTTGGAGGCGACGAACCAGGTGTCGATCGCGGCCATTGCGTACACGCCGAGCCGCAGCCAATGGACGGGGACGCCGCAGACGAGCAGCCAGCCAAGCGTGATGCAGGCAAGCCCCGAGAGCGCTGTCGCTGAGCCCTCACCGACGAGCGAGTGCGGTGCGGCCCAGGCAAGCGCAAAGAGTGCCACCACAAACGCGACCGGCCCCAGCCAATTTCGGTGGCCCCCTCGCGAGTCCGTCTCAACCCGCGTATATGGCGGGCTGAGACGGACTCGCGTCAGAGCCGCGAGGGCGTAGGCGGCGAGCGGCGGCACAGCGATGAGGGCGATATAGGTGAGTGCGTCGGCGGAGCCGGGGGCAACTTCGATCGCGCCGATCACGATGGCAATCGAGAGTGCCGGCAACAGCGCCCACCAGGGGCTGCTTAGCCGGTCAATCCATCCCGGTCGCGGCCGTGGGGCCGGCAGCGCCACCAGCGCCGCTTGCACCAAGCCCAAGACCGAGATCGAAGCCCAAAAAGGCATTGATGACGGCTCAGGACATTGTCTGGCAAGGACGCAGGGTTCCCGCGATGCGGCGCATCGTGGGAACCCGAGGACACCGCCAGGCGGCCTCCTGGGCCATCATCACTCCCACTCGATCGTGGCGGGGGGCTTCGAGGAGATGTCTAGCGCCACGCGGTTGACTTCGGGGATCTCGTTGATGATGCGGTTGGAGACTTTCTCAAGCAGGTCATAGGGCAGGCGGGCCCAGTCGGCGGTCATCGCGTCGTCGGAGGTGACCGCGCGGATCACGATCGGGTAGGCGTAGGTGCGGCCGTCGCCCTGGACGCCAACGGAGCGCACTACCGGCAGCACGCAGAAGGACTGCCATAGCTGGCGGTAGAGGTCGGCGGCGCGGATCTCCTCCTGCAGGATCGCGTCGGCGGCGCGCAGGATGTCAAGCCGCTCTTTGTTGACCTCGCCACCGACGATGCGAATCGCCAGGCCGGGGCCGGGGAAGGGCTGGCGCCAGACCATCCGCTCGGGTAGGCCGAGCTCGACGCCGACGGCGCGGACCTCGTCCTTGAACAGCATCCGCAGCGGCTCAACCAGCTCGAACTCGAGGTCATCGGGCAGGCCGCCGACGTTGTGATGAGACTTGATCGTCGCCGCGTTGTCGCTGCCGCCGGACTCGATCACGTCGGAGTAGAGCGTGCCCTGGACCAGGTAGGCGGCATCCTCGAGCTTGGCCGCCTCCTCCTCGAAGACGCGGATGAACTCCCCGCCGATGATCTTGCGCTTGCGCTCCGGCTCATCCTGGCCGGCCAGCTTGTCGAGGAAGCGCTGCTCGGCTTCGACGTGGACCAGTGGGATACCGAACTGCTCGAAGGCGGCGACGGACCTGCTCGGCCTCGTTCAGCCGCATCAGGCCATGGTCGACGAAGACGCAGGTCAACTGCTCGCCGATCGCCTTGTGGACGAGCAGCGCCGCGACCGAGGAGTCGACACCACCGGAGAGACCACAGATCACCCGCCCCTCTCCCACCTGCGCCTGGATCTTCGCCACCTGTTCGGCGATCACCGATTGCGGCGACCACTGCTCGACGCAACCGGCGACATCGCGCAGGAAGCGGGTGAGGATCTCGGTGCCGTAGGGCGTGTGCACGACCTCGGGGTGGAACTGGATCCCGTAGAGGCCGCGATCCGGGTACTCGCAGGCGGCAACCGGCGAGCCGGGGCTCGAGGCGAGGGCGGTGAAGCCTTCGGGAGGCTCGAAGACCGCGTCGCGGTGGCTCATCCAACAGTGCTGCTCCTCGGGCAGGCCGGCGAGCAGCTTGCCGCCGCCGTCGCGGAGGACGAGGTCGGTGCGGCCGAACTCGCCCGCCTCGGCCGCCTCGACCCGACCGCCGAGTGCCTGGACCATCGCCTGCATGCCGTAACAGATGCCCAGCATCGGAATCTCAAGATCGAGCAGCTCGGTCGGGAACGCCGGGGCGCATGGCTCATAGACCGAGGCCGGACCACCGGAGAGGACGATCCCCTTCGGCCTGCGCCCCTCGATCTTCTCGATCGGCGTGGAGGCCGGCAGCAGCTCGGCGAAGACGCCGCATTCGCGGATCCGGCGGGCGATCAGCTGCGAGTACTGGCCGCCGAAGTCGAGGACGAGGATCTCCTCGACGGCCCCTTCCCTGGGGTGGCGTGCAGACCCCTTCGCCGACGGGTGAGTCGGTGAAGGGGTCTGTGCGACGGGACCCGCGGGCAGGGAGCTACCGGACATCAATCGTCCGCAACCCCAACCCCCGCGGACACCGCTGCCCTGCCGTTCGAGCCCATGCCGACCGATTGCTCGTTCTGGAGCTTCTTGCCCTCGCTCATCAGCGCCGGAGCGACCATCACCTCAGCCCGCTGGAAGGAGCGGATGTCCTCGTAGCCACAGGTGGCCATCGAGGTCTTCAGCGCGCCCATCAGGTTGAAGGTGCCGTCGTTCTCCTGCGCCGGACCGAGCAGGATCTCCTCCAGCGTGCCGTCCTGCTTGGTGGTGACCCGGGTACCGCGTGGCAGCGAGGGGTGGAAGGTGGCCATGCCCCAGTGAAAGCCACGACCGGGCGCCTCCTTGGCACGGGCCAGTGGCGAGCCAACCATCACCGAATCCGCCCCGCAGGCGATCGCCTTGGAGACGTCGCCACCGGTGCGCATGCCGCCGTCGGCGATGACGTTGACGTACTCGCCGGTCTCGAGCATGTGCTGCGAGCGCGCCGCGGCCACGTCGGCAATCGCGGTCGCCTGTGGCACGCCGATGCCGAGCACGCCGCGGGTGGTGCAGGCGGCGCCGGGGCCGACCCCGACCAGGACGCCGACGGCGCCGGTGCGCATCAGGTGCAGCCCGGTCGAGTAGGAGGCACAGCCGCCGACGACGGTTGGAACCGGCACCTCGGCGATGAACTCCTTGAGATTGAGTGGCTCGACCGTGGTCGAGACGTGTTCAGCGGAGATCACCGTGCCCTGGATGACGAGGATGTCGATTCCCGCCTCGACCGCGACCTCGTAGTGCTCGCGCACTTTCTGCGGCGTCAGCGAGCCACAGGCGACAGCGCCACGCGCCTTGATCTCGGCGATCCGCTGGCCGATCAGCTCAGACTTGACCGGCTCGGCGTAGATCTCCTGCATCAGCCGGGTCGCTTCGTGCTTGGGCGCCGCGGCGATCTGCTCCAGCCGTTCCTCGGCGTCCTCGAAGCGAGCCCAAATCCCCTCCAGGTTGAGCACCCCGAGGCCACCCAGCTCGTTGACGAGCACAGCGGTGTCGGGACTGACCACGCCGTCCATCGCCGAAGCGACAAGCGGCAGCTCGAAGCGGTAGGGGCCAAGGGTCCAGCTGATGTCAATGTCGTCGGGGTCGCGGGTGCGGCGCGACGGAACGATCGCGATGTCATCGAATCCGTAGGCGCGCCGCCCCTTCTTGCCTCGACCTATGTCGATCTCCAATTAGGTCCTCCAGGGTGGCGTTGAGAACCCAGCCTACACTTCGGCGGGGACCTCCAAATCCTGGACGTGGACCTCTCCGAGCAGGCGCTCGACCTGATTGCGGTCCACCGTTCCGGCACCGAAGTGCTGGGTCGACTCGGCGCCGCAGGCAACCCCGTAGGCGAGGCACTCGTCGGCCGGCCTGCCGTCGTAGCGGGCAGCGACGTAGCCGGCCAGGAAGGCATCGCCGGAGCCAACCGTCGAGACCGGGTCGAGCGGCTCGGTCCTGACCTCGAGAAAGCGCCGCTCGCCCCCCACGTCGATCGCCGCGACGCAGCCATCGGGGCGTGTGATCGCGGCCTCACCGGCGCCCAGCCGAACCAGCTCCGAGAGGCCCTGCACGAGGTCGTCGCGATCGGCGAACTCCTGACCGACCAACTCCTCGGCCTCGCGCTCGTTCGGGGTGACGATCGAGGCGCCGGCGCGCAGGCCGGCGAGCATCGCGCTGCCCTCGGCGTCGAGCACCACCGGCACCCCGCACTCGCTGAGGTCCTTGACCAGGCGCGCGTAGAGGTCGTCGCCGGCGCCCGGTGGCAAGGTGCCGGCAAGGACGCAGAGCTTGGCGCCGTCGGCGAGGTAGCGGAGGCGGGCGACGAAGGTCTCGACCTCCTCCGCGCTGACCGCCGGGCCGCGCTCGTTGATCTCGGTCTGCTCGCCGGAGGTCGGATCGATCACCGCCAGGTTGATCCGAGTCTCGGCAGCGATCCGGGTGAAGTCTGTCAGCACCGCTTCGCTGCGCAGCTGTTCGAGCAGCCTGCTGCCGGTCGGGCCGCCGGCAAAGCCGGTGGCGATCACCGGGCGGCCGAGCAGCTTCAGCGCCCGGGCGACGTTGATGCCCTTGCCGCCGGCAACGGTGCGGCTCTCGACCGCCCGGTGGCGATGGCCGAGACGGAAATTGGGGACCGCAACCGTGCGGTCGATCGCGGCGTTGAGCGTGACGGTGAGGATCATCGTGAGAAGCGCCTCAAGAGCACTGCTCCGATCAGTATCACGCAAAGCGCGATGCCGACGGGAATCTTCTCGTCACCGAGGAAGCTGCCCGCCCGCTCCAGCAGGCTCGCCTCCTCGACCGCGTGGGCTGCCCGCAGCGGCACCGAGGCGGCCCGCCTCCCGTCGACGAAGACGCTGGCCCTGCCCAGCGCCGCGCCGCGGCGAACTGGCCCCTCGACCTCGCTCGGCGCTCGCACCGCGAGGCTGAGACGCTGATCGGGGCGGACGCCAACCGTGACCGTGCGGGCGGCCCGCAGTGGCAGCTCGCCGCCGCCGTAGCGAATCGATGGCGAGGTCAACCGCTCTCCCTTGACGACCGGCGTGCGCTGCCGGTAGAGGGAGAAGCCGTAGTCGAGCAGGCGCAGGCTGGCCAGATCGCGTTCGGTCTCGGTCGGGGCACCGATCACGACGGAAATCAGGTCGGTGCCCTGGCGCTGGCCCGAGCCGACCAGGACGTAGGCGGCGCCGAAGGTATGGCCGGTCTTGACCCCGGTCGTCCACGACGCGCGGTAGAGGAGGTCATTGAGGGTCTCGATCGTCCGCGGCGGGCGCAGGCTGCGCAGCCGCGCGCTGCGCGAGTCGGCAATGCGAGCGAAGGCGCGGTTGCGCAACAAGCGGCGGGCCAGCGTCGCCAGGTCCGCCGCGCTCGAGTAGTTGCCGGCCTGGTCGAGCCCGATCGGGTTCGCGTAGTGGGTGTCGGCGAGGCCGATCGCGGCCGCGTAGCGATTCATCTGGGCGACGAAGCGCGCCTCCGAGCCCGCCGCGGCGAGGGCCAGGTCGTAGGCCGCGTCATTGCCGCTGCGCAGGATCAGGCCATAGAGCAGGTCGCGCACGCTGATCCGCTGCCCGGGACGCAGTTCAAGCAGCGACTCGCCGTATTCGGCTTCGTAGGGAGCAACGCGGACGATGCGATCGAGCGGCAGCTCGCGCAACGCCACGTAGGCGGTCATCAGCTTGGTCGTGCTGGCGATCGGAAGGTGCCGCTCGGCGGCGTGGGAGACGAGGACGTCGCCGCTGCGGGCGTCGATCAGGGCCCAGGCGCGCGCGTCGACGCTCGGGCCCGCGGCGAAGCCGGCCGCCGGGAACGCCAACACCAGCAGGATCGCTGCCAGCAGAACACCGCCTGGGCGGCGGCTCACTTCAGCTTCAGCTGCTCGCCGACGATCAGGCTCTGCGGGTCGACTTCGGGGTTGAGCTTTTCGATCGTGACGACGGGGACGCCCGTCCTGTGCGCGATCGAGATCAGGGTGTCGCCGCTCTCCACTTCGTAGCTGGCGGGGACGTGTTTGGGTTTTGTCTTGTGCGCCGGCTTGTTGCCGTGCTTGCCGCTGCCGGAGCCGTTCGAGTCCTCGCCGCCCAGCGATCCGCTGATCGCGACGATCGCGATCACGAAGGCGATGACCAGGGCGGTCACGGCGAAGACCCGGGCGGCTGGGGAGCGTTTGTTCATTGGACGTGGCTGGCTGGCGAATGGGAGCCGCTGATCGTATATACGGTCAGAGCGGTTTTAGGCGGTCGAAACATCCCAGACCGCACTGCGTAGGTTCTCCGCCGCCACCGCCGGATCCTCTGCCGCGGCAATACCGCGCGAAGCGGCAACCAGTGCCGATGCGGGCCCGGCGCTGAAGGCCGGGCCCAGCGCCTCGGGCCGTCCGCCCTGGGCGCCAACGCCGGGAATGAGGAAGATCGAGTGGGGCATCAGCGAGCGCAGGCGGCCGATGTGCTCGGGGGCAGTGGCGCCGACGACGGCGCCCATCCCGCTCAGCTCCCCGGAGCCGCGCAGTCGTGGCGAGAGGCCGTCGACCAGTTCGGCGAGGCGCTCGTGCAGGGGCTGCTCCGGCGTCGGCCGATCCTGGATGTCGGCGGCGCCGGGATTGCTCGTCCGCACCAGAGCGAAGACGCCGGCTCCAGCCGCCGCCGCCGCCGCGACCAGCGGCTCCAGCGCGTCGACGCCGAGCAGCGGATTGACGGTGAAGGCATCGGCGCCCAGCCCGGCGACCGGTCCCCAGGGAGTCGGCGTCTCGCCGACGAGGGCCTGGGCGTAGGCGGCAGCGGTGACCGGCACGTCGCCGCGCTTGCCGTCGGCGACGACCAGCAGTCCGGCGGCGCTGGCCGCCTCGCAAACCTCGGCGAGGGCGGCCCAGCCAGGCGCGCCCAGGCGCTCGAAGCAGGCCAGCTGGGGCTTGACCGCGACGCAGGCCGAGCCCGCTCGCTCGATCAGCGAACGACAGTGCGCGACCACCGCCCCGGCCGCAAGTTCAGCGGCCGTAGCGGTGGGAACGTCCGGCGCGGACCCGGAGAGCTTCGACGGATCCGGGTCGAGGCCGAGGCAGACCTGACTGTGGCGCTCTTCGACGAGCGCCGCCAGCCGATCCGCAAAGGGCTCCTGGCTCAGCCTTTGACCTTGGACTTCAGCGCCGAACCGGCGGAGAAGCGAGGAACTTTGCCGCCCGGAATCGTGATCCGCTCACCGGTGCGCGGGTTCACACCCTGGCGCGGACCGCGCTCAGCGACGTGGAATTTGCCGAAGCCGGTGAAGCTGACTTCGCCACCGCCGCTCAGCGTGTCCGTGATCGCGTCGAGCACGGCGTCAACCGCGTCGCTGGCTGCTTTCTTGCTGCCCAGCCGCTCGTCGCCTGCAAGTTGGTCCAGAAACTCAGCCTTAGTCACGTCGAAGCTCCTCCGTCGATGGGTGGTTTGAAATCGGCGGCAATCTAACAGTGGTCACGGCGTCAGAGGCGCCTGGGCGGCCTCTTAAGCCGCTTGGGACTCAGGATCCCGCGACGGTCATCGCGCCGATCAGCAGCGACGGGGTCCTCACCGAGCCGCCGAAAGGCACCCAGCGCGAGTCGGCGCCGACCGCCCGCACGGCTCGCAGCATCGAGACCAGATCGCTGGCGATCGTGAACTCGCGCAGCGGCTCGGCGAGCTCGCCGCCACGGATGACCCGCCCAGAAGCGCCCACCGAGAAGACCCCGGAAACCGGGTTGACGCCCGAGTGCAGGCCGGCGACATCGGTGACGAGGACGCCGTCGCCCGCCTCGCGCAGAAGCTCCGCAAAGCTCAGCTCGCCGGGGGCGACGATCAGGTTGGAGGCCGAGACCGAGGGCTGCGAGCGGTAGCCGCTGCGACTGGCGTTGCCGCTCGAAGCAGCATCGCCGCGACGCGCCGTGTAGGTGTCGTAGAGGTAGGTGTGCAGCCTGCTGGCCTCGATCAGGGGCGTGCGGCGGCGCGGCACACCCTCGGCGTCGAACGGCGCCGAGCCGAAGCCCTCCGGGTCGAGGCCGTCGTCGTGGAGCGCCAGCACCTCGTTGGCCACCTCATCGCCGAGCCGCTCGGCGAAGGGGGAGCGGCCGCGCTGAACCGCGCTGGCGGTCAGCCCCCCACCGATCAAGGCGATGAAGCTGGCCGCGACCGTCGGATCGACGACCACCGGGCAAGAGCGGGATTTCGGCTTGCCCGCGCCGATCATCGCCGCCGCGCGCTGGGCGCCCTCCTTGCCAATCGCGGTCGGATCGAGGACCGCCGGGCTGCGACCGAGGTCGAAGCCGAGCCCGGTCTCGCGGCCGGTGTCGCCCTCGGCGAGCGCCTGGACGTAGCCATAGCAACTGGAGCTCGAGTACTCGCCCTCGATGCCAAGCGAGGAGACGATCGCGACGCCCTCGGCGGAGTCGGCGTAGACCGCCTGCTCGACGCCGGCGATGCGCGAGTCGGCGGCAAGCGCCGAGCGCTCGATCTCGAGGGTGAGCTCGGCGAGCCGGTCGGTCGACCACTCGGCCATCGTCGGATCGCTGAGCGCGATCTCCTCTTCCGGTGCGCCTTTTGCACCGTCCGCGTGCATAAGGCGCACCGGAGGGGCGGGCGGGCCGGCGAACTCGTCCTCGTCGGCAACCCGCGCCGCTTCCGCTGCCCGCTCGGCGAGTGCCGCAACCCCCGCCTCGGAGAGGTCGGTGCCGTAGGCGTAGCCAACCCGCTTGCCGATCCAGGCGCGGATGCCGACGCCACGCTGGGTGGCGGCGCTGAGGCTCTCGATCTCGCCGCCGTGGGCGCGCACCTCACGGCCGCTGTCCTCGGCGGCATAAGCCTCGGCATCGCTGGCCCCCGCGGCAGTCGCCGCTTCGACCGCCCGTCGCGCCACCGCGATCAAACCTCGGTCCCCCCCACCGTCATCGCCTGGATGCGGACGTGGCCCTGGCCGGTTCCCACCGGCACCCGCTGGCCGGCCTTGCCGCAGACGCCGGTCTTGATCTCGAAGTCGTTGCCGACCGCATCGATCGCCGCCAGCGCCTCGAGGCAGTTGCCGATCAAGGTCGCGCCGCGACAGGGGCGGGTGACCTTGCCGCCCTCGATCAGGTAGCCCTCGGAGACGCCGAAGACGAAGTCACCGGTCGCCGGGTCGACCTGGCCGCCGGCAAAGGAGACGGCGTAGAAGCCGCGCTTGACCTCGGCGATGATCGCCTCCGGCTCGGCGTCGCCGGGGGCGATGTAGGTGTTGGTCATGCGCGGGACCGGCAGGTGGCGGAAGCTCTCGCGGCGGCCGTTGCCGGTCGGGGCAACGGCGTCGCGGCGCGCGGTGACGCCGTCGTAGAGGAAGGCGGTCAGGCGCCCGTCCTCGATCACACGCGTCTTCTGGGTCGGCACGCCCTCGTCGTCGATCGCGTCGCTCCCCCACTCGTTCGGCAGGCGGCCGTCGTCATAGGCCGTGAGCAGCGGCTGCGCCACCTGCTCGCCGAGCTTGCCGACGTAGACGCTGGCGCCCTTCTGGATGTGGTCGGCCTCGAGGCCGTGGCCGGTCATCTCGTGAAAGAGGACCCCGCCGAAGCCGCCGCCAACGACCACCGGCATCGAGCCGGCCGGCGCCGGACCGGCGTCGAGCAGGGTCAATGCCTTGCGCGCGGCGTCAGCGGCGATCGAGCCCGGGTCTTCTTCGAAGAGCTCGAAGCCGCGGTGCGCACCCAGCGTCTCGGCCCCGGTCTCGACCAGGCCCTCGCGGCGCGCCACCGCCTGGGCGCCGATGCGAGTACGGGTGCGGTCATCCCCGGTGAAAAGACCCTCGGAGTTGGCGACGCTGACCTCGCGCCGCACCTCCGCGTAGGAGGCAGTGAACTGGGCGATCTCAGCACCCGCGCCGCGGCCGCGCTCGTCAAGCTCGCGCAGCAGGGCCGCCTTGCGCTCGGCAGGCACATCGGCGGGCGGCACCTCGATCGGCAGCGGCGTGGTCTCGATCGCCCGCAGCGGCCGTGGCTCGGTGCGCTCGGCGCGCAGTGCCGCGGCCGCTTCGCCGGCGGCGCGCTCGATGTCGGCGGGATCGAGCCCGTCGACGTGTGAGAAGTAGGTGGTCCCGCCGCTGATCACCCGCACCCCGGCCCCCGCCGCCGCGCCAGCCTGAACCGCTTCGACCCGGGACTCGTCGATCGCCATCGTCAGCCCGGCGTTGCGTTCGGCGAAGACCTCGGCGAACTCGCCACCGTTGGCCAGCGCCGCGGCGAGGACGCGCTCGGCGACCTCGGGCTCGATCAGGCCGCTCACGGCTTCGGCCGCTTCCCGGCGACCTCGATCAGCCGCCCGGCCGCAACGAAGAGCTCGGCACCGACGAGCGAGTCCCCCGCGTGGTCGCCGGCCCGGCCTTCGGAGTAGTAGAGGCGGGCGAAGGGCTGGCGGGAGACGCGGCGGCGGCGCATGTAAGCGGCGGCCTCGTCGGCGTAGCCGGAGACGCGGTCGAGCAGGATGCGATGGGGCTTAGGCGGCATCGCGCCCCTTGCCGTCGCCACCCTGGGCGAGATCGCGCAGCACCGAGCGCATGTCGAAGAAGAGCAGCGACGCCAGCGCGAAGCGGTCGGTCACCGCGATCGCCGCCAGCCCTTCGTGGCGCACCGCGAAAACCTCGCCCTGCTCGGTGGCGATATGAGCCTGCTCGACCGGCTCGTCGCCGGCGCTGTCCGCGACCGCGAACAGCGCGGCGACGTCCTCGCGCCAGCGCTCGGGCCGGTCGCTGGCGGCGAGGATCGCGCCGCCGGACTCGAGTATCGCGCCGCCGCGCAGGTCGGGCGACATCTCGGTCAGATAGGCCAGCGCACTCGCCGCCGAATCGGCCGATACAACCGCGCTCGTCTCACCGTCGGGCATCTCGGCCAAAATAGCGACCCGTGTCCCTGGCCCGAGCTTCCTGGATCACCGTCGTCTCGATCTGCGCGATCGCCGTGGTCCTATTCGCGATCAGCGGCTACACCGGCTACTCGATCACCGTGGGCGCCGTCGGCCTCGCCGCGGCGGTCAACCTCCTGCCAAGCCCCTGAGGCCCGGCTCGGAGAATCGGAGGTTCCCTCCCCACCGCGCCGCCAACTGACGAAGCGCGTCATCCAGCTCGAGCAGCTCTTCCGCCTCGCCGACCAACAGATAGGCAACCCGCGTGCTGTAGACCGCCGCTGCCCCCACGCCCGGCAGGCTCTGCTGGACGCGATCGAGCAACTGGGCGACATATGCCGCACGCTGAACCCTGGGGAAGTGCTGATAGACCACCGCCAGGTGCCCGTCGGAGATCGCCCGGCGCAGCTCGTCGAGATACAGGTAGCGTCGCGACCCTCGCTTTCCCTTGCCGACGCTCGCCACCTCCAGGCCGTTGTCGGGATCGAAGAAGACGAGCGCTCTGCTCGGCAACCCCTCCCACAGCTCGCTGAAATAGGCGAGCCGCGACTCTGCGAAGTCGTCGAGGGGGCGGCTGAAGTAGAAGGAGCACGGCATCAGCCGAGCCGACTCGACCGCGGTCACATCGCGGCTGCCGACGGCGATCATGGTGCTCAAGCCGTCGTACAGGACGGGATCGAGCTCGCGGTACTCCTGCGGACGACTGAGGTATGCCGTCAGGTTGCCGTCGCTGCTGCCGTCGTCCTCGGTCAGCATCCAGCACACCGCCAGGTCCCGGTCGGACCGGGACGCCAGAGCGCGCAGGATCGAGTACTTGAAGTAGTCGTTTATGTCTCCCACATACTGGTTCTTCACGCCTCAACCGTCGCGCATGAGGCGGACAGGGCCGGCTGCATCGGTTGTCCGAGTCCGGCTCTACGCTGGAAGCGTCACCCGAGTCGTCCGAGGAGGTTCCACATGTCTGTCACGGTCGTAGTCGGTGGCCAGTTCGGCTCCGAGGGAAAGGGCAAGGTTGCGCAGCAGCTGGCCCGCGAACGGGGTGCCACGGCAGCCGTCCGCGTCGGCGGATCGAACTCGGGCCACACTGGCATCGCGCCCGACGGGAGCGTCGATGTCCTGCGTCAGCTCCCCACCGCCGCCCTGGAGCCCGACGTCAAGTGCGTTCTGCCCGCCGGCTTCTACCTGGATACCGGCCTCCTCCTCGCCGAGATCGAGCGCACGGGAATCGAGCCCGACCGGCTCCTGATCGACGAAGGGGCCTTCCTGATCGGCCCCGAGGACCTCGAGGCCGAGTCTGCCAGCGACCTGCGGCAACGAATCGGATCGACCTGCAGCGGCACCGGGGCCGCCGTGGCGCGACGAGTTGCGCGACGCGCGGAGAGCGACCTGGCGTCCTCCTCGAGAGAGCTTCGACCGTACATCGGCAGCGCTTCCGAGTTCCTGCGCGATTGCCTCGATCGCGACGAACGGGTGATCCTCGAGGGCACTCAGGGCTTCGGCCTCTCGCTACTGCACTCAAAGCACTTTCCCCGCGTCACCAGCAGGGACACCACCGCGGCCTCGGCCCTTTCCGAGACAGGGCTCAGCCCACTCGACGTCGACGAGGTCGTACTCGTCCTACGCGCGTTCCCGATTCGGGTGGCGGGCAATTCCGGCCCCTTCGACAGCGAGGAGATTGACTGGGCGACGGTGGCCCGGGAAGGGGGGCACACAGACGATCTGACCGAGTACACCTCGGTCACCCAACGCGTCCGTCGGGTTGGCAGGTTCGATCCCGCCCTGGTCCGCCAGGCGATCGCGGTAAACCGACCCTCGACCATCGTCCTCAATCACGTCGATCACATCGACGCCGCCGCGCGAGATGGAGTCCTAACCGATCGCGCCCGGTCCTTCGTAGCGGAAGTCGCCGAGCAGATCGGACAGCGAGTGGACCTCGTCGGCCTCGGCCCGGACTCGCTGGTGCCGGCTGGCGATGGCCTGGTCCTGGCTGCGTAGAGCGGATACCGAGCGGGACCAGCCGAGTCGACCCGATGCCTTCCCTCCTCTCGAGCGAAGCAGAAGCGCGCGCCAAGTTCGCCGCAACGAAGAGCGCCGATCCATTTCCAGAGATACCGCCGGCCCTGCTCAATACCGCGGACCTCACCGACTACATCGCCGCCACCGGGATGATTTACCCCTTTGAGATCCCCGATCCGCCGGAGAAGGCTCTCAAGCCGGCTTCGTGCGCCATCCCCGTCGGCGGAGAATGGTTGTACTGGCCCCCCACCAGCGAGTCGAACGATCCGGCCGGCTACTCCGGCGTCCTCGAACCGGGGCAGGACCTCTGGCTCAAACCCAACTCGATCGTGTACGTCACCCTCGCCCCTCAATTTCGGATCCCCGACTACATCGCGGCTCGCTACAACCTTCGGATCAAGCACATCTACCGGGGAATCCTGGTCGGCACCGGACCTCTGGTCGATCCCGGTTTCGATGGCCAGCTCTCGGTCCCGCTGCACAATCTGACCTCCAACCCCTATCGGATCCGGGGTGGCGAGCCACTCGTCTGGATGGAGTTCACCAAGCTCAGCCCTCACACGACCTGGGAAAAGCCCCCCGCCAACGTGCCGGTCCGGAAAGGGAGATACGTGGCCTTCCCCAGCCACAAGCTCGAGCGTCGGACCGTTCGCGACTACGTCCAGCACGCCCACGACGGCTCGATTCGAAGCTCGATTCCGGAGCAGATCGAAGGTGCCCGCGAGGCCGCGAAAAGCGCCGAGGGGCAGGTGAAGACGTTTCGCAATCTCTCGATAGTCGGGGCCCTGGCGCTCGTGATCGGCATCCTGGCGCTTACCTACCAGGCCCTCGATTTCGTCAGCAACACCACGGGGGACAACGCGGCTCCGCCGGGATGTCCTGCGTCTGCAGGGGAAGTCTCAGACCAACGCGAAGCCCTGCGGCTGTGCGCAAGCGCAGGCGGCGCCACGCTGCGCATCCGCTGCATCGGCGAGCTGGCAGGGTCCTAACCCGCGCGGAAAGGGCCCGAGCGGGCGCGCTCGGGGTCGCGCAGCGAGGTCTCGGGCTCGACGTGGATGAGGACCTCGGCGCGTGTGATGGTCGCCTCGATCGAGGCCCGCATCGCGTGGGCCAGCTCGTGGGCGCGCTCGAGGCTGGTTCCTGAGCGGTACTGGACGTGCAGGTCGATGTAGCGGCGACTGCCGGCACGGCGGGCGCGCAGCTTGTGGTAGCCGGCGACCTCTTCGGTACGGGCGGCGGCGATCGCCGCCTCGATCTGATCCATCTCCTCGTCCGGCAGGGCTTCGTCGACGAGCACGCCGGAGGAGCGGCGAACGATGCGGATGCCGGCGACGACGATCGCGGCGGCGACCGCCAGCGCGGTGATCGAGTCGAAGGCGGCGTTGCCGGTGATCTCGACCAGGGCGAGCCCGACCAGCACGCCGGCAGAGGTGAGCGCGTCGGCGCGCAGGTGCGAGGCATCCCCTTCCAGCGCCGGCGAGTCGTGCAGCTTGGCCTGGCGGGCCAGCACGGTCGAGACGATCAGGTTGGCGATGACCGAGAAGCCCATCACGGCGATGCCGACACCGAGCGACTCGACCTCGGCACCGTCGACGAGCCGGTGCGTCGCCTCGTAGATGATGATCCCGGCGCCAACCAGGATCAGCAGCCCCTCGATCGTCGCCGCCAGGCTCTCGACCTTCTCGTGTCCGTAGGGGTGATCGGCGTCGGCGGGCTCGTCGGCCTTGCGCACCGAGACGAAGGCGACGACGGAGGCAACGAGGTCGATCAGCGAGTGAACGGCCTCGGTGAGGATCGCGATCGAGCCGGTGATCGCCCCGGCGGCGAGCTTGATCGCGATCAGCAGCGCGTTGGAGGCGATCGAGAGCGCCGCCGCGCCGCTCTTGGTGCGGATCATCGTGCCTCTTGAGTGACCTGGCCGCTGTCCAGATGCGCGGCCAACAGGCGCGCGGCGCGCCCGCGGTGACTGATCTCGTTCTTCTCCGCCTGGCCCAGCTCCGACATCGTGCGCTCGTCCTCGGAACCGGTGTCGTCGGGAACGAAGGCCGGGTCATAACCGAAACCGCCCTCGCCCCGCGGCCGCTCGATCAAGCGGCCCTCGCAGCGGGCCTCGAAGACGCGCTCTGTGCCATCGGCCTCGACCAGCGCCAGGGCGCAGTGGTAGGCGGCCCGGCGATCGTCTCCGGCCGCGGCGACCTCGCGCAGCAGCTTCTCGAGGTTCTCCTCGTCGCTCGCGCCCGGGCCGCCGTAACGGGCCGAGTGGATTCCGGGACGGCCACCGAGCCCCATCGCCTCGATCCCCGAGTCGTCGCCGATCGCCGCCTCGCCACTCGCCGCGTGGGCGGCGCGGGCCTTCTCCAGCGCGATCGCGGCGAACGAGTCCCCCTCCTCTGGCGGCAACTCAACCCCTTCGGGCAGCGCCTTCAGCTCTAGCTCGGGAAGCAGTTCCCGCATCTCGCGGAGCTTGTGCTTGTTCGCCGTGGCAAAGATCAACGTCGCTATCCACCGCCGACTACCCGCTCCTGCACTTGGCGCAAGCGCGAGATCCCCATCTCAGCCAACCCGAGCAGCTCGTCGAGGGAAGCGCGGGAGAGCGGCGTGCGCTCGGCTGTCGCCTGCACCTCGACCAGTCCACCCTCGCCGGTCATGACGACGTTGGCATCGACCTCGGCGGTCGAGTCCTCGGAGTAGTCGAGATCGCAGAGCGGACGGCCATCAACGATGCCGACACTGATCGCGGCGACCGAGCCAGTCAGCGGCATTGTCTCGAGCTCGCCCGCATCGACGAGCTTCTGCAGGGCCAACCGGAGGGCGACGTAGCCACCGGTGATCGCCGCGCAACGGGTCCCGCCATCGGCTTGCAGAACGTCGCAATCGACGTAGATGCTGCGCTCGCCAAGTGCCCGGGGGTCGAGCACGACCCGCAGCGAGCGCCCGATCAGGCGCTGGATCTCAACCCCGCGCCCATCCTGTTTCCCCTTGGCGATGTCGCGCGTCTTGCGATCGCCGGTCGATGCCGGCAGCATCGCGTACTCGGCGGTGACCCAGCCCTTGCCGCGACCCTGCATCCAACGCGGCACCGAGGTGCTGACCGAAGCGGTGCAAATCACCCTGGTGCGACCGAGGGTGATCAGGGCAGAGCCGTCGGCGGTATCGACAAACCCGGCGTCGATGGAGATCGGCCGGATGTCGGCGGGGGCGCGGTCGTAGCTTCGGGAGGCTGGCATGGGCGCGAGTCTAAGTCAGCAACACCCGTGCGGGTCAAGACGGCGGAAGGGCCGCGACTAAGCGCGGCCCTTCCTTCCCACTGGGGTAGGCCTCTGGCGTCTCCGCGGGACTCGATGGACCCCCGGCGCCTCACGAGCCTGGTGCAAGCATAGGCTGGTACTGCCTGAGCAGTCAATAAAAACTATTTCGGTACTACCTGTAGCCCCCGCTGGGAAAAGTGGACGTCGAAAGCGAACGCATCGCTTTCTCCACTGCGCTCGAGCAGGGCGAAGGAGGTCGCGTCGACGTAGCTCCAACGCTTGTCGTCATGGCGCTCGAGGATCTCCCAAGCCCTTTCCTCTGTCGGTCGATCCAGGTGGACGAGGTCGATAGCGCCGCCATCCCGGAAGCGCCGCCCCCACTCGATTGCCTCACCGCGGCCCACCCGGACCATCAGGGCCGTGTATGTCTCGGCGAAGACGTAGTTCGAGGTGAAGAGCGCGACACCCTCGGAAATCAAGCCGGCCAGGGCCAACCGTGCCCGCTCGTGCTCGGCCTCCGAGGAGTTGCGCAGGGCGACGAAGGCACTGGTGTCGATGAATACCGACCTCATGAGCCGTAGAGGTCGCGATCCAAGCTGCTGACGCTGGTCCCCTCGCGTCCTTTGCCTGGCGCCTCATCGACGAGATAGCTCAGCAGGGGGTCGACGTCGACCCCCTGCGCCCGCTCGGCGTCGATCAGCTCGCGCACCACCGCCGCGATGCTGCCCGCCTCTCCGGCGCGCTGCTTCAGCCAGCGGTACTGGCCCTCGTCCAGATAGAGCTGTGTCCGATGCTTCATGCTGTAATACAGCATAGAGTTGACCCCGGACGGAATTCGCCCCAGCGGTACTTGCACCGAATCTCCCGCCCTGCCGACCAAAGGCGAGATGGCGGGGGCGGCCCCGACGGGCCGCCCCTCCACCGCACTCATTTGAAGGCCACCTTGTCGACCGCCTCCTTGATCTTGTTGACGATCACATCCGCCAACTCGGTGCCCTGCTTGCCGTTGAAGCCCTTCATCGCCGCCACCATTCCCACCATCAGCAGCGAAACGAGCAGGATCAAACCGACGTACTCAACCGTCCCCTGCCCCCTCTCCTCGACGACGAGAGCGCGAACCTCCCGCACCCGCCGGTCGAGGAAAGCGTGGACAAAGCCCATCGCCGCGTAGAACATCGACGCCTCCTTTCAGTGATTGGAGGCCAATGCTCCGCCGCTCCGACGCACCGATCTAGACCGCGGCGCGACGATTCTGTAACGAATTAGCCGGCTACCGCGTTCGCCTCCTCCCCGCCCGCCAGCGCGGATACGCTCAGCCGCAATGCGGGTGCTGATCGTGACCAACTTCGTGCCGGACGCAGGGGCGCCGCAGCGTGGTCGCTGGGTGCGCGATCAGATCGTCGAGCTCGAGCGCCGCGGGGTCGAGGCGGTGCGCTTCGAATTCCCGCCCGGCCGCAACGAGTACCTGCCCGCCACGCGGCGCCTGCGGCGCCTGCTGCGACGCGAGCGGTTCGACCTCGTCCACGCTCACTACGGCCTGGTCGGCTGGTGCGCCCGCCTCGCCGGCGCCCGCCCACTCCTGGTCAGCTTCCACGGCACCGACGTTCGTCACCCGCTGGTCGGCGCTCTCTCCCGCCGCCTCGCCTGGCGCGCCGATCTCGTCGCCGCCGTCTCGCGGGCCCTCTTCGAGTCCGAAGACGGCCGCCCCGGGCTCCCCGCCGTTCCCGGCTCGGCGGTGCTCCCCTGCGGCCCGGACCTGAGCCGCTTCCGGCCACAGCCGCGGGCCGAGGCCCGCCGCGCGCTCAACCTCGAGGCGAGCGGTCGCTATCTGCTCTTCCCGGCCAACCCGGCTCGCCAGGAGAAGCGCCACGACCGGGCGGCAGAGCTCGCCGCGGCCTGCGACGCGGAGCTACTCACCGGCGGCGCGATCGATCCCGACCAGATGCCGCTCTGGATCAACGCCGCCAACGCCGTTCTCGTCACCTCCGACTACGAGGGCTTCGGCCTAGCCGCACTCGAGGCGCTCGCTTGCGACGTACCGATCCTCTCCACGCCGGTTGGGATCGCCCCCTACGCCCTCGGCGGTATCCGCGGCACCCTCTGCGCGCCCTTCGAGCTCGATCCCTGGCGCGCCGCCGCCGTGCCCCTGCTCGACTCCGCCGACCCCAGAGTCGAAGGCTCAGCGCGCGCCGCCACCCTCTCGGCAGCGCGGATGGCGCAGCGCACGCTCGAGGCCTACCGCGCCGTCCTCGCCGGTGCGTAATAGATTGGGCCTGTGAGCGCGGAGCGAGCAAGCGTGCATATCTGGTTCTTCGCGCAGCGAGCGCAGCGCGAGGATTTACGGTGAGCGGCGAGGATCTCAGCGCCCAGGTCGAGATGGCGAAGCGCCGCCTCGAGGAGGCGGCTGCCGCCGCCAGCGCCGCCGAGAAGCGAGTCGCGGCCGAGATCGAGGCGCTCGAGACCGACCTGGAGAAGGAGCGGGCCCGCGCTTCGGAGGCACTGGAGGCGTTGCGGGCCGCCCACGCCGAGGAGTTGAAGCGCGAGCGCGAAGCGAAGGACCGGGTGGTCGCCGAGGCGGAGAGCCGCCTGGCCGAGATCGAGGCCCAAGCCGAGACCGCCGAGAAGCGGATCGCCGACGCCGAGAAGCGCGCGGCCGAGGCCGAGGGTTCGATCGCCGACGAGCGCGCCCGCTCGCGCGAGGCCGCGGCCGCCTGGCTGCGCGGTCAGGTCGAGGCGATCCGGCGAGAGGCCGGGAAGCGATAACCGCCAAAACCGAGTTCGACGTCGCCGTTGTTGGCGGCGGCGCGGCAGGGCTCTGGACGGCGCTGAAAGCGGCCGAGCAGGGCGCGCGCGTCTGCCTCGTCTCACGCACGCCGCTCTCCCAGAGCGCCAGCTACTGGGCCCAGGGCGGTCTGGCGGCGGCGCTGGAGCCCGGTGACTCGCCGCAGCAGCACGCCGCCGACACGCTTGCCGCGGGCCGCGGGCTCTGCCGCCCCTCCGCCGTGCAAACCCTGGTCGAGGAGGCGCCCGCAGCCGTGCAGGAGCTGCGCTCACGTGACGTCGTCTTCGACTTAGACCCCGACGGAGAGCTCTCGCTCGGCCTCGAGGGCGGCCATACCCGCCGTCGCATCGTTCACTCGGGCGGCAGCGCCACCGGCCACGAGATCACTTCCAAGCTCGCCGCGATGGTCGCCCGTGAGGGGCGGATCGAAGTCCGCGAGCGGGCCTCGATGACGGCGCTGTGGAGCGACGGGCAGCGCTGCCACGGCGTGCTCACCGAGGACGGCCGCATCGCCGCGGCGGCGACGGTCTTGGCGACGGGAGGCGCGGCGGCGCTGTGGCGGCGGACGTCGAACCCCTGGGGGGCGATCGGCGCCGGCCCGACGATGGCGGCGGCGGCAGGCGCCGAGCTCGCCGACCTCGAGTTCTGCCAGTTCCACCCGACCGCGCTCTTCCTGCCCGGCACCCGCTTCGACGGGCTGCTGATCACCGAGGCGGTGAGGGGCGAGGGGGCGACGCTGCTCGATTCCTCCGGACGCCGCTTCACCGACGAGCTCTCCCCCCGCGACGCCGTCACCGCGGCGCTGCTCGACCGGATCGAGGCCGATGGCACCGAGGCGGTCGGCCTCGATCTGCGTGAGCTCGAGCCGCAGCGCTTCCCCAACGTCTTCGCCTCGCTGCGCGAGGCGGGGCTCGAACCTGCCAGCGAACCGATTCCGGTCGCCCCGGCCGCCCACTACACAATGGGCGGCATCGCCGTCGACCTCGAAGGACGCTCCTCCCTCGCCGGTCTCTACGCGGTCGGCGAGTGCTCGTGCACCGGCCTGCACGGCGCCAACCGACTTGCCTCCAACTCGCTCAGCGAGTGCTTCGTATTCGGTGCGCGGGCGGCGCGGGCGGCGCTGGACGAGACCGCCGCCGCCAACCCGCCCGAGCCAACCGCTTGGCGCTTCGAGCCACCCAGTGAGGCAACCCGCGACGCGGTCTGGGACCTGGCCGGACCGCGCCGAGACCCCGAGCGCCTGCGCCAGCTCCAAGCCAACCCCTTCCCGCTCGCTAAGTCGATCGCGACCGCGGCGCTGGCACGCTGCGAGTCCCGCGGCGGCCACCTGCGCAGCGACTTCCCCGCGGTCGATCCGGAGCTCGACGGCATCCACTTCGTGCTCTCCGCCGACGGCGAGCTGCGCCGCGAAAGCTGGCGCTGAGCTAGCTTCGGAAACGTGCTGCTTGGTGTCGACGTAGGCGGGACCTTCACCGACGCCGTCCTCTTCGACGGCGAGCAGCTCCACACGGCAAAGCTGCCGACCACGCCCGACGACCAATCGCGGGCGGTGATCGCGGCGGTCGAGGCGGTCCTGCGGCGGGCCGGCGCCGCTGCCACCGATGTCGACGCCTTTGCCCACGGCATGACCGTGGGCACCAACGCCCTGCTGGAGGAACGCGGCGCCCGCACCGCCCTGATCGCCACCCGCGGCTTCGCCGACGTGCTGGAGATCGCTCGCCAGGACCGGCCCGAGCTCTACCGGCTCTGCGCACCAAAGCCAGCGCCCTTGGTCGACGAGGAGCTGCGCTTCGAAGCGGCGGAGCGCATCGGTCCGCAGGGGGCGATCGAGCCACTCGCGGACGAGGAGCCCGGCCGCCTAGCCGAGCTCATACGCAAGAGCGGCGCCGAGTCGGTGGCGGTCTGCCTGCTCTTCTCCTACCTCGATCCGGCCCACGAGCAGCGCCTCGCCGCGCACCTGCGCAGTGAGCTGCCGGGCGTGCACGTCTCCGCCTCGCACGAGGTCCTGCCGCGCTTCCGCGAGTACGAGCGCTGCTCGACCACCGCGATCGACGCCTACCTCTCGCCTCTGCTCGGGCGTTACCTGGAGCGGCTCGGCGAAGCCACGGGCGAGGCCGGCCTGCCGCGACCGCTGGTGATGCAGTCCTCGGGCGGCATCGCCAGCGCCGAGGAAGCGGCCCGGGCCGGGGCCTGGAGCGTGCTCTCGGGCCCGGCCGGAGGCGCCGTCGGCGCCGGGCTGCTGGCCCAGCTCTCCGGCGACGGCAACGCGCTGGGCTTCGACATGGGTGGGACCTCGTGCGACGTCTGCGTGATCGAGGCGGGCGAGGTGAAGCGGACCGACTCGCGCACGATCGCCGGCCGCACGATCCAGCTGCCGATGGTCGACGTCCACACCGTCGGCGCCGGCGGCGGCTCGATCGGCTGGCGCGACAGCGGCGGCGCCCTGCGCGTCGGGCCGCGCTCGGCCGGCGCCGATCCGGGGCCCGCCGCCTACGGACGCGGCGGCAGCGAGCCCACGGTCACCGACGCCAACCTGCTGCTCGGCCGGCTCGCCGCCGACTCGAAGCTGGCCGGCGACGTGACCCTCGACGCGAACGCGGCCGCGGATGCTGTCGGCACCCTTGCCGCCTCGCTGGGCCTCGATGAGATCGAGACCGCCGAAGGCATCCTGCGCATCGCCAACCAGGAGATGGTGCGGGCGCTGCGCGTCGTCACCGTCGAGCGCGGCATCGATCCCCGCCGCTTCTCCCTGCTTCCCTTCGGCGGCGCCGGGCCGATGCACGCCGCCGCGATCGCCGCCGAGCTCGAGATCGGGCGCATCCTCTGCCCGCGCGCCGGTGGCGTGCTCTCGGCTCTCGGCCTCTGCGCCTCCGATCGCCGCCAGGACACAGCCCGCACGGTGATGCTCTCCGGCGAGGAGCTGCAACGCCGAGCGGGTCGCCGCCGCGGTCGGGGACCTGATCGCAGGATTGGACAGCAGCTCCGGAGCCGAGCCAAAGGTGGTCTACGAGATGCGCTACGCCGGCCAGGCCTTCGAGCTCCCGATCGGCGGCTCGACCCGTCCCGACCCTGCCGACCTGGCGGAGCGCTTCGCCGCCGCGCACGAGCAGCTCTACGGCCACCGCGATCCCGAGGCCGAGGTCGTGCTCGTCCACATTCGCCTGGCGATGATCACCCCCGGAGCACGCCCCCGCCCACGCGCAGCAACCGGCCGGCTCGAGCGTGGTTCGCGGCAGGTTCGCTTCGACGGTGCGTGGTTCGAGACGCCGGTCCTGCACGGCGAGCCAGGCGCCGGAACACAGGCAGAGGGCCCGGTCATCTTCGAGTTGCCCGAGAGCACCCTGGTGATCCCGCCCGGCGGGACGGCCGAGGTCGACGATGCTGGCACGATCGCGGCAGAGCTGGGACCGATGAGCGGACTCGACCCGATCGCGCTGCAGGTGATGATCGGCGGCCTGCGCGCGGCCTGCGAAGAGATGGGCGCGGCGCTGATCCGCTCCGCCTACTCGGCCAACATCAAGGAGCGGCACGACTGCTCGACGGCGATCTTCGACGCCGCCGGCGAGCTGGTGATGCAGGCGGAGCACATCCCGGTCCATCTCGGCTCGATGCCGGACGCGGTCGCCGCGGTGATCGAGCTCGAGCAAGCGCCAGAGCAGTCGTGGATCCTCAACGACCCCTACCGGGGCGGCACCCACCTACCCGACATCACCCTGATCTCGCCCGTATTCAGGGAGGAGGAGCTGATCGGCTTCGCCGCCTGCCGTGCCCATCACGCCGACGTCGGCGGGCCGACCCCTGGCAGCATGCCGGCCGCCTCCACCCGGCTGGAGGACGAGGGTGTAGTGATCCCCCCGACCCGGGTCAGCGCCGACGTGCTCCGGCATCTCGCGGCAAAGATGCGCTTTCCCCAGCAGCGCCTCGCCGACCTGCGCGCCCAGGAAGCCGCCAACAGGGTTGGCGTTCGTCGCCTCGGTGAGCTCGCCGAGCGGCACGGCCTCCCCCACCTCCGCGCCGGGATGGAGGAGATCCTCGCCTACGCCGAGCGGCGCACCCGCCACGCCCTCGCGGCCCTGCCCGACGGCACCTACACAGCCGAGGACGTACTCGAGGATGACGCCGATGGCAGCGAGAACGACGTGCGCCTCCAGGTCGAGGCGACGATCGACGGCGAGGCTCGGCTCGACTTCAGCGGCACCGACCCGCAGGTGGCGGGCAACCTCAACTGCCCGCTCTCGGTGACCAAGTCCGCCGCCTTCTTCGCGGTCCGCGCCCTGACCGACCCCGACGCGCCTCCTTCCGCCGGCGCCTACCGCCCGATCGAGGTCGAAGCGCCCGCGGGCTGCCTGCTCAACGCCCGCTCCCCCGCCGCCGTCGCCGCCGGCAACGTCGAGACCTCGAGCCGCGTCGCCGACCTCGTCATCGCCGCGCTCAGTGGCGCCCGGCCCGTGCCCGCCCAAGGCCAGGGGACGATGAACAACCTCACCCTCGCCAACGACGACTTCACTTATTACGAGACGCTCGGCGGCGGCCAAGGTGCCTGCCCGGATGCGGACGGCCCAAGCGCGATCCACGTCGCGATGTCGAACACGCTCAACACCCCGGTCGAGGCCCTGGAGAGCGAATTCCCCCTGCGCGTGCGAGAGCTCTCGCTGCGCCGAGACAGCGGTGGCGCCGGCCAGCGTCACGGTGGCGAGGGAATCGTGCGCGAGATCGAAGCACTGGCACCGATGCGCTACTCGCTGATCGGCGAGCGCCGCCGCCACCCGCCGCGCGGCCGCGACGGCGGCGAGGACGGCGCCGCCGGCCGCAACCTCCTCAACGGCGAGCCGCTGCCGGGCAAGTGCGAAGGCGAGCTGGCCCCGGGCGACGTGCTCAGGATCGAAACACCGGGCGGCGGCGGTCACACCAATTGGCGACATTCATCCGCTTCTACAGAGGACGGATAGACGTGATCTTCATCACAAATTTTGCAATCTGGGCGGGCTCGTCTAGAATGCGCGATCCGGGCGGGCTTCTCAGCCATGGAATGGGATCAAAGGGGTCCCCCTCCCAGTCACAGCTTCAAACCACCTTCTTCTAGGTACGACTTCAAATGCCGATCGCTTTCAAGGAATGGGCCGTAACGGTCCGCGCACTCGCCGAGGGCGAGCAGTTGCTGACCCTGCGCAAGGGCGGCATCCGCGAGGAGAACAAGCACTTCGAGCTCGAGCACGAACGCTTCTTCCTCTACCCCACCTTCGATCACCAGCAGAACAACCTGGTGCGGGAGTCGCATCACCCCGAGCTCGGTCGCGCGCTCGAGGAGGGCGTCTGGCCCGACGAGGAACCGCCTGCCCGCGCCCTGCTCCAAGACGGCGGCATCTCGCAGCCCGAGCGGGTACGACTGCGCGCCTGGGCCGAGGTGACCGACCACATCACGGTCAACGACCCGCGCATGGTCGACGGTCTCTCCCCTTACTACGTCTGGACTCCCGATTACGCGGAGAAGCGGCTCAACTGGAAGCGCCGCCACCCGCTGCACGTGCTGCTACTGCGGGTCCACCGCATTCCCCGCCCCGTGACGGTGCGGGTTCGCGAGGAGTACCACGGCTGCCGCTCCTGGGTCGAGGTCGACCGCGAACTGCCCTTCGAGGGCACCCCGGTGATGGCCGACGAAGAGTTCGATCGCGCCCGCGCCGAGATCCTCGGCGTGTGCGGCGCCGCAGAGCCCGCCCTCGTCTAACGGGATCTGGCCGGCGCATATCGGCGTCCTCAGTCGTTCGCGTGCGAAGCACGCTTCACTCCTTGCGTCCTTGATCTGCTTGACCAGCTCCCGTTAGTAGGGTCGCGTCGTGCCCTGGGTAGAGACCGAATCGCTGAGCTTCACCGCGCGCCATGACAGCGGCGACGCTGCCTTTGCCGAGCGAACTTTGGACCGGATGGAGGAACTGCGGTTGCGCCTGGAGGACCGTTTTGAGGTTGTGCCGGGCGAGATCACCGTGGTCGTCCACACCAACCCGGTCTGGCTCTCGCTGGCGCACCCGTTCCTGCCGGCCGCGCGCTGGTCGGCGGCCCCGGCGGGGCGACGCTACCTCGCCGGCTGGCCGATGTCGACCGAGCTGCACGTGCTCAACGACCCTCATATGGAGCGGCGCGCCGGCGGCGAGGACTCGCGCGAGGCACTGCGCGGCACGGCCGAGCGGCTCTACGCGCAGCTGGTCATCGCCGCCAACAACCGTGAGCTACCCCCCTCGTGGACACCGCGGCGCTTTGCCCGCTACCTGCGCTGGGCCTGGCTGGTCGAAGGCGGCGCCCAGTACTTCTCGCGCCAGGTCGGCTTCTACCGCCCCGCGGTGATCCGGCGACTGCGCGAGAGCGCCCGCCCCTCGTTTCCTCCCTCGCGCCGCGACGCGGTGATCCTCGGCGGCACGATCTTCGACCTGCTCGAAATGGAACGCGGCTCCGAGGCCTGCGAGCGGCTCGCCCTGCGGCTTCTGCCCGGCGGCGCCGTGCCGACGATCGAGGCCGCCTTCGACGCCCGCTTTCGCGAGATCGAGGACGCTTGGCGCGGCTACCTGCGCGAAATCGCCCGGCCCAACGCCGGCTAGTAATCCCTTCGCCGCCCCGGGCGTGCCCTCGAGCACTTCGCGCGCTTCCTCGGCCGCGGCCTCGGGGACGAGTATCTGCCGCGGACCCGCGGCCATGAACTCGGGGTTGTCGACCGTGCGCTGAACCATGCTCGGGATGCCGTGCTCGCCCAGCAGGCCCTGGATCATCTCGGCCTCCATCTGGTGCTGCGCGTAGGCGACCTTGACCAGGCGGCCGCTACTCGACGATGAGCTCGACATCGGCGATCCTCAGGTCTTTGAGCCAGTAGCCCTTGACGTCAGGCGCGTCTTCATCCTGCAGCGAGACGATCAGGTAGATCGCGTCGGGCCAGTTGACCGCCTGGTTGACGTCGGTCTGTGACGGATAGGCAGCGCTCTTGGTGTGCGAGTGGTAGATCGCCAGCATCTCCTTGCCGTCGTCTTCGATCGCCTTCAACGCGTTGTACTGACCCTGCGGGTCCATCTCGAAGCGCAGCGGGCTGGCGGCCGAGTTGACGACCGGGATCACCACACTGGCCTCGCCGTCAGCGCCGCCGACCATCCCGCAGCACTCATTGGGCAGGTCCTCGCGCGCGTGCGCGACCATCTCTTCGATCAGCGACTGGGCAATCCGCATCGCGGTCGAGGCTAGCGAACCGCGCCGCGGCGGGAAGAGGTCGCAACGCCTCGCAATGCGCGCCAGGCCGGCTTCGGCTTCCCACTCGGATCGAAGAGACCGGCGTACTTGCAGAAGACGCAGTGCGGATCGGCCGTGGCCATGTCCTGCCAGGCGTACCAGTCGACACCGGCGATGCGCCAGCGCTGGCGCGCGGCGAGCAACAGCCCGTAGGCTCGGCGCAGGAACGAGGCCTGCCCCTTCGACCCCCAGTTGAAAGCCGTCGGAAACTGGCTGTCCGAGGCGACGCCGAGCTCGCTGACCAGCAGTGGCTTCTCAGCATCTCCGGCAGCCGCCATCACCTGCCTCGCCTTGCGGACCTGGTAGGCCATGCCGCCCAGGGTCGATGAGTAGGGATGCACGGCGGCCAGATCGAAGCTCGTGCGGACTCCGGGCACGGCGTAGAGCTTGCGCAGGAAGGTCCAGGGCAGCATGCCGCCCTCGACCGGCGCCAGGCCCGCGGCGACGATCTGCGCCCCGCGATCCGCGCCGCGAATCGCCCGCGCCGAGACGTCGAGCAGGCGCGCGTATCCACCCGGCGAGGGCCGCGGGCGCCAGAAGAGGAGGAAGTTGGGCTCGTTCCAGATCTGCCACCGGCGGATCGCCATGGGCGCCGGCCCGCCGCCCCAGAGCTGGCCGTGCGGCCCGTAGCGACTGACCAGAGACCGCAGGAAACGAGTCCAGGCCACCCGGCCCGCCGCACTCAGCGGCGCCCGCGCGGGGTTGGTCGCAAGCCAGGCGGGAGTCCCGTAGACAAAGGGGAGCACCCGGATGCCGGCACCCGCGGCGGAGGAGACGATCGCATCGAGAGCGGCGAAGTCGAGCTCGCCTGGCCGCGGCTCGACCTGCGGCCAGGCGATCGGGATTCGCAGCGTCCCGACCACGCCGCGCATGCGTTCGAAGTCGACGGCGGCCAGCGGTCCCTGCGGGACGACGCCGAAGAAGCCCCGCGGCGCCGCCGGCCCGGCCACGGCCGACGGCGCGCTGACCAGCAGCAACCCCAGGCTGCCGGCAACGAGAGCTGCCAGTGCGATCGGGCGCACCGGGGCCTCCTACTGGTGCAGCCGGTTGCGTCCCGCTCCGCCGTTGAGCACGTCGCGGCCCTTGCCACCGATCAAGCGGTCATCTCCCCGGCCGCCGCAGATCAGGTCGTTACCGCCACGCCCCAGCACCCGGTCGTTGCCGGCGAGGGCGGCGATCACGTCGCGGCGCGGTGTGCCGACCAGCTTCTCGCCGTGGCGCGTGCCGACGATGGTGGCCCGGTGGCCCTTGCAGCGCGAAGCACTGGTGCCGCCGAGGAAGCGGACAAGCAGCGCGGTCGGCGATTCGCAGGTGCGGATGCACTGTCCGCCCGAGGTCAGCGCGACGAGCCTGCTCCCCTGCTGCAAGCCAACGGCAACCGCGCGGTTGGCTTCCAGCGAGGCCAGGCGAATCAGCGAACCACCGGCGAAGGTGGAGTCGCGGCGGCCGTTCGAGAGCAGCCGCAGCAGCGCGAACCGCCTGGGCCCGTAGGCCGGCCCGCGAGCGGTTCCCGCCGGAGCGCTGCCGGCGATCAGCAGCCGGCCGGCCCGATCGACCTTCGCGTCGCTCACATCGAGGTAAGTGCGCCTCAGGTAGGCGAACCCGCGGCGGCCGAATTTCGGATCGAGGGTACCGGCGGGCCGCAGCTTGATCACGAAGGCATCGCCCTTGTCGTTGCGGCCCGAGCCGACCACGTAGATGCCGCCTTTGGGCAGAACGATCAGGGCGCCGACGCCGGTGCGATCGGTGACGTCGTCGATGAAGCTCTCGCCCTGGCGACCGAATTCGTTGTCGAAGACGCCGTTCTCGTCGATTCGCGCCAGGTGGACGGCCCGGCCCTCGGCGCCGCAGCACCGCGGTCCGGCGATCACGGTCTTGGTGCCGCTCAACGCCATGCCGCCCAGGCCGGAGCCGAGGCTGGTGATCAGCGGGTTGCCGTCGCGGAAGCTCGGGTCCGGCGCTCCGGCCGCGGTGTAACGAGCCACGAGCACGGCGTCCCCGCCATAGCCCGACAGCGGCTCGGCGCCGACGACGATCCGGCCGTCGGCCTGTACCGCGACGCGAACGCGATCGACCGGGGCGCTCAAGTGAATTTTGGCGACACCGTTTTTGCCGAAGCCGGTGTC
The DNA here is from genome assembly GCA_963703895.1 of uncultured Solirubrobacterales bacterium. Lineage (GTDB taxonomy): Bacteria > Actinomycetota > Thermoleophilia > Solirubrobacterales > 70-9 > VRUE01. The sequence continues at coordinate 604,631 of CAVPFX010000003.1, forward strand.
GGGGCTTCCGTCTGAGTTCAGTCTGGCGAGGACGAGATCGCCTTCGTCGGTCGAGCCGATCACGACCCGGCCGTCCGGGCCCACCGCCAGCGAGCCGTCACGAGCGGGGTGAAAACCCTCGCTCGAGCTGAAGACGCTGCGCACCCCCGCCGATGCGAAGGCGCTGTCGAGCAGACCGCCCGGTGTATAGCGACTGACCAGCTGTTCGCCGGCGCAGGGAGAGACCGAGCAGCGCTGCGCCGAGCGCAGGACGTAGATCTCACCGCCGGGAGCGACCGCCATGTCCTCGGGTGCCACGTAGACACCCCGTTCGCTCTGGACGCGAGCGACACCTTCCTGCCCGAAGGTGCGGTCGATGTCAGCCGGCGCGGCCCCGGCGACACTCACCGCGCTCGCGAAGAGACAGCAGCACAACAGGAACACCTGGACGATCCGTGACGACATGAAGAACAACTCCCCCCTGCTCTGTTCGATTGACCAAACTTGCCTGGCCGCTCAAACACAGCGAGCGAGATGAGTTGCGGTTTAACCGCTCAGTGCGACTACCACCAAACGGTGGAATCGAGGTTTTCGATCTCCTCAATCGGCTTGGTGTACACGCCGGAGGAGAGGTACTTCCAGCCGTCGTCGGGGATCAGGAAGACGACGTTGCCGCCCTCGAGCTCGCCGGCGATGCGGGCGGCGATGCGGGCGATCGCGCCGGAGGAGACGCCGGCGAAGACGCCCTCCTCGTCGAGCAGCTTGCGGGTCCAGACGATCGCGTCGCGGTTGGAGACCATGATCTTGCGATCAAGCAAAGAGATGTCGATGATCGGTGGGATGAAGCCGTCGTCGAGCGAACGCAGGCCGTCGACCAGCTCGCCCTGCATCGGCTCGGCAGCGACGATCAGGGTGTCGGGATTGGCCTCCTTGAGTCGGCGGCCGTTGCCCATCAGGGTGCCGCCGGTGCCGAGGCCGCCGACGAAGGCGGTCACCTCGTCGAGCTCTTCGAGGATCTCGACCGCGGTGCCGTAATAGTGGGCGTTGGGGTTGGCCTCGTTGCCGTACTGGTAGGGCATGTAGTACTGCGAGTCCTGGGCCATCTCCAGCGCCACCTCGACCGCGCCGTTGGAGCCCTTGGCTCCCTCCGAGTAGACGATCTCCGCCCCGTACATCGAGAGCAGCTGGCTGCGCTCCTCGGTGACGTTGTCGGGCATCACCACCTTCAGCTTGTAGCCCTTGCGACGGCAGATCATCCCCAGGGCGATGCCGGTGTTGCCCGAGGTCGGCTCGAGGATCGTCTGGCCCGGCTCGATCGCGCCCTCCGCCTCGGCCGCCTCGATCATCGACTTGGCGACGCGGTCCTTGACCGAGCCGGTCGGGTTGTGCCCCTCGAGCTTGGCGTAGATGCGGACGTCGGGATTGGGCGAGAGGCGTGGAAGCTCGACCAAGGGCGTATTGCCGATCGACTCGACGATGTTGCCGAAGCGGCCCCCGCAGGGTCGGTTGAGAAGTTCAGACATCGCTCGCCAGTCCCTTACTTCAAAAAGTATAGCCAGGGACAGCAACCCCGAACTGCATCAACTTGTCTATCCAGCGGGTGGAGAAGTTGATGCAGTTCGCCGAGCGGCCTTAGCCGCCGGCCATTGCCGGCAGGATCACGACGGTGTCGCCGTCCTTGACCGCGGTACCGAGGCCGTCGAGGACCCGGACGTCCTCGTCGTTGAGGTAGACGTTGACGTAGCGGTTGAGATCGCCGTCCTCGCCGAAGAGCTGCTCGGCGGTGCCGGGATGCTCGGTCGTGAGCGCGCGCAGGACCTCGCCCACGTCGGAGCCCGCGGCCTCGACTTCGGCTGCGCCGCCGGTCTGGGGGCGCAGCACAGGGGGTATGCGAACGGTCGCCATGAAGGCGGTGATCCTAGCCTAGGAGGCCAGCGTCTGGCGGTCGCCGCCGGCGCCGGCGCAGAAGGCGTCGTAGTCGGGGAACTTCCCCATCTCCGACTCCGGGATCTCCTCGGCCTGCTCACCGCAGATCGGGCAGTCGGGGTCGCGGCGGACCTTCAACTCGGTGAAGCGGGTCCCCAACGCGTCGTAGAGCAACAGGCGGCCGATCAGCGGCTCGCCTTTGCCGAGGATCAGCTTGATCACCTCGTTTGCCTGCAGGGTGCCCATCGTCCCCGCCATCACCCCGAGCACCCCGTTGGCCGAGCAACTCGGTGCCAGCTCGGCCGGCGGCGGGGTCGGGTAAAGGCAGCGGTAGCAGGGCCCCTCGTAGGGGGCGAAGGTCGAGATCTGGCCGTCGAAGCCGAGGATCGAGGCGGAGACGACCGGCTTGCGCAGCCGCACCGAGGCGTCGTTCAGCAGGTAACGGGTGGGGAAGTTGTCGGCGCCGTCGACGATGATGTCGTAGTCGGAGATCACGTCGAGGATGTTGCTCGCGTCGAGCCGGCCGTTGTGCTCGACGACCTTGACGTCGGGGTTCAGCCCTTCGATGAAGATGCGGGCCGACTCGGTCTTCGCCATCCCGATCCGTTCGGTGTTGTGGATCACCTGGCGCTGCAGGTTGGAGGCGTCGACCACGTCGTCGTCGACGAGGCCGATCGTGCCGATTCCGGCCGCGGCAAGGTAGAGCGCCGTCGGCGCGCCGAGCCCGCCGGCGCCGAGCAGCAGCACCTTGGCGTTCAGCATCTTCAACTGGCCGTCGACCCCGACCTCGGGCAGCAGCGTGTGGCGCGAGTAGCGGTCGCGCTGCTCGGCGGTCATCCCCTCGGCGGCAAGCACGGGAAGGCCCTGCTCCTGCCAAGCGAGGATGCCACCAGCCATCGAGGCGACGTCGGCATAGCCGAGCGCTTCGAGCTGTTCGGCCGCCTTGTATGAGCGGTTGCCGCTGCGGCAGTAGAGGATCGTGCGAGCGGATTTATTCGGAGCCGCGGCGGCGATCTCGTCGCGCAGCAGCCCGGGCGGCACCAGCTTGCCGTTCTCGAGGTGCGCCTCTTGATACTCGTGCGGCTCGCGCGTATCGATCAGGACGACGTCGCCGCCCTCGATCTCCTGCTGCGCCTCGAACGGCTCGATCTCCTCAACTGGGGCCTTGACCTGCGTGTCCGCACCGTTCGCCACTGGCAAATCTCCTAAATCCGGATCGGCTTTTACTTCAAAAAGTATAGCGGGCGACTCACGCCGCGATTCGCCTGCTCTCTTCCGGTCCCAGATAGGGAATCAGCAGACATTCGACCAGTGCGGCCTCAATCTCCGGCAGCTGCTCGATTTTGTCGTTTTCGACCTGGCGGGCAAGTACCGAGAGGGCCCCGCCGAGGAGCAATTGCTCGAGGTCGCCGGGTAGCTCGGGCCGCTCGGGACGGCCCAGCCCGAGGATTTCGGCGAGACGAGCGAGGCTCGCCTGTTGGCGCTTGCGGGCGGCGGTGCCGGCCTGGAGTGCCTCGATCGCGATCAGATGAGCGAGAGGCGGATTGGCGGCGAGCAGTCGCAGAAGCGTGCCGACGCCGGTACGGACTCGTGCTGGCCAGGGGTCGTTTGCGACCGCATCCTCGACGCCCGCGCACAACCAGGCGCTGGCGAGGTCGTATGCCTCCAGGAAGCACTCCTCTTTGCCGGCGAACTGACTGTAAAAGGCTTGTCGGGAGACGCCTGCCTCCCTGGTGATGTGACCGATCGTCGTCTCGGCATAGCCGTGAAGCGGCAGCATGCGGAGCAGGGCCGCGACGATGCGCAGGCGCTGGTTGCGAACCACGAAGGAGCGCGGCAGGCCGTGGCGACCCGGTGGCAGTTGGCCGAGGGCGAGCTCATCCGGCAGCTCAGCGAGCCCGGCGGGATCAAAGCGCGGCGGCTCGTCGCTCATCCGCGGTATGCAAAGCCGCCAGCGACGGGGCGAGCAGGTACTGGAGCAGGGAGTCGTGCAGCTCGGGAAGACGCCCGGCTTCACCCGCGAGGATGCGCCCGGAGAGGTGGGAGGCGAGGCCGCCGGCCAGCATGCGAGCCGTCTCCTCTGGGACGGCTCCCTGCCCGTCGCCAGCCGGCGGGCGCAAAGCCTCCCCCAGGCGCTCGAGCGAGCGCTCGTGTTCGAGCCGGGCGGGACGGGCGGCGGCGAGCGACTCGACCAGGAGCAAGTGCGCCAATGGCGGACCGACAGCGAGGAACTCGAGGCCCGCCCGCAGGCCCGCCGAGACCCGGTTTGGCCAATCCCGCTCGGGACGAACGGCGTCCTCTATGACGCCGATGAGGCGCTCCACCCCATCCTCGTAAGCGGCAGCGAAGCAGAGCTCCTTGCTCTCGAAGCGCTCGTAGAAGGTCGCGCGGGACACGCCAGAGAGTTCGACGATGTCGGTGACCTTGGTGTCCTCGTAGCCGTGGTAAGCGAGGGCCCGGGCGAACCCTTCGAAGATCCGTGCCCGCTGGTTGGCAATGACCTCCTCTCGCGACATCCCGGAACGCGGCTGGATCTTTTCCACCTCTGGCGGCGGAAGGTCGGGGCGACGACGCGAGCCGCGTGAGCGACGAGTAGGACCGATCTCTTGCTTCGCAGGCATACCGACTCAGTTCTCAAGGGGATACGAGTCGAAATACAAACATGTCAGTTCGTGTTTGTCAAGATACGCACGTGGTTTTTATGAAACAGGAAGCGTCCTTACTGACCCACCGCCCCGAACCCCACAACCCCGAACGTCTCCCCCGCCGAGAAGACCGCTTTGCCTTCGGCGAAGGCTTCGTTGAAGCTCTGCGCGGTGACGGCAGTCAGGGTCAAGGGAGCGCCGGAGACAGTGATCGTCCGTGTCTTCGGATCGGAGGAGACTGAGCCCTGACCCAGGTCGAAGACCCCCACCCGCCCCAGCTTCCCCGGAAAGGCGGGAGTCGGCTCGATGTCGACTTCCGCGCTGGTGCTCCTGGCTCCCAGGTCGAGCCAGTATTCCTTGTGGAATACCTGGCCCGCTCCGAGTTGCAGCAGTTCGATCGCACCGCCTAGGCGCAAGGAGCCTTCCGAGGCATCGGGGGAGATCTGGCCTCCGAGGGCGATCGGGAACTTGAGAATCGGACCGGGTTGAAGTTCGGCCGGGGCGATCGGGTTCAAGGAGACGAAGAGGGCTTTGAACTTGGCGAGGATCGCCGGGTCGGGGGCGATCGTGCCCTGGCCCTGGTCGAGGATCGCCACCCGCTGTGGCTGGGTCTTGGAGTTGACCGCGCCGATCGCCTGGCCTTCTCGGAAGGCCTTGCCCGTGCGGAGCTTCTTGTTGAGGCGGGTGGCGACCTTTGCGGTCAACCCCAAGTTCGTTGCCCGGAAGCCCTGGCCAAAGCCTTCTCTCGCGGAGGTGATGCTCTTGGCCGTGGTCAGCTTCAACTGGCTGCCTCCCACCTTGGCGAAGAGCGGTGTCTTCTTCGCCTTCAGCTCGATGTCTCTCAACGGGACCTTGCGCTTGCCCTTGGCGAAGACGATCTGGCCTTCGTGGGTGACTTCGCCCTTGCCGGTGGTCGGGTCCTCCTTGCCGCCTGAGACCGGGAGGGTTATGACGTTGCCTTGGCGCTTGGCCGGGGCCTTGGCGGTGAGGGTGACGCCCTGCTTCTTAAGCAGGGCCAAGAAGCCCTTGTCGAGGGTGAGCTTGGTCGTGCCTCCGCCGATCGGGTCATAGGCGGCGTAGGCGCTGGCGCTCAGCGCCATGATCAAGACAAAGAAGGCGAGCATGAGGCCCGTGGTGCCGATTCCCTTTTGCTTGCCCTTCATCTCTTCCTCCCTATTTCGTTCATTCCTTGACCGCGCAGGCCTTTTCCACCTTGGCGCTCACAGACACCCCTTCGTCGAAGTCAAAGGAGGCAAGCGCCAAGGGGAAGACGGTGCGCTTGGTCCCCTTCGGCGCCGGGCAGCCGGCGTTGAAGTAGCTCAGTTGCTTTCCCTTGTAGGTGTATTTGCGCTTCAGGGTGAGCTTGATCCGGTCGACGTAGCCCCAGTCGCCGAGGGCCTCGGGCAGCGAGGCGGTGAGCCTGGTGCCGTAGGCGCCCTTGGAGATCTTCTCGATTCCAAAGGGGATGACGAAGGAGCTGAAGAAGGGGTTGGCGGTGAAGATGTGGGTGAAGATCACCGGGCGGCCCCCTTGCTTGCCGTTGAAGATCAGCAGTCTTCCGTGGGTTCCGTAGGCGCCCTGGTCGGGCAGCACGATGTGGGCCCAGAACTGCCCGGAGCCGATCACCGCGTCCCCGCAGGAGGCCAGGGCCCGCTCAGTGGAGGCGGGCTGGATCGCCTTGAGCGGACAGGTTGGTAGGCCCTTGGACTGCAGCAGGCCATGCTTGTTGACCTCCACCGTCATCCTCTGCAGCTGCGGGGGGATGCCGCCCTTGGGGGCGTCTAGGTGGCCGGAGACGAAGACGGCTATGGGAGCTGTTCCCACCCTGGGGAGCTTGTAGGGGAGGACTTGGCTTAGGACCGTGATCCGCAGGTTGCCCTGCTGGATCACGGTTGCACTGGCCAGCGAGGCGCAGGTGAGCAGGCCCACCGCGGTGGCGAGGACACCTAGGCGTCTGCCCATCGCTTAGTTCGCCCTGCGCTTGTGCTTCTTGGCTTTGCCCTTCTTGCCCTTGCACTTGACCTTGAGCTCGGGCTTGGTGTTGAAGACCTTGCCGTTTTGGCCGCTGAAGTTCGATTCGGCCTTGTGGGCGCCCTTGCAGAGGTTGGTCGAGTTTTCGAACAGGCCCTTCTTGCCGCCGCGCATTTCCAGCACGAAGGAAGAGACCGGGGCATCGGGTGCCGCTTCGAAGGTGTTGCGGAGCCGTCCTTTGACCGAGTCGACGTGGCCGACCAGGTCGAAGTCGATCTGGTTGTTGTGAAGCGCCACGACCAGGTCGGGGAGCTGGTGTTCGGAGGAGCGCAGGAAGACCGGCCCTGTGAGCGGTTCTCCGAGGATCGGGGTCACCGCCCGGGCCTTGCCGTAGATCGAGCCCGCTGGGCAGTTTGCCCCGTTACCGGCTCCGGCTTTGAACTGCACTTTGGTGCAGATCGTGTTGAAGTGGGCCTGGGCTATGAACTCGGACTTGGGCAGGGTGACTTCGGCCCTGGCGATTCCCGCTTCGCCGATGCCGTTCATCTTCAGGGTCGCCTTGAAGGCGGGGAAGGCGCCTCTCCTGGTTCCGCCCAGGAGCTTCAGGCCGAGGCGGGGCTTGAAGGGCAGCGCCGCGCAGTCTGCCGCCTGGTAGGGGGTGGAGACGGTGACCGGACGGTCGTCAGCTTCGGAGCCGAAGTCAAGGCCCGAGCCGAGGACCGTGCTCGCAGTGGAGGTCCTGGTGCAGTCGGTCGGGTTGAGGGTGAAGCCCGGCTTGTCGACGTATGCCCTTACGTCCCTGAGGTGGACCGGGATGCCCTTGACGATGTGGGGGATCGGGTCCGAGCCGGTGGCGTCGATGAAGGCTTCGGCGGTCTCGGGGTCGATCTTCAGGGCCTCTCTGACAACGACGGTGCCGATGTCGAAGGGACCGACTATCCCGGCGGTGATCGCGACGATCGAGAGGTTGGAGCCGTGGTAGGGGCCGGCCAGGTAGATCTTGCCGGGGGCGTAGGCCAGGGCCGAGCCGACGCCGCCGCCGACTAGGGACCTGCCGATCTCACTTGCAGCAGGGCAGCTTGGGCTCGAGAGCTCTTCGGCGCCACCGTGGGGTCCCGTCCTCGCCTTCGCCGCGGCAATGGCCGCATCGGAGCAGTAGGGCACTCCCGCCAGCTTGGCGGTGATCCCCGGCGGCAGCTTGATCGAGAAGTGGGTGATCTCCTGTTCGGAGTCGCTTCTGAACAACCGCACGTTGAAGGGGCTGAACCTTCCCGCCGCGTTGTTGATGGAGCCCGCGATCAGGCCCGGCTTGAAGGGCGGCAGGCCACCCGAGGGACAGGGCTGCGATTCGGGGCCGCTGATGATCTGGAAGGCGGAGGAGGTGCGCAGAGGAGGCCCCCCCGAGTAGGGGTAGAGGGTCGCCTCGGCGGCATAGGTGCCGCAGGCGGGCGGGGTCGCCAGGGGGCTCCTGGCTCCCTCGCGGAAGTGCAGCCTGAAGTGGGAGAAGGGCAGCTGGGGCAGATCTTCGGCGATCGTCGTAATGCGACCGGTGACGGCGTCGGTCTCGACCTTGAGCGGCTGCTCGAGGAAGATGCCGCGGTCCCGGTTTTTGATCACGATGTAGAGGGCTATGAGGGAGTCGAAGGGGTTGTCGTAGGGCTCGGCGATGAAGAGGGAGCCCTTGAGACCTTCCTCGAGCAGCGGCGTCTCGACCTCGACGCTGCCGATCTTCGAGGCGTTGGGGCAGCCTTCGCCGGCTTCGGAGAAGGCGGTCTCGCGGGCGAGATCGGCCTCGCTGCAGACCGCCAGCCCTTCCGCCAGCGCCGGGTTCGTGGTGAAGCCTTCCGGCAGCTCTACCACGGCTCTGCGGATTTGGGACTGGGCGTTTCCAGCCGGGTTCAACAGACCTTCATCGGCGACGTCGAGGCTGAAGTCCATGCCGGAGGGACTCTTGGCCGCGAGCGAAGTGGGCTTGGCGTCGATCGTCGGGTGGAATCCGAGTTCCGCACAATCGCTCATCCCCAGCGGGTTCGGCGGGACGAGGTTGTCGTGGGTCGATGCCGAGCCGCTCACCGACGCGTCGGGTTCCTGCCATGAGCTCGCCGTGTAGGAGGTGATCAGCGGCCCGGTGCAACTGGTCGGCATCGTCAACAGCGGGGTCTTGCTGCCCTCGCCGGGGCACTCGCCCTTGGAGAGGATTGCAGGGGTGTCGGTGGCGAAGCTGGATTGGACGCAATGCCCGCGGTAGGCGTCGTGCTCCGGATCGGTGGGGTTGCCCCAGAGGGTGAAGACCGCGCCGTAGAAGGGCACCGCCTGGGAGATGTTGGTCAGCTTCGCCTCGAGGTTGAAGGGCGAGCGCGGGGTCACCGCTCCCTCTATCGTCACCGGCACGCCGAGCACGTTGAAGCCGAACTTCGCCGGGACCCCAGGCGGGGCCTCGAGGTTGAAGACCGCCGCGTCGAAGTAGCTGAGTTTGCCCAGCAACCTGACCCGCACGGCTACGGCGCCGACCGCCGTGCTGTCCGGGCAGGCCGGCTGCTTCCCACTTCCTCCGCCCGAGATGTCGACGAAGTCGGCGGTGGAGCAGCGCGGCGTCGCGGTCGGGTTGACGACGACGCCGGGCGGCTGCTCCACCTCCATGTCCTTGATCGAACCGGTCGGCACCTCGCCCCCGCTCCCGTCGTCTTCGGTGTCGATGCCGAACTGGGTGGTCCAGGCAAACGGGTGCGAGCCCGCCTGGATCTCCGGCGAGCCGTCGCCCTTGCTGTAGGTGACGTCGAGGCCATGCAGTCCGAACGAGGCTTGCGCGGGCGTCGCGAGGGCGAGCAGGCCGAGCAGGGCGCAGGCGCCGAGGAGCAGCCGCCTCATCTTGCCGCCCTCCCGCTGTGCCGATGATGCTTTTGCTGGTGGCGCTTTTGGTGCCGTTTGCGCTTTTGGTGGCGCTTGCGCGGTTTCTGAGCGGAGACGACGTTCCCAGCTCCCTGGAAGGAAGAGCTGGCCGGAGTCGGATCGGTGGGCGGGGTGTAGGGGGATTGACATGCTTCTCCCTCGCATTCGGCCTTGAGCGTTGGCGGGGGCGGGAAGCCGCCGCCGGAGCGGGCGTCGTAGATGTCGATCAGACCGCTGTCCTGGGGCAGCAGGCTCGAGTTGGTGGTGAAGAAGACATCGCGGCCGTCAGCGCTGGCGTCGACGAAGGCGGAGTCCTTGGCGCTCTCGCCCGAGGAGATCAGCGAGAGGCAGCCTTCGGCGGGGGCGTCATAGATTTCAGCGCCCAGCGCCTGGCACTCCGCAACGCCGGCGGCGAGCTCGAACTCGTAGACATCCGCGGCGCCGTTGGCGTCGCGCGAGACCAAGCTCTCGAAGCTTTCGAAGAAGAGCCTCTGCCCGTCGTCTGAGAGGTAGCGCGCCTGGTAGAGCTGACTCGAAGCGGGGGTGAGGCGGGCGGCGGCGAGGTAGGCGGCGGTGTCGCCGACCTTCTCGTTCAGGTTCCGCGCTGCAGGCCGCGCCCCGGTCGGGTTGCAGGAGGCGCAGTGCAGGCTGCCGTCGCCGGCGTCGAAGAGGTAGACCTCGGCGGCCGGAGCCCCGCTCTGGACGTCGGCATTGTTGAAGCCGGTCAGCGGCGCGGTGGAGACGAAGGCCAGGTGCTCGCCGTCGGGGGTGGCGCGGGCCGCGTGTTTGACCGGCGAGATCGCCAGCGGCGAGAGGTCGAAGGTGCCGAGGGCCCCAACGCTGGCGTCGGCCTGCGAGAGCACGCCGACGAAACGGAAGCCCCCACCTTCTTCCCAGAGGTAGAGGTTCGGCTTGCCGGCTTGAGCTTTGGCGCCGGAGGCGTTTTCTTCTTCTCCGCTGAGGGCCGCTTGGGAGGCGAAATAGATGCGGCTCACGTCTTCGCTCGCCGCGGCGACGCCGAGGACGCCGGTGGCGATCTGGGTCGATTTCTTCGTTTCCGCGTCGAAGGCGAAGAGGGTCTGGGCCGAAGTGTAGATCATCCGCGAGCCGTCGGGGGAGGCGGTCCAGAAGCGCGCTTCGGTAGAGCTGCTGATCAGCCGTGATTTCGCCTCGCCTTCGAGCCGCAGGTAGAGGCTCGAGCCGTCGCAGGACCAGTACATCCGCGATCCGTCCTCCGACATCGCGCGGGCGACGGTGTTGGACCGAATGCCACCCCCTGAGTTGCCGGAGCCCAGAGATGATCCTTCGCAGGCCGCCCCGCTGGGCAATACGCTGACCAATTCCAGATTCCCTTCGGTGGCCGCGTAGAGCTGATCGTCGGGGGTGACAGCGGCATTCGGCGTCAGTTGGGCGTGGGTTGCGAAGATCGCCTTGCGCCCGTCCTCGGTGACGCCTTGCAGTTCGGGCACGAAGTTTCGCGGTTCCACCCCGGGCGGCGGCGTGGTGGTGAGGGCTTCATAGCCGCCCGCCCCACAGAGGTCGGCGCGGTAGAGGTTGGCGTAGCCCTCGACGGCGCCAGGTGCCAGTGGCGGGTCGACGTCGTGCATCAGCCAGCCCTGACAGAGGTCCCCGGAGAAGCCGCGGAAGGTGGTCTGCAGGGTGTTGCCCTCGCCCAGCACCGGATTCGTGCCCCGCGGGGGCGAGACGCCGTGGTTCGTCCAGCCTGCGGAGGAGCGCGAGGCGACGTACTGGGAGGTGTATGGGGCGGCGGGCGCGTCGCCGAAGGCGCGGTAGGTGCCGTAGGTGAGCTTTTCCCCTGCCGGGGTGGCTTGGTTCATCCCGGCCGGAAAGCCGCTGATGTCGCCCATCTGCAGGATGTCCCCGTTGTTCTTGTCGAGCGGCGAGACCATCTCGTAGGCGCGGCAGTCGGCGAGGAAGGCGGCGGGCCCGGTGCGGTAGCTCTGGTTCGGGCAGTCGGTCTTCGCAGCGTTGGCGGGGCCGCGGGTGGTGAAGGTCCCTTCGCCGCCCGCGGCGGGGGTCGGTTCACCGCCGGTGCCGTAGACCGGGCCACCGCCCGAGCTCTCGGCGACGAAGCGGTAGTGGTAAGTGGTCGCAGGAGCCAGGTTCGGCAGCAGGACACCGCTCGTCTTCAGGGCGAAGTCGATCGTGCTCGAGGTCAGCGTCGCGCCCGGCGGCAGTGGCCGCTTCTGGGCGCAGCCCCCCTCAACGCAGCGGCCGGTGCCGTATTCGACGTAGTAGGTGGTGTCGGGCCAGAAGCGGGGGTTGATCTCGGCGCCCAGGGTCGCGGCGGAGCCAGTGACGCTCGTCGCGTACTGCGAGACGACGGTGGGCGGCTGTGCCGGGGGCGGGCAGAGGTTGGCGTCGGGAGGAGGGCCGTAGGCGCGCAGGCGCGAGCCGGAGGGGCCACCCGTGAGGAAGTAGACGCCCGGCGCAGTCAGCCCGCAAGCGTTGCTGGTGGCAAGGCCCGAGGGGCTCTGGGTCACGTCGAATTCCGCGAAGTGAGTTTCGTCCGGACAGAACACACAGCTTCCGTCCGGTGTAGTTCCGTCCGGTGCAAAGGAGACCACTTCCGTCCAATTTCCATGGTTGCTCGACTTCATCCGAGCACCGACGTAGACGATCCCGGCCTGGTCGACCGCTAGCACAAGCGGCAGCCCGGTCACCGGGCTGATGTCATCTGCCACCCAAATTCTTGCGAACTGCTCCCAACCCGAGCTGGTCTGCCTGTAGATGTAGGGCTTTTCCAGAGGTTCTTTAGCGCCGGATTGGTCGAACGCGAGGTAGAGGGTGTCCGCGGTGGGATCGATCGCCAGCGTCAGCGGCTGGCGATCGCTTTCCCCTTCCGGCAGGGGCAGCTCGCCCTTGTAGGTGCCGTCGGGTTCGAGTTCCTGGATACGGCCTTTGTCGCCGGCGTAGAGCGTGCCGTCGGATCCCACTACAACAGGTCCTGTCGGCGGTAGTCCCGGATCGCGGGAGAACTCGCCTGGCCCCGAGCCGGTCGCCCCCGCCCCGCAGGTGTCCCCCGCGGCGAGGTCGGCGGCAGTGCAGAGGTTGCCCGGGTGCAACGGCCCCTGCTCGACGCCGCCGCCGGCCATCCAGAGGAACTCGCCTTCGGGGGTGAACTTCTGGATCCGGAAGTTGTCGATCGACTGGCCCTGACTGAAAGTGGCCCTCTCGGTCACATAGACGTCGCCGTTGGCGGGATCGACCGCGATGTCGTCGATTACGCTGAACTGGCCGGCGCCGTTGCCATCGATTCCGGCTTGGCAGCCGCTGGCCGCGGTGCAGACCTGCGCTTCGGCGCTGCCGTCCCGCACCCCCCAGCCCCAGGCGCGGAGGAAGACTCCCCAGGGGTCGAACTCGTCGACGCGGGCGTTGCCGGTATCGGCGACGAGCAGGTGGCCGTTGAGCGGGTTCGTGGCGACGTCTCCCGGGCGGTCGAATTCGCCGACGCCCGGACCGTTGCCATTGCTACTCGCCGGCAGCTGCCAGAGCAGCGGCGGGACAGTCGCGGCGGCGGCCTGCGAGGCCACGCCCGCGACCGAGGTGAGCGCAATGACAGTGATCGCTGCGCCGAAGGTGCGGAGCTTCTGCCGGAAGGTCTGCGACGTGGTCATCTCTCTCAACTCTCCTGATCCCGTGGTTGGGTGGCTGGAGTCGCCCTCGGGGACGTCCCTCCGAGGGCGACTCGGCATGGATGCCGCCTAGGAACTCGCCGGGGCGGTGACGGCGAACGTGCCCATGCCTGCGGATTCGGCTTTGACGTGAAGTCGCAGCTGGGCACCGGCAGTCGATGCCCCCGGTTCGATATTCGCCAGTTTCCGAATCGGCTGGACGAATTTAATGGCCGGGACTTCCGGTCCGATTTCGGACCCCGGAAAAGTTCCTGTGGTGAGTTCTCCGACGTACACGCACAGATGTCCGGGGTCTGCGGTCGGATCTGCCGCCGAGCCGTGACAACTGGCCGAGGGGACTTCTTTTCCTTCCCCTTCTTCGAACACGTATTCCAAGCCGGCTACGCTGATCACGTGCACGTGCGCGGCGTCCAGCTCCGCGGCGAGTTTCACCGGAAAGGAGAGGGGCAGGTTGTAGGTGTCCGCAGCGAAGGGCGGCACGGCCGATTCTGTGAGCTTCGGCAGCACCCATGCGCCCGTCTCGGTCGCGTTCGGCGGCAGCGTGTTCCCCACGGTCCACGGCTCACCGTCTGCACCCTGGGGGCCTTCTTCGCCTGCTTTGCCGTTGCAGGCGAAGGTGATGCCGCTGGCGGAGACGAAGCGGGAGCCGCCGGCGCCGGCGCATTTGTTTTCTTTGGTACCGGTGAACTGTTCGGAGGTGACGCTGACGCCGTCCGCCCCGTTTGCGCCGTTGCTTCCGTTGGCGCCGTCCTTGCCGTTTGCCCCTGCAGGCCCCTGCGGACCCGTATCGCCCTTCGGTCCCTTCGGACCCCTAGGCCCCTTCTTGGCCTTGGCGCTCGCGGTGGCCTTGCCACCGCCTGAAGAGTCGTTGGCGGCGTAAGCGCCGCCGAGCATCGCGAAGACCAGGGCAATCACCGAGATGACTCCGGGGATGCCAAAGCGGGTGCGTAGCGTCGAGAACATCTGAAATCTCTCTCCTTGTCCCGTGAGCCCCTCTGCCCGCCGCTTCCCTTAGCGGCTTCCTCGAGGCTCGGTTATGTCCCTGTAGTGCTGCGAGCGATGCTTGGCTATACCGTCTTCGTTCCTATGAGAAGACGCGACTGGATGTAAACACGCTGGTTCGATCTTGTCAAGATACGCACGTGGTATTGATGAAGAAGTTGCTTATTTGCAGGGACTTCCGGGCAAAACTTTTTGACCCGGGCGTGAGAGGCGGGAGCGTTTAGGCGCCGGCTTGCTTGCTGCGGGCTTCGGGGAGCTCGGCCGTTTGGGCCTGCTCTGCCTCGAAGGCGAGGACCCGGCCCTCCTTGGGACCGGGCTCGCCGAGGCGGTAGAAGGTGAGGACGTATTCGAGGAAGGGATCGGCCAGCTCTTGCAGCTTCTTTCCCCTCCCCCTCAGCACCTCACTGGCGACACGGGAGGCGATGCCGCCGACGATCACTTGCTCAACCTCAGGTATAGGTAGAGACTCTGGCGGGAGATCTGGCGCGGCCGAGCGCAGCAGGGTTCCGTAGCGCCCCAGCCACTCGTGGTAGCGCAGGGCGATCTCGTCGCCCGCCGAGGGCGCCTCGACAAAGAGGAAGCGCGCTAGGGCTGGCTCGGCGGCGAGAACCTCCAGGGCGTCTTCAAGCGAACTGCCCATGCGCTCCTCGATCGTCGCGCCCTCGTAACAAGAGCTCGAGAGCAGGTCGAAGAGGCGCTCGTGACCGAGCTCGTGGGCGGTGGCGACGCAGTCCTGCTTGTCGCTGAAGTTCTTGTAGAAGGCGTTGCGAGACACGGCAGCGGCCTTGACGATGTCGGCGACCGACATCGCTTCGTAGCCCTTCTCAGCGGCAACGGCAGGCACTGCCGCAAGCAGGCGCTGGCGCTGGTCGCGCAGCACCTCGTCCGGGGCGAGCGCATGGCGGCCGCGGGGCAGGCGGCGAGGCGTGGCGGATTTGGTCTGGGCGCTGGCCTTGGCCATGGTCGCGATACAGGCGGTCCGTTACGCGTACAGTCTAGTTCTCAAATACGGCCAAGGTCAACAGAACGTCGCCGTCTTCATGAAAAAGACCCGCTCTCGCGGGCCTTTTCCGGCGTATCGAAAGGTGACCTCAGCTGAAGCTGGGGCGCATCTGGCGCAGCCTTTTGACCCGCTCCTCGATCGGGGGGTGGGTCGAGAAGAGGCCGGCCATGCCCTTGCTCGAGAAGGGCTTGACGATGTAGAGCGGCTCTGCCGCCTGGTTGACCTGCATCGGCATCGCCGCGGCTCCCTGCTCGAGGCGCAGCAGGGCGCTGGCCAGCGACTCGGGGTTGCCGCAGATTTCCGCTCCTCCAGCATCAGCCGCGTACTCGCGCTGGCGCGAGATCGAGAGCTGGATGATGCTCGCCGCGATCGGCGCCAGCAGGACCATCGCCAGCGAGGCGACGAGGCTCAGCGGCGACTCGTCGTCGTTGCCGAACCACATGAACATGTAGGCGAGGTAGGTGATCGCGGCGCCGATCGCCGAGGCAACCGACTGGATCAGGATGTCGCGGTGCTTGACGTGCGCGAGCTCGTGCGCGAGCACGCCGCGCAGCTCGTCCTCGGAGAGCAGTTTGGTGATCCCGCGGGTAACGGCAACCGCGGCGTGCTGCGGGTTGCGGCCCGTGGCGAAGGCGTTGGGCTGGTCCTGGGGGATCATGTAAAGGCGCGGCATCGGCAGGTCCGCACGCGTCGTCAGTTCGCGCATGATCTGGTAGAGCCGCGGCGCCTCGGACTCCTCGATCGGCTGCGCGCGGCTCATCTTCAGCGCCAATTTGTCGCTGAAGAAGTAGGAGCCGAGGTTGATCAGCAGGGCGATGCCCAGGAAGATCGCGGCGGTACTGGGGCCACCGATCAGGGCGCCAATGACGACCAGCAGGCCCGAGAGGGATGCCAGGAGGATCGTCGTGCGCAGGGTGGCGCCCCATGTGGATTGCTTAGTAGTGGACATGCGTCAGCTCCTCGGTCGAGTGGTCACGCAAAGTATGGCCGTGACGGGGCATGCTGAACATAGGTGCCAGCCCCCATAGGGCGCCCCCGAACCACCTAGGCTTGGCCGATCCGATCGATCGGCCCGAGATGACAGTCGCGGTGATCGCCCTGCTCGCGGCAGCGGTGATCGGTCTCGTCGTCAACCTCGTGATGACGCGCCGTCGCCTCGCCCCGCTGGAGCGGCTGATCGAGGAAATGGAGAAGGTCGACCTGAGCCGGCCGGGCCCGGTCCTCCCCCGCTCGATCGACGGCGTCGGCGAGACCGAAGAGGTGGCCCGCATCGAGCTCGCCTTCCTGCGGATGATGGAGCGGCTCGAGGCCGAGCGCCGCCGGGCGGGGAGCGCGGCGCTTGCGGCCCAAGAGGAGGAGCGGGCGCGGGTCGCACGCGACCTGCACGACGAGGTCAACCAGTCGCTGACCGGCCTGCTGCTGCGACTCGAGGCGGCGCGCGAAGCCGCCCCGCCAGAGCTGGAGGCGGAATTGGCTGAGACCAAGGCGCTCGCCAACCAGGCGATGCAAGAGCTGCTTTCGCTTGCCCGCCAACTCCGCCCCACTGCACTTGACGACCTCGGCCTGGCGGCGGCGATCGCGGGCCAGGTCGAGCAGATCGGCCGCGGCGAGATCGAGGCCGAGTTCAAGGCCGAGGGTCAGCTCACCGACCTAGGTGGCGACGCGCAACTGGTCGTCTACCGGGTCGCCCAAGAGGCGCTCTCCAACGCGGTTCGCCACAGCGAGGCCGACAGGGTGTCGGTGACGCTTCACCGCCGCGAAGACGGCGGCGTCTCCCTCGACGTAGCCGACGACGGCCGCGGCTTCGCCTTCGACGAGTCCGAGGGCGGCCTGGGCATTGCCGGCATGCGTGAGCGGGCGCTGCTAATCGGCGGCGAGCTGACGATCGAGTCGCGGCCCGAGCACGGCACCACGGTTCACCTCACGGTCCCCACCTAGCTGCGCGGCGCAAGCCTCGCCCCTAGGACCTCTGCCACCTGAGCCGGCTCCTCGTCCAGTTGCAGTTCGGAGAGTCGCAACACCTCGAAGCCGCGACGCATCAGCTCCAGGTCACGAGCGTGATCGTCCTGGAACGCAACTTCGCCACGGTGATAGAGATAGCTGTCGGTTTCGACCACGAGCCGCCGCTCTCTCCATAGGAAGTCGATCAGGTAGGGGCCGATGCGGACGTTGACCTCGGGTGGCGGCAGCCGGTGACGGCGACATAGCCGCAGGAAGTCCGCCTCCAGGTCGCTGCGGGTCCGAACCTTGGCATCCCTGGGTCCAACCGGCAGGCCGAGCACGTTCGCCTGGCGAATCGCCTTTCGCAGCTCCCATGCTGAAACGGCACCGGAAGCACGTACCGAGGTCGCATAGCGCAGGTCGTGGATCGTCCGCCGCGGGTTTGTCAAGGGAATGCGATTGCGGAGAGTCACGTCTGGAGGCCGCAGCGAAAGAGAGCGATGCACACGGACGCCGGGACGTTGAATCTTGCCTCCGTTGCCACCGACGATGATCTCGCTCGGGCCGTCACCCGCCGGCAGAATTCCCCATAGCGACGCCGCGCTTCGATGGCTCACGGCCGCTCCCCAGTACGCCAGCACGGAAACGCCATCCTCACAAGGCCCTCCACCAACAGCTAGCACCGCGGCAATCCGACGACCCTCAACCGACAGATCCGGGTGTCCCGCGGCGTAGACACCACGGTGCACTCGGTGAAGACGCCCCGCATCGACCCGTCGACGCACCGCCTTCTTGCTCAGCCCGAGACTGCGCAACTGGCTAATAGAGACGGCCCCGTGCTGCCTCCCGGCAATTTCAGCCAAGAGCGCGTCGGGCTTGGCGACTTTGGTCCCCATACAGGGGGCCTAAGTCGCCAAGCCCCCGAAATCTCCGGGATGTGACTGCCAGACTGGGCGCATGTTGCGGGTTCTGATCGCCGACGACCACGGGATTGTCCGCTCCGGCATCCGGCTGCTGCTCGAGCGCCAGCCGGATCTGGAGGTGGTCGCCGAGGCCGCCGACGGGGCCGAGGCGCGGGACCTCGCCGTGCGCGAGCGGCCCGACCTGGCGATCCTCGACGTGAAGATGCCGAAGCTGACCGGGCTGCAGGCGACGCGGGAGATCAAGCGTCAGGCGCCGGAGGTCTCGGTGCTGATCCTCTCCATGCACGACGACGAGCGCTACCTCTTCGAGGCGCTCAAGGCGGGCGCCTCTGGCTATGTGCTCAAGGCCCAGGCCGACACCGATCTACTGGCGGCGATCCGCGCGGTCGAGCGGGGTGAGCCGTTCCTCACGCCCGAGGCGCAGCGGACCCTGATTAAGGACGTGCTCGAGCGGGGATCAAGCGGGGAGGAAGAGCTGACGCCACGCGAGGAGGAAGTGGTCAAGCTGGTAGCCGAGGCGCACACGACAAAGCAGATCGCCGAGGTTCTCCACCTCTCCGAGAAGACGGTCGAGAACCACCGCGCGAACGCGATGCGCAAGCTCGGCATGCGCGACCGCGTCGAGCTGGTTCGCTACGCAATCCGCCGCGGGCTGATCGAGCCGTGATCGCTTGGCTGACCGAGGCCAGTCGATGAGCGGCAACGGAGAATTCAGGGAGAAGCGCTGGCTCGCCCTGATCCTGCTCTGCTCGGCCCAGTTCGTCGTCGTCCTCGACGCCTCGATCGTCAACGTGGCGCTGCCCTCGATCGGCAAAGCGCTCGACTTCTCGCAGGAGAACCTGCCCTGGGTGGTCAACGCCTACGTGCTCACCTTCGGCGGCTTCCTCCTGCTCGGCGGGCGCACCGCGGACCTGGTGGGACGGCGCAAGGTCTTCATGGCCGGCCTGATGCTGGTCGCGGTCGCCTCGCTCGCCGCCGGCTTCGCCGCCACCGAGGGGCAGCTGATCGCCGCCCGCGCCGCCCAGGGACTCGGCGCCGCAATCATCTCCCCTGCCGCGCTCTCGATCGTCACCACCACTTTCAGCGACGGGGCGGAGCGCAACAAGGCGCTCGGCGTCTGGGGCGCGGTCGCCGGCTCGGGCGGCGCCGCCGGCGTTCTGCTCGGCGGCATCCTCACCGACGGCCTCGGCTGGGAGTGGGTGCTCTGGGTCAACGTGCCCGTCAGCCTGATCGCCTTCGCGCTCGCGCCGCGGCTAATCGCCGAGAGCCGCATGGAGGGCGAGAAGCGCGTCTTCGACGTCGCCGGCGCGGTCACCGTCACCGCCGCGCTCTCGATCCTGGTTTACGCGCTGGTCGACGCCAACGACGTCGGCTGGGGATCGACGCAGACGATCGGCTTGATCGTGCTCGCCGTGGCGCTGATGGCGGCCTTCGTCGCGATCGAGCTGCGCACGCCGAAACCGC
Source organism: uncultured Solirubrobacterales bacterium (assembly GCA_963703895.1). GTDB lineage: Bacteria > Actinomycetota > Thermoleophilia > Solirubrobacterales > 70-9 > VRUE01. The sequence continues at coordinate 624,030 of CAVPFX010000003.1, forward strand.
TGGTGCCGTTCTCGATCTTCCGCATCCGCACCCTGACCGGGGCCAACGTGGTCGGCCTGCTGGTTGGCGCCTCGCTCTTCTCGATGTTCTTCTTCATCTCCCTATATATGCAGCAGGTGCTCGGCTACAGCGCGATCCACGCCGGCCTCTCCTACCTGCCGCTGGCGCTCGTGATCATGGCCTCGGCCGGAATCGCCTCCCAGCTCGTCACCAAGCTCGGCTACAAGCCGGTGCTGGCCGCCGGCCTGCTCTTCATCGTCATCGGCCTGGCCTGGTTCAGCCGAGTGTCGGTCGGCGGCAGCTTCACCAGCGACATCCTTGGTCCCTCGCTCTTCGCCGCGGCCGGCCTTGGCTTTGCCTTCGTGACGACGACGATCGCCGCCGTCTCCGGGGTCGAGGCGAACGAGGCGGGACTGGCCAGTGGCCTGATCAACACCTCGCAGCAGATCGGCGGCGCGCTCGGCCTCGCGGTGCTCTCGGCGGTGGCGATCTCGCGCACCGACAACGTGCTCGCGGCGGCAGCTCATCGCTCGACAACGGGCTGACCGAGGGCTTCCAGGCCGCCTTCCTCGGCGGGGCCGTGATCGCGGCGCTCGGCTTCGTCCTGACCCTGGTCCTGATCCGCGGCAGCGACAGCCGCGCCCACATGGAGCTGGGCAAAGACGCGGCGACGGAATCCGCATAACCGACCGCTTCAGTAGGATTTAGTCCGTGCTGTTCTCGACCAAAGCCGAGTACGGAGTGCGCCTGATGGTTGAGCTGGGCCGCCAGCCCAGCACGCTGCCGATCTCGCTTAGCGCCGTCGCCGAGGCGGAGCGCCTGCCGCTCTCCTATCTCGAGCACCTGGTCGCGAAGCTGCGCAAGGCCGGCCTGGTCACCTCGACCCGGGGCGCGCACGGCGGTTACCGCCTGGCCAAACCGGCGGAGGAGATCACGATGGACGCCGTGGTCGAGGCACTCGAAGGGCAGATCGCGCCGATGGAGTGCTTCCACGACACACCCGACGGCAAAGTGCTCTGCTCGCACGAGGACGACGGCGACCACGCCTGTTCGACCAAGCTGCTGTGGATGCGCGTGCAGGGCGGCGTCACCAAAGCGCTCTCGGGCACGACGCTGGCCGAGCTGGTTGCCTTTGGCGGCCCCGGCAGCGACGCCGAGGCCCAGGCACCGGTCGGCACGGCCGCCTGAAGCAAGACCTTCCAAACACAGAAACAGGAGTGAAATTGGCTGAGCTGGAGATACGCAACCTGCACGTGAGCGTCGAGGACAAGGAGATCCTCCGCGGCCTCGATCTCGACGTGGAGAAGGGCAAGGTCCACGCGCTGATGGGGCCCAACGGCTCCGGCAAGTCGACCCTGGCCAACGTGATCATGGGGCACCCCGCGCTCGAGGTCACCGAGGGCACGATCACTTTCAAGGGCGAGGACATCACCGAGGCCGATCCCGACGAGCGCTCGCGCGCCGGCCTCTTCATGGCCTTCCAGTACCCGGTCTCGATCCCCGGCGTCTCGGTCAGCAAGTACCTGCGGATGGTGATCAACGCCCACCGCGAAGCGCGCGGCGAGGACCAGATCAAGATCAAAGACTTCGCCAAGGTCGCCCAGGAGGCGATGGCACTGGCCAACATCCCCAAAGACTTCTCCAGCCGCTACCTCAACGACGGCTTCTCCGGCGGCGAGAAGAAGCGGATGGAGCTGCTGCAGCTGGCCCTCTTGCGGCCGGAGATCGCGGTGCTCGACGAGACCGACTCCGGGCTCGACATCGACGCCCTGCGGACCGTCGCCGAGGGCGTCAACCAGTTCGCCGGCCCGGATATGGGCGTGCTGATCATCACCCACTACCAGCGCATCCTGCACATGGTCAAGCCCGACTTCGTCCACGTCATGTTCGAGGGACGGATCGTCAAGGAAGGCGGCCCGGAGCTCGTCGGCGTGCTCGAGGAGAAGGGCTACGGCTGGATCCGCGAGGAGGTCGAGGCGGGCGCCAGCGCCTGATCGAGAGGACGATGGAGCAGACGACGACCAAGAGCTCCTCTCCGTTCCCGATCGAGAAGGTCCGCGCCGCTTTTCCCGCGCTCGAGCGCGAGGTGCACGGCAAGCCGATCGCCTACCTGGACAGCGGCGCCAGCGCCCAGCGGGTGCTGGCCTCGATCCAGGCGGTCGACCGCTACGAGCGCACCAGCCACTCCAACGTCCACCGCGGCTCGCACACGCTCTCGGCCGAGGCGACCGCGGCCTACGAGGGGGCGCGGGCGACGGTCGCCGACCACCTCGGCGCCGGCGACCGGCGCGAGGTGATCTTCGTCCGCAACGCAACCGAGGCGATCAACCTGGTCGCGCGGGCATGGGGCGACGCCAACGTCGGCGCGGGCGACCGCATCGTGCTGACCGAGATGGAGCACCACTCCAACATCGTCCCCTGGCAGCAGCTTGCCGAGCGGGTCGGAGCGGAGATTGACTGGGTGCCGGTCGGCGAAGACGGCCTGCTCGAGATGGACGCCTACACGGCGTTGCTGGAGCGCGGTCCGAAGCTGGTCGCCGTGACTCACGTCTCGAATGTGCTCGGCACCGAGAACCCTTTGGCGGAGATCTCGCGACTGGCGCACGAGGCGGGCGCGCTGGTCCTCGTCGACGGCGCCCAGGGGGCGCCGAAGATGTCGATCGACGTCGCCGAGCTCGGCGTCGACTTCTACGCGCTGACCGGTCACAAGCTCTACGCGCCGACGGGAATCGGCGCGCTCTGGACCAAGCTGGACCTACTGCGGGCGATGCCGCCCTTCCTCGGCGGTGGCTCGATGATCCGCAAGGTGACCCGGGAGGGCACGACCTACGCCGATCCGCCGGCGCGCTTCGAGGCCGGCACCCCGGCGATCGCCCAGGCGATCGGCATGGCCTCGGCGCTGCGCTGGCTCGATGGGGTCGGCATGGATGCCGTGCTGGAGCACGAGCGCGAGGTCACCGGCTACGCGCTCGAGCGCGTCAGCGAGGTTCCCGGCCTGCGCGTCTTCGGCCCGCCAGCCGGCCCCGAGCGCATCGGCCCGGTCTCCTTCGAGCTCGAGGGAGTCCACGCCCATGATGTCTCCGAGATCCTCGACCGCCACGGCGTCGCCGTCCGCGCCGGCCACCACTGCGCCCAGCCGCTGATGGAGCGACTTGGCGTCCCCGCCACCGCCCGGGCCAGCTTCGGCGTCTACACGACGCCCGAAGAGATCGACCGCCTGATCGAGGGCCTCCACGACGCCCGCAAGGTCTTCGGGCTTTAGCGACGCCTACTGACGCCGACGCAAGCGCCAGTAGCCGCGGGGGTCCTTCAGGGAACTTCCGACGTGTTCGACCAAAGCTCGCTCTCGGAGCTCACGTAGATACTTCAGTGCCGTTGGACGCGAGACGCCGAGTAGGTCGACCGCCTGGGTAGTCGTTACTTGGTCACCCCGAACCAGAAACTCGACAAAGCGCTCAGAGCCGGAGGGCAAGCGGTCGAGGATGCGCCCCGCGAGTACATCCACCAGCAGCGCCACCTGGACTGAACCCCCTCGCTCAACGTACACCGGGTGAGGCAAACCGACCCGGCGCATCTCCTCGAACATGCGGTCGACTCCCTCACCCAACTCGCGTCCAAAGCCGAGGTCACTCAATGCGCGCGCGATGCGTGGATTGCGCGCGAATCGACTGGACCGAATGTTTTCCAGATGCACGAGCCCAGGGAACCGGCCGGGGCTCTCGACCTCGACACGGTCTTCGAAAAGCTCGACACGGACATGGTCGCCACCAATGCTGTAGGAGCGATGTGTCACGGCATTGACGATGGCCTCCAACCAAACGAACTCAGGAATTACCGTCCTGCCAGCAAATCGGCCCCCTCCCCCCAGGCGGATTGCCCGCGGCAGTATCTCCGAAACTTCGCGACGCGCCGTCTCGATTTGCACCGGGATCGGCCCTTCAATCCGTTGATCACCCATAACGTTCGCGCGTACACCGGTTTCGCGCGTCGACCCACGAAACTGCAGAACGCGAGTAACGGCCTGTGGAAAATGGACTTGGGGCTCCCTGCCAAGAACCATCAGCCCGGCCACGGTGAGCAGAAGCGCACCGTCCTCTTCGATCGCCAGACCACGTGCCTGCAGTGCGATCTCACGGGCAACGCTTGCTTGCACGCTCTCTAGATACCAAGCGACAAGTCCCTCGTCGAGATCGTCCAAGCTTGTTCCAAGCACCGGCGAGCCGTCATAGGTCGACTCGCCCTTGTCATAGCGAAGCTCCTGTGCTTCAACCAAGCCAAGACGACGGTTCTCGTCCCCTGCACGAAGAAAAGTCTCTCCCTTGGCCGTCTCATGCACTCGCCCGCTCGCCTCGATCTCGATGACGACAATCTCATCGGGCTGCCCAGCCGAATTGGTGCAAGGGAGAAGCTCGAAGCTGTGCCGCACGGGAGGCCGGGTGAAGTCCATAGCAGCCTGGCGCCAATCGTTCATCCGATTGCTCGAAGCAGTCCCCTCCACCATTCCGTCGTGAATGCCGGCGGCTATCACCCCTCCCTCCGCATTCGCGAAACCAACCAGCAGGTCGCCCAGGGTTCGCGCATGGGTCCTGGCGCTTATCCGCTCAAGCCACTGATCCTCTTTCTGACCAACGAGGAAATCAATCGCTTGACCGTCTGGAAGTAGACGGAGCTGCTTGATGTCCGCATCTCGGGTCTTCACTATCGCTGTCGTCGCATCGTATCAGCAAGCATTAAACTTTTTAATGCTTATGATTTTTTCTCTCTTAGAATCAAATTTCCCTGCAAATCAGGCATTTATTAATTGGAATGCCATGCTCAGACCTTTAATGAGTGCGAACATTGTGGTTCGCCCCCCCCTTGTGGCCTTCTTCGCGACGGCACTGCTCGGCTAGCCTCACGATATGGACGAGCTCTACCGCGACCAGATCCTCGAGCACTACAAGCGACCCCATAACTTCGGGCGGGTGGAGCAGCCGGATCTTGAGTTCGAGGACACCAACCCCTTCTGTGGCGACGAGCAGCGCGTGACGATCAAGCTCGATGACGAGGGGCGGGTGGCGGAGATCGCCTTTGAGGGCAAAGGCTGCGCGATCTCTACCGCGGCAACCTCGCTGCTGACCGACGAGCTCGCTGGCAAAACGCGCGAGGAGCTGCTGCGACTGCCGAAGGAGTACGTGCTCGAGCTGCTCGGGATCGAGATCTCGGCGACGCGGATGAAGTGCGCGATGCTGGGGCTGAAGGTCGTCAAGAGCGCCAGCCTCGGCGAGCCGGCCGAATGGGAGGACGAGGGCGAGGTCGGCAGCCCCTCCGAAGCGGCCGCCGACCTCGGCTCGATCTAGGCGCTTGCGGGCGCTTCCTCGCTGAGGGCGATGACCGCGAAGGCGGCGCCGTGCGGATCGGTGAGGATCGCGAAGCGGCCGACCGGGATGTCGACCGGCCCCATCATCAGTCCCCCGCCGCGCTCAGTGGCCTGGGCCACTGTCGCATCGGTGTCCTCGACCGCGAAGTAGGCCAGCCAGTGCGCGGGGATCTCCTCCGGCACACCGCGTCCGACCATGTCGAGGATGCCGCCGACCGGATTGCCGTCGAGGGTGATGGTCGTGTACTTGCCCATCTCCCCCATGTCGTTGTCGTCGAAGCCCCAGCCGAAGACAGCTCCGTAGAAGGCCTTGGCGGCAGCGAGGTCGCGGGTGTTGAGTTCGTTCCAGGCAAGTGCGCCGGGCTCGTTGACGAGGCCCGCGCCGGGGAACGTGCCCGGCTGCCAGATCCCGAAGACGGCTCCGGTGGGATCGGCGAAGACCGCCATCCAGCCGAGGCCCATCACGTCCATCGGCTCCGCGATCACGCTGCCGCCGGCCTCGGCAACCGCCGCTGCGGTGGCCTTGGCATCGGCGACCGAGACGTAGAGCTCCAGGCTGGCGGCTGGCCCTCCTGCATCAGCGGCATCATGCCGGCGACGTCCGCCCCGTCCTTGGTCGCCCGGCGGTAGCCGCCGGTCTGCTCGACGTTTTCGCTCGCCGGCACCTGCCAGCCGAACAGCGCGCTGTAGAACTCGACCGAGGCGTCCAGGTCGGGGGAACCGAGGTCGACCCAACAAGGGGTCCCGGGCTCGTAACTGATCCTCTCGCTCATCCGTTCTCCAATCGTCAAGCGAACTGCATCAACTTCTACCCCTCGCAGATAGAGAAGTTGATGCAGTTCGCGTGGGAAGGTCGTTGCGCTCGATCTTCGCAGTCCGCTGCCGCCGAGAGTCAAGGGCTTGTTACGGTGCCCGGGCCCGACGGGGCCAATCGCTAAAATCCGACCTTAGAAGTAGGATTAAGTCTCAACCCGCACTAGCTACCCGCGGGAGTCTCGATTCCCTTGCCAGATACCGCTGGAACATCCATCTCCGTATGCCCTGCTGCCGAGCTGCCCGCTGGGGCTATGCGGCTGGTCGAGCACGAGGGGCGCAAGATCGGTGTCTTCAACTGCGAGGGAACGCTCTACGCGATCGAGGATCGCTGCTCGCACGACGACGGGCCGCTCGCCGAGGGCGAGTTCGATCCGACCACATGCACCGTTGAGTGCCCGCGTCACGGCTCCCTCTTCGACCTGACCACCGGCAGGCCGAAGACCCTCCCCGCTTTCGCTCCGGTGCAGACGTTCACGGCAGCCGTCGTGGACGACACGATCACCCTGGAGGTCGATTAGGCATGGCAACACCTGAGGTCGTAGCGGAGAAACGCTCGCTCGCCGGCATCAACGCCGACTACAAGGAGAAGTTCGGCTTCCACGACTCGGAGTCGGGCTATGCCTACAAGGCGCCGAAGGGCCTCTCGCGCGAGGTGGTCGAATCGATCTCCGATTACAAGAACGAGCCGCAGTGGATGCGCGACTTCCGCCTCAAGTCGCTCGAACACTTCTACTCGCGCCCGACCCCGAAATGGGGCGGCGACCTCGATCAGATCGACTTCGACGACATCCACTACTTCGTCCGCGCTTCGGAGAAAAACAGCCGCGACTGGAGCGAGGTTCCGGAGGACATCAAGAACACCTTCGACCGGCTCGGCATCCCCGAGGCGGAGCGCAAATTCCTCTCCGGAGTCGGCGCTCAGTACGAGTCCGAGGTCGTCTACCACCAGGTAAACGAGAAGCTCGAGGCCCAGGGCGTGATCTTCACCGACATGGACACGGCGCTGCGCGAGCACGAGGACCTGGTTCGCGAGTACTGGGCAACGATCATCCCGGCCAACGACAACAAGCTGGCGGCGCTCAACTCCGCGGTCTGGTCGGGCGGCTCCTTCGTTTACGTGCCGGCCGGGGTCAAGGTCGAGATGCCGCTGCAGGCCTACTTCCGGATCAACACCGAGAACATGGGCCAGTTCGAGCGCACCCTGATCATCTGCGAGGAGGGCGCTGACGTCCACTACATCGAGGGCTGTACGGCGCCGGTCTACTCCAGCGATTCGCTGCACTCCGCCGTGGTCGAGATCTGCGCCAAGAAGAGCTCACGGGTCCGCTACACGACCGTGCAGAACTGGTCGCAGAACGTCTTCAACCTCGTCACCAAGCGCGCCGTCGCGCACGAGAAGGCGACGATGGAGTGGGTCGACTGCAACCTCGGCTCGAAGCTGACGATGAAGTACCCGTCGATCTACCTGCTCGGCCCGGAAGCCCACGGCGAGATCCTCTCGATCGCCTTCGCCGGCGACGGCCAGCACCAGGACGCCGGCGGCAAGATCATCCACGCCGCCCCGCGCACATCGTCCTCGATCTTCTCCAAGTCGATCTCCAAGGACGGCGGGCGGGCGACCTACCGCGGCCTGCTCGAAATCGCCGACGGGGCAACCGAATCCCGTTCCAAGGTCGTCTGCGACGCGCTGCTACTTGACGAGGACTCGCGCTCGGACACCTACCCGACGATCCGCATCGACGAGAACGACGCCAACGTCGGCCACGAGGCGACCGTCTCCAAGATCGGCGACGAGCAGCTCTTCTACCTGCAGAGCCGCGGCCTCGACGAGGAGGAGGCCTCGAAGATGATCGTCAACGGCTTCATCGAGCCTGTGACCAAAGAGCTGCCGATGGAGTACGCGGTCGAGCTCAACCGGCTGATCGAGCTGCAGATGGAGGGTTCGATTGGCTGAGGTAGCGACGCTGCCCCCTCTCCCCGACGCGAAGACGAAGGGGTGGGAATTCACCGATCTCTCCAGTCTCGACCTCGATTCGTATGAACCCGGTTCGGCCGAGGCTTCGATCGGCACGGCCGCGGGAGCCGTGGTGCTGCCGCTGAAAGAGGCGAGCGAGTCCAGGCCGGAGCTAGTCGAGGGACTTCTTGGCTCCCTGGCGCCCGCCGAGGACCCCTTCGTGGCGCGCAACGACGACGCCTGGAGCGACGGCGTGCTCGTCCACGTGCCAGCGGGGGTCAGGGTCGAGGAGCCGATCCGGATCGAGGTTCCGCTCAGCGAGAGCGGCAGCGCGCTCAACTGGCGCACCCTGGTCGTGCTCGAGGAGGGCGCCGAGGCAGAGATTTGGGAGCACTGGTCCTCGCCCGACGATGAGGTCGATGCCCTGCTCAACTCGGTGGTCGAGCTGAGCGTCGGCCAGGCGGCAACGCTGCGCTACGTCAACACCCAGGACATCTCCGAGTCATCCTGGATCTTCGCCACCCAGCGCGCCCAGGTGGAGCGCGACGGCAGGCTCGACTGGACCGCGCTCGGCTTCGGCTCGGCGAACGGCAAGGTGCGAATGGAGACCAATCTGGCGGGCCCGGGCTCCGAGGCGCGGGTCACTGGCGGATACGCCGGGGGGCCCGGGCAGCACCTCGACTACGACACTACCCAGGAGCACGCGGCGCCGAACACCAACTCCGACCTCGCTTTCCGCGGTGTGCTCGCGGCCGGCTCGACCGCGGTCTGGCGCGGCATGATCCGCGTCGACCCTGGCGCCCAGCAGACCGATGCCTTCCAGGAGAGCCGCAACCTGCTGCTCTCGACCGAGGCTCACGCCGATGCGATCCCCGGCCTCGAGATCGAAGCCGACGACGTGCGCTGCACCCACGCCGCGGCCGTCGCCCAGGTCGATCGCGAGCAGCTCTTCTACCTCACCTCGCGCGGGCTCGGCGAGGCCGAGGCAAAGTCGCTGATCATCGAAGGCTTCCTCGAGTCCCTGGTCGAACGCCTGGCCGAGGGCCCGGTTCGCGACGAGATCTCAGCCGCGCTCGAGCGCCGGCTCGCCGAGATCCTCTAGAGCCTCCTAGTCGTCGCGCTTCTTGCGGCGCTCCGAGAGCGTCGACCGCAGCAGCGAGCCGAGGACGATCAACAGCGGCGGCAGGTAGAGAACCCAGAGCCAGTGGCCGGCGTGGGCCAGTGGTACCAAGACGGCCATGACCCCAGTATGACCTCCCTAACGCACCGAGACCGCCGGCCTTGCGAGCGGCGGTCTCGGTTCAATAAGGAGAGGGAGAGTCAAGTGATTGGACTCGCTCCTAGTAAACCACCCTGTAAAAAGTTTGCATCAGTAAAAAACCCTGCTTAACCTCGGCTTCATCCGCTCTTTTCGCAAAAAGCGGAATTGTTAGCCATTGCCGACGGATAGGAGGTAAAGGCCGAAGCAGGTGAAGGCAACCATGACAGCAAGCATCCAGTACTGGGAGCGTGCCGCCTGCCGGTAATCCCCCCAGTAGGCCGTGGCCCGGTCGTGGGCAAGCGTGAGGCCGACGACGTGACCGATTACCAGGGCCCCGACCTGCACGTACCAGATCGCGTTGGCGCTGAGGAGCTTGAAATCGATGCCCCCCGAAGCGGTGCCGAAGAGGTCCGTCGTGGCGGTACCCAGTGGGTCGGAGAGCAGGTACGTGAACTGCGCCTGCTCCTGAAAGACAAAAAGACTGAAGTAATGCGCCACCAGGTAGGCGAACGCGATCGGGATCAAGGTGTGAGCGAAGCCCGAGCGCAGTTTGCTCAGCGGCGGAGCGCCCTTCACGGTCGCCATTCCCCGCACCCCAATCAGGTACACGAGGCCGACACCGAGGAAGCAGATCAGCATGAAGATCGTGTCCGCCAATCGCAACGAGGTGGTCAGGCCCAGACCCGTGTCCGCAAGCCATTCAAAGGTCTGCACGATCGCGTCCTTCAGGGCTCCCTCCTGGGCTCCGTCAAAGCTCGTGGTGGCGATCGAGGCGATCACCACCGCGGCCGAGCCCGGCACGGTCGCCCAGTGAGTGGACGCCGACAGCGGCAAGCGCCGACCGAGTCGGCCGTCCCGTACCCCGAAAGCACCAAGTTGCGAGAACATCCCGAAGTAGACCGAAAACACCTCTCCCCGTTGACACCACTTCTCCACACCGAACAGCGCCATCATCGCGAGCGTGTAGAGGCTGTAGACGAGCGCTGCCAGGCCAGCCGTATCGGGTGAAAGGCCCACCGCGACCCCGCCGCTCGCCCCGTAGACGACCTCCAGCCAAACCACCGCCACCAGGGCTACGGCGGCCGGCCAGCGACCCAGCGCCTCCGGGTACTTGAGATGGGACGGACGCTGACCCGCAACCAAGGTGAAGGCACCACCGATCACTCGACCAATGGCGCGCCAGGGATTGAAGGGCCGGAAGACGTCGCCAAAGATGACGCTGAAAACCGGGAAACCCAGCCAGGCGGTGACAAAGAGAAAGGTGAGGGCGAAATTTCGGTCAGGCGCTTCGGTACCCCGCAATCCGGCGTAGATCGAGAGGCCGAGCAAAAACACACCGATCGCACCGAAGAGGACCTGCACGGGCATGCCCAGCAGGGCGCGCGAGAAGCGCTCGTCGAGCGGGCGCCAACGTTCCTCCTCGAAGCGTGGCTTGCGCCACGCCGCCGAGAGGGCGAAGAAGGAAACGATGAGGACTATCGATGCCCCCCAGGCGAAAAGCCAGGCGGGGATCGGCAGGTCCTTGCGCGCGACGAGCGCGTGCGCAAGCGGCAGGAAGAAGCTCATGGCTCGACGGTCAGTTCAAGGATCTGTTCCCCACGATCCTCCAGCTCCGCCTCGAAGATGCCTTCGATCGTGGCGGGAAAGTCAAAGGTGACCGAGCCACCGGCCTCGACGTCCTTCATGATGTCGTAGCCGTGCATGTGGACCTCGTCGCTGACGTCGGAGTCCACCTTGAAGCGAACCTGTTCGCCCTCGTTGTAGGTCAGCTGGGCGATGCCGCCGACCGGTTTGCCGTTCTTGATCACGATCGTGGTGATTTCGGGTGAGCCCTTTGCGTCGTCGCTCTTCCCGCTCTTCCCTTCATCCCCCAGCTTGCCGATCTTCCCTTCGTCTTCCAGCTTTTCGTAGTCACTCTTGCCGTCGTCCCTTAGGACCATGAAGAGCACTACAGCGACGACGACGATGACAATGCCGGCGACGACACGGGTGGTATTCGAATTCATTACTCGCTCCTTCGATCGAGGCGCGGCAAGACCGCGCCACCTTTGATCCCGCGGCGGGCGCCACGGGTGGCTGGATCTAGGGAGCGAGCGGAGGCGGACGCTGGGCGCAGCCGAAGGCGATCAGAAGACCGCCGCTGATCGCGTGCGAGCGGGGAGCACGCGGGCGTCGCTGGCTCTTTGCGGCGCGGGCGCGCGGCTCGGACCAAATCCGCTCGGAGATCCTGACGATCGTCCGGAACCCCGGGTAGTGGCCGAACAGCAGCGATCCGACCAGCAGGAACAGCGGGATCAGCGCCAGGGCGATCTCGAACATTGCTCTGAAAATCTAGCGGAGTCGCACCGGCGCCAGCGAATAACGTTCGCGCCGATGCGCCCGGAACGAGACACGATCGCCGCACCCGACCTCCCCGGCGAGATCGCCTGGGTCGGCGAGGCGCCGCAATCGATGCCGGCCCTAACCGCCGCCGGCCCGGTGCTGGTCCATTTCCTCGACTTCTCCCAGCTCAACAGCGTTCGCACCCTGCCCTACCTGGTCGAGTGGGATCGCCGCTACCGCGAGGCGGGCCTGAAGACGATCGGGGTGCAGGCGCCGCGCTTCCCCTTTGGCTCCGACCCCCGGCAGGTCAAGGACGGCCTGGCCGAGCTCGGTGTCGGCTTCCCGGTCGCGATCGACGCCCAGCGCGAGCTCTGGCTCGCCTACGGCTGCGAAGGCTGGCCGAGCCTCTTCCTCTGGACCACGGGCGGGGCGCTGAGCTGGTTTCACTTCGGCGAGGGCGAGTACCTGGGTACCGAGATGGCGATCCAGGAAGAGTTGCGTGAGCTTGACGCGCTGCGCTCGCTGCCGGAGCCGATGCGGCCGCTGCGGCCGAGCGATTCGCCCGGGGCGAAGGTGATGCCGCCGACGCCGGAGCTATTCCCCGGCGGCTCCTGGGAGCAACCGTGGAGTCCGACGCCGGAGAGCCCCACGCTGAGGGCCGAGTACGCCGCCGGCGGCGCCTACGCCACGGTCGCGGGCAGCGGAGAGCTCATGGTCCGGATCGACGACGGTGAGCCCCGGGCGTTGACGATCGACCGGCCGCGCCTCTACGCCCTGGCCGAGCACGAGCGGCACGAGTCACACAGCGTCACGCTCGAGCCCGCCGGCGAGCTGCGCGTCTGGTCGCTCAGCTTTGCTGCGGGACTGCCTTGAGCGCCTCGCGGATCTCCTTGGGGAGCATGAAGCGCACGTCCTCGTGGACGGTGCGCAGCTCGGAGACGTCGCTGGCGCCGCGTTCGCGGAAGAGCTCGACCAGTCGCTCGACCAGCTCCTCCGGGGCGCTGGCGCCAGAAGTAATGCCGACCGTCTCGACGCCCTCCAGCCACTCCTCCTCGACCTGGGTGTGATTGTCGATCAGGTGGGAGGCGGCGCCGTGTTCGCGCGCGACCTCGACCAGCCGGTTTGAGTTGGAGGAGTTAGTCGAGCCGATCACCAAGACAAGCTCGCACTCGCGGGCGAGCTGCTTGACCGCGATCTGGCGGTTGGTGGTGGCGTAACAGATGTCATCTGACTTGGAGCTGACGATCGAGGGGAACTTGGCTCGCAGGGCGGCGATGACCTCGGCCGTCTCGTCGACGGAGAGCGTCGTCTGGGTGATGAAGGCGACCTTCGACGGGTCAGCGACCTCGAGGCTCTCGACCTCATCGGCCGTTTCGATCAGGACGATGCTGTCGGGCGCCTCGCCGGTCGTGCCTTCAACCTCCTCATGACCCTCGTGGCCGATCATGATGATCGTGTAGCCCTCGGCGGCGAAGCGCCGGGCGGAGACGTGGACCTTGGTGACGAGCGGGCAGGTGCCGCATCGATCGTGCGCAGATTGCGGCTGGCGGCGTTCTCGTGCACCGCCGGAGCGACGCCGTGGGCGGAGAAGACGACCATCGCGCCCTCCGGCACCTCGGTCTCCTCCTCGACGAAGATCGCGCCCCGCTTGGCGAGCTCCTCGACCACGTGCTTGTTGTGGACGATCTCCTTGCGCACGTAGACCGGGGCGCCGTAGAACTCGAGCGCACGCTCGACCGTCTGCACGGCGCGGTCGACGCCGGCGCAGTAGCCGCGCGGGGCTGCAAGCAGGACCCGTTTCGGGGCCGCGGTGGCGACGGGAGGCATATGTGCAGAGTAGCCGGGCGCCATCTCCTCCGCTCCCGCGAGAACGTGCTTATGACAACCGGCGATCTCACGTCCTCGCTCCCGCGTCCGGGGATGGCTAGCCTTGCTGGATGGCAACGCAAGGACGCCACCTCGATCGACTCACCGCCGTCGACGCCTCGTTCCTGACCAACGAGAGCTCGGCGAGCCACATGCACGTCGGCGCGATCCTGATTTTCGAGGGCCCGCCGCCCAAATACGTCGACCTGGTCGAGCACGTTCGGGGGCGGCTGAGCCAGGTCCCCCGTTTCCGCCAACGCCTCGTGGTGCCGCCGCTGGAGGCCGGCCGACCGCTCTGGGCCGACGACGTCAACTTCAACCTGACCTACCACATCCGCCACTCCGGATTGCCCGATCCAGGCGGCGAGCAGCAGCTGAAGCGACTCGCCGCGCGCGTCTTCTCGCAGCAGCTCGACCGCTCGAAGCCGCTCTGGGAGCTCTGGCTGGTGCAGGGCCTGGAGCGCGACCGCTTCGCCCTGCTGACCAAGACCCATCATGCGATGGTCGACGGAATCTCCGGCGTGGACATCGGCACGGTTCTCTTCGACCTCGAGCCGGTGCCCGAGCCCGCCGCCAGCGACGACGGCTGGGTGCCTGCGCCCGAGCCGAGCACGATCGACCTGGTAGCCCGCGGTGCCGCCGACGCGGCCGCCGCGCCGGTGAAGCTGGTCGAGCGCGCGGTCGAGGCGGTGCGCCACCCCGAGTCCGCCGCGCGGCGGATCGGCGAGGCGCTCGAGGGAGTCGGCGAGATCGTCGGCGCCTTCGCCGACCCCGCTCCCGACGTGCCGCTGAACCTGCCGATCGGCCCGCACCGGCGCTTCACCTGGGCGCGCTCTGAGCTGGCCACCTTCAAGCGGATCAAGGACGCGCTCGGCGGCACCGTCAACGACGTCGTCCTGGCCGTGGTGACCGGGGCGCTGCGCGAGTGGCTGCACAGCCGCGGCGTGCGCACTGAGGGCCTGGAGCTGCGGGCGCTGGTGCCGGTCTCGATTCGCAGCCAGGACGAGCGCGGCGACCTCGGCAACCGGATCGCGGCTATGCGCGGGCCGCTGCCGGTCTACGTCGAGGACCCGGTGCGGCGGCTGAGGGTGGTGAGCGAGCAGATGGAGGGGCTGAAGCGCTCCAAGCAGGCGCTCGGGGCCGAAGTGATCTCTCGCTTCAACGACTTCGCGCCGCCGACGCTGCTGGCGCAGGCCTCGCGGATCAACTTCTCGACCCGGCTCTTCAACCTGATCGTGACCAACGTGCCGGGGCCGCAGATCCCGCTCTACGTGCTCGGTCGCGAACTCGAGGAGGTCTTCCCGGTCGCCTTCCTGCCGCCAAACCACGCGATGGCGGTGGCGATCATGAGCTACAACGGCCGCGTCGGCTTCGGCCTGCTCGCCGACTACGACGAGATGGAGGACGTGGAAGCGATCGCCGAGGGCCTCAATCGCTCGCTCGCCGAGCTCGAGCAGGCCGCGGCGGCGGCCGCGCGCGCCTGAACCGGCCCGCGCCCCGCGCCGACTAGGCTAAGTCGGTGGCAATCCTCGTCGCCCTCTTCATCGTCGTCCCGATCGTCGAGCTCTACGTGATCATCCAGATCGGCTCGCTGATCGGGGTCTGGCCGACGATCGCGCTCCTGCTCGCCGACGCGATCCTCGGCTCGCTGCTGCTGCGCCACCAGGGCCGCGGCGCCTGGCGCCGCTTCAACGCCGCCCTCGCCGAGCGCCGCTTCCCCGGCCGCGAGGTCGCCGACGGCCTGCTGATCGCGATCGGCGGCACCCTCCTGCTCACCCCCGGCTTCGTCACCGACATCTTCGGCCTGATCTTCCTGATCCCACCGACGAGGGCGATCGTCAGGCACCTGATGGGTGGTTATGTCACCAGGCGTTTCGTCATCGTCGGGGCGCCGGGCTCGGCGGGGCCAGCGGGTCCAACAACCTCAAGCCGCCAGTACGACTACGACGCCACGGCCGAGGAGATCGACGCCGACGATCCGCGGCTGCCGGGCTAGCCGTCCTGCTCCTGGCTTTCCTGCCAGGCTCGCTTGACCTTTCGCGGAGTGCGGGTGGTAGCTCCCCAGGCGGGGGGATCCTCGGCCCCCCAATAAGTCATTCGATCGGGAGAAGCTCGGATCGATGTACCACCCTTTCGGCCGGGTTTGATCCGAGTAGCTGCGCGGATCCAGCGAGTGATCGGTTTGCGGGGAATCGCCGCCGGTGGCCTGCGCCCCTGCGGCGGCCGGTTCGCTGCGAGTGCGCAAATCGAAGTAGAGCAGCGCCGTCGCCAGCGCCCCGAACGACAGGGAAAAGACCTGGACAACCAATCCGACCAGAAGCGAGACGACGCTCGTGGGGTCGTCTTCAAAGCCGAGGCCGCCCAAAAATATGGGCACCGTTGTGATCAGGCCGACGTAGAAGGCAAAGACGAAGACGTGGCCATAGCGGTCGTCCGTTAGCTCGGCGCTGCGGCGCAGGGCCGGGATCCATCCCTCGTGATCGATCGCGGCCGATTGAGCGACGACGATCCAGCGCAGACTCAGAATGATGCCCGGGACGATCAGAGCCAGGAATCCAACAAAGATTCCCAATCCGGAAATGATCGAAGCTGCCGCAACAACCGGCAGCACTCGGAGTCCCTGCCGGGCGACCGGACCAAGCCGCGGACTACCCCCTTCGCGCGCTTCGCGCACCGCGTGGACATGAAGAGCCGAGATCAGCGGGCCGACCAGGCACCACTCGATCAGCGTCAAGAGAAACCCGACACCGGCGGAAAGGGACGACTCCGTCAGCGCCCCGGAACCGGTGACACCAAGAACGATGGCGTCGTAGGGAACGATCACCGCAGCGGCCAGCACGGGGAAGATCAGCGGGTAGCGCCGATACAGGCCGAACGTATCGGCGATGAGTTGGTGCGCTGAGCGGGGGTGGTTGGCGTTCATTAACCGGCGTTCTATCTAGGGAAGAAGTCCCAGGAACCTTCGTCGAAGTGCCGACGAAGTGGCCTTCTTGGCCAAGTGCTCGAACTTGAGGTACCCCTATTGCACCCGGAACGGGTGGCTCGGGTTGAGTACGGCTCGGATCAAGCTGGCTCGAGTGCCGGGCCCAGTCAGTCGCACGTTCGCGCGACCAGGAAAATCAACGCTGAGGTCACCCTGCCAGCGAACCTTCTTTTGCCCAGACGGGCGGAAATAGCTGGCCTCACCTACGAATGGCTCCGGTGGATTGACCTCGGCCGTTCCGGACGGAACGTCAAAGTCAAATGAACCCGCCGCACCAGTGGCCTCAACCCCCCGAAAAATCAAAACGCGCCCTCGCTGCTCAGAAACCGAGGCACTAAACCTCGCCAGTCGGCTCGGGCTGTTCTTCATCGCGCTGAACTTGAATTGACGCCCACGACGACGCGCAACGGTCAGTCGAGCACCAGGTGAGTGACCGCCGGAACCTTCGGACTTGGGGCCTCCCGGACAGACGAGGTTCAACGCTTCTTTCACTTCTCCGCGAGCAGAGCTGGCGTGAACCTCGCTGTACCTTTCCTCGCCCACGAGGTCGATGGTCCCCTCGTAGCGACCGGTATCCACAAGAACGGGCTTTCCGCCACAGTCCGAGTGATCTGTCCGAGACTCACCGGAAGAGACGAAGTCGAGGTCTATCCGACCGATAGCTCCGAGGTCTGCTTCGATGGAGGTTGGACCAACCACAGCCGGGGCAAGGTAGACCGCCGCGGCGTGACGCGAGCGCATCGTTAGATAGACCTCACCGCGCCCCGTGCGGGGATTCTCGAATGCGATCGCCGAAAGCGTGTAGCCATTGCTGGCATGCAGTCGGAACCCGGGAGGAATCAACGGTGGAGCACCGACTTGACCTTGTTGGCCAGCCACAGCGACGGAGGTCGAGATTGCGGCGGCAAGCACAACGACGACGGCAAGGCCGGCGACAGACGACACTCGAGTCGCAAATGCTTTCAGTTCCATCCCGCAGACAATACCCTGCGAGTACCAGAAGTTGTTGTCCGTTGCTCGACTTGCGTCCTCGGTCATCATCTCTGAAACTCTTGGCACAATCAGCCTGCATTTGGACAACTTTTGCTCGCGGTGGGGAAGGAGGTAGGGACGGCACCTCCTCGCAGCTCTAGAGCAAAGGCTCTGGGTTTGGACATCGCCGACAATTTTACCCACCCCTCAGCCCGGCGTATGACAAGTGACCCTGGAGTTCGGCCGGGCTACTAGAAAGGCTAAGGGCGAGAGACTTTCTTGTGCTCTACCTCGAGGCGATCTTTGGCCGCCCTGAAAAGCGCCTGGCCAAACTCCTCTTCAGCCTGCGATTGCGTAAAAAAACCAACAAACCCCTTTTGGCGGCCGTCGCGAAGACAAATACGGAATCGCGGTCTTTCCCCTTTTTCGCGAAGCTCAAAACTCTCGATTTCGCTCCACCGCCATTGATAGGTACGCCAGACCGTCCGAGCCTTGACGCCTTGCTGTTCGAATGCAATCTCACCTAGGGGCATGCGCACAAAGACCCCAAAAGCGAAGATGGTCGCAAAGGCTGACAGGAGTGCTGCCGGACCACCGATTTGAACTGCCTGGAACAGGACCGATAGCGCGATAAGTCGATTACGACGACCCCGAACCACATGACCTTTTATACGCCACGTGCCAACGCGAAGAAGGGTCCCGTTCGGCGGCAAATCCATGACCATCGTCGACAGTTGTCGCTCACAAACCGGCTAGCTGGCAGAGGCACGCCGATTGAGCTCAGCGACCCGTTCCTTCGCCAGCTCTCGCTCTTTCCTTGATCGGCCCTTGAATCCGGGGGTTCGGACACGCCCGCCGTCGGCCAAGTCGATCCTCAGCACGGGCGCATAGATTGCTGCAGTCAGCTCGAAGCGTTCGACTTCACGCCAAGTCCAGCGCCTTCGTCGGATCGCGCCCTGGACGACGATGCCGTCCTGGTCGACGATCAATCCCGACCTGCACTTCGCCGCTATGTATATCCCCCCGGCTATGCATAGCAGACCCACGACGGGCCTCAACCAGCTCGGCACATGGTGATACTGACCATGTCCCGAGAACACACCCACCAAACCAACGAGGATCAAGGTCCGCCGATGATCAACGTCAGGGCAGCTTTGTCACTCATTGTGAATCTCAGTGGCCGGCAACTCGCTCATCGGATCGTGGGTCACTGCGCAGTCGCCGGGTCGTAGAACCTAGCACGCAGGTATTGCAGGCCAGTCGCAGCATCCGTGTACTGACCCGCGAAGCCCAATGGCGTCATTGCCGTCCGTCTTGCCTTCAAGCCCGCCGTAAGGCGTAATAGCCGAAGGTCACGCTCGTTTCGCCTTCTGCGTCGGTCAGTAGACGCGTACTATCGAGCTGGTCGTGATGCAGGTAGGTCGGTTTTCGCCCGACACCTGCTCAACCGGCAGGGCCATTCGGCCCGTAGATGTAGCTGTTTTCGCCGTCGTCCAAGAGCAGCAGCAGAAGCGAGCTGCTGCTGTCCCAAGTCAGATAGTAGATCGCCAGACCATCAGTCTTCGTGGCGAGTAGGCCGACCGCCGCCGTCAAATCGAGCGGGCATCGGACACCCGCCGGTTCAACTCCGCGACCATCGCCTCAGCTCGTTCCCATTCATTGGAGGTCCGGGCTTCAAAGCCTACGGCCCGCGACTCCCGGCCATCCTGGAGTCGAATCCGCAGAGCCGGCTTGCCGATCATTGACCGCTTGAGTCGAAACTCCGCGATCTCTGACCAATCGTAATCGAAATGACGCAATCGGGTCTGAATGGTGATTCCCCTCTCCCTCACGATCACCCCAGCACGCGCTCCGCTCGCAACCAGCAAGCCGAATCCCAGCCAACCAACAGCGAGGACGTATCTCAGCGGCCCATGAAAGTCGCTATCAGGTGACGGGGCTCGCAGCAACAAGAACAACCCGGCCAGGCCAGCAGCTATCGCCAGCACCCAGCCCAGCGTCTCCGCCCAATCGTTCAGCCGTAGTCTCTCTCCTTCCGGCAGCAGCTCTTTACCTTGCTCCAGATGTTCCATTTACTCACTGCCCCTGAAGTGCGTGGACAAACTCCAGAAAGAGCCCAGGAGCATCGTTGGCTATTTCGAGTACTCGGCGACCAAGCGGCGAAAGGCCACCGATCGAACCAGGCACCATGTCAAGGAGCCCGCCTGGCGCACCCCCGACCAACAAGACGAGCATGCCCACAAGCTGGTTTGAAACAAAGTCGAAACATGAATCGTTATTCGCATGCAGAATATTTGACACGGTCGTAAGGAAAAGTCCCGCTGCGATGGCCTCCACTGCACCGCATCCTGGGGTCAGCGCGCAGATCACACCCGCGACAGGTCCAGTGGCGGGTGATTCGAGGACTTCTTCGGCCCCTTGTCCAAGACAGTCAAGAATATTCGGATATCTACCTATAGTCCCAAAAGACTCAACACAGGCGCGACCAGTAGGATCAAAGTAGGTAAGCGGATTATTGCGCGCATACTCGTAAGGTGAACGCGTCAACTCAGCCAGCGGGTCTTTCGTCAAGAACTGCGCGGTTGCCGAATCGTAGAACCGGGCACGAAGGTACTGAAGGCCGCTTTCGGCATCGGTGTACTGACCGGCAAAGCCGAGCGGCGTCGCAGCCGTCCCAGTCACGCCTTCGAGCTCGCCATACGGCGTGTAGCTGAAACCTGCGCTGGCTTCGCCGCTCGCATCCGTCAGCAAACGAGTGCTGCCGAGCTGGTCGTGGTGCAGGTAACTCGGTACTTCTTCGGCATCGACCTGCTCGATCGGCAAGCCATTGGGTCCATAGATATAGCTGTTTTCGCCATCATTCAGCACAAACGGAAGCGACCCGCTGTTGTCCCAGGTGAAGTAGTGAGTCGTCAGTCCGGTGGTCTTCGAGGCGAGTAGACTGGTGGCGTCGTAAGCGAAGGCCTCTTCGATCGTAGGCACTTCACCTTCTTCAGGTCGTTCGACTGAAATCAGATTGCCGGCCTGGTCGTATCCGTAGTCAGTCGCTGGGCCAGCTTCGGGTGTCGCTTTCGTTCGCTCCCCGAATTTGTCGTAGCTGTAGGCAATGCCGGTTCCGGCTTCGAGCTGGCTGGCTGCGTCGTAGGTGTTGGTCGTTCCGGGCGCTTTCGTCAGGCTGTCGGCCTGGTCGTATTCGAAGCTCGCTGCGCCGGCTTCGACTAGGCGCTCGCTTTCGTCGTAGCCATAAACAACTGCCGCTGAGCCCGGCAGGCCCGATCTGACTTCTTCTTCGACCTGACCGAATTTGTCGCGCAGGTAGGACAGCGAGGCAAGCGTTTCCGGCCCGCTTGTGAATTTCGCCCCACTCATCCGATCCGCTTGGTCGTAGGCGTATTCGTCCGCGTTGCCGCTTGCGACCGGGAAGGCAATCGCTTCCAGGTTGGAGTCGGCGTCATAGGAGAAGGTCGTCGTTCCTTCGAGCCAGTCGGTCACGGCTTCCAGCCGCCCGGCTTTGTCAAAGGTCCTCGCGATGGCTTTTCCGTTTGGATAGAGGATGCCGGTGAGCTCTTCGCCGAGGTTGTAGCCATAGCCGACGACGCTGCCGTGGCCGTCTTCGGCTTCCCGCAGCCTGCCCAGCTGGTCATAGCCGAAGGTTGATTCGCCGGTCCCGTCGACCATCTTGATCACGTTGCCGTCGGGGTCGTATTCGAATTCGGCGTTCGGTGTCGTGCCATCTGAGTAACCGATCCCGATGAGCCGATTGGCTTTGTCATAGGCATAGCTGGTTTTTCTTTCGGCAGGATCGATCATCGCCTTGAGGTTGCCGGCGGCGTCGAATTCCTCCGTCGTTTTGCGCCCCAGGGGATCGACCACTTCGATTGGCTCTCCGAGAGCATTTCGGACGTAGGCCGTCGTATGTTCGTTGGCATCGGTCTGGCCGGTGATGGTGCCGGCGCCGTCGTATTTTGTTTTTAGGACGGCGCCGTTGGGCTTTTCGACTTCGATCCGCTCGTTATCGGCGCTGTAGGTGTAGCTGGTGGTGTGGCCGTTGGCGTCGGTCTTGGCTTCGAGGTTGCCGTTGGGGTCATAGGCGTATTCGACCGAGCCGCCAAGCGGGTCGGTCGCTTTAAGCGGCCTGCCGAGCGGATCGCGTTCGATCGCCGTCGTGTATTCGGAGGCTTTGGCACCTTCGGCGTTGCCGCGCGGCGTGACGGTCGACGTCAGCCGCGAGTCGTTGTCATAGCCAAGCGTCTGCGTGTTGCCCAGGGGATCGGCTTCGCTGGTCCGGTTGCCGTAGCTGTCATAGCCGTAGGTCCAGGTTCTTTCGAGCGGATCGGTGATGCTTTCGAGCTGGCCGTGTTCGTCGTATTCGAAGGTCGTGGTCTGCGTCGTTTCTTCTGGGCCCGGACGCGAGATGCCTTCGACGTTGCCGTTCCCATCGCGCGCGATCGTCGTCGTCTCGCCACCCGGAGTGGTTTCGCTCACGACATCGTGGGTTTCGTTGAAGGCCCATTCCCTTTCGTTGCCCAGCGGATCTCTTTCGCTGAACCGGTTGCCTTTAGCGTCGTAGTCATAGCTCGTCGTGTGGCCGTTGCCATCGGTGACGCCGGTGAGCTGACCGGCCGTGCTGTAGGAGAAGGTTTCCGTGGTGGCGTCCGCGGTGCCATAGCCGCGCGTGATCGAGAAGGGCTGGTTGTTGCTCGTAAACCACTCATCGGTGACCGAGCCGGTGGCTTTGTTCGTGACCTTGGTGTGAAACGGCCCGTATTCGAAGGCGATCGTGCGCCCGGCGGGATCGGTCTGGCTGATCACCCGATTCGAGCCGTCGTATTCGTTGGTGGCTTTCCCGCCCCGGCCGTCGGTCATCGTTGTCATCCGGTGGCTGGCGTCGTATTTGAACTGCCAGCGAGGGGCTTCTTCCCCCGGAAGAGTCACGCTCTTTAGGTCTTTGCCTTCGTAGGCGTATTTGATCACATGGCCCATCGGGTCTTTGGCGCTTTCGACCAGGCCTTCACCGTTGTAGGTGAGTGTGATTTTCCGGCCGGCAGGATCGGCGATCGCCTCGAGCTTGCCCGATTTGTCGTAGGAGAGCGTTGTTTTGTTGCCGTTGCGGTCGGTCACGCTTTCCAGCATGCCGGCACCCGAGAAGCCGTATTCGATCTGATCGGGAAGGATTAGGAGGTAGCCTGTTTCGGAACTGCCACTCAGGGTGTCCTGGCTCCACGAGGGAGCCGCGAAGGAGCCTTTGCCACTTTCGGTGAACTGCACCGCGCCACCGTCGCTTTGGACAAGGGTGATCGTTTTTCCGCCTTCTTCAGAAACGAGGCGATCGCTGAATGCATTGGTCCAACCGAAGCCAAAAGCACCCGGCGCTGCCGCGACTATGGCGGCCTGGGCGCTGTAGGTTCGGGTGAGAAGCAATCCAACACCGCGACCGCCGATGGCGAAGTCGGCTTGAGTCTCTGAGAAGTTACCGCTCGCGCATTCGACCGGATCGGCGCAGTGCGACTGGTGTTCGAGATGCCTTTTCGAGCCAGCACTGACCGGGTGGTTGATCAGAAGTTTCCCGGTTTCCTGTTTGAGCATGCCGAGGTTTTCGAAGTCCGGGCCTATCTCGGTGGTTCCAGAGCCCGAGGTCTTCTTGATGGTGCCCGTGTTGACGAGCAGGGATTTACCCGAGCCCGCTTCGATCGCCTGCAGCGACTCTGAGTTGGCGAGAAACGTGCCCGTGTTTTCCAGGATTGCGCCTTTGGACTCGGCGATCCTTCCCGAGGACATCGTGAACGTACCTTCGTTGACGAGCTTGCGTTCCTCGAGAGTCGCAATCCCGATGTTGAGCAGCATGGTCATCGTGGCCGTGGCTCCCGGCAAGATCACGGTCGATCCGCTGCCCGTCATCTCGCTTTCGTGCGCCCATGCCAGGTTGCCGGAAATTCGCAGTGTGCCGGCCCCGGCCACCTTGCCGTGGTAGGCGTTCATCGTCAGGGCGCTCAAGGTCACTGAGCCGCTTGGAATCGTGAAGGTGGCTTCTTCCTTCAACTCGACTTTGGCCGCGGTTCCGTTGATGCCTTCCGCGATGACGCTGGTGGATTTGCCGCTGATGGAAATCGAGCCCGAGAGGCTGCCGCCGGTGAAGGCGAAGAGACCTTTCGCGAGCCTCACTTCCGCGCCTTCTGAGGCCCCCCATGTAGTCGAAGTTCCCGCCGACCCTCCGCCGGAGAAGGCAAGTGTGCCTTTCTGGGCTGAGATCGTGCCTTTGTTTTCGACCGGTGCCTGCACTTCGGTGACCCCCGCACCCGCAGCCTTGCGGAAAGTACCGCTGTTGAAGAATGCTGCCCCTCCCGACCCGACCGTGATCGCGCCGGAGGTCTCCGAGTTGACGGTAAAGGTGCCGGTGTTTTCCAGGACCGCGCCTTCGGAAGCGGTGATCCGTCCCGATTCCAGTACAAACGTCCCTTTGTTGACGAATTCACGCTGTTTCAGAGAGGCGGTAGTCCCCGGTGAGGCCGTGCCAGACGCTCCCGAGGAGACCACGGTGGCGCCAACGCCAGTCATCGTTCCTTCGTGAGTCCAGTTGAGCGTATTCTCAATGTTGATGGTTCCCGCGCCGTTGAGGACGCCGTTGGTACCCATCGTCAGCGTGTCGATCGTCGAAGGCGATCCGCTTGCGATGCTCAGCGTCCCACTTGAGACCGGTTCCATCTGCGCGCCTTTCCCGCTCACGCTTTCGGCGGTCACGGTGGTTGCGGAGCCGCTGATGGCGATAGCCCCCGAGAGGCTGGATTTTTCAAGGGCGAAGCTGCCTTTGGCAAACTTGACTTTCGCCCCTTCCTGAGATTTCCAGGTCGCGGCGGAAGTCGAGGAGCCGCCTCCGGTGAATTCCAGCGTGCCGCTCTGGGCATTGACAGTTCCTTTGTTTTCGAAGGCGATCCCTACTTCGGTGCTACCGCTGCCCGACGTACGTTGGAAGCTGCCGGTGTTGATGATCGACGGTGCCCCCGTTTTGCTTGCTTCGAAGGGTATGGTCGATTCGGAGTTCGCGTTGAAGGTGCCGGTGTTTTCGATCACGGCGCCTTCTGAGGCGGCGATCCTTCCCGAAGAGAAGGTAAAGGTGCCTTCGTTGACCAGATGGCGCTGTTTGAGCGTCGCGATTCCGATTTTGAGCGCGAGCGTCGCCGTCGCCGTGGCGCCAGGCAGGATCACGGTAGACCCGGAGCCCGTCATCATGCTTTCGTTTTTCCAAGAGAGCGCGCTGGAGATTTTCAGCGTTCCCGCGCCGGTTACTTTGCCGTTGAAGGCTGTCATCGTGAGGCTGCCGAGCGTCGTCGAGCCACCGGGAACACTCAAGGTCGCTTCTTCCTTGAGTTCGACGCTTGCGCTGCTGGCCCCCACGCCTTCGGCGCTGACCGTGGTCGAGGCACCACTGATCGTCGCTGGGCCAGAAAGCGTGCCGCCCGTCAGCATGTAGGTGCCTTTGGCGAACCACAGTTCCGCTCCTTCGAATGCGGCCCATTCGGTTGATGAGCCTGCGGAACCACCACTTGTAAACTTGAGCTTTCCTTTTTCGGCGGAAACGATCCCTTTATTTTCGAAGGAGACTTCGACTTCAGTGGTGCCGGCTCCCGAGGTTTTCTTGAAGGTGCCGGCGTTGACGATTTTCGCCGACCCAGTGCCCTTCTTAATCGCCGTTTCGGATTCGGAGTTGGCTTTGAACGTCCCGGCGTTAAGCAGTTCGCCGCCTTCGGTCAGCGAAAGCCTGCCCGAGGTCATCGTGAAGGTGCCTTCGTTGACGAGCCGGCGCTGTTTGAGGGTCCCGATGCCGATGTTGACGGCCATCGTCGTGCTCCCGGTAGCCCCGGGGAGGATCACGGTCGACCCAGAACCGGACATGGTGCTTTCTTTGGCCCAGGCCAGGTTGCCCGAAATGTTTATCGACCCAGGGCCGGTCAGGACGCTGCTGAGTTCCATCGTCAGCGTTTTGATGCTTGACGCTTCCGAGCTGTTTTTCAGTTCCAACGTCGCTCCCGATATCGCCAGGCTTCCTTCTCCTTGAACGACACCGACTTTGTTTGTCCCCGAGGTGACTTTGACGGTCTTACCCAAGCCGACGCACGCCACCTCGGTTTCCGTAGGCACGTGGCCTGCTGACCAATTGCCTGCGGTAGTCCATGTTCCTTCGGCCGGGCCGGTCCAAGTGTTGGTGCATTCAGCAGCCGTAGCGGCAGAGGGCCATACCGCAGCGAGAACCAGCAAGCTAACGACCGCTCCGAAGCCTCTTGTCTTCTGCGCCACAATCGCCGACCCAATCCCACCGCACCACACCCTGCCCACCATGCTCAGTTCCTCCTGACTACGGGCCGATAATAAACAGATGAGTACATACTACTCGATGTTCTTTTAGCGATGGCTTAAGGCGCCTCCAGCTCCTCAGTAGCTTGACCGCGCTCCACGGACGATCTCTCCGCGTATCGAGCGCGCCAGCTGTGCGCTCAAGTGAAGCTCGCCACGCAGCGCATCGAAGAGCTGAACGGACAGGCCAGGCGATCACGACGGCGTTCGTCGAGCTGAAGCAGCTCGACCGGAGGAGCCGCCCGGAAGAAATCAAAGCGCGCTAGGGCCTCGCGCAGGTCGGAAGTGCTGGTTAGGGGCCGGGGGACAGAACTGACCCCCTCTGACCCCGCAAACCGTGCCTAGAAGCCGAGCGCGAACTTGGCGTCCTCGGTCATCATCTCTGGTGACCAAGGGGGATCGAAGACCATCTTGGGGTGGACGGCGGAGACGCCGGGGAGGTCGCCGACGAACTCCTTCATCTGCTCGGAGACCTGGGGGCCGATCGGGCAGGCGGGGGTGGTCAGGGTGAAGGTGACGAGGACTTCGTCCTTCTCGATCTCGACGTCGTAGACGAGGCCGAGGGAGACGAAGTCAAGACCCAGCTCGGGGTCGATCACTTCCTCGAGCGCCTCTAGGACATCGTCTTCGGTCAGAACTGCGGTCTCGTTCTCTGGCATCGCCCCATGGTAGCCGGGCGACTCGCTGGAGCGGCCAATAGTCTTCGCCGCCGATGAGCTCGACCGACCAAATCGTGCGCCGCTCGATCGGCATCGTCTTTGCCGACGGCGGCCTGCTTGCGCTTAGCGCCGTGCGCCCGCGGGGTGCAGGCGGCCACGGCGAGGAGGCGGTCGGCGCGGTCCTCTGCGATCCCGACGGAGCCCCTGTCGACGTCTCCGAGACGCTGCTCTCGACCGAGTACGGGCCCGACGGCGTGCAGCGCCGGGCGACGCTCGAGCTCTGGCTCGACGGCGAGGACGCCCAGCCGCTGCGCGGCGCCGGCACGCTGATCAGCGCCGCGGCGGTCAGTCACCCGGGCCTGATCGGGACAGTCGCCTTCTTCCGCTGGTCGCTGGAAGGGCGCGAGGGACTCGGCCACTACGAGGTGGTGCACGGCGATGGCTGAGATCAAAACGATCGTCTCGGACTTCGGCGGGGTGCTGACCTCACCGCTGCTGCAGTCGTTCATGGCCTTTCAGGACCAGACCGGGATCACGACCGAAACGCTGGGCAAGGCCATGCAGGCCGCCACCGAGGCCAACGGCGAGAACCCGCTGTTCGAGATGGAGCGCGGTGAGATCACCGAGGACGCCTTCCTCGCCCAGCTGACCGAGTGCCTCGAGCCGCTGCTCGGCCACCCGCCCGAGATGCACCGCTTCCGCGAGATCTACTTCGAGGCGCTCGAGCCCAACGCGGAGATGATCGACCTGATGCGCGAGCTGAAGGACGAGGGCTATCGGATGGCGATGCTGACCAACAACGTGCGCGAGTGGGAGCCGCTCTGGCGCTCGATGCTGCCGGTCGACGAGATCTTCGAGACCGTTGTCGACTCCGGCTTCGTCGGCTGCCGCAAGCCCGAATCGAAGATCTACGAGCTGACGCTGGAGCGTGTCGGCGAACCAGCCGCAGCCTGTCTCTTCATCGACGACGTCCTGGTCAACATCGAAGGCGCCCGCACGGCCGGCCTCAACGCGGTTCACTTCCAGGACAACGAGCAGGCGATCTCCGAGATCCGCTCGGCGCTCGGTTAGAGCAGCCAGCGCCCCAGGAAGTCAAGCTGGTCGGCGACAAGGGCCTCGTGCGCGGGGCCGTCATAGACATCGAAGTGATCGACGCCGGGATAAGTCCGCAGCTCGCCCCTCGGTGCGCGACGGGCCGCGGCGATCGCTGGGCCGGGCTTGGCGACGCGATCGGCCTCGCCGACGCAGACGAGCCAAGGACAGTGGAGCTTGGCGGCGTGACGCCCGGGCCTGAAGGGTCGGCCAAGCAACCAGCGTGAGGAGACGCGGTTGCGCCAGCGCGAGTCCTCGCCAATCGAGACCACTCGTCGCCAGCCCTCCTCCCCACCCGGCGCGTTGATCAGGGCCGGCTCGTCCGGCTGGCCGACCGCCGGGAGGTAACGACCCTGCACCGCGGCGGCAAGCGTCCGAGCGCTCACCCGCGGTGAGGAGCGATGGGCTTGGGTGACGATGTCGAGGAAGGGGACCTGGCTGATCGCTGCGGCGATTCGCGGATCTTCAGCGGCAGCCGCGAGCGCGTTGCCACCGCCCATCGAAGAGCCGAAGGTCGCCACGCGCTCGGGATCGACCTCGGGCAGCGAGCGAGCGAAAGCAATCGCCGCTCGCCAGTCCTCGAGCTGCCGCGCGGGATCGAAGACATCGGGCTCGCCACCGCTGTCGCCGAAGCCGCGGTGGTCGAAGACGAGCGCGGCGAACCCGGCAGCCGCGAAGCGCTCGGCAAAGGCGCCGAGGCGGTCCCGCCGGGTACCCGAAAGCCCGTGGGCCATGACGACAGCCGGGGCTGTCGACCGCTCTCCGGGCGCCGGATAAAACCACGCCGCGCAGGGGTCATGGTTCGCTTCAAAGGTGAGGTCGTGGCGTTCCATCGCTATCTAAACGGCCGGCAGCCGCAATTCGTGAGACCGCTAGTTGACCTTTTCGCTCTGCTTGGGACCCCACCGATAAAGCACCGCGACAACAGCGCCCCACGCGCCCGCAGAGGGAATGGCGAGCTTGAGTAGCTGGGGACTTGCAACCAAGCCCACTACGAGAGCGACCCCGATTATCACTGTTGCGACCAGCAAGACGGCCGCTTGCACAAGTTGGAAATTGAAAAAACGGACACGTGCCTCGGCCTCACGGCGTTCGGCACGCTCGCGCTTGGCGGCCTCCCGCTGGCGGTACATCTGGATCTGGCGTTCCGTGCGCAAACCCTTGTCCGGGTCTGGCCTCTTCGAAGGTGATGAGAGCCGCAATTTCGTCTCCACGCGCACCCGGCTCTCACCCCTGCCGGATCGAGCGCAAATGCGTCTTGAAGACGAACCGCGATCCTGTCCACAACTTGAGTGGCACGCCGTGACAGGCCGGACCAGTGCCTGCGCGCCGTTCCCTTCGGAGCCATTCATGAGGCCTGTTCAAACCAGGCCGCCATTGCCAAGACGCGCTATCACCCGTTCCCGGCCGCTTGATCAGCGACCTCAACCTCAAGACTTGACTGAAGTCAAGACCCAGAGAGACGGGGTGCGCCGATTTTAACCCACCCCTTGACGGAACGGGCGAAGAGCTAGCTTGCTAGTTGTCCGAGCCCGCCCGGTCCCAGATGTAGAGCTCTACGGCCTCGAGGGCCAACTCCATCTGGCGGGGTGAGGAGAGCAGGCCGAGGACGAGCTCGAGGGCGTCCTCCTCGGTGACTCCGGCGTCGACGGCCTCCTCGCCGCGGAAGCCGGCGGCGAGCTTCATCGCCTCGCGGCGGTTCTCGCCGAGCGAGCCGAAGGCGCCCATCAGGAAGTCGCGGTTGGGCACCGGATGGCCGACCTCGAGCGAGCCGTGCCAGGCGGCGAGCATCGAGAGGTCGTGCTCGTCGAGCTCGGAGAGCGCCTTGGCGTAGTGGGTCTCGAGCTCGTCGTCGGGGATCTCGTCGACCCAGGCGCGGACCGCCTCGCCGAGCAGCTGGCGGCGTGCCTCGCGGCCGATCGAGTCCGCGATCGCGCGGATCGCGTCGGCTGGGTCTACGAAGCAGAGGGCCATTGGAAGGTCAATCTAGAGAAGGCGGTAGACGGCAAATCGGGGGGCGTTTTGCCGCGTTTGCCGTGTTTCGGAGCGCCGCGGGCGGACCTATGCTGGACCGCTCGCCCCTATGCCGCTGAAACTGATCCACGGACCCCCGAACTCAGGCCGCGCCGGTCGCATCCGGCGCGGCCTGCTCGACGTCCTCGATCGCGATCCGGTCCTCGTCGTCCCCACCCTCGACGACGTCTACGCCTTCGAGCGAGAGCTCTGCGCGAACGGGGCGGTGCTCGGCGCCGACGTGATGACCTTCGGTGGCCTGTTCGGGGCGGTGGCCACGGCGGGCGGCGCCCCGCCGGGCACGGTCCTCACCCCGGCGCAGCGCCTCGGCGCCGTCGCCGCGGCGGTGAGCGAGCGGCGCTCGGAGCTGGGACCGCTGCGCGGCTCCGCCCTGCAGTCCGGCTTTCCGCTGGCGCTGGAGCGCCTGCTCGACGAGCTGCAGGGCGCGGGGCTCGAGCCGGCGGACGTCGAAGCGGCGGCGGGGACGCTCGAGGGCTCGGCCTACCTCGGCGACATCTCGGCCCTCTTCGGCGCCTACGCGCGAGTGCGCGACGGGCTCGGAACGGTCGATACCCACGGCATCGCGCGCGATGCGATCGGGCTGCTCGGAGCCGGAGAGCGAGTTCTGGCGGCGGCCGGTCTTCCTCTACGGGCTCGACGACCTGACCCCCAACCAGCTCGAGCCTGATCCGCGGACTGCCGCGGTCGCCGAGGTGACCGTGGCGCTGCCCTTACGAGAGAGGACACACGGCGCTCGAGGCCCGCAACGTGCCGCTGCTCGAATCGCTCGAGCAGATCGGGATCGATTCGCGCGAGGAGACCCTCGCCGACCCCGGCAACACCGACTCGCCGCTGCTCTTCCACCTCGAGCGGGGCTTCGGCGCGGTCGAGCCCGAGCGCCGCCCCCTCGACGAGAGCCTCACTTCCCTGCGCTCGGCCGGCGAGCGCGGTGAGGCCGAGGCGATAGCCGGTCGAGGTGGCGCGCCTGCTCGCCGACGGCTGCGAGCCGGAGCAGATCGCGATCGTCGTCCGCGACCCGGCGCGGCGCGGCCCGCTGATCGCCTCGGTGCTCGAGTCCTACGGGGTGCCGACCGCGCTCGAGGCGGAGGTGCCGGCCTCGACCACCTCGGTCGGGGGCTCGTTGATGGCGCTGTTGGAAGCCGTGCTGGGGACCGGCCGCGCGGCCGATTTGCTGCGCTACCTGCGCGGCCCGTCCGGCCTCTCGCCGGGGCGGATCGATTGGTTCGAGCGCAGGCTGCGCCGCGATCGGGTTCAGACAGCGGCGGAGGCGCTGCAGCTCTGGAAGGAGAAATACGAGGAGCCGCTGGAGGCCGTCGCCCAGCTCCGCGAGTCCGCCGGCAGACCGGCCGATCTGAGCGCCGAAGTCGGGACCGTCGCCGCGACGATGGGCAGCCGCGTCGGCTCCGAGCTGGAGGCGCGCACCGCCGCCGCGATCGCAACCGCGATGTCCGAGCGGGCCGAGCTGGAGGGACTGGCGCCGCTGCCCGAATCGCTCGCGCGCGCGCTGGCCGGAATCCGGGTGCGGGTGTGGAGCGGCCCGGTCGAGGACCGAGTCAGGATCGCCGACCCCCGCCAGGTCCGGGCGGCGCGTTTCGACAACGTCTTCGTCGCCTCCCTACAGGATGGGGAGTTCCCGCGCGGCGCCGCCCACACCGACCCGTTCCTATCCGAACGCCAACGCGCTTCGCTCGGCCTGCAACCGCGCCACGACAGCACCGCCGAGGAGCGCTACCTCTTCCACGTCTGCCTGGCGCTGCCGAAACGCCGACTCTTCCTCTCCTACCGCGACAGCGACGAGAACGGCGCCGCCGAGGCGCCCTCGCCCTTCCTCGAGGACGTGATGCAAATGATGGAGCCGGGCGAAGGCGAGATCCGCGGCCGCGGCCTGGCCGAGGTGGTCCACGGAGTCGCCGAGGCGCCGTCGGAGACCGAGCTGGCGCGGGCGATCGCCGCGCGCGGACCCGCCGCCGAGCCGAACCGCCTGCTGCAGATCGCCGGCGCCGAGGGCACGACCTCCGAGCGGATCAAGGAGCGGCTGGCGAGCGCCGCCCGAGCCGAGGCCGCCAGCCGCGCCCCGGGGCCGCTCTCGAACCCGGCCGTGCTCGCCGCACTCGGCGAGGTTCACGCCTACGGCGGCACCACCCTCGAGGGGTTCGACGTCTGCT
Organism: uncultured Solirubrobacterales bacterium; assembly: GCA_963703895.1. GTDB lineage: Bacteria > Actinomycetota > Thermoleophilia > Solirubrobacterales > 70-9 > VRUE01. The sequence goes on from CAVPFX010000003.1 coordinate 655,862, forward strand.
CCTACCGCTGGTTCGTCTCGCACGAGCTCGCCCCGCAACCGCTCGATCCCGCTCCCGATCCACTTGTCCAGGGCGGCATCGTGCACGCGGTTCTCTACTCCCTCTATAAGGAGCGCCCGGGGGGCGACGTGTTGCCCAGGCCAGGCTCCCTCAGCGCCTGGATCGTCCGCGGCCGGGAGCTGGTCGCGGAAGTCGCCGAAGCGAGAGGACCTCGGCCAGCACCCAGCCGAGCGGGCGATGTTCGCCCGGGTCGAAGGCCTGCTCGCTCGCTTCCTCGGCGAGGAGGCGCAGCGTGAGCCGGCCGGCTTCGAGCCCTGGCTGCTCGAGGCCGGCTTCTCGGAGTCCGAAGAGGTCGAGCAACCCGCGCTCGAGATCGACGGCTGGCGCCTGCACGGCGCTATCGACCGGGTCGACCGGGCAGCGGACGGCCGCGCCCTCGTGCTCGATTACAAGCTCTCGAGCAAAGTCTCGCCGCGGGTGAAGCTCGAGGAGGAGGCAAAGCTGCAGTTGCAGCTCTACCTGCTTGCCGTCGCCGAGCTCTGGGGGGCGGAGATCGTCGGCGGCCTCTACCACCCGCTGCGCGCCACCTCGGAGCGGCGGCCACGGGGCGTGGTGCGCGAGGACGCCGCGGCCGACCTCTCCGGCTACGGGCTCTCCAAGACCGACCGGGTCGACAACGAGGAGTTCGAGGCGATGCTCGGCGATGCTCGGCGCCGCGCCGGCGAGATCGTCGCCCGCATGCGGGCCGGGCAGATCGACCGCGACCCGGGTCCGCGCGAGGGCCTGCGCAACCACGGCATCTGCCCCGCCTTCTGCGACTTCGCGCCGATCTGCCGCCGCGACCGGGCGCCGGTGGAGCCGGCCGCCGAGGACGAGGAGGACGAGCAGTGAGCGAGCGGGAGCCAACGGCGGAGCAGCGGGCGGCAATCGAGGCGAGCGCCGCCGAGGTCATGATCGAGGCGGGCGCTGGAACCGGCAAGACCGGCGTCATGGTCGATCGCTACTGCCGGCTGGTCTGCGAGCAGGGCGTCTCGCCGGACGCCGTCCTCGCCTTCACCTTCACCGACAAGGCCGCCGCCGAGCTGCGCCAACGGATCCGCGGCGAGACTCGAGCGACGCGCCGAGGACGGGTCGGAGCGCGCCCGCGAGCTGCTGCCGGGGCTCGGCAGTGCCTGGGTGACGACGATCCACGGCTTCTGCAACCGGCTGCTCTCGGCCCACCCGGTCGCCGTCGGCATCGACCCCAGGTTCCGGGTGCTGGACGGCCCGGAGACCGAGCGGGCGGCCGGAGAGGCGTTTGATGAGGCACTCGAGGAGTTCCTCGCGGTGAGCGACCGCGGTCGCGAGGAGATGGTCGCGGCGTTCGACATCGGTGGGCTGCGGGCGATCGTGATCGGCGCGCACGCCGAGCTGCGCAGCCGCGGCGCGGCCGAGCCCCAACTGCCCGAGCAGCCCGAGCCGGACGCGCCCGGTGCGCTGCGCCACGCCGCCGCCGTCGCGGCCGAGGCGCTGGCCGAGCTCAAGCCCGGCAGCGCCAATCACGAGCTGGTGGAGCGGGTGCTCGCCCTGCTCGACGGAACCGAGGGCCTTCCCGGCCTCGATGAGCTTGCCTCACTGCGAACCGGCAGCAAGGCAAAACCGATGGTCGCCTACAAGGAGGCGGTCGAGGCGGCGCTGAGCCGCGTCGCCGAGGCCGGCGAGGGCGGCCTCGCCTACCGCCACGTCGCCGCGCTCCTGCAGCTCTTCTCCGCCCGCTTCGCGGTGGCCAAGGAAAGGCGCGCCGGGATCGACTTCGAGGACCTGCAGCTGCTGGCGGTGCGACTGCTCGAGCGGACCGAGACGGGAGCCGCCTACCGGGCCCGCTTCAGCCATCTCCTCGTCGACGAGTTCCAAGACACCAACCGCCTGCAGCTACGCCTGATCGAAGCGCTGCGCGGACCGAAGTGCCAGCTGATGGTGGTCGGCGACGAGCTGCAGTCGATCTACGGCTTCCGGCACGCCGACCTCGACGTCTTCCGCGAACGGCGCGAGGCGATCGAGGCCAGCCCCAGCGGCGAGGCGATCCCGCTGACCGGCAACTTCCGCTCCCGGCCCGAGGTGATCGGCGCCGTCAACGCGATCGGCGAGCGACTGCTGCCCAGCTACACGCCGCTGCGGGTCGGTGCACTCCCGGCCGAGACCCAGCCAGTGGGAGACGGCCCGGCGGTGGAGATGCTGCTGACCGGCCGCGAGGGCTGGGACGACGGCGAGATCCAGCTCGAACCGGTGACCGACGCCCGCACCCCGGCAAGCCAGCTGGCCGAGGCGCGCTTTCTCGCCCTGCGCCTGCGCGAGCTCGCCGACCAGGGGGTCGAGCGCGGCGGCATGGTGGTGCTGCTGCGCGCCTTCACCCGCCTCGACGCCTACGAGGACTCGCTGCAGCGGGCCGGCCTGCGGCCCTACGTGGTCGGCGGCCGCGGCTACTGGTCCCAGCAGCAGGTGGCCGACGTCTGCGCCCTGCTCGCCACGATCGCCAACCCGCTCGACGACCAGGCGCTGCTCGGAGCACTGGCCTCGCCCGCCTGCGGCGTGACCCCCGACACGCTCTGGCTGTTGCGCGCCGCGGCAGGCAGGGGCCGCCAGATCTGGCCGACGATCAAGCAGGTGGCGGGACTGGGTGAGGATGAGCGCGTCGACGTCGAGCGGCTAGAGCAGATCCCGGCGGGAGAGCTGTCGTTGCTGCGCCGGTTCGCCGAGACGGTCGCGGAGCTGCGCCGCCGGTCGACCTCGCTCTCGCTCAGCGGCTTGATCGACGCCGCGGTGACGGAGACGGGCTATGACCTCGCGGTGCTGATGCGCCCCGCGGGCGAGATGCGCTTCGCCAACGTGCGCAAGCTGATGCGCCTCGCCGCCGAGTTCGAGAGCGCCGAGGGTCGCGATCTGCGCGGCCTGCTCGACTTCCTCGCCGCCCGGGCCGACGCCGACGCCGACGCGCAGGCAGCAACCGCGGTCGAGGGTCACGACGGGGTGCGGATCATGACCATCCACAGCGCCAAGGGCCTCGAGTTCGACGTGGTCGCGATCCCCCACCTCTCCCGCGGCCTGCTCCCCTCCACCCGCACCCCACTGCTCACCCTCGGCCGCGAGCAGGAGACGCCGCGCGTGGGGATGCAGTTGCGCCGCCTCGGGGCGCGTGGGATCAACCTCTACGCTCAGCGCGAGCTCGCCGAGGAGGCGCAGAAGCGCGAAGCGGAGGAGGAGCTGCGCCTCTTCCACGTGGCGGCGACGCGAGCCCGCCAGCGGCTCCTCTTGAGCGGCGTCGTCAGCCCCTCCCCGCCGTCCCGGGAGAGCCACGGCAAAGCCGTGATCGAGCGGATCGCCGCGGCGTTCGAGATCGACCGCGAGGGCGACTCGACGATCGCGGTCGCCGCACCCGAGCCCAGGCCGGGGCTGGAGGCAACGCTCGGGCCGTCGACGATCGCGGTTCGCGTCAACCTCGCCTCGCCCGAGCGGGCGAGGGAGCTGACCGCGATCCGCAGGGAGGCCGAGGAGTCACGAGACGTCGGCGAGGGCCCGGCGCCCCTGGTGGCGCAACGGGCGGCAAAGAGCGCCCGGCGCCCCCTCTCCTATACCGCGATCTCGGCCCACGGCGAGGACTTCACGGACCGGCCCCCGGATAGCGATCGGGCGCTGCGCGAGAGAGACGAGGGCGGGCGGACGGACGACGCAGCGGCCCGGGGCATAGCCGTGCACGCGCTGCTCGAGTGGAGCCAGGCCAACGACTGGCAGGCGCCAAGCGCGGAGCTGGTCCGCCGCATCTCCAGATCGGGTGAGGTGAGCGACTCCGAGCTTCTCCGAGGCGGCCCTGCTGACTCCCTTCAAGGCCTGGCTCGACTCCGACTTCTTCGGCGAGCGCGTGCGGAACGCGAGGAAGAGCCGGGCCGAGGTGCCGCTGCTGGTCGAAGTCGCCGGCACCGTCCTGCGCGGCTCGATCGACCTCTTGATCGAGGACGAGGGAAAGCCGCCACTGATCGTCGACTACAAGACCGACCGGGTCGACGACGGCGAACCGGCCGCGCTCGTCGGCCGCTACGAGATCCAGCAGGCGATCTACGCCCTCGCGGTCGCCGAGGCATGCAGCGCCTCAGAGGTCGAGCTCGCTTACGTCTTCCTCGAGCGTCCCGAGGAACCGGTGCTGAGGCGATGGGGACAGGTCGAGATCGAGGCCGGCAGAGCCAAGCTCGAGACCGAGATCGCCAGGCTCAGAGACGATTGATCAGACGGAGTCCGGGGAGGCGGAGGAAGCAAGCTTCGTCGCCAACTCGTCGAGCTTGAGCTCCTTCAAGTCCTCGCCGACGGCGTCCAGCTCCGCGGTGCAGTAGGTGACCAGGTCGCGGCCCTCGCGGCAGAGGTCGAGCGTCTCGCGCAGTCCGGCCTGGCCGGAGTCGAGCCGGTCGATGATCTGCTCCAAGCGCTCCACCGCAACCTCATAACTTTCCGGCTTCTCCGTCACTCGCTCTCCTCGATCTTGGCCCCGACACTGCCGTCGGCGAAGCGCAGTCTGACGCGCTCGGCGGCTGCCGCGCCGGCCGTGTCGGTCACCGGCTCACCCTCGCCGTCCTCGACCAGCGCGTAGCCGCGCTCCAGGGTGCGCTCGGGTTCGTGGGCGCGCAGCGCGACCTCGGCCCGGTGCAGCGCCGCCCGCCGGCGCTCCATTTCGGCCCCGGCGGCACGGCGCCGCGCCCGCTCGAGCACGACCGTGGCGAGGCGGCGCTGGAAATCGAGCCGCTCGGCGACACCGCGTTCGGAGGCGGCGCGGATCTCCCGCGTCTTCTGGTTCAGGGCGAGGCGCTCGCGCCGCAGCGCCCGGGCCGGGCCGCGCGCCAGGGCGACAAGGTGCGGCGTGCGGGCGCGCACCGCGCCCTCGGCCGCACGGGAGAGCGAGGCGACGGCGCGCTCGAGGCCGAGACGGGCGAGCCCACAGTCGAGCGGAATGACCGCCTCGGCGGCGTGGGTCGGGGTCGAACAGGCGACCGCGGCGACATCGTCGATCAGGGTCGAGTCGCGCTCATGGCCGACGGCGCTGATCACCGGCACGCGCAGCATCGCCACGGTGCGGCAGAGCGTCTCGTCGCAAAAGGCCCAGAGGTCGGCGAGGCTGCCACCGCCGCGACTGACCACGATCGCCTCGACCTGCGGCTGCGCCGCCAGGTCCTGGATCGCCGCCGTTATCGCCGGCGCCGCGTGACGGTCCTGGACCGGGGCGAAGGCCCAGACCACGGTGCCCGCCCAGCCACGCCGCCGCAGGCCGGCCAAGAGGTCGCGGCGGGCGGCGCCGGCCTCGGCCGTGACCACCCCGATCGTCTTCGGCAGAACCGGGCGCCGCAGTTGCCCCTGCAGCTCGAAGAGCCCCTCGACTTTGAGCTGCTTGCGCAACGCCTCGAGCCGGGCCAGCAGGTCGCCCTCGCCGGCCAGGCGCACGTGCGTGGCGCGGAAGGAGAAGCTGGGCGAGGCCTGGCCGCCGCCGGGGTAGTAGTCGGGCCCGCCGGCGATCACGACTTCGGCGCCATCGCGCAGGGCGCCGTCCGGAAGCCCCGCCTTGTCGAGGTCGTCGAGCCAGATCGCGCAGGGAACCGCGCCCTCGCCGTCGCGCAGCTCGAAGTAGGCCTGCACCTTGCTGCGACCGACGCCGGTGACCTCGCCGATCAGCAGCACTCGGGCGCGGCGGCGCATCTCCTCCTGCAGCTTGCGGGCGTAGCGCCCGACCGCAAAGGGCCCGGGGAGGTCCGGGGCCTTGGCGGCTATGTGGTGCGGTTCCAGCGTCTCGCCCACTGCTTCAGCTCGCCGATCGTCGGCCCCAGTTCGGCGCCCTTCTCGGTGAGGGAATAGGTGACGCGCACGGGAGTGCCCGATTCGACCTCGCGCTCGACCAGGTCCTCCAGCTCGAGCTCACGCAAGCGCTGGGAGAGCAACCGATCGGAGAGCCCCGGCACGGCCCGGGCCAACTCCGCGAAGCGCAGCGGCCCCCCGGTGAGGGCGCAGATAATGGCCCCGGTCCAGCGCTTGCCGATCAGCTCGATCGCCGCGTGAAAGTGCGGGCAGACGCCGTTGCCGGCCTGATTTTGGGTCGATGACCCGGCCTCCACGTAGTCCAGCGAGCTTACCGAACGTAAGTGACGGGCCCGGCTAGCCGGTGCAAGGGCCGGTGTCGACTGGCGCCAGCGACCCTGCCAGAGCGTCTTCGACGACCTCGTCGGGGACGGCAAAGCCGCCGGGCGTTCCGGTCGTGGTGGCGGCGAAAACGGTGCCGAGGACGCGGCCGCGATCGTCGACCAGGGGGCCGCCGGAATTGCCGCTGCGGACGTTGCCGCGCAGCGAGGCGATCGAGCGGCGGATCGGGCCGCGGCCGTAGGAGTCCTCACTGATCGTGTCGCGGGTCTCGCCGAGGCGGGCCGGGGCGACCGCGTAGGGACCGTTCTCCGGATAACCCAGCACCGCTGCCGCCGTGCCCGAGCTCGGCTCGAGCGCGATCGTCAACCGCGGCAGCTCCGCATCCACGTGCAGGAGGGCGAGATCGTTTTCGGGGTCGTAGTGCACAGGCGTCGCCGTCAGCGAGGCGCCGCCGGGAGTGGTCACGCTGGTGTCGTCCTCACCGGCGACGACATGGGCGTTGGTGACGACCAGTCCGGGGCCCGCCACCCAGCCAGAGCCCTCGACGCCAAGCCCACAAGCAGTACCGAGGACGCGGACCACCGAGCCTTCGGCGCGAGCCACGTCGGGATCGGCCGCAATCGCTGGATCCGGCGCCGCCACGGGGGCGCTCGGCCCAATGATCGAGGGCGCCGGATCGACGCGGTCGAGCGCGTGCAGAATTGGGCCCGAGGGCGGCAACACTTCGTTGAGGCTGCGCAGGATCACCGATCCCTGCACGTCGGCCCGCAGCCGCGCGGTTCCGGGCGCGTGCAGGACGACCGCCCCGAAGACCCAAACCAAGCCCAGCGCGACTGAGGCAATCAGGGCCGCGCCACCCGCGCCGTCGGCGAGGTGCAACACGCCCCTGTTGCGGATCAACCGCGAGCGCAGCCCCAGGGCGAGGCCCTCCAGGGTCACCGCGACGAGCGCGCCGGCGATCAGCGCGCCAAGCGCCGCACAGAGCGGCGCGTAGGGCGATGAGGACCCTTGATTGAGCACCAACGGCGCAATGCGACTGCCCGTAAATGCCCCCACCGCAAAGCCGATCAGGGTGAGCGTGCCGACGATCAGCCCCTGGCGGTAGCCCCAGAGTCCCAGCGCCAAGGTGAAGGCGATGATTGCCCAGTCGAGAACGGTCATCGATCAAATGATGAGGGACACCCGGCCCCTGCACTACCTTTCACGAAAATGAACCCTCGTTCCCTTGAGGTGGAGCGGCGCCGCCGTCTTGTCACCCGTGCGCTCCCCCTCAGCCTGATTGCCCTGGTCGCATTCGTGATCGGCGCCATGGCGGGCACTCCCGGCTCGCCCGAGAAGGAAGCGGCGGAGCGCTTCGTCAAGGCTTGGGAAGGCGACGAATTCGCCGCCATGTACAAGGAGCTGAACCCGGCCTCGCAGCGGCAGATCGAGCTCAACGACTTCGTCACCACCTACCGCGCCGCCGCCGAGGTCGCGACCCTGCGCTCGCTCGAAGCCGATTCCCCGAGCGACGTCTCCTCGCGCAACGGGGCGACCGTCGTACCGGTCTCGATCGCCACCCGGACCGTGGCCTTCGGCGCGGTGGAAGACGAGCTGGCACTGCCGTTCGACGAAGGTGGGGTCGCCTGGGACGAGAGCCTCGTCTTCCCCGGCCTGCGCCCGGGCGAGCACCTCGAAAGCCAGATCGAGCTCGCCCCGCGGGCACCGATCCTCGCCGCCGACGGAACGCCGCTGGCCGAGGGACCCGCGGAAGCGCGCGCTCACCAGATCGGCAGCGAGGCGATCGACGTGACCGGCGAAGTCGGCACGGCCGAAGAAGACGAAATGGAGGCGCTGGCTCGCCAGGGGTTCGCGCCCGCTACGCCGGTCGGCGTGACCGGCTTGGAGCAGGCCTTCAACGCCCGCCTCGCCGGCAAGCCCGGCGGCTCCCTGCTCGCCGTCAACGACGCCGATGGCTCGACCCGGACCATCGCCGAAGACGAACCGAAGCCGGGGGCGCCGGTGAAGACGACGATCGACGTCGGCCTGCAGGAAGCGGCCGTCTCGGCCCTCGCCGGCCGCGTTGGTGGCATTGCCGTGCTCGACGCTCGCAACGGCGACGTCCGCGCGCTCGCCGGCCAAGCGTTCTCGGCGCCACAACCACCGGGCTCGACCTTCAAGATGATCACCACCGTGGCCGCCCTGCAGAAGGGCGTCGTCTCGCTCGACGACGAATTCGAAATCACCAGCGGCGCCAACGTCGGCGGTCGCTTCATCGAAAACGCCAACGGCGAGTACTGCGGCGGCACCTTCCGCGAAGCCTTCGCCGAGTCGTGCAATGCCGACTTCGCCCCGCTCGGTCCAAAGATCGGCAACGACGAACTCGTCTCCACCGCCGAACGCTTCGGCTTCAACTCACCGCCAACCCTCTACGCCTCGAAATTCATCGCCGAGGTCGAACCGGCCGAATCGACGCTGCCGACTGACATTGGCGAAGAAGTCGACCTCGGCGTCAGCGCGATCGGCCAGGGCGAGGTCCTCGCGACACCGCTGGAGATGGCAAGCGTGGCGCAGACGATCGCCAACGACGGCGTCCGCTCCCCGACCTCAATCGTCGCCAACAAGAAGCTGCGCCCCGAGGCGGAGCCCGAGCGAGTGATGTCGAAGCAGATCGCCGACGAACTGACCGAGCTGATGGTCGGCGTGGTCACCGGCGGCACCGGCACCGCCGGTGCGATCTCCGAGGCACAGGTGGCGGGCAAGACCGGCACCGCCGAGCTCGGCCCCAAGCCGGGAGAAGAGGACGCCGAACACCCCCAGCAGCGCAAGGACGCCTGGTTCGCCGCCTTCGCGCCAGCCGAGAAGGCAAAGCTGGCGGTGGGGGTGCTGTTGGTCGAAGCGGAAGCGGCGGGTGGCGAGGTGGCGGCTCCGGCGGCATCGGCAGTTCTTTCCGCCGGGCTCTAGAGGCGGTCCGGGCAGGGTGGCCTCTCGAAGCACCCCAAGCTTCTAAAAAAGAGTCCTCCCGAAGCATCCTTCGCTCGAAAGCTCCTCATCCTTGTGGACTTCGACCGCTGTGCTTGCATTACCTGGAGGCGCGCAGCGCGTGCGACATCAATTCGTCTGAAGGGCGACCAGACCCTCCCCCCACCGGCCCTACAGATCGAGCGTAACTTCGGCGGGCCCTTCGGGGCCGTCGATCAGAAGCGTCAGCGGCCGGTTCTCGGAGGCCTCGGCCGGCAGCTCGAAGAGAACGAGGGAGCCCTCGATTGGGCCTTGCTGTGGTGTCGAGTCGGGAGCCGGGATCGGTTCCTGGGATTCGACCTCGCCGCCGGCGGGGAAGGCGTAGAGGCTTTCGCTCGGGATCGCCTCGAACTTCTCGTCGTCGGCGTCGACGATCGTGAACGTCTCGGCCAGTTTCTGCGTCTCTTCGCTCTTGTTCTGGACTTCGACGAAGACGCCGAAGTAGGTCGAGCCTTTTTCCGGTTCGGGTTGGCCGACCAGGTAGGCGGAGTCCTCGTTGTCGTTGGGGTTGAGGAAGCGCGAGAAGACGACCTGGTATTTGAGCTCGCCGAGCTCGACGACCTCGCCCTCGACGACGTCCTTGGAGTCGCTCGAGTAGCCACAGGCGGAAACTGTCAACGCCAGCAGACCCATCGCCAGGGCGGCGAGCAGCGGCAGAACGAGTCGGGTGCGGCGGGGCATCAGCGGCGAGAGCCTATAAGACCGGGCTCAGGGAATACCGGTCGCGTGGGGGTTGCCGCCGGCGACCGCAACCCGCTCGCCGGCCAACTCGCCGGACTCCAGCAGCTCACGCAGCCTGCGCAGCGCCTCGCGCCAGCGCCTTTCGTAGGGAATCGAGGCGCCAGAGAGCAACTCGAGGCCGCGGTCGATCGGGTTCGAGGGCTCAGTCCGGTAGGAGACCCGCACCCTGGTCAGCGCTCCCGGGCCCTCGGTCAACTCCCAGTGCGTGACCGAGGGAATCCGGTTGGCACGACCGCCGCGCCCATGCTCGACCAATCGGTGGGGAGCCTTGACCGCGACGATCGTCGTGTCCATCCAGACCCGTCGCGGCCGCACGGCGATGCGAAATCTCGCCCCGGCGCCGACTCCGGTCGGCTCGATCCGGGTCAGGTGAAAATCGCTGAGGAAGTGATCGGTGAAAGCTGGGCGCAGGGAGAGGTCGGCGATCGCTTCGAAGGCGCGCTGGCGCGGCACGTCGATCTCGATCTCTGCGCTGACAGGGCCCATCGCCGCGCGATTCTATGCGGGCAGCGACCTCGCAGCCTTCATCTGCGGGAAACCCCCGATGTGGCGCCGCAAGCTCGCGACTAGGCTCGACACGGAGACGCCGGGAAGGAGTCAGCGATCATTACCAGTCTCGGTACCAGCACCGACAGCTTGGCCGTGGGAACGACCCCGGGCACGGGGACCTACTTCTGCGCCTCCTGCGGGTCGCAGCTCTCGCTACGCGAGAACGATCGGCTGCCCGAGTGCCCGCGCTGTGGCGCCGCCGAGTACCAGCGGGACTCGATCTTCGAGGCGATGCAGGAGCACGGTCAGACCGCCGAAATCGCGCTTCCCGCAGAGCCGCCCGCGCCCGAGTGGCTGCCGATGGCTCGCGCGATGCTGCGCGAGCCCGGTCGCTACCTCGCCCTCTGCGATGAGAGCGAGATCGAAGTCCTCCCGATCGCCCCGGGCTGGACCCGGATCGGCCGCAGCGCCACCGCCGACATCCGCCTCGACGATCCGAGCGTCTCGCGTCGCCACGCCCTGATCGTCTCCGAGCAGCCCGATTCGCTGCGCGTCCTCGACGACCGCAGCCTCAACGGCGTCTTCCTCAACGGCGAGCCAGTCGAGTGGGGACGGCTCTCCGACGGCGACGAGCTGGCCATCGGCCGCTTCCGCCTCTTCGCGCTCGAAGCCTAGCTCGGCTTGTCCGCAAATTCCGGCCACCCCGGCCCCTAGCATGGCGCCGTGGACCAATACGAGACACCAGGCAATCCAAGCCCCTCCGAGCCACCGGAGGTGGCGGCCGAGAAAGCCCGCGAACGTCTCCACACCGAGATAGAGCGCGTCCGCTCAGGTGTCGAAGAGATGCTCTCCGAGCAGGAGAACGGCATCGACGAAACCGCTCTGCGCCGCGAACTGGACGCCCTCCGCGAGGAGACCGACTTCCTCCTCAAGCGCCGCGTCCGCAAGACCGAGAAGCGCCTTAACAAGCGCATCGACAAGGTCAACACCCGCACCGACGCCCTAGAACAGCGCCTCGATCAGGTGGAGCAGGACCGCAAGTACGCCGAGTGGCGCATCCACACCAACACCGAGCAGCTGCTCGACGGCCTCCTGCAGGAGATCCGCGCAATAGCCGACCTTCTGACTCAGCGCTAGCGGTTACCGTCGAGCGCTGGCAGTCGTTCCGGTGCGCTTTATGTGGGTGTGGGCCACATAAAGCGCACCGGAAGCTAGAAGCTCAGCGGCTAGAGCGTCTCGACCCTGAGAGTTCGTTGCGCGTCGGAGGGACGGATGCCCTCCCACGAAGGCTTCCGGTACACGGTCTCGAAGCGCCGAAGCCGCCCCAGCTGCGCGACGGTCTTCGTGGGAGGGCATCCGTCCCTCCTATCCCCCACGAATCACTCAGTCGAGATGCTTGGGTCCGCCTGAACCTTGTGGGGGACGACCATCATGAAGTTGGCGGTGGCATCCGCGGCCAGACCCAGGACCCGCTCCGCCTCATCGTCTTGCCCGGTCGCTCGCAGTTCGCTGGCGTAGGCAGCGAGCAGGTCGTCAATGTCGAGTAGTCCCTCGGCATCGAGGTCTTTTAGCTCGACCTTGGCGCCCTCGCCGAGGCGGCGCTTGATCGCGTCGGCGTCGATGCCGAAGGCGTTGTGGCGGACGTAGACGCGGCCGCCGGTCATCCCGGCGCAGGCCCAGGGGCCGAGGTCACCGAGGACGACGGCGCGGCCCGAGGTCATGTACTCGAAGGCGAAGCCCTTGGCGTTGGCGCGGTCGACGATGCAGCCGCGGCCGTCATCGATCGCTTCTTCCGGTTCCCCCGCCAGCACCACGTCGGCGCCGGAAAGGCGGATGCAGAAGCGCGAGTCGGCCGAGCCCTGGACGAAGAGGCGACCGCGCTGGGCGCCGTAGGCAAAGGACTTGCCGACCGAGCCGTTGACCCGCTGGCCCTTGGCGCCCTTGCCCTTGAGCACGGCGATCGAGCCGCCCAGCATCGTCTTGCCGACGCCGTCCTGGGCGCCGCCCTCGATCCGGATCGAGACGCCGTAGGAGTTGAAGGCGCCGAGGCCCTGGCCGGCGACGGAGCCGCCGTTGAACTCAAGGCTGGCGAGCACGTCGTCGTTTGACTCCGGCCCGTCCTCGAAGATCCGCGAGCGGGCGATCGCGCCGGAGAGCTCAGAGCCGAGCACGCGGTCGTTGGCGTCGGTGGCACGGGGGAACTCGTTGCGGATCGTGCGGCCGGAGCAGATATCGCCGGCGAGGCCGGCGATCTGGGTCGAGGCCTGCTTCGTCTCCATCCGAATCGGACGGGCGACGACCATGCCGGCCTCGGCGCGCGTCTCTTCGGCGTCGGCGACCGGCAGGTCGATCGGCTCGAGGTCGAGGAACTCCTCCAGCGGCGTGATCAGCGGCGCTAGATCGACCGTGTCGTGATGGGCGACCTGCTCGAGCAGGTCGTAGCGGCCGACCAAGTCCTGGGCACGGTCATAACCGAGCGAGGCAACCACTTGCTTGACCTCCTCGCCCATCGCCTGGAAGAAGCGGGCGCAGCTCTCCGCCGCGGTGTCGATCTCCTGCGGCGTGAACTTCTTCAGGCCGTGCTCCTGGGCCTGCTCGACCGTCTCGATCTGGGTGGCGATGCCGACGTGACAGGTGTCGAGCTGACAGCCGCGGCAGATCGTGCAGCCGAGGCTGACCATCGCCAGGGTGCCGAAGCCGACCCGGTTGGCGCCGAGGCAGTGCAGCTTGACGATGTCGTGGCCGTGGCGGTAGCCGCCGTCGGCCCAGATCTCGACCCGGTTGCGCAGCCCGGCCTCCATCAGCGCCCGGTGCACGGCGCGGGTGCCGATGTCCGAGGGCAGGCCGACGTGGCGCAGGGCGTGCTGGCGGGCGGCGCCGGTGCCACCCTCGAAGCCGGAGAGGGTGATGATGTCGGCGCCGGCCTTGGCGATGCCGAGGCCGATCGTGCCGATGTTTGGCACCACCGGCACCTTGACCGAGACGCGCACGTCCGGGTTGACCGTCTTCAGCTCGTCGATCAGCTCGGCGAGGTCCTCGATCGAGTAGAGGTCGTGGTTGTTGGAGGGCGAGATCAGGTCGGTGCCGGGCGCCGCGTTACGCGCGGCGGCGACCTTCTCGGAGACCTTCTTGCCGGGCAGGTGGCCGCCCTCGCCGGGCTTGGCGCCCTGGCCGATCTTGATCTCGGCCAGGTAGGAGGAGTTGAGCATCTCCGCTGAGACGCCGAAGCGCCCCGAGGCGACCTGCTGGCCGCGCCACTTGCGGTAGTGCCCGTACATGTCGCGGATCTCGCCACCCTCGCCGTTGACGCAGAGCACGTTGATCGACTTCGCCGCCTCGGCATAAGCGCGGAAGGCGGGCTCGGACTGCGAGCCGAAGCTCATCGAGGAGATCACCACGGGGTAGTCGTGATGACCGATCCCTGCGTTGACGTCGGCGGGATCGATCGGCTCCCGGTCACCCTTGAGACCCATGATGTGGCGCATCGAGATCGGGCTCTGCTGCTCGAGGTCGCGGACTTTCTGCGAGTAGTCCCCGTAGGAGCCGGTTCCGTTGGCGGTGGCAATCGCGGCCTTGTAGACCTTGGGGTAGAAGCGGAACGTCTTCGCCGGTTTCGCGTCTTCGTCGCCGGCGAGCACGCGGGCGCGCTCGTTGGTGTCCTCGTCGAGGTCGGTGAAGCCGACGCCGGCGCGATCGGAGGCGGCGAATGCCTCGGTCATGAAGATCTCGGTCAGCTCGGGCTTGACCCCGATCGAGGAGAACTGGCGGGCGTAGCCGCGCACCTCGTGGATGCCGATCGTCGAGATCACTTTCTCCATGCCCTTGTTGAGCGCGTCGCAGAGGTTGGAGACGTCGGACTCGTAGTCCTCGACACAGACCACTTCGACCATCGTGTACGGGCAGACGCCGTTGGCGCCGAGGCCGAGGGCGAGCATCGTGTCGTGGACGTTGCGAATCGAGGCCGAGCGCAGCACCAGCCCGCAGCGGCGGCGCAGGTTCTCCTCGCCCGGCTCGACCTTGAAGCCCTTCAGCGCCTGGTCGACGGCGGACGTGGCGAGGTGCGGATCGAGGTAGCGGCGATCGGCGTCGTAGACGGTGCGGTCGGTGAGGACCAGCAGCTCAGCGCCGTCGCGGACTTTCTTCACCGCCTCCTGCTTGATCCGCTCGATCGCGCCGCGGGTCGTCTCCGACTCGAGCAGCGAGATGTCGACCACGTCAGCGCGGCCGCGGAACTCCTCCCAGAGGTCCTCGAGCAGGTAGGTGTGGTGCTCGCGGGCGATCGTCCGGTAGGTCTTGTCGGAGAGCGGCGCCAAGCCGTGATGACCACCGAGGATCACCGGGAAGGCTGTCTCGACCGTGCCGGTGTCCTCGCCGGCGGCCCTGATCGAGGGGCGGCGGCCGAAGACCGTGCGGGTGGAGAAGTGCTCCATCTCGCGTTCGCGGTCGATCGCCGGGTTGGTGACGACGGCGACCGTCTCCTTGAAGTAGTCGGCGAGGTTCTGGCGCTCGGGCGAGAGCGCGGCGAGCGGGCCGTCGTAGCCGAGCGAGCCGACCGGCTCCTGGCCGTTCGAGGCCATCTGCTGGACCAGTTTGACGTCGTCGCGCTGCCAGCCGAAACCGGCGAGGACGCGATCGGAGACCTTGACCGGCTCCTCGGGACCGGCGTCGGAGTAGCCCGGCACCTCCTCGCCTTCGAGCGGGCCGCCGGTCTCCAGGGCGCGGTCGTAGGCGGCCGCATCGTCGGCGCCGTTGCGCTGCAGCCAGCTCTCGCGGACGATGCGCAGCATCGCGTCGTGCGCGTGCAGGGTCGAGCGCTTGCGCTCGCGGTCGATGATCACCAGCGCCTTCTCGCCAGGGGCGAGCGGCTTCGGCTCGGAGACCATCGCGTTGACCGGGACCACGCCCGGCTCGGAGCTGAAGACGTAGTCGTCAGTGGTCTCGACCTGCCACAGCGGCCGCAGGCCGAGCGCGTCGGAGGAGAAGACGCATTCGTTGGAGTGGCGCGCGATCAGCGCCACAGGCCCCTGCGCGAACGGGCCCATCGCCTGGTGCAGGTACATGTAGAAGCGGTGCAGCTCGGCCGGCATCGAGCGGATCTCCTCGACGATCGGCGGCACCACCATCTCCATCGCCTCGGCGAGGCTGAGCTGGTCGCGGCTGACCAGGGTGTCGATCGTGCGGTTGAGGTCCTGCGAGTCGGAGCCGTCCGGGTGGATCGGCACGCCGAGCATTTTCGCCTCTTGGCGCAGCTGGGCGATCGTGTTGATCTCGCCGTTGTGGCCGAGCACCGAGAAGGGCTGGACCCGCTTGAAGGAGGGCCAGGTGTTGGTCGAGTAGCGGTTGTGACCGAAGCAGCCGATCGTCTCGAAACGCTCGTCGCGCAGGTCGGGGTAGTACTCGCCGAGCACCTTCGGCGCACCCATCACCTTGTAGACGCAGGTGGTCGCGGAGAAGGAGGGGACGTGGACCCCGAGGCGCTCCTCGAGCTCGATCAGCAGGTCGAAGAGGACGCGGTCGCGGCGCGAGGCGTCGGCGACGAGGCCGGCGAGCTGCCAGAAGTGCGGCTCCTCCTCGCGCGCGGTCGGGCCGAGCGCGGGCGAGTCGACCACGCCGATGCGCTCGGCGAGGATGCGGAAGCCGCCGTTGCCGAGCAGTTCGCGGGCGTCGTGCTGAATCCGCTCGAGGTCCTGGGAGCGCTCGACGAAGATGTGGGCGACGGCAAAGGCGTCGTCGAGGGTCAGCGAGGGGTCGTGGCCGCCGGAGCGAACGTCCTCGGCCCAGATCTTGCGCGGCAGGTCAAGCAGCAGGCCGCAGCCGTCCCCCTCGCCGTCGACGTTGCCGGCACGGTGGAGCATCTTCTGCAGGGCCGGGATCGCCAGCTCGATCGGCGCGTGACTGGGCGTCGCGTCCTTGCGGACCGAGGCGTAGATCGCACAGGCATCCTTGTCCTCGACACTGGGCGGCGAGACAAGCGGGCGGTAGGCACGCTCTGGCGAGTAGCGGACGGGGCGCTCGCCGTGAAGCTCACGGGACTGGGTATCGGACACGCTGACCTCCCGGTTTCCACGCCTTCTTCGAGCGGGCGCGCGACGGGTTGACGGGTCCGAGAATTATAGGGACGCCGGGAAACCCGTCGCGAAAAATCGGCGTTTCCCCGCAAATAGGGCCAAAATTCAACCCTCCCCGCCGAACTGCATCAACTTGTCTATCCAGCAGGTGGAAAAGTTGATGCAGTTCGCTAGGCCCAGCCGGCGGGCTCGAAGCCGCCCTCGGGCTGGACGCCAATCAGCAGAGCGGTGACTGGAGCGTCGGAGCGGTTGAGGATCGTGCGGGTGGCGGGGGGCTCGATCGAGGCGAAGGTGCCGGCGGGCGCCGGGTGATCCTCGCCCTCGATCCGCAGGACGGCCTCGCCCTCGAGGATCGCGTAGAGCTCGACCTGGCCGCTGCCGCTCTCGTCGTGCTCGGGGATCTGGCCACCGGGACCGATTTCGACCAGGTTGAAGCCAAAGGCGGAGGTGCCGAGCGCCTTGCGCGCCAGTCGCCAGGTCGAGTCCCCCGAGCCCTCCATCGACTCGAACTCGTCGCGGTGCTTGATCGTGTAGCCGGGCATCGGTCCGTCCCTTCGCGGAGCCGCTCAGCGGTTCCAGTCGGGTTCTGAGGCGTTCTTGGCGAGCACCCTCGGCTTGCCGCCCGTGTAAGGAATGCTCACCACCTTGTGGCCGGGGCCCGGTTCAAAGCCGCCGATGCTGCCCAGCACCAGCTTGCCGTTGAACGAGATCGCGGTGCCGACGAAGCCGACCTCGCGTTCCTTGGTCAGCGCCCGTTCGGAACCCGTCTTCGGATTGACGACGACCGCGTAGCTGGTGTCCTGGCCACCGAACTCGGCGAGCAGGCGCCGACCGTTCGCCGACCACTGGGTCGGACTGAGACCGGAGAGCAGCGGGCCGACCTTGGTGTGGGTGAGGCGCTTGACTTCGCTGCCATCGGGTTTCATCAAGAAGAGGTCATTCTTGGGGCCGTACTTGCGGCTCTTTTCGCCGAGGTGCTTGACGAAGACGATGCGGTTGCTTGGACCCCAGAGCGGACTGAAGGAGCGGTGGTCGCTGGTCAGTCGTTGCGGTTGGACGGGAGCAACGCTGACGGCGCCGGGGGGCAAGAGATCGATCCGGTAGACGTCGCTGCGGGGCGGGAAGCTTTCGCTCGCTGCCCGCGCGTAGACGAGCTGTTCGCTCCCTTCGGACGAGAAGCTGATGCCCGAGAAAAAGCCGCTGGCGATCGTCTGCTGGGTGCCGGTGGCGACGTCGAGCGTGGTCAGTCGCTGCGCCCCGACTTCAGGGCCGAGCAGCACCGCGACCCTGGCCGAGTCGGGCGACCAGGCGAAGACGAAGGGGTTCTGCCAGCCGGCGGCGAGCCGCTTCGGCGCCCCACCGCTTGCCGCCGCGATCATCAACGCCGCGGGCTGGTTGCCTTTGCCAGAGCGGTAGAAGACGATCGTCTTGCCGTCCGGAGAGACACGCGGGTTCGAGCCCACGCCGATCTTGCGGGCAGCCGAGCCATTGTCGTTGGCCACATATACCGCCGGGTTGAGCGGGTTGCGGGTAAAGACGAGGGTCGCCTGCGAGCTCGCCGGGGCGACAAGAACCACAACCACCACAACCACCACAAGCAACAAGACGGTGGGCTTCAGCCTTCTCCACATAGCCCCGATCCTAGTCTCAATACCGGCGCCGAAGGACAACGACAGGGCTAAGCGGCGATCGGCACACCGACTTCAAGCCGCGACTTACAGCTCAGGCACGTCAGCCCCGTGGGGGCTGAAGGGGAGGCGGCGGACCTCGGCCCAGCCGGCGCAGCGGGCCTCCAGCGCCTCGGCGACGCCGCCCGCCTCCTGCCATGTGGTCCAGACGAGCACGGTGGGGCCGGCGCCGGAGATGGTCGCGCCCAGGGCGCCGAGATCCTTGGCGCTGTCGACGAGCTCCATCGAGCGCGGGTAGAGCTCGCGGCGGCGATCCTGGTGAAGGCGGTCGGTGAGACCGGCGGCGACGAGGTCGAGATCGGCCGTTTGCAGGCCAAGGACAAGGCGCGAAGCAGCGGAGACGTTGGCAACCGCGTCAGCAAATGGGACGCTGGCCGGGATCGCCTCGCGGGCGCGCTCGGTCGAGACCTCCTCGGCCGGGATCACAGCGATTCCCTCGAGCCCACTCGGCGGGTCGAAGCGGGCTGCATTTGGCGCCACACCCTTCCCCGCTCCGCAGATCACGAAGCCGCCGTAGATCGCCGCGGCGACGTTGTCGGGATGTCCCTCGATCTCGGTCGCCTTGGCCAGCATCTCCTGCTTGGAGAGGGCGAGCTCGAAGAGATGATCGGCGGCGAAGAGACCGGCGACGATCGCGGCGGCGCTGGAGCCGAGCCCGCGCGCCAGGGGAATCTCGCTTTTCAGCCGGAAGGCGATGCCATCGGCGGAGTGCAGCGTCTCGAAGGCGCGGACGATCAGGTTGTCGCGCCCGGCCGAGACGTCGAGCCCGCCGAGGTCAACCGAGAACTCCCCGGTCTCCTCGACCTCCAGCTCGAGATAGAGCGAGACCGCGGCGGCGAGCACGTCATAGCCGGGACCGAGGTTGGCCGAGGAGGCCGGAACGCGGACGAGCCGGCGGCGAACGGTCAATCGAACACCGCGCGCTCGACCGCGCTTAGGTCGTTCTCGCAGTTGATCACCGCGGGCGCCTTGGAGAGCGCGGTGTCGGGGTCCTTGAGTCCATGGCCGGTGAGGACGCAGACGACCGTCTCTGGTGGCGATGCGCCCTCCACCGTCGGCAGACCGTGGGCGAGCAGACCGGCGACCGAGGCCGCCGAGGCGGGCTCGCAGAAGACGCCCTCGCCAGCGGCGAGCCAACGGTAGGCGTCGAGGATCTGGTCGTCGGAGACGGCGGCGACGCGGCCGCGCGAAGCGGTGAAGGCGTCCATCGCCTCCTCCCAGCGCGCCGGGTTGCCGATCCGGATCGCCGAGGCGACGGTCTCCGGGTTGGCGACCGGCTCGCCGCCGACCAGCGGCGCTGCACCCTCGGCCTGGAAGCCATAGAGAATCGGCGGGGGATTGGTGACCTCGAGCTCGGGAAGCTTGCGCTCGACTATCTCCTGGAAGCCACGCCAGTAGGCGGTGACGTTGCCGGCATTGCCGACGGGGATCGCCAGCGCGCCCGGCATCTCCCCCAGCTCTTCGACCACCTCGAAGGCCGCTGTCTTCTGCCCTTCGATCCGGTGCGGGTTGACCGAGTTGACCAGCTCGATCGGGTGCTTGTCGGCGAGCTCGCGCACGATCCGCAGGGCGTCGTCGAAGTTGCCCTGCAGGGCGACCACGCGGGCGCCGTGCATCAGCGCCTGGGCTAGCTTGCCGATCGCGATCTTGCCCTCGGGCACGATCACCGCGCCGCGCATGCCGGCCCGCGCCGCGTAGGCAGCGGCGCTGGCGGCGGTGTTGCCGGTCGAGGCGCAGATCACAGCCTCGGCGCCGCGCCCCTTCGCCCGCGAGACCGCGACCGTCATCCCCCGGTCCTTGAAGCTGCCGGTCGGGTTGGCGCCCTCGAACTTGAGGTAGGCCCGCGCCCCGATCCGTTCCGAGAGCCGCGGCGCCTCGACCAGGGGAGTCGATCCCTCGTTCAGGGTCACCACCGGGTCGCCCGGCTCAAGCGAGAGGTGCTCCCGGTAGCGCTCGATCAGGGGGGCCGGGCTCATGACACGGGGCTTCGCGCATGCTCCGCTGCGCGAATAGTCAGATATGGACGCTTGCTCCGCATGCGCTCAGACGAACTCCTCTTCGATCACCCGGATCGAGCGCGGCGGCGAGCGCAGCACGTCGAGCTCCTCGATCGCTTCCAGCGCCGCCGAGAAGCGCGACTCTAAGCACTCGTGGATAACCATCACCAGGCGCGTGTCCTCGCCGCTGCCGCGCTGGACCACGCTCTTCACCGAGACGTCTTTGTCGCCGAGCACCTGGGCGACGCTGGCCAGAACCCCGGGGCGATCGGCGACCGCGAGGTGGAGGTAGAAGGAAGAGGTGACGTCGGCGACGATCGGCAAGCGCTGCCGCGTCTCATGCACGGGAGCGTCGCCACTGAGGATCGAGACGACGTCTCCAAGCACGGCCGAAGCGGTCTGGATGCCACCGGCGCCCGGCCCCGACATCGTCACCTCGGTGATCTCCGGCGCCTCGACCATGACGGCGTTGAAGGGGCCCTCGACCGGGGCCAGCGGGTGGCCGCCGTAGAGGAAGCAGGGGAAGACACGCACGCTGATCCCGTCCTCGCGGCGCTCGGCGACCCCGAGCAGCTTCAGCGAGAGGCCGAGCTCCTTGGCGTAGGCGAGGTCATCGAGCTCGACCTTCTCGATCCCCTCGAATAAGACCTGGTCCAGCGTCACCGGCGTGTGGAAAGCGAGGCGGGCGAGAATCGCCATCTTCGCCGCCGCGTCGGCACCGCTGACGTCGGCGGTCGGATCGGCCTCGGCGTAGCCGAGCTCCTGGGAGCGGGCGAGGACGTCCTCGTAGGGAGCGCCACTCGCCGCCATCTCGGTGAGGATGAAGTTGGTCGTGCCGTTGACGATGCCGAAGACCTTGGCGATCTCGGTTACGCCGAAGCTCTCCTGGATCACCCGCACGATCGGGATCACCCCCGCCACCGCCGCCTCGAAGCGCAGCTGCACGCCGGCCTCGCGGGCGACATCGAAGAGCTCCTCGCCGTGCTGGGCGAGCAACTGCTTGTTGGCCGTGACGACCGGACGCTTCGCCCGCAGCGCGTCGAGCACGTATGCACGGGCGGGGTCGGTGCCCCCGATCAGCTCGACGATCAGGTCGGAGTTGGCGAGGATCTCGCTGAAGTCGCCGCTCTCGCGGGTCAGCACGCCGGCGATCTCCGGACGCCGGCCGGTCGCCGCCTCGACCGCCTCGGCGCGCGCCTCGACCAGCTCGGCGAAGGCACCGCCGACCGTGCCGCGTCCCAGCAGCCCGATGCGAATCGGCTCAGACATCTCGGGAAGTCAGGTCCTCGTAGGTCTCGCGGCGAACGACCACACGGGCGTCGCCATCGCGGCAGAAGAGCACCGGCGGCCGCGGCACGCCGTTGTAGTTGCTCGCCATCGCGTAGCCGTAGGCGCCGGTGGCGGGAGTGACGAGGACGTCGCCAACCGCGGGCGAGGCGAGCAGGGCATCGCGGACGATGATGTCGCCGGACTCGCAGTGCATGCCGGCGATCGTTGCCGCGCTCTCCGCCGGCTCGGCGGCGCGGTCGGCGATCAGCGCTTCGTAGCGCGAGCCGTAGAGCATCGGCCGCATGTTGTCCGACATGCCGCCGTCGACGGCGACGTAGGTGCGAATGCCGGGAATCTCCTTGACGGTTCCGACCCGGTAGGCGGTGACGCCGGCGTTGCCGACCAGCGAGCGGCCTGGCTCGATCAGGATCCGCACGCCGTCGCCAAAGACCTCGGCGACCCCGCGCACCTTGACGTCGACGTAGGCGTCGATCGCGGGTGGCTCGTCCTCGGCGGTGTAGGCGATGCCAAGGCCGCCGCCGACGTTGACGATCTTGCACCACTCGCCGGCCAGCTCACCGATCGCCTGGATCGCCAGTTTGTACGGCTCGAGCTCGAAGATCTGCGAGCCGATGTGAGCGTGCAGGCCGGTCAGGTTGAGCACGTCGGAGGCGAGCACGCGCTCGATCGCGCGCGCCGCCAGCCCGTCCCCAAGCCCGAAGCCGAACTTCGAGTCGAGCTGGCCCGTCTGCACGTAATCGTGAGTCGAGGGCTTGATCCCCGGCGTGACCCGCACAAGCACGTCCTGGGGTTCGTCGAGCAGTCGCTCGCAACGATCGATCTCGTCGAAGGAGTCGAGGATCAGGTGGCCGATGCCGGAACGGGCGGCGAAGAGGATCTCCTCGTCGCTCTTGTTGTTGCCGTGCATGTGGATGCGGGATGGATCGAAGCCGGCTCGCAACGCCATGTGCAGCTCGCCGCCAGAGGCGACGTCGACCGAGAGCCCCTCGTTGGCGAAGAGCCGGTAGGCGGCTGTGCAGGGCAACGACTTGCTGGCGAAGAGCACTTCGAAGTCGACCCCGCGGCGCTCGAAGGCGGCGCGGTAGGAGCGCGCCCGAGCCCGCATGTCCTCTTCGGCATAGATGTAGGCCGGGGTGCCGAACTCGGCCGCCAGCTCGACCACATCGCAACCGGCGATCTCGAGATGACCGCGCTCATTGACGCGACTGCCGCCGGGGTAGACGGACGAGCCCTCAATCGGGTCGGCTACCGCCCCGGCCTGTCCGCGCTCCGCCATAGGCGGGCATTGTGACGGTGAAAGGCGAGCGGCGACTGCAGGCAGGCGCTAGCGGTTGCCGCCGAGTAGGCCGCCAACCGTTTTGACGACTTCGTCGACCGTTTTACCGACCGTCGATTCCGGCCCGGCCACCCCTTCGACGACTTTTTCGGTCACTTCGGTGACGCCGGTGCTGCCGATCGCGCCGCCGGTGGCTTCGTCGACGCCGGAGACGGTTTTGTTCACGGTGTTGGTGACCGCCCCCGAGGTCGACTGGCTGCTGCCTCCGCCCGAGCTCCCCGAACCCGTTCCGGTGCCGGGGGCCGTGCCTCCGCCTCCCCCGCCGCCACTACCGCCATCGGAGCTGGCGCTCGCCGACCCCGGTGCTGGGGAAGCGCCCGAGCCGCTGTCGGCTTGGCCGGTCGTCGGGCTCGAGGGGGGAGCCGCAGCGACAGGCGCGCCAGATGCGGGCGCTGGCGTTGTGCCCACGGCCGCCTTGTTGCCTTTCGCCGTCGTCTCCCGATCGGCATTGGGAGCGGTGCGCCCTGCAGCCGCCGCTCCAGCGGTCGGAGCTCCCACTGCCGCTCCGGTTGGCTGGGCCGCGGGGTTTCCGTCAGTGGAGCTCACGGAGCTGTCGCCGCCACCGACGCTGATCCCGGCCAGCGGCCAATCCTTCAGCGCCTGCAGCGAGACGAGCAGGACGAAGGCAACCACGGCAGCGGCAACCAGCGCGGTGCCAGACACCGCTCCCGCGAGATAGGTGTGAGCCTGACGGATCATCCGGGGCCTCCTCAGAGGCTCGCTACCCAGGGTCGCAGGGTCAAACCCATCCGGCATACCTAATAATTGAATTTCCTAAGGAATTCTGAGTAAAGAACGGCCGCGGCTAGAGGTAGCCGAGCGGATCGGTGGGAGCGCCGCCGATCCTGACCTCGAAATGCAGGTGGTCGCCGAAGCAGTGCCCGGTGCAGCCGACGTAGCCGATGATGTCGCCCTGCGAGACGCTCTGGCCTGAGCTGACCGCAAAGGAAGACTGGTGGGCGTAACAAGTCTGCAGGCCGCCACCGTGGTCGAGGCAGGTGAAGTTGCCGTAACCACCGCTTTCGGCTTCCGATTGGAGCAGGACCACGGAGCCGGAGGCAGCGGCGCGAATCGGCGTGCCCGCCGGCACCGCGATGTCGATGCCCTCGTGCATCCGCCCCCAGCGCATGCCGAAGCCGGAGACGACGGCTCCGCTGACCGGCCAGATGAACTGACCGGAGCCGTACTGAATCGGCCCAGCCGGTAGCGGCGCGGATGCAGTTTCGCCCAACTGCACCGCCAGTTCGGCCTGGATCGCGGCGACGTCGCCGTCGAGGTCTTCTTCGGTCGCTTCGATCTTCTTCAGCGCGGCGACGCGGGTTGCCCGGGCATCGACCAGCGCCGACTGGCGCTCCTGGACCGCTGCCCGCGCCGTCGCCAGCGCCTGCTCTTCGGCGGCGATCGCATCGCGGGCGGCCTCGATCCGGTCCTTGACAGTGCGCAGGCGGCCGACAGTGCGCTTGACCTGGTCGCGCAGTTCGCGCACCCGGCCGATGATCGCTTCGTCGTTGCCGCGGATGCGGTTGAGGTATTCGGTGCGATCGATCAGGTCGTCGTAGCCGTTGGCACCGACGATGACGCTGAGCACGTCGGGGGTTCCCGTCTCGTAGATCGCGACCAAGCGCTCCCGCAGCGAGACCAGGGCCCGCTTCAGGTGGGCGCGCATCTTGACCAGGCGTTTCTTCGCCACATCCAACTCCGCCACCGCCCGATCCAGTTCGGTCTGCTTGGCGTCGAGGCGAACCTTGACCGCCGACTCCTGGCTGCGCAGGCTGGCCACCTCACTCGTGAGCCTGTCGATGCGCTCGCCGTAGTGGGAGATCGTCGTCGTCAGCACGCCCGAGCGTTCGCGCACCTTGGAGAGCTTTGCCTCCTTGGAGTCGAGCTTGGATTCGAGATCCTGGGCGGGGGCGGCACTGGCTGCGAGCAGCACGACCAGCGCCGCCGCGGCGGCGCAGATAGCCACCAGGGCAAGGCGATCTTTGACCATCGCTGGCGAGGCTAGCCAAGTCGGGATGTACCGACTTGCAGGGAAATACCCCTGCAACCGGGCTTGCGGCTCAGGCTTGCGGCGGAGCGTTCTCGACGTGCAGGAGGCCGGCCGGCGCCTCCTCCTCCATCTGCAGGGTGGTGTGATCGATCCCGAAGCGATCGTGCAGCAGCAGCTCAATCCGGCGCCGCACCAGGTCGCGATCGCAGTCCGCCGCGACCACCACGTGGGCGGCAAGGGCGCCGAAACCGGAGGTGACCGTCCAGATATGCAGGTCATGAACCGAGCGCACCCCCTCCTCCTCGCAGATCGCCGCGCCGGCCGCATCAACGTCAAGGCCGGCCGGCGCCGCCTCCATCAGCACGTCGACCGGCTCCTTGATCAAGCGCCAGGAGGAGATCAGGATCAACAGGGAGATCGCCAAGCTGACGATCGGGTCGGCGATCGAGGAACCACCGGCGAGAACCACCACGCCGGCGACGATCACCCCGATCGAGCCGAGCGCATCGGCAGCGGAATGTCGCAACACCCCCTCGAGGTTGACGTCGGCGCGCTCGCCACGGGCCAGCACAAACGTCGCCGCGACGTTGCCGGCAAGGCCGAGCAGACCGAGCCCGAGCACACCACCAGCCTCGATCTCCGGCGGGTCGCTCAGCCGACCAATGGCGGCATAGGCAATCGCCAGCGCAACAGCAACCAGCAACAACCCATTGACCAGCGCCGCAAGGATCTCCGAACGCTGGTAGCCAAAGGTCATCCGCCCACCGGCCGGGCGCGCGGCAAGCGAGGCAGCAAACAGCGCCAACCCGATCGCGCCGACATCGGAAAGCACATGCCCCGCATCGGCGAGCACCGCAAGCGAACCGGTGAGAACTCCACCAACCGCCTCGGCAAGCAGCATTCCCGCGTTGATCCCCAGCGCAATCCACATCCGCCGCCGACTGTCCCCGCGACGGGCATCCAGCGCATGCGAGTGACCGTGCGAGTGCACGGCTCGGAGCTTAGGACCTGCGCGAGAGCCATCGGGGCTCCCTTCTCAGGAACTCCCGCGAAGCGGCCTGAGAAGGAAGCCCCGATGGCTCTGGACAAGACTTAGGCCGGAACGGGCTCTTTCTCCACCGGCTTCTCAGCAATCGCCTGCTCGGCCACTTCGGCCGCGTACCCCAGCCGCTCGGCATATTCCCGCGCCTGCATCCGCGAGATGACCATGCGCTGGATCTCGGCCGTGCCCTCGAACAGCTGGTAGATCTTGGCGTCGCGGAACCACTTCTCCAGCGGGCACTCGGTGCTCCAGGCGTAAGGGCCAACCAGGTCCATCAGCGTAGTCGTCGCCCACATCGTCACGTCGCCGGCCTTGAGCTTTGACATCGAGCCCTGGCCGCCGCGCATCGGGATCCCGTTACGACCCATCCAGGCGGCGCGCTGGACGAGCAAACGCGCGGCTTCGATCTCGGTAGCGACGTCGGCCAGCGTCTGCTGGATGCGCTGTTCGCCGAGGACCGGCTTGCCGCCTTCCGACTGACCGTCGAGGTACTCGAGCGTCCACTCGTAGGAGGCCTGGGCGATGCCAAGCGCCGAGGCGCCGACCAGCGGCCGGGTCATCTCGAAGGTCGCCAGGGCGTCCGCCCCACGCGACTTCTTGCCTTCGCGCCCGCGCTGCAGCTTGCGCTCCAGCTTCTCCTCACCGCCGAGCAGGTTCTCGATCGGGATGCGGCAGTCCTCGAGCACGATCTCGGCCGTGTGCGAGGCGCGGATGCCGAGCTTCGACTCCTTCTTGCCCTGGCTCAGCCCAGGCGTGTCCTTGCCGACGACGAAGGTGGCCTGGCCGCGCGTGCCGAGGGTGGGGTCGACGGTGGCGACGACGACGTGGACGTCGGCGATGCCGCCGTTGGTGATGAAGACCTTGGTGCCGTTGAGGACCCACTCGTCGCCGTCGCGTTTGGCGGTCGTCTTCAGGCTCTTCACGTCGGAGCCGGCCTGCGGCTCGGTGACCGCGTAGGCACCGAGCTTGATCTCCTCGCCGCTGCCGAAGCACTCGGGCACCCACTGGCCAATCTGCTCCGGGGTCCCGGAGGAGGCAATGCCGGCGGCGGCGAGGCCGGAGCCGGAGATCGCCAGAGCGGTGCCGGCACAACCCCAGTGGAACTCCTCGGCCGAGATCACCTGCATCTGGCCCTGCTCGTCAGCGGCGGAGGCCTGGATGCTCTCGAGGCCGCCGAAGCCCTGCTTGCGCGCCTCCTTGATCACCTCCCAAGGGGTGCTCTCCTCTTCGTCGTGCTTGCGGGCGGCGGGCCTGATCACCTCACGGGCGAAGGTCCGGCAGCGCTCTTTGTGCTCCTGCTGCTGGTCGTTGAGTGCGAAGTCCATGGGTCCCTTCTTGGTCAGCGGCGTGGTCGCGCGGTTGATTGACTGGTCAGTCAACCAGTCTCGGAAAGGTTAGCTGACCAGCCAGCCACCTCCCGCCTGTACCGTTCCGGCCTTGGCCGGGAAACGCCCCATCAACGCCGACCTACCGGTCGCCGGTACGCCGCCGCAGAAGCCCGACGAGTCGCCCGAGCCCAAGCCGGCGCCGGAGAAGTCGCAAAAGCCGGCAGAGGAGAAAGAGAAACCGGCGGAGAAGCCGAAACCGGTCGTCTCGACCCCGCCCCCCACCGCCAAACGGAAGCGCAAGCCGATCCCGACCGCGCTGAAGGCAATCGGTGGGCTGGTTCTCGTCGCCCTGGTCTTTCTCATCGCCGCTGTGCTCGGCGGTGGTGGCTCGAACAAACACGAGGAGAAACCGGCGCCAGCGCCGGCCCTGGCGCCAGCGGAGGAAGAGCAGACCCCGACCGCCGAAGCGGCAGAAGAGCTCGGCTACCCCGCCTTCGCCACCAACAACACGACCAGGGTCGGCGGCTCCGATCCAGCAACCACCGCGGCCGGCGTGGCCCTCGCCGTCTTTCCCTCGGTCAAGGTCGCGCAGCGGCCGATCGCCGTCACCCTGGTCGACGAAGACGATTGGCAGGGAGCTATCGCGGCGTCAGTGCTGATGGCCACGCCGGTGAGGGCACCGTTGCTCGTCTCCTCCGAAGGGGACCTTCCCGACCCCACCACCCAGGCTCTCGACACCCTCGACCCGCAGGGAAACGCCGCCACCGAGAAGATCCAGGCCTTCGCGATTGGCGACGCCGCCACGCCGGACGGGCTGCGAACGACCCAGGTGAAGGCGGCCAGCCCGGCTGCGCTCGCCGTCGCGATCGAGGCACTGCGCAACAAACTGCTCGGGAATGCCCCCACGCACATCGTCCTCGTCCCGGAAGACAAGCCCGAATTCGCGGCGCCGGCGGCGGCCTGGGCGGCGCGCTCCGGCGACGCGGTGCTCTATAGCGGCCCCGGCAAGCTCCCCAAGGCGACCGCCGGCGCGCTGAGCGAAGACCCGAAGACGCCGGTCTTCGTCCTCGGGCCCTCCTCGGTGATCTCCTCGGGAGTGGTGCGGGAAGTGAGCAAGATCGGCAACCCGGTGCGGCGCGTCGCCGCCGAGGACCCGGTCGAAAACGCGATCGCCCTGGCCCGCTATTCGAGCGGCGACTTCGGCTGGAACGTCAACGATCCCGGGCACGGCCTCGTCGTCGCCCGCAGCGACGACCCGGTCGGCGCCGCGATTGCCGCGCCGCTCTCCGCCTCGGGCACCTGGGGACCGCTGCTGCTCACCGATGACGCCGCTACGCTGCCGAAAGCGCTGCGCGAGTACCTGCTCGACATCAAGCCCGGCTACACCACCGACCCCACGCGCGCCTTCTACAACCACGTGTGGGTGATCGGAGACCAGGAGGCCATCGACGTGAATCAGCAAGCCGAAATCGATCAGCTGGCCGAACTGGCCAAGATCGGCGGGGAAGAATGAGCGAGGCCGAGAGCCCCAACCTGCTGAGCGGCGACCACCGCGTCAGCGCGGAGGACATTCGTGCCCTGGCGGGCGCCTCCACCCCCCACTTCGCGCTGCAGGTCCGCAACCGGATCCGCCGCCTGATCGAGCCGCTATGCGCCGACGACCCGGCGCGGCGCGAAGGCGAACGCAAGATCGCCGAGCTCGAGGAGCTGGCCGAGCACAGCGGCGACCCGCGCGGCACGATGGGAATCGGCCAGCATTGAAGTACCTGGCGCCGGGCGTCTGGCGGCTGAAGGAGTTCCCGGCGCCCTCAATCAACGTCTACCTGGCTGAGGACGTGCTGATCGACGCCGGCCGGACCTGGGACCGTCGCCGCATCTTCGCCGAGATCGAGGGGCGACAGCTCTCAATGCTCGCCTTGACCCACGTCCACCCCGACCACCAGGGAGTCGCCAAGGACGTCTGCGAAGCGCGGGGCATCCCGCTCGCCTGCCACGCCGATGACGTGGATGCGATGGAGGGACGACGCCCGATTCAGGAGGCGGCCCCGGGCAATCCCTACAACCGGATCATCAGGAAGATCTGGCAGGGACCGCCGTACGAGGTCGGCCGGGTGCTGGACGAGGGCGACGAGGTGGCGGGATTTCAAGTCATCCATGCACCCGGTCACGCTCGCGGCGAGGTGATCTTCTTCCGCGACTCCGACCGGGTGGCGATCTGCGGCGACGTGATCCGCAACATGAGCTACGCCACCGGGCTTCCGGGCATCAAGGAGCCGCCCGACATCTTCACTTACGACCCGCCCGAGAACCGCCGCTCGATTCGCAAGCTGGCCGAGCTCGAGCCCAGCCTGATCCTCCCCGGCCACGGCCCAGCCGTCACCGACATGGCGGCCTTCGAGCGCTCGCCGCCGCTCTGCCGGCTTAACACAGCGCTGCTCGAGGCGGAGCGAAACATCCGCCCCGCAAGGAGTTTCTGGGCTTAACCGTCCCGTATAGGGGTAAAGCCCAGGCAAGTCCTCGAACAAAGGGGGGTCAATGGACACCAGGAGGAGCAGAAGACCATCGCCGGCGATGATCGTCGCGGTCATCGCGCTGATAGCCGCGCTGGGCGGCACGGCCTACGCCGCACAGAGCATCAACGGCGGATCGATCAAAAAGCAGACGATCGGCGGCGGCAAGCTGAAGAAGAAGACGCTGACCGGCTTCCAGATCAACACCAACAAGCTCGGCGTCGTGCCATCGGCCAATCGCGCCGCGCACACCTACTGGGCAGTGGTCAACAACCCGGGCGGCGCCGGCAACGCCACGCTGGCAAGGGCGAGTGACGCGGGTGTCACCGCGACCGAGGGCGGCGGCGCCGTCGCCGTCGTCTTCCCGGCCAACGTCAGCGTCTGCGCGAATGTCGCCTCGCGCAACAACGCCGGTACGACCGTGCCCGGCGCCGGCTACGCGCAGACCAACGTCGCGCCGGCAAACCCCAACGCGATCGAAGTCCGCACCCGCGACGAAAAAGGCGCCGACGCGGATGCCGACTTCCACCTGATCGTCGTCTGCCCGTAACCACACCCCACCAGTCAGGCCCGGCCCCAACGCCACCAGTGGGGCCGGGCCGGGCGTGAGCGGCTAGGCTGATGCCCGTGAGCGACGTCGAACACGGATTCAAAGAGGGCGACAAGGTCTGGGTCGAGGACGGCAACGGCAAGCACCACCCCGGCATCTTCGTCGCCGACAACGAGAGCTCCCGGCTGGTTCGGCGGCGGCCCCAGTGCCTACGTCGTCCACCCCGAGGCCAAGCAGGCCGAGGTCGTCTCGACCTTCCGCATCACCCCGCGCGACGAGTAGCGGACGGGGGGCGGTCGGACGCCCTCCCCAAAACGCGCGGCAGGGCCGCGCTTGAGTGTTTTGGGGAGGGCGTCCGACCGCCCCTGCTTTCCTCAGCTTGCGGGGGGCGACTACGGGAGCATGCGGGCTTTGCTCATATCGACCCGCTCTCCGCGGAAGGGGACGCCCTCGGCGACGAGGTGCCGCTTCTGGCGCGCGCCCTTGGCCAGCGAGCCGTCGGCGCGGACGACGCGCCACCAGGGCAGGTCGGGGTCGTCGCACTCGAAGAGCACGGCGCCGGCGAAGCGCGGCGCACCGGGCGAGACGTCGCCATAGGTGCGCACAAACCCCTCCGGTATCTCTCGCACCCTCCGCACCACCTCGTCCTCCCGCCTTCCGGTGCGCTTAATGCTCCTCACAGGCACATAAAGCGCACCGGAACCTGGGGCGTGCTCATGCCTTGGGGCCGAAGGCCGCGATGATGCGGTTCTGGAACTCGCTCAACTCTTCGGGGGAGATGAAGTAGGTGGGCGGGGTGAGGAAGAGGCCGTCGGCGCGCTCGGCGGTCGCCTCGACCCGGGCGCGGACCTTGTCCAGCGGACCGGCGGCGCAGTAGGTCTCGACCATCTCGTCGCTGATCGCGGCGGGGACGGCGGCGAGGTCGCCGCGGCGGAACGCCTCGCCGGCGGCGACGGCGTTGTCGGCGAAGCCGTGCAGCTCCCAGAGCGGCATGTAGGTCTTGACCGTGGCGTAGAAGGAGATCGTGCGGCGGGCCATCTCGATCGCCCGCGCCTCGTCGTCGTCGATCGAGCAGCAGACGGTCGGCAGGTAGTCGAAGCTCGAGCGCTCGCGGCCGGAACGCTTCAGGCCCTCCTCGAATGAGCTGACCACGACCTCGTCGATCCAGCGCAGGCTCTGGATCGGATGCCC
Source organism: uncultured Solirubrobacterales bacterium (assembly GCA_963703895.1). Taxonomy (GTDB): domain Bacteria; phylum Actinomycetota; class Thermoleophilia; order Solirubrobacterales; family 70-9; genus VRUE01. The sequence continues at coordinate 687,232 of CAVPFX010000003.1, forward strand.
GATCAGGCCGTCGGCGACGTCGCCCGCCATCCGGCACATGCCCCCCTGCACCCCAGCGGTGTAGATCGGCACCGACTCGCGCGGCGCCGGGTGGGGGCGGATCCAGCCCTTGATGTCGATGTCGTAATAGGAGCCCTCGTAGCGGATCGGCTCGCCCTTGCCCGCCTGCTGCATGATCAGCCGCGTCGCCTCGATCGCCTCGCGCAGGTGCGGTGCCGGTTTGCCGTACTCGGCGTTGTGCCAGGTTTCGTTGAGGCGCTTGACCCCGGAGCCGAGGCCGAGGCGGAAGCGGCCACCCGACATCTCATCGATGTCTAGGGCGCTGACGGCGAGAATGAAGGGGCTGCGGGTGAAGGCCCAGGCGATCCCGGTGGCAACGTCGATGCGCTCGGTCTTGCCGGCGAGGTAGGCGGCCTGGGTGACCGAGGAGCGGAAGAGCTCAGGTGCCCAGACGCACTCGACGCCGGCCGCCTCGGCGCGCTGCGTCTCGGCCTCTAGGTCGGCGACCGTGGTGCCGATCGCGGCGACTGAAATGCGGTCCAAGGCGCTCACGGGTAGCGCATCTCGTTCCGGTGCGCTTTATATGGCCTATTCCCGCAAAAGGCGCACCGGAACAGTGGAATCATGCCGCGGAGAGGACGGCGTCGGCGACGCGTTCGCGGTGCCACTTCGCGTCGCCGAACATCGCCGCGTTGGCCTTGCCGCGCTTGAGGAAGAAGTGCAGGTCGTGCTCCCAGGTGAAGCCGATGCCGCCGTGGACCTGGATCGAGGCGTCGGGGACGCGCCAGCCGGCATCGGAGGCGTAGGCCTTGGCCATCGAGGCCGCGGTCGGCAGCGACTCCGGCTCGGCATCGGCGGCCCAGGCCGCCCCGTAGACCGCGGAGCGGGCGTTCTCGGTCTCGAGCAGCATCTGCGCGCAACGATGCGAGACCGCCTGATAAGCGCCGATCGGCCGGCCGAACTGCTGGCGGTCCTTGGCGTAGGAGACGGCCATCTCCATCGTCCGCTGGGCGATCCCGGTCGACTCGGCGGCGAGCGCGACGCAGAGCCTGTTGAAGACGGCGTAGTAGTCATCCTCGGCGGCCGGCAGCGAGCTCTCCGCCGCGACCTTGACGCCCTCGAAGCGGACCGCGTAGAGGCGGCGGGTGGTATCGATCGAGGTAGAAGGGGTGACCGTCAGACCGTCGGCGCCGCGCTCGACCAGGTGGCGGCGGCCGTCGGAGGTGGCAACGAGGAAGAAGTCGGCGGCCGCGGCGTCCATGACCAGGACCTTCTCGCCGTCGAGGACGATGCCGTCGCCATCGGCGCGCGGCTCCATCGTGAAGCTGCCGATCGTCGCCTGGCCACCGGCGTCCCAGAGCGCCGGCGTGCCGCGCAGCTTGCCCTCGGCCAGCGGTCGCAGGAAGCGCTCGCGCTGGTCGTCGGAGCCGCAGAGCGAGAGGGCGATGCCAGCGATCGTGTTGGAGAAGAGCGGCGAGGGGGCGAGCGCGTAGCCCATCTCCTCGAAGAGCACGGCGAGCTCGACGATGCCGAGGCCCTGACCGCCCCACCGCTCGGGCAGAGCCAGGCCGGTCCAGCCCAGCTCGGCCATCTCATCCCAGTCGGACTGCTCGAAGCCGTTCTCGCTCTCGGCCAGCTCGCGAATGCGGTCGGACTTGTAGCGGGCCGCGAGGAAGTCGTGGGCGGTCGCCTTGATCGCCTGCTGCTCGTCGTTGAGATCGAAGTACATAAGTCGGCGACAGCCCCTAACGCATCCTCGGCAGGCCGAGCACGCGCTCGGCGATGATGTTCTTGAGGATGTCGGTGGTGCCGCCCTCGATCGAGTTGGCGCGCGAGCGCAGGAAGCTGTACTGCCAGGCGCCGCCGGCGACGGCGTGCTCGTCGCCACGGGCCAACGACGCGTAGGGGCCCTCGATGTCGAGCGCCAGCTCGGCGATGCGCTGGTTGATGTCGGCCCACTGCCACTTGCCGAGCGAGCCCTCGGGGCCCGGGATGCCCGATTGCATCGTCTTGGTCAGGCCGCGGTAGGCGTTGAGTCGCATCGTCTCCGCCTCGATGTGAAGCTGTGCGATCCGCTGGCGAAAGACGGGGTCATCCGCGGCGGTGCCGCCGTTCACTCGCGTCTCCGCCGCCAGCGCGCCGAGGCGTTTGAGGTTGTTGGCGACCTGGGCAATCGCGCCGAAGGCGAGGCCGGCGCGCTCGTTCATCAGCGTCGTGATCGCCACCGACCAGCCGTTGCCGACGCCGCCGACGACGTTGGCCTCGGGGATCCGCGCTTCCTCCATGAAGACCTCGTTGAACTCGCCCTCGCCGGTGATCTGGACCAACGGCTTGGCTTCGACCCCAGGCTGGTCCATGTCCAGCAGGAAGTAGGTGAGCCCCTTGTGCTTGGGTGCGTCGGGGTCGGTGCGGGCGACGAGCATGCACCACTTGGCGTACTGGGCAAAGGTCGTCCAGACCTTCTGCCCGGTGACGACCCATTCGTCACCGTCCTTGACCGCCCGCGTTTTCAGCGAGGCCAGGTCGGAGCCCGACTCGGGCTCCGAGAAACCCTGACACCAGATCTCCTCCCCGGTCAGGATCGGCTCCAGGTAGCGCTGCTTCTGCTCGTCGGTTCCGTGGGCGATGACGACCGGGCCACCCATCGCCAGGCCGAGCACGTTGGCCGGGCTCGGCGCCTCGAGGCGCGCCGCCTCGCCGACGAAGATGGCCTGCTCGATCATCGTCGCGCCGCGACCGCCGTACTCCTTCGGCCAGGAGATCCCGGCCCAGCCGGCGGCGTGCATCTTCAGCTGCCACTCGCGGCGGAAGGCCATCACCTCCTCCAGGCCCGCTTCCGGCTCAGGGCCCGGATGGTTGGCTTCGATCCAGTCGCGGACCTCGTCGCGGAACTGCTGCTCAGAGGGCGAGAGGGTCAGGTCCATCGGTGGCGGAGCATAGCGTCCGACTGGCCGGGCAGCCAGGCGATAAGGGGACTCCTAGCGACTGCCGCAGATCGTGGCGCCGTATTCGCCGGCCAGCCGGCTGGCGATGCCGAAGACGATGTCACTGGTGCCGGCCGCCACGGTTTCCGTGTTGTCTTCTGCCGTTTCCAGGCCTTCTTCGAGGGCCGCGATCCAGGCGTCGACCTTTTCGTCATCTCCGTCTGGCACCCCGAGCTTCTTGAGCTCGCCGATTTCCCGCTCCAGGTTCGGGACCATCACGGTGAGGATGAACTTTTCGTTCTGCTCGACGCTCGGCTTACGCAGTGTGCCGCCCGCTTGCTTCGGACGCAGGAACACGAAGAGTTCTTTTTCCATCTGTTTGTTGCCTTTTTGGCAGATCGCATCCGCCTTGGCGATGAACTCTTCCTTGGAGATCGACTTGCCGCTGCCCGAGTCATCGCTGCCACCGCCGCAGCCGGCGGCGAGCAGCGCGGCCACGACGACGGCCGCGATCAGCGCGAGAGGTCCCCTGCCCATGGCGGGGAACTTACACCGCTCGTACCGATCTGGGTATCCCGGCGATCTAAATCTCAGACGCGCTGGACCAGGGTCCCGGTGCCGAGCCCACCACCACAACACATCGTCACCAGACCCATCTCCTTGTCGCTGCGCTCCATCTCGTGCAGCAGGGTGGTGATCAGGCGAGCGCCGGTCGAGCCGAGCGGATGGCCAAGAGCGATCGCGCCGCCGTTGACGTTGACCCGGTCCATGTCGGGATCGAGCTCACGACGCCAAGCGGCGACGACGGAGGCGAAGGCCTCGTTGATCTCGACCAGGTCGATGTCGTCCATCGTCATCCCGTTGCGCTCGAGCAGCTTCCGGGTCGCCGGGATCGGGCCGGTGAGCATGATCACCGGGTCGACGCCGACCGTGGTCTGGTCAAAGATGCGGGCACGCGGCTTGAGCCCAAGCGCGTCGGCCTTCTCGCGCGTCATCAGCAGCACCGCGGCGGCGCCGTCGGAGACCTGCGAGGAGTTGCCAGCGGTGATCTTGCCGTCCTCCTTGAAGGCGGGCTTGAGCTGGGAGAGCACCTCGATCGAGGTTTCCGGGCGGATTCCCTGGTCGGTCGAGTAGGTGTCGCCGTTGACCGCGAAGGGAACGATCTCGCGCTCGAAGCGGCCCTCCTCGGTGGCCTTGGCGGCGAGCTGCTGGGAGCGGACACCAAGCTCGTCGAGCTCGGAGCGGGGGATCTCCCACTGGTCGGCGATCATCTCGGCCGAGAGGCCCTGCGGAATCAGGTCGTAGCGCTCCATCAGCTCCGGCGAGAACGGCGCCCCGTGCTCCTTCATCACCGAGTAGCCGTCGGCGAAGGAGATGTGGCCCATGTGCTCGACGCCGCCGCCGATCGCGACGTCGTGGACGCCGGAGGCGATCAGGGTGGCGGCGAAGTTGACCGCCTGCTGGGCGGAGCCGCACTGGCGATCGATCGTCGTCGCCGGCGTCTCGATCGGCAGGCCGGCCTCGAGCCAGGCGTTGCGACCGATGTTGACCCCCTGCTCGCCGAACTGCTGGGCGCAGCCGGCAATGACGTCGCCGGTCTCGGCCGGGTCGACGCCGCTGCGCTCGAAGAGCTCGCCGTAGGCCTTGGCGAGGAGGTTCGAGGGGTGGACGTCCTTGTAGTAGCCCTTCTCCTCGTGGCCGCGCCCGATCGGGGTGCGTACTGCCTCGACGATGACGACCTCACGACCGCCAAACTTGCCGTTCCCGTTGTCTGCCATCGCCTGCCTCCGTCCGATTGACTGGTCAGTCAACCAATCGTACCTGGCGGCGAGAACCGGGCCGGGACTGATAGAAGCCCGCCCATGAACGGAAGCCAGGGGTACCAGAGTCCGGGAATCGCGGGAAGCGGCGCCATCGCTACGGGTCTAGCCGCTGTCGCAACCACAACCGCAGACGTGATTCTGCTCGCCCGCAGCGAGGCTTCGGCCTGGCGGGCGGAGGAGAAAGTCGTTGCCGCCTGCGCCAAGATCGACGGCGCCGAGCCGTCGCGCCTGCGCGTCACGACCGACCCCAAGGACCTGGCTGACTGCGACGTGATCGTCGAGGCGATCGTCGAGGAGGTCGCGCCCAAGGGCGAGCTGCTGGCGACGATCGCCGAGGCCTGCCCCAACGCCGACCTCGCGACAACTACTTCTTCGCTCAGCATCGCCGCGATCGCCGAGGCCGCGGGCATCGGCAAGCTCTTCGGCCTCCACGTCTTCAACCCGGTGCCGCGGATGAAGCTGGTCGAGGTCTGCTTCCCCGATGGCGCCGCCGGCTCGCGCGAGACCGCGCTCGCCTGGTGCGCGGCGCTGGGCAAGACCGCGGTCGAGGTGCCGGACCTGGCCGGCTTCGTCGTCAACCGCCTGCTCTTCCCCTACCTCTTCGATGCCGTCCGCTTCATGGAACAGACCGGCATGGAGGCGGGGGAGATCGACACCTGCATGAAGCTCGGCGCCGGTCACCCTATGGGCCCACTCGCCCTGCTCGACTTCGTCGGCCTCGACGTCTGCAAGGCGATCGGAGACGCTCTCTACGCCGCCTCCAACGAGGAGTACCAGAAGCCCCCCAAGCTCCTGGTCGAGATGGCGGACGAAGGCAAGCTAGGCCGCAAGTCCGGCGCCGGCTTTTACAGCTACGACTAGGTCAGCGCATTTCGGCGTCCTCGGTCGCTCGCGTGCGGAGGAGCACGCCACGCTCCCTGCGTCCTTGAACTGCTTGACCTAGCCGCAGCTATCTCTTACCAGCGAGATCCCAAATGACATCTGCGGGCGAGATGCCCTGCTGGCGCGCCTTCAGCTCGATCTCTTCCCAGGGCAGCTCGGCCTCGGGAAGCTCGTCCCAGCGGGCCAGATCCAGGGCCTCGACCGCGCCTTTGAGCGCCGGTCCGAGATGCTCCTCCGAACGCAGCAGAGCCCTGAGGACTTCAAGCTGCTTGTCGCTCAATCGCACAACCCACATGCGATACCTCCAAGGTCGATTGGGGAACGCGGGTTGCCCGGAGAAGCTAGGAGTCGTGACGGACGGAACCGCTGATGCGGACCGCCTCGATGCGGTTCTCGCGCACCGACTCGACCCGGATCGTGTAGCCGTTGGCGGTGATCGTGTCGCCGCGCTTCGGTAGCCGGCCGAGCTCGCCGAAGACGTAGCCGCCAACCGAGTTGTAGGCGTCGGTGTCGACCGGCAGCTCGATCCCGGCGTCGGAGAGGTCGCCGAGCGAGACGTGACCGCGGACGAACCACTCGCCGCTGGCGAGTTGGCGCAGGGCGGCGGCGCGGGGGTCGGTCTCATCCTCGATCTCCCCCACCACCTCCTCGAGGATGTCCTCGACGGTGACGATGCCGACGGTGCGCCCGTACTCGTCGACGACGACCGAGAGCGAGGTGCGCTGGACCTGGAGGTCGTGCAGCAGGTCGTCGAGCGGCCGCGTCTCGGGGACGATCACCGCATCGCGCACCACGGTGGCGATCTCCGCCTCGGGGCCGTCGCTCATGTAGAGCCGGGCGAGGCTGTTGTTGTGGACGATGCCTTTGACCCGGTCGGGGTTCTCGTCCTCGATCACGACCAGCCGCGTGTGGCCGGAGGTGACGCAGCGGCGCAGCGCCGTCTCCACCGTCTCCGAGGCGTCGACGGTGACCACGGCCGGAATCGGGGTCATCACCTCGCGCGCCTCCTGCTCGTGGAGATGGAAGACGCCGCCGAGCATTCCCGCCTCACCGGGGTCCAGCGTGCCGCCGATCCGGGAGCTGTCGATGATCTGCTTCAGGTCCTCGGCCGTGTGCTTCTCTTCGATGTCGGTCGGGTCGACGCCGAAGAGGCGGACGATCGCGTTGGAGATGCCGCTCAGCGCAAACGTCACCGGCGCGGTGGCGATGCGGAACCAGTTGAGCGGCCGCGAGACGCGCCGGGCGGTGCGCTCAGCGTGGCTGATCGCCAGCATCTTCGGCACCTGCTCGCCGACGGTGATGTGCAGCGCCGTGACCAGGATGAAGGCGATCGCAACCGAGAGGCCAACCGCGGCGCCATGAGAGAGGCTGCCGAACACGGGCTCGAGCAACGCCGCCAGCGACGGCTCGCCGAGGAAGCCGATGCCGATCGAGGCAATCGTGATCCCGATCTGGCAGGAGGAGAGCGACTCGTCGATCTTGTCGAGCTGCTCGATCACCTCCTCGGCGCCGCTTTCGCCTTCCTCGGCAAGCTGCTCGATCTTGCCGCGGCGGCTGCGGACCAGGGCGAACTCGGCCGCGACGAAGAAGCCGTTGATCGCAATCAGCAGCAGAAGCAGGACGAGCAGCAGTGCGCTCATCGTTTATATGGCCCGGTACTTCGGGGGAGGTCGTCGTCGGCCATTCGGCGCAAGCAATATAGCCATCCGGGCCGCGGATTCCGCGATAACTGAGATATTGACCGTCGGATGCGGATTGCAAGCCTCGTTCCGTCTGCAACCGAGATGCTCTACGCACTCGGGCTCGGCGACAGCGTCGTCGCGGTTACGCACGAGTGTGACTACCCGGACGCGGTGCGTTCTCTCCCCCACCTGACCAAGACGGTGCTGCCCTCCGATCTCAGCGCAGCGGAGATCGATCGGGCGGTCAAGGCGCGGGTGGCGGAGGGCCAGGCGCTCTACGAACTCGACGAGGAGCTGCTCGCCAGCCTGGCGCCGGACCTGATCGTCACCCAGGCGATCTGCGCCGTTTGCGCGGTCTCCTACGAGGACGTGCTCGAGGTCGCCGCCCGTCTGCCGAACAAGCCGCGGGTCCTGCAGCAGGACCCGAGCACGCTCGGCGAGATGCTCGAGGACGTGATCCGGCTCGGCGAGGCAGCGGAGATTCCGCAGCAGGCGCACGAGCTGCGCGGTGAGCTCGAGGGCCGGCTGGCCACGGTCAGGGCGGCGGTCGCCGGGGCAAGCCTGCCGCGGGTGATCGCGTTGGAGTGGCTTGACCCGCCCTACGTCGGCGGCCACTGGATCCCGGAGATGATCTCGATCGCCGGCGGCGAGGACGTCGCCGGTCCACCCGGGTTGAAGTCCCCGGAAGTCTCCTGGGGCGAGCTCTCCGGGCTCAATCCCGACGTCGCGATCGCGATGCCCTGCGGCTGGTACGTGGAGGACTCCCGCGCCCAGGCGCTCGCCTACTGGGACCAGATCGAGCAGCTCGGTGCCCAGCGGGTCTTTGCGGTCGACGCCGCCTCGACCTTCTCGCGCCCGGGCCCCCGCCTCATCGACGGGGTCGAGCTGCTCGGCCACCTGCTCCATCCCGACCTGGTCGACACCCCGGGCAACATCGGCTTCGCCGAGGTGCGCGCGCCCAGCGTCTGGCGCGGCGCCGGCGGCTAGACCCTTCCTCGGTCTCAGGCGATCGCGAGGGCGCCGAGGATCGCCAGCAGCGCGACGCCAACGACCACGGCCATCTCGACCGCGAAGCGGTTTTCGCCGAGCCTGCCCCGATCGCCGGCGATGATCGCCGCGCCGCAAAGGACGCCGGCCGCGAGACCGCCGAGGTGGCCGCCGAGGCTGATGTTCGCCGCGCCGAAGCCGAGCGCGAGGTTGATCAGCAGGACGACTCCGATCGATGAAGCGACGGCATCGAAGCCGCGGCCGCGGGCAATCACGAAAGTGGCGCCGAAGATGCCGAAGATCGCGCCGGAAGCGCCGATCGTCAGCGCGTTCGGGTCGAGCAGCAGGGCACCGAAAGCGCCGCCGAAGAGTGAGGCGAAGTAAACGGCTACGAATCGGGGTGTGCCGATCGACGGCTCGAGGATCCGGCCGAGGAAGAAGAGGGCGAACATGTTGAAGCCGATGTGGATCAGGCTGGCGTGCAGGAAGCCGCCCGTAAGCAATCGGTACCACTCGCTTTCGGCGACCAGCGGCCCGTAGAGGCCGAATTCCCGCACCACCGAGCTGTTGTTGACCGTCAACCCGCCGCTGCCGCTGGCGATCTCGGCGAGGAAGGCAGCGGCGTTGAGGGCGATCAGGACGAATGTGGCCGGCGCGCTGGAGAGCAGTGAGGCCTCGCCGACCCCCCTCACCACCTTGGTGCGCTGGTTGGCGCACTCAGGGCAGCGCATGCCGACTGGGGTCGGCGTCATGCAATCCGGGCAGATCGGGCGCCCACAGCTGGAGCACGAGACGGCGGTCTCGCGGTTGGGATGCCGGTAACAAGTCTCAGCCACAGGGATGAGCAGCCTACAATCGCCGCCGATGGACGGACCGAGCCCAGCCCGCCTCTACGCCACCGCGGTCGGCGCGACCCTTGTCATCGCCGGCATCGTCGGCTTCTTCTACAGCGCCTCCTTCGGCTCTCCCGGTGAGGTCGGGGAGGTCCTCGGCGCCTTCGCCGTCAACGGCTGGGACAACGTCCTGCACGTCCTCACCGGCGTGCTCGGCCTAATCGCCGCCGACTACGCCTCGCGCCGCTACGCCCTCTGGCTCGGCGTCTTCTACGTCGCCCTCGCCCTCTGGGGCTTCACGATCGGCAGCGGCGAGGCGATCCTCGGCTTCCTGCCGGTCAATACCGGCGACAACCTGCTCCACCTCGTCCTCGGCGCATTCGGCGTGCTGGCAGCCCTTGGCACGCCGGTGAAGAAGAAGACGAAGAAGAAGGCCTCTCCAGCTACGGCTTGAGCCGGCCGGTCAGGGAGCGCAAGCCGCCCTTGGCCTGCTGTTTGCCGCGGCGGCGCAGCTCCATCACCACGAGCGCTCCCGCGGCGGCGCCGCCGGCACCGACGGCGACGACTGGGCGGACCCAGTTGCGCGGATCGCGCAGCGCCCGCAGCTCGCTCTCGGAGAGCTCCTCGGCCCACTGCGAGAGCTCCTCCGCGGCGGCCTGAGTGACCGCCGCCAGGGTGTCCTCGACTCGGCCGGAGAGCCGCTCGGGCGGCTCAATCGGCCGCAGCGCGTCGGAAAGCAAGCTCTCGACGTCCCAGTTGCCGGCCAGGCCACCGCCGAGGCTCACTCATCGCCCATCTCCTCCTGCAGCTGCTTGATCGCGCGATGAATCAGGACCTTGGTAGCGCCGTCGCTGCGGCCCAGGGCTCGGGCGATCTCGCGGTTGTCCATGCCGAGCGCGAAGCGCATGATCAGCGCGTCGCGGCGGTCGTCCGGCAGGTGCTCGAGGTGCGCCATTACCTGGCGCAGCTCCTCGCGCCCCTCGGCGATCGCCTCGGTGCCGTGGCGTGCCGCGATCGGGTCGGCCACCTCGAGCGAGGTTTGCGGACGGCGCGAGCGGTCGCGGTAGTAGTTGGAGGCGAGGTTGTGGGCGATGCGAATCAGCCACGGCCGCAGCGGCCGGCCGTCGGACTCGCGCCGGGCTCGATCGAAGTGGCGGTAGGCCTGCAGAAAGGCCTGCTCGGTGAGGTCCTCGGCATCGTGCTGGTTGCCGACCCGGTAGTAGGCGTATGAGTAGACGTCGCGCAGGTGAGCTCGGTAGAGATCCTCGAAGGCGCGGTCGAGCTCCGCCTTGGCAGCCGGGTCGAGGCTGGCCGGCTCGACGTTCTTGCTCACTCACCAAGCCTATTCTCATCAGGCGGCCTTCCTGGATCGCTCCACGCGTCGCAGTCCCGCAACCCACGCCTCGGCGTCGATCTCACCGCGGATCAGCGCCGCCAGTCCTGAAAGCGCTGCGGCGTTGCCACCGCTGGCCGAAGTCGCCTCCGCCAGCAATGGAACCGCGTCGAGGCCCTCCGACGCTTGGCCGATCTTGGCCGGGATCTCGGCCGCCGGCGTTCCCCGCCCGAGCAGCTCACCCGCGCGGCGGTTGCGACCGGTCGGGGCCATCACCGTGGCGGTCAGGTCGCCGACCCCGGCGAGCCCCGAGAAAGTGCTGAGCTCGGCGCCGCGGTCGATCGCGTGATCGATGCACTCGCTCCAGACCTGAGCGGCCGCGATGCCGGCCGCGTTGAGCCCGTGCGGCTCGGCCGCGGCGGCGGCCAGAGCGGCCGCGTTCTTCGCCGCACCGGCCATCTCGACGCCGGTGACGTCACGAGAGCGCTCGCAGACCAGGCCCGCCCGGTCGAAGACGATCCCGAGCTGCTTGCGCAGGTCGGGGTCAGCCGAACCGAGGACCAACGCGGCGGAGCCGGAGACGGCCTCGCGGGCGTGCGCCGGCCCACCGAGGCAGGCAATCGCCCGCGCTCGCACCCGCTCGCCGACGTATTCGGCTGGCAGTTGGCCGAGTGGCGAGATCAACCCCTTGGTCAGCAGCAGCATCGCCGAGCGCGAGCCGACGCGGTCCGCGATCGCCCCAACTGCCTGCGGCAGGGAACCGGAGGGAATCGCGAGGCAGACCAAATCGAGGCCAGCCAGCTCGACTTCGGAAGCCTGCCGAACGCGGACGGAGTCGGGAAGGCGAACGCCCTCCAGGTAGCGCTGGTTTTCGCCCGCCTCCTCGATCTCGGCGGCGTGCGTGGCATTGCGCGTCGCCAGTTGCACCTCCAGCCCGCCGCGGGCGAGCAGGACCGCCACGGCCGTGCCCCAACTGCCGGCGCCGATCACCGCCGCGCGGCGCATCGGCGGCAGGCCGCCGAGGTCCTCCCACTGCAGCTCGACGTTGGGCCAGATCCGCGCCGTCACGGTCGAGGCGAGGCCGCGCGAGGGGTCCTCGGCCCGCGGAAAGGTCATCGCCTTGCCGAGCCGGACCTTGACCTTGCGCGGCCGGATGCGCCAGCCGCGGCGCACGTGTTCGGTGCCCAGCACCGCGGCCGGAATCACCGGGGCGCCGGTCTGCAGGGCGAGCCGGCCGACGCCGCGCTTGGGCTCCCCTATGGAGCCGCTGCGAATGCGCGTGCCCTCGGGGAAGACGCAGACCGCGCCGCCGCGTTCGACCAGGCGGCGCGCCGTCTCCACCGAGTCCTCGTCGGACTCGCCGCGGCGGATCGGGAAGGCGCCGAGTCGGGAGAGGATCCAGCCCTGCCAGCGCCGCTCGAAGAGCTCGACCTTGGCGACGTAGTTCATCGGCCGCCGCCAGGGCAGGGCGCCGCCGATCGCGAAGGGGTCGAGGAAGCTGCGGTGGTTGGCGGCGACGATCAGGCCGCCCTTGAGCCGGGCGTGCTCGCGGCCAGTGCGGGCGTAGCGGAAGTACACCAGGAAGAAGGGGGTCATGAAGATCCTGGCGAGGATGTAGAGGATCGGGTTTACGCCGTGGCGGCGGGTGTAGGCGTGGTACGACTGGAGGCGGGCGGGGTCCATCCTTGGATGGCTACACGGGTTGGGGACAACGGTTACCGGGGGCGAGGGTCGGGGTGCCCCTCCTCTCTAACTTTTTCCGTGGAGAGGGGGGCTGCTGACGCCGCAAGGGCGGCCCGAAAAAGTTAAAGACGTTCGGAGGGGCACCCCGACCCTCGCGCTACCAAGCGCTGTCAATGAGCTGCTCTAGGTCGGACCGCGTCGGGGGCTCCGGCGTAAACGCAAGCTCCGGGCGCAACAGCATTGCCTCAATTGCTTCGGGGAGCTTGCTGGGATCGGCGCCCTGGTTGCCCAGGCCGGGTGGGTTGCCCCCCAACTCCAGGAGGCGGGGTTCGATCTGGTCGGGCGTGGTGCCGATGGCGGTTGCGAGGGACTCAAGGCCGTCGGGGGCTCTTGGGGTCATGAAGGCCATTGCGCGGGGGAGGATTGCGGCGTTTATTCCGGCGTGGGTGCCGCCGCAGATGCGGACGAGGGTTTGGCAGACGACGTGGTGGAGGGAGAAGGCTCCGGAGTCGATTGCGTAGCCGCAGAGGATCGAGCCCTGGGCGAGGGCGGCGCGGTTGCGCTCGGTGGGGTCTTCGTCGAGCGAGGTCGCGATCAGCTCGGCGCCGCGCAGGGCGGTCATGCGGGAGACCGGGTTGGCGAAGGGGGTGTAGAGCGAGTCGGCGCCGTGGGCGAGGGCGTTCATCGAGCTGGCGCGGAGCTCGGGCTCGGGGGCACTGGTCATCGCGGCGGGGTCGGCGATCACGAGCGCCGGCCGAACGAGGGAGCGCACGCGATCCTCGGCGCCGGCGGGAAGGCGGTGGATGCCGGTCATCTCGGCTCCCGACATCGTGGTCGGGATCGCCGTCACCGCGGCGCCTGTCACCGCGGCGATCGCCTTGGCGGTGTCGATCGTGCGGCCGCCCCCGAGAGCGACGAGATTCGGCGTCTCTACTGAGTCGAGCAAGGCCGCGGCGGTCGCCGGCACCGCGGTCGCCGGATCGGCGGGGGGCAACTCGTGCACGGTGACCGCTGCGGCAGCCAGCCCCTCTCCCGCACCCAAATGCCGCTTGGTCGTCAGCAGCTCGAACTGCTCCATCCCGTGCTCGGCGAGCAGCTTCGGCGCGGCAGCGATGGCATCGCCTTCGAAGACGACCGTGCGGCCGGCGTCGCGCCAGACGAAGTTGCCGTTCACTACGCCGATGCGGTACGCGGGTTGATCACCGGGCGCAGCTTCGGTTCGACCTCCGCTCGCAGGCGCTCGTAATCCGGCGGCAGCGAGAGCTTCTCGCCGAGGTGCTCGAGCGGCTCGTCGACCGTGAACCCTGGCCCGAGGGTGGCGATCTCGAAGAGAACGCCGCTCGGCTCGCGGAAGTAGATCGAGCGGAAGTAGAAGCGGTCGATCACCGGGGTCGGCTGAGCGCCGCCGGCAATTGCCCGGGCACGCCACTCCTCGTGCTCGTCGAGGGTCGAGGCCCAGGCAACATGGTGGACACTGCCGGCCCCCTGGCGCGAGCGCTCCTCGGGGGGCGCTTCGTAGATGTAGAGGCCGCCGCGACTGGCACCGCGGGCTTCCCAACTGTGCTCGTCGACCGGCTCGAACTCGAGCGACTCGAGCAGCGTCGCGCTTGCGGCCGGGTTTGCGCTGTAGGCGCAAACGGCGTGGAAACCGCGCAGGGCAAGCTCGGCCGGGACCTCCGGGTGGTCGGCGATCAGCGGCTCATCGCCGACCTCGACCACGGCGAGCTCGTGGGCGAGCCCCTCGGGATCGGCGAAGCGCAGGCCTCCCCCCGCCCGCTCGGACTCGATCCCGTTGGCGCCAAGGCGCCCCTCCCAGAAGTCGAGCGCGGCGTGCGAGGCGACCCGCCAGACGATCCGGTGCACGTCGCCAGCACCCGGCCGCCCCGGCGGCACGCCGGGGAACTCGAAGAAGGTGAGATCGGAACCGGCGCTGCCCTTCTCGTCGGCGAAGAAAAGGTGGTAGACGGTGGGGTTGTCCTGGTTGACCGTCTTCTTGACCAGGCGCAAGCCCATCACCCCGGCGTAGAAGTCGACGTTGCTCTGCGCGTCGGCCGTAATCGCGGTGATGTGGTGGATTCCCTCCAGCTTCACTACGTCACGTATACCATCCCGCCAATGAGCCGCGGCAGACGACGTTTCGTGAGGGTCCTCATCGTGCTCGGCTCGCTCCTCGCCTTCCTCAGCGTCTTCGCGATCTGGACAGAGCGCCAGGCGCTCGACACCGACGAGTGGGTCAACACCAGCGGCCGCCTGATCCAGAACTCGACGATCCGCGAAAAGCTCAGCGACTACCTCGTCGACCAGCTCTACGAAAACGTCGACGTCGAAAAGGAACTGAGCCAAAAGCTGCCGGGAGATACCAAGGACCTGGCCGGGCCGATCTCCGGCGGGCTGCGCCAGGTGGCCGGCTCTGGGGCCAACAAGGTGCTGGAAAGCTCGACCGCCCAGGAACTCTGGAAGACCGCAAACCGCACCACCCACAAGCAGCTGCTCGAAGTCCTGGAAGAAAAGGAAGGGACGCTGGCGACCGAAGAAGGCAAGGTCAGCCTCAACCTCGGCAGCCTGGTCACCAACCTCGCCGACCAGGTCGGCATCGGCGCCGATCTAGCCGAAAAGCTGCCGGAAGATGCGGGTCAGATCACGATCTTGCGCTCCGATCAGTTGAAGACCGCCCAGGACATCGTCGTCGCGATCAAGGGTCTCGCGCTGATTCTCTCGCTGCTCACCTTGCTCTGCTTCGGTTTGGCGATCTACCTCTCGCGCGAGGGTCGCTGGGTAACGGTGCTCTACTGCGGCGTCGGCCTGATTGCCGCCGGCTTCGCCGTGATCGTCGCTCGCGAGATCGCCGGAGGCATAGTCGTCGGCCAACTGGTCGAAGAAGAGAGCGTCAAGCCCGCGGCGGAAGCGGCCTGGTCGATCGGAACCTCACTGATGACCAGCATCGCCACCACCGTGATCGTGATCGGCGTGCTCTTCGGGATCGCCGGCTGGCTCGCCTCGCCGACCGGCTCGGCGCGCTCGACCCGGCGGGCGATCGCGCCGGTGCTGCAGGGCTATCCCGCCTACGTCTACGCCGGCCTCGCGGTTCTGGTCGGCATCTACTTCCTCTCCGCCCCGACCCAGAACCTGCGCTCCTTCCTGACCACGCTGGTGATCGCCGGGCTTGCCGCCTTCGGCATCCACGAGCTGCGCAAACAGACCGCCGAGGAATTCCCCGACGCCGACTACGGCGACGTCTTCGGCCGCACCAAGGACAAGGTGGTCGGCGCCGTCAAAGACGCCAACCTGGGCGAGCGGGCGTCAAAGCTGCGCCTGCCGGAGATGCGTAAGCCCGCCGACGGCAGCGAGGCACCAACGGCAACCCTCCCCGCCGACAACGAGGATGCTCGCCTGGCCCGGCTCGAACGCCTCGCGACGCTGCACGAGAAGGGCGTTCTCACCGACGAGGAGCTCGCCACGGAGAAGGCGCGCGTGCTCAGTGACTCCGGCAAAGGCGCCTGATTCGCCCAGAGCCCGCCTCCGGACTCGAACCGGAACTCCCCGCTTTACAAGAGCGGTGCTTTACCAATTAAGCTAGGCGGGCAACTCGTATTCCTTTGCCCAGCGTACGCGCTTGTTCTGTCGGTTGCGCGGAGGATCGACTCGCAGGTACATGCCGCAGTTGGGCACCTCTTCCGCCGGGATGACATAGACACTTTCGTTGTCTGGGCAGTAAACAATGAAGAGATCGACCTCCCCGGCATAGCTTCGAGTTCGCGTTCGCCGGGTGTTGGACTGAACGCTCTGTGAGCTGAATTGAACGACACCGTCGCGAAGGCGCCCGGTCTTGCACTGTGCTTTCAGCAGGCGACCACCACAATCGAGAACCAAGTCGTATCGCTGGTTGACACCAAAGGGCATCAACACGCAGTAGCCGCGACGAATCAGCTCAGAGAGGATCGGCCCTCCGTTCGCAGGTCGACGTCGACGGGATGTGACGTGAGCTCCGGCTTTGGAAGCACGGCGGGCATGACCACAGCATAGAACTCACCGCAGACAGAAAGCTTCATTCCTGTCCACCGGCACGTCTGCAATCGTTACCCGCCGTGGACGTCAACTTTCGCTTCCTCGAACCCAGTGAAGGAGCGGTCCTGAGCGAAGCGATCGAGGCCGCCTACGGCGACAGCTACGACGTGCGCTGGGTCTACGACACTGCCGAGGTTTCGGCGCGGTTGGCGGCGGGGACCTACGTCTCCTGCGTGGCGGAGACAAGCGACGGCGAGCTGCTCTGTCATGAGGGGATGAGCCTTGCCGCAGCGGGGGACGCCGTGGGCCACTCGGGCCAAGCGGTGACGATGCCGGCGGCGCGCGGCCAGCACCTCTTCA
Organism: uncultured Solirubrobacterales bacterium; assembly: GCA_963703895.1. GTDB lineage: Bacteria > Actinomycetota > Thermoleophilia > Solirubrobacterales > 70-9 > VRUE01. The sequence continues at coordinate 703,744 of CAVPFX010000003.1, forward strand.
CCCGGACCAAGCGCTTCCTGATGGATTGGGCGACGGAGCGGGGGCTGGCGGGCATGTACAGCGAGGCGACCGCGGCCCATCCCTACAGCCAGCGGGCCAACATCGAGTTGGGCGCGCACGAGACCGGCTTCCTGCTCGGCTGGATCCCGGCGTCGGTCACCAACGACGCCGCTGCTGCTCAGCGCGGCCGGCAATCGGCGGCGCTCTTCTACACCAAGCTCAACGACGGGCAGGAGCGGCCCGTGTACGTGCCCGAGCGGCACCGCGAGATCGTCGGGCAGACACTCGAGCTCTGCGAGCTACGGGGAACGCTTGCCGAGCCCCCGGCGGAGGTCGAGCTGACCGAGCGCAGCGAGCTCGAGGTCGCGGTCGACGCCGATCACAACCTGGCGCTGATCACCGTCCACGTTCCCGGCGCCGACCTCGAGCAGGTCGTGGCCGCCGAGCGACACCACCTCTTTCACCGCGCCTGCCTCGACGCGATCTACCTCGATCTCCCCTTGGAGGCACCGGCGACCGCCCTGGTCGCCGATCACCTCGAGCGACTCGGCGTCTCCTACTCGGGCGTCTTTCCCAACAATCGCTGCAACGGCGACGTACTGCGCATGCAGTCCCTGCACCGTGTGCGGATCAAGGCCGGCGACGTCGCCGTCGCCTCCGAACACGGCCAGGAACTGCTCGAGTACGTCCTCGCCGACCTGCCTTAGTTCAGCGTCTCGCGGGAAGCGAGGTGGCTGCCGACCTTGCGCTTGACGCGCTGCAGAGCGTTGTCCACCGTCTTGGTGTCGCACTCGAGCCGCTCGGCGGTGGCCTCGTAGGAGTGGCCGTCGAGGTAGAGCGAGAGCACGCGGCTCTCCAGGTCGGAGAGCACGCCGGAGACGCCGGAGAGGCAGGAAACGAGGCTCTCCAGCTCTTCGGAGGCGATCACCTGGTTGACCGGATCGTGCACGGTGGGCCCGGGCAGGATCTCGTCGAGGGTCGTGTCGGAGTCGCCCGCCGCCGCCGGGGTCTGGCTGAAGGAGACGTACTGGTTGAGCGGCGTGTGCTTGTTGCGGGTCGCCGTCTTCACCGCGGTGATGATCTGGCGGGTGATGCAGAGCTCGGCGAAGTTGCGGAAGCTCGACTCGCGATCGGTGCGGTAGTCCCGAATCGCCTTGTAGAGGCCGAGCAGACCTTCCTGGATCAGGTCGTCTGCCTCGCCTCCGAGCAAGAAGTACGAGGAGGCCTTGAGGCGGACGAAGCCGCGGTAGCGGCGGACGATCGCGTCGTAGGCATCGGTCCGGCCATCCTTAGCGAGAGCGACCAGATAATGATCGTCAAGCTCAGGTTGAAGGTTAGTCTCGGCGGGTTTGAGCGAGCCGTTGAGACGGCCCGAAGGGAGCTGCATTTCCTGGGTCGGCGAAGATAGAGCCACAGATCCTTCTCCTTGATGAAGGGTCGTGGCGCCTTACCTCCCCTGGCGGCGCCTCAATATGGACTGGGTATCTCAGACTCAAGCTGAGGTTCACCCTTATTGGCGCGTTAGTTTACGGCTGCGCGGAGTTCTGTCAACCCCAAACGTGAATTCGTGCAAATGCCGTTGCAGTTGCTAGCGCTGCCGAACGGCCTCGAAAAGCAGCGCCGCGGCCGCGGCCGAGACGTTGAGCGAGTCGATCTTGCCCCGCTGCGGCAGGGCGACGAGCCCATCGCAGGCCGAGGCCACGCGCGGGCGCAGGCCCTTGCCCTCGCCGCCTAGGACCAGCACGGTCGGGCCGGCGAGATCCACGTCCCAGGGCGCTTGCTTCGCCTCGGCGTCAGCGCCCCAGATCCAAAAGCCCGCCTGCTTCGCCTCGGTGAGCCAGTCGGCGAGATTGCGGACGTGGGCGATCGGCAGGTGCTCGACCGCGCCCGCCGAGGCCTTGCAGGCAACGGCGGTCACCGCTGCCGAGCGACGCTCGGGGATGACCAACCCGGTCGCCCCCGCCGCCTCCGCCGAACGAGCGACAGCGCCAAGGTTGCGTGGATCCTGAACCTGATCCAGGGCCACGAGCAATGCGTTCTCAACCCGCAGCAGCTCCACGGATCCCGCGTAGGGATAAGGCTCGACCTCGGCCACGACCCCCTGATGGTCCGGCGACCCACACAACCGCTCCAGCTCCTCGCCCGGCGTCTCGGGAGCCCGCCAGACACGCAACACCTGCCGCCTCCCCCGCTCGGCCTCGGCGACCGGCTGCTTGCCGTAGATGACCTGCGAGGCCATCAGGCCTTCGGCACGAGCTTCGCGCCCTCAGCCGAGTCCCGAACCTCCCAGCCCAGCTCGGCCAACCGATCCCGAATCTCATCGGCCCGTCCGAAGTCCTTGGCCGCCCGGGCGGCTCGCCGTTCCCCCAAAAGCTTCTCTGCCTCCTCGTCGGCCTCAGCTCCCTGATCCGGCTGGGCAAGGGAGCTGAGACCGACGAGCGCCAGCATCTCCCCCAGCGCCGCAGCCGCCTCGGCGCTGGGAATCTCGCCCCGATTGGCTTCGCCAACTAGCTCAAATGCCTCGGCCATGGCCCGGGGAGTATTGAAGTCATCCGCCAGCGCCTCTCTGAAGCTCTCGACCCGGGGGGCGCTTGCGTCGAGCGGGGCGTCGGGGGAGGGTCCCCGGGCCGGCTTCGCCGGGAGTTCCCGGGGACCCTCCCCCGACGCCCCGCCCACCGGATGCCCCCGAAAGAAGTTCCTCAGCCGCTCAACCTGCGCCACCGCTTCCTCCATCTGCTGCGGCCCAAACGCCAGCGGCTGCCGGTAGTGCCCGGAGATCAGGTAGGCCACCACCGCCTCCGTCCCGTACTGATCCAAGGCCTCGGAGAGCTGAAAGATGTTCCCCTCGGACTTCGACATCTTCTCCGCGTCGGTCTCGACCATCCCGTTGTGCATCCAGGCCCGCGCGAACGGCCGGCCGGCCGCCTCCGACTGGGCGATCTCGTTCTCGTGATGGGGGAAGACGAGGTCGGAGCCGCCACCGTGGATGGCGAAGGAAGCCCCCAGCTCGACCTCGGCCATTGCCGAGCACTCGATGTGCCAGCCAGGCCGGCCGGGCCCCCAGGGCGAGTCCCAGGAGGTGTCCTCATCGGGCTTGTGCGCCTTCCAGAGGGCAAAGTCGAGGGTGTCCTCCTTGAGCGAGGCGGAACCGGCCTCCTCCCCCTGGTCCATATCCTCGGTGCGACGGTTGGAGAGCTTGCCGTAGGCGTCGAAGCTGCGCACGCGGAAGTAGACGTCGCCACCGGACTCGTAGGCATGACCGGCCGCGATCAGGTCGGAGATCAGCGCCACGATCCCATCGATCGTCGTGGTCGCCAGCGGCTCGGCATCGGGCCGTCCCAATCCCAGCCTGTCGGTGTCCTCGAAGTACGCCCGAGTCATCCGCGCGGCAAAGTCGCCCGACTCCTCGCCCGCGTCGCGAGCGGCGACGTAAATCTTGTCGTTGATGTCGGTGACGTTGACGACGAGCTTCGCCGCGTATCCCTCTGACTTGAGGAAGCGGGCAAAGAGCGAGAAGACGACGAAGGGGCGAGCGTTGCCGATGTGAATCCTGCTGTAGACGGTCGGCCCGCAGGCGTAGATGCCGACCTCACCGGTCGTCTCGAGGGAAACGATCTCCCCCGTCAGCGTGTCCTTGATCCGCACCTGCCGCATCGGTGTCGGATGCTAGTGGGGAGTCGGGTACCGACCCCCTCCCCCGCTTAAAAGGTGCGGTAGCCCGACCCGGGAACAGTGGTCTCGCGACGCTCCCAAGACGGTGCCGTCTTGTCGGCCGCCGCCAGAACCTCACGCCGCGCCCGCGAAGCGCTTGCCTTGATCTCGTCCTCGGCGGCGCGCCTGACGCGGTCCTCGCGCTGCTCTGCCTGGGCGCGAATGCGGTCGGACTCGGCTTTCAAGGCCTGCTCGGCGCGCGCCCGCGCCATCTCGGCGGCCTCGCCTTCGACCTTCTCGACCAGGGTGCGCACCCGCTCGTCGGCCTCGCGGCGCACCTCCTCGGTGCCCTGCATGACCCGCTCCTCGATCTCGGCCTCGAGTCGAACGGCAAGCTCGTGTGCCTCCGCCGCGGCCGCTTCGGCTTCGGCGGCACGCTGCTCGGCGGCGGCAACGCGCTGGTCCGCCTCGAGCTTGGCGCGGTCGAGCGCCTCTCGGTGCAGCTTGGTGTCGCGCGCTTCCACCTGCTTGACGGCGCCGGCGACCTCGTGCTTGGACTCGGCCCGGGCCTTGCTCAGCTCAGCAGCGATCGCCTCGCGATCGGCCTGCGCCTTCTGCTGGATCTGCTCGAAGCTCTGCTCGGCCCGGTCGCGGGCGGCCTCAGCCTGGGTCGCTCGCGCCTCGGCCTCCTGGCGCTTGCCGCGTTCGACCTTGATCCGCGCCCGGCCTTCCTCGCCGAGCTTGCGCAGGGTCGCCATCGCCTTTGCCTTCAGCTCGCCACGCAGCTCCTCGCTGCGCGCCTCGGCCTTCGCGACCCGCTCCTCGCTGACCCGCACCCACTCGAGTGCCTGCTTGGCGGTCTCGTGCAGCTCCTCGTTCGCCGCCCCAACCGCTTTCAGCTGCGTCGCCGCTTCGCCCATTGAGCGCCAACCTACTATCGCCATCGGCCGTCTCGCTACCCCCACCCCACGCATAAACGCGCATTTAGCGAACTAGCACGAGCACCTGGGGTCAATCCCGATAGGGGTGGAGCGTCTTGCACTTTTTCGTCGTGAGCTTGCGGCGCCAGCCCAACGACTCCCCACCGAAAAAGTTAAGCGGAACCCCTATCGGGATTGACCCTGGGCCTCGCGCTCGTGCAGCTCCCGCTTGAGGATCTTGCCGGTGGCGTTGCGCGGCAGCTCCTCGAGGAACTCGAATTCGCGCGGTGCCTTGTAGGCGGCCAGATTGGCCTTGACGTGAGCTTTGAGGTCTTCGGCGGAGACCTCTTCCTCGCCTGTGGTCACGACAAAAGCCTTGAGCCGCTGGCCGAACTCGGCGTCCTCGACCCCGATCACCGCCACCTCGACCACGCCGTCGTGGTCGGCGAGCAGGTCCTCGACCTCACGGGGGAAGACGTTCTCGCCGCCGGAGACGATCATCTCGTCGTCGCGGCCGTCGATGAAGAGGCGACCGTCGGCGTCGAAGTGGCCGACGTCGCCGCTGCACAGCAGGCCGTCGATCGCCTCCTTGCCGCCACCGCCGGTGTAGCCCTCGAAGGACATCTCGTTGCCGACGAAGATCCGCCCAACCTCACCGCCGGGGACCTCTTGTCCGGCCTCGTCGTAGAGGCGCACCACAGTGCCCCGCGGCGGCCGCCCGGCGGTACCGGGCGCGGCGCGCAGGTCCTCCGGCGTGGCGACGGTTGCGTAGGCGACCTCGGTCGAGCCGTAGAGGTTGTAGACGGTGTCGCCGAAGCGATCCATCCACTCGGTCGCCAGCTCGCCCGGCAGGGCCGAGCCAGAGGCCGAGGTGATCCGCAGCGAGGAGAGGTCGTAGGAGGCGAGAGTCTGCTCGGGCAGGCGCAGGATGCGCTGCAGCATCACCGGCACGACCCCCAACACGTCAGCGCGGTGCTCCTGCACCGCCCGCAGCGTCTCCTCCTCGTCGAAGCGCCGCCGCAGGATCATCGTCGAGGCCGTCGGCAGGCTCATCACGAAGTGGAAGAACCCCCAGGAGTGAAAGAGCGGCGCCGCGACCATCATCGTGTCGCGGGCGCGGAAGGGGATCTTGTCGATCAGAGCCGCCATCGCCAGCAGGCCGTCGGGGCTGGAGCGCTGGGCGCCCTTGGGCGTCCCCGTGGTGCCCGAGGTGAGGATCACGAAGCGCGGCTTGTCGGGCGGCGGCTTGTGGTCTGAGTCCTCGTTGGCGGCGATCAGCGCGTCCAGCGTCGGCCCCTCCACCTCACCGTCGCTCCAGGCAACGATGCGGGCGATCCCCTCGTCGACGCCATCGAGCAGGCCGGCGAACTCCTCGTCGTAGACGAGCGCCTTCGGTTCCTCGCGCTTGGTCACCTCGACCAGCTGGGGACCGGCGAACATGGTGTTCAGGTAGAGCGCGCTGGCGCCGAGCTTGGCCGCCGCTAGCGTCGCCTCGATGAAGCCGCGGTGGTTGCGGCACATGATCCCGACCCCGTCGCCGGGACCGATTCCCATTCCAGCGAAGGCGTGGGCGAGGGCGTTGGTGCGGCGGTGGACCCGCTCGAAGCTGAGCGAGCCGCGTTCGTCGATCAGCATCGTCTCGTGCGGGTATTTGTGCGCGGCCGTGGCCACCCCGGTCGCCGGCGAGGCGCCCCAGCGCAGGAAGGTCGTGGCGACCTTGGCCGCCTTGTCGGGACGAACCAGGCCGACGATCCCGGCCTCGTGCAGCACCTTCGCCTCAAAAGCCGTGTCGGAGACCGACTGGCGGGCACTCGACGCTATGGACTTCAGCATTCCCATGCGGCGGCGAAGGTTATTCGCTATCGACCGAGGCCACGGCGATGCAGGCGATCCCCTCGCCGCGGCCGATCCAGCCCATGCCCTCGTTGCTGGTCGCCTTGACGCTGACACGGGCCGAGGTCGCCTCGCCAAGCACCCGCTCCATCTCGGGGCGCAGCGGCCCGATCCGCGGCTCCTCGCAAATCAGCGTCGCGTCGACGTTGACGATCCGGCCCGCGATCGTGCCCACCGCGGTGCGCAGCAAGTCGATCGAGTCGGCGTCGCGCCAGGTCTCGTCGTCGTCGGGGAAGAGGGTGCCGATGTCGCCCTTGCCGGCAGCACCGAGCAGGGCATCGATCACGGCGTGGGTGAGCACGTCGGCGTCGGAGTGACCGTCGAGGCCGCGCGGGTGGTCGACCTCGACCCCACCGAGGACGAGGCGGCGCCCCGCGGCGAAGCGGTGGCTGTCGTAGCCGATGCCGACGCTCATCTAGGAATCTTCGCGCACCGGGTCGGGCAGCGGCTCGAGCCGGCGCTGGCGACGCTCGAAGACGCAGATCTCTTCCACGCCGAGATCGGCGAGGAACTCACTCGCCTGGTCGTAGCCGAAGCCAACCTGCTCGGGCAGGTGCGCATCGGACGAGAGGGCAAAGTGAGCGCCCGCCTCGATGCACATCTCGGCAAAGCCAACGGCGGGGTAGATCTCGCCGACCGGCTTACGCAGGCCCGCGGTGGAGACCTCGACCGCGATGCCGCTCTCGGCGATCGCTTCGACCGCCGGCTCGTAGAAGAAGCGCGGGTCGCGCTCGGGCAGCGGTCGGGCTCCACCCCAGACCTTGACCAGATCTGGGTGGGCAAGGATGTCGAAGAGGCCCGAGCGGGCGCACTCGGCAAGCGAGGCGAAGTAGCGACGCCAGACCTCGTCCGGGTCGCCCTTGCTCTCCCAGACGTCCCAGCCCGCGTGGTCGACGGCGGCGTCGCCGATGAAGTGGACCGAGCCGACGACGTAGTCGAAATCGCGCGCCTCGAGCAGGGCGGCCGTGCGGTCCTCGGCAGCCGGGATGTAGTCGCACTCGAGCCCGAGCCGCAGCGGCGTGCCGCGGACGAACTCGCAGTAGGCGTCGAGGTCGTCGCGGGCCTGTTCCTCCCAGAAGGGATGGCGCCAAAGGTCGAGCGCCTGGGTGAAGCGGTAGACGTGCTCGGAGACGCCGAGCTCGGCGATCCCGGCCGCCTCGGCGGCAGCGAGGTAGCGAGCAACGTTCTGGTCGGTGAAGAACCGCTCCCCTGGCGTATCGGGCTCGTCGGGGCGGAGGTGAAGGTGGTAGTCGGTGAGCACTCGGGCGTTCCTTTGACTGGCAATTTCGAGATCGGGCACAGCGCGGGCTGTGAGACTAGGCGACCCAGGTCGCGGATACGCTGGAGCCATGGTCCACCTGCGGATCGTCGTGCCGGAAGAGCGCTGCGGCAAGGTCCTCGACCTACTCGAAGCGGCGCCGTCGACGACCAACCTGGTCTTCCTCTCCGGCGCCGCACGGCAGCCGAAGGGGGACGTCGTGCTCTGCGACATCGCCCGCGAGGAAGCCAGCGTGCTGATCGACGACCTCAAGGAGCTGGGCATCGCCCGCGACGGATCGATCGCGCTCGAGCAGATCGACTCGCAGCTCTCCGAGGCCGCCGACGAGGCCGAGCGGGCGGCGCGGGGCATGCCTTCGGACGCGGTCGTCTGGGAGGAGGTCGAGTCACGCACCTCGGAGACGACTGAGCTGGGCGGCAACTTCCTCATCTTCATGATGCTGGCCTGCCTGATCGCCTCGGTCGGCATCTTCACGGGCTCGCCGATCCTGATCATCGGCGCGATGGTGGTCGGGCCCGAGTTCGGGCCGCTGGCGGGCCTCTGCGTGGCGGCCGTGGAGCGGCGGCCCGAGGTCGGAGTGCGCTCGTTTACCGCCCTTGCCGTCGGCTTCCCGGTCGGCATCGCCGCGGCCTTCCTCTTCACCCTGTTCTCCGTCGCCGTCGGCCTCGTCGACTCGACCTTCCACAGCACCGACAACCAGCTCACCCAATTCATCACCAAGCCGGACGACTTCTCCTTCATCGTCGCCGTCTTCGCCGGCGCGGCCGGGATGCTCTCGCTCACCTCGGCAAAGTCGGGAGCCCTGGTCGGGGTGCTGATCTCGGTGACGACGATTCCGGCAGCGGCCAACATCGGCGTCGCCGCGGCCCTGGGCAATTGGGGTGACTGGCGCGGCGCGATGCTCCAACTCAGCATCAACCTGGTCGCGATCGTGCTTGCCGGCGTCACCACCCTCTTCGTCCAGAGACGGCTCTTCGAACGCCGTCGCCAGCGCCATCGCGGCGATGGCGCTCGGGCGATAGCCGGCCTCTCGACCGAGACACGGAGCCGGCGGGGAGGCCGCCGTGCCTAGCAGCCGATCGCCGGTCGCTCAGCTCGCCCTGCTCTGCGGCGCCTTCGCCGTCGGCACGCTCGTCGCCGCCGCGCTCGGCGCGGCCAGCTTCGGCATCGCGCTGGGTGTCGGACAGCTCTGCTTCGCTGTCGCGCTGGTCTGGGTCCTGCTGCGGTGAGGGGTGGGCGCGGCTTCCAGCGCTAGCTGGGGCCAGCCGCAGAGCGCTCGTCGAGCAGCAACTCGGCAAGCTTTAGATCGAGCGTCGTCGTCACCTTGAGGTTCTCAGCGGGGGACGGGTGGATCAGGACCCGACCCCCAACCGCCTCGACCATCATCGCCTCATCGGTCGCCTCGGCCAGCCGCTCCGGCCCAGCCGCCAGTGCTCCGCGTAGCGCCTCGACCCGGAACACCTGCGGCGTCTGCGCCGCCCATAGCGCCTCGCGATCGAGCGTCGATTCGATTGCGAAACGTCGATTTCCCACCTCAGGCGTGGAAAATCGACGTTTCGTCTCCGAGGACAGGCGCTTGATCGTGTCGGTGACCGGGGTGGCGGCGATCGCACCGGCGGCGTCGGGGTCAGCGACCAGGGTCGCGACCACGTCCTCGATCAGCGCGGGTGTTACCAACGGCCGGGCTGCGTCGTGGATCGCGACGAGGTCGGTGCCGACCGCCTCCAGAGCGTTTGAAACCGATTCGGCCCTCGTTGCACCACCGTCGACCACACCGAGGTCGTGGCCGCCGAGGTCGTGGACGTGCCCCGGCGGGCAAGCGACGACGATCGAGCGCACCGAGGGGGCCGCGCGACAGGCCGCGATCGACCACTCGACCATCGGCCGTCCCGCGACAGGCACGAAGGCCTTCGGGCCGCCGGCTCCGAGCCTCTGCCCGGAGCCGGCGGCCGCGATCACGGCCGTGACAGGCGCTGCGGAGCTACGCCGTGGCGGCGAAGCGCTCCTCCAGCAATCCGTCGAGGTATTCCTCCGCGCCCTCCTCGTCTTTGTCGAGCGCGTACATGAACTCGGAGGCGAGGATCTTCTTCGCCCGCGTGTACATCTGCTTCTCACCGGTTGAGAGGCCCTTTTCCATCTCGCGGATGGCAAGGTTGCGAACGACCTCGGCCAGCTCGAAAACGTCCCCGGTCTTGATCTTCTCGCGGTTGTACTTGAAGCGCCGGTTCCAGTTTTTCGGCATGTCCGAGACGTCGTCGGTGAGCACGTCGGTGACCTTCTTGATTTCTTCCTCGTCGATAACGCGGCGCAGCCCAGCGACGCCCGCGTTCTCGCAGGGAACCATCACCGTGAGTTCGTTGTGGAGGATCTTGATCGTGAGGTAGTCACGCTCCTCCCCCATCAGCTCCCGGGACTCCTTCTTCAGCACGAGACCAGCACCGTGGTGGGGGTAGACGACCTTGTCACCCTCTTCGAAATCACAGACGTAAGGGATCTCAACGTCTGCTTCGAAGCCCGCCTCCATGGCCTCCTCTGCTAGCTCAGAAATCGGGTGCTCCTTTCGTTTGTCGACGGCGACAGTCGCCATCTAGCTCTGTAGGTACCGATCGACCATGTCGACCTCCTGAAGCCTGCGCAGACCCTCGCGGATGTCCTTGGCCCTTGTTGAACCGACACCGTCGACGGCCTCCAGGTCGGCGTCAGAGGCAGCGAGTACCTCCTCCAGCCCACCCAGCTCCTGGATGATCTTCTGGACGACAAGCTTGGGGATGCGCGGCACACGGCCGAGCACGCGGTAGCCACGCGGGGCCACCGGGAAGTCAAGGGTGTTGAGCTTGCGGTCGTAACCGAGCAGCTCACCGAGGCGGCCGAAATCGAGCACGTCCTCATGTGGCAGGCGGGCCAGCGACTGCAGCACCGTTGCCAGGTTCTGCTCGGAGTCCTCGACCGAGTAGTCGCGGACCAGCGCCGTCTTGTCGGTTGCGACGCCGACCATCGTCTCCTCCAGCTGCATCTCGATCAGGCGACCCTCGGTTCCGAGCTCGACGATGTAGCGCTCGACCTCGACCGCCATCCGGGTGACCAGCTCGGCCCGCTGCAGCACGGCAAGCGCGTCGTAGAGCACGCCGCCGCCCTCGAACTCGAGCACGGTGAGGCGATTGGAGACCTGGTCGAGGCGGGCGCGGTACTTGTCGAGCGTCGCGAGGCCCTGGTTCGCCTTGGCCAGCACGGCGGGGATGTCCTGGAGGATGTACTTCGTGCCCTCGACGTAAAGCGAGACCACGTCGCGTCGCTGGGAGATCGCGATCACCAGGGCGTCGGTCTGCTTGGAGACGCGCTCGGCGGTGCGGTGGCGGGTGCCGGTCTCAGCCGAGAGGATCGTCGGGTCGGGCATCAGCTGCACGTTGGCCCAGGCGATCTTGGTTGCCTCGGAGTTGAGCACGATCGCGCCGTCCATCTTTGCCACCTGGTAGAGCATCGCCGGCGTGTAGTCGATGTCGAGCTTGATCCCGCCGGAGAGCAGGTGCGAGATGTCGCCAGCGTCGCCGACGACGATCAGCCCACCCGTGCGCGAGTGGACTATGTTGTCGAGGCCCTCGCGCAGGGCACCGCCCGGCGCGACTACGTCAAGGGCCCTTAGTAGGCGGGGATCTTGGCGTTCGGACAACTCATGAAGCTCATCCCCAGACATTGCTGACATCGCTCTCTAGGATGGCAAAAACCGCTTTGGAATGCGGTGTGACTAATCTCTAGTGGACAGGTCGGGATAGTCATTGTCAAGGAATCCGGTCACCTAAGAAATCTAAACCGCCCAAATCACGCCTAGAGGTGGAAGCGGCGATGGTGAACGTGGTGCTGAAGTGCCCGTGGTTGCGGCCTGCCGGCCACGGATGGGTCGGGACCAGGGCGGTCCGGATCACGCACGAATATCCAGGTGAGGCCCGTGCCGAGGGCGCAGAGCGCGACCAGGACCCAGGTCGAGCCGGCGATACCGGCCGTGAACGAGCTGCCACCATCCTCCAACGCGTGGAACACGGCGCCACTGGCGGCCAGCGCGATCGTCCCTGCCATCACCCGGTCCATTGCCAGCACGCCGGAGGCGATGCCCACCTTCTCCGCCGGCATCGCCGCCATCGCCGCGGTCGACATCGGCGCGTAGACGAGTCCGAGCGCGACGCCGAAGAGCAGGTAGCCAACCAGCAGCAGGCCGTAGCCGCTGCCCGCCTGCAACTGGGTCAGTACGAGCAGTCCTGCCGTCCCACAGGCCATCCCAGCGGTCATCAGGCGCCGCGCCCCGAAGCGGCCGATCAGGCGCGCCGAGAGCGGTGAGATCGCGACCATCGGCGCCGTAATCGGCAGGATCATCAAGCCACTAAGCACGGCTGAGTGCCCGGCCACGTCCTGCAGGTACTGCGGCTGAAAGAACATCACCCCCCAGTAAGCCCCGACCAGGGCAAAGGCGGCGGCACTGGCGCCAAAGTAGGGCCGGTTGCGGAAGAGGTCGAAGTCGACGATCGGCTCGCGCACCCGATGCTCCACGCGCCAGAAGGCATAGAGCGCGGCCAAGCCGGCAACCGCGACCATGGCCGTCGTCGCGCCGCTCCAGGTCCTGCTCTGCACCAGCGCCAGGACGACTGCCGCCAGCCCCACGCCAAGCGCGAGCAGACCGGTGAAGTCCACCCGGCGGCCGGCACCGGGATCGGTTGACTCCGGCGCCGCGACACTCGTAATCGCGATCCCAATCAGGGCCACGGGCAGGTTGATCCAGAAGATCACTCGCCAATCGATTTCGACGAGGAGACCGCCTGCCAACGGCCCAATCGCCAGGGCCAATGCTGAGACCCCCGCCCAGACCCCAAGCGCCCGCGCCTGCTCGGAGGCCGGGAAGGCGTTGCAGACAATCGCCAGCGAGAGCGGCAGCATCGGCGCCGCACCGATCCCCTGCACGATCCGCCCAGCGATCAGCGACTCCTGGCTGCCCGCAGCACCGGAAAGCACTGAGCCGAGCGCAAAGACGACCATGCCGCCGAGGAAGAGCCGCTTGCGACCGAACATATCCCCCAGCCTTCCGGCAGTGACGACGAACACGGTGATCGCCAGCAGGTAGCCATTCATCACCCACTGCAGCCCTGCCCCGGTCGCATCGACATCGTGCCGAATGCTGGGCAGCGCCAGCGCCACCACCGTCGAATCAAGCATCAAGAGGAACAGTCCTGCGCACGTTCCCGCCAAGGTCCACCAGGGTCGATTGTGCTCATCAATCTTCGGCACGCGCGCAGACTACGAGGGACTGAGGTCGGGACCGTGAGAAGCCGGTGACCCCTCCCCCGGAGACCGTCGCGCAGCAGATCCGAGTAAGCGATTCGGCTTCGTGGTCTCCAAGCCTCCGGGGGAGGGGTCACCGGCTTCTCTCCGACGGCCGATCTCCCGACCACTGGCTGCTCGGGTTCGAGAAGCTCGTCAGCCAACAAGTCGCGGGTGGCGGATGGGAATCGGGTGCCCCTCTCCTGGAGGCTTGAAGACCACGGCTTGGAGCAGCAGCGGCGATCTGCTGCGCGACGGTCTCCAGGAGAGGGGCACCCGATTCCCTACGGCCAAGGGTGACTAGTGCGTAGCGATCAAGTCGCGAGCCGGATCAATGCCCCAGCGGTCGCCGACCTCGGCAAGGTCATTGCTGAGGGGCCAGCGATCCGGCCGCTCGTCGCCCTCGTGCTGGGGGTTGGCGCCCTTGAGGGCCATACAGCCCGTGTTGTCGCCGATCGCGCGGATGGCTTCGATGTCCTCGTCGCTGAGCTTCTGCTCGACTGGCAGCGCCGCCAGCTCGGCTCGCTGCTGCTCGATCGTGCGGGCCTCGGGGCCGGTCTCCTGGATCAGGGTGGGCACCACGCACTCGACCGCCTGGTGGGCGAGGTTCCATTGGCAGGCGAGCTGGATCGGCGTCAGGCCGGCCCGCTCGGCGTAGGGCAGGACTTGCTGCAGCTTCTCCAGGCCCGCCTCGATCCAGCCTTCGGGGCGGAAGGCCCGGTGGTCACCGCGGGCCAGCTCCATGCCGGGGCGCAGATCACCCCAGAAGAGGCCGCCGTAGTCGACTACGCGGGTGATTACCTTGACGTCCTGGCGCGCGGCCGCCTCGAGGCAGAGCTCGCCGGGCCAGGGCTCGAAGGGGTTGAGGATGATCATCGCCCAGTCGATGCGGTCGCCGAAGCGCTCGAGGCAGGCGATCAGGTCGAGGGTGAAGCCGTTGGCCGGGCCCGGGGCGACGCCGATCCGCGCCGTCAGGCCGGCCTCGCGCAGCGCCGCCATGCCGTCCCAGACCGCCTCACTCGAGTAGCCGATCCGGTCGGGGTTGTGCAGCAGCAACAGGTCGAAGGAGCTGACATCGAGCCGTTCAAGGCTGCGCTCGGCGGCCATGCGCAGGTAGTCCGCGTACCCGTCCTCCCCGCGCAGGCTCGGATCGGTGAAGCGAGGAAAGCCCCGTGGCCCATCCCGCTCGCCCGCGTAGAAGTCGTGGCCGACCGCCCCAACAAGGCAGTAATCATCCCGGGGCACCCCAGACAGAGCTCGTCCAAGCAGCGAGTCGGCCTCGCCCTGGCCGTAGGTATCGGCACTGAGCACGGTGTCGATTCCATCCCCAGGCCGCAGCACCGCAGCGAGGCGCTCCTCGTCGACGGTTTCACCGAAGTGGAGGAAGCGCCCGCCGCTCCAGGTACCGATCGCGCTGCGGCCAGGCTGACGCACGGCGAAAGCCGGAGTCAGGAAGCGTCGCCGTCGGTGGCCGGCTGCTCGCCGCCCGCCTCGGGCTCGCCCTCGCCGTCGGTCTCGCCGCCGTCTTTCTTGGCGCCGACGCCGACCTTCTCGGGCTCAGGCTTGGACTTCTTTGGCCGCACCTGCTTCTTCGGTTTGACGATCGTCAGGCTGAGCGGGCGGTCCTCCTCGTCACCAGAGGGATCGCGCTTCACCATCACGGTCGAGCCTGGCGTCATCTGCCCCTGGCGCAGGACTTCGTCGGCCAGCGGATCCTCGATGTAGCGCTGGATCGCGCGGCGCAGCGGCCGGGCTCCCATCGAGGGATCCCAACCTTTGTCGACCAGCAAGTCCTTGGCCTCGTCGGTCAGCTCCAGCTGCAGCTCGTGTTCGGCGACCTGGACGCGAACCCGGTTGATCATCAGGTCGATGATCTCCTTGACCTCTTCCTTGGCCAGCTTGTGGAAGACGATCACCTCGTCGATCCGGTTGAGGAACTCGGGCCGGAAGACCTTCTTCAGGTCGCTCATGATCCGGTCCTTCATGTCGCCGTAGGACATGCCGGTCTCATCGTCGACGGTGAAGCCGATCGAGGTGTTCTTGGCGATCTCCGAGGCGCCGATGTTCGAGGTCATGATCACGATCGCGTTGCGGAAGTCGACCGTGCGACCTTGGGCGTCGGTGAGGCGCCCGTCCTCAAGGATCTGCAGCAGGATGTTGAAGACGTCGGGGTGGGCCTTCTCGATCTCGTCGAGCAGCAGCACCGCGTACGGCTTGCGCCGCACGGCCTCGGTCAGCTGACCGCCCTCGTCGTAACCGATGTAGCCCGGGGGCGAGCCGACCAGGCGGCTGACCGCGTGCTTCTCCATGTACTCGGACATGTCGATGCGGATCATCGACTCCTCGTCGCCGAAGAGGAATTCGGCGAGGGTGCGGGCGAGCTCGGTCTTGCCGACCCCGGAGGGGCCGAGGAAGATGAAGGAGCCGGCCGGGCGCTTGGGATCCTTGATCCCGGCGCGCGAGCGGCGGATCGCCTTGGAGACGGCGGTGATCGCGACCTCCTGGCCGATCACCCGCTTGTGCAGCTCCTCCTCCATGCGGATCAGCTTCTGGGTCTCGGCCTCGGTCAGTTTGAAGACCGGGATCCCGGTCCACATCGAGACGATGTCGGCGATCTCTTCTTCGCCCACGTCGGGGCGCTCGCCGTTCTCACCCTCAGCCCACTCGTCCTCGAGCTGGCGCTTGCGGGTGGTCAGCTGGCGCTCGGTGTCGCGCAGGTTCGCTGCTTTCTCGAACTCCTGCGCTTCGATCGCGGCCTCCTTGTCGCGCCGCGTCGTCTCGATTTCCTCCTCGAGATCGCGGTAGACCGGCGGCGCGCTCATCGACTTGATTCGCATCCGCGAGGCGGCCTCGTCGATCAGGTCGATCGCCTTGTCGGGCAGGAAGCGGTCGGAGATGTAGCGGTCGGCAAGCTCGGCGGCGGCTTCCAGCGCGTCGTCGGTGATGTTGACGCGGTGGTGCTGCTCGTAGCGCTCGCGCAGCCCTTCGAGGATCTTGACCGTGTCCTCGACCGAGGGCTGGTCGACCTTGATCTGGGCGAAGCGGCGCTCCAGCGCCGAGTCGCGCTCCAAGTACTTGCGGTACTCGTCGAGCGTGGTGGCGCCGATCGTCTGCAGCTCGCCGCGGGCGAGCGCCGGCTTGAGGATCGAGGCGGCGTCGATCGCGCCCTCGGCGGCGCCGGCGCCGACGAGGTTGTGGAGCTCGTCGATGAAGAGGATGATGTCGCCGCGCTGGGTGATCTCTTTCATCACCTTCTTCAGCCGCTCCTCGAACTCGCCGCGGTACTTCGAGCCGGCGACCAGCGCCGCCAGATCGAGCGTGTAGATCTGCTTGTTCTTGAGCAGCTCGGGGACTTCGCCCTTGTTGATGCGGGCGGCCAGCCCCTCGACCACGGCGGTCTTGCCGACGCCGGGCTCACCCAGCAGCACCGGGTTGTTCTTGGTGCGGCGGGAGAGGATCTGCATGATCCGCTCGATCTCGGTCTCGCGACCGATCACCGGGTCGAGCTTGCCCTCCTCGGCGAGCTTGGTCAGGTTGCGGCCGAACTGGTCGAGCAGCTTCGAAGACTTTTTGCCCTCGCCCGATCCGCCGGCGCCGGCACCAGCACCCTGGCGACGTCCGCCGGGGCCGGAGAGCATGCGGATGACCTCGTTGCGGATCTTGTCGGAGTCGGCGTCGAAGTCGAGCAGGATGCGGGCGGCGACGCCCTCGTTCTCACGCACGAGGCCGAGCAGGATGTGCTCGGTGCCGATGTAGTTGTGGCCGAGCGAGAGCGCCTCGCGCAGCGCCAGCTCGAGGACCTTCTTGGCGCGCGGCGTGAACGGGATCTGGCCGGAGGTGACCTCCTCGCCGGAGCCGACGATGCGAACCACCTGCGAGCGGACGCGCTCGGTAGTGATGTCGAGCGACTCGAGGACGCGGGCGGCGAGCCCCTCCTCCTCGCGCAACAGCCCCAGCAGGATGTGCTCGGTGCCGATGTAGTTGTGCTTCAGCGTGCGCGCCTCTTCCTGGGCCAGGACGACGACTTGACGGGCTCGCTCTGTGAATCGCTCGAACAAAAAGCCTCTCTATCTACTCAACGCGGCGCGATTGAGTAAGTCTCGGTGGGCGCCCTTCGGTTATCGGTAAGCGCCTATGTAGTCCTGAGAGGATACCGAGCCGGCCGACCCGGCCCTTTGCCGCAAAAAAACGCTCAGAGCGACCTTTCAGCCGTTCCGGTGCGCTTTATGTGGCCGTGGGCCACAAAAGGCGCACCGGAAGCTCAGGAGCGCATTGCGGGGAAGAGCACGACCTCGCGCACGCTCTTGGCCCCCGTGAGCAGCATGACCAGGCGGTCGATGCCGATGCCGACGCCACCGGTCGGCGGCATTCCCTGTTCAAGCGCGGCGACGAAGTCCTCGTCGTAGGGCTGGGCCTCCTCGTCCCCCCTCGCCAGCTCCTCGGCCTGCTGCTCGAAGCGGCGGCGCTGCTCGTCGGGGTCGTTGAGCTCGGTGAAGCCGTTGGCGATCTCCATGCCGCCGGCAAAGGCCTCGAAGCGCTCGACCAGCCCCTCCTCGGAGCGGTGCGACTTGGCGAAGGGAGAGAGCTCAACCGGGTAATCGGTGACGAAGGTCGGCTGGATCAGCTCGGGCTCGACGTGCTTGGAGAGCAGGCCGTCGACCAGCTTGCCCCAGCCCTCCTCGGGATCGGGCTCGCTGCCGATCGCCGCGGCGAGAGCCTCCCTGGTCGGGTGCGCGGCAATGTCGATGCCGCTGCGCTCATGGATCGCCTCGCGGAAGCTGATCCGTTTCCAGGGCGGCGCGAAGTCGATCGAGACGCCGTCGCGCTCGACCACGGTGGTGCCAAGCACCCGCTCGGCGACCTCGGCCACCATCGTCTCGACCCGCCGCGCGGTGGCAGCGTAGTCCGAGCAAGCCTCGTACCACTCGAGCATCGTGAACTCGGGGTTGTGCTTGTGCGAGATGCCCTCGTTGCGGAAGTCCTTGCCGAGCTCGTAGACCTTGTCGATGCCGCCGACGACCAGGCGCTTGAGGTAAAGCTCGGTGGCGATGCGCAGGTAGAGATCGCGGTCGAGCGCGTTGTGGTGAGTGGTGAAGGGGCGCGCCAGGGCGCCGCCATAGAGCGGTTGCAGGACCGGCGTCTCAACCTCGACGAAGCCGCGTTCGTCGAGCCAGCGGCGCACCTCGCTGACCGTGCGGGCGCGCTGGGCGAAGAGGCGACGGCTGTCCTCGTTGGCGATCAGGTCGAGCTCGCGCTGGCGGTAGCGCGTCTCGACGTCCTCGAGGCCGTGGAACTTGTCGGGCGGCGGCCGCAGGCTCTTGGCCAGCAGGCGCCAGTGGTCGATCGCCAGCGAGAGCTCGCCACCGCGACGCGTCGCCAGCGCCGTTCCCTCGACGCCGACGATGTCGCCCAGGTCGAGGTCGACCAGGACCCTGTAGGGCTCCTCGCCAAGCAGGTCCTCGCGGGCGTGCAGCTGGATCTGGCCGCTGGCGTCGCGCAGGTCGAGGAAGCAGGCCTTGCCGTGGCCGCGACGGCCGACCAGGCGACCGGCGATGCGGTGGCGCGACTCGGTCTCGATCCCGGGCGCCAGACCCTCATGGGCGGCCCGCACCTCGCCGATCTCCTCGCGGTCGGCGAACTCGGGGGGGAACGGGTCGATCCCCGCCTCGCGCAGGCGCTCGAGCTTCTCGCGCCGATCGCGGAGGACGTCGGACAGCTTCGGTTGTTCGGCCTCGCTGCTCATCGCGGCGCGAGCCTACCGGCAGCCGCTATGCGGTCTCGATCTTGGTGATCTTGAGCTTCTTCTTCGGCCCGCGCGGAACCTCGACCGTGACGATGTCGTTGCGCTTATGGCCGAGCAGGGCTTTGCCGATCGGCGACTCGTTGGAGAGCTTGTGCTCCAGCGGATCGGCCTCGGTCGAGCCGACGATCTGGAACTTCTGCGAGACGTCGGTCTTCTGATCCTTGACGTGGACGATCGAGCCGAACTGCACTTCGTCGGTGCTGATGTCCTTCTCGTCGATCACGGTGGCGCGACGCAGCCGCTCTTCGAGCTGGGCGATCCGCTGCTCGAGCAGGGCCTGCTCGTTCTTGGCGTCGTCGTACTCGGCGTTCTCGGAGATGTCGCCGAACTCACGCGCCTCCTTGATCCGTTCGGCGACCTCGCGTCGCTTCACGGTCGTGAGGTGATCGATCTCCTCTTTGAGTTTCTCGAGACCCTCGGGGGTGATGACGGACTGGCGACTCACTTTGGTCCAACCTCGCTTTAGTGGATTGAGAACTGCCGCAAACGGCTCCTAGACCCAAAAACGCCCAAGTGCGGCGGCGTTTGCCTCGCCGCACCGGGCCGGAAGTCGCGGGATTATAGCGAGGGTGCTGGAGCGGCCAAATCGGCGATCAAGTTGCGCGCGCGGGGCAGGTCTGCGCGGCGCTGAAGCTCATCGGCAAGCTCGGCCGGCGCGCCGAGCGGCTCCATGTACCAGGGGTAGAACTTGCGCAGGTAGCGGCCGGCGCGCTCGGTGCCGAGGTGCTCCTCGGCGCGATCGATCAGCCAGAGCAGCTCCGCAGCCACCTCATCGCGGTCCGGCGGCTCCGTTCGCCGCCCGGTCAGTTCTTCGAAAACCCAGGGATTGCCCAACGAGCCGCGGGCGATCATCACGGCGTCGGCGGCGGACTCCTCATAGGCGCGGCGAGCCGCATCGGCGCTCTTGAGACCGCCGGAGACAATCACCGGCACCTCGACCCGCTCGACCAGCTCGCGGGTGAGCACGTAGTCGGGGCTGCCTTTGTGGCCGACCGTGGCCGCCCGCGGGTGGAAGCCGATCGCGGCGACGCCGGCCTCCTCGGCGAGCCGCACCGCCAACTCGAAACCGGAGCGGTCGCCGACCTCGACGCCGGAGCGCAGCTTCACCGTCACCGGCAGACCACTGCCCTCGACCGCGCCCCGCGCCAGCGCCAGCGCCAGCTCGGGATCGC
Organism: uncultured Solirubrobacterales bacterium; assembly: GCA_963703895.1. Taxonomy (GTDB): domain Bacteria; phylum Actinomycetota; class Thermoleophilia; order Solirubrobacterales; family 70-9; genus VRUE01. The sequence goes on from CAVPFX010000003.1 coordinate 723,766, forward strand.
GCAACAGCTCGGCGCCGGCGCCGGTCTTGCGCACCTTGCGCACCGGGCAGCCCATGTTGATGTCGATCAGATCGGCGCCCGCCTCGGCAGCGACCGCGGCCGCCGAGCGCATCACCTCGGCGTCGTGACCGAAGAGCTGCACCGAGACCGGGTGCTCGTCGGGATGGATCCGCATCAGCTCGCGCAGGGTGCGCTCGTTGCGGTGGTGAAGGCCGAAGCTCGAGACCATCTCGGAGACCGCCAGGCCCGCCCCGTGCCGCTTGGCCTGCAAGCGCACGAACCAGTTGCCGATCCCCGCCAGGGGAGCGAGCAGAACGCGGTTGGGGATCTCGACGTCGCCGATCCGGAGCGGATCAGTCAGCGGGGGCTGTCGGTCTATTGCGCTCATGGATGAGGCGTAGCCCCTTCAGGGTAAGCATGTCGTCGACCTCGTCGATCGTCTCGGTGAAGGGGACGACGGTGGAGGCGTAGCCACCGGTGGCGAGCACCCGCGGATTCGGCAGCTCCTCTTCGATCCGACTCACGATGCCATCGATCAATCCGGCGAAGCCGAAGATGAAGCCGGAGTGGATTGCCGCCCGGGTTGAACGGCCGATGGCTTCCCGCGGCTCTTCGAGGTCGATCCTGGTGATCCGGGCCGCCCGTTCGATCAGGGCGCTGAGCGAGGGCGCGAGACCGGGACCGATCGCGCCACCGAGGTACTCGCCGTCGGCGGAAACCGCGTCGATATTGATTCCGGTGCCGAAGTCGACCGAAACACAAGCCTCACCGAACCGCTCGTAGGCGGCGATCGCGTTGACCAGGCGGTCGGCCCCGACCTCGAGCGGGTTGTCGATGCGGATCGGCATCCCGGTCTTCAGCCCGGGCCCGATCGTCAGGCACTCGGCCTCGAGGTAGCGCTCGGTCAGCTGCTCGAACTGCGCGCCGAGCGGCGGCACGACCGAGGAGACGCAGACGGCGTCGATCTCGGCAAAGGACATGTCGCAGAGGCCGAAGAGGCCGCTGATCCGCTCGGCCAGCTCATCGCCGGTCGCGCCCGAGCGGGTCTGGAAGCGCCAGTGCTCGGCAAGGCGCTCGCCCTCGAAGGCGCCCAAATGGGTTTGGGTGTTACCGACGTCGACAGCGAGCAGCACGGCGCGATTATCGCCGACGCCGTAGGATCGGCGCAGTGGAGGCGCGGCTTTACACGATTCCCGGGTCACATCCCGGAATGGCAGCGAGGGCGATGCTGGAGTACAAGGGCATCGCCTACAAGCGAACCGACCTCTTCCCCGTGATGTCGAAGGGGATCGTTCGCGCCCTCGGCTTCCCGGGCAAAACGGTGCCGGCGCTGAAGATCGACGGCCGCAAGGTGCAGGGCTCGCGCCCGATCGCGCGCGAGCTGGATCGGCTGCAGCCGGAGCCGGCGCTCTTTCCCGACGACCCCGAGCAGCGCGCCGCGGTCGAGGAGGCCGAGCGCTTCGGCGACGAGGAGCTGCAGCACCCGATCCGCCAAATCTCCTGGTGGTCGATCAAGCACGACAACTCCTCCCTGCGCAGCTACTCCGAAGGAGCCAAGCTCGGCATCCCGATCGGCCTGGCGGTGAAGACGGCGGCTCCGGTGGTTGCCCTCGCCGCCCGCACCAACGAGGCGAGCGACGAGAACGTGCGCCGCGACCTCGCTGCCCTACCGGGCTTCCTTGACAAGATCGACGCCTGGATAGAGGCAGGGGTTCTCAATGGCGAGCAACTCAATGCCGCCGACTTCCAGATCGCGCCGAGCATCGCCCTGGCGATGACCCTCGACGACCTGCGCCCGGCGATCGAACGCCGACCCGCCGGTGCCCTCGCCAACCGGGTCATTCCCAAGTACCCCGGCAAAGCCCCGCCGATCCTGCCGCCCGCCTGGCTGCAGCAGCTGCGCGACGTAACAGCCGCCGCTAACTGAGCGAGCCGACCCGCTCGGCTCGCTGCCCCGGGCCCAGGGCCGCCAGCGCCTCGTCGAGGCGTGAGCCGTTAGGCAGCACCAGCTCGGGGTCGAGCTCGAGCAGGGGAACGAGGACGAAGCGGCGGCTGCTCACCTCGGGGTGCGGCAGGGTGAGGCGCTCGGTAGAGAGCTCGAGATCGCCGAGCAGGAGCAGATCGACGTCGAGCGGGCGAGGGCTGTGTCGCGGGGCGTCCAGGGCGCGGCCGCGGGCGACCTCGATCTCCTTGCAGAGGTCAAGCAGCGCTTCTGGCTCGAGCTCGGTGCGGATGCGGATCGCCGCGTTGAGGAAGTCGGCCTGTTCGAGCACCTCGCCGACCGGCTCGGTCTCATAGGTCGGAGAGACCGCCTCGACCGTGACGCCGCGCTCACGCAGCAGCTCAATCGCCGCCCGCAAATGTGACTCGCGGTCGCCGACGTTGGAGCCGAGCCCGAGGTAGCCGGTTCTCACCAAAGCGCCGTCAGGTCGCTTCCGCTTCGTCCTCGTCGGCCTCTTCGCCGCGCTCGTGGACGACCTCGACCGCGACCTCCTGGATCGCCAGCGGTAGCGGCGGCTCGGGCTTGGCGGCACGGACTCGCACCGACTCGCAGCCATAACGCTCCATCAGCCGCCCGCCGACGACCTGGGCGAGCCGCTCCAGCGTCCGGTAGCTGCGCTCGGTCGCGGCGAGGGCGACGATGTCGCAGACCTCGGCGTAATCGACCGTGTCCTCGATCCGGTCGGTGAGGACCGCGTCGCAGTCGGGCACGTCGAAGGAGATGTCGAACTCGAGCCGCTGGCCCACCTCCTGCTCGGAGTCGCTGACCCCGTGGTGGGTGTAGATCGAGAGCCCGCGCAGCTCCACCTCGACGCGCGAATCGAAGCCGTTGCCGTGTGCCTCCACGACCTCAATCTACTGGGCACCCCTTTTGGAACGAGGCCTAGAGTCGAGTCAGCTCGTCGACGGCGGCGAACACTTTGCTCTCCGTGGCAAGCCTGTCTTCCGCCTGACTGAGCATCGAGAGCAAGCGCTGCCAATCTTCGCGCGCGCTCGCGTAGCGCTGGAGCGCCGCCCGGCGAGTCGAGGCCTGCAACTCCGGACTCGCCGTAAGCAAGCTGAGCCGATCGCCCAAGATCGCGCTGACGGAATCCACGTGACCATCCAGCGATGTCGCGCCCCCTCTGAGGAGATCGACGATCTCCGTGGCGATCGACAGATCGGCGTCGTACTCGCTCGGGGGTGCATCGCGTTCGACGCGCGCCAGATCCCTCATCGATTAGATCCGCTGTTGGTGACTCTCATGCTCAAGACCTTTTTACCTCGCCTGCCGGATGCCCGAGCTTCGGCGAGGCGATACGGCCCGCACTTTCCGCAGACTTCTCTACGGGGAGATCAGCTCGCGGACCTTGCCGACCGCCTCTCGGGGCACGAAGAGGCGGCGGGTGTCGGGCGTTCTGCCCATATCGATCACTTTCAGTTCCGGATGTTCCTGGGCGGGAGATGCCTCGCCAAGCCCCATCGCGGCTCCTTTCACGAGGAAACCGCGCTTGTCCGAGTCCTCGCTCCACACTGGGTAGCTGGGACGATCCACGTGGACGTAGTATTTGGGCTCGCCGGGCACGAAGTCTCGCACGACCTTCGCAACCCGCGAGAGATATTCGGGCGAGTCCAGAAACTCGGTCAGAGGCACGTCGAGGGCCACATGCTTGAGGAGGTCCCGACTGAGAATACGACGTGCAAGATCCTTGACGGTTTCGTCATCAACCGCTCGTGAGGCGCTCATTATGAGGCGCCACAGTGCGAAGTCATCCAGATCGATGAGCTCCTCGCACGAGAGGGGTTCCCCACGAAACACCTTCTTGAACGAATTAAATGGTTCGTCGTCTGGCAGGCCATCTCCCTGGCTCACCAGATCCTTCATTCGCTTCAGAAACAGGCCCACCATTCCCTCAGCGGCGCGTACCGTCTTGTGTTGATAAACGGTGTCATAAAGCGCTCTTCGCGCCACTAGAAACTGTTCGATGACCCTTGGCGCCTTTGCGTAGTCAAAGCCAACGACCAGCTTGTCGTCTGGCATCCGGCCGACGTTGGCGGTGGAAATCAACCAGTCGATGTCATATCTGCCGTAAGCGACCCCCGTCATCTGGGCATCGCGAATCACGTAGTCGCAACGATCGATATCCACATCACTATTTAGAAGTATCGGCAGATAGGGGAGGTAGTACTCGCCACGCAGCATCTTTGCGATGCGAGCCGCAGTGCCCGATTCATGGGACTCGAGAGCATCGTGCAGGTCGCCGCCTCCCCGCGTCAGCATCGCCTGCGTGACCATCTCATGCCATTTCATTCCCTGCGCCGAAGCCGCTTCGATACCAAGGGTCTCCGACCAATCCTTCCGGGAGAAGTCCTTCATCACTTCCTCCCAGGCATGCGAAAGCGGGCCGTGACCCACATCGTGAACCAGGGCCGCTATAGCCATATCCCTTCGCACCTCAGAGTCGGGCCGAAGGATTGGGGCGAGGGTTTCGCTGGTCGCGTCCTCCAAGCGCCTGGAGAATCGAATCGCGAGGTATGAGGCTCCCACCGCGTGGATGAAACGTGAATGCTCGGCTGCCGGGAAGACGAGATGGGCCAACCCGAGCTGCCTGACGCGGCGCAGTCGCTGCATCTCTTCGGTGCCCATCAGATCGAGGACCGCGGTCTCCAGACCACGGAACTCCATAAGTCCGTGAATAGCGTCCTGCACTCTCTCGATCGACTGCGCAGGCACGCTATTCCGACGTTCTCTCGAGCAGGGCCCTAACAACCATCTGTTCCTCAGACTCCAGCCCCGGGTCGGAAATCAGGTACCGAAGCTCACTCTGCAGCTCTCCCAGCTTCCGTGGCGGCAGCAGCGCCAGCCGCTCCTTATCCGGCAGGTATCTCTGCAACTGGGCAAGGCGCTCGATCGCCGAAAGTCCACTGGTATTGCTAAACGCCCGCACATGAGCCGCCAGGCGCGAACGACACATCGCCGCCAGCTCCTTCGCGTTTGGCCGCTTCCCTGGGTCTCGAGAGAGAGCCGCTTCGAGAATCTCAGCCAGAGCCTTGCTCGGGGCATCGACAAGGGGTCCAAATACGCGCTGGTCAAACTCAGATTCGATCCGGCCTCGTAGCTCCTCTTCGAATTCCACCCGCTCCTCCTTTTCCTTCAAGCTCGGAGGCTCCTCACCCTGCTCGAATAGGGGGTACCGACCGAAAAGCGCGTGGTAGACCGTTGCGCCCAATGCCCAGACATCCGAGGACGCAGTCTGTAGACCCGTCCGCATTGTCAACTCCGGCGCGCGCGTCCTCATGGTTCCCGATGGATGCTCCGGGTCGAAATCCGCCTCCTCGCGGCAAACGCCGAAATCGAGAAGCAAGTACCGGCCATTCTCATAACCGGTGTTGTCGGGCTTGAGGTCTCCGTGAACAAGACCTCTCTGGTGAACGAATTGCAGCGCCGAGGCAAGATCATGCAAGAAGTTGGCCGCCTCGAAGGCGCCCTCTGCCTTCCAGTCCTCATTCTGAGTTTTGATGAATTTCTCGGCGAGGAACTCATCGCCCTTCTCATTTAAGAAATAGTGACTTTCAATGATGTTCGGGTGTTCCATGGAGAATGGATGGAGTCTGAGTTCCCGTTTGAAAACTGCCTTCGCCACCTCAGCATCGACGAACTGCTTCAACACGACTTCGCGGTCGGCGACAGACCACGTGCAGAGAAAGACAACCTTTTGCGCACCTGCCAGAGAAAGCACCTTCCGGACCGCGACCTGACTCGGCGGTGTTACCTCGACACAGCGCTTGACGCTTGAGTGTTCTTCGGGCCCGCTGTGCTCACCTATCCACCCCTTCAACTGCTCTAGGTCCAGGTCTCGTGTATCCAGCCTTGCGGTGATTGCTTCGACCAGGTCACAGAGCTCATCATCGCTCCACCCGTCCAAGTCGAGCACTCCGATCAGGCCCTGCGCCTCCCCGTCGGCGTCGCCGCTGTCTCCGTACATGGCGTCAAGCTGTGCCGTCAGGCCATGCAGCGCTTGCTCAGTCTTGGGACGGCTCGCGGCAACAACCTGCGTCAATGCCTCGTACCGTTGGCCCAAGCGTCCTGGGTCTATCCCCGCCACGCCAAAACGCTATACGGTGACTGACCTTATTGCAAAGTTTGCGGTGAAGCGCCAGCGAGGATGGCAGCGGTAACTGTAAGGGCCTGCGACGTCTCGGCGACGTCGTGCACCCGCAACACGTCCGCCCCCTCGGCCGCAGCAAGCACTGAGGAGGCGATCGAACCGCCGATCCGGTCCTCCACATCGGACCCGTCGACCTTGCCGATGAAGCTCTTGCGCGAGGTCCCGATCACCAGCGGCCGCCCCAGCTCCCGCAACTCCCCCAAGCGCCTCAACAGCTCCAAATTGTGCTCCAGCGTCTTGCCGAACCCGATCCCCGGATCAAGCCAAACCCGTTCCTCAGCGACCCCCTCACCCACCGCAAACTCCATCCGCGCCGCCAGGAACGACTTGACGTCGTCAACCACGTCGTCGTACCGCGGATCGTCCTGCATGGTCCGCGGGTTCCCCGGCATGTGCATCAGCACCACCCCCACCCCCCGCTCCGCACAAAGCCCCGCCATCCCAGGGTCCCGCTGAAAAGCCGTCACGTCATTGACGATCGAGGCCCCAGCACCGATCGCAGCTTCCGCGACGGCGAGCTTCGAAGTGTCAATCGAAATCGCCGCCCCACTCTTGCCCAACCCTTGTACCACCGGCAGAACTCGCCTCAACTCCTCGGCCTCACCGACCTCGACCGCACCAGGCCGGGTGGATTCCCCGCCCACATCCAAGATCTCCGCCCCATCCCCGACCAGGTCCTCGCCGTGCCGGACCGCCGCAGCCGGATCGAGGTACTGCCCCCCATCCGAGAACGAGTCCGGTGTGACGTTGACGACCCCCATCAGCTTCGGGTTCATGAACGAAGTATCGCTAGCTCTGGAGTGGAGGGCGTGGGACGCCTCCCGAACTGGCGGATACTCAAAACAGCGCGCTAATTAGCGCGCTGTTTGTCAGGGCGGGAGGCGTCCCACGCCCTCCTCACCTGGGAGATCTTCGTCCTTGACCCTGAACTAGCTGGCGTCGCCACCAGCAAACCCAGGCCGCGGCCTGGGCTGAGCAACGGGCCCTTCGCGCTGCGCCCGTTCCGGCTCCGGCGCTGGCTCGACCGGCTGCGCCGGCTCTTCGTCATCGGCAAAGACTTCGTCTTCGGACTTACCGGCGAGCAAGTCGACGAACTGCTCGGCGTCGATCGTCTCGCGCGCGAGCAGAATCTTGGAGATCGTGTCGAGGTCGTCGCGGCGTTCGGTGAGCAGGTCCTTGGCGGTCTGGTGGGCGCTCTCGACGATGCGGCGAATCTCGTCGTCGATCTCGCGGGCAATCTCGTCGGAGTAGTCGGGCTCGGAGGAGAACTCGCGGCCGAGGAAGGGCTGACCGCGATCATGGCCGAAGACACGCGGGCCGAGCCGCTCGGACATGCCGAAGCGCATCACCATCTGCTTCGCCGTCTCGGTCACCTTTTCGAGGTCGTTGGAGGCGCCGGTGGTGATCTCGCCGAAGACGATCTCCTCGGCAGCGCGGCCACCCAGGGTCATCGCCATCGTGTCGGTCAGCTCGGCGCGCGAGGTGAGGAACTTGTCTTCGCTGGGCAGGCTGATCGTGTAGCCGAGCGCCTGGCCGCGGCTGATGATCGAGATCTTGTGGACCGGGTCGCAGTTTGGCAGCAGGTGGCCGACGATCGCGTGGCCGAGCTCGTGGTAGGCGGTGATCAGGCGCTCCTTCTCGCTCATCACCCGGGTCTTCTTCTCCGGGCCGGCGATCACCCGCATGATCCCCTCCTCGAGCTCCTGCATGGTGATCTCGCGCTTGCCCGTGCGGGCGGTAAGCAGGGCCGCCTCGTTGATCAGGTTGGCGAGATCGGCGCCGGTGAAACCAGGCGTCTGGCCGGCCAGCGCGTCGAGGTCGATCACCTTGGCCAGCGGCTTGCCGCGGGTGTGCACCTCGAGGATGCGTTTGCGACCCTTGCGGTCGGGGCGATCGACGACGACCTGGCGGTCGAAGCGGCCGGGCCGCAGCAGCGCCGGGTCGAGGATGTCGGGCCGGTTGGTGGCCGCGATCAAGATGATGTTGTCCTTCATCTCGAAGCCGTCCATCTCGACCAGCAGCTGGTTCAGCGTCTGCTCGCGCTCGTCGTGACCGCCACCCATGCCGGCGCCGCGGTGGCGGCCGACGGCGTCGATCTCGTCCATGAAGATGATGCAGGGCGAGTTCTGCTTGGCCTGCTCGAAGAGGTCGCGGACGCGGCTGGCGCCGACGCCGACGAACATCTCGACGAAGTCGGAGCCGGAGATCGAGAAGAAGGGGACGCCCGCCTCGCCGGCGACGGCGCGGGCGAGCAGCGTCTTGCCGGTGCCGGGCGGACCGTAGAGCAGCACGCCCTTGGGGATGCGGGCGCCGAGAGCTTGGAACTTCTTCGGGTTCTCGAGGAATTCCTTGATCTCCTGCAGCTCCTGCACCGCCTCGTCGACCCCGGCGACATCGCGGAAGGTGATCTTGGGCGCGTCCACCGCCATCCGCTTTGCCTTCGATTTGCCGAAGTTCATCACCCGTGAGCCGCCGCCCTGCATCTGGTTCATCAGGAAGATCCAGAAACCGAAGAAGAGGACGAAGGGAAGGATGTAGGTGAGCAGCGAGAGCAGGCTGGAGCCACCGGTGCCGTGCACCGTCGTTTCCACCTTGTTGCGGTCGATCAGGTTGAGCAGCGACTGCTCGGTGTTGGGCGGATAGCCGGTCGAGAAGCTTTCGCCGTCTTCCCCGTTCTCGCCCTTCCTCGTCACATCAAGGGAATTGTCCTTGGTGTTGATCGTGATCTTTTCGATCTGGCCCGACGCGATCAGGCCGCCGTTCGCCTTCGAGGCGACCAGTTCGTTGTAGGACGGGGCTTTGCTGCTGTCAGGGCTACTGATCACCTTCTGGGCAACGAAGGCAAGGATCACCACCAGCAGGATCGGAAAAGCCGCGCTCTTGAAAAAACGCCTCACAGGGAAAAATCAGCGTACCAGGGCGGATTCGGCATCTAATCGTCCAACGCGGCAACGTAAGAGAGGTTGCGGTAACGCTGAGCGTGGTCGAGGCCGTAGCCGATCGCAAAGCGATTGGGGATCTCGAATCCGAGGTAGCGCGGCGAGAGGTCGACGCGCAGCCGCTCGGGCTTGGTGAGCAGGGCGCAGACCTCCAGCGATGCCGGGTTGCGCGCCTTCAGATTGCGCATCAGGTACTGCAGGGTGAGGCCCGAGTCGATGATGTCCTCGACGATCAGCACGTCCCGTCCTTCAATCGGCGCGTCGAGATCCTTGAGGATCCGCACCACGCCCGAGGAGTCGGTCTGCGAGCCATAGCTGGAGACCGCCATGAAGTCGATCTCGCAGGGCACGTCGACGTGGCGCATCAGGTCGGCGAGGAAGAGGACGGCGCCCTTGAGCACGCCGACCATGAAGAGGTCGCGCCCGGCGTAGTCCTCGCTGATCTGGCGACCGAGCTCGGCGACGCGCCGCTGCAGCTCCTCACTGGAGACGAGGGTCTCGCCGATCGAGGGCTCGCTCATCGCGGCGCAGTCTAGATACAGCGCGAAGTTTCGTACCTCAGCGCTCGGCGTGGAGCACGCCGCGCTCCACCACGGCACGCACGCCGCCGCCGAGATCGAGCCTGGCGACGCCGGTGCGACGCAGGGCGGCGACCTCGTCGGCGTGGTTGGCAGCGCCCGGGACCGGCCGCCCAGCGGCGCGATCGGCAAGGCGCTGAACCACAAGCCGGCGCAGGGCGGGTGGCAGCTCGGCGAGCCGGCTCAACTCGATCGTGCCGCGCTCGGATCCGTTGGCGCCGAGCTCGGCGTCGACCAGCGAGTCGAGAACCTCGGCCTCGTCACGCAGCAGCTCGGCCGTGCGCAGGACGTTGCGAGCGGCAGCGGGGTGAACCTCGGCCAGCGCCGCCGCCAGGCCGTGACGGACGCGGTTGCGGGCGTAGTCGCCCTTGGCATTGGTCGGATCGTCGCGCCACTCGAGCCCACGCTCTTCGCAATAGGCGGTCGTCTGCTCACGGGTGCAGCCGAGCAGGGGCCGCACCAGGCTGCCGTCGCGCTGGCGCATTCCCAGCAGCGCCCGGCGACTGGGCGAGGAGGCGAGCCGGTAGAGGATCGTCTCGACCTGATCGTCGGCGGTGTGCCCGGTGGCGATCACCGCTTCCGGGCCCAGCGCCAGCTTGGCCGCCGCCGCATAGCGGGTGTCGCGCGCCCATGACTGCAAGTTGCCCGGTCCCTCGGGTCGGCGCGGACGCTCCAACTCCAGGGCGACCCCGAGCCGCGAGCAAAGCGCGGCGCAGTGCGCCTCATCGGCATCGGAATCGTCGCGAAGGCCGTAGTTGACGTGAACCGCGGTGACCGCGGCGGAGCCGAGCAGCCGGACCGCAAGGTCGAGCAAGCAGACCGAGTCGCGCCCGCCGGAGAGCATCGCGACCACTGGCGTGTCCGCCGACAACAGCCCACCCTCCCGCACCGCCTCGAGCATCTGCTCGCTCTCCATGCCTTAAGTCTCGCGCGTGCCCTGTTCCGGTGCGCTTTATGTGGTCGTGGGCCACATAAAGCGCACCGGAAGCTCAGTCCGCGGCGCGGACCACGAAGAGTGGGGTCGGCTCGGGGAAGCCCCTGAGGGTGACCTCGCCGATTGGGTCGCAGCTGAGACCGCGATCCCGCAGCGCTTCGCTGACGCGGTCGGTCACCAGAACCTCGCCGGCCTGGGCGCGGTTGACCACCCGGTGGGCGAGGTTGACGTGGGTGCCGAAGTAGTCGCCGTCGCGGTAGACGGCCTGGGCGTAGTGAATGCCGACCCGGGGCTGGGGGCGCTGGGAGAAGCGACCCATCAGGCCGACCGCCCACTCGGTCAGCGAGGCCGGGTCGGGCGAGACGACCATCACCTCGTCGCCAATGGTCTTCACGATCGTCGCCTCCGGCGGCAGCGTCGCCTCGACCGTTTCGACGAAGTTCTCGACCACATCGAGCGCCTCCAAATCTCCCTCCTCCTCGGTGTAGCGGGTAAAGCCGGTGAGGTCGATGAAGCAGAGGGTGACGGGGACGTGGTGCACTTGCGACTCGGCCATCCCCAGATCGCTCTCCATGTGGCCGACGACGTCCTGCTCGAGGAAGAAGCGGAGGTAGCGAGTGTGGAGGTAGTCGGTGAGCGGTGCTGCCAGGGGGAGGATGTCGCCGGCCAGCTCGCCCATCTCTTCGGCCATCTCCAGCTCCGGCACGGCATCGCGGATCAGCGGTTCGTGCACGTAGAGGTGGAAGAGGCGCACCTCGGCGTCGGCGATCCGTCGCAGCGACTGAACGTAGACGCGGACGAGCTGGAGAAAGGCAACGAGTGGGAAGCCCGCCGCCAGCACCCGGGCGCAGTGGCGCAGTGCCTGCACGTCCTCGGGGCTGAGCAGGCGCTCCTGTCCCAGCGGAGTGCCGAGGATGACGAGGATGCGCTCGACCAGCTCCGGCTCGAGCCCGGTCTCGCGGGCGACCTCCTCGAGCGTCGTCTGCTCATCGGGCTTGGGGAAGAGGTCCTCGGTGAAGCCAAAGGCGAGGCGACCCTCGCGTCCGGCGCGCTTGAGGTCCTCGAGCGAGTGACCGCGCTCGCGCATCCGCGCGACGACGCGGGCCTGCGCCGCAGCGGCGGCGGTCCAGCGACCGCGGCGAACCGGCAGCACCTTCTCCTCGGCCCAGCGTTTCAGCGTCGCTGGCGAAACACCAGCCCGCCGCGAGGCCTCACTTAGCGAGATCCGCTCGTCCGTCACGGCGCCCGAGGCTAACCGCTGCAGAGGAGGAACCAGACACCCCTCCCCGGAGGCTCACGTGAATAGATCACGAATCGCAACAAACGATCTGCTGCGCGACGGCCTCCGGGGAGGGGTGTCTGGTTCCTCTTGCGTTGGGGCTTAGGCCGGGAGCTCCGACTCCTCGTGCGCCTGCAAAACGGGCTCCCCGCCCTCGCCGGTGCGGATGCGAATCGCCTCCTCAACCGGTAGGACGAAGATCTTGCCGTCACCGACCTCACCGGTGCGAGCGTGACGAAGGATCGTCTCGACGACCAAGCCCTTGTCCTTGTCCTCGACGACAACCTCCAGCTTCAGCTTCGGCCGGACGTTGACGGTGAGGGTCGAGCCGCGGTAATGCTCGACGACTCCCTTCTGACGACCCGAGCCCTTGGCCTCGACGATCGAGAGGGAAGGAAATCCCTTCTCGAGCAGCTCGGTCCTAATCGGCTCGAACGCCTCGTGGCGGATGAACGCCTCTATCTTCTTCATGCGCTCAACCCTCCTATAGCGTGTCGTTGGCTGTCATCTGTGCCGGGGCAGGCGCGGGCGCTGAGAGCCCCGCACCATTGCCGCCCATCGTCCCCGGCAGGCCCGTGGAGTACTCCGGCTGGGGAATGAACTGCTCCGGGTACCCGTACATGCCGTGCGAGCTGATGTCGAGGCCGGCTTCCTCCTCCTCTTCGGAGACGCGGAGGCCGATCGTCGACTTGATCAACTTGAACGTGGTGATCGAGATCGCGAAGACGACCACGAAGGTGAACAGAACCGCCAGGCCCTGCACCCCGAGCTGTCCCAGCGACGAGCTGAAGGGCACGTCACCGAACACCGAGTACCAGACGCCGGCGGAGGCGCCTTCGCTGACCAGCCTGGCCGAGCCGAAGATGCCGACCGAGAGCGTGCCCCAGATGCCGGCCAAGCCGTGCGCCGAGAGCGCACCGACCGGATCGTCAAGGAGCTTGTCGATCGCCAGCACGGCGTAGACCACGATCAGACCGGCGACGAAGCCGATGATCGGCGCCGCCCAGTACTCGACGAAGCCAGACGGAGCGGTGATCCCGACCAGGCCGGCGATCGCACCGTTGCCCGCCATGCCGACATCGAGCGTGCGGCTCTTGAAGTAAGCGGCCAAGGAGGCACCGATTACACCGGCGGCAGCGGCGAGCTGCGTGTTCAGCATTACCTCGCCGAAGAACGAGGCGCTGGTTTCAAAGGTCGAACCGCCGTTGAAACCGAACCAACCGATCCAGAGGATGATCACGCCGAGGCCGACCAGCGGCATCGAGTGACCCGGGATCACCCGCGGATTGCCTTGCGCGTCGTACTTGCCGCGGCGCGGACCAAGCAAGAGCAGCGCCGCCAGCGCGCCGACGGCTCCGGTCAGATGGACCACCGAGGAGCCGGCGAAGTCCATCACCGGCTTGCCGCCGATGTCGGAGAGCAGGCCGCCGCCCCAGACCGCGTGCGCGACCAGCGGGTAGACCACGGCGCCGAAGACGATCGCGTAAACGACGTAAGCGCCGAATTTGATCCGCTCCAGGGTCGTACCCCAGACGATCGCCAGCGAGACCGCGCAGAAAGCAAGCCCGTAGAGCATCAACATCGCATCTGGGCCAGCCACGTTGAACGCTTCTTCGCCCTGACCGATCGTCTGGCCGAAGTGGAAGAAGAAGCCACTGGTGCCAAAGAAGTCGTTGCCACCGCCTTCGGCGACCCCGTAGCCGATTGCCCACCAGGCGATCGTGCAGATCGCCAGGTTGACGAAGATCTTGGCGACGCCGGTTCCCGCGTTCTTCTGCCGCGAGAAGCCGACCTCGAGGAACATGAATCCGGCCTGCATCAGGAAGACCAGGACGGTCGCGACAGCGACCCAGACCATGTCCAGCTCGCTCGCCTTTTCTTCGACGGTCCCGGCCACTTCAGTCAGGCTCGCTGCCGACGCGAGCGCTGGCAGCGCCATGGCCACCAAGGCTACGATCGCCGTCAGAACCGCGGCGAGGCCCACCTTCTTTCTCATCAGATGCTCCCTCCTTGCCCGCCGTGGAACACGCCCCGACGGTCGCATTTGGACGAGTTAATGACGGTATGGACGGGGTCGAGAGCTGTGTTTAGACAGATGGAGAAAATGCGCCGGGGGCATTTCTCGCGAGTGGATCGCCGGGGCGGCTAGGGTCCGCCGTCATGCCCAGACGGCTGCGACCAACTGCCGACACCGCGCCCGAGGCTGTCCTGGTCGGCGACCCGGGCCGGGCCCTGCTGCTGGCCCAGGAGCTGCTCGAGCAGCCGAAGATGAGCAATCACGCCCGTGGCCTTTGGGGCTACTACGGGAACACCCCGAGCGGCGTGCCGCTGACGATTCAGTCGACCGGGATGGGCGGGCCCAGCGCAGCGCTCGTGCTCGATGACCTCGCCGAGCTGGGCGTAAAGAGGGCGGTGCGAGTGGGTACCTGCGTCGGCCTTGAGGCGGGGGGATCTCCCGGTGATCTCCTCCTCGTCAACAAAGCCATTGCCGCCGGCGGGAGCGCCAGCTCACTTGGAGTGGCCGCCGGCATCGCTTTGACGCCCAATCGAGAACTAACCGACGGCCTCGCCGCCGCACTCGGTGACGATTGTCACCTCGCCGTTGTGGCCAGCGTCGACGCCCACCCTCCGGAGCTCACCGCCGACACCAGCGTGAACGCGGCCGACATGCAGACAGCTCCGCTGCTGGCCCGGGCAGCGGCACTCAAAGTTGGACTAGCGGTGCTCCTGATCGTCAGCGAAAACCAGGGCGGAGACGCTCTAGCCAAGGAGGACCTGGAAGAGCTCGAGAAGCGGGCGGGAAGGGCCGCCAGCCTCATACTCTCAAGCTGAAGTAGAGGGTTAGACCTCGTCCTCGGCTCGCTCGCGAGCAACGACCCGGCGGCGAATATCGCCGAGGTCGCGAGAAACGCGGTCGATTTGGTCCTCGACCTCTTCGAGTCGCTGCGAAAAGGAGCGCAGCCGCCGCTCCAAGCGTTCGAGGTCGCCGGCCGAGGGCAAATTAAGCGCGCTCATCGCCGCGTGCTGGGCATCGAGCGCCTTCTCGCGGGCACCAAAAGCGGCAGCGACGGCGTTCTCGAGCACCTGGCTGTCGAGCAGCGCTTGGGCAAACTCACCGATCGCTTGCTCGCTGCGTGCGCGCAGGCCCTCTTGGTCGTCGTAGTCCGCGTTCATCGTCATTTAGACCCCCTCATTGACATCAGCTTAACCGGCGCATCCGGCTCGCCTGGAATCCTCCTGCGCAGCCGGCATGAGAGAGACCTTGATTAAGGGCTTGTTGGGGGCAGCGACGGGCCGTTGCACACCCCTGTTCGAGCCAGTAGCTTGGGCGAGCCTGTTGCGCAGGGAAAGGGCGGACATGGGCTGCACGTGCACGATCTGTGTCAGCGAGTATGGGTGCGCCGTTATATGAGAAACAAGCTTGCACTGATCATCGCTTTGGCCAGCTTCGGCGTCGTCACGGCGCTCGGAGTCGGCTTCGCTGGGGCCGAAGAAGCCCCGACCGCGCCGAGCGAAACGACGGCCCCGCTCTCCACCGCGCCGCTGGCGCAGCCGACCGCCTGCTCGAACGAAGTCGATGACGACGGCGACGGCCTGGTCGACAAGGAAGATCCCGACTGCGAATCCGACGCCGACGAAAGCGAGGCGCCGGCCCCCGCGCCCAGCGGGACGACCACCAACAGCAGCGTCGAAGCGCCGCCGGCACCGCAACCGGCGCCGAAAGAGCAGGGCGGGCTCAAGTCCGGAACGTCAATCGACGCCGGGGGCAACACCGTCCATCACAACAAGAACCTCGGCGACGCCAGCGGTGGCGGCAATAACCCCGGCGCGGGCGCGACTGCCCCAAGCGCCACCGGTGGCGTGCAGCTGCACGCGGACTCGAGCAGTGGCGGCTCCCAATACTCCAGCGGCGGAACCCCGACGGAAGCCAACCCGACGACCACGATCGCGCCGTTCGGCCCAGCACCGATCGGCGTCCCCAACTTCGTCATCGACTCCTTCGAGATCCCGCCCTTCCTGCTGCCGATCTACCAAGCCTGTGGCACTGAGTACGGGATTCCCTGGGAGGTCCTCGCCTCGATCAACAAGATCGAGTCGGGCTTCGGCACCAACATGGGACCGTCCAGCGCCGGCGCGATCGGCTGGATGCAGTTCCTCCCCTCCAGCTGGGAAGCATTCGGCCTCGACGCAAATGGCGACGGGCGCAAGGACCCCTACAACCCGGTCGACGCAATCTGCTCCGCCGCCCACTACCTGAAGCTCGGCGGCGGCTCGGGCGATCTCTACAACGCGATCTACTCCTACAACCACGCCGACTGGTACGTGCAGGAGGTGCTTGGCTACGCCCGCGCTTACGGCAAGCTGCCCTCCGACCTGGTCGGCTCGCTGACCGGCCTCACCGAGGGGGCTCACTTCCCGGTAGCCGCCGACGCCAGCTACGCCGACGACCTCTCGGCCCGCGAAGCGCTGAAGCGCTCCGCGCCCGGCACTGAAGAGGCCTACGGCGACGCCTCGGAAGTCATCTCCTCCTCGCCCACCCGGCGCGGAATCAACATCTTCGCCGCCGAGGACGCCCCGGTGGTAGCCGTAAACGACGGCGTGATCGAGAAGATGGGCAGCACGCCCCGCCTCGGCAAGTACGTCGTCCTCCAGGACGCCTACGGCAATCGCTACACCTACGCCGAGCTCGGCCAGATCGTGCGCGCGCAGCGCTCGGTCGTGATGCCTACCGGCAAGGAGCGCCGCCTCCCCGTCGACAGCGAGAACCTGCGGCCCCGGTTGCGGGCACTGCCGGAGCGCACAGAAGCCTCTGAGGAGCGCAAGGCACCCGAAGTCGACAGGCCAACGACGGTCGAAGACGGAACCCTAAGGGTCGGGTCGAAGGTTATAGCTGGGACAGTGCTCGCCCGTATCGGTTCCTCCGAGGATGGCGTCGACCCCCACGTCAACTTCTCGATCCGTCCCGCCGGACGCGGCGCCCCCGAGATCGACCCGAAGCCGATCCTCGATGGCTGGAAGCTGCTCGAGGCGACCGCGATCTACCGGGCAAACGGCAAAAACCCGCTAGCTCAAGACCTCAGTGGCGCTGGCGTACTGCTGCTCTCCAAGGAGCAGCTACAGCAACGGGTTCTCGCCGACAAGTCGCTCGAGATCTACGAATGTGGCCGCGAAGACATCGCCACCGGCAGGATCGACCGCCGCGTGCTGGCAATGCTCGAGTACCTGGTCTCGAAAGGCTACGAGCTGACGATCACCTCGCTCGAGTGCGGTCACAGCATCATGAGCGCCTCCGGCTACGTCTCCGAGCACAGCACCGGCGACGCCGTCGATATCGCCGTCATCAACGGAGTGCCGGTGACCGGGCACCAAGGGCCGGGCACGCTCACCGACGAGCTGATCCGCACGGTGCTGCAGCTGCAGGGCACGATGCACCCGCATCAGGTGATCTCGCTCGAGGATCTTCCCGGCGAAACGAGCTTCGCACTGGCCGACCACTACGACCACGTGCACGTCGGCTACCACCCGCTCAGCGGCCCGTTTGACCAGCAGTTCAACGCGCTGCTCAAACCGGACCAGTGGCAACGACTGACCAACCGCCTCGGCGAAATCGACAACCCGCGGGTGTCGCCCACGCCCTCGCCCTACTCGTTGCCCGACAAACAGGGCAAGGGCGAAAGCGGTAGTGGCGGCCAGCCGAGCGCCGGCGACTGAGCGCTCAAGCAGAATTGGGTCTTTGACCCGCCTATTCGGATTCACCCAGTTCGACTTTGCCGGCGCGCTCACGCTGGCCGATGGCCGCTACATCGTTCGCGACGGCGAGCGCGAGCAAGTGCTGGTGATCGAGACCCTCGGCGCGCCGCCGCCCGCTCGCCGCCGGCGACGCCGCCCACGCAACGCCGAGGTCGGCGAGCCGCCCCCGAGCTCCCGGTTGCGCGAGCAACGGTGGTGTTGGCCTTCGACGAGTTCGAGGACGAGCAAGCCGCCAGCGCCTGGCTGGAGGAGACCAGCGCCGATGAAGCGACCGTCGATCGGCTGGTCGAGCAGGGAATCGCCGAGCTCAACCAGGCCCTCCACACCCAGGCCGTCGCCAGCGGCGACCCCTATCCGCAGACCGTGACGCCGGCGCGCGCGGTCGTAATCCGGATCGGCTACGGCGGTGGCGAGGCCCTGGCCGATGGTGCCTTCACCGCCGCCCACCAGGTCGACCCGGGCCTCGGTTCCGCCTCGCGCCGCCGCCAGCGCGACGAAGAGCTTCGCCCGCAACAACGCCTAGCCGCCGTTTTGGGAGGCCGCGAGCGCCTGGAGGCCTGCGAGACCTTGCTTCTCCGCGCCCGTGCTGACCTCAACGCGGGCCGTGAGCGCGAGGCCGCCTTCCAGCTTCGTGTCGGCCTCGAGGCACTGCTCGTCGAGCTGCGCGGCGCACTCAGCGATCCCGGTCACGAGGAGGACATGGCAGCGCTCCGCGGTCGTCGTCACGAGGCCGGCGAACTCGCCCACGCCGCACTAAGGGGAGATCTCGCTTCTGAGCAACTCCAGTCTCTTGGCGAGCTACTCGCCCTCTCCGAACGTGTGCTCCGTCGCCGCCGAGTGCTCGGCGGCTGAGACGAGGGACACGCCGAACGGGCGGATACTCAAAGTGCCGGTCTAATTAGACCGGCACTTGGACGGGCGGCGTGTCCCTCGTCTCAGCCGCCTGGACCCTGCGCGACTACAGCTGGAGATGATGGGAGACGACCGCGTCGAGCAACGACTCGGCGATCGCGTGAGCTTCGGCCAGCTCGATGCCATCCAGCGACGGAACGCCAATCACGGTCAGGCCGGCAGCGCGTGCGGCAGCGACCCCGGTTGGCGAATCCTCCAGGGCAATCACATCAGGGCCCGGCTCGACTCCCAGTCGACGGCACGCCTCGAGGTACGGGTCAGGAGCAGGCTTCGGCGCCGCCACTTCGTGGGCGCTCAGCACGACGTCGAAATGGTCGACGAAGCCGACGATCTCCAGCGAGCGCTGCACGAAAACCAGTGGTGAGTTGGAGACGAGCCCGATCGGGGTGCCGCGCTGCTTCAGCTGCGCCAGCAGCTCCGCCGCCCCCAGCATCGCCTCGACGCCGTGCTCGAGCTCGGCGACAACTAGCTCGTTGAGCTCTTCGATCAACTCAGCCGCACGACCGGGCTCGCCCAGGCGCCGCTCGAGGATCCCGCCGGCGATCTCGGCCGAGGTGCCGACAAGCTCGTGCTTGTGCTGCGGGGTGAAGTCGAGGCCGCGGCGCTCGAAGAGGTCTTGCTCGGCACGGGTCCAAACCGACTCGGTGTCGAGCAGGAGGCCATCGTTGTCGAAGACGACGGCGGCGGGCAGAGGTGGCTCCATCGCCGTGAGCATATGGTTGTCGCGTGCCCTTCCACGTCGAGATCAGAACCGGCATCAACCACGCCCGGGCCTTCAATCTCAATCGTGAGCAGTTGTTGGCGCAGGTGGTGGCGCCGTGGCTGGAGAACCTTACGGTCGAGCTGGGGGAACAGGAGTGGTTTCCCACCGAGAGCCAGCTGAAGATCCTCGAGGGTCCGCACCTGGAGGGCCCCGACCTCGCCTTCGGCCAGGGCTGGGCGAACGCCGAGCGCTCCGCCGAGATCGTCACCAAGCGCGAGTTGTCCGCCGCGCCTGCGCCCCGGCACCCAGACGCCTTCGTCGTCGAAGCGGCGGATCCCGAGACTGCCGTCAGCGAGATGCTGAGTGGGCATCAGGCGACACCGACAGCCTGGAGCGAGGCACAGCGGCGGATCGACGGCCGCGACCCGGAGGTCGAGGCCGTGATCCTCGTCGTCAGGCAGTCCGGGGCTGAGCAGCCGCGAAGCTGATCGGCTTGTCCCGGGGCACGACCAGGACCGGGAAGCTCGCCGTCTCGACCGCGTAGTCGCTGGCCGCGCTGAGCGTGACCTTGCCGGCCGGCGACTCGGCGCGGGAGCCGACAACGAGCAGATCGATGTGGCCGGCCCCGGCGCGCTCGGCAACGCTGGCGCCGAGGGCAGTGGCGAGACTCTCGGCCGTCTGGCTCGCAGCTGGGTCGCCCTCGGCGATGACACCGATCGTGTTGATGCTTACCGACGGGTTATCGCGCAGTCCAGCCGGAGCGACGGCGATCGCGGCCGGGCCACCCAGCAGCAGCTTGTGAGCCGGAATGCCGGGCTTGACCGTGCCCGGCGCGGTGCGGTACTCGGAGCCGAAGACGATCACGTCGGCACTCTCGCGCTCAGCCAGTTCAGCAAGCCCAACGCTGGTGCCGGGATTGACGACGACGTGGCGGGGCATCTCCGGCGCTCCGACGGATTCGGCGCCGCGAGCGAGCAGATCCTCGGCCTCCTTCTCTTCCAGCGCGCCGCCCTGCGAGTGGCGCACGTAGGCGAGCGAGAAGCTCGGCGCCGGAAAAGGCGAGCAGGCGGCCCAGGGCGAGCGCGTCGCGATCGTTGTCGGTGTCGTCGTAGGAAACGATGATGCGAGTTGCCATCGAGGTGCTCCTTGGTATTCGGGGATGTCGAAGTCGATCTCGATCGTGGCACCGAACATTCATTAGTGCAACTGTTTGTATTTATCTTCTCGATAAGCTTTCCTTATGCTGAATGCGAGCCGACTCAACGTGCTCCGAGAAGTGGTTGACCGAGGTTCCTTTTCCGCTGCGGCCGAAAGCCTGTCCTACTCGCAATCAGCGGTCTCTCAGGCGATCGCCACCCTCGAGGGGGAGGTTGGAACGACCCTGATCGAGCGCGACCGGGGCGGCGTGCGGCCGACGGCCGCGGGTGCCGCCCTGGTCAGCCACGCCGAAGGGATCCTCGGGCGGATGGAAGCGGCGGAAAACGAGCTCGAGGCGATCGCGGGCGGTCGTGCCGGGAGGCTTCGCATCGCTTCTTTCCCCAGCGCGGGAGCGACGTTGCTGCCGCGGGCAATCGCCGCTTTCGGCGCCGCCCACCCAGGTGTCGAGGTGACGCTGGCCGAGGGCGAGCCGGAGGAGATCGCGCCGCGCCTGCGCGCCGGCGAGTTCGATCTCACCCTGCTCTACGAATTCGAGCGCGCCGGCGAGCGGCTCGGCTCGCGCGTGCGCCGCTTCGAGCTGCTCTCGGACCCGCTGCACCTGGCCCTGCCGACCAGCCACCCCTTGGCTCGCCGCCACCAGGTCCAGCTCGAGGATCTGCGCGAAGAGTCCTGGGTCCAGACATCGGCCTCCGGCCCCTGCGCCCGCCACGTCGTCCGCTCCTGCCACGCGGCCGGCTTCGAGCCACGCGTCTCCTTCGAAAGTGACGACTACCAGACGGTCCAGGGCCTGGTTGCGGCCGGAGTAGGTGTTGGCCTGATCCCCCGGCTGGCCCTCTCCGCCGTGCGCGGCGACATCCACGTCCGCGCCTTGCATCCGCAGAGCCCCGTGCGCCAGGTCTTTGCCGCGACCCGCCGGGGCGCGCCCGTCACACCCGCCGTGGCGACGCTGCTCGACACCCTGCGCGAGGTCGCTCGCTCAGTGGCAGACAGCGCCACCGGTTGAGGCTGGAAATGGAACCGCCCCCGGGAGAAGCTCGGGGGCGGTTCCTGTCTCCTCGTTCCCGGGCTGCCAGCCGCAGCCCGGCCTCTTGGCTAGACGCCTCCCGACGCCGGCGCCGCCGGCGGGGCGCTGACCCCGTCCGGGTAGCCAAGCGAAGGCACGTCCGAGGGATAGACCTCGTGGCCGTGGACGGCGATATCGCCTTCCTCCATTTCGGCCTCGCTCATCCGCAACGGCACGAACAGCCCGACCAGCTTGAGCAAGATGAAGGTCATGATCGCCGAGAACACGATCACCCACAGGGCCGTGTAAGCCTGGACCCCGAGCAGGTGCAGGCCGCCACCGGAGATCAGGCCTTCGTGTTCGCCGGCCATCAGTTTGTTGGCGAAGATCCCGACCAGGAGGCCGCCCGCAACGCCCGCAAAGGCGTGTGTATAGACGACGCCGAGGGTGTCATCCACATTGCGGAACGGCCGCACCCGGCTCAGGTAGTTGAGCGCCAGGTAGACGAGCGTGGAGGCGACGACGCCGATGATGATCGCGCCCCAGCCGTTGACAAAGCCGGCGCCGGGGGTGATCGCGACGAGGCCGACGATCATTCCGTTGACGGACCCGATCAGGCTCGGCTTGCGGCCGGTCAGGTAGTCGAGGGCGACCCAGACGAGGAAGGCGACCGCGGTGCAGAGGTTGGTGTTGAGGATCGAGGCAGCGGCGATGTCGCCGGCGCTGTACCAGTCACCGCCGTTGAAGCCGTTCCAGCCCATCCACAGCAGCCCGGCGCCGACGGCGACCATCGCCAGGTTGTTCGGCGCGTCGACCTCGCGGTCTCGCTGCAGCCGCGGTCCGATCACGGCTGCGGCAACGAAACCGGAGACGCCGGCGGCGAGGTGGATCACGTAGCCGCCGGAGTAGTCGATCGCACCCTGCTGGGCGAAGAAGCCGCCGCCCCAGATCAGGAAGGCGTTGATCGTGTAGCAGAGCAGTGTCCAGAGTGCGACGAACGGGATCCACGCTTTGAAGTTGATCCGCCCGAGCACGGAGCCCAGCATCAGGATCGGCGTAATCGCCGCGAAGACGATCTGGAAGTACGCGAGCGTCGACTGCGGGAAGAGGAATTCTTCTTCCGCCAGCTCCGGTATGTGCGCCTGCTTCAGCAGGTCGGCACTGCCCAGGATCGGTTCCGGCTTACCCAGGAAGTTGCCGAAGAATCCGCTGTCGGAGATCGCGTGGATCGGCTCGCCGAAGCCCATCTTGAAACCGACAAGCACCCAGAGGACGAGCACGATCGCGAAGGCGACGAACGCCATCATCATCGAGTTCACCGACCAGCGCTTCTGCATGACCCCGCCGTAGAGCACAACCAGGCCGGGAATGCTCATCAGGCCCACGAGAGTCGCGGCGGTCATCTGCCACGAGTTGGCGCCTTCTTGAAGCCAATCCATAGACGAGTGGTTCCTTTCTCAACTAGATGCTTCTCGGACCGCTAAACCCTCCCGCCGCGCGGTCCATGCCACTACGTACACATGTCTAAAGATCGGCGCGAAATCTTCGCCCCGGTGGCGTGGAAATCGCCCAAACGAGCCGGATACCCTGCCGCCCATGCCACTTGAAGGACATTACGAGCGGCAGACAACGCCGCTCTACAAGCTCAGCTCACGCGAGATCAAGATCGCCTCGATCACCTTCCTGGTGACGATCGCCGCGATGCTCGCCGTCGTCTTCGCGACCGTCGGCGACAGCAACCCGCCGACCCCGATGGGCTGCATCCGTGCTCAAACGGCGGGGATCGTCGGGGCCGAAACCATCAGCGGTTGCGGCGCCGAAGCGAAGGCGAAGTGCGCCCACGCTGCCCGCTTCGACTCGCCGCAGGCGAACACGGTCGTCGCCGAGTGCGAAAAGCAGGGCGTCAGGTTCTGAGCCAGCCCTGGCCGCGGCGCTGCGCCTAGCGAAGAGCAGCCGCCAGGGCGCTCAGCTCGGCGTCGACCTCGCCTTCCAGCTTCAAGCTGGCATCGGCGTCATATGGGGTCGAGCCCTTGGTGACGATCGCCAGCCGCCCACCTCGTTCCAGCGTCACGCCGGGCAAGTCCGCCACTGGATAGACGGCAAGCGAGGAGCCAACGCAGATCATCAGCTCGGCGGCCTCGGCGAGCTCCCCGCGCGCGCCATAGCCGACTCGGGGAGCATCTCTCCGAAGAGGACGACGTCGGGCTTGACCGGGCTCGTGCAGGCGGCACAGAGAGCGACACCGTCGGAGTCGAAGAGCGCGTCCATCTCGTCGAGGCCGTAAGACGCCGCGCAAGCCCTGCACGAGGACGTCTCGATCGAGCCGTGGACCTCGACCACGTTGCGCGAGCCGGCGGCGCCGTGCAGGCGGTCGATGTTCTGCGTGATCACGCCCTCGATCAGGCCTTGCCGCTCGAGTTCGGCCAGTGCCTCGTGCGCCGCGTTCGGCCGCTTGTCACCCAGCGACTGAAAACGGGGCCGGTAGTAGGACCAGAAGCGAGCCGGGTCACGCTCGAAGACGTCGATGTGGGCGACCTCCATCGGGTCGACGTTGGCCCAAAGGCCGGTCTCGGGCGTGCGGAAGTCGGGGATTCCGGAGGGAACCGAGACGCCGGCCCCGGTCAAAACGACGGTCGAGCGCGACTGGCGGATCAGCTCCGCCAGTCGCCCGACCTCCACCGACGGGACTGAAAGTCGCGATATGTACGACTTTGAGTCCCGTCGGCTGGATGTATCGGCTACTTGCCGCTCCATTTGGGCGTGCGCTTGCCGAGGAAGGCGCCGATGCCCTCCTTCGCGTCCTCGCTGCGGAAAGCGGTGGCAAAGCCCTGCTTCTCGGCCTCGATACCGTCGTCGAGGTCACCGGCGTGGGAGACGCGCTTGATCTGCTCCAGCGCCAGCGGCGCCTGCGCGGCGAGCTTGCGGCCCCACATCAGCGCCGTCTCGAACAGCTCGTGATCGGGCACGACGCGGTTGACCAGGCCCGCTTCGAGCGCCTCGCCGGCAAGGATCGCGTCGCCGATCAGGTTCATCTCCAGGGCCTTGTTGGGGCCGACCAGGCGCGGCAAGCGCTGGGTGCCGCCGAAGCCGGGAATGATCCCCAGCTTGATCTCGGGCTGGCCGAAGACGGCTGCCTCGGCACCGATCCGCACGTCGCAGGCCATCGCCACCTCGCAGCCGCCGCCGAAGGCGATCGCGTTGACGGCGGCGACCGTCGCCACCGGCGCCTGGCCGAAGTCGCGCAGCAGCGCGTGGGCGGTGTGGATCAGCTCCTCGCCGCCGCCCTCGTCCATTTTGGTGAAGGCCTTGATGTCGGCGCCAGCGGAGAAGACGACCGGGACCGAGGAGGCGATCACCATCGCGCCAACCCCGTCGGCCGCCTCGACCCGCTCCCAGACGGTCTTCAGGTCGCGGATCACGTCGGGCGAGACCGCGTTCATCGGCGCGTTGGCGAGCCAGGCGATCGCGACCTCGCCGCGGGTCTCGAGCTTGACCGTCTCCGCCTGCTCGCCCTCGTCGGGCTGCGGGTAGGGGTAGAAGCCCTGGCCGGTCTTCATCCCGAAGCGCCCCTGGGCGACGAGGCGCCGCAGCAAGAGCGGCGGAGCAAAACGGTCGCCGTGGCGCTCCTGCAGGCCCTCCATCCGCTCCAGCACGACGTCGAGTCCTTCGACGTCGGCCTTCCAGAAGGGCGGCAGCAGGCCCTTGCGGGGGTCGAGACCGGCCCCGGTCATCATCCCCAGGTCGATGTCGCGGACGGAGCAGACGCCCTCCTCGACCAGCAGGCAGGACTCGATCAGGGCGCGGCAGGTGAAGAGCGCGAACAGCTCGTCGGCGTCGGGCGCGGCGTCGCCGGGCACGTTGTCCTCGCCGTCCTTGAAGAAGCCCTCGCCACCGGACTTGGCGCCGAGCTTGCCGTCGGCGACCAAGCCCTGTAGGCCCTTGTGGACGTAGAAGCTCTCGCCGTAGGACTCGCGGAGGTGTTCAGCCGTGTGCAGGGCGATGTCGAGCCCAAGCAGGTCGGCGAGCAGGAAGGGGCCCATCGGGGTCAGGTTGGCACCGGCGATCGCCTCGTCGATCGCCTTGACCGAGAGGCCGCGCTCCTCCTGGGCGCGCCAGATTTCGCCCATCGTCGCCATCAGGATGCGGTTGACGACGAAGCCGGGCACCTCGCCGCAGACGATCGGCTGCTTCTTGATCGCCTGGGCGAAGTTGTAGGCGACCGTGGCGGTCTCCTCGGAGGTGTCCTCGCCCGCGATTACCTCGACCAGCGGCATGATCGAGGCCGGGTAGAAGAAGTGGAAGCCGACGACCTTGTCGGGGCGCAGCGTCGTTTCGCCCATCTCGGTGATCGAGAGCGAGGAGGTGTTGGAGGAGAGGATCGCGTGGCCGGGCGTGACCGCGTCGAGCTCGCGGAAAACGGCCTGCTTGATCTCCATCCGCTCCGGCACGGCCTCGATCACGAAGTCGACGTCGCCGAACTCCTCGTAGGTGGTCGTGCCGATGACACGGCCCATGACCTCGGCGAGGCGGGCATCGGCCTGCTCCTGGGTCAGCTTCTCCTTCTTGACCAGGCGGGCGAGCTGGCCCTCGGTGACGGCGCGCGCCTTCTCGACCGCGGCGTCGACGAACTTCTGGTCGATGTCCTTGACGACGACGGTGATGTCGGCTGCGGCGATCGCCTGGGCGATCTCACCGCCCATGGTGCCGCCGCCGACGACGGCGGCCTTGGAAACGAACATTTGGCTGGCTTTCCTCCGATTTTGGCTTGCTCGTGCGGCGCGGACCGCCGGAGACCGCAGGCTATAGAGATGCCTGCGGCTCCAGCTCCTCGGCTTCTCCTTCGCCTTCCTCCGGCTTGAAGCGCTGGTAGGCGAAGGCGCCGGCCAGCAGCAGCAGGCCCAGGGCGACGAAGGAGAGCGCCCGCGCCAGCTCTTCCAGCTCGGCGAGGTCGTAGGTCCAGACCTTGGCGATCGCGACCGTCAGAAGCGCCAGACCGCCAAGCCGGGTTTTCGGCGACTTGCGCCGCATGCCCCAGACGACCGCGCCGAGGCCGGTTGCGGCCCAGAAGGCCGAGAGCCAGGCCTGGCCGATCTCGCGCGCTTCGCCGCCGTCGTTGGCGCCGATCGCGTCAATGATCAGTACCGAGCCGAGGTAGACGAACCCGGTGGCGCCGATGAAGCCCGTCACGGTCGCGGCCTTCGGCTCGATCTGGCGACCCCAGTACCAGCAGGCAAGCGCTGCGCTTGCGCAGCAGGCGATCGCCACCAGAGAGCTGCCGAGGTCCTCGACTCCATCGACGATGGCGTAGGGCGGTGCCTCGACGACCAGCAAGTGCACGATCCCCAGGGCGAGGAACATGAACGCCCCGACCAGCAGCCGCTGTGCGTCCGAGAGCGTTGGCGTGGAACCCCGGTCCACGCGCGTTGCCATGTAGGCCAGAGCCGTGGCCATCGCCGACCAGGCAGCCACCAGCGTAGGTCCGTTGAAAGCGTTTGCCAGCCCGATGCTGCCGAGCGCTATCCCTCCCCCGGTCAAGAGCGAGCCGATTTCGCGGTGGACGCCGAAGCGAATGGCGGCCCCACCGAGCAAGAGATGGACGGCGGCGAAGCCGAAGATCCAGCAATCCAGAGCGAGCGCCGAGTCGTTGCCGATGACGATGCAGCCGGCGCCGACCACGAACACGCTGCTGCAGAGCAGCAGCAGCCAGGAAGAAACCGGGAGCTTCTCTTCGCCCCGAGCGCGCAACCCGTAGCCAAAGGCCGCGGCGGCGTAGAGGGCCCAGAATCCGACCAGAACCGCAAGGAACGGCAGGGACGGCTCGCTGGGATCGGCAATCCCCTCAAAGGTGATGAAACCGCTCTTGTAGATCCAGGAGATCAACTGGGGAGCCGAGACGGCGAAGGCGGCGAGCGACAGCCAGTTCCAGCGCTGCCAGAGGAGGACACCGACGCTGGCGGCGAGAGCCACGGCGACGAAGGCGATCGAGCCGCCCTCGCCCATCGTTCCGACCAACATCGGCGCGGCAAGGGCACCGAGCATTCCGACGCCGGCGACGAGCATCGAGGACCAGCGCACCGCGATCGCTACCCCGATGACGCCGATCAGCGCCCCCACCTCGAGGCCAAGGACGGGTGAGATCAGGTCGTAGACCTGGGCGGCGACGACGGTCGTCGCAAATAGACCCGGAATCGCGACGGCCACCGCCACGCGAGCCACCTCGAGGCGCCCCTTCCTTTCGTGCAGCCAGACGCCGAGGACGAGCAGTGCCAAGGACCCGAACGCCGCCAGCAGGGTCCGAACCTCCTCCGTGAACCAGCTGCTGTCCACGGCGCTGCGCATCAGGAAGACGATGCCGAGCAGAGTCGCGAGACCACCGATCCAGGCCAGCACGCGGCCGCCGAAGAGGCGCTCGAACTCGATTCGGGACATCGGGTTGGAAGGTGCCGGCGGGGGGTTCTCCCCGTTGCCCGCCGCTTGGTCAAGTCTCTCGCTGTGCATCTCAGTCTCCCCTTCTGTCGATTGCTTGTTGACCGTCGGTTGATAACCGTAGCAATCTTGTCAACCTTCGGTCAGCAAGGCGTTACAATTCTGCGCGTGAGCCGTCCCGCCTACCGCCGCCTAGATGTCGACGAGCGACGCCGCCAGCTCTTGGAACGGGGCGCCGAGCTCTTCACCAGCCAGCCCTACGAGGAGCTCTCGATGAGCAAGATCGCCGCCGAGGTCGGGATCTCGAAGGCCCTGCTGTACCACTACTTCCCCAGCAAGCAGGCCTACTTCGAGGAGACATTGAGCGCCTGGGCCGAGCAGCTGCGGGAGCAGACGGAACCGAACCCCGACCTTCCCCCGGTCGAGCAGCTGAAGGGCAGCCTCGATGCCTTCCTTGCGCTGATCGCGGAAAACGCGGTTGCTTACAAGAACCTGATGCGAAGCGCCGCGGGCGTCGCTGAGATCCGTGAGCTGATCGAAGACGTGCGCCTGAAGACGGCGCGGCGAATCCTCGAGGCTCTCTACGCGCAGGAGCCACCGCCGAAGGCGCGAATCGCGGTCAACGGCTGGCTCTGGTTCATGGACGGGGCCTGCCTCAACTGGATCGAGCACCGCGACGTCGAGCGCGAGGAGCTGCGCGACCTGCTCCTCGGCGTCCTGATGGGCGCACTGCTCGCCGCCGACGCAGTGCCGGACCTCGCTTAAGCCTCTCTGCCGTACTGCCGATAGGGGTTTTTCATGCTTCGACGGGGGACGATCCTGCTCGCCGCCTGCACGTGCCTGCTGGCGTCGGCGTCAAACGCGAGCGGCGAGACGCCGCGGGCGACGTTGCTTCCAGGCGGTCGCGCGGTGGCGCCGGCCTCGGCGCCACCCGCCGTGGAGGCGATGATCGAAGCGGCCAACCGGATCAGCCATCGCCCTTACCGCTGGGGTGGTGGCCACCGCGCCTGGGCCTCGGGCGGCTATGACTGCTCGGGCTCGGTCAGCTACGTGTTGCACGCCGCCGGCCTGCTCGAATCGCCGCTCGACTCGACCGGCTTCATGCGCTGGGGCGGTGGCGGCGCCGGCAGCTGGGTGCGGATCTACGCCAATCACGAGCACGTCTTCGCCGTCATTGCCGGCCTGCGCTGGGACACCTCGATGACCGACGACGGCGACCGCAGCGGTCCCGGCTGGAGCGAATACATGCGCCCGGGCAACGGCTTCCGCCTGCGCCACCCGCTCGGCCTGCTATCGGCCATACCTTTGAGCCCCTGACGAACTGCATCAACTTTTCCACCTGCTGGATAGAGAAGTTGATGCAGTTCGCTTTGTCGGTGCCGACAGGCGGTACAAGGCGCCTTAGCGATCCTTGTACCCGAGTACAAAGGCATCTTCGAGCCATGCGTATTAGGCTCTTTTGGCTCTTATAAAGGGAGTAGACCGGTAACCGACCGTGCCTGCCGACCGGGCGCGACGCCAAGCGAGGGACGACTAGAGCGATGACCCGTATCCGCCAGCAGAACGTGACCGCAGCCCAGTGGAGCGCCAACGGAGGGGCAATCGGCGCGATCGACCTGACCCTGCCCGAGAACGAAGCATTCGGCGCCAACGTCTTCTCCGTCTCGGTCCAGCGCGAACGCCTGCCCGACGGCGTCTTCGAGCAGCTGCAGGGCAGCCTCGAAGCCGGCGAGGCAATCGACCTCGAGGTTGCCGACGCGGTCGCCTCGGCGATGAAGGACTGGGCCTTGGAGAAGGGCGCCACCCACTTCACCCACGTCTTCCAGCCGCTCACCGGCTCCACCGCCGAGAAGCACGACTCCTTCTTCGAGCCGGCCGGCGGCGAGGGCAAGGCGCTTGCCGGCTTCTCCGGCAAAGAGCTGATCCAGGGCGAGCCCGACGCCTCCTCCTTCCCGACCGGCGGCGTGCGCGAAACCTTCGAGGCGCGCGGCTACACCGCCTGGGACCCGACCAGCCCCGCCTTCATCCTCGAGAACCCGAACGGCTCGCTGCTCTGCATCCCGACCGCCTTCGCCTCCTGGACCGGCGAGGCGCTCGACGCCAAGATCCCGCTGCTGCGCTCGATGGACGCGCTCTCGGGCTCGGCGATCAGGGCCCTCGGGCTGCTCGGCGACAAGGAGAGCAAACGCGTCTTCACCACGGTCGGGCCCGAGCAGGAGTACTTCCTGATCGACGAGCAGTACTTCTTCGAGCGCCCCGACCTGGTCTCGACCGGGCGCACCCTCTTCGGCGCCAAGCCGCCGAAGGGCCAGGAACTCGACGACCACTACTTCGGCACGATCCCCGAGCGCGTGCTGGCCTTCATGCTCGAGTCCGAGCTGGAGATGCGCAAGCTCGGCATCCCGGTCAAGACCCGCCACAACGAGGTCGCGCCGGCGCAGTACGAGATCGCGCCGATGTTCGAGAACTCCAACGTCGGCTCCGATCATCAGCAGCTGCTGATGCGGGTGCTCGAAAACGTCTCCCGCCGCTACGGCCTCGTCTGCCTGCTGCACGAGAAGCCCTTCGCCGGCGTCAACGGCTCGGGCAAGCACAACAACTGGTCGATGGGCACCGACACGGGCAGCAACCTGCTCAACCCGGGCGACACGCCCGCCGACAATGTCCACTTCCTCTTCTTCTGCGCGGCCGTGATCCAGGCCGTCAACAAGCACCAGGGGCTGCTGCGCGCCTCGGCCGCGAACATCGGCCAGGACCATCGCCTCGGCGCTAACGAGGCGCCACCGGCGATCATCTCGATCTTCCTCGGCGCCGAACTGGACAAGGTCTTCGAGGCGATCGCGAGCGGCGAGGGCGATCCCCACACACCCGCCTCCTTCCTCGACCTGGGGGCAACGGTGCTGCCGCCGCTGCCCAAGGACGGCGGCGACCGCAACCGCACCTCGCCCTTTGCCTTCACCGGCAACAAGTTCGAGTTCCGGGCGCTGGGGTCGAGCATGTCGCTCGCCTTCCCCAACACGGTGCTGAACACGATCGCCGCCGAGGCGATCGACGAGATGTCCGACAAGCTCGAGGCGAAGATCGGCGGCGGCATGGACGCGGCCGAGGCGGCGATCGAGGTGGTCAAGGAGACCTACGTCGCCAGCAAGCAGATCTGCTTCAGCGGCGACAACTACTCCGAGGAGTGGCACGCCGAGGCCGAGCAGCGCGGACTGAAGAACCTGAAAACAACGCCGGATGCGCTGCTCGAGGTGATGGCCGACGACTCGGTTGCCGCCTTCGAGAAATACAGCGTGCTCTCGAAAAGGGAGCTGGAGTCCCGCTTCGAGGTCTGGGTCGAGCAGTACGCGCTGCGGGCCAACATCGAGGCGGAGACGACGTTCTCGATCGCCAAGACGATGCTGCTGCCGGCGGCACTGCGCCACCTGGCGCTGATCTCCGAGGCCGGTGTCTCGAGTCTCGAAGGCGAGGTTCGTGGCCTGATCGAGGAGCTCTCGACCGCGCTTGACGCGCTGGAGAAGGCCAATGCCGAGCCGACCGAGCTCGAGGGCCTGGAGCTGGCGCTCTTCGCTCGCGACGAGCAGCTGGCCAAGAGCGGCACGGTGCGCGAGGCCGCCGACAAGCTGGAGAAGGTCGTCGCCGACGACCTCTGGCCGCTGCCGAAGTACGAGGAGATGCTCTTCATCAAGTAGCGGCTGGGAGTCCCGCGCCGCCGTTCAGAGGATTGAGGTCGACGAGGAGCTCGAGTAGACGGGGATCGGGCTCCTCGTCGTCGATCACGATCGCCGTGCCGGGCCAGGCGTAGCGGAGGTAGCGGGCGTAGGCCTGGCGTGAGCCCAGGTCGGGCTCATAGATCCAGGAGCCGGTGTTCCAGTAGCGCGTGCGCGAGCCGTTGCCGCAGCGCACGTCGGCCAGCGGCTGGTGGGTATGGGCGAAAACGATCCGCTCCGCCTCCCTGTCCCAGCCGAGGTTGGCCGTCACCTTGGCGAAGGCTTCGAGCGCGTGCTCGGAAGGGTCGCTGGGTGAGATCACCGAGGCGGCCGGGTAGGCCGGGTGGACCCAGGCAGCCTGCGGCGCCGGTTGCTCGCGGCGCTGACGCTCCGCCTCCGCCCGCACGACCGAGTCGAAATGGGACTCGCTGGGCAGTATCTCGCTGTCGCTGGCGCCGTCACCGACGCCGCGGTCGCGCAGCTCCGCCGAGAGCCGCTTGAGGCCGCGCACCGGCAGACCAAGGGTCGAGGCGAGGCGCCCCGCCCGTTGCACGGCGCGGAAGACGTTCTGCTGCGCGTGCGTCCCGTGCGGCATCTGGGCGGCGATATAGAGCCACTCGGTCAGCAGGGTGATCGTCGACTCGTAGTCCTCGATCGTCTTCGGGTCCTCGGGGCCGCCGGTGGCAATAGCCCAGAGCACCTTGGTCAGGATCCGGTCGCCGCGCGAGCCGGTGAGCCGGGCGTGCGGATCGAGGTAGTGCCCGTGCGTGCAAAGCACGCCGCCGAAGCTGTAGGTGGGGTAGGCGATCTCGATCTGCACCCCGGGCAAGCGGCGGGCGAGGAAGGAGCGGAAGAAGCCCGGGCCCGGCGAGGCGGAGTCGAGCGCAGGCTCGCCGCTGAGAAGCGGTGAGCGGCCGGCGGCCAGCTGCGCCTCGAGCCGGTTCTCAACGTCACGGTGGACGAGGTGGTGGTCGTGGTTGCCGGCGAGGAAGACGAGCCGCTTGCCGACCAGGTTGGCGGCGATCAGATCGAGCAGGCCGGCGGATGCGTCAACCGCGTCGCCGACCGAGCCGAAGAGGAAGTCGAAGAGGTCGCCGAGGAAGATCAGCTCGTCGATGCCCACGAACTCGGGCGCCAGGCGCTCGAGGAAGAACTCCTCGCGCAGCAGGTCGCGCCCGGTCCAGGCGCCGAAGTGGGTGTCGGAGATGACCAGCGCCCGCATCCTGCGGGCAGGCTACTGACGCGGCAGCACCCGCATCCGCAGGCCGCCCCGGGGCGAGAGGGTCGGCATCTGGCGCACGGTCATCGTGCGGCCCGGCATCGCGTCGAGGCGCAGCCGCTGCAGCAGCATCGTCGCCACCAGCTTCACCTCGATCTGGCCGAAGCGCTTGCCGATGCAGATCCGCCGCCCGCCGCCGAAGGGCACGTAGGCGCCGCGCGGCAGCGCCGCCTTGCGCTCGCGGGTGAAGCGCTCGGGAATGAAGGCCTCCGGCTCGGGAAAAACCTCGGGCAGGCGGTGGCTGGCCCAGGAGCAGTAGTTGACGTAGGCACCGCGAGCGACGCTGTGGCCGCCGAACTCGAAATCGCGCACCGCCCGGCGCGGGCCGATCCAGGCGGGTGGGTAGAGGCGCAGGACCTCGTCGAGCACCATGTCGAGATAAGGCATCTCGCGCTCGAGCCTGTCGATGTCAGGAATCTCGCCCCCGAGGACCTCATCCTGCTCCGCGCAAAGCCTGGCGACGACGTCGGGGTGACGGGCCAGCTCGTGCATCATGAAGGTCAGGGTCGAGGTCGAGGTGTCGTGACCGGCGAACATCAGCGTCATCACCTGGTCGCGGATCTCCTTGTCGGCAAACCCCTCGCCGGCCTCGTCGCGGACGCCGACGAGCAGGCTGAGAATGTCCATCTTGGTCTCGTCGGGACTTGCCCGGCGCTGGGCGATCTCGCCGTAGACGATCTCGTCCAGCACGGCGCGCGAGCGCGTCATCTTCGACCAGGGCGAGCCGGGCCCGCGCAGCAACCGCAAGTGAAAGTCAGTGCCGTAGAAGCCAAGTGCCCGCTCGAAGTGCTCGGCCGCCGCCGCGCCCTTGCCGGCCTCGTCGGGGTCGAGGCCGAGCAGGGCCCGCATCGCGATCCGCATCGCCAGCCCGCGCATCCACTCGTAGACGTCGACGACCTGCCCGTCGTGCAGGCGCTCGATCGTCGGCGTCGCCTCGGCCACCATCGCCTCCACGGAGGCGGCCACCTGCTCGCGGTGGAAGGCGGGCATCATGATCTCGCGGGCGCGGTCGTGGTAGGCGTCGTCGATCGTCAACAGGCCGTCGCCGAGCAGCGGGATCAGGTCGCCGAAGCTCGACTCGCGCCAGTGGAAGTTCTCCGGGTGGGCGACGGTTACGAAGTGGTTCGCCTCCGGCCCCAGCATGAAGATCACCGGGCTGTGCAGGAGGCGGACGCTGAAGATCGGCCCGTGCTCCTCGTAGAGGGAGAGCAGCAGCGGCAGCGGATCGCGGGCGGCCTGAAGGGTGGTGCCAAAGCTGAATTTCTGCGGACCGGGTGGGTAGCTGCCGCGGCGGCGCACCCGGGTCTCGGCCCAGACGTCATCGAGCACGCGCACGACCGGGTTGGCGCTGAGCTGCTTCGGCGGTTCGACCCGTCGCCCCACTCGCGTCTCGCGTGCTTCAACCGCCATGCGGGGATCCTAGTTGGCTGACTGGCCAGCTAACCATCCGGAGCACCTACCCCCAAAGGACACCATCGACAGCGGGCGGCTGAAGGCCTCGAATCGCCTCATCCGCGGGAACCCAGCCAGTCGGGCTAGACCGAAGGAGGCCGAGCTGCTTGATGGCATTGAGATCCCGACTGAGCGTCTTCTCGGTCTTGGTCGCATATGCCGCGGCAAGCCGCGGGGAAAGTTCAGGGATTGCTCGCTTGGATATCGGGTTACCGGAGGCATGAAAGGACCGAGATAGATCCAGAACGAGGCGAAGTCTCCTGCTATCCGTTTCCGAACGGCGATCTCCGAAGGTTTGGTGGACGTACTGAGCCCATCTGTCTTCAAATTGCTGCTTCCAGATCACCGCCAGCTGCTCGCGAAGCTGGTCAACGAAACCCTGAGCCGCGTAGGCAAGAAAAGAGACGAGTCCACTCGGCTCGCGACTTGAGATAGAGAGCTGCCGGTAATACTCGGCCCGCGTTTGGTTGTAGTGGTTGGACAGAAGCTGGGAGGTAGGCACAGGAAAGCCAGCACTCAGAAGAATCTGAAGCTCGAGCAGTCGCGCCGTTCGACCGTTGCCGTCGCCAAAGGGATGGATCCAAGCGAGGTAGAGGTGTGCGACTACTGCCTTGACGATTGCGAGGGGGGCTCCCAGCTGAGGCGCGTCAGCAGGGGCATCGAACTCGTCGCTATTGAGCCAGCGACACAGCCGCTTCAGCAAATACTCGGCGTCCTCCGCCGGTGCCGCCCGATAAGGACCGACGACAACAGAGTGCGCCCGAATCTCGCCCGGCACAACATCCTTCTCAACCTCGAGCCCATCGAGTATCAGCCGGTTGTACTCCCGCAATCGCTCAACCGTGAAGGGGAGGTCAGGATCGCTCAACAGCTCCTCGCGCGCAACGTTGTAAGCAGCCAAGACATTCTCAATCTCCCTCTCGAGATATTCCCGAGAGGGAGGCAACTCCAACGTACCCTGCAGAACCCCTCGCACTTCCTCCTCGGAAAGCGTGTTTCCCTCGATCGCAGTCGTGGCACGCATGCCCTTTGCGAGGTAGACCTGCAGGAGCTCGCCTGCTGCTTGCGGGGAAAGGAGAGCACGACCTACGTGCTGGCTCTTGGACTTGGCCTCACCCAGCAGCACCCATGTCGGGGCGGGAGCGTCCCGTAGATCGACCTTGAAATCGATGTGCTTATGGGTCTCTAGATATCGCTTCACAAAGGGCTAGAAGCGATTATAGCCGCCTATTTGTCCCTGTATGTGTCCAAAGAGGTGTCTAACGGTCAGTTGCGAGCCGCCGCGAGCTGACCGCAGGCGGCGTCGATGTCACGCCCGCGGGTGAGGCGGACCGTCGCGGTCAGGCGATGCTCGGCGAGGATCGCGCGGAAGCGCTCGATCTGCTCCGGCGGAGAGCCGTCGTAGGCGCCGGTCGGGTTGTAGGGGATCAGGTTGACCTTGTAGGCGCGCGAATCGAGCAGCGCGGCCAGTTCACGGGCGTGCTCGGGGTGGTCGTTGACGCCATCGAGCATCACGTACTCGACGAAGACCTTGCGGCGGCGGCGGGCGCGGTAGCGCTCGCAGGCGGCCAGCACTTCCGCCAGCGGGTAGCGGTCATTTACCGGCATCAACTGTGAGCGCAGGCCGTCATTGGGGGCGTGCAGGGAGAGCGCCAGGCTGACCGGCATCTCGCACTCGGCGAGCCGATCGATGCCCGGCACCCAGCCGACGGTCGAGATCGCCGTGCGCCGGTGGGTGACGCCGATCTGCGGCAGCGCCTCGCAGGCAGCGAGGACCGCATCGAGGTTCATCGTCGGCTCCCCCATCCCCATGAAGACGACGTGGTCAATCGCTTCGCCGCGGCGGAAGTGCAGCGCCTGGTCGAGGATCTCGTCGGCACTGAGGTTGCGACCGAACTTCATCTTGCCGGTGGCGCAGAAGGAGCAGGTGAGCGGGCAACCCGACTGCGAGGAGAGGCAGACCGAGCGCCTGCCATCCCGATAGCGCATCAGCACGGCCTCGATCGCGCGACCGTCGGCGGTGTGGAAGAGCGCCTTGACGGTGCCGTCGTCGGACTTCGCCTCGGCCTTCAGCTCCAGGGTCGAGAGCGGCACCTCGGCGGCCAGGCGCTCGCGCAGCGTCGCCGGCAGGTTGGTCATCTCCTCGTAGCCGCTCGCGCCGCGCGCGACCCACTCCCAGACCTGGGCGGCGCGATACGCGGGCTCGCCTGCGTCGGCGAGCTTACGGTCGAGGAGGACGCGGTCCACGGGCCGAGTGTACGGACGCCAAGCGGCCGGGCGGGAGTAAATTCGCTGCTGGATGAGCGAGCAAGCTGATCGAGCCAAGCGGTTCCTGGCGCTGCACAGGGCGAGAGGCCTCTGCTGCTCCCCAACCCCTGGGACCGGGGCTCGGCAAAGCTGTTTGCCTCGCTCGGCTTCGAGGCGCTGGCGACGACGAGCAGCGGCGCGGCGGTGACGCTCGGCCTGCTGGACGGCGCGGTGAAGCGGGAGGACGCGCTTGCGAGTGCGGCTTCGATCGTCGAGCGCAACCGACCTGCCGGTGTCCGCCGACCTCGAGAACGGCTTCGCCGACGATCCGGCCGGAGTGGCCGAGACCCTGCGCCTGGCGCTCGCCGCCGGCCTCGCCGGCGCCTCGATCGAGGACTACAGCGGTCGCGAGGAGGCGCCGATCTACGAGATCGGCGCGGCAGCCGAGCGAGTTGCCGCGGCAGCCGAGGTCGCGCACGGCGGGCCGGTCCGCTGGTCCTCACCGCGCGGGCGGAGAACCACTGCGCGGGGTCACCGACCTCGGCCGACACGATCGCCCGCCTGCAGGCCTACCAAGAGGCCGGTGCGGACGTCCTCTACGCACCCGGCCTCAGCCGCCTCGAGGACATCCGCCAGGTCGTCTCCTCGGTCGATCTCCCCGTCAACGTCCTCGCCTTCCCGGGGTGCCCTCCGTGCCCGAGCTGGCGGCCGTCGGGGTGCGGCGCGTCTCGGTCGGCGGTGCCTTTGCCTTCGCCGCACTGGGCGCGGCGGTCGAAGCGGCGCAGGAGCTGCTCGACGAAGGCACCTATGGCTACCTGGAGCGGGCCGGGGTCGGCCTGCGGAGCGCTCGGACGGCGTTCGCCGCGGCGGCGGACCGGCGCCTAGCTGGGTGCGACGGCTGCCAGCAACCTCGGCCGCGGCCCGCTCGCCGGCCTGCAGAGCGCCCTCCATGTAGCCGCTCCAGACCGTCGCCGTCTCGGTTCCGGCCCAGTGGACGAGCCCGCTGGGCTCGCGCAACACCGGGCCGCAGTCGCTCCAGCCGCCGGGGCCGAAATTGGAGGTCGGACCTCCGCCGGACCATTCCTCCTCCGCCCAGGCCTGTTCGGCGTAGTCGAGCGGCTGCGCCGCCGCCGGACCGAAGAGGCGCTCGAAGCAGGCCAGCACCGCCGCCCGCCGCTCGCCCGGCGCCAAGCGCCGCCATCTCGCGCGCCTCGGGGCCGCCGACGAAGCCAAGCATCACCCCGGCCGAACCGTCCAGCGGCGAGCAGTCGAAGGTCAGGGTCACCGGGCCGGCGTCGGTCACCGACTCGCCGCTGAGCCCGTGCCGACGCCAAAACGGAGTCTCGTAGAGCGCGATGCACTTGTTGAGGCGCCCCGGCCGCAAGCGCTCGGCGAGCCGCCTGCGCGCCGCCGGCAAGGGCGGGTCGAACTCGATCCGGCGGCGATCGCGGGCGGCACGGCGACGATCGCCGACGCCGCCTCAACCTCCAACCCGTCGGCGCAGCACCCGCAACGAATCCCCGCGCTGCTCGATCCGCCGCACCGGCGCGCCAAGCCGAACGCGCTCGCCGAGCGATGAGGCGAGGCCGTAGGGCCAGCGCCTGCGCGCCGCCGACGAGGCGGTCCTGCTGGGCGCCGCCCTCGGTGTCGATCAGCTTGTCGAAGCTGCCCGCTGAGCTGACGTAGAAGAGCACGTGCAGCATCGAGAGCTCCTCGGGACCGGCGCCCCAGACGTGCGCCCGGCCAGGCCGATCAGCTCGCGGGCAATCGGCGTCCGCACGTTTGCCTCGCACCAATCGGCGAGCGTCTGGCCGTCCAGCTCGGCGGCGCGCTCCGCCGCCCAGGGCTGCTCGGCGCCGACGCCCCGCGCGAGCTTGGCGATGCGGCGCCGGGCGAGGAAGATGTCCCAGAGCACGCTGGGGCCGAGGCGCGGAATCGTGCCGCGGTAGCGGCGCCGCGTGCCGCTGACGTCGAGCAGGTTCCTGCCCTCGCCGAACTGGGGGAAGAGCTCGATGCCGAGCTCGCCGGCGAGGCCCTGAACCCGGGAGTGATCGGAGCCGACCCACTGGCCGCCGAGGTCGACCTGAACGCCGTCGCCGAGATGAGGCGTTGAGCAGGCGCCCGCCGACCCGCTCGCGGGCCTCGAGCACGATCACCTCGCTGACCCGCGTCGGCAAGCGCCCGCGCGGCGCGCAGGCCGGAAAGCCCGGCGCCGACGATCGCGACGTCGGCGCTCGCGGCGATCCCTCAGCCATGGATCTTCTCCCCCCGCTCCAGCATCGCGATGAACTTGCGCAGCCTTCGCTCGCGCGTCTCGGGCTTCTTCGCCTCCTGCAGCCGGTAGAGGATCGCGTAGCGGTTGGCGGCGTCGAGCACTCGAAGAACTCGCGAGCCGCCGGGTTGCGATCCAACTCCCGGAGCAGATCGTCGGGCACGGTCGCCGCGCGCTGGCCGGCGTAGGCGGCGTCCCAGCGGCCGTCGGCTTTGGCCGCCTCGACCTCGGCCAGGCCGGCGGGGCGCATCGCGCCGGCGGCGATCAGCTCCTCGGCCTTGGCGCGGTTGATCTGCGACCACTTGCCGCGCGGCCGGCGCGGCGTGAACCGCTGCAGGAAAGGCCCTCGTCGAGGCCGCGCTTCTGGCTGTCGATCCAGCCGAAGCAGAGCGCCAGCTCCAGCGCTTCGGCGTAGTTGACGCTCTCGACCCCGGAGCCCTTCTTGGCGATCTTCAGCCAGAACCCCGGCGAGCTGCCGTGGTTCTCCTCGAGCCAGGCCTCGAGATCGGAGCGAGCGGCGAAGAGAAGCACGGGCAGATCATCGGCCATCGCCGACAAGCATGACGCCGCGGCTCAAAGGCCGACGGCGTCGGCGAGCAGGTCGACCTGGTCCGGGATCCCCGGAGGAGGGACAGAGGATCAGCTCGTCGCAACCCGCCGCCTCGTAGGTCGCGACGTACTGCTTGACGGTCTCCGGGTCCTTGGCGGCGCCGGCGACGAGGAACTCGGCGATCTCCTCGCCCAGCCAGGCGTAGTAGTCGGTGAGATAGGCACGCGCCTCCTCCTCGGCGCGATCTCCCAGCGAGAAATAGGCGAGCGCCTTGGTGCGCGGCTCGCCGTCCCGCCCTGCCTCCGACCAAGCCGCCTTCGTCTTCTCGAGCGCCCTCGGCGAACTGATCCGGGCCCCGAGCCCGCGGCGATCCAGCCGTCGGCGAAGCGTGCGGCGCGGGCGAAGGAGGCATCGGCGTGACCGCCGACGATCAGCCTGGGGGCCCCCGCGACCGTCGGACCGATCTCTCCCCCGACCAGACCTCCTTGATCTCGCTCCAGCATCTCGTCCAGCCGCCGACCGCGGCCGACGGGCTCGATGCCGCTCACTTCGTAGTCGTCGTCGCGGCCGCCGAGGCCGATCGCCAAGGCGTGAAGCGGCCATCGGAGAGCGCGTGGAGGCTGAGCGCCTGCTTGGCCAGCTTGACCGCGTTGACGTGCAGCGGCCCGAGCAGCACGGAGGTGCAGAGCCCGATCCGCTCGGTAACGGCCGCCGCCGCCGCGAGCGCGGTCAGCGGCTCGTAGTTCTCATAGACGATGCGATCGATCGTTCCCAGGCTCGAGAAGCCCGCGAGCATCGGCCCGGCGCGCCCACTCGACGAGCTGCCCGCCGGTGGTGCCAGGCACCGCGTTGGGCAATCCGATCGCTACGTCCATCCCGATTCCTCCTCAGCTCGGCGTTGTGCTTGCGCTCGCGATGGGATTTACCCGCTGCGGCCGTTTTGACGCGAGCGAAACTGCGACTACAGTGACCCGCGATGAGCGAGCGCGACGGCATCGAGGCGCTGACCGAGGCGATCGGACGCTACAACGACGGCCTGGAACGCGCAGGACCTCGACGCGATCGTGGCGATGCACGCGCCCGACATGGTCTTCGCCAACCACACCGCCGGCGAGACGGCCAGCGGCGAGGAGGTGCGGGGCCACATCGCCAAGATCTTCGAGTCCTGGCCCGACATGAAGTTCGAGACGCGGCGGCTTTACGTGCGGGAGGGGGTGGTGACGCAGGAGTGGACCGCGACCGCCACCCATCGAACACGCTGCGCCGCGGCGAGATCGAGGCGCCGCCGAGCGGCAGGGCCGTGAGCTGGGACGGCGTCGACGTGATCCCCTTCGAGGACGGGCTGATCAAGCGCAAGGACGTCTACTCGGACTCGGTCTCGATCCTGCGCCAGGTCGGCCTGCTCGACTGAGCGCACTAGCTGCGCAGCTCGGCGAGCCGGCAGCTCGATCGCGTCGCGGGCATAGCCGAAGACGGCGCGATCGCCGCTCAGCCGGTAGCGCGAGTTGGCGCCCATCACCACCGCGTAGAGCTCGAAGGCGAAGCGGCCTGGGTCGGACGACCCGGCGATTCCGGCCTGCCGCTCGAGCTCGCCGAGCCAAGCATCGAGCGCGCTGGCGATCGCGTCGCGCACCGGGCCGGGCCGATCGTCGTACTCGGCCGAAGTTGCGGCCCAGAAGCAGCCGCCGGCGTACTGGTTGCGCTCGAGGTGAGCGAGGTAGGAGCCGGCCATCGCCTCGAGGCGGGGAACGCCGTCGGGAGCCTGCAGGGCCGGCTCGATCACTGCCGTGCGGAAGCGCTCCGCGGCGGCAGCCACCGTCGCCAGCTGCAGCTCCTGCTTGGAGCCGAAGTGGGCGAAGAGACCGCTCTTGCTCATCTCCAGCTCGGCCGGCGAGGCGACCGATCGTCAGGCCCTCGAGACCGTCGACCGAGGCGAGGTCGAGGGCCCGCGCGAGGATCGCGGCACGGGTATCGGCTCCCTTGCCGCCGTCCCGCTTGGACTCCAGAGTCGCGTTGCTCGCCCCAGCCACTCGGCCAGGGTACAAAAAAGCACGAACGTTCGTTCATTCGCTACCCTGCGCCCGCTAAGGAGCTTCATTCACGAACCAGGAGGAGAGAACAATGGCGGGACATGCGGTGAAGAAGATCGACGACATGGAGGCGATCTACCTCGGCGCCTTCAAGCGCGTCCGGGCCGAACTGGGAGTCGAGTCCTTCGGCATCCAGCTGATCGACCTGCCCCCCAACTTCGAGAACTACCCCGAGCACGACCACGCCGAAGACGGCCAGGAGGAGGTTTACGTGGCGATGCGCGGCGGCGGCGAGATCGAGATCGAGGGCGAGCGCTACCCACTCGACCCGGATCACATCGCCCGCGTCGCCTCCGGCGTCAAGCGCAAGGTCTGGCCCGGCGACGACGGCCTCCGCATCCTGATCGTCGGCGGCGTCCCCGGCGGCACCTACGACGCGCCGGAAATCTCCGAGCTCGGCGTGCCGGACCCGATGGCAAGCTGAGCGAGAACGTCGCCTCAGTCGCCCTCCCGGCGCCGCTCGTAGCCGGGGCAGGCGGCCACCGGAATCCGCGGATAGCGCGGATAGCGCGGGTCGGTGCGCGAGCGCTGGCAGAGCGAGAAGACCGACCCGCGCGTGTTCGGCACCAGCTGCTGGTGCGCGCAGCTGTCGCAGAGACCGTGTTTTTCCGGTCGATTGCCCATCTTGAGCGCAGGCTAGCTTTGTCGTGTGAACGGCACGGCCACGCTCTTCGACGCCGACGCTGCGGCCCACTCGGCCACGGTCGAGGTGCTCGGCGTCATCTTCAGCGCCGAGGACGACGGCTACGCGGTGCTGGAGGTCCAGGACGCCGAGTCGGGCGAGGGGTTTGCCCTGGTCGGCCCGGTCGCCCACCTCGGCGTCGGCGATCGCGCCGAAGTCAGCGGCGAGTGGCAGACCCACGCTCGCTACGGGCGCCAGCTTCGCGCCCAAGGGGCGCTGCCGCTCGATCCGGCCGATCGCGAGGGACAGATCGCCTACCTGACCTCGCTGCGCCACATCGGGCCGGCGCGGGCCGAACGGCTGGTGGACGAGCACGGCGAGGGGGTGCTCGGAGCGATCGCGGCCAACCCGCAGGCGGTGTTCAACTCGCTGCGCGGCATCAGCGCCGACCAGGCCGCGGCGGCAACCGAATCCTGGCACGCCAGCCGCGCCGTGCGCGACCTGCACGTGCAACTCGCCCCCCACGGCCTGGCTCATCTGGCGGCGCCGATCCACGCCCGCTTCGGCGAGAGCTCGATGGCGATCCTGCACGAGGACCCCTACCGGCTGACCGAGGTCGACGGCGTCGGCTTCGTCCGCGCCGACAAGATCGCCCTCGCCGCCGACGTGCCGCCGGAGTCGAGCCGGCGGGCGCAGGCGGCGGCCGTCTACGCCCTCGGCGAGGCCGAGCAGCAGGGCAACAGCTACCTGCCGATCGCCGAGCTGACGGCCCGCACCGCCAAGTTGCTCGGTCTCGCGCCGGATCCCGAGGTGCTCGGCGAAGCGCGCGGCCTCCTCGACGACGAGGGTCGCCTCTACCGTCAGCTCACCCACGCCAGCGAGCTCGCCGTCGCTGCGACCCTGGCGACTCGCAGCGCCGCCCCACCCCACCTCGACCACGATCCCGGCGAGACGCCGGCCCGCGACGG
This sequence comes from uncultured Solirubrobacterales bacterium, assembly GCA_963703895.1. Taxonomy (GTDB): domain Bacteria; phylum Actinomycetota; class Thermoleophilia; order Solirubrobacterales; family 70-9; genus VRUE01. The sequence goes on from CAVPFX010000003.1 coordinate 766,788, forward strand.
GGGGGAAACCGAGCTGACCGACGAGCAGTGGTCGGCCGTGCGCGGCGCCTTCGGAGCGCGGATCTCGGTGCTCACCGGCGGCCCCGGCGTCGGCAAGACGGCCTGCACGCGGGCAATCGTCGAGGAGGCCGAAGGCGCGCACCTGCGCATCGCCCTCTGCGCTCCCACCGGCCGCGCCGCCCGCCGCCTCGAGGAGGCCACCGGCCACTCCGCGCAGACGATCCACCGCATGCTCGAGTGGAGCCCCGGCCGCGAGCCGGCATTCAAGCCAGGGCACCCGCTGCCCGCCGACCTGGTGATCGTCGACGAGTCCTCGATGCTCAACCTGCGCCTGATCGAGGTCCTGCTCGGCGGCCTGGCCGAGTCGACCCACGTCGTCTTCGTCGGCGACGCCGACCAGCTTCCCCCGATCGGCGCCGGCAAGCCCTTCGAGGACCTGATCGCCTCGGGGATCGCCCCGGTCGTCCGGCTCACCCAGATCTTCCGCCAGGCGGCGCGCTCGATGATCACCACCGCCGCCCACGAGATCAACCAGGGCCGCGAACCGCACCTCGAGCCGGGTGAGGATCAGGACCACGACTTCTTCTTCATCGACCGCGCCAACCCCGAGCGCGCCCTGGATACCGTGGTCGAGGTGGTCGCCGAGCGTGCGCCGAAGCGCTTCGGCGTCGATCCGATCCGCGAGGTGCAAGTGCTGGCGCCGATGTACCGCGGGGCGATCGGAATCGACGCGCTCAACGAGCGCCTGCAGGCAAAGCTCAACCCCGACGGCAAGCGCGCCGTCGGCGAGCGCTTCCGCGTCGGCGACCGGCTGATCCAGACCCGGAACTCGCACGAGCTCGGCCTGATGAACGGCTCGATCGTCTTCCTGCGCGCCGACGACGCCGACGCCGAAGAGATCGTCGTCGACACCGACGAGGGGGAGCCGCTGACGATCCCCTACGGCGAGACGGCGACGCTGCGGCTCGCCTACGCGATCTCGGTGCACAAGGCGCAGGGTTGCGAGGTCCCGGTCGTGGTCGGCGTCTGCCACCGCTCGCACTCGCGCATGCTGACCCGGCCGCTGCTCTACACGGCGATCACCCGCGCCCGCAGTAGCTGCGTCCTGATCGGCGACCGCGCCGTGCTGGGCGCGGCCGTTCGCCGCGATGACAGCGGTGGGCGGCATTCCGGACTGGCCGAGCGCCTGCGTGGATAGCCGCCCACCCCGGCTCGAGATCTGCATCACCCTCGCCGGGGTCGCCCTGCTCGCTGGCCTCGTCTTCGCCGTCCCCGCCCTGCACGACGCGGCGGTCGCGGCAATCCACGGCGACACCGACGAGGTGCGCCGGGAGATCGAGAGCCTCGGGGTCGCGGGTCCGCTGCTGATCCTCGTTCTGACGCTGATCCACGCGATCGTCTTCTACCCGGCGGAGATCGTCGACGCGGCCGCCGGCCTCGTCTACGGCTTCGTTCCGGCCCTGCTGCTGATGATGTTCGGCTGGCTGCTCTCCGGCCTGGTCTGCTTCGCGATCGGGCGCTCGGTGGCGCGGCCGCTGCTCGACCGCTGGCTCGGGGCGGAGCGATTCGAGCGCATCGAGGCCCGGATCGAGCGCGGCGGCGCCAAGGTCCTGATCGCCGCCAGGCTGATCCCGATCTTCCCCTTCAGCATCGTCTCCTACGCCGCCGGTGCCGCCCGGGTGCCGGTCTGGCGCTTCATCTGGACGACCGCGGTCGGCTACCTGCCGATCACCGCGATCTCGGTCTACTTCGGCACCCAGCTGGACTTGCTCAGCGGACTTTTTTGACCTTGAAGCGATAGCTGGCCGGCGTGGCGTCGCCAACACCGGCAGCCGTTGTGCGCCGCCACCTTGATCGTGTGCCAGCCGGACGGGAAGCGTCGCACCAGCCGCGCCGGACAGGCGCGAAAGAGGCCGCCGTCGATGCGGCAGATGAACGAGACATCGGCTTCGTTGGAGCCGAAGAGGAAGACCACCTTTGCGCGCTGCTGCGAGGTGCGGATTTCCTTGCCGGGCCGCTGCAGGAAGAAGGTGCGGGGCGCCAGTTTTTTCGGTTCGGGGGGCGGCGGGTTGACGATCGGTGGCTGCGGCGTGACGCTGCGCGAACCCGGCGTGGACCCCCCTTCGCTGCCCCAGTCCCCTTCGGCGGCAGCTTCCTCGGGGTCGCCTTCCGATGCGGGCGGTTCGCAGACTGGCCCCGCCGACCCGGTGCCGGCGATGACTTCTTCGACCGCGCCGATTGCTTCGACCAGCCCGGCGCCGACCGCCACGGGCCGAACGCGCCAACCGGCACGGCGCTACCCAGCAACGCTGCCCGTACTTCCTCAGGTTCGGCAACAGATTTCGCCTCGAGCATCAGCGCCGCCACGGCCGCCGCGTGGGGAGCGGCGGCGGAAGTGCCGCAGAAGCGCCAGAAGCCACCGAAGAATCCGGAGAAGAAAGTCGTCTTGCCGCAATCGGTCGCGACCAGGTCGGGCTTGGAGAGCGTTTCCGGGCTCGCCAGCGGAGCGGCCGCGCGAAGTCCCTTCAACCGGGCCGAAGTAGTGGACGACCGGGCCGCGCGAGGAGAAGGGCTCGGGTTTCGAGTTGCTGTTGAAGCGGCACCGCGCCGACCGAGATCGCCGCCAGCCGATGCCGCTGTGGCCGAAGATCGTCGGCCCGACGACGTCTTCGCCGGTCGATCGTCGGGTACTCGGTGGCGGAAACGCCGCCACCGTTCTGGATCAGGGCGAACTTGACGCGCGGGGACGGCTTTCGTCAGAGAAGCGGTTGACGACCAGCTGCACGGTTCTCGTCCCGGCGCTCTCGTTCGTCCATGGAGCACCTCGACCGGCTGTCTGGCTGATTTCGACGTTGTCTTCGTCGGATTGCGCGAGCAGGGCGCCGCTGGCGCTGAGCAGGAAGGCGTCGAGGTCGGTCTCGACGCCGTTCCAGGGTTCGTCCCACTGCAGGTCGACGGTCAGGGTTTCGCCGGGTTCCACTTTGATCCCAAGGTTTTGTCGACCTGCGAGCCGGGGTTGAAGTCGAGGCAGTGGCTGCCTTTGGCGCCCGGGATCGCCTGCACCGCCGGCGGGACAGCTCCCTGAGTCGCGATATTCCGGCGTTTCCCAGGAGCCGATGTCGTGCCCTTCGTCGTCGATCAGGTTGTCGTTGCCGGCCGCGGAGAAATAGGTGACGCCCGCCGCGACGACTTCGTTGACGGCGACCGCGATCGGGCCGTCTTGGAAGAAGGGCTCTTCGAGGTAGAAGACGTCGTCGGCGATCACCTTGGCTTCGCCGGCGTTGGCCAGCGCCCTGATGTTGTTGGCGAAGGCCAGTTCCCCGTTGAAGGCGGAGGCGAAGGCGAGGTCTGCGCCCGGCGCGAGGTCGTGGACTATCTGAGCCATCGCCCGCCCCTCGTCGGGGCTTCGGAGGCGTCGTTAATCGTTGCTCAGCTTCGACACCGGGGTCGTCTGTTCAGGGCATTCGTTGCCGGCGCCCGGAAGGTCGCCGCTTTTCACGTCATCTTCCGCGTGAGTCGCGATCCGCCGCTGCCGTCGGCAGCTTCGGTCGCCTGGTCGAAGGAGTCGGAGAGGATGCCGACGGTGACCCCGCTGCCGTCGACTCGAATTCGCTCCCCGCGCCGCCGCTGCCAGCAGCTGCCCGTCCCCCTCGGAGACGACTGAGCCCGCGCGAGGGGCAGGTGCGCCGCGGTGACGGGAGACGAGGATCGGGCTAACCCCTGCCACGCCCGCCACATCCGCGATCGCGCGCAGCTGGCTGGCTTGGCGGCAACGGTGACCGCCTGGTAGCGGCGGCTCGCGTCTGACGGTCTTCGCGCCAGCCGCGCGCAGCTCGTCGAGCGCAGCGAGGGCGCCGCGCTCGAAGCGCACGTCGACGAGCACGCGATTGCCGTCGCGGACGCAGGCTGCCGGGGCCCGTGGCCACCAGGCCGACCTCCTTCGCCTGAAGGTCGGCGACGCATCCCGCAGCGACGGAGCCGCCAGCTTGGCGAGCCGAGGCGAGAGCTCGCCGGAGCCCCGCATCGCCAACGCTTGGCTCGGCGTCACAGCGATCGCGACGAGGAGCAGGGCGATCAAGAGCAGGCCCGCCCGCAGGGGAACTGTGCTTACGCATCATCTGAGTCACCGTATCGACTGGTCTCCTAGCTTCCTCAAACACGCCTGGACGGCGATCCGAGCGCCGCGCTTGCCGCATGATCCCTGCTACGGTCCCCGCGTTAGGTCGGATCGATATCCGGCAAAAGTCGTGTCTAGCGCTCGCGTCGTTGCTTTACCGAAGCCTCCGCGTTCGCAGCACAACAAGTGGAGGCAATAAATGCCGACTGGAACAGTCAAGTGGTTCAGCGACGACAAGGGCTACGGGTTCATCACGCCCGACGACGGCTCTAAGGACGTCTTCGTCCATCACAGCGCAATCCTCGGCGAGGGCTTCAAGTCCCTGGCAGAGGGCGCCAAGGTGACGCTACGAGTCCGAGGAAGGCCCCAAGGGCCCGGCCGCGGCGAGCGTTCAGCAGACCTCGTAGTCGCGTACCGAACTTGAGCAGTTACGGGGCCCGCCGCAAGGCGGGCCCCGTTTTTGTCGCGAGATTCGGGCAATTGCGAACCGCGCACTGCACCTCCCCATTGCTTCCCCATTTATGACTACTCGAAACGACCTGAGAAATATCGCAATCGTCGCCCACGTCGACCACGGCAAGACGACGCTGGTCGACGCGATGCTCTGGCAGTCCGGCGCCTTCCGCAAGGGCCAGGACGTGGCCGAGCGGGTGATGGACTCGATGGACCTCGAGCGCGAGAAGGGCATCACGATCCTCGCCAAGAACACCGCCGTCAACTACAACGGGGTGAAGCTCAACATCGTCGACACCCCCGGCCACGCCGATTTCGGCGGCGAGGTCGAGCGCGGCCTGACCATGGTCGACGGCGTGCTGCTGCTCGTCGACGCCTCCGAGGGACCGCTGCCCCAGACCCGCTTCGTCCTGCGCAAGGCGCTGGAGGCAAAGCTGCCGGTGATCCTCGTCGTCAACAAGGTCGACCGCCCCGACGCCCGCATCGCCGAGGTCGTCGACGAGGTCTACGAGCTCTTCCTCGACCTCGACGCCGACTCCGAGCAGATCGACTTCCCGATCGTCTACACCAACGCCAAGGCCGGCTGGGCCTCGCTGGAGGAGGGCGTCGAGGGCACCGACCTCGCCCCGCTGATGGACCTGATGCTGGAGAAGATCCCGGCGCCCGAGTACGACCCCGACCACCCGCTGCAGGCGCACGTGACCAACCTCGACGCCTCGCCCTACGTCGGCCGCCTGGCGCTTTGCCGGGTCCACAACGGCACGATCCGCGCCGGCCAGCAGGTCGCCTGGTGCCGGGCCGACGGCACGGTCGAGCGGGCCACGGTCTCCGAGCTCTACATCACCGAGGCGCTGGAGCGGGTCTCCGCCGAGGAGGCCGGGCCGGGCGAGATCATCGCCGTCGCCGGGATGGAAGAGATGACGATCGGCGAGACCCTGGCCGACCCGGCCGATCCGCGGCCGCTGCCGGTGATCACGGTCGACGAGCCCTCGCTCTCGATCGTGCTCGGGATCAACACCTCCCCCCTGGCCGGCACCGAGGGCAGCAAGCTGACCGCCCGCCAGGTCCGCGACCGCCTCGACGCCGAGCTGATCGGCAACGTCTCGATCCGCGTCAACGACACCGAGCGCCCCGATGCCTGGGAGGTGCAGGGCCGCGGCGAGCTGCAGCTGGTCATCCTGCTCGAGCTGATGCGCCGCGAGGGCTTCGAGCTGACCGCTGGGCAGCCCCGCGTGCTGACGCAGGAGATCGACGGCAAGCTGCACGAGCCGGTCGAGCGGCTCTCGATCGACGCCCCCGAGGAGCACGTCGGCACGATCACGCAGCTGCTGGCGGGTCGCAAGGGCCGCCTGGAGCAGATGGCCAACCACGACACCGGCTGGGTGCGGATGGAATACCTGGTGCCGGCGCGCGGCCTGATCGGCTTCCGCACCGAGTTCCTCACCGAGACCCGCGGCACCGGGGTCATGCACCACGTCTTCGAGAGCTGGGAGCGCTGGGCGGGCGAGCTGCGCCTGCGCCCAACCGGCTCGATCGTCGCCGACCGCCGCGGCAAGACCGCCGGCTACGCGCTGATCGGCATCCAGGACCGCGGCACGCTCTTCATCGGCCCCGGCGAGGAGGTCTACGAGGGGATGATCATCGGCGAGAACGCCCGCGCCGAGGACATGGACGTCAACGCGACCAAGGAAAAGCAGCAGACCAACATGCGCGCCGCCAGCGCCGACGTGCTGGAGCGCATGGCGCCGCCCACACGCCTCTCGCTGGAAGCCGCGGTCGAGTTCCTGCGCGAGGACGAGTGCGTCGAAATGACGCCGGAGTCGGTCCGCCTGCGCAAGGTCGAGCTCGACAAGCTGAAGCGCCAGAAGGCCGCCCGCTCGGGCAGCCGAGCCGCTAGTCTGCCGGCTTCTCGCCGCGGGGCGGCAACTCGCAGCAGAGCATCGCCGACAGGGCCGGGAAGCCGTCCTCGCCGCTCTCGGCAAGGCGTTCGGCGCTTGCTGCTTCGACCGCGAAGACCGCCTGCAAGGCGTCTGCGTAGATCCGCAGCAGAGCTCCCGCCAGCCCTGCTCGTCGACGAGGGGGATCGTGCGGCTTGCATGGGAATCCTGGCGCGTCGTGAAAGTCCCTTGCTCGACCGCGTCGCGCACATCGGCGTCGATCATGTCGATGATCCAGGTCGACAGCCGCTTCCGCTCTTCATCGCTGAACGTCGCCCACTCCTCGTCATCCCACAACGCGCGCACGAGGGCGCGATAGCGCGGCTCGACGGCTCCCCGGTTCAGCACCTCGCCGACCACCTCGATCAAGCCCGCATCGTGCATCTCCTCCAGGTGGCGACCGGCCGCGCTCGTGCCCATTCCGAGCTCCTCGGCGACCTCGCCGGCGCCAGCCGTGCGTTCGTTGAGGAGCGTCACGATCTGGAGCCGAACCGGATCGCGGGCAAGCTGAATCAGTCGCCGGTCGATCATCGGTTCACCCTAGTGCCCAAACCGCCTAACAAAAGAGCCGCCGGGCAAAACTTGCCCGGCGGCTCCTTGACTAGGGCCCCTGCCCTAAGCGATGTGGTGCGACTAGACCGTCGCGGCAGCCTGCTCGGACTGGCTGCCCTCGGACTCCTTGGCGGCCTTTGCCTCGGCCTCGGGCGTGGGCTCCTCGACAGCGCGCGGCAGCAGCACTTCTTTGGCGATCACCAGGCGCTGGATCTGGCTGGTCCCCTCGTAGAGCTGCATGATCTTGGCGTCGCGCATCAGCTTCTCGACCGGGTACTCCTTGATGAAGCCGTAGCCGCCGTAGACCTGCACGGCGTCGACGGCGATCTCCATCGCCGAGTCGGCGGCGAAGCGCTTGGCCATCGAGGAGACCTTGCTGTTGCGGATGCCCTGGTCGAGCATGACCGCCGAGCTCCAGACCAGCAGGCGGCCGGCCTCGACCTTGGTCGCCATGTCGGCGATCATGAACTGGATCGCCTGGTGCATCGCGATCGGCACGCCGAACTGGACCCTTTCCTTGGAGTACTCGGTGGCGTACTCGAGCGCCGCGCGGCCGATGCCGACGGCCATCGCCGAGACGCCGGGGCGGGTGCGATCGAGGGTCATCATCGCCAGCTTGAAGCCCTTGTTTTCCTCGCCGATCAGGTTCTCGGCCGGGATCTCGACTTCGTCGAAGGAGATGGTCGCGGTGTTGGAGGCCCGCTGGCCCATCTTGTCCTCCTTCTTGTCGACGCTGACCCCGGGGAGGTCGGCATCGACGACGAAGGCGCTGATCCCGCGATGTCCGGCCTCGGGATCGGTCTTGGCGTAGACGGTGAAGTAGTCGGCGTAGGTGCCGTTGGTGATGAAGCACTTGGAGCCGCTGATGACGTACTTGTCGCCCTTCTTCACGGCCTTGGTCTTCATCCCGCTGACGTCGGAGCCGGCGTCGGGCTCGGTCAGGCAGAAGGAGGCGAGCTTCTTGTCCTCGGTCAGCATGCCGAGGTACTTCTTCTTGGTCTCCTCGGAGCCGCCGAGCGTGATCGGCGCCGAAGCGAGGCCATTGGCCATCAGCGTGGTGCCGATGCCGGAGCAGCCCCAGCCCATCTCCTCCTCGATCAGGCAGCCGGAGAGGTAGTCGAGGCCGGGACCGCCGTAGGCCTCGGGGATGTGGGTGTTCATCAGCCCGACCTCCCAGGCCATGTCGATGATGTCCTGGGGCCAGGTGCCGTCCTTGTCGTACTCCCAGGCAACCCTGCGCATCTCTTTCTCGGCAAAGTTGTGCGCGAGCTCGCGCAGGTCTTTCTGCTCGTCGGTCAGGGTGAAGTCAACCACTGGTCGAGGCTCCTTCTTGGTCGTTGCGTAAGCCTTTGAATGCGGCCTCGCCACGGGGCGACGACCACCGATTGACTGGTCAGTCAACCAAGGCCGAAGGGTACCGGATAGCGGCATCGGAGCGATACCCCTACCCTTGTGACGATGGTCTGCCCAATGGGATTGACCTACTTGCAGAGCGGCTACGTGATGGCCGCCATCACGCTCTTCGTCCTGCCCCTGGCCGCATTCTGCTTTGCCCGCTCCGGGCTCGGCCTGGAAAGAGCTCGGCAAAGGCCGCTTCGGCGTCATGCAATCGATGCCGCCGCCGCGCTTGGCCCAGCCCTCGCCCGAGATCGATCTGGCGATCCAGGCGGCCGAGGCGCGGCAGATGCTCGAGGCAAAGTCCTACCGCCGCACGCAGCGCGGCGAGGAGCCGCTTGACGTCGAGGCCGAGATGACCGCCCTGCTCGACACCGAGCTGAGCGGCAAGGCCCGCAAGAAGCGCAATCTCGACGAGAAACTGCGCGCCGAAGTGCGCCAACTGGTGATCGCCCGCAACGAACGGCGCATGCGCCGCGGCGAGGAGCCGCTCGACGTCGAGGCCGAGGTCGAGCGCCAGGTCGCCGATTTCATAGGATTGGGCAACTGATGGCCGGCGCCGCCGAGGAGAACCTTTACGAGGTCGAGGAGCTGCTGATGCAGCCCGGGACCTACTTCAACCCGCAGACCGAGGTACTGGTCGTGGTCGATGACTCGACCTCGCTCGACCAGGAGGTCTTCAACATGGAGGCCTACGAGGGCGCCGAGTGGGTGCGCATCTCCGACGAGGTGCCGGTCGACGAAGACGGCCGCGACCGGGCGCTGGAGAGCTTCCAGACCAGCTATCACCCCGGTTCCACCGGCTCGGTCTCCGAGACCGCCTTGGAGCAGGGCGACGACGAGCTCGACGCGGACGAGAGCGGCCAGGACCCCGGCCGCGAGGATCAAGACGCCGGCGACGGGGACGGCTAGTGCTCGAAGCCGGGGCGAGCGCGCCCGACTTCACCCTGCCCGACCAAGACGGCAACCAGGTCAGCCTCTCCGGCCTGCGTGGCAAGACCGTCGTTCTCTACTTCTACCCCCGCGCCGATACGTCACGTTTGCAGCGGTAGAACCCGGAATCAAAGGGCGAAAGGCAGCCGAGCCTCAGCAGATGGATCTCGGCCCAAAAAAGTGCATCGGCCCACGGAGGTCGCTAGGGAGTATCTGCGGGAACCACTCCCAGCGTTACCCCGACCTCGCCGCCGGGCGAGATGACGGTTCCCGCCCGTGGACTCTGGCGCTTCACCCGGCCGGACTTCGCAGTCGCATGGCGGCGCTTCCTGACTCGGCCCAGGCTACAACCGTGCCGACGGAGGGTTTTCCTCGCCGCCCTAAGCGACTTCCCGCTCAACCGGGGAACGACACAGGAGGGCGAAGGGCCTTCGTAGCTGAAGTTCGCCGGAGCTTTGGCAACGCCCGCTGCGGTCATCACCCGCACCGGGACGGTCGCGGGCATAGAAGCTGGTGGCACCGAGGCCGTTAGCTTCGATTCGGAATCGACCGTGAAGTTCACTGGTTCCCCGCCGAAGGTGACGCTTTCGACTTCCGCGAAGTTATCACCCGAGATCGTGACTTCGGTGCCGTTAGTGAACAAGCCACCAGTGGGACTGATCCCGACAATGGATGGCGGCGGCAGAACATCGGCGTTGAAGGGGAACAGGTAATGGCCAGTCCCCCAGGCGGTAGACGGAGCGGTGCTTTCGCCATCGAAGGGGGCAGGTTCCAGAACCATGGAGGTCACTGAGGAGGAGAAACCAAACAAGAAGCCGGCATCGCTTCCGATTTCGAGCCCGATGAGCTGACCCGCCTTGACTGGAAGATGCGTTGGAAACGTCGTAACGACTTTAGCTCCTGCCACCGTCGAGGATCCGCTGGTGCCAGCGCCGAGATATTCATTCCCGAGTGGAGAAAGCACGCGCAACCTGTATCCGGTTTTGCTGGTCGGACCGTAGAGCCTCCAGCGAATGATTACTCCATCTATCGGCGAGATGTCCGAAAGGCCGCTCGGAGCGGACGGATTAGTGAATAGGCAGCCTGGCTGTCCGCAGACGATGTGGACATTTTCCTCAACAGGGATCGGCAGCGGCGTGCCGACCGTGACCACTGCGGCGTGGGAGCTGGCCGTGCAAAGCGAGACCGCAAGCCCTGCCGCGACCAGCACCTTGAAAGACCGGTTTCGGACCATCTGCGCGCGGACGCCGAGCAAACTCGGCACGGACGGAAAATCCCTGCGCATAGGACAACCCTATCGGTATTCAGGGAGATACTGAGTGGAGCCAAATAAACTTGATGGTTCGCGATTCACGCCATCCGACCGACGCACGCAGGCATCCTCTAGGATCCTGGCCGTGCTTGAAAGAGGCCAGAAGGCGCCCTCCTTCACCCTGCCCGACCAAAACGGCGATCCGGTCAAGCTTTCCGACCTCAAGGGCAAGACGGTTGTACTGTATTTTTATCCCCGGGCCGATACGCCGGGCTGCACTACCCAGGCCTGCGGCGTCCGCGATCGCAGCGGCGAGTACAGGGCCGCCAGCGCCCGCGTGATCGGCGTCTCCCCCGACAAGGTCGAGGCGGTCGACAAGTTCGCGCGCAAATTCGACCTCGACTTCACCCTGTTGGCCGATGCCGACCATGCCGTCGCCGAGGCCTACGGCGCCTGGGTCGAGAAGTCGATGTACGGCAAGAAGTACATGGGCGTGCAACGGGCGACCTTCATCATCGATCCCGACGGCAAGATCGCCAAGGTCTTCCCCAAGGTCTCGCCCAAAACGCACGACGACATCGTGCTCAAGGCGCTCGGCGAGCTTGCCGTAGCCTGACAGCCGCGCTCAGCAGCCTTCCAGGCCGTAGCCCTTGGCCGCCTCTCCAGATTCACTGAACCCGTCCGCGGCGGCCCGTTCGGGATTGCCTTCCGCCTTCTCCAGGCCAGCCTCGAGGGCAACGAGCAGTGCGGTCACTGCCCGGTCATCGCCCGGAGGAACCCCCAGGTCGCGAAATTCCTCGAGCTCTCGTCGCATCGCGGGAACGATGATCTCTTCACCCACCTGTGCCGCTGCTTCCCCAGGTGTCAATTCCTTGGCTTTCTCGGCCCGTTCGACCTCCCTACCCTCCGCGCTCTTGGTGAAGGCCTCGAAGTCGGCGCGAATCCCCCTCCTGGTCGCCACGCAGATAGCGCTTCCCCGGACCACAAACGCTGACTTCGAGATCGGCGCAGGCTCATCGCCATTCCCGCTCCCACATCCCATCGCAAGGAAAGCCAGCGCCAGCGCGGAGGGGACCGCGCCTACGTGGCGCGGTCCCCTCCAGTGAGCAATCGATTTGAGCGACGGTCTCACTGTGCAATGCCTACGGTAATGCCGTAAAGAACAGCTCCGGACCCTCGATGAAATTCTGGTCCTCATAGATTAAGTACGTTGCCTGGAAGACCGCTCCTTCCGGACAGAGGGGATCGTCTCCACCCCACACCAGCGGGGCGTTGAAGCGAAGGGCACCGACTAACGGCCCGCCCCCCAGATTGAGCTCTAAGAGGTAGTTGAGTAACACCGGCGGTTGGGTTTTGTATAAGCAGCTCATCGGGATATTTAAGATGAGGCAATTCTGGAGTAAGACGGCGGGGGGTCCAAAGCCGTCTCCGGTTAGTTTGGCGTGCTGTTGCGCCATCGCAACTAACAGTAAGGCAGGAAGATTCTCGGCGAATGCGTTTGGACATGCTCCAACGCATTCAAAGAAATTCAGGTTTAAGACTAAATATAAGACCCCGACATGAGGGCCCTCGTTGAAAAGGTAATCAGCTAAGAAACTTGATTTACATTTGGTAACGGTGTTATCGACTTTGAATGTTGCTTCCCCCGATAAGCCGATAATCGGTCCATTCCATATCGCCCCTCCAGGGCACATGCCCAGGGCGCCGGGATCCACTAAGCAGGCGCTGTCGGCGGCGGCGGTGCCGGTGCCGACGAACGCCATTGCGACCAGGGCAACGGCCCCGGACAGGACGAACATCTTGATGCTTCTCACTTTCATCATCTCCTTGCGTTGGCGCAGCCACCGTGGGGCGGCCACGTCACGAATCGTGCTTTGAGTTACGGTCAGCAGGATTCCGTGCCATGCCTGCCTTGCCTCACCCAAGGCACAGATGCTCCCCAAACGCGAACAGCTATATCACAGGAAATTGAATAGTCAATTTCTCTTGAGTGTTGGAAAACACAACGGTTGCTTTAGGCGCCAACCGCAACGAAGACGATGAAGGCGGCGTAGAGACCGAACCAGGCCACCACCGCTGGCAGCCCGAAGCGCCCCCGCCGGTGCAGGACCTCGTAAGCAAGCAGGCCGCCGGCGAGGCCGAGGCCGACCGAAACCGCGGCGTTGGTGCTCAGGCTCCAGTCGGTGAAGACGAGGCCGATGCCGACCGGGATCGTCGACTGGAAGACCATCGCACCGCTGATGTTGCCGAGCGCCAGCGAATCCTTGCCGTCGCGGACCCAGAAGAAGCTGTTGACCTTCTCCGGCAGCTCCGTCGCCAGCGGGGCGAGAACGAGCGCCAGGACCACGGCCTCGACGCCGAGGCTCTCGGCGATGTGGAGCAGCGACTCGACGAAGAGGTGGGCGCCACCGACCATGGCACCGAGGCCGACCAGGAGCTGGACCACGCAGAGCTGCAGGCCAGGGTCTTCACGCCGCTCGGAGCGCCGCTCGAAGACCAGCGGGTTGAGCGTCTCCTGGTCCTGCACCTCTCCCCCGCGCGCAACGTGCGGGCGATGTAAAGCGGGTAGGCGAGGAGGATCAGAACCCCGACCGTGATCCGCAGCGGGTCGGGCGCGCCCCAGCCCAGGGCCAGGGAGAGGGCAAAGAAAGCCAGGAAGAAGAGCAGGTCGCGCTCGAGCGTCGGCTTGTGGACCTTCAGCTCCAGCCCTTGCTCGCGCCGCTCGCGGTAGAGGTAGGCGAAGAGCCCGACCAGGCCCATCGCCAGGGTGGCGAGCAGAAAGGGGGCGCCGACGATCGCCCCGATCGCCACCTGGTCCCCGCCCTCCGCCGTGCCGAGCAGGGCGACGATCGCGATCAGCGTCTCCGGCATCGCCGTGCCGACGGCGGCCAGCAGGCTGCCGACCGCGCCCTCGCCGAGCTCGAGCCGGTGTCCGATCCACTCGACCGCGTTGGTGAAGAGCAGCGCCCCGGCGAGGATCACCGCGAAGCTGACCAGCAGGAGCAGGGCGTCCGCCACGTTGACAGCCTAGGCGTAGTAGAAGGCGATGCCGAAAACGGCGTAGACGGCGAGCAGCTGCACGCCCTCGAACCAGGTCGACTCGCCGTCCTGGGTGACGTAGTTGGCGATCAGAATCGCGATCAGGATCGCGCCGAGCTCGAAGCCGTTGAAGACGAGGGCCAGCGGATGCGGGCCGAGGAAGAAGGAGGCGAGAACGAGAATCGGGGCGACGAAGAGCGCGACCTGGGCGCTCGAGCCGATCGCGATGTTGACCGCCAGGTCCATCTTGTTCTTCATCGCGACCAGGACCGCCACCCAGTGCTCGGCCGCGTTGCCGACGATGGCGACGACGATCACGCCGATGAAGAACTCGGAGAGGCCGACCGCGTGCGAGGCCTCCTCGATCGAGCCGACCAGCACCTCCGACATCAGCCCGACCAGCACCCCTGCGCCGGCCAGCGCCAAGACGGATTTACGGGTCGACCAGCCCCAGGTTCCCTCGTCCTCGTACTCGGGATTGAAGATGTCGCGGTGGGTCTTCAGCGAGAAGAAGAGCCCGGCCACGTAGGTCGCGATCAGGACGATCGCGACCGCCAGCGAGAGGTGCTCGACGGTCGGGCCGTAGTTGACCGTCTCGGCCCCCGGCGAGGGCAGGCCCTTGCCCTCGACCAGCTCGAAGATCGCCGGCATCACCAGCGCCGCGCCGGCGAGCAGCAGCATCGTCGTCTGGATGCTCGCGGTCGTGCGGCTGAAGGTCTGCTTATCGCGCCCAAGGCCGCCGAAGAGCATCGCCGCGCCGAGCACGAGCAGGATGTTGCCGATGATCGAGCCGACGATCGAGGCCTTGACCACCTCCTGCAGGCCCTTCTGCAGAGCGAAGAGGGCGATGATCAGCTCCGGCGCGTTGCCGAAGGTGACGTTGAGCAGCCCGCCGATGCCAGGGCCCGAGCGGGCCGCCAGCTCCTCGGTGGCGCGACCCATCAGCGCCGCCGTCGGGACGATCCCCAGCGCCGAGGCGGCAAAGACCGCGCCCGCCGCGGCGCCGGCCAGATCCAGCACGACGGCGAGCGGGATCAGCGGCGTCAGCAGATAGGGCCAGCCGTACGGGGTGCGGAGAAACGCGACTACTGGAGATGCCCCGTGCAGTTCTGGATGTCAACCGGCGTGCTGGCTTCACCCAGGCATTCGTAGTAGGACTCTTTGCCGCCGCCCGAGTCGCCGCCCGAAGAACCGCCACCGACGTCACCCAAGCCTTCGAGCAGGCCGCCGAGCCCCCCTATGCCGCCGCCGTTCTGGAAGGCGCCAAGCAGTTCGATCGGGTTGATGCCCAGCTTGAGGAAGAGCGCGCTGAGTGGCTTGGCGCTGCTCGGAGCCGAGATCGCCTGCTCTTCGTTGACCCCGGTCAGGGTGAGGTCGAGATCGAGATCGACTCGTTTTGCACCCTGCTTGGAGCCTTTCGGCGGTTCGATCGTCGCCTGCGCCACGATGCGGCGCACGATGTTGTCGTCGCCAACGTAGAGATCGACGTGAGCTGACTTGACCGAGTCCCGCACCGTGCTCTTGGCTTTTTCGAGTTCCGCCGCCGAGGGCAGGGGGCCGGCCGCTTTCAGCTGTTCGCTGCAGGCCGGATCTTCGATCAACTTGCTGAATGCGTCGATCGCCGCCGGCGCATCGAGGTCGCCGCTGACCTCGGTCGTGCTCGTGCCGCCGACATCGGCGCTGCCTTCGTCCTCGAGGTTTTCGACGAGGTCGGCAAAGTTCAGGTCGCTGGCCGCTTCCTGACAGGCGGCGATTTCATTCGACTGGCCTCCACCCTGTCCGTTGAGCATCGACTTGACGAAGTTGAAGGTGGTCGAGTCGACTTCGTAGTCGCTGCCTTCGTAGGCGACGTAGGCCTTGTTGCCGAGCAGCGTGAGGCCGCCTTCTCGATCCAGCTTTTTGCCGTTCATCGTCCCCTTGGTCGCGAAGGCGAGATCGAGTTCGGGCAGATCCGCGCCCTCTACGCTCTGGAACGGGCCGGAGAGCTTGACGTCGACCACGCCGCCTTTCTCGCCCTCGACGTCGACGTTCGCGACAAGGTCCAGCTTGCCGCTCTCGACCCCTTGCAGAGTCGCTTCGTCAACCACCGACTTCGGATCGTCGCTGCCACCGCTGCCGCAGGCGGCAAGCACCGACGCCAGCGCGATCAGCGCGATGAAAACGGAGAAGATTCGAACTCTGCTCAAAGCTGTGGGCCTCCTGGACGAGGATCGAGTTTGGCGGAGCCGTAAAGCTAGCGGTTTGGGCACGCCGAGTTTCCGGCCTCGCTAGCGGAAGGTTTCCGGTATTCGGGTCCTGTCTTCCGGCACGTCGATCTGGCGCGGGCTGTCCTGGGTGAAGTTGACCGCGACGGGAAAGAGGAAGGCGCCGAGGAAGATCAGGATCACCCCGGCGGCGACGAGCCAGCGGGCCGAGCTGAGGTGGCCGAAGATGCCGATCGTGAAGCCGATCAGCATCAGCGCGATGTAGGGGCTGGCGCTGTGCGGCAGCAGGTCGGCGAGTGGCAGGGCGAGGTCGAGCACAGCGCCGATTATCATCGCCCCCATGGCCGATGGTTCCGCAGCTGAGGTTAAGGACGCGCTCGCCGAGGTCGGCTACCTCGCCGACGAGCCCGCGGCGCTGGTCTCCTTCCTCGCCCAGCGCCTCGGCAAGCCGGTGCTGGTCGAGGGCCCGGCCGGGGTCGGCAAGACCGAGCTGGCCAAGGCACTTTCCCGCGCCACCGGCCGTGAGCTGATTCGGCTGCAGTGCTACGAGGGCCTCGACGAGGCCAAGGCGCTCTATGAGTGGAACTACCGCAAGCAACTGCTGCGCATCCAGGCCGGCGGCGAGGACGGCTGGGAGGAGGTCCACGGCGACATCTTCGACAAGGAGTTCCTGCTCGAGCGACCGCTGATGCAGGCGATCGCCAGCCCCGAGCCCGTCGTGCTGCTGATCGACGAGATCGACAAGACCGACCAGGAGTTCGAGGCGATGCTGCTCGAGCTGCTCTCCGACTTCCAGATCACGATCCCCGAGCTGGGCCAGGTCTCGGCGACGACGATGCCGATCGTGATCCTCACCTCGAACAACTCGCGCGAGCTGACCGAGGCGCTGAAGCGGCGCTGCCTCTACCTCTGGCTCGACTACCCCGACCTCGAGCGCGAGATGGAGATCGTCCGCTTGCACGCGCCGGAGCTACAGGAGTCGCTCGCCCGTCGCATGGTCGAGGTGGTGCGGATGATCCGCGACCTCGACCTGAAGAAGCCGCCCTCGATTGCCGAGTCGATCGACTGGGCGCGCACGCTGCTGCTGATGGGAAGCGAGGACATCGACCGCGAGACCTTCGAGCAGTCGATGTCGATCATCGTCAAGCACCGCACCGACATCGAGCTGGTCGCCGAGCGTGTCGGGGTCAAGCTGGCGGCGCCGAGCCCGACGGGGAGCTGAGCCCGAAGTACTCGGCAAGCGCCTCGGTGTCGGGAGGGCCGTCGTAGACCAGCTTCCCGTCGCGGAGCGCCAGGCAGCGGTCGGCCGAGCCGACGACGTCGCGGCGATGGGTGGAGACGACGACGGCCGCGCCGGCCTCCCGGACCTCCCCGAGCAACTCGAAGAGGACGTTGCGGCTGGGTGGATCGAGGCCGTCGAACGGCTCGTCGGCGAGCAGCAGCGAGAAGGGTCGCACCAACGCCAGGGCGATCGAGGCCTTCTGGCGCATGCCGCGGCTGAATTCGGAAGGCAGGCTCTCACCCCAATCGCCCAGTCCCAGCCGCTCGAGGAGCTGCCGCGCCGGAGCTTCGTCGTCGTCCACACCGTGCAAAGCGGCGATGTATTCGAGGTGCTCGTCGAGGCTGAGATCGTCGTAGAAGACCGGCGTATCGGGAAGGTAGGAGACCGCCCTGCGTGCCGCGATCGACCCCGCCGAGGCGCCGTCGACCGTGAGCGTGCCGGCGGTGGCCTCCAGCAATCCGGCCGCGATCGTGAGGAAGGTCGTCTTGCCGGCACCGTTGGGACCTACCAGGGCGACCAACTGCCCCGGCGACAGCTCGAGCTGAAAGGAGTCGAGCGCAAGGAAGTCGCCGTACTCCCTCGAGAGATCGCGCGCGAACAGCACCGGCGCCGCCCCGGATCGCTCCGCGGCGCTCACGGTTTCACCGGCCTGCGGGCCGCGACCTGTACTCCCAGCCACCATGCCATCGCCGCCGCCACGATGAACATGACGACCTCCACCCCGGCGATGGCCGCCTCGGGTGAGCCGCCGCGCCCGGCGGCGCCCCTGGCCACGAGCACCGGGGCCGCGACCGAGGCGAGGGCGACGACGATTGGGAAGGCCGTCTGCGCGTAGCCGAGCCCGGGGCCAGGACGTATTTGTACGGATCGTTGGTCGTGCTGATCGCCGCACAGCAAAGCAGGACGAAGGCCGTGGGGACGATCATCACCGCACCGATGCCCAGCGCCGTACCGGCGCCGCCGAGCGCCGTCGCGGCGATCACCCCAATGGCGACGACGAAGCCCATCGCGACAACTGGCGCGACCAGGTGGCTCACGATCAGCGATTCCGGCGCCAGCGGGAGAAGATCGCGCCGGAGCGGATGGTCGACCTCCTGCGCGAGCGGCTCGACCAAGTCGAAGGCAACCACCAGCAGGATCACGCCGGGCAACGCGGCAAGCGGCGTGATCCCGCTCCAGGCGCCGACGACGAGAGCCCCCGCGGCGATGCCCAGGGCGAGGCTCCGGACCAGGCGGGGCAGCGGCCAGCGCAGGAAGCTCTGGGCACCGCGGCGCGGGATCGGCCGCGAGGCCAGCGCCGGGGCGCGCAGCCTGATCCAAGGTCGGTGCCGGGGCGCCTCGGAGGCGAGCTGGCGGCGCAGGAGGACGACTGCGCGAAGGTCCTGGACCGAGGCCGAGAAGCGGAGCTGATCGGTCAGCGTCGCCCTACGCCGGGCGGCCTCGAGCGAGAGCCCACCCAGCCAGGCCAAGCCGAGCCAAGTCGCCGCGACAGCGATCGCAACCCCGGCAACGGCGAGGGCGAGCGAAGCGCCGCCCCGCAGTGGAAGGGTCGCCAGCACGCCGAGCATCGTCGCCGGAGAGGTCGTCACGCCGAGCAGGATGTCGGCGGCGCTCCAAGCCAGCAGGACCGCTCCGATCGCCGCGGCCACGGCCGGGCGCAGGCGGCGACCCGAGGCCAATAGGGCGCAGCCCAAAGTGCTCAGCGGGATCAACGCGCCGAAGAGGGCCAGGCAGGCGAGCCACTCGACGGGGGAGCCGGGCAGTTGCCGAAAGGCGAAATTGCCCGCGACCGCTCCCAACCCGGCGCCCGCCAGCGCCCCGATCCGGATCTGCCGCAGCGCCGTCGGGCGCAGCGCCGCCCCCCGATCGACGGGCGCCAGCAACAGGTACTGGACCTCGGCGTCCTCGATCGCCAGCGGTCCGCCCCTGGCCCCCGAACGCAGCCCGGCAAGGACAGCCAGGGCGACGCCGGCGCCGAGCAGTGCCGGTCCCTTGTCCGCGATCTCATCGGCGGCCTCCGCGCCCACACCAGCGTCGTGGATTACCCCCGCCAGCACGGCCAAGGCAATCGCACTGAATATCGCCGCTACGTAGACGCGGTAGAGAATCTCCATCGCGTTGTCGAACTGTCCGACGAAGCGCCGCCGACGGGTCGAGCGCATCGCGCGCTGTGCCTGGCGCAGCCGCCGCCTGTCTTGCCGGTCCCCCACCGGCCTATTATCGGACCAATGAGCGCCTCGCCTTACGGGCCGCGGGCCGATCCCGGCCCGCCGGGGCTCGCCGCCAAGCTGCTCGGCTTCTGCGAGGAGCTGCGCGGCGAGGGTGTCGCGGTCGGCACCTCGGAGATCCTCGACGCCTTCGCCGCGCTCGAGGAGGTGCCCTGGACCTCGCGTGAGGACTTCCGCGAGGCACTGGCGACGACGATCGCCAAGTCCCAGGAGGACAGGCGCCTGTTCGAGCTGCTCTTCGAGCGCTGGTTCTTCCGCGCCGCCGAGAGCGAGGCCATTGCCCGCGAGATCGGGGAAAGCAGCCAGCGCCACGAGGGCGCCGAGCGGCTCGACATCGACGAGTTGCGTGAGCAGATCCGCCAGGCGATCCTCGAGGGCAACGACGGCGAGATGCGCGACCTGGCGCGACTGGCGATATCGGCCTTCGGCCGCCAGGGCGAGGGCTCGGGCGTGGTCGGCGTCGACGTTCAGCGCATTCGCCGCACCCTCGGCCTCTCGGCCGGCGCCCAGGCCCCACCAGAGGACGGCTCGGCCGAGCTGCCGCCGATCGAGCGCGAGCAGCTCAACGCCTTCGAGCGCCACCTGCGCCGCGAGCTCGAGCGCGACCTGATCGAGCGCACCTCCACCCTGCCCCCGTCGCGACCCCTGGCCGAGCTCGACCGCGCCCTGCCGACCAGCCCGACCCAGGACCTAGCAGCCGTACACCGTGCCGTCTCACAGATGAAGCGGCGGCTGGCGACGCTCGGCCACGAGCAGCGCGGGCGCCGCAAGGGCCGGAGCATCGATGTGCGGCGGACGATGCGCGGCTCGCTGGAGACCGGCGGCGTGCCGATGAACATTCGCTACCGACCGAAGCGGCCGCGGCGGCCGGAGATCTACGTGCTCTGCGACGTATCCACCTCGGTCACCTCGGCCAGCGTCTTCTTCCTCTCGGTGCTGCACGCCCTGCACGACTCCTTCCGCAAGCTGCGCAGCTTCGTCTTCATCGAGCGCATCTCGGAGGTCACCGATGTCTTCGAGCACGAGCGCGACTTCCGCGTGATCGCCCAGCGCATCTCCAGCGAGGGCGGCGTCGCCGACGTCTCCGGCTACACCGACTACGGGCGGGTCTGGCTCGAGTTCCTCGGCGAGATCTCCGACGACCTCGATCCGCGCTCGACCGTGATCGTGCTCGGCGACGCCCGCACCAACGGCCGCGAGCCCCACGCCGACATCTTCGCCCAGGTCTCCGAACGCGCCGGCCGCCTCTTCTGGCTCAACCCCGAGCCGAAGCTCTACTGGAACTACGGCGACTCGGTGATGGCCGCTTACGAGCGCTACTGCGACGGCGCCTTCGAGTGCTGGACCACACGACACCTG
Source organism: uncultured Solirubrobacterales bacterium (assembly GCA_963703895.1). GTDB lineage: Bacteria > Actinomycetota > Thermoleophilia > Solirubrobacterales > 70-9 > VRUE01. The sequence goes on from CAVPFX010000003.1 coordinate 787,539, forward strand.
GAGAACTTCGTAAACGTGGTGGCCGGCGGCGTCCCAGCCGCCGACTGAGGCTTCCGGTGCGCTTTATGTGGCCAGAGGGAACATAAAGCGCACCGGAAGGAATGCTGCGACGGGGATCGTAAGCATCTGCACAAGCCCACTACCAAGGGGGAGAGATGCCACCGTCCTATCCAGTCACTTTCTCGGTCGACTACCCGGAGCGCGAGCTGAACCGGCTGTCGACCTTCTTCCGGATCTTTGCCGTGATCCCGATCGCGATCGTCGCGGCGCTGCTGCCCGGCGGCGAGCTCGCCGGCAGCGCCGGCGGGGATTCCTACAGTGGCGCAATCGCCGCCGGCAGCATCATCTTCGCGCCGATCGTGCTGATGCTGCTGTTCAGAAAGGTCTACCCGCGCTGGTGGTACGACTGGAACCTGGAACTGCTGCGCTTCGGCAACCGCCTCGGCGTCTACGTGCTCTTGATGGACGACGAATACCCCTCCACCGAGAAACAGCAGGCGGTCCACCTCGACTTCGCCTACCCCGATGCCGAGAAATTGCAGCGCGGCATGCCGCTGGTCAAGTGGCTGCTGGCGATCCCGCACTACATCGTGCTCTTCTTCCTCTCGATCGGCGTCTTCTTCGCCGTGATCGGGGCCTGGTTCGCGATCCTCTTCACCGGCCGCTACCCGCGCGGCATCTTCAAATTCGTCGAAGGCACGATCCGCTGGCACAACCGCGTGATCGGCTACGCCTTCACCCTGGTCACCGACGACTACCCGCCTTTCCGACTCTCGGCCTGAGTGGCCGTCGACCCCGAAGAAACTAGACAACGAGAGCAGCGGCCAGATCACTTGCCGACGTCTCGATGTACTCAGGGACGCTGATCGTGATCTGGCCATCGCGCTCCAGCAGCCACTTTGCGTTGACGATGGTGATGCCGATAATTTCGCCGGCATCACCAAGTCTCACAGCGTGGCCCTCGGGCGTAGCCAGAGTTTCTGAGGCCGGAATCGGCTTTCCTCTGTGCAGGTAAAGGACATCTCCCTCTGCGTCGTAAACGACGTCGTCAAACTCGTGCGCTCCCAGACGAATAATCATGATCGCCTCCCCAACCTTGGATCTGCGATCTGCGGAAATGCAGTGACGACGCGATCGAAATCCCCTGAGAGCTCCAGGACCACGCGCATCCAGATGCCCGCGCCGCCTCGCCTGAACAATCGTTCTCGACCCGGCTGAACGTCCGGTTCTCGATGGTGGGGGTGTTCGATCGTCAGCACGATGTCCAGTAGCAAATCCGCAGTCTCGGGATGGCGCGTACGAACATGGTCCCAGGCGTCCCAATCGAGTTCAACCGGACGGCCGTCTGGCCCTCTCATCAGCAGGTACATAGGAGGCGACGCTAGGGAGCATCAGCGCACACGTTGCCCGCAAAAGCACACAACTTCGCAGCGAATACGGCCCGATAGTCGTTAGCGGGCGGCCCAGGCGTCCGGCGAGGCCGCCAGGGCCCGAACCTCGCTGGGCAGCTGACCGCTGACCAGGTCGGCGAGGGTGACGTGCTCGAGCACGGTGCGCAGGCTGGCGCGCACGGCGATCCAAACCTCTTGCAGGTGCTCGGCGTTGCCGCGGTACTCGATCGACTCCGGCGGCGCCGACTGCACGTGGGCGATCGGCCCCTCGACGGCGCGGACGATGTCGGCGATCGTCACCTCATCGGCCTTACGCGCCAACCAGTAGCCACCCTTGGCGCCACGGCGCGCCCGCACGATTCCGGCGTGCTTGAGCTCGAGCAGGATGTGCTCGAGGAACTGCAGCGGGATGTCCTGGGCGTCGGCGAGCTTCTCGCCCTTCACCGGGTCATCGTCGGCGGCAGCCAGCTCGGCAGCCGCCCGCACCGCATAGTCAGCCTTCGCCGAAACGCGCATAGGCGGCTAGTTAATCAGTCAGCCGGTCGCATCCGGCGCCAGCGCCGCCGCGCGAGCGGCGGCTTGCGCTTCCTTCTCACGGCGACGGTGTAGCCAGCGCGGCGCGGCGAGGATCGCGCCGAGGCCGATCGCGGCAACCGCGGCAGCGATCGGCCAAACCGTCGGATCGCCCTTCTGGATCGTGACAATGCCGGAGCCAACGAGGACGACGCCGAGGGCGGTGCGGATGAAGCCCGTGGGGGCCTTGTCGGAGAGGGCGGCACCGATGACCACGCCCGGGATCGAGCCGATCAGGATGTTGGCGGCGAGGACGAAGTCGACGTTGCCACCGACCCAGTGGGCGATGCCGGCCGCCCAGAGCAGGATCGCGGCGTGGAAGACGTCGGTGCCGACGACCTTCTTCGGCGCCAGGCGGTAGACGGCGATCAACAGGATCGCGATCACGGTGCCCGAGCCGGCCGAGGTGACGCCGATCACCAGGCCCGTCGTAGCCCCAATCAACACCGCGGCGACCTTGTGTCGCCGTTCGACGTCGAAGCGATCGCGCTCGTCGACGAGGTCGCGCAGAATCAGCGCCCGGGTCAGGGTGATGATCCCGACCATCAGCAGGGTCCCGCCGAGCACCGCGTAGACGAGCGAGTCGAGGCGGTCTTCGCCGATGTGGCTCTCGAGCACGGAGACGATCGCAACCCCGAGTACCGCCGCCGGCACGCTGCCGATGGCCAGCCACTTGACCAGGTCCATGTTCACCGTCTTCATCCGGAAATGGCGCCAACCACCCACCGTCTTGGTAACCGCCGAGTAGAAGATGTCGGTGCCGATCGCCGTCGTCGGCTGAATGCCGAAGATCAGGATCAGCAGCGGGGTCATCAGGGATCCACCGCCCATGCCGGTCATGCCGACGAGTACGCCGATTCCTAGTCCGAAGACGATGATTGCCGGGTCCATATGAGTTCCGCGCTGGGTGGTTATCGACTTTCCTGACCTTGTTGGTCAGGAGCACGGAGTGCGCCAGGATACCAAGATGCCCACTACCGAAGCCAGAGATTTCGCAGCCGCATCGCCTACCGGCGACGGCGCGGCGGGCCCCGCCGTCTCGATCCGCGGCCTGGGCCATTCCTACGCCGAGCTGCGCACGATCGAGCGGCTCGACCTCGACCTGCCCGCGCACGGCGTCCTCGGCCTGGTCGGCCCGTCGGGATGCGGCAAGTCGACGCTGCTCGAGTTGATCGCCGGCCTGCAGGAGCCGAGCCGCGGCGAGATCGAGGTCGCGGGGGCGGCTGACGCCAGCAAGCGGCTCGCCCACTGCGCCTTCATGCCCCAGCGCGACCTGCTGCTGCCCTGGCTCTCGGCGATCGACAACGCCGCCCTGGCGCTGCGCAACCGCGGCGTCCGCCGCGGCGAGGCGCGGCGACAGGCGGGGGAGCTCTTCGAGCGCTTCGGCCTGGCCGGGTTCGAGCGCTCGGCCCCGGCCGAGCTCTCCGGTGGCATGCGCCAGCGGGTCGCCTTCCTGCGCACCCTGGTGGCCGGCAAGCCGGTGCTGGCGCTGGACGAGCCCTTCGCCTCGCTCGACGCGATCACCCGGGCCGAGATGCAGCAGTGGCTCGCCGGCGCCCTCGAGGCAGATCCGCGCACGGTCGTCCTCGTCAGCCACGACATCGAGGAGGCGCTCTACCTCTGCGACAGCGTCGCCGTGCTCTCGACCCGACCGGCGCGGATCGTCGCCCAGCTCAGTGCCCCGGCGCCGCGGGCCGCCGAGCGCGACGAAGCGGTCACCGACCCCGCCTTCGTCAGCGTGCGCGAGCGGGCGATGCAGGCCCTGCGCGAGGGCGCCCGGTGAAGCGCTGGCTCTTCCCCTCACTGCTCGTCGCCGGGCTGATCGGGGCCTGGCAGCTCGCCGCCAGCAGCGGCGCCCTGGCCGACCTGCTCAAGCTCGAAAGCTTCCTCGTCCCCTCGCCGGCCGAAATCGCCGAAGCGCTCTGGCAGAGCCGCTCGCTGCTCGCCGAAAACACCTGGGTGACGCTGCGAGAGATGCTGCTCGGCCTCGGCTGTGCGGTGATCGCCGGCCTCGCCTTCGCCGTCGCCCTGCATCTATCGGAGACCCTGCGGCTCACCTTCTACCCCCTGATCGTCGCCTCGCAGACGATCCCAATCATCGTCATCGCCCCGATCTTGGTCGTCTGGTTCGGCTACGGCATCGGACCCAAGCTGGCGATCGTCGCCCTGCTCTGCTTCTTCCCGATCGCGCTCAACACCTTCGACGGCCTGCGCTCGGTCGACCCAGAGGCGACCAAGATGATGCGGACCCTCGACGCCTCGCGAGCGCAGATCCTCTGGCGGGTTGACGCCCCTTCGTCGCTGCCTAACTTCTTCAGCGGCACCCGGATCGCGGTCGCCTTTGCCGCGATCGCCGCGGTCTTCGGCGAGTGGGCTGGGTCGGACTCGGGTCTCGGCCACCTGATGCTGCAGGACAACGCCCAGCTCGAAACGGCGCGCCTCTTTGCCGCCGTGCTCGTGCTCGCCGTGATGTCGGTCGCCCTGGTCGCCCTGGTCGCACTCGCAGAGCGTCGCATCGTCACTTGGCGATAGAAAGGGGGGGATGAAGCGCCCCCCGATCCCGGCGGTCGCCCTTGCCGTCGCCATACTCGCCCTGGCGCTGGGCCTTGCCGCCTGTGGCGAGAAGAGCGAGAGCGTCAACGGCGAAGCGCAGCCGTTCACCCTGACGCTCGACTTCTACCCCAACCCCGACCACGCCGGGATCTACATGGCGCAGAAGCTCGGCTACTTCGAGGAAGCCGGGCTCGACGTCACGATCCAGACCCCGTCGGACCCGGCAGCGCCGATCAAGCAGGTCGCGGCCGGCCGCAGCGACCTGGCGATCTCCTACGAGCCCGAGGTGATCTTGGCCCGCGAACAGGGTCTCGATGTAGAGGCGGTTGCCGCGCTCGTTAATCGTCCGCTCACCTCGATGATCTGGCTGAAGAAGTCCGGCATCCAGGGAGTTGCCGGGCTGCGCGGAAAGACAATCGCCACAGCCGGAATCCCCTACCAGGACGCATACCTGAAGACGATCTTGGCCCGGGTCAACTTGACTCCATCCGCGGTCAAGGTGGTCAACGTCGGCTTCGGCCTGCTGCCGGCTTTGCTCGGCGGCCGCACCCAGGCGATGCTCGGCGGCTTCAGCAACGTCGAGGGCGTCGATCTGCGTCTGCGGGGCAAGGACCCGGTTGTCACCCCGGTCGACAAGCTCGGCGTGCCCACCTACGACGAGCTGGTTCTGGTTGCCAAGCGCGAGCAGCTCGAAGCAGACCCGCAGGCGATCCGGCTTTTCATCGCCGCCCTGGCCCGTGGCACCGCTGCAGCAGCGAAGGATCCGAAGGCGGCGGCGAGCGCCTTGCTGGAAGCGAACTCCGATCTCGACCCGAAGCTGACCAAGGCTGAGCTGGCGGTGACCCTGCCGCTGCTCAATCCAGCCCGATCAGGCGAGCGACCCTACGGCTACATGGCTCCCGATCGGTGGCGCGAGTTCAGCGGCTGGATGCGCGACAACGAACTGATCGACGGCCTGCCCGCTCCCGCCAGCCTGCTCAGCAACGACTACCTGCCGGGCGCGATCCCCGAATAGAGCGGGGCCCCTTCGCTGAGCAGGGCGGAGATCTTCTCCGCCGGCAGCGCCCGCGAGAAGAGGTGGCCCTGGGCGTAGTCGCAGTCGAGTCGGCTCAGCTCCAGCATCTGCGGCTCGTTCTCAACCCCCTCGGCGATCACGTCGAGGGAGAGCGCCCGGGCCATGCCGATGATCGCCTCGACGATCGCCGTGCGCTCCTGTTCGACCCCGAGCGCGTCAACGAAGGAACGATCGATCTTCAGCGCGTCGAAGGGGAAGCGGTTGAGGTAGGCGAGCGAGGAGTAGCCGGTGCCGAAGTCGTCGAGGACGAGGCCGACGCCGATATCGCTGAGCGCTTCCAGCGTGCCGGTGGCGGTCGCCGACTCCTCGACCAGGACGCTCTCGGTCACCTCGAGCCGCAGGTGCACGGGGTCGAGGCCGGTGCTGGTGAGGATCTCGTTGATCGAGTTGGCCAGTTCGCGGTTGGTCACCTGCCGCGCCGAGAGGTTGACCGAGACGTCGAAGGGGCGCTGGTCGGGGCGCAGTTGGTGCCACTCGAGCACCTGGCGGCAGGCGCTTTCCTGCACCCAGCGCCCGATCGGCTCGATCAGGCCGCTGTCCTCGGCAATCGGCACGAAGTCGCCGGGGTCGAGCAGGCCGCGCTCGGGGTGGCGCCAGCGCACCAGCGCCTCAAGACCGGTGATCTCGCCGCTGCGCAGGGCGATCAGCGGCTGGTAGTGGAGCTCGAGCTCGTTGCGCTCCAGCGCCTGGCGCAGCTCGCGCTCGACCTCGAGCCGGCGCAATGCGCCGGCTCGCATCTCGGCATCGAAGAGCTCGCAGCGGGCCCGCCCGCGCTCCTTTGCCCGGTACATGGCGGCGTCGGCGTCGCGGATCAGCAGGTCGGCGTCGATCGGCTCGCGGGTGGAGGGCCGGGCGACGGCGATACCGACGCTGGCGCTGACGAAGTGGTCGACCCCGCCCATCGCGTAGGGCTCGGCAAAGGCCGCGGCGATCCGATCGGCAATCGCCACCGCCTCGTCCTCGTCGGCAAGGCGGTCGACGAGGATGCCAAACTCATCGCCGCCGAAGCGGGCGACGATGTCGCCGGGGCGCAGGTGGGCGCGCAGGCGCGGTGCCACCGCCTCCAGCAGCTCGTCGCCGGCGTGGTGGCCCAGGCTGTCGTTGATCAGCTTGAAGTTGTCGAGGTCGAGGAAGAGGATCCCGACCGGCGAGCCCGAGACGGTGCTGCGCTTGAGCGCGTCGTTGAGAGAGTCGACGAAGCTGAGCCGGTTGGGCAGGCCGGTGAGTGGGTCGTGCAGGACGCGATGGCGCAGGGCCTGGTCGGTCGCGTGGCGCTCGATCGCGTCGGCGAGCACGTTGGCCGAGGCCTGCACGAAGTGGACGTCCTGGGGCGTGAAGCGGTTCGGTTCGGTGGAGTGGATGTCGAGCACGCCAAAGGGCTGATCCTTGCCGTCGATAACCACAGCGAGGCTGCTGCGCACGTCCATCACCCGCAGCGCCGGCGGCATCGAGAAGCGCCGCTCGCTCGACCAGTCGTCGACGATCACGTGCAGGCGAGAGTCGAGCGCCGCACCGGCGTGTGAATCGCGAGCGGCCGAGGCGCGAGCAGCGCCGACGACCCGATCCTCCAATCCGGCGCGCAGGCCGAGCCGGCGCCCATCGCGCCCGACCTCCCAGATGCAGGCGGCGTGCACGCCCTCGATCTCCTGCAGCAGCGAGACCGCCTCGCGCATCAGACCCTCGGGGTCGCCGTCCTGCAGGGCCCGGCCGCCGAGCTGGGCGACCGCGGCCTGCTGGGCCGCCGCTCGCTGCAGCTCCTGCTCGGCGTTCTTGCGCTCGGTGATGTCGTAGAGGACCCCGTGCCAGACCGGCGTACCGGCTTCGTCGGGCTCGAGCACGGCCTCGTCGAGGATCCAGACCACGCGGCCGTCGCGGGTGACCATGCGGTAATCGACCGGCGGCGGGTTGCGGGTCCCGATCGTCTGCCGCGACTCCTGGGAAAGGGCGCGCTCACGATCGTCGGGGTGCAGGAGACGAGCCCAGAGGCCGGGGTCGGCAAGCCACTCCTCCGGCGTGTAGCCGAGGATTTCCTCGACCTGGGGGCTGACGTAGCGCCAGCGGCCGTTCTCGCCGAGCTCGGAGGCGTAGACAATCGCCGGCAACCGCTCGACCAGGCGACGGTAGTCCTCGCCGCCAGACGAGATCTGGTCGAGAAACTCGTTGACGCGTTTTTCGGGCCAGGCGCCGCCCCGTTTCGAGCTCTCCATTTGCTCGCTTATCGACCGTAGCCGCGCACGCTTGAGTTCAGCCGCCGACGACCCTCTAAAGGCCGATCGTCCAAGCACCCGCGAGACCGCGGAAGGGAGCGAAGGGAGCGTAGAACTCCTCCACCTCCTCGACCGTCGCCCGCCGACCCAGCCGCGCCAGGCGGCCGACCAGCTTGAGGTAGATCAGATCGCCGGCGGGCAGGGAATCGGGGTCGCCGCGACCAAACAGCCCGAGGCACTGCACTGTCCACGGGCCAATCTCGCGGATGCCGAGGAGCCGACGGTCCGATCCCGGCTCACCGAGATCGCAACGACCGCCCGCGACCTGCCCGGCGACGGCGCGCAGAGCGATCGCCCGCTTCAGCGCCAACCCCATCGACTCCAGTTCGACCGGCGCGCGGCCGGCGATCAGATCGGCGGTGGGAACGTCGCGCAGGCCACCACGCCCAGGGCCGAGCCGCGGCCCCCAGCGGCCGACCATGCGGCGCTGGATGCGGGCGGCTTTGCCGGTCTCGATCAGCTGCTTGACCACCGCCCAGGCAAGCGCCTCCCAGGGCCAGGGCCGACGGCGAGGGCGCAAATACGGACGGCGGCGAACAAGCGGGCCCAGCAGCGGGTCGCCCTTGAAACGGCGGTAGAACTCGCCGAGGTCATCGTCGACGCCGAGCGCGAAGCGCATCCGCTCCAGCGCCAGCTCCAGCTCGGCCGCCCCCGCCTCGCGCTCGGGCGACCCCACCGCGGGCCCCGGAGCGGCGATCGTGCTCGGATCGAGCGCCTCCGCCCGCAGGGCGACTCGATCCTTGCCCGGTTCCCAAGCGCGCGCCAGCACCGGGCTGCCGTTGACGTGCAGGAGGCGGGAGGTAACGCCGCGCTCGACCCGCATCGTGCCGTCCTCGCTGCCGTAGCCCGGCAGGCGGAAGGGCGACGGCGGCCGCACCTCCAGCTCGAGGCTCACCGACCCAGCAGGTGGACGTCGACCAGAAACGAGCGGCTGGCGACGACGTTGGGTGCCCGTTCACGGCGAGCGAGGCGACGCGGGGGCCGTTTACGGCCAGCGACCGCCGTGACCGCTCGCACCGCGGCAACCGTCGCGGCGCCCGCGAGCACGCCGCCGGCGGCGGCCATTACGGCGGTCCGAGCCTCGCTGCGCACGGCAAGCGGGGCGGGACTCTCGTGGGGAAGGACGCGAACCGAGACCGGCTCTAGCTCCATTGAACTCACCCCGCCGACTGTAGCGACGCCCGCGGCGAACATCTGAACTCACCCCGCACATTCCGCAGTTCCAGAAGGCGCTGAACGATTGATTTGCAATTTGCGTGGCCGTGGGGGCGTGACTGGCCAAGCTGGGTGGCGCCTGGGGCCTTGCGCGTAGCGGCGCTACGCGCAAGGCCGCGGGCGGTGACCAGCGCCGCGCCAGGCGCGTCATCCGCGGGTGCGGAAATTCGAATCAGTCGTTCAGCGCCTTCTCGTACACGCGGTACTTCTTGACCACCTTGCCGCCCATGCCCTCCATCGCCCGGTTCATCGCTTTGTTGGTCTCTAGGATCCAGCCCATCTCGCCACCTTCGATCCTGCCCGGCCCGGCGGCGGTCTCGAGGTGCTTCAGGTAGAGCCCAGCGGCTACCCCGCTGTGGCGGTACTCGTGCTTGACACCGAGCGCAAAGACGCGCAGCTGGTCGATCCTGCGCTTGCCGAGCAGGAACTTGAGCCAGCCGAAAGGGAGCAGACGGCCGTTTAGCTTCGCCATCACCTGGTTGACGTCGGGGAGCGTGAGCGCGGCGCCAACCGGCTCACCGTCCTTCTCGGCGATGTAGGCCCAGTCCTCGTCGAGGACCTGCTTGAGCAGCTTGGCGTGGAACTCGATCTCGGCATCGGTGGCCGGGACGAAGCCCCAGTTGCTGCCCCAGGCCTCGTTGTAGACCTCGCTGAAGGCGCGCATCTCGGCGGGCAGGTTGCGCAAGCTGATGTTGCGGATCGTCACGCCTTCGTCGCGCAGCGCCTTCTCCGCGGCGGCGTGGATCGCGGGATCGAAGCTCTCGCCCTGCTTGAGGTCGCCGAACTGCAGTTCCCACATCAGCAGGTCCATCGCCTTGCCGAAGCCCTCGCCCTCGATCAGCTCCTTGTAGAAGGGCGGGTGCCAGTTCTCGAGGATCATCGGCCGCAGCTCGTAGCCCTCGATCAAGACGCCGATCTCGTCGTTGGTGGTGAAGTCCATCGGGCCGAGAACGCGGCCGCGACCCTTGCCACGCGCCCACTCGCAAGCGGCGCCTAGAAGCGCCGCGGTCACCTGCGGGTCCTCGTCGGTCTCGAAGAAGCCGAACATCGCGTCGCTGCCGCCCTGGGTCTCGTCCCAGCACTGATCGATCTGGGCGGTGATGCGACCGACCGGCTCGCCGTCGCGTTCGGCCAGGAAGTACTCGGCCTCAGCGTGCTCGAAGAACGGGTTCTTCGCCCGGTCGAGGAACTCCATCCGCTCGAAGATCAGCGGCGCGACCCATTGCGGACGATCGCGGTGCAAGCGGAAGGGGACCTTGACGAAGCGCTTCAGCTCGCGCTTGTTGCGGACCGGCCGAATTGACACGCTTGCCACGGGGCCCTGAACCTACACTCTGGCCATGAGCGAGACAGCGAAGGTCCCCGTCGACGTCTTCGAGAAGGCGCGCAGCCACGACCGCCTCGAGCAACTGGAAGCGGCCAAGGAGCACGACCTCCTCCCCTACTTCCGCCTGCTCACCTCACAGGCCGGCCCGGTGGTCGAGATGGAGGGCCGCGAGACGATCATGCTCGGCTCCAACAACTACCTCGGCTTGACCGGCGACGAGCGGGTCAAGCAGGCCGCCCGCGACGCCCTGGAGACCTATGGCACCGGCGTCACCGGCTCGCGCCTGCTCAACGGCACGACGCCGCTACACGTGGCGTTGGAGGAAGAGCTAGCCGAGTGGATGGGAACCGAGGACGCGATCGTCTTCTCGACCGGCTACCAGTCGAACCTGGGCACGATCGGCACGATCCTCGAGCCCGGCGACACGGTGATCGTCGACTCCGGCGACCACGCCTCGATCCTCGACGGTTGCCGCCTCTCCGGCGCCAAGCTGCGCCCCTTCCGCCACAACCGCATGGACAAGCTGGAGAAGATGCTGCAGCGGGCCGCGGCGGACGGCGGCGGCGTGTTGGTCGTCGTCGACGGCGTCTTCTCGATGGAGGGCGACGTCTGCGACCTTCCCCGCATCGTCGAGCTCTGCAAGGGCTACGGCGCGCGACTGATGGTCGATGAGGCACACGGCGCCGGCGTGCTCGGCGCCCGCGGCGCCGGCGCCTGCGAGCTCTTCGGCCTCGAGGACGAGGTCGACCTGCGCATGGGCACGTTCTCCAAGAGCCTCGCCTCCTGCGGCGGCTTCGTCGCCGGGCCGGCCGACGTGGTCGAGTACCTGCGGATCTCCTCGCGCTCCTTCGTCTTCAGCGCTTCCGCGGTTCCGGCCGCGGTCGGGGCGGCACTGGCAGCGCTGCGGGTGATCCGCAGCGATGGACCGCAGCTCTTCGAGAAGCTGCTCGCCAACGCCGAGTACCTGCGCGAGGGCCTACGCCACCTCGGCCTCGAGGTGATCGAGCCGGGGACCCTTCCCGACGGGACCGTGGCCACGACCCCGGTGGTCCCCGTTGTCGTTGGCGACGACTGGCAAGCGGTGCTGCTCTGGAAGGCGCTCTTCGACGCCGGCGTCTACACCAACGTCGCGATCCACCCGGCCGTCCCGCCCGGCGGCGCCCTGCTGCGCACCAGTCTGATGGCGACCCACGAGCGCGAGCACCTCGACGGCGCGCTGGGAACGATTGCTCGAATAGTCGAGAAATTTCCCGATCTACCCCGGTCGGGGTAGTTTCGGCCCTGTCCGAAACGGGACGAGTCCAAACGGCCACGAAAAAGATGCTCTTAGCGACCGGCCCGGGGCGACTTTCCATCCGACGGGGTTGACGCTCGCCACCCCGAAGGCATAGCTTGGCCCCCGCGCCGACCGCATCCCGGGGCAGGGATTGCGAATGGTGGAGCACTCAACTCAGCCAGGCCGAGGTTCGCCCCTCCGGTTCGGTGCGCAGAGCTACCAGTCAATGACCCCGAAGGGAGGAGTCCCAGTGGACGCTGCTTCAATCGCCCCTGCTCAGACGACCGCTTCCGTAATCCAGGCCCCACAGCACATGCAGGCACTCGCGCGCGCCAACCGAGTGCGACTTGCGAGGGCAGAGCTGAAGCGCTCAATCGCTCGGGGTGATGTCGACGCGGCGGACATTGTGCGCGACTGCCCCTGGGAGACCGAGAGCATGACCCTGGCCGAGCTGCTGACCAGCCAGCGTCGCTGGGGCCGCACTCGCGCCCGTAAGTTCCTCGTCGGCCTCGCCCTCAACGAGAACAAGAAGCTTGGCACCCTCACCTCCCGCCAGCGCTCGCTGCTCTGCTCCGAACTGTCTTCCCGGGAATCCGTTCTGGTCTGACGGCCGCGTCAGCCGCCGCCGAAGCGGCCGACCTTGAATGAGAGACCGCCTGAGGCGCGCTGAAAGGCGCGCCTCAGGGCTATAAGGGAGGCAAGAAAAGCGACTGCCCCGATTCCTAGGCAGACCGCCAGGATCAGGCCGCCGAGGTAGAAGAGGCCGCCGGTGACGAGGACGAAGACCGTGCCGGCGAGCAGCGTCGTGTGCGAGCGATAGCCGGCGAAGTGCTCGCGCGCGGAGACCTCGAGGCCACCGAGGCCCGCGAGGACGACCCCGACCCCGATCGCGGTTGGGTTGCTGCCAACCAAGCCGATGACCAGCATCACGATGCCGGCGAGCACGGTGAGCTCGGCCAGCGGAAAGTTGCCCCAGGGCGCTGGCGGTCGCTCCTCTGCGCCCGGTTTATCGCTCAACGGCCGCAAGCCGTCCGGATAACGGACATCCGGAGGAGACCTTGACGCGCCACCAACCCATCAGCATCCCCAGCGGTCCGAGGCGCGGTCGCGAGTGCCAGTGACCACAGCCGGGCTCACCGACGTCGGCGCGCGAGATCCGTATCCACTTGTGCTCGGCGGGCGCGGCCAGCATTTTCTCGAGCAGCTCGCGATTGCCGGTCTCCAGTTCATCCCGCTTGACCAAGGCGCGACGCGCCTGGGCAATGCGATCGGAGAGGGCGTCGCGAACTCGCTCGAGCTCCTCGAGCCCGGCTACGCGCGGCTCGGCAAAGCTGGCCGGAATCGCCGTATCGAGCGGCAGGCGGGGAAAGGCCTCGGCGCAGAGGCGGGCGAGCTCGTGCTCGAGGCGGCCGATCTGGCGCCGCAGCTCGACGCGTGCGAGGCGCTCGTCACCTCCCACTCGAAGCGTCGTGAGCGTGTCTCGATCGAGTAGACCCGGCATAAGACCAAAATCGAGTGTAGATCAAGCCGCCGAAAGCAAAAACGATAAACCGGTTAAGGAACGCGTAACTCGCGCTCAGGCCTCAATTGCCGCGCTGGCGATCCAGAGGGCCTCGTCGACCGCTGCCTGGGGCACTCCCTTGACCTGGACCGCGACGATGAAGATTCGCTTGGCCTCCGGCTCGACCTCGCGATTGGCGGACGGACCACCGAAGAGCAGCGCCAGCGGCGCGCGACCATCGGCAATCGTCAGCGTTCCCTGCGCCAACCGCTTGGCGGGGTTCCCGGGCAGCGACTCACCGGGCGCCGAGTCGCGAATGCAGAGATCGCCATCGATCTGAGCACGATCGAAGACGCGCAAGGCGACGCCGGTCTCAATCGTGGCGATCGTCAGGGCGTCGGCGGGCAGGCCTTGGCTGAGGAAGGCGCCGTCGTGGAGGCGGTCGAGGGCGAGCTGCTCGACCGGGGTGCGGGTGTGATCGGGGTCAAGGCCGATCTGACGGAAGAAGACACGGTAGGCCCAGGGAATCGGCCGCTCCCGCAGGTGGATCGCGTGCGAGCCATAGAAGCGATCGGAGAGGTCGCGCAGGCGCCGCCGCACCGGCTCGGGGCTGCGCGACTGCTTGCCGTCCAGCTCGACCCAGGCGACGCCGAGGCCCGGGAACTCAGCCGCGATGTGCGGCGCGACCCAACCCTGCCGGGGCACGGGCTCCCATCCGACGTCGGATCCGGCGGCTTCGGGACGAGCCACTCAGCCGACCTCCGCCGCTCGGGTGGCCCTGAGAAGATCCTCGGTGCGGGTTTCCAGCTGGCGCCTGGTCAACTCGCCGATGCTCGCGTCACGCAGGGTGCCACCCGAGTACACGAAAGCGAAGGTGGGGCAGATCCCCACCCGGTAGAGACCGGCGACCGCCCCGTCGCGGTCATAGCCGACCGGCACTTTCCAGTCATTGCGATCGATCAGCTCGCGAACGGTGTCGCGATCGTCGCGAATGTCAAGGGAAAGGAAGTTCACCCGCCCACGGTAACGCCGATAGACCTGGTCGACCACACCCTGCTGTTCGCTGCAGGTGCCACCGCCCCGGGTGAACCAGAAAGAGATCACCAGCGGTCGCCCGAAAAAATCACAGACGCGGAGGGCACCGGGCGTCGAGATCTGGCAGGCCGGCTCACGCTGGGCGCTCGCCGGGCACGGCGTCTGCGAGGTTTCGCAGTCGTCCTGGGCGACGTTCGCGTCCCCTTCCAGCGACCCGTTGGCACGGGGAACGGCGAACTCGGGCAGCGGCCAGCGGCTGGATATCTTGTCGAGCCCGAGCGTGCCTTCGTCCTTGTGCTCGAGCATGTTTACCGCCGCGATCGCGATCACAACGGCGAAGATCAAGCCGACGACGAGCGAGTAACGGTCCCTCATCGATGCTCCGACCAACGCAGGGTCGCGGGCAGCGCCACCATCACGCCGAGCAACGCCACGGCGAGGTCGATCACGGTGACGAAGCCGAAGTCCCGCAGCATGCTGACGTCGCTGGCAATCAGCACGGCAAAGCCGGCGATAACAGTCACCGCCGAGGCGAAAACGGCGGGGCCAGTGCGCGCGTAAGCGGTCCGGATCGCCTCCTCAACTCCCAGACCACCGCCCCGCTCTTCGCGGAACCGGGCCGAGAGAATCACGCTGAACTCGGTCGCGATCGCGATCGTCAGCGCCCCCAGCGCCGCCGACATCGGGTTGAGCGGGATCTGGGTGAGCCAGAGGACCAGCGACGACCAGCCGGTCGCCAGCAGCACTGGCACCAGCGGCACCAGCACCCGGCGCGGCGAACGGTAGGCGAGCAGCAGCACCAGTGCCACCGCGACGAGGCCGGCGGCGGTCAGCCAGTAGCGACTGCTGGCAAGATCCGAGGCCGCTGCCGCGGCAATCACGGGCAGCCCCGCAAAGCGGACCTCCACCCCGGCCGGCGGCCCCCCAGGCGCTCCCGGCTCCCCCACCTCCGAACGCACCCGCTCGATCAGCTCCTGCTGCTGCTCCAGCGACTGCGCCCGGATCCCGAAGCTGAGCAAGGCAAGGTGTCCAGGCAACCCAGTTTTCGGGTTTACGGGCGCTAGTTGTTCAAGGTCATAGACGGGCACTTCCCGCAACGTCGCACGGATTTCGTCCTGCTTCAGTTGTTCTTTCCTTTTGCTGCTGACGAGAAAGTCCGACAGCGCCGGCCCCGGGCAGATTTCAGCCTTCAGACAGCTCGGCCTGGGACCCGAAAACCCGTTCTCATCCAGCACCCGCTGCTTGAAGTCAGCCATCCACTGAATCGCTGCTGGGTCCGAAAGGTCCGGAGCTTCGACCGCGACCTGCAGCTGGCCCGAAACACCGGTTGCGTCCTGCACCGTCTCCAGATCCTGGATCTCCTGCAAGCCCTGTGGTGCAAGCGAGCGGATATCGGAGACGGTGTTGACTTGAGTGCCGAGCCCCCAGCCCAGCACGGCAAGAGCCGCACCGACCGCCAGTACCCGACGGGGGTGCTCGAGTGAGATTCCGACGACGCGCTCGGACGTCAGGAGGGGGTGCCCCGGATGCGCGCGGCGTCCTCTTTTTCGCCCTACCCACTCAACTAGTGCTGGGAACGCCGTGGCGAAGAACCCAGCAAGCGGAGGGGCACCCCCTCCTGACGTCCCGGCCCGCAGGCTGAGCGCCGCGAAGCCCGCCATAAGCGCAAGAGCCAAACCGATCGCGATTCCAACGATGAGCAGGAGCCCAAAGCCACGCACCATCGGAATCGGCGAAAGCTGGAGAGCCAGAAACCCCGCCGCGGTCGCGAGAGCCGCCGTGGCAATCGTCGGCCCGGCCCGACCCGCCGCTGCGCGAGCCGCCTCGATGGGCTCAGCGCCAGAAGCGACCCCCTCGTCAAAACGCGCCTGAAGCTGAATCGCGTAATCGACGATCAGCCCAATCAGGATCGGCATCGTCGCGATCGAGGCAATCGTCAGCGAGCCGCCGACGAGATCGAGCAGGCCGAAGACGAGGGCGACCGCCGCCAACGCGATCGCCAGCGGCAGCAAACGCCAGCGCGAGCGAAAGACGAGCAGCAGGGCGAGCCCCATAACGACGACCGCGACCGCGAAGAGGATGAGCAGGGCCTGCTTCAGCGCCCCCGTGATCCCTTCGATCACGATCGGCGCGCCGCTGACCGTGTAGGTGCCGGCCCCGTGCAGCCCGAAGCAGGCCTCCGGCTGGCCCTTGTAAGTGCAGGCCTGCCGCGGCGTGGTGTCGTAAACGGCTTCCCGGATCAGCCCCAGCGCCCGGCTTCGTTCGCCGTCGCTGAGGTCCGGCCGCAGGCGCAGGACGATCTGGGTCGAGTGGTTGTTGGGGAAGAGGTAGGCCAGTCGCGCCTTCGGCGTGCCGCGGCCGCGGCGCAGGTCGAAGACGACCGAGGCGAGAAAGTCGGGGTTGCCGAGGCTGGGGGCGCTGGTGATGCCATAGCGCGCGGCCACCTGGAGCAGGAATTCGCGCAACTGTTCGCGCGGCACGGTGGCGGCCAAGCGCCGCAGCTGCTGCTCGATCTGGATCACCGCCTCGTTGAGGAAGGTGCCCGGCCCGGCGAGAAACTGCACCGGGTGCAGTCGCGCCAGCTCAGCGCAGGGCCCGGGGATCGGCGTGGCGCCTTTGGGCACCTTGCCCGAGAGACAAGCCTCGAGGCGCAGCAGCCGGCCCAAGTTCGGGGTGAGGATCAGTTCCTGCAGGTCGCCTTCGGCGACGACCACGACCGGTTCTTCGCCGAAGACCTCTCGCACCCGTTCGGTGGCGCGATAGCTCTCGCTATCGCGATCGACGAGCGTGTCGGTGGCGGCATCGGTCGGCAACTGCGTGGCAGCAACAGCGGCCGCGAGTGCAACCCCAGCTGCGACGGCGAGCACGATCCTCGCATGCCGCACGGCCCATCCCGCTACCGATGCCACGCAGCCCTTCCTCGCGCGGGTGGCATGGGGTGAGGGGGTCGAGGACAGCCCGTGGACTGCCCGCAGGCCCCCTCACCCCATGACAGGACCCGCGCGCTGAAAGCGCTCAATCCATCGAAAGCGGGCCGGTCACATCCGCATTGAGAAACTGCGAGACGAACCGGTTTTCGGAGTCGAACAGCTCCTCCTTGGGCCCCGACTCGACGATCTTGCCGTTCCAGAGCACCGCGATGAAGTCGGAGACACGCCGTGCGGTGTTGAGGTCGTGGCTGATCACCAGGTAGCAGCCGCCGTTCTCCTCGTGCACCTCGCGAACGAGCTCGCAGAGCAGCGCCGTGCGCACCGGATCGAGACCGGAATCGGGCTCGTCGAACATCACGATCGCCGGTTCCAGCACCAGCGCCCGGGCGAAGCCGGCGCGCTTGCGCATGCCGCCGGAGAGCTCGTTCGGCATCTTGTAGATCGCCTCGCTGAGCCCGACCTCCTTGAGCCGGCGGTTGCAGATCTCGCCGATCTCTTCCTCGCTCTTGTCGGTGTGCTGGCGCAGCGGGAAGGCGGTGTTGTCATAGATGTTCATCGAACCGAAGAGGGCGCCGTCCTGGAAGAGCAGGCCGAACTTCTTGCGCACCTCGAAGAGTTCGTCGTCGGTCATGTTGGGGATCGACTCGCCGTGCACGAGCACGTCGCCCGAGTCGGGATAGAGCAGGCCGACGATGTGCTTGATCAAGACGCTCTTGCCGGTGCCCGAGGGGCCCAGCACCATCGAGATCTGATCCTCCGGGAGGCCGAGGTTGAGGCCGTTGAGGATGCGGGCGCGGCCGAATTGCTTGACCAGGTCGATGATCTCGAT
This sequence comes from uncultured Solirubrobacterales bacterium, assembly GCA_963703895.1. Taxonomy (GTDB): domain Bacteria; phylum Actinomycetota; class Thermoleophilia; order Solirubrobacterales; family 70-9; genus VRUE01. Next base: position 805,511 of record CAVPFX010000003.1, read on the forward strand.
CGCGTCCTCGCCGCCGTGGTCGCGCTTGCGCCCGGTGTGAAAGCGGTAAGGGTCGGCCTCCGAGGGATCGACGCCGGGGATGACGAAGTCGCGCCCCATCGTCAGGCCGTCCTCGCTGACGTAGGGACCGCCGTGCGCGGGCTCGGCCGCTACTGGCTCGGCCGCCTCGGCGGTGGTCTCCGCCTCGGCCTCGAACTCGGCGTCGTCGGGTCGGGTCGGGTCATCCATGCTCATAAGACTAAATCAGCCTCCTATCGGTGCCCGCGGGTTGGCCCCCCAGAAGACCAGGGTGCCCAGCATCCCGATGATGTGAACCAAGACGATGTTGAGGACCATCGACTTCGCGGTAGCGGTGCCGACCCCGACCGGGCCGCCCGACGCCGTGTAGCCGTAATAGCAACCGACCATGACTATGGCGGTCGCCATGAACATGCCCTTGATCAAGCTGAAGAACAGGTCGGGCGGGTTCTGGAACATCCAGAAGATCAGCAGGTAGCCGCCGGAGGAGACGTCGCCGATCTGCTGGACGACGGCCAGGTAGCTGGCGAAGTACATGATCCCGATCCCGCAGAGGTACATGAAGGGGAAGGCGATCCAGGCGGCGAGCAGTCGGGTCGCGCAGAGGAAGGTGACGGGCGGAACGCCCATCACCTCGAGCGCGTCGATCTCGTCGGATATCCGCATCGCGCCGAGCTCGGCGACGATGCCGGTGCCGACCTTGGCCGACAGCATGTAGCCGAAGGCGTAGGGCATGATCTCGCGCAGATCGCACCAGGCGGAGAAGACGCCGGCGTAGGCGGGCGCACCCTGGGCGCGCAGCAGGTAGGCCCCCTCGATCCCGCACTGCAGGCCGAGAATGAAGACCAGGCCCCAGATGATCAGTGCCGAGCCAAGGACCAGGATGCCGGCCTGGCGCAGGCTCTCGCCGAAGAAGCGCAGGACACGGCCGCTATAGACGAGGCCGGCGACGCGCGAGCCGAAGCGGGCGATCTCGCCGAAGGAGTCGAGCCAGCCGCGCGGGACCTCGAGCCAGGCGTTCATCGGATCGTCTGCAGCTCCGGATTGGTCGCGAGCAGGGTCTGGGTGAAGACGTAGTTGAAGGCGAAGACACCCATGAAGGCGATCACCACCGCCTGGTTGACGGCGCGGCCGACGCCGGCGGCACCTCCGGACGCGGTCATCCCCTTGTATGAGCAGACCACCGCGATGAGCGCGCCGAAGAGGGTGCACTTGATCACCGAGCCCCAGAGGTCGGTGATCGAGGCGTTGGAGAAGAGCGTGGCGAAGAAGCCGCCGAGCGACTGGTGGTAGAGCAGCTCGGCGCCGATGCCGCCGGTGATGCCGAAGACCAGGGCGTAGATGTCGAGCAGGCCGGTGATCAGCATCAGCGCCAGGAAGCGCGGCACGACCAGGTTCTTGATCGGGTCGACGCCGAGCACCTGCAGGGCGTCGAGCTCCTCGCGGATCTTGCGGGCGCCGAGGTCGGCCGTGATCGCGGTGCCGGCGACGCCGGCGACGACGACCGCGGTGACGAAGGGGGCGAACTCGCGGATCGAGGCGAGGACGAAGAAGCCACCGAGCCGGTCGAGCGCACCGAAGAGCGAGAGGAAGTTAGAAGCCTGCAGGCCCGGGGCGCCGAAGCCGAAGGCCACGGTCGAGATCAGCAGCGGGAACCAGCAAAGCTGCAGCGCGAAGAGAAACTGGCCGATGAACTCCTCGCCGTACGGGTAGGGGGGCTTGACCGCCGAAACGAGCGTGCGAGCAGTGAGGATCATCATGTCCCCAACCTGTTCGAACAGCGACTTGGCGGGCAGGAATGCCCTGTTGACCGCGGATCCGACCATCATCCTCCTCCTCAGCCGAGTCTATGCGATGCGCCAGCGGGCACTGTTGAGTTCGGGCTAACACGCTCCGGAGCAGGCCAAACCCCGTGGTATGTTCCGGCCGCTTTGGGGGGGCACGCCAGACAGGTCTCGCGTCACCGCCACCGGCCAGCGCTTGCCGCTGCCCTGGCCGTGCTCCTCGCGCTCTCGATTGCCGCTTGCGGTGGCGAATCGTCCTCGGACGCCAACGAGGAGGAAGGCACCTACCGGGTCCAGGTGACCGACGCCAGCTTCCCGGGCAAGCAGCAGCTGGGCCAGACCTACCTGCTCAGGCTCGGCGTGCGCAACACGGGCGACAAGACGATCCCGGCCCTGACCGTGAACGTCTCGGTCAAGGGCAAGGAGGGACAGGCGTCCACCCTGCCGTTCGGGATCCGCGATCCCCAGCCGGAACTGGCGCAACCCGACCGACCGGTCTGGGTCCTCGCCGAGCACTACCCCAGGTTTGCTGGCTCCTCGGCCTCCGGTGGCGCCGAAACCTCCAACCAGAAGACCTACGACTTCGGCCCGCTGAAGAAGGGCGCGACCGCCAACGTGGTCTGGAAGCTGAGCGCAGTCAGGGCCGGTAAGCACGCGCTCATCTACGCGATTGAGGCCGGGCTCAGCGATAAGACCAAGGCGGAGACCGGCGGCGGCAACAGCGCGCCCGGCGGCACCTTCGCGGTGGAGATCAGTTCGGCCGAACGCAACACCGAAGTGAACGACAGCGGAGAAGTCGTCGAAAAGAAATAGGCGTGCCGGGTAGCGTGATCCGTGTGAGGCAACGAGCCATCGCAAGCATCTTCTTGTCGGCGCTGGCCCTGATCGCGTTGCCCGCCTGCGGCACGGCGCAACAGCGCCAAGCTGAGCGCCCAGCGAAGCGAGCCGGGCTGGCGTTGAAGCGCATCGGCAGCTTCGACAGCCCCACCTACATCACGGGCGCGCCGGGTTCTCCGCGGCTGCTCTTCGTGGTCGAGCAAGCGGGCAAGGTCGTGGTGCTGAACAAGGACCGCAAGCTCTCACGTCCGTTCCTCGACATCAGTGGCCTGGTGGGCGACGGTGGCGAGCGCGGCCTGCTCTCGATCGCCTTTGCCCCGGACTATGGGCAGAGCGGACGCTTCTACGTCTATTACACCGATGAGGCTGGCAACATCCGCGTCGACGAATTCCAGCGCGCCAGCGCAACCAGGGCGGACCGCGGCTCTCGCCGTGGCGTGATCGAGATTGCCCACCCCGTCAACGCCAACCACAACGGTGGCCAACTGCAGTTCCTCGGCGATCTCCTCTACTTCGGCACCGGCGACGGTGGCGCTGGGGGCGATCCGCCCAACAACGCCCAGAACAAAGAGAGCCTGCTCGGCAAGCTGCTCCGCATCGACCCGCTCCCAAGCGGCGATCAGCCTTACTCAGTGCCCGCGGACAACCCCTTCGTTGGCAAGCCGGGCCGCGACGAGATCTACTCCTACGGGCTGCGCAATCCCTTCCGCTTCTCCTTCGACACGACGAGCGCCAAGCAACCACGAATCGCGATTGGCGACGTCGGCCAAAACCGCTTCGAGGAGCTCGACTACACCACGGTTACCGCCGCCAGCGGGGCGAACTTCGGCTGGGACGCCTTCGAGGGCTACAGCCGCTATAGCGAAGAAGAGGGCGACACGCCCGATCCGGGCAACACGACCAAGCCGATCATGGCCTACGGGCGCGGCCGCGACGGCGGCACCTGCACGATCATCGGCGGCTACGTAGTCGGCAAGGGCGGACCGGCAGCGCTGCGCGGACGCTATCTCTACGCCGACTACTGCTCCGGCATCCTGCGCAGCCTCGTTCCCCACCTGACGCGGGCCAGCAACGATCGCAAGATCGGCCTCGCGGTTACCTCACCAACCTCGTTCGGCGAAGACGACCGCGGCCGCATCTACGTCTGCTCCCAGGAAGGGCCCGTTTTCAGGCTGGTAAGCAAATAGCGGGTACAGTTGGCTGACCAGCCAAAGGGTCGAGGAGGGAGTCACGGTGGAGAGCGGAACGGTCGAGACGAGTACGACAGCGGTCAACGGCGCAAACGGAGGCAACGGCTTGCCACCGGCGGCCCAGATCGAGGTCCTCAACCCGGCGAACGGTGAAACGGTCAGCTCGATCCAAGTCGACACAGCCGAGACCATCGCCGCCACGGTCGCCCGCGTCCGCACCAACCAGGCCGAGTGGGAGGCGATCGGGATCGAGGGCCGCTACCACTGGCTGGGCAAGCTCCGCGACTGGATCCTCGACAACGTCGAGGAGATCTCCGACACCGTGCAGGCAGAAACCGGCAAGGTGCGGGGAGACATCGCGGCCGAGCTGTTCTACGTCACCGACCTGATCAACTTCTACGGCACCAACGCGGCCAAGTTCATCGGCGACGAAGCCGTCCGCCCCCACTCGCCGCTGATCGCCTCGAAGAAACTGACGATTCGGTACCGGCCGCATCCCGTCGTCGGCGTGATCAGCCCCTGGAACTTTCCCCTCGCGATGGGGCTGGGAGACTCGATTCCCGCTCTGCAGGCGGGTGCCGCGGTCGTGGTCAAGCCCTCGGAGTTCACTCCACTGAGCCTGATTCAGATAGTCGACGCCTGGAAGCGGGAGATCGGTGCTCCAGATGTCTTCGATTGCGTGCTTGGCACCGGCGAGGCCGGCAGCTCGCTGGTCGACGAGGTTGACTGCGTCCAGTTCACCGGCTCAGACCGGACCGGGCGCAAGGTCATGGCCCGGGCGGCGGAGACCCTGACGCCCGTCAGCCTCGAGCTTGGCGGCAAGGACCCGATGATCGTCCTCGCCGATGCCGACGTCGATCGCGCCGCCAACGCGGCCGCCTGGGGTGGGATGTACAACGCCGGTCAGGTTTGCCTCTCGGTCGAGCGAATCTACGTCGAGGAGCCGGTCTACGACGAGTTCGTCGCCAAGCTGACCAAGAAGGTCGGCGGCCTGCGCCAGGGCACCGACGGCCGCAAGCCCGCGAAGGACGTCGGCGCGATGACCTCGCCCAACCAGTCGACGATCGTCGAGGAGCAGGTCAACGACGCCCTCGCCAACGGCGCCCGCGCGCTGACAGGTGGCAAGAAAGGCGCCGGACCGGGCGACTACTTCGAGCCCACAGTCCTAGTCGACGTCGACCACTCGATGAAAGTGATGCGCGACGAGACCTTCGGCCCCGTGGTCGGCGTGATGAAAGTCCGCGATTCCGAGGAGGCCGTTCGCCTCGCCAACGACAGCCGCTACGGCTTGGCAGCCTCGATCTTCGGTGAGAAGAACCGAGCGGAGAAGCTCGCCCGCCGGATCGAGGCCGGCTCGGTCAACGTCAACGACGTAATCACCAACATGCTCGCCATGGGCGTCCCCATGGGCGGCTGGAAGCAATCCGGCATCGGTTTCCGCCACGGCGACTACGGAATCAAGAAGTACTGCCGTCCCGAGTCAATAGTCGTCACCCGCTTCGGCGGTAAGAACGAACCGGCTTGGTACCCCTATACAAAAGGGCGCCGCTCGCTCGTGAATCGCGTCGCCACGGCCTTCAATGCCCGCGATCTCAAGCGCCGCCTCGGCCTGCGCGGCTGAGCCAGAACGCAAGGTGCGGAAGGGGTCGGGCGCCCTCCCCCGGAGACCGTCGCGCAGCAGGTCGCTTGACTGATTTCAGGCGTGGGGCCGGGAGCCTCCGGGGGAGGGCGCCCGACCCCTTACCCTCCTATGTTCATGTCAGAGCGCGATTTCATAGGAGCAGTTCGCGAGCGGGTCGTCGTTTTCGATGGCGGGATGGGCGCGACGCTGGAGCAGTTTGAGCTGACGCAGGAGGATTACGGGGGGCTGCAGGGCAAGTGCCATGAGGCGCTGGTGCTTAATCGGCCCGACGTGATCGAGGGCGTGCATACGTCGATGCTCGAAGCGGGAGCGGAGGTCGTTGAGACCGACAGTTTTCAGGGGTCGCGGCTGAAGCTTGAAGAGTGGGGGCTGGGCGAGCACACGCTGGAGATCAACGTCAAAGCCGCTGAAATCGCGCGCAAGGCAGCCGGGCCGGATCGCTTCGTCGCCGGCTCAATCGGCCCGACCGGGTTTCTGCCCGCCTCGACCGACCCGACCCTGGGGAACATCTCCTTCGGCAAGCTGGTCGAGGTCTTCGCCGAGCAGGCGCGAGGGCTGGTCGAAGGCGGCGCCGATCTGATCATCATCGAGACCGCACAGGACATCCTCGAGGTGAAGGCGGCGATCTTCGGGGCGCGCGAGGCGTTCAAGGAGATCGGTCGGACGCTGCCGATCCAGACAAGCGTCTCGTTGCTGCCGAACGGGGGCAAGATGCTGCTCGGCACCGACATCCAGGCGGTGCTGACGACGCTGCGGGCGCTAGACGTCGACGTGATCGGGCTCAACTGCTCGACCGGCCCCGAGGACATGCGCGACGCGATTCGCTTCCTTGGCGAGACCAGCCCGCTGCCGGTCCACTGCATCCCCAACGCCGGCCTGCCCCTGCAGGGGCCCGACGGCGAGACGATCTTCCCCGAAGAGCCCGGTCCGCTGGCGGCGACCCTGGGCGAGTTCGTCGAGCGCTACGGCGTCGGCATCGTCGGCGGTTGCTGCGGGACGACGCCCGAGCACATCGCCGCGATCCGCGAGCGGGTCGACGGCAAGGCTCCAGGGGACCGCCCCGCGCCCGGCCCGATCGAGGTCTCCTCGATGATGACCTCCACCCCGCTGGTTCAGGAACCGCGGCCGACGCTAGTCGGCGAGCGGGTCAACTCGCAGGGCTCGCGCAAGGCCAAGGAGCTGCTGCTCGCCGATGACTACGACGGCCTGGCCCAGGTCGCCGAAGACCAGGTCGAAGGCGGCGCCCACGTGCTCGACGTCTGCGTCGCCCTGACCGAGCGCCAGGACGAGGACGAGCAGATGGCAGCGGTGGTCAAGCGGATCTCGCTGACCCAGCCCTCACCGATCCAGGTCGACTCGACCGAGCCGGAGGTGCTGCAGGCAGCGCTGGAGCAGATTCCCGGGCGGGCGATCGTCAACTCGATCAACCTCGAGGCCGGCCGCGACAAGGCCGACACCGTCGTGCCGCTTGCCAAGGCACACGGCGCGGCGCTGATCGCGCTGACGATCGACGAGGTCGGGATGGCGAAGACGGCAGAGCGCAAGGTCGAGATCGCTCAGAGAATTCGCGAGATCGCCTGTGGGGAGCACGGCCTCGAACCCGAGGCGCTGATCTTCGACGCGCTCACCTTCACCCTGACCACGGGCGATGACGAGTGGAAGCCCTCCGCCGTGGAGACGATCGAGGGGATCCGCCGGATCAAGGCCGAGATCCCCGGGGTGAAGACCTCGCTCGGCGTCTCCAACGTCTCCTTCGGCGTCTCGCCGCGGCCGCGCGCCGTGCTCAACTCGGTCTTCCTGCACCACTGCGTCGAGGCAGGCCTCGACCTGGCGATGGTCAACCCCAACCACATCACCCCCTACTCGGAGATATCCGAGGAGGAGCGGGCGCTGACCGACGACCTCGTCTTCAACCGGCGCGAGGACGCGCTGGAGCTCTTCATTGCCCACTTCGAGTCGAAGGGCGAGGAGGAGGCCGAGGAGGCCGCCGACCCGACTGCCGGCATGGAGCCCGAGGAGGCCCTGCACTGGCACATCCTGCGCCGCAAGAAGGACGGGGTCGAGGAGTGGATCGACCGCTCGGTCGAGAAGATCGGCGCCGTCCCCACCCTCAACGAGGTGCTGCTGCCGGCGATGAAGGAGGTCGGCGACAAGTTCGGCGCCGGCGAACTAATCCTTCCCTTCGTCCTGCAGTCGGCCGAAGCGATGAAGCGCGCCGTCGCCCAGCTCGAGAACTACCTCGATCGGATCGACGGTCACACCAAGGGCAAGGTGGTGATCGCGACGGTCTTCGGCGACGTGCACGACATCGGCAAGTCGCTGGTCAACACGATCCTGACCAACAACGGCTATACGGTGATCGACCTCGGCAAGCAGGTCCCGGTCGAGACGATCATCGAGGCCGCGGTTGAGAACGAGGCCGACGCGATCGGGCTCTCCGCCCTGCTCGTCTCGACTTCCAAGCAGATGCCGATTTGCGTGCAGGAACTGCACCAGCGCGGGCTCGACTTCCCGGTGCTGATCGGCGGCGCCGCGATCAACCGCGACTTCGGCCGCCGCACGCTCTATCCGAAAGGCAAAGAATCCGACGAGGTCTACGCGCCCGGCGTCTTCTATTGCAAGGACGCCTTCCAGGGCCTCGACACGATGGACGCCCTGGTCGACCAGGCGGCGCGGGATGCCCTGGTAGAGCGGATCCGTGCGGAGGCGCAGGAGCTACGCGAGAAGCCGGCGGCGGTAGACGACGGGCCGCCAACCAGTGACTCGAGCGTGCGCTCGACCGCGCGCACCGACGTTCCGATCCCGGAGCCACCCTTCCTCGGCGCGCGCGAGATCGAGGTCAACCTCGACGACGTCTTCCCCTATCTCGACCGCCACGTGCTCTTCAAGCTGCACTGGGGCGGCCGCGGAGTCAAGGGAGAGGCCTGGCGGGAACTGGTCGAGGGCAACGGTGAGGAGGAGGGGTTTGCACCCCGACTGGAGCGGATGTGGCGCGAGCAGGACTACCTGCGGCCGCGGGCGCGGCTCGGCTACTTCCCCTGCAACGCCGACGGCAACGAGCTGATCGTCTTCGCACCCGATGACCCAGAGCGCGAGCTCGAGCGCCTCGGCTTCCCCCGCCAACCCCGCCACGACCGCATTTGCCTCGCCGATTTCTTTCGCCCGCTCGATTCGGGCGAACGAGACGTGGTCGCCCTGCAGGGTGTGACGGTTGGCGGCGAGGTGACGAACCTGATCGAACGCCTGGAGCGCGAAGGTGAGTTTGCCGAGCAGCTCTACGTCCACGGCCTCGGCGTGCAGGCCGCCGAGGGCCTGGCCGAGTGGCTGCACTCCGAAGTTCGCGATGAGCTGGGAATCGCTCCCGACCAGGGTCGGCGCTACTCCTGGGGCTACCCGGCCTGCCCCGACCAGTCGGAGCACGCCAAGGTCTGGCGCTTGCTCGACCTCGAATCGATCGGCATGAGCCTTTCCGACGGTTACGCCGTTACACCTGAGCAATCAACAGTGGCAATAGTCGCGCACCATCCACAGGCGGTTTATTTCGGGATGAAATCCGGATTCATCCCGAAGGGTGACGCCCCCGACGAACTGATCGCGGGCACCGAGCGCGGCGGCGAACTAACACCCAGCGAGCCCGCAAAGTAGGACGAGTTTTGTCTGCAATCGCTGGAAACTTCGCTATTTGCGTTCTATGCTCTATTAGCCAGCGGGCTTCGTCCCGCGGGCATTGAGTTACGGTTAGCGCCGGGGTCCCTCCTCTCACTTGGGGACCTCGGCGCGACATCCACCGGCACGGCCCGCACCACCCTCTTTCACAGGTGCGCGGGAGGGGCGAAGCCGACCGGCTCCGCCCCAGCACCCGCTGCTCGCCCCCCTGCTGACGACGATGGGGGGTCGATCTTTGGCTGATCGCCATATGCCCCGATCTCGACTGAACCGGAGGTAAGGTCTGCCGCAAGTCCGTTCGTCGGCGCCAGCGCAACTTCTGACTGGCTCCCCTTCGTGGCCTCGGACGTGCATTGAATAACAGGCAGCGATTTCGTGGTCAAGAGCTACAGATTATTCACACTAAACCATAATCAAAGAGACCAACTGAGCATAACTTTGACCTGCAAATCTCGGGAAGTCAGAGTGCCGCGCGCGCGCTTTGGCGCAAACCCTCGACAAAGCGACATCTACGCCTCGAGGCAACGAAGAGTTTGTGAATTCGATTCTCAGGGGCTCGAGAGAGACGCGTGGAGTCGCTGAAGCATCTCCTGTACCAGCTTGGTCCGATCGCCGCCAATGCGCAAACGATCGGAGCGACCTTCGAGGATTGCATCGACCCAAGCACTGACCGTGCCCAAGGCCCACGTTTTGGGGTTGTACTCGAAACGCGAGTGGCAAGCTGCGATCGTGCCTTGCTCGACCTCGACGTGGACTCCAGCCAAGCGATCGGCCGAGTCGACGGCTTGAGCGGGGCCCGTATCGACAGCGAGGAGGCAAGAGCCGGTTTGGGTCGCCTCCAGATCGACCAACGGCACCGAGAGAAGGAAGGCCGCCTCTATGTCTATGCGGGTGAGGGGCACGGTGAGTGAGGCAAGGTGCTGGCACTCACAGCGGCCAGCGGCAGCAATCGGCGCGACCGCCTGCCGGGTCCACTCGGTAACTCCGTAAGGCTTGGCGCCCCTGCCACCGTTCGGCCGCGGCTCGAGTTGACGGGCGGCGCGCATCGCACTCAAGCGGCGCTCGAGCGCCGGGTAGGAATGATCGTTGATAACGCTGCTCAACTCGGTCAGCGATAGCGGGCGGGCAGCGAGGGCGCGCAGCATGGTCGAGCCCCAGCCGCCGATCAGGGCGCGGAGCGCACCCTTGGCCGACTCGCTGCCGAGGACGATCGGCCCCTGGGGAGCCCGCGACAGCCACACTTCGACCGCCTCCGCAACCGCCAGCACCCCCTTGCCGACGTCGGTCAGCTCGTTCTCGACCGTGTAGGGCATGCCGCCGCGCACGTGGCGCTCGAGGGCGCCGATCCCCCTCAGGTTGCCGACCTGGCCTCGCAGCGTGGTCTGAGCGGCGCCGCCGATCCGTTCGCGGAGATCGGGGAGTCGCAGCGGACCGTCAAGATGGGCGCGCAGAATGGGGACGCTGAGAGGAGCGGCGATCAGGGAGAGCACCGTGCCACCGGCGCGAACCGGGGCAGGAAGCGATGTGCTGTCGGCATGCATCATCAGATGTATTGGTACTAAAAAAACTGTCTAAAAAAACTGCCGTCAGCGGAACGCACCCTATTGGATGCAGAGCAGAATTCGTGATGAACCGCTTGAGCAGTGCCAACCCCTGGGGGTTGGCACTAGCGAGGCGCTAGCCCGAGATGCGCTCGCCGAGCTTCTCCAGCATCTCCTCAACGCGAACGAACTTGACGCGAGGACGACCGTGCGGCTCGCCCCGCCCAACCTCAGCCTGGTCGATCGCCTGCCAATCCTCGAAGCTCACGTAGCGCACGTTCCGCTCCGCCAGCAGCGCCTCGACCGCACCGGGGTCCGGGCTCTCCGGGCTGAGCAGTGCCTGCGACTCGACGTCGGCGAGAAGATGCTGCACCGTCTCCAGGGCGTCCTTCTTGTTAGTCCCGATCACGCCCGACGGGCCACGCTTGATCCAGCCCGCGGTGTAATGGCCGACCTTGTGTCCCGCATCGTGGGAATCGAGCACCCGGCCACCCTCATTGAGGATCAAGCCGCGCTTCTCGTCGAAGGGAACACCCTCGATCGGGATACCGGTGTAGCCGACCGAGCGTAGGACCAGGCCGCACTCGAGCTCTTCGCGCTCGCCGCTGTCCTTGGCGCGCAGCGTGCCGCCCTCCTCGACCAGTTCGTTGCGCCCGATCACGATCTTCTCGACCTTGCCGTCGCCCTTGATCTCGAGCGGTGAGGCAAGGAAGCGCAGCACGATCCGCTGGTGCTTGCCCTCGGGCTGGCGCTGGGAGAACTCGCGCAGGGTCTCGACGTTGACCCGGGTTGTCTTGTCGGCCTCGTCGGACTCGAGATAGGCGGCGCTGGCCGCGTCGAGCTCGACGTCGGCCGGATCGACGATCACGTCCGCGTCCTCCATCTCCCCCAGCTCCTTGATCTCGGGGTTGGTGAAGGCGGCTTGCACCGGCCCGCGGCGACCGAGCACGACGATCTCGCGGATCTGGCTGCGATCGAGCAGCTCGATCGCGTGATCGGCCGTATCGGTTTGGCGCAGCTCGTGGTCGGTCAGGGCAAGCATGCGGGCGACGTCCATCGCCACGTTGCCGTTGCCGATCACGACGGCCCGCTCACAGGCAAGGTCGAACTCGTCATCGGCGTAGTCGGGATGGGCGTTGTACCAACCGACGAAGGCGGTGGCGGCATAGCTGCCGGGCAAATCCTCGCCAGGGACGCCGAGCTGGCGGTCGGTCTCGCAACCGACCGTGAAGACGATCGCGTGGTAGAGCCGTTCGAGATCCTCGACCTCGATGTCGTGACCGATCTTGACGTTGCCGAAGAAGCGGAAACCGTCGCGAGCCGCGGTTTTTTCGTAGACCCGGGTCACCGACTTGATCTTCGGGTGGTCGGGGGCAACGCCGCCGCGGACGAGGCCGAAAGGCGTTGGCAGGCGGTCAAAGAGGTCCACCTGGGCATGCAGGTCGCCGTCTTTGAGGATGTGCTCAGCGGCGTAGAAGCCGGATGGACCGGCGCCGACGATGGCGACTCTCAGCGGGTTCTCTTCGGTTCCGATCTGGCTCATCTGGCTCGTCTCTTGGTCTCTGGGGTCTACTAGACGGTGAACGGCGAGCGCGAAAGAATAGGGAACTCGGCCCGTCTCCCGCCTACGCGGCGAGCAGCATCTCGTTGCAGTCGGGGCAGATGCCGTGGCTGAGAGCGGGCAGCTCGGGGCGGTCAAACAGCTGCAGGCGCCTTGCCGCCTCCTCGACCTCGACCCACTCGCCCTCAACTTCGAAGCGGTCGCACCAACCGCACATCTCCACCATCTCCTCGCCCCGCGGCACTTCGGGATCGAGCAGCGGCTGGGGGATCTCGCGCGCCTCTTCCGAGCGCAGCCGAGCCGAGAAGAGGACCACGCGGCCACCCGGCCGGGCGACGATCCTGATCTTCATCCGGCGCCGCACCACCGGCCCGTCGCAGCGGAAAGGCAGCTCGACGTCGCCGACCTCGTCGCGAATGCGGCGGACCAGCAAGCGCTGCAGTTTCACCAGCTCACGACCCGCCACGTAGTCCCAAAGCGAGCGACCGAGGCTGCTGCCCGCGTCGCCCCAGCCGTTCTCCTCGGCAAAGCGGTAGTAGCCGTCGTCGACCCTGATCAAGTGGTCGTGCTCGTCGATTGCGTAGCTGAGCGCTTCGGTGCTCATGCTCCCGCGGCGACGGCACCGGGAACGCCGTCGAGCGCATCCAGTGCCTTGCGCGGCGAGAGCGCCACGCAGGTGAAGATCGGGGTCTCGAGCTCGGTGTACTCGCTTGACTCGGTCGGGCGCAGCTCCTGCACCAGATCGAGGAACATCCCCGGGTCGTCACCCTCGAAAGCGACCACGAACTCCTGGTCGTCGAGGCCGAAGGAGTAGGTGGTGTTGATCGTGATCTCGGGGTAGCGGCGCCCCACTTCAATATGGCTTTTCATGATCCGCCCCCGCTCCTCGGGCGGCAGCCCGTACCAACGACGCTGCTTGACCATCGGGTAAAGAAACATGTACTTGCGCTCCGAGACACAGATCTGTGGGCGCGCCTGCTCCTCCGAGTAGGGCGAGGGCTTGGTCATCGAGAGGAACGAGTAAGGCGTCTCCGTCCACTTGGCCAGGCCGCTCTGGCCGAGCACGACGTGGAAGGTGTGCAGGTCATCGAGGTTGGGACTCTGGCTGAGCAGGACCAGGTCGACGTCGCCGCGCGTTCCTATGGTTGAGTAGGCGCGCAACGAGCGATCGAGGGCAAAGTCCTCGCAGGCGGCGAGAAACTCTTGCTTGTCGGAAGCGCGTTGCTCGGCGTCTAGGCGGCGCCAGGCGGGATCGACCTTGAACATCGTGAACTTGGCATATGCGCGATCAGCCATTGGGTTGACGATAGCTATTGGCCTTGTGGCGGGGTTCGGGAGGGGGGCTCCGCTTAACTTTTTCGGTGAGGCGGGGGCCGCCGTCCGAGCTTCTCCCGACGAAAAAGTGCAAGACGCTCCGCCCCCCTCCCGAACCCCGTTCACAGGGACAAAGGAATCGCCCACCCTGGTGACCGTGGCTCTTTTGCCCAAGGGCACGAGAGTGGAAGAGCTTGCGAGGGTTCAAGGTGTCTCTCCGGGGCTGCTGAGCGCTGGGCTGGGCAGCGTTCCGTCGGCGCAGACTTACTTGGATATCTCGCAGGGGAATCGGGTGTTCGATTCGCTCTATGACTCGGAGCTTCCGCGGAATGTTGGCGGAGGGATTTGTGGCCCTGCCTACTCAAGGGCGGTGGTCGAGCGGGCGGAATCTGCGCCTGCGGACATCGTGCCTGGGTTGCTGGCGGCGACGCTGGCGGAGCATGGGCGGCGGTGCGTGGTGCGGTCCGTTGGCATTGCCGAGCTGGCTGCGCTTGTCCGCCGACTCAGGGGGAACGACCTGCTGATCGCGATTGGGCGGGCGCCGCCGGAGACGAATGGGGCGCTGGCGGTTGGGGTTGCGGGGCGGGGGTTCGCGGGGGATCTGACCTCGGACAGCACGCGCACCGATGGCTACGTGCTCTCGACCGATCTGGCGCCGACGATCCTGGCGCGAGTTGGAATTGCGGTGCCGTCGCAGATGTCGGGACAAGCGATTCGGTCGCGGGGATCGGTCGACGTGGCAGCGATCGAATCGCTCGGTGAGCGGATGGCGGTGATCTCGGAGCGACGGGGGCCGGTGATCGGGGTCAGCCTGCTCGTCTGGCTGGTGATCTTCGGCCTGGCCGCGCTGGTCAGCTCCGACCGGATCGGTCGCATGGCGATTCGCCTCGCCGGTCTCAGCATCGTCTACCTGCCCCTGCTCCTCCTTGTTGGAGCAGCGCTCGAGCCGAGCCAGGAGAGCGAACAGCTGCTGGTGATGTTCGGCGCGCCCCTGCTCGCTGCGCTGACGCTCTTCCTGTTCGGCGGGCTACGAGCGCTGGCAATTGCTTCTGCGCTGGTCGTCCTCGCCTACGCGATCGACGCGATCGCCGGCTCGCCGCTGACCTCGCTCTCGCTGCTCGGCCCCAATCCCGGACTGGGGGTGCGCTTCTACGGGATCGGCAACGAGTTGGAGGCGCTGCTCGGGGTGCTCGTGGTCGCCGGGACCGGCACCGCACTGACCGGCTTCCGGCCACGGCTGGCGGGGCATCGTGCGGCCGCTGCCTTCCTCGCCGTCAGCCTTCTTGCCGCGGTCGTCTTTGCCGCTGGCCGCTTCGGCGCCGACGTCGGCGCCGCGATCGTGCTGCCGGTCGGTGGCGCGGTGGCCGCAGCGACCATTGCCGCCAAGCGCCGACGCACAGCCCTGCTCGCGATTGCCGCCCCGCTGGCGGTACTCGCCCTGATCGCCCTCGCCGACCTCGTCTCCGGCGCCAACGCACACCTGACTCGCTCCGTGCTCGATGCCGGCGGGTTGGGCGACCTGGCCGACGTCGCCCAGCGTCGCCTGCAACTCTCCGCGCACAGCTTCAGCCGTCCGATCGTGCTCTTCTTCCTGCCGCTCGTCGCCGCACTAGCCGTTTTCGCCTTTCTCCGCCGCGATCGCCTGAACGACTGGCTGCACCCGACTCCAGCCCTGCGTGCGGGGCTGATCGGGGCCCTCGCGGCCACCGTGATCGGCACCCTCGCCAACGACTCCGGTGCCCTCCTACTCGAGATCGGCACCGCCTACATCCTGGTTTTCGCCGTCTACGCGTGGAGCGTGCGATCCGTGTGACTTACGCAACGAATCCCCTCTGGGCAATCAACTACCCTGTGTGATTCGTGCGGATTGCTCTTGTCTCGCCATATTCCTGGTCCTATCAGGGTGGCGTGAACCGGCACGTGGAGTCGCTCGCCGAGGAGTTCCTCGGTCGTGGCCACCACGTTCGCGTGCTCGCCCCCTTTGACCCCCCCGGCCGCCTCAGCCGGACGCTGCACCGCGCCGCCCCGGAGTCTCGCGAGATCCCCGATTACCTGATCCCGCTGGGTCGTAGCGCGGGCTTTCCGTCCAACGGGGCAATCTCGAACCTTGCGCCTTTTCCGGCCGGCGGCGCCATCGCCCCACGTCGCGAGCTGAGCAAGGGCAACTTCGACGTCGTCCACGTCCACGAGCCGGTGGTACCGCTGGTCGGCTGGAACGCCGTGCTGAGCAGCGACGTACCTGTTGTCGGCACCTTCCACGCCTACTCGACCAGGGCGGTGCCGAACTACATCGGCTCGGCGCTGGGCGCCCGCCGCGTGCTCAATCGCCTTTCCGCTCGGATCGCCGTTTCCGAGGCGGCCGCCTGGACCGGGCGACGCTGGTTCGGCGGTCACTACGAGGTGATCCCCAACGGGGTCGACGTCACCGCCGCCCCACGCGAGCCAAAGCCGCCCGGCGAGGAGCTGCGGATCCTCTTCGTCGGCCGGCCAGAGGAGCGCAAGGGGTTGCCGATCCTGCTTGCCGCATTCAGCGCCCTGATCGAGCATGTGCCCAGCCGCCTCACCGTGATCGGCGCTGAGCGCGAGGACGTTCTGCGCTACCTCGCCGACCCGGAGACGATGAGCTCGATCGATGTGCGCGGTCGCGTCTCAGGCGATGCCCTGCATCGCGCCCTGCACGAGGCCGACGTGCTCTGCGCCCCCTCGCTCTCGGGCGAGAGCTTTGGCATGGTCTTGACCGAGGCCTTTGCCGCTGGCACGCCGGCAATCGCTTCCGCCATCGCCGGCTACAGCGATGTCGTCACCGACGGCCTCGACGGCGTGCTCGTCCCCCCCGGAGACCCGCAGCGCCTTGCCGAGGAGCTGCAGCGCGCCTATCACGAGCCGGAGCACCTGGCGGCGATGGGAGAGGCCGCCCGCAAGAGCGCCGAGCGCTACGCCTGGCCCCACGTCGCCGATCGGGTGGCCGGCGTCTACGAGCGGGCAATCGAGGCACCTGAGCCAAACGGCGCCCTGGAGCGTGCAGCGCACTGGGCCGGGATACGGCCGGCCGACGGCCTGCCCTACGAGCCGCCGCGTCGCCTTCCTTCACTCGATCCGGCCCCGGCCCAGCCGGCCAAGCGCAAGCGCAAGCTCGCCCGCCGTATCGGTCTGGCGGCCGCCGGCATCACCGGCGTCGGCCTCACCGCCCTGGCAGCCCAGAAGATTGGCGTCGACAAGGTGGTCGAAAGCATCGTCCGCTCCGACCTCACCTGGGTGCTGATCGCCTGCGCGCTGATGGCGCTCTCGCTCTTCTTCCGCGCCGCCTCCTGGTACTGGATCGTGCGCGCGGCGCTGCCGTTGGCGCCCGTCCGCCGCCGCGACGTCACCTCGGCGACGATGATCGGAGTGCTGATGTCGGCGACCCTGCCCGCCCGCCTCGGCGAGCCGGCCCGTGCGATGTCGCTGGCGCGCAGGATCGGCCGCATGCGCGAGACCTTCCCGGTGCTGCTCGGCACGCTCGTCTCCCAGACCGTGCTCAACCTCGTCGCCCTGGCGATGCTCGGCGTGATCATCGTCTCCAGCACCGACCTCTTCCACTCGGGTACCCAGAAGCTCTTCGTCTTCAGCCTCGTGCCGCTGCTGCTGCTGCTCGTCGTCCTGCTCGGGCCGCCGTTGATGCGCCGCAACGGCAACGGTCGGCTAGCCAAGATCGGCAGCACGCTGCACGGGGCCCTGCTGCAGGTCCGCGCCGGCTTGCGCATTTTCCGCAACCCACGCCAGGGCGCAGCCGCCGCAGCCGCACAGCTGGGCGCTTGGGCGATCCAGCTCGCCTCCTGCTGGGCACTGCTCGCCGCCCTCGGCCTCAATGACCAGGCCGGGATCGGTGCCGCCGCCGCGGTGCTCTTCGCCGTAAACGTGACCGCCGTCGTGCCGGCGACACCCTCGAACATCGGCGTCTTCCAGCTCGCCGTGATCAGCGTCCTGCATACGGGCTTCGGTGTCAGCACCGCCGACGCCCTCGCCTACGGGGTGATCCTGCAGGCGGTCGAGATCGCCACCGCCGTGGTGCTGGGCCTGCCGGCGCTGGTTCGCGAAGGGCTCACTTGGAGCGACCTGCGCGTGCAGGCCCTCTCCACCACGCCGGTGCGACTCAAGCCACAGCCGGTGCCCCGCGAGTCCGGCATTCGCGCCTAGCGCTAGCTGAGAACTGCCTTAGAGACGCTGCCCACGCCGAGCAGGCCGGGGCCGACGTGGGCGCCGATCACCGGCCCGATCTCGGAGATGAAGGCCGGCTCGCAGCCGAAGATTTCACGGCAGTCGTCGGCGAGCGCACCCGCCGTCTCGGGGTCCTGGATGTGCTGCACGACCCAGGCGTCGAGGCCCGACTCGTGCCGCTGGCGAGCGTAGTCGCGCAGGCGCTCGATCGAGCGAGCACGAGTGCGGACGCGCTCGACCGGGGTGATCTCCTCCTCCAAGGTCAGGATCGGCTTGATCTTGAGCGCCGAGCCGATCCAGGCGCGGGCGCCGCCGATGCGGCCACCGCGGCGCAGGTACTCGAGCGTGTCGATCGCGAACCACATCTTCAGCTCCTCGCGGGCCTGCTCGGCGCGGGCGATCGCCCCTGCCGCGTCCGCCCCCGCAGCGGCCGCGGCGGCGGCCGCGACGACGGGGAGGCCCATGCCCCCACAGGCCGAGCGCGAGTCGAGGAGGTGGATGCGCTCGCCGCCCTTGCCCTCGGCGACAAGCCGCTCACGGGCCTGATTGGCGGCCTCAAAGGTCCCCGAGATCCCCGCGGAGATGTGGATCGAGACGACTTCACGACCTTCTTCGAGCAACGGCTCGTAGACCGCGACGAAATCGCCAATCGATGGCTGAGAGGTCGTCGCGCCACCTTCGGAGGCGCGCAGACGCTCGTAGAAACCGGCGTAGTCGCCGATCTCCGACTCGGGCTCCTGATGACCGTCAACCGAGACGTAAAGACTGATCGTCTTGATCCCGCGCGCCACAACCAGCTCGCTCGGCAAATAGGCCGTCGTGTCGCAGACGACCGCAGTTTCGGTTGAAGAACTCAAGCCAAAACGATTCTCGCAGACGCTGGTGGTCAGTTTGACTTGAGCGGCCACTACCGGGCCGTAGGCCACCTCCGCTGCTCCAATGAACGCCTCGGCAGCCAGCTGCTGCCACTGAACTGATCGCCGGCCCTCAGCCGACCGGCATACGCCGTGGACGCTGCAAGAGATCGCGGTGCTGCTGAACTAAGACCGGCTCAGTCTGATTTTGGCGATGCGTATGAGCCGAGAGTTGCCTGGCACGAGGTTGCTGGGCATACGAGCATCACGACTCGCCATCCCGGCGCGGTAGGGGCGGCAGGATAGATCCAGTCCGGGCCCGTCGTCCCGCTGAAAACTAAGCCACACTCGGGACATTTCGCCTTCGCAACTACTTCGCCCATGCGCAGGATCATAGGCGACTCAAACTGACCCACTACCCACGTTGGCTACCGGGTGCTTAGGGGGATGTGGAAGATCAGGTAGTTGAGGACGAGGAAGAGGGCGACGAAGAGGGCGATCACGGCCGCCACCCACACCACAACCACGACGGCCAAGGCAACCTGCCCCAGGGGGCTATCCCAAAACGACTCTCTGCCGGCCATGCCCCGAACTACCCTCGCGCCTATCGCGGGTTTCAGTCGAGATCAATTCAAACTGACCCACTACCGACTTTCGCGCCGCGCTCCCAAAGCACTCGAACGAGATTGGCGTTCACAAGCGCTGGCCGTTCGTCACGGTTTCTCGTCAGAGAAGCCAGCGGCGGCATTTGGCGGGATGCATCCTTGAGAGCTTGGACCACCTCCTCAAGACTCTCCTTCACCGCAATGGAGTGGGCGTCGTCAAAGGCGATTACCGTCGGCATAGCTGAGCAATCTACACGGGCGCAGTCAAACTGACCCACTACCGCGGACCACTGCCGCTACACTTTGTGAAGTGACTGACGCGACCAGCGACACTCCGCAGACAGCGATCGCCTTGACTGACAAGGCGGCCGGCAAGATCGCCGAGCTGCTCGGCTCTCAGGAGGGCTCGGAGGGACAGGCGCTGCGGGTGGCCGTTCGCGGCGGCGGTTGCTCTGGCTTTCAGTACGCGCTCGCCTTCGATCGCGCCAAGGACGACGACCACATCTTCGAGGTCGACGGCGTCTCGGTGCTCGTCGACAAGGTCAGCATGCAGTTCGTCTTCGGCTCCGAGGTCGACTACGTCGAAGGTCTGCAGGGCGCCGGCTTCCAGGTCAACAACCCCAACGTTGTTGCCGCCTGCGGTTGTGGCTCGTCCTTCCAGGTCAAGGACGACGCCCCGGCCGCTGAGACAGCCGCCGTCTAGCGCGGCGCGTTTATTCGATCTGCAGCGGCGGCGATTGCGCCGGGGGCGCAGCGGCAGCCGGTGCTACTTCTGGCTGCTCGGCACCAAGCGCCTCGGCCAGCTCGCCGGAGTCGAACATCTCTTCGACGATGTCGGCGCCGCCAAGCAGCTCGCCGTTGACGTAGAGCTGGGGGAAGGTCTGCCAGTCGGAGATCTCGGCGGTGACTTCGCGCAGCGGCTGCAGGGCGGGCAGCACGTCGATCGCGCCGTACTCGACGTCGAGCGAGTCGAGCACCTGCACGACTCGCATCGAGAAGCCGCAGCGCGGCATTTCCGGTGTGCCCTTCATGAAGAGCAGCACCGGGTTGGCGGCGATCAGTTCCTCGATCTTCTGTTTCAGCTCTGGGTCGGCCATGGGCACAGAGTAGCTATCCCGGCAGCCCGGTCTTCAGCGAGAGGGCGTGGATGGTGCCGTCGTCGAAGCGCTCCTTGACCGCCGCCTTGACCAGACGGTGCTGATCGAGGCGCGAGAGACCCTCGAACTGGGCGGCCGATACAGTCGCCCGCAGGTGGTCTCCGGTGCCGGTCTCGTCGACGACCTCGACCGCGGCGCCGGGAAGCGCCGCCACGATCATCCGCTCGATTTCCGTCAAGTCAGCAGCCACGGCGCGATTGTATGGGCAGGCGCCGCGTACGATCGTCGTCGTGGAACGGCAGGACCTTCAGTTCGCCTCGGGCGATGCACAATGCGCTGCCCGGCTCTTCCGACCCACGGACGCGAAGGACCCGATGCCCTGCGTGGTCATGGCCTCCGGCTTTTCCTGCGTGCGCGATCAAGGCCTCGACGCCTTCGCCGAACGCTTCGCCGCCGCCGGCCTCGGCGCGCTCGCCTTCGACTACCGCGGCTTTGGCGAAAGCACGGGCGAGCCGCGCTTGCTGGTGCGCGCCGGCCGCCAATGCGACGACTGGCGAGCGGCGATCGCCCAGGCGCGATCGCTCCAGTGGGTCGATCCAGACCGCATCGCGATCTGGGGATTCTCGGCCGGCGGCGGGCACATCCAGCAGCTTGCCTTGACCGAGCCGGGCGTCGCCGCCGCCATCGGCGTCGCCCCCCTCGTCGACGGCGCCCGCACGCTGCACTACATCGGCGGATTCCCCCACCTCATCCGCCTTGGTCTCGCCGGCGTTCGCGACGGCCTGTGCACCCTGCGCGGTGCCGATCCCTACCGGGTCCCGGCGGCCGGCCCACCCGGCTCGGCCGCGGTCATCAACAGCCCGGAAGGACTGCCCGGCTTCGAATCGATCACGCCACCGGGCTCGAGCTGGAGAAACGAAGCGTGTGCACGTACCTTCCTCGCCCCGCCGTACCGATTGAGCAGGAAGGTCCGTCAAATCCCGATCCCGATCCTCTACTGCATCGCCGAGGGGGATGACGTCACTCCCCCTCAGCTGGGAAAGCAGGCGGCTGAGCGAGCGCCGTTCGGCGAGCTCCGCACCTACCCGGGAGGCCACTTCGATCCGTTTCGAGGCGAGACCCTCGAGAAAATGGCCACCGACCAACTCGAGTTCCTCGACCGTCGGCTGACCGCATCAACCGCTGCCTAACGGCGCGGAAGCGGTGCTAGCGGCGGCGACGCAGCATCATCAAGCCACCGAGCGCGAAGCCGGCGATGGCCGCACCGGCGATCAGCTGCGAGCGGTGCTCGTAGGCCTGCCGGCGCCAATCGGTCAGTTCGGTGACGCGGCCGCGGAGGATCTCAACCGAGCTGCCCAGGTCGCGTCGCTGCAGGTCGATGTCGCGGCGGATCTCCGACGCCGAGCGGCCCGGGAGGCCGGTCGTCGGCGGTCGCACCGGCTCGGGTCGAGCGCTCATTCTTTACCCGCCTTCGCTCCGGATTCCAGCGTTTCCTTGGTCAGCTTCGCCTCTTCGATCGCCTGCTTGGGAACCGGCGGAGCGCCGGCCTGGACCGAGCGGTAGGCGATGAAGCCCGCCGCCGCCGCGATCAGGAGGAAGAGCGCTGCCTCGACGAAGAAGCCGGGCCAGGCGTTGCCGTCGAAGACCTCTTCGGCGAGTAGCCAGGCGACGCCCTCCATCACCAGGATCAGCGCCAGGAAGGCAAAGATGCCGGCGGCGATACCGACCACCGAGCCGCGCAGGATCTTGCTGACCTTCTCCGAGATCTCGGTCTTGGCCAGCTCGATCTCCTCGCGGACGAGCGAGGCTCTTCTCGGCGACATCGAAGACGAGCTCGCTTACCGAGCGCTCGTCCTGCGACTGCGGCGGTATGCCGGGACCGTCGGGCACGCTACTCGGGCGGGTCCTCGTTGTAGATGCGGCGGAAGACGAGGGCGGCGAGGCGCGTCGCCACAATGCTGGCAAGCGCGCCGCTGGCGGCGAGCATGCCGCTCCAGACAAGACGTTTGGCGATCTCGTTATCCATCGGCCTCGACCATACCTATCGCGACTCGAGACCGTCGCAGATCGTCGTCACCAGCAAGGTCTTTGCCTCGTCGAAGTCGCTGTCAGCCGCCGGGATCACCTCGAAGATCCAGCCCGAGAGCAACTGCTCAACCGCTCCGTAGAAGGCCATCGAGGCGAAGTTGGCGTCGATGTCGCGGCGGAAGATGCCGGCCGCCTGGCCGTCGGCGACGATCTTGGCGATCGAGTCGTAGGCGCGGCGGATCTCCGCCAGGTGGGTCCGGCCGAAGGAGTTGGCGGCCCGCGTCACCTCGACGATGATCACGGTCATCAGCTCCGGGTCGTGCCGGTAGGAGTCGACGATGAAGCCGGCGACCGCTTCCAGCTTCGCGCGCGGCTCGGGCCCCTCGCGGTCGGCCTCCTCGATCGCCGCCAACAGCAGCGACCAGCGCTCGCTGAAGAGCTCGTTGAGCACCTCGTCCTTGGACTTGAAGTAGTGGTAGACGAGCCCGTAGGCAACGCCGGCCTCGTCGGCGATGTCGGAGACGCGAGTCGAGTGGAAGCCCTGGCGGGCGAAGACGCGAACCGCCGCGTCGAGGATCTGGCGGCGCTTGTCCACCGCCGCTGTCGCTGCCTTGGCCATCAGGCGCGAGCCTCGCTCAGCTGCGGCCAGGCGTAGGCGCGGGGGCGGCGGTTGGCGAGCGAGGGCAGCGACTCGCGGACCCGATCCTGGGCGGCGAAGTCGAGCTCGGCGGCAACGAAGCACTCCTCATCGGGCGCGGTCGCCAGCACCACGCCCCAAGGATCGACGATCGAGGAGCGACCGTTGGAGCTGAACCGCGGTGGCGCCTGGCCGAACTGGTTGGGGGCGAGCACAAAGGCCTGGTTCTCGATCGCCCGCGCGCGCAGCAACACCTCCCAGTGATCGCGACCGGTCGCCAAGGTGAAGGCCGAGGGGACGGTGAGAACCCGGGCGCCACGCACCGCGAGGATGCGAAAGACCTCCGGGAAGCGCAGGTCGTAGCAAACGCTGAGACCAACGGTTACGTCGGCGACCGCGGCGGTGACGATCTCCTCGCCAGGCTCCTCGTGCTCTGACTCGCGGTAGGAAACACCACCGACCTCGACGTCGAACATGTGGATCTTGCGGTAGGAGGCAACGTCCTCACCATCGGGATCGATCAGGACCGAGGTGTTGAACGCCTTGCCTTCGGGCCCCTGCTCGGCAATGCTGCCGGCGAGCAGGTGGATGCCGAGCTCGCGGCTCCAGCCACGGGCGGCGCTCAGACTCGGGCCGTCGAGCGACTCGGCACCGGCGAGCAGCTCCTCGCCACCCGCGAGCAGGTTCCACTTCTCCGGCAAGGCCACCAGCTCGGCACCGTCGGCGGCAGCGGCTCGCACCAGACGCTCGGCGACTTCGAGGTTTCTGGCCTTCTCGCCGGTGGAGTTGAGCTGTACGACCGCTGCGCGCAAGAGTTCCTTTTGGCTCCCTGGTTGACTGACCAGTCAATCGGTTTAGTCAGTATAGGTGCAGGCGTAAGCTCTTGAGCGCATGAGTGAAATCGCGCAGTCAGGCGGCGAGCGCAAGCAGGTAACCGTGCTGTTCGCCGACGTCCAGGGCTCGATGGACATGGCCGAGGGCCAGGATCCGGAGCAGTGGCACGCGATCATGCAGCGCTTCTTCTCCACCCTCGCCGAAGCGGTGCACCGCTTCGAGGGAACGGTGGACAAGTTCACCGGCGACGGGATCATGGCGGTGTTCGGCGCCCCGGTCGCCCACGAGGATCACGGGCGGCGCGCTTGTTACGCGGCGCTGAAGATGCTCGACGACGTCGGTGAGTACGCCGCCGAACTGCGCCGCAAGCACGGGCTCAATTTCTCCACCCGGATCGGGATCAACTCCGGCGAGGTCGTCGCCGCCGAGGTCGGCGAGGGCGGCTACACCGCGGTCGGCCACACGGTCGGCCTGGCGCAGCGGATGGAGGCCCTGGCCGAGCCGGGCAAGGCGTACCTGACCGAGAGCACGGCCGAGCTGGCCCACGGCTTCATGGCGCTCGAGGACCTCGGTCACTTCGAGATCAAGGGGGCGAGCCAGCCGGTCGGCGTCTTCGAGCTGGCCGGGGTCGGCGCCGCCCGCTCACGCCTCGACCTCTCTCGCGAGCGCGGCTTCTCCAGCTTCGTCGGTCGCGACGAGGAGATGGCGGTGCTGGAAGAGGCGCTCGACCGCGCCGAGCGCGGCGAGGGGGCGGCGGTGGGCATCGTCGCCGAGCCGGGCGTCGGCAAGAGCCGCCTCTGCTACGAGTTCGCCGAACGCTGTCGCGAGCGCGGCATCGAGGTCTTCGAGTGCCAGGCTCAAGCGCACGGACAGGCGATTCCGTTCATGCCAGTGCTGCAGATGCTGCGCTCTTACTTCGGCATCGCCGACGGCGACCCGGAGCGAATCGTGCGCGAGAAGATCGCCGGCCGCACCCTGCTGCTCGATCCCGACTTCGCCGAGGACCTGCCGCTGCTCTTCGACTTCCTCGGCGTCCCCGACCCGCACCGACCGCTGCCGCAACTGAGCGCCGAGGCCCGCCACCGGGCGCTGCGCGGAGCTGTCTGCCGGCTCGTACGAGCGCCCAACCGGCGCAACTCGATCGTCGCCTTGGTCGAGGACCTGCACTGGATGGACGAGGGCAGCGCCACCCTGCTCGGCGAGCTGATCTCCTCGGTCGAGGGCACGAAGACGCTGGCGATCGTCAACTTCCGGCCCGAATACGACGCTCATAGGTGGGCCGGTGAGAGCACTTACCGCGGCATCTCCCTGGATCCGCTGGGACCCGGGGGCACGCGCGAGCTGCTGCACGACCTGGCCGGCGAGGACCCCTCGCTCGACGGCCTCGCCGACCTGATCCACGAACGCACCGCCGGCAACCCTTTCTTCATCGAGGAGATCGTTCGAGGACTGGCCGAGGCGGGCAACCTCGAGGGCGAGCGCGGCGCCTACCGGCTGGCGCGACCGGTCGAGGATGCGGGGGTGCCGGCAAGCGTGCAGACGATCCTCGCGGCGCGAATCGACCGTCTTGGTCCCAGCGCCAAGCAATTGCTGCAGGCGGCTTCGGTGACCAACAAGGAGATCAGCGAGCGAGCGCTGGGAATGGTCTCGGGGAAGAGCGAAGACGAGGACTACCGGGCGGCGCTCTGCGAGCTCACCGACGGCGGCTTCCTCTTTGAGACCGAGGTCTACCCGGAACGGGTCTTCTCCTTCCGCCACCCGCTGACCCGCGAGGTCGCCTACAGCACCCAGCTGGCCGAGCAGCGCGCCACCACCCACGCGGCGACGGCGCGGACGCTGATCGAGCTCAATCCCGACCGCCACGACGAGCTCGCCGCGCTGATCGCTCGCCATATGGAGGCGGGCGAGGAGACGCTGGAGGCGGCGCGCTGGTCGGCGCGAGCGGCTTACTGGGCGGGCAGCAGCCGGCCGGGTGACGCGCTGCGGCTCTGGCGCAAGGTGATGGAGCTGGTCGACGGGCTCGAACAGGACGATGAGGTGACCGCGATGGCGGTGATGTCGCGCCTCTTGCAACTCGACTACGCCTGGCGCCTCGGCATGGACGATGCGGAGGAAGCCCGCCTGACGGCGGAGGCCGAGGAGATCGCGACCAGGACGGGCGATCTGCGCTCGCTCGCCCTGCTGCGCACAGCCACCTCGACCCGTCCCGGCATGCCTCATCACGCGGACACCTGGCTCGCGGCCGTTGCCGAGACCAACCAACTCGCCGATGAATCCGGCGATCTGCACCTGCGCATCGCGATCCGCGCCGCTGGCTCCTACGCCCACCTCTGCGCGGGAGACTTCGCCGGCTTCGACCGGGCGCTGGACGAGGTGCTCGAGCTGGCTGGCGACGATCGCCGCGCCGGCGCCGGGATCGTCATCGGCAGCCCGGTCGCTTGGGCCACCATGGCCAAGGGCCTCGTCATGCGTGAGGGCGGGCGCCTCGAGGAAGCCGAAGCCCAGTTCAACGCGGCGCTGCGGATCGCCACCGAGGACGGCGATCCGGAGATCGCCAGCTGGACCCGCAGCAACCAGTCGCTGATGCTGGCGATGCGCGGCGATCTCGATGCCGCGATCGCGCTGGCTCGGCGCAATTGCGAGCTGACCGAAAGGCTCGGCGACGTCTTCTCGCGCAGCCTCGCCCTCTCCAACCTGGGCGGTACGCAGATCGCCGCCGGCGACTACGCCGGTGCGCTCGAGTCGCTCGAAGAGGCTGAGCGCGTGTACCGCGCCGCGGTCAGCGGCGGCGACGAGATGGAGACCTGGCGGGCTGGCCTGCGAGCCGAGGCGTTGGTCGGGGTGGGTCGCGGCGAGGAGGGGCTGGAGCTGGCCGAGTGGGCCACGGAGGTCGCCCGCGAGCGCGGCATGCTCTGGTCGCTGCCGCTCGATCTGCAGGCGCTGGCGATCGCTCGCACCGCCAACGGCCTCGACGGTGCGGAGGCCGCCCTGGACGAAGCGGCCGAGATCGCCGAGCGGACCGGAGCAATGGTCAGCCTCGAAGCGGTGGAAATGACGCGTGCGACGCTCGGCGTGGCGCGCTGAGACGAGCGTCGGTCAGATTCCCATCGCGCGGGCGACGATTCGATCCATGACCCGATCGGGAAGGATCCGCGACAGCAGCGCCTGGCCGCGAGCGTCCGCACCGACCAGATAGCGGGTGCGCGGCCGCCGCGCGCTGAGCGCGTGTTGAATCGCGCCCGCCACCTTCTCGGGCGCGATGCCGCGCTCGGCGGTGCGGCGAACGGCGCCGCGAAAGCTCTCGATCTTCTCGCCGTAGAGCTCCTCCTGGGTCGCTGGAGCGCGAGCGGCGACCTCATCGGCGATGCCCTCTCCCCGCTCCCAGATCGGTGTATCGATCGAGCCCGGCTCGATCGCGACCACATCGATCTTCCAGGGCCGCAGCTCCTGGCGCAGGCAGTCGACCACGGCCTCGATCCCGTACTTCGAGGCGTGGTAGGGCGCGCCGAACGGCATCGCCATACGGCCGCCGATCGAGCTGAGGAAGACGACCCGGCCGCGCGTCTTGCGGATCAGCGGCAGCATTGCCTGCGTCACCGCGACCTGGGAGATCAGGTTGACCTCGAGCTGCTGGCGCAGGTCGTCGAGCGGGATCGTCTCCAGCGGCGACATCACCGCGATGCCGGCGTTGTTGACCAGGCCGTCGAGCCCGCTCCCGCCCACAGCAGCGGCGATCTGCTCCGCGGCAGCGGCGATCTGAGCGGCATTGGTGACGTCGAGCATCAGCGGCACGAGCCGCTCCGAGGCGGCCTCGCGCAACGCCGCCGCGTCCTCATCCCTGCGCACGCTGGCGAAGACGCGCCAGCCCTCGGCGTCCATCCGCAGGGCGCTGGCTCGGCCGATGCCGGTCGAAGCGCCAGTGATCAGAACGGACTTCACCGGAGCCAGGCTAACATCGGAACCGATGGCCGAGACAGCCTTCGTCACCGGTGGATCGGGCTTCATCGGCGGCAGGCTGGTGCAGCGGCTCCTCAGCGAAGGTTCGGCGGTGCGGGCGCTGGCACGCTCGGATTCCGCCGCGAAGCGAGTCGCCGAGCTCGGTGCCGAGCCGGTGCGGGGAGAGCTCGCCGACCCGACAGCGCTGACCGCCGGCGCCGATGGCGCCAGCGTCGCCTTCCACCTCGCCGCCCATCTCGGCGAGTGGGGCGATTGGGCAGATTTCGAGCGCGGCAACGTGGTCGGCACCCGAAACGTGCTGGCCGCCTGCGAAGAGGCCGGCGTGACGCGCTTCGTCCACTGCGGCACCGAGGCAGCGTTGATGGCCGGCGAGCCGCTTGTGCAGGTCGACGAGAGGGCGCCGCTGCGACCCGACTCGCGCGCCCCGTACCCGGCGACGAAGGCGAAAGCCGAGCAGGTAGTACGGCAAGCGGCGCGCGACGGCTTTGAAACGGTCGCCGTACGGCCCCGCTTCGTCTGGGGCAAGGGCGACACCACGCTGCTGCCGGAGATGGTCGCCACCGTCGAGGCCGGCCGCTTCGCCTGGGTCGGCGGCGGTCGCAACGTCACCGACACCACCCACGTCGACAACGTCGTCGAGGGCTTGATCCTGGCCGCGGCGAAGGGCCACTCGGGCGAGGCCTACTTCGTCACCGACGGCGAGCCGGTCGTCTTCCGCGAGTTCGTCAGCGAACTGCTGCGCACACAGGGAGTCGAGCCACCCGATCGCAGCCTGCCAGCCTGGACCGCCGCGCCGATGGCCCGGGTCTGCGAAGCGGCCTGGAAGCTCCTCCCCCTCCCCGGCGAGCCGCCGATGACCGCCTTCCGTTCCTGGCTGTTGACCCAGGAGTGCACGATCGACATCTCCAAGGCCAGGACCGAGCTCGGCTACAGACCGATCGTCGGCCACGCGCAGGGCTTGGCCGAGCTGCGCAACTGACACCCAGTTCGCTCGGCATGGACTCGGCATGGGAGCAGTCAAATTAACTTGACTTTTCGTGGGCAGGCGAGAGGATCGGATGCCATGCTGCCGCGCAGATCCTTGATCGTGCTTCTCACCGCTTTGACTCTCGGCCTCGGCGGGTCGACCGTGGCGCGGGCAGCGGAATGGGAGATCAAAGAAGCGCCCCTTGCCAGCGCGGGCATAGCGAGTGAAACGCTGTCCAGCTCAGGCGGAGCTTTTGACCTGTCCGTTCCCGCCCTGGGTCTGACGATCCATTGCACCGGGGAGAGTGGCAGCGGTGAAATCGTCAAAGGCGGCGCTACTGGGAAAGTCACGCTTGAACTCAGCGGCTGTGCGGTAAGCAAATTCGAAAAAGCCTGCAGCGTGAAAAGCGCCGGCAAAAGCGCAGGCGTAATCGGCATGACCGCGACGACGAAATTCTTCGAGACCGAAGTCAAAGAAGTCGAGAAAGGCTACGAAGAGCTCACGCCGACGACGACGATTGAAATCAGTGGCGCGGAATGCGTCTTTCCCGCGAAACTCGAAATGAGCGGGGCAACCGCGGCCGAAGTTCCCAAGCTGGAGGAAGAAGTCACAAAACGGGCGCAGAAATTCTCCAAAGCTATCGCCGAAGAATCGGGCGTCACGAGCATGAAACTGGGCAAAAACCAGGCCTTCTTGACCGGAGAAGACAAAGAGTCGCTCAGTGGAGTTCACAAAGAAGAGGCCATGGCGGTGACCAACGTGACCGTGGATCCGCTCTCATTGGTGTTCGTCAAAACATTCGACCCCAGAAGCGTGCTGATCAAAAACCTCGGCCCCAGGAAAATAGAAATCTCAAAGGTCGAAGTGGAAGCGGGAGCGTTCGTCCGCAACGATCCAGAAGGGTGCATCGGAGGCACGTTCGAAGCCGCCCAGAGCTGCCTCGTCCCGGTCGAATGCACCATGCTGCCGAGCGCCGGCAAACTCCTGGTCGAATGGGACGTGCTCAATGCTGGCGGAAAAGTGGTCGGCTTCGGGAAAAGACGCGTCCTGCTCAGCTGCGGCGCGGCCTAAGCCGGCCCCCTATTTGCCCGGTGGCGCTCCAGCTCGGCGACCATCAGCTTGGTGTGCAGAGCGGCGATCAGGTCCTGCAGGGGCTGGGCGCCGGCTTCGAGCATCTCGACCACGCGCTCGGGCGAGACCTCGCCGGCGAGGCGATCCATGACCATTCCGACCTCCTCGTGCACGAGGTCTTCGATCGCGCTCTTGTAGCGCAGGGTGTCGTAGACGGTGAAGCCGATCTGCTCGTCATAGCCGCCGGCGCGGAAACGGCTGATCGCCTCGATGATCTTGATGTCGGAGGGCGAGTAGCCGCGGCTGTTGGGGCTGAGGACCTCCAGCTTCTCCAGCCGGTCGAGCACGTCCTTGGGCACGCCGTAACGCTCGCGGACCTCAGCGGCGCTGGTGCGGGTGCGCTCGGCGGAGAGGGCGCGGTCGAGGATGCGGTCCTCGAGCTCGACCAGGGCGCGGGCGCGCTCGGGGTCCTCGTCGAGCACCGATTTGATCGCCTTCAGCGGCATGAAGCGCTCCTCCTGCAACTGCTTGATCAGCCTGATCCGGTCGACGAACTCAGGCGGGTAGTAGGCCATGTTGCGGCTGGTCTTGACCGGCTCCGGCAGCAGCCCCTCACGCAGGTAGTGCTTGATCGTCGGCGCCGGCACCCCGGACGCCTCGGCCAGCTCGCCCATCCGCAGCAGGTCGCCGTTGGCGCTCACAACGACCTCTTCCGCTGTTCCTTTGCCCCACATATCGAGGCAAAGGAACAGCGGAACATGACGGTTCCACCTCTCATGCGCGGAAGGTGGTCGCGCCGTCCGAGCTGGGACCGGCGGCGGTGCCGGACTCGAGCATTGCGGCAACCTCCTCGTCGGAGTATCCGGCCTCGCGCAGGACCTGCTCGGTGTGCTCGCCGAAGGCGGGCGCCGGGCGGGTCGGGTCGGCGGGGGTGCGACTCATCTTCACCGGCGCGCCGAGCTGGCGCACGGCGCCGAGGCCGGGCTGCTCCATCTCGACCACCATCTGGCGGGCCCGGACCAGCTCCGAGTCGAGCGCCTCGTCCATCTCGAGCACCGGCTCGATGCAGCAGTCGTGCTCATCGTTGAAGGCCTTCCACTCGTCGCGAGTGCGGGCGCGGAAGACCTCGGCGACCTTCCCCCAAGCCTCGGTCCCCGGCGCCTCGAACTGCACCTCGATCAGGTCGGGTCGCTCGACCCCGTTGCAGAAGGCAGCCCAGAACTTCGGCTCGAGGGCGCCGCAGCTGACCCAGCCGTCGCTCGCCTCGTAGGGGAGGTAGCAGAGCAGACCGCCGGCGAGCTGCTGCTCGCCGCGCTGCGGCACCTCGCCATCGCAGAAGTAGCGGCCGGCAACCATTGCCAGCCAGGAGAGGGCGCCGTCGGCCATCGAGACGTCGACCATCTGGCCCTCGCCGGAGCGCTGGCGCTCGTGCAGCGCCGCCATCACGCCGAAGGCCGCCATCAGGGCGCCGCCACCGAGGTCGGCGATCTGGCCGCCGGATTGGACCGGTGGCCCGTCCTTGGCGCCGGTAAGGCCGAGCAGGCCGACGAGGCCGAGGTAGTTCATGTCGTGGCCGGCGCGTTGAGCATAGGGACCGTCCTGGCCGTAGCCGGTGATCGCGCAGAAGACGACGCCGGGGTTGGCCTCGCGCATGCGCTCGTAGCCGACGCCGAGCCGGTCCAACACGCCGGGACGGAAGCCGTCGAGGACGACGTCGTGCTGATCGACCAAGCGCAGCAGCGCCTCGCGCCCTACCTCGCTCTTGAGGTCGAGCCGAATCGAGCGCTTGCCGCGATTGAGCGAGAGGTAGAGCGCCGAGCGCGTACCCAGCTCCTGCTGCTCGTCCGTGCCGTAGTAGGGGGGTGCCCAGCGGATGTAGTCGCCCATGCCGGTGTCCTCGACCTTGAGCACCTCGGCGCCGAGGTCGGCGAGCAGCAGCGAGCAGAAGCCCCCCGGCAGGAGCCGGGTCAGGTCGAGAACCTTGACGTCGTTGAGCGGCAGCTCGCTCACGAGGGCTCAACCTCCACGGGGAAGTGGACCGAGTTGGCGATGAAGCAGAGCTCGTGCGAGCGCTGGTGGAGGGCTTCGATCGCCTCGGGCTCGGGCGGCTCGCCCGCCCAGCGCACCCGCGGACGCAGGGTGGCGGAGGTGAAGCGCTTGCCGTCCAGCACGCCGTCGGCATCGTCTTCGTAGGAGGCAATCTCGAAGCCTTTTTTGCGCGCCAGTGAGAGAAACCAGAGCATGTGACAGCTGGCGAGCGCGCCGACCAACAGCGCCTCAGGGTTGGACTTGGTTTCGTCGCCGCCGAGCTCCACCGCCGAGGAGCTGGGCAGGGTCTGAGCGCCGAGCAGTACATCGTGGGCCTGCACATCCTCCCCCTCGCCGCCGCTCCAGGAGACACCGGCGCGGTGGATCGTGGCCTCCACGCTCAAGCCTCCGCTCGCCGCGGCACTCCCAACAGCTCACGCGCCTCGACGACGCTCGCCGCACGGCGGCCGACGTCCTCGGCCATCTGCCGCGCCTTGCCGATCAGGTCGCCGTTGGAGCGGCACATCTCGCCGTTCGGCAAGTAGAGGTTGTCCTCGACCCCGGCGCGGACGTTGCCGCCCAGGACCAGCGCCGTGCCGAGCAGTTTCCACTGGTCGCGCGAGATGCCAATCGTCTGCCACTGGTTGGGCCCCTCAGCACCGCCGGGAATCTGCTCCGACATGAAGGCGACGTTGCGGGGCGTCGGCCGGATGCCGCCGTTGACCCCCATCACCAGCGAGATCTGCAGCGGGGTCCGCTCGAGCAGGCCCATGTCGATCAACGGGTCGAGGTTGGCGACGTGGCCGGCGTCGAAGCACTCGTGCTCGGGCTTGATCCCGAGGTCGCGCATCGCGGTGAGGAACTCGATGATCGTGTCGAAGCTGTTCTCGAAGACTGCCTTGAAGACGAAGTCTTTACGCCGCGAGCTGTACTTGGCGTAGTTCATCGAGCTCATGTTGAGCGCCGCCACATCGGGCTTCAGCTCGCGCAGGTACTCGATTCGCTTCTCGATCGGGATGCCGATCGCGCCGGTCGAGTAGTTGATGATCACGTCGCCGACCTCGGCCAAGATCGCCTCGGTGATCGCCTTGAAGTCCTCGACCTCGTAGGAGGGCGTGCCGTCGGGTTTGCGAGCGTGGATGTGGAGCTGCGAGGCGCCCTCGTCAACCGCGCGCCGGGCCTCCGCCGCGTACTCCTCCGGCGTGTAGGGGATCGCCGGACACTGATCGCGATTGGCAATCACCCCGCTGATCGAGCAGCTGATCACCACCGGGTTCTCGAACGAGCTCATCGACGCCCCCTTGGCGAGTTAGGCCCCCTATATGGCCCATAAGTCGCCAAGCCCCTCATACCGGCATCACCCCGTGGCGCTTCTTCGGCTTCTGGACTTGCTTGTTGCGCGCCATCTTCAGCGCCTTGGCGATCGTCGGGCGGGTCTCGCGCGGGTCGATCACGTCGTCGATCACGGCGTTGCCGGCGGCGATGTAGGGGTCGATCTGCTCGCGCACCGCGTTCAGCATCGCCTCTTTGGTCGCCTCCGGATCGTCAGAGGCCTCGATCATCGAGCGGCCGATGATGTTGACCGCGCCCTCGGCGCCCATGACCGAGATCTCCGCACCCGGCCAGGCGACGATCAGGTCGGGCTCATAGGCCTTGCCGCACATCACGTAGTAGCCAGCGCCGTAGGCCTTGCGCACGATCACGGTGATCTTGGGCACGGTGGCGCGGCTGACCGCATAGAGCATCTTCGCCCCGTGGCGGATGATCCCGGCGTGCTCGACCTTGGCGCCGACCATGAAGCCGGGCACGTCCTGGAGGAAGACGAGCGGGATGTTGAAGGCGTCACAGAGGTTGATGAAGCGCGCCGCCTTGTCGGCCGAGTCGTTGTCGAGGATCCCAGCCAGCTGCTTGGGCTGGTTGGCAACGATCCCGACTGGCTGGCCGCCGAAGCGGGCGAAGCAGGTGATCAGCGTCTTGGCGAACTTCGGCTTGATGTCGAAGAACTCGCCGTCGTCGACGATCTCGCGGATCACCTCGTACATGTCGTAGGGCTGGCGTGAGGAGTCGGGAACGATCTCCATCAGCTTCTCCGACTGGCGCTCGATCGGGTCGGAGACCTCGCGCAGCGGCGGCTTCTCTTCCCAGTTGGCGGGGAAGTAGGAGAGGTACTGCTTGACCCGTTCGATGCACTCCTCGTCGTCCTTCACCTCGAGGTCCCCCACTCCTGATTTGCGACAGTGGACCTTGGCGCCGCCGAGCTCCTCCATCGTGATGTCCTCGCCGGTGACCGCCTTGGTCAGGTGCGGGCCGGCCAGCGCCATCGCGCCCTGGCCGGAGACCATCGGCACGAAGTCGGCGAGGGCCGGGATGTACGCGGTGCCGGCGGCGCAGGGGCCCATCATCGCCGCCACCATCGGGATCACGCCCGACATCTCGACCTCCTCGCGGAAGAGGTGGCCGGAGCCGGCGAAGAGCGAGCCCGCCGCCTCCTGGATACGGGCGCCGGCCGAGTCGAGCAGCCAGATGAAGGGCATCCGCTTGGAGAGGGCCATCTCTCGCAGGCGAGTGGCCTTGAGCTCGCCGGTCATCCCCATCGAGCCGGCCATCACAGTGAAGTCGTAGGCGGCGACGCAGCAGGGGCGGCCGTCGACGTCGCCCCAGCCGGTGATCACGCCGTCGGCGGGGGCCTCCTTGCCGTCCATCGCCCGCTGGGCGAAGTGAGGGCGTCCGTGGATGCCCATCTCGACGAAGGTGCCCTCGTCGACCAGCAGGTCGATCCGCTCGCGGGCGGTGAGCTTGCCGCGCTCGTGCTGCTTGGCGATCTTCTCCTCGCCGCCACCGAGCCTCGCCTTCTCGCGGCGCTCGTGCAGTTGCTCGGTCAGCTCGCCGAGCGGGGCCGTGCCTGGAAGCAGGTGCTTCGTCTCCTGATCGGTCGCCACTACCGTCCCTTCCACTGCGGGTCGCGTTTCTCGAAGAATGCGGTGACGCCCTCGACGATGTCCTCGGTGCTGAAGGTGAGCGATAGCTGCGAGCGCAGGTAGTCGAGCGCGTCGTCGACCGCCATGTCCTGCTGGCGGTACATCGCGTCGTGGCCGAGCCGCATCAGCACCGGGCTCTTCGAGGCCAGCTTCGTCGCCCAATCGGCAACGGCAGCCTCGAACTCCCCAGCCGGCACGACCTTGTTGGCGAGCCCGTACTCGACCGCTTCCTCCGCGCTGAGCCGCTCGCCCAGCAGCATCATCTCGTTGACCTTCTTGCGCGGGACGTTGCGGTAAATGATCGCCATGATCATGTAGGGGAAGGCGCCGACGTTGATCTCCGGCGTGCCGAAGGTGGCGCCCTCTTTGGCGATCAGAAGGTCGCAGGAGAGTGCGAGTCCCATTCCCCCGGCGAGCACATGGCCGTTGGCGGCGCAGAGGCTCGGCTTGCCGAGCCGCGGCATCAGCCGGAAGTATTCGAGGAAGAGATCGGTGGCGAAGTGTTTGGCTACGAGTGGCACATCGGCGGCGAAGCCACCGAGATCGGCGCCGGCGCAGAAGACCTTGTCCCCCGCCCCGGTCAACACCACCGCCCGCACGTCCTCGGAGTCGCGCGCCGTCTTCATCGCATCGACCAGCTCGCTCAGCATCTGCCCGGAGAGCATGTTGCGCTTCTCCGGGTTGTTCAGCGTCACCGTGGCGACGCCCTCATCGACCTCGTAGGCGACCAGCTCGTATTCGGCCATCAGCTTGCGCGCTCCGCTCTCTCGACGCTCATCGAGCCGGGACCATAGCCGAACTGTGCTGAAAGTAGGAAGTGCTACTGTCCACGGCGGATTTCCGGCGGCCGCGCCGCCCATCACGAACCCGCGAACGAGGAGAGAGACAGTGGCGACCGCGACGACCAACGGCTCCAAAGTCATCAAGCCCGACCACGAGGCAGGGCGCAAGCACTTCATCTTCAGCCAGGAGCACGAAGACCTGCGCGAGTCGATGCAGTCGTGGGTGAAGAAGGAGCTGTGGCCCCACCGCAACGAGTGGGAGGACACCTACTGGGACTCCGCCGCGATGAAGCGCGCCGGCGAGCTCGGCTTCCTCGGCCTCTGCTTCCCCGAGGAGTACGGCGGACAGGGCGGCGACTACTTCTACTCGCTGGTCCGCGCCGAGTGCATGAGCTACTCCGGCTCGGGCGGCACCAACATGGGCTTCGCCGTGCAGAGCGACATGGTCCTTCCCCCGATCCACCTGCTCGGCACCGAGGAGCAGAAGCGCAAGTACCTCGAGCCCGGCCTCAAGGGCGAGAAGA
The DNA here is from genome assembly GCA_963703895.1 of uncultured Solirubrobacterales bacterium. Taxonomy (GTDB): domain Bacteria; phylum Actinomycetota; class Thermoleophilia; order Solirubrobacterales; family 70-9; genus VRUE01. Next base: position 841,623 of record CAVPFX010000003.1, read on the forward strand.
TCGGCTGCATCGCGATCACCGAGCCGGGCGCCGGCTCCGACGTCGCCGGCATTCGCACCACGGCGATCCTCGACGGCGACGAATACGTGATCAACGGCTCCAAGACCTTCATCACCAACGGCCCCCGCGCCGACTTCATCGTCCTCGTCACCAAGACCGACCCCAGCGCCCGCCACGAGGGCATCACGCTCTTCGTCCTGCCCCTGAAGGATGAGGAGGGCAACCACGTGCCCGGCTTCACCGTCTCGGCCGAGCTGGAGAAGATGGGGATGCACGCCTCGGACACCGGCGAGCTCTCCTTCGAAGACGTCCGCGTCCCGGCCGACGCCGTGCTCGGCGAAGTCGGCAAGGGCTTCTACCACATCGCCTGGGAGCTCCAGGGCGAGCGCCTGGTCGCCGCCGCCGGCTGCCACGCGGGTGCGGAGCGGATGATCGAGAAGACGATCGAGTACGCCAAGGAGCGCGAAGCCTTCGGCCGCCCGATCGGCAAATTCCAGGCCCTGCGCCACAAGATCGCCGAGATGGCAACCAAGACCGAGGCCGCCAAGCAGTTCACCTACGCCACCGCCTGGCGCTTCGCCAACGGCGAGTACCCGGTGCGCGAGATCACGATGGCCAAGCTCTACGCCTCCCGCATCTGCTGCGAGGTCGCCGACGACGCCGTCCAGATCCTCGGCGGCTACGGCTACATGAAGGAGTACGAGATCGAGCGCGCCTACCGCGACGTCCGCCTCAACCGAATCGGTGCCGGCACCGACGAGGTAATGCTCGACGTGATCGGGCGCAGTTACGGGCTGTAAGCACCCCACTCCAGCCCGGGGTTTCGACCGCGGGCTGGAGTTCAGCCGTTTGTAATCAGGGCGGTGGCGATCATGCCGAGGACGCCCAGCATGGTCGGCCCCCAAAGCATGAACATCAGTTGCCTCAGGTCCCGCACCTCGGTGCGGAGGTCGGACATATCACTGTCCACACGAGCGAAGCCCGAGTCTACCTTGCTTGACAAGTCGTCAAGGCGCTTGTCGACCGAGTTGAACCGGTCGTCCAGTCTCGCGTCATTCCACATCGTGCGTTCCATGCTAGCCACGCTAGACGAATCGTGCTCAGACAATGTGTTTCGGAAGTTGAGATCCACGCACAGAACTGAAACAAGGGGCGCAGAGCGTCTCTAAGCGCTGCGAGCCGCTAGTCCACCGGCAAGCAGATCGCGCAGAAATCCTCGCCGAACGGGGTGAGGACGATGCTGCGGCGCACGGTTCGGGCCGTGCGCCCACCCCGCTCCAGCGCATCCGTGACCTCGACCTGAGCCTCCAGGACTTGATAGCGGCGGGCATCGCGCAGCGGCTCGCGCGAGAACCAGACGAGGCCGAGCCGGTGCAGGTTGTTGAGATAGGCATGGACGCGCTCGCTGTGGCGACAGCCGGCCTCCTCGGCGATCATCGTGCAGCCGCTGGCGACCAGCGCGGAGGCAAACGGCAGGCCGGCGCGCACGTCGACCGATGGCTGCTCGCCTTCTCGAGTCAGGAATCGCAGGATGCGGGCCTCGTCCGGCGCCAGGGCATCGAGGATCCGCATGTAGGCGGGGTGGGAATCGACATCGACGCTGACGTCGGCCGAGCGGCGCAGCAGCTCCTCGCCGCGGTTGCGCAAAGCCTCCGCTGAGGAGTCTCCCGCCGGCCGTGAGCGCGTGCCTTCCTCGACGCCGATCAGCTCACGCAAATAGGCGCGCAGCTCGGCGGTGGTCTCCTGCACCGCGTCCGCGGTCGACTCGCCCTGAGAAGCAGCACGCATCACCCGCGAGGCCCCCTCGGCGTAGGCGTTGGCTATCTCCGTCGCTCCCTGCTTGGCCATGTTTGCGGCGATCCTGGCCAGGCCGGGAGCAGCTTGCAGCAGCTCTTCAAGCGCCTGCTGTCCCGTTGGGCCGGACGTTCGCCGCGGCCGCCCCGCTGGCTCTCCCCTGTCGTCGTCGAAGCTCATCCGAAGATCGCCAGGTGTAGCAGTCCGGCGCCAAATCCGAGCACCGCCCCGTGCAGATAGAGCAGCCACTCGTCCTCGCGCATCGCCGTGCGCAGCATCTCCGAGAATTCGGGCGGCCCCATCGCCCGTACCCGCGTGGCGACGAACTCGCGCACGCCGTCCCTTTGTCTGGCGTTGAACGCCTCGTCGGCGAGCGGGCTGACCGCGTAGTCGGCAGCCTCGGCGGCGAGCGAGGTGCGGATCGTCTCGTAGTCGCGGCTGCCGACCGCGACCCTTACCGCCGACCGCGCCCGGCCGAGCGCCCGATCGACGGCGGGGCGCAGCGAGTCCTCGATCAGCTGCCGGGTGCGATCCGAGTTGGGCCCGTGCATCAGGTCCTCGGCCACGTTGGTCATCGTCACCACGTCGTCGGCGATGATGTCGGCGTAGACCTCGGCCACCTCGGGCTGGCGCTTGAGGAAGAGCCCCTGGACCTCGAACGGCCCGACCCGCCGCGGCCGCACCGGCTCGAAGATCATGCGGATGCCAAGCAGGTTTGTCGTGTAGCCAATCAGCACGCCGGCGATCGGCAGCACCCACCACGGGGTCAGCACGTACTCGGTCAGAAAGGCCGTGGGGACGCCGAGCAGCAGGCCGAAGAAGAAGCCGAAGTTGACGATGAAGCGCAGCTCCTTGCGGCCGACCTCGAGGAAGATCCGGTTGGCCAGCGCCGGGTTGGCCTCGAGGCGGCGGATCACCATCAGCTTGACGTCGATCAGGTCGTCGGCGTGGTTGCCGATTTCGTCGGTGATCGTGCGCACGATCTGTGGCAACTGCTCCTCGACGCGGGCGTGGACGGCGGCGCGCACGCGCGGCGGTAGGTCGTGCCAGAGCTGCGGGCGCTCGCGCTCCATGATCCGCTCGACCACGTCGTGGATCTCGCCACGGGCCGCCTCGAGGATCTGCTCGGCGATCGCCTCGGGGTCGAGCTGGCGGTAGAAGTCGCCGGGGCTGCCCAGCTTGGAGATCCCTTTGTCGACCGCGATCGAGCCCATCTTCGCCGCCCGCGAGGGGACTATCCCCTGCCAGCCGAGGCCGCCCTGGCCGAGCCCGGGGATCTGCTGGATGCGCCGCGGCAGCACGTTGGCGAGCGGCGCCAGGCCCGGCACCCTGACCCCGGCGAAGCGCACCGGGTAGAAGAGCATCCAGACCCCGCTGAGGTTGGTCACGTAGCCGATCGCCCCGGTGAAGAGCGGGATCGTGATCAGGCTGAGGGTCGTGTGGTCCATCGCTTTAGGGGAAGATGTGCGGCGAGCGCAGGATGACCGTAATCAAGGACACAGGTACGCGAGCCATTCTGCCGCCGTTCGGTGAGGAGCACGAGGATCTGCGCGAGACGGTGCGCCGCTTCGTCAGCAAGGAGATCGCGCCCAACGTCGACGAGTGGGAGGCGGCGCGGGAATTCCCCCGTGAGCTCTACGGCCGCTGCGCCGAGCTCGGCTTCCTCGGCCTCAAGTTCCCCGAGGAGCTCGGCGGCCAGGGCGGCACCCACCTGCACGACGCGATCTGGGTCGAGGAGCTTGCCCGCAGCGGCGGCTCCGGCGGCGTCGCTGCCGGCCTCAACGCCCACACCTCGATCGCGATGCCGCCGATCTTCAACTTCGGCACCGAGCACCAGAAGCAGCGCTGGCTGGTGCCGGGGATCGCCGGCGAGAAGATCGGCGCCCTCGGGATCACCGAGCCCGGCGCCGGCTCCGACGTCGCCGGCATCTCCACCTTCGCCGAGAAGGTCGACGGCGGCTACGTCGTCAACGGATCGAAGACCTTCATCACCAACGGCGTCCGCGCCGACTTCCTCGTCTGCGCCGTGAAGACGACGAAAGAGGGCGGCCACGGCGGCATCTCCTTCCTCGTGCTCGAGCGCGAGATGCCCGGCTACGAGGTGGCCCAGAAGCTGGAGAAGATGGGCTGGCACTCATCCGATACGGGAGAGCTGGCCTTCACCGACGTCGAGGTGCCCGCGGAGAATCTGCTCGGTGAGGAGAACAAGGGCTTCCACCTGATCATGGCCAACTTCGCCTGGGAGCGGCTGCTGATGGCGATCGGCGCCGTCGGCGCGATGCAGCGCCTAATAGAGACAACCGTCGCCTACGCCCTCGACCGCGAAGCCTTCGGCCGCCCGATCGGCAAGTTCCAGGCAATCCGCCACCAGGTAGCCGAGATGGCAACCAAGGCCGAGGCCTCCCGCGCCCTCACCTACAACGCCCTCCGCCTCTTCCACGAAGGCCAAAACTGCATCCAGGACGTGACCATGGCCAAGCTGGTCACCCAACGAGCCGTCCTAGAGATCGCCGACCAATCCCTCCAAATCCACGGCGGCTACGGCTACATGCGCGAGTACGGCATCGAGCGAGCCGTCCGCGACGCTCGCCTCGGCCCGATCGGCGGGGGGACGGATGAGGTCATGAAGGAGATCCTGGGGAAGCTGATGGGGCTGTAGGGCGCTTGCGCTACCAAGACCGACCCCGATGGTGCCGGGGTCGACTCAGAAGTGAAAAGCGGGGCCGAAGAGCTCAACCCTCCAGCCTTCGGGCTCGTCGACCGGAGTTCGGAGTCGTACTTGGCCCATCGGGGGGTCGACGTTGACAGGGACCGCCCCTAGCTGCTCAAGCGTCTTCTCAACCGCCCGCTCGCGCTTGCGGTGCTTTCGCTCACTTGGCGCGCTCAAGTAAGCGTTCTCTGTGTAGGAGCGGATCCGCTCGCGATCCGACTCGCGCGGCAGCTCGTGCCTTCCCCAAACGAATGGGGCGACGAGCGCCCACGGACTCTCGGTGAGAGCCTCGCTCCATACCCTTGGCTGGTCGCCGTTCTCCGAGCCATGATGGGGAACCTTGAAGACGGAGAGAGCCTCTGGCAGCTCGCAGTTCTCGAGCACCGCTGTCCAACCACTGTTCTCGTCGCTGGTCTCCTCGAGGTCGGCACCGAGCAGCACCCCCACCTCTCCAACGCGCACCGCAAGCGCTACCGACGCGTGGTTGTGGAGAGGCGGCGGCACGGCGCGCTTTTGAGTGTCCAGTTGTGGAAGCAAAGAGGCGATGGCTTGCTGCGAGCGCTTCACAGCCGCGTCACAGGGCGATAGCGCGTCAACCGTCACCGGCGGCTCGCTCCCCGCACGGGCCACCAGCCGCCTGTTCTCGAGCGCAAATTTCGGAACCCGGCTCGCACTCTCTTCTAGATGCTGAGAGATCCGGGCAAACTCTGAAACCCCATTTCGGGCGATCTTCGAGCGCTCCGCATAGGCGCCAACCAGCGCAAAGAACTCATCGTTTCGGATCGCCCCCGAGTAGGCGAATGCCGCCTCGGAACAGCTCTCGATCAAATCGCTGAGCCCGCCGATGTGATCGTCATGCCAGTGCGTACAAACGATCAGCTCGACATGGGAGGGATCGACTCCAATTCGCTCCAGATAGACAAGCGCGGCCGGGCGTCCCTCGTCATCAAAACAAGAGTCAACGAGCATCCATGCTCCGCTGCCGAGATGGATGGCGACCGCCTCTCCGCAGCCAGGACCGAACAGGCTGACCTCGACCACCCCAGGCTCGGGGCCAGCTTCACTTGCCGGCAAGGCGGGCTACCGGCTCCTCGCCGCGACCGAGCGCAGTGGCAACCCGGCTGGCCCGCTCTCCGGCGGCCCGTAGCTCACTCGCCGACCAAACTGGCAGACGACGGAAACGCAACATTGAAACGCGTTGACGCTGTCCACTGGGCTCATCGCGATACCCGATCGCCCAGTAGAAGATGGCACCGGGCTCAAGCAAGTCACGGTCCTCGGTGGGGATGTCGGCCAACGGCAGCTCAACCTCCTCCTCCGATCCCTTGTGACTTAGGTCGGTTAGGCGAGCGATGAAGCTCTCCTCTTCGATCTTCGTTACTACCCCCTCCCAGCGCTGCAGCGATTGGAAGGTATCTCCCGGCACATCGGGGGAGCGCCAGACCGCGGGAGCCACCACCCGCGTCATATTTGGCACCTCTTGGATCCAAATCGTCTCAAGCTCATCATCAGACGGCAGCTCAGGCTTCACCGCTGGTGGCACATAGCGAAGCGCGGCACCATCACCTTCGATCATCCGCGCCTCGCGCGGCTCCTGCTCAAGGATCTCAGCAACTGCATGCTGGTTCATACGCTGGCGAACACCCCCTCAGCAATCCGCTCGGCTCGCTTCAACGAAGTCTCCCAATTTTCCTTGATGCAAGTTACAGCCGGGGCAGTGCCAGTGTTGGCCGCCTCGGGATCCGCGACAGAATAGCGATCATCTACCTGCATGAAGACGCCATGCGGCGCCAGCGGCTGCGACGGCTCGATGGAGACCGTCACAACGCCGGTCGGTGGGGGCTCATTTCCCTCTGCCTCCTCCCCAGGACGCGCCCCGCTGACGTGAAGGGCCGCCATCCCCGGCCTTGAGATCTCTTCCTCAAAGGGGCCCGGCGGAACCAGCTTCCAGCCGAGCTCATCGCGCCTCTCCTGGCTCGCCATCGCATAGTGGGCAACGCTCTGAATCGCCACAATGTGAATCGGCGTGTGGTCGAGAGTCTCGAGGATCCCGATCGCCAGATCGCGCAGCTGCTCGGGAGTCTCCGATTTGGTCGTCGTCGCCAATCGCATCCTCTCGCGCTCCACCTCGATGATTGCCCAATCGATGGAGAAGACCGTCGCCTCCTCGTGGATGATCGTGATCTCCGCGTTCTCCGACTCCGCCTCGCGAATCAGTTTCTGTGCGGCCAGCCACGCCGGTTGCAGGATGCGTGGATTGAACGAACCTCGCAGAACGATCCTGTTGCTGCGCAACTCAGCGACTGGCGGATTCACGGCGCCGAGTGTATGGGACCGTCTCGGCCAGCTGCCGTCGCGCTGCCAGAGCGCATGTGACAGCCCAAGCAGTTTACGTAGCTAATTGGGGTGCCTATGCTGCTCGCTTGAGTAACGAGCGAATCAGAGTACGACGAGGCGAGCGGGCTGACGTGCCCGCGCCGCTGGAGCTTTGGAATGAAGCTCGCGGCGAACACGCGACCATCCTAGATCGAACCGATGACGTTGACCGACTGGTTCGCGATTCCCAGCCGCACTTTGGTGGCCGAGCGGAAGGACGAGATTGTTGGCGCACTGATCGCTGCATGGGACGGGTGGCGGGGGAACATGTATCGGCTAGCTGTCCGCAATGAATGTCGGCGGCAAGGGATCGGCCTGGCACTGACTCGGGCGGGCGAGAAGTACCTACGCGAATGCGGTGCGCGACGCGTGACGGCGCTGGTCGCTTTCGAAGACGAAGTAGCCGGGAAGTTCTGGGGTGCCGCTGGCTACCCGCCCGACCGCGAGATCGGGCGACGGGTGCGCAATCTGTAGACCTCAAGGCGTGAGAGTTAGCGTTGCACTGCTTGCCCTGCTCGTCCTTGCTGGCGCGAGCCAGGCGTCCTCGAATACACCGGCCGCGGCTCGTGCGAACAAGGTGAAGACAAAACTCTTGGCGCGCCCGCACATCGTGCGTCATCCGATTCCGCTCGGGCCCAAGCGCAAGCGGGAGATGGCTCGCTACTCGCAGCGGCACTACGGCGAACACACCTGGCGGCTCCGCCGGCCGCGAGTGATCGTCGAGCATTGGGCGGAAACGGGAAGCGCGGCGGCGGTCTTCAACACGTTCGCTCCGGACCACCCCGATCCGGAGCTGCACGAGCTGCCAAACACGTGCGCTCACTTCGTCGTCTCCGGTTCGGGGCGGATCTATCAGCTGGTCTCGCTGCGGATCCGCTGCCGGCACACGGTCGGGCTCAACTGGACTGCGATCGGGATCGAGCACACTGGGTTCAGCGACGGCGAAGTGCTTGGCAACCGGCAACAGATGCGTGCCTCGTTGCGCCTCACCCGCTACCTGCGCTGTCGCTTCCACATCAAACTGCGCAACGTGATCGGCCACGCCGAGAGCCTCTCCTCTCCCTACCACCGAGAGCGGGTCGCGAGCTTGCGGCGGCAGACTCACGGGGATTGGCGGCACGCTTCGATGCGCACCTACCGCCACCGGTTGCACCAGCTCGGCAGCTGCTGACCTAGAGACAGGGGCGCCAGGGGGCGGCGAAGAGGTCGTAGGACTTGCCGACGGCGCTGAAGCCGATCGCCTCCGCCTCACCACAGTAAGCGGACGGTTCGAGTTCGTACTCGGCCTCGAAGACCGCCTTGCCCGCGCTAACGAACGGCTGGTACATCCCACACTCGTCGTACTGGAAGCACTGCTCGACGATCGCGAAGTCGAAGGCGCTGAGCAACTGCCGTACCTGGCCGCCGTCGTTCTTCAGCGCAACCGCCATGCCGCGGGCGTGCACTTGACGCGCCACCCAGCGGTTGAAGCGCAGCTGCGCGGCGGCGCCGGTCGGAAAGCCGGTCTCGTTTTCCCAGCCGGCGATGTTGTCGGGCTCGACCGCGTCGAATCGCTTGCGCGCACAGATGTCGAAGCGATGCCTGAGCGCCCCGGCGAACAAGTGGAAACGGCGAATGTCGAGCCAGCGCTCATCGGGAAAGCCTTCGTAGCGCCGGCCGATCACGGAGCGCGGAAACGAGTCGGCGTCCGGCCGGTAGCTCTCCCAGCTGCCGACGTCGAGGTAACAGACCACGTGGCGTCCCAGCCCGTGCAGCCGCCGCACGACGCTCGCCGGCGTTTCGAAACCGTCGACGTCGTAGACCACGGCATCGACGTCGGTGTCGATCTCGCCCTGGAGCTGCCACTGCCATGGCTGGACGGTGGGAGCCGGATGCCAACGCGCCTGCGCCGGGCCGCAGACGAGCAACCCCAGACAAACGGCAAGCACGGCGGCGGCTGAGAAGCGATGCGGGCCCAGGGACCGAGGATAGGCAGCCACACCCGCGGACCCGACTTCGTAGCATCGACGTGGTGATCTACCTGCTTCGACATGGCGACGCGGAGGAAGGCATGGGTGACGACGCGGCGCGGCGGCTCACTGCCAAGGGGGAGCGCCAGGCACGGGCCGCGGGCGCGGCGCTCGTCGCCATGGGGATCAAGCCCGATACCTGTCTGGCGAGTCCCAAGGTCCGCGCTACCGACACCGCTAAGTTGGCCTGCGAGACACTCGACCTTGAGCCGGAAATCGCCGAGGCGTTGCGCGGTGGTCCCTTTGACTCGACCGACCTGGCCGCTGGCCGGGGTGACGTTCTCCTCGTCGGCCACGAGCCCGACTTCTCCTCTGAGGTCGCCCGCCTCACCGGTGCCCACGTGAAGCTGCGCAAGGGTGGGCTGGCAGCGGTGGACGGAGGAACCCTCGTCGCCCTACTGCGCCCAAACGACCTCGCCGCGATCGCCGGATAGGCGATTTCCCGCGAAACGTCGGTTAGTGTCTTCGCGACCTATCCGATGCAGGGAGAAACGAGGGGTTAGATGGCGTACGAAATGCAGATCCGGGGAAGTCAGGACCGGGTGAAGGTCCGCAGTCCCTGGGCGGCGGCGCTGCTGCCGTTCATCACGCTCGGCATCTACCACTTGGTCTGGTGGTACCGGATCAATCGCGAGCTGCGCGACTACGGCAAGGCGAAGGGGTACGACCTCGGCCAGAACCCGACCAACTCCCTCCTCGCCCTGTTCCCGGGCGGGCTGATCCTCGTGCCGGCGCTGATCACCTACTGGCGCGGCGTCAAGCGCGTCATGGGTGCCTCTCGCCTGGCCGGCAAGGAGCCGCTCAACGGCTGGATCGCGATCATCCTCTACATCCTGATCGCACCGGCGCTCTGGGCTTACGTCCAAGTCGAGCTGAACAAGGTCTGGGAAGCCGAAGCCGACACGATCGAGGGCGAACTTGCGCCCCCGGCGCCGGCCGACCCGCTCCCCCCGGCCATGCCCGAGCAGCCGCAGGCGACCGAGCCTCCGGCTGGCGATCCGCCCCCGGCGGGGCCGACGGCCTGACCGACTCGTGAAGCAGCGCGTCAGCCTGATCACGCTCGGCACGGGCGACCTCGGGCGGGCGCGCCGCTTCTACGAAGCGCTCGGTTGGACCACCAGCGCTAAGCCGGACGATGACGTGGTCTTCTTCCAGGCGGGCGGCGGCATGGTCGTCGCCCTCTGGGACCGGGTCCGCCTCGCCGAGGACAGCTGCGTGGAGGACAACGGTGGCTGGGGCGGCGTGACGTTGGCGCTCAACTTCGGCTCGCCGGCTGAGGTCGACGCGGTGATCGAGGAAGCGCGCAAGGCCGGCGCCACGATCGGCCGCGAGCCGGCCGAAGCCTTCTGGGGCGGCTACACCGCGCTCTTCATCGACCCCGACGGCCATCCATGGGAGGTCGCCCACAACCCACACTGGACGATCACCGAGGACGGCGGTGTCGAACTTGGCGGATAGCCGGCTCGAGCCAGCCCACCTCAACCTCGTCGACAGCTCGCGCCAGTTCTTCGAGCTCGATCCCAACGCCGCGATCGAGGCCGAGCCGGGCTGGCTCTTCGGCGCCGGCAGCGCCACCCACCCGGTGATCTCCAACGCTGCCTTTCGCCGCGACGACAGCATCGACGCCGAGGACTTCATCGCCCGCGCCGGGGAGTTCTTCGCCGCCCGCGACCGGGGGTTCAGCATCTGGGTCAGGGCGGGCCAGGCGTCGGACGACGACCTCGCCGCCGCTGCCGAGACTGTCGGCTTCCATGCCGTTTTCGAAATGCCGGAGATGCTGCTCGGCAGCGAGCTGGCGGCGGAGCCGCTCCCCGCCGGGGCGGAGCTGCGCCGGCTGGGCACAGAAGACGAAGCTCCCGACTTTTGGAAGGTGGCGAAGGAGGCCTACGCGAGCAACGGCTTCCCGCCCGAGGTCTTCGCCGGCTACACCGACCACTCCGGCCTGCTCGCCGAGAACGTCGTCGCCTTCATCGTCTACCTGGACGACGAGCCGGCGAGCATCGCGATGACGATCGTCAGCCACGGCGTCGCCGGCATCTACTGGGTCGGCAGCACAGAGCGGGCGCGCGCCCAGGGCCTCGGCCGAGCCGTCACCGTGGCGGCGACGAACGCTGGTCTCGGCCTCGGCGCCGAGATCGCCTCGCTGCAGGCATCGCCGATGGGCAAGCCGATCTACCTGAAGCTCGGCTACGAGACCGCCTTTGAGTACCAGCTGATGATGTCGCCGGCTCCCTGAGCACAGCGCCCGGCGCCATCCCGGGGCTCCAGCCCGACTGGCCAGTCAACCAGGACCGCGGGTTCCTTGTAGCCTCCCGAGCCGAATTTCACTGAATCCATAAGGAGAGAGCGACTGATGGGACTTCTTGACGGAAAGGCGGCGATCGTCACCGGATCGGCGCGCGGAATCGGCCGGGCGACGGCCGAGATGTTCGTCGCCGAGGGCGCCAAGGTGCTGATCAACGACCTCGACGCCGACGTCGCCGAGCAGACCGCGAGCGAGATCGACGGCGAGACCGCGGTCTTCGCCGGCGACCTGACCAAGCCCGACGCCGCCGACAAGCTCGTCGCCGCCGGGAACGACGCCTTCGGCGCCGTCGACATCGTCGTCAACAACGCCGGCTACACCTGGGACAGCGTCGCCCACAAGATGACCGACGAGCAGTTCCAGGCGATGATCGACATCCACACCATCGTGCCCTTCCGCGTCGCCCGCGCGCTCGCCCCGCACTGGCGCGAGGCGGCCAAGGCCGAGCGCGGCGAAGGCAAGGAGGTCTTCCGCAAGATCGTCAACGTCTCCTCGACCTCGGGCATGATGGGCAACGCCGGCCAGGTCAACTACTCGGCGGCAAAGATGGCCGTCGTCGGCATGACCAAAACGCTGGCCAAGGAGTGGGGCCAGTTCAAGATCAACGTCAACGCCGTCGCCTTCGGCTTCGTCGAAACCCGCCTCACCGCCGCCAAGGAGCAGGGTGGCGAGATGACCGCCCCGGGCGGCGAGAAGATCGAGCTCGGCATCCCCGAGCAGATGCGGGCGATGGCCTCGGCGATCATCCCGCTCGGCCGTCCCGCCACCCCCGAGGAGGCCTCGGCTCCGGTGCTCTTCCTCGCCTCGCCCCTCGCCAACTACGTGCACGGCCAGGTGCTCAACGTCACCGGCGGCATGTTCGGGGGGATGTACACCTGAGCTCCCAGGCGACAAGTGGCAGGCGTCCGCCCCGCTACCTCGACGTAGCGGATCGGATCTGGCCTGCCACTCGTCGCTTCATGGGTGCCCACACGGCGCTCTACAAGGCAACCGGAGGACGCCTGGGGCACAAGATCCCGGGCGTCCCCGGCAAGATGCTGCTGCTCGACCACAAGGGGGCGAAGAGCGGCACCGAACGCACCTCCCCCCTGCTCTACTTCAGGGACGGCGAGAACCTGGTCATCGTCGCCTCCAAGGGCGGCTTCCCCAAGCACCCCGCCTGGTACCACAACCTCAAGGCCAATCCGGATACCACGGTCCAGGTCGCCTCGCACCATCTGCCGGTCCACGCCCGCGTCGCCAACCCCGAGGAGCGCGAGCGCCTCTGGCCACTCGCGGTCAAGTCGTACCACGGCTACGAGGACTACGCCGTGCGCAGCAAGGGCCGCGAAATCCCCCTCGTCATCCTCGAGCCGCGCTGAGAGTAGGGGCACGGCGCCCCTCTCCCAGAGACCGTCGCGCAGCAGATCGTCTGCCCTGCTTCAGAGCGTGGTCTTTAAGCCTCTGGGAGAGGGGCGCCGTGCCCCTACTTCGGCCGACGCTCCTCGGCTACGGGGTCGCCACTCTCGCTGGCGATAGCTTGGGGAGGCCAAGGGCCCGCCCAGTTGTCGCGGGCGCCGTCGATCGTGATCGTCGTGCCGGAGACGAAGTCACCGGCCGGCGAGGCCAGGTAGGCGACCAGCCAAGCCATCTCCTCGGCCCGGCCGGCGCGACCGATCGGGATCGAGCGCTCGAGGTTGTCGACGACGACCTGCGGATACTTGGTCAGCAGCGTCTCGGTGGCGAACTGGCCGGCGGCGAGAGCGCAGGTCCTGATCCCGAAGCGGGCCCACTCGACCGCCAGCGTCCGCATCATGTTCTCGACCGCGGCGCGGGCAGCGCCCGAGTGCACCATGCCGGGCATGCCGTTATGGGGCGAGAGGGTGACGCTGAGCACCTTGCCGCCGCCCTGAGGGATGAAGGCCTTGGTCGCCGCCGCGTGGGTCATCAGCCAGGTGCCCTCGACGTTGAGCTCGATCACGGTGCGGAAGCCTTTCGGCGTGATCGACTCCGCCGGTGCCAGGAACTGGCCACCGGCGTTATTGAGGAGCACGTCGATCCGCCCGTGGTCGGCCAGCACCCGGTCGAAGAAGCGGTCGACGGCCTCCTCGTCGCGGATGTCCATCGCCGTGTGCGTGAACGATCCAGCCAGGCCGGCAGCCAGCTCGGCAGTCTCCGCCAGCGGCTCCTCGCGCCGGCCGCAGCCGACCACGATCGCACCGAGCCGGGCGAGCTCGAGCGCCGTCTCGCGCCCCAAGCCACTGCCGGCGCCAGAGACAACGCAGACCTGTCCCTCGAGCAAACCCTCCCTGAAGATGCGCGAATGCGGGCTTTCAGACATCGAGGCGCAAGCCTATAGACGGGCGCTCACCGTAACCTCAGCGGCAATGAAGGTCAGCGTAGAGCCAAAACCACTGCACGAGCCACTGGCCGGCGGTACCCCCGGCGCGACGGTCACGGTCGAGCCGATGGTCGCCGGCCACGTCACCTGGCCGGCGACGATGATGGAAAGGCCGGGCGGTCCCTTCGAGACCCTGAAGCTGCTGCGCGCCCTGCTCAGCGGCAACCCCGCCGCCACCGTCCCCTGCCCCGCTTTCCTGATCCGCCACCCCAGCGCCGGCGCGATCTTGGTCGACACCGGCCTGCACCCCTCGGTCGCCACCGACGGCAAGGAGAACTTCGGCGGCATGGGCAACCGCTTCGGCAACCCCTCGCTCGAGCCCGGCGAAGACATCCCGTCGCAGCTGCGCAAACGCGGCCTCGACCCCGGCGAGATCCCGATCGTGGTGATGACCCACATGCACATCGACCACACCTCGGCGATCTCCGAGTTCCCCAGCTCGACCTTCATCGTCAGCGAGAAGGAGTGGCACGCCGCCGCGACCGGCCCGCGGCCGCTGCTCAACGGCTATCGCCGCCCCCACTACGACTATGCCTTCGACTACCGCACGGTCGACTTCGACCGCGCCGGCATCAACTCCTACGCCACCTTCGGCCGCTGCTTCGACCTCTTCGGCGACGGCTCGCTGCGGCTCGCCTACACCCCGGGCCACAGCGCCGGCCACATGTCGGTGATCGCCCACCTCGGCAAGCGCGACTTCGTGATCGGCGGCGACACCACCTACACGCAGGCACAGCTCGACGGCGACGCGCCGCTGGCGCCGCGCCCCTTCGACGAACACAACTATCGCCGCTCGCTGCAGGAGCTGAAGCTGTTCAAGCGCGAGTACCCAGACGCGATCGTCACCCCGGGCCACGACCCGGAGTTCTTCGCCGGGCTCGACGCCCGCTACGAGTAACGGCCTAGTAGGCATTGGCGAAACCCGCGTGTGCGGACTGGCGAGCGCCGGACCAAGCGGGGCAAGGACGCAGGGAGGCCGAATAGCAGCGCTATTCGGCCGACTGAGGACGCCGTACCGCGCAGTGTCCGCCGCCGCCAGACGTGCGCGGGGGTTTCGCCAATGCCTACTACTAGCGCGAGCCGCTGAGCTCGTCGTACATCGCCCGCACCGGGGCGAAGATCTGCTGCGCGACCTCGAGCTGGCGCTCGCGGGTCGGCGCCTCCTCGGTCGGGAAGTGCAGCGGCTCGCCAAACTGCACGGTCACCTTGGGGAAGCTGAGCCGCTTCCAGCGGCGCACCTTCTCCGAGCCCTGGATCGCGACCGGCACCACCGGCGCCCCCGATTCGAGCGCGATGCGGCCTATCCCCGGCTTGACCTCTTTCAGCTTGCCGCTCCGCGAGCGACCACCCTCGGCGTAGACGAGCAGCATCCCGCCCTGCTCGAGGATCGTGTCGGCGGTCTCGATCGCCTCCTCGTCGTGGTGGCCACGCCGCACCGGAAACACGCCGCCGTGCTTGTAGACATAGGTGAGCACCGGCGGGCCGAACATCTGCGACTTGGCCATGAAGCGCACCTTGCGGCGAAGGTAGAGGCCGACGAAGAAGTGGTCCATCTGGCTGAAGTGGTTGGGGGCGAGGATCAGAGCGCCCTGCTTGGGCACGTTCTCGACCCCGATCGCGCGCACCCGGTAGATCAGCAGGGTCGGCAGCGAGAGGATGATGCGCACAAAGGCGTAGGTCCAGCCGACCCCTTTGCGGGCGGCGGCATGGAACTGGTCGAAGTACTCCGCCGGACGATCGTCCTTGTAGGTCTGTGGCTTCATGTCTGCCATGGCGCGACGGCCGCCGGCCGTCGCTACGCGGTACCCCCGCCCGCGGCGAGGGTTACGGTCCCTCTTCGCTGGTGCCGGGCCCGGCCCAACCCTTGGCCCGGTCGAGGGCACGGTGCCACTCGGCTAGGAGCGCCTGGCGCCGGTCCTCCCGCATCGTGGGCTCGTAGCGGGCCGCCTCACGCCACATCTCGCCCACCTGTTCCAGGCTCCAGCGGCCGGTCGCGATCCCGGCCAGGTAGGCGGCGCCGAGCGCAGTCGTCTCGGCAATCTTGGGGACGATCACCGGACAGCCGAGCACGTCGGCCTGGAACTGCATCAGCCAGCGATTGGCGACCGCCCCGCCGTCGGCCTTGAGCGCCGCCAGCCGCTCACCGGCAGCCGCCTCCTGGGCGCGCACGGCGTCAACGGTCTGGAAGGCGGTCGCCTCCAGGGCGGCCCGCGCCAGGTGGGCGCGGCCGCTACCGCGAGTAAGGCCGACGATCGTGCCGCGCGCGTAGGGATCCCAGTGCGGCGAGCCGAGGCCGGTCAGGGCGGGCACGAAGTAGACACCGTCGTTGCCGTCGAGCGAGGCGGCGAGCGCCTCGCTCTCCTCCGCCCGCTCGATCACCCCGAGGCCGTCGCGCAGCCACTGCACGGCGGCGCCGGTGACGAAGATCGACGCCTCCAACACATAGGAAACCCCCGCCGACGGGCCTGAAAGTCGTGATGTAGACGACTTTGAGTCCCGTCGACCCAGGGAGGCGGCAATTGTCGTGAGGAGACCCTTGGGGGGTTCCGGAGGTTCCGGGCCGGTGTTGAGGAGGACGAAGCTGCCGGTGCCGTAGGTGCTCTTGGCGGTGCCGGGACGGTGGCACGCCTGGCCGAAGAGGGCGGCCTGTTGATCGCCAGCGATCCCAGCCACCGGCACCTCGCCGCCGAACTCGGTGGTGGTGCCGTAGACGTGCGCCGAGGGCAGCGCCTCGGGCAACCGAGACGGGTCGATGCCGAGCAGGTCGCAGAGCTCCTCGTCCCAGGCACGGCGGCGAATGTCGAAGAGCATCGTGCGCGAGGCATTGGTGTGGTCGGTCGCGTGGCGGCCGGTGAGCTTGAACAACAACCAGGAGTCGATCGTGCCGAAGACCGCTCGCTCCATCCCCTCCCCGTTTTTCTGCAGCCACTCGATCTTGGTCGCCGAGAAGTAGGGGTCGATGACCAGGCCGGTTCGCTCGCGCACCAGTTGTTCGTGACCGGCCGCGCGCAGCTCCTCGCAGCGCTCAGCCGTGCGCCGGTCCTGCCAAACCAGCGCTCGGTGAACCGGCTCGCCGCTTGCGGGGTCCCAGGCGACGACCGTCTCGCGCTGGTTGGTGATCCCGATCGCGTCGAGCTCGGCGCCCTGGATCCCGGCGTCGACGATCGCCTCGACGGCGACGCGGCGACTGACCGCCCAGATTTCCGCCGCGTCGTGCTCGACCCAACCCGGCCGGGGAAAATGCTGCTCGAACTCCGAGTAGGCCCGGCCGGCGATCCGCCCCTCCGGGTCGAAGACGAGGCAGGTGGTCCCCGTCGTCCCCTGGTCGATCGCGAGGATCAGGGAGACACCCCGCGCACGACCGTGAGCAGGCTTGCGGCGACGCCCGACGCGTCTTCCCCGGTTGCGAGCCGGCGCAACCCCATCCCGTACATCAGCGCCACGATCGTGCGCGCGTGCTGGCCCGACTCCGGCACCTCGAGCATCTCCAGCGCCGCGGCGGCGACCCCTTCGTAGGCCTCGAAGCAGCGCAGCGAGGCCTCGCGCAGGGCGGGATCGCGCGCCGCCTGCAAGTGCAGCTCGATCTCGGCCAACTGCTGGATCCGGTTGCTCGACTCCTCGACGACGCGCTCGACTTCGGCCGCCACCTGCTCGACGCTCGGCTCGCCGCGGCGCAGCTCCGCCGCGATCTCCTCCTGTCGCGCCACCTCTTCGCCGACGAAGAGCAGCAGGCTCTCGCGCAGCAGGTCGACCTGACTGGGGAAGTGGTAGGTGAGCGAACCGAGTGCCACCCCAGCCGCGCTGGCGACGCGGCGGTTGGTTACGGCGGGAACTCCCTCGCCGCCGATCAGCTCGACCGTGGCACGGAGGATCCGCTCGCGGGTATCGGAGGGCGCGACGGTGGCCAAGAAGCGTCAGCCTACCCCTTTGGCCTATCGTTCGTTCGAACGAACAACAGGCGGCGCGGCACAAGGAGAGGCGACATGGCACCGACGACGACAACTGCACCCACCGGTCTCCAGGAGCAAGCAGAGCTACTGCGGGCCGGTGAAACAACATCGCGAGAGCTGGTCGAAGCGGCGCTCGAGCGCGCCGCGGCCAGCCAGGAGACCCTCAACGCGTTCCGCGTCATCTGCGCCGAGGAGGCACTAGCCGCCGCCGATGAGGCGGACCGCCGGCTCGGCGACGAGGACAGCGCGCCGCTGCTCGGGATCCCTGTCGCGATCAAGGACGACGTCGACCTGACGGGCCACACCAGCCCCTTTGGCTGCGGCGGCGGCTCCCCGGCCGTGCGCGATGCGGAGGCGGTGCGGCGGCTGCGCGAGGCCGGCGCGATCCCGATCGGCAAGACCCACGCGCCCGAGGTCGGCCAGTGGCACTTCACCGAGACCCCCCTGCACGGCGCCACCCGCAACCCCTGGAACCTCGACCACACGCCGGGAGGCTCGAGCGGCGGCGCGGCCGCTGCCGTCGCCGCCGGCGTCGTCCCGGCCGCGATCGGCTCCGACGGCGCCGGCTCGATCCGCATCCCCGCCGCCTGGACCGGACTGGTCGGGCTGAAGCCCCAGCGCGGTCGCGTCTCGACCTGGCCCGACGCCGAGGCCTTCAACGGCCTCAGCTGTTACGGCCCGCTGACCCGCTCCGCCGCCGACGCCGCCCTCCTCCTCGACGCCGTCCACGGCAACGTGCCGGCCGACCTGCACAAGCCGCCGGCGCCGGCCGAAAGCTTCGCTGACGCCGCCGCGCGCGAGCCGGGCTCGCTGCGGGTAGCGGTCTCCTTCGCGATTCCCTTTGGCGTCACCAGCAAGGTCGATCCCGAGCACCGCGCCGCGATCGAAGACTTCGCCGACCAGCTCGCCGGGCTCGGGCACGAGATCGTCCGCCTCGACCCCGACTACGGCCTGGTCGGGCCGGCGATCGTCCCGCGCGGGATGGCGGGTGTGGCGGAATGGCTGCAGTCCCACGGCGAAGATCGCTCCGCGCTGGAGTCGCGCACCCGCACCCACGCTCGCTTCGGCCAGGCGCTGAGCGGTCTACCCCTGCGCATCTCGCGCAGCGCCGAGCCGCGACTGCGGCGGCGGATCGGGCGAGTCTTCGAGCGCTGCGACGTCGTCCTCACCCCGACCACGGCGAAGCCGCCGCCGCGGATCGGCGCGCTAGCGGACAGGGGCTACTGGAAGACCAGCTCAACGGCGAGCGCCATCTGTCCCTTCGCCTTCGCCTGGAACGTGGTCGGCTGGCCCGGAATCAGCGTCCCCGCTGGCCTCACCTCAGCCGGCCTGCCGATCGGCGCCCAGCTGCTCGGCCGTGAAAACGACGAGGGGACGCTGCTCTCCCTCGCCGGCCAGGTTGAGCGTGCCGCCGGGGGCTGGTCACAGCCAGGCTAGGAACTCATCCCAGCAGGGGTTCCGCTTAACTTTTTTCGAAGTTTCGTGGGAGGGCTGGCGCCCGGGGCAACGCCCGAAAAAAGTGCAAGACGCTCCACCCCTGCCGGGATGAGTTCTAAGCGCGGGCGCGGTAGACACGCACGAAATCGACAAGCTGCTTGCCGCGATGGAGAAAGCCGCTGAAGCTGCGGCCGGTGGCTCGGTGGGTGAGGTCGAGCTCATACTCGCCGACGCGGTGGCCAGCGCGCACCGCGTCCACCGTCATCCCGATCTCCATTCCGTAGCCATGGGCAAAAGGAAGTGCAGCACGCAGAGCCTCGCTGCGCATCGCCCGTTGGCCCGAGATCGGCGCTGCCGCCTCGAAGCCGCAGCGACGCCGGATTGCCCAGCGGGCGAAGCCCAGGGCCAGGCCGAAGCCACCGCCGACGCGCCTGCCGAAGGCCGCCACCGCGAGGTCGCACTCCCCCGCTTCGACCGCCTCGACTAGTGGCCTAAGCCGCCCCGCCGAGTCGCCGAGGTCGCCGTCGCAGAGCAGGACGGTCGCGGGCGACTCGCCGTCGCTCAGCGCCGCCTCGGCCGCTGCCGTGACGTTGGCGCCCTTGCCATGAGGGCGACCGCGGCTGACGACCTGGGCCCCGGCGCTCATCGCTACCTCTGCCGTGCCGTCCTCGGAAGCGTCATCGGCGACCCAGATCGCTGCCGCCGGAAAAGCACCGCGCAAGGCCGACACCGTGTCGGCGATCCGATCCGCCTCATTGCGGGCAGCGACGATCACGGCCAGCGAGGCGGCCGCGTCGGGATCGGACTCAGGCCTGGGTCGCTCCGCCGTCACGCGGGGATATTCTCCCCCGCCATGGAGATCGAGGCTCACATCACCGGCAACGTGTGGAAAATCGAGGTCGCAGTCGGGGACACAATCGAGGACGGGGACACGGTCGTGATCCTCGAGTCGATGAAGATGGAGATCCCGGTCGAGGCCGAAGACGAGGGCACCGTCAAGGAGATCCGCTGCGAGGAGGGTCAGTCGGTCAGCGAAGGCGACGTCCTCGTAGTGCTCGAGTGAACGAGCAGCTCGCCGGCGGCAAGCTGATCCTCGACTCGCCGGCCGAGGCGGTCGTTCGCCTCCGCATCTCTAACCCCGAGCGCCGCAACGCGCTCGACCACGAGATCCTCGACGCGATCGCCGAGACGTTGCCGCGCCTCGACCAGGGGATCGAGACGCGCTGCCTGCTGATCACCGGCGCCCCGCCGGTCTTCTCGGCCGGCTACGACATCGCCGCGATCCCCTCCGAGACATTCGAGCGCGACGCCGAGGCGCTCGTCGCCCATCCCTTCCACGCGGCGACCGAGGCCCTGGCCAATCATCCCTGGCCGACCGTGGCCGCGATCAACGGCCACTGCATCGGCGGCGGGCTCGAGCTCGCCGTCACCTGCGACCTGCGCATCGCCGCCGCCGGAGCCAAGCTCGGCATGCCCCCGGTCAAGCTCGGGCTCGTCTACAGCCACACCGGGCTGCGCAAGTTCCTCGACACGATCGGGCTGGCGCGCACCAAGGAGCTCTTCCTCACCGGACGCAATTTCGAGGCTGCCCGCGCCGCCGAGATCGGCCTCGTCCACGAAGTCGTCGCCGATGCCGAGCTGGAGCAGGCCGCCGTCGCCTTAGCGGCCGAGATCGCCGCCAACGCGCCGCTCTCGATGCGCGGCAACAAGAGCGCAATCGACCTGCTCGCCGCCTCGCCGATCCTCAGCGAGCAACAGGAGGCCGGTCTGATCGCGCTGCGCGAGTCCTGCTTCTCCTCGGAGGACTTCCGCGAGGGGATCGAGGCCTTCGCCGAGAAGCGCAAGCCCGAGTGGCGAGGACGATGAGCGCCAAGGCGCGCAGGGAGCTCGCTGCCGCCGATCCGACGATGGCGGCGCTGATCGAGCGGCTCGGCAAGATCGACATCGCGACGCGGTTGAAACGACGCAGCGAGGAGCGCCCCAACGACGCCTACGGCGCCCTGCTGCGTGCAATCGTCGGCCAGCAGCTCTCGACCAAGGCGGCGCGGACGATCTATGGCCGCGTCATCGACCTCTTCGACGGCAGCACCCCCTCGCCAGAGCAACTGCTCGAAGCCGATGAGACCGACCTGCGCGGCGCCGGGCTCTCCGGCCGCAAGGTCGAGTACATCCGCGACCTCGCCTCGCACGTGATCGAGGGCGAGCTCGAGCTCGAGCGCCTCGACGATCTCGACGACGAGGCGGTGATCGAGGAGATCGTCGCCGTGCGCGGGCTCGGCGTCTGGACGGCGGAGATGTTTCTGATGTTCCACCTCGAACGGCCCGACGTCCTTTCCGGCGGCGACCTCGGCATCCGCAAGGCAATCCAGATCGAGTACGGCCTGGAGGAGATGCCGGCGCCGACCAAGGTGTTGGAGATCGGCGAGCCCTGGCGCCCCCACCGCAGCCTCGCCTCCCTCTATCTCTGGGAGTCGCTTGCAAACACGCCCGTAGATTGAGTCGTCACGGCTAGCCGCCGACAATAGGTCCATGCGCACCCGTTTCCTGCTTGGTTTCGCCGTGGTCGCCGCAATCGCGGTCGGATCGATCGCGATCGCGCTGATCGTCCACGGACGCGAACGCGACAATTTCGAGACCGGACAGCGCAGCGAGGCAGTCCGCGCCGCGCACCAGGCGGAAGCGCTGGCCGCCCTCTCGGTCGGTCAGCTCTCCAGCGCCGCCGCCTTCTACCAAGCGGAGGGGCACTTCACCCAGCACGAGTTCAATGTGGTCGCCGACTCGCTGCTGCGTCCGGGGGCACTGACGGCGACCGCCTTCATCGGCTCAGTCCCACGCGCCGAGCGCGCCCGCTTCGAACGCACCCATGGCTACCCGATCCTCGAACGGGGACCGCTCGGCAACCTGCGCCGGGCCCGCGACCGGGCCCAGTACTTCCCGCTGATCCACGCCGCCGCCACCGGTCTGGCCGTGCAGTTGCCGGTCGGCTACGACGTCGGCTCCGACAACCTGCGCGGCTCCTACCTGCTGCGGGCGCGCGACCGCGGCAAGCCCGCGGCGACACCGGCAATGCGTCTGCCGGTCGGCGGCACCGGGATCAACGTCTTCCGGCCGGTCTATCGCGACGGTGCTCCGACGCGGAGCGTGGCCGAGCGCCGGGCCGCGCTGCTCGGCTTTGCCGGCGGTGCCTTCCGCGTCCCCGACCTTGCCGTGGCGGCAACCACCGCCCTGCCCGACCGAGTCGACGCCGCCTTCGTCGAGCGCGGCAAAACGGTGTCCGGACCGGAGCTGCCGGAGGACGAAACCGCGACCGCGCCGATCCGCATCGCCGACCGCACCTGGCTGCTGGTGGTGCGCGACCCGAGCCGCCCCGGGGTCGATCTGTCGGTGATGATCGCCCTCGTCGGGCTTTCCCTGGCGGCCCTGCTGGCGGCCCTGGTCCTGGTCTGGAGCCGCCACGAACGGATGCAGGAACTGGCGCTGCAGGCCAGCCAGGACCCGCTAACCGGGCTGAAGAACCGGCGCCGCTTCGAGGAGGAACTGCGGGCCGAGCTGGCGCGTAGCCATCGCTACGGGGTCGCCGGGGCGCTCTTGATGCTTGACCTCGATCACTTCAAGCAGGTCAACGACACGCTCGGCCACCCGGCCGGCGACCGGGTCCTCGCCGAGATCGCCGCCGTGCTGCAGGGCCGCGCCCGCGAGACCGACGTGCTGGCCCGGATCGGCGGCGACGAGTTCGCGATCGTGCTGCCGCGCTGCGAGCTCGACGAGGCCGAAGAGGTCGGCGGCGAGATCACCAAAGCAATTCGCGAGCGCATGAGCGCCGAGAAGGACGTGCCCCCGATCACGGCCAGCGTCGGCATCGCCGCCTTCGGCAGCGGCGACCGGCTCAGCTACGAAGCGGTCTTCAGCCGCGCCGACGCGGCGCTGTACGCGGCGAAGGGGTCGGGTCGCGACCGGGTTCAGGTATTCGACTCCACTACGCCGGAGCCACAGCCGGGCGAAGTGAAAGTCACCGCCGCGGCGCCGCGCCAGCCGGCAGGTGCCGTGCCTGAGCCGCAGGACCCTGCCGGCGGAGACGACGAACCCAGCCCGCGTCGCGGGCTTGCTGCGCAGCCGCCGCAGCAAAGCGCGCCCGGCAATCGCGGCGGCCCGGTAGTCGGTGAAAAGCAAAAGGTCAGTGCCTGCCGCGGTCGCCGCCAACCCCGCCGCGGCGGGCCCACCGAAGTCGCGCACCGCCACCGACTCGAGCGCGTCGGTGATCGAGACGCCGTCGAAGCCGATGCGGCCGCGCAGCTCAGCGCTTGCGATCGCCCGGGCGAACGCCGCCGGCTTCGGCGAGAAGGCCGGGTAAATCGCCGTGCTCAGCATCACCAGCTTGCCCCCGGCAGCGACGAAGCGCCGATAGGGCCGCTCATCGACGGCGCGCAACGTCTGCTTCGGCAGATCGACGCGCTGTACGGCGAAATCGGTGTTTTCGATCGCCGCGCCGAGGCCGGGAAAGTGCTTTGCCGTGGCGGCGACACCGCCGGCCTGCAGACCCTCGGCAAAGGACACGGCCGTCGCCTCCACTGCCGCCGCGGTCGAACCGAAGCCGCGGTCCGTTTCGGCGATCGTGCCGCCGGGCCGGGCGACGTCCAGGACCGGGGCCAGGTCGACGTTGATCCCGAGCTCGCGCAGGCTGGCCGCGGTCGCCCTCCCCTGCTCGCGACTGACCGCCGGGCCGGCAACACCCATCCGGGCGGCGGAGAGGGTCGGCGCGCCACCGACCCGCTTCACCAGGCCGCCCTCCTGGTCAACCATGACCAGCAGCGGGTCGCGCAGTCCGGGAGGCCGGCGGATGGCCTGGAGCTCGTCGATCAGGCGCCGAGCGACGTCCCGGCTGGGCAGGTTCGCCTCGAAGAGGACCACCCCGGCCAGCCCTCCTTCGCGGATCATTCGCCGCAGGGGCCCAGGCACAGTCGTACCCGGGAAGCCAGCGACGAGGCGCTCGCCGGCGAGCTGTCGAAGCGAGAGTTGCGATGCCGCGCTGGGCGGCGGCGCACCGCCGCGATCGCTGAGCACAGCGCCGAAGGCGAAGGCCGCAAGGGCCAGCCCGCAGCGTCGCCCCCACGGCCAGCCGCCTGCGCCTGATCGTCGCCGCCTTCACGGCCGGCGATGTTAGGTGCGAGCCGTCCCCAAAGGCGCAATCGAGCGTCCGGACCGCCGCCTAGCCTTGCGCCCGAATGCCCTCCCTGATCTCTTTCGAGGAAGCGCTGGCCCTCGGCGAGCTGACCACTCACGAGGAGATCGGCGACCTGGTCGAGCGCGCCTGGGCCGTGCGCCGTGAGAACTTCGGCGACTCGACCGACATGTGCTCGCTGGTCAACGCCAAGTCAGGCGGCTGCGCCGAGGACTGTGGCTTCTGCGCCCAGTCGCGCTACGCCGAGGCGGACACGCCGATGCACGCGATGATGGAGCCAGAGCAGATCCTCGAGCACGCCAAAGCCGCCGAAGCAGCCGGCGCCCACCGCTTCTGCATGGTGACCCAGGGCCAGGGCCTTTCCAAACGCGACTTCGAGAAGATCCTCGAGGGAGCGGAACTCGTCGCCGAGCAGACGAACTTGAAGCGCTGCGCCTCGATCGGCCACATGTCGAGCGAACGCGCCAAGAAGCTGCGTGAGGCCGGCATCCAACGCGTCCACCACAACGTCGAGTCGGCCCGCTCCTATTACCCCGAGGTCTCGAGCACGGTCCGCTACGAGGGCCGCCTGCGCACGATCCAAGCGGTCAAGGAGGCGGGGCTCGAGACCTGCGTCGGCGGCATCCTCAACCTCGGCGAGTCACCTCGCCAGCGGGTCGAGATGGCCTTCGAGCTGACAGAGATCAACCCGACCTCGGTGCCGATCAACCTGCTCAACCCGCGCACCGGCACCAAGTTCGGCGAACGGCCGCTGATGGATGCCTGGGACGTGGTCAAGTGGGTGGCGATCTTCCGCCTGATCATCCCCGGCGCCCTCTTCCGCCTCTGCGGCGGCCGGGTCGAGAACCTCGGGGACCTGCAGCCGCTGGCGGTCAAGGCGGGGCTCAACGGCGTGATGATGGGCAACTTCCTGACCACGCTCGGCGCCGAGCCCGAGGACGATCGGGCGATGTTCGAGGAGCTGGGCCTGAACGTCGCCCGCCAGCCCGACAACGGCGCCAACCCCCGCCCCGACAACCGCGACGGCTGGCTCGACGGCGAGGCACCGGCGACGCCGATGGACGAGCTGATCGACCATCAAGACGAGGCCAACTTCTGGGACCCCTCGACCCAACTGCGGGTGATCAAGAAGACGAAGAAGCCGCCGCCCTATCCGGTCTCAGACGCAACCTCCCCAGCCTCGGCGCAAACGCGCTAGATGACCGAAATCGCAGACCGGCTGGAGGAGCTCCGCGACCGGGGTCTCCACCGGCGACTTCGCCTGATCGAGGGCAGGCAGGGCCCGCGTGTCACCCTCGACGGCCGCGCGGTCCTGCTGCTCTGCTCCAACGACTACCTCGGCCTCGCCGCCCACCCGCGGGTGCGCGGCGCCGCGGCCGAGGCGGCGATGCGCTGGGGCGCTGGGGCCGGAGCCTCGCGCTTGATCTCGGGCAACATGCAGCCGCACCGGCGCCTGGAGCGACGCATCGCCGACTTCAAGGGCTACGAGTCCTCGCTCTTGTTCGGCTCCGGTTATCTGGCGAACACCGGCACGATCGCCGCCCTCGCCGGGCGCGACGAGGTCGTCTTCTCCGATGAGCTCAACCACGCCAGCATCATCGACGGCTGCCGGCTCTCGCGAGCCGAGACCTTCGTCTACCGCCACGGCGACCTCGATCACCTCGCCTGGGGCTTGCGCCAGGCCGGCGAGCGCGCCGCCCTGATCGTCAGCGACGGCGTCTTCTCGATGGACGGCGACGTCGCGCCACTCGCAGAGCTGCATGCCCTCGCCAACCGGCACGGCTGCCGCCTGATGGTCGACGAGGCCCACGCCACCGGGGCGCTCGGACCCGGTGGACGGGGCTCGGTCGCCGCCGCCGGGCTCAGTGGCGAGGTGGATGTCGTGATCGGGACCCTGGGCAAGGCCCTCGGCTCCTACGGCGCCTACGCCTGCGCCAACCAGGAGACCACCGACTACCTGCTCAACACGGCGCGTTCCTTCGTCTTCTCGACCGCACCCCCGCCCCCCGCCGCTGCCGCGGCGATGGCGGCGCTCGAGGTGCTCGAATCGCAACCCGAGCGGGTCGACAAACTGGTCGCCAACGCGGCCACCCTGCGGCGATCGCTCGCCGCCGAGGGGCTGGCCGCAGGGGACTCGAAGACCCAGATAGTGCCGGTAGAGGTCGGCGACGCGGCACCGACGATGGCGCTCTGCGAGCGGGTCCTGGAGCAGGGCGTCTTCGCCCAGGGCATCCGCCCCCCGACCGTCCCCGAGGGCTCCTCACGGCTGCGCTTCACGGTGATGTCGACCCATCGCCGCGAAGAGCTGGAGCGGGCGGCGAGGGTCGTCGGCGCCGCTGCGCGGGAGCTTGGCATCGCCGCGGCGCCCGCCGCGGCGACTTCGCTCGCCGCCTGATGCCGGCGGGCAAGGGCTTCTTCGTCACCGGCACCGGCACCGAGGTCGGCAAGACGATCGTCGCCGCTGCCCTGGCGCGCGATTTTCGAAGGCAGGGGATGACCGTGGGCGTCTTCAAGCCGGCGGTGACCGGGCTCGACGAGCCCGGCGAGGCCGACCACCACCTGCTTCGCCGTGCCGCAGAGTCGAAGCAGAGCGATGACGAGATCGCCCCGTATCGCTACGGACCGCCTGCCTCCCCACACCTCGCTGCCGCCCAAGCCGGCGAGGAGATCGATCCCGAGTGCCTGCGCCGCGCCGCCGGCGAAGCCGCTGCCGGTGCCGAGCGCTTTGTCTGCGAGGGAGTCGGCGGCCTACTGGTTCCGCTCACTTGGCGAGCTTGCTCCGAGATGCGAAACAAGCTCGCCAAGCCCTATCTGGTCCGTGACCTAGCGGTCGAT
This sequence comes from uncultured Solirubrobacterales bacterium, assembly GCA_963703895.1. Classification (GTDB taxonomy): domain Bacteria; phylum Actinomycetota; class Thermoleophilia; order Solirubrobacterales; family 70-9; genus VRUE01. Next base: position 868,598 of record CAVPFX010000003.1, read on the forward strand.
CTGCATCTGCCGCTGGTAATCGCCGCGGCGCCCGGCCTCGGCACGATCAACCACACGCTGCTGACGATCGAGGCGGCGCGTGGCGCGGGACTGACCGTCGCCGCCGTCGTGCTCACGCCCTGGCCCGCCGAGCCGAGCGCAGTGGAGGCATCGAACCGGGAAACGATCGAGGCCTTGGGCGAGGTGGCCGTGAGGACCTTGCCGCAGCTGGACCTGGCCACGCCGGAGACCTGGCCAAGGCTCGACGTCGAGGCAGAGCCAGGCGCCCCGCCCGAACCTGGGCCTTAGCCCTCGACGATGACGTCGAGGCTCGTCGGCGTCAGCTCGACCGCGAAGCCGGCGTCCGCCGCCACTGAGGCCACCCCTCCCGGGCCCTTCGGCTCGGCACGGGCGGACAGCAGCGCCCGGGCAACGTCGCCCCGCACCGCCTTCGCCATGTGGGAGACCGCCTTGCGCTTGCCCTTCTCCTCGCGGAACGCCCGCACCGAGAGCAGCGTGGCGTGGCGTGGCTTCCAAGCGCTGACGTAGGCGCCGGAGCGCATGTCGACGATCGTCTCACCGGCCTCGTCCGGCATCGCGGTCGCAAGCGAGGGGCGCCACCAGGCCGCAAGCGGTCCGATGCCGTCGAGCTTCGTCGACGGCGGCAGCCTGTAATGGGGAATCCGGTCCCCCGGCCGCACGAAGCCCCAGAGGGCGCTGGCGATCAGCACTCGCTTCGCCGCCCGGCGACGGGCGGCGGCGGTCAGGCCGGGGAGATCGAGGCGCTGGTAGAGGACGCCGGTGTAGATCTCGGCGGCCGGGGCCGCGGGTGCTTTGCGCAGCTTCGGGCCAACGGCCGCGATCAGCGCCCGCCGGCTCTTACCGAGCTCCTTCGCGAAGACGAGTGAATCGAGATCGACGGAATCGCCGCCATCGGGCTCGGCCTTGCCTTCCGAGGGCGGCAGCAGGATCAGCATCGCGCGGGAGCTTTTCAGGCGACGGAATCGCCTGCGGCAACGGGCTCCCGCCCGGCGACGACCTCACGCCCGGCCAGCTCCTCGCCGCCGAAGTTGACCGCGGCCTCGGCGGCCTCGTCGCTGAGCGTGTCGCGCTTGGCCCGGATCGCGACCGCCCCGATCACGGCGCCGAGGAGGGCAAAGGCAGCGCAAATGCTCATCGCCTGACCAAGCGCGTCGACGAACTGCTGCGGGCTCGCTTCGGCGAAGTTGGTCGTCCCGACCGATCCCTGGAAGATCGCGCCGGTGACGGCGACGCCGAGGCTGCCGCCGACCATCCGGAACATCGAGAGCACGCCCGAAGCGATCCCGGCCTTCTCCACCGCGACGGCGTTCATCGCGGCGCTGGTCATCGGCGACATCGTCAGGGCGATGCCGATGCCGAGCAGCATGAAGCCGGGCAGCAGGTCGAGGTAGCTGGAGTCGACCGCGATGCCGCTGAAGCTGTAGAGCGAGGCGGCGACGATGCCGAGCCCGGCGGCGATCAGCCAGCGCGGCCCGAAGCGATCGGCAAGCCGGCCGGCAACCGGCGCCACGCCGACGATCATCAGGGTCGAGGGCAGGAACCTCACACCCGCCTCAAGCGGCGAGTAGCCGAGGATGTCCTGCATGTAGAGAGCGAGGAAGAAGAAGACGCCGAGCATCGAGAAGGAGACGATCAGGGCGACCACCACCGCACCGAGGAAATTGCGATCGGCGAAGAAGCGGAATTCGACCATCGGCACCTTGACCCGCAGCTCGACCGCAACGAAGGCGGCCAGGCCGACAGCGGCGCCGATCAGCAGGGCGACGATCTCGGTCGAGCCCCAGCCCCATTCGTTGCCCTCGACCAGGGCCAGGATCAGCGCCGTCAGGGCGCCGGTGAGCAGGACAACGCCGGCGTAGTCGACCTCGCGGCCGACGGTGTTGTCGCGCGACTCGCGCACGGCGAAGATCGCGGCGCCAACGGCGCCGATCGCGACCGGGATGTTGAGGTAGAAGATCGCCCGCCAGCTGACGTGCTCGGTCAGGGCGCCACCCACGACTGGCCCGACAGCGAGGGCGAGCGCCGAGACACCTGCCCACATCCCCATCGCCTTGCCGCGCTCGGAGGCCGGAAAGGCGTCGGTGATGATCGAGAGCGTCGCCGGCATCATCAGCGCCGCGCCGACGCCCTGCACGACACGGCTGATCACCAGGTCGGTCGAGTTGGCGGCCAGCCCGGCGGTCGCCGAGGAGAGGGCGAAGATGATCACGCCGAAGAGGAACATGCGGCGGCGGCCGAAGATGTCGCCGAGTCGGCCGCCGGTGGCCAGCAGCACGGCAAAGGAGAGCGTGTAGCCGTTGATCGTCCACTCGAGGCCGGAGATCGAGGCGTGCAGGTCTTTCTGGATCGACGGCAGGGCGACGTTGACCACCGTGTTGTCGAGCATGATCATGAACAGCGCGAAGCACATCGCCCCGAGCGTCCACCACTTGCGGTTGTCATCGGTGATCAGGTGTCGGTAACGGGTCAAGCTGGGCCTACCTCCTTCAGGTGTTCAAAGGCTTCCGCGATGTCGTCGCGGTCCATCAGCGAGTCGACGGCGGCGTCGAGCTTGCGCCGCTGCGCCGCGGTGAGGCTGGCGGCAAAGGTCTCCATCCCCGCCTGGCGCACGACGACGAGCGTGTCGACGAGCTTCTTGCCCCTGGCGGTGATCGCGACCCGCCGCACGCGGCGGTCCTCGCGATCCTCGACCCGGCTGGCAAGCCGCTTGCGGACCAGGCCGTCGACGGCCCTGCTCATCGAGGGAACCGAGACGCCCAGCGCCTCGGCCAGCTCGCTGACCTGGCGCGCCTCGGTGGCCTCGCCCAGCCCCCCCAGCTCAAGCAGGGCCTTGGACTGGGTCATCGAGAGCCCACTCTCCTCGATCACGCGCAGCACGTTGCCGCGGTCGTAGAGAAAGAGGTGGCGCAGCAGGGCGCTGATCCGCGCCGCGGTGTCCTGCGCCTCGGCGCTGACGTCCGGAGTGCTGACCTCGTCGACCAGTGCCGCTATGTCGCTCGCTTGCATGATCGTAATAGTTGCAGATGCGCAACCTTTTCTCAAAAGGAATAGTTGTTCGTGTGATGAGAATCACGCTGAGCCAGCCTGGAACCCCACTGAGTTCGCACTTCGTTCCGGATAGCGGAACGAAAGGCGAAGTCAGCGAGTGGTTCTGGCCGGAGGCCGGGTTAGGCTTGGTTGCCGGTGAAGTCAGTGGACCACGCGCAGCTCGATCGGGACCACGTTTGGCACCCGTTCACGCAGCAGCAGGCCTGGTGCGAGGAAGAGCCGCTGATGATCGAGGCGGGGGCCGGCTCGCACCTGGTCGCAACGGACGGGCGCCGCTACATCGACGGCGTTTCCTCGCTCTGGTGCACCGTGCACGGGCACGCGCATCCCGACATCGACGCCGCCGTCGCGGCGCAGTTGGAGAAGGTTGCGCACACGACGATGCTCGGCCTCGCCCACCCCGGCGCCGCCGAGCTCGCCGGCCGCCTGGTCGAGCTGGCGCCGCCGGGCCTCAACCGTGTCTTCTACTCGGAGTCGGGCTCGACCGCGGTCGAGATCGCGCTGAAGATGGCCTTCCAGTTCCAGCAGCAGCGCGGTGGCCAGCATCGCCGCCGCACCTCCTTCGTCCACCTGCGCGACTCCTACCACGGCGACACGATCGGCTCGGTCTCGGTCGGCGGCATCGACCTCTTCCACTCGACCTACCGGCCGCTGCTCTTCCAGACCCACGCGGCCGAGCCCGGCGACGCCGCCGATCTGGAGCGGGTCCTCGCCTGTCACGAAGAGGAGATCGCCGCGGTGATCGTCGAGCCCCTCGTGCAGGGCGCAGCCGGCATGCTCACCCACCCCCCCGGCTACCTGCGCCAGGTGCGCGAGCTCTGCGACCGCTTCGGCGTGCTGCTGATCTGCGACGAGGTGGCGACCGGGTTCGGCCGCACCGGCACGATGTTCGCCTGCGAGCAGGAGGGCGTCGCTCCAGACTTGCTCTGCCTGGCCAAGGGCCTCACCGGCGGCTACCTGCCGCTGGCCGCGACGCTGACCAGCGAGCGCATCCACAACGGCTTCCTCGGTGCCCCGGAGGAGTACCGGACCTTCTTCCACGGCCACACCTACACCGGCAACCCGCTCGCCTGCGCCGCCGCCCTGGCCAGCCTCGATGTCTTCGAGAGCGAGCGCACGATCGAGCGCCTGCAACCGAAGATCGCCCTGCTGCGAGAGACGCTTGCCGAGATCGAGGCGATGCCAGAGGTCGCCGAGGTGCGCGGCCGCGGCTTCATGGCCGGCATCGACCTCGGCCTCCACGATCCGAGCCTGCGCATGGGTCACCGGGTGACGCTCGAGGCGCGTGAGCGCGGGGCGATCATCCGCCCGCTCAGCGACGTCGTCGTCCTGATGCCCCCCCTCTCGATCTCCGAGTCGGACCTGCGCCGCCTGCTCGAGATCACCCGCGAGTCGATTCAGGCCGTCTGCGCGAGCGCGTCGGCGGCGCAGCTTGCCCAAGCCGCCTGAGCCCAGCGTGTGACGGATCGGCGCCTCGCTCGTAGTAAGGGCGTGAGTGAGGCAACGATCGAAGCGGCAGCTCCCCCGAACGCGGATCTCGACTTCGAGCGGCTCTACCGCTCCAGTCGCGACGACGTCTATGCCTACGCCGCCGGGCTGCTGCGCGACCAAGCCGCGGCCGAGGACGTAACGGCGGCCGCCTTCGAGCGCGCCTACCGCAAGCGCTCGCGCTTCGACGCGAGCCGGGGAAGCGCGCGGGCCTGGCTCTTCGGCATCGCCCGCAACGCCGCACTCGACGAGCTGCGTCGTCGCGGTCGGCATGCCCAGCTCAGCGTCGATCCGGTCGACGCGGCAAGCGTGCCGGGGGCGGACGAGCACGACAGCGAGCTGCGCCTGCTCCTTGGCGATGCTCTGGGCGGACTCGAAGCGCGCGAGCGCGAGCTGATCGCGCTCAGGTTCTTCGCCGGCCTATCCAACGGCGAGATCGCCAGCGTGATCGGAGTCAGCCCCTCAAACGTCGGCACCAGGCTCAACCGAACGATGGACAAGCTGAGGGAGGCATGCGATGGAGCGCTCTAGCGACCACAACGACCTCGCCACCGCGCTGGCCGAAGCCCGCCCAGCGCCCCGCGACGCCTTCGCGGAGGAGCTGGATGAGCGCGTCGCCGCGGGCTTTCCGCGGCGCTCGCGCCTTGACAACTCGCCCCTGGCGGGCTTCGCCGCTTGGCTTCGCGCCCTCTCGCCCCAGCGCCTTCTCTTCGCCGGCGGCACAGCCGCGCTGGCCGCGATCGCCATCGCCACGGTGGTGGTTACGAGCGGTGGCTCTGGTCCCTCTGAACCGCAGCCGACCAACGGCCTGCTCAGCGAGCTCGCCCCGGTGGAACCAGGCGATTCCTCGGACACCGGGATCGCTCCCCAAGCCTCCGGCCACGCGCCCGCCACCAGCGCCGGCGGGGAAAGCTCGGCCTCCTCTGGGGCGGCAGAGAGCGCAGAAGCGCAGTTCGGCAGCCCAGCCTACGATCGCGCAACCGGTCGGCCCTTCAGGCCCGAGCGCCGCCACCGCGAGATCGAGCGCTCCGCCCAGATCGGCCTCCTCGCCGAGCCCGCCGATGTCGCCGACGACTCCGCCAAGGTCTTCGCCGCGGTCCACGACGCCGACGGCATCGTCCTGCACTCGACGACCAGCTCTGGCAACAACGCCAGCACGCTATTTGGCCTGCTGATCCCGAGTGCGAGGCTCGGCGACGCGCTCGCCGCGATCTCGTCGATCGACGAGGTCAGCTTTCGACACGAGGCAACCGACGACATCACCGCACCCACCATCTCCTCCCGCGAAGAGCTGCGGGACTCGCGGGCCCGGATCGACACCCTGCTCGCGCAACTCTCCGCCGCGGAAACCGAGACCGAGGCGGAAGCCGTCGAAACCGAGCTGCGCGGCGAGCGCCGCCACGCCGCGAGACTGCACGCACGGCTGGCGAACCTCGATCGGCGCACCACCTACTCCCGCGTCTCGGTCCGCATCCAAGGCGACCCCTCGGCCGACTCCGGCGGCGCATGGGGGTTCGCCGACGCGATCGGCGACGCCGGCCACATCCTCGCCATCGCCGCCGCCGTCACCCTCGTCGGGCTGGCCATCGCCGCGCCCTTCGCCCTGATCGCGTTGCTGGCCTGGCTCGCCCACCGCCTCTGGCTGCGAACCCGTCGCGAGCGCGCCCTCGACGGGTAGCCGGCCACCGTTCCGGTGCGCTTTATGTGGCTATAGACCGCATAAGGCGCACCGGAAGCTGGGGGGCGCTGAACGTCAGATGCATGCCGATATGGTGGATCGGTGATCGAGGAGAGACAGCGCGGGCCCGCCGAGGCACCAAATCTCGGCGAGCCCTCAGAGCCGCGGCCGGCGGCCTCGGTAGTCCTGTTGCGGCGCGGTGGCAAGCACGCCGACCGGGCGCTCGAGGTGCTGCTGCTGAAGCGGACCGAGAAGGCGCGGTTCATGCCCAACGTCTGGGTCTTCCCCGGCGGCGCGGTCGACGAGGGCGACGGCGTCGACGAAGCGCGCTTCAAAGCCTGCGCGGTGCGCGAGCTCGAGGAGGAGGCCGGGATCGCCCTGCCCGCCGACGAGGAGCTGGTGCTCTTCTCGCGCTGGATCACGCCCGAGGTGGTCTCGCGCCGCTTCGACGCCTGGTTCTTCCTCGCCCTCGCCCCCGCCCATACGCCACCGCGCCCGGACGGCGTCGAGACCACCGACGCCGGCTGGTTCGAGCCGGCAAGCGCGCTCGAGGCCCAGGCCGCCGGCGAGATCGCCCTCGCCTTCCCGACGATCAAGCAGCTGGAAGCGCTGCTCCCCTTCCGCAGCTCCGACGATGCACTGGCGGCGCACCGGGAGCTCGAGGTCGAGCCGATCCTGCCCAAGGTGATCGGCACCCAGGAGGACAACCGCGTCGTCCTCCCCGGTGACCCGGGCTATCCGGCCTGAGCGATCAGAACTGCTTCTGGTTCGTGCCCGTCACGGTCGCGGTCGAGCAGAGGTTGCCGACCAGGTCGAAGACCGAGCCCGACGGGGTCCAGACGGGTTTCGTTTTCGACGTCACGGATTTGACGCTGCCCGAGGCGGTGCCAAGCACGATCGTCACCGCCGAGCCGCTGAGCGAGATACTGGAAGCGCTGAAGGTCGCCGAGCTGGCGGTGAAGTCGCCGTCGAGGGCGACGGTGCCAATCGTCGCGCCGCTGACCGAAAGAGTGTCGTTCGACGAGTTGTTCGCGATCGAAACCGTCACCGATTTCGTCCCACTGCCGTTCCAGCCCGAGACGATCGAGTAGGGGTCCGGTTCCTTGTTGAAGGTGTAGATCACCGAGTCGCCTTTCTCCGGCGTGCCTTCGCTGCCCGAGCCATTGTCGGTGGTGAAGCCGCTTCCTTTGAAGGCCGTGTTGGCGGCAACGGTGACGCTGTATTCAGCGCTTTCGGCCGAGTTCCCAGCGGAATCGGCGAGCGTCAGCTTGTAGGACTTGGCGCCGGTGGCGACGCTGCTCGCGGTGAGCTGGGCGCTGCGGTAGTTGTAGGAGACGCCGTCGACCGTGTACGGGCCGCCGCTCGTGCTGAGGGCGGCCGCTGTCTGGCCCGAGGCGATCGCGGAGACGTTCGCTTTGACCGAGGCGACGCCACTCGCCGGGTTGCCAGAATCGCTGACGTTGGCGTAGACGTAGTAGGTGCCGCCGGGCCTGATCGTGCCGTCGAGGCCGCCCTGGCTCTTGCCGATCGTGCTGGCGCTCACGGTCGGAGCGAGAAAATCGGCATCGGCACTGACCGTCTGCGGGTTCTGCTCGCTGTCGGTGAAGCTGGCAGCGGAGAGGGCAACCGCGAGCACGCAGGCCGCGAGCGCCGCCAGCGAAAGAGCTGTCTTCGCCAGCCCCCTCATGAGCTCGAGCTCCCGTTCCACTGGAAGGTCAGCGAGGTAGTGGCCCCCTGCAGCGACGCTTCTTTCGCGCTCGCGGGCCAGCTGAGGGTGAACCGGTAGGTCCGGGTTTCAGCCGCGGCGAAGGAGCCCAGGGAGACACCGCTGGCGAAGGAGCCGAGCTTGCCGCTCCACTTCTGCGTCGTGCCGCTGGTGACGTCGTCGACTTTGAGGTCGATCACGGCGGCCAGCGCCGTCCCGGTCAGCCCGCTCGCCTTCAGCGTCACCGTGCCGGCGACGTCGCCTTCGTTGCCGATTTTGATCGTGCCTTCCCCGGAGGCGCCGGGCTCCATGCCGGTGGCGCTGACGATTGCCTGGTTCGGCAGCGAGCTGGAGAGCTGCACGCTGCCAGCGGCGAGGGAGGCTTTGTTGGCGCTCTTGGAGCTGAAGCTGGCACCGCTGAACATCGCCGAGCCGAGCGCCAGCGCGAGTAGCGCCAAGGAGGCCAAGAGCAGCCAGCGGCGCGAACCCGCGATCAGCCTTACTCGGTCCATTGCGGGGTATGGATCGGGTTCGCTTCTTCCTGGCGCCGCCTCGCCTCCTCGCCGGCATCGCGCCAGATCCCGCCGAGGATCAACAGCGCCACCAGAATCGCCGGGATGCCGATCGCCAGCATGCGCACGATCGGAATCGAGAGGCCGGCAAGCAGGTAACCGACGTAGGGCACGGAGAAGGCGACCTTGGCCTGCTCGGACTTGTCAAGGCTGAAGGTCCAAGGGTCAGCGCTCTCGTTGGCATCGCCCTTGGTGCGGAAGATCTCTTCACCGCCCTTGTTGCGGCCGATCCAGGCGATGCGGTGGGTGACCAGCTCCTCGGGAGATGCCCCGGGGGGCGGCGCGTAAGTGATCGTGTCGCCGACCTTCAACTCATCGACCGGCACTTCCTCGTCGTAGACGATCGAGCCGCGGTCGTAGGTCCCGGTCATCGAGCCGCTGACGATCACGTAGCGCTGGTAGCCCAGGGCGGCGGGAATCAGCAGGGTCGCGGCCAGCAGCAGGCAGAGCACAGTGGCAGCGGCGCCCGCCCAGCGCAGCGCAGGGTGAGAGCGGATCGCCGGGGCGGTCATCGAGCGACCGCCCCGGCTCCCCACCTGTGGGATGCGCTCAGGAAGCGGCATCCCACTGATAGCCGACGCTCATCGAAGACCCCTTGTAGGCGTTGTCGCCCGTCGTCGCAGACGCGGGGACCCCACCGTCGGGGAATTCGACCGTGAACTTGTAGGTGCGGGCCTCGCCGGCAGCGAAGCTGCCCAGCGACTGCGCACCCATGGCGCCGACCTTGCCCGAGTACACGGAGATCGGCGACCCCGCTTTGGTCACGTCTTCCACTTTCAGATTGAGCACCCCGGAAAGCAGGCCGCCATTGGCGCCCGGCGTGTCCGTGAGACTCGTCTTCGAGAGGGTGAACGTGCCAGCAACGTCGCCGCTGTTGGTAATCACCACCGTGCCGTTGGTTCCAGGTGCTCCGGGCACCATTTTCGTTGCTGTGAGAACCGCCACGCCTTCCTTGGAGTTGGACTGCGCGAGGTTTCCAGCGCTGAACGTGTTGCTCGGATTCGCGGACTTCGAGGTGAAGCTCGCGCCTGATCCAACGACCGCGCCAACGGCGAGGAGCGCAACCAACAGCGCACCAAGCAGATGGCGGGGACTCGAGAGGATCACGGAAATGCGAGACATAAGTGCCTCCTTCGGGGCTCGAATTTTGGGCTCCGAAAGCGGCAGCCGAGCTACCTCCTCTTGCGAGGAGGCCTCTAGCTTTGCGTCCCCGCCTCACGGCGGGTTTGCCTTGAATCGCTTCCATGCACCGAACAGATCGGCAGGCGACGGCAAATTGCTGAGTCAAAAAACGGAAAAATCCGCTTATCCGTTCTTCGACCTGCGATGGCTGGCAGGGGCGAGGTACAGCCGCGAATCAGCCAGCGGCCCAGCTGAGCCCGGCGCTGAGCGAGCTGCCCTGCACCTCGTTGCCGACGCCGCGCGGCAAAGTGATGGTGAGGTCGAGGGCGCGCGTCCCGCCAGCGTCGATCTGACCCAAGGGGAGGCGACCCAGGCCAGCGAGGGTGCCGTCGTAGACCACGGCCCCCGCCGGGGAAGCAATGCGTAGGTCGAGCGCCGAGGAGAGCGGCGTGGCGCCAGGCGCCACGCGATCTACCAAGTGGGCCGCAAGCGCGACGGAAGCAACCCCGGACCCGGCATTGGAGAGCCGAATCGTCGCCGTGCGGCTCTGACCCGGGACGAGGCCCGCAACCGAAAGCTGAGCGCCGCCGCTCGCGTCTATCGCCACCACTGGACTGGAGGAAAAGACCTGCACTGGATCGACGCCGGTGCCCCGCGCGCCAGCACCGAAAGCCGCCGGCAAGGCGATCGCGAGGATGCCCAGGGCCAGAGCCAGGGAGAGCCCCGAGCGCAGCCAGCGCATCGGGTCGAGGCCGTCGTGCCTAGCGGCAAACGGCGCAGCAATGGTTCCGGCGAACGCGCTCACGCCCCACCATCGGCGCCGGCGAGGGTCTCGACAGACCCGCTCTGACCATTTGGACCGATGTCCAATGGACGCTTGTTCGAGGCAGCGACTAGGCGGCCGGGAAGGGCTCGAGCCCAGCGTGCCAGGGACCGGGCGGGTAGGTGTGCATGCCGCTCTCGTCCATCTCGCTCTGCAGCCGCTTGAAGAGCTGTCCAGCATTCTTCAGCGCCGCTTTCAGTTCCTCGGGACCGCGCTCGCCCAGGCGCCAGAGGAACCAGAGCTGGCGGTCGTTGATGCCGAAGTCGATCTCGCCGGTCATCGTCGTCGTCCAGCTGAGGAAGCCGGGGCTGAAGAGCTCGCGCAGGGCGACCGGGTCGTACTCGCTCGGCACGGTGGCGAGGAAGCGCTTGTTGAAGTCGATCGACTCGAACTGGACCTTGCGGGCGAAACGTTGGGTAACTACCTCGTGGCCCTCGATCGACTCGACGTTGAAGGCGGGCACGACCTGGGCGAGGTCCGGCATGTGCGCCTTGGCCAGCAGCGCGGTCGGCAGAACCGCCTTGCTGAGGAAGCCGCCGACTTCCTTCTCGTCGGCATCGCAGCACGCCCCCCAGAAGCCCTCGGTTAGCTGTCCGGTCAGTCGATTCGTGCCGCCGACGCAAAGAGCCACTGGCCCATCGACGGGATTGATCCCGCCCACCGGCTCGTATTTGAGCCCGTTCCGCTCGCCATAGCTGCTGACGGTCTCGGCCCATTCCCCCGCTTCTTGCTTGGCGCTCATCCGCCCCCGATCCTATGCAGTTGGCCGGCGAGCCAAGTAGCATGGCGCCATGACTATCGCCATCATCGTGGTGGTCGCGATCATCGTCATCGCGGTCATCTACTACATCGCCAAGCGCAACTCGATCATCGCCTCGCGCAACCGGGTCGATGAGTCTTGGAGCGGGATCGACGTGCAACTGAAGCGTCGCCACGACCTCGTGCCGAACCTGGTCGAGACGGTCAAGGGCTACGCCGAGCACGAGAGCCAGACCTTCGAGAAGACGACGCAGGCGCGGGCCGAGGCGATGGCCGCTCAGGGCGTTGAGGAAACCGCCAAGGCAGAGCAGAAGCTGACCCAGGCGCTGGCCGACGTCAAGGTCGTGGCGGAGAACTACCCGACCCTGCGCGCCACCGAGAACTTCCAGCAGCTGAGCCGCAACCTCTCCGAGCTGGAGGACGAGATCCAGGCCTCGCGGCGGATCTACAACTCCAACGTGCAGTCCTACAACACCGACATCGAACAGTTCCCGGGCTCGATCGTCGCCAACCAGGGCAACTTCACCAAACGCGAGTTCTTTGAGATCGAAGATCCCGCGGATCGCGAGCCGGTCGCGGTCAACTTCAGCAAAGACTGAGCGCCCTCTAACCTTTGTTGCTATGACGACGGCAACCGAGCAAACGCTCTGGATCTGCGAGAGCTGTGGGTTCATCTATGACCCGGCGATCGGCGACCCCGACGGCGGCATCCCGCCCGGAACCAAGTTCGAGGACATCCCCAAAGACTGGTTCTGCCCGGTCTGCGGCGCCCGCACCTCTGACTTCCGCCCCCTGGAGCCCGGCGAGGCCTAGGCCCGCGGGGGCAACGTGAAGCACGACTACGACTGGTTGGTAGTGGGCTCGGGATTCGGGGGCTCCGTCTCCGCCCTGCGCCTGGCCGAAAAGGGCTACAAGGTCGCCGTGCTCGAGTGCGGCAGCCGCTTCCGCGACGAGGACTTCGCCGAGTCGAACCTGCGCCACCCGCGGCGTTACTTCTGGTTGCCCCGCTTCGGCTTCCGCGGCGTGATGCGGATGACCTTCTTCAAGGACGTCTTCATCGTCTCCGGCAGCGGCGTCGGTGGCGGCAGTCTCGGCTACGCCAATACGCTCTACCGGGGCCGCCCGGCCTTCTTCAAGGACCCGCAGTGGAGCGAGCTGGGCAACTGGGAGCTCGAGTTGGCACCGCACTACGACACCGCGGAGCGGATGCTCGGCGTGGTCGAGTACGAAGGCATCGGCCCGGCCGACAAGCTGCTGCAGGAATACGGCGAGGAGATCGGGGTTGGCGAGACCTTCACCAACACCAAGGTCGGGGTCTTCTTCGACAAGCCCGGCGTCGAGGTCGAGGACCCGTTCTTCGGCGGCGAGGGACCGAGCAGAACGGGCTGCATGCGCTGCGGCAGTTGCATGGTCGGTTGCCGGCACGGCGCCAAGAACACACTGATGAAGAACTACCTCTGGTTCGCCGAGAAGCTTGGGGTCCAGATCCAGCCCGAGCGCCAGGTGACCGAGATCCGCCCGCTTGGCGCCGCCGACGGCTCCGACGGCTACGCGGTGAGCAGCGAGCGCTCCGGCTCCTGGCTGCGCAAGCGCCGCCGCACCCAAACGGCGCGCGGCGTGATCGTCGCCGCCGGTGCCCTCGGCACCAACAACTTGCTCGCCAACTGCCGCCACAGCGGTGCCCTGCCCCACATCTCCGACAAGCTCGGTGACCTGGTGCGCACCAACTCGGAGTCGATCCAGTCGGTCACCGCGCCAGACGACGAGCGCGACTTCAGCCGTTCGGTGGCGATCACCTCGAGCATCTACCCCGATCCCGATACCCACATCGAGGTCGTCACCTACGGCACCGGCGGCGACGCGATGTCGGGAACCTTCACCGCGATGACCGGGCCCGGCACGAAGCTCTCGCGACCGATCAAGTGGCTCGCCGCGATTCTCCGCCACCCCCTGCGCACGGCCCGAATGATGCTGCCTCACCGCTGGTCACAGCGCACCGTGATCCTGCTGGTGATGCAGACGGTCGATGCGGCGATGCACTTCCGGCCCAAGCGCAAGCTCTTCGGCAAGGGCGTGCGCCTGCAGACCGCGCAGGACCCCGGCCGCCCCAACCCGACCTACATCCCCGCCGCCGAGAAGGTGGCGCGTTGGTTCGAGCAGCGCACCGGCGGCGTCGCCCAGAGCGCCCTCACCGAGTCGATCGGCAACATCCCCTCAACCGCCCACATCCTCGGCGGCGCCGTCGTCGGGGAGGGCCCGGAGAGCGGCGTCGTCGATAGCGGCAACCGGGTTTTCGGCTACGAGAACCTGCTGATCACCGACGGGGCGGCGATCCCCGCCAACCCCGGCGTCAACCCGAGCCTGACAATCACCGCGAAGGCCGAGCACGCCATGAGCCTGATCCCGCCGAAGGACGGGGCGGAACCGGGCCACCTGCCAGAGGCAGCCAGGCCGGCGGGCGTCGGGGGTGGGTCCCCGGGCCGGCCTTCGGCCGGGAGTTCCCGGGGACCCACCCCGACGCTCTGACGGTCTCCCCGCCGAAGTAGGTCCTGCTCAGCTGGCCTCAGCGAGTCGCTGGCTGACGTAGCTCCAATTCACGACGTTCCAGAAAGCGTCGATGTAGTCGGGGCGCTTGTTCTGGTACTTCAGGTAGTAGGCGTGCTCCCAGACGTCGCAGCCGAGCAGCGGCACGCTGCCGTCGGAGATCGGCGAGTCCTGGTTGGGAGTGGAGACGATCGCTAGGCCAGAGCTGTCCTTGACCAGCCAGGCCCAGCCGGAGCCAAAGCGGGCGATGCCGGCGTTCTTGAACTCGTCCTTGAAGGAGTCGAAGGAGCCGAAGGCCTGCTCGATTCCGGAGGCGAGCTCGCCGCTCGGCTCACCGCCGCCGTCAGGACTGAGCATCTGCCAGAAGAGCGAGTGGTTGTAGTGGCCGCCGGCGTTGTTGCGGACCGGACCCTGCTTGTCGCCCGGCAGGCTGGAGAGATTGGTCAGCACGTCCTCGACCTCGCGGTCGGCCCACTCGGTCCCCTCCAGGGCGGCATTTGCCTTGTCGACGTAAGCCTGGTGGTGCTTGTCATGGTGGACGCGCATCGTCGCCTCGTCGATGTGGGGCTCAAGCGCGTCGTACGCGTAAGGAAGGTCGGGAACCGAAAAGGCCATCTGGCGTCTCCTTTGGTCGATATTCGAAGTCGGCGGGAGCCTAACGCCGCCACGCTTTGCGTACCCGACAGGGCCTGCGGCGCAACCACACAAAAGGCATGAACTAACCGCAACCGGGTAGGTGGAGCGAAGGGACGAGTGACGGAGTATGTGCCGAAAGGCCCTGCTAGCGTTGGCCCACCGAACGGCTGCACGGCCCGTAAAGGGCTCGAGGGCGGCGCATGCAGAGCACTGACCACCCTTCCGTCTGCGATCTCGATGGCAGCCAAACGCGACAGCGACCAAAGCACAGAGAGCATCCGCCCCCCGGGGGCGAACGAGCAGCTGGCGGGAGACCGCGAGCTCTGGGACCGCTTCGCCCGCGATCACGACCCGGCCGTGCGCGAAGAGCTGGTCCGCCGCTACATGCCCTTCGCCAAGCGCTTGGCGCTGCGCTACCGCGGCGCCAGCGAGTCCTTCGACGACCTGCTCCAGGTCGCCAACCTGGGCTTGCTCAATGCGGTCGACCGCTTTGACCCCGAGCGTGGCATCCCCTTCACCGCTTTCGCCTCGCCGACGATCCTCGGCGAGCTGAAGCGCCACTTCCGCGACCGCGTCTGGACCGTGCGGGTGCCGCGCGGGCTCCACGACCGCATGGCCGAAGTCGACAAAGCAGTTACCGAGCTGACCAAAAAACTGCAGCGCTCCCCTTCGGTGGGCGAGATCGCCGAGCGGCTCGGCCTGGAGCAGACCGACGTGCTCGAGGTGATGGAGGCCAACCACAACCGCCGCCCGCTCTCGCTCGATCGCCCCGCCGGTGCCGAGGACTCCGACGAGGCACCGCCCGCGGAATGGGTCGGCGAAGAGGACGAGCGCTTCGAGCTGGTCGAGGGGCGGATCGCCCTCGACGCGGCGCTGCCCTACCTGGAGGAGCGTGAGCGGGTGGTGCTGCGCCTGCGCTTCGTCGAGGACATGACCCAGTCGCAGATCGCCGAGCGCATCGGCCACTCGCAGATGCACGTATCGCGCATCCTCCGCCGCGCCCTGGCGCGCATTCGCAAGCGGATCGAGGAGGAACGCGGCTTGAGCGAGGACCGCGACTAGGAGGGTCTATTGGGCGGCCGGTAACCCGGCGAAGCGAACGATCAGGTAGTCGCCATCGCCCGATTCGTCTATCGCCAGTTCATCGGCGAGCGCCTCGAGCGACCCGCCCAGCTCGGGCACCTCGAGCTCGCGCCGGATTTCCGCGGCGGCCCCCTTTTCCATCGGCCCCAGGCGCAGCTCCAAGCCGCGTTCGCTCTCGCCGAGCCCGAGCCGGACGCAGCCGTCGGAGAAACGCCCGGGAGCGGCCCCGGCGATCGCGTCGGTAACCAGGACGGCATCGGAGACACGCTCCACGGAAAGCTCGCGACGGGCGGCAAGCGCTCCGACCAGGCGCGCCAGCACCGGCTCGAGCAGCTCGCTGCGGCCGACGGTCAGCTCGGTACCTGTGACCTCGACCGAGATTTCCTGCTCGGCCGGACCGCTGCCGTTGGTGCCGCCGCCGCTGAGCGGCAGGCGCATCATCACCTCGGTACCGCGATCCAGACCACCGGAGATGCTGAAGCTGCTGGAGAGGGCGGCGATCAAGGAAAGGCCGAGTTTGAGGCTGGCGCGCTCGGAATTGGCCTGAGGGCTAATCCCCGCTCCACTGTCGCTCACCTTCACCGTGAGGCCGTCGCTGTCGGGGTCAGCCTCGACCATCAGCGGCCCCGTCCCGTCGGGGTACGCGTGGACGACGACGTTCATGCAGGCCTCGGTGACGACGGTCTTGAGATCGGCGACCCCGGCCTCGTCCATGCCGATCTGCTCGGCGAGGCCAGCGAGGGCGTGCCGGACCACGGCAACGTTCTCAGCTTTTGCCGGGAGTCTGATTTGAAGCCCCGTCGGCTTCTCATTGATCGTGGAACCGTTTGGCATCGTCGCTTCGTCTTCCCGCTGGAGAGCCTGTTCCCCGCGCACCGCGAGCATAACCGTCTCGTCCTAGGCCAACGCTACCCGTGGGCCTTTCGCACAAAACGGCCGTTTCCGCGAACTTCGCGCGGGTAAACGCTAAAGGCGCGCCCACCGCCAACCCGGGAAGGACCGAGGTGCTCGTCGTCTACTACCGGCGTCACGACCTGTTTCCCGGCTACGGATCGTGGGTTCGCGCGGCAACCGTGGTGATCTTGATCATCGTCGGCTCCGCCGGCAGCCACTGGCTGGTGCGTTGGCTCTCGCCGCGCCTCTTCCGCCGGGTCGACCCGGCGACGGCGGGCACGCTGGGATTCCTGATCCGCCTCTTTGCCATGGCCGCGGTTGTGATCCTGGCGCTGCGGATCGCCGGAGTCACGGCCGCCACCCTCGCCGTTGGCGGCGCCTTCACCGCGATCGTGCTCGGCCTCGCCGCCCAGCAGACGCTCGGCAGCCTCTTCGCCGGCATCGTCCTGCAGAGCACGCGTCCCTTCCGGGTCGGCGAACGCGTGCGCCTGGTCGGCGGTGCCCTGGCGGGCTCCCTGGAAGGGACGGTGAGCTCGCTCGGACTCTTCTACGCAACCTTGGTGCAGGGTGCCGACCGCCTGCAGGTGCCGAACAGCGTGCTGATCAGCCTCGTTGTCGTACCGCTGCGTGAGCCGCCCAAGGTCGACCTGCGGGCACGCTTTTCACACGAGGCCAGCCCGCGCCGGATCGAGGAGCAGTTGCTGGCGGCGATCCGCGTGCCGACTCGCTACCCGCCAAGCGTCTCGCTCGAGGAGATCGACGAAGAGAGCGTCGTCCTCAGGGTGAGCGCAACGCCGTTGCGCCCGGACGACGGCTCACAACTGGCGGAGGAAGTGCTGGGAGCACTCAGACCGGCACACGCGCGAAACGGCTGACCGCCTCGTCGGGATTGGCAAAGACCTCGCCGCGGACGAAGAGCCCGTCCTCCACCTGCCAGATCCAGGCGACCGGCATGTCGCGAATGCCGAGCTCTCGGTTGCGCACGAAGACGCGGCCGACGACCAGCAGGCGATCGCCGCGGCGCTCCACCCGCCCCGGCGTGATCAGCAGCTCTTCCCAGAACTGTTCGACGTCGTCCAGGTAGTCGCGCAAGCCGTCCGGCCCAACGTAGGGGGCGCCACGGCCTACCTCCGCCGCCGTCAGCGCGAAGAACTCCATGCGAGCGGAGCAAAGCTCGACGATTTCCGCCGCATCGCGTTGATTGAAGGCGTTGAAGAGCCGCCCGACCAGCGTCTCCGGTGCCTCAGCCATCGCCACTGACGCTGAGGCCGCCGACGAGCGAGGCCGGCACCGGACTCTCGGCCGCGCGGGCGACCGCGAGGATCGCCACGTCGTCATCCAACCTGTCGGCGGTGAAGGCGCGCAGCGCGCTTTCCAGGCGCTGCACCGCCCCAGCGGGATTGCCGGCGCCGACGAGCTCGGCCCGCAAGCGCTCCTCGCCAAAGCGCCCCTCCTCGCCTTCGGCCTCGACGATGCCATCGGTGGTCATCACCAGCTGCTGCCCCGGCTCGACCCGGCTCTCGCCGATGCGCCACTCGCCATCGGCGAAAGCGCCCAGCACCTGGTCGCTCTCGGTTGCCTCACGCACCTCCTCGCCATCGACCAGGAGCGGCGGCAAGTGCCCGGCGACCGCCATCCGCACCGGTTGCCGCGGGTCGTCGCTGAGGGTCAGCGCGGCCATGCTGCAGAGCGAGGTGTCGTGGCGGGCGAGGAGGGCGCGGTTGAGCGTGGCCAGGGCGATCTGGGGGTCGTTGGTGAGGGCGGCGGCGGTGCGCAGGGTGTAGCGGGCGAGGGCGGTGATCGAGGCAGCGCGCGCACCCCTGCCGGTCACGTCGCCGATCACCAGCATCCAGCCGTCGGCGACCGGAAAGGCATCGTAGAAATCGCCACCGACTTCGTTCTCGGCCCCCGCTGGCCGATACATCGCCGCCAGCGACCAGCCGGGGATGTGCGGCAGGGGCGGTGGCATCAAGCCGCGCTGCAGCGTTTCGGCGATCTCGGCCCGCGCCGCTTCCGCCTGCTCGAGATCGGAGAAGAGCCCGCTGTTGTCGAGCGTCAGGGCCACTCGACCGGAGAGGATCCAGGCAAAGCGCACGTCCTCCTGCTTGTAGCGCCGCCCGGACCAGGCGACGCCGAGCGTGAGGGTGCCCTTGACCTGGCCACGCGCCTGCAAGGCCAGCGTGATCGCCGAGCGCATCTCGAGACTGCGCAGGAACTCGAGGTCCCCCTCTTCGTCATGAGCGATCTCGCGCAGGTCGCTCTCGGTCATGCGCTCGTAGAAACGCGGCTCCAGCGAGCCATCCTCGCCGCTGACCATCCATTCGGGCAGCGAGGGCCGGCGGTCCTTGAGCCTCTGCTCGGCAGCGTCGCTACCGCCGACAGCGACGCGTGCGGCCACGCGTTTCGGCTCGCCGTCCTCGATCACGTCGATCATGCAGAAGTCGGCTACCTCGGGGACGAGAATGTCGCAGATCGCCTCGAAGGTGTTCTCCAGGGAATCGGCAGACTCGGAGACTGCGGCAACCCTGCCGAGGATCTCGAAGCGCCGCTGCGATCTACGTGCGCGCAGCAAGAGGACGACCACCAACCAAGCGCAGGCAAAGGCAAGCGCGACCGCAACCGCGGATATGTCGATCCAAGCCATTTGCCTCCCTAGTGCAGTGGTACTGAAAAGAACGTAGCTCGCGTTCCTTCATAAGTCCATACCAATGTGGGCAAGCGGTATGGACCGCCCACCGGTGGGGGCGATCTTGGTGGGGTGGAGTCAGGATCGAGCTAGGGGCTGCTGCGCAATGCCCTGGCCGAGGCGCGGGGCACGATGGCGGGGTCACCGCCGGTCCAGGCGTTGAAGCGGTACCAGGAGGGCTTGGCTTCGCGCCCGCTGGTCAGCAGGCCAGCCGAGTCGCAGAACTGACAGGAACCCGCCTGATCGGTCCAGGAGAACCACCAGACACCGCCGATATGCCAGCGGCGGCGATTGCCAGCGAGCATCGCGAAGGACCGGTCCAACTCGCGCGCCTGGCCACGCGGCCCCCGCTCCCAGCGCGACTCGAAGCCGTCCGAGCCCCAGCCCATCTCGGTCACGTAAAGCGGCGTCGCACGATCGCCGTTGAAGCTCATCACCCGCCGCAGGTTTTCGATCTCCCCCTCGAGCGCACCGGCATCGGCGACGTATGGGTGCAGCGCCACACCATCGAAGTAACGCTTTATCCCCGGCACGCGGTAGAGCCCGGCAAGGAAGCCGCCGGACTGGATGTTGGGCGGCGTCTGCAGGGGCCGGCCGAAGAGACCGCCGAGGATCACGGTCGAGTTGGGCTCGAGGCGGTGCAGCAGCGCGCCGGAGATGCGAATCAGGCGACCGAAGCGCTCGGGGTCCGGTTCCTTGGAGAAGGTGACGATATTCTCCTCGTTCCAGATCTCCCATTGGCGGATCGCCAGACGCGGCAGGTCGGGGTTCTCGCGCCAGAAGCTGCCATGCGGCCCGTAGCGATCGACCGCGGAGCGCAGGAAGCGGGTCCACTCGCGACGCTGACGAGCAGTTTCCACCGGTTCCCCGCCGAGGCGCGGCGAGACCCATTCGGGTGTGCCCCAAACGAAGACGAAAGGCCGCATCCCGTTTTCGGCGGCGAAGCCGACCTGGGCATCGAGGCCTTCCCAGCGAGGCGCGAAGCGATCCCGCGCCTCGGGCACGAGTTCTGCCCAGTTCATCGGCAGTCGCACCGAGGTGATCCCCGCTTCGCGCATCAGCGCGTAGTCGGTCGCGTCGGTCGCGCCCTGAGGTGAGATGCCGATGAAGCCGCGCGGTGGCAGCACCAGCGACCCGGCCATCGCGGGGGTCAGCGCCAGCAGCGCCACGGTCAGCGGAATAAGCAGGAGTCTGCGCATGCGTCCAACACATGACCCGGCAGATCGAAGGAAGTAGTGCTCTCCGACCCGATCTCCCGGGTTACGATCGCCAAATGATCGCATGGATCCAGGCGCGAGCCGCGCCGATCGTCGCCATCCTGCTCTTCGCCGCGCCCCTGCTCGCCTTCCTGCTGACGATCGTCCTCGTCAAAGGCCACGCGAGCATCGGCTACTACGAAGCGGTGACCCAGATCATCCCGGTGGTGGTCCTCGCCCTGGCGATCGAGCTGCGCTACTTCTCGCCGAACCGCCAGCTGCCCGAGCCGCTGAAAGCGCGCTTCCGCCACCCCGAGCGTGCGCAGCCGCTCGCCACCGGCTACGCCGTTGCCACCCTGCTCGCCTTGATCGCGAGCGAGGCGATTGCCCTGGCGGTGGTCGCCTCGGAAAGCTCAGGCCGCCTCGCCCTCAGCATCACTGCCGCCGGCCTGGCCGCGGGGGCCTGCGCCCTGGTCGCGGCAATCCTGCTGCCGAGCGGCGACGGCGGTAAGCCCCCGCCCGGCTGAGACCAACTTCCAATCGGGGCGCCCGGATTTGAACCGGGGACCTCACCGACCCGAACGGTGCGCGCTACCAGGCTGCGCCACGCCCCGAGAGGCGGCGATTATCCCAGACGCGGGCGAGAACTACTGGACCGCTTCGATCGCGGCTTCGATCTGGGCGAGCGAGGGGCCGTCCTGCAGGGTGCGGGTGCCGCCCGGGCCACTGACGATCGCCGCCTGTCCGGTGCGGATACCCAGGTCGCGACCAAGTTCCTCGTAGCCCTGCAGCCTCTGACTGATCGCGCCATCGGAGCCGCCGTTGTCTTCCAGGTATTTCAGCCATTCGGGCTCGTTCAGTTCCTCGATGCCCCCGGCGATCGTGTCGAGGTAGTCCTCGTCTATGCCGAAGCGCTCGGCTTCGTTCTGATTGCGGAAGAAGAGGTAGACGTACTGCCAGCCGTAGCCCTGGGCCGCGGCGGCCTCGGCGCCGTAGAAGCCGAGCTGCTGGACGTTCTCGCTGTTCGAGTAGTGGCGGTAGAGCAGCTTCACGTCACCCGGTCGGGCATAGCCGTTGACCAAGCCCGGGATCGTGCTGAGGAAGTCGTCCTGGCAGCTCGAGCACTGCATGTCGTTGAAGATCTGGATCGAGACCGGCGCGTCGGCGGAGCCAACGCGGTCGCCTTCCTGGGGAACCCCACCGAAGATTTCCTGCGCTTCGGAGATCCCCGACAGGTGGACGACGTCCCGACCGGCCTTCTGGGTAGCGATGCTGACGATCGCGTAGCCGATCAACCCCACCGTGATCGCGAGCGCCAGGATGACCCAGATCCGGCCGCGACGCGGGATCGGCACGTCTCTCGACTCTGGTTCCTTCTTCTCGGCGGTAGCGGGCATCAGGTCCCATTATCTCGGCTGCCGCCGCCGGGACCCGACCGGGGCGGTGCTTCGTTTGACACGTCCGCCATCAGGGGTAAATATCTCCCTACCCATTTTCAACGATAAAGGGAGGTCCGCCGTGGCCAATCACCTCACCCCGTCCGAGCTTGCCGAGGAGCTTCAGATGAAGCGGCAGGATGTAATCGGCAAGTGCGTGCAGATGGGCATCCCTATCTTCCACGGCCGCATCGACAAGTCCCTCTTCGAGACCTCGCTGCGCAGCATCACGAGCCAGCGACAACGCCACCAAGCTCGCCCCAACTAACTCTTAACTAGACTCCCTCCCCGCATGGAGCGGGGAACCAAATCGTCAACCCTGGCGGATCTGCTGCCGCTCTCCGCCAAGCTCTACGGCAGCGCGCCCGCGGTGCGCTTCAAGCAGGGTGACCGTTGGGAAAGCCGCAGCTTCGACCAGGTACTGGAGACGGTGCGATCGCTCTCGCTTGGCCTGATCGACCTCGGCATCACCAAGGGCGACAAGGTCTCGATCCTCGGCAATACCCGTCCCGAGTGGACCTATTTCGACTTTGCCGCCCTCTCCGCCGGGGCCGTCGTCGTGCCGATTTACCAGACCAACTCGCCCGAGGAGTGCCAGTACGTACTGGAGAACTCCGACGCCAAAGTGGTGGTGGTCGAGGACGACGAGCAGATGGAGAAGATTCGCGCGGTCCGCGAGCAGCTACCGCTGCTCGAGCACGTCGTACGAATGACGGGGTCCAGCGAGGACGCGATCTCGCTCGAGGACATCGCGGCCCGTGGCAACGGGCGCGATGCCGCCGAGTGGGAGGCGCGTTGGGGGTCGGTGACCAAGGACGACATCTGCACCTTCATCTACACCTCGGGCACGACCGGCCCGCCGAAGGGCTGCATCATCAGCCACGGCAACTACCGCGCGATGCTCGACATGGTCAACGAGACCAGCGTGATCGAGGAAGAAGACCTCACCTACCTCTACCTCCCCCTCGCCCACTCCTTCGCCCTGCTGATCCAGCTCGGCAGCTTCGACCTCGGCGCCACGATCGCCTACTGGGAGTGCGATCCGCTGAAGATCCTGCCCAACCTGGGCGAACTCAAACCGACCTACTTCCCCTCGGTTCCGCGCATCTTCGAGAAGATCTACGGCGCCGCCAGCAGCGGCATGGAGAAAGAGGGCGGGATCAAGAAGGCGATCTTCGAGTGGTCGATCGGGGTCGGCAAGAAGATGCGGGCAGCGGAACGCGCGGGTCGCAAACCGGGCTTCCTGCTGCGCAAGCAGCACGAGTTCGCCGACAAGCAGGTGCTCTCCAAGATCCGCGGCCTATTCGGCGGCAACCTGCGCCTCGCCGTCTCCGGCGCCGCCCCGATCAATCCCGAGATCCTCAGCTTCTTCGATGCGGCCGGTGTTCTGGTGCTCGAGGGCTGGGGCATGACCGAGACCTCGACCGCGGCGACGATCTCCTCGCCCGACGACTTCAAGGTCGGCACGATCGGCAAGCCCTTCCCCGGCTGCGAGATCAAAATCGCCGACGACGGCGAGATCCTGGTCAAGGGCCCCAACGTCTTCCAGGGCTATTACAAGAACGAGGAGGCAACCCGCGAGACGATCGTCGACGGCTGGCTGCACACCGGCGACATCGGCGAGATCGACTCCGAGGGCTTCATCAAGATCACCGGCCGCAAGAAGGACATCATCATCACCGCCGGCGGCAAGAACATCACCCCGGCCAATCTCGAGAACGAAATCAAGCAGCACCCGCTGGTCTCCCAGTGCGTCGTGGTCGGCGATCGCAAGCCCTACCTGGTCGCCCTGGTCACCCTCGACCCCGAAGACGCGGTCGCCTACGCCAAGGAGCACGGCCTGCCCGAGGACCCGGAGAAGCTCGCCGAAAACCTCGACGTGCTGAAAGCGATCGAAGACCACGTGGCGAAAATCAACGAGAAATTCGCCCGGGTCGAGCAGGTCAAGAAGGTGGCGATCCTGCCCCGCGACCTCTCGCAAGAAAGCGGAGAGCTGACGCCGACGATGAAGGTCAAGCGCGCGGTCGTGGCGAGCAAGCACGAGCAGGAGATCGAGGCGCTCTACGCCAGCTAACGGTTGGCGGGAGAGGTCGGTTGACCCTCTGGGCGAATTGATATCGCACGCGCATGCTTCGCATGCGCTTAGCGACAATCAGTGAGCGCGGCTGCGCCGCGCTGAGAATCACGAGTGCAGCGGCCGCCTTCGGCGACATTCGCCCAGAGGGTCAACCGACCTCTCTCCCCGAAACGTGAGCTGCGATTCGAAGCTTGGCGAGCCGACGCTGCTAACAAGCTCAAGCGAACCCTGGCGCCGCCCCGAGAGGCTAGGGCACTCTCCTGCGCCGCACGCAGCTCCTGGCTTCCGAGCTGGATAGGAGGGTCGTTGGCCCTTTCTGGGAATGTTGCCGAAGGCAGCCGCCGCACTCGTGGCTCTAGGCGCGGCGCAGCCGCGCTGTTCAATTGTCGCTAAGCGCCGCAGGCGCGTGCGACATCAATTCCCAGAAAGGGCCAACGACCCTCCCCTGCGGCTTGGGGCTAAGAAGCCTCGCCCGACTGACGCAGGAGAGCGGACGTCGTCTGCTCTAGGACACGGCGCCAGGTGGAGTTCTGCTCTGGCTCCTCTTCGGCCGCCCGCTCGACGACGCGGCTGACGCGGCGGCCGGAGATCTCGAGGCCGTGGCGTTCGGCGATCTCCTTGAAGCGGTCGTAGTCCTTGGCCAGGGTCGCGGTGACCGATTCGAAGCCGTGGCGGGCGATTTTGAGGCGGCGCGAGTAGTCCATGATCGGCGTGCCGAACATCAGCTCGTCGTTGGGCTCGGGCTCAACCAGGATGATGTCGACACCTGGGTAACGCTCCTGCCACACCTCGACCGCCTGGTGCAGGCGGGCGTGGGCGATCAGGCGGAAGGTCTGGTTGGCGATCGCCGGCAGTCCCATGTCGGAGACCCGGCGCACCCTGGTGCCGAAGACGGTCGGGATCGTCTTCTCGAAGTCGTTCACGTAGGGGACCAGGGGGTTGACGACGACGATGAATTTGGCCCCCTTCTCGACCGCGATGTCGACGTTGGTGGTCGAGCGGATGCCGCCGTCGACCATCTGGCGGCCCTTGAGCTCGACCGGCTTGTAGACGATCGGCAGCGCGGTCGAGCACTGGATCGCCTTCGAGATCGGAACGTCGTTCCAACCCTCCTCGCCAAAGACGACTCGCTCGCAGGTGTCGAGGTCGGTCGCGGTCAGGTAGAGCTCTTTGGAGAGGAGTCGAAAGTCGTCGACCCGGTCCTCTTCGCTCAGCGCCGCGGCAACGTACTCGCCGATGCCGTTGCCCGAGTAGAAGCCGGTGGGCAGAGCCTCGGCCAAGCCAACCACCACGTCCATCGCCGAGAAGCGGCCCATCCCGGCCAGACTGCGGGCCAGCTCGAGCGAGCGCAGCGGCAGCATCGCCGCCTTCTCCAGAAAGCCCAGGTAGTTGGGCTTCAGCACCTTGCCGAGGTCGAGATCCTCGAGCTCGGAGGGGATGCGCCGGTTGATCACCTGCATCATTTCGTCGGGCGTGACGCCGTTGGCGAGCATGCTGGCGACGAAGGAGCCGGCGCTGGTGCCGACGTAGACGTCGAAGTTGTTGACCGTGCTGTTGACCGCGAGCAGGTCGAGAGCGCGCAGAGCGCCGATCTCGTAGACCCCGCCGGTGAAGCCGCCGCCACCGAGGACGAGGGCCGTCTTGGAGGGCCGTTTACGGCTGCGGCGTCGTCGCGGTTGCGACTCTATGTCCACAACTTTGCCCATAAACATGCATTATCTCACTAAGTGAGGCGTACCCCGGCAATCTCTGCCGCGATTTGTGCCCTGCTTGCGGCTCTCTTGCTGGCCGCGGCGGCCGAAGCGGCTACCCGCAGCGACGTTTGCGCAGCCATGCGTTCCCGGCTTGTGCGCGGCGGTGGCGGCGCCAGCGGACTACTCGTGGTCGACGGCGAAACGGGCAAGACGGTCTGTGCCCGGGCACCGGGACAGAAGCGACCGCTCGCCTCGAACATGAAGCTGTTCACGACCGCGACCGCGCTCGACCGCCTCGGGGCGCAAGCGCGGATCCCGACTCTGCTCAAGACCGATGGCGGGATCGATCGCAACGGCGTCCTGCGCGGCAGCCTCTACCTGGTTGGCGCCGGAGACCCAACCCTCGGCACGCCCTCCTTCTACAGGCGCTTCCTCGGCGGCCTCGGCACCAACATCTTCCAGCTCAAGCGCCAAGTCCGCGAAGCCGGGATCAAGTCGGTCACCGGCCGCCTCTACGCCGATGACAGCGTCTTCGACCGCCTCCGCGGCGTCGCCGACTCCGGCTACGCGACGAGCCCCGAAATCGGGCCGCTCTCCGGCCTCTCCTTCAATTCCGGCTACAGCACCGCTTCCGCCCAGAGCTTCGCCACCGATCCGGCGCTGACCGCCGCGGCAACGCTGAACCTCGCTCTGCGCCAGGCGGGCGTGAGCATCTCGCCCTCGGTCGCCCTCGGCACCACGCCCGAGTTCAGCACCGAGTTGGCTCGGGTCGAATCGCCGCCCCTGACCAACATCGTCAACACGACCGACGTCTACTCGTACAACTTCTTCGCCGAGATGTTGATGAAGCTGATCGGCTCTCGCTTCGGCGGCGCCGGAACCACGACAGCGGGCGCCAAGGTGGTTCAGGCCTTCGCCCGCGGCCACGAATCCGGCGTGCACGCCGTCGATGGCTCCGGCCTGACACGCTCAAACCGCGCTTCACCGGCCCAGGTGGTCGGCCTGCTCAGGTCGATGCGCAGTACCGACGTGGGTGACGAATTCATCCAAGACCTAGCCCTGACCGGCCAAGAGGGAACGGTTGCCGACCGCATGCACGGCACCGCCGCCTACGGCCGCTGCCGCACGAAGACGGGAACAATCAGCGCCGTCAGCAACCTCTCCGGCTACTGCTTCAACCGCAGCGGCCGGATAATGATCTTCTCGATCCTGATGGGCAGCGTGCGCGATCTCGGCCTGGCTCACCTCGAGCAGGACCTGATCGCCGCCGCGGTCGCTTCTTATTGAGCGCTTTTTTTGCCTTTGCGCTGAGCGCGAGTATCGAGTCCCGTCCCGATCGCCAGGCCGACGACCATCGCGACCGGCACAGTCGCCTGCATCGCGGTCGTGCTTGAGTTTCTGAACGCAAACACGCCAGCGATCACAATGGCTATCGCAACTGCCAAGCCAATATTCATGTAGCGCATGCTTCCCATCTCAACCTCCGCTTTGCAGACAATTCATTACTAAATACCGTACCGAAGAATGGCATCGATCAAGGCTAGGACGGCGCCGAATCCGCCTCCGAAGTAGCCGCCTTTCAGAGCCCATCTCTCGACCTCGACCATTGGCCTCGCGGTGGCAAGTCCCCAAAGACCCATCGTGACACCACCCAGGACGACACCCGCGCCAACCGCAGCGGCGGCACCCTCAGCAACGGTCGTCAGGAATCCGACTTGAGCATGGCCCACGCCACGACCCTGTCAGCCAGCGACTCACGCGTGGCGCGCAAAACGTGCGGAAACAGTGCCTTCCTACTGGTCGTGGGATTCGCCACCTAGAATCGGTGTCGATGCGCGTTCTGCTGACCAATGACGACGGGATTTCGGCCCCGGGGCTGCAGGCGGCCCGGCGCGCCCTGCGCGAGATCGAGGGAGTCGAGGTCGACGTGATCGCGCCCGACTCCAATCGCAGCGCCACGGCACGCAGCATTACGACCCGGTCGCCGCTGACGGTCGAGGAGGTCGAGTTCGGCGATGGCGACAAGGGCTACGCGACCGACGGCACGCCGGTCGATTGCGTCCGCTTCGCCGAGCTCGGCTTGGTCGGTCACCGGCCCGATCTGATCTTCTCGGGGATCAATCACGGCGCCAACCTCGGCGACGACATCACCTACTCGGGCACGGTCGCCGCCGCCTTCGAGGGCATCATCCTCGGCATTCCCGCCGTTGCCTTCTCGCAGCAGTCCTCGGGTGGCGGCATGGGCTACGTCAGCGGTCGTTTCGACTTCGCCGCCGTGGCGCGGTTTGCCGCCGAGCTGGTGCGCCGGCTGCTTGACGAGTCGATGCCGGAGGCGACGCTGATCAACGTCAACTGCCCCGCCGGCGAACCGAAGGGTGTCGAGGTGACCAAGCTGGGCAAACGGATCTACAACGACGAGCTGAAGCTGATCGGCGAGACAGACGGCCGCCGTCACTACGAGATCTACGGCTGGCAACCAGGCTACGAGGAGATCGACGGCACCGATCTCAACGCCGTCGCAAGCGGCCGCATCTCGGTGACGCCAATCCACTTCGACCTCACCGACCACGGCGGCCTCGAGAACCTGCGCGGCTGGGGCTTCGACGAGATCCTCGCCGCCAGCGCCCCCACCTCGGTGTGAGCGGGCCCCCCGAGCAACGCGCGGCCGAGCTGCGGCAGGAGCTGGCGGGACACAACCACCGCTACTACGTCCTCGACGACCCGACCGTCGGCGACGACGAGTACGACGCGTTGCTCGACGAGTTGCGCGCGATCGAGGCCGATCACCCCGAGCTGCGCACCCCCGACTCGCCGACCCAGCGGGTCGGCGCCCCGCCGCTGGAGCGCTTCGAGCAGGTCGAGCATGCGGAGCAGATGCTCTCGCTCGCCAATGCCCGCAACGAGGAGGAGCTGCGGGCCTGGGAGACCCGCGTCCGCAACCACCTCAAACGGCTCGACATCAGCGCCGCCGAGTTCAGCTACACCAGCGAGCCGAAGATCGACGGGCTGGCGATCTCGCTCACCTACGAGAGCGGCGTCTTCATCCGCGGCGCTACCCGCGGCGATGGCCGGATCGGTGAGGACGTAACGCAGAACCTGCGCACGATCGGCTCGATCCCGCTGAGCATCGAGGATGCCCCGGCGCTGGTCGAGGTGCGTGGCGAGGTCTACTTGCCGATCGCCGATTTCAAGGCGCTGAACGAACGGCGGGCAGAGGCGGGCGAGCCGGCCTTCGCCAATCCGCGCAACTCGGCCGCCGGCTCGATCCGCCAGCTCGACCCCAACCTTGCCGCCGAACGACCGCTCTCGGTCTGGTGCTACGGAATGGGGGCAACCGACGGCCTCAATCTCGCGACCCACAGCGAGGAGGTCGAGTGGCTGCGAAAACGTGGCTTCAAGGTAAATCCGGACACCGAGCACCACGAGGGCATCGAGTCCGTGGTCAAGCGCTGCCACTGGTGGGAGGAGCGGCGCGACGAGCTCGACTACGAGATCGATGGGGTCGTGGTCAAGATCGACGAGCGGGCCCTCTGGCGCGAGCTGGGCGTAGTCGGCCGCGAGCCGCGCTGGGCGATCGCCTGGAAGTTCGCGCCGACGACCGCGACGACGAAGATGAACAAGGTCGTCTGGAACGTCGGCCGCACCGGCCACTTGGTCCCCTTCGCGATGTTGGAGCCGGTCCACGTCGGCGGCGTCACCGTCTCCACCGCGACCCTGCACAACGAGGAGGACCTCGCGCGCAAGGACGTGCGGCCCGGCGACGAGGTCGTCGTGATGCGCGCCGGCGACGTGATCCCACAAGTGGTGGCGCCGCTGATCCAACGTCAGGAGAAAGGCAAACGTCGGGGAGCGAAGCCGAAGCCGCCGGCAAAATGCCCCGCCTGCGACACCCCAACGGTCAAGCCCGAGGACGCGGTCTTCACGATCTGCCCCAACCGCGCTGGCTGCCCCGGCCAGTCCTTCCAGCACCTCAAACACTTCGTCAGCAAGGGGGCGATGGACATCGACGGCCTCGGCGAAGAGCTGGCGCTGAACTTCCTTCGAGATGGGTTGATCGAAGACGTCGCCGATATCTACGCATTGAGCGAGAGCGACCTCTTGGACCGGAAAGTCGGGGGAAAGAGCTTCAAAGAGAAGTCTGCTCGCAACCTCATCGCCGCCATCGACGCTTCGCGCTCACGTCCCTTCAAACGCGTCCTCTACGCGCTCGGCCTGCCCGGCGTCGGTTACGTCACGGCGGAAGCCCTCGCCGACCACTTCGGCTCGATCGACACCCTGCACACGGCCGACCCCGAGCAGATCGAGGAGGTCGAGGGCGTCGGCCCGATCATGGCCGTGCAGATCGCCGAGTCGCTGGGTGACGATCGCACCTGGGAGCTAGTCGAGAAGCTACGCGAGAAAGGGCTGCGGCTGGAACAGGACGAGTCCGAAAGGCGGGCCAGCGGTGGGCCGCTGGAAGGCAAGACGTTCGTGCTCACCGGGACGCTGCCCGAGTTGACCCGCGAGGAGGCGGGGGCGCTGATCAAGGGGGCCGGTGGCAAGGTGGTTAGCTCGGTCTCGAAAAAAACCGACTACGTGGTTGCCGGGGAGAACCCGGGGTCGAAGTTGGCCAAGGCTGAGAAATTCGAGACCGAGGTTCTTGACGAGGCAGGACTGCTCGAGCTGCTTGACAGTGAGTAGCAGCGCCGGGTGGGACACCTCCCGCCCTGACAAATGACGAGCTAATTAGCTCGTCATTTTGAGTATCCGCCAGTACGGGAGGTGTCCCACCCGGCGTCCCCAACCGCTGCATACTGCTCGCGATGACTAGCGTGCGGCTGGAGATCGAATACGACGGCACGGCCTTCCGAGGCTGGGCGAAGCAGCCGGGGCAGCGGACGGTACAGGCGGAGCTCGAGGCGGCGTTGGAGACCGTGCTGCGGGAGCCGGTGGAGCTGATCGTGGCTGGGCGCACCGATACGGGGGTGCACGCCGAGGGGCAGGTGGCGAGCTTCGTTACCAGGGGTGAGATGCCGGTCAACCTGGCGCAGAGGCTGAATGGCCTGGGCCCTCGTGATATTGCGGTTACCGCGGCAATGCCGGCCGAGGATGGCTTCGACGCCCGCCGCGACGCGGTCTCACGCACCTACCGCTACCGCATCCTCGTCCGTCGCAGCTCCAGTCCCTTCGAGCAGGACCGCGCCCTCTGGTGGCCTTACAAAATGGATTACGCAGCGCTAGAGAGCCTGCGCAGCGTCTCTTACCGGCACCCACGACTTCACCGCCTTCACCCCCACCCAAACCGACCACGTCCACTTCAACCGCAAGATCCTCAGCGCCGCCTGGTCCCAAGACGGCGACATCACCACCTTCCACATCACCGCCGACGCCTTCATGCGCAACATGGTCCGCATCCTCGTCGGCACCCAACTAGAGGTAGCCAGTGGCCGCCGAGCCCTGGACAACTTCAAGCAACTCCTCCATGGAGCGCCCCGTCCCGAAGCAGGCGAAACAGCTCCCCCCCACGGCTTGTACCTGGAGTCGGTCTCGTACATCTGAGCTCTTGTCGAGAGCGGGACCCACGCCTGACGACACCAGCAGCTGCTCAGCGAGAGCGGGTCTGCGCTCGGGGAGGGACGATTCCCTCCCGAACTGGCGGATACTCAAAATGACGAGCTAATTAGCTCGTCATTTGTCAGGGCGGGAGGGAATCGTCCCTCCCCGTCCCTAGACCAGCTCGAGATAGACCATCTCAGTCGAGTCCGACTTCCTCGGACCCAACTTGACGATCCTGGTGTAGCCACCCGGCCGCTCCACGTACCGCGGCGCAACCTCCTCAAACAGCTTGTGCACGATGAACTTGTCGTTGTGCAGCGTCGCCAGCGCCTGTCGACGCGCGTGCAGATCCCCCCGCTTGGCGAGAGTAATGAGCTGCTCTACCTCGGGCTTGACCGCCTTGGCCTTGGCCTGCGAGGTCTTGATCCGTTCGTGCTCGATCAGCTGCTTGGAGAGGTTTGAAAGCAGGGACTCACGATGCGCCGCGTCGCGGCTCAGCTTGTTTCGCTTCTTACGGTGGCGCATCGCGTGCTCAGCTCCCCCGCTTAGTCTCCCTGAAGATCGAGACCGCGTGCGTGCAGGGTCTCGATTACTTCCTCGATCGACTTCGAGCCGAAGTTGGGAATCGCGTTCAGCTCCGAGCGCGTCTTGCGCACCAGGTCGCCAACCGTCTGTACTCCGGCACGCTTCAGGCAGTTGTAGGAACGCACGCCGAGCTCGAGCTCCTCGATCAGGATCTCGTCAAGGCCGTTGCTGCTGGCGATACCGTCGCCCGCGGGTCCCGGCAGCACATCCGCCGTGTGAGCTGGAACCGGCTCGCGAGCGGTCAGCTCCTCGACCCGGTCGGCGTCGGTGAAGATCGCCAGGCTCTTGATCAGGATCTCGGAGGCCTCGCGCAGGGCAGCGCCTGGCTCGATCGAGCCGTCGGTCTCGAGGTCGAGGGTGAGCTTGTCGAAGTCGGTGCGCTGACCGACGCGCGCGGTCGCCACCGAGTAGGAGGCACGGCGGATCGGCGAAAAGATCGAGTCGATCGGAATCACGCCGATCGGCTGCTCATCCGACTTGTTCTCTTCCGCCGGCGAGTAGCCGCGGCCGCGGCCGATGGTCAGGTAGATCTCGAGCTTGGTTTTCTTCTCGAGCGTGGCGATCGGCGCCTCGGGGTTGAGGATCTCGACCCCCGAAGGCAAGTCGATGTCCTTGGCCTTGACCTCACCCGGACCGGTGGCGACGAGCGGAGCCTCGACCTCGTCGGCGTCCGTGTGCATGCGGACGACGAGATCCTTGAGGTTGAGGACGATGTCGGTGACATCCTCCTTGACGCCTGGCACGGTGGAGAACTCGTGCGCGACGCCCTCGATGCGAACGCTGGTGACGGCGGCGCCGCCCAGCGACGAGAGCAGGACGCGGCGGAGACTGTTGCCGAACGTGTAGCCGAAGCCCTTGTCGAGGGGCTCGACGGTAAAGGTGCCGCGGCGATCGTCCACCTTCTCTGAGGTGATGCGAGGGACCTGAAAGTCAGTGGTCATGAGTTCCTTGCGTGTGGGTGTTACAGAAACAGGGTCCGGTTACTTGGAGTACAGCTCGACGATCAGCTGCTCCTGCACCGGCGCCGAGATCTCCGCGCGCTCTGGATAGCGCAGGACCTTGGCCGTAAGTGAGTCGTGGTCGGCCTGCAGCCAGGCCGGCACGGTGGAGACGAGCTCGGTTGCCTTGCGAATCGTGTCGCCGGCAGACGAGTTCGACTTGATCGAGATCACGTCCTCGGGACGCACTTGGTAAGAGGGGATGTCGACGCGGCGGCCGTTGATCAGCCAGTGGCCGTGCCGAATCAGCTGTCGGGCCTGGCGCCGGGAAGCGGCGAAGCCGAGGCGGACCAAGACGTTGTCGAAACGCGACTCGAGCAGGCGCAGCAGGTTCTCGCCCGTAACGCCGTCCTGGCGCGAAGCCTTGTCGTAGTAAGCGCGGAACTGTTTCTCCAGCACCTGGTAGTAGCGGCGCGTCTTCTGCTTCTCGCGCAGCTGCACCCGGTACTCGGACTGGCGCATACGGCCACGACCATGCTCGCCGGGCGGGTAGGAGCGGCGCTCGACCCCGCACTTGTCGGTGAAGCAACGCTCGCCCTTGAGGAAGAGCTTCTGGCCCTCGCGACGGCACTGCTTGCACTGCGGGGCGGTATCGCGAGCCATCTAGACGCGCCTCCGCTTCTTAGGCCGGCAGCCGTTGTGGGCCTGCGGGGAGACGTCCTTGACAGTGGTGACGTCGAGACCCGCGGCCTGCAGCGAGCGAATCGCCGTCTCGCGGCCGGAGCCGGCACCCTTGGCGAAGACCTCGACCTTCTCGAGGCCGTGTTCCATCCCCTTCTTGGCAGCGGCATCGGCCGTTACCTGAGCAGCGAACGGGGTCGACTTGCGTGAGCCTTTGAACCCGGCCGAGCCAGCCGACTCCCAGGCGATCACGTTGCCTTCGGTGTCGGTCAGGGTGACGATGGTGTTGTTGAAGGAAGTCTTGATATGCGCCTGGCCGTAGGTGACGTTCTTCTTGACGCGACGCCGAGAGCGCCCTTTGGCGG
Organism: uncultured Solirubrobacterales bacterium; assembly: GCA_963703895.1. Taxonomy (GTDB): domain Bacteria; phylum Actinomycetota; class Thermoleophilia; order Solirubrobacterales; family 70-9; genus VRUE01. The sequence continues at coordinate 902,164 of CAVPFX010000003.1, forward strand.
GTTTTTTCGCTGCTGCCATCTGAGTCCCCTAGACCTTGCGCTTGCCGGCGACGCTCATCCGGCGCGGGCCCTTGCGGCCACGCGCGTTGGTCTTGGTCCGCTGTCCGCGGACCGGCAGGCCGCGCCGGTGGCGCAGCCCGCGGTAGGAGCCGATCTCCATCAGTCGTTTGACGTCCTGGGAGCGCTCGCGGCGCAGGTCACCCTCAACCTCGCGCTGATCGACCGCGTCGCGGAGGCGAATCACCTCATCCTCAGTCAGGTCTTTGACCATGGTGTTGGGATCGACTTTGGCCTCCTCGAGGATCTTCTGGGCGGTCGAGCGACCGATCCCAAAGATGTAGGTGAGGCCGATTTCGACGCGCTTGCCGACCGGAACGTTGACGCCTGAGATGCGTGCCATGCCTGCCTTAGCCCTGACGCTGCTTGTGTCGGGGGTTTTGACAGATCACCAAGACCGCCCCATTGCGGCGGATGATCTTGCACTTTTCGCACATCGGCTTTACAGAAGCTCTGACCTTCATCGCTCCGGTCTTCGTATCGACTACAGGACTCCTGCTGGTCCCAGGAGTTGGACAGCAGGCACAAAACGGCCCAGTGGGCCGACCGGGAAAGATAGCAGGGGGCGTGCTTTGGGGCGCGTTCGGTTGGGAGAGCCGGGGTGGGTCCCCAAAACGCGCGGCAGGAGCCGCGCTTGAGTGTTTTGGGGACCCACCCCGGCTCTCCTCGCCACACGTCCCGAAGCACGCCGAGCAAAGCTGCCGACGGACCAGCGAGCTCGATGAAGCTGAAGCCCCGCTTTCACGAACCAGAAGCTCCCAACGGAGCCGAGGCGACCGACCGGAGCGTCTCGCTCCCTAGCTCGAATCTGGACGACGGGGTGAGTAGGTGGTCGGGTGGCCCTCCCCAAAACACTCAAGCGCGGCTCCTGCCGCGCGTTTTGGGGAGGGCCACCCGACCACCCCCACCCATCCCTCGTCCTAAGACTCTTCGTGCCAGGGAGTGAGAATTCTTGGACCGTCGGCCGTCACGGCAACGGTGAACTCAAAGTGTGCCGCGAGCGAGCCGTCCTGCGAGTAGACGGCCCAGCCATCATCCCCCATCCGCACCAGTGCCCCGCCGGCGTTGACCATCGGCTCGATCGCGAGCACGGTGCCCTCCTCAAGCACCGGGCCCTTGCCCGGGGTGCCGAAGTTGGGGACCTGCGGGTCCTCGTGCATCTCCCTGCCGATCCCATGACCGACCAGGGTGCGGATGACCGAGAGGCCCTCGATCTCCACCGCGCGCTGGATCGCCGCCGAGACGTCGCCGAGCTTGTTGCCGGGCTGCATCTGCTCGACCCCGGCAAATAGGGAAGCTTTGGTCACATCAAGCAATTTGCGCGCCTCGGGCTCGATCGGGCCGATCGGAACCGTCATCGCCGCGTCGGCAACCCAACCATCCTTGATCACACCGACGTCGATCGCCAGCACGTCGCCACGTTTGCACTCGTAGTGGCCGGGAATGCCGTGCACGACCATCGAGTTGGGCGAGGCGCAGATCGAACCCGGGAAGCCGCGGTAGCCCTTGAAGGCCGGCTCTGCCCCCTGCGAGCGGATCAGCTTCTCGGCGGCGAGGTCCAGCTCCTTGGTCGTGACGCCCGGCCGCGCCTTGGTCTCCAGCATGTGCAAGCAACGGACGAGGATCTCGCCGGCCGCCGCCATCTTGTCGACCTGCTCAGGGGTCTTGCTGACGATCATCCCGTACACGCTAGTGCCCTCTCCCGTGGCACCGGCTAAATGGCCTCGTCGGCCTCAAGGCGCAGCGTGGCGAGGGTGCGCTGGATCTCATCGGCAACAGAATCCGGTGGCGCCGCACCGTCGATCTGGCGCAAGAGGCTCTGGCTGTCGTAGTGCTCGATCAGCGGCGCGGTCTTGGCGTGGTACTGCTCGAGCCGGTGACGGATCACCTCGGGCTTGTCGTCATCGCGGACGACCAGCTCGCTGCCCTCGACGTCGCAGACGCCCTCCTGCCGGGGCGGGTTGAACTCGACGTGGAAGACGTGACCGTTCTCAACGCAGGTGCGGCGACCGCCGAGCCGGCGCACGACCTCCTCGTCGCTGACGTCGATCAGTAGCACCGCGGTCAGCTCTCGTCCCAGCTCACCCAGCTTCGCCGCCAGGGCCTCCGCTTGCGGCGCGGTGCGCGGGAAGCCGTCGAGGATGAAGCCGTCGGCCGCCTCGCTCGAGTCGATCCGCTCGCCGATCATGCCGACGATGACCTCGTCGGGGACGAGGTCGCCGCGGTCCATGTAGTCCTTGGCGGAACGGCCCAGCTCGGTGCCCTCACGCACGGCAGCGCGGAGGATGTCGCCCGTCGCGTAGTAGGGCAGCTCCAGATCCTCCTGCAGGCGCTCGCCCTGCGTCCCCTTCCCCGACCCGGGCGGGCCGAGCAGGACTAGGTTCAGCTCCGACATCGGCCGCGGCCTATTTGAGGAAGCCCTCGTAGTTACGCATCATCAGCTGCGCCTCGAGCTGCTTCACGGTTTCCAGCGCAACCCCGATCACGATCAGGATCGAGGTGCCGCCGAAGGCGAAGTTGGCCGACGTCTGGCTGAGCAGGATCGTCGGCAGTGCCGCCACGGCGCCGAGATAGAGAGCACCGGGGAAGGTGAGGCGCGAGAGGATGCGATCGAGGTACTCGGCGGTCGGTCGCCCGGGACGAACACCGGGGATGAAGCCGCCGTACTTCTTCAGGTTGTCTGCCTGGTCGACCGGATTGAAGGTGACGGCCGTGTAGAAGTAGGTGAAGATGACGATGAAGAAGACCTCGCCGACCACGTAAGCCCAACTACTGGGACTGAAGAAAGCGGCGAAGTCGAGCGCGGCGGGGGTGTTGAGGAGCTGGCCGATCGTCGGCGGGAAGGCCATGATCGAGGCAGCGAAGATGACCGGGATGACGCCGGCCATGTTGACCCGCAGCGGCAGGTAGGTCGAGCCGCCGGAGGTCATTTTTCGGCCGACGACCCGTTTTGCGTACTGCACCGGGATGCGCCGCTGTCCCTCCTGGACGAAGACGATGGCGACGATCACCGCGAGCGCGATGAAGGGCATCATCACGACGAAGACCTGATCCGGGTTGTTCCACCACGACTGCAGCCCAGTCGGCAGCCCGGAGACGATCGAGGCGAAGATCATCAGCGAGATGCCGTTGCCGATGCCGCGCTGGGTGATCAGCTCGCCGAGCCACATCAGCAGCGTGCAGCCCGCGGTCAGCGAGGTCACGATCAACAGCACCTTGGGACCGCCGAGGTTGCCGAGGAAGTTGTTGCCGCCCTGCTGGCCGAAGGAGCGGAAGAGGAAGACGTAGCCGAAGGACTGACCGAAGGCCAGGCCGACGGTGAGGTAGCGCGTGTACTGGGTGATCTTCTGCTGGCCGACCTCGCCTTCTTTCTGCAGCTTCTCCAGCGACGGCACGACCACAGTCAGCAGCTGCAGGATGATCGAGGCCGTGATGTAGGGCATGATCCCCAGCGCGAAGAGCGAGAGGCGCGAGAGGCTGCCGCCCGAGAAGGTGTTGAGGAAGTTGAGGATCCCGCCGCCGGCGAAGTTGTTCTGCAGTTCCTTGATCGCGTCGAGATCGACGCCGGGCGCGGGGATGTAGGCGCCGAGCCGGTACAGCAGCAGCATCGCCGCCGTGAAGGCAAGCTTCTTACGAATGTCGGCGACGCTAAAGGCGTTCGCAATAGTCCGGAGCATTAGGGCTCCAGAGTGTGGCAGGAACCGCCAGCCGCTTCTATCTTCTCCTTGGCGGCCGCACTGAAGCCGTGCGCTTTGACCGTCAGCTTCTTGGAGATCTCGCCGCGAGCGAGGATCTTGATCGGATCCGAACGCTTGGCCAGGCCCTTCTCCTTGAGAGTCTCGGGCGTCACCTCGGCGTCAGCGTCGAAGCGCTCCTCCAAGTCAGAGAGATTCACCGGCTGCGACTTGGTCCTGAAGTTCTCGAACGGCATCGACTGCTTTTTGTGAGGCCCGCGAAGCTTTCGCATCCGCATGTGGATCGGGTTCTGGCCGCCTTCGTAACCGGGCTTCCGTTTGGAGCCCGAACGCGAGCCAGCGCCCTTGTGGCCGCGACCGGAGGTCTTGCCGAGCCCCGAACCCTCGCCGCGCCCGAGCCGCTTGCGTGGCTTGCGCGAGCCGGGCTTCGGCCGCAGGTTGTGCAGCCCGAGCTCCTCCGAGCGAGGCGTCTCGTCAGCCATCAGGCATCCACCTCAACCAGATGGGAGACGGTGCGAATCTGCCCCTGCAACTGCGGAGTGTCCTTGCGCTCGACGGCCTTGCCGATCCGACCAAGCCCCAGCGCCGCAAGCGTCGCTTTCTGCGCCGGGTTGGTCCCGTTAGCCGAACGAACCTGCTTGATCTTGACCGCGGTCAAGATTTCTCACCCTCCTGGGTGGGAGCAGCAGCCGGAGCCTCCTCAGCAGCGGAAGCGTCAGCAGCTTTCGCCTCGGGGGCGGGCTCCGCCTCTGCGGCCGGAGCCTGCTCAGCTTTGGCCTCCTCGGCGGTTGCAGGTGCAGTCTGCTCAGATGCTGAGGCCTCAGCGGGTTTGGCAGCGGCCTCGTCCTTCGAGGTCTCGGACGCTTCGCCTGCGGGTGGCGCCGTAGGGGGTACCGCCCCCGAGGAAGCTTTAGCTACCGGAGGGGGCGGTGGGTCCCCTGCGGCGACAGGACCCGCAGCCGAACTCCGTTTGAACCCTCGACAGCCGAAGCCCCGTTCCCGTTGCTCTTCTGCACCCCAAGCACCTGCGAAACCGTCAGCCCGCGCAGCTCGGCGACCTCCTCAGGGCGCCTGAGACGGATCAGCCCGTCCATCGTCGCCTTCACAAGATTGATCGGGTTCTGAGTACCAATGCTCTTAGTAAGAACGTCCTTGACCCCACCCAGCTCGAGCACCGCGCGCACGCCACCGCCGGCGATCACGCCGGTACCGGGGCTGGCCGGGCGCAAGACGACGTGGCCGGCGCCGAAACGACCGATGATCTTGTGGGTGATCGTCTGGCCGTATTTGGGGATGCGAATCAAGTCCTTGCGAGCGTTCTCGACGCCCTTCTGAATCGCCAGCGGGACCTCGCGGGCCTTGCCGTAGCCGATCCCGACCACGCCGTCTTCGTCACCGACGGCGACTAGAGCCGTGAAGGAGAAGCGGCGGCCGCCCTTGACCACCTTGGCGACGCGGTTGATCTCGATCACGCGCTCTTGCAGGTCAAGCCCGCGCGGGCTCACCGTCTCGACGTTGGTTGTGTCCATTCCCTTCATAGCGAGCGGTCAAGGTAGCGAACTAGCGCTAGAAGACCAGGCCCCCCTCTCGCGCTCCCTCGGCAAGTGCCTTGACTCGCCCGTGGTACTGGTAGCCACCGCGGTCAAAGACGCAAGTCTCCACCCCAGCCGCCTTGGCGCGCTCGGCAAGAAGCTCACCGGCGCGCTTCGCCTGCTCGGAGGCGGTCAGCTTGCGCAACTCGGGCTCGATCCAGTTGACGGCAGCAACCGTGTGGCCTTTGCCATCGTCGATCAGCTGAGCGAAAACGCCGCGGTTGGAGCGATAAACGGATAGGCGTGGGCGCGCGGCCGTGCCGGTGACACGGGCGCGGACACGGCGGCGGCGGCGCAGTCGGGCCTGCCTCTTGGTGACCACGGTCATGCGCGCTTACCCACCTTGCGCATTACGTGCTCGCCGCGGTAGCGGATGCCCTTGCCCTTGTAAGGCTCCGGCGGACGGCGCTTGCGGATGTCCGCGGCGACCTGGCCGACGAGCTGCTTGTCGATGCCGCGCACGATGATCTCGGTCGGCTGCGGGACCTCGAAGTCGATGCCGTCGGGGGCCTCAATCGAGACCGGGTGCGAGTAGCCCAGCGCGAGCTCGAGGTTTTTCCCCTTGAGCTGCGCCCGGTAACCAACGCCCTGGATCTCCAGGCGCTTCTCGAATCCCTCGGTGACGCCCTCGACCATGTTGGCGATCAGGCTGCGAGTGAGGCCGTGCAGGGCGCGATGCTCGCCGCGGTTGGTCGGGCGCTCGACGGTCAGCACGCCCTCGGCCTGCTCGACCTTCATGTCGCTCGAGAGCACCTGGGCGAGCTCGCCCTTCGGGCCCTTGACCGCGACGTGGCCAGGGCTGACCTCGACGCTGACGGCGTCGGGCACGGTGATCGGCTTTCTTCCTATCCGGCTCATCTCGTGCTCACCAGACGTAGGCGACTACCTCGCCGCCGACGCCCTTTGCCTTGGCTTCGTGACCGGTCATGACGCCGACCGAGGTGCTGACGATCGCCGTGCCGGTGCCGCCGAAAACGCGGGGGACCTGTTTGTGATCGACGTAGCGGCGGCGACCGGGGCGCGAGACCCGCTCCAGGCCGGCGATCACGGGGCGGCGATCCTCCGTGTACTTGAGGCGGATCTTGATCTCCTCGCCGACCCGAGCCGGCTGCTTGCCGAAATCGAGGATGTAGCCCTGCTCCTTGAGGATCCGCGACATCTCCAGCTTCAGCCGCGAGGCGGGAATCTCCACCTCGTCGTGGCCGGAGCCCAGCGCGTTGCGAATCCGGGTCAGGTAATCGGCTATCGGGTCAGTAAGCATTGTCTTCGGTCTCTACCAGCTGGACTTGGTCATGCCGGGAACGTGGCCCTCGTGCGCCGCCTCGCGCAAGCAGATCCGGCAGAGACCGAACTTGCGGTAGTAGGCACGCGGCCGGCCACAGCGACGGCAACGGTTGTATTCACGGGATTTGAACTTGGCCTTGCGGCCCTGCTTCACCTTCAGCGAAGTCTTAGCCATTCTACGAGCCTTCCTTTTCAGCGTCCTGCGGGGTGGCCTCTCCGGCGGGTGGCGTGGAGGATGGCTCCTCGCCCGCAGCTTGCGAGGACGAGGAGTCATCCTCCTCGTCAGAACCCGCCGGCGTGGGCTTCTCATAGGCCTCGGGGTTCTCCTCCTTGAGCTGCTCCAGAGCGGCTTCCTCGGCCTCGGCCTTTAGGCGGGCCTCCTCCTTGCGCTTCTCCTCTTCGGCAGCTTCCTGGGCCTCGATGTCGGCGTCGGGTTTGCCGGGGCGGCCCTCTTTGGCAAAGGGCATGCCCAGCCCGAGCAGCAGCTCGAAGGCCTCCTCGTCGCTCGCCGCGCTGGTCGTAATCGTCACGTCCAGCCCGCGCACCTCGTCGATCGAGTCGTAGTCGATTTCAGGGAAGATCAGCTGCTCCTTGACGCCCATCGAGTAGTTGCCGCGACCGTCGAAGGAGCGGGGATTGAGGCCGCGGAAGTCGCGAATACGCGGCACCGCGATCGAGCAGAGACGGTCGAGGAACTCCCACATGCGGGCGCGGCGCAGGGTCACCGAGAGGCCGACCGGCATTCCCTCGCGCACCTTGAAGGAGGCGATCGACTTGCGGGCGCGGCGGATGCTCGGCTGCTGGCCGGCGATCGTCGCCAGCTGCTCCTGCGCGGCTTCCAGCATCTTGGCGTTTTGCTTCGCCTCGCCGAGGCCCATGTTGAGCGTGATCTTCTGCAGGCGCGGAGCCTGCATCGGCGTCGAGTAGCCAAACTTCTTGGTCAGCGCCGGCAGGATCTCCTGCTCGTAGCGCTCGCGCAAACGCGGCGGCGGCGCGGCTTGTGTCTGCACGGTCGCGGACTCCATTAGAAGGCCACCCCACTGCGCTTGGCGAAGCGCTCGCGCTTGCCGCCTTTGTCGCGACGCACGCCGACTCGGGTCGGTTTGTTGTCTTTGGGGTCGAGCAGCATCACGTTGGAGACGTGGATCGGCCCCTCCTTCTCGACGATGCCCCCGGCCTGGGGGTTTTTGAGATCGGTCTGCGAGCGCGGCCGTTCGTGCCGCTTGATCATGTTCAGGTGCTCGACGTAGACGCGGTTGCGCTTCGGCTCGGTCCTCACCACGCGGCCGGTCTTGCCGGCGTCCTTGCCGCCGATCACCATCACCTGGTCGTCTTTGCGGATGCGCATTCCCTTGGCCATCAGAGAACCTCGGGTGCCAGCGAGATGATTTTCATGAAGTTGCGATCGCGCAGCTCGCGAGCGACGGGGCCGAAGATGCGGGTGCCACGCGGGTTGTTGCTGGCCGGGTCGATCAACACCGCGGCGTTTTCGTCGAAGGAGATGTAGGTGCCGTCGGGGCGGCCGAGCTGCTTCTTGGTGCGCACGACCACGGCCTGGACGACCTCGCCTTTGCGCACGCCACCCTGCGGGCTGGCCTGTTTGACCGTCGCCGTGATCACGTCGCCGACACCGGCATAGCGGCGGTGCGATCCGCCCTTGACGCGGATGCAGAGGATCTCGCGGGCGCCGGAGTTGTCGGCGACCTTCAGTCTCGACTCCTGCTGGATCACTTCGCCTTCTCCAGTACCTCGACCAGGCGCCAACGCTTGGTCTTCGAGAGCGGCCGGGTCTCGACGATGCTGACGGTGTCGCCCTCGCCCGCCTCGTTGCGCTCGTCGTGAGCGTGCAACGTGCGCGAGCGGCGCACGACCTTCTCGTAAGTGGGGTGACGGCGAGCGATGTCGATCCGAACGGTGATCGATTTCTCACCCTTGTTGGAGACGACGATCCCCTGCCGGGTCTTGGCCGCAACCGCATCCTTCTCGGCAACGGGCGTGCCCGTCCCGGCGGTCTTGTCAGCCTTCGTCGCGGCCCGTTCTTTCCGTCGCGAAGCAGCCTTGGACTTGCGGTGCTCAGCACGCTTCGCAGCTCGCTCCTCAGGTGTGAGCGTCGGACCAGCCTTATGGGGCTGGCGAGAACGCTGTAGCCGGCGACGCTCCTTCCAGGGAAGGTCATCCTCAGGATCGGGCTCAGCCTCCTCGGCAGCGGGCTTTGCCTCAGCCGCAGCGGGCTCGGCCTGCTCAGAACCAGAGGCGTCAGAAGACTCATCCGCAGGCGCATCGTCCTGGGACTCCTCCGCATCTGCCGCGGGTGGTGTGGCGGTGGGCTCCTCGCCCGCAGCTTGCGAGGACGAGGAGTCCTCCGCCGCGACAGGACCCGCGGCCTGATCCGCGTCGTCCTTGGTCGTCTCGTCTACCACGTCGTCTTTTTTCGTCTCGTCCGTCATCTCTTCAGCTCTTTCTCAACATCGATGCCGCGCTCCTTGGCCACCGTCAGCAACTTGGCGATGTCACGCCGGGCGACGCCCAGCCGCGAAGTGTTCTCCAGCTCTCCCGTCGCCTGGCGGAAGCGAAGGTTGAACGCCTCCTGCTTGGCATCGAGCAGTTTGGCAATCAGCTCGTCGTCTTTGAGGTCGTGCACCTCAGCGGCCTTCACTGTGTCTCAGCCCCCTCGCGCCTGACGAACTTAGTCCTGACGGGAAGCTTGTGTCCGGCTAGACGCAGGGCCTCGCGAGCGAGATCCTCGGGCACGCCGGCCAGCTCGAACATCACCTTGCCCGGCTTGATCACAGCGACCCAGCCCTCAGGGTTGCCCTTGCCCGAGCCCATGCGGGTCTCAGCGGGCTTCTTCGTGTAGGGCTTATCGGGGAAGACGTTGATCCAGACCTTGCCGCCACGTTTGATCTTGCGGGTCATCGCCACGCGGGCGGCCTCGATCTGGCGGTTGGTGATCCAACCGCGATCGAGCGACTTCAGCCCGTACTCGCCGAAGGCGACCGTGCTGCCACCCTTGGTGTTGCCGCGCATGCGACCGCGCATCTGCTTGCGGTGCTTGACCCGCTTCGGCATCAGCATCAGCGACCACCTCCGCCGCGCTGACCGCCGCGGCCGCCGCCACCTTGGCCGCCACGACCGCCACCGGGACCGCCGCGGCCGCCACCGGGGCGTCCACCGCGATCGCCACCGCGACCGCCGCGATCTCCGCCCGGGCCGCCACGACCGCCGCGCTGAGCGCCCTGCGGCGGTCCGCTGTCCTCGTCGGTGAGCTGATCGCGGAAGCCCTCGGGCATGACCTCGCCCTTGTTGATCCAGCACTTGACTCCTATGCGACCGGTCGTCGTGCGGGCCTCGAAGAAGCCGTAGTCGATGTTGGCGCGCAGGGTGTGCAGCGGCACCCGGCCATCGGAGTAACCCTCGGTGCGGGCCATCTCAGCACCGCCGAGGCGTCCGGAGACCTGGACCTTCACGCCTTTGGCGCCGGAGCGCATCGCCGAGGTCAGGGCGCGTTTCATCGCGCGCCGGAAGGCGACGCGGTTCTGCAGCTGCTCGGCGATCGACTGGGCAACCAGCTTGGCGTCGAGCTCGGGGCGCTTGACCTCGCGGATGTTCACCTTCACCGGTTTGCCGGTCAGCTTGTGCAGGTCTTTGCGCAGCGCATCCACTTCGCTGCCCGACTTGCCGATCACGATGCCTGGGCGAGCGGTGTGGATGTCCACCGCGATCTCGCCGTGGCGCTCGATCGTGATGTTCGAGAGGCCGGCGTGGGCAAGCTTGTTTTCGATGTGGTCGCGGATTTTGAGGTCCTCGTTGAGGACGTCGGAGAAGTCTTTCTCCTCGAACCAGTTCGACTTCCAGTCCTGGATGTAGCCGACGCGGAAACCGCCCGGATGGATCTTCTGCCCCATCTTCTAGTCCTCTTCTTCCGGGCTCAGGGCCACCGCAATGTGGCAGGTTCGCTTGTTGATCCGTGAAGCACGGCCAAGCGCGCGCGGCCGGTAACGGCGCAGCGTCGGGCCTTCGTCGACGGTGATCTCGCTGATCCGCATCTCGTCGCCGATCAGGTCGTGGTTGTTCTCCGCGTTGGCCGCGGCGGACTCGATCAGCTTGCGGATGTCTTCGGCCGCGCCGCGGGGAGAGAACTCGAGCAGCGCACGCGCCTTCTCGATGTGCATCCCGCGCACCTGATCGGCAATCAGGCGTGCCTTGCGCGGCGCCACCCGCACGTAGCGGGAGCTGGCGCGAACGACTACCGGGGCGTCGGCCACGCTACTCACCCTTGCCCGTTCCGGAGTGGGAGCGGAAGGTACGGGTGGGCGCGAACTCTCCCAGCTTGTGGCCCACCATCGACTCGGAGATGAAGACGGGAACGTGCTTGCGTCCGTCGTGGACGGCGATCGTGTGGCCGACCATGTCGGGGAAGACCGTCGAGCTGCGTGACCAGGTCTTCAGCATCTGCTTGGTGCCGGACTCGTTCATGGCGTTGACGCGCTTCATCAGCGCCTCTTCCACCCACGGGCCCTTTTTAGTCGAGCGTCCCATTAGCGACCCTTCTTCTTTCCGCGACGACGGCCGCGCACGATGTAACGGTCGGACTGCTTACCCTTCTTACGGGTGCGGTAACCGAGGGTCGGCTTGCCCCAGGGCGTTACAGGGTGACCACCGGGTGTGTGGTGGGCCTCGCCGCCGCCGTGCGGATGATCGACCGGGTTCATCGCCACGCCGCGGGTCTGGGGGCGCTTGCCCTTGTGGCGGTTGCGGCCGGCCTTGCCGATCGTGACGTTCTGGTGCTCGGCGTTGGAGAGCACGCCGATGGTGGCGCGGCACTCGGCGCGGACCAGGCGCATCTCCGAGGAGGGCAGGCGCAGCGTCACCATGTCGCCCTCCTTCGCCGCAAGCTGAATCGAGGTCCCGGCTGAGCGGCCGAGCTTGCCACCCTGGCCAGCGGTGAGCTCGACGTTGTGGACGATCGTGCCGGTCGGCATCTCGGCCAGCGCAAGCGCGTTGCCGGGCCGGATGTCGGCGCCGGGGCCGGACTGGACCTCGTCGCCGACCGAGATCGCGGCCGGGGCGAGGATGTAGCTCTTGGCGCCATCGGCGTAGTGCAGAAGGGCGATGTAGCAGCTGCGGTTGGGGTCGTACTCGATGCTCGCCACCTTGGCGGGCACGCCGTCCTTGAGCCGCTTGAAGTCGATCTGCCGGTAGCGCCGCTTGGCACCGCCGCCGCGGTGGCGGGCGGTGACCCGGCCGTTCGCGTTGCGGCCGCCGGACTTGCGCAGGCCCTCGGTCAGCTTCCGTTCCGGACTGGACGCGGTCAGCTGCTCGCGCAGTGGGTAGGTCGCGAAACGGCGCCCTGGGCTCGTCGGTTTTGTTTTTCGGTTCGGCATCCCTTGTTCCCTATGCAGTCTCTGCGCCCTCGAACAGCTCGATCCGCTCGCCGGGGGCGAGCTGAACGATGGCCTTCTTCCAGCCCCGCGTCTTGCCTTGATGCAGGCCGCGGCGCTTCGGCTTTGCCCGCACCTTGGAGGTGCGCACCGCGGCGACCTTGACGTCGAAGATCTCCTCGATCGCGTGGGCGATCTGGGTCTTGTGGGCCCGATCGTCGACGCGGAAGGTGTACTTGCCCTCGCCGATCAGCGCGTAGCTCTTCTCCGATACGACCGGGCGGATGATCGTCGTGCGAGCGTCCATCAGCCCAGCCTCTCCTGCAGCTTCTCCAGCGCTTTCTCGGAAACGACCAACGAAGCGGCGCCGATCACATCGGCAACGCCGACGGCGCTGACCTCGGCGACCTCGACCCGGGGAATGTTGCGGAAGCTCTTTGCCGCGCCGCCCTCCTCGGGGGCGAGCACGATCAGGGTCGAGCGCTTGGCGCCCCATTTGGCGAGCGCCTCGGCCGCGGTCTTGGTCGAGGGGGTGTCGAAGCTACCGGCGTCGAGCAGGGCGATGCTGTCGCGCTCGGCATGAACCGAGAGCGCCGAGCGCAGCGCCTTGCGACGAGCCTTGCGATTGACCTTGACGGTGTAGTGGCGCGGCTTGGGACCGAAGGCGACGCCGCCGCCGAAACGACTCGGCGCGCTGAGCGCGCCGACGCGGGCGCGGCCGGTGCCCTTCTGGCGCCATGCCTTGGCGCCGGTCATCGAGACCTCGCCGCGAGTCAAGGTCGAAGCCGAGCCCTGACGGCGCGAGGCGAGGTCGGCACGCGCGGCCTCATCCACCAGCGAGTGATGGAAGGGCTCGGCGAAGAGCTCTTTCGGCAGATCGGCCTTGGTCGTCTTGCCCAGCACGGCAGCTTTAGCCATCGGTCCTCACCTCAACCATCGAGTTGCGCGAGCCCGGTACCGAGCCTTTGATCAGAAGCAGGTTGCGATCGGCATCGACCTGGGCGACTTCAAGGCCCTTCTGGGTGATCCGCTTGTTGCCCATCTGGCCCGGCATCCGCATTCCCTTGAAGACTCGGGCGGGGAAGGTGCTGGCGCCGATCGAACCCGGCGCGCGCACGTTGTGCGAACCGTGGGTGACGGGGCCGCGGCTGAAGTTGTGGCGCTTGATCCCACCCTGGAAGCCCTTGCCGATCGAGATCCCGGCGACCTTCACCTTCTGGCCAGCCTCGAAGGACTCGACTGTTACGTCGTCGCCGATCTTGGGGCTCTCCTCGGCACCGAGATCCTCGTCGCGGAACTCGACCAGGTGGCGCATCGGCGCCGCCCCCGCCTTCTTCAGGTGCCCTTCCTCGGCCTTGCTCAGCTTGCCCTGCTTGGTCTCGCCAAAGGCGAGTTGCACGGCGGCGTAGCCGTCGCGCTGCTGCTCGCGCACCGCGGTCACCTTGCAGGGGCCGGCCTCGATCACGGTCACGGGGATGACCTCGCCGTCCTCGGCGAAGACCTGCGTCATCCCAAGCTTCTTTCCGAGGATCGCAGCCATCGCGCTAGAGGCGGATCTCGATATCGACGCCGGCAGGCAGCGAGTCGAGGCGCTGCAAAGAGTCGACGGTTTTCGGTGAGGGCTGGAGGATGTCGATCAGGCGCTTGTGCGTGCGCATCTCGAAGTGCTCGCGCGAGTCCTTGTCCTTGAAGGGCGAGCGGATTACGCAGTAGACGTTCTTCTCGGTGGGCAGCGGCACGGGGCCAGAGACGCTGGCGCCGGTGCGCTCCGCGGTTTCGACGATCTCGCGGGCAGCCCGGTCTATGGCGTCATGGTCGTACGCCTTGAGCCGGATTCGAATTTTCTGTGCTGCTATCGCTGCCACGTTCGGACTTTTCTTTCGTCTTTCCCGCGCGTCTTACCGCGCATAAAGGGCGGGGCCCCATTTGGTGGGGCGCCGCCCCGGTCGTATGTCTTTGCAGTTGTCTCGCTGCCCAGTCGGCAGCGAAGGGTGGGCACTAGTGCCCACCCCTGGGTGAATCGCCTACTCGATGACCTCGGCGACGACCCCCGAGCCGACGGTCCGGCCACCCTCGCGGATGGCGAAGCGCAGGCCCTGATCCATCGCGATCGGCTGAATCAGCTCGATCGTCATCTCGACGTTGTCGCCGGGCATCACCATCTCGGTCCCCTCGGGGAGGTTGGCGATTCCGGTCACGTCGGTCGTGCGGAAGTAGAACTGGGGCCGGTAGCCCGAGAAGAACGGCGTGTGACGGCCACCCTCCTCCTTCTTCAGGCAGTAGACCTCCGCCTTGAACTTGGTGTGCGGCGTGATCGAACCCGGCTTGCAGAGCACCTGGCCGCGCTCGATCTCCTCGCGCTTGGTACCGCGGAGCAGGGCGCCGATGTTGTCGCCGGCCTGGCCCTCGTCGAGCAGCTTGCGGAACATCTCGACCCCGGTGACGACCGTGGTCGTGGTGTCCTTGATGCCGACGATCTCGACCTCGTCGCCGGTGTTGACGATGCCCTGCTCGACGCGACCGGTGGCAACCGTGCCGCGGCCGGTGATCGAGAAGATGTCCTCGATCGGCATCAGGAAGGGCTTGTCGAGCTCGCGCACGGGCTCGGGGATGTAGGAGTCGAGCGCCTCGGCCAGCTCGAAGATCGCCTTCTGCGCCTCTTCGTCGCCCTCCAGCGCCTTCAGCGCCGAGCCCTTGACGATCGGCGTGTCGTCGCCGGGGAAGTCGTACTCGTTGAGGAGTTCCTTGACCTCCTCCTCGACCAGCTCGATCAGTTCCTCGTCGTCGACCTGGTCGATCTTGTTGAGGAAGACGACCACGTGCGGAACGTTGACCTGACGAGCGAGCAGGATGTGCTCGCGGGTCTGCGGCATGACGCCGTCAGCGGCCGAGACCACCAGGATCGCGCCGTCCATCTGGGCGGCACCGGTGATCATGTTCTTGACGTAGTCGGCGTGGCCGGGGCAGTCGACGTGGGCGTAGTGACGATTCGCCGTCTGGTACTCCACGTGGGAGGTCGCGATCGTGATGCCGCGTTCCTTCTCCTCGGGTGCGTTGTCGATCTCCTCGAAGCTTTTCGCCTCAGCGTCGCCCTTCGTGGAGAGGGTCTGGGTGATCGCGGCCGTCAGCGTCGTCTTCCCGTGGTCGATGTGACCGATGGTGCCGACGTTCACATGCGGCTTATCGCGCTCGAACTTCTCCTTGGACATCTCTCTCCGTTCTACCTTTCGAAGTCGGGTTCTGTCTGCGTTGACTGATTAAGTTTGGGGCACGTCACCGGGCAGGGCATTTTCTCCTGCCTGCGGGCGAACCTGGGAAATATAGCTAGAACAACCGTGTGGCCTACTGCCGGTCACGAGGTCGCCCCCACCGGCTCACCCGAGCGATGCTCGACGATCTCCTCGGCGATGTTGCCAGGGACCTCTTCGTAGCGCTCGAACTGCATCGTGTAATTGGCTCTGCCCTGCGTCATCGAGCGCAGTTCGGTCGCGTAGCCGAACATTTCGCCGAGGGGCACGAAAGCTTGTACGGCAAGGGCGTTGCCGCGCTGGTCCTGGCCCTGGACCTTGCCGCGGCGGCGCGAGAGGTCGCCGATCACATCGCCGAGGAAGTCCTCGGGAGTGACGACCTCGACCGCCATCACCGGCTCGAGCAGGACCGGGTTGGCCTTGCGCGCGGCGTCCTGGATCGCCATCGAACCGGCGATTTTGAAGGCCATCTCGGAAGAGTCGACGTCGTGGAAGGAGCCGTCGATCAGTTCGACTTTGACGTCGACCATCGGGTAGCCGGCCTTGACGCCGTTCTCCAGCGCCTCTTTCATCCCCTGCTCGGCGGGCCCGATGAATTCGCCGGGGATCGCACCGCCCTTGATTTTGTTGACGAACTGGAAGCCCTCGCCGGGCGCGGGCTCGACGTTGATCACGACGTGGCCGAACTGGCCGCGGCCACCGGTCTGACGGACGAAACGCGCCTCGACCTTCTTGACCTCCTTGCGGATCGTCTCGCGATAGGCGACCTGCGGCTTGCCGACGTTGGCCTCGACTTTGAACTCGCGCAGCATGCGGTCGACGATCACCTCGAGGTGGAGCTCGCCCATCCCGTGGATCAGGGTCTGGCCGGTTTCCTCGTCGCTTTCGATCTTGAAAGTCGGATCCTCCTCGCCGAGCCGCTGCAGGGCGTTGCCCATCTTCTCCTGATCGGCCTTCGTTTTCGGCTCGATCGCGACCGCGATCACGGTCTCGGGGAATTCGATGCTCTCCAGCGCGATCGGCGCGTCGGGGGCGGCAAGGGTGTCGCCGGTGCCGGTTTCTTTGAGGCCGACGCCGGCGCAGATGTCACCGGCGTAGCACTCGTCGATCTCCTCGCGGCTGTTGGCGTGCATCATCAGCAGCCGGCCGATGCGCTCGGTGCGGCCCGTCTTCACGTTGAGGACGCGGCCGCCTTTCTCCAGCTTGCCGGAGTAGACGCGGAAGTAAGTGAGCTTGCCGACGTAGGGGTCGGTCATCACCTTGAAGGCGAGGGCGGCGAAGGGGGACTCGTCGGACGCGGGTCGCTCGTCCTCGACATCCTCGGGCTGGCCCTTGCCGGCCGGCACGACGCCGGTGACGGGTGGGACCTCGAGCGGCGAGGGCAGCAGCTCGACGATCGCGTCGAGCAGCGGCTGCACTCCCTTGTTCTTGAACGAGGTGCCGCAGAGGACCGGGGTCACCTTGGTGTCGAGGCAGGCCCGGTGCAGCGACTTGGCGATCCGCTCGTGGGGAATCTCTTCCTCGGCCAGGTAGGCCTCCATCAGCTCGTCGTCGTAATCGGCGCAGGCCTCGATCAGCTGGGTGCGGTATTCCTCGGCCTGCTCCTTGAGGTCATCCGGGACATCGATCGTCTCGTACTCGGCGCCGAGCTCGTCGGTCCAGATAAGGCCTTTCATCTCGATCAGGTCGACGACGCCCTTGAAGTTGTCCTCGCTGCCGATCGGCAGCTGGATTGGCAGCGGGTTGGCCCCGAGGCGATCCTTCATCGTCTGCACGGAGTTGAAGAAGTCGGCGCCGGTGCGATCCATCTTGTTGATGTAGGCGAAGCGCGGCACTTTGTACTTGTCGGCCTGGCGCCAGACGGTCTCCGACTGGGGCTCGACCCCGGCGACCGCGTCGAAGACGGCGATCGCGCCGTCGAGCACGCGCAGGCTGCGCTCGACCTCGACCGTGAAGTCGACGTGGCCGGGCGTATCGATGATGTTGATCCGGTGGTCCTTCCACTCGCAGGCGGTCGCGGCGGAGGTGATCGTGATGCCGCGCTCCTGCTCCTGCTCCATCCAGTCCATCACGGCAGCGCCCTCGTGGACCTCGCCCATCTTGTGGGTGCGGCCGGTGTAATAGAGGATGCGCTCGGTGGTCGTGGTCTTACCGGCGTCGATGTGCGCCATGATCCCGATATTGCGCGTCTTCTCTAGGGGAAAGCTGCGTGCCATGTGTTCCTAAGGTAAGGGTTTGGTTGTGAAACGGGGACGGGACAAACGCAAACGATCTGGCAAGGGCCGAGATCGGCGCATGAAAAAGGCCCTCGCGGGCCCGGCGAAACGAACTTCGAAACGCACTTCGAAAGGACTGCCTGAGCGACGCGCGATAATAGCATCGGCGCGGCGGCGCATCGGCGCGGTGCTCTCGGCCGGCGCGAAGCGCACTCAACAGGTCGATCGAGCGCTCTCCCGTCACATCGAGTGGGCCCGGCCCAAGCTGACGCAAAGGCTGCGGCAAACACGTGCCCTGGGGCTCCGGGTCGCCAAGGCGGTCGCGAAGCGCCTACGGCCGGTTGGAGTTCTGGTCCTGCGCGGCTTCGGCCTCGGCGAACGGCTGCTGCGCCGAGTGGCGACGGTATCTGTTCGCGGCGCGACACGGGCCAGCGCAGTCCTCACCCCGGCCCGGGGCATCGGCGGCCTGGTGCTCGCCTCGGCCGTCTGCCTCATCGTCTCCCAGTTCGTCACCTACAGCAGCGTCGAGATCGGTCAGCCGGCCTACGCCGGGCTGACCGCAGCAGCGCCACCGACGGTCGGCGCCGAACGCGCTGGCGAAGCGCACGCCTATGTCCTGATCCCACTCGCCCTGATTGCCGCGCTGCTGGCAACGATGATGCTGCGCACTGAGCGACGCGGCCTCGGTCGCATCGTCGTTGCCCTCGGCCTGCTCTGCATCGCCCTGATCCTGATCGTCGACCTGCCCGCCGGGCTCGATGTAGGCGCTCAGTCATCGCGCTTTTCAGGCGCGACAGCAGTGCTCGAGAGTGGCTTTTACGCCGAGCTCGCGGCAGCGACGGGGCTGGTCATTGGCGGTCTGCTCTACTATGCGCGGCCGTGCCGAATACGAATCAACTTGTCAGGAAGGGCCGCAAGCGCCCGAAGAAGAAGACGGCGACGCCGGGACTCAAGTCCTCGCAAGGCCGCAAGAAGGCCGTTGCGGCCCCGCAGCGACGCGGCGTCTGCACGCGCGTCGCGACCGTAACGCCGAAGAAGCCGAACTCGGCGCTGCGCAAGATCGCCCGTGTGCGCTTGACCAACGGGATGGAGGTCACCACCTACATCCCGGGCGAGGGACACAATCTTCAGGAGCACTCCGTCGTGCTGGTCCGCGGTGGTCGAGTCAAGGACCTTCCCGGCGTCCGCTACAAGGTCGTGCGCGGCACCCTCGACGCGGCCGGCGTCTCCGACCGCAAGCAGGCCCGCTCCCGCTACGGCGTCAAGGCCTCTTAATGCCGCGCCGCTCCGCAGCCACAATCCGACCGGTCGAGCCCGATGCGCGCTTCCGCAACCGCCTCGTCCAGCAGCTGATCAACAAGGTGATGAGCGACGGCAAGAAGCAACTTGCCGAGCGCATCGTCTACGACGCCCTCGCCCTGGTCGGCGAGCGCTCCGGCGAGGACGCGATCGAGACGCTCGAGGCGGCGATCAAGCAACTTACCCCGGTGCTCGAGGTTCGCTCGCGCCGGGTCGGCGGCGCCACCTACCAGGTGCCGGTCGAGGTGCCCGCACGGCGCGCCCGCACCCTGGCGATCCGCTGGCTGGTCGACTTCGCCCGCAACCGCCGCGAGTACTCGATGGCCGAGCGGTTGGCCAGCGAGATCCTTGACGCTACTCAGCAGCAGGGGGCTGCTTGGAAGCGCAAGGACGACATTTATCGCATGGCTCAGGCGAACAAGGCGTTCGCTCATTACCGCTGGTAGGAGGGGCACGAGATGCCCCTCGCCCGGACAAATGCCGGCCTAATTAGGCCGGCATTTTGAGTATCCGCCCGTTCGAGGGGCATCTCGTGCCCCTCTTCGAGCCGAAACTGAGGATCGCCAAGCGGGCCAAAGTCATGCGCGGATCTGGAGCTTGGGTATGAGCAAACCCCTTCTCGCGGTGGACATCGATGGCGTCATCTCGCTCTTTGGAGCTGAGGAAAAGCCGGATCGCGCTTTTACGAAGCTCGAGTTGGTCGATGGGGTGCCGCATTTGATCTCGCTGCCGGTGGGCGAGCGGCTGGTGCGGCTGAGTGAGCACTTCGAGCTGGTCTGGGCCAGTGGGTGGGAGGACAAAGCGAACTTCTATTTGCCCGGGCTGCTGGGGCTACCTGAGTTGCCGCACGTGAGCTTTGACGGGGCGGTACGAGCCGGAGCGGCGCACTGGAAGCTGGGGCCATTGGAGGAGTACGCGGCGGGTAGGCCGACGGCCTGGATCGATGACAACTTCGATCAGAGCTGTTACGAGTGGGCCGAGCAACGCGAGCAGCCGACCCTGCTCGTCCTCACCGAGACGCACCTCGGCCTCGAGGAGGCCCACGTCGAGGCCTTGCGGCAGTGGGCTGTGTCTCTACACTGAGCCCCGTGGAGGGGTTCTGGCCAATCTTCTTTCTCCTAGTCGTGCTGAAGATCCCTGTCTTCGGCGCCCTCTGGCTCGTCTGGTGGGCAAGCAAGGAACCCGAGCCCGAAGGAGCAGCTGACGATTCCGACGGCGGCTTCCGGCGCCATCGCCCCTTCCCAACCCGCCCGCGCGGCCCGCACAACCTTCCAGGCGGTGCCGGCGCTGCGAGGAGGAGGCGAGGGGCCTCTCCTGCGCAGCGGCGTCCTGTTTTTCGCCCGCTACCCGATCCTCGGACGGCGACAAGCTCTTCAGGCGAAAAACCCAGCAAGCGGGAGAGGCCCCTCGCCTCCTCCCCTCACACCCGCTGAGCAGCCCGCCGTCGCTCGCGCCGGAGCTCGCGCAGATAAGGCTGGAAATCCACCTGAATAGTGTGCCGCTTAGAGGCGACGTAGCGCTTCTTCATCTTCTCTTCGGCGCCTGAGATCTCCGCCCGCATCTCGGCCGGCGCCGGCAGCGTTCCCTTCCCGCCGAGGAGATCGGCGACCCACTCGGCCTGCGCCTCGGCCAGGGGCATGATCGCCCCCAGCGGCTGAATCAAGCCGATGAAGTAGAGCCCGGGGTGCTCGACCGAGACGACCCGGCGGTAAAGCGGCAACCGATTCTCCTCGGCCGAGATCAACTCCTCATCGAAGAAGGGGAAGCTGATCTTGTAGCCCGTGCAGTAAACGACGAGGTCGATCTCCTCTTCGCTGCCGTCGACGAACTGGACCGTGCGGCCACCGCTGAAGCGGTCGAGGTTGGGCTTAATCGCGATGTCGCCGTGACCGAGGCGTGAGAGCAACTCGGCGGAGACGGTCGGGTGTGCCTCGAGCAGCTTGTGGTCGGGCTTGGGCAGGCCATAAGACGTCATGTCTCCCGCCGTCAACCCCAGCATTCGTCCCAGGACGAAGCGCTGCACCGGCAGCGGCATCATCGTCAGCACCTTCGAGGCCGCTTCGTCAGTGGGTTTACCGTTCAGGTACTTGGGCATGACGTAGGCGCCGCGGCGCATCGCCAGGAAGGTCTTCTCGGCGATGCGCGAGGCCTCGACCGCGATATCGGTCGCCGAGTTGCCGATCCCCAGAACCAGGACCCGCTTGTCGCTCAGAACCTCGGGCTCGCGGTAGTGATGGACGTGGATCTGCTCACCCTCGAAGACCTCTGAGCCCGGGAAAGACGGCTCGGGCCAGCGCGGATCCCAGTGGTGGCCGTTGGCAACCAGCACGGCGCGGTAGCGGTGGCTCTCGCGCTCTCCCCCGCGCCCGGAGACCGCCACCTCCCACTCGCCGTCGACCGGCACGACGCTGAGAACCTCGCTGCGGAAGCGGATCTTCTCGCGCAGGGCGAAATGGTCGACGTAGTCGTCGAAGTAGCGGGCGATCTGGAAGTGGTTGGGGTAGTCCGGATAGTCATCCGGCATCGGGTAGGTCTTGTAGGCCATCAACCCGCGCGAAGTATTGATGTGCAGCGAGCGGTAGGCCGAGGAGAGCTCGTTGTCGTTTTCGTAGCGCCAGTTGCCCCCCACCTCGGAGCCCTTCTCGTAGCAATCGAAGGCGATACCGCGGGCGTTGAGGACCTGGCAGGAGGCGATGCCGGAGGACCCGGCACCGATCACGCAGACCTTCTGGGCGGCGGCCACAACTGCAATCTATCCAGTGCGATCTGGACTGGCTGACTGGCCAAGGGGTGAGGAAGACCACCCCTGGGGTCCGTAGAGAGAAAGCCCGATCGATTCGAAGCTTGGTCCATCGGATTTACCAACCAAACGAAAGGAACACTCCGATGACCAAGAAGAGCACATTCCGCCCCAGCCCCGCCCTCGTGATCGCCTGCATCGCCCTGTTCGCCGCCCTCACCGGCAGCGCCATCGCCGCCGGCGTCGGCAAGAACACGGTCCGCTCGCCGCAGATCGTCGACGGCACGATCCGCACCGTCGACCTCCGCGACAACGCGGTCGCCGCCGGCAAGATCGCCCCCGACGCGGTCGACACCACGGAGATCGCCGAAAACGGCGTCGACTCCTCCGATGTCGCCCCCGAGACGCTGACCTCAGGCGACCTCGGCGCTGCCTCGGTCACCTCCTCGGAGGTAGCCGACCAGTCGCTGAGCGCCAACGACCTCGGCCCCGACTCGGTCGGCTCCAGCGAGCTGCAGGCCGGCTCCGTCCGCGCCTCCGAGCTCGGCGGGATCATCTCGGTGTCGAACAGCACCACGATCAAAACCGGCGCCAACGCCAGCGTCAGCGTCGACTGCCCCACGGGCACCGTCGCGATCAGCGGTGGCAACACCGCCGGCGACTACCGGGTGGCATTGACCGGCGCGCAGCGCAGCGGCAACGGCTGGATCGCCCACGCTCACAGCTACGCCCCTGCCGACACCAGCCTCACCGTCTACGCCTACTGCCTATCAGGCGGTAGCAGCAACTAGTCCCTCCCCTGCTCCGGTGCGCTTTATGTGGCCATGGGCCACAAAAGGCGCACCGGAAGCGGATGGAGTGCCAGACGGCCCGGGCGAAAGCTCGGGCCGCTTCGCGTTGAGGCACGAACTGCATCAACTTCTCTATCTGCTGGGAGGAGAAGTTGATGCAGTTCGCCCTCGCGGGCGCGGAAGTACGCAGCTGAGAGAGGGGCCGGGGTGCCCCTCCTGCGCAGCGGCGTCTCGTTTTCCGCCCGCACCGACAACCTCGGACGGCGATCAGCTCCTCAGGCGGAAAACCCAGCAAGCGGGAGGGGCACCCCGGCCCCTCCCCCCGCCACTAGGACTGCCCCGGCGACTTCTCCTCAGACGTCGCCTCAATCTCGTGCGCCAGCTCCTCGAGCTCCTCCGCGAACGAAGGCCCGAAGCTCTCGACGGCTTCGCCGTCGTCGAGCCCAAGCTCGGCGGCCAGCTCTTCCTCGTCGAGCAGGCCTTCCTCGCTCGGCGGCTCGATCGGCACGGCCGGCTCGATCGCGACCGTGCGGTAGTGCTTGAGGCCGGTCGCGGCCGGGATCAGCTTGCCGATGATCACGTTCTCCTTCAGGCCGACGAGTTTGTCTCGCTTGCCCTCCAGCGCAGCGTCGGTGAGCACCTTCGTCGTCTCCTGGAAGGAGGCGGCGGAGAGGAAGGACTCGGTGGCCAGCGATGCCTTGGTGATTCCGAGGATGACCTCCTCGGCCTTGGCCGGCGTGCCGCCTTCTTCCTTCGTCTTCTTGTTGAGGCGCTTGAGCGCACCGCGGTCTTCGAGCTGGCCCGGCAGCAGGCTGGTCGAGCCCTTCGATTCAACCCGCACCTTCTTCAGCATCTGGCGGGCGATCAGCTCGATGTGCTTGTCGTTGATGTCGACGCCCTGGGCGCGGTAGACCCGCTGCACCTCGGCCACGAGATAGAGCTCGACCGCGGTGCGGCCGCGGATCGCCAGCAGATCGGCTGGGTAGAGCGAGCCCTCATTGAGCTGCTGGCCGACCTCAACCTTCTCCCCGTCGGTGACGTGCAGGCGCGTACGGAGCGGGAAGCTGTAAGCGTGCTCCTCGCCGCTTGACTCGGTGACGTGAACTTTCAGCGCTTTGTCGGTTTCTTCGACCGAGACTTTGCCGGCCGCCTCCGCCATCTGCGCCAGACCCTTCGGTTTACGCGCCTCGAAGAGCTCGACGATGCGCGGCAGGCCCTGGGTGATGTCCTGGCCGGCGACACCGCCGGTGTGGAACGTCCGCATGGTCAGCTGAGTGCCGGGCTCGCCGATCGACTGGGCGGCGATGATGCCGACCGCGTCACCGATATTGACCGTGAACCCGGTGGCGGGAGCGACGCCGTAACAAGCGCGGCACACGCCGGAATCGGCGTCGCACTTGAGCGCCGAGCGAACCGGGACCATGGTCTCGTCATCGTCGAACGCCTCGGCGATCGCTTCGACGTCGACCAGGGTGATCTCCTGGTTGCGTTTGAGCAGCTCGCGGCCGCGCTTGGTTTCGAATTTCTTCGCCGCCAGGCGACCGATCAGGTTGTCGTTGAGCGAGTTGTCGTCCTTGCGGATCGCCATCTCGATGTGGTCCTTGGTTTTGCAGTCCTCCTCGCGCACGATCACGTCCTGGGCGACGTCGACCAGGCGCCGGGTCAGGTAACCCGAGTCGGCCGTACGCAGCGCCGTGTCGGCGAGTCCCTTTCGGGCACCGTGCGTGGAGATGAAGTACTCGAGCACCGAGAGGCCCTCCATGAAGTTGGCCTTGATCGGCCGCTCGATGATTTCGCCCTTCGGATTGGCCATCAGGCCGCGCATCCCCGCCAGCTGACGGATCTGCTTGAAGGAACCGCGAGCACCCGAGTTGGCCATCATGAAGATCGGGTTCAGCTCGTGGAGGTTGTCCTCCATCGCTTTCGCGACCTCGTCGGTGGCGTTGTTCCAGTGCGACGTGACCGCCTCGTGGCGCTCCTCGGCGGTGATGTAGCCGTCGTCGTACTGGCCCTGGATCTCGGCCGTCTGCTTCTCGTACCGTTCAAGGATCTGCTCCTTGTCGGGCGGTGAGACGACGTTGTTCTTGGACACCGTGATTCCCGCTCGGCTGGCGTAGTGGAAGCCGAGGTCCTTGAAGGCGTCGAGCACCTGCGAGACGGCCGGGGCGCCGTAGGCCTCGACCAGGTCGGAGACCATCTCGTTGATGTTCTTCTTCTTCAGCGAGAAGTTGACGAACTCGAACTGATCGGGATCGAAGTCCTCGCCAAGCGCTTCGGCGAGGGCACGCTCGATCTTCTCGTTGAAGATGATTCGCCCGACCGTGGTCAGGAAGTGCCCGCGCCCGGCCCGCCGGTACTCGGCTTGGTCGTGCAGTTTGCAGCCGCCGTTCTCGTAGACGAGCTCGGCCTCCTGCGAGGAGCGGAACACCTTTGGCGCCGCGCCGTTGAGCTTGGCGCCCTTGCCCGCCTTGAGCTCCTCGTCGATCTTGGCCAGCTCCTCGGCATCCGGACCGTAGGTGAGGTAGTAGATGCCGAGCACCATGTCCTGGGTAGGCGTCGCCAGCGGCGCGCCGTGAGCCGGCGAGAGGATGTTGTTCGCCGAGAGCATCAGGATCCGCGCCTCGGCCTGGGCCTCGGCGGAGAGCGGCACATGGACCGCCATCTGGTCGCCATCGAAGTCAGCGTTAAAGGCGTGACAGACGAGCGGGTGAACCTGGATCGCCTTGCCCTCGACCAGTACCGGCTCGAAGGCCTGAATGCCGAGGCGGTGCAGGGTCGGCGCGCGGTTGAGCAGCACCGGGTGCTCGTGGATGACTTCCTCAAGCACGTCCCAGACCTCGGGAATCATCGACTCGACCATCTTCTTGGCGGCCTTGATGTTCTGCACCGCCTTGCGCTCGACCAGCTGGGCCATGATGAATGGCTTGAAGAGCTCCAGCGCCATGAGCTTTGGCAGGCCACACTGGTGCAGCCTCAGGCTCGGGCCGGAGACGATCACCGAACGGCCGGAGTAGTCGACGCGCTTGCCGAGCAGGTTCTGGCGGAAACGGCCCTGCTTGCCCTTGAGCATGTCGGAGAGCGACTTCAGCGGCCGGTTGCCGGGACCCGTCACCGGGCGACCGCGGCGGCCGTTGTCGAAGAGCGCGTCGACGGCCTCCTGCAGCATCCGCTTCTCGTTGTTGACGATGATCTCGGGGGCACCGAGGTCGAGTAGGCGCTTGAGCCGGTTGTTGCGGTTGATCACGCGCCGGTAGAGGTCGTTGAGGTCCGAGGTGGCGAAGCGACCACCGTCGAGCTGCACCATCGGGCGCAGCTCCGGCGGGATCACCGGCACGCAGTCGAGGATCATCCAATCCGGTTTGTTCTCGGAGTTGAGGAAGGCAGAGGCGACTTTCAGCCGCTTCACCGCACGGGCCTGTTTTTGGCCTTTGGAGCTGTTGATCACCAGCTCCAGTTCCTCGCACTCGGCGGCGAGGTCGACCTGTTCGAGCAGGTCGCGCACCGCTTCCGCGCCCATGCTGCCGCGGAAGTACTCGCCCCAGCCGAACGGCGAGCCGAAGCGGTCCTTGAGCTCGCGGAAGACGGTCTCGTCATTGACGACGTCCTTCGGCTTCATCTCGGTGAAGATCTTCCAGACTTCGGCCATCCGCTCGATCGCCTCGTCGATGTAGGCCTCGGTGTCGGAGATCTCGGCCTCGAAGGTCTTGCGCAGCTCTTTGATCATTTTCGTGCGCTCGTCGTCCTTCAACTTGCGCAGCTGTGCGGCGGTCAGTTTCAGCGAGTCGGCCCAGATGTGGTCGTCGTCGTCGAACTTGGTCTGGGTGCCGTCCTCGAGGTACTTGATCCGGCGCTCGAGCGACTCGCTCAGCTCCTGAGTCCTTTTCTGCCGTTCCGCCTCGTAGGAGTCGGTGACCTTTTTGACCTCTTTCTCGAGCATGCCGAGGTCCTTGTCGCGGGCCTCGACGTCAACCCAAGTGATCATCGACGCGGCGAAGTAGAGGACCTTCTCCAACTCCTTGGGAGCCATGTCGATCAGGTAGCCGATCCGGCTCGGCACGCCCTTGAAGAACCAGATGTGGGAGACGGGCGCGGCCAGGTCGACGTGCCCCATGCGCTCGCGGCGCACCTTGGAGCGGGTCACCTCGACGCCGCAGCGCTCGCAGACGATGCCCTTGTAACGAACGCGCTTGTACTTGCCGCAGTAGCACTCCCAGTCCTTGGTCGGACCGAAGATGCGCTCGCAGAAGAGGCCGTCTTTCTCCGGCTTCAGCGTGCGGTAGTTGATCGTCTCCGGCTTGGTGACCTCGCCCCAACTCCAGGAGCGGATCTTCTTCGACGACGCGAGGCCGATTTCAATCGCGTCGAAATTGTTGATGTCGATCATCAGTCCTCCACCTTCGCCTCTTCGGCCTCTGTCTCTTTCTCTGCCGCGGCCCCGTCGGTGCCGCCCTCACCCTCAGCGACGGTCTGCTCCTCGCGCTCGTCAGCCGCGCCGTTGGAGCCGTTGCCGTCGGCGCGGACCCCGGTCAGGTCCATGCCGAGCTCCTCGGCGGCCTTGAGCAGGTCGTCGTCCTCCTCGGCAATCTCGACGTCCCCACCTTCGGAGACGACGTTGGCGTCGAGCGAGAGGCTCTGGATCTCCTTCAGCAGAACTTTGAAGGACTCCGGGATCGACGGCTCGGGGATGTTCTCCCCCTTGACGATCGCCTCGTAGGCCTTGACGCGCCCGACCGTGTCGTCGGACTTGACCGTGAGCATCTCCTGCAGCGTGTAGGCAGCGCCGTAGGCCTCCAGGGCCCAGACCTCCATCTCGCCGAAGCGCTGACCACCGAACTGCGCCTTGCCGCCCAGCGGCTGCTGAGTGACGAGCGAGTACGGGCCGGTCGAACGAGCGTGGATCTTGTCGTCGACCAGGTGCAGCAGCTTGAGGATGTACATGTAGCCGACCGTGACTTTGCCCTCATAGGGCTCGCCGGTGCGGCCGTTGTAGAGCTGGGCACTGCCGTCGGCGCGGGCGCCGGGGCGCTCGTTCATGTCGATGCCGAGGTCGATGCCGCGCTCGGCGTTCTCCTCCTGCCACTTGACCAGCGCCTCATCCACGTCTTCGACGCTGGCGCCGTCGAAGACCGAGGTCGCCACGTAGACGCGACCGTCGCCCTCCTCGGAGTGAGCCTGTTTGTAGGCCTCAGAGCCGTCGTCATACCAGCCGTTGGCCGCAACCCAGCCGAGGTGGGTCTCGAGGATCTGCCCGATGTTCATTCGGCTCGGCACGCCGAGCGGGTTGAGGATCACGTCGACGGGGGTGCCGTCGGCGAGGTGGGGCATGTCCTCCTCGGGCACGATCTTCGAGATCACACCCTTGTTCCCGTGACGGCCGGCGAGCTTGTCGCCCTCGGCGATCTTGCGCTTGGTCGCGACGAAGACGCGGACCAGGTCGTTGACCCCGGCGGCG
>CAVPFX010000004.1:0-52687 GCA_963703895.1 uncultured Solirubrobacterales bacterium
ATCTCCCCGTCGGCCTCGGCGAGGATCACATCGCCGCTGTCGACCGCGGCACGGCGCTCCATGCCGGTGCCGATCAACGGCGGGTCGGGCTTCAGCAGCGGCACCGCCTGGCGCTGCATGTTGGAGCCCATCAGTGCCCGGTTGGCATCATCGTGCTCGAGGAAGGGGATCATCGCCGTCGCGACCGACCAGATCTGGGTCGGCGAGACGTCCATCAGATCGACTTCCTTTGGCGAGGCGGTCGCGTACTCGTCCTCGCCGGCGCGGACCAGAACGGTCGGGCCTTTGAGCTTGCCGCTGGAGTCGACTTCGGCGTTCGCCTGGGCGATCACCTTGTCCTCCTCCTGGGTCGCGTCCATGTGGACGATCTCCTCGGTGACGACGCCGTCCTTGACCAACCGGTAGGGGGTGGTTACGAAGCCGTGCTCGGAGACCTCGGCATAGGAGGAGAGCGAGCCGATCAGGCCGATGTTCGGTCCCTCAGGCGTCTCGATCGGACACATCCGCCCGTAGTGGGTCGGGTGCACGTCGCGTACCTCGATCGGGGCACGCTCACGGGTCAGTCCGCCCGCGCCGAGCGCCGAGAGACGGCGCCGGTGGGTCAGCCCGGTCAGTGAGTTGGTCTGGTCCATGAACTGCGAGAGCTGCGAGGAACCGAAGAACTCCTTCATCGCGGCCACGACGGGACGGATGTTGATGATCGTCTGCGGCGTGATCGCATCCGAGTCTTCGGTGGTCAGCCGCTCGCGGACGACGCGCTCCATCCGGTAGAGGCCGATGCGGAAGGCCTCCTGGATCAGCTCGCCGACCGTGCGCAGGCGCCGGTTACCGAAGTGCTCGTACTCGTCGAGGTGCTCGTTGACCGGCTCGCGGGGATAAGTGATGGCCTCCGCGGCGTAGTCTTTGATCGGGTTCTCCTCGTCGATCTCCTCGGGGATGCCGAGCAGCTTCGGGAGGCTGACGAGCTCCTTGACCAAGGCGATGATGTCGTCGTGGGTAAGGACCCGCGTGTCGAGATCGATGTCGAGGTCGAGCCGAGCATTGAGCTTGTAGCGACCGACCCGGGTGAGGTCGTAGCGCTTGGGGTCGAAGAAGAGCTGCTCGAGCAGGTTGCGGGCAGCGTCAACCGAGGGCGGCTCGCCCGGACGCTGCTTCTTGAACAGCTCGATCAGGGCGCCCTCCTCGGTGCGGATCGCCTCGGTGTCGGCCTCGATCGTGTGCCGCATGTAGATCGAGTTGTCGAACATGTCGAGGAGCTGCTTGTCCTCGACGTAGCCCATCGCACGCAGCAGCACCGTCACCGGCAGCTTGCGCTTGCGGTCGATGCGGACAAAGACTTTGCCTTTTTTGTCGATTTCCAGCTCGAGCCAAGAACCGCGGGCCGGCATCAGGTTGGCGATGAAGACCTGCTTTTCGGCATCCTTCGGCGCCATCACGTAAGCACCGGGGGAACGGACGAGCTGGGTGACGACGACGCGCTCGGTGCCGTTGATGATGAAGGTGCCGCGATCGGTCATCCACGGGAAGTCGCCCATGAAGACGGCCTGCTCGCGGATCTCACCGGTCTCTTTGTTCTGGAAAGCAACCGTCGCCGAGAGCGGTCGCGAGTAGGTCATGTCCTTCTCGCGGCACTCCTCGATCGTGTGCGGTGGCTCCTCGAATTTGAACTCGCCGAAGACGATGGCGAGGTTCCCCGTGTAGTCCTCAATCGGGGATATGTCATCAATCGTCTCTCGCAGCCCACCCTTCTTCGGATCCGTCAGCGCTTCAAAGGAGCGGCGCTGGATATCGATCAGATGGGGGACTTCGAGGGGGTTCTGTAGTCGGGAAAAACTCCTGCGGGTTACGGGGGCAGCGTTCGAACGTGCCAAGACGGGCGACTCCTCAGAAGGTCAGAGGGACGTTAAGTACAGCGCAGATATCGGGCAGGGGACAAAACTGGGCGCGACCGCGAAAAATAACACACGGCCGCGCTCTGCCGCGAGTTTGGCTCCCTGCCTGGGTTCCAATCGCGGTTACTGCGAGGTTTACTTGAGCTCGACGGTGGCGCCGGCCTCCTCGAGTTCGGCCTTCAGCTTGTCGGCCTCCTCGCGCTCGATGCCCTCCTTGATTGCCTTGGGGGCCTCGTCGACCATCGCCTTGGCCTCTTTCAGGCCAAGTCCGGTTGCGGCGCGCACGACCTTGATCACGGGGACCTTCTGGCCACCGACCTCGGCGAGGACGACGTCGACCGTGGAGGCCTCTTCCTCGCCACCACCGTCGCCAGCGGGAGCGCCAGCGGCCGCCGGGGCAGCAGCGGCGACGGCCGTGGCCGAGACGCCGAACTCCTCCTCGAGGGCTTTGATCCGCTCGGAGAGCTCGAGCACGGAAATGCTCTTCAGCTCCTCGATCCAGTCATCTGTTGAAACCTTGGTTGCCATCTACTCCTCTTCCTTGCTCGCGTCGTCATCGTCAGTGTTAGAAGTCTCATCGGTGGCCTCGTCGCCAGCGTTATCCGCAGCGGGCTCGGCCTCCTCGGCTTTTGCCTCCTCAGCCGGGGTCTCAGCCTTGGGCTGCTCGTCCTCAGGCGTCTCTCCGGCGGGTGGTGTGGAGGTGGGCTCCTCGCCCGCAGCTTGCGAGGACGAGGAGTCCTCCTCCGCGACAGGACCCGCCGGCGACTCGCCCGTGACAAGCCCCTTCTCGGCGATCTGTCCCAACTGCAGCGCAAGCCCTTGAATCATGGAACCGAGGCCGCGGACCAGGCCGGTCAGCGGGCTGGCGACGATGCCAGCGAGCTGGCCGTTGAGGACGTCGCGCGAAGGCAGCTTGGCGATCGCTTCGAAGCCGCCCTCATCGACGTCGATGCCGTCCATGAAGCCGCCCTTGAAGGTGAGGACTTTGTGCTCTTTGTTGAAAGTCGAGATCGCCTTCGCTGCCTGAGCGGTGTCGCCGCGGACGAAGGTGAGAGCGGTCGGGCCCTGCAGCAGCGCGTTGAGGCGCTCCCCCTGGCCGGCTTTGTCAGCGGCGATTTTGGTCAGGCGGTTCTTGACGATGCGGAAGCTGGCGTCGGACTCGCGCAATTTCGCGCGTAGTTCAGCCGCTTGGGGGACGCTGATTCCCCTGTAGTCAACCGCGAAGATCGCCTCGGCCGCCTCGATGTCGGCGGCGATCTCCTCAATTGCTGTTGCCTTTTCGTCTCGGTTCATCGTTCGCCTGCACCGGGCTTACGGGGTCGGCCCCGCCGGTGGTCTGGGGTTCGCGACGGCGCAGTCTAGGCCGTTACGGGTTCCTCTGCCGCCTGGGGTGCAGCGGCATCGTCGCGATCGCCGATCTTGGAGGCATCGACTCGAATTCCAGGGCCCATCGTCGTCGTCAGCGTGCAAGTGACGATGTAGCGGCCTTTCGCCGCCGAGGGCTTGGCGCGGATGATCTCCTCCATCACCGTGGTGAAGTTGTCGAGCAACTGGTCGGGCGAGAGGCTCGCCTTGCCGATCGCCATGTGGACGATCGCCTGGCGGTCGGTGCGGTACTCGACCTTGCCGGCCTTCGACTCGCCGACCGCTTTCTCGATGTCGTCGGTGACGGTGCCAACCTTGGGGTTGGGCATCTTGCCCTGCGGACCGAGCACGCGGCCAAGCTTGCCGACGGTGCCCATCATCTGCGGGGTTGAGATCGCGACGTCGAAATCGGTCCAGCCCTCCTCCTCGACTTTCTTGGCGAGGTCGTCGCCGCCGACGAAGTCAGCACCAGCCGCTTCCGCATCGCGGGCTTGCTGGCCCTGGGCGAAGACGGCAACGGTGACGTCCTTGCCGAGACCGTGAGGCAGGGCGAGGGTGCCGCGCAGCTGCTCCTCGGCGTGGCGGACGTTGACTCCGAGCAGCACGTGCAGCTCGACCGTCTCGTCGAAGTTGGCGCTGGCGGTCTCCTTGAGCAGGGCGATCGCCTCGACCGGCGGGTAGGCGTGGTCGCGTTGGACCTTGTCGAGCTGTTTGCGGTAGCGCTTGCCGTGAGCCATGAAGATCTCCTACTTGACGTCGACGCCCATCGAGCGGGCGGTGCCGGCGATGATCTTCGAGGCGGCGTCGAGGTCGTTGGCGTTGAGGTCGGGCATCTTGCGCTCGGCGATCTGGCGGACCTGGTCCATCGAGATCGTCCCCACCTTGTTGACGTGGGGCTCGCCCGAGCCCTTCTTGATCCCGATCGCCTCCTTGATCAGCACCGCCGCCGGCGGCGTCTTGGTGATGAAGGTGAAGGAGCGGTCCTCGTAGACCGTGATCTCGACCGGGATGATCGTCCCGCCTTCGGACTGGGTCTGGGCGTTGAACGCCTTGCAGAACTCCATGATGTTGACGCCGTGCTGGCCCAGCGCGGGGCCGACCGGCGGGGCCGGGTTGGCCGAGCCAGCGGAGATCTGCAGCTTGATCTGGGTGAGGACTTTCTTTGCCATCGGGATCGGAGAGGGTAGCGGTCGCCGGCTTAAATCTTCTTGACCTGGTCGTATCCGACCTCAACCGGCGTCTCACGGCCGAAGATCGAGACCAGCACCTTGAGTTTGGCAGCGTCCTCGTTGATCTCGGCAATCTCGCCGGAGAAGTCGGAGAGCGGGCCGGAAACGACCTTGACCGACTCGCCGATCGAGAACTGGGCCTGGGTGCGGGGCCGCTCGGCGGTCTCGCGGTGCAGCAGGCGGTCGACCTCCGGTTTGGAGAGCGGCACCGGCTTGTTGCGCGAACCGACGAAACCGGTCACGCCGGGGGTGTTCTTGACCAGGCCCCAGGCGTCGTCGGTCATCTCCATGTTGACCAGGACATAGCCGGGCATCGTGCGCTTCTCTTTCGGTTCCTTCTGACCGTCTTTGCCGAGTTCCATCACCTGCTCGGTGGGGACCACGACCTGACGCACGTTGCGGTTCTGACTCATCGTCTGAACCCGGTGCTCGAGGTTGTGCTTGACCTTGTTCTCGTGACCCGAGTAGGTGTTGATCACGTACCAGCGATACATCGTCTTAGGAGCCTTTGTTCGGAGATCCGCTAGAGGATCTGCTTGACGAGGAAGTTGAAAGCCGCGTCGAGCGCGCCGAGGTAGGTGGCGGCGACAGCGACGAAGATGATTGTGACGGCGGTGGCCTGGACCAGCGTGTCACGGTCGGGCCATTGGACCTTCTTCAGCTCAGCCCAGCAGGAGGCGATGAAGCCGATGACGCCACCGCGCTGGCGCTGCGCCTGAGCCTGTTTCTGCTTCTTGGCGAGCTGCTCGCTCTCGCGGCGCTTCTGCTCGGAGCGCTTGCGCTTTTCGCTTTCCTTCAGCGCCTTGACTTCGGCCCGCTTTTCGGCGCGCGAGGAGGTCTTCGGCGCGTCCGGCGTTTCGAGGGCTGCCTCGGGGGCGCCTGCGCCCATGCCGCGCTCCATCGCCTCGACCTCGGCGATCTCGCCGGAGACCGGGACCTGCGTGTCGTGCTGAGCGTGGGACTCACCGTCGCGCGTCGCGCCGATGCGCTTGCGCTCCTGCTCTTCGCGGGCGCGGCGCTCGGCCTTGCGCTGTGCGCGCGTCTTGGCCATCGGAACTAGCGCGTCTCCTTGTGCGCCGTGTGCTTGCCGCACCAGCGGCAGAACTTGCGCAGCTCGATCCGGTCCGGCGAGTTGCGCCGCGACTTATTTGTCTGGTAATTGCGTCGCTTGCAGTCTTCGCAAGCCATCGTCACCGCGATGCGGACATCTCCGCGAGCCATTTCTCCCTCGATTACTTACGCGCCATTACAAGGAAAAACCCCGGGCCGAGGCACGAGGCTGCACCGAAGAATAGCGCCCTGGGATAAGTGATGGCCTCGCCGTTTGATATTGCCCTGGGCCGCTCCAAAACCGCGACTAGAGTGAGCCTGTGAGCGTAGTCCCCTACGACCGGTTGGGACGCGGCTACAGCCGGGTGCGCCGCCCCGACCCGCGGATCGCGGCGCAGATCGATGCGGCACTCGGCGATGCCCGGACCGTGCTCAACGTCGGCGCTGGCACTGGCTCGTATGAGCCCGATGGGCGCGAGGTGACCGCGGTCGAGCCCTCGGCGGAGATGATCCGGCAGCGCCCGGCCGGATCGGCGCCAGTGGTGCAAGCAAGTGCCGAAGAGCTTCCTTTCGCCGACGGCAGCTTCGACGCCTCGATGGCCGTGCTGACCGCTCACCACTGGGCGGACCTCGATGCTGGCCTGGCGGAGATGGAGCGCGTGAGCAGGGAGAGGATCCTGATCGTCGCCTTCGACCCCGAGGCGCTGGCGGACCTCTGGATCGCCCGCGACTACTTTCCCGAGATGCTCGACCTGAAGCGGCGATCGGGGGCAAGTAGCGGAGAGCTGATGGCGCGGTTACCGGGGGCGGCCAGCATCCCGATCCCGGTTCCCAACGACTGCAGCGATCTCTTTTTCGCCGCGCTTTGGGCCCGGCCCGAGATGCTCTTCAACGAGCAGGCGATGCAACCGATGTGGGTCTGGCAGAGCATCCCCGAGGAGGCACGCCGCGTCGGCCGCGCTCGCCTTGCGGCCGACCTGGAGAGCGGTGCCTGGGATGAGCGGCTCGGGCATCTGCGTAACCGGCCCGAGCTCGACGTCGGCTTGCGTCTTGTCTTGGCTGAGGACATCCGACGGGGATCGAAAGACTGAAAGGCGGGTACGGTGTCGGCCATGAACTCAGAGCGCGCCAAAGAACTGCTTGCCAAGGAGCGAGCTCAGGTCGAACGGGAGATCGCTTCGATCGAGGGCGAAGGAACCGAGGAGGGCGACCAGCGCCGCGAGCCCGGCGACCACGACTCCGAGGGCCTCTACCAAGATGAGTTCGATGCCGGTCGCCTCGAGGATTTGCGCGGCCGGTTGGCAGCGGTGGAGCGGGCCGAAGAGCGGCTCGCCGCCGGCACCTACGGGCTCTCGATCCGCAGTGGCGAGCCGATCCCCGACAAGCGACTCGAGGCGGTCCCGACCGCCGAGCTCACGATCGAGGAGTCGGCGCCCGGCGCTGCCTGACTTGCCGAAGTAGCTCGTTCGCTATCGTTAACCATATGGTTAACGATCCATTCAAGGCCCTCTCACATCCGATTCGCCGCGGGATCGTCGAACGCCTCGCCGTTGGCCCGGCGACCGTCGGTGAAGTCACCCGCGGTTTCGAGGTGTCAAAGCCCGCGATCTCCAAGCACCTGAAGGTGCTCGAGGAGACGGGTGTCGTCACCCGGGTAGTGGAGGGCCGGACACACCGCCTCTCGCTCGAGCCCGAGGTGCTCGACGAAGCGGCCGAGTGGATGGATCGCCAGCGCGCCCTCTGGGGGCGCCTGTTCGATGTCGTCGACGAATACTTGAAGGAGGAGCAGAAATGAAGACGCCGCCGATCGTCTCGCCGCAGGAGTGGCAGTCCGCCCGCGAGGAGTTGCTGGTCAAGGAGAAGGAGTTGACCCGCGCTCGCGACGCGCTGGCCGCCGAGCGGCGCCGGATGCCGCGGATGGCCGTGGAGAAGGGCTACCGCTTCGAGGGTCCGAACGGGCCGACCAGCCTGCTCGACCTGTTCGAGGGGCGCCGCCAGTTGATCGTCTACCGCTTCTTCTTCGAGCCTGGCGTCGCCGGCTGGCCCGAGAGCGGCTGCCGCGGTTGCTCCTTCATGGCCGACCAGGTCGCCCACCTCGCCCATCTCAACTCGCGCGACACCACGTTCGTCAATGCCTCGCGCGCCCCGCAGGCCGATATCGAGCGCTGGAAGGCACGGATGGGCTGGGACATCCCCTGGTACACGATCACCGACGACTTCGACGCCGACTTCGGGGTCGACGAGTGGCACGGGACCAACGCCTTCTACCGCGACGACGAGGACCGGATCTTCCGCACGTACTTCATCGACAAGCGCGGCGACGAGGGCCTGGGAACGGCCTGGGCCTACCTTGACATCACGGCGCTCGGCCGCCAGGAGAAATGGGAGGACTCACCCGAGGGCTATCCGCAGAGCGAGCCCTACACGTGGTGGAACCTCCACGACGAGTACGACGAGCCGACCGTCCACGAGGCGGCCCTGTCGAGCGCCAGCGACTCGCAGCGCGGCTCGCGGAGCCCGCGGCCGTGATCCCGCTCGCACATGTCGGCGGCGTGCCGATGGAGGAGTCCTGCCCTGGCTGGCCGGCCCCGGCACAGGGTTGGTGGTGGCGCGAGCCTGGATCGCGGTGAACCTGCGACACCGAGACAGCCGAGACCGATGAGCGGCGAGACGCTGCGCATCGAGCGCGCCTTCCAGGCCCCGGCCCAAGCGGTCTTCGACGCCTGGACCAACGAGGAGGTGCTGCGGCGCTGGTTCCACGCCGAGCACGACTGGGAGACCCCGGAAGCAAAGGTCGACCTACGCGTCGGCGGCACCGTCCGCGTGGTCATGCGCGACCCCCACAAGGACGCCGAGCACGGCGGCAGCGGTCACTACACCGAGGTCGATCCCCCGACCCGCTTGGCGTTCACCTGGATCTGGGACGAAGACAACACCAGGAAAACTCTGATCGAGCTCGACTTCGAGGAGTCCGAAGGGGTGACCACGGTGCGCATGACCCACAGCGGTCTAAGGGACGAGGAGTCGGTTCAGTCACATGAAGGCGGCTGGACTGGGTGCTTCGAGAACCTGGAGCGCACACTCGAGGCGCTACCAAAAGAGCAATGAATGCGCTGAGAGCATCGTGGCCATTGGACGAATTGCGGCCCCTCAAACGCCACCATAAGCCGGAGGCACACGCACCAAGCAAGCGGTCGCGACCCGACCGTTATGCAATCTCGCAGCCCGGATGTTTAAGGAGCAAAACGATGCTCGGCTAGATAAAGGCGCTTGCCGGAAACTTTGTTCGTGTAGGCACCCGTGGCGATGCATTCGATAGCCCCCGGGCAGTCGACCGCCTTGAGGGTCGTAGCGGTGCTAGCCGGAGCCGGAATAATGGAGTCGGCTCCCCAAGTGCCACTTTGAAGCCTGGCCCCTACAGCTCCAATCGTCGATCCCAGGACAAATTCTCCTGCCGCCGAGCACAAAGTTGAGGAGCTACAGCTCACGCCATTCAGTTTTGCCGCTCCGGGGTACGCCAGCGTCGAACTCTCGATCGCCCAGGCCGAACCGTTCCATCGCTCAATAAGTGCGTGAGTGCCAGATGAATCCGTGAAGTAACCAACTGCAACGCAGTTGGTTACAGCCACACAATCCACACTACGAAGTTCTGAGGCGGTTGCGCCACTTGGATTTGGAATAGTTACGAGACTCCAGCTAGACCCGCTCCGCCGAGCAGCAAAGGCTAGGGTCGGCCCGGAGGTACTCGCGTAACTCCCCACAGCCATACAGGATTCACCAGCGCAACTGACGGATCGCAAACTCCCGGGTCTATTTCCTGGTGGATTTAGAATCGCCTGCGAATTCCAGGAATAGCCAAATTTGCTCGAAGTTAGGACGGAGACCGTAGGCTTGCTAGGAGGTTTCACTTCGCCTACTGCAGCGCAGAACGCGATACTAGTGCAAGATATTCCATTTGCCCTCGCTGTTCCTTCAAGACTATTAATTAGGTTAAAGGGATCATTAAGGTTGGTCCACGTAGATCCGTCCCAGCGACTGCTGATTCCTCGTGAGGAGGAGCCTGTTTTGTAACCCGCCATTAGACACCAGGTTGATGACACACAAGACAAGCTCGTTGGAAAGTCAGATCCCGAACTAGTTGGGGCGGATATCGAACTCCAAATGGCACCATTCCATTGTCGAATGGCAGAATCCGTCACGGTTTTTTCCGAAATACCGGATCCTGTGATACGAGCTTTTGGACCAGCGGCCATGCACCAATTAGAGGCGGTACATGAAACGGCCGCAAGTTCATTGTCACCATCGTTACTGGTCCCATTTGACTCATTAGCTACCGGAGCCACACCCCAGCTGCCGTTCGCGCTCGGTGCCACATTGGGAATACCATTGGGCGCTCCCATTCCACTGGGGCCGTCATATCCCACTTGGGCATTGCAGAAAGAGAATTGTTTACAACCAAAAAGCTGATTTGTACCACTGGTGATGTCGTGGAGAGAGGTTTGGCTATATAGCGCTGCCCCTCCTAGCGAGCGCGTATAGGCGGAGGCTTGCGCCATGATTCCAGCCCAAAGTGGTGTCCCCGCGCTCGTCCCTCCTACTACGGCCCAACCTCCGCTGCTATAGGAATTATAAATTGAAACCGGCGTGTTGCTGTCGGCGACAGCAGCTACATCATTGGCCAGCCGGCCGGCGCACCCAGTATTTTTTTGCCAAAGTGGCTTCGTGTGAAGAGCGCTGCATCCGCCGCCGCTCAGAAACCAAACCGTCTCCGACCACAATCGTTCAACCCCACTGTTGGGGGTAAGGGTGGTTCCTCCTACGGCGATCACCGTAGGAAGTACCGCCGGATAACCTGGAGCTTCGATTTCAGGATGATCGTAATAATGTTCGTAACCCCAATCCCCTGCCGAGGCGAAAGTGGGGCTTCCTGGCTGGTTGTAGTACGGATCGTATTTAAGCCAAGTTGATCTCTCGGAGTCACCGTAGCTATTGGTGATTACCGTGGCGCCGAGCTTTCCGGCAGTATTAGCAGCCGTCGCAAGGTTTGAGATCGTGGCATCGCTCGCCTCCACCAAAAGAATGCGGCAGAGAGGACATCCCGTGGAGACCATTGCCATGTCCAGGGCAGCCTCCTTGGCCCAAAGGGAACTTGGCGAGGGAAAAGGGATGAATCCAGCTTGATTAACTTTTTTGAAACAGCCGCTTGCTTCGGTGCAAGGGGGAAGCCCGTAAGTGGATCGGTAAGTATTCAGATCGCTCGCAGCGCTGGGGTAGTCATAGGCCACGACGATAGCCACCGTTGCGCCGACGCCTCCCGAAGTAGGGATGCTGTACGCGGATCGAAGATCTGACGGAGAGTAGCCACCCAACATTCCTGAGCCCGGATAAACGTCGGGCGCGAGACTATCGGCCGACGTTGGGTGCTTAGAGACTTCCAGAACACCACAAGACAGTGTTTGCGCCGTGGCGGATGGACAGCGGTGAGTAACGCGCGACTCGGCACTTCTCGCCGAAGCCAGTCCAAAGATGATCGCCAATCCAGCGACGAGCAAGAAGCGTCCAAGAAGATGCGTGGTGACTGGGCGAGAGGTTAAGGTGATCAAGGATCCTAGACTAGTTTAGTCTCCCTTATCGCTGTCAACCCCACTATTGAGTACATCCCGAGTATCTAGCGGTACTCCTCGTTTCGATGGTGAGCCCACGTCTTTCACTGGGCAGTAGAGGGTTACCAGCGAGTCACACAAGCCCTGGTAACACCTTTGCTTAACGCCCGTGACAAGGTCATGCGGGCCAATCCCGTCGAGCGTCTCGAAGATGTCGACCGCCGACTACCAGCCGTTCCTCGGCGCGAAGCAGGTCGAGCGCTCCGACCCCCTCCCTCCGTACACCAACGAGATCAGCTGCCGGTCGACCTTCTTTTCCGTCGGCGGATCGTCGTCAGCGTCACCGACTCAGTGACCCTGGTGAGATAGGTGTAGTGCTGCCGGTCCGACCGCGCCGATCTGGCGGGGATCGCCGATCACTACCAGCCTGCCCCCGCACTCCACAGCGAGCAGGCGAAGTGCCTCCGTGTCGAAAGTCGAGTCGTGCTCGCCTCGTCGAGCACGATCTCCGTCCCCGCCGACAGCGGCCGGCGACCTTCGGCGCAGCGCCTGTCGGTGAGGTCGAGGAGCCTTGGGGTCGACACATCGCGCGCAGCCAACCTCTTCAGCTCCCCGGCTGCGGTGCGGGTGGTGGCGCAGCCAACCACGGGCACTCCCCTGTGCTTGCCATACCTCCTGCGCGGTCGAGACCGCCATCGTCTTCCCGGTAACGGGCCAGACGGCGACCGTGACCACCTGCTCCCCGCCTTCGGTCAGATGCCTGACCATCTCCTGCTGGTCGGCCCAGGTAGGAGTGGCGCCCGAGGACAGAATCCACCAGCCGGCGCTCGACGACGGCGACCCTGCGTCGGTACTCGCGAGGGCGCCCTCGACGAAGTGGCCCTCGACATCGTCGATGCGAGGCCTGAGTCTCGCTCGTCTGGGAATAGGTGAGCTCTGTCGTGGGTGGCTACTGACTGGTTATGCAGATGCCTGTGGGCGGTGCGTTTGCTCGGCGCCAGGCGACGAAGCTCCGCCCCCGTCAGGGCCGAGATCAGCCCCAGCGCCCTAACGGGCGCTGTAGAAGTCGCCGCCGCAGGCGGACCAGACGCCGCGCCCAGCGCGGCGAGTCTGGGTCTGGGCACGGTCGAAGCGGGCAGGCCATCGAAGCGGTAAACCTCGCCGAAGCTGAGCAAGTTCGAGCTGGCGGCCGCCGATGAGGCCGTCATCGAGGAGCTGAACGTCACGACTTGCCGGAGGGGCACTACTTCTACGTCGAGGTGATCGAAACGATCGCCGGTGGCGCCACAAAGCTGATGGCTGCTACGAGCTGATCTACGGGAGCCCTCCTCATCCAGATGACTGAGCGAGGTCGTCGGCGGCACCCGCCCCGAAAGGAAAAACGGCCCCTCAAAAACGGCCCTTTTTCTGACTTTTACTGACCCCCGTTGACCTTCACGACAATTGAGGCCGGCAAGTGACGATCGCACTCGCAGAGCCAGATTTCGCTCCACAAGCGGGCGAGCCTAAGTGCGCCCGGAGAGAATCGAA
The DNA here is from genome assembly GCA_963703895.1 of uncultured Solirubrobacterales bacterium. Taxonomy (GTDB): domain Bacteria; phylum Actinomycetota; class Thermoleophilia; order Solirubrobacterales; family 70-9; genus VRUE01. Next base: position 12,670 of record CAVPFX010000004.1, read on the forward strand.
CTCTCGACCTCCGGCTTGAAAGACCGGCGCTCTTTGGGGCTCGTTAAAACCCCGTTGACCACTGAGCTACGGGCGCTCACGCATCCCTGCGTGATCAGATTATGCCTGTCTCAGAGCCCGAACGTCTTGGCGATGATGTTGCGCTGAATCTCTGAAGTGCCGCCGTAGATCGTCGAGACGAGAGCGCTGCGGACGAGGCGCTCCATGTCGTACTCGGAGGCGTAGCCGTAGCCGCCCATCATCTGCATCCCTTCGAGCGCGGCACGCTTGGTCGTCTCGGTGACGAAGAGCTTCACCATCGAGGCCTCGCGGGGCAGCATGCGGTCGGGATCCTCGTCGGTGAGGGTGGCGACCCATCGGGTCATCAGGCGCGCCGCCTCGAAGCTCGGTCGCCATGTCGGCGATGCGGTGCTGCAGCGCCTGGAAGGAGCCGATCGGGCGGTTGAACTGTTCGCGCTCCTTGACGTAGACGATCAGGTCGTCGAAGACGCGCTGGGCGATGCCGAGCATAGTCGCGGCGAGGATCAGGCGCTCGACGTTGAGGCCGGCCATCAGCTGGGTCCAGGCCTGGTCGACCTGGCCGAGTACGGCGCTAGCGGGCGCGGCGACGTCGGTCAGGTAGAGGTGGTTGGTGTCGCGGCCGCCCATCGTGTCGATCGGGACGATCTCGAGGCCGTCGGTCTCGCGCGGCAGCCAGATCATCGTCAGGCCCTCGTGCTTGGAGGCCGAGCGGGTGGTGCGACAGACGACGAGGATGTGGTCGGCGATGTGGGCGTTGGAGCAGAAGACCTTCTGGCCGTTGAGGACGAAGCCGTCGTCGACGCTCTCGGCGAAGGTGGAGAGCGAGCCGACGTCGGAGCCGGCCTCGGGCTCGGTCATCGCGATCGCCTCGACCGCGCCGCCGGCGATGCCGCCGAGGATCTCCTGCTTCTGCTCCTCGGTGCCGAAGCGGTTGGTGGCGCCGGCGACGATCAGCGTCGTCGCGTAGCCGCCGATTGGAGCGAGGGCCCGCGAGGTCTCCTCCATGAAGATGCAGGCGTCCAGCATCGTGCCCCCGGAGCCGCCGTACTCCTCGGGGATCGTCAGCCCGAGCCAGCCGAGCTCAGCCATCTCCTTGTAGATCTGCTCGTTGTGGTGCTCGGTGTAGCCCTCGGTGAGGCGCTCGCGCTGATCCTGCGTACCGCACTCGTGGTCGCAGTAACGCTGGATCGCGTCGACGAAATCCTCTTGCTCGTCCGTAAGGGCGAAGTCCACGAAGCGGCAGCCTAACGGTCTATTCGAACCGATTGGTTAGCGGAGACCCCGCCAGGTTGCGCCGCAGTGCTCAGGAGTGGCCGAGGGCCTCGGCCACGTCTCTCTCCTCAACCGGATCCGAGTCATCGCCGCCGGCCTTAGCGACCGCTTTCTCAAGAACCTCGTACGCGGCCTCCGCGGCATTGGCGATGTCACCGTGGCGATTTTCGCGCCGCAACTGGGTTGACACTTCCAACAGCTTCTCCAGGAGGGGGACCAGCCCACGCCTTTCCTGCTGGTCGATCGTGCGAAAAAGAATCAGTGCGAGTTCGAGCGGCCGAACGAGCTGGTCACGCTCTTCGTCATCGAACTCGCGCAGGGACGAGAGTGGCTTGGCCAGCTCGGGCTCGATGCCGAGGCGTTCGACGAAGGCAGTCCGGTCCCGTTCGCGGAATAGGCGACGAGCATCCTCCTGCGGGTCGGCAGCCTCCTGTTCGTGCGCCACGGCGACGAAAACCGAAGCGAGATCCTGGAGCTTTTGCTCGCTCGGCAGCAGACCGCCTTTCTCAATCTCATGGATGTAAGAGGGGCTGATGCCAACTCTCTCGGTGAAGAGCCGCATCGGTATGCGGCGCCGCTTCCTGAGGTCGGAGAAGGTCTGGTCGAAGGACATGATCTGCGTGTAGTGGCGGCCAGAGTTAGACAAATGGCTCGGACGACTAGCTGCTCATTTCCGGCCATCGCCGCTTGTCGTATCTCGCAATTTCTTTCTCGGTAAGTGCAAAAAGAAAACGTACCAAGGTGGACAAACTTTCGATTTCCTCAGATGGCCCGTTCTTAATCTTCGAACAGAATCTTGAGAACTGATTAGGGTTGCCTAATTTTAGAGAACGAATCGTTTGATTTATAGCTTAAAATAGTCGTTCTGCTAGACTGAAAATCCCTGCTTATGACGACTCATTATCGCCACTACGCAGTTGCGAAAAAGCGTCAGGGCTGCACCGAGCCCAACGGATCTCCGACGACTGCTCGGGGGTACCCGCAGAGCAGTCGTCGCAGGCCCTGTCATGGATGCAAGGGGACGCCGGGGAGCGAAGCTCCCGGACGGGCACCGGCACTTCAAGCGCTCGGCGCAATCGGCGCAATCGTCTTCTGCATCGCGACAATCGCGATCTCGGCGGCGATCTGCATCGCAAGCTCCGCCACCAGCGCGATCGACATCCGCCTGACCAGCTCCAGCGAAGACGCGCCCCTACTCGAGATCCGGGGAAGCGGCGCCAACGGCGATGACCCCTCGGGTTCCTACAGGGCCACGCTCAATCTCAGCAAGATCCCCTGCCCCGGCCAGTACCGGCTGCTCTCCGAACAGGAAAACCAGATCACTGGCGACTGGAAGCTCGCTCAGCGCGATCGCGACCTTGGGCACCGTCACCTCCAACCCTCCCGGCTTGTCGTGCGGCGACCCCCTCCCTCCGCAGAGCGGCGTGGAGACCCTGGTGCTGCAGTCCGGCGGGTCACAGCCGCTCTGGATGCACGGACACCGGATTGGCACCGCCCCCTTCTCGGGGAAGCTGCGACTCAGCGGGCTACCTCAATGCAACACCCCCTACGCCCTAATCGCGCGCTTCAAATTGGGGGGACAGCGACTCACGCTGCGCTCCAGCATCACGCTCAGCGATGTCAGCGCGACCGGCGGGGAAGGGCCGATGGAGGTTGCGGGGTGCTGAAGGGCCTGCAACCGCGACTTGCGCTCGGCATCATCCTGGCGCTCGCACTGGTCACGGGGCTCTTCGTAACGGTGGCTGGCTGGTACGTGCGCCAGGACTACAGGCACGTGCGCGTCGCCCTCTCCGATATCGACGACATCGCCAAAGTTGCGGTGAACTGCCGCACCGCCCTCATCGTCGGCGCGAGGCGGGGCAAGGGCGAAATCGACCTCGGGCTGCTGAGCACCGACGACGCGGTCACGGTCTCCGTGTTCAACAAGAACGGCGACGCGGACTGGTGGATCCATGCCACCAGCAACGACAAGGACGTCCTCTCGATGCACAGCCCCCAGGCCAGCGCCACGAGCATCGGCGACGACGAACACACCGTGGTGATGGTGCAGAGCTTCACCGCCGGCGGCCGAATCCTGGGCCCAACCGGCTGCTCTCGCCCGCTGCTCGTCTCCTCCCATCTGGCCGACTACCGTCAATCGCCAGATTCGCTGCGGCCGAACCAGCCCCACGGGGTCCAAGCCGGGCTCTGGCCGCACCTGCCCGTCCTCACCGTGATCGAGGAATCGGCGACCGCGGCCTTTGCCCTGACGGCCCTGCTCGGATTCGTCGTCGCGCTAACCGCACCGGGCCTGTGGCCCTGGATCCGCGGGCGCTGGCACTACGGATTCGTTGTCGGCCTCCTCGGTCTGCTGCTGGGGCTGTATGGAACGCTCGGACCCGAAGCAACGCTGAAGAGCATCGAGCTGATTGGCGTAGCCTTGCTGGCGACTATGGCCTTCGTCCACGTGAGAGCGGGGCGGGCCGCGGGAGACCTCGATCCACCGAGCCCGAGGAAAAGCCCAGGACGAGACTCGAACTCGTGACCCCTTCCTTACCATGGACCGGAGGACAGCTTCGCGCTCGTTCGCTCTGCTTCGCTTTCCGCGCTGCGACGCCAAGATCCGCTCCTTGTCCTTTCGTGATGATTCGTCGTGATTCGATCTGGCGCTACCAAAGCGCTACCACGTGGACTGGCACCCGTGGAGTCATCGACGAACTTCGGGGCGCCGGTGAGCACCAGCACACAGGTATGCGCGTCGATCGACATCGAGCTCCCTGCGCTTCAAACGCTCCACTCCAGGAGTTTCGCCCCATCGCTCCGGTCAACCCGTCATGCTTGGGAAATGCCTCGCGCTGACCTCCTCGTTCACCTTGTCAGGGCCGCTCGGGAGGGCGATGATCCGGAGCTGCGTCGCACCGTCGAGTCGATGATCGCCGAGGAGCGAAATAAGCAGCATCACCTCCTCGCTGAGCGCCTAGAGAAGGCTTTGCAGTCCGACGCCATCGTCGACCTTGACGCGCCCACTGAAGCCCAACAGGGCTTTAGCGTCAAGAGGCCCGCAGTCCAACTCGGGGACCTACTCCTCTCCGACCGAAATCGCTCTGCGATAGACGAGCTGATCGAGGAACACCAGCGGGTTGAGGTCCTGCGTGCCTACGCTCTCGAGCCCCGTCATCGGGTATTGCTCAGCGGGCCCCCTGGCAACGGAAAGACCTCGCTTGCCGAGGCGCTTGCCGAGGCGCTTCTCCTGCCTCTCGTCGTTCTACGTTACGAGGAGGTCGTTGGCAGCTATCTAGGCGAGACGGCCACCCGGCTCGCCGCTGTATTTGAGTTCGCCCGCACTCGACGCTGCGTCCTCTTCTTCGACGAGTTCGACGCGCTCGGAAAGGAGCGAGGCGATGAGCATGAGACTGGGGAGATCAAGCGAGTTGTCACCTCCCTCTTGCTCGGAGTCGACGCCCTACCCAGCCACACGCTCCTGGTCGCCGCCTCCAACCATCCCGAGCTCCTCGATCGCGCGGCCCATCGACGCTTCGAGCTGCGTCTCGATCTCCCAGCCCCCGGGCGCGCCCAGCGAATCGATTGGTACGAGCGCTTCGCCGAGGGATTTGATGAGCCGATCGGCATCGCCGCCGAAACCTTCGCTCGGAAGACCGCGGGGGCCGGATACTCCCAGCTTCAGGACCTCGCCAACGACGTCAGGCGACAGCAGGTGCTCCGACCCGGTGTTCCATTGCGCCGGCTCGTACCGGAGCGTCTCACGCGCTGGCGCGAGGTGAGCGCCCTCGAGGCTCATGGCTGAGCTTCCTGCGCTTCCCTTCAAAGGCGCGCAGAGACGGGATCGGAAAACCCGCGCCTCTCCCCGCCCGACCCTGCGTGGCCCCGGAAAAGACAGTCAAGCTGCGCGCCTCGGTGATTCACTCACCCGCCTCACCAACGCCTTCGAGGCCGGGCGCATACAGGCCGAGCAGAACCCCGGTGGCCTTGAACCCGAGCTGGTGCTCGTTATGGAGATCGCCGGCGAGCTCGGTGACTTCCACAAAGCGGTCTCGCGGGTAAAAGGCCTTGAGTTCCTCGTCGAGGAGATGGAGGACAAGATCGATCCCGACGAGTTCGCCGCCGTTGGCCCAGATGGCAAACGGCACCGCTACTCCCGCCAACTCTTCCTCATCGCCTCCGATCGGACCGCCTGGCAGCAACTGCTGGGTCTTTGGCAGCGCTACCAAAAAGAGGATGAGAAGTTCCCCCACGGCCTCACCCCCTTCCGCCATGTCTTCGACCGCCTCATTGAGCTACGCCCCTGGGACGATAGAGACCGCCTCGAGCGAAGTGGAGCCCTTGACACTTGGCGCCGCGAGCTGACCGACCTCGGGGAGGAGCAAATCACCTTCGAAGCCGAGCTCTGGTTTCGTACCGATGGGTCCCGCCGCGAGGCAGCGATCAACAACCTGCGTGCCGACCTAAAGGCGGTAGGTGGTGAGCTCCTACTCGCCAGCGTTCACGAGGAGATCGGTTATCACGGTGCCCTTGGCCGTGCTCCGGCGAGCCGGCTGCGAGAGGTAGTTGAGCATGGCACGGTGCGCTGGCTGCGAACCGAGTCGGTGCGGTTCTTCCACGCGGTCGGTCAGATGGCGGCGGTCGAGCCGACCGACGGCGACACTGAAGAGTGGGAGGGCGAGGCCCAACCCCCCACACCGCGCTCGCCGCGCCTGGCTCTTCTCGACGGCGTCCCCCTCGCGAACCATGGAGCGCTCACCGGTCGAATCGTCCTCGACGATCCCGACGGCTGGGAGGCAACGACTCCGGTTCACCGCCGCCTGCACGGCACCAGCATGAATTCGGTCTTTATCCACGGCGACATGAGCGCCGATGGGGCCCCACTTCGCGAGCCGATCTACGTACGCCCGGTCCTTCGCGCCGATGCCCCCGAGTGGGTCGATGGCGACGTCCGTGAGGAGATCCCCCGCGATCAGCTCGTCGTCGACTTGATCCAAGGCGCCGTCGCCCGCCTCTTCGAGGGCGAACCGCAAGCCCCCGAGGTGCGAGTGATCGTGATCGCAATCGGCGATGCCGCGATCCAATTCGATCAGTTCATTAGTCCTCTGGCGCGGATGCTCGATTGGCTTGCTGACAAATACGGCGTCCTCTTCATCGTCTCCGCGGGCAACCACACCGCCGACATCGAGCTTCCCGCCGAGTGCGACCTCACCGACCCCGAAGAGGTCCAGCATGAGCTGCTTTGCGCAGTCCAACGCGAGGCGCCAATGCGACGCTTGCTCTGTCCCGGCGAGGCGGTCAACGCGCTCACTGTTGGTGCCGCCCACAGCGACCTTTCAGAGGCCCTAGTTGAGGATGGCCGCCTAGAGCCGATCGCGAGCAGCGATCTCGCCAACGCAATCAGTGCCCAAGGATCGGGGACTCGCCGCTCGGTCAAGCCTGACGTTCTCTTTCCCGGCGGCCGTCAGACACTTAATCCCGAGCCCGAGGCGGGTGGCGCCACCCGCCGCTTCAGCGTAACGATGACCCGCCGCTTCCCGGGGTAAGGCACGCGACCGTCAGCTCCAGCCCTGGAGACCTGAACGCACTTGCGCACACCAGTGGCACCAGCGTTGCTACTGCCCTCGCTGGGCACCGTGCAGGTGAGCTGCTCGCTCAGCTTGATGAGCTTCGCGCCCTCCACGGCGAGAGCTTTCCGGGACCCGAGTTCGATGCCGTCCTACTCAAGGCAGCGCTCGGGCACGCCACACGCTGGGGCGGCGCCCGGGCGATCATCGACGCCACGCAGGAGGACCTCGAGCGTGGTCGCTCGCGCATGGCCGTTGCCCGCCTCATCGGCTACGGCCTCTCGGCTTCCCAAAGCCCGCTCGTCTGCGATGAGCATCGCGTCACGACGCTAAGTGCAGGCCGTCTAATCGATGGCAAGACCGACGCCTTCAGCCTACCGCTCCCTCCGAGCCTCGCCTCCGACACAACGCGGCGGCGCGTCGCCCTAACCCTCGCCTGGCTGACGCCGATCAACCCCGGCCACCGTCACTATCGTCGCGCCGCCCTCAAGTTGGAGGCGGAGGGCTACACGCCCTTCCTCGGCAAGCGCTCGGACGCCGATGCCAACATGGTCAGCCGCGGCACCCTTCAGCGCGAGATGTTCGAGAGCGAAGCTGCGACACCCTTCGTGGCCGGCAACGCAATCGAGTTGCTGGTCTCATGTCGCGCCGATGCCGGCGACCTGGTCGGTTCGATCCCCTATGCCCTCTTCGCCACGATTGAGACACCGGAGAGCGCCCAGCTACCAATCTATGAAGAGGTTCGCGAGGCTCTCAAAGTGCCAATCCCGGTACGGGCTCGCTGAGATCAGACGAGCAGCCACGCCAGAACAGAACCAGGCATGCGCTTAGCTCCGAAGCTCAACCATTGGAGAGAGGCGGGGCGTCACGCCTTCTTTTTTGTCTCCTCAAGCCAAGTCTCGAAGTGGACAGCCAGGATTCGGATCTGAAATCGCCGGCTTCGACGCACTTGAGGTGCTCCTGGCGCCAACTCTCAACCTCGCCTCGAACGCTTCCAAATGCTTACATCAGGTAGTGAAAATGCTGAACCCCGATTGCTCCTAGAACAAAAAGCCTGCATTTGCGTGGTTTTCAAAAGCCCAGGACGAGACTCGAACTCGTGACCCCTTCCTTACCATGGAAGTGCTCTACCAACTGAGCTACCTGGGCGGGATGCTCGATCTTAGGGATTCTGGCGAGTTCCGGGGGCCAGTTCAGGGCTACCGATTTGGGAAAAGCTGCCGATAGAGGATCGATGAGACGAGCTCGGAGAAGCAGACAGCGAGTGATTTGCGCGGCGCTTTGCGCGTTTCTGTCCTCGCTGGCGCTCGCCGGCCCGGCGCAGGCCGCCGGCGGGGCCAGTGCCTCGATCGTCGGCGGCACCACCGCCCTCAGCGAAGAATGGCCCTGGGCCGCGTTCATCCTGGCCGCCGACCAGAAAGGCGAAGGGTTCAGTTGCACCGGCACGGTGATCGCCCCCACCCTGATCCTCACCGCCGGGCACTGCATCCAGGACATCGTTACCGGCAAGAAGACCCCGGTCGCCCAGTACGTCGTCGTCACCGGCAGTCGCGACATCCGCGACCCCGCACTGCGACAGGTATCGCGGGTGAGCCGGACGATCCTCTACCCCAACTTCAACCGCTTCAAGGTCCACGGCGACGCCGGCCTGCTGGTGCTGGCGACCCCAACCACGGTTCCGGCCGTGGCGCTCGCCGGACCGGCCGATGCGGCGCTCCTTGCCGGCAACACGCCGACCTGGATCGCCGGCTGGGGCTTGAGTGGCCCGCTGAAGAAGCTGAAACAGACGCCGGTGCTGCGCCGCGGCGCCACCTTCGTCCAGCAGCGCATCTACTGCCGCAATCACGCTCGCGCCTACTACCCCTTCTTCAACTACTCCTCGCAGCTCTGCACGATCACCCCACCGGGCTTCTCGATCGGCACCTGCCACGGCGACAGCGGCGGCCCCGCGCTGGCCTTCCGCGAAGACGGCACGCCGGTGCAGATAGGCATCACCAGCCTCGGTGCGGCGGACTGCGACACGCACCTGCCGGACATCTTCACCCGGGTCGACCGGATCTACATCTGGATTGCGGAACAGATCGCCGCGACGGCGACGGGAGCTCCCGTCGCCGCCACTGGCTGATCTAAGCCGGGATCAGGTGAACTTCGAGGGTTCGAAGCGGCAGTACTTGAATTCGAAGGCGAGGACCTGGTTGTTGGCCTGGTTGGCGTTGTGATTGAGGCGAATCACGGTCGCCTGGGCACCGGTCTTGTTGCCTTCCTTGAGCTGCTTGGCGCCTTTTAGGAAGAGTGTTTCCTCTTCGCCGACGTACTTGAGCCACTTCGCCAGCTTGGCCTTGTCAGCGGTCGGCTGTTCCACCGCCTTGATCTGAATGATCGCCTTGTGAAGCGCTTTGCCCGCCTTTTCGAACTGCGTGCCGGCAGCCTTCAGCTTCCCTTGCTGGACCTTCTGGCGGACGCCCTTGAGGATCCTTTCGTTGGCTTCCGTATTCGTCTTGCAGATCGGCTCGACCGCTTCTTTGTAGCTTTCGCGCGTCACTTCGGCCGCCTCGGCGAAGGGCGCGGCCAGCATCGCAAGGGTCATGACGGCGGTGCTCAACGCGGCAAAGATCTTCTTCCCCACCAGATACCTTCCTCTCGTTCCCAGTTTCCCGGTCTCGTTCCCTATTCCCAGGCTTCTCATCTTCCCAAACACACGCGGGTGCTTAGGGACTCGGCAGCTTAGGGGATCGTTAAGTCAGCGACTCAAGGAGCTGTCCTAGCGTCCCTACTGACCCACCGCCCCGAACCCCACAACCCCGAACGTCTCCCCCGCCGCGAACGTAGGAGCCCCTCCCGCAAACGCTTCGTTGAAGCTCTGCGCGGTAGCGGCTGTGAGAGTCAAGGGAGCGTTGGAGACGGAGATCGTCCTGGCCTTCGGATCGGAGGAGACAACCCCCTGACCCAGGTCGAAGACCCCGATGCGCCCCAGCTTCCCCGGGAAGGCCGGAGTCGGCTCGATGTCGACTTCCGCGCTGGTGCTCCTGGCTCCCAGGTCGAGCCAGTATTCCTTGTGGAATACCTGGCCCGCTCCGAGTTGCAGCAGTTCGATCGCACCGCCTAGGCGCAAGGAGCCTTCCGAGGCATCGGGGGAGATCTGGCCTCCGAGGGCGATCGGGAACTTCAAGACCGGACCGGGTTGCAGTTCCGCCGGGGCGATCGGGTTCAAGGAGACGAAGAGCGCTTTGAACTTGGCGAGGATCGCCGGGTCTGGAGTGACCGTCCCCTGGCCTTGATCGAGGATCGCCACCCGCTGGGGCTGGGTCTTGGAGTTGACCGCTCCGATCGCCTGGCCCTCTTTGAAGGCCTTGCCCGTGCGGAGCTTCTTGTTTAGGCGGGTGGCGACCTTCGCGGTCAACCCCAAGTTCGTTGCCCGGAAGCCCTGGCCAAAGCCTTCTCTGGCCGAGGTGATGCTCTTGGCCGTGGTCAGCTTCAACTGGGAGCCCCCGACCTTTGCGAAGAGGGGGGTCTTCTTCGCCTTCAGCTCTATGTCTCTCAGCGGCAGCTTTCTGTTGGCCTTGGCGAAGACGATCTGGCCTTCGTGGGTGACTTCGCCCTTGCCGGAGGTCGGGTCCTCCTTGCCACCGGAGACCGGCAGGAGGATTGAGTTGCCCTGGCGCTTGGCCGGGGCCTTGGCGGTGAGGGTGACGCCCTGCTTCTTCAGCAAGGAGAGGAAGGACTTGTCCAAGGTGAGCTTGGTCGTGCCTCCGCCGATCGGGTCATAGGCGGCGCCTGCGCTCGAGGAGAGACAAAGGCAGAAGAGCAGCGCAAAGGCAACGAGGCTCCCACCCAGCTTGATCGTCTTGTGATCTCTCATCTCTTTCCTCCCTCTCTTTGGTTCATTCCCTCACCGCGCACGCCTTTTCCACCTTGGCCTCGATCGAGACGTCTTCGGAGAAGTCAAAGCTGGCGAGCGCCAAGGGGAAGACGGTGCGCTTGGTTCCCTTGGGAGCGGGGCAGCCAGCGTTGAAGTAGCTCAGCTGCTTGCCCTTGTAGGTGTATTTGCGCTTCAGGGTGAGCTTGATCCGGTCGACGTAGCCCCAGTCGCCGAGGGCCTCGGGCAGGGAGGCGGTGAGCTTGGTGCCGTAGGGACCGTGGTCGGTCTTCTGAATCCCGAAGGGGATGACGAAGGAAGAGAAGAAGGGGTTGGCGGTGAAGATGTGGGTGAAGATCACCGGCTTTCCCTTCTGGCGGCCGTTGAAGATCAGCAACCTTCCATGTGTTCCATAGGCGCCTTGGTCTGGGAGCACGATGTGGGCCCAGAACTGCCCGGAGCCGATCACGGCGTCCCCGCAGGAGGCCAGGGCCCTTTCGGTCGAGGCGGGCTGCAGCGCCTTCAGCGGGCAGGTGGGCAGGCCCTTTGACTGCAGCAGGCCGTGCTTGTTGACCTCGACCGTCATCTTCTGCAGCTGCGGGGGGATGCCGCCGTGGGGGGCGTCTAGGTGGCCACTGACGAAGACTGCGATCGGGGCGGTTCCCTGCCTTGGGAGCTTGTAAGGCTGGACTTGGCTCAGGACCGTGATCCGCAGGTTGCCCTGCTGGATCACGGTGGCCGAAGCCAGGGAGGCGCAGGCCAGCAGGCCCACCGCGGTGGCGAGGAGCGCTGCCCTTCTGCGCATCGCTTAGCGGGCCCTGCGCTTGTGCTTTTGCGCTTTGCCCTTCTTGGCCTTGCCCTTGCACTTGACCTTCAGCTCGGGCTTGGTGTTGAAGACCTTGCCGTTTTGGCCGGTGAAGTTGGATTCGGCCTTGTGGGCGCCCTTGCAGAGGTTGGTGGAGTTGACGAAGAGGCCCTTCTTGCCTCCCTGCATTTCGAGCACGAAGGAAGAGACCGGGGCGTCTGGCCCTGCTTCGAAGGTGTTGCGGAGTCTTCCTTTGACCGAGTCGACGTGGCCGATGAGGTCGAAGTCGATCTGGTTGTTGTGCAGGGCCACCACCAGGTCGGGGAGCTGGTGTTCTGAGGACCTGAGGAAGACGGGGCCGGTCAGGGGTTCGCCGAGGATCGGGGTCACCGCTTTGGCCTTGCCGTAGATGCTCCCGGCGGGGCACTGAGCTCCGTTGCCCGCTCCGGCCTTGAACTGCACCCTGGTGCAGATCGTGTTGAAGTGGGCGTTCTCGATGAACTCGGACTTGGGCAGGGTCACTTCCGCTCGGGCGATGCCGGCTTCGCCGATCCCGTTCATCTTCAGGGTGGCCTTGAAGGCGGGGTGGGATCCGCGCCTTGTTCCGCCGATCAGCTTCAAGCCGAGCTTCGGCTTGAAGGGCAGGGCGGCGCAATCAGCGGCCTGGTAGGGAGTGGAGACGGTGATCGGGCGGTCGTCGGCTTCGGAGCCGAAGTCAAGGCCCGAGCCCAGGACCGTTGACGCGGTCGAGGTCCTGGTGCAGTCGGTCGGGTTCAAGACGAAGTTGGGCTTGTCCACGTATGCCCTGATGTCCCTGAGGTGGACCGGGATGCCCTTGACGATGTGGGGGATCGGGTCCGAGCCGGTTGCGTCGATGAAGGCTTCGGCGGTCTCGGGGTCGATCTTCAAGGCCTCACGTACCACCACGGTGCCGATGTCGAAGGGGCCGACCACTCCCGCGGTGATCGCGACGATCGAGAGGTTGGAGCCGTTGTAGGGGCCGGCTAGGTAGATCTTTCCTGGGGCGTAGGCGAGGGCCGAGCCCACCCCGCCTCCTACCAAGGTGTGACCTATTTCAGATGCCTTGGGGCAGGAGGGGCTGTTGAGCTCTTCCTGGCCGCCGTGGGGGCCGGTCCTCGCCTTCGCCGCGGCAATGGCCGCATCGGAGCAGTAGGGCACTCCGGCAAGCTTGGCGGTGATCCCCGGTGGCAGCTTGATCGAGAAGTGGGTGATCTCCTGTTCGGAGTCGGTTCTGAACAACCTGACGTTGAAGGGGGAGAAGCGACCCGCCGCGTTGTTGATCGAACCCGCGATCAGGCCCGGCTTGAAGGGAGGCAGGCCCCCCGAGGGGCAGGGACCGGCATCGGGGCCGCTGATGATCTGGAAGGCCGAGGAGGTGCGCAGAGGAGGCCCCCCCGAGTAGGGGTAGAGGGTCGCCTCGGCGGCATAGGTGCCGCAGGCGGGCGGGGTCGCCAGGGGGCTCCTGGCTCCCTCGCGGAAGTGCAACCTGAAGTGGCTGAAGGGCAATTGGGGCATGTCTTCGGCCACCGTGGTCAAGCGGCCCGTGACCGGGTCGGGGATCACCTCGAGCGGCTGGGTGATCGAGATCCCAGCTCTTCGTTTTGGATCACGATGTAGAGGGCCAGGAGGGAGTTGAAGGGGTTCTCATAGGGCTTGGCGATGAAGAGCGAGCCCTTGAGCAGCTTGTCCCTGAGCAGCGGGGTTTCGATCTCGACCGAGCCGATCTTGGAGGCGTTGGGGCAGCCGGACCCCGCCTCGGAGCTGGCGCTCTCGCGGGCGAGATCGGCTTCGGTGCAGACGTTCAGCCCTTCGGCCAGGGAGGGGTTGGTGGTGAAGCCCTCCTGCAGGGTGACTTCGGTCTTTCGGATCGTCGACTGGGCCAGGCCCTCGGGGTTGAGCAGGCCTTCGTCTTGCACGTTGAGGCTGAAGTCCAATCCAGTGGGGCTCTGCGCCGAGCGCGAGGTGGGGACCGCGTCGATCGTCGGCGAGAAGCGCAATTCCGAGCATCCGCTCATGCCCAGCGGATTCGGTGGGACCGAGTCATCGTGCGTGGTCGCAAACCCCGTCAGCGTCGTCTCGGGCTCCTGCCAGGAGCGGGTCGCGTAGTCGGTGCGCAGCGGCCCGGTGCAGGAAGCCGGCAGCGTCGCGAAGGCCTGGGGTGAGGTGTTGGCCGGGCACTGCCCGATCGAGACGGGTTCGGGCTGTTCCCTCGGCGCGAGCCCGTTCAGGCAGTGGCCGCGATAGGGATCGTGCGCTTTTGCCGAGGGGTTGCCCCACAGGGTGAACACCGAGCCGAAGAAGGGCACCGCCTGGGAGATGTCGGTCAGGTGCGCCTGCAGCGGGTAGGGCGCCTCCTGGCTCACCCTGCCCTCGATCGTCACCGGCACCCCGACCACGTTGAAGCCGAATTTCGCCGCCGAGCCGGGGGGCGGTTCGAGGTTGAAGACCGGCACGGTGAAGTATCTAGTTCCTTCGACCGGCTGAATTCTCACCGAGACGAAGCCGATCGCCGTGCTGTCGGTGCAGGCAGGCATCTTCGTCGATAGATCGATGTCGATGAAGTCGATGCTCGAGCAGCGCGGGGTCGCGAAGGGGTTGACGGCGATGCCGAGCGGCTGCTCGACTTCGAGGTCCTTGATCGAGCCGAGCAGGACCTCCCCTTTGTCGGGATCGAGCTCGCTCGCGAGGTCGAAGCTGGTCGTCCACTCGAAGGGATGCGAGCCGGCCTGCGCGGCGGGGGAGCCGTCTGGGGCGGTGAAAAGGACGTCGAAGTCGGTGAGGCCGTACTCCGCCCTGGCCGCCGGCGCGAGCGCCAGCGCGATGAAGGCGGCGATCAGCAATGCAAGGCGCTTCATCGGACTGTCCTCCCCTGCTTCTTGTGTGTGTGGTTCTTGCCTGTGTGCTTCTTCCTCTTCTTTTGCTTCTTGCTCTTCTTCTTCGCCTTGACCGGCGTCACGTTGCCCGCGCCGTGGAAAGCCGAGCTGGCTGGGGTCGGGTCATTCGGCGGGGCGGGGGCGCCCTGGCAGGCTTCGCCTTCGCACTGGGCCGGTGGCGTCGGCGGTTGCGGGAAGCCGCCCCCCGCACGGGCGTCGTAGATGTCGACCAGGCCGTTGTCTTGGGGAAGCAGGCTCGAGCCGGTGGCGAAGAAGACGTCGCGGCCGTCGGTGCTGACGTCGATCAGGCGCGAGTCGGCGGGCGATTCCCCGGAGGAGATCAGCGAGAGGCAGCCTTCGGCCTCAGGAGCGAAGATCGTCGCCCCACTCGCCTCGCAGGTGCTCTGATCGCCGGGCTCGAACTCATAGACGTCGGCGACGCCGTTGGCGTCGCGGGGCACCAGTGCCTCGAAGCTCTCGAAGAAGAGGCGGCTGCCGTCCTCGGAGAGGTAGCGGGGGAAGTAGAGCTGGCTGTTGGGCAACGGCAGCTTCGCCGCCACCCAGGACTCGCTGACGCGTTTATCCAGATCCCTGCCCGCGGGCCGTGCCCCCGTCGGGTTGCAGGAGGCGCAGCGAAGCGAGCCCTGCTCGGCGTCATAGAGATAGACCTCGGCAGCGGCTTTCTCGCTGATCGCGTCGGTGTTGTCATAGCCGCTCAGCGAGGCGTGCGACATGAAGGCCAAGTGCGCTCCGTCGCTGGTGGCGCCGGCGGCGTGGGTGACGGGCCTATCCGCGACGACGGAGGCGATCGGGTCGCTGGAGTCCGCATCGGCGAGCGTGGCGATGAAGCGGACCTCCCCTTCTTCGTAGAGGTAGAGGTTCGAGCCACCTGCTTTGGCTTTGTCGCCGTGGGAGCTCTCTTCTTCTCCGCTGAAGACCGTGGCGGAGAGGAAGTAGATGCGCGAGAGATCGTCGCCGGTCTCCACCACGTTCTCGGCCGGGGCGATCGTGGTGGAGGATTTCGCTTCGGCGTCGTAGATCTTCAGCTCGCCGCCGGCGGAGTAGAGCGCCTTGGAGCCGTCGGGCGCGGCGGTCCAGAAGCGCCCACTGCCGACGAGCCTGGATTTGGCCTCGCCTTCCAGGCGGACGTAGAGGGTCGCGTTGGACGACCCGCAGGTCCAGTAGACGCGTGAGCCGTCGGCGGCGAGGGCGTGCTCGACGTCGTTGGTCTTAATGCCATTGCCAGCTTCGGAAGTTTCGGTGCCCGCCGAGGCTCCCTGCGTGCAGGGACTGCCGTTGGGCAGCACGCTGAGGAGGCGGACTTCCCCTTCGCTTGCCTCATAGAGCTGACGGGTATTGACTTCGGCCGCCTGTGGCGTCAGCTTCTCGTTGACGACGAAGACCGCCTTGGCCCCGTCGGCGCTGACGCCCTGCAGTTCGGGGATATAGAGGTTCGGGGCGAGTTTGGGCGGGGCCACGGTGGTCAGGGCCTGATAGCCGCCCTCGCCGCAGAGATCGTCCCGGTAGAAGTTGGCGTAGCCTTCCACCGCCCCGGGGGCGAGCACCGGGTCGACGTCGTGCAGCAGCCAGCCCTGGCAGAGGTCGGCCGAGAAGGCGCGGAAGTTGGTCTGCAGGGTGTTGCCCCCTTGGAGGATCGGCGTCGTGCCGCGCGGCGGGGAGATGCCGCGGTTCGTCCAGCCCTGAGCGGTGCGGGCGGCGAGGTACTGGGCGACGAAGGGGGCCGAGGCGATGTCGCCGAAGGCGCGGTAGGTGGAGTAGGTGAGCTTCTCGCCTGAGGGATCGGCCTGGTCGTGAGCCGCCGGGTAGCCGTTGATGTCGCCCATCTGCAGGATGTCGCCGCTGGTCTTGTCCAACGGGGAGACCTGCCTCATAGGCGCGGCAGTCGGGCAGCAAGGCGCCCGCTCCGATGCGAAATGCCTGGTTCGGGCAGTCGGACCTCGGCTCGGCCGGCAGCGAGCGCGTGGTGAAGGTCCCTTCCAGCCCTTCGGCCTGGCTCGCCTCGCCGCCTTCGGGAGCGATCCCGTAGACCGGCCCGCCGCCGCCGCTGTTGGCGACGAAGCGGTAGTGGTAGGTGCCGCCGGGCTCGAGGCCCTGCAGGAAGAGGCCTTTGCTGGCTGCCGCCGCGTCCACGGTACCCGCCCCCAACAGGTTCTCCCCCGAGCTGGGCAGGCGCTGGGCGCAGCCCCCCTCAGAGCATTTACCCGTCCCGTACTCGACGTGGTAGGAGGTATCGGGCCAGAAGTGGGGGTTTATCTTCGCCTTGACGATCGCCCCGTCGCCGCTGACCGTGGTGGCGAACTGGCTGCTGATCGTCGGCGGCAGCGCCGGGGGCGGGCAGAGCTCGGGGTCGGGGGCGGGGCCGTAGGCGCGCAGGCGGGAGCTGGGCGGTATGACCAAGAGATTCCCAGCGCGAACCACGTAGAGGGCATCGCTGGGCAGGCCGCAGCTGTCGCTCGTGGCGAGGCCGGGAAGCAGGAACCCTTCTTTCGTCCTCTCGAATTCCTCTACCTCGACGCAGAGGAGACAGCTGCCGTCGGCGGCGAACTCGAGTACTACGTTTCTCATCTCGCCTCCCCCGGGCTTTACAGTCGCGGAGGCGTAGAGGTTGCCCTCGGAGTCGACCGCGAGCGAGAGGGGCCTGACGAACACTTCTTCGCCACTTTTTGGCCCTTCCTCCAGGTTCAAGTCGGCGAAATGGCTCCAGGCCGATCCGTCGTAGCGGTAGATGAAGGGCTTTTCAAAACTACCCTGATCGAACGCGAGGTAGATCTCGCCGCTTGCCTGGTCCACCGCGATCGAGTAGACGCGGCGGCCCGTTTCGCCTTCGGGGGCGGGGATCTGGCCCTTGTAGGTGCCGTCGGGTTCGAATTCCTGGACCCGCCCTCTGTCGCCGACGTAGAAGGTCTGGTCGGGGCCGGTGGCGAGGTAGGTGCCTTGATTGGAGGTGTCGAGCTGGCCGTTGGCGCTCCCCGGCACGCCGACGCCGCAGACGTCGCCGCCTTCCACCTCCGCCCGGGTGCAGAGGTTCGCTTTGCTCGTCTTGTTGACTTCGCCGCCGAGCATCAGGAGGAACTCGCCGTTGGGGTCGAACTTCTGCACGCGGGCGTTGTTTTCGCCAGGGCGTTCAGCGACGTATACGTCGCCGGCCGAGTCGATCGCGATGCCACGAGGCCCTTCGAGCTGCCCAGCCCCCGTGCCCTCGAGACCGGCCTGACAACCACTTGCGGTCGTGCACACCTGCGGTTCGGGACTGCCGTCCAGCACCCCCCAGCCCCAGGCCTTGACGAAGACTCCCCAGGCATCGAACTCGTCGATGCGTGCGTTGCGGACGTCGCTGACGAAGACGTGGCCGGTGAGCGGGCTCGTGGCGACGCCTAGAGGCAAATCCATGCGCCCCGCGGCTGAGCCGCTCAGCTCGTCCTCGGCGCCGGGCGCCTGCCAGAGCAGTGGCGGGGCAGTCGCGGCGAGCGCCGGCGAAGCGAGGCCTGCCATCGAGGTGAGCGCAAGGACGATGGTGGTCGCGCCGAAGCTGCGGAGCTTTTGGCGGAAGGTCTGCGACGTGGTCATCTCTCTCTCATCTCTCCGATCC
Organism: uncultured Solirubrobacterales bacterium; assembly: GCA_963703895.1. Classification (GTDB taxonomy): domain Bacteria; phylum Actinomycetota; class Thermoleophilia; order Solirubrobacterales; family 70-9; genus VRUE01. The sequence goes on from CAVPFX010000004.1 coordinate 30,674, forward strand.
CGTTGGTTAGGTCGCTGGAGTCGCCCTCGGGAAACGTCCCTCCGAGGGCGACTCGACATAGATGCCGCCTAGGGACTCGCCGGAGCGGTGACTGCGAACGTGCCAGAGCCGTTGGATCCGAACTTGACGTGAAGCCGCAGCATCGCGCCGGCAGTCGATGCACCCGGTTGGAGGTCCGTCAGGTGCCGAATCGGTTCGGAGAATTTGACCGGCCCCACAGCGCCCCCCGGAGAAACTTCGTCGGTAACTCTTCCGACGTACACACACAGATGTCCCGGGTCCGCGGTCGGATCGGCCGCCGAGCCGTGACAACTGGCCGGGGGGATTTCTTCTGCTTCGAATGCCTCGGCATCCCACACGTATTCCAAGCCGCCTGGGCTGATTGCGTGCACGTGCGCAGCGTCCAGCTCGGCGGCGAGCTTCACCGGGAAGGAGAGCGGCAGGTTGTAGGTTTCCTGGCCGAGCGGCACGTCGTCTTCTGCGACGATCTGCGGCAGCACCCATGCGCCCGTCTCGGTCGCGTTCGGCGGCAGCGTGTTCCCCACGGTCCACGGATCACCGTCTTCACCCGGTTCGCCTTCTTTGCCGTTGCAGGCAAAGGTGATACCGCTGGCGGAGACGAAGCGGGAGCCGCCGGCCCCGACGCATTTCCCTTCTTTGGTGCCGGTGAACTGTTCGGAGGTGACGCTCACGCCGGCCGCCCCGTTTGCGCCGTTGCTTCCGTTGGCGCCGTCCTTGCCGTTTGCCCCTGCCGGGCCCTGCGGACCCGCCGGGCCCGTATCGCCCTTCGGCCCCTTCGGACCCCTGGGCCCCTTCTTGGCCTTGGCGCTCGCGGTGGCCTTGCCACCGTCTGAAGAGTTGGAGGCGGCGTAGGCGCCGCCGAACATTGCGAAGACCAGGGCGATCACCGAGATGACTCCGGGGATGCCAAAGCGCGTGCGTAGCGTCGAGAACATCTGAAATCTCTCTCCTTGTCCCGTGAGCCCCTCTGCCCGCCGCTTCCCTTAGCGGCTTCCTCGAGGCTCGGTTATGTCCCTGTGGCGTCGCTGCTCAGACGAGCTGGTTCCCTTAACTGACACTTGGGTTCCTAAACGACAGGCTGAAGATAAACAGACGAGTTTGGCTTTGTCAAGGAACGAGAGTGGTATGGCGCGCAGAAGCGCGCCTCGATGGGCGCCAAACCAGCTAGAGGAGCGAGAAAAAGCGGAGGGGGTGGGATTCGAACCCACGAGCGCCTTGCGACGCCAACAGTTTTCGAGACTGCCCCGTTCAACCACTCCGGCACCCCTCCGGGACTCAGTCAGGGGCTGATTTTACGGTCGCGCGCCGCCGACGGGTCGTGGGCGGGCGTTCGGGGCTCAAGAACCGGCGAGTTTGCGTCGATGCAGCCGCGTGGAAAGCAGCGCGCAGACCCGGCTTGGGCGGTTCTTCGACCGCCATCCGCTGCTGCTGCGAACACTGGCGATCGTTGCCCTTCTCTGGGGACTCGGCTACCTCGCCTGGCGGATCGGCTGGAGCAGCCAGGGCGCCAGCCCGATCGCCTACGGAATGCTGCTGGTGACCGAGATCTACGGGCTCTGGGCGCTCGGCACGCTGGCCTGGTTCTCTTGGTCGCGGCCGCCCGCGGTGCGGCCCGATGCCACGCCGGGTCGCTCGGTCGACGTCTACGTCTGCACCTATGACGAGCCGATCGAGGTCGTCTCCGCGACCCTGGCCGGCTGTCGCGCCCTCACCTACCCCCACACCACCTACCTGCTCGACGACGGCCGGCGGCCGGAGATGGAGGAGCTGGCCAAGCTCGCCGGTGCCGAGTACCTGATTCGACCCGACAACTCACACGCCAAGGCCGGCAACATCAATGCCGCCCTCCCCCGCACCGAGGGCGAGCTGGTGCTGATGCTCGACGCCGACCACGTGCCGATGCCCGACGCGCTCGACGCGATGGTCGGCTACTTCGACGACGAGCGCATGTGCCTGGTGCAGAGCCCGCACGACTTCTTCAACCACGACTCGGTCCAGCACTACGTCGTCGGCCGCCACGAGCAGTCGCTCTTCTACCGCGTCGTCTGCCCCGGCAAGGACCGCCACGGCGCCGCCTACTGGTGCGGCTCGGCGGCGCTGATCCGGCGCCACGCCCTGCTCGAGATCGGCGGCGTCGCCACCGAGACGATCGCCGAGGACTTCCACACGACGATCCGCATGCAGCGCCACGGCTGGAAGAGCCGCTACCACGACGAGGTCCTGGTCCAGGGCCTCGCCCCGCACGACCTCGACGGCTACCTGCTGCAGCGCGACCGCTGGGCGCGCGGCAACCTCGCCGTCTTCACCCTGCCCGAGTCCCCCCTGCGCGCCAAAGAGCTGCGACCGCTGCAGCGGCTCTCCTACTTCGCCAGCCTCTTTGCCTACCTGGCGCCACCGATGCGGCTGCTACTGATGGCGACGCTGGGCCTGGTGATGTGGACCGGCGAGCTGCCGATGAAGATCAGTGTCGTCGCCCTGGCCACGCTCTGGCTGCCCTACGTGACGCTCAACCTCGGCGCCGGCTCGGCCCTCGCCCGCGGCTACATGAAGATCGGTGAGACCGCCCACTACGAGCTGCTGACGATGGAGATCTACACCCGCGCCCTGCGCTGCATCTTCCGCCCGGGACACACCGCCTTCAAGGTGACGCCGAAGCAGGGTGATGGCGGCGGGGGGCTCGAGTCCGTGCGCAAGCTGCACCTGGTGCTGGCCTGCGCCGTGGTGGTCGGGGCGGGGACCGTGCTGCGCCTGCTCGACCTCGCCGGGATCGGGCCGCTGCCCGACCTGCCCGGCATCGCCGCCGTGATCGTGCCGCTGCTCGGCCTGGTCGAGATGCGCCGCATCCTGCGCACCCTCTTCGCCGTCGGCCGCCGCCAGCAGCGCCGCCTCGTCTACCGCTTCGAGGGCGACGCCCCGGCCGAGTGCTACTCCGACGACGGCCACGTTAGCGGCCGCCTGATCGATGCCAGCGCCGCCGGCGTTGGCCTCGTCCTCGACGCCCCGCTCGCGGTCGGCGACAAGCCGGCGATCCTGCTCCAGCTCGAGGACGCCGCGGGCAACGCACACGAGGTCGCGGCGCAGGTCGAGGTGCGCTCTTGCCGCGAAGCCGACGGTCGCCACCTTGTCGGGGCGACGATCACCGAAATCGACTCCGCCTCGCGGATGCGGCTGATGGAGTGGTGCTACGTAGTCTGCAACCACGAGCGGCTGCGCGGCCGCCGGCCGGCGAGGCCCGCCGGCGAGGGCGAGGCGATCGTGCTGCCGCTGCCGGCGCCGCAAGCGGTGCCGCAGACCGCGGCCGCCTAGCCGCTCGCGGGCGGCAAAGCAATACCCTTGCGGGACCACGGAGAGGTGTCCGAGTGGCTTAAGGAGCGCGATTGGAAATCGCGTGGGCGGGGTTAACCCGCCTCGTGGGTTCGAATCCCACCCTCTCCGCTGCAAGGTCGACTACCGAGGGACCCGGTCGACCTGTTGCGATCCGCTCCGCCGTGCCCAATCGCTGTCCATCGGAGCAAAGGCGCAGTGCAAGAACTGCCTTGATCGCTAGTCAGGCCAATCCCGGCGCAGACGCTCCCGCTCTTTCGGGTCATACGCGCCACTGAGCGAGCCGGCGGTCTTCGCTATGGCGGATCGACGGGCTGCGAAAAACTCGCGCAGTAGGGCCGCGCACTCGGCCTCGAGCACCCCACCCCTGACCTCGGGACGGTGGTTGAGGGCGGGCTCGGCGAGCACGTCGAGGACGCTGCCGGCGGCGCCCGCCTTGGGATCGGCGGCGCCGAAGACGACACTGGGGACGCGGGCGAGGACGATCGCGCCGGCGCACATCGCGCAGGGCTCCAGTGTCACGTAGAGGGTCGTGTCCGGCAGGCGCCAGCCACCGAGCGCCTCGGCCGCGGCGCGGATCGCGAGGATCTCGGCGTGGGCGGTGGGGTCGGCGCGCAGCTCGCGCTCGTTGCCGGCCGCGCCGAGCACCTTCTCCCCGCGCGCGACGACGGCGCCGATCGGGACGTCGCCATGACCCTCGGCCTCGCGCGCCCGCTCGATCGCCAGCGCCATCATCCGCTCAGAGAGAAGGGTTTCGGCCTCGCCGTGCATGCAATACGGGAGTATGTGGGACTACAACTTCGCCGGCGGGCAGGTGTTAGGGAGAGGCTCGCTCGAATGCAGGGATTCACGGGCCCAAACGCAAGATGAATCGACGCCTTCCGACCGCCGCCGCGACCCTGCTCGTAGGCCTGATGCTCGCGCCGGCACCCGCCCGGGCTGCTGTCGGCATTTCGACCGCGCACGGCTTCGTTCCCCACCAGCTGATTGTCAAGCTCGCCGGGTCCGAGCGGGCGCGAACCATCGAGCTGCCACAGCAGACCAGCGTCGGTGAGGCGGCCGCGGCGCTGCGAGACGACCCCGCCGTCGAATACACCGCCCCGAACTATCTCGCCACCACCTCGGCGAGTGAAGAAGAAGCGATCAGCGTCCCGCCCAACGACCCGGGGCCGATCAGTGGCCCGCCCGGGCCCCCCGGCGGCTGGGTCTTCAAGCAATGGAATTTCCTCCCCTGGGAGGGAACCGGCACCCCGCTGGTGCCGGTGTCCGCGGGGGGGATCGACGCCGTTAGCGCCTGGGAACACCTGGAAGCGGCCGGGCGCCCGGGTGCCGAAGGAGTGACGGTGGCCGTGCTCGACACCGGGATCGCCTACCGCGCCCAAGGCAAACGCTTCCGCCGCAGCCCCGACTTCACCGCCGGGCAATTCGTCAAAGGACACGACTTCGTCGATGGCGATCGCCTGCCGCTCGACGAAAACGGCCACGGCACCCACGTCGCCGGGACGATCGCCGAGAAGACCAACAACGGCATCGGCCTCACCGGCCTCGCCTTCCGGGCAAAGCTGATGCCCGTACGCGTGCTCGACGCCCAGGGTCGCGGGCGCGCCGACCAGATCGCCAAGGGGATCCGCTTCGCCACCGCCCACGGCGCCGACGTGATCAACATGAGCTTCAACTTCGGCTGCGCCCGCGAAGTGCCAGGGGTCGACGAAGCGCTGCAGCAGGCCTACCACCACGGCGTGATCACGGTCGCCTCGGTGGGCAACCTGGGCTCCGAGGCCTGCGTCTCCCCCCCGGCGACCGGCCCGCACACGATCGGCGTCGGGGGCAGCACCGAGGGCGGTTGCCTGGGGGCCTACTCGCTGGCGGGCAGGGACGTCGATCTGATCGCCCCGGGCGGCGGCCCGGCGTTGCTCGGCTGCCCCTCGATCTCGTCCGGCTCGATCTACCAGGTGACCCTGAAGGCGGGCAGCACCCGCCGCTTCGGCGAGCCCAGCAGCTACATCGGCACCTCGATGTCGGCGGCCCACGTCTCCGGCGTCGCCGCGATGGTGCTGGCCAGCGGCACGGTCAAGCGCAAACGCACGCCAGGACGGGTGACCGCGGTAACAAAACGACTGCGGCGCACCGCACGCGACCTGGGCCAACCCGAGACCCGCCAAGGGGCTGGCCTAATCGATGCCGGCGCGGCAACTTTGCCAGCCACCTAGCGGCAGCTGGCCGGCTAGATGCCGCTAGGTGGTGCGGACGATGATCACGCTGCAGGGCGCGTGATGGGAGACGTTGTTGGGAACGCTGCCGAGCAGGAAACGGCGGGCGCCGGTCATGCCTTTGTTGCCGACCACGATCAGGTCGGCCTTGGTTTCTTCGGCGACGTTGAGGATTCCCTCGGCGGGGTCGCCCTCGACCGGGTGCGTCTGCACCTCGATCCCCTCCTTGCGGGCGGAGGCAGCGGCGGCGTCGAGGACCAGGTTGACGTCCTCGCGGGGGCCGATCTCATACTGGACGTCCGCTGGGGCGCCTTCCTTCTCGCCCTCCACCCGGCGCTTCGAGACGGGTTGGTAGGCGCTGACGATGCTGAGCTGAGCGCCGGCGAGCTTGGCGAGATCGACGGCCTGGCGGACCGCCTCGGCAGCCGTCTCCGACCCGTCGGTCCCTACAACGATGCGAGTGAACACGCCGCCTCCTCTGCTCGGTCGCTGAACGGGGCCGATACTAACGGGAGTCGTGGGCGCGAACGGGCAGACCGCGAAAGCCGTCGCCGAGGATCTCGGTCGGCGTCGTCGACAGGCGGTAGATCGCGATCGCCATCGAGGCGAGCAGGCAGATCAGCAAGACCGCCATTCCGGCTTTCCAGAGAACTGGCATTAGGCTGATCTCATCATGGAGAAGATCGCCGAGGGAGTCTGGCTGCTGCGCGGGGATACCCGCAAGGCGATGAACATCTACTTCCTCGAGGACGGCGAAGGGGTGGTGCAGTTCGACGCTGGCACCAAGGCGATGGTGAAGGGGGCGCGGGCCGCCGCCGCCCAACTCGGTGGGCTGAAGCGAGTCGTGCTCGGCCACGCCCACGCCGATCACCGCGGCACCGCGCCCTCGCTCGGCGCACCCGTCTACTGCCATCCCGACGAGGTTGCTGACGCCGAAAGCGACGGCTGGCGCTGGCGCTACCTCGACCTCTCACAACTGCCCGCGCCCTCCCGCTGGATCTACCCGATGCTGCTGCGCCGTTGGGACGACGGCGCCGTGAAGATCGACGGGACGGTCTCCGAGGGCGACGAGATCGCGGGCTTCCGCGTCATCCACTTCCCCGGGCACGCCCCGGGTCAGATCGGCCTCTGGCGCGAGAGCGACCGGGTGGCGATCGTCAGTGACGTCGTCTACCTGATCGACTCGACCCAGCTGGGCAAGCCGCTACCGGCGGGCGAAGCGAGCGTCCCCCATCCCGCCTGGGGCTGGGACCACGCAAAGGCGAAAGAGTCGGTGCGCAAGCTTGCTGCCCTGGAACCGGCACTGGTCTGCACTGGACACGACGAGCCGCTTCGCGGCGAGAATCTGCGCGAGACCCTGGAACGCGCGGCGGAGAAGTATTGAGCCGAGGCGGCGCCAGCGCCCCTCGCTGCCATAGTTTCCGCCCCTGATGATCGGTACCTACGCCTCGGCGGCGCTGATCTGCGGCGCCTCGCTGCTGGTTGGACGCGCGATCCTCGCCCTCACCGGCGGGGACGAGTCGCGGCGCTGGCTGGCGCCCGCGGTGGGCTTCGGCGCGGTGCTGACCGTGACCGGCTTCCTCGCCAGGGCACCGGGGCACGCGACCAGCGCCACGATCGGGCTGATCGCACTGGTCATCGCCGCTGGCTTCCTGCTCTGGCGACGACCCGGCCGCGAACCCGGGGCATCGCTGCTGCGCGAGGGCTGGCCAGTGGCGCTCGTCGTCACCCTTGCCTTCTCGATCCCCTTTGCGATCAGCGGTCGCTGGGGCATCATCGGCGTCGGCTTCAACAATGACCTCGGCCTGCACCTGGCCTGGGCCGAGTGGCTGCGCAGCGGCCTCGGGCCGGCACCCGAAGCCGGCTACCCACTGGGTCCCCACGCGCTGGCCGCGGCGATCGCGGCGCTGCCGGGAATCGGCCTCGGCCAGGCCTTCGTCGGCGAGATCTTCGCGATCGGCATCCTCACCGCGCTGGTGACGCTGACGGCGCTCGACGACCTCGGACCGATCCGCCGGGTGCTTGCCGCGGTCCTGGTCGCGATCCCCTACCTCGGCGCCTCCTACTTCGCCCAGGGCACCTTCAAGGAGACCGGAGAGGCGCTCTTCGTCCTCGCCTTCGCCCTCCTCCTCCACAACCTCGAGCGCCAACAACGTGGCGAGGGCCCGCGCGCTCCTGCCCTCGGAGCGGCGATCGTCGGCCTCGCCCTGGTCACCGGAATCTTCTTCTCCTACAGCTTCGCCGGGCTCGCCTGGCCGGTGGTGATCTTCGCCCTCTGGGCGCTCACCCTGCCGGCGCTGCGCCGGGCGCTGGCGCCGCGCGCCTGGTGGTCGACCCTGCGCAACCCGGCGACCCTGCTGATCGTCGCCGTGCTCGGCGCCCTCGCCGTGCTCACGGTCGTCGGCCCCTTTGCCTTCATCCACGGCTTCAACCGGGTCGCCGGAACGAATACCTACGGGCCGGTCTCGCCGATCGAGGCGCTCGGCGTTTGGCCGGCTTCCAACTACCGGCTCAACGCCACCGGGGGTGCGCAGCTGACCGGGCTGGCGACCGCGATCGCGGCGATCGCGGTCCTGCTCGGCGGCGTTTGGTGGCTGCGACGGCGCAACTTCGCCGTGCCGGTGGCGCTGCTCGGCTGCACCCTGCTCTACCTCGCTGCGCTCGCCAGCAGCGGCGAGTACTCGCAGGCCAAGGCGCTGATGATCGCCGCCCCGCCGGCGATGCTGATCGCGATCCGGCCGCTGCTCTTCGAGTCGACCCGGGGTCGACTTCGTGCTTCTTCGCCACTACGGCGAAAAAACACGAAGTCAGCGAGCTGGGGGCGGATTGCTTGGGGCGGGTTGGCGGTGGCGTTCGTGGCCGGCGCCGTGTACTCGAGCCTGCTGGTGCTGCGCGACGCGCCGATCGGACCGCCCGGGCACGGCTCCGAGCTGCGCGCGTTCGTGCCGATCGTGCGCGGCGAACCGGTTCTCTACGCCGGCCAGGACCGCTACGCGGCCTACGAGCTGATGGGTGCCGACACGCACGTGCCCCTGGTCGAGTTCCCCGACGCCGACGTCTCCCCCAATCCGGAAAAGCCCTTCGACACCGGCGACGCCTACAGCCCGATCGACTTCGACTCCTTCTCGCACGGCACGCTCGAACGCTTTCCCTACGTGATCACCGGCAACGCCGCCTGGAACAGCGAAGCGCCACCGGGCTTCAAGCGGGTCGCCACCACACCCTCCTACATGCTCTGGAAGCGCACGGGGGCGGTGCCCGAAGACAGGCACGTGCTGCTTGAGGGGACCGAGGCCGGCGCCCGGGCTGACTGCGCCTCGCCCGAGATCCGAATCCTCACCGCCAACCCGGGCCGGGCCGGGCTCTTCCCCAGCGTCGCGATCGGCCCCAAGGCCGCCTGGAGCCCCGACTCCACCCTGCAGACCGACGAGCGCGCCTCGCAAGCGCTGCGCCTGCCACGGGGGCGCTGGCGGCTCTCGCTGCAGTACTTCTCGCCCTTCGGCCTGACGCTCTCGGCGCCGGGCTTCAGCCAGCCACTCGAGGCGGGGCTCGACGGGCAACGCCCGAGCACGATCAGCCTTGCCAGCAACGGCCAGTTCTGGCCCGCCGGGACGGTCGCCAGTGACGGTGGCCGCGTGCGCTTCACCGCAGCCGCACCGGAGCCCAGCACCCTGCAGGCGCTCGGCGGCTACTCCGGCAGCGCCCAGCTCGGCGAGCTCGTCGCCGTGCGGGTCGGAGCGCATCGCACCGTGCCGCTGGCCGCCGCTTGCGGTAACTGGATCGACTGGTTCGAAGCTGAGGAAGTGCCCTAGCTGGAAGCGGCCTTGGCCGCCATGCGCTCGGGCGATACTCGGACCACGTCCCAAACGAGGCCGACCTTCTCGAGCGAGTCGATCACCACGGCGGAGAGGTCGAATTGCCAGCGACCGAGGCCATGCGTGGCGGAGGTGGGGAAGGCGTGGTGGTTGTTGTGCCAGGCCTCGCCGAAGGTGGGAATCGCGATCAGCGCCAGGTTGCGCGACTCGTCGGTGGTCTCGAAGTCGCGGTTGCCGAAGACGTGGCAGAGCGAGTTGATGCTGTAGGTGAAGTGGTGCAGGACGAAGACCCGCACCAGGCCACCCCAAAGCAGACCGGTGAGCCCGGCAAAGATCGTGCCGCCGATCGCCCAGCCGAGGGCGAAGGGCAGCATCAGCCCCCCGATCGCCCAGTACAAGAAGGTGCGATCGACCCAGTTGATCGTCGGGTCTTTGATCAGGTCGGGGGCAAAGCGCTCCTTGTTGCCGCGCTGGGTGTGGACGAATAGCCAGCCCATGTGGGCGTGGAAGAGACCGCGCATCGCCCCGCTCCAGCCGTGGCCGTGATCGACGTGGGGGCTGTGCGGGTCCCCCTCTTCGTCGGAGAAGGCGTGGTGCTTGCGGTGGTCGGCGACCCAAGAGATCACCGGACCCTCGATCGCGGCCGAGCCGAGGATCGCCAGCAGGCCGTGCAGCCACTTCTTCGCCTTGAAGCTGCGGTGGGTGAGGTGGCGGTGGAAGCCGACCGTGATCCCGAGCCCGGTGAACAGGTACATGCCGAGGAAGAGGAAGACGTCGCTCCAGTGCAGCGCCTTGCCCCAGACCTGCCAGCCGGCGAGGCCGAGCGCGACGAAGGGCACCAGCGTGACCAGCCCGGTGATGATGCGATCGCGCGTCTCGTTGGCGACCGGCTGGATATCTGAGGGGAGAACGCCGCTGCTTTCCATTCGGAGACGCGATCATACGGTCTGCGCACCGGGGAAAGGTAAAGTCGCCCACTTCGGACCCCAACCTCCAGCAGAAAGGTGCCGCCGTTGGCGTTCTCGAGCACTGCCCCACTGCGCCGTGAGATCGAGGCGCGCATCCCCGAGCGACCCTTCACGGTCGAGTTCTGGGACGGAACGCGCCTGTCCCCCACCGCCGGCGCCGGACCAACCTTCTACGTGCGCTCGCCGCGCGCCGCCGCCCATCTGCTGCGGGCGCCGGGACAGCTCGGCCTCGGCCGCGCCTACGTCAGCGGCGATATCGAGGTCGACGACATGGACGCCGTGATCGCGATGCTCGACGAGTGGCAGCCGCCCTCGTTGGAAGGTGCCGACAAGCGCGCCCTGCTGCTGGGCGCGGTGCGGGCAGCGGGGATAACAAAGCCGCCGCCCCGACCGCGGGCCGAGCTGCGCCCCAGCGGCAAGCGCCACAGCAAGGAGCGCGATGCGCGCGCCGTGCGCCACCACTACGACGTCTCCAACGACTTCTTCGAGCTCTTCCTCGGCGAGACGATGGTCTACAGCTGCGCGATCTTCTCGCGCGGGGCGACGACCCTGAAGCAGGCGCAGGAAGAGAAGCTGGAGACGGTCGCCCGCAAGCTGGCGCTGAAAGAGGGCGATCGCGTGCTCGACGTCGGCTGCGGCTGGGGAGGATTCCCGCTCTGGGCGGCGAGGAAGCACGGGGCCAGCGTGGTCGGCATCACCCTCTCCGCCCCCCAGGCCGAGAAGGCGCGGCAACGGGCCGAGGAGGCCGGGGTCGCCGACCGGGTCGAGATCCACGTCATGGACTACCGCGACCTCGCCGGCGAGCGCTTCGACGCGATCGCCAGCATCGGCATGGTCGAGCACGTCGGCGCCTCCCAGATCGACGTCTACGCCCAGACCCTCGCCGACCTGCTCGGGCCCGGCGGGCGACTGCTCAATCACGGCATCACCCGCCTGCGCCACACCGACGCCGAGGCCGGTGCTTTCTCGGAGCGCTACGTCTTCCCCGACGCTGCCCCCCTGCACCTCTCGCGCAATTTGATGGCGCTCGAAAGAGCCGGCTTCGTCACCCACCACGTCGAGGACTTCGCCGCCGACTACGCCGAGACCCTGCGCCACTGGGCCCAGAACCTCGACGGGAACCTCGACGAGGCGATCCGCTTGGCCGGGCCCGAACGGGTGCGCGTCTGGCGGCTCTACCTGCGCGCCGCGCGCAACGGCTTCCTCTCGGGCTTCACGTCGATCTACCAGGCCCGCTGCAGCCTGGCTTAATCGAAGCTACTCGCCGGAGTGCCGTAAACGAGCTAGTTTTTTTACCGTGGCCACGGCGGCAGCGAAGGCGGAGGGTCAGGCACACTGGCTGGAGGTCATTGCCGACCCGGTGCGCTTGCAGATCCTGCGCAAGCTGAGCCGGGTCGAGGACGCCACCACCTCGGAGCTGGCGAGCGATGGACCGGCGAGCTACCAGACGCTGCGCCGCCACCTCGAGGCGCTTGAGGCCTCCGGCCTGATCCGCGCCAAGGCCGGCGTCAGCGAGGGCGAAAACGGCAGGCCGGCGACACGCTTCAGTCTCGATCCGAACCTGCGGGAGAGCGTGCGCTCGGCAATAGCCGGTCGAGCCAGCTAGGCATCCACCAGCACCACCTGCCGAGCCGGTTCATCATTGCCGGCACGACGATCAGGCGCACGAGGAAGGCGTCGATGGCGACGGCCACGGCTTGCGCCACGCCGAAGTTGCGGATCGTCATGAAGTTCGAGACGGAGAAAGCGAGGAAGACGGAGATCATGATCACCGCCGCGCCAGTGACGACGTGGGCGGTGCGATCGAGGCCGCCGGCAACCGCGGCGCGGGTCGAGCCGGTGCGCACGTATTCCTCGCGTATGCGGGCGAAGACGAAGACCTCGTAGTCGATCGCCAGCCCGAACATCACCATCATCGTCGCCGGGATCACGGTGGCGTCGATGTAGCCCGGGCCACCGAACAGGGAGCCGTCGAAGAGCAGGGCGAGCACGCCGAAGCTGGCGCTGACGGTGAGCAGGTTGATCAGTGCGGCCAGGAGCGGGATCGTCAGCGATCGCAGAACCGGGATCAGGACGAGGAGGGTGACGAGCGAGAGCGCCAAGCGCATCAGGGGGGACTGGTCGCGGACGGCGTCGTTGACCGCGATCTCCGCCGGGGCGACCCCACCGACGACGACCTCCGCGCCCGTCTCGCGGGCGAGGCCGGCGGCGTCCTCTTCGAGCCGGTCCTTGGTCTGACGGGCGCTCTCGCTGGTCGGCGGGTCGCGCGGGACGATCAGCATGCGAGCGTCCATGCCGCCGCGGTTGAGATTGATCAAGGCGTCGAGTTGACTGCGCCGCCGCGGCGCGCTTCCGTCGAGTCCGGCAAGGATGAAGTAGGCAGATTTGAAGAGGCCGGGCGAGCGCCGCTGCAGCTGCGTCAGACCCGACTCGCCGCTCTGGCCCTTCAGTCCCGATTCGATCTTGCCGAGCCCGCTGTCGAGCAGCTTCGACTTCTGCGCTCCCTGCCCCAGGCCGCTGCTGAGCTGGCCGGCGCCGTTTTCGAGCAAGGTGAGGCCGCCCGTGAGGTGCTCGGCGCCGCTTCCCAGCTGCTGCAGGGCCGGCGGCAGCCTCTCGCCACCGCGATCCAGAGCTGTGGCCCCTCGGGAGACCTGCCGGCTGCCGCTCGCCAGGCGCCGCAGGCCACGGTCGAGCTTGTCGGAAGCGCCCGCGAGCTTTTCGATTCCCTCGCTGGCCTGGCGGCCCTGCTTGTCGAGGCGCGAGGAGAGGTAAAGGCCGACGCCAAACTGGCCGTCCGCCCTTTCGACTCCGGCAGCGACGCCTTCGTAAGAGGGGTCGACGCTTTCTCCCGTGCGGATGTCCTTGCCGGTGAGGCGCAGGTTGGCTTCTTCGACCGCGGCCAGGGCGGCGGCGTACTCGGGATCGCCGCGCCCGACCGACATCCGCTGCAATGCCTGCCAAGCGGCGGCGAGTCGTTCTTCGGTTCCCCCCAGCGGCGGCCCGACTTCGGCCAGCCGATCTTCGCCCGAGTGCATCGCGTTCTCGAGCAAGCGGGTGCTGTCGGTGAGCTCCCCGGTTCGTTCCTCCGCCTTGCTGAGCGCGTCCGCCAGGCGACCGGCGCCGCTGCTCGCCCTGGCGGTGCCCCGCGCCACCTTGCCGCTCCCCTCGCCCACCCGGCCCAGGCCCTCGCTCAGCTGCCGCGAGCCCTGGCCGACCTTCTGCAGGGCGCCGGCCAGGGCGCCGGCGCCGCCGTGGGCGGCGCCGATTCCCGCTTCGAGCTGGCCCGAGCCGGCCGCCGCCTCGCGCAACCCGCTGGCGGCGAGCGAGGCGCCCCGGTGGGCTTTGCCGATCCCCTTGGCGAGGCGATCGAGGCCGCGTTCCTGCTTGGCCAGCTCCGATTCGATCCCGCTGGCGCGTTCGGCTCCGCGGGCGATCGGCCTGAAGCCGGCCATCGTCTGGACCCCGGGGTCTCGTTCGACCTCGCCCTGGAAGCGGGCCAGCGCGCGCAGGCGCGCGAGCGTGGTGACCGGCGTGCCGCGCCCGTCGACGATGACTTCCATCGGCGCCGCCCAGCCAGGCCCAAGCGCGTCTTCGACTGCTTCCTGCTGCTCGCGGCCGGAGTCCCCGGGCGGGAGGAAGGCGATGCTGGCCGCACCGGAGTTGAGCGTGAAGGCCCAGCCGGAGAGGACGACGAGGAGGAAGACAATCGCGACGACGGCACCGGGACGGTTGGCGATCCGGCGTGACCAGCGCAACGGCGCGACCCGCCCCGGCTGGCGCATCGGCAGGGACCAGCGGTCGAGGTTGTCGCCCAGCACCGTCACCAGCGCCGGCACGACCACGATCGCCGAGACCATGCTGAGCAGGGTCGCCGCGATCACCGCGATCGCGGCCGAGCGGGCGATCGAACCGGGCAGGATCATCGCGGCGACGAGCATCGCGAAGATCAGCCCGCAGCCAGCCGGGACCACCGAGCGCGCGGTCGCCATTACCGTCGCCCGGACGGCCTCCTCCAGGTTGCCCTCGCGCTTGCGCCTCTCCTCGCGAAAGCGGGAGATGACCAGGAGCGAGTAGTCGACCCCGAGCGCCAGCCCCATCATCCCGACGATGCCGATGGCGAAGAGGTCGAGCTGGACGAAGCCGTTGAGGATGCTGAGCACCCCCCGGGTCGCCGCCACCACGCCACCGCCGATGAGGATCGGCATCACGGCCGCGATCACGGATCTGAAGACGAGCAAGAGGACGATCAGCAGGATCGGCACCGCGATCAGCTCACCCAGCTTCGTCGCCCGGTCGCTGGCGCTGCGCAGCGACTCGATCACCATCGGCAAGCCGGCGATGCTGGCGCGGACCGGCCCGTGGACCCGGGCATCGACGGTGCGCTGCACGGGGGGAAGCACACCCGTGATGCCTTCCTTGGCTTCATTCGACTGGATGCGAACGATCAGGGCAGCGACGTTGGGTGAGGGACTGAGGCCGTCGATCGCCCCGCCGGCGGCCCAGGGCGTGATCACCAGCATGCGCGGCTTCGCTTCGAGGCTCGCCGCCAGCCGCCGTCCCTGTGCCTCGACCTGGGCGTGCGGTCCGCGCAGCATCACCACCAGCGCGTGGTCGCTGCCGAACTCCTGCAGGGCGATTTCGTGAGCGCGCTTGCTGCCGGTGCCATCGACGTAGAGCGGGTGGATGCTGAGCTCGTGATCGAGGTTGCGGCCGACGAAGGCAAGCGCGGCGACGATCACGATCCAGATGCCGACGACGAGCCGGGAGCGCCGCGTCGCCAAGCCAGCGATGCCGAGCAGCAATCCCGAGCGCCGCGAGCGCCGCGCGTCGGCGCTCACCGGGCGCCGGCCGATCCGCAGCCCGAGCCGCTAGCGAGGTTCGATCGCGAGCGTCTCTGGGAGCCGTTCTGCGCGGTGGCGCGGAGCTCGACCGCGAGGCCGCGTGGGTGACCGTGGGAACAGGGGTCGACGCCGAGGGAGAGCAGGCTCTGGCTTGACGATCCCAGCCGCATGCCGAACTCGGAGAGGGGGATGTCGGGAAGCCCGGCCAGCCTGGTGACGAAGCGGCCGTGGTCGTTTTCCGTGCTGCCGTGAACAGCGAGCTCGACCCCACCGCCGGCGAGAGCCACCCAGAGGTCGGGGTTGCCGCCATCGCGGGGCTGCACGACGTAGACCGAGCCGCTGAGGGGTTGGTCTAGCAGCGGCGTCCGCGCCCGGGCCGTTCCAACCTTCGAACCCGTTGGACAGAGGCTTCTGCGGGCGTCGGGACGCGAGCAGATCTCCTTCAGCCCGCCGATGTTCAGCTTCAGAGCGGGTGGCATCGTCAGCGCCAGCGAGCGCAGGCCGGCATCGGCCCGACGGAAACGGGCGGAGACGCGCAGGCCAACCGGCGCCTGCTTTCGCAGTCGCTCACGACCGGCGAGAGCCACGTGCAGCCGCGGCACGAAGCCGAGGCGCCCGCAGCCGCTGACCCGGTAGGGACTGCTCAGCGCCACCGTGCCGCCTTCCTCAGGGGTGAGGGTCCCGTCGAGCGTGTGCGGGCCACAGGAGGTTGGATTGCGGAGGAGCCCGGGGCGATCCAGCGCGAGCGAGATCGCCTGGAAGCGAATCGGCACGCCGGCGACCACACTCGGCAGGCGGTCGGTGGCAACCTCCACCCGGCCGCTGCGCCCTTCGATCTGGGCCGTCGCTCGGAATGCCACCGTGCCGAGGTCGAAGGGACCGATCGCGGCCTGGAAGACGATCACCAGGCTGAACGGCGCGCGGCGGTACGGCCCGGCGACATAGGCGGTGCCGGAGAGCACCGCGGGGCTCGGCCCGGAGCCGACCTCGGCCCGGGCCGAGCCCACGCGGCTGGTGGCGGCACAGCTGCCGCTGGCGGCGAGCGACTCCGGACAGCTCTCGACCGAGCCCAGGGCGGCGCTGAGCCCGGATGGCAGGGTCAAGCTGAACTGGGCCGGCAGCCCTTCGCCGGAGCGTCGCCGGAGCGTCGCGGAAAAGGAGCTGGCCTTGCCCGCCCGGTGATTCGAAGCGGATACGAGCAGCTGCGGGGCGAAGGGCAGCAGTCCCGGGCAGGCCAACCCCGGCAGGGCGCTGGCGATCGTCACCGCCGCCGCCGAGTCGACCGTGGGGCCACCCCCGTAGGGGACGAAGCGGGCCTCGCCGCGCCCTGGGCCACAAGCGAGCGGCGCGGCGAGAAGAGCCCTGGGCCCACCGTCGAGGTTCATCGCGATCTGACCGATCGCCACCTGGGGCAGGTCGCGAAGGGTGGCGGTGAGACGACCGCTGAGCGGATCCGGCTGCAGGCTGGTGATGAACTTGAAGACGACGCCGGGCCCGGGCGCGACGATGAAGAGCCGGAAGCGTTCGCTCCCTCGCTGCTCGCCGAGGTAGACCGTGCCGAGCAACGGTTCCGGCAGGGCCGCCGAGGCGAGTTCGACCGTCCCGACCGCGGCGGCCGCGGGGCAGGTCGCCGCCGCCCCGTTGCCCAGCCCGAGCTCGGCGTCGCTGCACAGCGCCAGCCCCGCGGCCCCTCCAGGGGAGACCGTGAGCCCGGCCGGCAGCTCAACCGAGACGTCCTTCATCTGGGCGCTCGCTAGTTCGCCTTCTTCTCCTTCGGGCATGCTCAGGGTCATCCGCATCCCGGTCGGCGAGTCGGCAACGGGATTGCTCAGCCGCAAACCGAGCCGAGGGGCGAAGCGCAAGCCCTCGCAGCCGCTGAGCGGGCCGGCTTCGGCGCTCTCGCTGAGCCAGGGGGCGCCTTCCACACGCGAGCGCGTCCGCAGGGTGAAGGCGAGCGAGTCACAGGACGATGGCGTGGTGAGGAAAGGCCGGGATGGAGCGACGGGAGCTTCTTGGTGGTCGGCCGGCACCCCCCAGAACTCGATCCGCGCTTCGCTCGGCGCTCCTTCCGCGAGGTCGTTGGCTTCGAAGGTGACGCCGAAGTCGTCGGGCCGCAGCGTCAGCCGAAAGGGGATCGGCAGGCCGGCCCTCGAGGTGAACGAGGCGACCTGGCCGGGTTCGGATTCGAGCAGGAAGATCGGCAGCGATTCACCGGAGGAGCCGAAGCTGATGATCCCCACCTGGCTCTCGGACGGGCATTCCTCGCCTTCTTCGTGAGCCTGGCGCGGGCAGGCCGGCACCGCCGCCGGATCGCCGCCGAACCCGGGCGGCATCTCAATCGCGATGTCCCTGGCGGAGGTCCCGCTGCCTTCGGTTTCAAGCGCAAAATCGATCTGGAAGCGATCGGGGTGGGCGCCGGCGCGATCCTCCGCGTTGCCTTCGGAATCCAGCATCCGCACCGAGAAGTTGGCGATCCCGAATTCGGCGGCGGAGGCAGCGGAGACCGGGCCCGCGACTACGAGCAACCCCAAGATGACCAGCAGTAGTCCCGATGCCCTGCGTACGTGAAGAGCCAAACCTTCCCCTGCGCCATTTCGACGACGGCCTACTTCAACTCATGCTTCGGGACCAGTCGCTCAGCCTACGCGGGCGGGGTCCGGCAAACCAGGGTTTTTGCCAAAGATGTAAATAACCCTGATGGCCTAGTAGGCATTGGCGCAACCCGCGTGTGCGGCCTGGCGAGCGCCGGGCCAAGCGGGGCAAGGACGCAGGGAGGCCGAATAGCAGCGCTATTCGGCCGACTGAGGACGCCGTGCCGCGCAGTGTCCGCCGCCGCCAGACGTGCGCGGGGGTTTCGCCAATGCCTACTAGAGGGGAAAGCCGCTGCGCACGGACTCCAGCGCGTAGTCGGCACCGGCCTCGCGCAGCTGCTCAACGCTGTAGCTGCCGGTAGCGACGCCGACCACGGCGATCCCGGCGCCATGGCCGGCGATGACGTCACGCGGGGTGTCGCCGACGGCGACGCAAGCACCATCGTCGATCGTGCCGCCGGAGACGAGGGCACCGCGACCAAGCGCCGCCTTGGTCACCTCGGTGCGGTCGGCCGAGTCCGAGCCGTAGCCGCCGAAGCCGAAGAAGCGGTTCAGATTGGCGCGGGCGAGCTTGATGTGCGCGGCGGCCTCGATGTTGCCGGTGACGAGGCCGAGCAGGGCGCCGGCTTCGATCAAGCGGTCGAGCAGTTCCTCGATGCCGGGCATCACCCGGTAGCCCGGCGACTCGGCGACGGCGTCGGGCAGATGCTTGAGATAGCAGCCGATCGTCTTCGATCGCTCTTCCTGCGTCCCCTCGCGACCAATCACCTCACGGAAGACGATCGCGGCGATCTCGGGGTCGGTCATGCCGGCGTCGGTGTGTTCGGCAACGTTGGCCTCGACGCCGTGCAACTCCTCGAAGGCGCGCTGCCAGGCGACACCACCGGCACCACCGGTGACGAGAATCGTGCCGTCGATATCGAAGAGCACAGCGCGGATCGCCCCGTCATCACTCACTGAGCAGCTCCTTCTGGGAGAGCCAGTAGAGCAAGCCGAGGGCGGGCAGGACGATGATCCCGGCGAAGAGGAAGACGATGATCACCGAGGTCAGGGTGTCGGTGGGAGCGGCGGCCTCGGAGATCTTCAGCGAGGTCGGCAGCAGGTAGGGGAACTGGGCGACGCCCCAACCCCAGATCACCGCGATCACGGCGCCGGCGGCGAGCGGGCGCAGCGGCCACGGCGGGGCACCCGGGCGGCGGGCCATCGCCAGCAGGATCGCGAGGACGCCGAGCCCGCAGAGGGCGGAGAGGATCACCAGCGGCAGGCCCTGGTCGATCAGGCGATCGAAGACGTAACGGGTTTCGGCGTGCAGCTCGACCAGACCGAAGACCGCGGCGACGCCGGCGAGGGCCGCGGCGGCGAGGGCGCGGCGGGCGAAGTAGCGCTGCATCTCGTCGTCGCGCCTGCGGCCGGCGTCGCCGATCAGGAAGACCGCCGCCAGGTAGGCGCCGCTGGCGACGAACATCGCTCCGGTCAGCAGCGGCAGCGGCTGCAGCCAGCTCGAGAAGGCGGCGCCGTTGCCATCGGCCGGCACGTTGCCATCGGCGACCGCGCCGACGACCGTGCCCATGAAGAAGGGGGTGAGCAACGAGGAGATCGCGAAGGTGGCGCCGGCGAGGCGGCGGCCGGAGAGCCCCTCGATCGACTTGCGGAAGGCGAACCCCGAGCCGCGCAGGACGATGCCGAGCGCGGCCAGGGCAATCGGCACGTAAAGGGTCGTCATCACCGCGCTGAAGGCCGGCGGGAAGGCGGTCCAGAGGACGACCAGGATGAAGATCAGCCAAACGTGGTTGGCCTCCCAGACCGGGGTCAGCGAACGCTGGATCGCGGCCCGCGGCCGCTCACCGCGCTCGGCCCCGCCGGCGACGAGGTCCCAGAAGCCACCGCCGAAGTCGGCGCCGCCGAAGAGGGCGTAGAACGTTGCCCCGAGCCAGAGGATCGCGGCGCAGATGTCGGCGCGGGTCATCGGCCAACCTCCGTCGGCGGCGCGTAGGGCGTGCCCTCTGGCTCCGCGCCACCCTCGCGCCAGCGTCGCGACATCGAGCGCAGGACCATGATCGCGATCGTCCCGATCGCCGCGTAGACGAGGAGCACCAGCCCGAAGCTGAACCAGAGCCCGTCGGCCTCGGTCACCGCTTCGGAGGTGCGCATGTAGCCCTGCACGATCCAGGGCTGGCGACCGACCTCGGTGACGATCCAGCCGCACCAGAGGGCGAGGACCGCGCCGGCGCCGGATATTGCCACCGCGCGCAGGAACCAGGGCGTGCGCGGGATCTCGCGGCGGCGCCACCAGACGAAGGCGAGCCAGGCGCCAAGGCCGAGCAGCGCGGTGCCGATGCCAACCATCGCGTCGAAGGCGAGGTGCAGGAGGGTGTTGGCGGGCGGCCGTTCGTCCACCGGTATGTCCTCGAGCCCGATCACTTTGGTGTCGGCGCTGAAGCCGACCAGGAAGGAGTCGAGGTCGGGGATCGGGATCGCTCCCTTGACCCCATCGCTGGTGCAGATGCCACCGACGTACTCGGTCTGGTGGGTGCCGGTCTCCTGGATGCACTCGATGCCGGCGAACTTGGCCGGCTGGTGGTCGGCCACTTCGCGCGCCGCGGTGTCGCCGACGAAGAGCTGGATCGGCGTCGCGATGCAGGCGATCGTCAACGGGATCAGCAGGCCGAGCCGGTGCAGGCGGTCGCGGCGGCCCTTGAGCATGCCGACGGCGTAGATCGAGGCGACGAGGAAGCCGGTGACCATGTAGGCGGCGAGGATCATGTGCGGCACCTCGTAGCCGGTGGCCGGGTTGAAGAGCACCTGCGCCGGGTTGGTGTCGACGATCTTGCCCGCCGCGTCGAGGGTGAAGCCCTGCGGCTGGTTCATCCAGGAGTTGGCGGCGACGACCGCGAAGGCGCCGCCGATGCCGGTGATCGCCATCGGCACGCCCGACCAGAAGTGGGCCCAGCCGGAGAGCCGCTTCCAGCCGTAGATGTAGATCGCGAGGAAGATCGCCTCGACGAAGAAGAAGATCCCCTCGATCGCGAAGGCGATGCCGAAGGCGGCGCCGAAGCGGTCCATGAAGTGGGGCCAGAGCAGGCCGAACTCGAAGCTGAGCACGGTGCCGGTGACGGCGCCGACGGCGAAGGTGACCGCCATCGCCTTCGACCAGCGCCGTGCCAGCTCCATCGCCGCGTCGTCGCCGCGCTTGAGGCCGAGGTAGTTGGCGACCAGGATCGTCGCCGGTAGGGCCACCCCGAGGCAGGAGAGGACGATGTGGAAGCCGAGGGTGAAGGCCATCTGCTCGCGGGCGGCGAGCAGATTCGATGCCGACGCCGCCAGTGGGAGCGGGTCGAGCCAGGGCATGTGGGCGAGCCTACTCTCCCCGGCGGGCGCTGCGGTAGCGCCGGATCAGCGCGTTGGTCGAGCTGTCGTGACGCAGCTTCGGCTCCTCGTCGGCTTGCAGCTCGGGGATGATCGCGACGGCGAGCGCCTTGCCCAGCTCGACCCCCCACTGGTCGAAGGAGTCGATTCCCCAGATCGCGCCCTGGGTGAAGACGCTGTGCTCGTAGAGGGCGACCAGGGTGCCCAGCGTGTGCGGGTCGAGCCGCTCGGTGAGAATCGTGTTGGAGGGACGGTTGCCCTCCATCACCCGGTGCGGGACGACGTTCTCCGCCGTTCCCTCGGCGCGGACCTGCTCGGGCGTCTTGCCGAAGGCCAGCGCCTCGCTCTGGGCGAAGACGTTCGACATCAGCAGGTCGTGGTGGTTGCCGAGCGGGTTGTTGGAGTGGAAGAAGCCGATGAAATCGCAGGGGATCAGCCGCGTGCCCTGGTGGATCAGCTGGTAGAAGGAGTGCTGGCCGTTGGTCCCCGGCTCGCCCCAGAAGATCGCGCCGGTGTCGTAGTCGACGTGGGCCCCGTCGAGGGTGACGTGCTTGCCATTGGACTCCATCGTCAGCTGCTGCAGGTAGGCGGGGAAGCGGTGCAGGTACTGGTCGTAGGGGAAGACGCCGCAGGTCTGGGCGCCAAAGAAGTCGCCGTACCAGACGCTGAACAGCCCCATCAGGGCCGGCAGGTTCGAGGCCAGCGGCGCCGTGCGGAAGTGCTCGTCCATCGCGTGGAAGCCGGCCAGCATCTCCTCGAAGCGCGCCGGCCCGATCGCCAGCATGGTCGAGAGACCGATCGCCGAGTCCATCGAGTAACGGCCCCCCACCCACTCCCAGAAGCCGAACATGTTGTCGGTGTCGATGCCGAACTTCGAG